>NZ_JADCLL010000010.1 GCF_015070375.1 Nocardioides kribbensis | reverse complement strand
GCCTCGCGCGCGGCACTCGGGAAGGGCGGCATGCCCACGAACGTGCGGCTCATGCGACATCTCCACTCGGGCCAGAGGTCGGGGTCGGGGCCTGGACCGGGGTGGCCTCGGCAGGAGCGGCCAGCACGGCACCCTCCTCGGTGGAGGCCAGCACCTCGGCCAGGTGCATCACCCGCACCCCTGAGCGCTCCCGCGAGAGCAGGCCGCCGACGTGCATCAGGCACGAGTTGTCACCGGCCACCATCACCTCCGCGCCGGTCTCGCGCACGTGGCGGGCCTTGTCGGAGCCCATCGCCACCGAGGTGTCGGCGTTCTTGACCGCGAAGGTGCCCCCGAAGCCGCAGCACTCCTCCGCGCCCGGCAGGTCGACCAGGCGGATCCCGCGCACCGCCTCCAGCAGCCGGCGCGGGCGGTCACACACGCCCAGCATCCGCAGCGAGTGGCAGGTCGGGTGGTAGGTCACGCGGTGCGGGAAGTAGGCCCCCACGTCGGTCACCCCGAGCACGTCGACCAGGAACTCCGAGAGCTCGTGGACCTTCGGCGAGGTCGCCTCCACCGCCCGCTCCAGCGCCCGGTCGCCGCTGCGCCGCGCCACGATGCCGTGCTGGTGACGCGCCGAGCCCGCGCATGAGCCCGACGGCGTCACGATCGCGTCGTAGCCCGCGAAGGCGTCCACGAACGTCCGCACCACCGGCACCGCCTCGTCCAGGTACCCGGTGTTGACCATCGGCTGCGCGCAGCACGTCTGCGCCGCCGGGAAGTCGACGTCGACCCCCAGGCGCCGCAGCAGCCGCACCACCGCCTGCCCCGTCTCGGGGAACATCGCGTCGTTGACGCAGGTCACCATCAGCGCGACGCGCACGGTGTCTCCTTCGGGTCGGTGCTGCGGGGGTGCCGGCCGGGCCGGCGAGGGCGGGCCCCGGCACGACCGTACGGCGTCGGGCGCCGTGCTGTGCCGAGGGTCACGTGCTTGAAACGATTCATACCACACCGCCGCGGCTTCGACGAGGCCCATCGGGCTCAGATCAGCCGCCGGCGCACCGCGGCGAGGACCGCCTCGATCGTGGAGTCGACCCCGAGGTCGTCGGCGGCGGTGCGCAGCCGACGACGCACCGTCCGCTCCGAGACGTCGAGGCGCCGCGCGACCGCGGTCACGGTGAGCCCCCGGGACACGAGGGCCAGGACGGCGAGCTCCTCGGGGCCGGTGTCGGCCACCGGCTCAGCGGGCCGCGTCGAGACGCGCCTCGGCGGCGTCCCAGTCGTGGCCCCCGCGGGGCTCGTGGCGGCGCAGCCCGTGGGTGGCGCGCACGAGCGCGCGCATCGCCGCCAGGTCGGGCACGTCGGCGCCCAGGGTGCGGGCCTGCACCAGCACGTTGCCGAGGGCGGCCGCCTCGGCCGGCCCGGCGAGCACGGGCAGCCCGCAGGCGTCGGCGGTGAGCTGACAGAGCAGCGCGTTCTGCGACCCGCCGCCCACGACGTGCACGACCTCGAGGCGGCGCCCGGCCAGGTCGGCGGCGGTGCGCAGGTGGCGGCGGTAGGCCAGGGCGAGCGAGTCGAGCACGCAGCGCACGAGCGCCATCCGGTGCTCGGGCACCGGCTCTCCCGCCCGCGCGGCCAGCGCCACGACCCGGTCGGGCATCGGGTCGAGCGCGGTGCTCGGCGCGAGCAGTGCGGGGTCGTTGATGTCGACCACGGTGCGCAGCGCGGGGGCCTCCCCCGCCCCGGCCAGCAGGGTCGGCAGGTCGGTGCCGGCGAGGCCCTGCTCGGTCCAGGACCGCACGCACTCGGAGAGCACCCACAGGCCCATGACGTTCTTCAGGAACCGCACGGTGCCGTCGACGCCGCCCTCGTTGGTGAAGTCGGCGACCCGCGCCGCCTCGCTCAGCACGGGCTTCTCCAGCTCGAGCCCGACCAGCGACCAGGTGCCCGAGGAGATGTAGCCGAACTCCTCCTCACCGGCCGGCACCCCGACCACCGCGGAGGCGGTGTCGTGGGAGCCGACGGCGATGACCGGCACGTCCTGGGCGAGGTCGAGCCCGGCGGCCACGTCGGGGCTGACCCAGCCGATGCGGTCGCCGGCGTCGCGCAGCGGCGGCAGGATCGCCCACGGCACGCCGACACGGCGCGCCAGGTCGGTGGACCACTCGCGGGCGCTCACGTCGTAGAGCTGGGTGGTGGAGGCGTTGGTGCGCTCGGCACCGACCTCCCCGGTGAGCCAGTAGGCCAGCAGGTCGGGCAGCAGCAGCAGGGTCTCGGCCGACTCCAGCGCTGCGGTGCCGCGGGCGGCGACGAGCTGGTAGATCGTGTTGAAGGGCAGCTGCTGGAGCCCGGTGACGGCGTAGAGCTCCTCGGCGGGCACGGTGCGCAGCACCTCGGCGGCCACGCCGTCGGTGCGGCGGTCGCGGTGGCTGTGCACGTTGCCCAGCAGCGCGCCGTCGCGGTCGAGCAGGCCGTAGTCGACGGCCCAGGAGTCGATCCCGATGCCGTGCAGCGGGCCCGAGCGGGCCACCGCGCGCAGCCCGGCGAGCACCTCGCGGTGGAGGCCCACGACGTCCCAGTACAGCGAGCCGCGCACGGGCACCGCGCCGTTGGCGAAGCGGTGCACCTCGGTCAGCGCGAGGTGGTCCGGCGCGACGGTGGCGGCCATGACCCGGCCGCTGGTGGCGCCGAGGTCGACGGCGGCGACCCGCAGCGGCGCGCCGGGGGCGGCCACCGGGGTCGCCGGGGTGCCCGGGCTCACCGCAGGAACGCCGCGGCCACGCCCGCGTCGACCGGCACGTGCAGGCCGGTCGTGTGGGTCATGTCGGGCCCGCAGAGCACGAAGACGGCGTTGGCGATGTTCTCCGGCAGCACCTCGCGCTTGAGGATCGTGCGCTGGGCGTAGAACTTGCCGAGGTCCTTCTCCTCCACGCCGTAGACCGCGGCGCGGTTGGCGCCCCAGCCGCTGGCGAAGATGCCCGAGCCTTGCACGACGCCGTCGGGGTTGACGCCGTTGACCTTGATGCCGTGGGCGCCGAGCTCGGCGGCCAGCAGCCGCACCTGGTGGGCCTGGTCGGCCTTGGTCGCGGAGTAGGCGATGTTGTTGGGGCCGGCGAAGACGGAGTTCTTGGAGGAGATGTAGACGATGTCGCCGCCCATCTCCTGCTCGACCATCACCTTGGCGGTCGCCTTCGAGACCAGGAAGGACCCCTTGGCCATCACGTTGTGCTGCAGGTCCCAGTCGGCGGCGGTGGTGTCCATGAGCGACTTCGACAGCGAGAGCCCGGCGTTGTTGACGACGAGGTCGACACCGCCGAAGGCGAGCACGGCAGCGTCGACCATGGCCTGCACGGCGTCCTCGTCGGAGACGTCGGCGGCCACGCCGACGGCGACGTCGGAGCCGCCGATCTCGGCTGCGGCGGCCTGCGCCTTCTCCAGGCTCAGGTCGGCGATGACGACGCAGGCGCCCTCGGCGGCGAGCTTCTTCGCGGTGGCCTTGCCGATGCCGCCGGCGGCGCCGGTGACCAGGGCGACGCGGGTGGCCAGCGGCTTGGGCTTCGGCATCCGCTGGAGCTTGGCCTCCTCCAGCGCCCAGTACTCGATGCGGAACTTCTCCGCCTCGTCGATCGGGGCGTAGGTCGACAGGCCCTCGGCGCCGCGCATCACGTTGATGGCGTTGACGTAGAACTCCCCGGCCACGCGGGCGGTCTGCTTGTCCTTGCCGAAGCTGAACATGCCGACGCCGGGCACGAGCACGATGAGCGGGTCGGCGCCGCGGATGGCGGGCGACTCCGGGGTGGCGTGACGGTCGTAGTAGGCCTGGTAGTCCTCGCGGTAGGCCACCGCGAGCTCCTTGAGCCGCGCCACGCAGTCCTCGACGGGCGCGTCGGAGGGCAGGTCGAGCACGAGCGGCTTGACCTTGGTGCGCAGGAAGTGGTCGGGGCAGGAGGTGCCCAGCGCGCCGAGGCGGGGGTGCTCGGAGGAGGCGAGGAAGTCGAGGACCTCGCCGGTGTCGGTGAAGTGGCCCACCATGGGCCGGTCCTGCGAGGCGATCCCGCGGATGGTGGCGCCGAGGGCGGCGGCCTTGGCGCGGCGCTCGGCCTGCGGCAGCGGGGCGTAGCCGGCCAGCGGCGGGCCGAAGGGCTCGGGCCGGCTGTGCTCGGCGATGTAGGCCGCGGCCGTGTCGATGATCCACAGCGAGGCCCGCTCGGCCTCGTCGCTGGTCTCGCCCCACGCGGTGATGCCGTGGCCGCCGAGGATGCAGCCGACGGCCTGGGGGTTCTTCTCCTTGATCTCGGCGATGTCGAGGCCGAGCTGGAAGCCGGGGCGGCGCCACGGCACCCACACCACCTTGTCGCCGAAGATCGTCGAGGTGAGCTCCTGGCCGTCGGCGGCGGTGGCGACGGCGATGCCGGAGTCGGGGTGGAGGTGGTCGACGTGCGGGGCGTCGACGAGACCGTGCATGGCGGTGTCGATCGACGGCGCGGCCCCGCCCTTGCCGTGCAGGCAGTAGTCGAAGGCCGCGACCATCTCGTCCTCGCGCTCGAGGCCGGGGTAGACGTCGACCAGCGCGCGCATCCGGTCGAGGCGGAGCACGGCCAGGCCCTGCTCGGTGAGGGTGCCGAGGTCGCCGCCGGAGCCCTTGACCCAGACCAGCTCGACGGGCTGGCCGGTGACGGGGTCGGTCTCGGTGCCCTTGGCGGAGGTGTTGCCGCCGGCGTAGTTGGTGTTCTTGGGGTCGGAGCCCAGGCGGTTGGAGCGGGCGATCAGGTCGGCTGCCGCGGGGTGGGTCATGGTGGTGTCAGTCCTCGGTGGGTTCGACGTGGGGTACGACGGAAGGGCGGGTCGGGTGCGGGTCAGGTCCAGGACAGCTGGGCGCCGCCGACGCGGGCGGCCTCGATCTGCTGCTGGTGGCCGGAGGCGGCGTAGGCCTTCATCGGGTGCGCGGGCAGGCCGCGCTCCTCGCGCCAAGCGGCGAGGTCGGGGCGCACGTCGGTGCTGTAGGCGTCCATGAAGACCTCGTGGGCGCCGAGCACGTCGCCGGCCTCCTGGGCCGCCGTGAGCGCGGCGCGGTCGACGAGCAGGGCGCGGGCCGTCATCTCCTGGACGTTGAGCACCGAGCGGATCTGGCCGGGGATCTTGTCCTCGACGTTGTGGCACTGGTCGAGCATGAAGGCGACGTTGCTGCGGCCGTCGGCGTTGGCCGGGCCGTAGCCGCCGCCGCGGATGACCTCGAAGAGGATGCGGAAGAGCTGGAAGGGGTCGGCCGAGCCGACGATGAGGTCGTCGTCGGCGTAGAAGCGGCTGTTGAAGTCGAAGGATCCGAGCTTGCCCAGCCGCAGCAGCTGCATGACGATGAACTCGATGTTGGTGCCCGGCGCGTGGTGGCCGGTGTCGAGGCAGACCACGGCCCGCTCGCCCAGGGCACTGACCTGGGCGTAGGAGGTGCCCCAGTCGGGCACGTCGGTGTGGTAGAACGCCGGCTCGAAGAACTTGTACTCCAGCACCAGCCGCTGCTCCTCGCCGATGCGGTCGTAGATCGCGGCGAGCGACTCCGCGAGGCGGTCCTGGCGCCCGCGCAGGTCGGCCTGGCCGGGGTAGTTGCTGCCCTCGGCGAGCCAGATCTTGAGGTCGCGCGAGCCGGTGGCGTGCATGACGTCGATGCACTCGAAGTGGTGGTCGATCGCCTTCTGGCGGATCTTGGCGTCGGTGTGGGTCAGGGCGCCGAACTTGTAGTCGTCGTCCTGGAAGGTGTTGGAGTTGATGGTCCCCAGGGCCACGCCCTGCTCCTCGGCGTGGGCGCGCAGCGCGGCCCAGTCGTCGGTGAGGTCCCAGGGGATGTGCAGGGCCACCGAGGGCGCGAGGCCGGTGAAGCGGTGCACGGTCGCGGCGTCGGCGACCTTCTCCTGGATCGAGCGCGGGGCGCCCGGCGTGCCGAAGACCTTGAAGCGGGTGCCGGAGTTGCCGAAGGCCCAGGACGGGAGCTCGATGGCCTGGCCGTCGAGCTGGTGCGCGATGTCGTCGAACGTGGTCATGAGGAGCTCCTGTTGCCTCGCGTCTCCGCGAAATTGAATCGATTCATGATGGGGGTGGGGGTCGCCGCCGACCCTCCGGGCGGTCAGTCCTGGGAGGACCCCGCCAGGCGGGCGAGCTGCGACTCGAGGTGGAAGACCTGCTCGAGACGGACGAAACCGGTGTCGGGGCGGTCGTCGCCGAGGTCGAAGAACTCCGCCATCTCCTGCTGCCACCGGGCATTGACGGCGGTGGCCGCCATCGCGGCCTGCGCGGCCTCCAGGTCGTCGACCTCGACGTAGCCGATGAGCAGGCCGTCACCGCGCAGGAAGAGGGAGTAGTTGCGCCAGCCGCTCTCGCGCAGCGCCTGGAGCATGTCCGGCCAGACGTCGGCGTGCCTGGCGGTGTAGTCGGCGATCCGGTCCGGCCGGACCTGGAGCTGGAAGCAGACCCGTTGCGTCACGGCTCAGGCCATGCTCACGTGGCGGTGCTCGAGCCCAAGCAGACTCGCGGCGGCGCCGAGGTCGGCGGCGCGGTGACCGACGCACAGGGCCCAGTGGTGACCGATGCCGGTCTGGCTCCAGGCGTCGACCCACTCGCCGGGGTCGCCGCCGAAGGCGACGCGCGAGGTGGTGTTGCCGATGGCGAGCAGCGGACCGGGGACGACGGTCCCCTCCGAGGTGATGAAGACGAAGGATCCGTCAGGGTCCTGGCCGATCCCGAAGGTCGTGACCGGCCCCTGCCGCACGTCGAACTCGACGCTGACCCCCCAGCCGCGCTTGCCGTGGTAGACGCCGAGCCCACGCAGGAGCGGATCCTGCGCGCTCACCGCCAGGTGGGCCGGTCCGTCGTGGCCCATCTCCACGACGTCGTCGTGGAAGTTCAGGGCCTGGATCTCGGTGAAGGACCCGCCGGCACCGATCGCCTGGGCCGCGACCTGGGCGATGGACGTGCGCAGCTCGTACTCGCCGGCCATGGGGATGCCTCGAGCGGTGAGGATGGAGGAGCCGAGGATCATGCCTGCGCCGAGACGCTCGTGCTGCTCCCCCTGGAGCCCGCGGTGGTAGTAGGCCACGGAGTCGAGGTCGAAGTCGGTGACCAGCCGGTCGAGGCCCACCGAGACCTTCGCTCCCCAGGTGAAGTCGTCGTCGTCGACGGAGTCGTCGATGGTGAAGAGCTCACGGGCCAGGTCCTTGCGCTCGGCGACCTCGACGTCGGTGACCTCCGCCACCCGCACCCGCAGGTCGTCGAACTCCAGGACCTCGACGTGCGATCCCAGCTGGCTCGAGACCAGCGTCATGTCGGTCGAGACGTCCAGCATGCCCGGGTAGAGGTGCCCCATGAGGCCGTGGCGGGCGTGGCGCAGCCGTCCTCGGACCGCTGCCGCGTGCACCCACTGGTCGATCCGCTTCCAGGCGCTCTCCTGACGCAGGTGGCCCGAGACCGAGCGGAAAGGGATCCCGGCCCGGCGGAAGACGTTGCCCACCTCCGGCACGGGGCACTGGCCGCAGTAGGCGAGCCACTCGCCGGTGCCGAACGACGCGTGGTCCATCGCCTCGGTCGGCTGCAGGTCGATCACCAGTACCGGCGCCGTGGCGCGCTGGGCGATCGGCAGGACCATCGAGGCGGTGAGGTAGGTGGTGAGGAACACCACGACGAGGTCGCAGTCGGCCTGGCGCAGCTTCTCGGCCGCGACCACCGCCTCCTGCGGGTCGGAGATGAAGCCGACGTCGACGACGTCGGCGTCCAGGCCCTGGAAGCGCTGCGTGACGTAGGCCGTCGACTCCTGCAACTGCGGCAGCAGCCCGGGGAACTGGGGCCAGTAGGCCGCGAGACCGCCGGCGACGAGTCCGATCCGGGTGCGCCGCCGCGTGAAGGGCGTGAGCACGGACGGGAGGGTCAGGGGCTGGGCGGTCGGCTGGTCGGTCGTCGTCATGGTGTTCCTCACCGAGGGGCGTGGGCGGTGACCCGGGCCGCCTGCTGTGGCGGCCCGGGTCTCTCGTGCTGGTTCGTGCTGGGTCGTGCTGGGTCGTGCTGGTCGTGCCGGGTGCTGCGTGCGCTGGTGGCGCGGCGACTCAGAAGTCGTAGTCGTCGATGTTGTCGGCGTTGAACTTCGTGGGCGGGCCCACGATGACGATGCCGTCGGCCCCGACCTCGCGCTCGCCCAGGTCACCGGCCTCGAAGGTGTCGCCCTCGGCGCCGGTGATGTCGCCGTCGGCCAGCGCCTTGCCGGCGAATGCCGCCACGTATCCCAGCTGTGCCGGGTCCCAGAGAGCGAACTCGGTCACGGTCCCGTCCTTGACGAACTCCCGCATCTCGTTGGGGAGTCCGAGCCCGGTCAGAGCGACCTTCCCCTTGTACTCCGAGGTCGAGAGGTACTTGGCGGCGGCGGCGATGCCGACCGTGGTGGGCGAGATGATGCCCTTCAGGTCCGGGTAGGACTGCAGCAGGCCCTGTGCCTCCTTGAAGGACTTGTCGGCGTCGTCGTCGCCGTAGACCTTGGTGACGATGTTGATGCCCGAGTAGTCGGGGTTGGAGTCGATCTCCTCCTCCATGAACTTGATCCACTCGTTCTGGTTGGTGGCGGTGGCGGTGGCGGACAGGATCGCGACGTCGCCGGAGCCGCCGATCTGCTCGGAGATCATCTCCAGCTGCACCAGCGCGACGTCCTTGGCCTCGACCTGGCTCACGAACAGGTCGCGGTAGTCGGGGTTGGTGTCGGAGTCGAAGGCGACGATCTTCGCCCCGGCGTCACGCGCGGCCTGCAGCGAGGGCCCGACGGCGTCGGGGTCGTTGGCGGCGATGACGATGACCGAGGCCTGCTCCTGCGTGGCCTGCTCGATGAACGGCACCTGGGCGCTCGCGCTGGCCTCGAGCGGGCCGAGCACGGAGGCCGACATGCCGGTCTCCGCAGCTCCGTCCTCCCCACCGCCGAGCACGACGTCGGTGTAGGGGTTGTTGAGCTGCTTGGGGAGGAAGACGATGCTGCCGGCATCGCTGCCGCCGTCACCGCCGTCGCTGGACTCCCCGCCCACGGAGCCGCACGCGGCCAGGGCAGTGCTCAGGGCGATCGCGGCCACCGCGGCGCCCACGGCTCGTCCACTGCGGCGACCCGACGCCTGGGAGAACATCTTCATGGTTGTTCCTTTCGACTTGCGACGCGTGGGCGTCGTCACCCGGCGGCTGGTGCCGCAGGGGAGCTGGTGGTGAGGCGGGACAGACGGCGCTTCTCCCGCGCCCATCCGAGTGCGCTGGGCGTGACCACCGAGAGCACGAGGAGCACTCCGGTCACGATGGGCAGGGTCGTCTCGTCGACGCGGGCCAGCCGCAGCGCGTAGGTGACCGTGCCGATGAGGAGGACGCCGGTCACGACTCCGAAGACCGTGCCGCGGCCGCCGAAGATGGACACCCCTCCGAGGAGCACGGCGGCGATGACCGAGAGCTCCAGGCCCGTGGCGTTGTCGGGGCCGGCGCTGGCGAAGCGCAGCGTCCAGTAGACGCCCACCAGACCGGAGACCGCACCGGACACCACGAAGAGCCAGAACTTCGCGGCCCCCACACGGACCCCCACGAAGCGGGCGGCCTCGGGGCTGAAGCCGAGGGCGTACAGCGTGCGTCCGAACGACGTCTGGTGCAGGACAACGGCGAAGACGGCCACGACGACCGCCACCCCGAGCATCACGACCGGGATGCCGGTGTCGCCGATGCGCTGGGTCGCGAGGCGGGTGAGGTCGGCGGGGAAGTCCGAGACCTTCTGGTCGCCGATCACCACCAGGGCCAGACCCCTGAACAGCGCCAGGGTGCCGATGGTGACCGCCAGCGAGGAGACCCCGAGGCCTGTGATGAGCAGTCCGTTGAACGCACCGCAGAGGGCGCCGACGAGGAGGCAGCAGACGATGATGGTCCAGATCCCCAGGTCGGTGTCGCGCCACAGGACCCCCATCACCGCACTGGTGAGGCCCGCGGTGCTGGCCACCGAGAGGTCGATCTCACCGGTGACGATGATCAGCGTCATGGGCATCGCCAGCAGCAGGACGGGCACGATCCCCACGAGCAGGAAGCCCAGCGTCACGGTCGTGGCGAAGTTGACGATCACCGCCGAGGCGGCGATGACGACCCCGACCAGGACGAGGAACAGCATCGTGTCGGGCCGGCGCGCAGCGCGGCGCAGGGCCGAGGGGCGGGTCGGAGCGCCCTGGGGCAGGGGGCTCTGGCGGCGGGTGGCGGTATCAGTCATCACGGGCCTCACTGACGCGGAGCTTGTTGGCGCGGCGGATGGCGGTGACGCGATCGACGACGACCGCCGCGAGGATCAGCACGCCGACGATGGCCTGCTGCCAGAACTTGTCGACCCGAGTGGCCGTGAGCGAGCTGGTGATCGTGCTGAGCAGCACCGCCCCCAGACCGGCTCCGACCACGGTCCCGACGCCGCCGGAGATGGCGACCCCGCCGACCACCGCGGCGGCGACGACGTCGAGCTCGAGTCCGCTGCCGGTGAGTGCCCCCACGGAGTTGTACCGCGAGGCGTAGAGGACGCCGGCGAGCCCGGTCAGGGCTCCGCAGGCTGTGAAGGCGAGCAGCACCCGGGCCTGCACACGGATGCCGAAGAGCTTGGCCGCGTCGGGATCGGACCCGATCGCATACAGGTCGCGGCCCGGCCTGCGGAACGCCAGGTACACCGCCACGACGGCGAGGACGGCCAGAGCGATCAGGGTGATGATCGGCAGACCCAGCACGGTCTCGACCGACAGTCGGCCGAAGCTCGCGGGGTTGTCGCCGGAGAAGTACTGCTTGCTGCCGGCCCAGGTCGACAGGATGCCGCGGAAGGCGTACATCGTGCCGAGCGTGATGACGAGCGCCGGCACCTTGGCCACGGTCACGAGGGCGCCGTTGACGGCTCCGAGCAACCCGCCGAGCAGCATGCCCACGACGAAGATCACGGCGACCGGAGCCTGCGGCGCCGCCTCGAAGAACGCGCCCACCGAGAAGGCGACCATGCCGAGGATGGCTCCGACCGACAGGTCGACGTTGCGGGTGATGAGGACGACCGCCTGGGCCGTCGCCAGGATCACCAGGATGGTCGCGTTGAGCATCAGGTCCTTGACGCTCTGCGCCGACAGGAACTGGTCGTTGATGAGCCAGGTGACGACGATGAGGGTCACGAGGGCCACCGCGACGGGCATCTCCCGCGCCTTAAGGACCGGGGCTGCGCGCGACCCGGACCGTCGTCGCGCACGACGCGCGGAGCCGCCGGGCTGCGGCCGGTCCGACGTCGGTCCCGGGTTGGGCGGGGTGGTGGTGGTGGACATCAGGCGACGGTCTCCTCGGTGGAGGCGGTGGCGGCGTGCATGACGCGCTCGGGGGTGGCCTCGGCGCGGGAGAGCTCGGCGGTGATCCGCCCCTCGTGCATCACCAGCACGCGGTCGGCCATGCCGAGCACCTCCGGCAGCTCGGAGGAGATCATCACGATGGCCACCCCCCGGCCGGCGAGGTCGGAGAGGAGCCGGTGCACCTCGGATTTGGTGCCGATGTCGATGCCGCGGGTGGGCTCGTCGACGATCAGCAGGGTCGGGTCGGTGGCGAGCCATTTGGCCAGCACGACCTTCTGCTGGTTGCCGCCCGACATGGTCGCCGCCGCGTGCTGCGGCGACCCGGTCTTGACCTGGAGCCTGCGCGACCAGTCGTCAGCGGCGCGGGCCTCGGCCCGGTTGTTGATCAGGCCGAACCGCGAGACCTGTGAGCGCAGGGTGAGGGTGAGGTTGCGGGCCACGGACAGCTCCATGACCAGACCCTGCTTGCGACGGTCCTCGGGCACGAAGGCCATGCCCGCCGCGATGGCGGCCTGTGGGGACCGCGGGGCCACGTCGGCACCGTTCATCCGCACGCTGCCGCTGTCGTAGGCGTCGACCCCGAACACTGCCCTCGCCACCTCGCTGCGACCCGCGCCGACGAGGCCGGCCAGGGCGACGATCTCGCCGGAGCGCACCTGGAAGGAGATGTCGTGGAAGACGCCACCGCGCTCCAGCCCCTCGACCTCCAAGACGGCCTCGCCGATCGGGGCGACCTCCTTGGGGAAGAGCGCCTCGATGCTGCGGCCGACCATCTCCTTGACGATCTGGTCCACCGTCACCTCGTCGGTGCGGTGGGTCGAGACGTAGGCGCCGTCGCGCATGACGGTCAGGGTGTCGCAGAGGTCGAAGACCTCCTCGAACCGGTGGGAGATGAACACGATCCCGGCTCCACGGTCGCGCAGGCTCCGTGCGACACCGAAGAGCCGTTCGACCTCGACACCGGACAGAGCCGCGGTCGGCTCGTCCATCACGAGGAGGCGAGCATCGAGCGAGATGGCCTTCGCGATCTCGATGATCTGCTGATCGGCGATGGACAGGCCCTCGGCCAGCCGGTCGGGGTCGATCGGGACGCCGAGGCGGGCGAAGAGCTCTCGTGCCTCCTCGCGCATCCGACGCCGGTCGATCAGGCCGAGGCGGCTGAGCGGCTGGCGTCCGACGAAGATGTTCTCGGCCACGGTCAGGTCGGGGAAGAGCGTCGGCTCCTGGTAGATCACGGCCACGCCGGCGGCCTTCGAGTCGGCCGTCGACGTGAAGTCGACCTCCTCGCCGTCGAGTCGGAAGACCCCGCTGTCGCGTCGGTAGAGCCCGGCGATGATCTTCACCATCGTGGACTTGCCTGCGCCGTTCTCCCCGATCAGGGCGTGGATCGACCCTGATTCCACGACCAGGCTCCCCGAGCGCAACGCCGCCACGGCCCCGAAGGACTTGGCCACGTCGCGCAGCACCAGGGTGGCATCGGCAGGTGCCGCTGCGGCCATGGTTTCCTCACTTCCGTCGTCCGGACCATCTGTTTTGAAAGGTTTCAATCCGGTGTCCAGACCGTAGGTGACTGCTGTCACAGCCGTCAAGCGCTCTCCCGTAATTCGGGGAGAAAAGTCCGGTCAGCGGACACGGACACAGGATCGTCGGCGCACTAGGCTGCCCTAGATCGTTTCAAGCAGCGGGTCCAGACCACCCGCAGGAGCAGGCAGGGGTGATGGTGTGAGCGACGCTGCGCGCAGCGCCTCGGTCAAGGACGTCGCCGCGGCGGCCGGGGTCTCCCTCGGCACGGTCAGCAACGTGCTCAACCGCCCCGACCGGGTCAGCCCCGCCACCCGCGCCCGCGTGCAGGACGCCATGCGCGAGCTCGGCTTCGTGCGCAACGAGTCGGCGCGCCAGCTGCGCGCGGGCACCAGCCGGACGCTGGCCTACGTCATGCTCGACGCCGGCAACCCCTTCTTCACCGACGTGGCCCAGGGCATCGAGGTCGCCGCCGAGGACGTCGACCTCACCGTGGTGCTCTGCAACAGCGCCAACCGCGCCGACCGCGAGGCCGCCCACCTCACGCTGCTGGAGCAGCAGCGGGTGCAGGGCGTGCTGGTCACCCCCGTCGACCCCCACTCCGCCACGCTCGACGACCTCGTGCGCCGCGGGACCCCCGTGGTCATCGTCGACCGCACCCGCCCCGACGCCTCGCTGTGCTCGGTCTCCGTCGACGACGAGCTCGGCGGCCGCATCGCCGTCGAGCACCTGCTCGACCTCGGCCACGAGCGGATCGCCTTCATCGGCGGGCCCGCCACCCTCGGCCAGGTGCGCGAGCGGCTCGCCGGCGCGCGGCGCGCCTGGGCCGAGGCCGGCCGCCCCGAGGACGACCTGCTCGTCGTCACCACCGCCGCCCTCGACGTGCGCGAGGGCCGCGAGGCCGGCCAGCGCCTCGCCGGGCTCCCCGCCCGCCGTCGCCCCACCGCCGCCTTCTGCGCCAACGACCTGCTCGCCCTCGGCCTGCTGCAGCAGGCCATCGGCTCGGGCACCCGGGTGCCCGAGCAGCTCGCCATCGTCGGCTACGACGACATCGAGTTCGCCGCCGCCGCCGCCGTGCCCCTCACCTCCGTGCGTCAGCCCCGCCAGGAGCTCGGTCGCACCGCCGCCGCCCTGGTCCTCGCCGAGGCCACCGACCAGGCCCACACCCACCGCCAGGTGCTCTTCACCCCCGAGCTGGTCGCCCGGGCGTCGACGACGGGGTAGGGGGGTCGGGCCGTCTGCGGGTTTCGCCAGCCGGCTGGCGAAACCCGCACTGGTCGGCCCGTGCGTGGGCCGACAGGTGCGGGGGTGGGCCGACCGGTGTGACGGGCGGGGCGGGAGGGACGGCGCCGAGTCCGGAGCCGGGCGCAGTGGTCGCCACGGCGTCGGGACGAGTACGCCGCGGCGCGGGTTTCACCGGCCGGCTGGCGAAACCCGCACCGGTCGGCCCGTGCGTGGGCCGACAGGTGCGGGGGTGGGCCGACCGGTGTGACGGGCGGGGCGGGAGGGACAGGCCGGAGGCGCGCGGGTGAGGCGCCGCGGTCGGGCGCGGGTGTCAGGCGCGGGAGCCGGGCGCGGGAGGTCAGGCGCGGTGGGCGCGGAAGAAGTCCTCGAGCAGGGCGGCGGAGTCGGGGGCGAGCACGCCGGCGACGACCTCGGGGCGGTGGTTGAGCCGGCGGTCGCGCACGACGTCCCAGAGGCTGCCGACGGCGCCGGCCTTGTCGTCCCAGGCTCCGAGCACGACGCGGTCGACCCGGCTGAGCACGGCGGCGCCGGCGCACATCGTGCACGGCTCGAGGGTGACCACGAGGGTGCAGCCGTCGAGGCGCCACTCCCCGCGGGCGCGGGCGGCCGCGCGCAGCGCGACCACCTCGGCGTGGCCGGTCGGGTCGGCCTCGGCCTCGCGCACGTTGCGGCCCCGCCCTAGGACGGCGCCGTCACCGTCGACGACCACCGCGCCGATCGGCACGTCGCCGGTGCCCAGCGCTGCCCGGGCCTCGGCCAGGGCCTCGCGCATGGCGGGCTCCCACGCGGTGCGGGCGGCCGGCGAGGAGGTCATGGCGGCATCATGCCGGGTCGTCCGACCGCGCGCGGCCGAGTGGGCGCGGGGCGGCGCGGGGCAGGCCGCGTGTCCGGGGCGGCGCGGGCGGCGGCGGGCCGAGTGGGCGGCGGCGGGGCCGAGTGGGCGCGGGGCGGCGTACGCCGGGGTGGGTCAGACGTCGACCATGCCGACGACGTCGTCGAAGAGCTCGCCGAAGCCGAGGCGGCGGGCGACGTCGGAGAGGATCTCGTCGGGGTAGAGGTCGACGTCGTCGAGCAGCACCCCCAGGTCGAGCTCGTGCATGCCGAGGTCGGCGAGCAGGCCGAGGTCGCCGGCGGGCACCTGCTCGTCGTCGTCGCCGAGGTCGGGCAGGCCGAGGTGCTCCAGCGCGGAGTCGGCGAGGTCCCAGTCGTCGGCGGCGGTGACGTCGGAGAGCAGCAGGCGCACCGACGTGCCGGCGACCCGGAGCAGCAGGAACCAGTCCTCGTCGACGGCCACCATGCCGATCGCGCCGCCCTCGCCGGGCAGGCGGCGCAGCGCCTCGGCCAGGGTCTCGACGTCGTCGAGGTGGTGGTGGGTGATCTCCTGGACGCTCCAGCGGCCCTGCTCGCGGTAGGCCGCCACCGCGAAGTCGACCGCGTCGATCTGCTCGCTCACGGTGCTCTCCCGTCCGCTGCGTCCGTGGCCCCGGTCGGCGCCCGGGTGGTGCCCGAGGGATGACCGGGTGGTGACTGGCGTGGTGCGGGTCGCCGGAGGTGGCCCGACCCCAGCGTGACAGACCGGGGTGGCCGGGGCCACCCCTGCGTGACGGGCTTGACCGACGGCTGAGCCGGCGCCGTCGGCGTGCCCTAGGGTTTCGCGCATGCGCACCCACGTCGTGGACCACCCGCTCGTCACCCACAAGCTCACCACGCTGCGCGACGAGCGCACCGACTCCCCGACCTTCCGCGCCCTGGCCGACGAGCTGGTGACGCTGCTGGCCTACGAGGCCACCCGCGACGTGCGCGTCGCGACCGTCGAGATCCGCACGCCCGTCTCGGCCGCCACCGGGGTCCGCCTGGCCTCCCCCAAGCCGCTCGTGGTGCCGATCCTGCGCGCCGGTCTCGGCATGCTCGACGGCATGATGCGGCTGCTGCCGACGGCCGAGGTCGGATTCCTGGGCATGGTGCGCAACGAGGAGACCCTCGAGGCCTCCACCTACGCCGAGCGCCTGCCCGAGGACCTCTCGGGGCGCCAGTGCTACGTGCTCGACCCGATGCTGGCCACCGGCGGCACGCTCGCCGCGGCCATCCGCTTCCTCACCGACCGCGGCGCCGACCACATCACCGCGATCTGCCTGCTGGCCGCCCCCGAGGGCTGCGCGCGCCTGGAGCAGGAGCTCGAGGACATCGGCGTGCCGGTCACCGTCGTCACCGCGGCGATGGACGAGCGCCTCGACGAGAACGGCTACATCGTGCCCGGGCTCGGCGACGCCGGCGACCGGCTGTACGGCGTGGCCCACTGACCCGGGCGCCCAGGACGGCGCACGCCTGACCGCGCCACCCGGCACCGCCCGTCAGCCGGCACCCCCCGTCAGCCGGCACCCCCCGCCACCCGGCACCCCCCGCCACCCGGCACCACCGGCCACCACCGGGAGACGGCACGAGCCGCCACCCCGGAGGGCAGCGGCTCGTGCGAGGTCCCGCGAGGCGGCGGGAGTGGGTCCGGTCCTGAGGGTCAGGCGCCCTTGCCGACCACGGTGACGGGCACGTTGCCGCGGGTGGCCTTGGAGTAGGGGCACACCTGGTGGGCGGCCTCGACGAGCTCCTGGGCCTTGGCGTCGTCGACGCCGGGGATGGTCACCTCGATGTCGGCGGTGATGGCGTAGGAGTCGCCCTCGGGGCCGAAGCCGACGGCGATCTCGAGCTGCGAGCCCGAGGCGTCGACGCCGTGGGCCTTGGCGACCATGGTCAGCGCGCCCTGGAAGCAGGCGCCGTAGCCGACGGCGAAGAGCTGCTCGGGGTTGGTGCCGGTGCCGGGCCCACCGACCTCCTTGGGGGCGGTGAGGCTGAGGTCGAGGACGCCGTCCTCCGAGGTCGCGCGACCCTGGCGGCCGCCGGTGACGGAGGCGCGGGCGGTGTAGACGATCTTCTCCGGTGTGTTGGTCATGCCCGCTCCAACAGGTCGCCCCCGCGGTCTCTTCCCCGACCGCGCACCACGTCTCGCGATGTGGGAGTCGCTCAGAGCGCCTTGAGGGCCGCGAGCAGCCTGGTCAGGGAGTCCTTGGCGTCGCCGAAGAGCAGCGTGGTGGTCGGCTCGTGGAGCAGGTCGTTCTCGATGCCGGCGAAGCCGGGGCGCATCGAGCGCTTGAGGAAGACGACCTGGCGGGCCTGGTCGACGTCGAGGATCGGCATGCCGTAGATCGGCGCCGACGGGGTGGTGCGGGCGGCGGGGTTGACCACGTCGTTGGCGCCGACGACGAGCACGACGTCGGTCTCGCGGAAGTCGGCGTTGATGTCGTCCATCTCGACCAGCTGCTCGTAGGGCACCTGGGCCTCGGCGAGCAGCACGTTCATGTGGCCCGGCATGCGCCCCGCGACGGGGTGGATGGCGTAGTCGACGCGGGTGCCGCGCGCGCCGAGCACGTCGACGAGCTCGCGCAGGGTGTGCTGGGCCTGGGCGACGGCGAGGCCGTAGCCGGGCACGACGATGACGCGCTCGGCGTAGGCCAGCAGGATCGCGACGTCGGCGGGCCCGGCGCTGCGCACGGGCCGGTCGGAGGCCTCGCCCGCGCCGAGGGTGGAGCCGCCGCGCAGGGCGCCGAAGAGCACGTGGGCGGTGGAGCGGCCCATCGCCCGGGCCATGAGCAGGGTGAGGAAGGTGCCGGAGGCCCCGACGAGGGTTCCGGCCACCAGCAGGGTGGTGTTGGCCAGCACGTAGCCGCCGGCGGCGACGCTCAGGCCGGTGAAGGCGTTGAGCAGCGAGATCACGATCGGTACGTCGGCCCCGCCGACCGGCAGCACCAGCAGCACGCCGAGCGCGAGCCCGAGCACGCCCAGGCCGATCCCGAGGCCGACCGAGGGGTCGCGCACGCACAGCACGGCGAGCACCACGGCGGCGACCAGCCCGACCGCGAAGACCACCGGGAGGCCGGGGAAGAGCACGGGGCGGGAGGTCATCAGCTCCTGGAGCTTGGCGAAGGTGACCACGGAGCCGGCCAGCGAGACCGAGCCGACCACGACGGTGAAGACGGTGGCGGCGACGTCGAACCACCCCGTCGACCCGGGGGCGGTGGCCGCCAGGGCGGCCTGGTGGTCGAGCTCCAGGAGCGCCACGAGCGCGGCCGCGCCGCCGCCGACGCCGTTGAAGAGGGCCACCATCTGCGGCATCTGGGTCATCTGCACCCGCCGGGCCCCGACCACGCCCACCACGGAGCCGAGCGCGACCGCGGCCAGGATGAGCGGCACGTGGTCGAGGCCGCCGGGCACCCCGGAGTCGACGAAGGGCACCGCCACGGCCACCACGGCAGCCGCGGCGCCGACCAGGTTGCCGGCGCGCGCCGTACGCGGCCCCGAGAGGCCCTTGAGGGCGAGGATGAAGCCGACCGCGCAGAGCAGGTAGACCAGCTCGGCCGCGGTGCTCACGCCCGGCCCCCGCGCCGGGGGGCGTCCGGCGCCTGCGACCCGGGACCGGGACGGCGGCGCACGAACATCTGCAGCATGCGGTCGGTGACCACGAAGCCGCCGACCATGTTGACGGTGGCGAGCACCACCGCGACCAGGCCCACGACGAGTCCCAGGGTGCTCTCAGAGGTGCCGGTGACGAGCACCGCGCCCAGCAGGATGACGCCGTGGATGGCGTTGGCGCCGGACATCAGCGGGGTGTGGAGGGTCGAGGAGACCTTGCCGACGACCTCGATGCCGACGAAGACGCTGAGCACGAAGACGGTCAGCCACACGATCGGGTCGTCGGTCACGGTGCTCCTCCGGAGGACGGGCCCTCGAGCAGGGCGCGGGTGGGACCGTGGCGCACCACGCCGTCGTGGGTGACGCAGGCCGCGTCGAGCACCTCGTCGGCGAGGTCGGGGGCGAGGGTCGCGGGCGCATCGGCGGTGGCCGGGCGGGTCATCAGGGCCACCAGGTTGACGACGTTCTGGGCGTAGAGGCGCGAGGCCGGCTGGGGCATCTGGGCCGGCACGTTGCGCCCGCCCCAGACCTGGGCGGCGCCGACGCGCACCAGCTCGCCGGGCACCGAGCCCTCGACGTTGCCGCCGGAGTCGGCGGCGAGGTCGACGACCACGGAGCCGGGCGCCATGGCCTCGACCATCGCGCGGGTCACCAGCAGCGGGGCGGTGCGGCCGGGCACGGCGGCGGTCGTGATGAGCGCGTCGGCGGCGGCGACGTGGGGCGCCAGGAGCTCGCGCTGCAGCCGCGCCCGCTCCTCGTCCATCTCGCGTGCGTAGCCGCCGCTGCCCTCCAGCGGCGGGAGGTCGAGGTCGATGGCGCGGGCGCCCATCGAGGCGATCTCCTCCGCGGAGGAGGGTCGCACGTCGTAGGCCCGCACGACCGCGCCGAGCCGCTTGGCGGTGGCGATGGCCTGCAGGCCGGCCACGCCCGCGCCGAGCACGACGACCTGGGCGGGCTCGACCGTGCCGGCGGCGGTCATGTTCAGCGGCAGGAAGCGCCGCAGCAGCCCGGCGGCGACGACGGCGCAGCGGTAGCCCGCGACCAGCGACTGCGAGCTCAGGGCGTCCATCGACTGGGCCCGTGAGATCCGCGGCACCAGCTCCATCGCGAAGCTGCTGATCCGCAGGTCGCGCAGGTCGGCGACCAGGTCGAGCTCCTGGGCCGCGGGCAGGAACGACACCGTGGTCGAGCCGCTGGCCAGGCGTCGCGCGGTGGCGCGCTCCAGCGGCTGCACCGAGACCACCACGTCGGCGTCCTCCACGGCGCGGTCCTCGACCGTGGCACCGGCGGCCTCGTAGTCGGCGTCCTCGGCCAGCGCGCCCAGACCCGCGCCCGGCTCGACCACCACGTCGTAGCCCAGCGCGGTGAGCGCGCCCACGAGCTCGGGCACCAGCGCGACCCGGGTCTCCCCGGGTCGGGTCTCGCGGGCCACGGCGATCCTCACCCGGGCAACGTAGCCCCGCCGGCACCCGCGGCGCGCCCCCCGCGCCGCACCGGCGGCGGGCGTGGTGGGGCCGGCCTCAGCCGCCCAGCGGCAGTGTCGCGAGCACCTCGTGGCGCGGTCGCCCGCGCGGGCCCTCCCCGAGGTGGGACGACAGCAGCGCGACCTCGTCGGCGGTCCACGCCGGGCCGGCGTAGGTGTGGAGCAGCCGGACCCAGTCGAGCACCCCGGCGGGAGCGCCGAGACGGCCCACGGTCAGGTGGGGTCGGAAGCGCTGGCCCTCGGGTGCGGCGCCGACGTGCGAGGCCGCGCTCCGCACCCCGGCGGCGAGCCGGTCGAGCTCGGCCCGCGCGTCGTCGTCGAGGTCGAGGCCCGCCCACAGCACGCGCGCGGCCAGCGGGTCGGGGAAGGCGCCGCCGCCGGCGACCCGTGCCCGGAGCGGCGTACGGCGGGCCGCTGCGAGCGCCAGCGCCTCGACCAGGTCGTCGAGCACGCGCTCGGGCGCGGCCGGGCAGAAGCCGAGCGTGAGGTGCACCTGCTCGGCGGCGCTCCAGCGGAAGGGTGCCGCCGCGCGGCGCGGCTCGAGGAACGCGTCGAGGTGCTCGAGCGCCTCCGGCGGCGGCACGAGCGCTACGAAGAGCCGCAGCCGGGCGCCGCGGTCGCGCCCGCTCACGCGCGGTGCCCGGAGGTGGCCGTGGCCACGCCGAGGCCGACCATCATCACGCCGCCGCCGGCCCGCAGGCCCGCGAGCCGGCGGGGGGTGGCGCCCAGCCAGTCGCGCGCGCCCCCGGCGGCCAGCGCCCAGAGGCTGTCTCCGAGCAGGGCCGCCGCGGCGAAGACCAGGCCGAGCACGACCAGCTGCGCCGTCACCGACCCGGCGCCGTGGTCGACGAACTGGGGGAGCACCGCCACCAGGAAGACCACGGTCTTGGGGTTGGTGACACCGACCAGGAAGCCCTCGCGCACGATCCGGGCGCCGGCGCGGGGCGCGGACGCGGCCGCACCGGCGTCCGGGCCGGTCCCACCGTCGCGGCGGTGGCGCACGGCCTGCACCCCGAGGAGCACCAGGTAGGCGGCCCCGGCGAGCCTCAGCGCGCCGAGCAGCACCACCGACTCGGCCACCACCGCCCCCACGCCCAGGGCGACCGCCGCCACCAGCGGCACGAAGCCGAGCGCGTTGCCGAGCACGGTGAGCAGCCCGGCCCGCCGGCCCAGCGCCAGCGACCGACCCACCACGAAGAGCACGCTGGGCCCCGGCACGGCCACCAGGGCCAGCGAGGTCAGCGCGAAGGCGAGGAGCAGCGCGGGGGACGGCACGCGCCGATGCTAGGAGCCGGCCGCGCGCCGCGTCGACGCGTTTTCCCGGAGACCGCCGCGACGGCCGAGGCCCCCGGACCGGCCGGGCCCGGGTGCTCGGTCAGCCGATGCGGGTGCCGAGCAGGGCGCCGACGAGGTAGGTGACGCCCATGGCGAAGAGGCCGCCGGCGACGTTGCGCACCAGGGCGCGCTGCGGGGGGCCGTCGGAGAGGCGGGCGCTGGTCCAGCCGGTGAGGGCCAGGGCGAGGGCGACCGAGACGACGGTGACCCAGATCCGCAGCGAGGCCGGCACGAGGGTGATGGTCAGCAGCGGGAGCAGCGCGCCGAGGGTGAAGGCGACCATCGAGGCGAAGGCCGCCGACCAGGGGCTGGTGAGGTCCTCGGGGTCGATGCCCAGCTCGGCCTCGGCGTGCGCGCCGAGGGCGTCGTGCTCGGTGAGCTGGCGCGCGACCTGGAGCGCGAGGTCCTGCGAGAGGCCCTTGTCGACGTAGAGCCCCGCCAGCTCGGCCAGCTCGTCCTCGGGGTCCTCGCGCAGCTCGCGCTCCTCCTTGGCCAGCAGCGCCTCCTCGGCGTCGCGCTGGGTGCTGACCGAGACGTACTCCCCCGCGCCCATGCTGAGCGCACCGGCGGTGAGGCCCGCGACGCCGGCCACGAGGATCGCGGTGCGGTCGGTGGTCGCGCCCGCCACGCCCATCACGATGCCGGCGGTCGACACGATGCCGTCGTTGGCCCCGAGCACGCCGGCGCGCAGCCAGTTGAGGCGGTTGTTGCGGCCCTCGACGTGCGGCTCGTCGGCGTGGGGGCCGGGCTGGGGCTCGCCGGGGAGCCCGTCGGCGCCGTGGTCGAGGTCGGTGGTCACGCGCCGATCATGACCCCGACCGCTGCCCACGACAAGGAAGGCGAGGCTGGGCTGCCCGCCCTCCTCGACGGGCCGGCCGGAGCCGCACCGGGGCGCTCAGAGGCCGAGGTCGCGGCCGATGAGCTCCTTCATGATCTCGTTGGAGCCGGCCCAGATCTTCGAGACGCGGGCGTCCTTCCAGGCGCGGGCCACGCGGTACTCGTTCATGAACCCGTAGCCTCCGTGCAGCTGCACGCAGTGGTCGAGCACGTCGTTCTGCACCTGCGAGGTCCACCACTTGGCCTTGGCGGCGTCGATGGGGGTCAGCTCGGCGCGGGTGTGGGCGAGCACGCACTCGTCGACGAAGGACTGGGTGACGTCGATCTGGGTCACCAGCTCGGCGAGCAGGAACTTGTTGTGCTGGAAGGAGCCGATGCCCTGGCCGAAGGCCTTGCGCTCCTGGGCGTAGACGATGGTCTCGGCGAGGATCTGCTTGGCGTGGGCCAGGTTGGAGACCGCGCAGTTGAGCCGCTCCTGCGGGAGGTTCTGCATCATGTGGATGAAGCCCTGGTCGAGCTCGCCCACGACGTCGTCGTCGGTGAGGCGCAGGTCCTCGAAGAACAGCTCGGCGGTGTCGGACTCGGGCTGGCCGACCTTGTCGAGCTTGCGCCCGCGCGAGAAGCCGGGCAGCGAGGTGGAGACGCCGAAGAGCGTGATGCCCTTGGCCTTCTTCTCCGGGGAGGTGCGGGCGGCCACGACGACGAGGTCGGCGGAGTAGCCGTTGGTGATGAAGGTCTTCGAGCCGTTGAGCACCCACTGGTCGCCGTCGCGCACCGCGGTGGTCTTGAGCGCGGCCAGGTCGGAGCCGCCGGAGGGCTCGGTCATGCCGATGGCGGTGAGCAGCTCGCCGCCGGCCACGCCCGGCAGCCAGCGCTGGCGCTGCTCCTCGGAGGTCAGCTCCACGAGGTAGGGCGCCACGATGTCGGAGTGGATGCCCACGCAGGAGGGCAGCGAGGCGTTGACCTTCGACAGCTCCTCGGTGAGCACCGCGTTGAAGCGGTAGTCGCCGGCGCCCATGCCGCCGTACTGCTCGGGCACCTCGAGGCCGAGCAGGCCCTGCTTGCCGGCCTCGAGCCAGAAGTCGCGGGGCAGGCCCTTGGCCTCCAGGTGCTCCTCGGCGTGCGGGGTGACGGAGCGGTCGACGAACTCCTTCACCGATGCCCGGAACGCCTCGTGGTCCTCGTCGTAGATCGCGCGCTTCATGGCGCCAGGCTACCGATGGGTAACCGAGGGGTGAAGACACCCCGGGAGAGGGGTGGATCACGCCCTGCCCCCCTCAGGGGTGGGCCTGCCACCGGCCCGTCATGCTTTGATCGATCCAAGGTTGGACCCCCACCCGCACCCTCGAGAACCAGCACGGAGTACCCATGGAGATCTGGCCCGGCCACGCCTACCCGCTCGGAGCGACCTACGACGGGAGCGGCACCAACTTCGCCCTCTTCAGCGAGGTCGCCGAGCGCGTGGAGCTGTGCCTCTTCGAGGGCAGCGGCGAGGACTTCACCGAGACCCGCCTGGAGCTGACCGAGGTCGACGCCCACGTCTGGCACTGCTACCTCCCGCAGGTGCAGCCCGGCCAGCGCTACGGCTACCGCGTGCACGGCCCCTGGGCGCCCGAGCAGGGCCTGCGCTGCAACCCCAACAAGCTGCTGCTCGACCCCTACGCCAAGGCGACCACCCACGAGATCGACTGGGACCCCAGCCTCTTCGCCTACGAGTTCGGCGACGAGGAGTCGCGCAACGACGACGACTCCGCCGCCCACATGATGCTCGGCGTCGTCATCAACCCCTTCTTCGACTGGGAGGGCGACCGCAAGCCGCACGTGCCCTACAACGAGACGGTCATCTACGAGGCCCACGTCAAGGGCCTCACCGAGCTGCACCCCGACGTGCCCGAGGCGCTGCGCGGCACCTACGCCGGCCTGGCCCACCCCTCGGTCACCAGCCACCTCAAGCGGCTCGGGGTGACCGCGATCGAGCTGATGCCGGTGCACCAGTTCATCCAGGACAACACGCTGCTCGAGAAGGGCCTGCGCAACTACTGGGGCTACAACACCCTCGCCTTCCTGGCCCCCCACGCCGACTACGCCGCCGCCGCGCGCGACGAGCACGGCCGCGGGATGCAGGTGCAGGAGTTCAAGGCCATGGTCAAGGCCATGCACGCCGAGGGCATCGAGGTCATCCTCGACGTCGTCTACAACCACACCGCCGAGGGCAACCACCTCGGCCCCACGCTGAGCTTCAAGGGCATCGACAACCAGGCCTACTACCGCCTGGTCGAGGACGACCAGCGCTACTACATGGACTACACGGGCACCGGCAACAGCCTCAACGTGCGCCACCCCCACTCGCTGCAGCTGATCATGGACTCGCTGCGCTACTGGGTCACCGAGATGCACGTCGACGGCTTCCGCTTCGACCTCGCCTCCACCCTGGCCCGCGAGTTCTACGAGGTCGACCGCCTCGCCACCTTCTTCGAGCTCGTGCAGCAGGACCCGGTGGTCAGCCAGGTCAAGCTCATCGCCGAGCCCTGGGACGTCGGCCCCGGCGGCTACCAGGTCGGCGGCTTCCCGCCCCAGTGGTCGGAGTGGAACGGCGCCTACCGCGACGTCGTGCGCGACTTCTGGCGCGGCGAGCCCTCCCTGGGCGACTTCGCCAGCCGCCTGGCCGGCTCCTCCGACCTCTACGAGCACTCGGGTCGCCGCCCCTTCGCCAGCATCAACTTCGTCACCGCCCACGACGGCTTCACGCTGCGCGACCTCGTCTCCTACAACGAGAAGCACAACGAGGCCAACGGCGAGGACAACAACGACGGCGAGAGCCACAACCGCTCGTGGAACCACGGCGTCGAGGGCCCCACCGACGACGAGGCCGTGCTCGAGCTGCGCGCCCGCACCCAGCGCAACTACCTCACCACCCTGCTGCTCTCCCAGGGCGTGCCGATGCTGCTGCACGGCGACGAGGCCGGCCGCACCCAGGACGGCAACAACAACACCTACGCCCAGGACTCCGAGATCGCCTGGATGCACTGGGACCGCCTCGACGAGCCGCTGGTGGAGTTCACCGCCTCCGTCGCGCGGCTGCGCGCCGAGCACCCGACCTTCCGCCGCAAGCGGTTCTTCACCGGCAACGAGGTGCGCTCCGACGACGGCGAGCGCCTCGACGACATCGTGTGGCTGCACACCGAGGGCCGCCCCATGGGCGACGGCGACTGGGAGGCCGGCGACGCCGAGGGCGGCTGCCGCGCGATCGGCATGTACCTCAACGGCCAGGGCATCGCGGGTCTCGACGCCCGCGGCCAGCGCATCGTCGACGACCACTTCCTGCTCTACTTCCACCCCTGCGCGGAGGACGTCGAGGTCACCCTGCCCCCCGGTGAGTACGCCGAGCGCTGGAGCGTGGTCATCGACACCGCCGGCAGCCACGAGCGCGGCCAGGCCCTCGACGCCGGCGCGGCCCTGCCGCTGACCGGGCGCAGCGTCGTGGTGCTCCAGCAGCACGCCGACGTCGAGCCCGAGCCCGACAGCTCCGTGGCCGCCTCGGTCAAGGCGCTGACCACCACCACCGAGCAGACCGCCGCCGGCGGTCCCGAGGACGTCTGATGGCCGGCACCTCCCCCGCGTCCGGGGCCGCCCCCGCCGGTGGCACCCGGCGACCGGTGTCGACGTACCGCCTGCAGATCACCGAGGACTTCGACCTGCACACCGCGGCGGGGCGGCTGGAGTACTTGCGCGACCTCGGCGTCGACTGGGTCTACCTCTCGCCGCTGCTGGCCGCCGAGCCCGGCAGCGACCACGGCTACGACGTGGTCGCCCACGACCGCGTCGACGAGTCCCGCGGCGGCGCCGAGGGCCTGGCCGCGCTGTCGGCCGAGGCCCGCCGGCTCGGGCTGGGCGTGCTCGTCGACATCGTGCCCAACCACGTCGGCGTGGCCACGCCCACCGACGAGCAGTGGTGGTGGGACGTGCTCAAGCTCGGCCGCGAGTCGGAGCACGCCACCGCCTTCGACGTCGACTGGGCCGCCGGCGACGGCCGCATCAGGATCCCGGTCGTCGGCGACGACGACCTGCCCGAGGGCGACGGCGGACCCATCGGCCACCTCGCCCTCTCCCCCGACCGCGGCGAGCTGCTCTACCACGACAACCACTACCCCGTGGCCCCCGGCACGGCCGGCCCCGGCACCGAGGGCGGCGACGACCCGCAGGCCGTCCACGCGCTGCAGCACTACGAGCTCGTCAGCTGGCACACCGCCGACGACGGGCTCAACTACCGCCGCTTCTTCGCCGTCAACACCCTCGCCGCGCTGCGCGTGGAGGACCCCGAGGTCTTCGCCGAGTCGCACCGCGAGATCCGCCGCTGGTTCACCGAGGGCCTCGTCGACGGCCTGCGCGTCGACCACCCCGACGGCCTGCGCGACCCCCAGCGCTACCTCGACGACCTGCGCGACCTCACCGGCGGCGCCTACGTGCTCGTCGAGAAGATCCTCGAGCCCGGCGAGCGGCTCAGCGACTCCTGGGCCACCGACGGCACCACCGGCTACGACGCCCTGGGCCACCTCGACCGCGTGCTCACCGACCCCGCCGGCCAGGCGCCGCTCGACGCGCTCGAGACCCGCCTGCGCGGCCACGAGGTCGACTGGGCCGCGATGATCCACGACACCAAGCGCGAGGTCGCCGACGGCATCCTCGGCAGCGAGGTCCGCCGGATCACCCGCGAGGTCCGCCGGGTCACCACCGAGGCCCCCGAGGCCGCGGTCGTCGACGCCGTGGCCGAGCTGCTGGCCTGCTTCCCCGTCTACCGCTCCTACCTGCCCGACGGCGTCGAGCACCTCGACGAGGCCTTCGCGCTGGCCCGCGAGCACCGCCCCGACCTGGCCGGCACCCTCGACGTGCTGCGCCCCGTGCTCGGCGACATCTGGCACCCGCCGGCCCGCCGCTTCCAGCAGACCAGCGGCATGGTCATGGCCAAGGGCGTCGAGGACTGCGCCTTCTACCGCTGGTCGCGCCTGACCTCCCTCAACGAGGTCGGCGGCGACCCCAGCGTCTTCGCCCTGCCCGTCACCGCCTTCCACGAGGCGATGACCGAGCGGCAGCGGGAGTGGCCCCACGCCATGACCACGCTCTCGACCCACGACACCAAGCGCGGCGAGGACGTGCGCGCCCGCATCACCGTGCTCGCCGAACGTCCCGAGGCCTGGGCCGCCGCCCTGGAGCGGCTGCTGGCCCTCGCGCCGCTCCCCGACCCCGGCTTCGGCTCGCTGCTGTGGCAGGCCGTGCTGGGCGCCTGGCCGGCGAGCACCGACGGCTCCGGGGTCACCGGCGAGGTGCCCGCCGACCTGCGCGAGCGCCTCCACGGCTACGCGATGAAGGCGATGCGCGAGGCCGGCGACCGCACCACCTGGACCGAGCCCGACGAGGCCTACGAGGCGGCGGTCCACGCCGCCGTCGACGCCGCGATCGACTCCGCCGAGGTCCGTGCCGTGCTCGACGGCCTGCTCGCGCAGGTCACCGGGCCGGGCTGGAGCAACGCCCTGGCCGCCAAGCTGGTGGCGATCACGATGCCCGGCGTGCCCGACGTCTACCAGGGCTCCGAGCTGTGGGAGCAGTCGCTGGTCGACCCCGACAACCGGCGCCCCGTCGACTTCGACGACCGCGTCGCGCTGCTCGCCGAGGTCGCCGCCGACGGCGCCGGGGCTCCGTCGCTGACCGCCTCGGTCGACGACCACGGCGCGGCCAAGCTCCGCGTCACGGCCCGCGCCCTCGGCCTGCGCCGTGGGCGGCCCGAGCTCTTCTCGTCGTACGACGGGGTGCGCGCGAGCGGCCCCGCGGCCGACCACGTGCTCGCCTTCGACCGCGGCGGCGCGGTCACCGTGGCCACGCGGCTGCCCGCCGGGCTCGCCGGACGCGGCGGCTGGCAGGACACCCGGCTCGAGCTGCCGGCCGGCGCGTGGCGCGACGTGGTCTCCGACCGCGTCGTGACCGCCGACGAGCAGGGGCTCGCGCTCGACGACGTGCTCGCGACCTACCCCGTCGCGCTGCTGGTGAGGGAGGACTGACATGACCGGGACCACCGGTTCGACGACCGGCACGACCCGCGCACCCGTGCGCAGGCCCTTCGACGTCTGGGCGCCCGTGCCCGACCGGGTGCGGCTGCACGTCGCCGGCGCCGAGCCGGTGCCGATGACCCGCGGCGACGGCGGCTGGTGGACCCCGGCGGGCGAGGTGCCCGGCGCCGGCTCCGGCCCCGTCGACTACGGCTACCTGCTCGACGACGACGACACCCCGCGGCCCGACCCGCGCTCGCGGCGCCAGCCCGACGGCGTCCACGGCCTCTCGCGCAGCTTCGACCCCTCGGCGTACGCCTGGGGCGACGGCGCCTGGACCGGGCGCCAGCTCGCCGGCTCGGTCGTCTACGAGCTCCACGTCGGCACCTTCACCCCCGAGGGCACCCTCGACGCCGCGCTGGGGCGCCTCGACCACCTGGTCGACCTCGGCGTCGACCTCGTCGAGGTGATGCCGGTCAACGCCTTCAACGGCACCCACAACTGGGGCTACGACGGCGTCGACTGGTTCGCCGTGGACGAGTCCTACGGCGGGCCCGAGGCCTACCAGCGCTTCGTCGACGGCTGCCACGCCGCCGGGCTCGGCGTGGTGCAGGACGTCGTCTACAACCACCTCGGCCCCTCCGGCAACTACCTGCCGCTCTACGGGCCCTACCTCACCGAGGGCCGCAACACCTGGGGCGACCTGGTCAACCTCGACCAGGAGGGCTCCGCGGAGGTGCGCCGCTACATCCTCGACAACGTCGCGATGTGGCTCGAGGACTACCACGTCGACGCGCTGCGCCTCGACGCCGTGCACGCGCTGCAGGACACCTCCGCGGTGCACCTGCTGGAGGAGATGGGCCTCGAGGTCGCGGCACTGTCGGCGCACCTGCGTCGCCCGCTCACGCTGATCGCGGAGTCCGACCTCAACGACGCCCGCATGGTCACCCCCCGCGAGGGCGGCGGGCGCGGTCTCGACGCGCAGTGGAGCGACGACTTCCACCACGCCGTGCACGTCGCGCTCACCGGCGAGACCACCGGCTACTACGCCGACTTCGAGCCGCTCGAGGCGCTGGCCAAGGTGATGACCCGCGGCTTCCTCCACGACGGCACCTACAGCTCCTTCCGCGAGGCCGACCACGGCCGGCCCGTCGACACCGCGACCATGCCGACCTGGCGCCTGGTGGTCTGCAACCAGAACCACGACCAGATCGGCAACCGCGCCGTCGGCGACCGGCTCACCGAGCACCTCGACGAGGGCGGCCTCGGTCTGGCCGCGCTGCTCACGCTCACCGGCCCCTTCACCCCGATGCTCTTCCAGGGCGAGGAGTGGGCGGCCTCCACGCCGTTCCAGTTCTTCACCAGCCACCCCGAGCCCGAGCTGGGCACGGCGACCGCCGAGGGGCGGATCGCGGAGTTCGCGAAGATGGGCTGGGACCCCGACGCCGTGCCCGACCCGCAGGACCCCGCGACCTTCGAGCGCTCGAAGCTGGACTGGTCGCAGGTCGAGGACCCCGCGGCCGGCGACGGCGTGCACGCCCGCGTGCTCGACCTCTACCGCCGCCTCGTCGCCCTGCGCCGGGCCCGCTCCGAGCTCACCGACCCCGCGTTCGGCGCCACCACCTGCGAGGTCGACGCGTCGGCCCGGCTGGTCACCCTGGGCCGCGGCGCGCTGCGCGTGGTCGCCAACCTGGGCGACCGGCCCGTCGTGGTCACCACCGGCCCGGGCGAGGTGCTCCTGGCCACCGCCGACGGGGTCGTCCTGGACGCCTCCGGCACGCTCACCCTGCCCGCCCACGCGGGCGCGGTGGTCGAGCCGGCCTGACGCGTCCGCGGCACGCCCCACCCGCTCGGCGGCGGGCAAGTAAGGCTAGCCTTACCCGGTGCCGACGACCTCCGCTCCCGCGCCGGCCACCGGCGGGGCGCTGCTGCGGCGGGCGCTGCGGCGCAACGCCCCACGGCTCGGCGGCGCGTCGGCGCTGATCGCGGTGTGGCAGGTGTGCGAGGCCATGGTGCCGGTGATGATCGGGGTGGTCGTCGACCGCGCGGTCGCCACCGGGTCGTGGTCGGCGCTGGCGCTGTGGGGCGGGGTGCTCTGCGCGCTCTTCGCGACCCTGGCCTTCAGCTACCGCGGCGGGGCGATCGTCGGCGAGGGCGCGCTGCAGCGCGAGGGCCACCGGCTGCGCACGGAGGTGTCGGGCCACCTGCTCGACCCCCGGGGCGCCCGCGCCGACCAGGTGCCCGGCGACCTGCTCGCGGTGGCCACCGGCGACGCCGACCAGGCCGCGGCGGTGCTGCGCCAGGCGTGGTTCGCGGTGGCGGCGGTGGCCGGCTTCGCGGTCACCGCGGTGGTGCTGGCCCGCATCGACCTGGTGCTGACGCTGGTGGTGCTGGTCGGCGTACCGGTCGCGCTGCTCGTCAACCACCTGCTGGCCGGCCCCCTCACCCGCCGCAGCGCGGTGCGCCAGGAGGCGCTCGGACGCGCCACCGGCATCGCCACCGACCTCGTCACCGGCCTGCGCCCGCTCAAGGGCATCGGCGCCGAGGACGTCGCGCTGGCGCGCTACCGCCGCGAGAGCCACCGCGCCGCCGAGGCCAGCGTCGCCGCCGCCCGCTGGGAGGGCCTGCTGTACGGCGCGACCCAGGGGCTCAGCGGCGTCGTGCTGGTGGTGGTCGCCCTGGTCGCGGGCTCGCGCGCCCTCGACGGGGCGCTGAGCATCGGGGAGCTCATCGCGGTCGTCGGCCTCGCGCAGTTCGTGGCCGAGCCGCTGCAGACCCTGGCCTACTTCGTGGCCCAGCTCGCCCAGTCGCGGGCCTCGGCCGACCGCCTCGTCACGGTGCTCGCCACGCCCCGGCTGCTGCTCGCGGGGGAGGCCGAGGCCACCGGCCCGGCCGACCTCGCCCTCCACGACGTCCACAGCGGCACGCTGCGGGGCGTGGACCTGCGCGCCGCCCCCGGCGAGCTGGTCGCCGTCGTGGCCGAGGACCCCGCCGACGCCGCCGCCCTGGTGCGGCTGCTGCGCGGTGAGCTGCGCCCCGACCGCGGCGAGGTGCGCCTCGGCGGCACACCGCTCACCGACCTGACGCTGGCCGAGACCCGCCGGCTGCTGCTGGTCGCCGACCACCAGGTCGACCTCTTCGAGGGCACCCTGCGCAGCAACGTCGACCCCGGCGGCCGCCTCGACGACGAGCGCCTCGCGGCCGTGCTCGTCGCCTCGGCGGCCGACGAGGTGGTCGCCCACTGCGCGGGCGGGCTGGAGGAGCCGGTCACGGTCGGCGGCACCACGCTCTCCGGCGGGCAGCGCCAGCGGGTCGGGCTGGCCCGCGCCCTCGCCGCGCCGGCCCCCGTGCTCGTGCTCCACGACCCCACCACCGCCGTCGACGCCGCCACCGAGCACCGCATCGCCGCCGCCCTCGTCGCGGAGCGCCACCCGGGCGACCAGGGGGCGGCGGCCGCCACGAGCGCCGCGCCCACGACGCTGCTGCTCACGAGCAGCCCGGTGCTGCTGGCGCGCGCCCACCGCGTCGTGCACCTCGACGCGGGACGGGTGAGGGCCACCGGCACCCACGCGCAGCTGGTGCGCGACGACAGCGCCTACCGCGAGGCGGTGCTGCGATGACCACCCTGCTCCCCCGCTCCACCCCCCGCGAGGCCGCCCGGCTGACGCTGACCCTGCTGCGCCGCCGTCGCCTCGACGTCGCGCTCACCGCCGGGCTCTACGTGCTCGTCGGGCTGGCCGGTCTCGTCGCGCCCTGGCAGCTCGGCGCCGTCGTCGACACCGTCGCCGAGGGCGGCAGCCGAGACGACGTCGTGCGCTCGGCGCTGTGGATCCTCGGCGCCGGCGTCGTGGTCATGGTCGGCACCGCGCTCGCCACGGGCCGCCTGGCGCGGGCGGGTGAGCCGGCGCTGGCCGAGCTGCGCGAGCAGGCCCTCGACCGGGCGCTGCACCTCGACGGCGCCACCGTCGAGCAGGCCGGCAGCGGCGACCTGCTCAGCCGCGTCGGCGACGACGTGCGCCTCGTCGCGCAGTCGCTCACCGAGGTCGTGCCCCTGCTGGTGGGCTCGGCGCTCGCGATCGTGCTCACCGCCGGCGGGCTCTTCGCGCTCGACTGGCGGCTGGGGCTGGCCGGGCTGCTGACGGCCCCGGCGTACGTGCGGGCGCTGCGGTGGTACCTCCCCCGCTCCGCCCCCCTCTACCAGCGCGAGCGCGAGGCCAACGGCGTGCGCGCGCAGGCCTTCCTCACCGGCGTGCACGGCAGCCGCACCCTGCGCGCCCACGGGCTCTCCGCCGCCCACCAGGAGCAGGTCGACGCCGCCTCGTGGGCCTCGGCACGGATCTCCCTCGACGTGGTCGGCTTCTTCACCCGCTTCGGGCTGCGGCTCAACCGCGCCGAGCTGGTGGGCCTGCTGCTCGTGCTCGTCGCGGGCTTCCTGCTGGTGCGCGCCGGGGAGGCCAGCGTCGGCGAGGTCACCGCCGCGGGGCTGTACTTCCACCGGCTCTTCAACCCCATCGGCGCCGTGCTCTTCCTCTTCGACGCCGCCCAGTCGGCCGGCGCCTCGCTGACCCGCCTCGCCGGCCTCGCGCTGCTGCCCGCGCGCGTGCCGCCCCACGGCACCCGCGCCGGCACCGACACGACCCTGGAGGTCCGCGACCTCACCCACGAGTACGCCGAGGGCCGCCCGGCCGTCGACGGGGTGTCGCTGCGGGTGCCCGCCGGGCAGCGCGTGGCCGTCGTCGGGGCCAGCGGCGCGGGCAAGACCACCCTCGGCTCGGTGGTCGCCGGGCGCCTCGCCCCCACCCGCGGGGAGGTGCTGGTCGGCGGCCTGCCCGCCGACCGGGTCGTCGCGCCGGGTCGCGCGGGCCGACCGACCGTGGCGCTGGTGAGCCAGGAGGTGCACGTCTTCACCGGCAGCGTGCGCGACAACCTCACCCTGGCCCACCCCGGGGCCGAGGAGGCCGAGGTGGTCGACGCCCTCGACGCCGTCGGGGCGCTCGGCTGGGTGCGGGCGCTGCCCGAGGCCCTCGACACCGCGGTGGGCGCCTCCGCCCACCCGCTCACCCCGGCCCAGGCCCAGCAGCTCGCGCTGGCCCGCGTCGTGCTGGCCGATCCGCTCGTGGTCGTGCTCGACGAGGCCACCGCCGAGGCCGGCTCCGCCGGCGCCCGCGACCTCGAGGCCGCTGCCCTCGCCGTCACCCGCGGGCGCACCTCGCTGACCATCGCCCACCGGCTCACCCAGGCCGCCAGCGCCGACCGGGTGGTCGTGATGGCGGCCGGCCGCGTCGTCGAGGACGGCCCCCACGACGACCTCGTCGCCGCCGGCGGCCCCTACGCCCGCCTCTGGGCGGCCTGGTCGGGCACCGAGCCCGCTCCGCCCGCGCAGCTGTGACGCCGGGTCGCCTCCTCTGCCGGCCCGTCGTGACGAACGGCAGATGCGCTGACGGGGCGTGATCGCTGGGCGGCGCGGCGTGACCGGTGGCGGCGCGCGGCGGGGTCAGTCGGCGGCGGGGCCGAGGAGGTCCTCGACCCAGGCGGGCACGAGGACGCCGGCGGGGCCGTGGCGGGCCTCGCGGAACCACGCGGTGCCCTCGCTGGGCTGCAGGTTGAGCTCGAGGGTGGGCACACCGTGGCGGGCGGCCTGCTGCACGAAGCCGGCGGCGGGGTAGACCGCGCCGGAGGTGCCGATGGAGACGAAGAGGTCGGCGCGGCCGAGGGAGTCGAGGATGCGGTCCATCTCGTAGGGGATCTCCCCGAACCACACCACGTCGGGCCGCAGCGCCGGGGCCCCGCATCCGGGGCAGGCGGGGTCACCGCCCATCGGGCCGTCCCAAGGGTGACGGCCCTCGCACGCCAGGCACCACGCCTTGAGCAGCTCGCCGTGCATGTGCAGCACCCGGGTGGAGCCCGCGCGCTCGTGCAGGTCGTCGATGTTCTGGGTCACCACGAGCAGGTCGTCGCCCAGCGCCTCCTCCAGCCGCGCGAGCGCGCGGTGGGCGGGGTTGGGCACGACGCCGGCGAGCGCGGCGCGACGCGCGTCGTAGAACTCGTGGACGAGCACCGGGTCGGCCACGAAGGCCTCCGGGGTGGCGACGTCCTCGACGCGGTGGCCCTCCCACAGCCCGTCGGCGTCGCGGAAGGTCGGCACCCCGCTCTCGGCGGAGATGCCCGCCCCGGTCAGCACGACGATCCTCACGGCCGCCACCCTAGGGGGTCCCCGCGCGCGGGTCGCCCCGCCGCGTCCGGGGAGCGACCGCGCGGACGGCCGCGCGGACGGCCCCGGGTCGGCGGGCGGCCCCGAGGCGTACGGCGCTCAGCCCGCGTCGGCGATGTCGAAGGTGACCTGGAGGCCGTCGTTGCCCGTCGACGTCGCCTCCACGGCGCCCTCGCCGTCGGGCGAGGCGATCTCGCAGCGCGAGGTGTCGCCCGCGGTGGCCGAGAGGTCGTCGGAGCACTCGACGGAGTCCACGGTGATGCCCTGGCCCTCGACGTAGTCGGTCACGAAGTCGGCCAGCGCCGCGGCGGTGACGTAGAGGTCGATGGAGAAGTCGACGTCGTCCTCGTTGACGGTCTCCACGGTGGCGCGGATGTTGGTCTGCTGCGGGTCGCCCTCGGCGGTGGCGACGCACTCCTGCGAGGCGCCCTCCTCGGCGTCGAGGTCGCCCTCGCAGGTGACGTCGATGGTGTCGGCGTCGGCCCCGGTGATGAAGCCCGCGACCTGGGTCTCGAGCTCCTCCTGGGCGACCGTCGCCGTCTCGGTGCCGGCGCTGACCGAGCCGCTGCAGCCCGCGGCCAGCAGGGCGGCGGCCGCGGCGAGCGCGAGGCCCGCGCGACGGGCGGGCGACGACGTGGAGGGCTGACGGGTGGGACGCGGCACGGGACACCTCGGCGGTCGACCTGGCTGCCCGCGGTCGCGGGCCCGCGCCAGTATGGAGCCGTCCGCGCCCCCGCCGGGCCCGAACGCCCGCGCCCGGTCCACCCGGTCTAGCCGTCCCCCGCGCCGGCACCGCGGGGCCTGCTCGACCTGCGTCATTACGCCGCACTGGCGGCGAGGTCGTCATAGGGTCGCGGTGCCCGCTCCACGGGCTGTTGTGAGGGTGGTTCTCGTGACGGCTGCACGCGCCGTCACCGGTGCCGTGCTCCGAGCAGCCCGATGGCCCAGGGAACGGGCAGACTCAGAGAGAGGGGGCGACGGGTGCTGCAGTGCCCCCGCTGTGACCACGTCGGGTCCGAGGGCGCGAAGTTCTGCGCGGAGTGCGGCTCGGCGCTGGCCCGCCGATGTGCGGGGTGCGGACACACAGCACCGGCGCGCAACAGGTTCTGCTCCGAGTGCGGCGCACCGATGGCGGCTGACGTTGCGCCCCAGCCACCCGCCGTTCCCGGTGGGAGCCCGTCGGTCTCGGAGCGACGCACCACGACCGTGCTATTCGCAGACCTGGCGTCGTTCACCGCTCTCTCGGAGAGCCGCGACCCGGAGGAGGTCCGCGAGCTGCTGAGCGACTACTTCGCCACGGCGCGGACCGTGGTCCACCGTTACGGCGGCACGGTGGAGAAGTTCATCGGTGACGCGGTGATGGCGGTCTGGGGAGTGCCGTCCTCCCACGAGGACGACGCCGAGCGAGCGGTGCGAGCAGGGCTCGATCTGGTCTCCGAGGTGGCAGCGATGGGTGGACGTCTCGACGCGCCCGGCCTCGCCCTCCGCGTCGGCATCACCACCGGGTCGGTCGCGGTGACCCTGGGTGCCGTGCAGCAGGGCATGGTGGCCGGGGACGCGGTCAACACCGCGGCTCGCGTCCAGGGCGCAGCCGCGCCGGGGACCGTGTGGGTCGACCAGGAGACACGGGGCCTGACCGCTGCGGCGGTCGCCTTTACCGATGTCGGCGAGCACCTGATGAAGGGCAAGTCCGATCCTGTACGGCTCTTCCGCGCGGACGCCATCGTGGCGGCTGTCGGCGGCGCCCAACGGGTCGATGGGCTCGAGGCGCCGCTGACCGGCCGTGACGCCGAACTGCGGCGTCTGAAGGAGCTGTTCCACGCGACACAGGTCGACAGCAGCAGCCGCATCGTCTTCGTCACGGGCATGGCCGGCATCGGCAAGAGTCGCCTGGGCTGGGAGTGGGAGAAGTACGTCGACGGTCTGACGGACGGCGTCTGGTGGCATCGGGGCCGCTGTCTCTCCTACGGCGACGGCGTGGCGTTCTGGGCCTTCGCCGAGATGGTCCGCTCGCGGCTGGGCGTCCTCGAGAGCGACGACGCGGCGACGGTGGGCACCAAGGTGGCGACGGGCCTGGCCCGTTGGGCCGCCGACCCCGCCGAGAGCGCGTGGCTGCAGCCGCGGGTGGAGGCGTTGCTCGGCACCGGCGACGGCTCGGGGTTCGACCGCACCGATCTTTTCGCGGCCTGGACGACCTTCCTGGATCTCGTAGGTTCCAACGGCGACCCCGTCACCTTGGTCCTCGAGGACCTGCAGCACGCCGATTCCGGCCTGCTTGACCTCGTTGAGCACCTCCTCTCCGCCTGCCAGTGCACGCTGTTCGTCGTTGCGCTCACGCGTCCCGAGCTCCTCGCAGAGCACCCGTCGCTGGCCTCAGGTCGGCGTGCGAGCGTCGTCGCGCTCGAGCCCATCGACGACCAAACAATGGCCGCGCTGGTCGACGCACTCGTCCTCGACCTCCCGGAGCGGGCGAGGGCGGCCGTCGTCGCGCGTGCCGAGGGGGTCCCCCTCTACGCGGTCGAGACCGTGCGCGCGCTGGTCGACCGTGACGCCGTGGTCGAGCGGGACGGGCGCCACGTGTTCGTGGACCATGGCGGCGGCGTCGACCTCGAGCAGTTGACCGCTCCTACGAGCCTGCAGACCCTCATCGCCGCGCGCCTGGACACCCTCACCCCGCTGGAGCGGCGGACCGCCCAGGACGCCAGTCTCCTAGGGATGTCCTTCACCCACGAGGGTCTCCTGGTGCTGGCCGACGTCAGCGGGTGGAGCGTCGACCAGTCCCTGACAGGGCTGATGCGCAAGGGGATCATCGAGGCACAGGTCGATCCGCGCTCGCCGGAGCTGGGCCAGTACCGATTTCTCCAGACTCTTGTGCGCGAGGTCGCGTACGGCACCCTGAGCCGTCGTGACCGCAAGGCTCGACACCTCGCCGCCGCCGGGCACCTCGAGACGTTGCAGGACGACGTCGCAGCCTCGCTGGCGGGGGTGACCGCGCAACACCTGCTCGACGCACTGGGCGCCAGCGCGGCCCACGACCCTGACCGCGAGCGGATCGCCGAACGGGCCAGGCTCCACCTGATCGCCTCAGCCGAGCGGGCCGAGGCGCTCGGATCGCCCAAGGAGGCGCTGCGCTCGACCGCAGCGGCTCTGGACCTGACGACCGACGTCGCCGGGACCGCCGCCTTGCAGGAACGCGCCGCCCGGGTCGCGCACTTGGCGGGGGAGACGAGACAGGCCGACGCACTCGCCGTTGCCGCCCGGGCCGCCTACGAGGTGCTGGGAGACCACACCGGTGCGGCCCGCGTCGTCGCGGTGCAGACACGCATCATGGTCGCTCTCGGCCGCCCCGAGGAGTCGGTGGCGCTGGGGCGTGCAGGCGTCGCGCTCCTCGGCCCCGAGGACGACAGCGGGCTCCGGCTCGACCTGCTGGCAGCGCAGCTCAGCACCCGGGAGCTGGACGGTCTCGAGGGAAAGCTGTTCCTCGCCGTCGAGACGCTGCGTCTGGCCGAGGAGCACGGCGAGCCGGGCCGGCTCATCCGGGCCCTCAACCGGGTGGCGGTCCTCCTGGGGGACGTCGGGGCACCGACGGCGTACCACGCAGTGACAGAGGCGTGCGTGGCATTGGCCCGCGAGCACCGGCAGCTGCCTCAGCTCGGGCGGTCACTGTCCAACCTGTCCTCCGAGACCTACCTCCGCAACCTCCCCCGCGCACTGGAGCAGGTGGACGAGGCCGTCACCACGTGCCGGCGGACCGGCGACAGCTACCTCACTGAGGTCGCCCTCCTCAACGGCTCGTTCGCGTGGTGGCTGGCCGGTGACTGGGACCGGCTGCTGACCGAGCTCGCGGAGTGGTTCGACGGCCGCGAGGTCACCAGCGCCGAGGGCGCATTGCGCCTCAAGCAGGTCGAGATCCTCCTCGCGCGTGGCGCCGACACACCGCCGATCACCTTCATCGACTCCGAGGATCCCTGGGAACAGGCGGGTGCCGCCGTGACCGCGGCCCTGCTCGCGGCCTCCCGTGGGGAGCTGCAGGTCGCCGCTGCGCGGGCGCACAGCGGGGTGGTGGCGGCCTTCGGTGACGGAAGCATGGTCGAGGACGTCGAGATGCTGTGGGCTCCGGCGGTCGAGCTCCAGATCCGGGCCGGCGCACGCGAGGGCGCACGCGAGCTCCTCGCCATCCCCCAGCGGATCGCGGCCTCGCGGTGGCGTCCGATCACCCGCGCAGAGGTCGCGCGGCTGCGTGGCATGGCCACAGCCGCAGACGGAGGAGACCCCGAGCAGCATTTCCGGGACGCCGAGCGCGCGCACGCGTCCTACGGCGCGCCGTTCCTCCTGGCCCGGACCCGCCACGAGCTGGCGCGATGGCTGGTAGGGCAGGGGCGCGCCCCCGAGGCCGCGGTGCTGGTCGACGGGGCGCGCCAGACCTACGCCCACCTGGGAGCAGCCGGGGTGCTCAGCGACTTGGACGAACTGGCTCGCGACAGCGACCTCTAGATGTACCCGGGCTCAGCGCGAGCCGGCCCGGGTCAGTTCCGAGCCTCCGCCTCCCGGAGCCGGTGGCACAGGAGGACCAGCAGCGCTCGGGCGACACCGGGCTCGCTGTCGAGCACCGCCTGGAAGGCCACGTAGGGCACGGCGAGTGTGCGGAGCGGACCGTCGGCGACCACGGTCGCCGAGCGGGGCCGGCCGTCGAGGAGGCTGATCTCCCCGAAGTAGTCACCCGGGCCCAGGGTGCGCCGCTTGTCAGTCCCTACCGACACCGTGGCGTACCCCTCGAGCACGACGTGGAGGGCGAGCGCCCCTGCGCCCTCGCGAGCGACCTCGTGCCCGTCGTGGTGCTGCACGTCGCGGGCCGCGTCGATGAGGCGCGAGCGCTGCTTCTTCGTCAGCCCGGTGAAGAGAGGGACTGCGGAGAGGTGGTTGTGGAGATCCTGGTTGGACAGGGCCATGGTGACTCCGAGTGGCTGAGGTGCGGACCGGTCGGCGCGTTTCCCGCACCTCGCGACGGATGAGTTCAATCTAGCGTGGCCGCCGCCCTGCGGCGCCCTGTTGCGACGATCGCTCCGTGCGACTGTGCCGGCCGAGGTCCCCGGACGGGCGGCGCCTCAGTAGTACCAGGGGAAGGGCGACCAGTCGGGCTCGCGCTTCTCGAGGAACTGGTCGCGGCCCTCCTGGGCCTCGTCGGTCATGTAGGCCAGGCGGGTGGTCTCCCCCGCGAAGAGCTGCTGGCCCACGAGGCCGTCGTCGATGGCGTTGAAGGAGTACTTCAGCATCCGCTGGGCGGTGGGCGACTTGCCGTTGACCAGGCGGCCCCACTCCAGGGCGGTGGCCTCGAGCTCGGCGTGGGGCACGGCGCGGTTGACGGTGCCCATGCGCACGCCGTCCTCGGCGGAGTACTCCTGGCCGAGGAAGAAGATCTCGCGGGCGACCTTCTGACCGACCTGGCGGGCGAGGTAGGCCGAGCCGAAGCCGCCGTCGAAGGAGCCGACGTCGGCGTCGGTCTGCTTGAAGCGGGCCTGCTCGAGGCTGGCCAGGGTCAGGTCGCACACGACGTGGAGGCTGTGGCCGCCGCCGGCGGTCCAGCCCGGCACGACGCAGATGACGACCTTGGGCATGAAGCGGATCAGCCGCTGCACCTCGAGGATGTGCAGGCGCCCGAGGCGGGCCTTGTCGACGGTCTCGACGGTCTCGCCCTCGGCGTACTGGTAGCCCGCGCGGCCGCGGATGCGCTGGTCGCCGCCGGTGCAGAAGGCCCACTTGCCGTGCCGCTCGGCCGGGCCGTTGCCGGTGAGCAGGACGCAGCCGACGTCGCTGGTGGTGCGGGCGTGCTCGAGCACCCGCAGCAGCTCGTCGACGGTGTGGGGGCGGAAGGCGTTGAGCACGTCGGGGCGGTCGAAGGCCACCCGCACCGTGCCGTGCGCCCGCGCGCGGTGGTAGGTCAGGTCGGTCAGGTCCTCGAAGCCGGGCACGACGTCCCAGGCCTCGGCGTCGAAGATCTCCGACACCCCGTCGATGGCGCTCATGCGGGCAGGCTATCGCCGTGGGCCGCTGCGACCCGCCGGGGTCTGGAATACCGCCGCGCCGCGTGGTCTCCTGGCCCCATGGCACTGAGTGGAGAGTACGAGCCGAGCCCCGAGAAGTGGGTCCGCGAGCAGGTCGAGCGCTACGAGGCCACCGGCGGCGCCGAGGCCAACACGCTGCCCGACCGCCCCGACTGGCCGATCGTGGTGATCACCTCGCGGGGCGCGAAGTCCGGCAAGCTGCGCAAGAACCCCGTGATGCGCGTCGAGCACGACGGCGTCTACGCCGCGGTCGCCTCCAAGGGCGGCGCCCCCGAGCACCCGACGTGGTACCACAACTTCCTGGCCCACCCCGAGGTCGAGCTCCAGGACGGCCCCGAGCCCCACACCTACCGGGCGCGCGTGGCCGAGGGCGAGGAGCGCGCCGTGTGGTGGGAGCGGGCGGTGGCGGTCTACTCGCCGTACGCCGAGTACCAGGAGAAGACCGACCGCGAGATCCCGGTCTTCCTGCTCGAGCGCACCGACTGAGGCCCGGCCCGCTCGGGCCGGGTCAGGCCCACCAGGTCAGGGTCACCGGGTCAGGGCCGGGCGATGGTCATGGCCAGGCCGGCCAGGTGGCCGATCCGGGCGACCTCGGAGTCGAGGAACTCCGGGCCGCCGCGGCGCCCGACGACGACGATCTCGTTGCCCGAGAGCCGGGCGCCGACGTGGATGGTCGTCTCCTCGCCCTCGACCTCGAGGCGCGCCGCGCGCTCGACCTCGACGAAGGGGAGCACGGCGGGGGCCGCCGCGGTGGCGTAGGTGACGCCCTGCGAGCGGTGCACCCGCGCGGCCCAGTCGGAGCGGAAGACCACCGGCAGCAGGTCGACCAGCCGGTCGGGGGCCTCGCTCGGGTTGGTGGTGAGGTCCTCGACGGCCTCGAGGTCGAGGAAGAGGTTGCCACCGGCGCCGTAGCGACTGATCCACACCACCCGGACCCCGGCGAGCGCGTTGCAGGCCGAGACGATGGTGTCGGGCATGGCGGTGGGCGGCAGCTCGAGCAGCACGTCGTCGAGGGCCGTGCCGTCGTGGCGCTTCTCGACGATCTCGATCGCCTCGATGTCGCCCCCGGCCTCACCGATGGCGCCCGCGAGGCGTCCCAGCGATCCGGGGACGTCGGGCAGCTCGACACGCAGCAGGAAGGACACGCCGCGACCCTAGTGCGTCGGTGTTGCCGGCGGATTTCCCGCTGTCCGCACTACGGGCCCCCCGCAGCGGGGGTGTGGGCGCCGGCCAGCCGCTGGCGCAGGCCCGTGGCGCGCCGTGCGCGGCGCTCGACGGCGGCCCGCACGGCCGACTCCGTGCCGACCACGCGCACGCGCCGACGGGCCCGGGTGACCGCGGTGTAGAACAGCTCGCGGCTCAGCAGCGGGGAGTCCTCCGGCGGCAGCAGCACGGTCACCTCGTCGGCCTGGCTGCCCTGGCTCTTGTGGATCGTCATCGCGTGCATGGTGTCGACGTCACCCAGGCGCGAGGGGCTGAGCTCGAGGTGGTCGCCCACCCCGGCGACGACCGCGCGCAGGGCGGGCCCGCCCCGGCCGCGACGGTCGGCCCGCCCCGCGGTCCGGGGCTGCGACGTGGGCCCGTCGGGGTCCTCGGGCCCGGCGACCACCACACCGGTGTCGCCGTTGAAGAGGTGCAGGCCGTAGTCGTTGGCGGTCACCAGCAGGGGGCGTCCGACGTACCACTCCTGGCCCCAGCCGGGGCCGACCGGCGTCTCGGTGGCCTCCGCGACCCAGCGCTCGACCTGACGGTTCCAGTGCTGCACGCCGTAGGGGCCCTGGCGGTGGGCGCAGAGGAGCCGGTGGCGCTCGAGCACGGCCAGCGCGGTCTCGACGTCGCCCGCCGCTGCGGCCTCGCGCAGGTCGAGGGCGTGGCGCAGCAGCACCTCACGCAGCAGCGCCGTCCCCGGCCCCGGTGGCTGCGCCGCCGCGGCTCCGGGCGGCGCGCCGGCGGCGGTGGGCCCGGGGTCGATCCACTCGACCTCCTCGCCGCCCTCGGCGAGCAGCGCCAGGACGCGGTCGGCGTCGCCGACGCGCACGGCCTCGGCGAGGCGCCCGATGCCGGCGCCGAAGCGGTGGGAGGTGCGCAGCGCGACCACGGCGCCGGGGTCGCGCTCGGCGAGCCCACCCACGAGGTCGGCGAGCACGGCCCCGGCCTCGACCGACGCCAGCTGGTCGGGGTCGCCCACCAGCACGAGCCGGGCCTCGGGCCGCACGGCCTCGACCAGGCGGGCCATGAGGGTCAGCGACACCATCGAGGTCTCGTCGACGACGATGACGTCGTGCGGCAGCCGGTTGCCGCGGTGGTGGCGGAAGCGCGTGCGCGAGCCCGGGCGCCAGCCCAGCAGGCGGTGCAGGGTCGAGGCGGTGAGCGCGAGCGGCGCGAGGCGCGCCCGGTCCTCCTCGTCGAGGGTGAGCGAGGCCTCGGCCACCGCCTGCTGGAGCCGGGCGGCGGCCTTGCCGGTGGGCGCGGTGAGCGCCACCCGCGGGAGGGAGCCGGTGGCCTCGGCCTGCTCGGCGAGCATGGCGAGCAGGCCCGCGACCGCGGTGGTCTTGCCGGTGCCGGGTCCGCCGGTGAGCACGGTGGTCCAGCGGCCGGCGGCGGTGCGCGCGGCGGCGCGCTGCTCGTCGAAGCCGTCGTGGGGGAAGACCCGCACCTCCGCGGCGCGCAGGGTGCGCTCGTCGACCGTCGGCGCCGCGCGCCCGGCGCGGGCCAGCAGGTCGTCGCGCACCTGCCCCTCCTCGCGCCAGTAGCGGTCGAGGTAGAGCAGGCTGCCCTCGACGCGCACCACCCCGGCGGCGGCCAGCGGCCCGGCCGCGACCCGCTGGGCCCACCCGGTCGCCTCGGGCCACGGCAGGTCGGCGACCTCCGGCGCGGCGGCGAGATCGGCGGGGTCGAGCAGGTCGGCGAGGTCGACGCAGACCGATCCGTGGCGCACGGCGCGCACGGCCAGGGCCAGCGCGAGGCGCACCTCCTCGTCGGCCTCCCCGGCCAGTGCGCAGGCGCGCTCGGCGACGTGGACGTCGGCGGCGGTCAGCACCCCCGCGAGGTTGAAGTCGCGCAGCAGCCCCGTGGCGCCCCGCGCCAGGCGCGGGTCGTGGGGGTCCTCGACGTCGAAGAGCTCGATCACGGCGCACCCGCCAGCAGGTCGGAGGCGGCCACCACGAGGGAGGCGGGCGGTCGCCAGCTGAAGACGCCGGCGGGGTGGCCGTCGACGACGGGGGTCTCGGGTCCGCACATGCCGCGGACGTAGAGGTAGGCCACGCCGCCCAGGTGCACCGCCGGGTCGTAGCCGGGCACGCGCCAGCGCAGGAACCGGTGGGTGACCACGGAGTAGAGCAGCGCCTGGAGCGGGTAGTGCGAGTGCAGCATCGCCTCGCGCAGCCGGTCGGGGGCGTAGTCGGCCGCGGTGAGCGGGCGCCCGGGCTCGCCGAGCAGGTTGGTCTTGTAGTCGACCACGACGAAGCGTGTCGCCCCGTCGACCTCCGCGCGCAGCACCACGTCGATGGATCCCGAGAGGTAGCCCCGCAGCACCTGCCCGCCCAGCAGCGGCTGCTCCAGCCGCGCGGCGTACGGCGCGAGCGCGTCGTCGGCCGGGAGGTGCTGGCGCAGCAGCCGCCCGAGGCCGCGCAGGTGCACCTCGGCGGGCCGCCCGCGCACGTCGCCACCGTCGAGCGGGATCTCGAAGTCGAGCTCGCGCAGCCGGTCTCCCAGACCGATGTCGCCCAGGGTCAGCCCCGGGAGCAGCGGGCCGAGCGGCGTGCGGTGCAGCGGCACGAGGGCCTGGGCGAGGTCGTCGGCGGGCACGTCGACGGGCCACCAGCGCAGCTGCTCGACGGTGTGCCCGCGCAGCTCGGCCAGCAGGTCGGGCGCGTCGGGATCGGCGTGCTCGAGCACCGCGTGGACCAGGCTGCCGAAGCCGGCTCCGGCGGGCAGGTCGGCCATCGGCGAGACCGCGGCCGGCTCGGCGTCGGCGACCGGGGCGACCGGGTCGACCGGACCGGGGGCCTCGGCGGACGTCGCGGCGGCGGCGAGGGCGTCGCCGGCGAGCGTCGCCTCGTCCTGCAGACCGGGCTCCTCGGGCTCGCTGACCACGCCCGGCGTGGCCGGGCCGGCCGGGCCCGCCTGCTCCTCCTCGACGCGGATGAGACCGGAGTAGGAGGTGCGGCGCCACTCGGCGTCGACGGCGCGCCCGAAGCGCCGCAGGATGAGCGGCTCGTCGTCGGTGGCCCGGGCCGTGACGGCGGCCTCGGCGACCACCGACTCCTCGCGGGTGGGTCCGCCGAGCTCCTCGAGCAGGCCGAGGACGCGGGTGACGTAGTCGTCGTCGCGCACGGGCTGCTGGTCGGGCACCACCGCCACCCCCGGCTGGCGGCCGAGCAGGAGACGGTGCAGGCCGCCGTCGGCGGTGTTCTTGGTCGGCGCCCACCAGGCCACCACCTGGCCCTGGGCGCGGGTGAGGGCGACGTAGAGGTCGCGCAGCTCCTCCCCGGCGTCCTCGCGCTGGTGGGCGGCGGCGCTCGCGGCCCAGTGCGGCCCGGAGCCGGTGACGTCGAGGGCGCGGTCGTGACCGGCGTGGAAGCGGGCGACCTCGACGGGGCGGACGAAGGTCTGGAAGAGGAAGGGGAGGTAGCACACGGGGTACTGCAGCCCCTTGCTGCCGTGGACCGTGACGACCTGCACCGCCGCGAGGTCGCTGTCGAGGCGGCGCGGGCGCTCGGTGCCGGCGGTGCGGCGCCGCTCGTCGCGGAACCACTGCAGCAGCGCGGTGAGCCCGAGCTGCTCACGCACGACGACCTCGTGCATCACTTGGGCGAGGTGGCGCAGGTCGGTGAGCAGCCGCTCGCCGTCGGCCCCGGCGAGCACGCGGGCGCTCAGGCCGCGCTCCTCGGCGGCCTCCACGAGGGCCGCCACCCCTCGGCCGCGCAGCAGCAGCGCCCACCCGCGCAGGGTGTCGGAGACGGCGTCGGTGAGGGAGTCGGCCCGGGAGTCGGCCCGGGGGTCGCCGTCGGCGTCGAGGTCGGCCACGTCGTGGCCGAGGAAGCAGGTGAGCGCGGCGGCCCGCACCCGGCCCGAGCGGTGCGGCTGCTCGAGGCCCTCCAGCAGCGCCAGCCAGTCGTCGGCGGCGGGCGTGGCGAAGACGTGGCCGCCACCGGCGACCACGGAGGCCACCCCGCGCTCGGCCAGCGCGCGCTGCACGAGCAGCCCGTGGTCGCGGGTGGCCACGAGCACGGCCACGTCGGCGGCGCGCAGGGGGCGGCCCTCCCAGGAGGCGTCGGAGGCCAGCAGCGCGGCGATGTCGCCCGCGCAGTCGCGGGCGACGTGCTCGCGGGCGTCGGCGGCACGGATGTCGCCGGAGCGCAGCAGCCGGAAGCCCGGCCGCAGTACCTGGCGCAGCCGGAAGGGCGAGGGGTGGGGCGCGCCGGCGAGGCGGGGCGGGGCACCGTCGGCACCGTGGTGGGCCGCGACGTCGCGCACCACGATCTCGGGGTGGCCCAGCGCGGCGCCGCGCAGCACGGTCTGCAGCCGGCGCACGAGCCCGTCGTCGCTGCGCCAGTTGGTGGCGAGGGTCGCGCGGTGGGTGGCGGTGGAGGCGGCCGCGAGGTAGGCGACGACGTCGCCGCCCCGGAAGGCGTAGATGGCCTGCTTGGGGTCGCCGATGAGCACCATGGTGGCGGCGCCGGAGAAGGCGCGGTCGAGCACCTGCCACTGCACGGGGTCGGTGTCCTGGAACTCGTCGACGAGCACGATCCGCCAGCGCGCCCGCATCCGCTCGCGCGCCGGGGCGTCGTCGGCCTCGAGGGCGCCGGCGAGCCGGCTGAGCAGGTCGTCGTAGCCGAGCACCCCCAGGCGGCGCTTGCGCCGGTCGACCTCGGCGCGCACGGCGGCGGCGAAGGCGAGCCGGGCGCCGCCTGGCGTGCCCGGGTCGGGGGCGGGCTCGGAGCCGGGGCCGCCGTCGGGCACGAGCCGGGCCTGCGGGTCGCCGACCGCGGCCCGGGCCAGCTCGAGCGCGGTGGCCCGGTCGAAGGGCGGCGCGTCGGGGAGGTGGCCGAAGCGGGCGAGGTAGAGGTCGTCGACGACCTCCACCACGAGGTCGTCGAGCGACTCCACCAGCGTGGCGCCGGTGTCGGTGTCGCCGGCGACCCCCAGGGAGCGCAGCACGAGCTGGCAGAACTGGTGGGTGGTGGCGATGGTCGCGCCGTCGAAGCCGGCCAGGGCGTCGCGCAGCCGGTGGCGGCGCTCCGCGCGCTCCGCGTCGTCGACGGGCGCCGACGCCGTGCCGTGCACGAGCAGCGTGAGCAGGGCGTCGTCGGGGGCGACGCCCGCGGGGTCGCCGAGGGCGCGCTCGGCCGCCACCAGCTGCTCGCGCACCCGCTCGCGCAGCTCCTGGCTGGCGGCGCGACCGAAGGTGATGACCAGCATCTCGTCGAGCCGCGCCCGGCCCTCCGCGACGTAGCGGGTCACCAGCGCGCCCACGGTCCACGTCTTGCCGGTGCCGGCGCTGGCCTCGAGCAGGGTGGTGCCGGTCGGCAGCGGGCCGGTCACGTCGAAGGGGGCCATCGCGCCGCTCGTGCCCGCCCCGGGGTCGGCCCCGGCGCGGTCGGTCGCCGCGGCGCCGGCCTCGCCCGGGGTCACCACGCGCCCTGCTCGGAGTCGAGCAACGGGCTCCACAGGCGCAGGGCCAGTGCGCCGAAGCGGGTGGTCTCGCCGTCGTGCTCCTCGCCCTCGCGAGGGGCCTGGTCGAGACCCGGCACCGGAGCCCCCGGACCCCAGACCCGCACGTGGGCGGGGTCGGAGCACTCCCCGGGGAAGCGGTCGTCGTCCCAGTCCCACGACACCTTGTCGAGGGCCTGGTCCTGGGGGGCGCGGGTGCGGCGCTGGGTGGCGTAGCGGAAGGACGACTTCACCGGCAGCGGCAGCGGCTCGCGGCGCCCCTGGTCGAGCAGGGCGACGAGGTCGCGCAGGTGGGTGAGCGCGGTGTGGTCGACCGGGCCGAGCAGCGAGCGGCCGACCGCCTCGCGCGAGCGGCCGTTGGAGGGACGGCCCAGGGTGTGGGCGGTCCAGTTGCGGTCGGGGTCGCTGGCGCTGAGCGCGAGGAGCTGCACCCACGACTGGAGGCGGTGGGTGGCCCCCAGGCGGGAGTAGCTCACCGGCACCAGCCGGTCGCCGAAGACCTCCGCCACGGTGCCGCGCAGGCGGCGGCCGCGGCCGAGGTCGACGTCGACGTCGACGGCCCGGGCCTCGTGACCGCGGCGCTGGGCCAGGCCCTCCGCGGCCAGCGGGGCGGCGCGCTCAACGACCTGGCGCAGCAGCCGCCAGCCGAGCCGCCCGGGAGGCAGCACGCCGCGTCGCCACTCCCGCTCGGTGGCCCGCGCGGGGTCGAGACCGGCCAGCAGGTCGCGCACGACCCGGTCGCCGACCCCCCACTGGGCCAGCTGGTCGATCTCGACCGGCAGCCCGTCGTCGACCGTCTCCTCGTCGAGGGGCAGCGCGACGTCGAGGCGCTGGCGCACGAAGTCGCGCACCGGGTGCTTGAGGAAGGTGGCCAGCTCCTCCAGCGACACGTCGTCGTCGGCGCCACGCGGGGGCAGCACGCCGGGGACGAAGGGCACGGGCGCGCGGCGGGGGCCCGCCGCCGCGCGGGCGCCGGCGAGGGCCGCGGGGTCGAAGGTGAACCCGGCGTCGGGCACGAGAGCGCCGGGGGTGAGGTTGCGGGCGTCGAAGGGCTGCAGCGGGTGGCGCACCCGCACCACGTCGCTGACCCGGCGGGCCGGCGCCCCGGTGGTCGCAGGCACGCTGGCGGTGAGGTCGAGGGCGTCGAGCAGCTCGCCCAGGGGCACGGCGGGCGGGCGGGCCTGGCCGGAGTACTCGTCGGCGCCGGCGTAGGTGACGACCAGGGTCTCGGTGGCCGCGAGGACGGCGTCGAGCAGGAGCTGGCGGTCCTCGCTGCGGGCGTCGCGCTCCCCGGTGACCGGGTCGCGGGCGAGCACGTCGTCGCCGTCGACGGCCCCGGCGCGGGGGAAGACACCGTCGTCGAGCCCGAGCAGGCACACCACCCGGTGGGGCACCGAGCGCATCGGCACCATCGTGCAGACCGTGAGGGTGCCGGTGCGGAAGCTGGCCCGGGTGGGACGCCCGGCGAGGCGGTCCTCCAGCAGCGCCCGCACGTCGGGCAGGCGCAGCTCGGTCGCGGCCAGGCCGGCGGCGTCCTCGCGCACCCGGGCCAGCTCGCGCAGGGCCTGCCCCGACTGCCACGCCTCGTCGCCCGCCACCGCGGTGAGGTCGCCCAGACCGGAGGCGAGCACGTCGAGCCAGTGCTCGAGGGGGTGCACGCCGACGAGGTCGTCGGTCACCCGCTGCAGCCGCGCCACCAGCTCGGCCAGCCGCCCGGCCAGCTCGACCTGCCCGCTGCCGACGTCGTCGAGGGGCAGGGTGCGGTCGAGCCAGGCGCCGGCGTCCTCCGACATCGCGACCCCGGCGAGCAGCCGGTCGAGGCCGAAGCGCCACGTGCCGGAGACGTAGTCGGCGAGCCCGAACTCCTCGCGGTGCTCGGCGTCGAAGGCCCAGCGCACCCCCGACTCGCGCACCCACTCGGTGAGCTGCTGGAGGTCGTCGTCGCTGAAGCCGAAGCGGCGGCGCACGGGCTCGCTGTGGGCGAGGTCGAGCACGTCGCCCGCGCCGGCCCGGCCGCCGGCGAGGTCGAGCAGACGGGTGGCCACGCCGAGCACGGGGTTGGTGCGGGCCAGGGAGCGGTCGGCGAGGCTGACCCGCAGCCGGTGGGCCGGGTGGCCGTCGGCCCCCACGACGTCGCCGAGCCCGAAGCCGGCACCGACCAGCGGCGCGAAGGACTCGATGTCGGGGCACATCACCAGCACGTCGCGTGGCTCGAGGGTGGGGTCGTCGGCGAGCAGGCCGAGCAGCACCTCGCGCAGCACGTCGACCTGGCGGGCCTGCCCGTGGCAGGCGTGCACCTGCACGGAGCGGTCGCCCGGGGCGAGCACGCGCCCGCCCGTCGGGCCGACGGCGTTGGCGCGCAGGTCCTCCTGGAGCCACCCCAGCAGCGTCGGGCGCGACCCGGTCGGGAGCACGGTCGGGAGCACGGGCGCGGAGGGCGCGGGTGGGGTGTCGGTGAGGTCGACCGTGGCGAGCACGCGCTGCAGCTCGCGGGTGTCGCGGCCCAGGGTGGAGAGCAGGGGGTGCTCGACGCGGCGGTGGGAGGTGTCGAGCGCGCGGGGCACCGGGCCGCCCGCGGTCTCCGCGGCCAGGGCGTCCCACAGCGCGGCCGAGGGGTGCGGCAGCCACAGGTGCACGTCGCGGTGCTCCCCCAGCGCCGCGAGCAGGTCGACCTCGGTGAGCGGGAGCCGGGTGTGGCCGAAGAGGGAGAGCCGCGGCGGCAGGTCGGAGGCCGCGGGGTCCTCGCGCAGCCTGGCCACGGTCTGGGCGTGGCGCTGCGGCGGCGGTGAGCCGACCCGGGCCACCAGCCGGCGCCACAGCTCCGGCTGCCAGGCCAGGTCGGGGGCCAGCGGGCGGCCCGCGCCGTCGGTGTCGCGCCCCGCCGACCAGTCGGCGACGAGGGTGGGGCGCTGCACGGCGTAGGACGACAGGAGGCGCGCCAGCCGCCGCGCGACCGCGAAGCGGCGCCCGCGCCGCAGGTCGCCCTCCTCCCCTGGCGGGTCGCCCTGCCCGGGGGCGGTGTGACCCAGGTGCAGCGCGAGCGTCCGCGCCCACGGCTCGTCGAGCGAGGCGTCGAGGGTGGCCAGCAGCGGCCAGACCAGGGTGTCGGGGGCCCAGGGGTCGTCGTCGCGGGTGCCGGTCACCTCGGCCACCAGCGAGGTCGGCGAGCGGAAGTCGACGCCCGCGCAGACCCCGTCGTCGCGGCCCGGGGCGCGACCCAGCCGGTGGGAGACCCGCTGGCTCAGCCAGCGCTCCACGCCGCGGGCCGGGACCACCACGACCTCGGTGGCGAAGGGGTCGGCGAGGGGGGTCGCGAGGAGCTCGGCGAGGCCGTCGGCCAGCACGTCGGCGCGGGGCGCACGGTGCAGGGTCAGGGCCATGCGGCGCACCCTAGCCGCCGGTGCCGACAGGCCGGGCGGACCGGTCGACGCGCGCTCGACGCAGGCTCGATGCGGGCCCGCGCGGTCCGGGGCCGGCTCAGCCGCTCGTGAGCGGCGACGCCTTGTCGGCCTCGTCGATGTCGCCCTCGAGGGCCTCGACGGCCTCGGGCTTGCCGTGGAAGCGGCGGTAGCTCCACACGATGAGGCCGAGGGCGATGAACATCGAGGCGACCTGGGTGATGCCGGTGGCCAGCCCGCCGGGCAGCCACCAGCTGTCGGCGAGGGTCCACCAACTCGGCGGCGGCGGGTCGCTGATCCACAGCACGCCGCAGGCGCCGACGACCAGGGCCACGAGGGTCGAGGCGACGATGCGGGGCCAGGTCTCCACGCTCTCCGCGGCGCCCTTGAGCGCGCGGTACTTCAGCGGCTCGAGGCGGCGCTCGGCCCACTCGTACTGCTGGGAGAGCACCGCGACCCCGGCGAACATCAGGATCAGCCCGGGGCCGGGCAGGACGAGGGCGGCGATGCCGACGACGAGGAGGGTCCAGCCCACGACCTCGAGCGTGACGCGCCTGGCGGCGCCCTTCACGGCCTGACTCCTGCACGATGCATGGCACGAGCATCCCAGAAGAGGCCAACTCCCGCGCCCCTCTCGCCGTAGACCGTCACAGCGACCTCGCCACGAGGGTGCGACGGCGCGACGACGCCCTCACCCGACCGCCCCGCTCCGCCGGCCCGGCGACCGGCCCGGCGACCGGTCCGGCGGCGCGTCCTGCGGCGCCCCCGACGCCCCCGCATCGGTCGCGTCGGGCGCCTCGGGCGCGCCGTGGAAGCGGCGGTGGGCCTGCACGGTGAGCCCCAGGGCCACGACGCCCGACACCAGCTGTCCGACGCCCGCCCAGGCGCCGCCCGGCAGCCAGGTCCACGCCGGCAGCACCCACCAGGCGGGCTGCGGCGGCGCCCAGAGCCACAGCAGCCCGCTGAGCCCGAGGGCGGTGGTGACCGCGACGGTCGTCAGGGTGCGCGGCCAGGTCGCCACCCCGCGCGCGGCCTCCCGCAGCGCGAGGCGCCGCCAGGGCTCGAGGCGCGCCGCGGCCCAGGGGTCGTGGCGGGCCAGGAGCGCCGCGCCCGCTCCGAGCAGCAGCAGGCCGGGACCGGGCAGCGGGAAGAGCACCACGCCGAGGGCGACCAGCAGCCAGCCCGCGCCCGACACGAGGACGCGCCGCACGGGCGCGGGGGTGACGGGCATCCGGCCACGGTGGCCGACGTCGGTGAACGGCGCGGGAGCAGCAGACGGCGGGGTCGCGACGCGCCGAGGGATTTCCCCTATCGGAGCGATGCACTGCATAATGATTAGTAATTCACTACGCTTTACATCTCTCATCGACCACGTCGGGCCTGGGTGCGGGTCCGAACTCACCGATTGGCACACTCATGCGCAAGCTCCTGGTCCTCGGATTCGTGGGCCTCCTGGCCCAGCTCATCGACGGCTCGCTCGGGATGGCGTACGGCGTCACCTCCTCGACGCTCCTGCTCGCCGCGGGCGTCGCCCCGGCCGCCGCCTCCGCCGCCGTCCACTTCTCCGAGATCGGCACCTCGCTGGTCTCCGGCTTCTCCCACCACAAGCTCGGCAACGTCGACTGGCGCACCGTCTCGATCCTGGCCATCCCCGGCTTCGGCGGCGCCTTCGTCGGCGCGACCTTCCTGGCCAGCCTCGACGGCGACACGGCCAAGCCGTGGGTCGCCGGCATCCTGCTCGCCCTGGGCATCTACGTGATCTGGCGCTTCCTGGTGCTCGGCGGGCGCCGCCCCACCTTCAAGTCGCGCCCCTCGGCCAAGATGCTGGCCCCGATGGGCGTGGTCGGCGGCGCGCTCGACGCCATCGGCGGCGGCGGCTGGGGCCCGGTCGGCACCACCACGCTGCTCTCCTCGGGTCGCCTGGAGCCCCGCAAGGTCGTCGGCTCGATCGACACCTCCGAGTTCGTGGTCGCCGTCGGCGGCTCGCTCGGCTTCATCCTGGCCCTCGGCTCGCAGGGCATCATGTGGTCCTACGCCGCGGCGCTGCTGGTCGGCGGCGTCATCGCCGCCCCCATCGCCGCGTGGCTGGTCAAGAAGCTCGCCGCCCGCGTGCTCGGCGTCGCGGCCGGCGGCCTGATCGTGCTCACCAACTCCAAGACCATCGTGGAGTCCTTCGGCGCCTCCGGCACCACCGTGATCGCGGTCGCGGTCGTGGTGGGCGTGCTGTGGATCGCCGGCATCGTGTGGGCCGTGAAGCAGGAGCGCCTCTCGCGCGAGCTCGCCGCCATGACCGACGAGCAGAGCCTCACCCCCGCCTGATCCCCGCCTGACGGACGCGCCGACCCGCCCCTGCGAGGGGCCCGGCCGGCGCCCCACCAGCCCCTCGTCACGGCCCGGTCGCACCCGCGACCGGGCCGTGGTGCGTCACCGGAGTGAGCCGGGCCCGCGCGGTCCAGACCACCCGGTGTGATCTGCGCGACCTCGCCCGCGCCCCGTCACGCGGTCGTAACGTCCGACGGGTCGCCGGCCCCCCGAGCCGGACGGGAGAGGGAGAACCATGATCCGCAGCATCCTGCGCCTGGGCCTGGCCGCCTGCGCGAGCATCCTGCTCGCCGTCGGCCTGCTCAGCGCCGCCACCAGCACCGCGACGGCCGCCCCGGCCGCCGCTCCCGCCGGCCTGACCGCCGCGCGTGCCGCCGACTGCAGCACCCAGCAGGCCCAGGTCGACAAGGCCCGCGCCAAGCTGGCCGAGGCCCGGGCGAAGGACCGTCGCGCGGCCCGCGCCGTCGAGCGCGCCCAGCGCCGGGCCGACCGGGCCGACACCCGCGCCGAGAAGGCCCAGGCCCGCGAGCAGGTCAGGGCGGCCAAGGAGCGCAAGGCCACCACCACGAAGGGCAAGAAGGCCCAGCAGCAGCGTGTGGCCCAGGCCGAGCGGCGCCTCGCCGCCTGCGAGGCCGGCACCGAGCCGGAGCCCGCCAACGCCCTCCAGCCCGCCTGCGACGCCGGTCTGCCCCAGGAGATCTGCGACGCCTTCAGCACGCTGCCCACGCCCGGCGGCACCGGTGGCGAGAGCCCCATCCAGGCGCTGTGCGACCTCGGCCTGCCCCAGCCCATCTGCGACGCCGCCACCAGCCTCCCGTCCGTGCCCGGCGCGCCGGGCGGCAGCGACAGCCCGATCCAGGCCCTCTGCGACGCCGGCCTGCCCCAGCAGATCTGCGACCTCGCCGCGGGAGACATCCCCACCCTGCCGAGCCTGCCCGGCATCCCGACCGACGGCACCGACGTGCCCGCGATCCCCGGCTTCCCGGCCTTTCCCGGACTGGAGGACCTCGACGCGCTGAGCAGCCTGCTGCTCGCCCTGCTGCCGGCCGACTTCCCGGGCCTGGAGGCCGTCTGCGACCTCCCGGTCGTCGGCGCCGCCCTGCAGCCGGTGTGCGACCTGCTGCCCTGATCCACCCCGCTCGACGCACGACGACGCCGCCACACCGCCACCGGGTGGCGGCGTCGTCGTACGCCGGGGTCTGAGCGACCCGCGCTGGTCCAGACCGGTGCGGCGACTCGCCCGAAAGCAAAGAAATACCGGCCTCCGGGCCGCTAGACCGTCTTCAGACACCACGGACATTCTCGGGACACCACGGGCCGGCTCACGCCGGCGAGGAGGGAAACCCCATGATCCGCACCAGCACGAAGGCGGTGGTCACGGCGCTGCTCGGCATCGCCATGGTCGTCGGCTTCGCCACCGTCTCGACCGCCGGCTGGGCCGGGAGCCCAGGCCGCACCTCCGCCGCCGCGGCGTCGTGCACGGCCGAGCAGCAGAACGTCGCGAGCGCGCAGGAGCGCCTTGCCCAGGCCAAGCGGGCGGTGGCCCAGGCGAGCAAGCGCGTGAAGGCGGCCCAGAAGAAGGTGCGCGCCGCCGAGACGCGGCAGCAGCGCACCACCGCCAAGCGGCAGCTGGCCCAGGCCAAGCGCACCCGCAGCGCCGCGCTGGACACCAAGATGGACCGCGCGGCCGAGCTCTCGCGGCGCCAGCGCGAGCTCGAGGCCTGCCAGGCCTCGCCGACGGCGAGCCCGACCAGCAGCCCCACCTCCTCGACCAGCCCGACCTCCTCCGCCAGCCCGACCTCCTCGACCAGCCCGTCGGGCAGCACCACGCCGACCGCGACCCCGACGCCGACCCCGACCAGCACCGGCCCCGTGCAGCCGGTCTGCGACGCCGGGATCCCGCAGGCCGTCTGCGACGCCCTGGCCACCCTGCCGCTGCCCGGCGGCACCGGGGGCCCGAGCCCGATCCAGGCCCTGTGCGACCTGGGCCTGCCGCAGGCCATCTGCGACGCCGCCAGCGCGCCGAACCTGCCCGACGGCTCCGCGGCCATCCAGCCGCTGTGCGACGCCGGCCTGCCCCAGGCCATCTGCGACCTCGCCGCCGGTGACGTGCCGAGCCTGCCGGGCCTGCCGGGCGTCCCCGGCGTCCCGGGCCTGCCGATCGATCCCTTCGGTGGCTTCGAGGGCCTGCCGAGCCTGCCCCCGGGCGGGCTGGGCGGCCTCGACTCCGCGTGCACGCTGCTGGAGACCGTGCCGATCCTGGGCGACGCCCTCCTCGGACCGGTCTGCGACCTGCTCCCGTGAGCGACTGACCGACCCGCACCACCGCACCCGGCACGACCGAGCGCCGCCACCCCGAGGGGGTGGCGGCGCTCGCGGCGTACCCGGCCCTGACGCGCGGGCGGCGGCTCGGGAGCCGGCGTCCGGCTGGTCGGCCCAGCGCCTCAGCTCAGGTGGTGCACCTCCTGCAGGGCGTAGACCGGGGTGTCGAGGCCCTCGTGGCGGGCCTTGAGCTGCAGGGCGAGGTAGAGCGAGTAGTGGCGCGACTGGTGCAGGTTGCCGCCGTGGAACCACAGCCCGGGCTGCTGGGTGGGCTTCCACATGTTGCGCTGCTCGCCCTCCCAGGGGCCGGGGTCCTTGGTGGTGTCGGAGCCCAGGCCCCACACCTTGCCGACCCGGTCGGCGACCTCCTGGCTGATGAGGTCGGCGGCCCAGCCGTTCATCGACCCGTAGCCCGTGGCGTAGACGACGAGGTCGGCGGGCAGCTCGGTGCCGTCCTCGAGCACCACGGAGTCCTCGGTGAGGTGGTCGACCTGGCCGTGGGCAAGCTTGACCTCACCGTCGGCGACCAGCTCGGCGGCGCCGACGTCGATGTAGTAGCCCGAGCCGCGGCGCAGGTACTTCATGAACAGCCCCGACCCGTCGTCGCCCCAGTCGTGACGGAAGCCCGCGCGCTCGAGGCGCTCGTAGAAGTCCTTGTCGTCCTCGGCCATCGCCTGGTAGGCGGGGATCTGGAACTCGTGCATGATCCGGTAGGGCAGCGAGGCGAAGATCAGGTCGGCCTTCTCGGTCGTCACCCCCGCCTCCAGGGCGCGCTCGGAGTAGAGGTCGCCCAGCCCGTGCTCCATCAGCGAGCCGCTCTTGACGATGTGGGTCGAGCTGCGCTGCACCATCGTCACGTCGGCGCCGTGCTCCCACAGCGCGCCGCAGATGTCGAAGGCGCTGTTGTTGCTGCCGACCACCACGACCTTCTTGCCGGCGTAGGCGTCGGGGCCGGGGTGGGCCGAGGAGTGGTGCTGGTCGCCGCGGAAGACGTCCTGGCCCGGGAAGGACGGCAGGTTGGGCTTGCCCGACATGCCGGTGGCGAGCACGAGCTGCTTCGGTCGCAGCGTCAGCGGCGTGCCCTCGCGCTCGATCTCGACGGTCCACTCCTGGGTCTCCTCCGACCAGCTGGCCGAGGTGGCCACGGTCGAGGACCAGTAGGGCACCTCCATGACCTTGGTGTAGGACTCCAGCCAGTCGGCGATCTTGTCCTTGGGCGCGAAGACCGGCCAGTTGTCGGGGAACTTGAGGTACGGCAGGTGGTCGTACCAGACCGGGTCGTGCAGGCACAGCGACTTGTAGCGACTGCGCCACTGGTCGCCGGGGCGGGGGTGCTTGTCGATGACCAGGCTCGGCACCCCGAGCTGGCGCAGCCGGGCGCCGAGCGCGATGCCGCCCTGCCCGCCGCCGACCACCAGCACCGCGGGCTGCTCGGTGGAGCCGAGGCTCTCGGCCTCCTGCTGGCGTCGCTCGGCCCAGGTGGTGCGGTCCTTGCGGGCGCCGTGCTCCGCCCCCGACGGACGGCGCGGTCCGCGCGGCTCCTCGTGGCCCTTGAGCTCGTGCAGCGTGGTGAGCAGCGTCCAGGCGCGCCACTCGCCCTCCTCCTCGACCAGGCGCAGCAGGCCGCGCCCGCGGCCCACCGCGGTCTCGAACTCGATCCAGGCCGTCACCACGCCGTCGGCGAGGTCGGCGGGCTCGGCGGTGGTGAAGCCGGTGGGGTCGGTGCGCTCGAGGTTGTGCTCGAGGAGGTCGGCGACCCCCGACCGGTCCTCGACGGTGACGAGGTTCCAGGTGAAGGAGACCAGGTCGCGCCAGAAGCTGGTGGTGGCGAAGCAGTCGGTGGCCGCACGCACGTCGCGGGCGCGCAGGGCCGACTCGAAGCGCTCCAGCCACTGCGTGGCGATGCGCTGGCCCTCACCCCCGGCCGGCTCGGTCGAGGTGGGCGGCTCGATGGTCTGGGTCATGCTGCCTCCGGTGGTGCGCGGACGGATCGGGACCACGGGCCCGGACGTGTGACGCGGGGCCTGTGACCCACAGCACACCGCTTGCGACGGCGCAGCGGAAGGGTTGCAGCGCGTTGCACCTCCCCCGGCGGAGAGTGCGCGGCCCGGCGGGGAGGTCCACCGGCCCGTCCACAGGGGCCGCCCGGCCTGTGGCGCGCGTCACGCCCGCGACCTACGATCGCGGTGACGGGGCGGACCGGGTGGGAGGTGGAGCGTGGTGCACGCGCAGGCGTCGGGGGCCGACCTGGCCGAGCAGGCCCGCGCGCTGACCCGCATCCACGACGCCGTGCTGGGCGGGTCGCGCCCGCCGCAGCGACCCCGCGCCCTGGTGGCCCGCTCGTGGTCGCGGGTGATGCGCCTGGGGCTCGACCCCGACGGCGACAACGCCCGCGACCCGCTGCCGACGGCCGACCTGGAGCTGCGTCGACGTACGTCGCGCCTGGCGCTGGTGGTCGACGAGGTCCGGCGGGTGCTCACCAGCGTCGCCGACGCCTCGCAGTTCCTCGTGGTCGTCTGCGACGCCGACGGGGTCATCCTGTGGCGCGAGGGCGCCGCCCGCGTGCAGCTGCACGCCGACGGGCTCGGCTTCTCCGAGGGCGCCACCTGGACCGAGGAGGTCGTCGGCACCAACGCGATCGGCACGGCGCTGGCCGAGGCCGCGCCGGTGCAGCTGTTCTCGGCCGAGCACTTCGAGCACAAGCAGCACGCGTGGTACTGCACGGCCTCGCCCGTGCACGACCCCCGCACCGGCGAGCTGCTCGGCGTGGTCGACGTGTCCGGGCCCGCGCTGACCCTCCACCCCGCGCTCGGCTCCCTGGTCGACAGCGCGGTGCGCCTGGCCGAGGCCGAGCTGTGGCGCCACCACCAGCAGGGGCTCGAGCACCTGCGCCGCGCCGTCGAGCCGGTGGTGGGCGGTCTCACCGGGCCGCTGCTGGTGGTCGACGACCACGGCTGGGTGGCCCACCACGCCGGCATCGCCGCCCGCGACCGGATCGAGGTGCCGGTGGCCCACCGCGCCCTGGCCGTGCCGGGCCTGGGCTCGTGCGTGCCCGAGCGGCTGGCGGGCGGCTGGCTCGTGCGGCCGCGCGGCGGCACCGCCCCGGTGACGGCCCGGCTCGTCGACGACGCCGCCGGGCGGCCGGCGCTCGAGGTCGACGCCGGCAGCGGCGCCTGGCGCTCCCCGCTCACCCGGCGCCACGCCGAGATCCTGGTGCTGCTCGCCCGCCACCCCCACGGCCTCACCGCCGCCGCCCTGAGCACCGCGCTCTACGGCGACGCCGAGCACCTCGTCACCGTGCGGGCCGAGGTCTCCCGCCTGCGCCGCAGCGTCGGCGCCCTGGTCTCCACCCAGCCCTACCGGCTGGCCGACGACGTCGTCCTCCTCGTGGGTGACCCCGCCTGAGGCCCCGGATCGTCCCGGCGGACGGGTCGTCGCGCCGGTCGGGACGTCGACGCGGCGGCGCAGGGACCCGCAGCTCGGGGTCGGCGCCGCCGTCCCGCGCCGCAGACGCGGACGCCGGCCGGAGCGACTTGGGGCCGACGCCGCACCGACCTACCGTCAGCGTGACCGCTCGCACACCCACCCCCCTCGGAGGAACCCCGTGAAGCTCTCCACCCGCAACCAGCTGCCCGGCACCGTCGTCTCGGTCGTGACCGGCGAGGCCATGGCCGTCGTCAAGGTCAAGCTCGACGGCGGCGACCAGGTGATCACCTCCTCGATCACCAAGGACGCCGTGGCCGACCTCGGTCTCACCGAGGGCGCCACCGTCACCGTGCTCGTGAAGTCGACCGAGGTCGCGCTCGCCGTGGAGTGACCGTGCGGGCCGGGTCGGTCGGAGCGGCGCCCGTGGCGGTGCCGCCCGGTCCGATCCGGCCGATCGCCCACGCGGCGGCGGCGGCGGGCCTACCCTGCGAGGAACCCCAGTCCACCGCCGCAGGCGTCCGACGTCGCGCGGCGACCCCCAGGAAGCCGCGCCATGACACCAGAGCCCGCACGGACCCCCCGCCCCACCTCGGACGCACCCGTCACCCCCGTCGCCTCCGTCGCCCTGAGGCGCCGCACCGGTCGGCCGGCGGCCGTCTGGGCGCTGCTCGGTGTCCTGCTCCTCAGCGGGGCGGTCGTCGGCGGTGTCAGCGCGATCGCGGTGGCCGACACCGGGTCGAGCCCGCGCGCCGCCGCGACCGCGACCAGCACGCCGACGTCGTCGAGCACGTGCCCCGAGGAGGCCGAGGCCGTCAACCGGGCCCAGACCGAGTACGACACCGCGCAGGTCCGCTACGAGCGCGCCCAGGAGCGCGTCGTGCGCGCGAAGGCACGGCTGAAGGCGGCCGACACGGCCAAGGAGAAGAAGGCCGCGCGCGCCAACCTGGAGCAGGCGAGGAAGAACCGCGAGCAGTCGGAGGTGCAGGTCGGGCAGAAGGAGAAGGCCCTGGAGCAGCGGCAGAAGGAGCTGCGCCGCTGCGAGGAGCAGAACCCGCCCTCCCCCACCGCGTCGCCGACGACCTCGCCCACGGCCACCCCGACCGACGACCCCGGTCTCTGCCTGCCCGAGCTGGGCCTGCCGCTGCCCCCGATCTGCCTGCCGCTCTGACCCGGGCGCGATCCCGTCGCGACCCCGTCGCGACCCCCGCCGCCCGCCGGGCGCACCCGTACGACGCACGAGGCCCCGCCGACCACAGCGGTCGACGGGGCCTCGTGCTGTGCGGTGGGCCGGTCCGGGGTGCCTGACCGGCGCCGGCTCAGCGGCGGCTGAGCGTGTCGGGGTCGTCGAGGTCGCCGGCGAACTCGTCGACCGGGCCGGTCGCGGCGGCGTCGGCCGTGGCGCTCTCCCCGGCGGCCTTCTCGGCCTTGGAGGAGGCGATGAGGCTCGTGACGGTGGTGAAGACCAGGATGCCGACGATGACGCCGAGCGAGGCCAGGGTCGGGATCTCGGGCACCGAGCTCCACTCCATGTGGGCCCAGTGCAGGACCAGCTTGACGCCGATGAAGCCCAGGATCGCGGCGAGGCCGTAGGAGAGGTGCACGAGCTTGGCCAGGGCGCCCTCGAGCACGAAGTACAGCGCGCGCAGGCCGAGCAGGGCGAAGGCGTTGGTGGCGAAGACGAGGTAGGGGTCGCCGGTGATGCCGTAGACGGCCGGCACGGAGTCGATGGCGAAGACCACGTCGGTGGCGAAGACCGCCACGACGACCAGGGCGAAGGGGGTCAGGGCCCGCTTGCCGGCCTGCTTGACGGTGAGCTTGGGGCCGACGTACTCGTCGGTGACGGGCATGAGCCGCTTGGTGAGCTTGACGATCTTCATGTCGGCGACGTCGGTGGTGTGCTCGTTGCCCGACAGCGCGTCCTTGAGCAGCTTGGCGCCGGTGAGCAGCAGCACGAGACCGAAGACGAGGAAGACCCAGTCGAAGGCCGACAGCGCGGCGGCGCCGAGGGCGATGAAGATGCCGCGCAGGACCAGCGCGCCCACGATGCCGTAGAGCAGCACGCGCTGCTGGAGCGCCTTGGGCACCGCGAAGGCGGCGAGCAGCAGCATGAAGACGAAGAGGTTGTCGACGCTCAGCGCCTTCTCCACGAGGTAGCCGGTGTAGTACTCCACACCGCGCTCACTGCCGTGCTGCGACCAGACGTAGCCACCGAAGGCCAGCGGCAGGGCGACGTAGAAGATCGACCACAGGGTGGCCTCGCGCATCGTGACCTCGTGGGGCTTGCGCGTGGCGATGAAGTCGAGCACGAGCAGGCCGACGACGGCGGCGATGGTGACCGCCCAGAGCGTCGGGGTGCCGATCGTGTCGATGGCCAGCACCGAGGGTGCGGCGGGAAGGGTGATGGACACAGGTCTCCTCAAGCAGATGGCTTGAGGTCTCCCCCGCCCGGACCGCTCCGGGCGTCCAACCGGGACGTCCGCGGGGACGTCGTACTGACCGGATGGGCCTTGGGTGGGGTACTCCCCTCGGGAGGAATGTTAGCCAGGCAGCGCGCGCCGCTCCAAACCGTGCACCACCAGGTCGGCCAGGCGGCGGTACGCCGAGGCGTCGTCGAGCCCCGTGGCCTCGCCGATCGCGCCGGACTGGATCGCGGTCATCACCTGCGCGGTGGCGGCGCCGACGAAGGTGGCGTCGACCGGTCGCAGCGCCCCCGCGGCGACCCCGTCGGCGACGAGCTCCTGCACGCGGCGGGCGGCGTGGCGGGTGTTGTCGCGGTAGACCTCGCCAGCGGGCGCGTAGGCCTCGAGGTCGGCGTGGAAGCGCGCCGAGGCCGGCTCGAGCTCCTCGGCGACCGCGGCGAGGTAGACCGGGATCCGCTCCCCGGGGTCGGGCTCGGCGTCGACCCGGGTGGCGATGCGCTCGGCGGCGCGCTGGAAGTAGCGCCGCACGGCGGCCTGGATCAGCTGCTCCTTGCTGCTGGCCACGTCGTAGAGCGTGGAGCGCGAGCAGCGCAGCCGGGCGGCGAGGTCGCCGACGCCCAGGGCGAGGAAGCCCTCGGCGAGGTAGAGGTCGACCAGGCCGTCGAGCAGCTCGTCGCGGCGCACGCGGGCCCGGTCGGGCTGCACACGGGTCGGGGTCACCTGCCGAGGGTAGCGCCGGGAGGCGGCCGCTCCGGCTGGCGATCAGTACTCAGCGGCGTACTCTGGTACTCACCCGCGTCCCCGCCCGACGCAGCGGTCGTCCCACCGCCCGACCCCACCCCTGGAGGCCCCCATGCCCGCACGCCGCGTCCTCGCCACCGAGGAGTCCGTCGACCTGCTCCGCCTCGTGCGACAGATCGCCGCCGACGAGCTCGCCCCCCGCGCTGCGGAGGCCGAGGCCGACGAGGCCTTCCCCCGTGACGTCTTCCGGCTGCTCGGCCGCTCGGGGCTGCTGGGCCTGCCCTACCCCGAGGAGCAGGGCGGCGCCGGGCTGTCCTACGAGGTCTACCTGCAGGTGCTCGAGGAGATCGGCGCGGTCTGGTCGAGCGTCGGCGTGGGCGTCTCGGTGCACGCGCTGTCGTGCTTCGGCCTGGCGCAGTTCGGCACCGACGCCCAGCGCGAGCAGTGGCTGCCCGACATGCTCGGTGGCGACCTGCTCGGGGCCTACTGCCTCTCCGAGGCCCACGCCGGCTCCGACCCCGCCGCCATGCGCACCACTGCTCGGCGCGACGGCGACGAGTACGTCCTCGACGGGGCCAAGGCCTGGACCACCCACGGCGGGCAGGCCGACTTCTACAAGGTGATGGCCCGCACCAGCGACGAGGGCGCCCGCGGCATCTCCTGCTTCCTGGTGCCCGCCGACGCCGAGGGGCTCTCGGCCGACGCTCCCGAGCGGAAGATGGGCCTCACCGGCTCGGCCACCGCCACCATGCGCTTCGACGGCGTGCGCGTGCCCGTCGAGCGGCGCCTCGGCGACGAGGGCGCGGGCCTGCGCATCGCCCTCGCCGGCCTCGACTCCGGACGCCTCGGCATCGCCGCCGTCGCCGTGGGCCTGGCCCAGGGGGCGCTCGACAAGGCCGTCGCCTACGCCCAGGAGCGCGAGACCTTCGGCAAGCGGATCATCGACCACCAGGGCCTGGCCTTCGTGCTCGCCGACATGGAGGCCGCGGTGCAGTCGGCGCGCGCCACCACCCTGCACGCGGCGCGGCTGCGCGACGCCGGCCTGCCCTTCGGCCGCGAGGCCTCGATCGCCAAGATGGTCGCCACCGACCAGGCCATGAAGGTCACCACCGACGCCGTCCAGGTGCTCGGCGGCTACGGCTACACCCGCGACTTCCCCGTCGAGCGCTACATGCGCGAGGCGAAGGTCATGCAGATCTTCGAGGGCACCAACCAGATCCAGCGCATGGTCATCGGCCGCTCGCTCGACAAGGACCCCGGCGGCGAGATCACCCTGGCCTGAGCGCGCCGTCCGGGTCCGCAGCGGTACGGCGGTCGGTGTGCGGCGGGCGGCCGCCTGCGCAATTGCGCCGTTGCAGCAGCCGACCGACCCACCCACCCGTTGAGACCGCGCAAACCCCGACCCCCGGTCGACGACTGCCCGCGCAATTGCGCCGTTCCAGCAGCCCGCCGACCCACCCACCCGCTCGAACCGCGCAAACTCCGACCCAGGCGGGCGGCCGCCCGCGCAATTGCGCCGTTGCAGCAGCCGACCGGCCCACCCACCCGTCGAGAGCGCGCAAACCCCAACCCCCGGTCGATGACTGCCCGCGCAATTGCGCCGTTCCAGCAGCCGACCGACCCACCCACCCGTCGAGACCGCGCAAACCCCAACCCCCGGTCGATGACTGCCCGCGCAATTGCGCCGTTCCAGCAGCCCGCCGGCCCACCCCACCCGCTCGGACCACCCAGACCCCGGCCGGCGATCGGGGCCCGTCAGCGGCGCAGGGCGACGAACTGCTCCAGGGCGGTGGGGTCGTCGACGGACTTCGCGTTGGCGGCCTCCTCGGGAGGCCGCCCCGAGAGGATCCGCTTGACCGGCACCTCCATGCGCTTGCCGGTGAGGGTGTGGGGCAGCCGGTCGACCACCACCACGTCGTCGGGCACGTGGCGCGGGGAGAGGTCGGTGCGGATCGCGGCGCGCAGCCGGGCGACCACGTCGTCGTCGACGACCGCCCCGGGCGCGGCGACCACGAAGAGCGGCATCCAGTAGCCGCCGCCGGGCTCCTCCAGGCCGATGACCAGGGAGTCGGCGACCTCGCCGAAGGCGTCGACGATCTCGTAGATCTCCGCGGAGCCCATGCGCACGCCGTAGCGGTTCATGGTGGCGTCGGAGCGGCCGTGCACGACCAGGCTGCCGCGCTCGGTGACGGTCACGAAGTCGCCGTGGCGCCACACGCCGGGCCAGGTCGAGAAGTAGGCGTCGGCGTAGCGCGAGCCGTCGGGGTCGTCCCAGAAGAGGACCGGCATCGAGGGGATCGGCGCGGTGACCACCATCTCGCCGACGTCGCCCACGACGGGTCGGCCCTCGGTGTCCCACGACTCCAGCGCCACGCCGAGCAGGGGGGCCTGGATCTCGCCGGGCACGGCCGGCAGCGTCGCCACGCCGCCGGCGAAGGCCGAGCAGACGTCGGTGCCGCCCGTGGCCGAGGCCAGCCACACCGCGGGCAGCCGCTCGTTGACCCAGGCGGCCGTCGACTCCGGCAGCGGCGACCCGGTCGACCCCACGCCGACCAGCGACGCGAGGTCGAGACCGGCGAGGTCGAGGTCCTGCTTGTGGCTGCCGGCGAGGTAGGCCGCGCTCGTGCCGAGGTAGGTGAGCCGCTCGGCCTCGGCGAGGCGCCACGTCGCGTCGGGCGCGGGCCAGGTGGGGCTGCCGTCGTAGAGCACGATCGTGGCGCCGAGCAGCAGCCCCGCGACCTGGGCGTTCCACATCATCCAGCTGGTGGTGGTGAACCAGTGGAAGCGGCTGCCGGGGCGCAGGTCGAGGTGGAGCGCGGCCCACTTGAGGTGCTCCAGCACGATGCCGCCGTGGCCGTGGACGATGCCCTTGGGACGCCCGGTCGTGCCGGAGGAGTACAGCACCCACAGCGGGTGGTCGAAGGGCACCGGGAGTGGCGCGGGCTCCACCGGCGTCGCCACCACCTCGTCGTACGACGCACCGCGCGCACCGCCCGCGGCCGGGTCGAGGTGGCCCACCAGCAGCCGGGCGCGCAGACTCGGCAGGGCGGCCGCCAGCTGGTCGGCCTCGGCGGTGCGGTCGTGGCGGCGACCGCCGAAGTGGTAGCCGTCGGCGGTGACGAGCACGACCGGGTCGAGCTGGGCCAGGCGGTCGGCGGCGCCGGCCGGGGAGTACTCCATCGAGCAGGCCGACCAGGTCGCGCCCAGGCTGGCGGTGGCCAGGAAGCAGACGACGGCGGCGGGGAGGTTGGGCAGGTAGCCCGCGACGCGGTCGCCGGGCCCGACGCCCTGCTCGCGCAGCCAGCCCGCGACGGCGCCGACCTGGCCGCGCAGGTCCTCCCAGGTGAGCTCGGCGCGAGTGCCGTCCTCGACGACGAGCACGACCGCGACGCCGTCGCCGCGGTGGCGCAGGACGACGTCGGCGTAGTTGAGGGTGCTGCCGGGGAACCACTGCGCGCCCGGCATGGCGCGCGAGCCGAGCACGGGCGCGCCCGGGGGCCGCTCGAGGGGCACGTCGAAGTAGTCGACCAGCGAGCCCCAGAACTCCTCGGGCCGCTCGACCGACCAGCGGTGCAGGTCGGCGTAGGGCTCGGTCTCCGCGCCCGCCGGCCGCAGCCCGCGGGCCACGAGCCAGGCCTGGTAGTCGCGCAGCACGCTGGCCTCGACCAGGTCTGCGGGGGGCGTCCAGGCGGGGTGGGGCTGCGTGGTCACGGGGTCCTCCCGAGGGGTCGGCGGCACGTGCCGACATCATGGACCCATGAGCCAGCCCCCTGTGACGCCGGGCACCTCCGGTGCCTCCGGCCCCGACGCCCCCGCCCCGGGCGAGCGCGGCGCCCCCGCGGTGACCCCGGCCGACGTCGACCGCGCGGCGGTGGGCCTGGCCTCGGTGGTCGACCCGACCCCGCTGCACCGCAGCGACCGGCTCTCGGCGCTCACCGGCCTCGACGTGTGGCTCAAGCGGGAGGACCTCCAGCCCGTGCGCTCCTACAAGCTGCGCGGCGCCTACACCCTCATCAGCCAGCTCGACGACGACGCCCGTGCGCGCGGCGTGACCTGCGCGAGCGCCGGCAACCACGCCCAGGGCGTGGCCTTCGCGTGCGCCCGCGCGGGCGTGCGCGCCCGGGTGCACCTGCCCCGCACCACGCCGCGGCAGAAGCGCGACCGGGTCGCCGCCCTGGGCGGCGACATGGTCGAGGTCGTCATCGGCGGCGACACCTACGACGACGCCGCGGCCACCAGCCGCCACTTCGCCGAGACCACCGGCGCCACCCCGGTGCCGGCCTTCGACGACCCCCGCACCATCGCCGGCCAGGGCACCGTGGCCACCGAGGTGCTCGCGCAGCTGGCCGCGGCGGGGCGTCCCGCCCCGGCCGCGGTGGTCGTCGCCGTCGGCGGGGGCGGGCTGGTCGCCGGGGTGCTCACCGTGCTCGCCGAGCGGGCCCCCGGCGTGCAGGTGGTCGGCGTCGAGCCGGCCGGTGCGGCCAGCATGGCTGCCGCCGTCGCCGCCGGCGAGCCCGTGGAGCTCGCCGACCTCGACGGCTTCGTCGACGGCGCCGCGGTGCGCCAGGTCGGGCGGCACACCTTCGACGTCGTGCAGCGCCACGCCCCGCACCTGCTCGCCGTGCCCGAGGGGCTGGCCTGCGTCGAGATGCTCGACCTCTACCAGTCCGACGGGATCATCGCCGAGCCCGCCGGGGCGCTGGCCACCGCCGCGCTGCGCCTGGGCGCCGACCCGCTGCTGGCCGACCCCGTGCTGGCCGGCCTCGCCCCCGGCTCGACCGTGGTCGCCGTGGTCTCCGGCGGCAACAACGACGTCAGCCGCTACGCCGAGATCGTGGAGCGCGCCCTCGTGCACGAGGGGCTCAAGCACTACTTCCTCGTGGAGTTCCCCCAGGAGCCCGGCGCCCTGCGCCGCTTCCTCGACGAGGTGCTCGGCCCCGACGACGACATCACGCTCTTCGAGTACGTCAAGCGCAGCAACCGCGAGACCGGCCCCGCGCTCGTCGGCGTCGAGCTCCAGGACGCCGCCGACCTGCCCGCCCTGCTCGCCCGCATGGACGCCTCGCCCCTGCGGGTCGAGGTCGTCGCCCCCGACAGCCCGCTGTTCCGCTTCGTGCAGTAGGCGGGCCCGGGCGCGGGTTTCGCCAATCGGCTGGTGACACCCGCACCTGTCGGCCCACGCGTCGGCCGACAGGTGCGGGCCCGGGCCGACCGGTGTGATGGGTGGGGCGGGTGGGGCGACCGCGGGTACGGCGGCGAGGGTGCGCCGCCCGCCGCGGCCCGGGCGGTGGCGGCTGGCCGCGTGGGTGCGGGTTTCGCCGGCCGGCTGGTGACACCCGCACTGGTCGGCCCACGCGTCGGCCGACAGGTGCGGGTCCGGGCCGACCGGTGTGACGAGTGGGGCGGGCGGGGCGACGGCGGGTCGACTGCGGGGACGGCGGCAAGGGTGCGACGCCCGCCGCGGCCCGGGCGGTGGCGGCTTCCGCCCACCGGAAGCCAGCGACGGGAGCCGGGCCGGGGGCGCCGTACGGTCGCGGTGTGAACGCCGTCACCCCCGAGACCACCCGCGTCGGCATCGTCGGCGGCGGACCCGCCGGCCTGATGCTGTCGCACCTGCTGGCGCTGGCCGGCATCGACTCCGTCGTGGTGGAGGTGCGTGAGCGCGCGGTCATCGAGCGCACCCACCGCGCGGGCATCCTCGAGCGCGACAGCGTGCGGATGCTCGTCGACGCGGGGCTCGACCGGGTGCTGCGCGACGGCCACGAGCACCGGGGCATCGACCTGCGCTTCGCGGGCGCCAGCCACCGCGTCGACTTCGCCGACCTGGTCGGTGCCTCGACGTGGCTCTACCCCCAGACCGACGTCTTCCTCGACCTCGCCGACGCCCGCGAGCGCGACGGCGGCGACGTGCGCTGGGGCGTCACCGACGTGGAGGTCAGCGGCGTCACGCACGACCCCGCCGACCGGCCGGTCGTCGCCTTCACCGACGCCGAGGGGCGGCGGCGCGAGGTGCGCTGCGAGGTGGTCGTCGGCAGCGACGGCTCGCGCGGCACCTGCCGCGACCTGGTGCCGGAGGCCTCGCGGCGACGCTCGTTCCGCGAGTACCCCTTCGCGTGGTTCGGCATCCTCGCGCAGGCGCCGCGCACCCTCGACGAGCTCGTCTACGCCCGCGGACCCGAGGGCTTCGTGCTGGTGAGCTCGCGCACCGACGAGGTGCAGCGGATGTACGTGCAGTGCGACCCCGCCGACCGCGTCGAGGACTGGTCCGACGACCGCATCTGGTCGACCCTGCAGGCGGGGGTCGCCGGCGACGACGGCCTCGCGCTGGCCGAGGGGCCCATCCTCGAGCGGACGGTGCTGCCCTTCCGCAGCTTCGTGCAGGAGCCGATGCGCTGGGGCGCCCTCGTGCTCGCCGGCGACGCCGCCCACACCGTGCCACCGACCGGGGCCAAGGGGCTCAACCTGGCACTGGCCGACGTCCGCGTGCTCGCCGAGGCCCTCGAGCGGACCCTCCTGGGCCACGACGCCGACGCCCTCGACGCCTACTCCGCCCGCGCCCTCGAGCGGGTCTGGCGCACCCAGCACTTCTCCTACTGGATGACCACCCTGCTGCACCGCCTGCCCGGCGCCAGCGCCTTCGACGAGCGCCGCCAGCTCGCCGAGCTCGAGACCCTCGCCTCCTCCCGCGCCGCCTCGACCCACCTCGCCGAGTGCTACACCGGCTGGCCGACGGGCTGACCCGCGACCGACCGGACGCCGACCGGACGCCGACCGGCGGTGACGCTCGGACTCAGTCGGGGGTCGAGGTGGCGTCGTGCCGGGTCTCCTCGGGGGCCTCGGTGCGCTCGTCGGAGTCGGCGAGGATCGCCGCGGCCTGCGCCTCGGGGTCGTCGCTGCCGGCCTCCTGCTCCTCGGGGAGCAGCTCGGCGCGGGTCTCGACCCGGTAGGGGTCGTGCCCGGCTCCGGGCGCGGTCGCGTCGTCGGGGCGGTCGGCCTGCTCGTCCTCGCCGTGGCTCATGCACCGAACCTAGCGCGGGCGCCCGGGTCGGGACGCGTGCTCACCGGGCGCGGCCGACGTACGACGGGGCGGGCCCGGGCTGTCGGCGGGGCCGGGCACGATGGGCGGCATGAGCGAGCCGATCGACGTCCCGAGCTCCGTGGTCCTGGTGGTGGGCAGCGAGCAGTTCACGCCCCCCACCACCTTCGAGGGGCTCTCGTGCGCGGCCTCCGACGACTGCGTCGCGGTGGTGGTGAGCAGCCCGCTGGTGGTCGACTTCGCCGGCGCCGCGCCGGGCGACGCCACGGTCGACCTCGGCACCTTCACCCTCGCCACCGAGGGGCAGCTCTCGGTGCGCGACGTCTACAACCGCGGCTTCGAGTCGGCCGGCGTCGAGCCCGGCGCGGTCAGGATCACCGTGTGGGGCGACCGCGCCGACGAGCCCGGGCGGATCGTGGTGCAGGTCCACCCCGACTGAGCGACCGACTGAGCGACCGGCCGAGCGACCGGCCGAGCGACCGGCCGAGCGCCCCTAGGGCTCCTCCGGGCCCGCCCAGCGCACCGAGCACCACACGGCCTTGCCGACCGGGGTGATCCGGGTGCCCCAGTCGTCGGAGACGGCCTCGACGATGTTGAGCCCGCGACCGTGCTCGTCGGCGTCGTCGGGGCGCCGGCGCCGCGGGCGGAGCACGGTGTGGTCGGAGACCTCGAGCAGCAGCTCGTGCTCCGTGCGCTGCAGCCGCAGGTCGATGGGCGGTCGGGCGTGGACCAGCGCGTTGGTGACCAGCTCGCTGGTGGCCAGGACGAGGTCGTCGACCCGCTCGGCGGGCACACCCCACGCCCGCAGCCGCTCGGCGACGGCGTGACGGGCCTGGGCCGGGGCGACGTCGCGGTGGGCGAAGCGCTGCTGGAGCACGTCGACGTACGGCGAGCCGACCACCCGCGCCACCACGACCGCGATGTCGTCGTCGGCGGCGTCGCCGGCGAAGCGCGCGGCCAGGCCGTCGGCGAGCTCGGTCGGGCCGCCCGGGGCAGCCCCGGCCGGCGCCGACCCGGCCTGCGGTCCACCGGCGGCCACCCGCTCGACCACCCGCTCGACCACGTGCTCGACCACGTGCTCGGCGAGGTGGCCGATGGTCGCGTCGAGGTCGCCGTCGCGGCGCTCGACCAGGCCGTCGGTGTAGAGCACGAGGGTGCTGCCGGCGTGGGCCTGCTCGACGCGGGTCTCGGCACCGAAGAAGCCGGCCCCGAGGGGCGGGCCGCTGGCCTCGAGCAGGAGCGAGGTCCCGTCGGGGTGGGCCAGCACGACCGGGAGGTGCCCGGCGTTGGCCCACGAGAGGGTCTGGTCGGAGGCGTCGAAGACGGAGTAGACGCAGGTGACGATCTGCTCACCGGCGAGGTCCTGCACGAGGCCGTCGAGCTGCTCGAGCACGTCGGCGGGGGCCAGGCCCATCCGGGCGAAGGCCCGCACCGCCGCGCGCAGCTGGCCCATGACCGCGGCCGCGCGCACCCCGCGGCCCATCACGTCGCCGACGACCAGGGCGGTGCGGCCGGCGCCGAGGTCGACGACGTCGTACCAGTCGCCGCCGACGTGGGTGCCCTCGGTGCCGGAGCGGTAGAAGGCGGCGAGGTCGAGGGCCTCGACGGCGAAGGTGTCGTCGGGCAGCAGGCTGCGCTGGAGCTCGTCGGCGATGAGGCGCTCGCGGGCGGCGGCCCGGGTCTCGGCCTCGGCGGCCACGAGGCGTCGCTGGGTGGCGCGCTGCTCGGTGATGTCCTGGAAGGAGCCTCGCAGCACGCGCGTGCTCTCGCCGGGCTCCTCGGCGCGTCCCCGCAGCAGGAAGAGCCGCTCGCCGCCGGAGGGGAGCACGATCCTGGTCTCGTACTCGATGAGGTGACCGGGCACGGCCCCGGCCAGCTCGGCGGTGACCCGCGCGAGGTCGTCGGGGTGCACGAGGGTGCCGATCACCGCGGCCGTGCCGAGCCGGTCGAAGTCCTCCTGGGTGTGCTCCATGAGCTCGAGGAAGGTGCGCGAGGCCATGATCGTGTCGCGCTCGAGGTCGATCTCCCAGCTGCCGATCCGCGCCAGGCCCTGTGCCTGGTCGAGCAGCTCCTCGCTGCGCAGCAGCGCGTCGCGCACCCGCTCGGCGCGGTCGAGCTCGAGGTTGACCCGCACCCGCGCGAGCAGCTCGCGCGCGGAGAAGGGCTTGACCAGGTAGTCGTCGGCACCGGCCTCGAGGCCCTCCAGCGTCGCCTCCTCGCCGCCGCGCGCCGAGAGCATCACCACCGGCACCGTGGCGAGCAGCGGCTCGGCCTGCATCGCGCGCAGCAGCCCGAAGCCGTCGAGGCGGGGCATCATCACGTCGGTCAGCACGAGGTCGGGCCGCTCGCGGGTCATCTGCTCGAGGGCGTCGACACCGTCGACGGCCACGCTCACGTCGTACGCCGCGCCGCGCAGCAGGTCGCCGACGTAGCCGCGCATGTCGGCGTTGTCGTCGACCACGAGCACCCGCGCGACGCCGTCCTGAGCCTCGACGCCGCCGGCCCCGGAGTCCCGGGCGTCCCGGGCGTCCCGGGAGTCGGCGTCGGAGGGCGTTCCGTCGCCCTGACCCGGGACGGCCGCGGCCGGTTCGGCCAGCCACCGCATGGTCTCGGCGACCTTGCCGCGGGCCTGGGTGCCGGCCACGGCGTGGTCGCCACCGGAGGGCTCGTGGGCGACCTGGTCGAGCGGGAGGTGGCCCGAGCCCGTCGGCAGGGTGACGGTGAAGGTGGTGCCGACGCCGACCTCCGAGGCCACCGCCACGCTGCCGCCGTGGAGTGCGGCCAGCTCGGCGACGAGCGCGAGCCCGACCCCCGACCCCTCGTGGGAGCGCGAGCGCGCGCCGCGCACCCGGTGGAAGCGGTCGAAGAGCCGCTCGAGCTCCTGGGCGGCGATGCCCTCGCCGGTGTCGGCGACCCGCAGCTCGACCCGGCCGTCGGCCTCGACCAGGGTCACGGTCACCGCACCGTCGAAGGTGAACTTGACGGCGTTGCTGAGCAGGTTGAGCACGATCGTGGCCCAGTGCTCGCGGTCCACGTAGGTCGGCGACGACACCTCGCCGCTCACGCGCAGCGCGAGGCCCGCCCGGGCCGTGGCGGACGCGAACATCCCCACCAGCTCGGTGGTCTCGCGCACCAGGTCGACGCGCTCGAAGCGTCCGGTGGTGTGCCCGGCCTCGAGCCGGGAGAAGTCGAGGAGGGTGTTGACCAGCTGCAGCATGCGCTGGCCGTTGCGGGCCACGACCTCGAGACGGTCGCGGTGCGGGGGCCCGAGCGGTGTCTCGGTGTCGGCCAGGGCGTCCTCGGCCGGGCCGAGCAGCAGGGTCAGCGGCGTGCGCAGCTCGTGGCTGACGTTGGTGAGGAAGTCGGTCTTGGCCTGGTCGAGGCGCGCGAGGCCCTCCGCGCGCTCCTTCTCGGCCTCGATCGTCCGTGCGTCGCTGATCGCGGAGGACAGGTGGGCGGCCACGAGCTCCACGAAGCCGGCGTAGCCCTCGTCGAGGGGGCGGTAGCGGTTGAGCCCGACGACCAGCAGGCCGTAGGGGTGGCCGCTCGCGCCCTGCGCGGTCACGGGCACCACCAGGGCGCGCAGCGGCGGCTCGGCCCAGGCGCCGGTGGGCAGGTCGGCCCAGGTGGGGTCGACCGCGGGGTCGAGGTCGACCACCGAGGTCTCCCCGCGCCAGGCCGCGGCGGCGGGCCAGGGGGAGGCGTCGTCGTCGACCAGCAGCGCCGGCGGCGCGGCGGCGTGGTCGGTGGAGATGCCGGCGGCGCCGGCGCGCACCGCGGTGCGGCCGTCGCCGTCGAAGAGGTAGACCGCCACGAAGGGCAGCGACGCGGCGCCCCTCTCGAGGTGGGCGCAGGCCTCGGCCACGGCGGCCGCCACGGTGCGGGCGGCGCCCGAGCGGACGCCCAGGTCGCGCAGGGTGGTCATCCGGCGCTCCGCGACCACCTGCTCGGTGACCTCGGCGACCACGCAGAGCATGCCGGCGATGACTCCGTCGTCGTCGGCCAGCGGGCTGTAGGAGAACGTGTGGTAGCTCTCCTCGACGTAGCCGCTGCGCTGCAGGAAGAGTTGAAGGGCCTCGTCCCAGGTGGCCTCGCCCTCGGTCATCACGTGGTCGATGCGTGGCTCGATGTCGGCCCAGATCTCCGACCACACCTGCGCGGCGGGGCGCCCCAGCGCCCAGGGGTACTTCTCCCCGAGGGTGTCGCGGCGGTAGGCGTCGTTGCAGAAGAAGGTGAGGTCGGCGCCCCAGGCCATCCACATCGAGAAGCGCGAGGTGAGCAGGATCCTCACCGCGTTGCGCAGGCTGAGCGGCCAGGCGTCGGGCTCTCCCACCGACGTGGTCGCCCAGTCGACGTCGAGCAGGTCGCGGCCGACCTGTCCCCCGGCAGCGAGCACGTCACGCATCGACCAAGCCGGCGGCAGGGCCGCCGCAGCCACTCGGGCGGGCGGCGTCGCCCCGGACCCCTCTGGGGTCACCCCCGCGGCTCCGGCTCCGCGACCCTCTCGGGCGCGACCGGCTCGCGTGCGTCCTCGCGGGCGGAGGCCAGGGCCTCCTCGAGGGTCGCATGCACGGTGAAGACCCGGTCGAGCGCGGTCAGCCGCAGCACCCGCAGGATCGCGTCGTTGACCACGACGAGCACGAGCGTGCCCCGGAAGACCCGGGCCCGCTTCTGGGCGCTGACCAGCGCACCGAGGCCCGAGGAGTCCATGAAGGTGACGCCGCTGAGGTCCACCACGAGGCGCGGGCTGCCCTCGACGAGGAGGTCGGTGAGTCGGGTGCGCAGGGAGCCGACGGTGCGGACGTCGACCTCGCCGACCACGGCGAGCACGGTGGCCGGCGGGTGGCTGGACTCGCTGAGACCGAGGGTGCCGTCGACGGGCGTGGAGGCGGTCGCAGACGCGCGCTGGGGCACGTCCCCGGAGATGGGCATTGGCCGATGGTCCCAGACCGCGCCGCCGATCGGACCCCCTCCCGGCGAAGTCCACCCTTTCGGGTGCCCGACGCGAGGGCCTGGTCCGGGCCGGTCAGGCCCGGACCAGCGGTACGTCGAGCCGCGCGGCCAGCTCGTCGTACGTCGTGCCCCAGGTCTCGAGCACCTCGACCCCGCGCCCGTCGGGGCCGGTGCCGACGCGGAAGGTCGCGAGGTCGGTGTAGACCCGGTCGACGCAGCCGGCACCGGTGAGGGGGTAGGTGCAGGCCTCGACCAGCTTGGGCGAGCCGTCCTTCGCGAAGAGGCTCATCATCACCAGCACCTGCTTGGCGCCGATCGCGAGGTCCATGGCCCCGCCGACCGCGGGGATGGCGTCGGGCGCCCCGGTGTGCCAGTTGGCCAGGTCGCCGCCGGCGGCCACCTGGAAGGCGCCGAGGACGCACACGTCGAGGTGGCCGCCGCGCATCATGGCGAAGGAGTCGGCGTGGTGGAAGTAGGAGGCGCCGGGCAGCTCGGTGACGGGGACCTTGCCGGCGTTGGTGAGATCGGGGTCGATCGGGTCGTCGGGTCCGCCGGTGGCGGCCGGGCCCATGTGGAGCATGCCGTTCTCGGTGTGGAGCACCACGCCGGAGCCCTCCGGCAGGTGGTCGGCGACCAGGGTGGGCTGGCCGATGCCGAGGTTGACGTAGGAGCCGGACGGGATGTCGCGGGCCACGACGGCCGCCATCTCCGCCCTGCCCAGCGGGCCGCGGTCGGTGCGCTCGAGGGTCATGCCTGCTCCTGCTGCTGGAGGTCGCCGGCCGCGGGGCCCGACCCGGGGGCGGCGACGACGCGGTCGACGTAGATGCCGGGGGTGACGACGTGCTCGGGGTCGAGCCCGCCGACGGGCACCACGCGGGAGACCTGGGCGATGGTGGTGCGGGCCGCGGCGGCCATGACCGGGCCGAAGTTGCGCGCGGTCTTGCGGTAGACCAGGTTGCCCATCGCGTCGGCCACGTGGGCGCCGATCAGCGCGTAGTCGCCCCTGATCGGGTGCTCGAGCACGTAGGTGCGGCCCTCGATCTCGCGGGTCTCCTTGCCCTCGGCCAGGGGCGTGCCGACGGCGGTGGGGCAGAAGAAGGCCCCGATGCCGGCGCCGGCGGCCCGCATCCGCTCGGCCAAGGTGCCCTGGGGCACGACCTCGAGCTCGATGCGCCCGGAGCGGTAGAGCCCGTCGAAGACCCACGAGTCGGACTGGCGGGGGAAGGAGCAGACCATCCTGCGCACCCGTCCGGCGGCCAGCAGCGCGGCCAGGCCGGTGTCGCCGTTGCCCGCGTTGTTGGACACCACGACCAGGTCGGAGGCGCCCTGCCGGATGAGGGCGTCGACGAGGTCGACGGGCATGCCGGCCATGCCGAAGCCGCCGATGAGCACCGTCGACCCGTCCTCGACCCCGGCGACGGCCTCGTCGTGGGTCTCGTGGAAGGTCGTCGCGCTCACGCCCGGCCCGTCCCGGCGTGCTCGTTCTCCAGCACCACGGCCAGGCCCTGCCCGACGCCGATGCAGATCGCCGCGACGCCCCAGCGCTCGCCGCTGGCGCGCAGGCGGTGCGCGAGCGTGCCGAGGATGCGCGCACCGCTGGCGCCGAGGGGATGGCCGATCGCGATCGCGCCGCCCCAGGCGTTGACCACCTCGGCGTCGCGCAGGCCGCGCGCGAGCCAGGCGTCGACGCAGGCGATCGACTGCACGGCGAAGGCCTCGTTGAGCTCCACGGCCCCGACGTCGGCCCAGGCGACGCCCGCGCGGTCGAGGGCCTTCTGCGCGGCCTCGACCGGGGCGTAGCCGAAGCGCTGCGGCTCGAGCGCGTGGACCCCGCGGCCCGCGACCCGCGCGAGGGGCTCGGCGCCGAGCAGCTCGGCGGCCGACGCCGAGCCGAGCACGAGGGCCGAGGCGCCGTCGTTGAGCGGCGAGGCGTTGCCGGCGGTGATCGTGCCGCCCGCCTCGGCGCTGCGGAAGGACGGTGTGAGGCCCGCCAGCGACTCCGCGGTCGAGCCCGGTCGGATGCCCTCGTCGCGGGCCAGGTCGACGCCGGGCACCGCCACGACGAGGTCGTCGTAGCGCCCCGCGGCCCACGCCTCGTCGGCCAGCACGTGCGAGCGGGCGGCCCAGGCGTCCTGACGGGCCCGGTCGATGCCGAGCTCCTCGGCGAGCATCTCGTTGCTCTCCCCGAGCGAGACGGTCCACTCGGCGGGCATTCGCTCGTTGACCAGGCGCCAGCCCAGGGTGGTCGAGACGGCGGTGACGTTGCCGGCGGGGAAGGCGCGCGAGGGCTTGGGCAGCACCCAGGGCGCCCGGGTCATCGACTCCACGCCGCCGACGACCACGACGTCGGCGTCGCCGGTCTCCACGGTGCGCGAGCCCTGCATCGCGGCGTCGAGGCTGGAGCCGCAGAGGCGGTTGACGGTGGTGGCCGGCACGGAGACGGGCAGGCCCGCGAGCAGGACGGCCATCCGCCCGACGTTGCGGTTGTCCTCACCGGCGCCGTTGGCGTTGCCCCACAGCACGTCGTCGATGTGCGCGGGGTCGAGGTCGGGCAGCCGGTCGAGCACGCCGCGCAGCGCGGTCGCGGCCAGGTCGTCGGGGCGCACCTGGGCCAGCGCGCCACCGAAGCGACCGAACGGCGTGCGGGCCGCGGCGTAGAGGTGGGAGGTGGCGACCCCGGAGGCCGGGGCGGGCGAGGACGGCATGGCGGACTCCTGTTCCGAGCGCGACGTCCGGTTTGTTCGCATGCCGAACATTCATTCGCTCTGCGAACAGACTACCCCTCCACGGCGTCCAAGCGCGAGAGGATCCGGGTCATGACCGCGCCGAAGGCAGCGACCTCGTCCTCGCTCAGGGCGTCGAAGACGAGCGAGCGCACCGTGCGCACGTGGTCGGGAGCGGCGCGCTCGATGGCGGCGCGACCGGCCTCGGTGACCGCGATGAACGCGCCGCGCGCATCGTCGACGCAGTCCTCGCGCTCGACCAGCCCGCGGCGCCCCATCCGGCCGACGTGGTGCGAGAGCCTGCTGCGCTCCCACTGCAGCGAGGTGGCCAGCGCCGAGACGCGCATGCGACCCTCGTCGCTCTCGGTCAGCCGCACCAGCACGTCGAAGTCGGGCAGGGAGAGGTCGCTGCTCCGCTGGAGGTCGCGGTGCAGCGCGGCGGGCAGGCGGCCCGACACCTGGATCCACTGGCGCCAGACCGCCTGCTCGCGGTCGTCGAGCCACGGAGCGTCGGCATCGGCGGCGTCGGCGGCATCAACGGCGGCGGCGTCGGCGCCGGCGGCAGAGGGGGTCATGGGGACACCCTACGGAATAGTTGACATATCACCTAGGTTCTCCTCTGGTAGTTGACGTATCATCTACCCATCGTCCCCGGAAGGACCCCTCATGAGCGACCGCAGCACCCCCCGCAGCAGCGCCGTCCGGCTCGACGCGGGCCTCGACGTCCGGCGCTCCTCCGACCGCTTCGCGAGCAGCTTCGGCTGGCTCGACTCCAAGCACTCGTTCTCCTTCGGCCACCACCACGACCCGGCCAACACCCACCACGGGCTGCTGCTGGTCAACAACGACGACGTGGTCGACGCGGGCACGGGCTTCGACACCCACCCGCACCGCGACATGGAGATCGTCACCTGGGTGATGCAGGGCTCGCTGGTCCACCAGGACTCGACCGGTCACTCCGGCATCATCTACCCCGGCCTGGCCCAGCGCATGAGCGCCGGGCGGGGCATCCTGCACTCGGAGAAGAACGACTCCTGGCGTCTCGAGGGGCAGGCCCACACCGACCCGGTGCACTTCGTGCAGATGTGGGTCGTGCCGGACGAGTCGGGCGTCGTGCCCGGCTACGAGCAGCTCGAGATCGACGCCGAGCTGATGAGCGGCAGCCTGGTGCCGGTCGCCTCCGGGATGAAGCAGCACGACGGCGCCTCGGCCATCCGCATCCGCAACCGCTACGCCGCCCTGCACGCCGCCCGGCTCCAGCCCGGCCAGAGCGTCGAGCTGCCCGACGCGCCCTTCCTGCACCTCTTCGTGCCGCGCGGCGAGGTGGTGCTCGAGGGCGCCGGCCCGCTCGCGACCGGCGACGCCGTGCGCTTCACCGCCACGGGCGGCCAGAGGGTGACCGCCACCGAGGCGGCCGAGATCCTGGTGTGGGAGATGCACGCCACGATCGCGGCCTGACCCCGTCCGGGCCGTTCCCGCCCTCCCCGCACCTCCCCCGCACCACCACCAGCACCGCACCGCACCGCACCGCACCGAGAGAAGGAGCCCCCCGTGAGCGAGCAGGACCGCGACCTCGTCGCCATCGAGGCCGAGCGCACCCGGATCCGCGACACCCACCTGCGTCCGGCCGCCGAGCGACCCGCCTCCACCGCACGGGGTCTGCACCACACGGCCCTGATCAGCAGCGACGTCGAGCGCACCGTCCGCTTCTACCAGGACGTCCTCGGCTTCCCGCTGACCGAGCTGATCGAGAACCGCGACTACGCCGGCTCCTCGCACTTCTTCTTCGACATCGGCAACTCCAACCTGCTGGCGTTCTTCGACTTCCCCGGTCTCGACGTCGGCCCCTACGCCGAGGTGCTCGGCGGCCTGCACCACCTGGCCATCTCGGTGGAGCCCGAGCGGTGGGAGGCGCTCCGGGCCCGGCTCACCGAGGCCGGCGTGGAGCACGAGGTCCACTCCGGGGTCTCGATCTACTTCCGCGACCCCGACGGCGCGCGCATCGAGCTCATCGCCGACCCGCTCGGCGAGATGTACGGCGAGCACGTCCTCTGACCCACCGGCGCCCGGCCGGCCACGAGCCCGCCCCGACCCCGCTGCGCGTGCGCCTCAGCCGGCCGCTCAGCCCGCCGTGAGGGCGAGGTCGGCCGCCGCGGCCGCGGCGGTCTCCCGCAGGGCCTCGAGGTGGGTCAGCGGGTCGGGGCCGGTGGCCGAGGTGGAGATGTTGAGGGCCGCCACCACAGCACCGTGCGCGTCGCGCAGTGGCACGGCGAGGGAGCGCAGGCCGAGCTCGAGCTCCTGGTCCACCAGCGCCCAGCCCTGCCGGCGGGCCTCCTCGACCCGGTCCCGCAGGACGCTCGCCTCGGTCACGGTGTGCGGCGTGAGCGGGGTGAGGGCCGCAGCGCCGAGGTGGGCCGCGACCGCCTCGTCGGGCAGGGCCGCCAGCAGCACCCGCCCCATCGACGTCGCGTGGGCCGGGAAGCGGGTGCCGACGGTGATCCCCACCGTCATCAGCCGCCGGGTCGCGACCCGCGCGACGTAGACGATCTCCGCGCCGTCGAGCACGGCCGCCGACGTCGACTCCCCCACCCGCGCCGAGAGCCGCTCGAGGTGCGGCTGGGCGACCTGGGGCAGCCCCATGCCCGACAGGTACGCCGTGCCGAGACGCAGCACCTGCGGGGTGAGGGCGAAGCTGGTGCCGGTGAGGCGCACGTAGCCGAGCTCGACCAGGGTCAGCAGCAGCCGTCGCACGGTGGCCCGGCTCAGCCCGGTGCGGGCCGCCACCTGGCTGAGCGTCATCGAGCCGTGGTCGGCGTCGAAGGCCGTGATCACGTCCAGCCCCCGCGCCAGGGACTGCACGAAGTCCTCGCCCGGACCGCGCCGCCGACCCGCCGGCGCGGCGACAGCGGGGTCGGGGACGGGCTCGCTCATGGCGGCGAGCATAGGGCGGGACGGCGGCGTCGCGGGCCGCACCGCACCCGGCCCGGGGCGACCTGCTCGCGTGCTAGGGGGAGGGGCACGGTCGTGCCCCGCCCCCCCAGCACGCCGGCGCCTGCACTTCCCCGGCCCCGGAACGGCCCTCGCGACGTCAGGCTGCCCACCCCGCTCGTCGTACGCCGCTCGACGGGGCCCGCACCCACCTGAGCCGGGCGCGCGGGCGGGGCCGGGCGCGCGCGGCCCGGTACCGTGGAGGCGTGCCGCGCCGCCTGCTCCGCCCCCTCGCCGCCCTCACCGCCGCCGCGGTCTGGACCCTCGCCGGCTGCTCGACCACCTACGTCGACTCCACCCCCGACGGCGCCGACGAGGACGCCCCGGTCGCGGCCGGCTGGACCCGCGTCGACCCGATCGCGGCCGAGCTGCCCACCGACGAGCCCCTCGGCGGCACCGACGCCACCAGCGCCGACCTCACCGAGCCCACCCTGGTCAACGTCTGGGCCAGCTGGTGCGAGCCCTGCCAGGCCGAGATGCCGCTGCTCGACGAGGTGTCGCGCTCCGGCGACCTCCAGGTGCTCGGCCTCTCCCGCGACGTCACCGCCGCCCAGGGCCAGACCATGATCGACGACCTCGACGTCACCTTCGACAGCTGGCTCGACGCCGACGCGGAGTTCGCCGTGGCCCTCGACGGCCGGATGCCGCTCAACAGCGTGCCCGCCTCCGCCATGGTGGTCGACGGCGAGGTCGTGGCCGTGCACCTCGGCGAGTTCCGCGACCGCGCCGAGGTGCTCGACGGCCTCGACTACGTGCCCGCGCGCTGATGCCGCGGCCCCGCCGGTGCCGTCAGGACCGGTCGTCGGCCCCGGCCCGCCGCCCTCGCCGCGCTCGTCACGGTCGGCGCCGCGCTCCTGCTCGCCGGCTGCTCCACCACGTACGTCGACACCTCCCCCGACACCCGCCCCGCCGACCTCCCGCAGTCGGGCTGGATCGCCGTCGACCCGATCGCGGTGACGCTGCCGACCGACGCGCCCCTGGGCGCGGCACCGGCGACGGCGTCCGACCTCGACGAGCCCACCCTGGTCAACGTCTGGGCCAGCAGCTGCGGCCCCTGCCGCGAGGAGATGCCGCTGCTCGACCGGATCGACGCCGCCGGCGACCTGCAGGTCGTGGGGCTCTCGCGCGACGTCTCCACCGACGACGGCGAGGACCTGATCGCCGACCTCGGTGTCGCCTTCGACAGCTGGCAGGACGCCGACCTGTCCTTCCTGCGCTCCCTCGACGGCCGGGCGTCGCTGGTCTGGCTGCCCGCCTCGGCGATGGTCGCGGACGGCGAGGTGGTGGCCGTCCACGTCGGGCCGTTCCACTCGCGCGCCGAGGTGCTCGAGGGACTCGACCACGTGCCCGGGCGCTGAGGCGCTGAGGCACTGAGGCGCGGCCATCCTGCGTGGAGCGCCGCTAGCCTGGCCGCCATGGCCACGCCCCGCACCCGCCCCCGAGCGGCGAGCACACGGACCTCGCCGGTCGTGCTCGCCCTGGCCGGAGTCGTGGCCGGAGCCACCCTCGCCAGCGTGGCCTGGATCGCCGTGCTGCTCGCCGCTGCCTACGGTCCGCTCGGCAGTGCGGGCATCCTGTCGGCCGTCGTGGGCCTCACCGTCGTCACCGGGCTGCTGCTGCGGCGTCACTCCCCGCGGCGGCGCCGACCGGCCGCGAGCCCGTCCTCGCCGGGCTGAGGCTCGTCCAGGCGGCGCCGGACGTCGAGGCCGGGCGGGCCGCCTCGGACGGTCGGACCGCCTCGGTCGGGCGCGGGCGGTCGTGCGCGGGCGGGCGCGGGCGGGCGCGGGCGGGCGGGCGCGGGCGGGCGGCCGGCGCGGTGCGGTGCGGCGTACGGGCCGGGTCAGCCCTGGCGGACCTCGCCGGTGAGCAGGAAGCCGATGTCGTCGGCGAACTGGCTGGGCGAGGTCTCGCGGCCCCAGATCGCCGGAGCCTCGCCGTCCTGGTCGACGGCGATGACGTAGGTGCCGTGGGCGTTGGGGTCGTAGCCGCCGCCGGGCAGCGCCTCGCCGTCGTCGACGTAGACGCCGACCGACTCCCCGAGCTGGTTGACGGCGTCGAGGTCTCCGGTGAGGCCGGTGAAGGAGGGGTCGAAGTTGCCGAGGTAGTCGTCGATGACCGCCGGGGTGTCCTTCTTCGGGTCGGTGCTGACGAAGACCACGTCGACCTCGCTGCGCTGCTCCTCGTCGAGCTTGAGCAGCCCCGAGGCCAGGGAGTTGAGCACCTGCGGGCAGATGTCGGGGCAGGAGGTGTAGCCGAAGAAGAGCAGCGTCAGCGGCTTGTCGGCGTCGGTGGCCAGCGTGAACGGCTGACCGTCGGTCGTCTCGAGGGTGGTGTCGGCGACCTCGAAGGGCGGGTCGACCACGCGGCCGGTGAAGTCGACCTGCTGCTCCTGCGAGCAGCCCGAGGCGACCAGCGCGGTCACGGTGAGGGCGGCCAGCGCCCCCGCCGTACGCCGCCGTCGCGGGCTCGGACTGGTCGGTCGGGCGGATCGGATGCGCACGGGATCGATGGTACGAGGGCCTCCCGCAGGCCCCGCCGGGCCGGTGGTGGCCGGTCGCGACCGGTGTCGGCTGGGCCACAGCCGCCACGTCAGCCACACCTGTCGGCCCGGACCCGCACCTGTCGGCCCACGCACCGGCCGACAGGTGCGGGTTTCGCCAGCCGGCTGGTGAAACCCGCCGAGCCGCCGCTCAGGCCTCCCCGAGGTCGGCCAGCACCTGCTGGGCGACGCGGAAGGCGGCGTTGGCGTCGGGGACCCCGCAGTAGATGGCGGTCTGGAGCAGGACCTCGCGGATCTCCCCGACGGTGACGCCGTTGGTGCGGGCGGCGCGCACGTGCATCGCGAGCTCCTCGTGGTGGCCGCGGGCGACGAGGGCGGTGAGGGTGACCAGGGAGCGGCTGCGGCGGTCGAGGCCGGGGCGGTTCCAGACGCCGTCCCAGGCGTAGGCGGTGATGAAGTCCTGGAAGTCGCGGGTGAAGTCGGTCGTGGCGGCCCGGGCGCGGTCGACGTGGGCATCGCCGAGCACCTCGCGGCGGGTGACGAGACCGGCGGCGACGCGCGGGTCGTCACCGTCGTACGCCGCGGGCGCCGCGCCACCCGCGCCACCACCCGCGCCGCCGACGGCTCCGGGGTCGGCGAGCGCCTCGTCGAGCGACCCGCCGAGCAGGTGCGCCCGCACCAGCCGGGCCACGACCTCGGGGGCCTCGGCAGGGGCGAGGTGGGCGACGTCGGGCAGCTCGACGTAGGCGCCGTGGACGACGCCGTCGGCGATCGCACGCAGCGACTCCGGCGGGGTGGCGACGTCGTGGCTGCCGGCGACGGCGAGGACGGGGGCGGTGATCTCGCCGAGGCGGTCGCGCACGTCGAAGGCCGCCAGGGCGCCGCAGACGGCGACATAGCCCTCGTCGCGAGCCGCCGAGAGCGCGTGCAGCAGCGCGGAGCCGGCCTCGGGCTCGCGGTCGAGGAACCCGGGCCCGAACCACCGCTGCGCCGACCCGCTCACCAGCGCGGGCGTGCCCGAGTCGGTGACCGTGGCCATCCGCTCGGTCCAGGAGGCGGCGGTGCCGATGCGCGCGCCGGTGCACAGCAGCACGGCGGCGTCGACGCGGTCGGGGGCGTCGAGGAGCAGCTGGAGGCCGACGGCGCCGCCGACGGAGTCGCCGGCGTAGGCGAAGGACGAGCCGGGCGGGTCACCGCGCTGGGTCATCACCTCGTCGACCAGCACGAGCACGCCGGCGGCCAGCCCGGCCAGGTCGAAGGCACGCGCGGGCACGGCGGTGTTGTGGCCGTGGCCGGGCAGGTCCCAGGCCAGGACGTCGAAGACCTCGGTGAGGCCGGCGGCCGCGCAACGGGTCCACAGCGTGGCCGCCGAGGTCCCGAGCGAGGGTCCGAGCACGAGCAGGGGGAGCTCGGCGCGGTGGGCGGCCCCGCTGAGGCGCACCCCGGTGACCGCGGGCACGACCGGCGGGTCGCCGGGCGAGACGCCCGCCGCGGCCGGGGCAGGACGCGGGTCGGGAGTCGGGGCGGGGGTCGGGGCGGGGGTCGGGTCGGGGGTCACGGGGTCACCTCACGGGCTCGGTGGAGGACGGCGTCGACGAGGGCGTCGGTGGCGCCGAGGTAGGTCGGTCGGGGGTCGCGCCCGGTGAGGGCGGCCATGCTCCGCTGCTCCGCGCGTACGTCGGAGCCCGCGGCCTCCAGCGTGGCCGCCATCCGCGCGGGGTGCACCCGGAGGCCGGCGAGCAGGTCGGCGGTCTGGGAGGCGGCGGTGCAGGTGCGGCGCAGCAGGTCGCGCAGGGTGGCCCACTCGGCGTGCCAGGCGCCGTCGGCGCGCTGGTCCACCTGGTCGGCGGCGGCGAGGTGGAGGGTGGCCGCGAGCTGGGGGGTGGTGAGCGCGGCGCGCCGCACGAGCACGGCCAGCACGGGGTTGGCCTTGTGGGGCATGGTCGAGGACCCGCCCCCGGCGCCCTCGGAGAGCTCGCCGATCTCGGGGCGGGCCAGGGTGAGCACGTCGTGCGCGACGTGGCCCCAGGCGTCGGTGCAGCGCACGGCGGCGTCGCCGACGCGGGTCAGCGGGCTGCGCACGCCGTGCCACGGCACGGCCGGCGCGAGGCCGAGGGCCGTGGCGACCTCGGTGGTGAGCGCGAGGGGGTCGTGGTCGGGCGCGAGCAGCTCGCCGAGGGCGGCGAGGGTGCCGGCGGCGCCGCCGAGCTGCGCGGGCAGCGTCCGCCCGCCGAGGGCGGCGACCTCGTCGTGGGCGTCGAGCACGCCGCCGAGCCAGCCAGCGGCGACGAGGCCGAAGGTCGTGGGCACGGCGTGCTGGGTCAGCGTGCGGGCGGTCATCGCGGTAGTGCGGTGCTCCTCCACCAGCGCGACCAGGGTCGTGACCTGCGCGCCGAGGTGGGTGGCCACGTCGTCGAGGGCGGCGCGGGCCAGCAGCACCAGCGCGGTGTCGACGACGTCCTGGCTGGTCAGGCCGCGGTGCAGCCAGCGCGCGGCGTCGGTCTCGGCGCCGAGGCGGGAGCGCAGCAGCGCCAGCAGCGGGAGCACCGGGTTGCCGCCGGCCTCGGCCCGCTCCGCGAGGCCGGGGAGGTCGCCGGGGCCGACGAGGCCGCCGAGGTCGGCGCGGGCGCGCACCGGCGCCACGTCGGCGGCGACGAGCGCGGCGAGCCAGGCCTGCTCGACGTCGAGCATCGCGGCCAGGAAGGCCTCGTCGGAGAGGACGTCGCGGGCCCGGTGGTCGCCGGGCCAGAAGAGGTCGGCCACGGCGTCAGTGTGTCCCACCGACGCCGGGGGCCGCCCGCGCGGAGTGGTCGAGGAAGACGGTCTCGTGCTCGCCCTGCAGCCGCAGGTCGATCAGCAGCCCGTCGCCGTCGTCGGTGCAGCGCAGGGTCGCGGCGCGCGGACCGAGCGCGGCGAGGAGGTCGTCGTCGGGCGCGTCGGGGAGGTAGGCACGGGTCTGGAGCCGGTCGAGCAGGCCGCGGGCGAGCAGCGTCAGGGCGACGTACGGCGTGCCCGGGCGCAGCGTCACGAAGGACCAGCGCCCCTCGCCGTCGGTGGCGCAGCGGCCCCAGCCGGTGAAGGTGACGCCGTCGCGGCGCAGCGAGCCGGGCTGCTGCACGACCGTGCCGTCGGGGGCGGTCTGCCACAGCTCGACCAGCGCGTCGGGCACGGGCTCTCCGGCGCCGTCGAGCACGCGGCCCCGGAGCACCACCGAGCCGGGCGAGCCGGGCGGCACGAGCTCCCTGTCGCGGGGGAAGGGCAGGGCGTCGTGGAAGAAGGGCCCCACGGTCTGCCCGGGGGTGGGAGCGGGCGTGGGGGCGGGCTTGGGAGCGGCGGGGGTGCTCATCGGGCGTCTCCTGCTCGGTGCTCGGCGTGGTCGGGCTCGACGTCGTCCTCGCGCGGGGTGCGGTGGGAGCCGGTGAGCACGATGTCCCAGCGGTAGCCGGTGGCCCACTCGGGCTGGGTGAGGTCGTGGTCGTAGGTCGCGACGAGCCGGGCGCGGTCGGCGGGGTCGGTGACGGCCTGGTAGATCGGGTCGAGGGCGAAGAGCGGGTCGCCGGGGAAGTACATCTGCGTGACCAGGCGTTGGGTGAAGTCGGTGCCGAAGAGCGAGAAGTGGATGTGGGCGGGTCGCCAGGCGTTGCGGTGGTTGCGCCACGGGTAGGGCCCGGGCTTGATGGTGGTGAAGCGGTAGGTGCCCTCGGCGTCGGTCAGGCAGCGACCGACCCCGGTGAAGTGGGGGTCGAGGGGAGCGGGGTGCTGGTCGCGCTGGTGCACGTAGCGCCCCCCGGCGTTGGCCTGCCAGACCTCGACGAGCTGGTGGCGCACGGGGCGACCCGCGCCGTCGACCACGCGGCCGGTGACGATCATCCGCTCGCCGATCGGCTCGCCGCGCCCGCCGATGGTGAGGTCGGCCTCCAGCGGGTCGACGTCGCGCCGCCCGAAGACCGGGGCCCACAGCTCGAGCCCCTCGGGGTCGACCGGGTGCAGCGCCTGGGTGGGGTGGCGCAGGGCGGAGGACCGGTAGGGCGGGTAGTCCAGGCGCGGCTGGCGCCCGGGGGTGCCGTCGAGCGCGGCGATCTCGGCGCTGACCTCGGCCTGGCTCCCGGGCTCGGGGACGGGCTCGGGGGCTGGCTCCGGGGTGATGGGTGTGCTCACCCCGGCACCGTAGGGCGACGCCGGTCACACCACTGCCGCCGCCTTTCCGCTGACCGGAAGCGGCCGGTGGTCGGCGCGATGTGAGCGCTGTCACGGTGAGGCCATGTCCTCCTCCCCCTCCCCCACCCCCGCGCGGCCCGGCACCGCCTCCGGGACCACCTCCCCCGGGGCCGCCGGCGCCCCCTCCGGCGCCGCCGGGTCGGCGAGCCCCGCCGCGTGGTGGCCGGTGGCCCTCTGCTGGGTCGCGGTCGCCCTCGACGGCTTCGACCTCGTGGTGCTCGGGGTCGTCATCCCGGTGCTGTCCGCGACCGGGGCCCTGGGGTTCACCGACGCCTCGCTCACCTGGGCCTCCACCCTCGGCCTGGTCGGGGTCGGCATCGGCGCGGTCGCGGTCGGCCCGCTCACCGACCGCTTCGGGCGCCGCCGCGCCCTCCTCACGAGCATCGCGGTCTTCTCCGTGCTCACGCTGGTGCTCCCGCTGGCCCGCACCGTCACCGAGTTCACCGTGCTGCGCTTCCTGGCCGGTCTGGGTCTCGGCGCCTGCCTGCCGACCGCCCTGGCCTTCATGTCCGAGCACGCGCGGCCCGGCCGCGGCGGCAGTGCCGTGACCCGCATGATGACCGGCTACCACGTCGGCGCCGTGCTCACCGCCCTGCTGGGGCTGTGGCTGGTCGACGCCTACGGCTGGGAGGCGATGTTCGTCGTCGGCGGCGTCGCCGGCCTGCTCACGCTCCCGGTCATGTGGGCCCGCCTGCCCGAGTCGGAGGCCTACCTCCGTGCCCGCGACGAGCGCGCAGCCGCGGGACCCACCTCGAGCAGCACCACCGGTGCCACCACCCGCGGCACCGGCGACGCCGACCGCCACGGCTCCGTCACCCCCGGCGCGCCCGTGGCGCGCGCGGCGCGCACCTCCGACGTGGTGCGCGGGGTCTACCTGCGCATCAGCCTGGGGCTGTGGGTGGCCTCGTTCATGGGCCTGCTGCTGGTCTACGGGCTCAACACGTGGCTGCCGAAGATCATGGGCGAGGCCGGCTACTCCATCCAGGCCGGCACCGGTCTCATCCTGGTGCTCAACGTGGGTGCCGTGATCGGGCTGCTGGTCGCCGGGCAGATCGCCGACGCACGCGGCAACAAGCGCACCGTGCTGGTGTGGTTCGGGCTCGCGGCGGTCTTCCTCGCGCTGCTGAGCATCCGCATCGAGAGCTCGCTGCTGGTCTACGTCGGCGTGCTGCTGGCGGGCGTCTTCGTCTTCAGCGCCCAGGTGCTGGTCTACGCCTTCGTCGGCCACCTCTACCCGCCGCAGGTGCGCGGCACCGCCCTGGGCATGTCGGCCGGGGTCGGTCGCGTCGGCGCCATCGTCGGGCCCTCGCTCGGCGGCGCGCTGGTCACCGCCGGCGTGGCCTACCCGTGGGGCTTCTACGCCTTCGCCGTCGCGGCCGTGCTCGCCGTCGTCGCCCTGGCCACCGTGCCCGCCCACGTGCGGGCCTCGGCGACCGCGGCCTGAGGAGTGGCGCCGGCCGGGGTCCACCGACCGGCGCCCGGTGGCAGGATCGCGACCATGGCCGGCAACTCCTCCGCCCCCGGGGCCAGCGTGGCGAGCAAGGTGCTGGCGCTGCTGGAGGCCTTCGACGACGACCACCGTCGGCTCTCGCTGACCACGCTGGCGCAGCGCGCCGGCCTGCCCGTGCCGACGGCCCACCGCCTGGTGGCCGAGCTGGTCGGGTGGGGGGCGCTGGCCCGCGTCGAGAGCGGGGAGTACGTCGTCGGCCGTCGCCTCTGGGACCTCGGCCTGCTCGCCCCGCACCAGGCCGGGCTGGTCGAGATCGCCTCGCCCTTCCTGCAGGACCTGCACGCCGCCACCCGCTCGACCCTGCACCTCGCGGTGCGCGACGGCCTGGAGGTGCTCTACCTCGACCGCCTGCGCGGACACGCCTCCGTGCCGGTGGTCAGCACCGTCGGGTCACGGCTGCCGCTGCACGCCACCGGGGTCGGCAAGGTGCTGCTGGCCCACGCGCCCGCCGACGTGCAGGCCCAGGCGCTCGCGCGGCTGACCCGGGTGACGCCCTACACCGTGGTCGCCCCCGGCACCCTGCGCCGCCAGCTCGACCGGGTCGTCGCCGAGGGCTACGCCACCACCTCGGAGGAGATGAGCCTCGGCGCGTGCTCGGTCGGCGTGCCCGTGCGCCGCGGGGACGAGGTCGTGGCCGCCGTCGGCATCGTCGTGCCGTCGCTGCGCCGCGACCGGGCCCGTCTCGTGGCCGCCCTCGAGGTCGCCGCCCGCGGCATCGGCCGGTCGCTGGGCTGAGCGCCGGCGGGTCCGCCGCCGGGACGTCATGCGCCCCGTGGAAGCGCATCCACCCCCCGTATGACGTCCCGCCCCGCGGCGACCACAGGGGTGAGACCCGCCCGGGCGGCGTAACCATCACCGGTCGGTCCCGTTGAGTGAGCGTGGTCACGCGCGTGGCCGCACGCCTTGGGAGGGGTTTCTCGGACATGTCAGCACCCGCAGCACGTCGTACGCCCGGCCGGACCGGTCGCGCCCGCACCACCGCCCGCACCACTGCCCGCACCGCCACCCGGGTGGCCGCGACCACGGCCGCCGCGGCGGTCGCCGCGCTGGCCGCGAGCCCGGCGATGGCGGCCGGACCGGTCGCCCAGGCCAGCGCGACGGCGCTCGAGGTCACGGTGGCCAGCACCCCCACCGACTCGGGGTCCTACTCCGTGACCAACGACGGCCGCCGCGAGCGCGCCACCGGCACGAGCTCCCCGGCGATCACGGCCCTGGCCGGCCAGGACTTCGTGGGCGCCGGCACCCTCGCCCAGGACGCCACCACCCGCATCGTGGGCCGCGACGGCCGCTCGGCGGCCTGCGCCGGGCTCGCGGGCGACGGCGCCACGGTCGCCGCCGCCGGCGACAGCAGCTGCCTGACCCCGGGGCAGAACCTCACCCTCGACGCCGCGTCGCTCGACCTCACCGGCGTCCAGCTGGTGCAGTCGGACTTCCTGCAGGGCCTCGACCAGCAGCTCCAGGACGCCCTCGCCCCCGTGCTCGACCAGGCCTTCCCCGCGCTGCAGGACGCCGTCGGTCAGGTGCTCGACGCCGCCGACCTCGGGGTCTTCCTCGACGCCGGCGCCATCCAGAGCCGCTGCACCGCCGCGCCCGGCACCGCCGACGGCACCGCCGACCTCACCGACGTCAGCGCCTACGCCCGCGTGATGGGGCAGCGCGTCGACCTGGTCTCGCTGCCGGTCAGCCCCGCCCCCAACACCAAGGTCGTCACCGACCTCGGCGAGGTCGCGGCGCTGCTGGAGCAGGCGCTGCAGGAGCAGCTCACCACCGCCCTCGACGGCGCCCTCGGCCCGCTGGGCGACGCGATCGACCAGGCCGCGGTGGTCGACGAGGCGCTCGCGACCCTCGGCGAGCAGCTCGCGCCGCTGGAGGAGAACGTCCTCGACCTCACCCTCAACAAGCAGGTCCGCCCCAGTGACGGCGCCATCGAGGTCACCGCGCTCGACCTGGCCGTGCTCCCGGTGAGCAGCGACTTCGGCGTCGAGGTGCTCGGCGCCCAGGTCGGCCGCAGCACCTGCGGCCCCAACGGCCGCGTCGGTGCGCCGCCGCAGACCCCCGACCCGACCCCGACGCCCCAGCCCACCGACGTGCCCACCTCGGTGCCGGCCGGCGTGGCCGAGGCCGGCGCCACCGCCGGACCCGACGGGGGCCTGGGCGCCGGCGGCACCCTCGCCCTCGGCGGGCTGCTGGCCCTGGCCGGCGCCGCGGGCGTCGCGAGCTGGCGCCGCGCCACGAGGGCCTGAGCCGTGGGCACCGCTGACGGCGGAGCCGGGGCGGGCGTCACCGCCCGTCTCGGAGCCCTCACCACCGCCCTGCTCGTGCTGGGCGTCGGGCTCGTCCTCGGTGGCCTGGTGCTGCCCAGCGGCACCGACGACAGCGGCCCGTCGTACGCCGACCTGGGCCCGGCCGACCCCGTGCGGCTGCAGGTGCGCTCGCTGCGCATCGACGCCCCCGTCGTGCCCATCGCCGTCACCACCGACCGCGTGCTCGACCCGCCCACCGACGTGCTCGACGTCGGCTGGTGGGACGCCTCCGCCCAGCCGGGCGCCGAGAGCGGCCAGACCGTCATCGCGGGCCACACCGTCCACACCGGCGGCGGCTCGCTGGACCGCCTCGGCGACGTGCGGCGCGGCGCGGCGGTCGACGTGACCACCCCGCGGGGCCGGATGCGCTACGAGGTGACCCGCGTCGTGGTCTACGACAAGGACCAGCTCGCGGCCAACGCCCAGCAGGTCTTCGGCCAGGACCGCCGCGACGGCCGCCTGGTGCTCATCTCGTGCACCGACTGGGACGGCGCGGCCTACGAGAGCAACGTGGTCGTCTTCGGCCGCGCCCTCGGCGAGCCGGTCTGACCCGGCCCTCCGCACAGCCCGGCACCGACCGGGGCCGACCGGGACCGACCGGGGCCGACCACCGGCCCGGACCCTGGCCGGCCTCGCGGCCGGTCACTGGTCCGGTCACTGGTCTGGTCCGAGGGGCACCCGGGGCCGCCCGGTGGGGTGTGAACAGTTGTCCACACGTTCCTCAACACCCTGTGGAGGTTTACAGTGGCGCCATGAACGACGCGTCGAACCCCGGTCCCGAGACCCTCACGATCGGTGACCTGGCCTCGCGCACGGGCGTCGCCCCGGCGACGCTGCGCATGTGGGAGCAGCGCCACGGCTTCCCCAACCCGCAGCGCCGCGACAGCGGTCACCGGCGCTACTCCGCGGCCGACGTCGAGGTCGTGCTCGATGTGATCCGCCGCCGCCAGATGGGGGTGCGCCTCGACGTCGCCGTCGAGCAGGCGGTCTCCGCGGCCTGGTCCGACGCCGAGCCGACGACCCCGTCGGCCTACGCCGAGCTGCGCCGGCTCCACCCGCGGCTCAACAGCTACCGCCTGCGCAAGTCGACGCTGCTCGCGCTGTCCTGGGCCATCGAGGACGAGTTCTGCGCGCTCGCCGACCGGCCCTACCTCTTCGGCGCCTTCCAGCACGAGAAGTTCTACGCCCACTCCCAGCAGCGCTGGGAGGAGCTGGCCCGGGTGGCCCGCCAGACCTTCGTCTTCGCCGAGTTCACCAGCCCGCCCGTGACCCGCAGCTCCGACGGCGACACCACCACGCTGTCGGCCGGGCCCGCCTCGGCCGGCGCGCCCGAGGCGCAGCCCGGCGCCGGGGCGCGCCCGACGCGTCCCGCCCGACCGCAGCCACCGCGCCGTACGCCGACGGCGGTGACCCTGCCCCACGACGCCCCGATGCGCCGCGAGTGGACCGTGGTCTGCGACGCCCCCGACCTCTCCGCCGCCCTCACCGCCTGGGAGCTGCCCGGCCAGGACGACACCCCCGACCGCGACCGGGTCTTTGAGTCGCTGTGGACGGTCGAGCCCGGGCCGGTGCGCGACGCGGCCCGGGTCTGCGCCCGCGTGGCCCAGGCCGCCGGCGTCGAGGAGGCCCGGCCCGTGCTCTACGAGCTGGCCAGTTCCCCCGACCCCGCACTGGCCGACCTGGCCTCGGTGACCGCGATGTTCAACCGCGTCGTGTCCTACGTCGACCGCTACGCGGTCCGCTGACGTGACCCCTGCCGGCACCGCCGCCGAGGCGACCGGGGCGGGCGCCGCCGCGACCGAGACCGACGTCCTGGTCGTCGGCGCCGGCCTCGCGGGCCTGCGCTGCGCCCGCGTGCTCGCCGACACCGGCCTCGACGTGCAGGTCTGGGAGGCCGGCGACGCCGTCGGCGGCCGGATCCGCACCGACGTCGTCGACGGCCACCGCTGCGACCGCGGCTTCCAGCTGCTCAACCCCGCCTACGCCGCCGTGCGCGCCTGGGTCGACGCCCCGGCGCTGGGCCTGCAGTCCTTCGGGGCCGGGGTGGTCGCCGGCACCGACGAGGGCCGGCTGCTGCTCGGCGACCCGCTGCGCGCCACCCGCACGCTGCCCTCCACGCTGCGCCACGTGGCTCCCCGCGCCCTCGACGTGCTGCCCCTGGCCCGCTGGGCCGCGCCGCTGCTGCGCCACCCCGCCGGGCGCCACCTGGCCCACCACCTCACCAGCGGCGGCGACACCGACCTGCGCACCGCCCTGGACCGGGCCGGCGTGCACGGTCTGCTGCGCCGGGTGCTCGACCGCTTCCTGTCCGGGGTGGTGCTCGACGACTCCGGCGCCACCTCCTCGGCCTTCGCGCTGCTGCTGCTGCGCTCCTTCCTCACCGGCGTGCCCGGCCTGCCCGCGCAGGGCATGCAGGCGCTGCCCGAGCAGCTCGCCGCACCGCTCGGCGCACGGGTGCGACTCGACCACCGCGTCGAGCGGGTCGGCCCCGCCGGGCCCCGCGGGGTGCTCGTCGAGGGGCCGGCCGGCTCCGTGCGCGCGCGCCGCGTCGTGGTGGCCACCGACGGCGTCGACGCCGCCGGGCTCACCGCGCTGGAGCCGGTGCGCACCCGCGGCGTGGTGACCACGTGGTTCGCCACCGACGAGCCGGTCGGGCTGCGCAGCGCCACCGAGGCCCGCATGCTCCACGTCGACGCGCGCGAGGTGCCCGCCGGCCCGCTGGTCAACACCGCGGTGGTGTCCGCAGCGGCCCCGACGTACGCACCGGAGGGGAGCCACCTCGTGCAGGGCTCGGCCCTGCTGCGGCGCGGCACCGCGCCGGCCACCGACGGCGAGATCCGCCGCCACGCCGGGCTCCTGCTGGGGGTCGACACCTCCTCGTGGCGCGTGGTGGTGCGCCACGAGGTGGAGCACGCCCTGCCCGCCCAGCCCGCGCCGCTGGCCGCGCGCCGCCGCCAGGCCCTCGACTCCGGCGTCGTGGTCTGCGGCGACCACCGCGACACCGCCTCCATCCAGGGCGCCCTGGTCAGCGGCGACCGCGCCGCCCGCACCGTGCTCGCCGACCTGTGAGCGCCACCCCGTGAGCGGTCCGCTCGGCGACCCCGACGTGGTGCGGGCGGCGCTGGTCGCCGTCACCTGGCTCCACCTCGGCTTCCAGGCGGTCGTCAGCGCGCTGGTCTACCCCGTGCTGGTGGCCACCGGACGTGAGCAGCCCGAGCGCTGGCCCACCGCCCACGCCCGGCACTCGCGCGTGATCGCCCCGCTCGTCGGGTTCGTCTACGGCGCCCTGCTGGTCGTCGGCGTCGTCGCCGCGCTCGTCGTGCCCGGCCCCGCCGAGCTGGTCGCCCTCGCCGCGGCCGGCGGCGCCGTCGCGGTCACCGCCACGCTGGCCGCCCCCACCCACGGCCGGCTCGGCCGGCCCGGGCCCACCGGCGCCGTCAGACCCGACCCGGCGCTGCTGCGCCTGCTGCTGCGCGCCGACCTCGCCCGCGCGGTGCTGGCCCTCGTGGCCGCCGTCGCCGCGGCCCTCGCCGTGCTCGTGGCCTGACGCCTCCCGCCACGGCCCCGCCCGTGCCCCGCTCGTGCCCCGCTCCGGGGCGTCAGGGCTCAGCCCTGCGGACCCATCCGGATGGCGAGCACGGTGGTGTCGTCGTCCTTGACGCCGGCGACGGCCTCGACGATCTCGTCGACCCACTCCTGCATCCGCTCGCCGGGTCCGACGCAGGCGGTGACGCGCAGCTGCTCGAGGGTCTCGGCGATGTCGAGGCCACGACGCTCGACCAGGCCGTCGGTGTACATGAGCACTGTGGCGCCGCCGGAGAGGTCGACCTCGTCGACGACCGCCTGCCCCACCCCGATGCCGAGCAGAGGGCGCTGCCGCAGCGACAGCTCGTGGGCCTCGCCGTCGACGCACAGCAGCGGCGGGAGGTGACCGGCCGAGGAGAGCTGGAGCACGCCGCTCGCGCGGTCGAGCACCCCGACGAGGGCGGTGGCGACCCGCTGGTCGAGGAGCCCGTCCATCAGCCGGTCGAGCCGGTCGAGACAGCCCGCGGGCGTGTCACCGCCGAAGAGGTAGGCCCGCAGCGCGGTGCGCACCTGGGTCATCGCGGTCGCGGCCTGCACGCCGTGGCCGGCGACGTCGCCGACGACGAAGGCCACCCGGCCGTCGTCGAGCTCGAAGGCGTCCCACCAGTCGCCGCCGAGCTGGTAGGTCGAGGCCGGCAGGTAGCGCGCGGCGATCTCCACGCCGTCGAAGTCGGGGGCGACCTCGGCGACGACCGAGCGCTGCAGCGACTCCGCCATGGCGATCTGCTCGCGGGAGCGGGCGAGCAGCACCCCGGTGACGTGGGCGTTGAGGGCCTCGGCGGTGTCGACCTGCCAGGCGGTCCAGGGCTCGCTGCGTCCGCGCACGACCTGGCGCCACTTGTCGAAGGACTTGCGGGGGCTGAGGCGGACCTCGGGACCCTCGGCGTCGTAGAGCAGCTTGTTGGTGGGGTCGCCGCCCCAGTCGACGACCTCCTCGAGCTCGGGCCGCAGCCACATCAGCCAGCTCGAGGGGTCGCTGCTGCCGATCACCATCGCGCCGGCGGCGACGTCGGAGACCTCCTCGAGGTCGGGGGCGAGCACGCCGAGGTGGTGGGTGTGCACGGCGCGGCCGTCGGGGCGGTGGAGCAGGGCGCCGATGCGCCGCAGGTGCCGCTCCTCGGGCACCCGGCCCAGCGTGGTGATCACGCCCTCCACCGACAGCGCGGCACCGCCGGCCCCGACCAGCCGCAGCAGCGCCGGGTCGGACATGAGCTGCACCAGCGGGTTGAGCTCGGAGGCGGTCAGGGCAGCGGTGAAGCGGTTGAGCTCGGTCTGGCTCCCGATGGCGGCCTCGCGCCCGTCGGCGCGCTCGCGGTCGTTGATCATCTGCGAGGCGACCTGCCCCAGGAACTCCACCGCGGCGCGCGCGTCGTGGCTGGGTCGGTGCGGCCCGGAATAGTGGTGGCACGCCACCAGGCCCCACAGCTCCTCGTCGATGACCAGCGAGACCGACATCGAGGCGCCCACGCCCATGTTGGTGAGGTACTCGACGTGGATCGGCGAGACGCTGCGCAGCGTGGAGTGCGACAGGTCGAGCGGGGCTCCGGTGACCTCGTCGAGCACCGGGTCGAGCGGCACCGGGGTGTAGGAGACGTCGGCGATGAGCCGGGTCCAGTTCACGGTGTAGAGCCGCCGGGCCTGGGCCGGGATGTCGGTGGCGGGGTAGTGCAGGCCGAGGAAGGGGTTGAGGTCCTCGCGCCGGTCCTCGGCGATGACCTCGCCGTTCCAGTCCTGGTCGAAGCGGTAGACCATGACGCGGTCGAAGCCGCTCAGCCCGCGCACCTCGTGGGCCAGCCGGTCGGCCAGGTCGGCCACCGACCCGGCGCTGGCCAGGCGGGCCATCGCGCCGCGCGCCGACTGGTAGGACAGCGTGCCCGCGCCCGGGCCGCCGAGCTGCTCGAGCTCGACCACCACGCGCTCCCCGGAGCGGTGCACGGTGACGTCGACGTCGGCACCGGCCAGCGCGCCCCGCGCCCCTATGGCCAGCGGCAGGTCCTCGGGCAGGCGCAGCACCATCGGCTCGCCCTTGGTGGGGCTCGCGGCCCGCGGCGCGATCGCCGCGGCCGCCGCCTCGCCGAGCAGCTCGGCCAGCGTGCGTCCGCGCGCGGCGCCCGAGGCCACCCCGAGCAGCTGCTCGCAGTTGGCGGAGACCACCACCGCGGTCAGGTCGTCCGGCTCCAGGGCCAGCAGCACGCCGTGGGGCTGGATCGCGCCGGGCACGTGGATCGGCTCCCGGTCGCACGTCGTGAGGTCGACACCGCCGTAGGCGGGGGTGTGCGACGGTCGGACGTCGGTCAACGCGGGGCTCCAGGCGACGAGGGGGCGAGGGGGGTCGGGCGGTCACTGCGGGTACGGCGGGCACGGCCCGGTCGCGCCGGGGGCCCGGCGCGTCGCGGCGTCCTGCTGGGGAGCCTAGGCGCTTCGTGCCGTTCGCGTGCCCGCCCCACCCCGACCTCGCCCGTCCGGGCGGGGCGCGACGCGCCTCCCGGGCTCAGGCCATCGCGCGCAGGGCGTCGACCAGCGGGGTCGTGGGGCGCCCGGCCAGGCGGGACAGGTCGCCGGGGGTCGCGGCGAGCGCGCCCTGCGCGATGGCGGCGTCGAGACCGGCGACGAAGCCTGCGGTGCCCTCGTCGAGCCCGGCGGAGCGCAGGGCGGCGACGTGGGTGTCGGTGTCGACGGCCCGCAGCGTGACCTCGCGACCGAGCACCTCGCCGAGCGCGGCCACCAGCTCCTCGGCGTCCCAGGCGTGGTCGCCGGAGAGCTCGTAGGCCGCACCCACGTGCTCGGCGCCGTCGCCGGCGGCCACGTCGGCGAGCACGCGCGCGGTGGCGGCGGCGTAGTCGTCGCGGGTCGCGCTGGCCACGCGCCCCTCACCGGTGCTGGTCAGGACGACGCCGGTGGCGCGGGCCTGCTCGAGCGTGGCGGCGTAGTTCTCGGTGTACCAGCCGTTGCGCAGCAGCGTCACCGGCAGCCCGCTGGCCCGCAGCAGCTCCTCGGTGGCCTCGTGCTCCGCGGCCAGCGACAGCGGGGTGGCGCCCGCGCCGAGGACGCTGGTGTAGGCGACGTGCGCGACGCCGGCGTGGATGGCCGCGTCGATCGCCGCGGCGTGCTGCGGCACGCGCCCGCCGGGCTCGCTGCCGGAGACGAGCAGGAACACGTCGCCGGCCGACAGGGCCGCCTCGAGGGTCGCGGGGTCGTCGTAGTCCATCCGTGCGGTGCGCACCCCGGTCGCCTCGCCCAGCGCCGCGAGCCGCTCCTCGTCGCGACCGCCGGCCACCACGTCGGCCGGGGCCACGCCCCGCGCCAGCAGCTCCTCCACCACGCGCCGGCCCAGCTGCCCGGTCGCCCCGCTCACCACGATCGTCATCCCTGTCTCCTCCACACGTCGCTGCCGCGGCGGTCGCCGCGGCGGGCCGCGCCGTCGGCGGCCCCGCCCCTGCCAACCGCGCCCGGCCCGACACCCTTCCCGCGGTGGGGTACGCACTTCGACGTGGGGTACTCACCTCGGAGTAAGGTCGGCCCGTGACCACCCTCCCCCGCACCCCCGCCGCCGTGGTGCCCGTGGACTCGCTGTGCCCCGCGACCCGCGCCGTCTTCGAGCACGTCACCAGCAAGTGGGGCGTGCTGGTGCTGGTCACCCTGGGCGAGGGCACGCTGCGCTGGAGCGCCCTCAAGCGCCGCATCGACGGGGTGAGCGAGAAGATGCTCATCCAGACCCTGCAGACCCTCGAGGCCGACGGCCTGGTGCGGCGCGAGGCCCTGCCGGTCGTGCCGCCGCACGTGGAGTACTCCCTCACCCCCGCCGGCCAGCAGGCGGTCGCGCTGATGACGCCGCTGCTCGGCTGGATCCGCGACCACGTGGCCCCGCTCGCCCCCTGACGACCGCGGTCGCCGCCGCGCGCGCGTCCTACTGACCGTTGCGACCACTGGCCGACTGTCATGACGGTCAGGTAGTGGTCGCAACGGTCGGTAAGACGCGCAGGCCACCCGCCTGACCCCCGCGGGTGTGGTGCCCGGCGGGGGGTGCGAGGAGGGTGGGAGCCATGAGCCACACCTCGCGCGACCTCGCTGCCACCCCCGAGACGGTCTGGGAGGTCCTCAGCGACGGGTGGATGTACCCCCTCTTCGTGGTGGGCGCCTCCCGGATGCGCGAGGTCGACGACGACTGGCCCGAGGTCGGGGCGCGGCTGCACCACTCCGTCGGCGCCTGGCCGGCGCTGCTCGACGACAGCACCCAGGTCGTCGAGATGCACCCGCGCACCACCCTGACCCTGCTCGCCTACGGGTGGCCCTTCGGCCGCGCGCGGGTGACCTTCCGCCTCACGCCGTCGGGCGCCGGCACGTCGGTGGAGGTCGAGGAGCGGGTCGATCGCGGACCGGGCCGCTTCGTGCCGAGCCTCCTCCACGACCCGCCGATGACCTGGCGCAACACCGAGACCCTGCGCCGGCTGGCCTACGTGTGCGAGAACCGCCCGTGACGGGAGCGACGTACGACGCCCTCGTCATCGGCTCCGGCCCCAACGGGCTGGTCGCCGCCAACCTGCTCGCCGACGCCGGCTGGTCGGTGCTCGTGCTCGAGGCGCAGCCCGACGCCGGCGGCGCGGTGCGCAGCAGCCACGAGCTGGCCGACGGCTTCGTGCACGACACCTTCAGCGCCTTCTACCCCTTCGCACGCGCCTCGCCGGTGATGCTCGGGCTCGACCTGGAGCGCCACGGCCTGACCTGGTCGCACCCGCCCGCGGTGCAGGGCCACCCCTTCCCCGACGGCTCGTGGGCGCTGCTGCACCGCGACCGCGGGATCACCGCCGACCTGGCCGAGCGCGCCCACCCCGGCGACGGCGAGGCCTGGCTGCGGCTGTGCGCCGACTGGGACGCCATCGGCCCCGCGCTCATCGACGCGCTGCTCACGCCGTTCCCGCCCGTGCGCGGGGGACTCGGGGTGCTCACCCGGCTGCGCCACGTCGGCGGCGTCGACTTCGTGCGCACCCTGCTGAGCCCCGCGCTGACCATGCTCGACGGACGCCTGGGCGGCGAGGCGCTGCGCACGCTGGTGGCCGGCAACGCCGGCCACGCCGACATCCCCCTCGACGCGGCCGGCTCGGGCATGCTCGGCCTGCTACTGACGATGATGGGCCAGACCGTCGGCTTCCCCGCCCCGCGGGGCGGCGCCGGCGAGCTCAGCGCCGCGATGGTGCGCCGCCTGGAGTCGCTGGGCGGCGAGGTGCGCTGCGACGCCGAGGTCGTGGCCGTCGAGACCGACCGCGGCCGCGCGACCGGGGTGCGGCTGCGCTCGGGCGAGCGGTACGCCGCGCGCCGCGCCGTCGTCGCCGACGTGGGCGTCGAGGCGCTCTACCGCCACCTGCTCGACCCCTCCGACGTGCCCGCCCGGGTCGCCCGCGGGCTCGACCGCTTCGAGATGGACCCCGCCACGGTCAAGGTCGACTGGGCCCTCGACGGCCCCATCCCCTGGGCCAGCGCCCCCGAGCACGCCCCGGGCACGCTGCACCTGGCCGCGTCGCGCGCCGAGATGGCCGGGGCCACGGCGCAGGTCGCCTCCGGCTACGTGCCCGCCCACCCCTTCATGCTCGCCGGGCAGATGACCACCGCCGACCCCACCCGCTCCCCCGCCGGCACCGAGGCGGTGTGGGCCTACACCCACGTGCCGCAGCAGACCCGCGGCGACGCCGCGGACGGCGCGGCGAGCGGCCCGGGCAGCACCGGTGGCACGGTCGGCGGCGACTGGGGCCCCGACGACCGCGAGCGCTTCGCCGACCGCATGCAGGCGCGCTTCGAGGAGCTGGCCCCGGGCTTCGGGTCCCTCGTCAGGGCCCGTCGCGTGCTCGGCCCCCGCGAGCTGGAGCAGCGCAACGCCAACCTCGTCGGCGGCGCCGTCGGCGCGGGCACCTCCCAGCTGCACCAGATGCTGCTCTTCCGGCCCGTGCCCGGCCAGTGGGGCCGCGCCGAGACCGGCGTCGCCGGGCTCTACCTCGGCTCGGCCGCCGCCCACCCCGGCGGCGGCGTGCACGGCGCCCCCGGCAGCAACGCCGCCCGCGCCGCGCTGGCCCACGCCCGGGTCTCGGCGCTGACGGCGCTGCCGCGCTCGGTGGGCCGCTCGGTGCGGGGCACGCTCGGCCGCGGCACGGCCGGCGGGGGCGCGTCGTGACCGGCCCCGGCGCCGACCAGGGGGTACGGCGGGCGGCGTTCGGGCCGCTCGTGCTGACCTTCGACGACCGGGTGCTCGAGCCGCGGGAGTGGACGCTGGCCCAGTCGCAGTGGGCCGCCGAGCTCCTCTCCGAGCGGGACGGCACCGCGGCCGGGGTCCCCGGGTCCCCCGGGGCCGAGGGGGCCGTGCTCGAGCTGTGCGCGGGGGTCGGCCACATCGGCCTGGCCGCGGTGGCCGGGTCGCGGCGCGCGTTGGTGTGCGTCGACGCGAGTCCCGTGGCCTGCGCCTTCGCCCGCGACAACGTCGCCGCCAACGCCACCGCGGAGCGGCCCGCCGAGCTCACCGAGGTCCGCGAGGGCGACCTGCGCGAGGCCGTGGCCGACCACGAGCGGTTCGCGCTGGTCATCGCCGACCCGCCCTACCTGCCCTCCGCCGACACCGGGCGCTTCCCCGCGGACCCGCTGCTGGCCATCGACGGCGGGGCCGACGGCCTCGACCTGGCCTGGACCTGCCTGGAGGTCGCCGAGCGCCACCTGCTGCCCGGCGGCTCGGTGCTGCTCCAGCTCGCCGACACCGCCCAGTGCGACGTCGTCGAGGCGGCCTGGGGCACCCGCCACGGCCTCGTGCCGGTCGACCGTCGCGTCGTCGGTCGTGGCGCCCTGCTGCGCCTCGACCGCGCCTGAGCCCGCCCCGCGCAGGCCGCGGTCGGGCTGCCGTCAGGGACGCAGCGTGGCGGGCAGCACCTTGTGCGTGCCGTCGCACCACGGCAGCGTGGCCGAGCGGCTGCAGCGGCAGATCGCGGAGACCGGGCGGTGGGTGGGGTGCCGCACGCCCTGGTCGTCCTCCACCACGAGCCGCCCGCGCACGAGCATCGGGCCCCCGGGGCAGAGCACGACGTCGGGGCGTGAGACGTCGTCGACCACCGGGGCGGCCTCCGCCGCGCGCTCTCCCGCCCCCACCACGGGTACGCCGGCCCCGCTCCTGCCGACCCGCGGCGGGGCGGTGCGGGGGGTCGGGTCGCTCACGCCGCGCGGTCCCAGCGAGCGAGCAGGTCGGTGGCGGTGCGGGCCTCGAGGTCGAGGCAGATCGCGGCGCCGAGGAGCACGTCGCCGGCGAGGTGGGGCTCGCGCTCGACCAGGGCGCCGCAGATGGCGCGCACGGCGAGCTGCTCGTGCACGGCGTCGGCCTCGACGTGCTCGGTGTAGTACTCCACCATCTCGGGGGCGAAGCCGAGGCGCTGCAGGCCGCGGGCCATGCGTCGCGACGGCCCGGAGCTGCTGGCCTCGACGGCGGCGAGGTGGCCCAGGGCGGCGCCGCGCAGGCGGCGGTGCAGGCCGAGCATCGACAGCGCGGCGTTCTGCTCCAGCACCGCGGCGCTCGCCTCGTCGAGGGTGGCGCCGTAGTCGGCGCTCATGCCCGAGGCGGCCAGGCCGCGGGCGAAGAGGTGGTGGTGCAGGCGGGCGGGGTCGCCGCCGCCGTACTCGTCGAGCTGCACCTCCATGAGCGCGGCCTTGACCGTGGCCTCCAGGCGCGGCACGACCCAGGTCGTGGGGTCGGCCTCCTTGAGGTGGTAGACCGAGCGGTGTCGCAGCAGCTCCTCGACCTCGTCACGGGTCGCGGTGGTCTCGACGTGGCGGGCCAGCGAAGGTCCGTCGTCGGCCTCGACCATGGCGAAGAGCCGCTCGGCCAGGCCCTCGGCGGTGTGGTCCTCGGGTCGCGGCACCAGGTCGGCGTGGCGCTCGCGCAGCCGCGCCTCGAGGTCGGCCTCGAGCTCCCAGCGCAGCGCGTGCACCGCCGGGTGCCACTCGAGGGCGTCGTCGACGTCGTCGAAGCCGCGGTAGTGCAGCTCCTGGAGCGCCCACAGCGTGACCGCGGCGTCGTCGCGGGAGTCGGCGTCCCCGCCGCGGCCGAGACCCGCACTCGCGGTGTCCTCGAGGCCTCCGGTGAGCTGCGGGAAGACCCGCTCGCTCAGCGTTCCTCGGGCCTGGGGGATCAGCATCGGTGGTCCCTCCTGGTCGGCGGTGGTCACCCGGGCGGGCGGCCGCGCGGGGCGCTCCTCCGACGGTAGCCACGGCCACCGACGCCGCTCCCACCCCTGCGGGTGTGAGTCCTGGGTGATCGCCCGGCGGGCCCCCTACCGTCGCTGGGGAGGGCCTCGTCGGGCCCCTCGGACCCGCCCGGGACCCGCGTCGAGCCGCTGCACCACGGCCCGCGCCGACCGGGCCCGCACGCAGGAGGAGCCATGGAGCTGTCGGGAGCACGCGCACTGGTCGTCGGGGCCTCGGGGGTGCTCGGCGCTGGCATCGCCCGCGCCCTCGTGGAGCGTGGCGCCACCGTGAGCGTCGCCGGTCGCGACGCCGGGCGGCTCGCGCCGGTGGCGCAGGCCTGCGGCACCGAGCCGCTCGTGCTCGACCTGGTCGACACCGACGCCTGCCGCGAGGTCGTCGGGGCGGCGGCCGACGCCATGGGCGGCCTCGACCTGCTCGTCGTGGCCACCGGGGTCGCGGGCTTCGGTCCCGCGACCGACGCCGACCCGGCGGTGGTCGAGGAGCTCTTCGCCGTCAACACCCTCGGTCCGATGGCGCTGGTGCGCGCGGCCGCCGGGCGCTTCGAGGACGGCGGCACGGTCGCGGTGCTCTCGGCGATCCTGGCCGACTTGCCCACCAACCAGATGGCGGAGTACTCCGCCACCAAGGCGGCCCTCTCCACCTGGCTGACCGTGCTGCGCCGGGAGAACCGGCGCGCCTTCACCGTGCTCGACGTGCGCCCGCCCCACCTCGACACCGGGCTGGCCGAGCGCTCGCTGGCCGGCGAGCCGCCGAAGCTGCCCGCCCCGCTGCCCGGTCAGGTCGTGGTCGACACCGTGGTCGAGGCCCTCGCCTCCGGCGCCACCGAGGTCGTCTGGGACGCCAGCGCCAAGGAGCTCGTCGCCCGCTGAGGCCGCGGCGCGACCTCCCGGGGGCGCCGGGGCGGTCGGTCAGGCCCCCAGGCTCAGGGCCAGCCGCTCGATGTCGGCGGGCCCCACGCGGCAGCAGCCGCCGACGAGCCGGGCCCCGGCGCCGACCCAGCCGGCCGCGGGCGCAACGTCCCAGTCGCGCTCGCCGCGCCAGGCCTTGGCCACCGCGTCCCAGGTCTCCCCGCGGTTGGGGTAGACCACGCCGGGCAGTCCGGTCACCTCGGCGGCCACCCGCACCGCCGCGGCCACCTCGCCCGGTGCGGAGCAGTTGAGCCCGGCGGCCACCACGCTGGTGCTGCCGGCCAGGACGGCGTACGCCTCCTCGAGCGGCTGGCCCGCGCGCGTGCGTCCCCCGGCGACGGAGTAGGACACCCACGCGGGCAGGCCCAGGTCGTCGAGCAGCGGCACCAGCACCTCGGCCTCGCGCACGTCGGGCAGCGTCTCCACCGCGAGCAGGTCGGGGCCGGCGGCGGCGAGCGCGTCGAGGCGCCGCGCGTGGAAGTCGCGCAGCGCGCTGGGGCTGAGCCCGTAGTCGCCGCGGTACTCCGACCCGTCGGCCAGCACCGCGCCGTAGGGACCCACGGACGCCGCCACCAGCAGCCGACCGCGCTCGGCCCCCCGGTGCCCCGGCCCGCCCGACCCCGCGCGCAGCTCCTGCGCCGCGTCGCGGGCCCGGCGGGCCACCTCGACGCTGCGCGCCAGCAGCGCCCGGGCCTCCTGGGGCGTGCCGCCCGCAGCCACGACGCCCTGCTCGCTGACCTGGTAGCTGGCCGTGGTGGCGACCTCGGCCCCGGCGGCGAAGTAGGCCGCGTGCACGGCCTCGACCTCCTCCGGCGACCCGCGCAGCACCGTCGCGGTCCACAGCTGCGACGACAGGTCGACGCCGCGGTCCTCGAGCGCGTTCGACAGCCCGCCGTCGAGCACGACGGCGCGGTCGGCGGACTGCGGGGCGAGGTCGTCGAGGCCGGCAGGACCGGCTGGGCTGGCAGGGCGGGCGGGACCGGCAGGGCGGGGAGTCACACGCCCATCGTCCCCCGCCGCGGGCGCGGCGCGGCGACGGGCGGTCCGCGGTGGGCGGTCCGCCGCGGACGGCGGCGCCGGGCGGGCTGGGCGCGCTGTGCTGGGATGGCCGCGTGACCTCCACTCCCCAGCCGCCCACCGGGCCCACCCCCACCGCCGACCTCGTCGACGAGCACGGTGAGGCGCTGCAGTCCTGCGACCTCCAGCTGCGCCAGTACGGCGCTCGCGCCCGCTTCGCCGGCACCGCCGTGACGCTGCGCTGCCACCAGGACAACGCCCTCGTGAAGGCCGCCCTCGCCGAGCCCGGCGCCGGCAAGGTGCTGGTCGTCGACGGGGGCGGGTCGTTGCACACCGCGCTGATGGGCGACCTGATCGCCGCCTCGGCCGTCGCCAACGGCTGGGAGGGCGTCGTGATCCACGGTGCCGTGCGCGACGTCGCCGCCCTGCGCGAGCTCGACCTCGGGGTCAAGGCCCTCGGCTCCAACCCGCGCAAGAGCGCCAAGGACGGTGCGGGCGAGCGCGACGTGGTGGTGGAGTTCGGCGGCGTGTTGTTCGCCCCCGGCGCCACCGTGGTCAGCGACGACGACGGGATCGTCGTCCTGCCCTGAGCCGGACGGGGCGCGAGGCCTCGTCCCGCGGGACGTCATCGGCTCGGTGGATGCGCATCCACCCGTCGTACGACGTCCGCGCGCGCCCGCCTGGACGACGCCCCGGCCCGACCGCGCCGCAGGCCGGACGTCATGCGTCGCGTGGATGCGCATCCACCCTCCGCACGACGTCCGGTGCGCCGCTCAGTCGTCGATCTCCTCGCTCATGTCGAGCTCCCGCACGAACTGCATCGTCTCCCGGCGCTCGGCCGCCCGCGCCCGGGCGCGGGCGGCGTCGGCGCGCACCTGCTCCTCGCGGGCCTCGCGGGCGAGGCGCTCCTCCTCGGTCTCCTGCATCTCCCCACGGTGCCCGATCCGGGCTCCGTGCGGAAGCCTCCCGACCACGGGGCGGGTCACGGGACGGATCACGGGGCGGGTCACAGGACGGGTCACAGGACGGGTCCCGGGGCGGACGGCGGACCCAGTCGGCCGCCCGCCCCGTGCGGGTGGCTCAGCCGCGGGGCACGGCCACCCGGGTCACCCAGTACTCGGTGGTGGGGGTCGGCGGGGTGGAGAAGCGGGCGTTGGGCAGGTAGAGCCGGTCGCCGAGCCGCGCGATGGTGGTCGGCACGTCGAACTGCCCGGAGGTGAGGGTCCGCTGCAGCGTGCCGTTGCGCCCGCCGGCGGCGACGCGCAGCACGGCCACCTGGTTGAGCCGGTTCTGCACGACGTAGAGCCGGCGGCCCTCGAGCAGCATCCCGTCGCCGTTGGTGAGCTCGGCGCCGCCGAGGTTGACCTGCGTGGCGTCCCCGGTGGCGGGGTCGACGCGGAAGAGCCCGCCCGAGGCGGAGTTGACCACGAGCAGCGCCTTGCCGTCGGGGGTGGCGGTGATCCCGTTGGCGTTGAGGCCCTCGGCCTGCTCCCACTCGCCACCGAGCGGCAGCCGCACGACCTCGTCGGCCTCGGGGAGGTCACCGCCCTCGAGCGGCAGCCCGAAGAGCTGGGCGTTCTCGGAGTCGGTGAACCACGCCGTGTCGTCGGTGAGCACGACGTCGTTGATGAAGGCGGCGTCGGAGTCGGCGGGCACGTCGACGAGCTGGTAGCCGGCCAGCACCTCGCCGCTGCCGGCCTTGACCACGCGCGCGTCGCCGGCGGTGCCGCCGGAGACGAAGATCCGGTTCTGCTCGTCGACCTTGAGTCCGACCGACGGGGTGCCGGGGCCCTGGCTGATCACGCGGCCGGTGCCGGTGCGCAGGTTGGCGCGGTAGAGGTCGCCGTCGAGGCGGGAGCCGAAGTACGCCGCGAAGCCGCGGCCCACCGCGATGCCCTCGGGCTGGAAGCCGTCGGGCAGCGCCACGCGCTGCGGGAAGGGCCCGTCGCCGGGGGCCTGCGCGGCGCCGGCCGCGGTCGGGGCGACCAGGGCGGAGGCCGCGAGACCGGTCGCGGCGAGACCGGTGGCGGCCAGCGCGGCGGCGCGCCGCGCCAGCCCCCGGTGCGGGCGTCGACGGCCGGTGCGGCCGGTGCGGCCGGTGCGGGGGGACGAGCGGGGCGGGGAGAGCAGGGTCATCGGTGGCTCCGAGGGTGAGGGCGCCCGGCTGGACGCGGCTGGACCGGACCTCCTCGACGCTAGCCACGCCCCTGCCCCCGGACCTCCCCCTTCGGGCCCGGCCCCACTCGGGTGAGCCCGTCGCGGCGGGCCGGTGGCATCGTGGTGGGATGCCCATCCAGACCAGCGCCTATGCCCACGTCCGCCTGACCGTCACCGACATCGAGCGATCGCGGGCGTTCTACGACGACGTCTTCGGCCTCCCCGTCGCCTTCGAGCTCCCCCCGGACGCCGACGAGGAGACCCGGCAGCAGCTCTCGTTCCTCTTCGGCGGGGTCATCTACCAGCTCGGCGACAGCCTGCTGGGCCTGCGCCCGGTGGCCGACGACCACTTCGACGAGGACAAGACCGGCCTCGACCACGTCGCCTTCGCCGTCGCCGACCGGGCCGCGATCGATGCCGCCGCGGGTGTGCTCGACGACCTCGGCGTGGCCCACGAGGGCGTCAAGGACATCGGCGCCGGCTGGATCCTGGAGTTCCGCGACCCCGACAACATCGCCCTCGAGGTCTTCGCCCCCAAGGCCTGACCCGCCCCTCACCACGTCGAGGGCCCGGCCCTGCTCGCCGTACGGCGGGCGCGCCGGGCCCTCCGCACGTCCGGCCGGGCCGCCTGCGGTCAGGTCGACGCGCCCGGACCGCCCGGACCGCCCGGACCGCCCGGACCGCCCAGACCGCCCAGACCGTCGGCCCGGTCGCCGATCCCGCGGCGCTCGGCCCAGACCGCGGCCGAGGTGCGGTCGGCGACGCCGATGCGGTGGAAGATCGAGGTGAGGTGCGACTTGACCGTGCCCTCGGAGATGCCGAGGCGTCGCGCCACCTGCTTGTTGGCCAGGCCGGCCCGCACGAGGGCCAGCACCTCGACCTCGCGCGGGCTCAGCCCGTGGCCCTCAGGCGTGGCCGGGCGCGCCGAGAGCAGGGTGCGCGCCGCGCGGGGGTGCAGCGGCGACTCCCCGCGGGCGACGGCCCGCACGCCCTCCACCACCTCCTCGGGCTCGGCGTCCTTGAGCAGGTAGCCGACCGCGCCGGCGTCGAGGGCGGCCAGGATGCGCTCGGAGTCGGAGTAGGACGTCAGCACCAGGACGTCGCAGCCGCCCGCCGCCACGATGGCCCGGGTGGCGGTGACGCCGTCGGTGCCGGGCATCTGCAGGTCCATCAGCACCACGTCGGGACGGGTCCGGGCCACCACCTCGACCGCGGCGTCGCCGTCGCGGGCCGAGCCGACCACCTCGATGTCGTCCTCGCCGGCGAGGAACTGCTCGAGCGCACCGCGCAGCACCGCGTGGTCGTCGACGAGCACGAGCCGGATCGGGGTCGGGGTCGGGGTCGGGGTCGGGGTCGGGGTCGGGGTCATCGTCGTACCTCCAGTCGGACGGTGGTGCCGGCCCCGGGCGACGACTCCACCGTGAGTCGGCCACCGTGGTCCTCGGCGAGACTGCGCAGCCCGCGCAGCCCGTAGTGGCTGCCGGCCTGGGCGACGTCGGCGCGGAAGCCGGCGCCGTCGTCGACGACCTCGAGCACCGCGGTCGCATCGTCGCACCCGACCCTGACCCGCACGGTCGAGGCCCGGGCGTGGCGCAGGGCGTTGCGCACCGCCTCCTGGGCCACGCGCCACACCAGTCCGAGGGTGGCCTCGTCGACGTCGTCGAGGTCGCCGACCTCGACGTCGGCGGCGATCCCGGCCGCGGCGAGGGGCGCCACGAGGTCGGCCAGCGCCGACGGCAGGGTGGTCGCGGTGAGACCGGGCGGGTGGATCTCCACGAGCAGCGAGCGCAGGTCGCGCATGCTGCGCCGCAGGGCGGCCCCCGAGGCGAGCAGCTCGCGCCGCTGGGTGCCCTCGGCGCGCCGGGCCAGCGTCGAGAGGCCGAAGGCGGTGGCCGCGAGGTCCTGCACCACGCCGTCGTGCAGGTCGCGGGCGATGCGCCGCCGCTCGGCCTCCGAGGCCGCGGCGGCCCGGTCCATGAGCCGCTCGCGCTCCAGGCCGGCCACGCGGATCCTGCGGTTGAGCAGGTAGAGCAGCCCCGTGGCCACCGCGACGACGAGGGCGAGGGCGAGCAGGTTGATCCGCTGGAAGGGCGCCACGACCTCGTCGCTGCGCGTGGCGATGAGGTCGGAGGAGTAGTAGGTCTCGAAGAGCAGCGGCTCGCCCTCCGGGGAGTCCAGGCGGGTGTAGACCTCGATGAGACCGCGGTCGGGTGCCTCGAAGCGGTTTTCCGGCGCGCTGAGGTCGGAGACCTCGGCGTCGGTGCCGCCCTCGGCGAGGATGCGCTGCTCGTCCTCGCCGAGCTCGAAGCGCATCCCGATGAGCCGGACGTCGTCGGAGTAGAGCACCGTGCCGTCGGCCGACCACACCTTCACCCGGCGCACCCCGGCCCCGACGAGGCGGGCGAGCGCCGTGCGGTCGAAGCGGTCCACCGCGCCGGGCACCCCGTCGACGAGACCGCGCGGCACCGCGGGCCCGGCCACGGAGCGGGCCAGGAGCTCGGTGGTCGCGCGGGCGTCCTGCAGGGCCTCGGCCCGCGCGGCGCGGTCGCCGAGGTGCTGGCTGACCCCGACGATCACCGCGCACGCCAGCAGCCCGACCGCGAGGAACCACGCGATCGGGCTGCGTCCGGCCGCACGCCACCTGCGCCCGAGGGGGCGGGGCAGCGGCGCGCGACGGGTCTCGGGACGGCTCAGAGCGACACCTTGGCGACGCAGACCTCGCCGCTGGCGGCGTTGGTGGCGCGGAAGGTGAAGGCGTCGGCGCCGGTGGCGTCCACCAGGCGGCGCTCGACGCTGAAGGACCCGCTCGGCGCCTTGGTGGTCGAGCTGCCGCGCGCGGCCACCGAGCCGTCGTGCCTGAGCACCCAGCCCCAGGTCTGACCGTTGACGTTGCTGTCGATCTCGGCCTCGACCTCGATCCGGCCGTCGTCGGGCTTGGCCTTGATCTTCCAGTCGGTGCTGCCGGTGCACGAGCCGCGGCGGATGACGTCGGCGTCGTTGGCGCTCGCCGAGGCGGTCACCACCAGCGGCGCGGCGAGGGTCAGCGGCACGGCCAGGGCGAGGAGGGCGCGGGCGGTCCTGCGGGCGGTGGTGCGGGTGGCGGTGCGGGGCGTGCGGGTCATGATGTCTCCTGGTGGGTGCGGTGGTCGGCCGGGCCGGTCGACCGGGCTGGTCCCGCCCAGCGTGCGACCGGCGGGGAGGCAGTCGCCATCCGCCAGTGGTCATACGACCACCGGCCGACCCGGGACGCGACGGGTCGGAGGTCCCGAGCCCGACCGGCCCCTCAGCGCGGGTCGGGCAGCTCGAACCACACGGTCGCCCCGCCGCCCGCGGTCTCCCGCAGCCCGATGCGCCCGCCGTGGGCCTCGATGATGGCACGGCAGGTGGCGAGCCCCAGCCCGGTGCCGGGCGCGAGCTCCGCGTGCTCGCCCACCCGCACGAAGGCCTCGAAGACGTGCTCGCGCTCGGTCTCCGGCACCCCGCGACCGTGGTCGGCCACCTCGACGAGCCACGACCGGTCGCGTCGCGACGCGGTCACCGACACCTCGCCGCCGCGCTCGGCGACAGCGAACTTGGCCGCGTTGGACAGCAGGTTCTGCAGCACGAGGCGCAGCAGCGGGCCGTCGGCGACGACGACCGGCAGCGCCCGCGCGGTCACGTCGACCCCGTCGAGGGCCGGGCCCAGGTCCTCGCGGGCGTCCTCGACGAGGGAGCCCAGGTCGACGGGGTGGGGCGAGGCGGGTGCGCCGGTGGCGTGCACGAAGAGGTTCTCCACCACACCGCGCATCCTGGTCGCACCACGCAGGGCGCGGGCCAGCACGGGCTCGAGGTCGGAGGGCTCCCAGCCCTGCGAGATCCCGACGCCGAGCAGCTCCAGCGACAGCGTCATCGTCGACAGCGGAGCGCGCAGGTCGTGGCTGACCCGGCCCGCGAAGGCGCGCAGGCTCTCGTTGTCGGCGCGCAGCCCGGCGCGCACCGCCTCCAGCTCGCGCACCTCGCCGGTGAGCTCACGCACCCTCCGGTCGAGCTCCAGCACCCCGACGACGCGGTCGGCGAGCGCCTGCAGCAGGCTGCGCTGCTCGGCGCCGAGCACGTGGGGCCGGTCGTCGAAGACGCAGAGCGTGCCGATGGACACGTCGGCGTCGGTGCGCAGCTGGAAGGCGGCGTAGAAGCGGATCCGGCCCTCGCGCACGAAGGGGTTGTCGCTGAAGCGGGGGTCCTCACGGGCGTCGGCGACCACGACGGGTCGGGGCTCGTCGACGACGAGGCTGCACATCGAGTCGCGGCGGGGCAGGGCCACCATCTCGAAGCCCACCGTGGCCAGGGCGCGCTGCTCGTCACCGGCGAGGAGGTGGATCGCAGCCGTCGGCACACCCGCCGCGGCCGCGGCCACCGCCACCAGCGCCACCAGGTCGTCGGCGGCCGGGTGCTCGCCGCCCGGCAGCCCGAAGTCGCGCAGCGCCCTGAGGCGGGCGCGCTCGCGCGGATCGTCCAGGTCGTGTCCGCTGTGCGTCCCGGCTGCGCTCATGCCGCTCCCTCCCCCGAGGCACGACGACCACCCGTGCATCGGGCGTGGGGGGCCGCCGCCCCGCCAGGCAACCAGGCGCGGGCCGGGCCGACCAGGGTCCAACGGATGATTGACGTGGTCCGATCGGACTGTCGCGAAACTGCTGACAGACCACCACCCGTTGGCTACAGTAGGTCTCGAAGGCGCCGGGGACCCGAGACCCCGGCGCCTTCTTCTATGCCCGCAGGACCTCCGTCCTCTCCCATCGCGAGCTCGTCACCACGGCCCGTCCCGGCGAGCGGCCCGGCTGCTCCGGTCGCCCGGGAGCGGCTGTCTAGGCTCTGCGGCGGACCTGGGGAGGGACGTGGAGACCGACGAGCACGCGCCGACGACGCTGCCCGCCGGGGTGGTGCGCGAGGCGCACGGCCCCGAGCGGCTGGTGGTGGTCTGGGCGCGCACCGACCTCGGGGCGCTCCTCGCCACCCTCGAGCGCGCCGGCCACCTCCCGCTCCTCGTCGACCCTGCCGAGACCGAGGACCTCCTCGAGACCGCGGGGGCGCCCGCGCTGCTCCTCGTCGAGTCCGACCTGCTCGACGAGGCCACCGTGGCCGTGCTGGAGCGGGTACGCCGACGCTCGCGCCAGACCCGCGTCGCCGTCGTGGCCGACGCCGGGGCCGGCGCCCACGGTCTGCTCACCGCGCTGCGCCACGGCCTCTCCGACGTCGTCGCCCCCGACGACCCTGCCGCGCTCGAGCAGCTGCTGCCGGCCCGGTCCCACCACCGCGGCGAGCGCGTCCTGGCCATCGGCGCCCACCCCGACGACGTCGAGATCGGCTGCGGGGCCACCCTGCTGCGCCACGCCGCGCAGGGGCACCCGGTGTCGGTGCTCACCCTGAGCCGGGGCGCCGTGGGCGGTCCGCGCGAGGAGCGCCGGCGCGAGGCCGTGGCCGCCGCCACCGCGATGTCGGCCGAGCTGCTGATGGCCGACCTGCCCGACACCCGGCTGGAGGAGGCCCACGAGATGATCGGGCTGATCGAGGCCGTGATCGCCTCGGTCGCCCCCACGACGGTCTACGTCCACTCCGCGGCCGACAACCACCAGGACCACCGCGCCGTGCACGCCGCCGCCGTGATCGCGGCCCGTCGGGTGCCGCAGCTGTTCTGCTACCAGTCGCCGTCCTCGCGCAACGGCTTCGCGCCCACGCGCTTCGTGCCCGTCGAGGACACCATCGAGGCCAAGCTCGACCTGCTCGCGTGCTACCGCTCGCAGTCGGCGCGCGACTACCTCGAGCCCGACCTGGTGCTGGCGAGCGCCCGCTACTGGTCGCGCCAGGTCTCCCACACCCGCTACGCCGAGCCCTTCGAGGTGCTGCGCGCCAGCGAGGTCGTCGGCGGCTGACCCACCGCCCGGTGCAGGGTGCTCAGCGGCGTCCGGTCGTCGCGCCGAGTGCCGGCACGAGCCGGAGCCCGGCGGCCCTGGTGGCCTCACCGCGGGTGCGCGTCACAGGCGGCGCGGGCGGCGCGGCCGGCGGGGGCCAGAGCGGCTCCGACCCGAGCCGCAGCAGACGGCGTACGGCCGGCGACTCCGCGAGCACCCCGACGTCGGCGCCGTGGACCACCGCGGCGCGCAGCGCGCGGCGCAGCCAGTGCAGGCCCGCGGTGTCGACGAAGTCGACCTGCTCGAGGTCGACGAGCACCACCGTCGGGCGCGACCGGCGCAGCCGCTCCACCACCGCGCCGACCGCCGGCCCGGCCGACACGTCGAGGTCGCCCCTGACCACCAGCGCCATCGTCGGGCGTCCCTCGCGCCCCGTCGGACCGTCCACGAGCTCCATCGAGCACGTCGTCCTGCACACGTCACGACCCCCTCGTCGTCCGTTCCCCCGAGTCCGGACCCCCCGCCCGGCACCCGGAGCAACGACGCCGACCCGACAGGGTGAGGCCGCGGCCGTGAAACCCCCCGACCGGGCCATGGTCGGCGGCCCCGGCATGGCCCGTGCGGGCCATGCCGCGCGCCCGGTCGGTGGATGCCGGGCGCCCGTGCGACTCCGGGCCGCCGCGCGACCGACCACGCGGTCGACCACGCGGCCGACCATGCGATTGACACGGTCGGGAGCGCCGAGCAGCATCGCCGCAGCGGGGACGACGAGGTCCCCCTCTCGGTGTGAGGTGGCTGGCTGTGGCGTACTACCGACGGGTCGGAGAGGTGCCGCGCCAGCGGCACACCCAGCTCCGCGACGAGCACGGCGCGCTGCGCTCCGAGGAGCTGATGGGCGAGGAGGGCTTCTCCTCCGACTCCTCGCTGCTCTACCACCGCGGCGTGCCGTCGGCAATCGTGGCCAGCGAGGTCTGGGACCTCCCCGACCAGGCCCTCACCCCGAACCACCCGCTGACGCCGCGCCACCTGCGCCTGCCCGACCTCGTGCCCGCCGACGTCACGGGCGTCGACGCGGTCACCGGGCGCCGGCTCGTGCTCGGCAACGCCGACGTCCACCTGTCCTACGTCGTCGCCGCGGCCGACTCCCCGCTCTACCGCAACGCGCTGGGCGACGAGTGCGTCTTCGTCGAGGCCGGCAGCGGGGTGGTCGAGACCGTCTTCGGCGTCGTGCCCTACCGCGCCGGCGACTTCGTCGTGGTGCCCCGGGCCACCACCCACCGCTGGCGCCCCGACACGGCCTCCGGGCCGAGCCGGCTCTACGCGGTCGAGTCGGCCAGCCACGTCGCGCCGCCGAAGCGTTACCTCTCGCGCTACGGCCAGCTGCTCGAGCACGCCCCCTACTGCGAGCGCGACCTCCACGGCCCCACCGAGCCGCTGCTCGCCGGCGCCGGCGAGCCGGCGTCCGACGTCGAGGTGCTCGTCAGGCACCGCACCTCGGCCGGGATCGTCGGCACCCGGATGACCTACGCCACCCACCCCTTCGACGTCGTCGGCTGGGACGGCTGCCTCTATCCCTACACGTTCAACGTCGAGGACTACATGCCGATCACCGGCAAGGTCCACCAGCCCCCGCCGGTGCACCAGGTCTTCGAGGGCGCCGGCTTCGTGGTGTGCGCCTTCCTGCCCCGCAAGGTCGACTACCACCCGCTCGCCGTGCCCGTGCCCTACTACCACTCCAACGTCGACAGCGACGAGGTCATGTTCTACGTCGCCGGCGACTACGAGGCCCGCAAGGGCTCGGGGATCGGTGTCGGCTCGGTGACCCTCCACCCCGGTGGCCACGCCCACGGTCCCCAGCCCGCCGCCGTCGAGGCCTCCCTCGGCGCCGAGGCCTTCGACGAGACCGCGGTCATGGTCGACACCTTCCGGCCCCTCGAGCTCGGCGAGGCCGGGCGGGCCGTCGACCACGGCGCCTACGCCTGGAGCTGGGCCGGTCGCAGGCTGTGACCGTCCTCGACACCCCCACCCGCCCGACACCCGACCCGGGCCCGGCCGCGCGAGGCGGCTGCCGGGCGGCTCAGGTGCCGGGCAGCGGCGTGCCCATGTAGACGTCCCACCGCGCCCGCGCGGCGCGGGTCTCGGTGTCGAGGAGCAGGCGCTCCGCCGCCTGGGCGCACGAGCGGGCCAGCTGCTCGGCGTCGAGGCGGTCGAGGCATCCCGGACGCAGCCGCACGGCGTGGTGCTGCTGGCCCACCGAGGTCACCGTGACCTCGCCGTCGTCGGAGACGCCCTCGGCGGCCAGCTCCGCGAGCCGCTGGTCGTACTCCTTCTCCCGTCGCCCGATCCGTGGGCGCCGCGTGGGCACGCGGCCGGTGACGACCGCGCCGAGGCGGGCGTGCTCGGCGAGCGCGGCGGCGAAGGCCAGCCGCGCCAGCGAGGCCAGCTCGCGCTCGAGCACGGCGTGCGACACCTGCTCCAGGTGACCGGCGGCGAACCGCACGCTCACGTGCCGCTCCCCGCGCAGCTCCGCGTGCACCTTCTCGTTGGGCGTCGAGACCGTGACCACCGAGGACTCGACGGCGCTGTCGAGGCGCCCCGCCACCTCAGGCCCCTCCCGACCGGCCACCGAAGGACGGCGAGTCGGCCACGGTCGGACGGGGCAGGACGACGGGGGAGACCATGTTCTCCTCCCCCATGGCCGCGGAGAACTGCCCGGCGGTGTCGCTCAGCGCCGAGCGGACGTCACCCTCCTTGGCGGTGACGTGCTCGTTGAGCCGGGTCAGCAGGTCGCGCACCGAGGACACCACGCTCGCCGGACTGCCCCCGTCGATCCCGGGGTGGTCCTCGGCGTCCTCCGGCGCGAAGCTCCCGGCCAGGCCGATCCCGCCGGAGATGGCCGCGAACGTGTAGGCGGCCGCGAGGCTGCCACCCGCGGTGAACGGCACGGCGATGATGCCCGACACCGCGGCGAGCACCGACAGGGTCGCGGTGTACTCGGCAGCGCTCTTGTTGGCGATGTCCTCGAGCGTGCTGATCGCCGCGTCGGCGATCTCGTGGAGGCTGCGGTCGGCCTCCTCCCAGATCGCCTGCTCGGCGTAGAGGGCGTTGACCAGCACGTTGCCGCACAGCCACAGGTTGGACACGACGGGTCCGAAGAGGCCGGCGAAGCTGGCGAAGCTGGTGGCCGTGCCGCTGGTCCACCCGGACATGAACGCGCCGGTGGGCTCGATCTGGGTGATCGCGACGTTGGACCCGCCCCCGCCGAGCGAGGCGGCGGAGTCGTCGTCGACGTAGGCCTCGGCGGCGAGGTGCGGCAGGGCCCCGGCGAGGTTGGAGGCGAAGGAGGAGAGGTACGACGGGTCGGGCAGGTCCAGCCAGTCGTCGAAGACCTGGTCGACGTCGGCGAACTCCTCGCTGGCCTGGTCGTGGGCGAAGGCGTAGGCGATGCCGCCGCCGTCCGGGCCCGCGGCCTTCATGGCCAGCTCGGCGGTCTTCTCGATGGCGAGCTCCTTGATCCGCTCGGCCTTGGCGCGCAGGTCGGTCATCAGCCGCCGATCCCTTCCATCTCCGTGCGGGCGGTGTCCATGCGCTGGCGTGCGCCGTCGTCGGTCGCGAGGATGTCGTCGAGGAAGGTCCGGATCGCGGCGGAGGTGTCGTCGATGTTGGTGCCGCCCTGGGTCAGGGCGCTGACCAGGAGGTCGGCCAGGGCGCTCCACTCCGCGGCCGGCCCGTCGGCCCCGATGCCGACCCCGCCCGAGCGGCGGAAGGAGACCTGGGAGAAGAGGGCGATGGTCCCGCGGGCCGAGGCCAGCTCCGCGGCCGCGTCGGGGAGCCTCTCCTTGGCGATGATGTCGAGCTCCAGGAGGTCGACGCCGTCGATGCCGAGCCGTGGGTCGGTCATGGTTCTCCTTCACGTGGGGGGTGGGGGGGCTGCGAGGGGTCAGGAGGGGTGGGGCGGGTCACCCGGGTGGGCGCAGGGTCGCGGGCAGCCGGAGCGCCGCGTCGAGCACGAGCTCACGCCGGGCGGGCACCGCCCCGGAGTCGGCCCGCAGGGCGTAGGTGCGGCGCAGGTCGAGGTCGAGCGGGGTGTCGGCCCCGAGGGAGAAGACCAGCCGGGAGGTGTAGGAGGCCCCGTCGCCGGTCTCGGTGACGTCGAGCTCGGTGACGGGGGGCGCGCCGCCGAGCGCGACCGACTGGTCGGCGCCGGTCACGGTGTAGGCGCCGCGGTCCGCCGTGGCGGGCGGAGCGGTGGTCACCCCGGTCACGGAGACGACCAGCGGCACCACCGCCCAGGTGTTCCCCTCCGCGGCCCAGCCGGCCCCGGGCACGTAGGGCACCGAGACCATGCGCTCGGCACGGCAGGCGAGACCCTCGACCTCGACCCCGCGGGGGGCCGGGTCGACGTCGCACGTCACGGGGCCGCGCGGCTCGCGCTCGGCGACGTAGAGGGGATCGGCCGGGCCGGGCTCGCGCGCGCCGTCGACGAGCGCGACCCGCTGGTCGAGGCCGTCGTAGCCGACCACGACCGTGACGTCGTCCAGGTCGGGCGCGCCCTCCACGGCGACCAGGACGTCACCGCCCAGGCGCTCGTCGGACCCGTCGTCGGCGACCGCGCCGTCGGGGTCGCCCACCGTCCCGAGGTCGTAGCGCTCGCCGGCCACCTCGACCGCGAGCTCCACCGGGCTGCCCGCCCCCGGCACGCGGGCCAGGTCGGCCACGTCGGAGCGCACGGCGGACCGGTCGAAGGCCACCTCCAGGGCCAGGAGGGAGGCTCCGTCGGCCGCACGGTCGGAGCCCACCGCGTCGGCCGGGTCCGCGACACCGAGCCGCACCGCGCCGGTGGGCACGCGCACCGTGACCGAGGCGTCACCGTCCACGACCCCGGGGGCCGCGACCACGGTGCCGGCGGCGATCGTCTGCTCGTCCGGGGAGCAGCCCGCACCCGCGAGCGCGAGGCCGGCGGCCAGGGTCGCCGCGGCGGCGGCCCGGGCCGGGGAGGTGCCCCGGAGGGCCCTCGTCTCGTGCTGGTCGACCACGCAGGGGGTCTACCCCCTCGCGGCGGGCCGAAACGACCGCGACCCGCCTCGCGCGCTCACGCCCCGAAGAGCCGGGCGACCTCCTCGACGTGGGGTGCGGGGTCGAGGTCGTGCTCGACCAGCCAGGCGTCGGAGTAGTAGGTGTCGGCGTAGCGGTGGCCGTCGTCGCAGAGCAGGGTGACGACGCTGCCGGTCTCGCCGGCGCGACGCATCCGGTCGACCAGCTGCAGGGCGCCCCACAGGTTGGTGCCGGTCGAGGGGCCGGGCCGGCGGGCGAGCAGCCGGTCGACGTGGTGCATCGTCGCCACCGAGGCCGCGTCGGGCACGGTGATCATGTGGTCGACCACCCCCGGCAGGAAGCTCGGCTCCACCCGCTGGCGCCCGATGCCCTCGATGCGGGAGCCGCGGTCGGTGGTGAGGCCGAGGTCGCCGCTGCTCCAGGCGGGGTGGAAGGCGGAGTGCTCGGGGTCGACGACGCACAGCCGGGTCGGCAGGCCCTGGTAGCGCACGTAGCGGCCGAAGGTCGAGGCCGTGCCGCCGGTGCCGGCGCCCACGACGATCCAGGTCGGCACGGGGTGGCGCTCCAGGCGCAGCTGGTCGAGCACCGACTCGGCGATGTTGTTGTTGCCGCGCCAGTCGGTGGCACGCTCGGCGTAGGTGAACTGGTCCATGTAGTGACCGCCGCACTCGCGGGCCAGCCGCTGGGAGACCTCGTAGACGCCGGCGGGGTCGTCGACGAGGTGGCAGCGCCCGCCGTAGCCCTCGATGAGGCTGATCTTCTCCACGCTCGTCGTGCGTGACATGACCGCCACGAAGGGCAGCCCGACGAGCTGGGCGAAGTAGGCCTCCGAGATCGCGGTGGAGCCCGAGGACGCCTCGACCACGGTGGTGGTCGGGCCGATCCAGCCGTTGACCAGCGCGTGGAGGAAGAGGCTGCGGGCGAGGCGGTGCTTGAGGCTGCCCGTCGGGTGGGTCGACTCGTCCTTGAGGTAGACGTCGACGCCCCACTCCTCGGGCAGCGGCAGCCGCAGCAGGTGGGTGTCGGCCGACCGGTTGGCGTCGGCGCGGATCGTCGCGACGGCCCGGTTGACCCACGCGCGCCGCTGCTCGTCGTGCACCCCGGCCCCCGGCCCCGCAGGGCCCTGACCCGCCGTCATCCGGCGCACACCCACAGCACCTCGTACGGCGCGAGCGCCAGGCCGTCGCCGTCGGCGCCCGGGTCGGCCCCCTCGCCCAGCGCCCGCCCGGTGATCCGGTCGACCGGCGGCCCGCCGACCAGCGAGGTCAGCCGGCCGCGGGAGACCCACTGCGGCTCGGGGGTGACGTTGGCCAGCATCACCATCGCGCCGAGCGGGTGGACCCGCCGGGTGGCGAAGACGCCGGAGACCGGCGGGTCGAGCACCTCGGTGGGCACGCCGGCGTGCAGGTGGGGCAGGTCGCGGCGCACGCCGACCAGGTGGCGCAGCCGCCCGCGCAGGCCGTGGGGGTCCTCGACCGGCCAGGGCATCACCGGACGGTGGACCCACCGGTTGTCGGCGGCGTGGGCGGGGTTGGCGTCCCAGTCGTGGTCGTTGAGCAGGCCCACCTCGTCGCCCATCCACAGCACGGGCAGGCCACCGAAGCCGAGCACGACCGCGTGGACCGCCAGGATCCGGTCGACGGCGTGGGGGTCACCGGCCTCCAGGCCGGCCAGGGAGGCCAAGGAGCCGGAGATGCGCTGGTCGCCGGTGCGCGGGTTGTCCTGGAAGACCAGGCCGCGCGCCCACGAGCCGGGGAAGTCGCCGGCGTGGAACTGCGAGAGGAAGCGGCGGTGCAAGTGGCCGTCGAGCCCGGCGGCGGCCGCGTCGGCGTCGTCGATGGCCCACCCGATGTCGTCGTGGCAGCGGGCGTAGGTCACCCAGGAGGTGGAGGCGGGCGTGGCGGGGAGCCGCTGGAGGGCGCGGGAGGCCAGCCCGGCGTCCTTGGTGGCCAGCATCGACCACACGTGCACCATGAGCGCGTTGTGGTAGGCCAGGTCGCTGACCTTGCCGTGGTGGCGGCCCTGGCCGAGGTAGGCCGGCAGGTCGTCGGGGCCGACGATGGCCTCGGCCTTGAACACCACCGCGGGGCAGGCGATGCGGCCCAGCACCCGCAGCGCCTGGGTGAGGGCGTGCACCTGCGGGAGGTTCTGGCAGGTGGTGCCGAGCTGCTTCCACAGGAAGGCGATGGCGTCGAGGCGGAAGACCTCCACGCCGTCGTTGGCCAGGGTCATGATGATGTCGGCGTACTCGCGCAGCACCGCGGGGTTGGACCAGTTGACGTCCCACTGGAAGGTGTTGAAGGTCGTCATCACCCAGCCGTCGAGGTCGGCGTCGAAGCTGAAGCTGCCGGGGGCGAAGTCGGGGAAGACCTCGGGCAGCGTCTGCTCGAAGGCGTCGGGCACGCTGCGGTCGGGGTGGACGTAGAAGTAGTCGCGGTAGGCCGGGTCGCCGGCCCGGGCCCGCTCGGCCCACTCGTGCTCGCGGGCGACGTGGTTGAGCACCAGGTCGAGGCACAGGCTGATCCCCGAGGCCCGCAGCCTGGCGGTGAGGGCGGCGAGGTCCTCGGTCGTGCCGAGGTCGGAGCGCACCCGGCGGTAGCTCTGCACGGCGTAGCCGCCGTCGCTGTCGCCGGGCCGCGGCTCGAGCAGCGGCATCAGGTGCAGGTAGGTCACGCCCAGGTCGCGCAGGTAGTCGATGCGCTCCGCGACGCCCGCGAGGTCACCGGCGAACCGGTCGGCGTAGGCGGCGTAGCCGAGCATCTCGGGGCGCTGGAACCAGTCGGGTGCCAGCGAGCGGCGCAGGTCGAGGTGGTGCAGCTCGTCGCTGCGCTCGGCGTAGCGCTGCGCGGCCAGGGCGACGAGGTCGTCGGCCAGGCCCTCGGGGTCGGGGTAGACCTCGGCGAGGGCCTCGACCAGGTCGGGACGCCACCGCTCGACCCGCGCGGCCAGCACCTCGGCGCGGAGGTCGGGCGCTGCGGGGCCGGTCGTGCCGCGCGGGGCGCCCTCCTCGGTCGCCGGGCCGGCGTGACGACCGGCCGGCCGCGAGGGCTCGTGCCCGCCGCCGGACGCGTCGGGGACCCGACCGGAGCCGCCCACGCCGCCCGGCGCGGGCGCCGCTGCGGCCGGCGGCGCGGCGGGGGTCGGGGGACGGTGGCGACGGGGCAGCAGCGGCATGCGCCGCATTCTCCCCGCAGGCCTCCCGCGCCCGCGACCCCGCCGGGCTCGGGTCTCAGCCCTCGGGGTCGGCGTCGAGGCGGGCGAGCTCGTCGGCGGTGAGGTCGAGGTCGGCGGCCGCGGCGGAGTCGGTCACCGAGGAGGGACGCTTGGCCCCGGGGATCGGGATGACGACCGGCGACTGCGCGAGCTCCCACGCCAGCGCGACCTGCTGCGGGCTGACACCGCGCGCCTCGGCGACCTCGGCGAAGGCCGGGTGGTGGGCGGCCAGCTCCTTGGCGTCGCCCAGGCCGCCCAGCGGGCTCCACGGCAGGAAGGCCAGGCCGAGCTCCTCGCAGACCTCGATCTCGGGGGCGCTGCTGCGGAACTTCGGGGAGAACTGGTTCTGCACGCTCACCAGCGCGCCGCCGAGCACGGAGTGGGCGAGACGGATCTGCTCGGGGTCGGCGTTGGAGAGCCCGAGCCGCTTCACCTTGCCGGAGTCGTGGATCTCCTTCAGCGTCGCCACGACCTCCTCGTAGGGCACGGCCGGGTCGGGACGGTGGTGCTGCCACAGGTCGAGCTGCTCGACGCCGAGCCGCTCCAGGCTCGCGTCGACGGCCTCGTGGAGGTGCTGGCGGGAGCTGTCGACGTCCCAGCCGCCCCCGTCGGTGCGCACGTGGCCGCCCTTGGTGGCCAGCAGCACCCGCTCGCGCAGCCCGAGCTCGTCGAGCAGGCCGATGGCCAGGCGCTCGTTGGCGCCCTGGGCGTCCTGGCCCAGCTCGTCGCCGGGGCCGTAGGCGTCGGCGGTGTCGAAGAGGGTCACCCCGGCGTCGACCGCCGCCTGCACGGTGTCGAGCAGCTGCTGGCGCGGCTGGGTGCCGGTCTGGTCGAAGGTCATCAGGCCCAGGCCGATCGCCCCCACCTGCACGCGTCCGACGGTGTCGTTGCCGATCTCTCGAGTCCTCATGGGTCCTGTCTACCGCCGCGCGCCGACACGCAGCACCGCCGGAGGGGTGAGCACGCCGTCGTCGCACGGCTCCCGATCCGCGGCGCGCCCGGCCTCCCGGGGGCCCTCGTAGGCTCGAGGCATGAGCACGACACGCGTCACGAGCACCTCCGCGCCCGCCCTGGGTCACGTCTTCGCCGACGCGCTGCCCGAGCTGGCCAGGCCCTGGCGGGCCGAGGAGGCGCCCGAGCCCCGGCTGCTGCACCTGGGCGAGGAGCTCGCGCGCGAGCTCGGCCTCAACCCGGAGTGGCTGCGCACGCCCGAGGGGGTCCGCTTCCTCGTCGGCGGTGAGGTGCCCGAGGGCGCCCACCCCGTCGCGCAGGCCTACGCCGGGCACCAGTTCGGAGGCTTCAACCCCGGCCTCGGCGACGGCCGGGCGCTGCTGCTCGGCGAGCTCACCGCCCCCGACGGCCGCCTGGTCGACCTCCACCTCAAGGGCTCCGGCCGCACGCCCTTCGCCCGTGGCGGCGACGGCCTGGCCGCGGTCGGCCCGATGCTGCGCGAGCTGGTGGTCAGCGAGGCCATGCACGCGCTCGGCGTGCCCACGACGCGCGCGCTGGCCGTCGTCGCCACGGGTCGCGGCGTACGCCGTGAGCTCGGGGTGCTGCCCGGCGCCGTCCTGGCCCGCACGGCGGCCAGCCACCTGCGCGTCGGCAGCGTGCAGCTCGCCCGGGCCCGCGACGACCGCGACCTGCTGGCGCGTCTGGCCGACCACGCGATCGCGCGGCACCACCCGGCGGCCGCCGACGCCGAGCACCCCCACCTCGCCCTCTTCCAGGCCGTCGTGGCCGCGCAGGCCGACCTGGTGGCGCGGTGGATGCTGCTCGGCTTCGTGCACGGCGTCATGAACACCGACAACATGACCCTCTCCGGCGAGAGCATCGACTACGGCCCCTGCGCCTTCATGGAGGCCGTCGACCCCGCCACCGTCTTCAGCTCCATCGACCACGCCGGCCGCTACGCCTACGCCCAGCAGCCGCCGATCGCGGAGTGGAACCTCGCCCGTCTCGCCGAGGCGATGCTGCCGCTGCTGCACGACGACCAGGAGCAGGCCGTGGCGCTGGCCGTCGAGGCGCTCGGGGGCTTCCGCCCGCGCTACGACGCCGCCTGGACCGAGGGGATGCGCGCCAAGCTCGGCCTGCCCGCGGGGCTGACGCCCGACGTGGTGCTCGCGCTGGCCACCGACCTGCAGGCGCTCATGCAGGCCGGCCGCGTCGACCACACGTCCTTCCACCGGGCGCTGTCGGCGGCGGCGCGCGGCGACGCCGAGCCGGTGCGCGGGGTCGTGCTCGACCTGCCCGCGCTCGACGCGTGGCTCGAGCGGTGGCGCGCGCTGGGGCCCGACCCCGACGCGATGGACCGGGTCAACCCGCTCTACGTCCCGCGCAACCACCTGGTCGAGGAGGCCCTCGACGCCGCCACCGCGGGCGACCTCGCTCCGCTCGAGCGGCTGCTCGAGGCGGTCCGGTCGCCCTACGTCGAGCGCCCCGGCCTCGAGGCCTTCGCGGCCCCCGCACCGCCCGACTTCGGCGCCTACACCACCTACTGCGGCACCTGAGCCCGCACGGCGCTCGCCCTGCGGCCGCCCTGCGCCCACCCTGCGCCCACGGCACCGCCTGTGGAGTTCGCCCGCGCGGCGGCCCCCGGCCCCCTACGCTCGGCGGGTCGGGCACAGGGCCGGCGCGCGAGCTGAGGAGACGACACGGCGATGGGCTTCATGGACAAGGTGCGCGGGCAGTTCATCGACATCGTCGAGTTCCTCGACGACGGCCGCGACACCATCGTGTGGCGCTTCCCGCGCCAGGGCAACGAGATCAAGAACGGCGCGAAGCTCGTGGTGCGCGAGGGCCAGGTGGCCGTCTTCGTCGACGAGGGCCAGATCGCCGACGTCTTCACCCCCGGCACCCACACCCTCGACACCCAGAACCTGCCGGTGCTCTCGACCCTCAAGGGCTGGAAGTACGGCTTCGAGTCCCCCTTCAAGGCCGAGGTCTACTTCGTCGGCACGCGGCTCTACACCGACCTCAAGTGGGGCACCCAGAATCCGGTGACCGTGCGCGACGCCGAGTTCGGGATGGTGCGGCTGCGGGCCTTCGGGGCCTACGCGCTCCAGGTCGTCGACCCCGCCGCGCTGCTGCGCCAGCTCGTCGGCACCGACCCCGACTTCCGCACCGACGAGGTCGCGGAGTTCCTCCGGCAGAACATCGTCAGCCAGGTCGGCACGGCCCTGGCCAACTCCCAGCTCCCGATGCTCGACCTCGCGGCCCAGCAGCAGACCATCGCCGCGACCCTCGCCGGGACGCTGACCACGAGCCTGACCGACATGGGCGTGAGCATCCCGAAGTTCGTCATCGAGAACATCTCGCTGCCCCCGGAGGTCGAGGCCGCCCTCGACAAGCGCACCCAGATGGGGGTGCTGGGCAGCCTCGACCAGTACGCGAAGTTCCAGGCCGCCACCGCCATCGGCGACGCCGCCACCAACCCCGGCGGCGCGGGCGAGGGCCTCGGCATGGGCATGGGCATCGCCCTGGGCCAGCAGATCGCCCAGGCCATGGCTCCCCAGGCGACTCCCCAGACCGCTCCCCAGGCCGCTCCCCCGGGTCCGCCGCCCCTGCCCGGGGCGGCCCAGCCCTGGTTCCTGGCGGTGGGCGGCCAGCAGGTCGGACCGGTCCCCGCCGGCGAGCTGCCCGGCCGGGTCGCCTCGGGCGAGCTCACCGCGACCACCCTGGTCTGGCAGCAGGGCATGACCGCCTGGACCGCAGCGGCCGAGGTGCCGGCGCTGTCCGCGCTCCTCGCCGCCACGCCGCCGCCGCTGCCGCCCCAGGCCTGAGCCGAGGAGACCCGGTGTCCACCGACCCGACCCCCACCGGCCAGCAGCCCGCCGACCCGGCGGGTCCCCCTCCGCTGCCCGGCGGGCCCGCCGCGGGGCCACCGCCGCTGCCCGAGCCGCCCGCGACCTCGCCCTCCGGCGCGGTCGGCCCGGTCGACGCGAGCGACCCGGTGGCCCTGGGCGCGGCTACGCTCAGCGCCACCTGCGGCAGCTGCGGCGCGCAGGTCGCCTTCGCCCCCGGCACGACCTCCCTGCGCTGCGGCTCGTGCGGCGCGCAGACCGCCATCGCCGCGACCGGAGCCACGATCCGCGAGCACTCCTACGACGCGTGGCGCGCGCGCAACGGCGAAACGACGGTGGCCTCGATCGGGGCCCACGTGCTCCAGTGCGGCGGGTGCGGCGCTCGCACCGAGACCGTCGACCTGGCCGGGCGCTGCCAGTTCTGCAGCGGCGCCCTCGTGGTCGTCGAGCACCCCGAGGGTCTCGTGGCGCCCGAGGCGGTCATCCCGTTCCACGTCGACGAGTCGGGCGCCCAGCGGGCCTTCGGCGAGTGGGTCGGCTCGCGGCGCTTCGCCCCGGGGGCCCTGAAGGAGGTCGGCTCGACCCACGGCCTCCAGGGCACCTACGTGCCGCACTGGACCTTCGACGCCCAGACCGTCACCGACTACACCGGCCAGCGCGGCGAGCACTACTACGTCACCCGCACCCGCACGGTCTCCGACGGCAAGGGCGGCACGAGGACCGAGACCTACCAGGAGCGCCGGACGCGGTGGCACCCCGCGTCGGGTCGCGTCTCCCGCGGCTTCGACGACGTCCTGGTCGTCGCCAGCGAGCGGCTGGAGCCGGGGAAGCTGGCGAAGATGGGGCCCTGGACGCTGGCCGACGCGCGCCCCTTCCAGCAGGAGTACCTCACCGGCTACTCCGCCCTGCGCTACGACGTCGACCCGCAGGAGGGCGCCAAGGAGGCCCGCGGCCAGATGCGCGAGGTCATCGAGGACGACTGCCGCCGTGACATCGGCGGTGACGAGCAGCGCGTCAGCGACATGGACGTCACCTACGCCCAGGCGACCTTCAAGCTGCTGCTCATGCCGCTCTGGCTGGCCAGCTACCTCTACCGCGGCACGACCTACCAGGTGATGGTCAACGCCACCACCGGGGAGGTCGTGGGCGACCGGCCCTGGAGCGTGCCGAAGATCCTCGCCGCCGTGCTGGTGGCGCTGCTGCTCGTCGGCGCCGTCGTCGCCGCCCTCGTGCTCACCGGCGACAGCAGCACCGCCCCGGCGCCCGCCCCCGGCACCCGACCCTGATCCGCGCCCTGATCCGCGCCCTGATCCAGGCTCAACCGTTGATGCGCAGCGCCCGCATCCGCGCGTAGAGCGTGGTGCGGGAGAGCCCGAGCGCCTCGGCGGCACGCACCTTGACCCCGCCGGCGTCGCGCAGCGCGGTGACGATGACGTCGCGCTCGGCCTGCTCCAGCGCGGTGAGGGCGCCGGCGGGAGGACCCGAGCGGTACTGCTCCGGCAGGTCGTCGACGGTCAGCCCGCCGGTGGAGCGGGCCTGCGCCAGGTGGACCACCACGGCCTTGAGCTCGCGCAGGTTGCCCGGCCAGGCCTGGGCGCACAGGGCCTCGACCACGCGTGGTGTCAGGTGCACGGGGCGCCCGCCCGCGACCTCGCGCAGGATGGAGGCCGCGAGCTCCGGCACGTCCTGACGGCGGGCCGCCAGCGGCACCAGCTCCTCGCGCCGGGTGGCCATGCCCGCGAGCGTGGCGGCCGCGCCCTGCAGCCCCGCGACGGGGCCCGAGGTCAGCACGAGGTCGGGTCGGGTGGGGGCGTCGACCCACCCGGTCACGACGTCGAGCAGGGCGTCGGGCAGCAGGTCGATGCCGTCGACGCAGACCGTGCCCGACCCCCGCCGCATGGCGGCCTCGAACTGTCGCGCCCACTCCTCGGCGCCCTCCAGCAGCGCGGTCGCGGGTCGCATCACCTGCACGGGGAGGTGGTCGGCGGCCAGCGCGCGGGCGCGGGTGGTGCGGCCGCTGCCCGAGACGCCCGCGACGAGCCGGGGCGGGCCGACCCGGTCGCGACGGGTGCGGCTGCGGGTGGTCACCGCCCGCGCCAGCGCACCGCTCACCTTGTCGACGCGCAGCAGCGCACCGCGGCGGGCTCCGCTCACGCGGGTGACCTCGACGCTCACCGGCTGGCCCGACTCCAGGGTCAGCTCGATGGCCTGCTGGTCGCGCTGCTGGGGCTCGTCGGCCAGCACCCGCAGGAGGGCGACGTCGGCGGGGCTGAGCAGGTCCTGGGCGGCGTGGTTGGAGAGCACGATGTCCTCGCCGACGGCCAGGATCGGACGACGCCGCAGACCCACCGCGCCCTGGAAGGCCGCCAGCAGGCTCTTCTCCGAGGCCCGGCTGCCGTCGAGGAGGCGCTGCTCGATCTCGTGCACGGCGCGCGAGACCAGCGGCGCCAGCAGCGGGCTGGCCTGCTCGCGCAGCGCGGTGAGGTCCAGCACGCCCTCGATCCGCTTGGTCAAGGGGTGACGGATCGGGTGGCCGTAGCAGCTGAAGGCCTGCAGGGCCTCCACGAAGTGCTCGCTGCCGTGCACGGCGACGCCGTGGCGGGCGACCATCGCGGTGCCGAGCGCGTTGGTGCCGATGCGCTCCTCGAGCAGGCTGGCCCCGACGCGCACGTCGAGGGAGTCGAAGGCCTCGCCGAGCCGCGGGTCGTCGCACCAGCGCCGGGCCACGCGGCAGTCGCGGTCGACGAGCACGGTGGAGTAGCGGCTGCCGCGCAGCCCCTCCTCGAGGTCCTCGAGCACCGGCACGGCGCCGCGCAGCAGCGTGCTGCCGACGTCGGCGACCGTCTCCACCCCCGCGTCGGCGTCGGTGTCCACCGGCGCCGCGGGGTCGAGACCGGCGAGGCGCACACGGCGCCAGGAGGAGGCGATCTCCTCGCGCACACCGGGCGCCCCGGCCGCGGGGGGCAGGCCGGGGCCGGCAGCCGCGCCGCTGGTGCGCCTCATCGGTCCTCCCGGGCCCGCTGAGGATCGCGGGCGGTCGACGTGTGTCGCAGGTCACACCCTGCGCGGTCGAGGTTGGTCCACGGTTGCCCGACCCCGCGGCGGCGCGGCGCCACCCCGACGCCGGACCCGGGGTGCGACGGAGTGTGCAGAGACTGAACAGTCGCCCCGCCTCCGGCTTGCCATGGTGTGGCTCCCGTCACGTCGCCCGACGACCCGCGCCCGGCCGCTGCGCCGCCGCGGACGCCCGGCGGACCGCCGTACACCCCAGAGGAGCCACCGATGAAGACCATCGCCGCCGTCGTCTACGAGCCCGGCAAGCCGATCGAGATCGAGGAGCTCGACCTCGACGGCCCCCAGGCCGGTGAGGTGCTGATCCGCTACACCCACGCCGGGCTGTGCCACTCCGACGTGCACATCGCCCACGGCGACCTCGAGGCGCGCCTGCCGATGGTGCTGGGCCACGAGGGCGCCGGGATCATCGAGGAGGTCGGGCCGGGCGTGACGCGCGTGCAGCCCGGCGACCACGTGGTCTGCTCCTTCATCCCCAACTGCGGGTCGTGCCGCTACTGCGCCAACGGCCAGCAGTCGATCTGCGACATGGGCGCCACCATCCTCGAGGGCTACCTGCCCGGGGAGCGCTTCCCGATCACCGGCCCGCGCGGGCAGTACGGCGCGATGTGCATGCTCGGCACCTTCAGCCAGTACGGCGTGATCCACCAGAACTCCTGCGTCAAGGTCGACGACGACCTGCCGCTGGAGAAGGCGGTGCTGGTGGGCTGCGGCGTGCCGACCGGCTGGGGCGCGGCGGTCAACACCGCGGGCGTGCGCGCCGGCGACACAGTCGCGATCTTCGGCATCGGCGGCATCGGCATCAACGCCGTGCAGGGCGCGCGCCTCAGCGGCGCGAAGAACATCGTGGTCGTCGACCCCTTGGAGAACAAGCGCGAGAAGGCCATGGAGCTCGGCGCCACCCACGCCTTCGCCAGCGCCGAGGAGGCCCAGGACACCATCACCGACCTCACCCGCGGCCAGATGGCCGACTCCGCCATCCTCACCCCGGGACTGATGACCTCCGAGATCGTGGCCAGCGGCTTCAACGCCGTCGGCAAGGGCGGCACGGTCGTGCTGACCGGGCTCAACAAGCTCGACGAGCAGAACATCGAGCTGCCGGGCTCGATCATGACCCTCTACCGCAAGACCCTCAAGGGCAGCCTCTTCGGCGACTGCAACCCCACGACCGACATCCCGAAGATCCTCGGGCTCTACCAGAGCGGCGACATCAAGCTCGACGAGATCATCACCCGCACCTACCGCCTCGACCAGGTCAACGAGGGCTACGACGACCTGCTGGCCGGCAAGAACGTGCGCGGCGTCGTCGTGCACGAGCACTGAGCGGCCCGTGCCCGACCACCCCACCCCGGTCACCGCGGGCGCGACGGCCGACGCCGTCGCGCCCGTGGCCGCGGTCGACCGCTCCGAGGAGGCCCAGGTGCTCCAGGCGGCGCTGCGCAGCGGCGCCCACGTGCTCCTCGAGGGACCGCCCGGCACCGGCAAGTCGACCCTGCTGCGCCAGGTCGCGCGCGAGCGCGACATCCCCTTCGTGCTCGTCGAGGGCAACGCCGAGCTGACCCCCGCGCGGCTGGTCGGCCACTTCGACCCCGCGCTGGTGCTGGCCCGCGGCTACAGCCCGGAGATCTTCGAGGACGGGCCGCTGCTGGCCGCGATGCGCTCGGGAGGCCTGCTCTACGTCGAGGAGCTCAACCGGATCCCGGAGGAGACCCTCAACGTCCTGCTGGCCGCGATGTCGGAGAAGGAGATCACCGTGCCTCGCCTGGGCTGCGTGGTCGCCGCGCCCGGCTTCGGCCTGGTCGCCGCCATGAACCCCTTCGACGCGATCGGCACCGCGCGGGTCTCCAGCGCCCTCTACGACCGCACCTGCCGGATCTCGATGGGCTACCAGACCGCCGGGGCCGAGCGCGCCATCGTGGCGCTGCACACCGGCGCCCCCGGCAGCGCCGGCAGCACCGGCGCCGCCGGTCCGGAGTGGGAGGCGAAGGTCGTCGAGCTGGTGCGCGCCACCCGCGAGCACCCCGACCTCGAGTGGGGCTCCTCGGTGCGCGGCGCGATCGACGTGGCCCGGATCACCGTCGAGCTGGCCGCCCTGCGCGGCGTGCCGGCCACCGAGTGGCACGTCGGCCTGGCCGCCGCGAAGGCCTCGCTCACGGGGCGGGTCAGGCTGCACGAGGGCTGCGGCCGCACCCCCGAGCAGGTCGTCACCGAGCTGTGGACCCGTGTCTTCGGGCCGCCCCCGGAGACCGACCCGCCCGACGGCGCGCCCGACACCGGGGAGGCGGGGCCGGGGGAACCCTGAGCCCGCCCAACCCGGCGGGCTCGCCCCCCTCACCCTCGGCCCCCTCCAAGCCGCAGCCCCGCGAGCGACTGCGCAACGAGCGCACCACCGGGCGCTCGGAGCTGGCCCGCAACCCCCGCTTCGCCGAGCTCTCCCCCGAGACCGGCGTGCTCGACCAGGACGCCCTCGACGCCGCGCTGCGCGAGGACCCCGACCTCACCCTCACCCTGCTGGTCGACATGTCGCGGGCCACCGACGAGGCGCTGCGCGCCCAGGTACGCCGGCTGGCCCCCCGCCTCGTGCTCGACCAGACCCGTCGTGGTCTCCCCCGGTCGGCCGGGGTCGCCCGCCGGCGCACGCGCCCCGCCGTGGCGGGCGGCGACCTCGACCTCGACCGCTCGATGGAGGCCGTCGTCGGCGCCCGCGCCGAGGGCCGCATGCCGCGCCTCGACGAGCTGGTCTCCTCCGACTGGGCCCGCCCCGACCTCGCGCTGTGCCTCGTGGTCGACCGCTCGGGGTCCATGAACGGCGCCCGCCTGACCGCCGCCGCCGTCACGACCGCGGCGTGCGCCAGCATGGCTCCGCGCGAGCACGCCGTGCTGACCTTCGCCTCCGGCGTCGACGTCCTCGCCCCGCTCACCGCGCGCCGCCCGGCCACCGAGACCATCGCCACGGTGCTCGCGCTGCGCGGCCACGGCACCACCGCCCTGCCCGCCGCCCTCGACGCCGCGCGGCTCCAGCTCTCGCGCGCCACCGCCCGCCGCCGGGTCACCCTGCTGCTCTCCGACTGCCGCACCACCGACGACGACGCCGTGCCCGCGGCCAGCCGGCTCGACGAGCTGGTCGTCCTCGCCCCAGCCGACGACGACGAGGAGGCCCGCCGCCTGGCCCTGCGTGCCGGCGGGCGCTGCGCCAGCGTCGCCGGCGTGCTCGACGTGCCCCGCGCCCTCAACCGTCTCCTCGCCGACGACCGCCCCTAGACCACGCCTCGCCCGGCAGCCCCGGCGACCGCAAGCCCTCGACGGGCACGGCCTGGCTGCTGCTCGTGCTGCTGACCCCGTGGCTGGGCCTCGAGGCGTGGTCGCTCAGATCCGCCCGGCTGCGCTGCGTCGACAACGTCACGCGACTGACGGCAGCCTTCCAGTGAGCGCCGCCGGGCCTCACGGAGCGGCAGCGACACGGGCGTCGCTCGGGGCCTCCCCCCTGACGAGCTTGCGACGGGCCTTCTCCTCGGCCGCCCGCTGGCGTCCGAGGGCGACGGCGACGGCGGCGACGAGCGCACCGCCGCTGAACATCGGGTCGAGCCACTGGGCGTTGGTGGCCAGCTGGAGACCCTTGACCCCGGTGGCCAGCACGAAGATGGCGAGCACCGTGCCCCAGACGTTGAAGCGGCCCGGGATGACCTGCGTGGACCCGAGGAAGACCGCCGCGAAGGCGGGCAGCAGGAGCGAGGCGCCGTAGGTCAGCGACGGCCCGGCGAGGGAGGCGTAGATCGCCCCGGTGAGACCCGCGATGGTGCCGGAGGCGATGAGGGCCAGCCACGTGTAGAGGTCCACGCGCGCGCCGGACAGGCGTGCCGCCTCCGGACTGCTGCCGATGGCGAAGAGGTAGCGGCCCACCGGGGTGTGCTGGAGCACCCACCACAGCAGGACGGCCAGGATCAGCATGTAGACCACGACCACCTGGAAGCCCAGGATGGTGGACTGGGTGAACGCGGCCCACGAGGCGTTGATCGGTGGGAGCGGCTGGGCGTTGTCGGTGATGATGATCTGGAAGGCCGCGATCATCGACGAGGTGCCGAGCGTGGTGATGAAGGAGCTCACCTTGAGCTTGACCACGATGAAGCCGTTGACGGCTCCGATGAGGGTGCCGAGCAGCGTGCACACCACGACCACGGTCGGCCACGCCCAGTCGTCGTTGACCAGCATGACCGCGGAGATGGTCGAGATGTTGGCCGTGGCGCCGACTGAGAGGTCGAAGGCACCGCACGCCAGCGGCACCAGGATCGCGAGGGCCAGCATCGCCGCGATCGACCGGTCGGCGGCGATCGAGTGCACCGTCGCCATGGTCGGGAAGTAGAGCGGCTGCCAGACCGAGAAGACCACGATGAGCACGGCCCACAGGTAGAGGCCGCTGAAGCGTTCGAGGCCGAGGCCGCGCGGGAGCCGGGTCATCGCAGATCTCCTTCGAGGCTGCCGACCGCCGCACGGTCGGAGCGGTGGTCGACAGGGTGGTCGGGCGGGTCGGTCGTGAGGTGGGGGTGGCGGAGGTCGGCCGGGTCGCCCTCGCTCTCCATCACCTCCATGAGGTCGGAGGCCTGGTCGGGCTCGATGCCGAGGCAGGCGCGGGTCAGGGCGTGGGCACTGATCTCGTCGCCGACGAGCTCCTCGACCAGCTCCCCCACCCTGAGCACGAGGACGCGGTCGCAGACCGCGATCAGCTCCTCGGTGTCGCTGGAGCTGACCAGCACGGCGGCGCCCCGCTCGGCGGCCTCGAAGAGCGCGCGGTGGAGCTCGGCCTTGGCGCCGACGTCGACGCCCTGGGTGGGCTCGTCGAGCAGGAAGAGCACCGGCTGACGCTCGAACCACTTGCCGTAGACGATCTTCTGCTGGTTGCCCCCGCTGAAGGTCGACATCGCACGCTCGGTGCCGGACCGGGGCCGCACGTCGAGCCGCTCGAACCAGCCCGTGGCGAGGTCGTGCTCGCGGCGCCGACTGAGGCCGGCGCCGCGCCAGAGGCTGCGCAGGCTGCCAAACCCGATGTTCTCGCGGGCGGGCAGGTCGACGAAGCAGCCCTCGAGCTTCCGCTCGGCCGGCACGTAGGCCACGCCGGCGGCCATCGCACGGTCGGGTCGGTCGGCCCCGACCCGTCGTCCCGCCACCCTCACCTCGCCGTGGTCGCGGTGTCGTGCCCCGAAGACGGTGCCCAGGAGCGAGTCGCGCCCCGAGCCGGTGATCCCGGCCACGCCGACCACCTCGCCGGGACGGACCTCCAGGTCGATCCCGTGCAGGCTCTCCGAGCCCAGGCCGGTGACGCTGAGGGCCGGCTCGGAGGCCGGGTCCGACCGCAGTGGCGGCCGCTCCTGGGCTTCGAGAGCGGCCCCCAGCAGGTGGTGCAGCAGGGAGTCGCGGGTCAGGCCGGCCACCGGCTGGGTCGTCATCCGCACCCCGTCGCGGAGCACGGTGGCCGCCGTGGCGACGGCGAAGACCTCGTCGAGGCGGTGGGTGACGTAGAGGACGCCGATGCCGCGTGCCGAGACCCGGCCGACGATCTCGAGGAGGGCCTCGACCTCGTGCTCGGGCAGTCGTGCGGTGGGCTCGTCGAGCACCAGCAGGTGCACGGGGCTGGACTCGTCGTCGAGCAGGGCGCGGGCGACGGCGACGCCGGTCTTCTGGGCCGGGGAGAGCCGGCCGACGTGACGGTCGGGGTCGACCTCCACGCCCACCGACTCCAGCGCGCGGGCGGCCCGTGCCCGGGCCGCGCGGCCGCGGATCGTCCCGAAGCGCGTCGGGAAGCCAGGGCCGAAGGCGAGGTTGTCGCTGACCGAGCAGTCCTCGACCAGCCCGAGGTCCTGGTGCACGAAGCGCGCACCCAGGGCGTACGACGACGCCGCGCTGCCCGTCACCAGCTCCTCGCCGCCGATGCGGATGGAGGCCCCGGGATCGGGGCGGTGGAAGCCCGAGAGGGTCTTGATGAGCGTGGACTTGCCCGATCCGTTCTCGCCCAGCAGGGCGTGGACCTCCCCCGCGCCGATGCGCAGGTCGACGTCGCGCAGCGCGTGACCGCCGACGAAGGTCTTGGTGAGACCGACGATGTCGAGCGCCGGGGCGGAGTCCGTCCCGGCCGTCGCGGAGGAGGTCCCGGTGCTCACTTGCCCCACAGCGCCTTGTACTGCTCGCGGTAGTCCTCGGGGAACCCGAGCCCGGCGGGAGAGGGCGTGCCGACGTTGTCCTGCACGGCGATCATCTGCACGCGACCTCCGTCGGCCTCGGGCACGTCCATGCCGGTCATGGTGCGGGCGACGATGTCGACCGCGGTCCACCCGTACTGATCCTCGGCGGTGGCGCTCACCGCCGCGATGTCGCCGCTGACGACACCCTGCAGGCTGTTGATGTCGGGCGAGCCGCCGACCACCTTGACCCCGCTGATGCCAGCGGCCTCGAGCGCGCTGGGCAGGCCTGCGGCGAGGAAGGCGGTGTCGGTCGAGACGACGTAGTCGATGTCGGGCTTCTTCTGCAGCTCCGAGACCACCGACGGGACGATGCCGTTGGAGGCCAGCTGGGCAGGGGCGTTCTCCAGCTCGGTGATGGTGCAGCCCGAGCAGTACTCCGCGATGCCCTCGCGGAAGCCGTCGCCGTAGGCGGCGAGCACCGCGAAGGCCGGCACGTCCTGGAGCAGGATGGTGGCGTCGGCCGCGGAGTCGGCGGTGACCCAGGCGGCCATGGCCTTGCCGGAGGCCGCGTAGTCGAGCTGGCTGGCCGAGCCCTGCGTGACGGGGCCGCCCGGCTCGGTGTCGCCCACGGCGACCGGGGTGATGATCACGCCGGCGTCCTCGAAGTCCTGGACGAGGGGCTGCCACAACGTCTGGCTGAAGCCGATCGGGGCCACAGCGAAGGGGTCGTAGGTCAGCGCCTCCTTCATGGCCGAGGTCAGCGTGGCGCCGTCGGTGGTCTTGTAGGCCAGCAGCTCTGTCTCCCACCCCATGGCCTCGGCGGCCTCGAGGGTGCCGTCGGAGATCAGCTGGCACTGGGGCAGCTCACAGGTGATGACGACGAAGGGCTTGTCGCTGGAGGTGTCGCCGGTGATCGGCTCGGTCTGGTTGATGGCGCTGGGCGTCTCCAGGAGTGGGGTCACCACCTCCTGGGCGGCGCTCACCTCGGCCTCGGCGGCCGACCCGGCCTCGGCCGTCGCCGCGGCCTCCGGCGCTCCTGCGGAGTCCTCGGGAGCGGCGCAGGCGCCGAGGATCAGCATCCCGGCGGCGGCGATCCCCGCCATGCCGCGCAGTCGTGCGTGGTGGTTGGTCATCGGTGGGTCCCTTCGAAGGCCCGAGAAGCACGGCGACGAGCCTGGCGGCGCGTCATGTGTCGTGCATCACAACAGCCCGCGATCAGACTGTCAACTGCTGTGTTGACTAAATCTACGAACGTGTTGACTGCGGTCGGCGTCGGTCCTACCGTCGACCCACGCCCGCCGGGCGACAAGGAGGAGCACCCGCATGAGCGTTCTCGACCGGTTCCGGCTCGACGGCCAGGTCGCCGTCGTCACGGGCGCCTCCTCAGGGCTGGGGGTCGCCTTCGCCGTGGCCCTCGCCCAGGCCGGCGCCGACGTCGTGCTCGCCGGTCGACGTGAGGAGCGGCTGCGCGAGACCGCCCTCCTCGTCGAGGCGGAGGGGCGCCGGGCGGTGCCGGTCGCGACCGACGTGACCGACCCGACGGCCTGCACGACACTCGCGGAGACCGCCATGGAGCACCTGGGCCGCATCGACGTCCTGGTCAACAACGCTGGCGTGGGCACGGCGCACCCCGCCACACGGGAGACACCGGAGCAGTTCCGCGAGGTGCTCGCGACCAACCTCGAAGGTGCCTACTGGATGGCCCAGGCCTGCGGCCGGGTGATGCGCCCCGGGAGCAGCGTCGTCAACATCTCCAGCGTCATCGGACTCCGTCCCCAGCCCCTCCCCCAGGCTGCCTACGCCTCGAGCAAGGCCGCGCTCATCGGCCTCACCCGCGACCTGGCCAACCAGTGGACCCGCCGCAAGGGGATCCGTGTCAACGCCATCGCGCCCGGCTTCTTCGAGACCGAGATCAGCGACGGCTACGCACCCGGCTATGTCGACGCCCAGCTGGAGCGGGTCGCGGTGGGTCGCCAGGGCGACCCCGAGGAGGTCGCCGCGACGCTGGTGTGGCTGGCCAGCAGCGCCGCCGGCTACGTCACGGGGCAGACCGTGGTGGTCGACGGTGGATACGTGATCGGGTGAGCACCACGGCGCGGCGCACTAGGGTGCCCGACGTGAGCGACGACCGCACCCCTGCCCTCTCCAGCGGCGCGGGCGACCCGCCTCCGGCGGACCCTCCCGCCGCCGCCGACCCCGACGACAGCGGCATCGGCCGGCGCCGGGCCGCCGCGCGAGGACGCAAGAAGGGCGGCTACAGCCTCAGACGGACCGAGATCATCAACGCCGCCGCACAGGTCTTCAAGACCCGCGGCTACCAGCGCACATCGCTGGCCGACATCGCCGAGGCCGTCGGCACGGAGCGGGCCAGCCTGTACTACTACGTCAGCAGCAAGGAGGAGCTCCTCGACGAGGTCGTCACCGACGTCGTCAAGGCCAACCTCGTGGTCGCCGAGGGCATCCGCGACTCCGACCAGCCGGCGCCCGCGAAGCTGCGCGAGCTGATCACCTCGCTCATGGTCAGCTACGCCGAGAACTACCCGTTCCTCTACGTCTACCTCCAGGAGAACCTCGCCCACGTCGCCGAGGCGCGACGCGAGTGGGCCGAGGAGATGCGCAAGGTCAACCGTCGCTGGGAGGAGGCCGTCACCGCGATCGTCATCCAGGGCGTCGAGGAGGGCACCCTGCGTCCGGTCACCGACCCGCGAGTCATGGCCTACGGACTGATCGGGATGGTCAGCTGGACCAACCGCTGGTTCAACCCCGAGCGTTCCGCCGTCGACGCCGTCACCATCGGGGAGTCCTACGCCAGCATGCTCCTGGACGGCGTGGAGGTGAGGTGAGCGTGGCGGAGCCCACCGCCCACCCCGACGTGGCGCGCCTCGTGGCCCAGTTCGACGAGCTGGCCGTGCCGACCTACGACACCGTCAGCGTGCCGCACGCCCGCGCACTGCTCGACGGAGTGCTGCGCCTGCAGCACCCGGCCACCCCGGTCGCCGGGGTGCGCGACGTCCTGCTGCCCGGAGACGCCGGCCTGCTGCCCGCCCGGGTCTACCACCCCTCGCCCGACGAGCAGCGCCCGCTGGTGCTCTACCTGCACGGTGGCGGGTTCGTGCTCGGCGGACTCAAGGCCGCCGATCGTCCGTGCCGGGCCCTGGCCGCCGCGAGCGGCTGCGTCGTGGTCTCCCTCGACTACCGCCGCGCGCCGGAGACCCGCTTCCCCGGCCCGCTGCTCGACTGCGTCGCGACCGCGCGCGCCCTCGCCGCCGACCCTGCCGCGCTCGGAGGCGACCCCGCACAGGCGCTGGTGCTGGTCGGCGACAGCGCGGGTGGCAACCTCGCCGCCGCGACGGCGCTCGAGCTGCGCGACAGCCCAGGGGCCGTGCGGGCCCAGGTGCTCGTCTACCCGTGCCTGCACCCCGCCCTCGACACGCCCTACGCCTCCTACCGCCGCCGCGCCGACGGACCGCTCATGACCGCGCGGGAGCTGGCGTGGTTCTGGGACCTCTACCTGCCCTCGCCCGCCGCCGGCCGGGACCCGCGCGCGGCGCCCGTGCTGGCCGAGGACCTCAGCGGCCTCCCGCCGACCACGATCGTCACCGCGGAGCTCGACCCGCTGCGCGACGAGGCGCTGCACTACGCCGCACGTCTCGCCGAGGCCGGCGTCGCCGTCGAGGAAACGACGTACGCCGGGGCGGCGCACGGATTCTGGTGGATGGACGCGGCGCTCAGCCAGGCCGCCGAGCTGACGGAGCTCCTGGCCGCGACCTGCGCCGGCGGCGCTGGTCCGACCCGATCGACTCAGGCCTGAGCCGGCTCCCGCTCGCGGCTCGAGGAGAGCTCGAAGCCGGAGTAGCCCTCGTCGACCACCCGCTCAAGGATCCTGCGGTAGGCGCGCACGCCGCCGGGGTAGGGCATGAAGACCCGAGGCTTCCCCTCGACCTCGTCACCGTTGTAGTAGCTCGTGGCGAGCGGGTAGAGCGTCTCCTGCGCCCGCTCGTTCACGTGGGCCACCCACGCCTGCTCGGCCGCCTCGGTCGCCTCGACGACGTCGGCGCCGACGGACTCCAGGTGGGCGAGGAGCGCGGCGATCCAATCGACGTGCTGCTCGGTCGACAGCAGCACGTTGCTCAGCAGCGAGGGGCTGCCCGGACCTGCGACGATGAACAGGTTGGGGAAGTCGTGCACGCACAGCCCGAGCTGAGTGACCGGCCCGGCCGACCACTTCTCCTTCAGCGTGAGCCCACCCCGACCAGTGATGGTCGGACGCAGCAGGGAGCCCGTGAGGGCGTCGAAGCCGGTGGCGAAGACGACGACGTCGAGGTCGTGCTCCGCACCACTCGCCGTGCGGAGCCCGGTCGGGGTCATCGCCTGCAGCGGATCCTCCCGGATGTCGGCGAGCGTGACGTCGTCGCGGTTGAAGGTCTCGAAGTAGCCACTGTCGACCGAGGGGCGCTTGGCGGCGAAGGGGAAGTCGCGCGGCATCAGCTTCTCGCGCAGCACGGGGTCGTCGATCTTGGCGGCGATCTTCTCCCGGATGAAGTCGGCGGCGGTGTCGTTGGCGGCCCGGTCGCGCAGGATGTCGTAGTAGACGAGCGCGAACCCGAAGCCAGCGGTGGCCCAGTAGTCCTCGTAGCGCCTACGGCGCTCGGCGTCGCTCACCTCGAGCGCGGAGGTCCTGCTGATGGGGATGGTGCCGAGACCGCTCGGCGAGTTGCGCGAGGCCTCGCGGCGCTCGGCGTAGGACGCCTTCACCTCGGCGTCACGCTCGTCGCTGATCGGCCCGTTGGTGGCCGGCACGCTGAAGTTGGGGGTGCGCTGGAAGACCGTGAGGTGGGCGGCCTCCTGCGCGACGACGGGGATCAGCTGCATGCCGGACGACCCGGTGCCGATCACCCCGACCCGCTTGCCGGACAGGTCGACGCCCTCGCGGGGCCACTTCGCGGTGAGCAGCACCTGGCCGCGGAAGTCGTCCTGGCCGGGCAGGCTCGGGGTCTTGGTGGTCGAGAGCTGCCCGGTGGCCATGACCAGGAAGCGGGACCTCCAGGACCCGCCGCTCTCGGTGCTCACCGACCAGCGGGCGCTTGCGTCGTCCCAGGTGGAGTCGACCATCCGCTGGCCGAGGCGGACGTCGCGACGCAGGTCGAAGCGCTCGGCCACGTGGTGGATGTAGCGCAGGATCTCGGGCTGGGTCGCGTAGCGCTCGCTCCAGCGCCACTCCTGCTCGAGCTCGGAGGAGAAGCCGTAGGAGTAGTCGTAGCTCTCCACGTCGCAGCGCGCACCGGGGTAGCGGTTCCACTGCCAGACGCCGCCGATGTCGTCGCCCGCCTCGAGCACCACCACCGAGTGGCCCGCCCCGCGCAGCGTGTGCAGGGCGCGCAGACCGGCGAAGCCGGCCCCCACCACCACGACGTCGACCTCGGTCACGTCCACCACAGGGTCCACCACAGCCGGTCTCCTCGCTCGTCGTGCTCCGGAACACCGACGGTAGCCATGGCGATCCGCTCGGTCAACACTCTTGTTGACGCAGCGAGGCCACTCCTTGCGACACCCTGCGTCAACGCTTATGTTGATCCACAGTGACGTGCATCACCCAGCGCCGGGTCGGCCGAGCCGACGACGAGCAGACAGGAAGGCCACCCATGGAGCTCGAGACGCTCGTCTACGAGAAGTCCGACCGCATCGCGACGATGACCCTCAACCGCCCCGACCGTGGCAACGCCCTGTGCCGGCAGATGCGCGACGACATGGACCTCGTCATGGACGACCTCGACCGCGACGACGACACCCGCGTGCTCGTCGTGAAGAGCAACGGCAAGAACTTCTGCACCGGATACGACCTCACCGAGTGGGGCTACCTGTGGGGCAGCGGGGAGCCCTCGCGTCCCGAGGACAGCCGCCCCCACCGGCGTGCGCCGATCTTCTCCAGGCGCGAGTTCCACGAGTCGCGCGAGAGGTGGATGCGCCTGTGGCGCATCCGCCAGGCCACTGTCGGGGTCGTGCGGGGGGCGTGCGTCGCCGGTGGGCTCGATCTGGCCGGCGTGCTCGACATCGTCTTCACCGCCGACGACGCGCAGTTCGGGCAGCCCGAGGCCCGCACGATGGGCGAGATCCACACCTTCGGTCTGTGGCCGGTCCACCTGGGCATGCGCAAGACCAAGGAGTGGTTGTTCACCGGCGACAGCATGACCGGCACCGAGGCCGCCGAGCTCGGGCTCGCCAACCGCGCCGTGCCCGCCGAGGAGGTGCTCGACGTGGCCATGGCCTACGCCGAGCGCATCGCGCACGTGCCGCTGGAGATGCTCTACTCCCACAAGGAGGCCACCAACCGGTGGTGGGACGCCATGGGCATCGCCTCGGCGATCGCGGCCGCCAACGACGCCGACGCCATGGCCATCGCCGGGCCCGCGATGGCGGACTTCAAGCGGTTCCAGGACGCGCACGGAGTGCGTGCCGCGGTCGAGGACCGCGATGAGCCCTTCTCCCACCACCGCACCTACTGGGAGGCCTACCAGGCCTCGCGCGGTCGGCAGGGCGGCCGCGAGGACGAGCAGCACGACGACCACCTCCGCACGCGCGCCGACCAGGGCGTGGCCGCGCAGAACGGGAAGGGCTGAGCCGGTGCTCCCCAGCGTGGCCGAGCGCCAGGAGGCGCTCGAGGGGCGGCACCCGGCCTGGGTCGCGCGACGCCTCGACGAGCAGCTCGACGCCGCTGTCGAGGAGTTCGGTGACCGCCCCTACGTCGTCACCGACCACCGCAGCTGGACCTACCGCGAGGTCGCGGACTGGTCACGTCGCCTGGCGCGTGGCCTGGTCGCCGCCGGGGTGCGCCCCGGGGACCTCGTGGCCCTGGTCATGGCCAACCACCCGGAGTTCGTCGCGCTCAAGTACGCCATCGCGCGCGCCGGGGCCACCGCGGTGCCGGTGAACTTCCTCAACCGCCGCGACGAGCTGGGCTACGTGCTGCGCCAGTCGGGTGCCTCGGTGCTGGTCACGATGGACGCGTTCCGAGACCTCGACTACCTCGACATGCTCGACGACCTCGCCCCCGGCTGGGAGTCCGGTGGCGGAGGGGCTGGCATGCCCGACCTGCGGGCGGTCTTCGTCCTGACCGGGGAGGGACGCACGCCGCGCCCCGGAGCCCGCACCGTCGAGGAGCTCGGCGGCACGGACGAGGGCTGGGAGCCCGTGACCTCGACCGGTCCGGGCGCCCCTGCCGACGTGCTCTACACGTCCGGCACGACCGGCAGCCCGAAGGGCGTGCTGCTCACCCACGACATGCTGCTGCGCACGGCGTACGGCAGTGCCTTCGGCCGGGCCTTCCAGGATGGTCGCCGGGTGCTGTTCTCCCTGCCGATGTACCACGTCTACGGCTACGTCGAGGGCCTGCTCGCGACGCTCTTCGTCGGCGGCTCGATCGTGCCACAGCTGACGTTCACCCCTGCCGCGACGCTGGCGGCGATCGAGCGTCACCACGTCGACGACGTGCTGCTCATCCCGACGATGACCCAGGCCCTGCTCGACGAGGTCCAGACGGGTGGGCCGGTCCACGACCTGTCGTCGCTGAGCTCCATGATCTCCTCCGGCGGCGTCTCCCCCACCGGACTGTGGCACCGGATCGAGGCCGTCCTCGGCCCCCTCGAGCTCACCACGGGCTACGGGATGAGCGAGACCACCGCCTCGACCACCGTCACCCGGCCCGACGACCCCCGTGAGCGCCGCCTCAGCACCAACGGCAGGCTGCGCGACGTCGGCGTCGCCGGCGACCCCGCCCTGGGCGGCCGGCTCGCGGTCTACCGCGTCGTCGACCCCGCCACCGGCGCGGTGCTCGGGGTCGACCAGGTCGGCGAGCTCCAGGTGCGCGGGCCCGGGGTCACCCCCGGCTACCACCGCAAGCCCGAGGAGGACGCCGCCGCCTTCACCGCCGACGGCTGGCTCCGCACGGGCGACCTGGGCCGCCTCGACGCCGACGACTACCTCACGCTCGTAGGACGCAGCAAGGACTGCTACCGCTGCGGCGGAGAGCAGGTCGTGCCCAAGGAGATCGAGGACGTGCTGACCTCGCACGAGGCCGTCAACCAGGCCCACGTCGTGCCGCTCCCCGATCGGCGGATGGGCGAGGTCGGCGTCGCCTACGTCGTCCTGCGCCCCGGCCGCGCCGTCGACGTCGACGAGCTCCTCGCCCTGTGCACCGCCCGTCTGGCCCGCTTCAAGGTCCCCCGGCACGTGGTGGCCATCGGCGCCCACGAGGTGCCGGTCACCCCCAGCGGGCGGCCCCGCAAGTTCCTGCTCGCCGAGCGCGCCCGCGCCGAGCTCCAGCCGACCGGCGCCGCGTCGTGACCCGCGAGGCGGCCGGCAAGGAGCCCGCAGGGCCCCCGGTGGCGATCGTGACCGGGGCGGCCCGCGGCATCGGCGCCGAGATCGCCGTGCGTCTGGCCGACGACGGACACGACGTCGCTGTCGTCGACCTCGACGAGGCCGCGTGCGCGAAGACCGTGACTCGTGTGAGGGAACGGGGCCGGCGAGCGCTGGCCGTCGGGGCCGACGTGTCGCGGGAGGACACCGTCGTCACCGGCGTGGCCCGGGTGGCCGAGGAGCTCGGTCCCCCGCTGGTGCTGGTCAACAACGCGGGGGTCCTGCGCAACGGCCTCGCCTTCAAGATGAGCCTCGACGACTGGGACACCGTGGTCGACGTCAACCTGCGCTCCGCGTTCCTGATGAGCAGGGAGGCCCAGCGCCACATGACCGCACGCGGCTGGGGCCGCATCGTCAACCTGTCCTCGATCGCCGCCCTCGGCACCGTGGGCCAGGCCAACTACTCCGCGGCCAAGGCCGGGCTCCAGGGTCTCACCAAGACCCTCGCCCTCGAGCTGGGTCGCTACGGCGTGACCGTCAACGCCGTCGCGCCGGGCTTCACCGTCACCGAGATGACGCGGGCCCTGGCCGAGCGTGCCGGCGTGTCCTTCGACGACCTGGTCTCCGAGCAGGTGGCCGGGATCGCGGTGGGGAGGGCCGGCGCGCCCGACGACATCGCCCAGGCGGTGTCGTTCTTCGCCGACGTGCGATCCGGCTTCGTGACCGGCCAGGTCCTCTACGTCGCCGGCGGTCCCCACGGCTGAGGCCGGGGCGGGCCCGACGCACACGCACAGCGGCCCGGTCGTCCGAGGACGACCGGGCCGCTGCTTCCCCCGGGACCCGGGGCCGACTCACCAGTCGGCGGGGCCGTACTCGATGAGGCCGCGGATGTTGGTGCCGGCGTTCATGTCGGCGTAGCCCTGGTTGATGTCCTCCAGGCGGTAGCGGGTGGTGATCAGCTCGTCGAGCATGAGCTCGCCCTCCATGTAGAGGCGCAGCAGGTTGGGGATGTCGAAGCGCGGGTTGCCCGAGCCGAAGATCGCGCCCTGCAGCCGCTTCTGGAGCAGGGTCAGCTCGAAGAGGCTGAGGCTGACGTCGGTGTCGAGCATGGAGCCCATGCCGGTGACGACCGCCGTGCCGCCCTTGCCGACCAGCGACAGGGTGCCGGCGATGTCCTCGCCGCGGATGCGGCCCACGCAGATGATCGCCTTCTGGGCCATCGCACCCCACGTCAGATCGGTGACCGGCGCCGTCGCCTCCTCGATGCTGGCGTAGGCGTGGGTGGCGCCGAGCTTCATCGCCATCTCACGCTTGAACGGCACGGGGTCGATCGCGACGATGTGACGGGCGCCGGCAGCACGGGCGCCCTGCACGGCGTTGGCGCCGATGCCGCCGACGCCGACCACGACCACGGTCTCGCCGGCCCGCACGTCGGCGGCGTAGACCGAGGAGCCCCATCCGGTGGTGACACCGCAGCCCACGAGGGCGGCCTTGTCGAGCGGGATGTCGGGCAGGATCTTGATCGCCGAGGCCTCGTGCACGGTGACGTAGGGCGAGAAGGTGCCGAGCAGGCACATCGGCGAGGCGTTCTGCCCCTTCACCTGGATGCGGTTGGTGCTGTCAGCGATGGCCTGGCCGGTGAGCAGCGTCGCACCGAGGTCGCAGAGGTTCTGGTGACCGCGGGCGCAGGCTGCGCACTGCCCGCAGGAGGGGATGAAGCCGAGGACGACGTGGTCGCCCTCCTTGACGCTGGTGACACCGGGGCCGACCTTGGTCACGACCCCCGCGCCCTCGTGCCCTCCGATGAAGGGGAACGCGCCGGGCTCCACCATCGGGATGTCGCCGACGCGCACGTGCTCGTCGGAGTGGCACAGGCCGGAGGCGGCGAGCTGCACCTGCACCTCGTTGGCGACCGGGTCGCCGAGCTCCACCTCCTCGACCTGCCAGTCCTGGTCGGCTCCCCACAACACTGCTGCTTTGGTCTTCACGCGCTTGTCCTTTGGTCGGTCCTGACGGTGCTGGGTGGTCCCGAGAGGGTCGTGCTGGCTGGTACGTCGTGCCGGTCGGCGCCGCGGTGCGGCGCCGCTCAGCGCTGGATGGCCTTGGTCTCGAGGAACTCCTCGATGCCCGCCGGGCCGGCCTCGCGGCCCAGGCCCGACTGCTTGTAGCCGCCGAACGGAGCCGCGGGGTTGAACGCTCCGCCGTTGACCTCGATCTGGCCGGCTCGCAGCCGCTTGGCCACGCGCAGCGCTCGCTCGTCGTCGCCGGACCACACCGCGCCGGCGAGGCCGTAGTCGGTGTCGTTGGCGATCGCGACGGCCTCCTCCTCGTCGGAGTAGGGGAGGATCGAGAGCACGGGGCCGAAGATCTCCTCCCGGGCGATGGTCATGTCGTTGGTGACGTCGCTGAAGATCGTCGGCGCCACGAAGTAACCGCTCTCGTGCTCGTTCTCCAGGCCCCCGACCACCAGGCGCGCGCCCTCGTCGATGCCGGTCTGGATGAAGCCCCGCACCTTCTCGTGCTGGGTGGCGTTGACCAGCGGGCCGAGCACGCTGGACTCCTGGTCCCACGGGCCCGTGGTGTAGGTCGCGGCGACGCGGGTGGCGATCTCCTCGACCTCGGCGAGACGCGAGGCCGGCACGAGCATCCGGGTGAGGGCGGTGCAGGCCTGGCCGCAGTTGAGGTAGGCGTTGGCCAGTCCCCCGGTGACGGCCTGCTCGAGGTCGGCGTCATCGAGGATGACGTTGGCCGACTTGCCGCCGAGCTCGAGCGCGACCCGCTTCACCGTGCCGGCGGCGACCTCGGCGATCCGCTTGCCGGCTCGCGTCGAGCCGGTGAAGGAGATCATGTCGACGTCGCGGTGCGCGACGAGAGCCTCGCCGACCCCGGGCCCGTTGCCGTGGACCATGTTGAAGACACCGGCCGGAAGGCCGATCTCGTCGAAGATCTCGGCGAGGGCCACCACCAGGAGCGGGGTGACCTCGGTGGGCTTCACCACCACGGTGCAGCCGGCGGCGAAGGCCGCGGCCACCTTGAGGGCCACCTGGTGCAGGGGGAAGTTCCACGGCGTGATGCAGCCGACCACGCCCACCGGCTCGCGCACGATGAGGGAGTTCCCGATCTCGGTGCCCTCGAAGTCGTAGGAGGTGGCCAGGTCGGCGTAGTAGCCGAAGTTGAAGATCGGCAGGCCCAGCTGCACGGCCTTGACCGCCTCGAGCGGGGCTCCGATGTCCCGCGACCCGAGCTCGGCGAGGGCCTCCATCCGCTCGACGAGCAGCTCGGAGGTCCGGGTGAGGTAGGCCGCCCGCTCGGAGGGGGCCAGGGCCGCCCAGGCGGGGAAGGCGGCCCGCGCGGCGGCGACGGCCTTGTCGACGTCGGCGGCGGCGCCCTCGGCGACCTCGGCGATGACCTGCTCGGTGACCGGGCTGCGCACCTCGATGCGCCCGGGCGCGTCGGAAGCGACCCACCGCCCGTCGATGTAGAGGGCTGTGGCGTCGACGACCTCGTCGGCACGGAGGCCGGCGAGCATCGCCTCGAGGGTCGGGCTGGCGAGCGTGCTCTGCGACATGGAAAGCGTCCTTCGCGAAGGGCCTGGCGGGCCGGATGGCTGCGTGTCGCCAGGGGCACTCCGAGTCGTGCGCCGGGCTGTGGTGTCGATCACATCACCCTGCGGGATCGGGCGTCAACCCTCGTGTTGACAAAAGTCCCGGGAAGGCCAGGGGGCCTCCGTCCCCAGCGCCCTCGGGCCGGTCGGGGAAGGGCAGGCACGCAGGGCGCACCGCCGCTCGCAGCACCTCGGAGGCCGTGCCCGCTAGGGCGTCCGGCCCCACACGGGTGGGCGCTTCTCGGCGAAGGCGCGTGCACCCTCGCGAGCGTCGTCGGAAGCGGCGAGCGCCTCGAGCAGCTCGTCCTGACGGGCCACGTCGTCGGCCGAGGGCGCGAGCCGCCGGTCGAGCAGCTCCTTGCTCGCCCGCAGCGAGCCCGGCGCGCTGGCCGCGACCTGGCGCGCGAGGGCCAGGGCGCGGTCGAGCGCCTCCCCAGGCGGCGTCACCTCGTTGACCAGGCCCCACCGCTCCGCCTCCTGCGCCGAGAACGGCTCCCCCGTGAGAGCGCACCGCATCGCGACCGCCCGGGGCACGCGTGCGGAGAGCCGCAGGAGGCCACCCGCCCCCGCCACCAGGCCAAGCCTGGCCTCGGGGAGGCCGAGACGCGCGTCCAGGGCGGCCACGACGAGGTCGCAGGCCAGCACGATCTCGAAGCCACCCGCGAGGGCTGTGCCCTCGACGGCGGCCACCAGCGGCTTGACCGGCGGCCGACGGGTGAAGCCGAGACCGCGGCCGGGCACCTCCGGACGCTGCCCGGTGGCGAGGAATGTCTTGAGGTCCATGCCGGCGCAGAAGTGGCCGCCGGCGCCGGTGAGCACCCCCACGGCCAGGCCCGGATCGTCGTCGAGGCCGTCGAGCGCCTCGGCCAGGGCGGTCGCGGTCGGGAGGTCGAGGGCGTTACGCACCGCGGGGCGGTCGAGGGTGACCACGCGCACCGCCCCGACGTCCTCGACACCGACCGCGGCCCCCATCAGTCCGCCTGCCGCGACTTCTTGAGCGCCGAGCGGGCCGCCAGTCGGTCGGAGACCACGACCCCGCTCGCCACCTTCCCGCCGACCACGGTGACGAAGCCGGCCACGTCCATCACGGCGCTGCCGCCCGAGCCGTCGGCCGCCGCGCCGCCGAGGCGCCCGTGGAAGGCGACCCGCGAGCCAGCCGACACCACCACGTCGACCTCCCCGCCGTGCGCCGTCAGCGCAGGGCCGGCGTCGTCGAGGTCCGCGTCGTCCCAGACCACGCCCTCGACCGCTGGCAGCCCTGCCTCCAGCCACGCCAGCACGACGGACTCGGCGGCCGGGTCGGCGGGCTCCGCGGGGGTGTCCCACGGCGCGACGGCCGGCGAGCCGACCGGGTCGGGCGTGCCCGAGGCGAGCTGTCGACGCCGCGCGGCGTAGTCCTCCTCGGCCCAGGCGCGGATCAGCCGGTCGCCGCCGGCCCCGTTGTCCCCGACCCCGGAGTCGGAGTCGGAGTCGGAGTCGAAGAGCACCACCCCGGTCCAGGCCGCGGCGTTGCCGTCGTGGCGCAGCGAGACGCCGTGCTCGGTGAAGTGCACCGCGGCCTGGCGGCCGTTGGTCAGCACGTCGTGCACGGTCAGCACGAGCCCGGGGAACTGCGCGAGCTGGCCGACCGTGGCCTCGACGTAGTCCTCACGGCGGTCGACCTCGAAGGTGCCGATGCGCAGCCGGTAGTCCTCGGCGAGCAGGTCCTCGCACGCAGCAGGGTCGTGGCCGTTGAGCCAGCTCACCGTCCACCGCCTCACCAGCGGCAGGACGCGGTCGGACTCGGCCGCGATGGACCCACTCTCGACACCTGCCACCTCGGCGCTCACGAGACGGGACTTCCGTGGGTCATGCGCAGCTCCTTCTTGAGGATCTTGCCGGAGGCGTTGCGGGGCAGGACCTCGATGGTCTCGACCGCGCGGGGACACTTGTAGTGGGCGAGGCGGTCGCGGGCGAAGGCGATCAGGTCGGCGGCGTCGACCTCGACGCCGGGGCGGGGCACGACGAGCGCCTTGACGCTCTCGCCCCACCGCAGCGACGGCACACCGATCACCGCGACCTCCAGCACCGCCGGGTGGTGGGCCAGGACGTTCTCGACCTCGGCGGGGTAGACGTTCTCACCGCCGGTGATGACCATGTCCTTCATCCGGTCGTGGAGGAAGAGGAAGCCGTCGGCGTCTCGGTAGGCAGCGTCCCCGGTGCGCAGCCAGCCGTCGGCGGTCAGCGCCTGCGCGGTCGCCTCCGGCTGGCGCCAGTAGCCGGGCGTCACCTGGCCCGAGCGGACCCAGATCTCCCCCACGGCGCCCACCTCGGCCGCCTCGAGCGTCACCGGGTCACGCACCTCGACCTCGCAGGCCCACGGCAGGGCCTTGCCGATCGAGCGCAGCAGGTGGGCGCGCGGGCCACCCGGGTCGTGGTCGGCGGCGGCCAGCGCGACCACGGTGCCCGAGGTCTCGGTCATCCCGTAGACACCGAGGAAGTCGCATCGCAGTGCCGCGATCGCCGACTCCAGGAGCGCCTCGCTCATCGGTGCGCCGCCGTAGGCCACCACCCTCAGGCTGGCGACGTCCGAGGTGCGCAGCGCCGGCGAGCCGACGATGCCCTGGATCACGGCAGGCACCATGAAGGCGTGGGTCACCCCGTGACGCTCGATCGCACCCAGCAGCGTGAGGGGGTCCGAGTCGGGCACCAGCACGGTCGTGCCGCCCTGGGTCAGGGCGGTCGAGCCGTAGCCCGCACCACCGATGTGGAAGAGCGGCGAGGGCACCAGGTTCACCGTGTCGGCGTCCATGCCGTAGAGCAGGCGACCGCTGGTCCGGGTGAAGGCGAGGTTGTCGTTGGTGATGAGCGTGCCCTTGGGCAGGCCGGTCGTGCCGGAACTGTAGAACTGCAGCAGGACGCTCTCCCCGCGCGTGCGCGTCTCGACCGGGGTGTCGTCGGCCGCGGCGACGAGGGCGTCGAGCTCGGGGCCCGTGGTCACGACACGCACCCCGGCGTCGGCGTCGACCAGGTGCACAAGGTCGGGCGAGACCACCAGCAGCGACAGGTCGGCGTCGGCGGTGATCGAGACCAGCTCGGAGCGGGAGAGTCGCCAGTTGAGCCCGACGAGCACGGCGTCCTGGAGGCTGCAGGCCAGGGCCAGCTCGAAGAAGGCCGGGGAGTTCTTGCCCAGGAACCCGACGCGCCGCTGGTCGGCGACGCCGAGACCGTCGAGCACGTGGGCCAGCCGCGTGCCTCGGCCGTAGAGGTCGGCGAAGCTGAGGCGCTGCTCCTCGAAGAGGATGGCCGTGGCGTCGGGGGTGCGGGACGCCAGGTCGCGCAGAGCACCCGCGAAGGTGAAGGTCACGCCGCTCTCCTCAGTAGCTCTTGGGCAGCCCGAGGCTGTGCTGCGCGACGTAGTTGAGCACCATCTCGCGGCTCACGGGAGCCGTCTTGAGCATGCGTGCGGTGAACCACAGGTCGGAGAGGCCGTACTCGTTGGACAGGCCGTTGCCACCGTGGGTCTGCATCGCCTGGTCGAGTGAGAGCAGGCAGGCGTCGGCGGCGGCGAGCTTGGCGATGTTGGCCGCCTCGGCGCAGGCGGCGTCCTGGCCGGTGTCGTAGAGCTCCGCGGCGCGGAAGTTCATCAGCCGGGCCTGCTGCACGTCGATGTAGGCCTTGGCGAGGGGGTGCGACAGGCCCTGGTGGGCGCCGATGGGCTGGCTCCACACCGTGCGCTGGTTGGCGTAGAGCGCTCCGCGCTGCAGGGCGTACAACGCGATGCCGGAGGCGATCGCCGCAGCAGCGACCCGCTCGGGGTTGAGCCCGGCGAAGACCTGCTGGAGACCGCGGCCCTGGTCACCGACGATCGAGTCGGCGGCGACAGGCACGTCGTCGTAGAAGGTGACGAACTGTCGCTCCGGCGCCCGCAGGGCCGAGTCGATCACGGTGTAGCTGAATCCGGGCGCGTCGGTCGGGATCAGGAAGAGCGACAGCGTGCGCTTGCCGTCGGGACCCGGCTCGGCATCGCGGGCCACCACCATGACGGCGTCGGCCTCGTCGACCCCGGAGGTCCAGTACTTCTGCCCCTTGAGGGTCCAACCGCCGTCGGACGACCGCGTCGCGGTGGTGGAGATGTTGTGGGTGTTGGTGCCGGCGTCGGGCTCGGTGATCGCGAAGACCACCTTCTTCTCCCCGCTGCAGATCCCCTCCAGCCACCTCTCCTTGAGCACCTCGGATCCGTGGCGGGCGATGATCGATGCCGTGATCGAGCTGATGACGATCATCTGCATCGGGCAGCCCTGGGCGGCGCACTCCTCGATCACGACGGCCAGGTCGGCCAGGCCTCCGCCTCCGCCGCCCCACTCCTCGGGCATGTTGACGCCCAGGAAGCCGGCGTGCCCGAGGTCGCGGTAGAGCTCGTCGGGGAAGCCGCCCCGGGCTGCCGCCTCCTGGAAGTAGGCACGACCGTACTTGCCGGCCAGGGCCGCCACCGACTCCCGCAACGCCCGACGCTCCTCGGTCTCCGGGATGAGCGGAGAGTGGCTCAGCTTCAGGTCGGGCATCGGGACTCCTCGTGGTGGCGGGTGCTGGATGGGGCGTGGTGGGTCGACCGGGTCAGAGCAGCTCGAGGATCGTGGCGTTGGAGAGCCCGCCGCCCTCGCACATCGTCTGGAGGCCGTATCGCACGCCGGACTCGCGCATGTGGTGGACCAGCGTGGTCATCAGCCGAGCCCCACTGGCGCCGAGCGGGTGGCCGATGGAGATCGCACCACCGTGGGGGTTCATTAGGGCCGGGTCGGCTCCGATCTCCTTCTGCCAGGCGAGCGGCACCGAGGCGAAGGCCTCGCTGATCTCGAAGACTCCGATGTCGGAGAGCGAGAGGCCCGAGCGGTCCATGGCCTTGCGGGTGGCGGGGATCAGGGCGGTGAGGCTGATGATGGGGTCGTCGCCCGCGACGACGGCGGTGTGCACCCGCGCGGTCGGCGTCATGCCGAGCTCACGCGCTTTGTCGCCGGTCATGACCAGCAGCGCCGCCGCGCCGTCGTTGATCGAGGAGCTGTTGCCGGCGGTGAGCAGACCGTCCTCGGCGAAGACCGACCGCAGGCCGGCGAGCTTCTCCAGCGAGCCGCCCGGCCGGATGCCCTCGTCGTGCTCGACGGTCACGCCGTCGGCAGTGGTCACCGGGACGATCTGGCTCTCGAAGAGGCCGTTCTTCTGGGCGTGGGCCGCCTTCTCGTGCGACGACAGCGCGAACTCGTCGAGCTGGGTGCGGGTGAGCGACCAGCGACGGTTGATGTCCTCGGCGCCGAGGCCCATGTGGGGTCGACGGCCGTCGTAGCGGGCGGCGAAGCGCTCCCCGAACGGGTCCTTGTCGAGCACCGAGGCCCCCATCGGCACGCGGCTCATCACCTCGACACCGCCGGCGACGACGATGTCGGCCTGGCCCGACACGACCATGGCGGCGGCGGAGTGAACGGCCTGCTGGGAGGAGCCGCACTGCCGGTCGAGGGTCGTGCCGGGCACCGACTCGGGCCACCCGGCAGCGATCACCGCGTTGCGCGCCACGTTGTAGGTCTGCTCGGCGACCTGGTGCACACAACCCCAGTGGACGTCGTCGACCAGGGCGGGGTCGAGTCCGGTCCGGGCGGCGAGGGCGACGAGCAGGTCGGCCGAGAGCTCGACCGGGTGCTCGGCGGACAGGCCGCCGCCCCGCTTCCCGACGGGGGTACGGATGGCTTCCACGATCACGGCGTCGCGCACGGTCACTCCTCAGGTGGTGTCGGTCACACCAGTATCAACACATGCGTTGACACTTCACAAGACCTACGCACGCTCTCCTTCCGACCAGTCGAAGAACCCGCGCCCCGACTTCCGACCCAGCCGCCCCTCGGCGACCATCTCCTCGAGCAGGCGCGGGGGCGCGAACCGCGGGCCGAGGGACGCCTCGAGCTGACGGCTGATGTCGAGGCGCACATCGAGACCGACGATGTCGCTGAGCGTGAGCGGCCCGACCGGATGGCGGTAGGCCAGCCGCACGGCCCGGTCGATGTCCTCGGCCGCGGCGACACCCTCCTCGAGCATCCGGATGGACTCCAACGCCAGCGTCAGGTCGAGCCGGCTGGTGGCGAAGCCCGGCGAGTCGTTGACGACGGCGCTCTCCTTGCCCATCGCCCCGACGAGGTCGAGGGCGAGGGCGAGGGACTCCGCGCCGGTGCGGGCCCCCCGGACCACCTCGACGAGCCCGATCGACCAGACAGGGTTGAAGAAGTGCAGGCCGCAGAAACGCTCAGGATGCGCCAGGGGAGCAGCCAGGGCGTCCACCGACATCGAGCTCGTGTTGGTCGCGAGCAGTCGTGGGGCGAGCGCCTCGGCCGCGGCGAGCACCGCCGCCTTGAGGTCAGCCCGCTCGGGCACGCTCTCCACGATCACGTCCAGGCCCACGGGGAGGTCCTCGACCGACCCGACGACCACGAGGCCCTCGCGGACGGCGTCGGCCCGTGCCTCGTCGAGGCGTCCGCGGGCGACGCCGCCGGCCAGCGCGGCGTCCACCTCGTCGCGCAGGGCCCTCACGCGCTCGGCACTGGGCTCCACCACCGTGGTGCGCAGGCCGTGGGTGGCCATCACGTAGGCGATGCCCACCCCCATGGTGCCGCCGCCGACGACCGCACCCCGGAGCGCCGCCCGCACCGGAGTGCTCACCACCCGGCTCCCCTCACACGGTCGCAGCACGGACGGGAAGGTCGGGTCATCGTGGTCCTCGGCTTCACTCGGTCGGCCCGACGGTCGCGGACCGCCCCGACCGTACGGCGCCCCGTGCTCGACCGTCAACGTTCTTGTTGACGGACCGCGGCCCGCTCGCAAGGGCGGCTCAGCGACGCGAGCGCGGCGAGCGCGGCAGCAGGCAGCGCGGCGAGCGGGCGCGCAGAGCGCCCAGCCACAGGCCGGTGCCGTAGGCGAGGTCGTCGAGGCGGCGGCCGAGCAGCAGCAGGCGGGGGTCGGCGCGGGGGTGCTCGCGCACGCCGACCACCAGGTCGACCGCGAGGGCCGAGACGACGGCGCGGCGCACGTCGCGGCTCAGCGCGGCGCCGACCACGGTGAGCGGCCACCAGTGCCGCAGCAGCAGGCCGGTCTCCTGGCGCACGGCCCAGCCCAGGCCGCGGGCGGTGAGGCCGGCGGCCAGGCGCGGGCGCTCCGGCGCCTCGGGCAGCGTGGTGGCCAGGGCGTGCGCGCCGCGGGTCGCGGCCAGGGCGGCCACCGGGACCGACCAGCGGCGGCGCAGCAGCAGCGCCGCCGCAGCGAGCGCCAGCTCCGGTGAGAGCACCGCGGGCGCGCCGCGGTCGCCGTGGCGCTGGGCCAGCAGCGCCCCACCGGTGCCGTAGAGCACCTTGCGGCCCAGCCAGCCGCGCACGGTGGCCCGGGCGTCGTGGTCGACCTGCTCGCCCGCGTCGTAGCGCACGGTGCGACCGGCGGCGTCGAGGCGCCAGACGAGGTCGACGTCCTCGGCCACCCGCAGCCCGGGCTCGAAGCCCTCGCCGAGGTCGGCGACCCGCCCGACCAGACAGGCGGCGGGCAGCCAGCCGACCGCGGCACCCGGGCGCACGACCCCGCCGCGGGCCCCGAGGCCGAGCGAGGAGGCGACCTCGTCGTAGCTCTCCCACCACCGCACCCGGGTGCTGCGCGCCCGGCCGACCACCCGCGGGCCGACCAGCGCGACCGTGGGGTCGAGGAGGTGCCGGGCCAGGCGCAGGAGCAGGTCGGTGCCCACGGTGACGTCGCAGTCGACGAGGGCGACGTAGGGCGTGCGCACGTGCGCCAGGCCGGCGTTGCGGGCGCCGCCGGGCCCCACGTTGACGGCGAGCGCGAGCACCTCGGCGCCGTGGCGGCGGGCGACCGCGGCGACGGCGGCGGGGTCGCGGGAGGCGTCGTCGACGACGAGCACCCGGCAGGCCCGGCCCAGGGCGCCCAGCGCGCGGTCGAGCTGGTCGCTGCGGTCGCGCACGGGCAGCACCACGGTGAGCAGGTCGGCCGCGACCGGTGCGGGGTCGAGCACCGGCTCCGCGACGTCGGCGCGCAGCAGGCTCGCGGCCAGCGCGGCCGAGCGGTCGTCGGTCACCACGAAGCCGCCGTCGCCCATCGCGGCGAGCGCCGCGGGCGAGAGCCGCAGCGCGCGCAGCGGCGAGCCCCCGACGAGCAGGCGTCCGCCGTCGAGGCGGCGTACGTCGGGGCGCAGGGCGACCCGGAAGCCGTCGGGCAGCCGGTCGGTGCTGGCGGCGCGGGGAGCCGCGGCGTCGGCGCGGGTCGGCGCGTCGGGACTCATCGGCGCGGGACCCTCACCCGGGGAAGCCGCCGTCGGCGTGGACGACCCCGCCGTGGAGCACGGCGCCGGCCGGCGAGCAGCAGAAGGCGATGGTCGCGGCGAGCTCCTCGGGCTCCAGCGGTCGGCGCAGCAGCTGGTGGTCGGCGAGGGCGACGACGTCGGTGTCGTAGAGCGCAGCGGTCTGCTCGAGCATGGGGGTGCGGGTGGAGCCCGGCGAGACGGCCACGGCGGTGACGCCGGTGCCGACGAGGTCGGCGGCCAGGCCCTTCACGAGGCCGACCACGGCGTGCTTGACCGCGTTGTAGCCCGCCATCCGGAAGAGGCCGTGAGTGCCGGCCGCCGACGCGACCGCCACGAACCGGCAGCCCGACGGGTCGGGTCCGGCCAGCATCGCGGGCACGCTCACGGCGGCGGTGAGCCACACGCCGCGGGCGTCGACGTCCCAGAGCAGGTCGAGCTCCTCGTCGGGGGTCTCCCACAGCGCTCGTCCCCCCGCGACCACGGCCGCTGCCGCGACCACGGCGTCGAGGCGGCCCCAGCGCTCCAGCACCCGGGCGACGGCGGCGGCGAGGGCGGCGCGGTCGCGCACGTCGGCGACGCACGCCTCGGCCTCGGGCCAGGGCGCCACCACGGCGTCGAGGTCGGCCCGCGTCGGCAGGGCGTACGGCGACGCCTCGGGGCCGGCGCACGCGTCGAGCGCGAGCACCGCCCAGCCGTCCTCGGCCAGGCGCGCGACGGTCGCGGCGCCGATGCCGCGCGCCGCGCCGGTGACCAGGGCGACCCTCACGCGGGGGCCCCGGCGGACTGCGCCGCGGCGGTGCCCTCGCGGGCGAGTCGCTGCACCACGTCGCGCGCCATCGCCTCGAGCACCCGCTCGCCCTCCGCGGCGCTCGCGCCCGCGGGGTCGCCGAGCACGCCGTTGGCCGAGACCGCGCCGACTCCCCCGCTCCGCAGGGCGGGCAGCAGCTCGTGCACCGGCGTCGTGTTGCCGGCCACCGCGCGGTCGAGGCGCACCGCCGCGGGGCGCAGGTGGAGCATCAGCGAGGTCTCGGTGAAGCCGGCGTGGGCGTCGACCTCCTCGGTCGCGCAGGGCGCCCAGGTGACGTCGTGGCCCTCCGCGCGCAGCTGGCGCAGCGCCGCCCCGAGGGCCTGGAGGTTGCCGCCGTGGGCGTTGACGAAGACCACCCGGCCGGCCCACGTGCGCAGCGAGCGGGTGAGCTCGACCAGCAGGGCGTGGAGCGCGTCGGTGCCGATCGAGGCGGTGCCGGCGAACATCTGGTGCTCCCCGCTCGCGGCGTAGACCACCGGCGGCGCGACCCACAGGTCGCCCGACCCGTCGGGGTCGAGCAGCTCGGCCACCCGGCGGGCGACGGCGTCGGCGATCGCAGCGTCGGTGTCGAGCGGGAGGTGCGGGCCGTGCTGCTCCAGCGACCCCAGCGGCACGAGCACCGTCGGGGTCGCCGGGAGGTCGGGCCAGGTGGCGTCGGCCAGGTCACGGCGGTCGACCGGCGTCGCGACGCCGGCCGGCGCGGGGTGCGGGTCCACCGGGGCCCTCAGTGGTGGACCGGGTCCGGGGCCGCGTCGGGGGCCACGCCGGGGGCCGGGGCGTCGGCGGGCACGCCGAGGGCGCGGACGAAGCCGTCGGGCACGACCAGCAGGTCGGGGGTGAGCTGGTCGATCGACGACAGACCCATGCCGAGCAGAGCGGAGTCGATGCCCGAGCGCAGCACGTCGAGCACGTTGCCGACGCCCTGCTCGCCGTTGGCGGCCAGGCCCCACAGGTAGGCGCGCCCGATCATGACCGCGCGGGCGCCCAGGGCCAGGGCCTTGACCACGTCGGAGCCGCGCCGGACGCCGCCGTCCATGAGCACCTCGACGTCGTGGCCGACGGCGTCGGCGATCGGCCCGATCACGCGGATGGTGGCCGGGGTGCCGTCGAGGTTGTTGCCGCCGTGGTTGGAGACCGAGATCGCAGTGACGCCGCAGTCGCGGGCCCGCAGGGCGTCGTCGACGCGGCAGACGCCCTTGAGCATGAACGGCATGCCGCTGAGCTGGGTCCACTGCTCGCGCATCCAGGCAACGTCCTCCCAGGTGGGCGGGGTGGTGGTCATCCACTCGTAGTAGGCGCCGAAGAACGTCGGCCCCTTCGCCTGACCGGGAGGGGCGAGGTTGGGGGCGGTGAGGTCGGGGATCGTGCCCGTGCGGCCGAACTGGTAGAGCCAGCGCGCCTTGGTCGCCACCTGGGGCGCCATCCGCACCATCGTCCTCAGGTCGACCTTCTCGGGGATCTCGGGGCTGCCCCAGTCGCGGCCCATCGAGAACGACCAGTCGAGGGTGGCGATGAGGCCCTTGGCGCCGGCCTTCTTGGCCCGCTGCATGCGCTGGAGCATCACGTCGCGGTCGCCCGTCCAGTACATCTGGAAGAAGGTCTGGTCGTTGACCGCGCAGACCTCCTCCACCGACTTCGAGGCGAAGTTCGACAGCCCCATGACCGTGCCGCGCGACGCCGCCGCCCGGGCCACGGCGACCTCGCCGTCGGGGTGGACGGCCTGTACCCCGGTGGGGCTGATCACCACCGGCAGGGAGATCTGCTGCCCCATGACGGTGGTGGCCATCGAGCGCTCGGGCTGGTGGCCCGCGACGTGCGGGGCGAAGCCGATCTCGGCGAAGGCGGCCTGGTTGTCGGCGATGGTCTGGCCACGCTCGGAGCCGGCCACGAGAGCGCCGTAGACCGGCGCGGGCAGGCGCTTGCGGGCCCGCTCCTGGGCCACGGCCACCGACTCGAACCACGGGTTCTGCTTCCAGGGGTTCTCCACTTTGGAGAGCCACTCGGGCTTGGACATGGCGCTACCTCACTGCTCGGCGTGCGGGATCGACTGCGGGAGCGGCTGCTGGGGCGGCGGGGGCACGAAGCCCGCGAGCGGGCTCTCCGCACACGCCGAGACCGGCGGGGCCGACGGCAGGGTCAGGGTGTCGGGGCGCCGGCCGAGGGTGAGCATCACCGGCTGGTTGCGCGTCGGCGCGGTCTTGGAGTGGTCCTGGCTCGACGCGGGCACCTGGCGCCCGCCAGCGGCGTCGAGGGCGACCAGCGCCTGCTCGCCGTAGCCCTGCACGCACTCGGGGTCGGGGCCGTCCAGGGGCAGGCCGGTGAAGAACTTCGCGGCCATGCAGCCGCCGCGGCAGGTGTCGTAGAACTGGCAGCTCGCGCAGGCCCCGCCGGTCTGCGGCGCGCGCAGCCCGAGGAAGAGCTCGGAGGTCTGCCAGACCTTCTGGAAGCCGCCGTCGGCGAGCAGGTTGCCCGCGAGGAACTCGTCGTGGATGGCGAAGGGGCAGGCGTAGACGTCGCCGACGGGGTCGATGAGGCACACCACGCGCCCGGCGCCGCACAGGTTGAGGCCGGGCAGCGACTCGCCGTAGGCGGCGAGGTGGAAGAAGGAGTCACCGGTGAGGACGTCCTCGCCGTGGGCGACCAGCCAGTCGTAGAGCTCGCGCTGCTGGTGGGGCAGCGGGTGCAGCTCGTCCCACACGTCGGCGCCGCGGCCGCTAGGGCGCAGCCGGGTGAGGCGCAGCGTCGCGCCGAAGCGGTCGGCGAGGGCCTTGAACTCGTCGAGCTGGCCGATGTTCTCCCGCGTGCAGACCACCGAGATCTTGGCGTCGGTGAAGCCGGCGTCCTGGAGGTTGGCCAGCGCGGTCAGCGCGGTGTCGTAGGAGCCCGGGCCGCGCACGTGGTCGTTGACCTCCGCGGTCGCGCCGTCGAGGGAGATCTGCACGTCGACGTAGCCGCCGAAGGCGGGCGAGGCCAGGAGTCGTGCGTTCTCCGGGGTCAGGCGCACGCCGTTGGTGGAGAACTTCACGCCGACCTGATGGTCCACGGCGTACTGCAGCAGGTGCCAGAAGTCGGGGCGGATCGTGGGCTCGCCGCCGCCGACGTTGACGTAGAAGACCTGCATGCGCTGCAGCTCGTCGATGACCGCCTCGGCCTGCTCGGTGGTGAGCTCGCGGGGGTCTCGCCGGCCGCTGCTCGAGAGGCAGTGGGCGCACTCGAGGTTGCAGGCGTAGGTGAGCTCCCAGGTCAGGCAGATGGGGGCGTCGAGGCCGAGCTCGAACTGCTCGACCAGCGTGCCGCCGAGGGGGCGCTCCCGAGTGCTCGGGGCGGCGGTCGGGGCGGCGGGTCGGACGGGGGCGAGGGTCATGCGACGGCCTCCTGGGCGCGCGGGCGGATCATGTCGGAGTCGGCCAGGCCGCGCAGGGCCCCGGCGTACGCCGCGTGCTGCGGCTCGGGCACGCCGACGGCCTCGAGGGTCGTGCGGACGTCGGGGTGGTCGGCGAGGGCCCGGACCACTGCCACCAGCTCCGGGCGCTTGAGGAAGGTGAGCTTCCGGTTGCCGAAGTGGTAGGCCAGCGCACCGAAGGGCTCGGGTCGCAGGGCCACCGAGGGCGACAGGGTCCAGGCCTCGTCGAGCATCAGTACACGCCGCACATGCCGTCGATCGAGACCTCCTCGATGAGGCTCTCCGCGGTCAGGCCGGCCTCCGGGCCGGCGGCCTCGGGCGTGGTGTCCGGCGTGGTGTCCTCGGGGTTCATGGGTGCTCCTCTCGTGCTGCTGCGGATCGTGGTGCAGGTCACACCGGACGCTAATGGCACCCGTGGCCAAAACGCCAGGGGTCAGGGGCCCCGAATCCGGCACGGCCCCAGAACCCTCCGAACGGGCAGGTGCCGCCGCCGCCCGGCCGCGCAGGGCCGCCGCTCGTCCGCGGGTGTACCTTGCGGCCGTGGTCGACGACAGCGCGCGCCGTCAGGGGCGACCGGTCGTCACCACCCACGCGGCCATCGAGCAGGCCGCCTTCCGACTCTTCGCCGAGCGCGGCTTCGAGGGCACCACGCTCGACGCGATCGCCGACGAGGTCGGCGTCGGGAGGCGGACCCTGTTCCGCTACTACCGCTCCAAGAACGACATCCCGTGGGGCCGCTTCGACCTCACCCTCGCGCGCTTCCGACACCTGCTGGCCGACGCCCCGGCCGACGAGCCGCTGTGGCGCGGCGTGCACCGCGCCGTGCGCGCCTTCAACGAGTTCCCGCCCGCTGCCGACCCCACCCACGTCGACCGGATGCGGCTGATCCTGCGGACCCCGGCGCTCCAGGCGCACTCCGTGCTCCGCTACGCCGAGTGGCGCCAGGTCATCGCCGAGCACGTCGCCGCGCGCACCGGCGCCCGCCCCGGCGACCTGCTCCCGCAGACCGTGGGCCAGGTCAGCCTGGCCCTCGCGCTCGCGGCGTACGACGTGTGGCTCGACGACCCCGCCCGCTCGCTGCCCGACCTGGTCGACGCCGCGATGCTCACCCTGCGTGACCACCTCGACCCCACCACCTGACCGCACCGCCCGACCCCGGCGCCCGACCCCGGCGCCTGACCCCGGCGCCCGACCCCGGCGCCGGGCAAGCGTGACCCCGCCGGGCCGCGTCAGTCGCGCGGCTGGGCCTGCTTCCACTCGCGGAAGCCCTCCTCGGTGCGGCCCCGGCGCCAGTAGCCGGAGATCGACAGGTCGGCGCGGTCGACGCCGCGCTCGCCGAGCAGGTGGGGGCGCAGGCGGCGCATCACCTCGCCCGCCTCGCCGTGCACGAAGGCGCTGACCCGCCCGGGCGGCCAGTCGAGGGAGCGCACCGCGCCCTCGAGGGTGCCGCCGTCGCTGCGGTACGCCACGACCAGCTCGCCGTGCTCGCCGGGATCCAGCCGGGGAGCGTGCGCGGGCGACTCCACGAGCACCACGACCCGCACGACCGCGTCGGGCGGCAGCACCGCCAGCGCGGCGGTCACCGCCGGCAGCGCCGACTCGTCGCCGACGAGCAGGTGCCAGTCGGCGGTGGGGTCGGGCGACCAGGCACCGCCCGGGCCGTTGACCACCAGCGTGTCGCCCGGCGCGGCCGAGGCGGCCCACGGCCCCGCGACGCCCTCGTCGCCGTGCACCACGAAGTCGATGGCCAGCGTGCCGGCGACGACGTCGGGGAAGAGCGCGGTGTAGGTGCGCACGACCGGCAGGTCCTCGGGGGCCATCGTGGTGCGCAGGGCCCGCAGGTCGAGCTCCTCCAGCGGCGCGGGGTAGGCGACGCCCGGGCGGGGCAGGACGAGCTTGACGTAGCGGTCGGTGTGGTGGCTGTCGGCGAAGGCCGAGAGGTCGTCGCTGCGGAACCACACGCGGCGCAGGCCGCTCGGCGTGGTCTCGGCGCTGGTCACGGTGAGGCGGGTCGCCATGGCGCTCCTGGGTCGGTGGTCGTGGGCTGCCCCTCCTGCCTACCCCACCTGCCCAGCAGTGGTCCTCGGACCGGCTGTGGGCAGGCTGGGGATCCGGGGGGGTCTGCGGGTTTCACCGGCCGGCTGGCGAAACCCGCACCTGTCGGCCCACGCGTCGGCCGACAAGTGCGGGTCCGGGCCGACCGGTGGGACGCAGGAGGCTCATGGGACCAGCGGACCAGCGGGTGCGCCGAGGGCGCGCGCCGACGGGAGTCAGGCCGCGAGCGGGCGAGATCGGGACCGGCGTGGTCGCGAGCGGACCGGCGGAGCGGACCGAGCCCCCCGCTCCGGCAGGGCCGGGGCGGGGGGCTCGACGGGTGCCGCGGGTCGGCGGCAGGTCAGCGGCGGCGGCCGGTGAGCTTGCCGAGGACGCTGCGCACGCCGCGGCCGATGGCCTCGTCCTGCGAGCGGCTGCCGCCCGTGGCGGTGCCCCCGACGGGACGACCGGCGGTGGCGCCGGTCGAGCGGCCGCGTCCGAGGACGCGCGAGACGATGCTGGTGATCATGGTGATACCTCCAGGGCCGGCGACGGTGCCGTCCCGGAGCCCAGGATGGCGTGGCGGGACCTGCGACCGGACCACCCCCGGGGAGGACCCGGACGGCCACCGCCGGCGGGCCCGATCGGACGACGCCCGCCGGGCGGCGGCGCTGATAGCGTCGAGCCATGGACTCGGGGGGGCCGGCGCTCGTGCGCACGCACTTCGACACCGCGCGTGTCGTCGTCGCGGGCCTGCTGGTGCTGACCACCCTCCTGCTGCTGCCGTGGCTGCCGATGGGCGTGCGCGGCTCGGTCACGACCGTCGCGCTCCTCGCCGCAGGCGTGCTCGGCTCGGCCAGCGCGGCGCTGCGCGCCCGGCGTACGACGCCCCGCGACCGACGACCGTGGCTGCTGCTGGCGATCGCTGGCGTCGCGGCCATCAGCGGCAACGCGTGGTCGGCGGCCATGGGGTCGGACCCCGTCTCCTCCCCCAGCGTCGTGGGCGACGGCCTCTTCGCGGTGGCGCTGCTCATCGCCACCGCCGGACTGCTGTCCTTCCCCACCGCACGACGCCGCGGCGCCGAGCTGGTCGTGATGTTCCTCGACGGACTGGTCGCGGGCGGCGCGATGCTGCTCATCGTCTCCGTCCTCGTCTACCCCCGGCTGCTCGACTCCTCCGCGCGTGACGGGTCGGCCGCGCAGGCGCTCGCCCTGCTGCTGCCCCTGCTCGACGTCGTGCTGGCCACGGTCGCGGTGCTGCTGCTCCTGCGGGTCTCGCGCTCGCAGCGCCTCGGGCTCGGCCTGGTGGCCGCCGGCTTCCTGCTCTACGCCGTGGGCGACCTGACCTTCGCCGTGCGCGCGGCCGAGGGCAGCTTCGTCTTCGGCACGGTGCTCGACCTCGGCTGGATCGCGGGCTACGCCTTCTTCGGGCTGGCCGCCTGGGCCCCCCTGCCCAGCGAGGACGAGGACACCGGTCGGGGCCTGCCGGAGTCGATCGGCACGATGGTGGTCTTCGCGGTGCTGCTCGTCGCCGCCGTGGTGCAGGTGACCCTCGGGGAGTCGCGCAACCCCAACGGCGCGCAGGCGGTGGCGTGGCTCGTGCTGATCGTCGCCGCCGGGGTGCGGCAGGTCCTGCTCACCGCCGACAACGCCGCCCTGCGGCGCGGGCTCGAGCGGCGGGTGGCCGAGCAGACCGAGCACCTGCGCCAGCTGGCCCGGCAGAACGAGCTGCTCCTCGACTCCGTCGGCGACGGCATCTACGGTGTCGACCGCGACGGACGCATCACCTTCCTCAACCCCTCGGCCGGCGAGGCCCTCGGCTACACCCTGGCCGAGCTGGAGGGACGACCGGCCCACCCGGTGCTGCACGCCACCACCGTCGAGGGACGCCTCGTGCCGTGGGAGGAGTGCCCGGTCTTCGCGGCGATGAGCACCGGACAGGTGCAGGTGGCCGACGACGAGCTGCTGCGCCGCGCCGACGGCTCGACCTTCCCCGCCGACATGACCGCGGCGCCGCTCATCGACGACGACGAGGTGCTGGGCGGAGTCATCGTCTTCCGCGACGTCACCCAGCGCCGTGAGGTCGACCGGATCAAGGACGAGTTCCTCTCCGTCGTCAGCCACGAGCTGCGCACCCCGCTGACCTCCATCCGGGCCTCCCTGGAGATGGTCGCCGACGGCCACCTCGGTCCGCTGTCGGCCGGCGCGACCCGCATGGTCACCGTCGCGCTGGAGAGCAGCGAGCGCCTCTCCCGGCTGATCAACGACCTGCTCGACCTCGAGCGGCTCGAGACCGGTGGGGCCACCCGCTCCCACTCCGCCCACGCCGCCCGCGACCTGCTCGAGGCCGCCGCGCGCCAGATCGAGGGCATGGCGGGGTCGCTCGGCGTCGGCATCGAGGTCGGTCGCGCCGACGGCGTCGTGCACGCCGACGCCGACCAGGTGATGCAGACCCTCACCAACCTCATCGGCAACGCCTGCAAGTTCTCCGAGCCCGGCTCCGTGGTCACCCTCGAGTCCGGCCCCGCCACCACCGCCACCACACCCACCGGCACCACCCCCACCGCCACCGCCGCCGCGAGCAGGGCGGCCGAGACCGGCGCGGTGGTCGCGGGGCCGCAGGTGCTGTTCGAGGTGCGCGACCACGGTCGCGGCATCCCCGCCGACATGCTGAGCAGCGTCTTCGAGCGCTTCGAGCAGGTCGACTCCTCCGACACCCGCGAGAAGGGCGGCACCGGTCTCGGCCTCACCATCAGCCGCCAGATCGTCACCCGCCACGGCGGGCGGATCTGGATCGAGAGCGAGGTCGGCGTCGGCACGTCGGTGTTCTTCACCCTGCCCGCCGGCTGACCCTCCCCGCACCCCGGTCCGCCGCTCCCCCCGGTCCGCCGACGGACCGCCGCCGCGCGCGGGGTGGCACGGAGTCGGACGGGCACGGTCACCGCGGCCGACCCGCACCGACCCGCCGGCCCCCACCGCGGCAGGCTGCCCGGCCCGCTCGCCCGACGTCGCGCGCCCCTGTGCCCGTCCGACCCCGTCACGTCGCGGCGGCCGGGCCCCCGGGGGCCGATCGGGCAACGGGGCATGGCCCGTCCGGGGGGTGCCGGCGCGCCGATCGGCGGGGGCCGGTCGGTGCGCGGGAGAGCGCGGCGTACATAATTCCGATGACGGCACGACGTCGCCCCGGGCCGGGACGGTGGCGCACGCGGGTCGTCGACGCGTGCGGCGGGGGCCCGCGGCGGTGGACGGGAGACGCATGGGCCACGACACGACACTGCGCGCAGGACGCTCCGGCGAGGCGGCGCAGACCCTCGACATCACGGTGCGCACGGGCTCGGGGTCGGGCCGCACCCCGCTGTCGGCCTTCGACGCCGCGCTCCAGGGCGCCGGCGTCGCCGACTTCAACCTGGTCACCCTCTCCTCGGTGATCCCGCCCGGCTCCCGCGTGCGCCAGGTCGGCGCCGACCTGCCCGGTGGCCACGGCGACGTGCTGTTCTGCGTGCGCGCCGAGGCCTACGCCGAGCGGCCCGGCGAGACCGGCTGGGCCGGGCTGGGGTGGTGCGTCGACGCCGAGGGAGCCGGGCTGTTCGTGGAGCACCACGGCCCCACCGAGGAGTCGGTGCTGGAGCAGATCGAGCTCAGCCTGGCCGACATGAAGGCGACCCGCCGCGGCCACTACGGCGCGGTGCAGACGGCCGTCGCGTCGGTGACCTGCGTCGACCTGCCTGCGTGCGCGGTCGTCCTCGCGGCCTACCGCGTCTCGTCGTGGTTCGACCCCGCCGCCGTCACCGGTCCCCTCGCTCCCGCGGCCTCCACGGCCCCCGCAGGCCCCGGCGTCACCTCCGCCGTCACGCCGGGCGAGGGCGCCGGGAGCGGCAGCACCCCGGGCACCGGCGCGCTCGGGGTCGACCCGGGCGCGGCCACGCCGGCCGGCCCGCCCGACGGCGCCGTCGCGACGGCGCTCGCCGCCCGACCCGAGCCGACCGAGGGCCGGGCGCGGGCCGCGGCCTTCGCGGCGGCGCCGACGACGCGGCCGGTCGGGCGCGTGCGCCCGGGGCTGACGATCACGGTCGAGAAGGAGGTCGACGAGGCGACCTCCCAGCGCTACTACCAGCTCTACCGCGACACCTTCAGCGAGCTCGAGACCCTCGCCGCGGCGCGCCAGCTGCTGCACGAGGAGGAGTTCCACGCCGAGATGGTCGACCCGCGCGTGCAGAAGTGGGTGGCCTGGGACGAGGCCGGCGAGGCGGTGGGCATGGCCACCCTGACCGACGACCTCGACACCGTGCCGTGGATCAGCCCGGGCTTCCTGGCCGAGCGCTTCCCCGACCACGCCGCCCGCGGCGCGGTCTACTACCTCGGCTTCACCCTGGTCGCGCCGACCCACCGCAGTGCGCGGGTCTTCCACGCCATCATCGAGGAGATGGCGGCGCTGATGGTGGCCGAGCGGGCCGTGGCCGCCTGGGACATCTGCGCGTTCAACGACGACCGCCGGCTCAGCGGCAACGCGGGCCGGCTCCTCTCCCGGCTGGCCGAGGTCAGCATCGAGCCGGTGGACCTGCAGACCTACTACGCGGGCACCTTCCACGGCCCCAAGCAAAGAAGTGGCGGAAGGCCCGCGCTGGCGGCCGTGCGGGACTAGCCTGGCTCCTCCTGCTCTCGGAGGTACCCGCGTGTCCGCCCCCACGATCCTGGTCACCGACGACGACGAGGCGATCCGCGAGGTCGTCCAGATGACCCTGGAGATCATCGCCGGCTGGAGCGTGCTCACCGCCGCCAGCGGTGCCGAGGCCGTCGAGGTCGCCCGCGCCCACCAGCCCGACGCCGTCCTGATGGACATGATGATGCCGGGCATGAACGGCCTCGAGGCGACGGCCGCCCTCGCCGCCGACGAGACCACCCGCCACATCCCGGTCGTGCTGCTGACGGCCAAGGCCCAGGTCGACGACGCCCCCGGCGTGCGGGGCGTCATCGCCAAGCCCTTCGCCGCCCGCGAGCTGCCCGCCCAGGTGGCCGAGCTGCTGGGCTGGCCCGCGCCCTAGTCCGCCCCAGCGCCGCCTCGGCCGCGCGGCTGCTGCCCCGGCTGAGGTCACCGCTGGGGCAATTGCGCGATCCACGCGCGCTAACCGCGCAATCGCGCGATCCGTGCACCCCGGCCGCGCAATCGCGCGATCCGTGCCCGACCCGGGCCGAGGTGCTGCGCGCTACGGGCGCCCCTGAAGGTTTGCGCTCCTTTGACCGCCCGTCACCCCGCGAAGCTGCACCAGCCGCGCAAACCCACCCGCCCGGCCAACGACGACCCGCGCAATTGCGCGATCCACGCACACCGACCGCGCAATTGCGCGATCCACGCGCAGCCACACCGGCGGGACCGGAGGTGGTGCGCGGGCGGGGACCCTAGGGCTGCACGAGGATCCGCACGGGGCTGCCCTCGCGGTCCTTGAGCAGCCGGATGCCCTCGGCGACGTCCTCCAGCGGCACGATCCCGCTGATGGAGCGGCTCAGGTCGAGCCGTCCGGTGGAGACGAGCCGGGCGAGGACCCCGATGTCGGTGACGTCGTAGCCGAGGTGGCCGCGCACCTGCTTGCGGCTGAGGTTGAAGAGCATGCTCGGGCCCAGCGACCACTCCTCGCCGCTCATGCCCACGCCGACCAGGCGCCCGCGCGAGCCGAGGCTGGCCAGGGCCTGGTCGAAGGTGACCTTCAGGCCGACCGCGTCGAAGGCGACGTCGAGCATCTGCCCGTCGGTGACCTCGGCGATCTTCGCGGCGAGGTCGGGGTCGCGGGAGTCCAGGGCGAGGTCGGCACCGAGGTCGAGGGCGCGCTGGCGCACGGTCTCGTCGAGGTCGACGGCCACGATGGGGGTGGCCCCGACGAGGCGGGCCAGCTGCACGACGTGGGTGCCGACGCCGCCGGCGCCCCACACCCCGACCGACTCCCCGACGCGCACGTCACCGGTGTGGACGACGGCGCCGTACGGCGTGGAGACGGCGTCGGCGAGGATCGCGGCCTGCTCCATCGAGACGTTGTCGGGGATCCGGGTCAGCCCGCCGGCCTGGGCGAGGGTGTACTCCGCCCAGGCGCCGTCGTAGGCGAAGGCCATGAGGGCGAGCTGGGTGCAGTTGCTGAAGTCGGAGCGCCGGCAGAAGGCGCAGCGACCGCACGGGCGGCCCGCGGCGGGCACGACCCGGTCGCCGACGGTCCAGCCCTCGACGCCGGCGCCGAGCTCGGCGATGGTGCCCGAGGCCTCGTGGCCCTGGGTGATCACCGGCGGCCCCATGGCGGGGAAGGTGCCGTCGAGCAGGCTGAGGTCGGAGTGGCAGATGCCGCAGAACGCGACCTTCACCAGCACCTCACCCGGGCCGGGGGTCGGCACGGGCACGTCGGTGACCTCGAAGGTCAGGGTGCGGGTGTCGAGGCGCTGGGCGCGCATCGTGCGGGCGCTCACCGGCCGGCTCCGACCGGCTGCGCGTCGCGGCGTACGGCGGAGCGCGGGGTGGTCCGCAGGGTCCGGCGCAGGTCGGCCCGCAGGGTGGTGAGCGAGTCGAGCACGTAGTTCTGCCGCACCCGCCACGGGCCGCTGTCGCCCTGGCGCGGGAAGGCGCCGATGGAGCGCTGGACGTAGCCGGAGGCGAGGTCGAGCAGCGGGCGCTCGGTGAGCTCGCGGTCGGGGTGGGGCTCGACGGCGGCGAGGTCGCGGTCGTCCATCCAGCGCAGCACCTTGCACACCAGCCGGTGCGAGAGGTCGGCGCGCAGGGTCCAGGAGGCGTTGGTGTAGCCGATGCAGACGGCGAAGTTCGGCACGCCGGTCATCATCGCGCCCTGCCAGACGAACTGCTCCGAAAGCGGCACGGTCTCGCCGTCGACCTTCGGGCTGATCCCGCCGAAGGCCAGCAGCTGCAGGCCGGTGGCGGTGACGACGACGTCGGCCTCGAGCACGCGGCCCGAGCTGAGCCGCACGCCCTCGGGCACGAAGCGGTCGATGGTGTCGGTGACGACCTCGGCGTCGCCGCCCTTGATCGCCTTGAAGAGGTCGGCGCTCGGGATGGCGCACAGCCGCTGGTCCCACGGGTCGTAGGAGGGCGTGAAGTGGTCGGCGACCAGCTGCTCGTCGCCGAGGACCTTGGTGGCCAGGCCGGTCAGGAGCTTGCGGGCGCGGTCGGGGTAGCGCCGGCAGAACTGGTAGAAGGCCGTGCCGAAGGCGATGTTCTTGCTGCGGATCAGGGTGTGGGCCAGGTCGGCGGGCAGGTGCTCGCGCAGCCAGTCGGCCTTGGTGTCGCGGCTGGGCACGGCGGAGATCCAGGTGGGGCTGCGCTGCAGCATCGTCACGTGGGCCGCGGCGCCGGATCCGTCGACGCCCTCGTCGCCGGTGGAGTCGCGCAGCATCGAGGGCACCAGCGTGACCGCGGTGGCCCCGGAGCCGATGACGACCACGCGCTGCCCGGAGTAGTCGAGGTCCTCGGGCCAGAACTGCGGGTGCACCACCGTGCCGGCGAAGTCCGACAGGCCCGGCAGGTCGGGGGTGTAGGTCTCGTCGTAGTCGTAGTAGCCCGCGCAGGAGTAGAGGAAGTCGCAGGTCATCGTGGTCTCGACGCCGTCGCGCAGCAGGGTCAGCGTCCAGCGGGCCTCGGCGGTGGAGAAGTCGGCGCCGAGCACCTTGGTGCCGTAGCGGATGTGCTCGTCGATCCCGAACTCCTCCGCGGTCTCGCGGATGTAGCGCAGGATCGTGGGGCCGTCGGCGATCGACTTCGGCTCGCGCCAGGGCTTGAACTGGTAGCCCAGGGTGAACATGTCGGAGTCGGAGCGGATGCCGGGGTAGCGGAAGAGGTCCCACGTGCCGCCCATCGCCTCGCGCGACTCGAGCACGAGGTAGCTGCGGTCGGGCACCTCGGTCTGCAGGCGGTAGCCCGCGCCGATGCCGGAGAGGCCGGCGCCGACCACCACGACGTCGACGTGCGCGGGCAGCGGCTCGCGCGCGCCGGCGGTGCCGGTGTCGGAGTCAGTGCCCGCGGCGGTGCTGGGACGGGTATCGGTGTCGCTCATGCCTCCATGGTGCGCCGCCCGGCGCGCCCGTTCTTGATCTGACGCGACAGTTCCTTGATCCTGGACGACATGTCCGTGATCCGCTCCGCCGGCCTGCGCGGCTTCCGCGCGGTGGTCGAGGAGCTGGGCGGCGACGCGGACGACCTGGCCCGCCGGGCCCGCCTCGACCCCGCCGCCCTCGACGCCGACGACCTGCTGGTGCCCGACCTGGCCATGGCCGGGGTGCTCGAGCTGGCCGCCCACGAGCTCGACCAGCCCGACCTCGGGCTGCGGGTGGCGGCCCGCCAGGACCTCTCGCTGCTCGGCCCGCTGGCCCTGGCCATCGAGAACTCCCCCACCGTGGCCGAGGCCATGGAGTGCACCTCGCGCTACCTCTTCGTCCACGCCCCCGCCATGCGGATCAGCCTCGAGCCCGATCCCGACGGCGTGCGCGGCGTCGAGGCGCTGCGCTACGACGTCACCCCGCCGGGGGTCGACCCGCCCCGCCAGGGCACCGACCTCAGCCTGGGCTCCCTGCACCGCAGCATCCGCTCGCTCGCCGGGGGCGGCTACGGGCTGCGCACCGTCGACCTGCCGGGGCGACCGGTCGCGCCCAGGGCGGCGTACGAGGACTTCTTCGGGGCGCGCGTGCGCTTCGGCCGCCCCGCCGCGCTGCTGCGGCTGCCCAGCAGCCTGGGCGCCCTGCCGCTCGCCGGCCGCGACGAGTCCGTGCGCCGGATGGCCCTCGACTTCCTCGACCGCCAGGCCCCCGTGGACGGCGACCGCGTGGCCCCGCGCGTGCGCGGCGCGGTCGACCAGCTGCTCGGCACGGCCAGCCCGGAGGTCGGCGCGGTGGCCCGCCTGCTCGACCTGCACCCCCGCACCCTGCAGCGGCGCCTGGCCGCCGAGGGCACGACCTTCGCGGCGATCCTCGACGACGCCCGCCGGGCCGCGGCACGGCGCTACCTGCTCACCACCGACCTCCCGCTCGCCCAGGTCGCCGGCCTCCTCGGGCTCTCCGAGCAGGCCGTGCTCACCCGCGCCTGCCGCCGCTGGTGGGACCGCACCCCCCGCGACGTGCGCCGCCACGGGCTCGACCCCGCGTCGTAGTCACCGCCCGTGCCCGCCCGTGCCGCCCGTGCTCGCCCCGGCTCTCGCCGGTCGACCGGGTACGAGCCATCAGCGATGCTGATACCCACCCCTCCCCCAGCGTCCTTCCGGCGGCGGCGGACGCCGTGGTTGCCTCGACCCGCGTGACCGTCACCACACGGCGGGCACCGGACCGAAGGAGCGCGACCGTGACCATCCTCCACGCCTGCATCGCCATCGGGGCCGTGCTCGCCCTCATCATCTGGCTCAAGGTCGAGCCGGTGATCGCCCTCGTCGTCGGCTCGCTCTACCTCGGCCTGGCCGCCGGCGTCGGCCTGACCGGCACCGTGGAGGCCATCGCGGTCGGCTTCGGCGACATCATGGCGGAGGTCGGTCTGCTCATCGGGTTCGGTGTGCTCGTGGGGGCGCTGCTGTTCGCGCTCGGCGCGCTGCAGGGGCTCGTGGCCCTGCTGCTCCGCCTGCTCGGCGCGCGCCGCCTGCCCTACGCCATCAGCGCCGCGCTCACCACGCTCTTCCCCTCGATCTACGTCGACGTGCAGCTCGTGCTGGCCTCTCCGCTGGCGCGCTCCGCCGCACCGCAGGTCGGACGCAACGGCCTGCCGCTGCTGGCGGCCTCGCTGACGGCCGGCATCCTCGTCGGCTACGTCTTCGTCATCCCCGGCCTCGGCACGCTCTCGATCGCCGGGCTGCTCGACATCCCGCTCGGCACGATGCTGCTCTTCGGCCTGCTCGTCGGACCGGTCACCGCCGTGCTGACCACGCTGGTCTTCAAGCTGCTGCTCGACCGTGGCCTCTGGCGCCCGGAGACCGACGAGGACCCCTCCGAGGCGCTGCTCGAGGCCGAGCGGCAGGCCGCCGTCGAGCAGGACGCCACCGCCGCCGACGCCCGCGCCACCACCCCGCCGCTGGGGGTCTCGCTGCTGCCGATCCTCGTGCCGCTGCTGATGATCGCCTTCGGCGCCGTCGCCGACGCCGCCGGCTTCGCCACCCCCCTCACCTCCTTCGTCGGCAACGCCGTCTTCGCCCTCTTCGTGGGGCTGGTGATGGCCTACGCCCTCGCGCGCCGCAGCCTGGGCCGCGAGCGCACCGAGGAGGCCGTCGAGCGCGGCCTCAGCACCACCGGACAGATCCTGCTCATCACCGGCGTGGGCGGGTCGCTGGGCGCGGTGATCGGCGAGACCGACCTCGCCGACGTGCTGGGCGGCCTGTTCTCGGCCGAGGCCGGGGCCCCGGTGGTCCTCACCGTGCTGCTGGCGTGGTTCGTGGCGGCGCTGCTGCACTTCGCGATCGGCTCGATCTCGGTGGCCGCGATCGCCGCGGCCGGCATCATCGAGCCGATCCTGGGCAGCCTCGACGTGGCCCCGGTGGTGGTCGGGCTCTCCATCGGCGCCGGCGCGCTCTTCGCGCTGCAGGTCAACAGCAACTTCTTCTGGATGTTCCAGAGCCTGCTCGGCGTCTCCACCCAGGGCGCCCTCAAGGCGCTCACCCTCGTCACCGGCATCGCCTCGGTGATCGCGCTGCCGCTCATCATCGTGCTCGGCTTCCTGGTGCCGGCCTGACGTGGACGCCCCCGACCCCCGCCGGCCCGGGCGCACCCCCGGCCTCGACGTGGCCGCCCTGCGCGACCTCATCCTGGTCGTCGACACCGGCAGCATCACCCGCGCCGCCGCGGCCGCCGGCGTCTCGCAGCCGGCGATGAGCGCCCGGATGACCCAGCTCGAGGCCGAGGTCGGCCGCCGGCTGCTCGAGCGGGGCCCCCGCGGGGTGGAGGCGACCGCCGTCGGGCTCGAGCTCTACCGCGGCGCCCAGCAGGTCGTGCGCCAGGTCGACCGGCTCGCCGAGCAGCTCGGCGCGGGGAGCCGCGAGATCCACGGGTCGGTGTCGGTGGGGCTCCCCGCCACCGTCGCCGGCACGCTCGTGCCCGCGCTGCTGCCCCTGGTCGCCGAGCGCCACCCCGGCGTCCGCCTGGAGCTGTTCGAGTCGATGAGCGGCTACATCCAGGAGCTGCTGGGGCGCGGCCGTCTCGACCTCGCCGTGCTCTTCCGCGACGACCCCTCCCCGCGCCCCGGGGAGCTGGCCGTCTACGACGAGCCGCTGCTGCTGGCCACCGCCGCGTCGGTCGACGCCTCCACCGAGCCGGTGCGGGTGCGCGACCTGCGCGAGCGGGCGCTGGTCGCCCCCGGGGAGCGCAGCAACCTGCGTGCCCTGGTCGACCGGGCGTTCGCCGAGCACGGCCTCGCGCCCCGCGTGGTCGCCGACGTGGAGTCGCTCACCGCCATGGTCCGCCTCGTGCAGGGCGGTGCGGTCAGCGCCGTGCTGACCCGCTCCGCCGCCGCGCACTACGCCGGGCCCGAGCTCGCGCTGCGCCCCGTCGTCGAGCCGCTGCTGCGCCGCACCGTCTCGGTCTGCGTGGCCGCGGAGTTCTACGAGCCGCGCCTGGCCGTGCTGGCCGTGCGCGACGCGGTCGTCGACGCCGTGCACGCCCTCGCCGACCGCGACGCCTGGCCCGGCATCACCCTGCTCGACCGCCGCCCGCCCGACTGACCGACCCGACCCGACCCGCCGACCCGGCCCGGGCCGACCGCCCTCACCACGTCCGCACCACCACCGCCCGACCGTCGGGCCGGAAGGAGCACCCGCCCATGACCAGCCCGACCGCCGGGTCCGCACCCGACCCCACCCCCGCCGCCGGCGCGCCGGCCTCGCCGCAGGCGGGGCCGAGCCTGCTCGAGGGGCTGCGGGTGCTCGACCTCTCCACCATGATCGCCGCGCCGCTGGCCGCGACCCTGCTCGCCGACTACGGCGCCGACGTCGTCAAGGTCGAGATGCCCGGCCCCGGCGACCACGTGCGGCGCTTCGGGGCGCAGAAGGACGGCCAGGGTCTCTACTGGAAGGCACTGAGCCGCGGCAAGCGCAGCGTCTCCCTCGACCTGCGGCGCCCGGAGGGCCGGGACCTGCTGCTGCAGTGGGTGCAGCAGTTCGACGTGCTGGTCGAGAACTTCCGCCCCGGCACCCTCGAGCGCTGGGGCCTGGGCCCCGACGTCCTGCGCGCCGCCAACCCCCGCCTGGTGGTGCTCCGGGTGACGGCCTACGGACAGGACGGGCCCTACGCCGAGCAGCCCGGCTTCGGCACGCTCGCCGAGGCCCTGGCCGGACTGGCCTCGGTGTCGGGCTTCCCCGACCGCCCGCCGCTGCTGCCCGCCTACCCGCTCGCCGACATCATGGCCGGCAACCTCGGGGCGACCGCCGTGCTCGCCGCCCTCCAGCGCCGCCACCTCACCGGCGCCGGCGACGTCGTCGACCTGGCGATCTACGAGGCGGCGCTGAAGCTGGTGGAGATCAACGTCGTGGAGTACCAGCAGCTCGGCACCGAGCACGGCCGCACCGGCAACCGCTACGGACCGGCCGCCCCGCGCGGCAGCTACCAGTGCCGCGACGGGCTGTGGATCGCCCTGTCGGGCAGCACCCAGGCGATGGCCGTGCACGTGCTGCGCACCATCGGCGGCGAGGAGCTCGTGGCCGACCCGCGCTTCACCACCAATGCCGAGCGACGCACCCACGTGGAGGAGCTCGACGCGCTCATCTCCGCCTGGTGCGGCGCCCGCGACCGCGCCGAGGCCCTGGCCGGGCTCACCGCCGGCGGCTGCGCCGTCGGGCCTCTGGAGTCGGTGGCCACGATGATGGACAACCCGCAGGTCGCCCACCGCGGCTCGATCGCCACCGTCGAGGACCCCGACCTCGGGCCGGTGGCGATGACCGGGGTCTTCCCCCGCTTCCAGGAGGCCCCCACGGGCGTCGGACGCCCGGGTCCCGCCGACGTCGGCGCCGACACCGACGCGGTGCTGGCCCACGACCTCGGGCTCGACGCCGCCACGCTCGCCGCCCTGCGCGCCGACGGCGTCACCGACGGCCCCGACCGCGGCCACGAGTCGATCCCGGGGGCGGTGTGAGCGCCGAGGCCGCGCTGCGGCGGCGCACCCAGCTCTTCCTGCCGGCCAACCGCGCCGAGCGCGCGACCAGGGCCGCGACGTCGGGCGCCGACGCCGTCGTCCTCGACCTGGAGGACAGCGTGCCCCCGGGCGAGCGCCCGGCCGCGCGCGCCGGCCTGGGCGCCGCGGTGGCGGCCCTGCGCGAGGCCCGGCCCGGCCTGCACGTCGTGGTGCGGGTCAACGCCGGCGAGGACCTCGGCACCGACCTGGCGGCCGCCGTCGGGGCCGAGGCCGACGCCGTCCTCGTGCCCAAGGTGGAGGCGGCCTCCGACGTCGAGGAGGTCGACCGGCTGCTCGACCGGGCCGAGGCCGCGCGCGGCACCACCGGTCGACGCACCGAGGTGCAGCTGCTCGTCGAGAGCCCTCGCGGGCTGCTGTCGGTGGCGCAGGTCGCCGCGGCGGGCGCGCGCACGGTGGCGCTGGCCCTCGGCACCGAGGACCTCTCCGCCGAGCTCGAGGTCGACCCCACCGACCCCGACTTCGACCTGCGCTGGGCCCACGGTCTGCTGCTGTGCGCGGCCCGCGCCCACGGGCTGGCGGCCTACGGCCTGCTGGGCAGCCTGGCCGTCGTGCACGACCTCACGGCGCTGGCCCGCGACGCGCGTCGCTCACGGGCCTTCGGGTACCTCGGGGCGCTGTGCATCCACCCCGCGCAGGTCCCGGTGCTCCACGAGGCCTTCTCCCCGACCGCGCAGGAGGTCGACCACGCCCGGCGCGTCGTGGCCGCCCTGGCCGAGGGCGAGCGGGCCGGCACCACCGCGGTGCAGCTCGACGGGCGCATGGTCGACACCCCCGTCGCGCTCCGCGCCCGGCGCCTGTTGGCCCGCGCCGGGGAGGACGCCTAGCCCGGACGTCTCGGACGTCCCGGACGTCCCGGACCGCCGGACCGCCGACGGCGGCCCCAGGTGGGCTCGGCTCGACCGGTCGGCCGGGCCACCGGTCGACCGGGTCGGCCCCACCGGGCGGCAGGGGCGAGGGGTGGCCACGCCGGAGCGGCGCTCAGGCGGCGCGCGCCTCCCGGGCGCGGGCCAGCAGCGGCGCGCCACCCGGCACGCGGGAGAGCACGGCCACGGCGAGGGCGTCACGCAGGCCCGGCGGACGGTCGAGCGCGGCGCCGGCCTGCTGCAGGCTGCGCAGACCGAAGCCCGACCACACCAGGGCGACGGCGGCGTCGGCGAGGCCGGCGCGGGCGCACCGCGGCTCCGCCCCGACCAACCCCAGCGAGGTCGCGGCGTGCACCCCGTCGACCCACGCACCGAGGGCGAGCACCTCCGGCGAGGGGCTGCTGCCCGACAGGGCGGCCTGGGCCAGCTGCCGGGCGCCGAGCACCCGCACCACGCCCACCGCGAGCGGGGCGGGACCGCCGGGCACCATCGGGCGCAGCACCGTGCGCGGCGCACCCAGCAGCAGCAGGCCCCACGCGCCGCGGGCCAGCTCCACGGGCCGGGCCGGGCGCGCACGGCGCCGCGGGCCGGTGGACGGGAGCGCCGCACCGGGCGGCACGACGCTCACCGGCGCGCGGCCCGCAGCGCACCACCGGTCAGCCCGGCGAGCACCCCGGCGCCGACGACGCCGGTGAGGGCGCGTCGGTGGCGGCCGATCGCCGAGACCGGGTCGCGCTGGCCCGACTGGTCGGAGAAGGGGCCCCGGGCGCCCTGGTCGCGCTCGGCGTCGCGGGGCTCGAAGACGTTGGAGCCCAGCCGCGGGGTCTCCTGCTCGGTCTGCTGGGAGTCCACGCCGGTGCGGGCGAGGTAGCGGTCCATGAACGCCGGGGCGAGGCGGTTGCCCAGCACGGTGTAGACCGCGGCGATGCCGACCCAGGCGTTGCGGCGAGGGTGCTCGGCGACGTGCCGGATGGCCCGGGCGGCCACCTCGGGCTCGAGGATCGGCGGCACCGGCATCGGACGGCCGGCCATGCGGTTGAGGTTCCAGGTGAACTGCGGGGTGTTGAGGCCGGGCAGGGTCACCAGCGAGACGCGCACGGCGCTGCCCGTGGCGAGCAGCTCGGTGTGCACCGACTCCGTCAGGCCCTTCACCGCGTGCTTGGCGCCGCAGTAGGCGGCCTGGAGCGGGATCGAGCGGTAGGCCATCGCCGAGGAGACGTTGACCACCGACCCGCGGTCGCGGGGCCGCATCACGCGCAGCGCGGCCCGCAGCCCGTGCACCTGGCCGTGGTAGGTGACGTCGGTGAGCCGTCGGTGCTCCTCGGGCGTGGTGTCCCAGAAGTACGACAGGGCGCCGACGAAGGCGTTGTTGACCCACACGTCGATCTCGCCGAGCTCGGCCTCCACCCGGTCGGTGGCGGCCTCGACGGCCTCGCCGTCGGCCACGTCGACCTGCAGCGGCAGGCAGCGGCGCCCGAGGCCCTCGACGTCGCGGGCGGTCGCGGCCAGCCCGGCCTCGCCGCGGGCGAGGACGGCGACGTCGTAGCCGGCCCCGGCGAGCTCGCGGACCACCGCGCGTCCGACGCCGGCGGTGCCTCCGGTGACCACGGCCACGCGAGGGGTGGTGGGTGCTGTGGATCTGCTCATGCTCGACCTCCTGGTCGCTCTGCGCGCCCGCCGCGACCGCGCCCGACGGGCGCCGGCGGCGGGGCCGCCCTGCCACCATGACGGCCGCCGCCGGGGCCCGACAGGGGCTCGCGCGAGACCTGGTCCAAGGGGTGAGGCGGCCTCACCCCACCGGCTCCCCCCGCAGGGATGGAGCGCCCCGGAGGCGGGGGGCCGTAGAACGGAGGTCCGACAACCGAAGGACTCCGCCGTGCCCAGCGTCGAGCGCACCGTCACCACCCACACCCCCCTCCCGCGGGTCTGGGACTACCTCTCCGACTTCACCTCCACCGAGGAGTGGGACCCGCCCACGCAGCGCACCACCCGCACCTCCGGCGACGGCGGGGTCGGCACGACCTACCACAACGTCTCGTCCTTCCTCGGCTCCGAGCAGGAGGTGGAGTACACCGTCGTGGAGCGCGTCGAGCAGGAGCGCCTGGTGCTCACCGGCGACGCCGGGTCGGTGCAGCTGCGCGACACCCTGACCTTCGCCACGACCGCCCTCGAGGACGGCACGACCGGCACCGCGGTGACCTACCACGCGGATTTCGAGCCGCAGGGCGCCGCCAAGCTGGCCACCCCGGTGCTCCCGGCCGCCCTGACGGTCCTGGCCGACAAGGTCGCCTCCAGCCTCGAGGAGCGCCTGGAGCGCCTGTCGTGACCCTCGACGTGGCCCCCCGCCCCTCCGCCGGCGCCCCGGCGTCGGGCGGAGCGGGCACGCCGGACCGGGCGGGCGCGCGCACCCTGCGCGTCGCCTCGGTGCCGTCGGGCCACGTCTACGTGCGCCACCTCGACCGCGAGGACGGCCTCGACGCCGTCGAGCGGCTCCCCGACCCGCACCCCGACGACCCCTCGCGGGTCGCGGAGGAGCGGTGGTGGCCCCCGGTGATGCTCGACCCGGAGTGGGTCGAGCGGGCCGCGCCCGACGCCTTCGACGTCTACCACCTGCAGTTCGGCTTCGACGCGCGCGAGCCGGCCGAGCTGGAGCGCCTGGTCGCGGCCCTGCGGAGACGACGTACGCCGCTCGTCTACACCGCCCACGACCTGCGCAACCCCCACCACCTCGACCGCGCGGCCCACGACGCCCAGCTCGACGTGCTCGTGCCGGCCGCCGACGCGGTCGTCACCCTCACCCCCGGCGCCGCCGCGGAGATCCGCGCGCGCTGGGGCGTGGAGGCCGTGGTGGTGCCGCACCCCCACGTCGTCGACACCGACACCATGGGCGTGGCCCAGGACTGCCGCGCGCGCCGGCGCACCGGCGCCTTCCGGATCGGGCTGCACCTCAAGAGCCTGCGCGCGAGCATGGACCCGATGGCGGTGCTGCCGACCCTGGTCGAGACCGTGGCCGCGCTGCCCGACGCCGTGCTCCAGGTCAACGCCCACCACGACGTCATGGATCCCGGCTTCGTGCGCCACGACGCGGCGCTCGCGGCCTACGTGCAGGACGCCGCCCGCGCCGGGCTGGTCGACCTCGAGGTCCACGACTACCTCCCCGACGACGCGCTGTGGCGCCACCTGGGCTCGCTCGACGCCTCCGTCCTGCCCTACCGCTTCGGCACCCACTCGGGCTGGCTGGAGGCCTGCCGCGACCTCGGCACGACCGTGCTCGCCCCGACCTGCGGCTACTTCGCCGAGCAGGGCCCGGTGCTGTCCTACGCCGCCGACGAGCACGGCGTCGACGCCGACTCGCTGGCCGCCGCGGTGCGCCGCGCCCACGACGAGCGCCCGCGCTTCGGGGCCACCATCGAGGAGCGCCGTCGTCAGCGCGACGCCGGCGCCGCCACCCACCTGGAGCTCTACCGCTCGCTGGTCGCCGCCGCACGAGGGGTCTCGTGAGGGACCGGCTCCGCATCTGCCTGGTCGCCTCGAGCCTGTACCCGATCGGCGAGCCCTTCGCGGGCGGGCTGGAGGCGATGACCCACCAGCTGGCCCGCGAGCTGCTGCGCCGCGGCCACGAGGTGTCGCTCTTCGCGGCCCCCGGCAGCGACCCCGCGCTCGACGTCACCGAGCTCGACGTGCCCCGCTTCGTGCCGTCGCCGGCGGCCGAGGCCGACGTCAACGCCCCGCCGCGGCGGTGGATGGCCGAGCACCACGCCTACCTCGGGCTGATGCTCGACCTCGCCCGCGACGCCTCGACCCGCTTCGACGTCGTGCACAACAACAGCCTCCACCACCTGCCCGTGGCGATGGCCCACACCGTCGACGTGCCCCTGGTGACCACCCTGCACACCCCGCCCGTGCCGTGGCTGGAGTCGGCCGTGGCGCTGTCGCCGGCCAGCAGCTCCTTCGCCGCGGTCTCCGAGCACACCTCGCGCGCCTGGGCCCACCTGGCCCCGGCGGTGCCGATCCTCAACGGCGTCGACGTCGACCGCTGGACCCCCGGCCCCGGCGGCGGGCCCGCGGTGTGGTCGGGCCGGCTGGTCGCCGAGAAGGCGCCCCACGAGGCCATCGACGCCTGCCGGTTGGCCGGCATCCCGCTGGTGCTCGCCGGACCCGTGCCCGACGAGGCCTACTTCGAGCGCGAGATCGCCCCCCGCCTGGGTCGCCAGGCGGTGCACGTGGGCCACCTCGACCACAAGGCGCTCACCCGCCTGCTCGGCCGGGCCTCGGTCGCGCTGGTCACCCCCGCCTGGGACGAGCCCTACGGCCTGGTCGCCGCCGAGGCGATGGCCTGCGGCACCCCCGTGGCGGCCTACGACCGCGGCGCGCTGCGCGAGGTCGTCGCCGACGAGGCCGGCGCCCTCGCCCCCGGCGGCGACGTCGAGGCGCTCGCCGTCGCGGTCACCGCCGCGCTCGGGCTCGACCGGGGCGCGGTGCGGCGCCACGCCGTGCAGCACTGCTCGCTGCGGCGCATGGTCGACGAGTACGAGCGGCTCTACCGCTCGCTCGGCCGGCTCCGGGACGCCGCGTGATCGGCTACTACGTCCACCACCACGGCAAGGGCCACCTCCACCGCGCCACCGGCCTCGCCCGGGTGCTGCACGACCGCGGCGTCGAGGTCACCGGCCTGTCGTCGCTGCCCGCGCCCGAGGCGTGGCCCGGGCCGTGGGTGCGCCTCGACCGCGACGACGAGGGCTCCCAGGCCCTCGACGTGAGCGCCGGCGGCCGCCTGCACTGGGTGCCGCGCCACGACGGCGGCCTGCGCCGCCGCTCGGCCCAGGTCTCGCGGTGGATCGAGGAGGCCGTGCCCGACCGCGTGGTCGTCGACGTCTCCGTCGAGGTCGCGCTGCTGGCCCGGCTGCACGGCGTGCCCGTCACCGGCGTCGTCCTGCCCGGGCGCCGTGGCGACGCCGCCCACCTGCTCGGCCTCGACGTGTGCGACCAGCTGGTCGGCTTCTGGCCCGCCGTCGCCACCGGGGCGCCGGGCGGGCCCGGCATGCTCCGCGACGTGCCCGACACCGTGCTCGAGCGGCTCCACGCCGTCGGCGGTCTCTCCCGCCTCACGGCCCCGCCGGCCGCCGAGGCACCGGAGCGTCGTACGCCGGGGCGCGAGCGCTCCGTCGTGGTGCTGCTGGGGGCCGGCGGCGACACCGTCGGCGCCGACGTGCTCGACCTCGCCCGCGCCCAGACGCCCGGCTGGCGCTGGACCGTGCTCGGCGGGGCCCACGGCGCCTGGGTGCCCGACCCGACCGCGCTGCTGGCGGAGGCCGACGTGGTGGTCACCCACGCCGGGCAGAACGCGGTGGCGGAGGTGGCCACGCTGCGCCGCCCGGCCGTGGTCGTGCCCCAGGACCGCCCCCACGACGAGCAGCACTGCACCGGCGAGGCCCTCGCCGCCGGACCCTGGCCGGTCGTCGTCGAGCCCCACCTGCCCGCCGACGGCTGGGCCGCGCGCCTGGAGGCCGTGGCCGCCCTCGACGGCGAGGCGTGGGCCGGCTGGTGCCCGCCCGACACCGCCGAGCGCTTCGCCGACCTCGTGACGGGGGCTCCCGCGTGACCCGGGTCGCCGTCACGACCATCGCCCACGGCCGCGGCGACCACCTCGCCGCCCAGCACCGCTCGCTGGCGGCGGGCGGCCGGGTGCCCGACGACTACCTCGTCGTCGCCATGGACGACCCGTCGCTCGAGCCCGCCACGGTCGACGGCCTGCGCCGCCGCGTGGAGCGCGTCGGTCGCGACGCGGTCGGTCTGCCGCTCGCCCGGGCCCGCAACCGCGGCATCGAGGACGCCTTCCGCTCCGGCGCCGACGTCGTGGTCGCGCTCGACGTCGACTGCCTGGCCGGCCACGACCTCGTCGCGTCCTATGCCGACGTCGCGCTGCGCCGCCCCGACGCGGTCTGGTCGGGCCCGGTCACCTACCTCCCGCCCTCCCCCGGCGGCTACGACCTCTCCCGGCTGCCCGCGCTCGACGACCCCCACCCCGCACGCCCCGACCCCGCGCCCGGCGAGGAGCACGTGGGCGGGCGGCCCGACCTCTTCTGGTCGCTGTCGTTCGCGCTCTCGCGCGAGGCGTGGAGCCGCGCCGGCGCGTTCTGCGAGGAGTACGTCGGCTACGGCGGCGAGGACACCGACTTCGGCCACCAGGTCGCCGCCGCGGGCGTCGGGCTCGGCTGGGTCGGCGGCGCCCGCGCCTACCACCAGCACCACCCCACCACCGACCCCCCGGTGCAGCACGTCGACGACATCCTGCGCAACGGCGCCCTCTTCGCCCGCCGCTGGGGCCGCTGGCCCATGGAGGGCTGGCTCGAGGCCTTCGAGGCCCGCGGCCTGGTCCGCCGGGTCGACGGCGGCTGGGCCCGCGCCTGACCCGCACCGCCCGGTGGTCGAGGCGGGGGCGCCGGCGACCGTCAGGAAACCACCCAGCCACGGTGGTTGCAGAGAGAGCGCCAGCGACCGTCTGGACACCACCCGGCCACGGTGGTTGAGGAGGGAGCGCCAGCGACCGTCTCGAAACCACCCAGCCACGGCGGTTGAAGAGAGACCGCGCCAGCGACCGTCTCGAAACCACCCAGCCACGGCGGTTGAAGAGAGACCGCGCCAGCGACCGTCTCGAAACCACCTGGCCACGACGGTTGAGGAGAGACCGCGCCGGCGACCGTCCCAGCACCACCGACGCGTGCCGGCCGCCGGTGACCGGCCGCTCGGTCAGCCCCAGCCGCCGAGGTAGGACTCGAACGAGGCGTCGGGCGCGACCGGCCGCAGGTCGAGGCCGGTCAGGGTGGTCTCGCCGAAGAGCGCGTCGACGCCCTCGGCGCCGGCGCGGGCCCAGCGCCGCCGGCGACGCACCGTGCGCAGGTCGGTGAGCCGCAGCCACTCCACGGCACCGTCGCCGGAGCCCCCGCCCGGCGCGCCCTCCCCGTCCACCCGGACCGCCCCGGGGGCGTCAACGCCCGCGACGGCGTCGAGCACCGCCCGCCAGCCCGCGGCGGGGCCGCGCACGGGTCGGCGTACCTCGAGCAGGCGGGAGGCGGTGCGCAGGTCGGGGCGGCCCAGCCGCAGCCGGTCGTCGGCGCCGCCCAGCCGGGCGTGGTCGGCGCGGGAGAGGTGCACCCGGGCCCGCGGGAGCGCGGCGAGCAGGCTGTCGACGCAGACGGCGACGCCGGTGGGGTCGAGGCCCTCGGCCACGACGACCACCGGGTCGGGCGGGCCGAGGCGCAGGCCGGTGGTCGTGGCGCCGGGGCCGTCGAGGCGGCGCGCCACGGCGAGGGTCTCGTCGAGCTTGCGGGCGCGACGCTCGACCTCGTCGCGACCGGCCCAGTCGGGTCCGTCGTGCCAGGCCACCGCGTCGGGGGCGTGGGCGAGCAGCCCGCCGTGGCGCCACACACGGGCCGCGAGCTCCCAGTCCTCGCCGCCATAGGCGCGGAAGGTCTCGTCGAAGCCGCCGAGACCCTCGAAGAGCCAGCGACTGCACGCCAGCACCGCCGCGATGACGAAGCGGTAGGAGCGCTCGTCGGCGTCGAGCAGGTCGCGGCTGGCGGCGTAGGCGTCGTCGAGCCACGCGGGGGCGGGCAGCTCGCGCTGCGGACCGACCTGCTCCACCGGCGCCGCGGGGTCGGTGGCGGCGAGGTCGGCGTGGCGGCGGCGGCCCACGACCAGCGCCTCGGGGCAGCAGGCGGGCAGCCTCACCATCGCGGTGAGGAAGCCCGGCTCGGGGGTGGTGTCGGCGTCGAGGAAGACCAGCACCTCGCCGCGGCCGGCCGCGGCGCCAAGGTTGCGCGCGGCGCCGGCACGGAAGCCGCGGTCGGCCTGGCGCACGAGCCGTACGCCGTCGGGCACCGCCGGCGGCTCGCGCGAGCCGTCGTCGGCGACCACCACCTCGACGTCGCGCCAGGTCGTGCCCGCGCCGGTCTGGCGGGTGAGCGCGTGCAGGGTGCGGGCCAGCTCGCGGGGCTGCTCGAAGTGGGTGACGACCACCGTCACCGACGGCGGGCCGCCGCGGGCGGGGTCGCCGGTGCGAGCGTCGGCGTGGGTGCCGGAGTGGGTGCCGGACCGGGCGGGAGCGGAGTCGTAGGCGTCGGCGGGGTCGCGGGCGTCGGCGGGGTCGCGGGCCTCGGCGGGGTCGGGGTCGCGGACGGGGGCGTGGTCGCGGTCGCGGACGGGGGCGCGGTCGCGGTCGAGGGCGCGGGCGTCGCCGGGAGCGGCCGCGAGGGCGAGGTCCCACCGGTTGCCCGACACGGGCAGGACGCCGGGCGGCGCGACCTCGAGGCCCGGGAGGTCGACGGGGCCGGCCAGCGGGCCGGTACGCTGGGCCGCACGACGGCCTCCCGTCACCACGGCTCGAGCACCGGCTGCGGCGGGTGGGGCAGGGCGCGGTGCACGCCGGCCCACCAGGCGGCGTAGGCCCGCGCGGTGTCGCTCAGCAGGGGGCGCAGGTCGTCGGCCGCGGCGTGGGTGCGGGAGGGGTCGGCCAGGGCGGCGCGCAGCTCGTCGACCAGTGAGTCGTCGTCGTAGAGCCGGAAGCCGCCGGGGCGCAGGGCGTCGACCTCGCGCACGTAGGGCCCGTCGAGCGCGAGCGGGCGGCGGCCGGCGGCGAGCCAGGAGTTCATCGACCCCGACGCCGAGACGTGACGGTGGCCGGTGACCGGCACGTCGACGGCACGCATCCAGGCCGCGAGGTCGGCGTCGCCGAGGTAGCCGGTGACCCGCCAGCCCACCCCGCCGGTGCGGGCACGCGCGGCGAGCTCGTCGAGCAGGTCGTCGTGGCCGGCCACCGGCGCCCCGAGGGCGACGACCTCGACGTCGTGCCCCTCCTCGGCCAGCGCCGCGGCCGCGCGCACGAGCTCGCGGTGGCCCTTGTCGGGGTAGACGAAGCCCAACAGCGCGAGGCGCACGCGCCCCGCCGGGGCCTGCGGCACGACGCCGTCGCCGGGCTCCGTCGCGTCCGCGGCATCCGCGGCCTCCACGGCATCCGCGGGATCGACCGGGTCGAGCGGCACGACGGGCAGGTGCACCACGGTCGAGCGCAGCGCCCCGGGAGCGGGCGGCCCGGGCACCCGGTCGAGCACGCCCGCGAGCAGGTCGGCCTCGTGGTGGCTGTTGACCGCCCAGGTGCGCACGCCGCGCACGACCTCGGCGTACGCCGCGGCGCGGGCCTCGCCCGCCCACGGCTGGGGCACGTCGTGCAACGTCAGTGTCGTCGGCACCTGCGCGGCCAGCGCCACCACGGCCGCCGCCGACTCCGCGGACGAGTCGCCGAAGAGCCGGTCGGTCCAGTGCACGTGCACCGAACCCGCGCCGGTGCGACGCGCCTCGGCGACGGCGTCGGCCGGGGTGCCGACGAGCACCCGGGCGCCCAGCGCCTCGGCGACCTGACGGGCGTAGAGCGCCACCCCGTGGCGCGCGTCGTCGTGCACCAGGTGCAGCGGGAGCGCCGCCCGGCGACGGGTCTCGGCCGGGTCGGTGCGATCGGCACCGGAGTGGTCGGCCCGGGGACGACCGGCGCCGGAGCGATCGGCACCGGAGTGATCGGCACCGGAGTGATCGGCACCGGAGTGATCAGCCCCGGGGCCGACGGTCGACGGACCGACGGCCCGGGGGTCGCCGGAGGTGGGTCCGGGGGCCGCGCCACCGGTCCCGGCGTCGCGGGTCAGGTCGCGGGTCAGGTCGCGGGTCACGGGGCGAGCCCGAGGTGGTCGAGGGTGCGGCCGTGGCGGGCGAGGGCCTCGCGGACCATGGCCGGGTGGTCGGCGTACCAGGCCAGCTGCGCCGCCAGCACGTCCCGCTCGGCGACCGACCGGCCCCCGACCCGCCAGTGGTCGGGCGAGGGTGCGGGGCCGTCGGCCGGGCGGCGTACGGCGGCCACCACCGGGTGCACCGGTGCGTGCACGTCGTCGAGCAACGGGCGGCCCGGGTCGACCTCCAGCGGAGCCAGACCCAGGGAGGCGCGCACCCGCCGGGCGACCCCGGTCAGGACCCGCGGACCGGGGTGGTTGACCGTGCGCATGTCGTCGACCGCCGGGTCGTCGAGCAGGTCGGCCACCGCGACCCCGCCGTGTTGCTGCTGGCGGCGGAGCAGCTCGGCGCCCGAGTCGTCGCCGACCGCCCGCACGGCGTCGGCGGTGAGCGGGGGGAGGTCGTCGAGCAGGTCGTCGAGGCGGCTGCCGTCGGCGCCGGGGTCGGTGTGGCCGCGCGCGGCCAGCACGACGGCGCGCAGGTCGTGGTAGGCCACGACCGGGGGCACCACCCCGTCGAGCTCGGGCGGGTGGACGACGACGTGGAAGGGGTGCAGCCCGGCGTACCGCACGCTCGACACCAGGGCCGTGCGCAGGTCGGCGCGGGCGCGGGCGAGCACCTGCTCGGTGCCGAGCGGCAGGTCGCGGTAGTCGGCGCGGGTCGGCTGGGCCACGAGGAGGTCGGCGCGCTCGAGCAGCGCGTCGAGGTGGGGCAGGTCGTCGGCGGTGAGCTCGTGGATCGGCGGCACCCGCACACTCACGACGTCGCTCGTGGGCCGTGTCGGGTGGGCGCCGCGCAGGACGGCGGAGCCGGCGCCGCCTGGGTCGGTGGAGTGGGCGCCTCGCGTGTCGACGGGTGCATCGGTCGGCGGGCCGGCGGGCGCAGGGCCGGCCGGCTGGTCGAGGGGCTCGGCGGCGGCGGGGTCGAGGAGCAGCCGCAGCGACTCGGCCTGGCAGTTGCCGAGCAGGAGCAGCAGCGGGCGGCCGGTGGGGACCGGGTCGAGGCCGTAGAACGCGCCGTAGTGGCGCTGACGGCCGAGGTCGACGATGGTCGCGGGCACCGGGCGGCTCCTGGGGATCTCTGACGGGCGGGGGTGGTGCGGGGGCGGCCCACGGATGCAGCGGCTCGAGCCGGTGACGCAGGCCGGTGACGCGAACCAGCGGTCCGGCCGACCCGGCGACCGGACAGCGCGGCTGGCTCACCGGCCGGACCGCCTCGTGGCCGACCACCCACTCCACCACTCCCCCGCCCCGTGGGGCTCACCCGCAGGGCGGAGGGCCGGCGCGGCGGGCCGCACCCGGGGCAGGGCGTCGTAGCCGAACGGGCGCACCACCGCCGCCGCGCCCCGTCGTCCCGGGCGCGGCCCGGGGCAGGGCGGGTCCGCACGGGAGCACGTGCCGCCGGCGAGCACTGTGCCCGTTCGGCTACGCCGCCCACCCGCCGCCGGACGTCATGCGTCCCGTGGATGCGCATCCACCCTCCGCATGACGTCCCACCCTGGCCCCGCGCGCCCGCCCCGGGACGTCATACGCCCCGTGGATGCGCATCCACCCTCCGCATGACGTCCACCCCGGGCCCCGGCCCCGACCCGACCCGGCGCGCCCGCCGTACGCCGCGATCCGCCGGCTCGAGGACCGCCCTCGGCCGAGCCTGTCGGCCCGGACCCGCACCTGTCGGCCCGTGCGCCGGCCGACAGGTGCGGGTGTCACCAGCCGGCCGGTGAAACCCGCGCAGCCCGACCCCCGGTCAGTCGGCGGCCAGCTCGGGGGCGAGCGAGGAGTCCTTGAGGCGCACGCCGGAGGCGCCGAGCTCGCGGGCGCCGCGCACGAGACCGGCCACGACGGCGGCGGCCCGCTCGTAGGAGAGTCCGTCGGGCGGGTGCACGTTGGAGACGCAGTTGCGCTCGGCGTCGCTGCGGCCGGGGCGGGGGTGGTGGGTGAGGTAGATCCCGAGGCTGTCGGCCACCGAGAGGCCCGGGCGCTCGCCGATCACCACGAGGAGGGTCTCGACACCGAGGGCCTCACCGACGTGGTCGGCCAGGGCGACGCGGGCCTGGGTGGCGATCACCGGCGGCGCGATCGTGCAGTCGTCGCCGAGGGCGGCGCGCAGGGCGGCCACGATCGCGGCGAGGAGGCCGGGGCCGTGGTCGACCAGGGCGCGCGGGGAGAGCCCGTCGGCCAGCACGATGCCGACCTGGGCCTCACCCCCGGCACCGACGCCGGCCCCACCCCAAGCCAGCCCCGCGAGGTCGGCGGGCTGACGGCCGAGGTCGGGCCGTCGCAGGTACTCCGCGCGCGAGGTCGCCCTGCTGGTGACCCGCAGCGGCTCGCCGAGCCCGACCGCGGCCACCGCGGGCGCCAGCACGTCGACGTCGAGCGGCTCGTGCACGGCGTCGCGCGCCGCGGCGTGGGCGGCCTGGAACTCCAGCACCCGCCGGGTGGGCAGTGCGTCGCCGGCGCGGCCGAGACCGATGCGGGCCTGGGTCGTCGTACGCAGCGACGACCACAGGTCGCCCACCACGGCCGGGTCGACCCCACCCTCCGGCGCACCGACACCCTCCGCGGCGGATGCCGTACGCCCGCTCCCCCCGCCCGCTCCAGCGGCCCCGGTCGTCCCGGCCGTCCCGCTCACCCCGGTCACCGCGCTCACCCCGGTCACCGTGCGGTCAGCTCGCGCAGCGGCGAGGCGTCGAGGTCGGTGGGCAGGATCCGGCCGGCGTCGCCGAGCATGCCGAGCCCGTCGAGCCACGCCTCGAACTCCGGCGCGGGCCGCAACCCCTGCACCTGGCGCAGGTAGAGAACGTCGTGGAAGGACAGGCTCTGGTAGCCCAGCATCACGTCGTCGGCGCCGGGCACGGCGATCACGAACGACGCCCCCGCGGTGCCCAGCAGGGTCAGCAGGGTGTCCATGTCGTCCTGGTCGGCCTCGGCGTGGTTGGTGTAGCAGACGTCGACGCCCATCGGCAGGCCGAGCAGCTTGCCGCAGAAGTGGTCCTCGAGCCCGGCGCGCACGATCTGCTTGCCGTCGTAGAGGTACTCCGGGCCGATGAAGCCGACCACGGTGTTGACCAGCAGCGGGTCGAGCATCCGGCACACGGCGTAGGCCCGGGCCTCGAGCGTCTGCTGGTCGACCGGGCGCCCGCCGACGCCGAGGTGGGCGCCGGCGCTGAGCGCGGAGCCCTGCCCGGTCTCGAGGTACATCACGTTGTCGCCGACCGTGCCGCGGCGCAGCGAGCGCCCGGCCTCGTTGCCCTCGCGCAGCAGGTCGAGGGTGACCCCGAAGCCGGCGTTGGCGCCCTCGGTGCCGGCCACGGACTGGAAGACCAGGTCGACCGGCGCGCCGCGCTCGACCAGCTCGATGGTGGTCGTGACGTGCGAGAGCACGCAGGACTGGGTCGGGATCTCGTAGCGCTGGCGGATGTCGTCGAGCAGGTGCAGCAGGGTCGCGGTGGCCTCGGGCGAGTCGGTCGCGGGGTTGATCCCGATCACCGCGTCGCCGCAGCCCAGCAGCAGCCCGTCGAGGGTGGCGGCGGCGATGCCGCGCGGGTCGTCGGTGGGGTGGTTGGGCTGCAGGCGGGTGGCCAGGCGTCCCGGCAGCCCGATCGTGGTGCGGAAGGCCGAGGTCACCCGCGCCGCGCGACCCACCGCGATGAGGTCCTGGTTGCGCATGATCTTGCTGACCGCGGCCACCATCTCCGGGGTCAGCCCCGGCGCGAGCGCGGCGAGCACCGCGGCGGCGTCGGGGCGGGTGCAGGTCTGCAGCAGCCAGTCACGCAGTCCGCCGACGGTCAGGTGCGAGACCGGGGCGTAGGCGGCGCGGTCGTGCCCGTCGAGGATCAGCCGGGTGACCTCGTCGGAGTCGTAGGGCACCAGCTCCTCGGTGAGGAAGGTGTCGAGCGCGACGTCGGCCAGCGCCCACGCGGCCGCCGCGCGCTGCTCGTCGGACTCCGCCGCGCAGCCGGCCAGCTGGTCGCCCGAGCGCACCGGGGTCGCCTTGGCCATCAGGTCCACCAGCCCATCGAAGGCGTACGTCGTGCCGCCGAGGTGCTGGCTGTAGCGGGGGCCGGTCACCGCACCGACGCCTCCGCCTCGGCGAGCGCCGCGAACTCCTCGTCGGGCGAGCCGGCCACCAGGTGGTGGCGGCTGTAGAGGCCGAAGTAGGCCATGAACGCCACGAAGACGCCCAGGCACGACAGCGCGGCGACGGTGTCGACGAGGAAGGTGGCGACCACGGCGAGGGCGGCCACGACCAGGGCGAAGCCGGTGGTCACCGCACCGCCGGGGGTGCGGTAGGGCCGCGGCATGTCGGGCTCGCGGCGGCGCAGCACGACGTGGCTGGTCATCATCAGCACGTAGGACAGCGCGGCCCCGAAGACGGCCATGTTGAGCAGCACGGCCCCCTGGCCGGTGAAGGTCAGCGCGAAGCCGATGACACCGGGCACGACGAGCGCGAGGAGCGGCGCCTTGCGCCGGGTCGTGATCGACAGCACCCGCGGCAGGTAGCCGGCGCGCGAGAGCGCGAAGAGCTGGCGGGAGTAGGCGTAGATGATGGAGAAGAAGCTGGCGACCAGACCGGCGAGGCCGATGTAGTTGACCGTCGTGGCCGCGGCCCCGGAGCCGAGCGCCTCCACCAAGGGGTTGCCCGAGCCCTTCATCGCGTCGGCGCCCCCGGCGCCGGTGACCAGCAGCAGCATCGCGGCCGCGCTGACCAGCAGCAGCGCCATCGCGGCGATGATCCCGCGGGGCACGTTGCGCTCGGGCTCGGCCGCCTCCTCCGCGGCCAGCGGCACCCCCTCGATGGCGAGGAAGAACCAGATCGCGTAGGGCACCGCCGCCCACACCCCGAGCACCCCGAAGGGCAGGAAGGCCGAGGAGCCGGCTGCGTCGGTGGGGGCGATGTCGGTGAGGTTGTCGAGGTCGAAGAGCGGCACCGCCGCGACCGCGAAGACCACCAGCCCGAGCACGGCCACCGCGGTGATCACGAACATCACCTTCAGCGCCTCGCCCACCCCGGCCAGGTGCACCCCGATGAAGAGCGCGTACGCCGCGAGGTAGACCCACCAGCCGTCGGTGATGCCGAACAGGCCGAGCGACTCGACGTAGGCCCCGATGAAGGTGGCGATGGCCGCGGGCGCGATGGCGTACTCGATGAGGATCGCGGTGCCCGTCGCGAAGCCGCCCCAGGGTCCGAGCGCGCGGCGGGCGAAGGTGTAGCCGCCGCCGGCGGCGGGCAGCGCCGAGGACAGCTCGGCCATGCCGAGCACGAGGGCGAGGTACATCGCCGCGATCAGCACCGTGGCGATGAGCAGGCCGCCGAAGCCGCCCTGCTCGAGGCCGAAGTTCCACCCCGAGTAGTCACCGGAGATGACGTAGCTGACGCCGAGGCCCGCCAGCAGCACCCACCCCGCCGAGCCCGAGCGCAGGCTCCGCTTGGCGAGGTACTCCGCGTCTGCGCCTCCCGGGTCACCGGGCGGCGCAGCCGTGGACGTCGCGGCGGCAGGGGTGGTGAGACGTTCCGACATGGCGGACCAACCTTCGACGGGGTGCTGCTCGGTCTAGTGGGTCCGGCGACGCTAGGTCAAGGGTGTGACGGCCCTGCTCCGCCCGCGTTGCGACCACGTGACGCGCGCGTCGGGCTCGCGTGCGACCCCCGCGACGGAGCCGGGTGGCCCGTCCGGCACCGCCGCCCAGGCCCGACCGTGCGCAGCGCATGGCCCGACCGTGCGCCGCGCATGGCCCGTCCGGGTGGTCCTGGCCCGATCGCGCACGACGTCGACCGCATCTCTTTACCTTCGGGGCATGACCTTCGCCCCCCGCATCGCCGCCGTCGCCCTCGCCCTCGGCGTCGCCGCCTCCCCCGCCCTCACCTCGGTGAGCGCCGACGCGCACACCACCGGCATCCACGACAACTGCACGAACCTGCAGAAGCAGTGGAAGCACGGGGTGGGTCGCAGCAACGCCGTGGACAAGACCTCGGGCAAGAAGGTCACGAACTTCTACCGCAACACCAAGGCCTACAACACCGCGGTCGCGCACAACGGCACCCTCGACGCCGACAAGGACGGCATCGCCTGCGAGAAGGCGTGAGCACGCCCGGGCCGGGGTGGCACCAGGACCCGGGTCGCCCGGCCGGGCACCTGAGGTACTGGGACGGCCGACGCTGGACCGAGGCCGTCGCCACCCCGCCGTCCGCGGCCGCCGGGCGCCCCGTGCCGTACGCCGCACCGCAGCCGCGACCCGCCCCACCCGGTGCGCCGCGCGGTCCGGTGCGCTGGGCCGCGCAGCACCGGCGGCTCACCGCGGCAGCGGCCGTGGTCGCCCTCGTGGCCCTCGCCGGAGCGGTCGGCGCCGAGGACGACCGCCCGGTCGAGACCACGTCGGCCGACCCGGTCGCCACCGCCCCCGGACCGACCGACCCGGCCACGGCACCCCCGCCGACGCCGTCCGACGCCGTCGAGCCCGCCGCCGACGCGAGCACCGACCCCGCCGCGACCGGCGCCGGGTCGGGCAGGGCCACACCGGCGCAGCGTCCGCCGCGCACCTACCTCGTCACCCGGATCATCGACGGCGACACCCTCGAGCTGGGCAACGACACCACGGTGCGCCTGGTGGGTGTCGACACCCCCGAGGTCGGCGAGTGCGGCTCGGAGAGGGCCACCGCGCTGCTCGGCCGGCTGGTGCTGGGCGAGCGGGTGGTCCTGCGCCGCAGCGACGAGGACCGGGACCGCTACGGGCGTCTGCTGCGCTACGTCGACCTCACCTCGGGCCCGCGCCCCGACGCCGGGATGCGCCTGATCGACGCGGGTCTCGCCGTCGCGCGCTACGACTCGCGCGACGGCTACGGCGCGCACCCCCGCGAGCGGTCCTACGTCGCCGCCGACCGCGCCGCCCGCGACCTCACCTGCCGTACGCCGGCGCCGGTGCGCGCGCCGGCCGCGGCCCCGGCGTCGTGCGCCGCGGGCTACTCGCCGTGCCTCCCGCTCTTCCCGCCCGACGTCGACTGCGCCGACGTCAACGGGCCGGTGCGGGTGACCGGACCCGACCCGCACGGCCTGGACGCCGACGGCGACGGCACCGCCTGCGAGTAGGGCAGGCGGGTCCGCCACGGAGCCGGACGGGCACACCGCCCCGACCCGCGCCGGGCCTGGCCGGGTCGTCGCGTCCCTGCGGGCGGCGCACGGCCGGCGCGCGCCCACCCGCGGGACAGTGCCCGTCCGGCTCCGCGGGCCCGGTGCTCGGGCCGAGCCGGGCCCGGTCAGAGCCCCCGGCGGGTCGAGCGGATGCTGTCGCGGCCGTTGCGGGCGAGGTACTGCGCCACGTTGAGGGCGGGGTGGCGGTCGGGGGCGGGGTCGCGGCCGTCGGCCATGCGCCACATCTGCACGGAGTAGTGGACCAGCTCGGTGAGGTTGTCGAGGGTCCTGATGCCACTGCGGCGCGGGCGCACCTGGCTGCTGGTGACGCTGCCGTCGAGCAGGCCGGCGGGGGCGTGGGGCTCGACCGTGAGCGGGCGCCCCAGCCCGACGACGTCGACCGCGCCGCTGGCGACGGCCTCGCTCATCGCGCCCAGGGTGCGGAAGCCGCCGGTGAGCATGAGCGGCAGGTCGGGCACCTCGCGGCGCACGCGCTCGGCGAAGTCGACGAAGTAGGCCTCCCGGCGCCGCGTGCTCTCCTTCAGGCTCGAGTCGACACCGAGCATGGCCGCGCTGGAGTAGGTGCCACCGGAGACCTCCAGCAGGTCGACGCCCTCGTCGGCGAGCACGCGCGCGACCTCCAGGGAGTCGTCCTCGCCGAAGCCGCCGCGCTGGAAGTCGGCGGAGTTCAGCTTCACCGACAGCGACCGGTGCTCCCCGATCTCGGCGCGCACCGCGCGCACCACCTCGACCAGGAACCGGCGCCGACCCTCGGCGTCGCCGCCCCAGCGGTCCTCGCGGCGGTTGGTCACCGGGGAGAGGAACTGGCTGATGAGGTAGCCGTGGGCGGCGTGCACCTGCACCCCGTCGAAGCCTGCGCGGCACACGATGCCGGCGGTGCGCGCGAAGCGGGCCACCAGGTCGACCACCTCGTCGTCGGTGAGCGCGCGCGGGGTGGCGAAGAGGCCGCCGGTGCCGGGCACGGCGATCGCCGAGGGGGCGACGGGCCGGGGGGTCAGCGTGCGCGGCGCCTGGCGCCCGGGGTGGTTGAGCTGCACCCACACCCGCGCGCCGCCGGCCTTGGCCGCGCTCGCCCAAGCGCGCAGGTCCGCGAGGTCGCGCTCGTCCTCGACCGCGACGTTGCCGGCCTCGCCGAGGGCGGTGCGGTCGACCATGACGTTGCCGGTGACGATGAGCCCGGTGCCGTTGTCGGCCCAGCGCTCGTAGAGCCGTCGGATCCGGCTGCCGGGCGAGAGATCGCGGCGACCGAGCCCCTCGCTCAGGGCGGCCTTGGCCAGCCGGTTGGGCAGCGGGTCGCCGTGGGCCAGCGCGAAGGGCCGGGCGAGCAGGGCGCGCTGCTCCTCCGGGGACGGGCCGGCGTCGGGCGTCGGCGGGGTCGGCGAGGCGGCGGTCACCGCAGCATCCTCGCCCGACCCGCGGCCCGCGCGCAGCCGACGTGACGCGCGACACGTCCGCCCGTCAGCACCGGGCGATCTTGCCGATTCCGTCGTACGGCGGGGCCCTCGGCTACGATTACCGCAGTCCGGACCCCGATCGGACACCATGATCCGCAGCGCCACCTCACGTGGACGACCTCGCACCGACCACCTCGCACCAGCCTCCTGGAGAGACCGCATGACGACCACGCCCGACCCGCAGTCCGCGACGAGCGCGCCCGACCGCGACGTGGTGGTCGTCGGCGCCGGACCGGCGGGGCTGATGACCGCCCGCACGCTGCAGGCGGCCGGGCTGAGCGTGGCCGTGCTCGAGGCCCGCGAGCGGGTCGGCGGGCGCACGTGGAGCGACGTCGTCGACGGCGCCTTCCTCGAGCTGGGCGGGCAGTGGGTCTCCCCCGACCAGACCGCCCTGCTGGGGCTGCTCGACGAGCTCGGCCTGTCGACCTTCCCGCGCTACCGCGAGGGCCGCTCGCTCTACCGCACCGCCGAGGGGGAGACCGTGGCCTACGAGGGCGACACCATGCCGGTCGGCGACGCGACCGCGGCCGAGATGGAGCGGCTCACCGCGCTGCTCGACGACCTGGCCGCCGAGATCGGCTGCCGCGAGCCGTGGGCCTCCCCGCGCGCCCGCGAGCTCGACCGGATCTCCTTCCACCACTGGCTGCGCGAGCAGTCCGGCGACGAGGTGGCCTGCGACAACATCGGGCTCTTCATCGCCGGCGGCATGCTCACCAAGCCCGCGCACGCCTTCTCCGCGCTCCAGGCCGTGCTGATGGCGGCCTCGGCAGGGTCGTTCTCCCACCTGCTCGACGACGGCTTCATCCTCGACCGGCGCGTGGTGGGCGGCATGCAGTCGGTGAGCGAGGCCATGGCCGCCGACCTCGAGGTGCACCTCGAGACCCCCGTGCGCACCATCCGCACCCACGCGGCCGGCGTGACCGTCGAGTCCGACCGGACCACCCTCACCGCCCGTCGCGTCGTCGTCGCGGTGCCGCCGAACCTCTACACCCGCATCAGCTTCGACCCGCCCCTCCCGCGTCGCCAGCACCAGATGCACCAGCACCTCTCGCTGGGCCTCGTCATCAAGGTGCACGCCGTCTACGACCGCCCGTTCTGGCGCGAGCAGGGCCTGTCGGGCACCTGCTTCGGCCCGAGCTCGCTGGTGCAGGAGGTCTACGACAACACCAACCACGACGACCCCCGCGGCACGCTGGTCGGCTTCGTCTCCGACGAGAAGGCCGACGCCCTGCTCGAGCTCGACGACGACGCGCGGCGCGCGGCCGTGCTCGGGTCGATCGCGGAGTACCTCGGGCCCGACGCCCTGGCCCCCGAGGTCTACGCCGAGTCCGACTGGGCCAGCGAGGAGTGGACCAGGGGCGCGTACGCCGCGTCCTTCGACCTCGGTGGGCTCTCGCGCTGGGGCCGCCACCAGACCGCGCCCGTGGGGCGCATCCACTGGGCCTGCTCCGACACCGCCGCCGAGGGCTACCAGCACGTCGACGGGGCGCTGCGCCGCGGGGCGGCCGCCGCCCGGGAGGTCCTCGACGCCGGCTGACCGCCCCGACCGGCGGCGGGGTCGTCGACCGCCCAGCGGCCGCGGGCGGCGGGGCGCGGTGCGCCGTACGGCTCGCTCTCGGCGCCGTACGGCGGGTCAGCACCCGGCTGGCCCGGCCGATCGGATCTGCGAGCCGAGGGTCCCCCCGCCCTCCCGCCCGACCCCGCGTCGCGGCGCCCCCTTCCCCTCTCGGAGACCGTCATGACCCTCGACACCCTCGCGAGCACGCCCACGAGCCCCTCGTGCGTCGCCGGCGCGCCGACCAGACCGGGTCGCGGGCACGCGGCCCGGCCGACGCCGCACGGTCGGCGCCGCCCCGAGGACTCCGGCGCGGCCGGCGCGGGCTGGCTCCTCGCCGCGGCCGGCACGTCGTCGGCGGTGGTCACCCTGCTGACCACCGCGGCCGCGCAGCCGGCGCTGGCGGGCGCCGCCACCCCGGCCACCGCCGCCGCCACGACCGGCGCCGTCGCCCTGCTGGCCGGCGGAGCGGGCGCCCACCTCGCCCGCGACCACGCGCGGTCGGCGTCGGCCCACCGCCTGCTGCGTCGCTCCGGGCGCAGCGCGGCCGCCGCCGCGGTGACCGCCGCGGTCGCGCTCTGCCTCGGACCCACGGCCCCGGTGCCCCACGTCGTGGCGGGCGCCGTGGTCTGGGCCCTGCTCGGCTGGACCGCGTCGTGCCTACTCGCGGCCCACCGCGCGCAGGGGCCCTCGCGCCGGAGGCGGCGTCTCGTGACCGCCGGCCTGCTGGCCGGTGCCGTCGGCCCGCTCGCGAGCGGGGTCCTCGCCGCCCACCTCACCGCCGCGGCCGCCGGACCCGGCGCCGCCGCCCACGGGGCGCAGGTGGCGACGCTCCTCGTCGTGCCGCTGTCGCTCTGCCTCGCCGCGCTCGGCGCCTCCGGCGAGGCCGCTCGCCGCGGCCGCAGGACCGGCTCGGTCCGGCGCTGAGGCCCGGCGGCCCACCCTCGGCCACCACCCCCCGCGCCACCCTCGGCCCCGCCCCACCCCGGTCACCAGCGGACGGTCGGAGGGCAGGCGCTCAGTAGAGGCCGGGGCGCCCGTAGTTGCGCTCGAGGCGCCGCAGCGCGAAGGCCAGGTCGAGCCGGAGCCGGCCGGCCGGCTCGGTCACCGACCAGCCGAGCTCGCGCTCCAGGCCCTTGACCTGGCGCTGGAGCGTCGAGTGGTGCACGGGGATCCGCTCGGCGGCCGAGCGGATCGTCGTGGTCTCGGAGATCGCGGTCAGGGCCCGGCCGGCGGGGCTGTCGGGGGCGCCGACGGCGTCGAGGGCGACGACGTCGCGGCTGCGCATGGCCCCGGCCACGAAACCGGCGGCCAGGGCGAGCAGCCCGCTGCCGACCTCCTCGGCGCGGACCCAGCGCTCGCCCGGGTCGTCGGCCTCGCCGGTCGCGGTGAGCCGCAGGGCCATCCGGGCCTCGTTCCAGGCGCTCGGCAGCTCGGAGGCCGGCCGCACGCGCGACACCCCGCCCTGCGACCACGCCGGCGGCTCGACGAGGGAGGGCCGCGGTCCCGGCACGGCGTAGAGCACGACCGGCGTCTCGGGGCGCAGGCGCAGGCGCAGCAGGGCGTCGCGCCGGTCCTCGGGCCCGGCGTCGGCGTCGACCGCCACGGCCAGCGCGGCGTGGACGGTGTCGGCCGGGGCGACCTCACTGCGCCGCTGCTCGAGCAGCGGGCCGAGGATGCGGGCTGCCCGCGCCATCACGACGGAGGCGAGCAGGTCGTCGTGCTCGCCACGGCGCAGCAGGAAGCCCGCACCACGGGCCAGCGGGGCCAGCGGGTGCTCGGGGCCGGGGGTGTGTCGCCCGGCGCCCACCGGGATCACGTCGACCCGGCGCGCGCTCGCCCGCAGCCACAGGCCGCGGGCCGGCGCGTGGAGCTCGACCTCGGAGCCGACGAGAGCGGCGACGGTGCGCAGGCACTCGTCGACGCCGCTGACCCCGCTCCAGGCGCTGTCGAGGTCCTCCAGCGCGCGCAGCGCCTCGGCGGCCTCCTGGTCGACGTCGGCGATGCGCTCCACGAGTCGCGTCAGCGCGTCCATGCACCACCTCCGTGATCGCCCGAGAAGTCCACGTCGATGGCGCGACGCGTCGGTGACGCTACACAGCGCTGTTTGACGTATCACCTAGCTCCCGATGTCACGCCGGTAAAGTTGAGGTCGATGAGTCCCGCGGTCGCTCCCCCGTCGTTCCCCGAGTCCCTGTCGGCCGCCATCGCCGCCCGGGGCGTCACCCTGCGTGAGCTCGTCGACTCCCTCGGTGTGCGCGGGCACTCCGTCAGCCTCTCGACCCTGTCGTCGTGGCGCAGCGGACGGCGTCGACCCGACGGCGCGGCCTCGCGGGAGGTCGTCGAGGCCCTCGAGGACGTGCTCGACCTGGCCGAGTCGACGCTCTCGAGCCTGCTGGGGCCCAGTCGCCGCCCGGGCCCGCGCGACACCACGCCCTACAGCGTCGGCGGGGAGGAGGGCACCACGGAGGCCCTGCGCGCCCTGGGCATGAGCGACCCGCACGCCCTGGTGGAGAGCAGCTCGCACGTCGTGCTCGACGTCGACCTCACCGGCCGCGTGACCCGCCTGACGGTTCGCGCGGCCTGGCTGGCGCGCACGCCGGGTGCCCACCACGCGCCGTACTTCGTCGCCGTCGACACCCCCGCCGCCTCCTCCTCCTCCTCGACCGCGGAGGCCGCCGTCGCGACCCCCCACACCGCCGACGCCACCGACGGCGTGGCCCCGGCCCTGGAGCCCCCGACGATCCGCGCGGTCGCCGGCTGCACCATCGGGGCCACCCACCACCGCGCCGACACCGGACTCTTCGCCGCGGAGCTGCGCCTGCACCGGCCGCTGGAGACCAACGAGACCGTGATCACCGAGATCGAGCTCGGCGGCATGCTCGGCGGTCCCGACGAGCCCGGGTGGGACCTCATGGTCACCCGTCGCCAGCGGGTGCTGGCGCTCTGGGTCCGCTTCGACCCCCGGCGGGTGCCGCGCACCATCCACGCGATCACCCACGACGCGCGCGGCAGCGTGCGACGCCGCGTGGCCGCGATCGGGCCCGAGGCCCACCTGCTCCAGCCCGGCTTCGGCCCCGGCACCGCCGGGCTGCGCTGGGAGTGGTGAGCACGCCGTACGGCGGGTGACTCCCGCCACCCGGCGGCTCGGACCGGGCCCCCCGGGTGCCGACCGGTCTGGTGACCGGCTGCACCAGCGGGTCTTCCCCCACCCGCCCGGAGGCCCCCGCATGAGCCAGCTCGCTCCCGACCGCCCGCACTCACCCGAGGGCGACGAGCCCAGCCCCGTGCCGCGGCTCCAGGCACCGCTCACCGCGCCCCTCGCCGACCTGCCGTCCGGCGCCACCGCCCCCACCCGCGACGAGCCGACGGGCGACCAGCTGCTCGCCGCCCTGCCGACGCCGGCCGTCGTGGTCGACGCCGCCGGCACGGTGCGCCACGCCAACGACCTGGCCGACCTGGCCTGGCGGATGACCGCCAGCCCCGGCAGCGAAGACTCCGTCGTCGACCTGCCGCTGGCGCGGCTGCTGCCCCTGGAGCCCGGCACCCTCACGCCCGGGCCCGCCGACCGCGGCCCGCGCCGGCTCCGGGTCTCCCACGTGGGTCGCGACCTCGACGTGGTCGTCACCCTGGTCCGCGAGGGCGCCCACCCCCTGCAGCTGGTCACCCTCACCGACGTCACCGACGCCGTCGCCACCGAGCGGGTCCGCGAGGCCGACACCCGCGACCGCGCCGCGGTCCACCGCGTGGAGGCCGGGGTCGCCGCCGCCACGACCGAGCTGGAGGCCGCCCGCACCGCGATCGAGCGGGTGCGCGAGGAGTTCGGGTGGGCCTACGGGTCCTACTGGCGCATCGACGAGGCCGACCGCACGCTGAAGTTCACCCTCGAGTCGGGCGACGCCGGACCGGAGTTCCGCGAGGTCACCAGGCGCTCCTCCTTCGCCGAGGGCGTGGGCCTGTCGGGGCGGGCCTGGCGCAGCCGCGACCTGTTCTTCACCCCCGACCTGGGCGAGATGACCGACTGCGTGCGCGCCCCCGTCGCCCAGCGGGTCGGGGTGAAGTCGGGGGTCTGCTTCCCGATCGTGGTCGACGGCGACGTCGTCGGCACCATGGACTTCTTCGCCACCGAGACCCTCTCACCCTCACCCCAGCGCCTCGAGGCGCTGCGCAACGTCGGGCGTCTCGTCTCCGCCGCGCTGGAGCGGATCGCTCGCGACGACGCCGAGAAGGCCGCCGCGGCCGACCTCGCCGAGAAGGTCGAGCAGGTCCTCGAGGTCGTGCGCGCCGCCTCCGCCGGCGACCTGACCCGCGAGGTCACCCTCACCGGCACCGACGCCATCGGCCAGCTCGCCGCCGGCCTCTCCACCCTGCTCACCGCCCAACGCGACTCCATGA
>NZ_JADCLL010000009.1 GCF_015070375.1 Nocardioides kribbensis | reverse complement strand
GGGGGGGCGGGCCCGGGGGGGCCCCGCACCCCCGACCCACGCAGGCGGCACCGTCGCTCGCGATCCGGCACAATCGACCCGCACACCAGCACCACACGGCAGCACGAGCGGCCCCGACGGGGCCACCGAACCAGGGGGACCCAGGTGACCAGCACCAGCACCGAGCCACGTGGGGGGCCGACCGAGCCCCTCGAGGACCAGGTGGTGAGCCGACGCGGCGACGTGGTCTTCGCCGGCCTCGCCCGCGGAGCGGGCCTGCTGATCATGCTGGCCCTCGCCGGCGTGGCGCTCTTCCTGCTCCTGCAGAGCATCCCCGCCTTCTCGGCGAGCGGCGACCAGGCCTACGGCAAGGACAACATCGTCCTCTACGTGTGGCCGCTGCTCTACGGCACCGTGATCGCCGCGGTGATCGCGCTGATCATCGCCACCCCGCTGGCCATCGGCGTCGCGCTCGTCATCTCGCACTACGCGCCGCGCCGCCTGGCGCGCTACATCGGCTACGCCATCGACCTGCTCGCCGCCGTGCCCAGCGTCGTCTACGGCCTGTGGGGCCGCGAGACGCTGCAGTCCTGGGTCTTCCCCGTCTACCAGTGGCTGGCCGACAACCTCGGCTTCATCCCGCTCTTCGCCGGCCCGGTGACCACCGGCCGCACGATCCTCACCGCCGGCGTCGTGCTCGCGGTGATGGCGCTGCCGATCATCACCGCGCTGTGCCGCGAGGTCTTCGCCCAGACCCCGCGCATGCACGAGGAGGCCGCCCTGGCCCTCGGCGCCACGCGCTGGGAGATGATCCGGATGACGGTCTTCCCCTACTCCCGCTCGGGGGTCACCTCGGCGGTCATGCTCGGCCTGGGCCGTGCGCTCGGAGAGACCATGGCCGTGGCGATGGTGCTGGCGGCCTCGGGCGTCATCACGATCAACCTGATCTCCTCGCAGAACCCTTCCACGATCGCCGCGAGCATCGCGCTGAACTACTCCAACGCCTCCGGCATCAAGACCAACGTGCTGATCTTCGGCGGGCTCGTGCTCTTCGTCGTGACCTTCGCCGTCAACTTCCTCGGCCGCTGGCTCGCCGCCCGCGGCCAGGCCAAGGGGTGACCCCGTGACCGATCTCCAGACCCGTCCCTCGCCGGCCCCCGGCGAGAGCATCACCCTGACCCGCCCGCAGCTGCCCGGCTGGGCCCCGGCCGTCGCCGCCCTGGTCGCCTTCGGCCTGGCCGCGCTCGTCGGCCTGCTGCTGGGCTGGGGCCCCGTGCCGGTCGTCGTGGTCGGCTGGATCCTGCTCGTCGTGGCCCTCCCGGCCTGGTCGACCGCCGTCGAGGGCTCGCGCAAGGGCACCGACCGCCTGGTCACCACCGTCGTGTGGACCACCTTCGCCGTGGCGATGATGCCGCTCGTGGCCGTGATCTGGGAGGTGGTCAGCCGCGGCGCCCCGGCGCTGTCGGTGGAGTTCCTGACCTTCTCCCAGGACGGCGTCCTGGGAGAGGGCGGCGGCATCTACCACGCCATCATGGGCACGCTGATCATCACCGCGATCGCCACGGTGATCTCGGTGCCGATCGGCGTGCTGGCCGCGATCTACCTCATCGAGTACGGCAAGGGCAGCCGGCTGGCCCGCGTGCTGACCTTCCTGGTCGACGTCATGACCGGCATCCCCTCCATCGTGGCGGGCCTCTTCGCACTGGCCCTCTTCACGCTCATCTTCGGCCCCGGCACCCGCATGGCCATCGGCGGCTCGATCGCGCTGTCGGTGCTGATGATCCCCATCGTGGTGCGCGCCACCGAGGAGATGCTCAAGCTGGTGCCCGACGAGCTGCGCGAGGCCTCCTACGCGCTGGGCGTGCCGAAGTGGCGCACGATCACCAAGGTCGTGCTGCCCACCGCCATCGGCGGCATCATCACCGGCGTCACGCTCGCCGTCGCCCGGGTGGCGGGGGAGACCGCGCCGCTGCTGCTCATCGTCGGCACGCTGCGCTCCACCAACTTCAACCCCTTCGAGGGCAGCATGGCCACCCTTCCCGTGCTGATCTTCTCCGAGGCGACCCGCGGCGGACTCGCGGAGTACGTCCCCTTCCAGGTCGAGCGCGCCTGGGGCGCGGCGCTCGTGCTGATCACCATCGTGATGCTGCTCAACGTCATCGCCCGCGTGCTCGGCAGCTTCTTCGCCCCCAAGACCGGCCGCTGACCGCGGCACCCTGAGAGGACCCACCCGTCATGGCCAAGAGCATCGACGTCTCCGACCTGGACATCTACTACGGCGACTTCCTCGCCGTGCAAGGCGTGACCATGTCCATCAAGGCGCGGGCGGTGACCGCGCTGATCGGCCCCTCGGGCTGCGGCAAGTCGACCTTCCTGCGCTCGCTGAACCGCATGCACGAGGTCATCCCCGGCGCCCGCGCCGAGGGCAAGGTCGTCGTCGACGGCCAGTCGCTCTACGACCCGTCGGTCGACCCGGTGGCCGTGCGCCGCCAGATCGGCATGGTCTTCCAGCGGCCCAACCCGTTCCCCACGATGTCGATCTACGACAACGTGCTGGCCGGCAACCGGCTCAACGCCAAGCGGATGAAGAAGGCCGAGGCCGACACCATCGTCGAGCGCTCCCTCAAGGGCGCCAACCTCTGGAACGAGGTCAAGGACCGTCTCGGCAAGCCCGGCATGGGCCTCTCGGGCGGCCAGCAGCAGCGGCTGTGCATCGCCCGCGCGATCGCCGTCGAGCCGCAGGTGCTGCTCATGGACGAGCCCTGCTCGGCGCTCGACCCGATCTCGACCTCGGCCGTGGAGGACCTCATCCACGAGCTCAAGGCCGACTACACGATCGTCATCGTCACCCACAACATGCAGCAGGCGGCGCGCGTCTCCGACGACACCGGCTTCTTCAACCTCAAGGCGACCGGGGAGCCGGGCCACCTGGTGGAGTTCAACCCCACCAAGAAGATGTTCACCAACCCCGACATGGAGTCGACGGAGTCCTACATCTCCGGTCGCTTCGGCTGAGCCGGGGCGGGGCGGGGCGGGGCGTCCGGCGGGTGGCGGACGGCATCGACATGTGTCAATATTGACGCATGTCGATGCATGAGAGCCTCGCTCCCGACCCGGACGACCCGCTGGCGTGCTGCACCCCGCTGGCGCGCGAGCCGATCTCCGACGAGCAGGCCGGTCAGCTGGCGCCGCTGCTCAAGGCGATCGCCGACCCCGTGCGGCTGCGGCTGCTGTCCATGGTGCTCTCCCACGAGGGCGCCGAGGCGTGCGTGTGCGACCTGCTGCCCGCCTTCGACCTCTCCCAGCCGACCATCAGCCACCACCTCAAGGTGCTGCACGACGCCGGCCTCCTCGACCGCGAGAAGCGCGGCGTGTGGGTCTACTACCAGGCCCGGCCCGCGGCGATGGCCGCCCTCGGCTCGCTCTTCGACGCAGCAGGGGTGCCCGCATGAGCGCCTTCTCGACCCCGCCGTCCACCCCGCCGCCGACCCCGCCCGGCACCGCGGCGCAGGAGGACCCCCGCGACGGTGCCGTCATCGCGAAGCTCTCCACCCTCGACCGGTTCCTGCCCGTGTGGATCGGGGTGGCGATGGTGGTCGGTCTCGTGCTCGGCCGCTCCGTCGAGGGTCTCGACGACGCCCTCTCGGCGGTCGAGGTCGACTCGGTCTCGCTGCCGATCGCGGTCGGGCTGCTGGTGATGATGTACCCCGTCCTGGCCAAGGTCCGCTACGACCGGCTCGGCACGGTGACCTCCGACCGTCGGCTGCTCGCGGCCTCCATCGGGCTGAACTGGGTGGTCGGCCCCGCGCTGATGTTCGCACTGGCGTGGCTGATGCTGCCCGACCTGCCGGAGTACCGCACCGGCCTGATCATCGTCGGCCTGGCCCGCTGCATCGCCATGGTCCTCATCTGGAACGACCTGGCCTGCGGCGACCGCGAGGCCGCCGCCGTCCTGGTCGCGATCAACTCGGTCTTCCAGATCGTGGCCTTCGCCGCGCTGGGGTGGTTGTACCTCGACCTGCTGCCCGGCTGGCTCGGCCTGGAGCAGAGCGGCCTGGACGTCTCGGCCTGGGAGATCGCGAAGTACGTCGCGATCTTCCTCGGTGTGCCGCTGGTGGCCGGCTGGCTCAGCCGGGTGCTGGGGGAGCGCGCCCGCGGCCGGGAGTGGTACGAGTCGACCTTCCTGCCCCGGGTGGGCCCGCTGGCGCTCTACGGCCTGCTCTTCACCATCGTGGTGCTCTTCGCCCTCCAGGGCGACACGATCAGCAGCCGCCCCGGCGACGTCGCGCGGATCGCCCTGCCCCTGCTGGCCTACTTCTTCCTCATGTTCGGCGTCTCCTTCGCCCTGGGCCACCGCCTGGGCCTGGGCTACGAGCGCACGGCCACGCTGTCGTTCACCGCGGCCGGCAACAACTTCGAGCTGGCCATCGCCGTGGCCATCGGCGTCTTCGGCGTCACCAGCGGCCAGGCGCTGGCCGGCGTCGTCGGCCCGCTCATCGAGGTGCCGGTGCTGGTCGCCCTCGTCTACGTCGCGCTCTGGGCGCGCCGTCGCCTCTACCCCACCCCCACCCCCGACCCCGCCCACTCCCAGGAGTCCTGACATGACCACCACGCCCGAGGTCCTCTTCGTCTGCGTGCACAACGCGGGCCGCTCGCAGATGGCCGCCGCCCTGCTCCAGCACCACGCCCAGGGGCGGGTCAAGGTCCGCTCGGCCGGCTCGGCGCCGGCCGACACGATCAACCCCGCGGTCGTCACCGTGATGGACGAGCTCGGCATCGACGTCTCCGCCGAGGTGCCCACCAAGCTGCTCACCGAGGACGTCGCGGCCTCCGACGTCGTCATCACCATGGGCTGCGGCGACGCCTGCCCGATCTTCCCCGGCAAGCGCTACGAGGACTGGGCGCTCACCGACCCGGCCGGCAAGGGCCCCGACGAGGTGCGCGCGGTGCGCGACGAGATCGACCAGCGCGTGCAGAAGCTGCTCGCGGAGCTGACGGCCTGACCACGCCGCCGCGCGGAGGGCTGCCCGCCGCCGTCGACGTGGTCGTCGTCGGCGGCGGGCAGTCGGCGCTGGCCGCCGCCTACCACCTCGTGCGCGCCAACCGCCGGCGCGAGCGCCCGGTGACCTTCGTCGTGCTCGACGACCGCGCGGCGCCCGGGGGCGCGTGGACCGAGGGCTGGTCGAGCCTGCGGCTCTTCTCCCCGGCGGCCTACTCCTCGCTGCCCGGCTGGCCGATGCCTCCCTGGAGCGGCCCCGGCACCCCGCCGGCTGCCCACGTCCGCGACTACCTCGCCGCCTTCGAGGCCCGCTACGCCCTGCCCGTGCTGCGGCCCGTGCGGGTGCGGGAGATCGACGCGAGCGACCCCCGCACGGTGCTCGTGCGCACCGACGCCGGGGACGTGCGTGCCCGGGCCGTGCTCAGCGCCACCGGCACCTGGAGCCGCCCCTTCCGCCCCGCCTTCCCGGGCGCCGAGGACTTCGGCGGACGGCAGCTGCACACCGTCGACTACCACGGCCCCGCCGGGTACGCCGGGCGCCGCGTGCTCGTCGTCGGCGGCGGCAACTCCGCGGCCCAGGTGGCCGCCGACCTGCTGCTGGCCGACCCTGCGCCCGCGCGGGTCGTCTGGGCCGCTCGCGAGCAGCCCCGCCTGCTGCCCGACGACGTCGACGGCCGCGCCCTCTTCGAGGCGGCCACCCGCGCGGTCGCGGGCGAGGGCCCCGGCGTCGGCGGCCTCGGCGACGTGGTCGCCGTCGCCAGCGTCCAGCACGCCCGCGACCGGCGCGGCCTGCGCGCCGTACCGCTGCCGGAGCGGCTGACGCCCACCGGCGCCCGCTGGGCCGACCCCGGTGGCAGGGGAGCCCGGGAGGAGGCCCTCGACGTCGTCGTCTGGTGCACCGGCTTCCGGCCCGCGCTCGTGCCGGTCACCGGGGTCGGGCTGCGCCGCGTCGACGGGCACCCGCTGACCCGGGCCGACCACCCGACGGTCTCCGCCGACGACCCCCGGCTGCTCTTCGTGGGCTACGGCGACTGGACCGGCGCGGCCAGCGCCACGCTCATCGGCGCCAACCGCTCGGCCCGCGACGCCGTCGGGCACCTGACCGAGCTGCTGGACCGGCCCGAGGAGCAGGTGCCCGGCCCCGGCCGGGACGCCTGAGCCCCCGGGCGCGAGGTCAGGCGGTCGCCACGCCGCGCCGCTCGGCGAGCCACCGCACCACGGGGTAGCCGGTGACCAGACCCAGCACCACCCCGAGCTGCATGAGGAACCAGAAGGCGCCCTCGGACGCCGGCGGCATCAGCTCGGCGAGGTGGAGCAGCACCATCCAGCCGCCCATGCCGACGTCGAAGGCCAGCACGGTCAGCACCGCCGCGAACGCCGCCGTGCCCACCGGGGTGCCGAGGGTGGCCCGCTCGTGGACGACGAGCAGAGCGATCGCCAGCGCACCGATGACCAGGATCATCACCCACAGGTCGATGCCCGCGATGGTGAGCCCGGAGGCGACCACCAGCGGCACCCCGACCAGGTGGGCGAGCGCGGAGGCCGACCCGCCGGGCAGCCCCTCGACCGCGGTCGGCAGAGCACCGTCGGTCCGGTCGGCCGGGTCGCGGTGACGGCGCCACAGCAGCAGCGCGAAGGGTCCGAGGTAGAGCCCGGAGCAGATCCACACCACGTCGAGGGTGCGGGTGCGCTGGCGGTGGCCGCGCAGCAGGACGTCGACGGCGATCACCGCGGCCGTCGCCAGCGAGAGGGCCAGGAACACCCAGGCGAGGGGGGTGACCCAGTCGGGGACGCGGTCGTTCATCGGCATGTCCATCAGGGCGCCCACGGTAGCCGCGTGCCCCCAGGACGCCACCGGCGCGGCACCGTCCTCCTGGGACGGCGCCGCGCCGGTGGTCGTGCTCCTGGCCGGTCGCTCAGGCGTCGATGACCAGCGGGATGATGAGGGGGCTGCGGCGGAAGGTCTTGTGCGACCAGCGGCCGATGTCGCGGCCCAGCATCTGCTCGAGCTGCTGGGAGTCGCCGATGCCCTCGGCGGCGGCGCGGGCCAGGGTGCGCTCGATGACCTTGACCGCGGGGTCGAAGGCGTCGGGGGCGTGCTCGAAGCCGCGCACGAGGAAGTCCGGCGGGTCGGCCAGCTCGCCGGTGTCGGCGTCGACGATGGCGAGCACCGTGACGACGCCCTCCTCGGCGAGGGTGCGCCGGTCCTTGAGCGTGGCCTCGGTGACGCCGCCGACGGTCTGGGCGTCGACGTAGACGTTGCCGCAGCGCACCTTGCCGACCACCGAGGCCTTGCCGTCGACGAGGTCGACGACCACGCCGTCCTCGGCGAGCACGACGTTGGCGGGGTCCATGCCGGTGCTGATGGCCAGGTCGGCGTTGGCGCGCAGGTGGCGGTACTCGCCGTGCACGGGCATGACGTTGCGCGGCTGCACGACGTTGTAGCAGTACACGAGCTCGCCGGCGCTGGCGTGGCCCGAGACGTGCACCTTGGCGTTGCCCTTGTGCACGACGTTGGCGCCCCAGCGGGTCAGGCCGTTGATGACGTTGGAGATGGCGTTCTCGTTGCCCGGGATCACCGAGCTGGCCATGAGGATGGTGTCGCCCTCGCCGATGCGGATCTTGTGCTCACGGCTGGCCATGCGCGACAGCGCGGCCAGCGGCTCGCCCTGCGAGCCCGTGCAGACCAGGGCGGCCTTGTGGGGCGGCAGCTTCTCGAGCTGGTCGAGCGGCACGATGAGGCCGGGAGGCACGGTGAGGTAGCCCAGGTCCTGGGCCACGCCCATGTTGCGCACCATCGAGCGCCCGACGAAGGCGACCTTGCGCCCGTGGGCGTGGGCGGCGTCGAGCACCTGCTGGATGCGGTGCACGTGGCTGGCGAAGCTGGAGACGATGACGCGGCGCGGGGCGGTGCGGAAGACCTGCTCGATGGCCGGCAGCAGCTCGCGCTCGGAGGTGGTGAAGCCGGGCACCTCGGCGTTGGTGGAGTCGGTGAGGAAGAGGTCGACACCCTCCTCGCCGAGGCGGGCGAAGGCGCGCAGGTCGGTGATGCGCCGGTCGAGGGGGAACTGGTCCATCTTGAAGTCGCCGGTGTGCAGCACCATGCCCGCGAAGGTGCGGATGGCGACGGCCAGGGCGTCGGGGATGGAGTGGTTGACCGCGACGAACTCGAGGTCGAAGGGCGCGTAGGAGCGGGTCTCGCCCTCCTTGACCTCCACCAGCACCGGCTGGATGCGGTGCTCCTTGAGCTTCTCCTTGATGAGGGCGAGCGTGAGCCGCGAGCCGACCAGCGGGATGTCGGCCCGCTCGCGCAGCAGGTACGGCACGCCGCCGATGTGGTCCTCGTGGCCGTGGGTGAGCACGACGGCGACGACGTCGTCGAGACGGTCGCGGATCCACTCGAAGTCGGGCAGGATCACGTCGACGCCGGGCTGGTGCTCCTCGGGGAAGAGGACGCCGCAGTCGACGATGAGCAGCTTGCCGTCGTGCTCGAAGACGGTCATGTTGCGACCGACCTCGCCGAGGCCGCCGAGGGCGACGACGCGCAGGCCCTTGCGGGGCAGGCGCGGCGGGCGCTTCAGCTCGGGATGGGGGTGACTCATGGGTGCTCCTTCAGGGTGGTGCTGGCGATCGCGGGAGGGCGGCGCGCGTGCTCACCGACGCGGGTGCGTCGGTCAGGTGCTGGCCGGGAGCTCCTCGATCAGGATGTCGGGGTGGTCGCGGGCCACGGTGTGGGCCCGCCACTTGTCGGGGAAGAGCACGATGTGGGCGCCGTCGGCGCGCTCGAGGACCTCGATCTGCCGCACACCGCGCAGCACGTCGGCGTCCTCGGCGCGGGTGCGCCGCGCGATCGTGTAGCTCAACGAGTCCATGGTGACGGGTGCGTTGAACTCCGTCTCCATCCGCGCCGCCACGACCTCGAACTGCATCGGGCCGACCGCGGCGAGCACGGGGTTCTGGTCGCCGCGCACCGTCGAGCGCAGCACCTGGACCACGCCCTCCTGGTCGAGCTGCTCGATGCCGCGGCGGAACTGCTTGTAGCGCCCCGACTCCTTGGCGCGCACGCTCATGAAGTGCTCGGGGGCGAAGGTCGGGATGGCAGGGAACCGCACGGCGGGGCCGTCGTGGATGGTGTCGCCGACCCGCAGCGCGTTGGCGTTGACCAGGCCGATGATGTCGCCGGGCAGGGCGGTCTCGACCGAGGAGCGCTCACGGCCGAAGACGGCCTGGGCGTACTTGGTGGCGAAGGGCCGACCGGTGGAGGCGTGCTTGACCACCATGCCGCGCTCGAAGACGCCCGAGCAGACCCGGGCGTAGGCGAGCCGGTCGCGGTGGGCGGAGTCCATGCCGGACTGGACCTTGAAGACGAAGGCGCTGAAGGGCTCGTCGACCTCGCGCACGCCGCCCGCCTCGGTGGGCGTGGCGTGCGGGGGAGGGGCGAGCTCGAGCAGCCGCTCGAGGATCTGGGCGACCCCGAAGTTGAGCAGGGCCGAGGCGAAGAGCACCGGGGTGGTAGCGCCGTCGAGGAAGCGCTGCTGGTCGTGGTCGGCGCCGTCGGCCGAGAGCAGCTCGTGCTCCTCCTGGGCGGTGGTCCAGGCCTCGCCCTCCTCGGCGGCGGCCTGCTCGGCCGGCAGGTGCTGCTCGGGGGCGCGGGTGGAGCCGCCGGCGGTGCGCAGGTAGCGGATGAACTCCCCGCTGCGCCGGTCGAGCACCCCGCGGAAGTCGCCGGCGATGCCGACCGGCCAGGTCAGCGGGGTGGGCCGCAGACCGATCTGCTTCTCGATGCCGTCCATCAGCTCCAGCGGGTCGAGGCCGGGGCGGTCCCACTTGTTGATGACGGTGATGACCGGGATGCCCCGCAGGGCGCAGACCCGGAAGAGCTTGAGGGTCTGCGGCTCGAGGCCCTTGGCGGCGTCGACCAGCATGACGGCGGAGTCGACGGCCGAGAGCACGCGGTAGGTGTCCTCGGAGAAGTCGGCGTGCCCGGGGGTGTCGACCATGTTGACGACGTGGTCGGCGTACTCGAACTGCAGCGCGGCGGAGGTGATGGAGATGCCGCGGTCGCGCTCCATCTGCATCCAGTCCGAGACGGTGCCGCTGCGCCCGGCCTTGCCGTGCACGGCGCCGGCCTCGGTGATCACCTGGGCGTGCAGCACCAGCGCCTCGGTCAGCGTCGACTTGCCCGCGTCGGGGTGGCTGATGATGGCGAAGGTCCGGCGGGGCCGGTGGTCGTCGGAGAGAGGTCGGCTCATGGCAGCTGGAAGACGTACTTGCAGAGGAAGTAGAGACCCGCGGCGACGGCGCCGGCCGCGGGGAAGGTCAGCACCCAGGCGGTGACGATGGAGCGGGCCACGCCCCAGCGCACGGCTGAGAAGCGCTTGGTGGCGCCGGCGCCCATCACCGCGGAGGTGATGGTGTGCGTGGTGGAGATCGGCGCCTCGAAGACGAAGGCGGTGGTGTAGAGCACGCCGGCGGCCACGGTCTCGGAGGCGAAGCCGCGGGCGGGGTCGAGGTGGATGATGCGTCGGCCCAGGGTGCGCATGATCCGCCAGCCGCCGGCCCACGTGCCGGCCGAGATGGCCGCGGCGGCGGCCAGGATCACCCAGATCGGCAGGTCGTCGTCGGCGCCGGCGTACCCGCCCGTGACCAGGGCCAGGAAGATCACGCCCATCGTCTTCTGGGCGTCCTGGAGGCCGTGGCCCAGCGCCATGGCGGCCGCCGAGAGGGTCTGGGCGATCCGGAAGCCGCGCATGGTGCGGTGGGGGTTGCGGCGCCGGAAGCCCCACATGATGCCGAGCATGAGCAGGAAGGCCGCGGCGAAGCCGAAGAGCGGCGAGGCGATCATCGGCAGGATGATCTTGTCGACCACGACGTCCCACTTCACCACCGAGCCGGAGGCCAGCGCCGCGCCGACCAGGCCGCCGATGAGGGCGTGGGAGGAGGAGGAGGGCAGGCCGTAGTACCAGGTCAGCAGGTTCCACGCGATGGCCCCGAGCAGGCCCGACATCACGATCACCAGCCCGTGGGACCCCCCGGACTCCGGGGTGATCACCGAGCCGACGGTGTTGGCGACCTCCTGGCCGAGGAAGGCGCCGATGAAGTTCATGATCGCGGCCATGCCCAGCGCGACCCGAGGGGTCAGCGCCCGCGTCGACACCGAGGTGGCGATGGCGTTGGCGGCGTCGTGGAAGCCGTTGGTGTAGTCGAAGACCAGGGCGACGACGACGACCGCGATGACGATCGCGAGGTCCATGAGGGGCTCAGGACTCCTTGACGGCGATCTGCTCGACGGTGTTGGCGACCCGCTCGAAGGCGTCGATGGCGGCCTCGAGGCCCTCGACGATGTCCTTGAGCTTGAGCACCTCCATCGCCTTGTACTCCCCGGAGAAGAGGTGGGCGAGGATCCGTCGGTGGTTGCGGTCGCCGACGTTCTCGAGCCGGTTGATCTCGATCCAGTACTCGTCGAGCGACTGCATCGAGCGCAGGTTGGGCATCGCGGCGGCGGTGATCTCCGCGCAGCGCTGGAGCACGTCGACCTGGTCGGTCAGCAGCTCGGTGGGCATCGCCTTGACCTCGTAGAGCATGAGCATGTCGACGACCTCGTCCATGCAGTCCATGACGTCGTCGAGGCCCGAGGCCAGCGCGTAGATGTCCTCGCGGTCGAAGGGGGTCACGAAGGTCTGGTTGACCCGGCGGATGATCGCGTGGGTCGTCTCGTCGGCGGCGTGCTCGGCCTCCCGCATGCGCGAGGCCACGTCGGCGAGGTCGGCGGTGCCGTCGAGCGACTCGGCGAGCAGGCCCGTGCCGACCAGCAGGTGCTGGGCCGACTCGGAGAACTGGTCGTAGAACGCCGTCTCGACCGGCCGGAAACGCAAACCCACGGAGAACTCCTGGTGAGGAGGAAAAGAACCGTCGGCCATGCTAGGCGCTAGGGGGCCCCTGCGGGAAAGTCAGGTGCTCTGGCGCCGCCGGCGCTGCCCCTCGATCAGCTTCTCCTGCAGGTGCACCGGGCCGTGGTTGCGCGTCCACGTGCCGTCGCTGTCGAGCAGCCAGGCGTCGGTCTCGGGGTCGAAGGCGATGTCGAGCACCCGGTCGATCTCGGCCAGGCTCTCTTCGCCGGGCAGGCGCACCAGCACCTCGACGCGGCGGTCGAGGTTGCGGTGCATCATGTCGGCCGAGCCGATCCAGGCCACCGGCTCGCCGCCGTTCTCGAAGCGGAAGACGCGGCTGTGCTCCAGGAAGCGGCCCAGCACCGAGCGGACCTCGATGTTCTCCGACAGGCCCGGCACGCCGGGGCGCAGCGAGCAGATGCCGCGCACCAGCAGTTGCACCGGCACACCGGCCTGCGAGGCGAGGTAGAGGGCGTCGATGACCGCCTCGTCGACGACCGAGTTGGCCTTGAGGCGGATCCGCGCGGGACGACCGGCCAGGTGGTGGCTGATCTCCTGGTGGATCTGCTCCACGAGGCCGAGACGCACCGAGTCGGGGGCCACGAGCAGCTCGTCGTAGGAGGCGTTGCGCGACCAGCCCGAGAGGTTGTTGAACAGGTGCGCGACGTCCTCGCCGATGCGCTCGTCGGTGGTGATGAGGCCCAGGTCCTCGTACATCCGCGAGGTCTTGGGGTTGTAGTTGCCCGTGCCGATGTGGGTGTAGCGGCGGATGCCGTCGGGCTCGTCGCGCACCACCATCGCCAGCTTGCAGTGGGTCTTGAGGCCCACGAGGCCGTAGACCACGTGGCAGCCGGCCTGCTCGAGCTTGCGCGCCCAGCGGATGTTGGCCTGCTCGTCGAAGCGGGCCTTGATCTCCACGATGACCAGCACCTGCTTGCCGGCCTCGGCAGCGTCGATGAGGGCGTCGATGATCGGGGAGTCGCCCGACGTGCGGTAGAGGGTCTGCTTGATCGCCAGCACGTGCGGGTCGGCGGCGGCCTGCTCGATGAAGCGCTGCACCGAGGTGGCGAAGGAGTCGTAGGGGTGGTGCAGCAGCACGTCGTGGCGCCGCGCGGCCTTGAAGACGTCGACCGGGGCCGCCGACTCGACCTCGGCGAGGCGGTAGTGGGTGGTCGGCACGAACGCGGGGTACTTCAGCTCCTCGCGCGCGATGTCGGCGATGCCGTGCAGGCCGCGCAGGTCGAGCGGGCCGGGCAGGTGGAAGACCTCGTCCTCCCTGACCCCCAGCTCCTCCTTGAGCAGCTCCAGCACGCCGGGGGAGATCGACTCCTCGACCTCCAGGCGCACCGGCGGGCCGAAGCGGCGGCGCAGCAGCTCCTTCTCCAGCGCGGCCAGGAGGTTCTCGGCGTCGTCCTCCTCGACCTCGAGGTCCTCGTTGCGGGTGACGCGGAAGGTGTGGACCTCGAGGATGTCCATGCCGGGGAAGAGCCGGCGCAGGTGCTCGCCGATGACGTCCTCCAGCGGCACGAAGCGCTCGTTGCCCAGCGGCACGAAGCGGCTGAAGATCGGGGGCACCTTGACCCGGGCGAAGTGCTCCTTGCCGGTCTTGGGGTTGCGGATCAGCACCGCGAGGTTGAGCGAGAGGCCCGAGATGTAGGGGAAGGGGTGGGCCGGGTCCACGGCCAGCGGGGTCAGCACCGGGAAGATCCGGTCCTTGAACATCCGCTTGCACTGCTTCTGCTCCTCGCGGTCGAGGTCGTCCCAGCGCACCAGCTCGATGCCGTGGTCGCCCAGCGCGGGCACGATCTCGTCGCGGAAGAGGTGGGCCTGGCGCTCGCTGAGCTCGCGCGTGGTGGTCCAGATGTGGTGCAGCACGTCGCGCGGCATGAGGCCGCTGGCCGCGCGCACGGCCAGGCCCGCGGCGATGCGCCGCTTGAGGCCGGCCACGCGGACCATGAAGAACTCGTCGAGGTTGCTGGTGAAGATGGCCAGGAACCGGACCCGTTCGAGCAGCGGCAGGTCGCGGTCCTCGGCCAGCTCCAGCACGCGCTGGTTGAAGCGCAGCCAGCTGAGCTCGCGGTCGAGGAACCGGTCGTCGTACTTCTCCACCGCCGCCAGCGCCTCGTCGTCGGGCACGTAGGGCGGCTCGACGTCGAAGGGCTCCTCGGGCGCGGCGTCGTGGCTCTCGACGATCTCGGCGGACATGGGGCCAGTGTGGCAGTCGCGCGTGAACGGGAGGTGTCTCGCGCGACGGCTCGCGAGATCGGGGCGCAGGACCGGTGCGCGGGGCCGGTGCGCGCCGGTTTCGCCGCGCGACGCGTGCGGGGTTGACTGGAGGTCGTACGACGTCCCGCGCGGCTCGGTCGCGGGTGTGAGCCGGAGGAGGGTCCGTGCGTCGAGACCCGCTCCGTGCCCGCCGATCCCTGGTCGCGCTCGGCCTCGTGGCGTTCGTGCTCGCCGGTTGCTCCGGCCCGCCCGACGTCCCCGACCCCGTCGTCCCCGTCGACCCGGCCGACTCGTCGGGCCCGGCCGCGTCGGCCCCGGCGTCCCCGGTGTCACCGGGGGAGGAGGGCACCGTCGGGGCGCCCGGGCTGGTGTGGTCCGACGAGTTCGACGGCGAGGCCGGCGCCCCGCCCGACCCTGCTGTCTGGCAGCCCGACGCCTTCGGCCACGGCGGAGGCAACAACGAGCTGCAGTGCTACACCGGCGACCCGGCCAACGCGTCGCTCGACGGGCAGGGCCACCTGGTCGTCTCGGCGCTCTCGGCGCCGGGCCACACCTGCGCCGACGGCACCGTGCGCGACTACACCTCGGCGAGGCTGACCACGGAGAGCAGCCTGTCGTGGCAGTACGGCCGCCTGGAGGTGCGCGCGCAGGTGCCCGCCGGGGTCGGCACGTGGCCGGCCTTCTGGGCGATGGGCACCGACCGGGCGGAGGTGGGCTGGCCCCGCTCGGGGGAGATCGACGTGATGGAGCACGTCGGGCGCAGCCCGACCCTCGTCACCGGCTCCATCCACGGGCCCACCGAGGCCGGCACCCGGTGGCAGGTCACCCGCGAGCACGACGCCGGCGCGTCCCTCTCCGACGGCTTCCACACCTACGCCGTCGACTGGGGACCCGACGGGCTGGAGTGGGAGCTCGACGGCCGGCCGTGGGGCGGGGTGTCGCGAGCCGAGGCCGAGCAGTTGGGGCTGTGGGCCTTCGACAAGCCGTTCTACCTGTTGCTCAACCTCGCGATCGGCGGTGACCTGGGAGGCCCGGTCCCGCCGGAGACTCCCTTCCCGCAGTACCTCGTCGTCGACCATGTGCGCGTCTACCAGTGACGGTGCCGCGTGCGTCGGCGCGGGACCTCCGGTGGCTGGACCTCCTGCCGCTGGGCCGGTCCGTCGGCTAGGTTCCCTACTCGTGAGTAACGGATCGCCCCTCCAGGCCCTCGCCCACGCTGCGCAGAAGGCCGCGCTCGGCGCCGCCATGTCGCTGCCGCCGTCCGTCCAGCGGCGGCTGGCGGGCTCCCCGGTGGTGCTCGACGGACAGACCCTCGCCGTCGACACCCAGCTGATGCTGAAGCTGCAGAAGCTCTCGGGCGATCCGCCGATCGAGACGGTGGCGTTCCCCGACGGCCGGGTGCAGGCGCGGGTGCAGACCGCGATGGCCGGCGGCAAGCAGCCGATCGGCGCCGTGCGCGACCTCGAGGTCGCCGGGCTCCCGGCGCGGCTCTACACGCCGCGCGCCCGAGTGTCGGTCGCCGTACGGCAGCCCCCGGCGCCGCTGCTGGTGTTCTTCCACGGCGGCGGCTTCTTCTTCGGCGACCTCGACACCCACGACGCGACCTGCCGCATCCTCGCCGAGCGCGGTGAGGCCCTCGTGCTGGCCGTCGACTACCGGCTGGCGCCGGAGCACCGCTTCCCCGCGGCCTACGACGACGCCGTCGCCGCCTACCGCTGGGCCGTGGAGCACGTCGAGGAGCTCGGGGTCGACCGCGACCGGATCGCCGTGGGCGGCGACTCCGCCGGGGGCAACCTCGCCGCCGGCGTGGCCCTGGAGGCGGCCCGCTCGGGCCTGCCGTGCGCCTTCCAGCTGCTGGTCTACCCCGCCACCGACGCGACCCGCGCCACTGAGAGCCTGCGCCTCTTCGGGGCGGGCTTCTACCTGTCGGCGGAGTTCATGGAGCTGGCCAACGACAGCTACATGACCGAGGGTCTCGACCCGCGCGACCCGCGCCTGTCGCCGGCGTACGCCGACGTCCCCGAGGGTGTCGCCCCGGCCTACGTCTGCACCGCGGGCTTCGACCCGCTGCGCGACGAGGGCGAGGCCTACGCGCGCAAGCTCTCCGACGCCGGCGTCACGGTCGAGCTCAAGCGCTTCGAGGACCAGATCCACAGCTTCTTCAACATCGTCGGCGTGGGCCGCAGCTCGCGCGCCGCCGTCGCCGAGATCGCCGACCGGCTCCGCGCAGGGCTCGCGCCGCGCGCCTGAGGCGGCGTCAGCGGTGGTCGACGAGCTGGTTGGTCACCTCGGTGACGGTGAGGTCGACGGGGTCGCTGGTGATGTCGACGCTGCCGGGCACCGGCTGCCACGGCCCGCCGTCGACGCGGTAGTCGGCGGTGTAGACCGTGGTCACCTGCGGCCGCACCTGGCCCTGCTCGAGGTAGGTGTGGGTCAGCTCGAGGTCGGGGTACGGCGCTCCCGGCTCGGTGGTGGTCAGCCCCTCGCCGTCGCCGAAGGCCCACCGGAACTGGCTGGGGGTGATGTCGAGGTCGACGCGTCGTCCCAGCAGGGTGACGGTCTCGGTGAAGGGCTCGGCGGCGGTGAAGAAGTTGGTCTCGAAGTTGATGAGGGTCCTGCCCCCGGGCGGCTGGACCGAGAGGTCCGGCTCGGGCAGCGGTACGCGCTCGAGTGCTCGCTGCACCATGCCGGGGGTGACCTGTGGGGGAGCATCAGAAGATGCCGTGGGGGCTCCGTCTGACGCACATGAGGAATAGGCGCTCAGGATTTCCCCATCCGAACTCTGGAACCACCACGAGATGGCTGGGGTGCCGTCGCTACAAACTTGGGGTTCGGCACAGGTTTGCGCGCCGCCGACCTGACAGATCGGCGCGGAGTTCCAGGTCCCTTCGGGTGCTGACCCGGCCGACACAACCGTGTCTGCGCTGCTGCCGGTCAGCCCGCCAGACGTAGCTTGCGAGACGCCAGCGAAAAAGCTGCCCTGGTCAGCCCCGACCGTCGGGTCGTCGGCTGTGGCCGACTTGGTAGGCCCGAAAAGCACGCAGCCGAAAAAGAGGGCCCATAGAAGCGCTCGAGCCGTCATGACGGCGTCTCGTTCCAATCGAGGATGCGCAGCCCGTTCTCGAAGGGCTCAAGGAAGAACTGATAACTGACGGTGCCGCCCGGGTATCGGTCGACCTCGCCCTCCGGGTACGTGACGACCTGGGGTTCGGTCGTCACGTCTGCCTCCACGAGGTATCTGACGTCGTCTCCGATCTTGACGGTGCGCGCGGAGGCCCGCTCTAGCGTGGCGACTCCGCCGTCGATCTCGCCATCCTGCGCGTAGATCTGATCGAGCGCTTCCGCACCTCCCGAGCACGCCGCGCAATTGGGAGCGGTACTTGCTCGTAGTGGATCAATGTCGCCCGTGGCGGTCGCATAGTTGACGAGGTCGAAGTAGTGCCGAACAGCCGCCATCGCCGCTTTCCTGCTTTCACCCTCCGGCGCTGCGGCGGGGGGTGCGGTTGCAGTCGGCTCAGTGGGGGCCGTAGATGACTGCAGAGGCGATGAAGCGGCGGTCGGGCTCGCGATCTCAGGCTCCGGATCCTCCGAGCAGCCAGCGATGCTCAGCAGTGACACGGTCATGGCTGTGGCGACGAGAGCAGAGGGCTTCACGAAGGGGTCCTTCCCGAGGGGACCGGCCCCAGGACCGAGGGGACCGTACGGTGAAATTAACCCGAATCGGCGCGTCGAAACCACCGGTGTGCCGCTGCCCTGTGGACAACTCGGCGGGCCGGTCGCGGGCCGGTCGCGGTCGCGGGCGTGCGACTCCACTCGGCCCCTGACCGTGCGCTGCCGGGCGCCAGGTTCGGCTGCCCCGTCGGTGGGCCCGGAAGTGGCGGGAAACGACGCGTCGACGGGCCCAGAGGCTGTCGTCTGCCGCCACTTCTGGGAGAACGACCTGCTGGGCTCCTGCCTCGACGGCCGGCGGGTTCGACCGGACGTCGAGCCCGGTCCTGCGGCACCCGCCGAGCAAAGACGAGCGCGTGCCCGTCGTCGTGGGTCAGGCGGTGGGGCGCCAGGTGCGCAGGGCGCGGGTGAAGGCCTCGGGGTCGACCGTCTTGGCGGTGATGACGACGGGCGGGAGGCTGCGGCGCACGAACCTCACCTCCCAGCCGCGGCTGCCGGGCTCGCCGACCACCTCGACCTCGGTGGCGGGCTGCTGGAGGTCGAAGCTGTGGTGGCTGTCGGCGGTGCGGATGTCGACCACGCCGGCGGCGTCGATGCTCACCCGGGTGGAGGGGGTGCGGGCGCGGGCGCCGACGTAGACCAGCAGCACAGCGAGCAGCGCCAGGCCCAGCACGACGGCGTCGGTGGGGCTGCCGCCGATCGCCACACCGGCGGCGGCCACGAGGGCGGCCACGGCGAGGACCAGGGCGACCAGCGACGCGCGGCCGCGGGTGCGGGTGACGTCGGTGGCCGCGCCGGACGCCCGCTCGCCGATGGCCGCGGGCGAGCCTGCCCCCTCGTCGGCGTCGCCGCGGTGGCGCGAGTCGGTGACGGGGCGAGCGGCGACCGGTCGTCCCAGCAGCTGCTCGCGCGCCTCGGCGAGCTCGCGGGCCAGCTCGGCGGCGTGCTGCTCGGCCTCGAGACGATCCTGGAGCGCGGCCTCGACGAGCTCGGCCTGGTGACGCACCGACGACTCGACGGCCTGCCGGTCGATGGCGCGCTGCTCGGCGAGCGCCTCGGCCTCGGCGCGCAGGCGGGCCTGCTCGGTGGCGGCCTGCTCGGCGGCCTCACGGGCGTCGTGAGCCGCCCGCAGCTCCTCGGCGTGCTGCTGCGCCGCGAGGGCGACCTCCTCGAGCGCCTCGATGGTGCGCTGCTCCGCGGCCTCGCGGTCGGCCACCGCGGCGGAGGCGAGCGCCACCTGACGGGCGGCCTCCTCCTCGGCGGCGGTGCGGGCGCGCAGGGCCTCCTCGGCGGCGCGGTCGGCGGCCTCCCGGGCGTCGTACGCCGCACGGGCAGCCGCAGCGTGCTCGGCTGCGAGGGCGTCGGCGGCGGCGCGTGCCTCGTGGGCCGCACGGGCCGCCTCGGCCTGTCCGGCGGCGGCGTCCTCGGCGGCGGTGCGGTCGGCGTGCGCGGCGAGAGCGGCCTCGGCCTGCGCCCGTGCGGTCTCCTCCGCGGCGGCGCGCTCGGACTGCGCGCGGTCGGCGGTCTCGCCCGACTCCCGGGCAGCCTGCTCGGCGGCGCGGCGCCCGGCGTGGGCCGACTCGGCCTCGGCGAGGGCGGCGGCGGCGGACTGGGCTGCGGCCGACTGGGCCTCGCCGGCCCGCCTGGCGGCCTCCTCCGCCTCGGCGCGGGCGGCCGCGGCGGCGGAGGCCGCTGTGGCCTGCTCGGCGGCGCGCTCGTCGGCCTGCCGGCGGGCCGACTCGGCTGCGGCGGCGGCCTGGGAGGCCTCGGCCGCGGCGCTGTGGGCGGCGGTCTCGGCCAGCGCGGCCGCCGCGGCGGCCTCGGCCTGGCGCTGCGCCGCCTCCTCCGCGACCAGACGGGCCTGCTCGGCCTCCTGGGCCTGCTCGGCGGTCCGGGCGGCGGCGGCCTCGGCCTCGCGACGGGCCTCCAGGGCCGAGGCGGCCTGCGCGGCCGCCCGGGCCGCGGCACTGTCGGCCTGCTCGCGCCCGGCGAGGGCCTCGGTGCTGGTGCGCTCGGCGGCCTGCCGGGCGGTGACGGCCTCGGCGGCGACCTGCTCGGCCGCCTCCCGACCTGCTGCTGCTGCGGCGGCGGCCACCGCCGCCGCGGTCGCGGCGACCTCGGCGGCGCTGCGGTCGGCGAGGGCCTGCTCGGCCAGGCGGGCCTGCTCGGCGGCGGCGACCTCCGCGCGGTCGCGCTCGGCGGCAGCGGCCTCGGCGTCGGCCAGCGCGAGGTCGGCGGCCTCCCGGGCCTCGGCGACCGAGACGGTGGCGGCCTCCTGCGCTGCGGTGATCGACCGTGCGGCGGTGGCACTGGAGGCGGCGACCTCCCGGGCGGCTGCCTCCCGCGCCTCGGCGACCGAGCGGGCAGCGGTGGCCTCGGCCTCCTCGACGGACCGCGAGGCAGCGTCGGTGGCCTCTGCGACGGCGCGGGCGGCGTCGCGCTCGGCGCGCACGCGTGCCTCGAGGGCCTGCTCGGCCCGTCGGGCCGCCTCGGTGGCGGCGGCGTCGGCGGCCTCACGGCCGGCGAGGGCCTCGGCGGCGGTGGCCTCCGCGGCCGCGCGGGCCGTGGCCGACTCCGCGGCCCGGGCCTCGGCGCGCTCCTGCGCAGCGGCGGCGCTCGCTGCGGCCACCGCGGCTGCGGCCGCGCCCTGCTCCGCCGCGGCGCGCTCGGTGTGGGCCTGGTCGGCGCGGGCGGACTGCGCGGTCGCGGCCTCCTCGGCCTCACGGCGGGCGACCGCGGCCGCCTCGGCCTCGGCGGTCGCCCGTGCGGCCGCCTCCTGGGCTCCGGCGATCGACCGGGCAGCGCTCGCCTCGGCCTCAGCGACGCTCTGCGCGGCGGCCTGCTCGGCGGCGACGCGGCCGGCGAGGGCCTCCTGCGCGGCGCGGGACGCCTCGGCCGCGGCGAGGTCGGCGGCCTCGCGGCCCGCGAGCGCCGTCGCGGCGGCCTCCTCGGCCCGGGTGCGGGCCTCGGCGGCCTCCCGGGCGGCGGTGTCGGCGGCCTGGCGCGCGGTGTGGGCGGCGACGGCGGCGTGCTCGGCGTTCTCCCGGTCGGAGTGGGCGTGGGTGGCCGCCTCGGCGTGGGCGCGGGCGGCGTCGTCGGCGGCCCGGCGGGCGGTCGACGCCTCCTGGGCCACGCGCGCGGCCTCGGTGGCGGCGGCCTCGGCCGCTTCGCGCCCGGCGTACGCCGTCTCCGCGCCGGCGAGCGCCTCGCGCGCCGACTCCTCGGCTGCGGCGCGCTCGCGCGCAGCGGTCGCGGCGACCTCCTGGGCCTCCCGCAGGGCGACGGCGAGCTCTTCGGCCGCGACCGCCGCCGCTCGGGCGGACTCCTCGGCCCGGGCGCGGGCGGTGGCGGCCTGCTCGGCGGACTCCTCGGCGTCGCGCCGGGCGCGGGAGTGGTCGGCGGCGGCGCGGTCGGCGGCCTCGCGGGCGGCCCAGGCGTCGGCGGCGGCGCGCGCGTGGTCCTCGGCGCTGCGTTCGGCCTCGGTCAGGGCCCGGGAGGCGGCGCCGGCGTGCTCCTCGGCGACGAGGCGCTCCGCGGCCTGCTCGGCCGCGGCCAGCTCCGCGGAGTTGCGCAGCGACGCGGCGCGCTCGGCCGCGGCGGTGAGCTCGACGATGCGCGCCTGCGCCTCCTCGAGGCTCAGCGGCGGCAGCGGCGTCCCCTCGGCGCGGTCACGGCGGCGCCAGAACCGGCCCGAGGTCTCCTCGGGCGGGAGGGGGGCGTCACCGGTGGGAGTCATGAGGACTCGCACCCTACTGGGGTCGACGCCCTCCAGCAGACCCTGCCGCGGCCTCGTCCGCGCCGGTGGGCCCGGGGGTGCTCAGTCCTCCTCGTCGGGGTCGTCGGGGTGGTCGGTGGGGGAGGCATCACGCGTCGGTGGTGGCGGTGGGGCCCGTCGGACACCGTCGTGCGGGGGCGCCCCTGGGGAGGGCGGCAGGCCCAGCGCCTCGGCGAGGTGGGCGCTCTCCTCGTCGTCGAGACCAGGGTCCTCCCCGCCGGGTGCGGAGGCGGGTGCGGAGGCGTCCGCTGCCGCCGGGTCGCCGTCGCCGCGTCGGGGCGCGAGCGGGCGGGGGAGACCTGTCAGGTCGTCGGCGGCCGCGTGACGGTGCTCGGAGGCCGCGTGACCGGGGTGCTGCGTCACCGTGCGGGCCATGGCCTCGTCGAGGAGCGGGCCGAGCGCGAGACGAGCCTGGGCGGCATCTCCCTCGAGGGCCGCCGACCATCGGCCCAGCAGCGACTCCGCGAACCTCTCCGGTGACTGGCCCAGGTTCGCGGCGTCGCGTTCGATCGCCCGGACCGCGTCTGCGGGCGACACCCCCGTCAGGCCGCACACCACCCCGACCGCTTGCTGCACCACCACCGAGTCGTGGTCCGGGCGCACCGTCGACTCCTCTCGCCCGAGGACGCGGAGCCGGACCGGCGCACGCCCTCCGCCCCACGATCCCAGGCGGTCCTGCCCGCGCTCTTCACCCGTACGGCGGAGCCCGGGCCCCTCGGTGACCTCGGCGCAGGGGGTCAGTAGACGAGCGCCTGGACGCCCTCGGCGAGGACCTCCTCGGTGAACACCGCGGCGCCGGCCACACGCACCCCGGAGAGCACGTCGGCCTCGGTGATGCCGCGTCGCGTGGCGCACTGCGAGCACACGGTCACCCGGCCGAGCTCGCGCACGGTGTCGAGCAGGTCGGCGACGGGGGTGGCGTGGGGGAGCCCGAGGTCGGGCCCGCGACCGGCCACCGCGTAGGACGCGGCGTCGCCGGTGAGCCAGAGCGAGACGTCGGCGCCCATGGCCACGGCGGCCGCGGCCACGGTGAAGGCCTGGTTGGCGCGCTCGGGGTCGCCCTGCGCGCAGGTGACCTTGACGACGAGGGAGCGAGGCATGACCCCACGGTAGAGGGCGCGCAGGGAGGTGGCCCGGGCTGGACGCCCGGCCCTGCTCGAGGGTCACTCCGGCGTGCACACCGGCACCGGGGGAGCGGCGCGCGGTCGCCGCGAGGGCTCCAGGTCAGCCAGCGCGGCACCACCACGAGCAGGAGTTCGGCCGTCGGTGGGCGGGAGGGCGCGCCGCTAGAGTGACCCGGTGGTCTTCCAGCTCCCTGACAACCTCCACCCCCACTGCGGCCCGCTGGCCTGGATGCTCGGCACGTGGCGCGGCAGCGGCAAGGGCGACTACCCGACGATCGAGCCCTACGACTACCAGCAGGAGCTGATCTTCCAGCAGGACGGTCGCCCCTTCATCCACTACTTCGCGCGCTCGTGGATCGTCGACGAGCAGGGCCAGAAGGTCCGCGACGCCGCCCAGGAGACCGGCTTCCTGCGCTGCCCCGAGGCCGGCAAGGTGGAGCTGCTGCTCACGCACAACACCGGCTTCGTGGAGATCTGGTACGGCGAGGCCGCCGACGGCAAGCTCGAGCTCGCCACCGACGCGGTCGCGCGCACCGAGACCGCCAAGGAGGTCACCGCCGGCCACCGTCTCTACGGCAACGTCGAGGGCGACCTGCTCTACGCCTACGACATGGCCGCGGTCGGCCAGGCGCTCCAGCCGCACCTGTGGGCGCGCCTGCAGAGGGCCTGACCCGCCGATGGCCGACCACGAGCACGACCACGCGTCCGCCTCCGGGGGCGCCCGGCCCCCGGCCGACCTGCGCAGCCGGCTGCGCGGCAGCGGCTACCGGCTGACCCCGCAGCGCGAGCTCATCCTCGCCGCGGTCGAGCGGCTCGGCCACGCCACGCCCGACGAGGTGCTGGCCGAGGTGCGGCGCCACTCCACCGCGGTCAACGTCTCGACGGTCTACCGCACGCTCGAGGTGCTCGAGGAGCTCGGCCTGGTCCGTCACGCCCACCTGTCCGACAGGGCCCCGACGTACCACTCCGTGACCGACCACGAGCACTTCCACCTGGTCTGCCGGAATTGCGAGCGGGTGACCTCCGTTGATGCTGACGTGGCCGCCGATCTGGTCGGACGCCTGGCCGCCGAGCAGCAGTTCGTGGTCGACATCGGGCACCTGACGGTCTTCGGCCACTGCCAGGACTGCTCGGCCAACCGTGAGGACACCCCGTGAGCGACCCCCGCCCGACGCCCAGCACGCTGCTCTCCCTGCCCGGCGCGGTCGCCGGCGACGGTGTGGACGCCCCGGTGGCGGCGCACTACGGCTCCTTCAACACCGAGCAGCGTGCGCTCGAGGCCGGCAGCGGCTTCGTCGACCTCTCCCACCGCGACGTCGTGCGCCTGGAGGGCCCCGACCGGCTGACCTGGCTGCACAGCCTCACCAGCCAGTACTTCACCGGCCTCGCCCCCGGTGTCTGGACCTCCGCCCTGATCCTCAGCCCGCAGGGCCACGTCGAGCACGCCTTCACCGGCGTCGACGACGGCGGGGCCTTCGTCGCCCACACCGAGCCGGGCGCCGCCGGGGCGCTGCTGGGCTTCCTGGAGCGGATGAAGTTCATGACCCGCGTCGAGCTCACCGAGGTCACCGCCGACCTCGCGGTGACCTGGCGGGCCAGCACCCAGGGCTACGACCTCGTGCCCCGCGACCAGCTCCACGCGTACGCCGATGCCGCCGGCCCGGCCGCGGGCCTGTGGGCCTTCGAGGCGCTGCGCATCGCCCGCGGCGAGCCGCGCCACGGTCTCGACACCGACGCGCGCACCATCCCCAACGAGGCCGGCTGGGTCGGCCCCGCGGTGCACCTCGACAAGGGCTGCTACCGCGGCCAGGAGACCGTCGCCCGCGTGCACACCCTGGGCCGTCCGCCGCGGCGTCTCACCCTGCTGCACCTCGACGGCACCGAGAACCGCCTGCCCACCCGCGGCGCCGAGCTGCGCCACGGCGAGAAGGTCATCGGCTTCGTCGGCACCTCCGCACGCCACCACGAGCTCGGCCCCATCGCCCTGGCCATGGTCAAGCGCAACGTGCCCCTCGACGCGACCCTCGACGTCGAGGGCATGCCCGCCGCCCAGGAGGTCGTCGTCGACCCCGAGGTCGGCCTGCACGTGCGCCCGCTGCGCTGAGGCGGAGCCGGGGCGCTCCCGGGCTCGTCAGCCCCGGCGGTACTGCACGTGGGTGTCGGCCGCAGCGTGCCCGAACCCCAGCCGCGAGTACGTCGCGACCGCTGGCTCGTTGTCGGACTCGACGTAGAGCAGCACCTCGCCGACCCCGAGCCCGGCCAGGTGGTGCAGCCCCGCCAGCGTGACCACCCGGCCCAGGCCCTGGCCCTGGGCCACCGGGTCGACGCCGACGACGTAGACCTCACCGAGGTCGGGGGAGTGCTGCTTGGTCCAGTGGAAGCCGACCAGCGAGCCGTCGCGCTCGGCCACGACGAGGCCCGCGGGGTCGAACCACGCCTCCGCCATCCGCTCGGCCAGCTCGGCCCGGTCCATCGCCCCCTGCTCGGGGTGGTGCGCGAAGGCCGCGGCGTTGACGCGCACGACCTCGTCGGCGTCGGTGTCGACGTAGGAGCGCACCGTGACCCCGTCGGGCACGACGAGACCGGGCAGCGGCTCGGCCATGGCCCGCCGCATCACCCACAGGTCACGCACCCGCTCGAACCCGTACGCCGCGGCCAGCGCCGCCGCCGCGGGGTGGTTGCCGTGCGACCACGCCAGCAGCTCGCCCCCGCCGGCCTCGGCCAGCTCCGCCGACACCAGCCCCGACGCGACGCCGGCGCCCCGCGCGGGCGGGTCCACCACGACGGTGAGCTCGCGCCCGACCACCAGCGCGAAGCCACCGTCGACCACCCGGTGCCGGGCGCGCTCGGGGTGGCGCCGCAGCGTGCGCCAGGTGGCCTCGTCGAGCGGTGCCGCCCCGTCGTGCGCCTCGGCCGCCGCAGCGATCCGCTCGATCTCCTCCGTCACGTCCACGCCCGCCACCCTAGGCGCCGCCGCGCGTCCACCCCGCAGGGTGGCGCGGGCCCGGGGCGCGGGCGAGGACGGTGGAGCGATGAGCCCCCACCCCGAGACGAGCGCCGAGCCCGCAGCCACGACGCGTGCGCGCGAGCACCGCGACCCCGACGACGACGGCAAGCCCGACTCGCCGACCGACCTCACCCGGCGCTCCTGGCTCTACGTCGCGCGCAAGACGATGCGCGAGTTCTCCAAGGACCAGTGCACCGACGTCGCGGCGTCGCTGACCTACTACGCCGTCCTCGCCCTCTTCCCGGCGATGATCGCGCTGCTGTCGCTGGTCAGCCTGGTGGGGCGCGGTCCGGAGACGGTCGACACGCTGCTGCAGATCCTGCGCGATGTCGGCGCCGGGTCGGCCGCCGACACGGTCGAGCCCACGCTGCTGGAGCTGGCCGCGGCGCCCGGGGCCGGCCTCGCGCTGGTCCTCGGTCTCGCCACCGCCCTGTGGTCCGCGAGCGGCTACGTCGGCTCCTTCGGTCGTGCGATGAACCGCATCCACGAGACCGGCGAGGGTCGCCCGTTCTACGTCCTGCGTCCCGTGATGCTGGCGCTGACCGCCGTGCTCGTGGTGCTCGTGGCCCTGGTGGCCGTGGGGCTCGTGGTGACGGGTCCCGCCGCGCAGGCCGTCGGCGACGCGATCGGTCTCGGTGACACCGCGGTGCTCGTGTGGAGCATCGCCAAGTGGCCGGCCGTGCTCGCCGTGGTCGTGCTGATCGTGGCGCTGCTCTACTACGTGACGCCCAACATCAAGCAGCCGACGTTCCGCTGGGTCTCGATGGGTGCCGTCCTGGCCATCCTCACCTGGGTGCTCGTCTCGGCGGCGTTCGGCTTCTACGTCGCCCACTTCTCCAGCTACAACACGACCTACGGCTCACTGGCCGGCGTCATCGTGTTCCTGCTGTGGCTGTGGCTGACCAACCTCGCGCTCCTCTTCGGCGCCGAGCTCGACTCCGAGCTCGAGCGGGGCCGCGAGCTGCAGGCGGGACTGCCCGCCGAGGAGGAGCTCCAGCTGCCTCCGCGCATGACCAAGGGCCTGGAGAAGGCCGAGGAGAAGCGCCGCGAGGACGTCGAGAGGGGCCGGCGGCTGCGCACGTCGCGGGGCGAGGACGGCTGACACGAGCGAGGGCCCGGGCGGACTCGCCCGGGCCCTCCTCCCACTCACCCCGGCGGGGTGCTCACGCCTCGAGCGCGGCGGTCTCCTGCGGAGCAGCGGAGCCGACCTCGATCTTGCGCGGCTTGGCCTTCTCGGCCACCGGCACGACCAGGCGCAGCACGCCGTCGTCGTAGGTCGCCTCGATGCGCTCGAGGTCCAGGTTGTCGCCCAGCACGAGCTGGCGGCTGAAGCTGCCGGTCGTGCGCTCCGAGGCGAGGCGCTCCCAGTCGCCGTTGCGTCGCACGCGCTCGGCGCGCACGGTCAGGACGTTGCGCTCGACGTCGAGGTCGATGCTGTCGCGGGCCACGCCGGGCAGGTCGAACTCGATGACGAAGCGGTCACCCTCGCGCCAGGCGTCCATCGGCATGGCGGCCGGGCGGTTGGTGGTGCCCAGCAGCTGCTGGGTCAGGCGGTCGAAGTCGCGGAACGGGTCGGTGGTGCGCAGCAGCATGGCGTGTCCTCCTGGTCGTCTCTGGTGGTCGATGCGGTGGCGACGGTCTGCGTGAGCCCGTCATGTGTATCAGCGGTTATAGGTTTGTTGTACCGCAGAGATGACGTAGGTTCAAGCGCGGAGGTGGACCGTGTCGACACAGCAGCGCAGCACGCAGCACAGCACGGCTCAGGAGGGCGTCTTCGCCATCTCGGTGGCCGCGCGGATGGTGCGCATGGAGGTGCAGAACCTGCGCGTCTACGAGCGCCGCGGACTGCTGACGCCCGAGCGCACCGACGGCGGCAACCGCCTCTACTCCGAGGGCGACATCGCCACCCTGCACCGCATCCGGGAGCTGCTGGCCGAGGGGCTCAACCTCGCCGGCATCGCCCGGGTCCTCGCCCTCGAGCACGAGGTCGCCGTCCTTCGCCGCCGGCTCCGCACGGCGGAGGGCGGCTGACGGAGCGAGCGGCCCCGGTCAGGCGTCGACCGACCGCCCGGTGCGCGCGTCGGCCTCGACGGCGCCCTTCTCCTTGGTCGGCAGCACGAAGCGGTAGCCGACGTTGCGCACGGTGCCGATGAGGGTCTCGTTCTCGGGGCCGAGCTTGGCGCGCAGCCGTCGCACGTGCACGTCGACGGTGCGGGTGCCGCCGAAGTAGTCGTAGCCCCAGACCTCCTGCAGCAGCTGCTGGCGGCTGAAGACCCGGCCCGGGTGCTGGGCGAGGAACTTCAGCAGCTCGAACTCCTTGAACGTGAGGTCGAGCGACCGGCCGCCGATCTTGGCGGTGTAGGTGGCGTCGTCCACGACGACCTCGCCGGACCGGATGACGTGGGCGTCGGGGTCGGCGGCCTCGCGACGGGCGTTGAGCCGGCCGATGGCCAGCTTGATCCGCGCCTCCAGCTCGGCGGGCCCACAGGTGTGCAGCACGACGTCGTCCATGCCCCAGTCGTGGTTGACCACGGCCAGACCGCCCTCGGTGACCACGAGCAGCACGGGCACGTCGGTGCCGGTGGTGCGGATGAGCCGGCACAGGTCGCGGGCGTGGGCGAGGTCCTGGCGTCCGTCGACCAGGAGGAGGTCGGAGTCGGGGGCCTCGAGCAGTGCGCTCCCCTCGGCGGGCAGGATCTTGACCTGGTGTCCCAGCAGCGAGAGCCCGGGCAGCACCTCGGCGGACGGCTGCAGGGCACTGGTCAGCAGTAGAAGAGTGCTCACGGTGGTCTCCTCCCAGAGGATGGGGCAGGCGACCGAAACGCAACGCTGGGCTCCGGCGAGGTGCTACGCAGGACACACTAGGAAACTCCGGGGACACATTGGAAGGTTCCAAAGTGAATGAGACCGAAATCATCCACGTTCGTTACTGGGCCGGCGCCAAGGCGGCGGCCGGCGTCGGTGGCGACCGGATCGACGTGAGCGGCCCGATCTCGCTCGCCGAGGTCGTACGCCGTGCGACCGCGCTCCACCCGGGCACCAACCTGCCCGCGGTGCTGGCGGTGTGCTCCACGCTGGTCGGTGAGCAGCCGGTCGGCAGCCGCGACCCCGACACCGTCCTCGTGGAGCCGGGCGGCTCGGTGGAGTTCCTGCCGCCCTTCGCGGGCGGCTAGGCGCGGCGGCCGGGACCACGGCCAGGACCCCGACCGGAACAACGGCCGCCCCCGTGCGGTTGACCACTCGTGTCCTCCGGAATCGTCATCGCCCTCGTCGCGGTCGTCGTCGCCCTCGCCTTCGGTCTCCACCGTCTGCGCACCGACGGTCGGTTCTCCTCGGCCCGCGCCGGGACGGCGGACGCGCAGCCGTCCGCTGACGACGCCCCGCCGGCGGACGGGCAGCGCGTGGCGGCGGAGGTCCCCGGCGCTCCTGCGACCTGGCAGGCGGTCCTCGAGGCCGTCCCCTCCGCCCGACTCGGCCAGCAGGCGACCCTGCTGCAGTTCTCCAGTGCCTTCTGCGCGCCCTGCCGGGCCACGAAGCGCACCCTGAGCGAGGTCGCCGACGTCGTGCCCGGCGTGGTGCACCTCGAGGTCGACGCCGAGCACCACCTCGACCTGGTCCGGCGCCTCGACGTCCTCCGCACGCCGACCACCCTCGTCCTCGACGCCACCGGCGCGGAGATCGCCCGCGCGGCGGGCGCCCCGCGCAAGGAGCAGGTGCTGCAGGCGCTCGGTCGGGCGTGAGCGTCCGAGGCGTTGTCCGCCATGCGGACCGCCGTCTCACGGGGCGAGATGTCATGTCGTCGGTGAGCAGCGGGTCGCCGTACCCTGGACCCATGTCCTCGACCTGGCTGACGAAGCGACGCGCAGTGGACCACTGCCGCGTGCGCTCCTCGCTGTGTCGCATGCTCTGACCGAGCTGCCGCGTCTCGACTCGTAAGTCGACTGATCCAGTGCAGTAATCTCGGTGCGGTCGTCCCTCGACCCGCCAGCGAGGCGCTCCGGCGCCGCCGCCCTCGTCCGAGCAGGAGAGACATGTCCACCACCAGCACCCGCCCGTCCGCCCCGACCGGCGCCGGCATCGACCCCCGGGGGCCGCAGCTCACCGCCACGCTCACCGCGGTCGTCCTCCTGGTCGTGCTGGTCCTACCGCCGACCCCGGCAGCCGTGCTCACGGCGGTGCAGGCCGCGTTCTTCGCCCTCGGGGCGGCGCGCGGCGTGCAGCACACGCCCCACGCCTGGCTGTTCCGCACCGTCGTGCGCCCGCGGCTCTCGCCGCCCGACGAGCTCGAGGACCCGGCCCCGCCGCGCTTCGCGCAGACGGTGGGTCTCGTCTTCACCCTGGTCGCCCTGGTCGGCTACCTGACCGGCGTCGTGCTGCTCGCGCAGGTCGCGATCGGCCTCGCCCTCGTCGCCGCCCTGCTCAACGCCGTCTTCCGGTTCTGCCTGGGCTGCGAGATGTACCTCCTGATCAAGCGCGCCACCGCCTGAGCGCCGTCCCTCCGACGAAGCACACACCAGACCCCCGCGCCGCAGGGCGCAACAGAAAGGTAATGACATGAGCCGCGAGAACTCCCTCGTCTCGACCCAGTGGGTCGAGGACCACCTCGACGACCCGAAGGTCGTCGTCATCGAGGTCGACGAGGACACCACGTCCTACGACAAGGGCCACATCAAGGGCGCCATCAAGCTCGACTGGACCACCGACCTCCAGGACCAGGTGCGCCGCGACTTCGTCGCCAAGGACCAGTTCTCGGCGCTGCTCTCCGAGCGCGGCGTCTCCAACGACGACACCGTGATCCTCTATGGCGGCAACAACAACTGGTTCGCGGCCTACGCCTACTGGTACTTCAAGCTCTACGGCCACGACGACGTCAAGCTCATGGACGGCGGTCGCAAGAAGTGGGAGCTCGACTCCCGTGAGCTCACCGACGAGCTGCCCACCCGCGACAAGGCCAGCTACACCGCCTCGGAGCAGGACCGCTCCATCCGCGCCTTCCGCGACGACACCGTGGCCGCCATCGGCGCGCAGAACCTCGTCGACGTGCGCAGCCCCGACGAGTACGCCGGTCGCCTCCTCGCCCCGGCCCACCTCCCGCAGGAGCAGGCCCAGCGCGCCGGCCACGTGCCGACCTCGATCAACGTGCCGTGGAGCAAGAACTGCAACGACGACGGCACCTTCAAGTCCGACGAGGACCTCAAGGCCCTCTACGCCGAGGCCGGCATCGACGACTCCAAGGACACCATCGCCCTGTGCCGCATCGGTGAGCGCTCGTCGCTGACCTGGTTCGTGCTCAAGGAGCTCCTCGGACACCAGAACGTCAAGAACTACGACGGCTCCTGGACCGAGTACGGCTCGCTCGTCGGCGTGCCCGTCGCCCTCGGCGACGAGCCCGGCCAGGCCGACGGGCAGGGCGCCTGATGTGCGGCGCGACCGAGGGCGGTCTGTCCCTCGACGGCGTCAACGTCGCCAAGGAGGCCATCGTGCAGGGCCAGGTCGTGCGTGACGGCGAGCCCGTCGGCAACGCCTACGTGCGCCTGCTCGACCGCACCGGCGAGTTCACCGCCGAGGTCCCGACCTCGGCCACCGGTCACTTCCGGTTCTTCGCCGGCGAGGGGGAGTGGACCCTGCGCACCCTCGCCCCCAAGGCCGAGCCCGTCGACAAGAGGGTCCACGCCGCCGTCGGCAGCGTGGCCGAGGTCGTCGTCGCGATCTGAGCCTCACGCGCAGGCGCCGCCTGCGCGTCACGCACGAAGGCCCCCGACCTCGCGGTCGGGGGCCTTTGTCGTGCTGGGCGTGGATCAGCCGGCGTTGTTGATCATGCCGGCGCCGACGGTGATGCCGGTGGCCTCGTCGATGAGGATGAACGAGCCGGTGGTGCGGTTCTTCGAGTACGGGTCGCACAGCAGCGGCACCGTGGTGCGCAGGGTGACGCGACCGATCTCGTTGACCCCGAGCTCCTTGGTCTCCTGGTCGCGGTGCAGCGAGTTGACGTCCAGGCGGTACTGGATGTCCTTGACCAGGGCGCGGGCGTTGCGGGTGGTGTGCTTGATGGCCAGCTTCTGGCGCGGCTTGAGCGGCGCCGTGGTCATCCAGCAGACCATCGCGTCGATGTCCTGGCTGGGCTGCGGGGCGTTCTTGACCCGGGCGATCATGTCGCCGCGCGAGACGTCGACGTCGTCCTCGAGGCGCACGGTCACCGACATGGGCGGGAACGCCTCGGTGACCTCCTGGTCGAAGAGGTCGATGCCGGCGATCTTCGAGGTCATGCCGCTGGGCAGCACGACCACCTCGTCGCCCGGCTTGAGCACGCCGCCGGCGACCTGGCCGCCGTAGCCGCGGTAGTCGTGGTGCTCGTCGGACTTCGGGCGCACGACGTACTGCACGGGGAAGCGCGCGTCGATGAGGTCGCGGTCGGAGGCGACGTGCACGTGCTCGAGGTGGTGCATGAGGGTGGGCCCGGAGTACCAGCCCATGTTCTCGGATCGGTTGACGACGTTGTCGCCGGCCAGGGCCGAGATCGGGATGACCTCGAGGTCGGGGATGTTGAGCTTCGTCGCGAACTGGGTGAACTCGGCGTGGATCTTCTCGTAGACCTCCTGGGAGTAGTCGACGAGGTCCATCTTGTTCACCGCGAGCACGAGGTGGGGCACCCGCAGCAGCGACAGGATCACCGCGTGGCGGCGCGACTGCTCGGTGAGGCCCTGACGGGCGTCGACGAGCACCAGACCGAGGTCGGCGGTGGAGGCACCGGTGACCATGTTGCGGGTGTACTGCACGTGGCCCGGGGTGTCGGCGATGATGAACTTGCGGTTGGGCGTCGCGAAGTAGCGGTAGGCCACGTCGATCGTGATGCCCTGCTCGCGCTCGGAGCGCAGACCGTCGGTCAGCAGCGCGAGGTCGGTGTAGTCGTAGCCCTTGGACTGGCTGGTGGCCTCGACGGCCTCCATCTGGTCCTCGAAGATCGACTTGGAGTCGAGCAGCAGGCGACCGATGAGGGTCGACTTGCCGTCGTCGACCGACCCGGCGGTCGCGAACCGCAGGAGGTCCATGTTGGTGGTGATGGTCTCGGTGGTCTCGGTGTCGCTGGCGGCCATCAGAAGTAGCCCTCCTTCTTGCGGTCTTCCATGGCGGCCTCGGAGAAGCGGTCGTCGCCGCGGGTGGCGCCACGCTCGGTGACCCGGGCGACCGCCACCTCCTCGATGATCTTCTCGATGGTGTCGGCGTCCGACTCCACGCAGCCGGTCTGGCTGAGGTCGCCCACGGTGCGGAAGCGGACGGTGCGCTCGGTGACGGTCTCGCCCGCGCGCAGCGGGTTGAGGTCGTTCTCGCTGAGCAGCATGCCGTCGCGCTCGAAGACGCGGCGCTGGTGGGAGTAGTAGATCGAGGGGATCTCGATGCCCTCGCGACCGATGTAGTCCCAGATGTCCAGCTCGGTCCAGTTGGAGATCGGGAAGATGCGCATGTGCTCGCCCTCGTGCAGGCGCCCGTTGTAGAGGCTCCACAGCTCGGGACGCTGCATCTTCGGGTCCCACTGGCCGAACTCGTCGCGGTGGGAGTAGACGCGCTCCTTGGCGCGGGCCTTCTCCTCGTCGCGGCGACCGCCACCGAAGGCGGCCGTGAACTGGCCCTCCTCCAGCGCGTTCAGCAGCGTGCCGATCTGCAGGCGGTTGCGGCTGGTCTTGCCGTCGTCGACGACGATGCCGTCGGCGATGGCCTGGTCGACCGAGGCCACGATCAGGCGCAGGCCCAGGCGCTCGGCCCAGGAGTCGCGGGTGGCGAGCACCTCGGGGAAGTCCAGACCGGTGTCGACCTGCAGCACCGGGAAGGGGATCTTCGCGGGGTAGAAGGCCTTCTCGGCGAGGCGGAGCATCACGATGGAGTCCTTGCCGCCCGAGAACATCAGGACGGGCTTCTCGAACTCCGCTGCGACCTCACGGAAGATGTGGATCGACTCCGCTTCCAGCTGGTCGAGCTGGCTCAGCCGGTAGTCGGCGTGCGTTTCGGGCATGCGAAAGGGGACCTCTCCTCGGGACAGCAGCCCTCATCGTAGACCCGGCGCGGCCCGGGGCATGAAACGTCCACGTTGTCGCGCGTCATAGGGCACAAAGCCGGCCGGGAGGACGGCCCGGTGCGCACCGGCGGTCGCGGGGGCGGCGGGGGCGGTCGGCGGTCCGGGCCCCCGCTAGCGTTGCGTCACCATCGTCGGACGCAGGGGTTCCATGAAGCGCGCTCTCATCACCGGTATCACCGGGCAGGACGGCTCCTACCTGGCCGAGCTGCTGCTCGGCAAGGGCTACGAGGTGCACGGCCTCCTCCGGAGGTCCTCCACCTTCAACACCTCGCGGATCGACCACCTCTACCAGGACGTCCACGACCCCGACGCGCGTCTGCTGCTCCACCACGGCGACATCACCGACGCCGGACGGCTGATCCAGCTCGTCGAGCGGGTGCAGCCCGACGAGGTCTACAACCTGGCCGCGCAGTCGCACGTCAGGGTCAGCTTCGACGAGCCGGCCCACACCACCGACGTCACCGGTGTGGGGGCCGTGCGGCTGCTCGAGGCGGTGCGGGCCAGCGGCGTGCCGGCGCGGTTCTACCAGGCGTCGAGCTCGGAGATGTTCGGCGCGGTGAACCCGCCGCAGAGCGAGGAGACCGCGCTGCACCCGCGCTCGCCGTACGGCGTCTCGAAGGTCTTCGCGCACTGGATGACCCGCAACTACCGCGACGGCTACGGGATGTTCGCGGTCAGCGGCATCCTCTTCAACCACGAGTCCCCCCGTCGCGGGGAGACCTTCCTGACCCGCAAGGTGACGCGCGCGGTGGCGGCGATCAAGACCGGCCGGGCCGACCACGTCTACCTCGGCAACCTCGACGCGGTCCGCGACTGGGGCTACGCCCCGGAGTACGTCGAGGGCATGTGGCGGATGATGCAGGCCGACGAGCCGCAGGACTACGTCCTCGCGACCGGCCGCGACTTCAGCGTGCGCGACTTCGTCGCGGCGGCCTTCGACCACGTCGGCCTCGACTGGGAGCGCCACGTCCGCTTCGACGAGCGCTACCTGCGGCCCACCGAGGTGGACGCGCTGCTGGGCGATCCGGGCAGGGCCGAGGCCGAGCTGGGCTGGAAGGCCACCGTGCACGTGCCGGAGCTGGCCCGGCTCATGGTCGACGCCGACCTCGAGGCCCTCGAGCACGAGGGTCCGACCTGGATCGACCGCCCGGTGCTAACCGACTGGCCGGTCGTCGGTCGGGCCTGAGCCCTCCCCGACGCCCGCCCGTGCGGCCGCACGGTCGGTGCGCGAGCCGCCGTAGGACCACGAGTCGAGCTCGGAGACGGTCGGGGCGCCGAACATCGGCAGCCCCTGACCCTTGCGCAGGAAGCCCCAGACGACGGGCACCAGCACGGCCATGACCAGGCCGATGACGCCGATGAGGACCGGGTGGGTCTCCTCGCGGCCCAGGGGCGCCCAGCCGGCCTTGTCGAGCAGCGCGACGCCCGACATGGTCAGCACGACCACGATGCCGCGGCGGATGAACGACTGCGGCACCTTGGGGGCGATCTTGCTGCCCAGGATGGTGCCGGGCACCGATCCGATGATGAGCGGGATCGCGATGCCCCAGTCGAGGCCGTTGATGGCGATGTTGGAGATGGCCGCGGCGAGCACGAGCGGCACGGCCTGGACCAGGTCGGTGCCGACCAGCTTCACCGCGGACAGACCGGGGTAGAGCATGAGCAGGGCGATCATGATGACCGAGCCGGAGCCGACGCTGGTGATGCCGACCAGGATGCCGCCCAGGGCGCCCACGAGCAGCGTGGGGATCGGACGGACCTTGGGGTCGGGGTCGCCGGTGGGGCCGCCGGCGCGCACGCGGCGCAGGTTGACGTAGAGCCGCAGCGCGTAGGTGAAGGCGGCCAGCAGCAGCGCGAAGCCGATGCTGAGCTTCAGGACGCGGTCGAGCTGCTCCTCGTCGGTGGTGAAGAAGTGCACGAGATAGGGCCCGGCGAAGGCCATCGGCACCGAGCCGAGGATCAGCCAGCCCGCCATCCTGAAGTTCGGAGAGCCCTCCTTGGCGTGCACGGCGGCACCGCCGGTCTTGTAGACGGCCGCCGCGGTGAGGTCGGCGGTCACGATCGTGGCCGCCTCACCGCCGCCGACGCCGAGGAAGATCAGGGCCGGCGTCATCAGGGCGCCGCCGCCCATGCCGGTCAGCCCCACGACGATCCCGACGAGGAAGCCCGCCGCGAGGATCGAGAGCGCGGTCAGGGTGAGGATCTCGGTCATGCGGGGATCCTCCTGGATCCGAGGAGGGCAGGGACGACGACGCGCAGGAGATCATCGATCCGGGTGGCGGGCGACGCGGGCGCGCTCACGGCGTGGGCCCCGTCGACAGGGTCGCGGGGGTCGCGGAGTCGACACGCGCCGCAGGTCGGTGAGCGCCCGACAGGAGGTCGAGGTAGCCCGCGTCGCGCAGGGCGAGGAGCACGTCGTGGAGGGCGTCGTCGATGGAGCGGCCCGTGGTGTCGACGCGGACGTCGGCGTCCGTGGGCTCCTCGTAGGGCGAGGAGACGCCGGTGAACTCGGGGATCTCGCCGCGGCGGGCCTTGGCGTAGAGCCCCTTGCGGTCACGCCGCTCGCACTCCTCGAGCGGGGTGGCGACGTGGACCAGGAAGAAGGCGCCGCCGGCGGCGTCGACCATCTCGCGCACCTGCTGGCGGGTCTCGTCGAAGGGGGCGATGGGGCTGCACACGGCCAGCCCGCCGTGGCGGGAGACCTCGGCGGCGACCCAGCCGATGCGGCGGATGTTGGTCTCGCGGTCGGCCTTGGAGAAGGTCAGGCCGGCCGAGAGGTTGCGGCGCACGACGTCGCCGTCGAGGGAGGTCAGGCTGCGCCGGCCCTGCTCGAGCACGCGGTCCATCAGCGCCTGGGCCAAGGTCGACTTGCCGCTGCCCGAGAGGCCGGTGAAGAAGAGCACCAGGCCCTGGTCCTCGGGGGCCGGGCGGTCGCGGTCGACGATGGCCGCGACGTCGTCAGGGAGATCGGCGTCGTCGCCGGCGTCGGGCAGGGCCAGCACCGGGTCGCCGGCGGCGAAGGTCTCCACGACCTGCACGCCGAGGGCGTGGTCGGCCTCGGCGTCCTCGTGGGAGGCCAGCGGCACGGCCACGACGACGGCGTCGGGCAGCGAGGCGGCGGCGGCCAGCGTGGCCCGGACCAGTGCGACCGGCGACAGGTCCGCCGTGCCGGTGCCGACGAGGGCGAGCAGCGCGACGGGGCCGACCTCGCGCAGCCGCGCGAGCTGGTCGAGGCCCAGCGGGCCGGCGACGGGCACGAAGGTGCGGCCGGCGTACTGGTCGCGGACCGCGGCGGGGGAGAGGTGGCGGTCGCGGAAGGGACCGTACTGCGCGTGGGTCAGGGCCTCGACCGGTCCGGTCGGCCAGGGCGCGCGCGCCAGCGGCAGGCCCTCGGGGTCGACCAGCTCGATGGCACCGGCGGCCCGGGCCGCCTCGTCGACGTCGGGCGGGAGGGTCAGCGTCACGACGCTGCCGTCCTGGTTGAAGCCCGTCAGCGGCGCGAGGGCCCCGGTGGTGAGCAGCTCGAGGTCGTCGAGCTCTCGTGGGGTCGGGCAGTGCTGGGGCACGGAGGAGGCAGGCACGGCCGCCATCCTAAGCGGAGTAATCGAGGGGACTTGAGCGGTCGACTCGGCGTCGGTCGGAGCGAGGCACGCGGCTAACCTCGCGGGCATGTCCTCAGCCCAGCCAGCAGCCGAGATGCCCGTCGTCGTCGCCGAGATCCAGCGCTCCGGATTCGTCGAGGGCCACCACTACGGATCGGTCGTGGCGCTGAGCGCCGACGGAGCCGTGGAGTGGTCGGTCGGCGCGGTCGAGACGCCGATCCTGCCGCGCTCGTGCAACAAGCCGGTGCAGGCCCTCGGCATGGTCGAGGCCGGCCTCGACCTGCCGCCCGACCTGCTCGCGCTGGCCTGCGCGTCACACTCCGGGGAGCCCTTCCACATCGACGGCGTCCGGCGCATCCTCGCCACCGCCGGGCTCGACGAGAGCCTGCTGCTGACGCCGGCCGACTACCCGCTCGACGACCAGGCCCGTGAGGACGTCATCCGCGCCGGCGGCGCCAAGGCGCCGGTGCTGATGAACTGCTCGGGCAAGCACGCCGCCATGCTCGTCACCTGCGCGGTCAACGGCTGGGACCTCGCGACCTACCGCGACGCCGACCACCCGCTCCAGGTCGCACTCCGGACCACCTTCGAGCGGCTCACCGGCGAGGCCGTCGACACCGTGGCCGTCGACGGGTGCGGCGCGCCGCTGCTGTCGACCTCGCTGGTCGGTCTCGCACGGGCCTTCCGCGCCCTCGCGGTGGCCGAGGACGGCCCCGAGCGCCGGATCGCCGAGGCGATCCGGGCCTTCCCGCAGAACGTGTCGGGCAGCCGGCGCGACGAGCTCACCCTGCTCACCGCCCTGCCGGGTGCGATCGGCAAGGCGGGCGCGGAGTCCTGCTACGCCGTCGCCCTGCCCGACGGGCGGGCCTTCGCGCTGAAGACCGACGACGGCGCCCCGCGGGTGCGCCCGGTGCTGATGGCCGAGGCGCTGCGGCGCAGCGGGGTCGACGCCGAGGAGTGGGTGGACGGGGAGGCCGTGCGGCGCACGGGTGAGCTGGTGCTGCTGGGCGGGGGAGTGCCGGTCGGGCGGATCGCGGCCTGCTTCTGAGCTCATCCGGAAGGGTGTGCTAGCGGTGCTAGCGGGAATAGGCCCGGCCGTGTGAGGCGGTGCACAGTGCTAGCGCTTGCAAGCGCTAGCAATTGCTAGCACTATGGAACGCATGGCACAGGGAAAGGTCGGCAAGACCGTCGTCTCGCTCGGCGACTACCTCAAGGAGCAGCGCACCACAGCGCAGCTCTCCTTGCGGCAGCTCGCCCAGCAGGCCGGCGTCTCCAACCCCTACCTCAGCCAGATCGAGCGCGGGCTGCGCAAGCCCTCCGCCGAGGTGCTCCAGCAGATCGCCAAGGCGCTGCGCATCTCGGCCGAGCAGCTCTACATCCACGCGGGCATCGTCAGCCCCGACGACGGCGTCGGCGGCAGCGTGGAGATCGCCGTCCTCAACGACACGGCGCTCACCGAGCGGCAGAAGCAGTCCCTGCTCGACGTCTACCAGAGCTTCCTCGCGCTGAACGCCACCGGGCAGAGCACCTCCCCGGCCGCCGCCGGCGACGAGGCCTGAGCGACCACCACCCAGGTCCGGCACGGAGCCGGACCGACCCCACAGGAGGAAACAGACATGGCGAAGGCCAAGTTCGACATCAAGACCGAGGCGACCAAGGGCCTCTACGCGGGTGCCGGCGTGGCCGACCTCGCCGTCGAGGCGGTCCGCGACTACGTCGCCGACGTGCAGAAGAAGGTCTCCGACGTGCAGAAGGACGTGCACGCCAAGGTCAACGGCCTCAAGCCCGCCGCCCTGCGCGACAAGGCCACCACCGCGGTCAGCAACCGCGTCGAGACCATCACCGACGAGGCCAAGGCCCGCCGCGAGGCCATCGAGGCCCGCGTCGCCGAGCTCCAGGCGCTCCCCACGCGCGTGCAGTCGGCCGTCAACGAGAACGTCGACACCGCCACCTCGGCCTACGCCGACCTGGCCAAGCGCGGCGAGGTCCTCGTCGGGCGCATCCGCAAGCAGGACTCGACCCAGGCCACGGTGAAGCAGGCCAAGTCGACCAAGGCCCGCGCCAAGACCACCGCGACCCAGGCCAAGAAGTCGGCCGAAGCCACCACGAAGCAGGCCGAGACCTCGGCCAAGAGCACGGCCGAGACCGCGAAGAAGGCTGCGGCCTCGACCCGCAGCACCGCCAAGACCGCGGCCAAGAAGACCACCTCCACGGCCAAGACCGCCGCGAAGAAGACGACCACCACGGCCAAGAAGACCTCGGCGCCCGCCCAGAGCAGCGCGAAGGCCACCACCACCACGGCCAAGAAGACCGCCTCCGCCGCCACCGAGGCCGTCACCGAGGCCGCCAAGAAGGTCGGCGACTGAAGAGACCCCGACGACGACCAGCTGATGCTGTTCTGACTCACGCACGACGACGAGACCCCCGGGCCCGCTGGCCCGGGGGTCTCGTCGTTCGGTGGGCAGGGCGTCGTTGGCTAGGCTCGGGGCGTGCCCAACGTGACCGAGCTCGAGCTCAACTTCTACCTCGTCGTGGCCTTCGTGATCCTCGTGGTGAAGATCTTCACCTTCGTCAACGCGCTGATGTTCTCCGGCGAGGCCTACGAGGCGGCCGGCAAGCTGACCAAGCCGGCCTGGTGCCTGATCCTCGGCATCGGCGTGGCGGTCAACGTGCTCCTGCTGGGCTCGCCCATCTCGTTCCTCAACCTGATCTTCCTCATCGCGGCGCTGGTCTACCTCGCCGACGTGCGGCCTGCGCTGCTCTCGTTGACCAGGCGGTGAGACGCTCCGGCCTCTACGCTGTGCCGGTGCGGCGTCTTCTGGCGGTCGGTTTCTTCCTCGCCCTGACCGTCCTGGCGCTTCTGCTGCTCGCGGGTCACGGCCCGTGGGCGGGGGAGTCGTTCTGGGCGTTCGACGAGTCCCACGGACTGAACACCGGGGACGTCCCGGTCCTGGCGATCTGGGGCATGGGCGTGGTGGGGTGCGTCCTGCTCTGGACCCACGACAGCTGAACCGACGCTCGCCCTAGTCACAAATGACTAGGGCGGTCGCGCCGATCGCATCGTGCGCGTGGTCTGTGGACGCCGCGATGATCGTGGTGTGAACCTCGTCCTCGCCCTCCTCGTCGGATGGATGCTGCTGTCGGTGCCGCTCGGCCTCGCCGTGGCCGCCGTGCTCCGAGGCCCGCGAGGACGCGTGCGGGTCGGCTCACTCGCGCCCGTGCCCGTAGTCGGAGACAGTGCCCTCATGGACGTCGCCTGATCGGACGCTGCGACCGTCCGGGCTCCTCAGTCCGGCCCCGAACGACGGGCCGATGAAGTTTCGATGTCGGCGTCGTTCCGAGCGTGCTGCTGCCCTTACCCTTTACTGTGAGCGGTCACCACGGCCGCCGCCGTCGGTGCTTGCTCCGACGGCAAGCACGGGGGGACGAGAGACATGGCATCTGAGTTCGAGCAGCGGCCCTGGGGCGCCTGGTACGTCCTGGACGAGGACGAGGGCTTCAAGGTCAAGCGGATCGACGTCAAGCCGCATTCGCGGCTGAGCTACCAGACGCACGAGCACCGCGCGGAGCACTGGTTCGTCGTGACCGGCAAGGCGACCTGCGTCATCGACGGGGAGACCATCATCGCCGGGCCGGGTCAGACCGTCGACGTGGAGATCGGGCAGGCCCACCGGATCATGAACGAGGAGGACACCCTCCTGCAGATCGTGGAGATCCAGATGGGCCGCTACACCGGCGAGGACGACATCGTGCGCCTCGAGGACGACTACGGGCGGCACGACGAGAGCTGAGGGATGATCGCGCTCGGAGTGCCGGGCGAACGCCGGAGGGTCTAGTCACAACGGACTAGACCCTCCGGCGCGTTCGTGTGCAGCGGGCCGACTGTCCCGCCCTCGATGATGAGGGGGTGAACGCCGTCCTGATCCTGCTCGTGACCTGGATCCCGCTCTCCCTCCCGCTGGGCATCGCTGTCGCTGCGGTCCTGCGGGGTGCGTTCTCCTCAGCACGCCGTGGGGGTGCGCGCCGTCGGCTCACCCTCGTGCCCGGCGCAGGGGACGTCGAGGCCCCGCTGGGCGACGTCGCGTGACGTGCTCCGCCGCGTCACCCCCAGTCCGATAGCCCGGAAGGGCCAGCCTGTTCGGGTGGAGGTCGTCTGCGGCCCTGGCGGGTAAAGTCAGGGGAGTCCCGAGGCACCTCGTGGTCCTGCCGTCCAAGGCGGGCCCGCCCCGGGTCGCTCGACCACCCTGGCGCCGCGGCGCCGGTCAGGTGCTCCCCGTGATCCTCACCCACCTGCTGACGCAGCCCGGCCTCTGCTCGCTGCGATACGCCGGTGACCTCGACGCGTTCACCGCTGCGTCCATCCGACGAGCCGTCGGCGACGCACTGGCGTCGGGTTGTCGTCAGGTCGTGCTCGATCTCACCGACGTGGCCTTCGTCGACGCCTCAGCCCTCGGGGTGCTCGCGCGCACCTGGGCCGATGTCACCAGGTCGGGAGCCGGCATCGTGATCGAGAGCGCGAGCGCCACGTTCGAGCGGACGTCGCAGCGCGCCGGCACCACCGCGGTCTTCGCGTCGGCCTGAGGGCCGGCCCGTCGTACGCCGACCGGCCCTCGGCCAGGGGACGTCAGCCGACGAGCTCGTCCACCGGGGCGGCGACCGGCCGCCGGCCGGACCGCCGGCGCAGCACGACGAGGACGCCTGAGGCCCGCTGGGGGTAGACCACCCGGCTCATGAAGGCGTACCGCCCCGCGAAGGCCAGGACGATCAGGCCCGCCTGCGAAGCGAGCTCGCCTGCGCCGAGAACGCCGACGGCGAGCACGAGGAGGGGGAGGCGCACCAGCTGCTCCACGTTGTTGAACAGCACGGCCTGCCACGCCCTGCGTCGCCGCGACGAGGACCCGCGTCGGTCGCCGAAGACGAACCGCTCCTGCAGGAGGAAGTTGCTGACGATGGCGACCTCGGTGGCGAGCACGCTCGCCGGCAGGTAGTGGACACCGACGGCCAGCAGCAGCGCCATGCACGCCAGGTTGACCGCGAGACCCGTGAGTCCGACCAGACCGAAGCGCACCATGCGACCGGCCCTGAGGTTGAGCAGCTGGCGCACGAAGAGGAGCCCCTGGCGCAGGTCGGCCTTCGACTCACCCGCGTGGCGCTCGCCGAACTCGAAGGGCACCTCGGTGACCCGCAGAGGGTGGCGCGCGAGGATCTCCAGCAGGATCTTGAAGCCCATGGGCTCGAGCCGGTCCACGTCCAGCGCGCTGCGCCGCACCGCGAAGAACCCCGTCATCGGGTCGGTGCAGTCGCGCAGTCGCCGGGGGAACAGCGCCTTGGCGGACCACGTCGACGCCCGGCTGACCGCGTGGCGCAGCCCGCCGGCGAGCCCGTCGGCACCGCCGTCCTCGCAGTAGCGGGACGCGACGGCGACGTCGTGGCCCCGGAGGGCCGCCACGAGCAGAGGCACCGTGGCGGGCGGGTGCTGCAGGTCGCCGTCCATGACGACCACGGTCTCGGCGCTGCTGGCCCGGATGCCCGCGATCACCGCGCCCCCGAGCCCGCCCTGGCGCTGGCCCACGGCGCGGTGCACCAGCCTGACCGGCAGGTCGACCTCGCGGGAGACGGCGCGGACGACGTCGGGCGTGGCGTCGTCGGAGTCGTCGACGAAGACCACCTCGTGCCGGCCGTCGCGACCGAGCACCTCCTGCAGGGCCAGCACGAGCGGCACGACGTTGTCCTGCTCGTTGTAGGTCGGCACGACCACCGAGGTCGTCGGACGGACCGCCGGACCCTGGTCGCGTCGAGGCGCGACCGACGCCGCGATCCTGGGGTCGTCCTTGAGGTCGATCGTGCTCACTGGGCCCTCCGCCACACGTCGTAGAGCTTGGTCTGGGCCGGGCCGTCGACGACCCTGCGGATCTGCACCAGGGTCGAGCGCTCGCCCCACTCCGCCACGGGCTCGCTGTGACGGATGGCCCGCGAGAGCTGGGGCTTGGACTCCAGCGTGAGTCGGGAGTCGAGGATGGTGCGGTCGAGCACGAGGTAGTCGACCGAGCGCCACCCGTCGGGCAGGTTGGCCCTCCGGGCGATGGGGTCACCGTCGAGCTTGTAGGCCCAGATGGGGCCGGACCAGCCGTCGGAGGACCACCCGAGGTTGACCAGGGTGCTCCAGTAGGAGTCGCTCGCGGCGATCCTGGTGTCGCGCTCGAGGTTGGCGTCCATCCACGCGACGGCCGAGTCGTAGGGCTCGGTGCCCTCGTCGGTCAGAGCGAGCTCGATGCGGTCGGCGTGGGTCGGGCCGGTCCAGGCCACGACCGCGAGGAGTGCTGCCACCAGGCCGGCGCGCCCGGCCAGCCGCAGGCGCGGGCCGCGCGAGGCCACCGCCGTGGTCGCGCGGTCGGCGATCCCGGCGATCGCGACGGCGGCGAAGGGCAGCACGCCGATGACGTACATGACGGGCATGTAGCCGCCGGGTCGCAGCGCCACGACCGCCATCGTGGTCACGAGGACGCCGACGCAGCGCAGCCGCGGCACGGCCAGGCACACCAGGCCGGCGACGACGCCGCCGATCGGGAGGAGCTCGTCGTAGAACAGCCAGCTGTCGAGGACGGTGTAGGCGTCGCTCCCCACCTGCCAGAAGTTGCCGGAGCCGCCGCGGTCGACGAGCTGGAACAGCACGGCGTCCTGGACCGACACGTGGTCGGGGCCGGCGAACAGCTCGAGCTTCAGGAGCGCGTAGAGCGGGTACAGGCCGATGACGAGACCGCTCGCCATCAGCGCGCCGACCACGCCGAAGGCACGCGTGGGTCGGTAGGCGTAGGCCCACAGGCCGACCAGGAGCGCCGGTGCGGCGAGCACGGCCGTCTCCTTGGTGAGCACGGCGACGCCGAAGCAGACGCCGGCTCCGACGTACTGCCACAGGTTGCGACGCGGGCTGGTGACCAGGGCCATCGCCCCCACGACCCAGGGGAGCGTCAGGTTGTCGAGCATGACCTGGCGTCCCTCGAAGACCACGAGCGGCGAGAGTCCCCACAGCAGCATCGCGCCCAGGGAGAAGCCGCGCCGGAGGCCGAGGTTGCGGCCCAGGCGGTAGACCAGTAGCGCGGTCACGACGGTGTAGAGCACCATGACGTAGCGCGCCACGGTGATGCTGGGCTCCACGCCGACGAGGGTCGGCAGGCCGAGGAACGAGGCCAGCTGCAGCCAGCCGGCCGGCGGGTGGTCGTACCAGTAGGTGTAGTGGGCCAGGTCGCCCTGGTAGACGGCCCAGGCCTGAGCGACGTAGGTGCCCTCGTCGTCGAAGTAGGCCGGCCACCCGTTGAGGTTGGCCACGTGGACCAGGGCGACCAGGGCCACGGCGAGACCGACCCAGACGGCTGGGCCCGGCCGGCGACCGAGCCCGCCGCGACGGCGGAGCGAGCCCGGCGTCTCCGGTGCGTCGGACGGGCGGGCCACGGGGCCGGTGGGCACCGGGGCGAGGTGGCGGCCTTCGAGGAGGCTCATGCCGCCACCTCCTCGAGGTGCGCACCCACGTGGCTGGTCTTCTCCCAGGAGAAGTTGCCGCTCCAGTACTTGCCGACAGCGCGCAGGGAGGCCGCGGCCAGCAGGAGCTGGTAGAACGGCGTCGAGACCACGAGCCACACGTAGTCCAGGGCGCGGATGCGCACCTGGAGGTCGCGGCCGAACTCGTGGAGCACGATGATCTCGAAGGCGATCGTCATCAGGGCCGGCGCGAGCGGGGCGAAGGCGATCAGCACGGCGAGGATCGGCAGGCCCCCGATGATGGCCGAAGCCACCGCGAGGGGCAGCACCAGCCCGGCGAAGGCCACCGTGTACTGCTGGCTCAGCAGCCAGAGCGCCCGGACCCGCTGCCGGCGCGTGGGGAGCTTGCGCCACTCGCCCTTGGCCATGACCTGCATGAAGCCGAGCGCCCACCGCGTGCGCTGCTTGACGAACGCGGCGACGGTGTCGGGGGTCTCCTCCTGCGTGACTAGGGCGGGCTCGTAGACGCAGACGGTCTTCTTGCCCAGCACGGAGAGCCGGACGCCGATCTCGCAGTCCTCGGCGAGGCAGTCGCCGTCCCAGCCCCCGACCTCCTCGAGCAGCGCGCGACGGATGAAGACGGTGTTGCCGCCCAGAGGCACGAAGCCGTTGTCGGCGTGACCGTGCAGGCGCGAGCGGAACCAGATCCGGTACTCCAGGCAGTTGCGCAGGCTGAACCACCGGCTGCGCAGGTTCATGAGGTGCACGGCCCCCTGCACGACGTCGGCGCCTTCGCGTCGGAAGGTGTGGTCGACGTGACGCAGCAGGCCGGGAGCGGTGAGCGACTCCGCGTCGATGATGCCGACGACGTCACCGGAGCACTCCTGCAGGGTGCTGTTGAGCTGGCGCGGCTTGTTCTTGTGCTCGTCGTGGTTGATCGCGATGTGCACGCGCGGGTCACGGGCCGCGATGCGCCGAGCCGCCTCGATGGTCGCCTCGTCGTCGTGGCCGAGACTGATGAAGACCTCGAAGTCAGGATGGTCCTGGGCCAGCAGGCGACGGACGGTCTCCGCCATCACGCGCTCGCTCTCGTCGCGGCACGGCATGATCAGGCTGAAGGACAGCCCCGGCCGGTCGGTGCGCGGAGCGTTGATGGACTCGTAGGCCTCGGGCGAGCCCCAGGCGTGCATCATCCACCACAAGGTGGCCGCGGAGATCGTCGTGAGCGCGACGGCCACGACCACGACCAGGACGACGAGCGCCGTCACGGGCGTCGCTCGCGGCGCGTGGTGGACGTGCCGTGCGTGGGCACAGCAGTAGTGAGTGACATCGTCTTTCCCCCCGGTTGCGACGATCAGTGGACCGGGGGGGCGGCGACGGTGCCGCACCAGAACCCCAGGTCGGGATGGACTGTACAAATGTCCGATCGACTATGGCAATCGTCGGTTAAATCACGTAGTGGACTTTTGGTTAACGCCAGGTTTCCCGCGCCCGCCTGTCACGCCCCGTTCACCGGCGCGTCGAGCGGGTCGCAGTGGCGGTGCGCGGGGGTGAGCGAGGCCCCGACGCACTCGGTGCGCCGGTCTCGGGCCGGCCTCCATCGCAGGTCAGAGGCCTGAGACGGGTGACGAACGCCCCGGCCGACGCCACCCGTGAGCGGGGCCGGAGCGCCCGAGGATGGCGCGATGTCGTGCGTTCGATGATGCATCTCACGTGTCGGACTAGAAAATTCTCGGCCGATCGGAGGATGCGCGAAGGGCTCGGTCCGGACTGGCTTTGCTTTGCGAGTCGTGTTCTCCTGTGGACGGATCCGAGGCGGCCGGGCAGCGACCGGGCATCACCGCGCGGATCCTTCAGATCGATCTGGGGGGATCACATGAGCATCACCGCTGGGCGAGTGCGCCCTGACGAGGGGCGATCCGGACGCGGTCCGGGACTGCGCTCCTCCTCCGTGGCCGACCTCGAGGTCGTCATCCCGGTGCTCAACGAGGAGCTGCGCCTGGGCGCCACCCTCGACGAGATCGCCGTGGCTCTGGCCGACGCGCCCTTCTCCGTGTCCGTGGTCGTCGTCGACAACGGATGCACCGACGGGACCGCCGACGTGCTGGAGCGCTTCCGCGACCGGCTCGACCTCCGTCTGGTCAGCTGCTCGGAGCGGGGCAAGGGCGCGGCTGTCAGGCGCGGTGTGCTGGAGACCAGGGCCGCCGTCGTCGCCTACTGCGACGCCGACCTGTCGACGCCGCCGAGTGCATTGCTGGACGGGATGCAGATGGTGCGCGGTGGTCACGACGCCGTCATCGGGAGCCGGCGGGCCATCGGCGCGAGCATCGAGGTGCCCCAGAGCCTGTTGCGCCAGGTCGGTAGCCGGGCCTTCAACCGCGTGGCCACGACCATCGTCGGCCCGATGCCCGACACCCAGTGCGGATTCAAGATGCTCGACGGCGCGTTGGCCCGGCGGGTCTTCGGCACCATGCGCCTGCAGGGCTACGCCTTCGACGTCGAGCTGATCGCCCGCATCCAGCGGACCGATGCCGTGGTGGCCGAGCTGCCGGTGAGCTGGTCGAACGACGCTGGTAGCCGGTTCAACGTCGTCAGCGACGGCTGGCGCTCCTTCCGCGACCTGATGACCGTGCGCCGGGTGCTCAACGAGACCGAGGCGGTGGCCCGTGCGTGACGACACGAGCGGATACGTCGTCGTGGCCAACTGGCGCGACCTCGACCACCCGCAGGCGGGTGGGGCGGAGCTGGTGTGCGACGAGGTCGCTGCGGACCTCGCCCGAAGGGGACACCGCGTGGTGCTGCTGACCTCCTCAGTGGCAGGCCGGCCACGCGAGGAGCAGGTGCACGGCTACACCGTGCGTCGGCGGGGTGGTCGCTTCACCGTCTACGCCTGGGCGCTGCTGTGGCTCCTCCTGCACCGTCGCAGCGTGCGGGCCGTGATCGACTCCCAGAACGGCATCCCGTTCTTCAGCCCGCTCGCGGTGCGGCGCTCGACCCCGTGCCTCCTCCTGCTGCACCACGTGCACCAGGACCAGTTCGCCCTCTACTTCCCGCGGCCGGTGGCCGCGGTCGGCCGCTTCCTCGAGTCCACGGTCTCGCGCGCCGTCTACGGCACCAGGACGGTGATCGCCGTGTCCCCGTCCACCCGCCAGGGCGCGCGGGAGATCCTCCAGCTGCGCGGCGAGGTGAAGATCGTCCCGCCAGGCTGGCGGGTGAGTCTCGACCTCGCGACCTCCTCGCCGGTCAAGACGGACCATCCCTCCGTCGTGAGCGTCGGTCGCCTCGTGCCGCACAAGCGCACGGGCATGACCATCGAGGCGGTGGCCGCGCTTCGGGCGACGGTCCCCGACATCACCCTCGACGTGGTGGGAGGGGGCACCGAGCTGGAGGGTCTGAAGCGCCTGGCCGCAGACCTCGGCGTCGACGACATCGTCACCTTCCGGCCCCACTGCAGCAACGAGGAGCGCGACCAGGTGGTGGCAGCGTCGTGGCTGTGCGTCAACGCCTCCGAGGGGGAGGGATGGGGCATCTCCGTCATCGAGGCCAACGCACTCGGCACCCCGGTGGTGGCCTACGCCCGCCCGGGACTGCGTGACTCCATCCAGCACGGCACCAACGGTTGGCTGATCGACGACGCCCAGCCGCTGGCGGAAGCGGCAGCGCCGCTGCTCGCCGAGCTCGCCGCCCCCGCACACCGGGCGGCCCTGGCCGCGGCCTGCCACGGCTGGGCTCTGAACTTCACCTGGAGCGCGATGACCGGGCGCATCTGGTCGGCCGTCGAGCAGGAGACCCGTCGCCTGTCGCTGCCCCACCCCGAGCGTCGTACGGGGTCAGACGTCTCGACGGTCGTGCGGGTGCCCGCCGAGCTGGTGCCGGTCGACTGGCAGCCCCGTCTGCGACACGGCGACGTGGTCAGCACCGGGCCGGGATGGGTCGAGGTCTTCCTCGCCAACGCCGACACCAGCGCGAGCGCCGCCGTGATGCGGCGCGTCGGCATCGTCGACGACGGACGCATCGAGTACCGCGTCGCTCGCCGGCGGGACCACCTGGCTCCCCTGGCCGGCTGATCCGTGACCCAGACCGAGGACCGGGCCACGTCCGCGCGCCCTGAGCAGCCGGTCCACCGGGCCGACTCGCCGGTGAGGACGCACGCCTGGTCGCAGCGCGCTGCCGCGACGCTGAGGAGGAGGCCGACCGGACGACTCGTCGACCTGCTGCTCCCCGCGGGGCTGCTGGTGCTCGCGCTCGCGCTGCGGTGGTTCCGTGTGGAGAGTGCCTACGACGTCTTCATCGACGAGGTCACCTACCGCGAGCTCGCGCACAACGTGGCCACCGGTGCAGGGGTCGTGCTGTACGGCGAGCCCTTCACCCTGCACCCGCCGGTCTCCTTCCTCGTCCTCGGTGGTGCGCTGCGACTCCTCGGCCCCGACCTCGCCCCCATCGACTCGATCCTGGCGCTGCGGCACGTGAGCGCGGCCGCCGGAGCCCTGGTCGTCGTCGCGGTCTGGGCCCTGGCCCGCCGTGTGGGTCTGGGCCGGGTCCCGGCCCTCGTCGCGGGTGGCCTGGTCGCCGTCGACCCCTTCCAGATCTCCTTCGACAGCAGGGTGCTGATCGAGCCCTTCGCCCAGCTGTTCCTCCTCGGGTGCCTGCTGCTCCTGGTCACCGCTGCTCGCACCACCGAGCGGACCCGCGAGCGGTGGGCCACCGCCGGCGCGGCCGTCCTCGGCGGGCTGACGCTCTCGACCAAGGAGACCTTCGGCATGGTGCTGGTCGGAGCCCTCGCCGTGCTGGCCCTGTGGTTCGGTGCGGCGGTGCGCCGGCGGACCACGGTGACCGTGCTGGTCGGCAGCATCGCCGGCTACGCGGCGTGCAGCCTGGCGGTGGCCTCGTCGTACGGCTTCTCCACCTGGTGGGACTCGCGGACCGAGGGGCTCGCGCGGCTCGTCGGCACCGAGCAGCCGACCGGCTTCAACTCCCCGACGACCCAGGTGACGCTCACCTCCCGCATCGCCGCCAACGCCCAGGACTTCGCGGTGACCTACGGCCTCCTCCTGCTCGGCGGCATCGCCACGCTCGTGCTGCTGCGGCGGCTCGTCGCCGCCAGCGAGCGTGCCGCCCTGAGGCCGGACCCGATGGCCGTGGTGCTGCCGGCCTGGAGCCTGGCTGCCTGCGGCTACCTCGTCTACGCCACGTTCATCGGCTCGATCGAGGAGCAGATGTACTACATCACCCTGGCGCCCTGCGTCCTGACCCTCGTCCTGTGGGCCCGGTCGTGGGCCGCCGGCATCGGCCACCGACTCGCCCCCGTCGTGGTCGCCGTCCTCGTGGTCGTGCCGGTGCTCTTCGACGTGTCGGTGTGGCACCGCACCCACACGACCGACGTCGATGCCTACGCGGCCTTCGTGCACTGGGAGGCCGACGCCATCACCGCCGGCAGCCGCATGGCGGTCACCGAGGGCACCGCGCAGTTCCTGGTCGAGAACGCCGAGCTGGGCGAGTGGTCGACCGTGCGCGAATTCCGTCGCGAGGACGTCGACTACGTCCTCGTGCAGACCAAGCTCGTACGTGAGGGGTACGGCCTCGCCAGGCCGGCTGTCCTGGCGCGTCTGGAGAAGCAGGCGGACGTCGTCTTCGAGGCGCCGGCGGGCGACGGAGACCGGCTCGTGCTGTTCGACGTGCGCCCCCTGACGGGCGGGTCGTCATGACCGGCTCGACGGTCGAGGACACCGCCGGACCCTCCTCGCCCTCCGCGTCGAGCGGCTGGGCCCGCGGGGCTCTCTGGCTCTCCCTGGCCGTCGTGGCCATCAGCGGCGGCAACTACCTCTTCAGCCTCTCCATGGCGAGGCTGCTGCCGCAGGCCGCGTTCGTCGAGTTCGTCGGCGTGCAGTCGGTGCTCCTGGTGATCGGGACCGGGGTCATGGCGGCGGTGCCGTGGGTCGTGGCCCGCGAGGTGGCCCACGCCTCGACCCTGGGCGAGGGTGCGGGGCACGCCCGACGACAGGCACTCCACTTCGGCGTGGTCGCAGCCTCCGTCCAGGGTGTCGTGCTGGCGGCGCTGACGTTCGTGATCTGCCTGGGCATCGGAGGTCCCGGCCTCGCCCTCGTCGCAGCCGGCGCAGCACTGGCGACCTCGCTGCTCGCAGCCCCGGTCGGGTTCCTCCAGGGTCAGCAACGCATGTCGACCATCGCTCTGCTGCGCATCGGCGAGGCCATGGGCCGGATCGTGATCGGTCTGGTCGCGGTGGTCGCGCTCGGCGGATCGGCGATCGGCGCGGTAGCCGGGATGCCGATAGCCAGCGCACTGCTGCTGCTGGCGGCTGTCGTCCTGTGCCGTGCCGGCCTACCGCTGCGACGACCCCGTCGGGGCGTCACCCGCGAGCTGTTGTCCACGGCCCTGGTGCTCGGCGTCGTGCAGGTGCTGCTGACGATGCTGTCGAGCGTCGACACCGTGGTGGCGGCAGCGGCTGGTTGGTCGGACCTGGACGGGTACGCCTACCAGGCCGCTGCGCTGCTCGGGCGCGCGCCGCTCTTCCTCAGCATCGCGCTCGGCCAAGCCATCTATCCCGCCCTCGTCGCCGCTCGGTCCGACGAGGCTCATGCCGAGCAGCTGCGGCTGGGGGTAGCCCTCTTCGCCCGACTGGGAGTCCTCGCCCTCCTCGCCTTCCTCACCGTGCCGACCGACCTGGTCGCGGTGGTGGGCGGGGAAGCCGCTGGCGAGGTGTCCGCGCTGGTGCGCATCACCGGGGTCACGGGAGTCGCTGCCGGTGTGGTCAACCTCCTCGTGGTGGGCCTCCTCGCCCGCGCGCGCTCCCGCACTGCGCTCCTGGTCCTGCTCGCGGCCGCCGTGCTGCAGACCGTCGCCCTCGTGCTGGCGTCCACGCGCGGTGCCCACGCCGTGGCACTCACCGCGGCCGTCGTCATGGTGGGACTGCTGTGCCACCTCGCGGTGCGCACCCGGTCGTGGCGCCCCTGGGCAGGTGTCGGGCGGTCGGACCTCGCCGGCGCCCTGCTCGCCACGGCGTTCCTCGCAGGCGGCGACGCCTCCGGCTCCACCTGGGTCTGGCTCCTGGCCGTGCCGCTGGCCACCGCGGCGCTCCTCGGCACCTCCCTGCACACCATCCTCGTATCGAGAGGCGACTCATGACGGACCAGCGCGTCAGCCATCACCGCCCTGGAATGCAGTTACCTGAGAAGATCCGAGTAGTCGCATCTGCGACTATTCCACGCTGCCACGGCATCACCATGGGCGTCCAGCACCCCCCGGACTGGGGTCACGAATGCCCTGAGCGTTCTGCTCCTGCGACCACTTCTCACCTCGCGACTGTGCTGCGCAGGGCAGCCGCGAAGCACGGAGCCGAGTTCGTGGATCCCACCCCGGAGCTCGATGTCTGGGGCGACTACCTCGCCGACCACATGCACTGGAGCGCCTCGGGCCATGAACGTCTCGCCGGCGTCGTGACCGCACGGATCGACGTGAGCCCGTCGGCGGTCGGGCGGCAGCAGTGACGGCCGACAGCCCTTCCCGCAGGCTCCGCGTGCTCCACCTCGGGTTCGAGGACCATCGACGCCCCGGGAGCGGGGGCGGCTCGGCGCGCAACCGGGCCGTCAACGCACGGCTCGCGCGGCACCACGACATCACGATGGTCACCGCCCGCTACCCGGGCGCGGAGGACCGTGTCGAGGACGGCGTACGGCACGTCCACCTCGGCATCGGTCGCGGCTACATGGTCTCGCTGCTCAGCTACTTCGCCTGCTTGCCGTGGTTCCTCCTGCGCCACTCCCGGCACCACGACCTCGTCGTGGAGGAGTTCGCGGCGCCGCTCGGGTCGGTCTCGGCGCCGCGGTGGACCCGACGCCCGACGCTCGCGGTGGTGCAGTGGCTGGACGCAGCGGGCAAGTCGCGGCAGTACCACCTGCCGTTCCTCGCCTTCGAGTCCCTGGGGCTGCGCTCCCACCGCCGAGCGGTGGCCGTCTCGCACGATCTCGCCGACCAGATCGGGTCGCGCGCACCCGCGCTGCGCGTTGACGTCGTGCCGAACGGGGTCGAGCCCGAGGCCTTCGAGGTGCGCGAGCCCGACAGCGGCGACGTGGTCTACCTCGGCCGCCTCGAGATCGCGCAGAAGGGGCTCGACCTGCTCTGCGAAGCCTGGGCCGGCGTCGCCCACCGGGTCGGCGGACGCCTGGTCATCGCCGGCGACGGTCCCGACCGGGCCAGGCTGGAGCGGCTCTGCGAGCGTCTCGGCATCGCTGACAGCGTGGTGATGCTCGGCCGGGTGGAGGGGGAGGAGAAGCTCCGGCTGCTCGCCGGGGCGCGGGTCGTCGCGATGCCCTCGCGCTACGAGACCTTCGGCATGGTGGCGGTAGAGGCGCTGGCCTGTGGCAGCCCCGTGGTGGCCTTTGCCATCCCCTGCCTGCGCGAGGTCGTGCCCGAGGGGAGCGGCGTACTCGTGCCCGACCTGCTCGACACCGGGGCCTACGGCGAGGCGCTCGCGGACGCGTGGGCCGACCCTGGTCTCAAGGCGCGTGCCGCCAGCAACGGGCGCGACTTCGCCCGTCGCTTCGAGTGGGACGCCATCGCGCGCGAGCAGGAGACCGTCTACCTCGACGTGGCCCAAGCGGGCGCGGCGTCCAGGCCCGACCCGGCGGAGCGCAGGTGAGCGCGGGCGTGCCAGCCCCGGAAGGGAGCCAGCACCGGCGCGACATCCAGGGCCTCCGCGCCCTCGCGGTCGTGGCGGTCGTCGGTGACCACCTCCTCGGCTGGCCCACCGGCGGCTTCGTCGGGGTCGACGTCTTCTTCGTGCTCTCCGGCTTCCTCATCACCGACCTGCTGCTGCGGGAGCGGGCTTCGACCGGCCGCATCTCCCTGAGGGGCTTCTACGAGCGACGTGCTCGCAGACTGCTGCCGGCGGCCTGGCTCGTGCTCGCCGTCACCCTCCTCGGGTCGTGGCTGATCTACTCCGGCCCCCGGCTCGCGGCCACCGTCACCGACGCCGGCTGGGCCGTGGCCTTCGCCGCCAACTGGCGCTTCGGGCTCGAGGGCACCGACTACTTCCGGGCCGACGCCCCACCGTCGCCGCTGCAGCACTACTGGTCCTTCGCCGTCGAGGAGCAGTACTACGTCGTCTGGCCGGTGCTCCTGGTCGCCCTCGCGGCCCTGACCTCGCGCGCGGGCGTCCGGGGCGCCCAGCGTGTGGTCGTGGGGGCGACGGCCGCCCTGCTCGCACTCGCGTCGTTCGCGTGGGCGGTGCACGAGTCGGCCGTCGCCCCCACGGTGGCCTACTTCTCCACCTTCTCCCGTGCCTGGGAGCTGGCCGTCGGGGCGGGTCTCGCGGCCGGCGTCCCGGTGCTGCGCCGGATCCGCCCCGTCCCGGCTCGCGTGCTGTCGTGGGTCGGGCTGACGGGCATCGTGGCCTCGCTGCTGCTGGTCGGCTCCGACCTGGCGTTCCCCGGCCCCTGGGCGGCCGCCCCTGTCGCGGCCACCGCCCTGGTGGTGCTCGCCGGGGTGCCCGAGCACGCCGACGGTCCGTGGCTGCTGCGCAACCGCGTCGCCACCTGGCTGGGCGACCGCTCCTACTCCCTCTACCTGTGGCACTTCCCGGTCATCGTCCTCGGGTTCGCGGTCGTCGCGGAGACCACGGTGACCCGCGCCGGGGCGGCGCTCGCCATGCTGGTCGCCGCCTACTACTCCTACGAGCTGGTGGAGACCCCGCTGCGTCGCTCGCGACAGCGGTCCTCCGGGCGAGCGGCCACCTCGGGCGTGCTCACACCCCGCTACCGGCTGCTGGTCGCCAGTCTCGGCGCCGTCACGGTGACCGCCCTGCTCGCCGGCCTCGCCCTGCGGCCCACGGCCGCCCAGCCCGAGGTCGACCTGACCGCAGCGGCTCCCGCGGCCACGACGGTCGCTCCGCTGACCGCGGCGGAGACGCGCTGGCAGGAGAAGGTGCTGGCGGCGCTGGAGACAACCGACTGGCCGGTGCTCGATCCGAGCATGGAGCAGGCGATCGGGAGCGCCCAGGCGCCGGACGACGTGGTCGCCTGCGGGGTGAGCACGGAGTCCGTCGACCTCGAGGCGTGCACGTGGGGGTCGCCGGCCGCCCGGAGGACCGCGGTGGTCGTGGGCGACTCCGTCTCGCTGACCTACGTCGCCCCTCTGCGCGAGGTGCTCGGGGCCCGCGGGTCGTGGGACCTGGTCAGCCTGGGCACGTTCGGCTGTCCCTTCGTGCCGCTGCCGGTCGGCAGCAGCAGCGAGGCCGTCGACGACTGCGCGACGCGACGCGACGCAGCCCTCGCCACCATCGCCGACCTCGACCCCGACGTGGTGGTCGTGTCCAACTCCTCGGAGACACCCGACGTGCTGGGCACCGGCGACTCGGTGAGCGACAGCGGGTGGGCGCGGGGCGTGGAGCAGCTGCTCGCCCCCGCGGCCGCCGCGGGAGCCGCCGTGGTGGTCCTCGCCCCGCCGCCCGGCGGGACCGACATCGAGGAGTGCTACACCCGGCTGTCCTCGCCCGTCGACTGCGTCGGTCAGGTGAGCGACTCGTGGGTCAGCCGGGCCCGCTCCGAGCAGGCGATGGCCGCCGACCTGGGCGGCACGTGGATCAACTCGGCGCCGTGGTTCTGCTTCCGGGACCAGTGCCCGAGCTTCGTGGACGGTGTGCCCGTGCGGTCGGACGCCGTCCACATGACGACGGCCTTCGCCGAGCGGGTGGAGCCCCTGCTGGCCTCCGCCCTGCGCTCCACCGCCGCGCTGACCGGCGGCGCTAGCGGCGCAGGCGGTCCGCTGGTCAGGGGGCCAGAAGGCGCCGGTAGTCGTCCAGGGTCGCCCACCGACCGTCCTGGAGCTGGGCTGCGTTCATCCACACCAGGCCGGTGAGGCCCAGCTCGTGCACCCGGTCGACCGAGCGCTGCATCTCCTCGGGGGAGTTGGTGCCGGTGTTCTCGCCGGCGACCGGCAGGCCCAGGGGTTCCGCGAGTCGCACCAGGTGCCGCACCGGGCTCTCGTAGACCGGGTCGGTGCCCTGGTCGGCAGCGTCGACCCAGGTGGTGTAGGCCTCGTTGTGCCCGCGCACGGTGGCCACGCGAGGCAGCAGACCGGCCCAGTCGAGGCCCTCGTTGAGGGCGCCGGTCAGCTCGCCACGGGTGGCACCGCGCAGGCCGCCCGCCACGGCCTTGTCGACGTCGCCGGGGCGCACTCCCCACCCCGGGAGCAGCAGCTGGAGGGTGGGCCTCCACCCGAAGGCCCTGCGGTAGTGCCGCAGCTGCCACATCCCGTAGTCGTTGATCTCCTCGAGGTACCACGTCAGGAAGGCGGCCGTCTCCTCCGTCGTGCCCTGCCCGGGTCGGTAGCCGGGCACGGGTGACTGGGCCTGGGCCGTGGGACTGAAGGCCCACAGGCTGTTGCGGTGGTCGCCGACGGTGGCAGGGGGGTAGTGGAGCTCGTTGTACCAGAGCCCCCCGACGCGGATCGCGGCGATGGGCCCGTCGTCGAGCACCGCCGACAGCCGGTGGAGGTAGCGGTTCTGGGCCCGTCGCACCCTCGGGTTGAAGACGGCGTCGGGCACCCGAGCACCGACCTGGCCCTGCCAGACGTCGCCGTACTGGTTGACGAAGCGGGTGTCGCCGCCGACGTCGAACACCCAGGACGGCGGGTACTGCAGGCCGGCGTCGAGGATGACGTCGAGGCCTGCCGCGCGGATCTGCTCGGCGCGACCGGCGACCTGGGCGGCGTAGACCGGGTCGACGCGGCCCCGCTGCGGCTCCAGCCGGTCCCAGCCGACCTCGAGCGAGACCGCGGTCACGCCGGTCCCGGTCAGCGTGGTGAGGTCGAGCGCGTTGGCGCCCAGGATCCCGTAGTAGGCGTGCGCGGGGTCGGCTGAACCTTCGTGGGCGGCGGCCGGCGGCAGTGTGCCGGTGGACCCCACGGCCACGAGGCAGAGCGCCAGGACGGACGCCAGGCGGGCGCGTGTCGTCCGGTCGCTCGGGCGACGGCGGGGGCGGGGGGGCATGACACCAGCCTCGCAGAGCCGGGCGACCCGCGCGGCGTCGTGAGACGCAGCGCACCGGTCGGACGACGAGATGGTCATTCATGACCATGTGGCGCGAGCCGACCGGCGGGTCGCCCGGTCGTCGTCCGGTGGGTGGGTGCGCCGGGTCGCTGGCTACGCTCGCCACGTGACGCACTCGGCTGCCTCCGCCCCCGCAGCCGGCTCGGCACCGGCGACCTACGTGTGGGCCGACTGGTCGCTCGACGACCTGCTGGCCGCCAAGGCCGCGAGCGGGCTGCGGGTCAGCCTCGTCGTGCCGGCCCGCAACGAGGCCGCCACCGTCGGCGACGTCGTCACCCGGGTGCGCGAGGCGCTCGTGGAGACCGTCGCGCTGCTCGACGAGATCGTCGTCATCGACTCCGACTCCACCGACGCGACCTACGAGGTCGCCACCGACGCCGGCGCCGTGGTGCACCGCTCCGCGGAGGTGCGCCCCGAGCTGGGCAGCCACCCCGGCAAGGGCGAGGCGATGTGGAAGTCGCTCTTCGTGACCACCGGCGACGTGCTGGTCTTCATGGACGCCGACCTCGTCGACTGGGACACCCACTTCGTGCCCGGTCTGCTCGGTCCGCTGTTGACCCGGCCCGAGGTCGGGCTGGTGAAGGGCTTCTACGAGCGGCCCGGCACCGGCGAGGGCCCCGAGGGGCTCGGCGCGCTCGACGGCGGGCGGGTCACCGAGCTCGTCGCCCGCCCGGTCATCGCCCTCGAGCACCCCGCGCTCGCCGGGCTCGTGCAGCCCCTGGCGGGGGAGTGGGCGATCCGCCGTGAGCTCTTCGCGTCGCTGTCGGTGCCGACCGGCTACGCCGTGGAGCTGGCCGCCCTCATCGACACCTGCCGGCTGCGGGGCGCCGGCGCGATCGCCCAGGTCGACCTCGGGCGGCGCGCGCACCGCCACCAGGCGCTGCTCGACCTGGGGGCCATGGCCGTGCAGATCCTCGCGGCCGTCGAGCAGCGGCGTGGGGGTGTCGAGACGCCCACCGGCGCTGGCTACTCGACCACCGGGGGAGACGCCGAGGAGTCGGGCCGGAGGGGGGAGGGAGCAGTGCGGCTGCGGCAGTACCGTCCCGACGGCGGGCGCATCAGCCCCGTCGAGCGCGACGTACCGATCATCGAACGACCACCCGCGAAGGACCTCCTGTGACGCTCAAGCTCGGCCGTCGTGAGTTCGACGACGACGCCATGCTGATGATGGCCATCGTCAACCGCACCCCCGACTCCTTCTTCGACAAGGGCGCCACCTGGGCCGAGGACAAGGCGCTCGCGCGCGTCGCGCAGGTCGTGGCCGACGGCGCCGAGATCGTCGACATCGGCGGCATCAAGGCCGCCCCCGGCGTCGAGATCGACGCCGCCGAGGAGAAGGCGCGCGTCGTCGACTTCGTCGCGCAGGTGCGCGCGGAGCACCCCGACCTCGTCATCTCCGTCGACACCTGGCGCGCCGAGGTCGGCCGGGCGGTCTGCGAGGCCGGCGCCGACGTGCTCAACGACGCCTGGGGCGGGGCCGACCCCGAGCTCGTCGACGCCGCCGCCGAGGCCGGCGCCGCGGTGATCTGCACCCACACCGGCGGCGCGACGCCGCGCACCCGCCCCTTCCGGGTGGAGTACGACGACGTCGTCGCCTCCGCGATCGCCGACACCATGGCCTACGCCGACCGCGCCGTCGCCGCCGGCGTCGACCCCCGCAGCGTGGTCATCGACCCCGCCCACGACTTCGGCAAGAACACCTTCCACTCCCTCGAGGTCACCCGGCGCATCGGCGAGATGGTCGACACCGGTCGCCCGGTGCTGGTGTCGCTCTCGAACAAGGACTTCGTGGGGGAGTCGCTCGACCTCCCGGTCGGCGAGCGACTCGTCGGCACCCTGGCCGCCACCGCGCTGTGCGCCGCCGCCGGCGCGCGGATCTACCGCGTGCACCAGGTCGTGGAGACGCGCCAGACCGTCGACATGGTCAACACCGTGCTCGGGCGTCGCCGCCCGGCCCGAGCGATCAGGGGGCTGCAGTGAGTGCCGTGCGTGGTGCGAGGACCGTCGTGCTGGTGCCGGGGGTGCTCGCGCTGCTCCCCGAGTACGCCGGGATCGCCGACCCGGTCGCGGAGCTCCGCGCGGCGTGCGTCGCGGCGCTCGGGTCGCTCGCCGGCGCGGGGTCGGTCGTGCTCGTGGCCGACGCGCAGGGCGAGCGGGTCGCCCGCTCGCTGCTCGGGGCGGCGGGAGTCGCTGCCGACGTCGTCCCCGCGAGCAACGCGGCCGACCCCGCGAGCGACCCTGCGGCCGACCCCGAGGGTGCGGCGTACGTGGTGGTGGCCAACGGGTCGGCCCGGCGCGGGGAGAAGGCGCCGGGGCACCTCGACGAGCGGGCCCGGGGCTTCGACGAGGCGTTGGGGAGGGCCCTCCGTCAGGTCGACGCGGAGCACCTGACACGCTTGGACCGCGAGCTCGCGGATCAGCTGCTGGTCGGCAACCCCGACGGGTTCGTGACGCTGGGCCGGCTCCTCGGGGGCGGACAGGGGGCCTGGCGGGCAGAGGTGGACTTCGCCGCCGACCCGTTCGGCGTGCAGTACTGGGTGATGAGGTGGACATGCGAGTCCTGATCGGTCCCGACACCGTCGGACCTGACGTGAGCGACGACGACCTGCGCGAGCTCTACTCGGCGCCGTCGACGCCGTGGCTGCGCGCCAACATGGTGAGCACGGTGGACGGCAGCGCCACCGGCGACACCGGGGTGAGCGGCTCGATCAACAACGCCGCCGACAAGCGGGTCTTCGACACGCTGCGCTCGCTGGCCGACGTGATCATCGTCGGCGCCGGCACGGCCAAGGCCGAGGGCTACCGCCCCACCGACACCCCGATCGTGCTGGTCAGCCGCAAGGCGCAGGTGCCGCCCTCGTTGGTGGGCGCGCCGGCCGGCTCGGTCTACCTCGCCACCTGCTCGCGCTCCGACGGCATCGAGAAGGCCCGCGCGACCCTCGGCGAGGAGCACGTGCTGACCCTCGGCTCCCACCGGGTCGACCTGCCTCTGCTCAAGGCCACCCTGGCCGAGCGCGGCTGGGGCAACCAGCTCTGCGAGGGCGGGCCCCACCTGCTGCGCGACATGGTCTTCCAGGGCTGTGTCGACGAGCTCACCGGCACCACCGTGCCGCGCCTGGTCGCCGGCAGCAACGGCCGGATCACCGAGGGTGCGCCGATCGACAAGCCGCTCGACCTGACCCTGCTGCTCGAGGACCACGGCACGCTGCTCGGACGCTGGCGCGTCGGCCAGTAGCCCCGCTGCGCCACCCGCGCGGGTGCGCGACCGTCGCCCGCGGGCGCCGGCGCCCGGTGCCGCTGCGAGCCGGGTTCGGTGGAGGTCGTGCGCCACGCGGGGGAGACCCCACGTCTCGCACGACCCCCACCCGGGCGGGTGCCGCGCCCGTCGAGGGCGACCCCGGGCCGGTCGTCGGTCGCCCCGTCCCCCCGGAGCGGAGCGACTCGACGCGCGCGTGGCGGGGGGCCCCGTGGGTGCGGGCCGGGTGCCCGCACCGGTCGATCATGGCGCTCGGGACGCTGCGGTCTGAATGGTCGGATCGGACCATTGTCTTTACCTTCGGAAGGCCTTACGTTGTAAGGCCCTCGGGTCCGGTGCCCGGCGTCAGTCGCCGGGGGCCGCGGGCCCGACGTACCGGACGGGGGCCTCGCTGGTGGCGGCCCAGTGGCCGCCGTAGGCGTCGGTGAAGACGAGGGTGAGCGGCAGGGAGAGCTCGGCGTGCTCGCCGACCTGGATCAGCACGCTGAACTCGCGGCTGCTGCGGCCGGGCATCTCCTTCGCGAGCATGCCGCAGACGAGGCCGTCCTCGCTCTCGTGGGTGACGGCGAGGTCGACGATGGGGGTGACGTCGTCGTTGCTCACCCGCAGCGTGCAGCGCACGGCGCCGACCCGGGTCAGCAGCGTGGTGTCGACGTCGGTCAGGCGGACGGCGGGCACGCCGGGGTCGCGACGGGGGGCGTCGTCGGATCGCTCGGGGGCGTTCACGGCTGTCCTCTTCCTGTCGCGGGCCGGTTGGTGCCAGACGGCCGACCGACCGTAGATGCTGCCCCAGCCTGCGCGCCAATCGTTTCACCTTGCGGGGTGGAGGCCGTGAAGAACGTGTGACGGCCGTGTGTCGAGGGCCACCCCCACGACTTCGTGAATGAATTCACAAACCCTCGGAGGGGGTCTCCCCCCGACGTAGCGTCGAGTGCGTGGAGCCCCTCCTCGCCCTCACGTCCCTGGTCACCGACGACCCCGCCGGGCTGCTCCCGGCGCGGCAGCAGATGGCGCTGTCGCTGGGCTGGCACATCGTGCTGGCCTGCTTCGGCGTCGCCTTCCCCACCATCATCTTCGCGATGCACTGGCGCGGCATCTACCGCGACGACCCCGACGCGCTGGTGCTGGCCAAGCGCTGGTCGAAGGTCTCCGCGGTGCTCTTCGCGATCGGCGCGGTCTCCGGCACGGTGCTGTCCTTCGAGTTCGGGCTGCTGTGGCCGGGCCTGATGAGCCGCTTCGGCGACGTGCTCGGACTGCCCTTCGCCTTCGAGGGCCTCGCCTTCTTCCTCGAGGCCATCTTCCTGGGCATCTACCTCTACGGCTGGGGACGCATCCCGCCCAAGCAGCACCTGCTGATGCTCGTGCCGATGGGCATCACCGGCGTCGTCGGCACCTTCTGCGTGCTCGCGGTCAACGGGTGGATGAACAACCCCACCGGCTTCCGCATCGAGGGCGGCGAGGTCGTCGACGTCCAGCCCTGGGTGGCCTTCCTCAACGACGGCGTGTGGATGCAGTTCCTCCACATGTGGGTGGCGGCCTTCATGGTCGCGGGCTTCGCGATCAGCGCGGTCTACGCCGCCGGGATGCTCCGCGGTCGCCGCGACCGCCACCACCGCCTCGGCTTCACCGTGCCCTTCGTCTTCGCCACCGTCGCCGCGCTGCTCCAGCCGGTCATCGGCCACCTGCTCGGCTCCCGGCTCGCCTCGACGCAGCCGGCCAAGCTGGCCGCCTTCGAGCTGGCCCTGGAGACCGAGAGCCCCTCGCCACTGCGCCTGGGCGGCCTGCTGGTCGACGGCGAGGTCCGCTACGCCCTCGACATCCCCTACCTCGGCTCGCTCATCGCGCGGAACTCCTTCACCGAGCCGGTGCAGGGCCTCGACACCATCCCCGTCGACGAGCAGCCGCCGGTCAACATCACCCACCTGGCCTTCCAGTCGATGGTCGGCATCGGCACCCTGCTGGCCCTCGCGGTCGTGCTCTTCTGGCTGGCCCGCTGGCGCGGGCACGACCTGCTCGGCAACCGCTGGTTCCTGCGCGGCGCCGTGCTCGCCGGACCCCTGGCCGTCGTCGCCCTCGAGGCGGGCTGGATCGCCACCGAGGTCGGCCGGCAGCCCTGGGTCGTCTACGGCGTCATGCGCACCACCGAGGCCGCCGGTGACAACCCCGGCCTGTGGTGGCTGCTCGGCATCTCCACCGTCGTCTACACCGCGATGACCGTCGGCGCCGTGGTCGTGCTCCGCTCGATGGCCCGGCGCTGGCGCGAGGGCGAGGAGGACCTGCCCAGCCCCTACGGCCCGGAGCGCGAGTCGCTCGAGGGGGCCGACGCGTGAGCCTCGAGCTGGCCGTCGCCGCGGCGCTGTTCACCGGCGTGATCGCCTACGCCCTCCTCGGCGGGGCCGACTTCGGGTCGGGCTTCTACGACCTCACCGCCGGCGGCAGCCGACGCGGCGCGGAGCTGCGCACCCAGGTCGACCACAGTCTCGGGCCGGTGTGGGAGGCCAACCACGTGTGGCTGATCTACGTGCTCGTCGTGTGGTGGACCGGCTTCCCGGCCTCCTTCGCCTCCACCATGAGCACGCTGATCTTCCCCATGCTCTTCGCGCTGCTGGGCATCGTGCTGCGCGGGGCCGCGTTCGCGTTCCGCAAGTACTCCGGCTCGCTGCGCCAGGCCCAGCTTTTCGGCGCGGTCTTCGCCGCCTCCTCGCTGATCACGCCCTTCTTCCTCGGCGCGGCCGCCGGCGCGATCGCCTCGGGGCGGGTGCCGGCCGAGGGACGCGGCGACGTGTGGGGGTCGTGGCTGACCGCCACGTCGTTCTTCGGCGGGGCCATCGCCGTCGGCACCTGCGCCTTCCTCGCCGGGGTCTTCCTGGTCGCCGACGCCGCGCGGGCCGGTCGCACGCACCTGGTCGCGCAGTTGCGCGCCCGGACCCTCGGCGTCGGCGCGGTCACCGGGCTGGTCGTCTTCGCCGCCCTGGTGCCGCTCCACGAGGACGCCCCGACCCTGTGGGCCGGCCTCAGCGGCCGCGCCCTGCCGCTGGTGCTGCTCTCCGCCGCGGCCGGCGCCGCCACCCTGTGGCTGCTCTGGGTCGGACGCCACTCCGTGGCCCGGCTGACCGCCCTCGTCGCCGTGGCCGCCGTGGTGTCGGGCTGGGGGATCGGGCAGTACCCCTGGCTGCTCGTCGACGAGGTCACCCTCACCGACGCCGCCGGCGCCCCCGCCACGCTGGCCGCCCTCCTCGTCGCCGTGGGCATCGCCGGCGCCGTCGTCCTGCCCGCCCTGGCGTACCTCTTCTCGCTGACGCAGTCGGAGAAGTGGGCCGACGCGGGGCACTGAGGGCGTCGGGTGGGGTCGGCGGGCGTCCGCGGGTTTCGCCAGCCGGCTGGTGAAACCCGCACCTGTCGGCCCACGCGTCGGCCGACAGGTGCGGGTCGGGGCCGACAGGTGTGACGCGTGGGACAGCTGGGGACCCAGCGGTACGTCAGGCGACGGGGTCGGCCGCGACCGGCTCGACCAGGCTGAGCTCGGCCGGGGCGGGGAGCACGACGCGGAAGGCGTTGGCGGCGGCGTCGTAGGAGACCCGTCCGCCGTGGGCCTCGACCAGCTCCCGCACCACCGACAGGCCCAGGCCCGACCCACGGCGGCCGGTGCCCTCGGCGCGGGTGTAGGACTCGAAGAGCCGCGGCACGAAGTCGGCCGGCACCCCGGCCCCCGCGTCGGAGACGGCCAGCTCGACCAGGGCGGGACCCGGGGCGGCGGGCGGCCCGGGGAGCGGGCGGGCGGCCAGGACGACCGGCTCGGCGCCGTAGGCCTGGGCGTTGCCGACCAGGTTGACCAGCACCTGCTGGAGGCGCAGCGGGTCGGCCTGCACCCGGAGCCCGGGCTCGCACTCCAGGCGCAGGTCGAGGTCGGGGAAGACCTCGGCGCACGCCTGCAGCTCCGCGGCGAGCAGCAGCGTCGCCGGCTCCAGGGCGACCACGGCCCGGTCGGTGGTGGCCACCGCGAGCATGTCCTCGGTCATGAGCGTCAGCCGGCGGGTGAGCATGCGGCTGCGGTCGATCATGGTGGCCTGCCGTTCCTCGCCGAGGTCGCCCCCGGCCTCGGAGAGCAGCTCGAGGTAGCCCTGCAGCCCGGTCAGCGGGGTGCGCATGTCGTGGGTGACCACGGCGACCATGTGCTCGCGCAGGTTCTGGGCGTCGAGGAGCTGGCGGTTGGTGGTCTCCAGGCGCACCGAGTCGCGCAGCACCTGGCGGTGCAGCGCGGTGACCTCGCGCAGCATGGCGAGCAGCACGACGGTCGCGGCGGTGAGGGCCAGGGCTCGTGCGCCGTACCACCCCACGGTGAAGCGCGACTCGGAGAAGAGGGTGAGGGTGGCGTCGCCGGTGGTGGCGACCACGGCGACGATCGCCCACGCCTCGATGCCCTGGGCGTCGCGGCGCCCCAGGACGCCGACCAGGGCCGCGCCGAGCGAGAGCAGGCAGAGCGCCACGATCCACGGGCCGAAGCGCTCGGTGAGCACGGTGTAGTCGCCGTCGACGATGATCGTGGGGATCCGGTCGGCGCCCGCGGTCACCAGCGCGGTGGTCCCGACGGCCGCGGCCAGGACGGCGCCGTGGGTCAGCAGCAGCCGGCGGCCGCGGTGCTCGAGGCTGCCGAGGCGAGCCTCCAGCCCGGCCGGCCAGGGCGCCAGGGCCAGCCCGACCAGCACCGGCAGCCCCGTGTGCCAGGCCGCCCACAGCCAGGGCGCGCTGCTGGGGGAGGCGCCGAGGAGCCCGGTGGGGGTGAAGAGCCCGCCGAAGACCAGGGCGTGGGGCACGACGATCGCGGCCGACCAGACGTAGGCGGCGCTGAGCGCCAGCACGCGGGGCCCGCCGCCGGCGCGGTACTGCTCGACCAGCAGCACCGCCGTCAGCAGGTCGCAGGCCAGCACCAGGGTGAGGAAGGCCGGCAGGAAGGCGGGGTGGGGACCCAGCAGCAGGTCGGCGTTGAGGAACAGCAGCCCGACCACCGCCGGCACCACCGCCGCGACCACCAGGGGCGCACGACGGGAGGAGGAGGGCAGCGCGGCGGGCAGCGAGGAAGCAGCCTCGACGGTGCCCCCCGCGGCCGTCAGGACGGTCACGCCCGCAGTCTGACGCATGGCGCCCCCGCCCGCGGTGCTTCGCCGCGATCCGGGCCGAGCGACCACCCGGTCCGTGCGGGGCCTGGCTACCGTGGTCGCGTGAGCCTGACGACCACGCCCACCCGCCCCCGGCGCAGCTGGCCCGCCGCCCTCGGGATCTCCCTCGGCTTCGTCGCGCTGCTGTGGGTGCTCGAGCTCGTCGACGCCCTCCCCGGGGTGCAGTGGGACGACGACGGGATCCGCCCGCGCACCGGCGACGGCCTCGTCGGGGTGCTGCTCGCCCCGTTGCTGCACGGCGGCTTCGACCACCTCGCCTCCAACTCCCTGCTGGCCGCGCTCCTGCTCTTCCTCGTGCTGCTCGGGGGGATCGGCCGCGGGCTGGCCGCCACGGCGGTCATCTGGCTGCTCGGTGGGCTCGGCACGTGGCTGGTCTCCCCGGCCGGCACGGTGCACATCGGGGCCTCCGGTCTCGTCTTCGGCTGGCTGGTCTACCTGGTGCTGCGCGGCTTCGTGGCCCGCCGGGTCGGCCAGATGGTGCTCGGCGTCGTGCTGCTGGTCGTCTACGGCGGGCTGCTGTGGGGCGTGCTGCCCGGGCAGCCGGGCATCTCGTGGCAGGGCCACCTCTTCGGAGCGCTGGCCGGCGCGGTCGCGGCGTACGTCGTGGCCCGGCCGGGCGCGGACACCTCGCGGGGCTGAGGCCGCCGGACCGTAGGGTCGTGCGGCGTGAGCGAGACGAGCACCGGCGAGGGCCCGGGCGAGGACCTGATCGTGACCCGCGGCGACGGGGTGGTGGAGGTCGTGTTCAACCGGCCCCACCGCCGCAACGCCTTCACCCGGGCGATGTACGCCGCGCTGAAGGACCTCTGCGCCGAGCTGCGCGAGGACAGCAGCGTGCGGGTGCTGGTGCTGCGCGGCGCCGGCGGGCGGGCCTTCGCGGCGGGCAACGAGATCAGCGACTTCGTGGACGCCGACGCGGTCGCCTACGAGGATTGGATCCGCGACCTGCTCGAGCAGCTCTTCGCGCTGCCGCAGGTCACCGTGGCGGCCGTCGACGGGGTCTGTGTCGGCGGGGGACTGGCCGTCGCGACCCACTGCGACCTGCGCCTGGCCACGGCCGGCTCGCGCTTCGGCTACCCCATCGCCCGCACGCTGGGCAACGCGCTGGCCGCCTCGATCGTCTACCGCTGCGCCACCGTCTTCGGCGAGCCGGTGACCCGCGAGATGCTGCTCGCCTCGCGGCTCGTCGACGCCGAGCGCGCCCACGCCGTCGGTGCGCTGATGGCCGTCTCGCCCGACGCCGAGGCCCTCGACGCCGAGCTCTCCGCCCTGCTCGACGGTCTGCGCGCCGCCTCCTCCGTCACCCTGCGCGCCACCAAGGGCCAGCTGCTCGACCGCGCCCGCCGGCTCGAGGCCTCGCCCGCCGGTGACCACGAGCTGTTGCGCGAGGTCTACACCGGGCCCGACTTCGCCGAGGGGGTCCGGGCGTTCCTGGGCAAGGAGAAGCCGGCCTTCGGGTGAGGCTGCGGGTTTCGCCAGCCGGCTGGCGAAACCCGCACCGGTCGCCCCACGCACGGGCCGACAGGTGCGGGTCCGGGCCGACAGGTCCACCCCGCGGGCCCGGTGGAGGGGCGCGCCGGCCGTGCAGGGCGTCCGGGCGCGGAATGCGCCCGGGTCGGTCGTTGTTGGCGACAACCATGCCCCTCGACGACTCGCGCCGTGTCTCCGTGCTCCTCGGGCTCCTCTTCGGCCTGGCCGGCATGGGGTCGGCATCGGCGGCCATCGCGCTGCCCGCGATCGGCGCGGAGTTCGGCACGAGCGTGGGCGGCGCGACCTGGGTGATCAGTCTCTACGCGCTGATGCTCGCGGTGACCACCGCGGTCTACGGCCGCGTCTCCGACCTCGTCGGGGTCAAGCTGCCGCTCGTCATCGGCATCGGCCTGATGACCAGTGGTGCGCTGGTCGCGGCCTTCGCGCCCTCCTTCGGCGTGCTGCTGGCCGCCCGGCTCTTCCAGGGCGCGGGCGCGGCGGCGGTGCCGACCCTGGGCGTGGCCATCCTCAGCGCGCGGTACGACGGGGCCGTGCGCGGTCTGGCCCTGGGTCGCCTCGCCGGCGTGGCGGCGGCGGTCAGCTGTCTCGGGCCGCTCCTCGGGGGCCTCGTGGAGCACGCCTTCGGGTGGCGCGCGGTGATGGCGATCCCGATCCTGGGCGTCGCGGTGATCCCCTTCCTGTGGCGCGCCCTGGTGGGGGAGGGCACGGGCGCGAGCCTGGACGTCCTCGGAGCCGTGCTGGTCGCGGTGACCGCGGCCGGGCTGGTGCTGCTCGTGCAGTCGCCGTCGACCGGCGTGGTGGTGGCCCTGGTGGGCCTGCTGCTGCTCGTGCTCGGCGCTCCGCTGGCGACGCTGCGGGTGCGGCGGCGGCCCCACGGGTTCCTGCCGCTGGCCGTGGTGCGCAACCCCGCCGTCGTGCGCAGCGCGGTGGCCGCGGCCGCGGTGCCGGCGGCGTGGTTCGGCCAGCTCATCGCGGTGCCGGCCGTGCTGGTGGCCGAGGGCTGGGAGCCCTGGCAGGTCGGGCTGCTCCTCGTGCCGAGCGCCGTGCTGGCGCTCGCCGTGCCGCGGGTGGCCGGCCCGCTCATCAGCGGCATCGGCCCCACCGTCTGCCTGGCCATCTCCGGGGCCGTCGCCTCGGTGGCCCTGCTCGTCGCGGGCGTCGGGGCGATCCTCGACGTGCCGGCCGTGCTGGGCGGGGCCGTGGTGCTGGTGACCTTCGCCTTCGGCCTCGGTCAGCCCTCGCTCAGCGCCGCGGTCGGCGACGCCGTCGACGCCGACGTGCGCGGCGTCGCCCTCGGTGTGGCCACCCTGGTCTTCATGACCGGCGGCTCGGTCGGCTCCGCCGTGGTCGGCGGGCTCGGCGACGTGATCGGCATCGGCCCCAGTCTCGCCGTGCTCGCGCTGCTGCCGCTGGCCGGTCTGCTGGTGCTCGCCCCCGCGCTGCGCGGCTCCCGGCCGGCCCGGTCGTCGCGGCGCGCGGAGCCGGCGTACGCCGAGGTGGAGTGAGGGCGGGCCCCTCAGGCCGGCTCGACGAGAGCCTCGCTGAGCGCGCTCAGCTCGGAGCCGTCGAGTCCGTGGCCGAGCAGGTAGGCCCGCGCGCCGCCGTGGCGCTCCTCCAGCGTGGACAGGAAGGTCCACATGGTCTCGGGGGTCGACCCGAGCGCCTCCTGCGGCACCGCGGCGATCCGGTCGCCGTACGCCGGCAGACGGGTCAGCTGCTCACGCAGCCCCGCGATGGCCTGCGCCGTGCGGGCGTAGTCGGCCACCAGGTCGTCGGCGACCACGCCGACCGCGCGCAGCAGGACGGCCACGGTCACCCCCGTGCGGTCCTTGCCCGCGGAGCAGTGCGCGAGCAGCGGACGGTTGGCCGGGTCGGCGAGCAGCCGGGCCACGGTGACGATGCGGTCGCCGGAGGCCTCGAGGTAGCGGGCGTAGTGGGCGGCGACCCAGTCGCTGCGGTGGGAGGCGGTGAAGTCCCAGGCCACGTCGGCGGCGTGGATCTCGACGTGCTCGGCGCGCCGCTCGCGCTCGCGCAGCGCGGCGCTGGTCTCCTCGGCCACCTCGCGCGGCCCGCGCAGGTCCACGCGGCAGCGCACGCCGAGGCCGTCGTCGCCGACGAGGACCTCGGCCTGGGCGGCGTCGAGGAAGGCCACCGTGCCGCTGCGGTAGAGCACGCCGTGGCGCGTGCGCCCGCCGTCGTCGGTGCGCAGGCCGCCCACGTCACGCAGGTTGTGCAGGTCGGGGAGGTCGGCGGGCGGACCGGCGGGGGCGGCCAGGGGGTCGTGGGTCACGGAGCAAGCCTGCCTCGGTGCCGGGTGGTTCACGCGGCCGGCACCGCAGGGCAGGCGCCCAGCGTGGTCGTGGTGAGCATCAGGGGACCGAGCGCGGCCCACGCGTCGCCGTAGTACGTCGGCGCCGCCTCCGCGGCCGTGTCCGCGGCCGCCAGTGCCGCGCGCGCGGCGGCGGGGTCGCCCGACGCTGCGTCGGCCCCGGCGCGGGCCACCAGCATCACCGGGCTCGTGAAGCGCGACAGCGGCTCGCCCGACAGTGCCAGCACGTCGACGTCCAGCTCGGGGCCCAGCCGGTCGGCGGCCCGCGCGGCGATGGCGCGGTCGTCCGGGTCGCACGACTCCGCGTGACGGGCCAGCACCCGCGCTGCGTCGTAGCCGAACTGCGGCCCTCCTCCGCTCGGGGAGCCGGTCGCCCGGACCGACCCGTCGGAGGACACCTCGGCCCAGTCCGGCGGCAGGCGACCACCGAACGTCAGGCCCTCCAGGGCCGCTCGCGACCCGGCGGTCAGCTCCTCCCAGCGCGGGTCGTCGGAGGCCGCGTCGAGCAGACCGGTGGCGACGGGCGAGACGTAGCTGGGGTTGAAGACGTACGGCGAGCGCTGGGTGGCCCACGGTCCGGCGACCAGGACGAGGCCCGCCGGGGTGCGGACGGTCTCGTGGTCGAGCAGCGCCGTGCCCAGCCTCAGCCCCGCCTCGGTGTAGTCGGCCTCCTCGAAGGTCCGGCCCGCGGTGACGAGGGCTCGTGCGGCGTCGAGGTCGGCGTCGGCGGCCGGGGACGCGTCGACCACTGCTCCGTCGGCCCACCGCCAGCTGAGCAGGCCCTCGGCGGTCATCAGCTCCTCGCGCGTCCAGTCCCACACCCGGTCGAACGTGACACGGTCGCCGGTGGCGACCGCGAGCAGCATGGCGTAGGCCTGGCCCTCGCTGACGGTGTCGCCGCCCTGGTCGGTGCGCGCGACCCGGCCGTCCGGCTCGACGTAGGTCTCCAGGAAGGCCCGGGCGTCGACGTCGGCGCGTGGTCCCTCCGGCCCCCTCTCGTTGCCGGTGGGGCGCAGGACGAGGACGAGCGCCGTGGCGACGAGGGCGACCACGAGCGCCGTGGCGCAGCAGAGACCGAGCAGGCGCAGGGTCCGTCGCCGCCCGGGACGCGGGGGCTCCGCTGAGGCGACCCCGCCGTCCATCAGGCGCGCTCGGTGGCGAAGACGATGAGGTTGTCCTGGTAGCCGCCCGCGTCGGCGACGTAGGCGCCGTCGCAGGTGATCAGCCGCAGCTGCGCGTCGGGGGTCTGGCCGTAGACGGCGCGGGTGGGGAAGGCGTCCTTGGGGGCGGTGGCGAGCCGGTCGACGGTGAAGGTGGTGGTGGTGCCGTCGTCGCCCAGCACCTCGACCACGTCGCCGGGGCGCAGCGCCTCGAGCCCGGTGAACACCGCGGGCCCGGTGGGGGAGTCGACGTGCCCCGCGATCACCGCGGGGCCGGTCTCGCCGGGCCGCGGGCCGGCGGCGTACCAGCCCGCCACCTGCCAGCGCGGCGGGCGCTCCAGGGTGCCGTCGGCGACCACGGCGAGGTCGTCGAGGCGCGAGACGATCCCCAGGCGCGGCACCCGCACCTCCACCGGTCGCGCCGCCGTGGCCCCCTGCACCGGGATCGTCGAGGCACCCGACGACGGCGCGGAGGAGCCCGACGGGGCGGTCGGGGCGGTCGGGTCGGCGGCAGCGGAGGGCACGGCAGCGGCCGGCGAGGACGCCGCCTGCGGTCCGTCCCCGGCCCGTACGGCGACCAGCGCCGCGACGCCCGCGACGACGAGCAGCGTCACCGCGGCGGCGCGGCGTGCGACGGGGCGGGAGCTCACAGGTCGGCCTCGGGGTCGGCGGTGCGGGGGGCGGGCGCCGGTCGGGGGACCGGCGGGATCGGTCAGGCGGTGGCGCGTCCGCGGCGCAGCAGCACGAGGCCGCCCAGCGCGGCGAGGGCGGCCAGGACGCCCGCGGCGGGCGCGGTCAGGTCGGTCGGGGCGCCTGCGGTGGGGGCGAGGCCACCGGCGCCGGTGTCGACGCCGCCGGAGGGCATGGTGGCCGCGCTGCCGCTGTCCTGGAGGGCCTTGATCTCGACGCCGCCGTCGGCCCCGTCGACGACGAGGAGGGTGTAGACGCCGCCGGCCTTCACCGCGACCTTGCCGGTGGTGGGCATGTCGGAGCCGGAGGCGACGTCGACCTGCCAGGTCTGCGCCGCGACGTTGGCGTAGGGGGTGGAGCCGCCGGTGGCGACGTCCTCGGCGATGACCGGGCCGCCGACGACGGCCGCGGAGACCGGGCCGTTGTCGCCGACGCCGGAGACCAGCCTGACCTTGGCCTGCCCGGCGGGCGGCGGGGTGAGGTCGTCGTCGATGACCTCGGTGCGCAGCGACTCGCCGCGGCCGGTGGCGACGACGGTGGCCGCCGAGCCCGGGTCGACCTCGACGAGCCGGGCCACCATGGGCTTGGCCGAGAGCGGCTGGCCGGCCTCGCGGAAGGCGATGCGGTAGCGGCCGGCCGGGAGGCGCTGGAAGTCGGAGACCTCGCCGTAGGGGACGTCGGTGAGGTTGAGCCGGCTGCCGTCGTCGAGGGGCAGCACCCGCACGTCGGCGTCGCCGGTGCCGGGGCTGAGGTGGCCCAGGCGCAGCCAGCCGGTGGTGGCGGGGGCCTTGGCGGCGGGGCCGTTGCCCGCCGTCGAGGGGGCGGCGGTGGCGCTCGGCGCCAGCGTGGTGGCCGCGACGGCTCCGAGGGCCAGCGTGGCCAGGACGGTCCGGGCCGGGGCGGTTCGGGCGGTGCGGGGACGGCGGTGCGGGCTCACAGGTGCTCCTCGAGCGTTGGCTGACGGTCGTGCGGCGTCGAGACGTCGAGGAGTCGGTGCAGCTGGTCCCCCCGGCCCGGCCTGGCGGCGACCGCGCGCGCCCGTGAAGGGTCGGCGCGGTGGTCACCAGGCACCACGGTACGTGACATACCCCGTACCCCGGGTTTTCATGCCTGCTCGCTGCCCGGCGCCCGGGGTCCCGACCGCACGGCCGGGCCCCGGGCCGGTCCCGTCGGATCGAGACCTGGAACGACCAGCGCCGGGCGGCTAACATCCCGCCACCGCACCGCGTGCTGCTAGACGACACCCCTCGAGGAGGCCCGATGGAGACGACCCTGACCCGCCGCCGCTACGTGACCACGATCGGTACCGTCTGCGTGCTGTCCGTGGTGGCCTGGGCGGGCTTCGCCGCGCTGTTCCGGCTCGCGTTCCCGCTGCCCGCGGAGCCGGAGGACCCGCTCGGGATCTGGTGGGCCTGGCTGGCCCTCGGGACCGCGGGGTTCGCGGTCGTGGTCCTGGCGCTGCTCCGGCTGCTCTCCGTGCCGGCGCCCTGGCGGGCCCACACGGTGCTCGCGTTCGCGGCGCCCGCGCTGGTGTGCGACGTGTGGACCGGCACGCAGACCGAGGCCTGGCTTCCCGACGCGGGCGCTGCCGGGGACCGGCTCTACCTCGCCTTCATCGTGGGCGGCGTCGGCATCATCCAGATCCTCACGCTCGTCGCCGAGATCCCTCGGGAACGCGGTCGGACCTGAGCCTCAGCGGGTCCGGTCACGCACCGAGGGCCCGCCCCGTCGTGAGACGGAGCGGGCCCTCGGGGGTGGAGCGGGGTGGCGGGTGCCTACTTGCTGGCCTTGCGGGCGCGGCTGGCGATCTTCGCGCGCTCGCCGGCGTCGAGGATCACCTTGCGGATGCGGACCATCTCGGGGGTCACCTCGACGCACTCGTCGTCGCGGCAGAACTCCAGGCTCTGCTCCAGCGACAGCTTCTTGGCCGGGATCAGCTTCTCGAAGTTGTCGGAGGTGGCGGAGCGGATGTTGGTCTGCTGCTTCTCCTTGGTGATGTTGACGTCCATGTCGTCGGCGCGGGAGTTCTCGCCGACGATCATGCCCTCGTAGACCTCGGTGGTCGGCTCGAGGAACATCACGCCGCGCTCCTGCAGCGAGGTCATGGCGTAGGCCGTCGCGGCGCCCTTGCGGTCGGCGACGAGCGAGCCGTTGTTGCGCGAGCGGATCTCGCCGGCCCACGGCTCGTAGCCCTCGGAGATGTGGTGGGCGATGCCGGTGCCGCGGGTGTCGGTGAGGAACTCGGTGCGGAAGCCGATCAGGCCGCGGGCCGGCACGAGGAACTCCATGCGGACCCAGCCGGTGCCGTGGTTGGTCATCTGCTCCATGCGGCCCTTGCGGGAGGCGAGCAGCTCGGTGATCGTGCCGAGGTACTCCTCCGGGGCGTCGATGGTCAGGCGCTCGACGGGCTCGTGGACCTTGCCGTCGACCTCCTTGGTGACCACCTGCGGCTTGCCGACGGTGAGCTCGAAGCCCTCGCGGCGCATCTGCTCGACCAGGATGGCCAGCGCCAGCTCGCCGCGGCCCTGCACCTCCCAGGCGTCGGGGCGCTCGGTGGGCAGGACGCGCAGCGACACGTTGCCGATGAGCTCGGAGTCGAGGCGGTCCTTGACCAGGCGGGCGGTGACCTTGGCGCCCTTGACCCGCCCGACCAGCGGCGAGGTGTTGGTGCCGATGGTCATCGAGATGGCGGGCTCGTCGACGTGGATGAGCGGCAGCGCGACCGGGTTCTCGGGGTCGGCGAGGGTCTCGCCGATGGTGATGTCGGGGATGCCGGCGATGGCGACGATGTCGCCCGGCCCCGCGGACTCGCCCGGCTTGCGCTCGAGGCCCTCGGTGACCAGCAGCTCGGTGATGCGGACGTTCTTGGTCTCGCCGTCGCGCTTCATCCAGGCCACGGTCTGGCCCTTCTTCAGGGTGCCCTCGTGCACGCGCACCAGAGCCAGGCGGCCCAGGAACGGCGAGGAGTCGAGGTTGGTGACGTGGGCCTGGAGCGGCGCGCCCTCGGTGTAGGTCGGGGCGGGGATCGTCTCGAGGATCGTCTTGAAGAGCGGCTCGAGGTCGGGGGAGTCGGGCAGCTCGCCGTTGGCGGGCTGGTCGAGACCGGCGACGCCGGCGCGGCCCGAGGCGTAGACGACCGGGAAGTCGAGCGCGTCCTGGCTGTGGCTGTCGTCGAGCAGGTCCATGAAGAGCTCGTAGGTCTCGTCGACGACCTCGGCGATGCGGGCGTCGCCGCGGTCGGTCTTGTTGACGACCAGGATCACCGGCATGTCGGCGTTGAGCGCCTTGCGCAGCACGAAGCGGGTCTGCGGCAGCGGGCCCTCCGAGGCGTCGACCAGCAGCACGATGCCGTCGACCATGGACAGGCCGCGCTCGACCTCGCCGCCGAAGTCGGCGTGGCCCGGGGTGTCGATGATGTTGATCGTCATCGGCTTGCCGTCGGCCGCGGGGCCGGCGTAGTGGACCGCGGTGTTCTTCGCGAGGATCGTGATGCCCTTCTCGCGCTCCAGGTCACCGGAGTCCATGACGCGCTCGGCGACGCTCTCGGCCTGGTGGGCGGTGAAGGCGCCGGCCTGGCGCAGCATGGCGTCGACGAGGGTCGTCTTGCCGTGGTCGACGTGCGCGACGATGGCGACGTTGCGCAGGTCGTTGCGGGTGGTGTTTCCAGACATTCGGTGCGTCGTCACTTCCGGTGGGAGTCGAGGGGCCCCGATGGAGCCTCCTCGATTCTAGGGCCGCGAGGGGTCCCCGCCCCCATCGGCGGCGGGGGCTGTGAGGTGCGCGACGACGTCGGCGGGCTCCAGCCGGGCGTACGCCGCCGTCGCGGCGGCCATCGCCCCGTCGGCCGCGAAGCGGCCCTCGTGGCGCCCCGCGGCGTCGCTCCACGACCAGCCCCAGACCCCGCCGCCGCGGGCCACCTCGACCCGGGTGTCGCGCGTCGGCGCAGGCGGCGGGGCCGGCTCCAGGCCACGCTGCTCGCGCCACGTCGTGCCCAGCAGGGCCGCGAGCGTCGCGGCCAGGGCACGTCGCGCGGTCGGCCCCCCGGCCTCGGCCCCGGCGTCCGACCCGGTGCCCGCCCGGCTGCTCGGCCGTGTGGCGACCGCGGCGACCGGGTGCTCGAGGCCATCGGCGTCGAGGCGGGAGACCGCACCGCCCTGGCGGTCGCAGCGCACGACGTACGACGACCCGGCGGCGTCCTCGACCCGCGCGTGGCCCGGGCCGTGGGCGAGCACCGTCGCACCGACGTCGGCCAGGGCCTCCACGACGTCGGCGTCGAGCAGCCGGGCGGTGCCGTCGACCGTGCCGAGCGCCCGCTCCTCGGCCTCCCAGCGACGCCGCCACCCGTCGCCGGCACCGCCGGCGAGGGCGGCGCGGTCCGGCAGTCGGCCCAGGGCGAGCTCCTCCAGCAGCAGCGACGCGTCGACGCCGGGCCACGGCTCGAGGCGGACCCGCGGGGGGTCGAGCTCGGCCACGGTGCGCTCGGGGTCGCGGAGCACCCGCGTGCCCGTGGTCGCGCTGTGCATCCCCAGCCAGTCGCCGCCGTGGCGCAGCAGCAGGACCACGTCGGCGCCGCCCGCGGCGACCGGCGACACGACCTGGGGGAGCAGCGCCGCCAGCGTCGTCGCCGCCGGCACCTCCACGGTGTGCTCGGCAGCGGGCTCGGCAGCGGCCTCGGCAGCGGGCTCGCCCGCTGCGGCGCCGGCCACCGGGTCGCCGACCACCGTCACCCGCACCGGTGCGCCCTCGCGACCCGCTGCGCCGCGACGTCCCCCGGTCCTGGGCCCGGTCCTGCCGCCGGTCCCGCCCGCCCTGCTCCTCGCTGCCACCGCCCCATCGTCGCCCACGACACCCCACGGCACCCCACGACACCCAGCACCCCACGGCGTCCGTGACGCTCCCGGTCGCGTGATCGCCCCGCCTAGGCTGGCGCCATGCCGAACATCGCCACCACCGACCGGGTCGACCGCGAGCAGCTGCTCGACTTCGTGCGCACCCGCCACCACCTGACGCTGATGACGACCAAGTCCGACGGCCGGCCGCAGATCTCGCCGGTCACCGGGGGCGTCGACGCCGAGGGCCGCATCGTCATCTCGACCTACCCCTCGCGCGCCAAGGCCACCAACCTGCGCCGCAACCCCGCCGCGACGGTGCTGGTCCACTCCGACGACTGGGACGGGCCGTGGGTGCAGGTCGACGGCACCGCCGAGGTGCTCGACATGCCCAGCCAGGAGGCCGAGGACGGCCTGGTGGAGTACTTCCGCTGCATCGCCGGCGAGCACTCCGACTGGGAGGAGTACCGGGAGGCGATGCGCCGTCAGGGCAAGTCGCTGCTGCGCATCACCGTGACGGGCTGGGGCCCGGTCGCCACGGGCGGCTTCCCGCCCGACCGCGTGCCCTCCTGACCTGCTCTGCGGAGCCGGCGCGGGCCCGCGCTCAGGACGCCGGCGCGGGCTCGGGCCCGAAGTCCTGCCGCTCGCACTCCGCGACGCCGCGGCACCAGCGCAGCGCGCGGTAGCGCCGCTCCAGCTCCTCACGCACCGCGGCGTACGCCGGGTCGCCCACCTGGCCGTCGGGCCCGACGAGGTTGCTCTCCTGGAAGGGGTCGAGCTCGCGGTCGTAGAGCTCCTCCGCGCCGTCCCACCACCGCACCCACGTGAAGCGGGGCGTGCGGACCCCGCGGAAGGACCAGCCGAAGGCCCGCAGCTCGCGGCGCCCGGAGGTGCCGGCCTGGATGAGGCTGGTGGCGCCCAGTGAGCCGCCCCGCAGCGCGGGCAGCAGCGACTCACCGTCGGTGTGCCCGGCGGAGCGCACGGCGCCGAGCACCCCGGCCAGGTCGAGGAAGGTGGGGGCCAGGTCGACGATGGTGGCCGTCTCGCCGCTCGTCGTGCCGCCCGGCACGCCCGGACCGCGCAGCACGAAGGGGACCTGGAGGTCCTCCTCGTAGGGGTAGTTCTTGCCGTAGATGCGGTGCTGGCCGGTGAGGAAGCCGTTGTCGGAGACGTAGACGACCACGGTGTCGTCGAGCTCCCCGGCGCGGTCGAGGGCCTCGATGACGGCCGCGTTGGCCTCGTCGACGGCCTGCAGGCTGCGCAGCCGGTCGCGGTACCACTCGGTGCGCACCGGCACGCCGTCGCGGCCGCGGCGCACGGCGGGGGGCTTGTCGGAGGTGTCGGGCTCGTCGAAGGACGGGTCGTCGGCGCTGGGCAGCCCGACGTCGGAGAAGAGGCCGCGGTGGCGCTCGGCCGGCACGGGCGGGCCCCACGTGCCGTCGCTCTCGGTGGCGTCGTGGGGGCCCACGTGGGAGGCCCAGACGAAGAACGGCCGGTCGCCGGCCGACCAGCGCTCGACCAGGTCGACGGCCTGGTCGCGCACCACGTCGGCGACGTAGCCGTCGTAGGTGCGCGGGCGCCCGTCGTCGTAGAAGCGCGTGCCGTAGTAGCGGTAGGTGTCGGCGATCGTCGGGCTCCAGTAGTCCCAGCCGCGCATCCGGCGCGAGCTCGCGGTGTAGGAGTTCAGCGTCTTGCCGACGAACCCGGTGCGGTAGCCGGCGTCGTGCAGCCAGGCCGCGAGGTTCTGCTCGGTGTTGTGGCGGGCGAAGGCCTGGTAGCCGCCGTAGGCCCCGCGGTTGTGGCGCACGCCGTTGTTCTGGGCGTACTCCCCGGTGAGGATCTCCGCGCGCGCCGGGCAGCACAGCGGGTGCGGGCTGATCGCGTCGGTGAACTCCGTGCCCGCCTCGGCGAGCAGGCTCCGCGTCAGCGGCATGTGCTCCAGCTCGGTGTCGGTCTGGTCGTCGGAGCTGAGCAGGACGATGTTGGGGCGGGTGCCCCGGGCGTCGGCGACGTCGGTGACCGCGGTGCCCGTGGCCGGGTCGCCGTCGGCGCGCTCCGGGGCCTCACGGCACGACACCAGCCCGCCCACCACGAGCAGCCCGGCGAGCGCCCCGGCGAGCGCGCGGACGAGCGCCTGGCGGCGGCTCGGGGCACCGGGTGGTGTGCTCACGTCGGACTCCGTGGGGAGGGGAAGGGCGGGGACCGGGCGAGGGGACCGGCTGGCCGGCAAGTAAACCCGGACCCACCCCCGCTGCGGGAATCCTCCTGTCCCGGCGCCGGGCGACGTGGGCCTTGTCACTGTCGGCGGCGTGGGCTTCGCTGGGGCGATGACTCTCGGGACCTCCTCCGCCCCCCGGCCGCGCGCCGGTCGTCGCTGCGGCTTCGTGCCGCCCTACCTGCTGCGCCGGCTCGGCCGGGAGCAGACGTTGTCGCTCGACGCCGGCTTCCGCGCGGCGCGCCCGGGCCCGGCGTCGGCGCCGCCGCCGCTCGCCGCGCGCGCCACCCCGGCCTGGACCGTGCACGACGCCGGGGCCACGACCACGCTTCCGGGCCGTCCGGTGCGGCGCGCGGGCGAGGGCGCGACCGGCGACCCCGCGGTCGACGAGGCCGCCACGGGCATCGCGGCCTCGCTGGCGCTCTTCGCCGACGTCTACCACCGCGACTCCTACGACGACGCCGGCGCGCCGGTGAGCCTCACCGTCCACTACGGCCGCGACTACGCCAACGCCTTCTGGGACGGCACGCAGCTGGTCTTCGGCGACGGCGACGGCGAGGTCTTCGGTCGCTTCACCGCCGCGGTCGACGTGCTCGCCCACGAGCTGGCCCACGCGGTCACCGAGCGCAGCGCGGGGCTGGTCTACCAGGGGCAGTCGGGTGCCCTCAACGAGTCGGTCTCCGACGTCTTCGCCGCCTGCCTCGCGCAGCGCCTGCTCGGTCAGTCGCCGCAGGAGGCCGACTGGCTGATCGGGGCCGACATCTTCCTGCCCGGGGTGGCCGCGCGCGGCCTGCGCGACATGCGCGCGCCGGGCACGGCCTACGACGACCCGCGCCTGGGCACCGACCCCCAGCCCGGCCACCTCGACGACTACGTCGAGACCAGCGAGGACAACGGCGGGGTCCACCTCAACTCCGGCATCCCCAACCGCGCCTTCCAGCTCGCCGCGGTCGCGGTCGGCGGCTCGAGCGCCGAGGGCGCCGGCGCGATCTGGTACGCCGCGCTCACCGGCGGCCGGGTCGGTCCGCGCACCGACTTCGCCGGCTTCGCGGCCGCGACGGTCGCTGCGGCCGGGGTGCACGCCGACGCCGTCGGCGCGGCGTGGGAGGAGGTCGGGGTGACGCCGCGGGCCGGTGGCGGCCGCGCGGGGGAGGACGGTGCGGTCGGTCGCGGCGCCGACCCGGGCCGTCGGCTGACGGTGCGGCGCACGGGCGGCTTCGCCGGCCTGCGCGCCGAGGCCGACCTCGACCTCGACGCCGACGACGACCCGCGCGCGGCCGAGGCCCGCTCGCTGCTCGAGCGCGTCGACCTCGCGGCGGCCGCCGCGCGCGCGGCGGAGTCGGGCGGCGCCGACCGCTTCGTCTACGACGTCGACGTGGCCGGCACGCACGTGCGGGTGCCCGAGCAGGCCCTCGGCGCCGACCTCGCGCGGCTGGTGGAGGTCGTGCTGCGGCCCCCGCAGGACCCCGCCTGAGCCGGGACCAGCCGGATCAGCCCGGCCGGATCAGCCCAGGGCGCGGTCGAGGGCGGCCTCGACGTGCAGCGTGGTGCTGGGGAAGACCGGGAGCTCGGAGTCGGCCTGGCGCACGAGCAGCTCCAGCTCGGTGCAGCCGAGCACGACGCCGCCGGCGCCGGCGTCCCAGAGCTGGGAGATCAGGTCGACCACGAAGCGGCGCGAGGAGTCCTCGACGCGCCCGTGGACGAGCTCCTCGTAGATGATCCGGTTCAGCTCGGCGTGGTGCTCGGTGGCGGGCACGTGCACGGTCAGCCCGTCGTCGGCGAGGCGGTCGGTGAAGAAGCTGCGCTCCATGGTGAAGGTCGTGCCGAGGAAGCCCACCTCGGAGACCTTGCGCGCCAGGCAGGCCTCGGCCACGACGTCGGCGAGGTGCAGCAGCGGCACGTCGACCGCGGCGGCGACCTCGTCGGCGACGCGGTGGAAAGTCGTCGTGCACAGCAGCAGCACGTCGGCCCCGGCCCGCTCCAGGCCCTGGGCGGCGGCCACCAGCACCGCGGCGACCTCGTCCCAGCGCTCCTGGGCCTGCAGCGTCGTGAGCTCGGCGAAGTCGAGGGAGGAGAGCACGACCTTGGCCGAGGAGAGGCCGCCCAGGCGCTGGGCCACGCCCAGGTTGAGCGCCTTGTAGTAGGCCGCGCTGCTCTCCCAGCTCATGCCGCCGACGAGTCCGATGGTCTGCATGCGGGTCAGTGTGACAGCCGGTGCAGCAGCGCGTCAGCCGACGCGGTGGACCTTGTGCTGCGCGGCCTGGGCGCGGGGGCGGATGACCAGCTGGTCGATGTTGACGTGCGCCGGTCGGGTCACCATCCACACGATGGCGTCGGCGACGTCGTCGGCGACCAGGGGGTCGGGGACCCCGGCGTACACCGCGTCGGCCTTCTCCCGGTCGCCGTCGAAGCGGACCAGGGAGAACTCGTCGGTGCGGACCATGCCGGGGGCGATCTCGCACACCCGCACCGGCTGGTCGAAGAGCTCCAGGCGCAGGGTCTCGGTCACGACCTGGGTGCCGTGCTTGGCGGCGGTGTAGCCGGCACCGCCCTCGTAGGCCACCCGCCCGGCAGTGGAGCCGACGTTGAGGATCACCCCCGCGCCGCTGGCCAGCAGGGCCGGCAGCAGGGCGCGGGTGACCTGCATGAGGCCGATGACGTTGACCTCGTACATCCGGCGCCACTCCTCGGCGTCGGCCTGGGCCACGGGGGCGGAGCCGAAGGCCCCGCCGGCGTTGTTGACCAGCACGTCGAGGCGCCCGCCGACGAGCTCGGCCAGCCCGGCGACCGACGCCTCGTCGGTGACGTCGCAGACCGCGGCCACCCCGTCGATCTCAGCGGCGAGCTCCTCGACCCGCTCGGCGCGCCGGGCCGCGCAGACCACGCGGTAGCCCGCGGCGGCGAGCTGGCGCGCGGTGGCCGCGCCGATCCCGCTGCTGGCGCCGGTGACCACGGCGAGCGGACGGTCGGCAGAGCCCGACCCGGGGTCGGTGGTCGGCGAGGTCGAGGGGGTGGAGGGGGCGCTCATGGCTCCATCCTGCCGCGTGGCGCCAGGTGTCCACGACCCGGTCGCCGGGTCGGGAATCCCCGGGCGGGCCGCAGGGTTCTTGTCCGGTGGACCACTCTGGTCCGTGGGCCTCCGCGCGCCGCGGGAGCCCGCAGGCCGGCGCAGGGGCGCCGGCGACGACGCGAGGAAGGGTGGCGCAGCGTGGGAGAGCTCCGCCGGCTGGCCATGATCAGCCTGCACACCTCGCCGCTCGACCAGCCGGGCACCGGCGACGCGGGCGGCATGAACGTCTACGTCATCGAGCTGGCCCGCCGCCTGGCCGCGCGCGGCGTCGAGGTCGACATCTTCACCCGCGCCACGCGGTCCACGCTGCCGCCCGTCGTCGAGGCCGGCGACGGCCTCGTCGTGCGCCACATCCACGCCGGTCCCTTCGAGGGGCTGACCAAGGAGGAGCTGCCGGCGCAGCTGTGCGTCTTCGCCCGCGAGGTGCTGCGGGCCGAGGCCGCCCAGCCCTCGGGGCACTACGACGCCGTGCACTCCCACTACTGGCTCTCCGGCCAGGTCGGCGCCCTGGCCCGCGACCGCTGGGGCGTGCCGCTGGTGCACTCGATGCACACCATGGCCAAGGTGAAGAACGACGCGCTCGCCCTCGGCGACCACCCCGAGCCCGCCGCCCGCGTCATCGGCGAGGAGCAGGTGGTCGAGGCCGCCGACATGCTGGTGGCCAACACCGACCTCGAGGCCAAGCAGCTGATCAACCTCTACGACGCCGACCCCGGCCGCGTGGAGGTCGTCCACCCCGGCGTCGACCTCGACCTCTTCCGGCCCCTCGACCGCGCCCGCACCCGCGACGACCTCGGCCTGGCCCGCGACGCCCACGTGCTGCTGTTCGCCGGGCGCATCCAGCCGCTCAAGGCTCCCGACGTGCTGCTGCGCGCCGTGGCGGTGATGCTCGAGCGCGACCCGGCGCTGCGCCACCGGCTGGTGGTGCCGGTCGTCGGCGGGCCCTCGGGCAGCGGTCTGGACCGCCCCGAGGCCCTGGCGACCCTGGCCCGCGACCTCGGCCTGGTCGGGTCGCCCGGCCGCCCCGACGTGGTGCGCTTCGTGCCGCCGGTCGCCCAGGCCGACCTGGCCCGGTGGTACGCCGCCGCCTCGGTGGTCGCGGTGCCGTCGTACAACGAGTCCTTCGGGCTGGTGGCCGCCGAGGCCCAGGCGGCCGGCACCCCGGTCGTCGCCGCGGCGGTCGGCGGGCTGACCACGGTGGTCGACGACGGTCGCAGCGGCCTGCTGGTCGACGGGCACGACCCACGGGCCTGGGCCGACGCGCTGGCCCGGGTGGTCGGCGACGAGGCCCTCCACGCGCGGCTCGAGGCCGGTGCCGTGGCCCAGGCACGCCGCTTCTCGTGGGAGGCCACCGCCGCCCAGGTGCTCGCGGTCTACGAGCGAGCGCGCACCCGCATGCGAGAGTCGGTGTCATGACCACACGCGACGCGGCCGCCGCGACCGTCCGGGCCTGGCTGAGCAGCAACGACCTCGAGGTGGAGGAGTCGGCCGAGGGCGTCTTCTCCTTCTCGCTGCCCGGCGAGAAGAAGCTCCAGACCCCCGTGCGCCTCGACATCGGCGCCCACGCCCTGGGGGTGCACGCCTTCGTGTGCCGCAACCCCGACGAGAACCACGAGCGCGTCTGGCGCTGGCTGCTGGAGAAGAACCTGCGCATGTACGCCGTGTCCTTCGCCGTGGACCGGCTCGGCGACATCTACCTCGACGGCCGTCTCCCGCTGCGCTCGGTCGACGAGACCGAGCTCGACCGGCTGCTCGGCTCGGTCCTGACCTACGCCGACGAGTCCTTCAACGCCATCCTCGAGCTCGGCTTCGCCTCCTCCATCCGCAAGGAGTGGGAGTGGCGCAAGCTGCGCGGGGAGTCCACCGCCAACCTCGAGGCCTTCCGCGGCTGGCTCGAGAGCGACCACGAGCCGGTCTCGGAGAACTGAGACCGGCCGGCTAGGCCCCGAGCAGCGCCTGAGCGCCCCCGCCGGCCCGCCAGCGCTCCAGCCACGCGGCGACCTCGCCGGGCGGCAGCGGCGCAGCCACCAGGAAGCCCTGGAGCCGGTCGCAGCCGAGCTCGCGCAGGCGGGGCACCACGCCGGGGTCCTCCACCCCCTCGGCCACCACGGCGAGGTCGAGGGCGTGGGCGGCGCCCACGGTGGCGGCCACGAGGCGTGCCGCGGCCGGGTCGGTCGCGACGGCACGGGTCAGGGCCGGGTCGAGCTTGAGCTCGCGCACACCCGCGTAGCCGGCCAGCGGGGCCAGCGAGGCCGCCCCGGCGCCGAACTCGTGGATGCTCACCCCGACCCCGAGGGCGTCGAGGGCGGCGAACAGCGCCTGCACCGCCGGGCGCGGGTGGGGCGCCGGCTCGGCGATCTCGAGCAGCAGGCACCCCGGCGGGGCCGGCGACGCGGCCAGGAGCGACGCGACGTCGTCGACGAAGCCGTCGACGAGCAGGTCGCGCGCGGCGACGTTGACCGACACCGTGGGTGCGTCGGTGGCCAGGTCGGTGAGCGGGTCGGCGGGCCGGGCGGCGGCCGCCAGCACCGCGTGGTCGGTGAGGGCCCGGGCCACGGCGTGCAGCGTCAGCGCCGTGAGGGCGCCCTCGGCCCGCGCCACCGGCAGGACGTCGCGGGGCAGGAGCAGCCCGCGACGGGGGTGGCTCCAGCGCAGCAGCGCCTCGTAGCCGCTCACGGTGCCGTCCCACCCGACCTGCGGCTGGTGGTGCAGGCCCAGGGCCTCGGAGCCGTCGCGGCGCTCGAGGGCCGCGCGCAGGTCGGGGCCGAGCGTGGGGTCCGCGGCGGCCTCCTCGCGCGCAGGCGCGCCCGGGCGGGCCTTGTCGGCGTACATCGCCCGGTCGGCCACGCGCATCAGCTCGACGAGGTCGTGTCCGTCGCGGCCCTCGAGAGCGACGCCGACCGAGGCACCGACCCGCAGTCCCACCCCGTCGACCCGCACGGGCGGGGCGAGGGACCGGCGCACCGCACCGGCCAGCGAGGAGCCGTCGTCGCCGGGCGGAAGGGCGGCGGAGAGCACGAGGAACTCGTCGCCCCCGAGGCGCGCGACCAGGGCCCCGGGCCGCGCCACGCGCTCGAGCCGGGCCGCGACCTCGACCAGCACGGCGTCGCCGGCGGCGTGCCCGAGCGTGTCGTTGACGTGCTTGAAGTGGTCGAGGTCGACGATCAGGACGGCCCGGCGGGTCGGGTCGCCGTGCCGTTCCCCGGTCAGGAGACGCCGGGCGCGCCGCTCCAGCCGCGCGCGGTCGGCCAGCCCGGTCAGCGCGTCGGTGCCCGCGCGGCCGACCCGACGGGTCACGGCCCCGCGACCGTGCGCTGCGCCCGGGGCTGCGGCCTGCGCCGGGCCACCGCGACGCCGACGAGGGCCAGCGCGCCGCCGGCGTAGGCGATGGTCGGCGGGGTCTCGTCGAGCAGCAGCAGGCCGAGCACGATGGTGATCGGCGGCACGAGGTAGGTGGTGACGCCGAGGTTGCCCGCGCTCATCCGCGACAGCGCGTAGGCGTAGGTGGTGAAGGCGATGGCCGTGGGGAAGGCGCCCAGGTAGACCACCCAGGCCACCGACGAGGCCGGCGCGGCCGCGGTCTCGGCGACCAGCCGGCCCGCGAAGGGCAGGCACGCGACCGCCCCGATCGTGCAGGCCAGCCACGTCACGTGCACCGCGGGCAGTCGCGCCACCAGGGGCTTCTGCAGCACGAGGCTCACGGCGTAGACGACCGCGGCCAGCAGGCAGAGGAGGACCCCGAGCAGGTCGCGCTCGCCGCTCTCCGAGGTCGACAGCCCGATGAGGGCGACGCCGCCGAAGGCCAGGGCCAGTCCGAGCCCGAGGTAGGGCGTGAACCGCTCGTCCAGGAAGAGCGCGGCCAGGAGCGCGATGAGCACCGGCGACACCTGGATGAGCATGGCCGCCGTGCCGGCGTCGACCCGCTGCTCGCCCTCGTTGAGCGCCACGTTGTAGACGCCGAACCACAGCACCCCGATCACGACCAGCGACACCCACTGCCGTGGCGTCGCCCGCGGCAGGCCCCGGGCCAGCGCGAAGGGCGCCAGGACGAGCGAGCCCACCACCAGCCGCCCCAGCGACAGGGCGCCGGGGGAGAAGTCGGCCCCGAGGTGACGGATCGCCACGAAGGCCGAGGCCCACAGCACCAGGGTCACCCCGACCGCGGCGACCGGCAGCCACGCGGCGGGGGCCGGGACGGCGTCGGAGGTCGGGGAGGTGGGCGCCGGGGCCGAGGGACGGGTGGTCACGCGACCACCCTAGGGACGTGCGCCCGGCCCGGTCGCGCGGGTTTCGGACCGCACGGTCGGGGCCGTGCGCACCGCGGCGTCAGAGGTCCAGCTTGTAGCCCAGGCCCCGCACGGTGACGAGGTACCTCGGCTCGCCCGGGTCGGGCTCGAGCTTGGCCCGCAGCCGCTTCACGTGCACGTCGAGGGTCTTGGTGTCGCCGACGTAGTCCGAGCCCCAGACCCGGTCGATCAGCTGACCGCGGGTCAGCACCCGCCCGGGGTTGCGCAGGAACATCTCCAGCAGCTCGAACTCCTTGAGCGGCAGCCGCTGCTCCTCGCCGTCGACGGTCACGACGTGGCGCTCCACGTCCATCCGCACCGGTCCGGCCTCGAGGGTGGCCGGGGCCAGGTCGGGCTCGGTGCCGCGGCGCAGCACGGCCCGGATGCGGGCGACCAGCTCGCGGGGGGAGTAGGGCTTGGTGACGTAGTCGTCGGCCCCGAGCTCCAGCCCGACCACCTTGTCGACCTCGTCGTCCTTGGCGCTCACCATGATCACCGGCACGTGGGAGGTCTGCCGGATCTGCCGGCACACCTCGGTGCCCGGGAGCCCCGGGAGCATCAGGTCGAGCAGCACGATGTCGGCGCCGTTGCGCTCGAACTCCGTGAGCGCGGCGTTGCCGTCGGCGGCGATGGCCACCTCGAAGCCCTCCTTGCGCAGCATGTACGCGAGGGCGTCGCTGTAGCTCTCCTCGTCCTCGACCACCAGTACCCGTGTCACGGGCTCTCCTCCTGCATCTGTCGTTCGTGCGCGTGGTGCTGGGGCAGCGTGAGGGTGAAGGTCGAGCCCTGACCCTCCGCCGACCAGACCCGGACCTCGCCGCCGTGGGTGGCGGCGACGTGCTTGACGATGGACAGCCCCAGTCCGGTGCCGCCCGTCGAGCGGTGTCGTGCGGGATCGACGCGGTAGAACCGCTCGAAGATCCGGTCGAGCTCCCCGGCGGGGATGCCGATGCCCTGGTCGACCACCGAGATCTCGACCGTGCCGTCGTCGGCCTTGGTGGTGACCAGCACGGTCGAGTCGGGCTCGCTGTAGGACACCGCGTTGGCTACGAGGTTGGACACCGCGGCCATCACCTGGCCCTCGTTGCCGAAGACCTCGAGGCCCTCGGTGCCGTGGACGATCACCGAGATCCGCTTGTCCTCGGCGTCGATCTTGCTGGTGTCGACCGCGACCTGCACGACCTCGTCGAGGTCGACGGCCACCGGCGCGTCGAGCGGGGCGTCGGCCTGGAGCCGGGAGAGCTCGATGATCTGCTGCACCAGCTTGGAGAGCCGGTCGCTCTCGGTGAGCATGCGGTCGGCGAAGCGCTCGACGGCCTCGGGGTCGTCGGAGGCCTCGTGGACGGCCTCGGCCAGCAGGCGCAGCGCGCCGACAGGGGTCTTGAGCTCGTGGCTGACGTTGGCCACGAAGTCGCGCCGCACGGCCTCGACGCGTCGCTCGCGGGTGCGGTCCTCGACCAGGGCCAGGACCAGCCGCGAGCCCAGCGGCGCGACGCGTGCGGTCACGTTGCGCACCGGCACGCCCTCGCGGGTCATCAGGATCTCGGTCTCGCGGATCTGTCCGTCGCGGCGCACCTGGCGCACCATCTCGGCCAGCTCGTCGGCGAGCAGCCGGGTGCCCCGCACCAGCCCCAGGGCGTAGGCCGGGGCCGACGCCTTGAGCACGGTGTCGTCGTCGTCGACCACCACCGCGCTGCTGCGCAGGACCGACAGCACGGTGGCCACCCCGGGCGGCACCACGGGCGTCTCGACCGGGCGCGCGGCGTACTGCTGACGGTCGCTGACGTGCCACGCGAGCACGGCGCCGCCGGCGACGACGGCCCCGATGATCGCGGCCAGGAAGGCCTGCGTCGTCGGGTCCACGTGCGGAATGGTACGCAGCCCCCGGACCCGCCCTCACCGCGGAGCGGCCGGCTTCGCGATGTTCACCGCACGTTCACCCCTCCTCGCACGCCGGACACCTAGGCTCTCTACGTTTGCCTCCATGCGCGACGCCTTCCACGACCAGCTCGAGTCCGTCCTCGGTGACCTCGCCGGCATCTGCCGCGACGTCGAGACCGCCGTCAGGCTCGCCACCGAGGCGCTGCTGAGCGGCGACGCCGCCGTCGCCGAGCAGGTGATCAGCGCCGACGTCGAGATCGACCGGGCCCGCGAGCGGGTCGAGGACCAGGCCTTCGCGCTGCTCTCGCTGCAGGCGCCGGTCGCCGGGGACCTGCGCGTGGTCATCGCCGCGCTGCGCATGGTCAGCGAGCTCGAGCGCATGGGCGACCTGTCGGTGCACGTCGCCAAGATCGCCCGGCTGCGCGTGCCGAACGTCGCCGTGCCCCAGGCCATCCACCCCACCATCGCCCGCATGGCCGAGGTCGCCGAGGACATGGTCAAGCGCGTCGGCCAGATCATCCTCAGCCAGGACGTCACCGCCGCCATCGAGCTGGGCCGCGACGACGAGGTCATGGACCAGCTGCGCCGCAGCAGCTTCGCGCAGCTGCTCTCCGACGACTGGACCGAGGGCGTCGAGGCCGCGGTCGACGTGGCCCTGCTGGGTCGCTACTACGAGCGCATCGCCGACCACGCCGTGTCGATCGCCAACCGGATCGTCTTCGTCGTCACCGGCGAGCACCCGCGGGCCCTGCAGGCCTGAGGGCGCCGGCCCCGCCGGTCGGGGTCGCTCAGCGGCCCTGGTTGGCGACCGCGGCGGCGGCGGCCGCCGCGGCGTCGGGGTCGAGGTACTCCCCGCCCGGCACGGTGGGGCGCAGGTCGTCGTCGAGGCGGTAGACGAGCGGCATGCCGGTGGGGATGTTGAGGCCGGCGATGTCGTCGTCGGAGATGCCGTCGAGGTGCTTGACGATCGCGCGCAGGCTGTTGCCGTGGGCGGCGACGAGCACGACCTTGCCGGAGCGCAGGTCGGGCACCACGTCGGACTCCCAGTAGGGCAGCATCCGGGCGATGACGTCCTGCAGGCACTCGGTGGCCGGCATCGCGTCGCCGAGGTCGGCGTAGCGGGGGTCGCCGACCTGCGACCACGGGTCGTCGGCGGCGATCGGCGGCGGCGGCACGTCGAAGGAGCGGCGCCAGAGCATGAACTGCTCCTCGCCGTACTCCTCGAGGGTCTGCTTCTTGTCCTTGCCCTGGAGGGCGCCGTAGTGGCGCTCGTTGAGCCGCCAGGACCGCTTCACCGGGATCCAGTGGCGGTCGGCGGCGTCGAGCGCGAGGGCCGAGGTGTTGATGGCGCGGCGCAGCAGGGAGGTGTGGACCACGTCGGGCAGCAGGCCCGACTCCTTGATGAGCTCCCCGCCGCGGGCGGCCTCGGCGCGTCCCTTCTCGGTGAGGGCGACGTCGACCCAGCCGGTGAAGAGGTTCTTGGCGTTCCACTCGCTCTCGCCGTGGCGGAGCAGCACGAGGGTGTGGGTCGTGTCGGTCATCGTCACTCCGTGGGGGTCGACTCGGTCTCGACGGGCTCGTCGGGGGCGGTGCCCTCGTTGCCGCCGGGGCCCTCGACCTCGCCCTGGGGCTCGGTCTCGGGGCCGTACTCGACCACGGCCTCGGGGAACTCGCAGTCGTAGGCCTGCTCGTCGCCGGCCGCGGCCTCGCCGGAGCCGGTCTCGCCGGTGTCGGCGACGTCGAAGCCCTCGTACTCGTCGCAGGCCGCGACGACGGGCACGTCGAGGTCGATGGTGTCGCCGCTCTCGAGGGTGAAGGTCATCGGCAGCACGTCGCCGGCGATGTAGTCGCCGGTCACGGCGATCGCGGGCTCGGCGTCGATGAGGTTGACGAAGCCCAGCGGCGCGATCTCGACGGGGTCGAAGGAGGAGACCTCGACGGTCTGCTCCTCGCTGCCGCCGCCGACCTCGGTCAGGGTCACGGGCTCGAGCGGGTCGTCGTTGTTCAGGCCCACGACCAGCGTGCCCGAGCCGGGGGCGCTGGAGACGACCGTGGCCGCGAGGACCTTGACGCTGCCGTCGACGAAGTTGGTGCCTGCGGCCGGCGTGTAGGGCCGGTCGGTGCCGAGGTTGAAGCCGCACGAGGTCAGCGTGGGCGCGACGAGCGCGAGCGCGCCCACGGCGAGCGTGAGCCTGCGGGGGAGGTGCATGAGGTGGCCTTCTCAGGTCGTCGTGGCGCGTGTGTGGCGCCAGCCTAGCGGGCGCCGACGGGGCTCAGGCGCGCAGCCCGACGGCGGTGCCGGCCACGACCATCCCGACGACCACGAGAGCGAGGTAGAGGCCCACGAGGAGCAGCAGCCGGGCGGCGCCGAGCCGGAGCCCCAGGCGCAGCGGCAGGTAGGTCCAGCCGTCCTCGTTGTCGGCCACGAGGCCCCACACGGCGCGCAGCACGTGGACCCCGACGCCCAGCAGTGCCGCGAGGACCACCATGACCACGGTGGGCGCGGAGCCGGCGTCCTCGCCGTTCCACCCGCCGTAGGAGAGGAAGACGGGGTAGAGGGCGAAGGCCGCCGCCCAGGGCACGAACGACAGCACGCCGCTGCGCAGGACGACGTTGCCGACCAGCCCCAGCGCGACCGAGACCAGGTACGCCGACCCTGCGGTGACGCCGTGCGAGACCGACAGCGGCACCAGCAGCAGCACCCCGCAGGCCAGCGCGAACCACGTGGTGCCCGGCTCGAGGCGCCCGTCGGCGAGCGGCTTGCCCTTGGCGGCGTGGGCGGCGTCGCGGCCGCGGTCGACCAGGTCGTTGTGCCAGCCGAGGACGGCCTGCCCCACCAGGACGGTGGCGAGCACGAGGCCCAGCTCGCGCGTCGGTCGGTCGGCCAGGGCCGAGGCCAGGACCATCAGCGCCGCCGTGAGCACCGCCTGGCGCGGGTGGGCCGCGCGCAGCAGGAGCAGCGGCGTGAGGTCGCGCAGCCGGGTCAGGGCACCCCGGCGCGCCGTGGCGTCGGACGGAGGGGCGGGGGTCGGGGAGGCGGGGGTCGGTGAGGTGGTCGCGGGAGCCGCGGCGGTGAGGGTGCCGCCGGCTCGCGCGCCGGGCCCCGGGACGTCGCCGGACGCTGCGCTCGTGGGTGCGGGCGTCGGAGCGGGCGCGGGTGCGGGCGGGGAGGCGGGAGCCGGGGTGCTGGTCTCGTGCTGCTCACCGCTGCTGCGACGTCGTCGCCACGGGGTCGGTCTGGCCATGGGGGGAGTATCGGCCACGGCCGGTCGGATCCGCGCAGAACCAGCCCGCGGGTCGCGGTCGGCGCCCGGGCCCGAGGAGGCTCTCGGCGGGCGCGCCGGCGGCACGGACGAGGGTCCCGAAGGGTGTGCCGGCGGGGGTCCCGGAGTCGTCCGCATCACACGTCTCGATATCTGTCAAGCCCCGAAGGGGCCTCTGACCTGCGCAAACGTGTCAGACGACATTCTCAGGTCGTGTTAAGATAGAGGCCTAGGAAGGGGTACCTGACATATGACATTCACCGTCGGCGAAACGGTTGTTTACCCGAACCACGGGGCCGCAGTCATCGAGGACATCGAGATGCGGACGATCAAGGGGGAGGACCGTCAGTACCTCGTCCTTCGGATCGTGGCCCAGCAAGACCTGGTCGTGCGCGTGCCGGCCTGCAACCTCGACCTGGTCGGCGTCCGCGACGTCGTCGACAAGGAGGGCCTGGAGCGCGTCTTCGACGTGCTGCGGGCGGCCCACGTGGAGGAGCCGACCAACTGGTCGCGCCGCTACAAGGCCAACCTGGAGAAGCTGCACAGCGGCGACGTGATGAAGGTGGCCGAGGTCGTGCGCGACCTGTGGCGCCGCGAGCGCGACCGCGGGCTGTCGGCCGGCGAGAAGCGGATGCTGGCCAAGGCGCGCCAGATCCTCGTCTCCGAGCTGGCCCTGGCCGAGCACACCAACGAGGACAAGGCCGAGACCCTCCTCGACGAGGTGCTCGCGTCCTGAGCCCCGACCCGACGCGTCGGGTCACCCGCACCACCGACGAGGCCCCCGGGACCACCCGGGGGCCTCGTCGCGTCGCGAGCCGTCACGCCGGGCCCGGGACGCCGTACGGTGGGCGGTCATGAGCACCGCGCCGCACGACGCCGTCCCGGTCGTCCTCCCCGACCCCGACCCCGACGTCGAGCCCGAGCCCGCCCTCGGGGCGGTCGTCGAGCAGGGGCGCGGGTCGCTGCCCTACGCGCTCATCCACGGCGAGGCGCTGGTGGCCTGCGCCTCCTGGGCGCTCGGTGACGCCGGGATCACCGCCGTCGACCTCGGCACCGGCTGGGAGGGGGTTGCCGACGCCGGCGAGCCCTTCGTGCTCCACGACGCGCTGTGCCCGATGACCCCCGCGTCGTTCCTGGCCGCCTGCGTGCGGGCCGCCGTCGAGCGCGACGCCGTGGTGGTCGGCGTGACCGGGGGCTCCGAGGGACGCCCCGACGCCGCGTCGCCGGTGGTGCTGCCGGCTGCGGTCGTGGCGCAGGTCGCGCTCGGGTCGTTCGGCGACGGTCCCTCCGGACTCGTCGACGACGGCGACCTGGGCGCGCTGGTGACGGCGCTGGAGACGCACCACGAGGTGGTCCGGGTCAGGGCGCCGGCCGCGGGCCGTCGGGTGACCACGCGAGAGGACGTGGCACTGCTCGAGCGCGAGACCCGCCCGGCGTCGGCCGAGGGCTGAGGTCGCGCGGGGGCCGTCTACCGTGGGGCCCATGAGCCCGGCCGCGCGATCGACGCACCCACGGGGGACCGAGGCGGTGCTCGTCGTGGGCCGACGCGACGGCCTCGCCTTCGAGGCACTCCACGGTCGACCGCTCTACCTGCACGCCGCCACCTCGTTGGTCGCGGCTCTCGCCGGCACCGAGGTCCCGGTCACGCTCCTCGTGTCCGACGGGGACCACGCCCGGGTGGCCGCCGGGTGGTCGGGAGCCGTCCGGGCCTCCCGGGGCGGCGGTGCTGTCGAGGTCATGACCCAGCAGGAGTGGTGGAGTGCGCGCTCCTCCCGCCCTGCGGGGGCCCTGCTGGTGCACGACGCCCGGTGCCCGCTGGCCTCGGCGGAGCTGCTGCGCTCGGTGCTGGACCAGCAGCTCCTCGCCCCTGAGGTCTCGCTGGCGACCTTCCGCCCGGTCACCGACACGGTGAAGACGGTCGACGAGGGACGCATCGCCGGCACCATCGACCGCGAGCGGCTCGGAGCGCTGATCGTGCCGACGGTCGTCTCCGGCGCGGTCGTCGGGCGAGCGCTGAGCGAGGGGGCGGTCCCGCCGCTCGACGACACCGCGGCCCTGGTCAGGTGGATGCGGGAGAGGGGCGATGTGGAGCTGGTCAAGGGCCCCTCCCTGGCACGCCGGGTCGACGACCGCTCCGCCGTCGAGCTGCTGGAGTGCGTCGACGAGCTCAGTCGCACCGTGCGGCACTGACCCGGGCGGCCGGGCCCGCCGTCAGCGGCGCAGCAGCTCGCGGAACTCGCCGAGGAACTTCACCGGCTGGCGCAGCACCGCTCGCGGCAGCTGGCGGAGGAAACCGAGCGGGTCGGCGCCGGCGCGTCGCAGCATCCGGCCCGGCTTGCTGACCACGCGTTGCTCGAGGTCGACGACGTACGCCGGGAGGAGGGCCCGCTGCGAGAGCTCCAGGTGTCGACCGCACCGCGTGCACCGCACCGCGTCGAGGAGCCGGCCCGCGTAGTGCAGCTCGTGCACGGTCAGCTCCTCGCAGCTCTCGCAGCGCAGGGAGGCCTGCTCGACGCTCACGGGTGATCACCCCCCGGCCAGAGGTGGCGCAGTGCCGAGCGTCGCGACGCCGGAGCGGCAGCGGGGTCGGGACCGTGGGTGCCCGACAGGTCGTAGCCGGCCTTGGCGAGAAGGCGCTCGGCCAGGAACAGGTCCTCGGGGAAGGTGATCTTGACGTTGCGTGCGTCGCCCTCGACGCAGTGCACGGGCAGGTCGGTGTAGCGCTCCATGCAGCTGGCGGTGTCGGTGCCGACGAAGCCGTCGCGATGGGCTCGGCGGTAGGCCTCGAGCAGGGGAGCGGCTCGGAAGGCCTGCGGCGTCTGCACGGCGACGACGCGGTCCGGAGGCTCGCTGCCGGAGTCGAGAGCGGTCAGGTGCGCCTGCTCTCGCACCGGGAGTGCTCCGCCGTGCTCCCAGGCGGCGTCGACCACCGAGGCGAAGAGAGCCGTGCCGGCGAGGGGACGCGCGGCGTCGTGGATGACGACGACGTCGACCCGGCCGGCCTCGATGTCGGGCGCGAGTGCTTGGAGGGCCTCCCACTCGGAGGCGTGGCGGCTGTCGCCGCCGGTGACGATCGTGACCTCGGGAGGGCCGACCTCGCGACCCACGGCGGCGACGACGTCGTCGCGGTCGGCCTCGCGGATGACGATCACGGTGCGCTCCACCGAGGCCAGCTCACGTGCCCAGCGCACCGCCCACGTGAAGACCCGGCGACCCGCGAGGGGGAGCAGGACCTTGTTGGTCTGGTAGCCGGAGCGGCGGCCCTCGCCGGCGGCCAGCATGACGACGGCGGCCCGGGGGGCGGACACGTCCTGCGAGGACCGTCCGGGCGGACGGGAGGGGCGTGGTCGCACGCACGGAGCGTAGCGGTCACGTCGTCCTCCTCCCGATCCGCCCGGACGTCGTGCCGGGCGGGTCTGCTCAGCCCGCGACGAGCCGTCGCTGCAGGTCGCCCAGCGCCGGGACCTCGGCTCCAGGGGTGTCCATCGCCTCCTGGATGCGTCGCATCCGCACGATGAGCGAGGACTCCTCGAGGGCCACGTCGTCGTAGGTGAGGACATGGTCGACAGGCACGTCGCGGGTCAGCACGGCACCCGACAGCACCCCGAGCGGGACCAGTCCCTCCCGTGCGAAGTCCTCCGCGGGATCGATCATGCCCCGCACGGTCGCGCCGCCGATGCCGTCGATCCGCTCACCGGCCGACATGGCCCGCTTCGTCTGCGCGCCCACCTCCGCGGTCCAGTGCTCCGTGGTGAGGCTGGCACGCCCGTCGAGCACCATCTCGTAGACCGTGAGCGGCGCCTCGATGCTCGCCAGGTGGTAGGGCCGGTAGAGGGCGAAGTAGGGCCCGTCGCCCATCTGCAGGTAGCTCATCTCGTGGTGGACGTAGGGGTCCTCGGTGCGGATGACGACGAAGACGCCCGGTGCGACCGGGCCGGTGCAGTAGTCGACCACCCCGGCCTTCTCCAGGACGCCGCCGTCCTCGACGAGGGAGAAGGTCTCGTGGAGGGTCGGCACGGTCGACGGCGGGCCGTGCATGCCGCGGGTGCTGACCCCCAGACCGGTGGTGTTGGCCAGCGACGCCATCTCGATCATGGCCTTCGACCCGTCGACGAAGCTGGTGAGCATCTTCGGGTTCATCTGCTTCGTCCCGGCGCGCTCGGCCAGCGACTCGGGGGTCGCGTACGGGTCGAGCGGGTTGTTCTTGCCCTTGCCGGCGCAGATGACCTCGAAGTTCAGGTCGCGGGCGTAGTCGACCAGGATCTTGGTCTCCACCGGCTCGTCGCCCCGGCACACGGAGTAGACGGCACCGGACTGGGCCGCGAGGTGGGTCAGGTAGCGACCGACGGTGACGTCGGCCTCCACCGTCAGGGTGGCGACGTTGATCCCGGCTGCCAGCGCCTGGACCGCGACGTTGACGGCCACCTCGGGCACGCCGGTGGCCTCGACCACGACGTCCAGGGGCAGGGAGCCGAGGTCCTCGGGACGGGTGAGGGCGACGCTGCCGCCGGCCTCGACCGCTCGGGCCGCATCGTCGGGCCCGAGCGTCTCGACGGGGGTGATCCCCGCCTGGGTGAGGGCTTCCACCGCACGCTCGTGCTGGACGTCGACCACGGCGGACAACGTGATGCCGGGCATGCGCAGCAGCTGGGCGGCGAAGCCGCGACCCATCTGACCCGCGCCGACGAGGCCGATGCGCAGCGGGCGTCCTGTCTCCTCCAGGCGGAGCTGGAGCCTGTCTCGGTAGCTCATGGGCTGCCTTCCTCTCCCGCGCTGCGGGTGATGCGGAACGTGTCGCCGACCGCGAGCAGGGGCAGGTCGCCCTTGCGCACGCAGACGTCGCCGGGCAGCTTGGCCTGGCTGCGTCCGTCGGCCTTGAGGTCGAGGTGACCCAGGTTGAGCAGGTTGTCGCCGACGACGTCACCGACGGCGAGGACCTCCAGGGAGGTGTCGCCGACGTGCACCGTGTCGCCGGGGCGGGGCCCGTCGACCGCGGTGCTCGCCGTGTGCAGCACGGAGATGTCGTGGAGCTCGGCGGGAGAGCCGTCGGCGAAGAAGATGAGGAGACCGTGGGCCAGGAAGGCCTCCACCTGCTCGCCGACCTGGGTCACGACCGACTCGTAGACGGTCGTGGTCGCGGGGCTGGTCACCGTCATGACTCCTGCACGTCCTCGGTCTTGACGCCCGAGACGAAGAGGTCCTCGGTGATGAACTGCGCGAGCGGCCCAGCCGGGCTCGTGGCGTGGATGTCGACCGTCTTGACCTTCTTCATCGGGTAGACCCCGACCCGCGCCGTGCCGCCGCAGTCGATGACGGCGACCGCGATCTTGTCGAAGGGCGCCGAGCTCTTGAAGCCGTCGAAGGCCTCGCCGCCGGTGAGCTCGGCGATGCGCTGGGCCACCGGGTGGATCCCGCCGCCGGTGATGGAGGCGATGAGGGGCTTCTCGCTCGTGGGCGTGATGGTGAGGGGCCCTCCCCATCCTCCTCGGCCCTTGCTGACCGTGACGGACTTGTAGTCGCTCATGGTTGTCCTTGTGTGTTGGTGGGGGTGGTGGGTCAGCTCGAGGCGCTGTAGAGGCCGAAGCTGGCGAAGTAGGCGATCACGACCGACAGCGGACCCGTCACCAGGCGTGAGATGAGCACGGCGGGCACGCCCACCTCGACGGTCTCCGGCTCCGCCTCGCCGAGGGCGAGACCGACGGGGATGAAGTCGCACCCGACCTGCGGGTCGATCGCGAACAGCGCCGGAAGTGCGTACTGCGGCGGGATGTCGCCCTCGCCGATGCGCGTGCCGAGGATGACCCCGACGACCTGGGCGATGACGGCTCCCGGGCCCAGGACGGGGGAGAGGATCGGGATCGAGCAGAAGACGCTGATCGCGAGCAGACCGAGCAGGTTGCCGGCCAGCGGCTCCACGAGGTGGGCCAGCAGGTCGCCGAGTCCTGACTCCTGGATGATGCCGATCAGCACCGCGATGAAGGCGATGAACGGCAGGATGTTGCGGATGACGGTCTCGATCGTGTCGCGACCCGACTGGTAGAGCGTGTTGACGACTCCGCCGACGGACTTGCCGACACCGACCAGGGCGCGGTTCACGGCGTCGACGCTCTTGCCCGAGCCGCCCTTGTTCGGGGTGGGGGTGGTGGTGCTCATGCCGCGACCTCCTGGGTGGTGCCGCGGCGCGAGAGCATCCGGGCGGTGATGAGCTCGGTCAGGATGCCGCGGATCAGGATCACCACGAGGCCGACCAGCAGGTAGCGGACCGCGAGGTCGCTGGTGCCGAGCCCCAGGGTGGTGATGCCGGCGGCGATGCCGAGGTAGACGAACAGCTCACCGGCGTTGGCGTGCGGGAAGATGCCGGTGATCGGGTGCACGAAGCTGACGGCCGAGTCGTAGAACGCCGGCTTGTAGCGCTCGGGCAGGAAGCGCCCCATCGTGTAGCACATGGGGTTGGTGAGGAAGAAGACCGACAGCATGGGGAACAGCAGGTAGCGGACCGGGTACCACTGGACACCGGGCCGCGCGGCGTACTCGCCGAGCTTGTCGATGCGCTCGGGCCCGATCCAGCGGATGAGGGCGTTGACCGCGGTCAGCAGGACGATCAGGGTCGGCAGGATGCCGGTGACGAGGCCGACGAAGACCTCGCCGCCCGCCTGGAACAGCCCGATGAACCACTCGGCGCCGTGGGCCAGCGCGCCGAAGACGCCGGACGGCTCCTCGATCTGGGGATCGGCGGCGAGCGGCAGCAGGGCCGCGGCCGTGAAGGTGAATGGCATGATGGAACTCCTCGTCGAGTAGGCCTCCCTCAGGAGGGCCAGTCGGTGATGCTTGCCCGGCATCGTGTGTGTGGTCGGCGGGTGGGCCCGCTCGACCGAGGTGCCTCTCGCCGGCTCCGGGCTCCACCCCGGGTCCGGTGAGAGTGGTGCTGCTAGGCCGTGGCCCGAGCCGCCGTCCTGTCCCGCGCCCGCAGGAGCTCGACGGCCTGGCGGGCCGCGTCGCGCTGCTGTGTGGAGAGCGTGGGGAAGTCCTTGTCGCCGAGGACGTGGTTGGTCCTGGCGTCGATCAGCGCGGGCACCGGTCGGGCCCGGGCGAAGGTGGTGAAGCCGCGCAGCGTCAGCGCCTCGCGGATGATGCCGTGCTCGTCGACGGCGAGCGCCACGAAGGCACGGCCGCCGCGGTAGCGCCGACCGGCCGCGCCGACGCTCACCGTGCCCGAGCGGCGCAGGTCCCGCACGGCGGCGTTGAAGGCCATCGACTGCTTGTAGGCGAGCAGCAGCTGCACGGCCCAACCGGCGACGACGGCGGCGAGGACGAGGATCCATGAAGCGGGCATCTCAGGCACCTCCGGTGCTGTCGGGGCGGGTGCGTGCGGCACTGATGAGGCCGCGCGCGAGGGTCTCGTCGCAGACGAGCGAGTCGATGAGGTGGCCGCGCAGTGCTCCCAGGACGCCGGGGATCTTGGCCCGGCCCCAGGTGACGCCCACGACGTGGGGGATCTCGAGGAGCGTGGGCAGGTCCACACCGAGGACACGGTCGTCGACCGCGCCCTGGATCGGTCGGCCCTCGGCGTCGTAATAGCGCGCGGCGACGTCACCGACCGGGCCCGCGGCCCAGAAGGCGTCGAGCTCGGCCGGGGCGAGGTTCAGGGACTCCAGGATCGCCGACGACGACCCGTGGGTCGGGGTGCCGATGCCCACCAGCGCGAGGTCGGCCCGGGCGGCCTCGGTGAGCGCGTCGGAGATCGAGGACTCGCCGAGCAGCGCGTCACGTGAGCGTCGCGTCTCGAGGGTCGCCGGCGCGTGCAGGAACCGGTACTCGGCACCGAGACGCACGGCGAGCTCGCGGACCAGCTCCTGTCCGCTGATCTCGTTGCTGATCGACGACAGGCCTCCGACGAGCTGGACGAGCGACAGGCGGTGGTGCTCGGTCTGGGCGGTCGTCGCGTAGACCATGGCCTGCAGGGCCTGACCCCAGGAGAGGGCCACGGTCATGGCGTCCTTGAGGTTGTCCAGCAGCAGGCGCGCCGCCTGGGTGCCGACCTGGTCCTCGATGCGCAGACCCGCCACGAGGCCGGCGTGGGCCACACGCACGTCACGCAGACCGAACCGGTCGCGCAGCTCGTCCTCGAGGTCGTGGACGCGTCCCTCGGGGTCGTTGATGCGGATCTCGACGATGCCCTGGTTCTGCGCCTCGGTGAGCATGCGCGACACGTTGGACCGGCTCGTGCCCAGGGCGTCTGCGACCTGCGCCTGCGAGCGGCCCTGGACGTAGTACATCCGGGCCGCGGCGAGCAGCATCGCGGGATCGCGGGGAGTGGGCATGTTCACCTCTGTGCGGAAGGTCGATCACATATGTGCTCGATCATGTAAGCGTGTGAGCCGGGTCACGTCAAGGGTCGAACGTGATCATCTTGGGAACGGTCGGGCGCGGTCGGCAGGAAACGGGCTGCGGGGCGGGGGGATCCGGGCGTGGGGCGCGACCGAGGGCGCGACCGCCCGGGTCGGGCGGTCGCGCCAGCGGCGGTCTCAGAGTGCGCCGTCGAGCCGGTGCTGGATCCTCTCGAGCAGCTGCGCGGCGTGCGCCCCGTCGGCCACCCGGTGGTCGACCGTCAGGCCCGCGTGGAGGGTCAGGGCCAGTCCGACGCCGCCGGGCACGGCGACCGGACGCTGTGCGATGCCGCCGAGGCTGAGCACGCTCGCCTGCGGCGGGGTGAGCAGTGCCTGGAAGCGGTCGACGCCCATGCCCCCGAGGTTGGAGAGCGAGGCGTTGGCCAGCCCCATGTAGCTCGGGTCGAGGCGTCCGGCGTGGGCGGAGGTGACGACGGCGCGGATCTCGCCGTCGAGATCCGCCGCGGTGTCGACGTCGGGCTCGGTGAACGTCGGCACCAGCAGTCCGCGGTCGGTGGCCACGGCCAGCGCGATCGAGGGCGGCGTGGAGGGGCCGGGCCGACCGTCCTCCCACCGGCTGAGCAGCTCGGGCACCTCGCGCAGCGATGCGGCGTAGGCACGCAGCAGCACGGTGGTCCAGGACAGCCGCCCGCGGCGAGCGTCGGCGGCGTCGAGTCGCAGCTCGCGCCACACGGTGAACTGCGGCACCGCCGCGCTCGGGGCCATCGCGCGGGCCACGGCGACCCGGATCGCCGTACGCCGGTCCTGCGGGGCCTTGGCCGGCCGGGAGGGCACGTCGGTCGTGCTCGGCGCCCGGGGGTCCGCGGGTGCGGGGGCAGCGGGGTCGGCGGTCGCGGCGGGCGTGGCGGGCGTCGGAGCCGCGGGGGAGTCCGTCGCCGAGGCGACGAGGGCCTCGATGTCGCCGACGCGCACGAGCCCCTCGGGCCCGGTGCCGGTGACGGCGCCGAGGTCGATGCCGTGCTGCCGGGCCAGGGCGCGAGCCCGTGGGACCGCGGCGACCGGTCCGGCAGGCGCTCCCTGGTCCGCCTCGGGTGGGGCGAGCGGGGCCCGGGTCTCCGCGGCCAGCGTGGTCGAGGGGGCCTCGGCGTCCGGGACGCCGGTGTCCGGGACGCCCAGGTCGCCGGGGTCCGTCGAGGGGACGGCCGGCTCGGGCTCCGGGTCCGGCTCGGACAGGAGGTCGCCGAACGCGCCGCCGTCGTCCTCACCCTCGACCCAGGCGATCGGCTCGCCCACGTCGACCAGGCCGGTCTCGACCACGATCTCGACCAGGGTGCCGGAGACGGTGCTCTCGACCTCCATGTCGACCTTGTCGGTCATGACCTCGCACACGACGTCGCCGGTCTCGACGGCGTCGCCGACCTTGACCATCCAGGACGACACCTCGCCCTCGGTCATGGTCATCGACATCTTGGGCATGCGGATGGCCAGTCGTGCCATCAGGACTCCTTCATGAGCGTCAGGGCCGCATCGACGATGTCGTCGACCTGTGGCACGGAGGCGCGCTCCAGCTGTGGCGCGTAGGGGATGGGGGCGTCGAGGCCGCTGAGGCGGCGCACGGGAGCCAGGAGGCGGTAGAGCGTCGGGGACTCGGTGATGCGAGCGGCGATCTCCGCGGTGAAGCCGGCATGGCCCGGCGCCTCCTGGACGAGCAGGGCGCGCCCGGTGCGGGAGACGTCCTCGAGGATCGGGGCGTCGTCGAGCGGGGTGAGGGTCCGCGGGTCGAGCACGGAGACGTCCACGCCCTCGTCGGTCAGGACGGCGGCGGCGTCGAGGGCCCGGGAGACCATCACGCCGGTGGCCACGACGGTGAGGTCGGCGCCCCTGCGGTGCACCGCCGTCCGTCCGAGCGGGACGCGGAGCGGCTCGACGGGGACCGGCCCCGACGTGCGGTAGAGGAGCTTGTGCTCGAGGAAGATGACCGGGTTGGGGTCGTCGATGGCCGAGAGCAGCAGGCCCTTGGCGTCGGCGGGGGTGGCCGGCATGACCACCTTGAGCCCCGGCACGTGCGCGAACCACGCCTCGAGGCTCTGGGAGTGCTGGGCGGCGGCGCCCGTGCCGGAGCCGAGAGGGGCTCGCAGCACCATCGGCACGCTCGCCGCGCCCCCGAGCATGTAGTGGATCTTGGCGGCCTGGTTGACGATCTGGTCCATCGCCTGGTTGGTGAAGTCGGAGAACTGGATCTCGACGATCGGACGCATGCCGGCCAGCGCGGCGCCGACGGCGGCGCCGACGATGCCCAGCTCGGAGATGGGGGTGTCGCGGATGCGCTCGCCGCCGAAGCGGTGGAAGAGGTCGCCGCTGACGCCGAAGGCTCCTCCGTAGACGCCGATGTCCTCGCCGAGCATGAAGACGCGGTCGTCGGCCTCCATGGCCTGGCCGATCGCCTCGCGCACGGCTTCGGAGTAGGTGAGGTCGCGCTCGCCGGCGGTCGGTGCGCCCGGGTCGAGGGTGGTGCTGGTCATGGTCGTTGCTCCTGTGCGGTGGGGTCGGGTGGGCCGCGGCGGGTCAGGCCGGGGCGAAGACGGCGTCGAGGAGGTCGGAGGGGTCGGCGTCGGGCGCGGCGTTGGCGGCACGCACGGCCTCGCGCATGGCCTGCATGGCCTCGTCGCGCACGGCCTGCACGGCGGCCTCGTCGAGGAGCCCGCGCTCCTGGACGACGGCCTCGAACCGCACGATCGGGTCCAGGGCCCGCCACTCGGCGATCTCCTCCTTGGTCCGGTAGAGGTTCTTGTCGGACTTGGAGTGGCCCTTCCACCGGTACGTGACGTTCTCGACCAGGGTGGGTCCCGCGCCCGAGCGGGCCCGCGAGACCGCGTCGGCGACCGCGGCGTGGACCGCCTCGACGTCGTTGCCGTCGACCGTGACGCCCGGGATGCCGTAGGCCGAGGCGCGGTCGGCGACGTGCGCGACCGCCATCGACTTCTCGGTGGAGAAGGACATGCCGTACTTGTTGTTCTCGCAGATGAAGACCACCGGCAGCTTCCAGATGGCCGCCAGGTTGACCGCCTCGTGGAAGGCGCCCTCGTTGGCCGCGCCGTCGCCGAAGAAGCAGGCCACCACGCGGTCCTCGCCGCGCAGCTGGTAGGCCAGCGCGGCGCCCGTGGCGATCGGGATGCCGCCCGCGACGATGCCGTTGGCGCCGAGGTTGCCGGTGGCGACGTCGGCGATGTGCATGGAGCCGCCCCGACCACGGCAGTAACCGGTCTCCTTGGCCAGGAGCTCGGCCATCATCCGCGTCAGATCGGCCCCCTTGCCGATGCAGTGTCCGTGCCCGCGGTGGGTGGAGGTGATGGCGTCGTCGCTGCGCAGGGCCATGCAGGCGCCGGTCGCCGACGCCTCCTGGCCGATCGAGAGGTGCATCGTGCCGTGCATGAGCCCGCGGGCGAAGAGGTCGTCGACCGCCTCCTCGAAGCGGCGGATGGTCCACATGGTCAGCAGCGCGTGACGCGCGCGTCCGGCGTCGGCGAGAGGGGCAGAGGTCACGGGAGGCTCCTTTGCACATATGTGCATATGTCAGTCACGGATGTTCAGACTGTAGGTGACTCAGGTCACCGTCCACAAGAGGTCGCCGCGCAGGAAGGGTTTTCACGCCCGTAACACGGCGAAACCGGGACCGAACACGCCAGACCTAGCGTCGACGGGGTGAAGGAGGCACCTCCATGGCGATGACTCGGCCCGCCGGAGGGCGCGGATGACCCCGCGTCCGGCACGCGCAGCCAGCCACGACGAGTGGCAGCCGGTCTGCCGAGTCGTGGACCTCGAGGTCGACCGTGGCGCCACCGCGCTGGTCCACGGCCAGGCCGTCGCGCTCTTCCGGCGCGCTGACGACACCGTCTACGCCCTCGGCAACCACGACCCCTTCGCCAAGGCCTCGGTGCTCGCCCGCGGGATCGTGGGCCAGCGCTCCGGGGTGCCCTTCGTGGCCTCCCCGGCGCACAAGCACGCCTTCGACCTGCGCACCGGCCGCTGTCTCGACGACCTCGGGGTCTCGGTGCCGGTCTACTGCGTCAAGGTGCTCGACGGCGTCGTGCACGTCGGGCACCGCAAGGTCGACGCCGCCTGATCCGGCCGCCGAGGCCCGGGGTCACTCCTGCTGGTGGGCCGTCCGTCGTGTCGTCTCCTGGCCCAGCCCCTGCAGCAGCGCGGTGGCGACGGCCGCGACGCCCTCGCCGCGCCCGGTGAGGCCGAGGCCGTCGGTGGTGGTGGCCGAGACCGACACCGGGGCGCCCACGGCGGCGCCGAGCGCGGCCTGGGCCTCGGCGCGGCGCGGGCCGACCTTGGGCCGGTTGCCGATGACCTGCACGGCGACGTGGGTGATGGTGAAGCCCGCCTCGCGGACCCGTCGCGCGGTCTCGGCGAGCAGCGTGGCCCCCGAGGCGCCGGCCCAGGCGGGCTCCGCGGTGCCGAAGTGGGAGCCGAGGTCGCCGATACCGGCGGCCGAGAGCAGTGCGTCGCAGCAGGCGTGGGCGGCGACGTCGGCGTCGGAGTGGCCCTCCAGCCCGTGGGTCTCCTCGGGCCAGGCCAGCCCGGCCAGGTGCATCGCACGGCCCTCGACGAGCCGGTGGACGTCGGTGCCGATGCCGACGCGGGGTCCTGACGGGGGTTCGTGCACGCGATGATGATGCCTGAGCCACAATCAAGAGGTGGAACGCCCCCGTGACCTCTGGCCCCCGGCCGGCCTCGTCGCCGGCTGGGCCGGCCTGCTGACCAGCTACGCGGCGGCGATGCTCATGACCATCCGCGAGTCGCCGGTCGTGGCGATCGCGGAGCTGGTCATCCGCCTCACGCCCGGCCCGGTGGCCGAGCGGGCCATCCGCTTCCTCGGCACCTTCGACAAGCCCTTCCTGGTGCTCGTCATCCTGCTGCTGGTCTCGTGGCTCTTCTGGGGCACGGGTCGCCTGGCGCGCACCCGCTGGTGGGCGCCGGTGCTCATCTACTCGCTGCTCGCGGCGCTCGCCGCGACCGCGGTGCTGCTCCAGCGCAGCGCCGGCTCGATCGACCTGGTGCCCGTCGCGGTCGGCTACGTCACCTGGGTGGTGTGCCTCTCGCTGCTCACCGAGCCGCTGCGCCGCGCCGAGCGGCTCACGGCCGCGGCCGCCGAGGTCGACGGCACCGACCCGGTGGCGCAGGGCGCCGACCGCGGGACGCGGCGTACGTTCCTGCTGCGGGCGGGGTTGATCGCCGGCGTCGGTGTCGTGCTCGGCGTGGCCGGGCGCGTCCTCGGCTCCGGGCGGCGCCACGTGGAGGAGACCCGGCGGCTGCTCAAGCTCGACGGCGTCACGGAGCCGACGCTGCCGACCGGGGCGCGGCTGCCGGTGGAGGGCATCTCGTCGTGGATGACCCCGAACGACGACTTCTACCTCATCCACACCGCCATCGTGGTGCCGACCATCGAGCCGGTCGACTGGTCGCTGCGCATCCACGGGATGGTCGACCGCGAGGTCGTCGTGACCTACCAGGACCTGCTCGACAGCGAGACCACCGAGGCCTGGATCACCCTGAACTGCGTGTCCAACCCCGTCGGCGGCACGCTCATCGGCAACGCCTGGTGGAGCGGGGTGCGCGTCGCCGACCTGCTCGAGCGCGCCGGGGTCCAGGACGGTGCCGACTGCGTGCTCCAGACCTCGGAGGACGGCTGGAACTGCTCGACCCCGCTGGCGGCCCTCACCGACGGGCGCGACGCGATGCTCGCGGTGGCCATGAACGGCAAGCCGCTGCCCATCGACCACGGCTTCCCCGTGCGCACGATCGTGCCCGGGCTCTACGGCTACGTCTCCGGCACGAAGTGGGTCGTCGACTACGAGGTCACCCGCTTCGAGGACGTCGACGCCTACTGGACCCAGCGCGGCTGGGGCGAGATGGGCCCGGTCAAGATGTCCTCGCGCGTCGACGTGCCCGCCTCCGGGGCCGAGGTCGCCGCCGGCGAGGTCCGCTTCGGCGGTGTCGCCTGGTCGCAGCACACCGGCATCTCGGCGGTGGAGTTCAGCGTCGACGGCGGACCGTGGCTGCCCGCCGAGCTGGGCCGGGTGCCGAGCGAGGACACCTGGGTGCAGTGGACCGGCACGGCCGAGGTCGAGCCGGGCGACCACCTCGTGCGGGTGCGGGCCACCGACGCCGACGGCCTCGTGCAGACCGCCGTCGAGCGCGACGTGCTGCCCGACGGGGCCACCGGCCTCGACGCCCGCGACTTCACCGCCTCCGCCTAGGGCTCACCAGTTGGAGTGCTCTCCCGGCGCGGGCAGGGGGTGCTCGGCGTCGGTGACGAGGTAGGCCAGCCCGCCGGAGGTGGGCAGCCAGGCGTCCTCGAACTGTCCGCGGTCGTAGGTGCGGCGCACGCCGGTGCGGTCGCGGGCGGCGGGGTCGTTGACCACCACGTCGCCCGAGGCGGTGAAGCCCACGATGACCAGCAGGTGGCCGTTGGAGGCCGAGATCGGCGCGCCCGAGAGCTCGCCGGAGCCGAAGGAGATCGAGGCGATCACCGGGATGCCCGCCTTGATCATCAGCTCGGCCTCGCGCAGCGAGCGCAGCCGGGTCACGAAGGCGCCGCCGCCCTCGGGCGAGGTCGTGTGCAGCGCGGCGAAGGCGGTGTTGAAGGGCCAGTTGCCGGTGCCGTCGTAGGCGTGGTCGTAGGTGCTGCGGGCGGCGGCGTCGACCCACGGGTCGACGTGGCCCTCGCCGACCCAGGAGTAGGAGCCGGGGGAGGGCAGGGCGTCGTAGTAGGCCAGGACCATCGAGGTCGAGGTGGGGGAGCACCACGCCTCGCCGCCGCCGCCCCACTGCGGGTAGTGGCCCTGGTGGATCATCTGGGAGTAGCGGGGCACGTCGAGCACCACGCCGCGGGCCACGCCGGGCCGGGAGGTGGTGACGTCGCCGGTGGGCAGCCGCGAGGACATCGCCCCGACCGAGCCGAAGGACGGCGCCTTGGTCGACGCGCCCGCGCGCCGCATCAGCGAGACCCGCACCTGCCAGGCCGCCATGCCGGCCGTGCCGCCCACCTTCCAGGTGTCGACGTCGACGGAGGTGTCGTCGTCGTCCTGGCCCGAGACGGTCGTGCGCTGGACGAAGCGGTCGTCGGCGGCCCAGCGGCCGAGGGTGTCCCAGCCGGTCACCCTCCCGGCGGGGCCGCGGCCGCGGACCTCGACCTCGACCCAGCTGTCGCCGGGGGTGCGCGCCTCCCACGAGGCCACGAGCTGGGTCAGGCCGAAGCCCGGCTCGACCCAGCGGCCGGTCCAGCGGCCCACGTCGTAGGTGCGCCCGCCGTAGCCCCGGGTGGCCACGGGCTCGCCGAGGAAGACGCGGTCGCGGGCGACGCGGGTGCCGGCCAGCTGTCCCGCGCGGAAGGCCTTCGCGCCCTCGAAGCGGGTCTGGTCGACCTGCCGGGTGCCGGCGCGCCGCTCGGCCGGCGCCGGGTCCGCCGACGCGGAGCCGGTCGCGGCGGTCGCGGGCGCGGGGGCCAGCGGTGCGACGAGGGCGGCGCCGAGCAGGGCGCCGAGCAGGCGGGAGGCGGCGGGACGGCGGGGAGGACGCATGTCGCCACGATAAGTCACTCCCGTCACAGCAGTCACAGGATCCGGGGATGCGCCGGGCGGGGCCCCGCGCTCCTAGACTGGGCCCGTGACGCTCAGGCTCTACGACACCGCGACGCGCGAGGTGCGCGACTTCGTCCCCCTCGTCGAGGGTCGGGCGGGTCTCTACCTCTGCGGTCTCACCGTGCAGTCGGAGCCGCACGTCGGCCACGTGCGCTCGGGGGTGGACTTCGACGTGCTCCAGCGCTGGCTGCGCCACAGCGGCTACGACGTCACCTTCATCCGCAACGTCACCGACATCGACGACAAGATCCTCACCAAGGCCGCCGACCAGGGCCGGCCCTGGTTCAACCTGGCCTACGCGATGCACCGCGAGCTCGACCGCGCCTACGCCGCGCTCAACGTCGCCCCGCCGACCTACGAGCCCGCCGCCACCGGCCACGTGCCGGAGATGGTCGAGCTGATCGGCGCGCTGGTGGAGCGCGGCCACGCCTACGCCGCCGCCGACGGCTCGGGCGACGTGTACTTCGACGTGCGGTCGTGGCCGTCCTACGGCGAGCTGACGCGCCAGGGCATCGACGACATGGAGGCCGCCGAGGACGCCGACCCCCGCGGCAAGCGCGACCCCCGCGACTTCGCGCTGTGGAAGGGCCGCAAGGCCACCGAGCCGGAGACCGCGTCGTGGCCCAGCCCGTGGGGCCGCGGCCGGCCGGGCTGGCACATCGAGTGCTCCGCGATGGCCGGCAAGTACCTCGGCCCCGCCTTCGACATCCACGGCGGCGGCGTCGACCTCCGCTTCCCCCACCACGAGAACGAGCAGGCCCAGTCCCGCGCGGCCGGTCACGCGTTCGCGTCGTACTGGTTGCACAACGCGTGGATCACCACCGCCGGCGAGAAGATGAGCAAGTCGCTGGGCAACACCCTCTCGATCCCCTCAGTGCTCCAGCGCGTGCGCGGGGTGGAACTGCGGTTCTACCTCGTGGCCGCCCACTACCGCAGCCACGTGGAGTTCAGCTTCGAGGCGCTCGACGAGGCCGCCCAGGGCTTCCGACGCATCGAGGGCCTCCTCGACCGCGTCGCCGCCGCCGGCGGGCCGGTCGAGTGCGGGGACACCCTGCCCGCGGCCTTCGTCGCGGCGATGGACGACGACCTCGGCACCCCGGCGGCGGTGGCCGTGCTCTACGACGCCGTGCGCGAGGGCAACCGCCAGCTCGCCGCGGGCGACCACGCCGGCGCCCGGGAGCTCGCGGGCGGGGTGCGCGCCATGCTCGCCGTGCTCGGCCTCGACCCCGCCGACCCCGCCTGGGGCCCGGCCGCGGGCGCCGACGACCAGCTCACCCATGCCGTCGACGTCCTCGTCGCCGGCCTCCTCGAGCAGCGCGACGCGGCCCGGGCCGCCAAGGACTGGCCCACGGCCGACGCGCTGCGCGACCGGCTCAAGGACGCCGGCATCGCGATCGAGGACACCCCCGACGGACCGAAGTGGAGCCTGACCGATGCCCGGTAATTCCCAGCGCAAGGGCGCGATCAAGAAGACCGGCAAGGGCAACCCCACCGCCGGCTCCGGCGGGCGGGTCCGCCGCGGCCTGGAGGGGCGCGGCCCCACGCCCAAGGCCACCGACCGGCCCTACCACCAGGCCCACAAGGCCAAGAAGCGCGCCGAGAAGTCGGCCGAGCGCACGCCGCAGAAGCGGCGACGCACCGGCTCGACCGACATCGAGTGGATCGCCGGGCGCAACTCGGTGGTCGAGGCGCTGCGCGAGGGCGTGCCGGTCACCGGCGTCTACGTCGCCGAGGGCGCCGAGCGCGACGGGCGGCTGCGTGAGGCCTTCGCCCTGGCCGCCGAGAAGGGCATCAGCCTGCTCGAGGTCGGCCGCCAGGAGCTCGACCGCCTCACCGCCGGTGCGGTCCACCAGGGCCTGGCCGCGAAGATCCCGGCCTACGAGTACGCCCACGCCGACGACCTGCTCGACCGCGCCGAGGAGGCCGGTGAGAAGCCGCTCATCGTGGTGCTCGACCAGGTCACCGACCCCCGCAACCTCGGGGCCGTCGTGCGCAGCGCGGCCGGCTTCGGCGCGCACGGCGTCGTCATCCCCGAGCGTCGCGCCGCCGGCATGACCGCGTCGGCCTGGAAGACCAGCGCGGGCGCCGCAGCGCGCATCCCGGTGGCCCAGACCGTCAACCTCGTGCGCCAGCTCAAGGCCTACCAGGACGCCGGCTGCATGGTCATCGGCCTGGCCGCCGACGGCGACGTCACGCTGCCCGAGCTCGACCTCGCCGACGGCCCGCTGGTCGTCGTGGTCGGCTCGGAGGGCAACGGCCTCTCCCGCCTGGTGTCGGAGACCTGCGACCAGCTGGTGTCGATCCCCATGGCCAACCAGGTGGAGTCGCTCAACGCCGGCGTCGCCGCCTCCGTCACCCTCTACGCCATCGCGCAGGCGCGCGCCTGACCCAGGCGGGTCAGGCGGTGCGCCGCCGACGCAGGAACGGGTCCTCCAGCGAGGGCGGCACGTAGCCCCGGTCGGCGGTGGCGAGGTCGGTGCCGGGCGGCACGATCTCGTCGATGCGGTCGAGCACGTCGGGGGTCAGCCGCACCTCGACGGCACCCAGCTGGGTCTCCAGCTGCTCCATGGTGCGCGGGCCGATGATCGGCGCGGTCACCGCCGGGTGCTGCAGCACGAAGGCCAGCGCGAGGTGGACCAGCGTCAGGTCGAGCTCCTCGGCGAGCAGCGCGAGCTGCTCGACGGCCTCGAGCTTGCGCTGGTTGGCGGGGTCGGTGAGGTCGTACTGGCCCGCGCGCAGGCGCGAGCGGTGGTTGTCGGGGGCGTCCTGGCCCTGGCGGAAGCGGCCGGTGAGCCAGCCGCCGTTCAGCGGGCTCCACGGGAGCACGCCCATGCCGTACCTCTGCGCCACCGGGAGCAGGTCGCGCTCGATGCCGCGGGCCAGCAGCGAGTACGGCGGCTGCTCGGTCACGAAGCGGCCCAGACCGCGGCGCTCGGAGGTCCAGTGGGCCTCGACCACCTCGTGGGCGGGGAAGGTGGAGCAGCCGAAGGCGCGGATCTTGCCGGCGCGCTGGAGGTCGGTGAGGGCCGCGAGGGTCTCCTCGACGTCGGTCTCCCGCTCGGGGCGGTGCACCTGGTAGAGGTCGATCCAGTCGGTGCGCAGGCGGCGCAGGCTGTGCTCGACCTCCTGCACGATCCAGCGGCGCGAGTTGCCGCGCTGGAGCGGGTCGCCGCCGGGGCGGCCCATGTCGACGTCCATGGGGCCGTGGAACTTGGTGGCCAGCACGACGCCGTCGCGGCGCCCGCCGGAGAGCGCCTTGCCGACGATCTCCTCCGACTCCCCGCGGGAGTAGACGTCGGCGGTGTCGACGATGGTGATGCCCGCGTCGAGCGCGCGGTGGATGATGCGCGTCGACTCGGCGTGGTCGGGCTCGCCCCAGGCGCCGAACATCATCGCCCCCAGGCACAGCGGGCTCACCTGCATGCCGGTGCGACCCAGGCTGCGATACTGGGACATCGAGGGCGTGGGCTGCTGCGTGCTGTCGGGGGCGGTGTCTGCTGCGGTGTCGGCGGCCATGCACCCACGCTAGGCCGCCCGGCCAACCAGCACAGCCCCCCGACCTCCAGGAGCCGACCCCGTGCACGAGGAGCAGACCGGCCCGGCGCGGCGACGGCCGTGGAGCACGGCCGCGGTCGTCGCGGGCTACCTCGGCGCCTGGCTGGTGCTGGCCGCCCTCGCCGCCGTGCTGCTCTTCCTCGGCAGCGACCGCGAGGTCAACCTGGCCAGCCACGACGCCGTCGTGCGCCCCGACCTCACCGGCGAGGTCGTCGTGCGGACCGGTCCGGTGCTGCCCGACGTGCGGGTCGCCTCCGACAGCCGCATCGGCATCGACGTCAGGCTCGGCAAGACCGACGCCACGACGACCGGCGCGCTGCTCGACCGCTACGCCGTCATCGCCGCCCAGCCCGAGGGTCTGGAGGCCAAGCTGCGCGAGGCGGTCGAGGACATGGCCGTCGACGCCGCCCTGCGGGGCGCGGTGCTCGGGCTGGTGCCGCTCCTGGTGTGGGTGCTGGTGGGCGGTGCCCGCCGCCGCGAGCTGCTGGGCGTGGCGCGCACCCCGCGGGGACTGCTCGCCGTGGCGCTGGTGGGGCTGATGGCCGCGGGGCTGTGGCAGCCGTGGGCGCCGCGCGAGGACCGGCTCACCGACGAGCAGCGCTGGGTCGCGCTCGACGACTTCCTCGGCCCGGGGGTGCCCGTGCCCGAGGAGCTGGCCGACGTCGAGGTGCTCGGCGACGTCACCACCGACGAGACCAGCCGCCTGGTCGCCAGCGCCGTCGACACCTACGACAAGAGCCGGGTCTTCTACGCCGACGCTGCGGAGGCCGCCGCCGACCTCGACCTGCACGAGCCGGCGGAGGGCGAGACCGTGGCGGTCGTCGTCTCCGACCGCCACGACAACGTCGGCATGGACGCCGTGGCCCGCGGCATCGGCGACGCCGCCGGCGCCAGCGCGGTGCTCGACCTCGGCGACGACACGTCCACCGGCCAGCCCTGGGAGGCCTTCTCCCTCGACTCCCTCAACGCCGCCTTCGACGGCGATCCCTACGACGACCGCCGCTGGGCCGTCACCGGCAACCACGACAACGGCGACTTCGTGGGCCGCTACCTCGCCGACCGGGGCTGGACCCTGCTCGACGGCGAGGTCGTCGACGGCCCCGGCGGGGGCGACCTGCTGGGCGTCTCCGACCCCCGCGCGAGCGGGCTGGGCAGCTGGCGCGACGAGACCGGACTGTCCTTCGACGAGGTCGGCACCCGCCTGGCCGACGCCGCCTGCGGGGCCGACGACCGCGTCGAGACCGTCGTGGTCCACGACGCCAACATGGCCCGCGAGGTGCTCGAGCGCGGCTGCGCCGACCTCGTCCTGGGCGGGCACCTGCACGTGCAGGGCGGGCCCGACCGGGTCGAGGCCACCGACGGCGACCAGGTCGGCTACACCGTCACCAACGGCACCACCGGCGGCGCAGCCTACGCCCTGGCGATCGGCAGCAAGATCCGTCGCGCCGCCGACGTCACGCTGGTCACCTACGCCGAGGACGGCCGGCCCGCCGGGGTGCAGTCGGTGCAGCTGCAGACCAACGGCGCCTTCACCGTGCGCGACTACGTCGAGCTGGAGCTGGCCGAGGCCGGGTGAGGGCCGGGGCTCACTCGGGCTCGACGGCGACGACCTCGTCGGGGCGGCGCGTGAGCTGGGTGGCGATGTAGTCGCGGGCGGTGTCGAAGATGTCGACCTCGCGCCCGGCCTGCTCGGAGAGGTACCACCGGTGCTCGAGGATCTCGTGGAAGACCTCCGCCGGCTCCAGCTTGCCCCGCGCCTCCGGCGGCACGAGGGCGGTCACCGGCTCGTAGATGCGCGTCAGCCAGCGGTTGGCCACCAGCGAGCGGTCCTCGCGGCCGAGGTCGTGGTGGGCGGTGAAGGAGGCGAGGTCGTTGAGCAGGCGTCGCGCCTGGCCGTCCTCGACGTTGAGCCCGGTGAGGGCCTGCAGCTCACGACGGTGGTGGCCGAGGTCGACGACCTTGGGCTGGATGCGCACCTGGTCGCCGTCGAAGTCGGTGACGATGTCGAGCTCGTCGACGTCGAAGCCGAGGTCGTTGAGGCGCTCGATGCGCTGCTCGATGCGCCACATCTCCTCGGCGGAGAACTGCTCGACACCGGTCAGCTCGTCCCACAGCTCGGTGTAGCGGCGCCCCAGCAGCTCGACGACGGCGTGGGCGTCGATCTCGTGGCGCACCGACTGGCTGGCCTGGAGGTCGAGCAGCTCGGCGAAGACGTTCTCGGTGGCGACGGTGAGGTCGTGCTGGCGCAGCTGGTCGGACAGCGTGGCGTTGAGCTCCCCGGTCTCGGCGTCGACGAGGTAGGCCGCGAAGCCGCCCGCGTTGCGGCGGAAGAGCACGTTGGACAGCGAGACGTCGCCCCAGAAGAAGTCGGCGAGGTGCAGGCGCACCAGCAGCACCACGAGCGCGTCGACCAGCGAGGGCAGGTCGTCGGCGTCGAGGCCGTGGCTGAACAGGCTGCGGTAGGGCAGCGAGAACTGCAGGTGCTCGGTGAGCAGCGCCGCGGGCAGCTCCTCGCCGTGGGCGTCGACCCGGCCGGCCACCACGCCCTGGGGCACCACGGCGGGCAGGCCGAGCCGGCCGAGGTCGCGCAGCATCCGGTACTCCCGGAAGGCGATCGCCTCCACGGTCTCCTTCACCGCGTAGGTGCGCCCGCGCAGCCGCACGATGCGCACGACGTGGCGCGAGAGCCCGCGCGGCAGGGGCACGACGAACCGGTCGTCCCACTCCTCGAGCGGGGTCGACCAGGGCAGGGTCACGATCGCGGGATCGGGCCTGCTCGCGACGATGCGCAGCGCCATGGCCACAACCTAGACCCTCGCTCGGCCCTCCCCGGGCGGCTCAGAGCCGCCAGACCCGCACGCCGACCCCGTCGGCCGGCACGCGCAGGGTGCCGCGGCGGACCTTGAGCCGCCCGCCTGGGCCGCCCGGCTCGGTGCCGAGCAGCGCCTCGACGTCGCCGAGGGCCTCCTGGCCGGTGGCGAGCAGGGCGCCCTCGGGCAGGTCGACGCTCCCGCCCGCGGCGCGTCGCGCGCACACCAGGAGCGACCCCGCGGGGTGCTCGCGCACGAAGACGAGGGTGTCGTCGTCGACGTGGGCCCACCGCAGGCCCCCGCGGGTCAGCGCGGGCTCCGCGGCGCGCAGCCGCGCGAGGGCGGCGTACGTCGCGAGCGTGTCGTGGTCCCAGTCGTCGCGGCGGTGCCACGGCATCGGGCGGCGTGCGTCCTCGCCGTTGACGCCCTCGAGGCCGATCTCGTCGCCGGCGAACACCATGGGCACGCCGGGCAGCGTGAACTGGAGCCCGGCCGCGACCCGGTGGACGGGCGCGGAGCCGGTCAGCGTGCGGATGCGCGCGGAGTCGTGGCTGCCGAGGATGCTCCACGACTGGGCGGTGGCCTGCCAGCCGTAGCGCGCCTGCCACTCGCGCAGGGTGCGGTGGACCTGCTGGCCGGGGCGGCGCGGCACGGGCACCGGGCGGCCGAAGGGGCGCGCCGGGGAGTCGGGGTCGCGCAGCCACGACCACACCGGCCACGAGAAGCCGGAGTAGTTCATGGTGCCGTGCCACCCGTCGCCGTCGAGGTCGCCCGAGGCGTCGTGGTTGTGCTCGCCGATGACCCAGGCGTCGCCGCGCTCGGCCTCCGCCGTGCGCCGCACGGCCCGGGCGGTGGCGTGGTTGACGTCGACCGCGCCGAGGCGCCCGGTCATGTTGGCGACGTCGATGCGCCACCCGTCGACCGAGAAGGGCGGGCGCAGCCAGCGCGCCACGACGCTGTCGGGGCCCTCGACCATGGCCGCGCGCAGGTCGGGGTCGGCGAGGTTGAGCTTGGGCAGCGTGCCGTGGCCCATCCAGCACTCGTAGCTGCCGTCGTGGGCGAAGTAGTACCACCCGCGGGTGGGGGAGTCGGGGGCCGACGCGGCCCGGGTGAACCACTCGTGGGTGTCGCCGGTGTGGTTGGTGGTGAGGTCGCCGAGCAGGCGCAGCCCGCGGGCGTGGACGGCCTCGGCCAGCCGCGCGTAGGCCGCGTCGCCGCCCAGCAGCGGGTCGACACCGTCGAAGGTGGAGGCGTTGTAGCGGTGGTTGCTCTCACCGGGGAAGACCGGCGTCGTGTAGAGCACGGTCGCGCCGACCTCGACGAGGTGGTCGAGGTGCTCCGTGACGCCGTCGAGGTCGCCGCCGAAGAGCTGGAGCGGCGTGCGCGGGTCGGAGCCCTCGAAGACGACCTCGTCGTCCCAGTGCGCCGGCACCGCCCAGGCCGGGGTCTCGCGCTCGTCGGCGGCCGTCGAGCGGGCGAAGCGGTCGGGGAAGACCTGGTAGACCACCGCCTCCCTGCCCCAGTCGGGCGCCCCGGCGTGGGTGGTGACGCGGAAGTCGAAGCTGTCGGGGCCGTCGTGGTCGACGACGCCGGCGGCGGTGAGCCAGCGCTGCGGGGAGCCGTCGGCCTCGGGACCCACCAGCAGGAAGCGGTAGTGGGTGACCGGGTTGTGCAGCGGCAGCTCGCCCTCCCACCACACCGAGCCGTCGGCGCGGGCGTCGCGCGCGACCACGGTGCAGGCGTGGAAGGTGGGCTCCGCGTCGTACGTCGTGCGGATCCACACCCGCTCGACCGGGTCGTCGGCGGCGACCCGGCAGCGCACGCGCACCGACCAGCCCAGCGTCGGGGACTCGTCGTCGAGGTAGGCGGGGGACCCGTCGTGGTGGGGCTCGCGCAGCAGGCTCATGGCGCGGATTCTCCCTCACCGCGCGCGGCCGGGCGCACGGCTCCGGCGACTGCGCCCACGGGTGCCGCCCGGCTCGACCCGCCGTCGGGCGCGGCGTCTAGGATGACGCCGCGCCCGACGGGCGCACGCCGGTGTAGCTCAGTAGGTAGAGCGCTTCTCTTGTAAAGAAGATGTCGCGGGTTCGACTCCTGTCACCGGCTCCACGACCTGCCCCACCACCGCTCTCACGCGCCGAGCAGCGCCCGCATCTGCTCGATCTCCGCGCTCTGGGAGTCGACGATCGACTCCGCGAGGGCGACCGCGTCGGCGTCCTCGCCCTCGGCGGCCTCGGTCTCGGCCATCTCCACCGCACCCTCGTGGTGGGCGACCATCATCTCCAGCCACTCCTCCTGGAAGGACGCGTCGGGCGCCTCCTCCAGCGCGTCCATCTCGGCGTCGCTCATCATGCCGGGCATGTCGGAGTCCATGTCCATGCCGCCGGACCCGTCCATGCCCGTGCCCTCCTCGGCGTGGGCGTTGGCGTGGTCGTTGACGGTGGGGGGCACGGGCTGGTCCCAGGCGGTGAGCCAGTCGACCATCTGCTCGATCTCGGGAGCCTGGGCCGAGCGGATCTGCTCGACGAGGGCGGCCACCTCGGGGTCGAGGTCGCGGCCCGTGGTCATGTCGACCATGGCCAGGGCCTGGGCGTGGTGCTGGACCATGTCGGTGGCGAAGACGACGTCGGCCTCGTTGAAGTCGGCGCCCTCGGGCACCGAGACCGCGGAGGACCCGGTGTCGGGGCCGGAGCCGTCGTCGTCGCCGCAGGCCGCCAGGCCGGTGGCGAGGGCCGCGGCCGCGAGGCCGGCGGCGAGGGCCCGTCGCGTGCGGGCAGGGGTAGTGCGGGCAGGGGTGGTGCGGGCAGGGGTGGTGCGGGTGGTGGTCATGGCTGTCTCGTCTCTCGTCGGTGGTGCAGGTGTGCGGGCGCGCAGGTGCCGGTCGTCGTCGACGACCGGCTCCTCAGCAGCGGCACACGCAGAGCGCGGAGAGCAGCGGTGGGTCGGGGTCGCGGCCTCGGGCCGGCGGGGCGACACCGAGGAGGGTCAGCCGCGGCAGCAGCCAGGGGGTGCGGCGCAGTCCACGCCCGAGGAGCAGCAGGGCGCCGAGGCCGCCGAGCAGCACCGCGAGGCACAGCCCGGCCATGCCGTCGTCCACCGGGGGCGCCGACAGCACCGCCGTGTCCGGGCCGGTGCCCGGGGCCGCCGCCCCGGCCACGTCGGTCTCGTGGCCCGTCCGGTGGTCGGTCCCGTGGTCGGTGGCACCGGCGGGGGCGACGTGGGCGGAGTGGCCCGCGGAGTGGTCGCCGAGCCCGTGCATGCCGAACAGCCCGGCCAGCACCAGGAAGAGTGCGGCCAGGGCCCAGCGGGACCTCGACCTCGTCACGTCCTCCAGGGTAGCGAGGCGCTCAGCGCAGCCGTCGAGGGGCGAACGTCCTCGGCGGGGAGGCGATGGACCCCTGGGCCGCCACCAGCTGGATCTCGCGGGTGCCGGCCGCGAGGGTCTCCTCGAGCACCGCGAACACGGTGCCGGTGGTGAGGGCGAGCGCCTCGGCGGGCGAGCCGGTGGTGCGCAGGTGGGCGAGGTAGAGCGCGGCGGTGACGTCGCCGCAGCCGTTGGGGGCGAGGGGCAGCAGGGGGGTGGTGACCGCCCACGCGCCGGCGTCGGAGACGGCGACGACGTCGAGGTGGCCCTCGGGCACCGCGTCGTGCAGCACCGAGGTGACCAGCACGTCGCGCGGGCCGCGCTCGCGCACGACGTCGACCGCGGCCAGCACCTCCTCCAGCGTCGTGGTGGTGGTGCCGGCGAGGAAGTCGAGCTCGAAGTGGTTGGGGGTGACGACGTCGGCGGCCGGCACCACGGTGTCGCGCATGAACTCGGGGATCCCCGGTCGCACGAACATGCCGCGCCCCACGTCGCCCATCACGGGGTCGCAGCAGTAGACCGCGGCGGGGTTGAGCTCCTTGACCCGCGCCACGGCGTCGAGCACGACCGCCCCGACGGCGGGGTCGCCCTGGTAGCCCGAGAGCACCGCGTCGGCCTGCCCGAGCACCCCGCGGTCGTCGATGCCGGCGATCACGTCGCGCACGTCGTCGGGGGCGAGGAGCGGGCCGCGCCACGCGCCGTAGCCGGTGTGGTTGGAGAAGTGCACGGTGTTGACCGACCACACCTCGTGGCCGAGGCGCTGCAGCGGGAAGACCGCGGCGGAGTTGCCGACGTGGCCGTAGGCGACCGAGGACTGGATCGAGAGGATCTGCACGGGACCATCATCGCGGGCCGGGTGGGTGGCGTGCGAGCCTGGGGGCGTGCCCCCGGCTCCCGACCTGCGCACGCGCTCCACCGCGCGACTCGCGCTCACCGCGATGGGACCCGACGACGCCGAGCAGCTCTTCGCGGTCCTCTCCGACCCGCGCGGGTGGTGGTTCGACCCCGCGGCACGCCACGTCGACCTCGCCCGCACCCGGGCGTACGCCGAGCGCGCTGCCGCGCGGTGGCCCGCCGACGGGCTGTCCTACTGGACCGCCCGCGACCTGCGCACCGGCGACGTGGTGGGCCTCGGCGGCGCCCAGCGCCACCGCAGCGGCGCGTGGAACCTCAGCTACCGCGTGGCCACCGGGCAGTGGGGCCGGGGCCTGGCGACGGAGCTGGCCGCGGCCGGCGTGGAGGCCGCACGCCTGGCCGACCCCACCAGCCCCGTGGTGGCCTACGTGCTGGCCGCCAACACGGCCTCGGCGCGCGTCGCCGCAGCCGTCGGCCTGGTCGACCGCGGGCCCCGTGTCGACGCCAACGACGGCGTGGAGCGCCACGCGTGGAGCGACCGCCCCCTCGAGCCCGAGCCGGGCTGAGGCGGCGGACCCGGGTCAGGCCACCTGGAGCGAGCGCTTGGAGAGCCCGATCCAGAAGCCGTCGATGCGCTGCTCGCCGGGGTCGTCGGCGCGGGTGGCCGCACCGAGGGTCACGAAGAGCGGCGAGAGGTGCTCGACCGTGGGGTGGGCCCAGGGCAGGCCCGGTGCGCGGTCGGCGTAGGCCGCGAGCTCGTCGACGTCGCCGCGGGCGAGCGCCTCCGCGGCCCACGCGTCGAAGTCCTGCGACCAGGCAGGGGCCTCGGCGTCGATGCGGAAGTCGCGCAGGAAGGGCAGGCCGTGGGTGAGGAAGCCCGAGCCGATCACCAGGACACCCTCGTCGCGCAGCGGGCGCAGCCGCTCGCCGATCGCCAGCAGGCGGGCCGGGTCGTGGGTGGGCAGCGACATCTGCAGCACGGGCACGTCGGCGTCGGGGTACATGACCTTCAGCGGCACCCACGCACCGTGGTCGAGGCCGCGGGAGGTGTGCTGGTGCACCGGCTCGCCCGCGGGCATCATGGCCGCGACCCGGGCGGCCAGCGCGCTGGCGTCGGGGGTGCGGTAGGTCATCCGCGAGTACTTCGGGTCGAAGCCGCCGAAGTCATAGACCAGCGGGGCGCCGCTGGCGCTCAGGCTGATCGGGGCCGACTCCCAGTGGGCGCTGACGATGAGCACGGCGGTGGGGCGCGGCAGGTCCCCGGCCCAGGCGGCCAGCTGCGAGGACCACAGCGGGTCGTCGAGCAGCGGCGGCGCACCGTGGCCGATGTAGAGGGCGGGCATGCGTCCGGTGGCGGGCGCGGGTGGGGCGGAGGGTGCTGCTGCGTCGGGCATGGTCACGTCCAGGTCAATGGTTGATGATTCAACATTATTCCATCGGAAGCGTCCACGCCACCGGGGAGCCGCCCTGCTCGACGAGCATCCGGTCGACCGTCGAGAAGGGGCGGGAGCCGAAGAAGCCCCGGCTCGCCGAGAGCGGCGAGGGGTGCACCGACTCCACCGCCGGCACGTCACCCAGGGCGGGGCGCAGCGACTGGGCGTCGCGGCCCCACAGGATCGCGGCCAGCGGCCCGCCGCGGGCCGCCAGCGCCGCGATCGCCGCGTCGGTGACCTGCTCCCAGCCCTTGCGGCGGTGCGAGGCCGACTCCCCGGGCCGCACCGTCAGCACGCGGTTGAGCAGCATGACCCCGGCGTCGGCCCAGGCCGTCAGGTCGCCGTGCGGCGGCGGCTCGACGCCGACGTCGCTGCGCAGCTCGGCGTAGACGTTGGCCAGGCTGCGCGGGACCGGCCGCACGTGGGGGTCGACGGCGAAGCTGAGCCCGATCGGGTGCCCCGGCGTGGGGTAGGGGTCCTGGCCCACCACGAGCACCCGCACGTCGGCCAGCGGCCGCTGGAAGGCGCGGAAGACGTGCTCGCCGGCGGGCAGGTAGCCGCGGCCCGCCGCCACCTCCTCGCGCAGGAAGGCCCCCATCGCCGCCACCTGCGCGTCCACCGGGGCCAGCGCCTCGGCCCAGTCGGGGGCCATGAGGCCCTTCTCCACGAGTCCGGCGAGTGCGCTCATGCCGCGACGCTACCCAGCGCCGGAGGGGGTCGCCCCGGCGGCGTCGGAGGACCACTGGGCGATCCACTCGTCGAGCGCGACCCACGTCGTCCCCCGGGCCGCGCGACCGGTGAGCATGCCGAGGTGGCCGCCGGGCACGATCTCGAAGCGGACCTCGGGCGAGCCCGACAGCAGCGGCACGACGGCCTTGACCGCGGGCACCGGGGCGATGCCGTCGGTGGCGCCGGCGAAGACGAGCACGGGCACGTCGATGTCGGCGAGGTCGAGGGTGCGTCCCTCGACCTCGAAGGTGCCGCCGACCAGGGCGTTGCCCTTGACGAAGCGGTGGTAGAGCTGGCCGAAGGTGCGCCCGGGGTAGGCGATCATGCCGTCGGTGAAGCGGTCGACCGCCTCGATCTGGGCCAGCCACTCCCCGTCGTCGAGGTTGCGGGCCACCGCGAGCGGTTTGGTGACGACCTTCTGGAACGACGAGAGCTGGAAGGCCCAGCGCACCAGCGGCTTCGGGGCGCCCCCGAGGGCCTGGTAGCCCCGCGTGACGAGGCCTCGGCCGTCGCTGAGGTTGAGCAGCGGGCGCAGCGGCGCCACCAGCGGCACCAGCCTGACGTCGACCGGGGAGCCGACCACGGTGAGCGAGGCGATGGGCAGGTCGGGGGAGCCCGCGGCCGCGAGCATCGAGAAGATGCCGCCCAGGCTCCAGCCCACCACGTGCACCGGGCGCCCGCCCGCGTGGGCCGACGCCTCGCGCACGGCGGTGGGCACGACCTCCTCCACCCAGTGCTCCATGCCCAGGGCCCGGTCGCGGAAGGAGACCTGGCCGTACTCCACCAGGTAGGTCGGGCGGCCGGCGCGCACGAAGTGCTCGACCAGCGAGCAGCCGCGGCGCAGGTCGTAGCAGGTCGCGGGCGCCGCCAGCGGCGTCACCAGCAGCACCGGGTCGCCCGTCTGCTTGACCGCGGCGGCGGGCCGGTAGTGGTAGACCTCGCGCAGCGTGCCCTCGTCGATGAGGGTGCGCGGCATCGGTCGCAGGTCGGCCAGGCCGCCGTAGAGGACCTTGTGGGCGACGTTGCCGGCCGCGGAGACGACCTGATCGGGCTTGGGGATCAGATCCATGCTGCGAAAGTTACCCCGGGGGTCACGAGCGGCGGGCCGGCTTGACCGCCTTGCCGTGGGTGCCGACGTCGGAGAGCTCCGACATGAAGGAGGCCGCCCACGCCGCCACGTCGTGCTGGGTGACGGTCTTGCGCATCGCCTTCATCCGCCGGGTGGTCTCGCGGGGCTCGGCGTTGAAGGCCTCCAGCAGCGCCGACTTCATGCCGTTGATGTCGTAGGGGTTGACCAGCCACGCCTGGCGCAGCTCGTCGGCGGCGCCGGCGAACTCCGAGAGCACCAGGGCGCCGTCGTTGTCGTAGCGGCAGGCGACGTACTCCTTGGCCACGAGGTTCATGCCGTCGCGGTAGGGCGTGACGACCATGACGTCGGCGGCGGTGTAGAGCGCGGCCATCTCCTCGCGGGGGTAGGAGGAGTGCAGGTAGGAGATCGCCGGGCGGCCGATGCGGCCCAGGTCGCCGTTGATGCGGCCGACCAGCCGGTCGATCTCGTCGCGCAGGATCCGGTACTCCTCCACCTGCTCGCGCGAGGGCACGGCCACCTGCACGAACACGGCGTCCTCGACGTCGAGCTGGCCGTCCTCGATCAGCTCGGCGTAGGCGCGCAGCCGGGCGAAGATGCCCTTGGTGTAGTCGAGCCGGTCGATGCCGAGGAAGACCTTGCGCGGGTCGCCGAGCGCCTCGCGGATCTCCGCGGCGCGCGCGACGACCGGCTCGGAGCGCGCCATCTCCTCGAAGCCGGCCGCGTCGATGGAGATCGGGAAGGGCGAGGCCCGCACGGTGCGGCCGTCGGGCAGGTAGACGAGGTCGCGGTGGGTCTTGTGGCCCACGCGCTGGCGCACGAGGCGCACGAAGTTCTGCGCCGCCCCCGGCAGCTGGAAGCCGACCAGGTCGGCGCCGAGCAGGCCCTCGAGCAGCTGGCGGCGCCACGGCAGCTGCTGGAAGAGCTCCGCGGGCGGGAAGGGGATGTGGAGGTAGAAGCCGATGCGCAGGTCGGGGCGCAGCGTGCGCAGCATCTGCGGCACCAGCTGCAGCTGGTAGTCGTGGACCCAGACCGTGGCGTCCTCGGCGGCCAGCGACGCGGCCTTCTCGGCGAAGCGCTGGTTGACGTGGACGTAGGAGTCCCACCACTCGCGGTGGAACTCCGGCTTGGCCACGAGGTCGTGGTAGAGCGGCCAGAGGGTGCCGTTGGAGAAGCCCTCGTAGAAGCCCTCGATGTCGGCCTGGGTCATCGACATCGGCACCAGCTCGAGGCCGTCGTGCTCGAAGGGCTCCAGGCCCTCCTCGGTGCCGCCGGGCCAGCCGATCCACACGCCGTCGTTGGCGCGCATCACGGGCTCGATGGCGGTCACGAGGCCGCCGGGGGAGGTGCGCCAGCCCGAGGACCCGTCGGGCTGGGTGACCCGGTCGACCGGCAGGCGGTTGGCGACGATGACGAGGTCGTAGGGCACGGGGCGACCCTAGTCAGTCCTCGGGGGCGGCGCGTCCCCCCGGTGGGGTGGATCGGGGGCGGATCGGAGGGGGGGCGCGGGGTCAGCGCTCGTGGGGGAAGCGCACACCGACCTGCGCGCGCAGGTCGTCCATCTGCCGCAGCAGGGCGAGGGTCTGGGCGTGCGGCACCAGCGGGCTCTCGCGCAGCCCCGCCGCGACGCAGCGCGCCACCTCGAGCAGCTCGTTGCCGTAGCCGCGCCCGACGACCGGCTCGGCGCCCTCGAGGAGCAGCACCTCGCCCAGCCCGCCGCCGTCGTTGCTGCTGCCCTCGGCGTACGGCGTGAAGGTGGCGGCGGCCGGGTGGTGGAAGTCGGGCAGGTCGACGCGGCCGAGGCTGGTGGCGACGGCGGCGGCGCGCGAGGACCACGACGTCATCGACGCGGTCATCGTGGCCAGGGCGCCGCCGGGGTAGCGACCGGCGACCGCGATGTCGAGGTCGATGCCGCCCTCGGAGAGCGTGGCGGTCGCGGTGAGGGCCTCGGCCTCCCCGAGCAGCAGGTGGGCCACGGTGAGGGGGTAGATGCCCATGTCGAGCAGGGCGCTGGCCCCCAGCGCGGGGTCGAGCATCCGGTCGCTGGGATCGGCGTCGACGCGGAAGCCGAGCTCGGCGTGGAGGTGGCGCGGCGTGCCGAGCTCGCCGGAGGCCAGCCGGGCCGCGACCTCCCGCACGACGGGGTGGGTCGCGGTCCACATCGCCTCCATGAGGAAGCGGTCGTGCTCGCCGGCCAGGCGCACCATCTCCTCGGCCTGGGCGGCGTCGAGGGTCAGCGGCTTCTCGCACAGCACGTGCTTGCCGGCCTCGAAGGCCAGGCGGGCGTGCTCGAGGTGGAGGGCGTGGGGGGAGGCGACGTAGACGACGTCGACCTCGGGGTCGGCCACGAGGGCCTCGTAGGAGCCGTGGGCGGTCGGCCGGGGGCCGATCGCGGCGTACCAATCGGCGAACTCCTCGGCCGCCTCCTGGCGGCGCGAGCCCACGGCCACCAGCCGGGCGCCCGGGGTGAGCGCGAGGTCCTGGGCCACGCTCCGCGCGATCTTGCCGGTGGCCAGGAAGCCCCACCGCAGCTCGGGGACCGGGGCGGCGTCGGGCGTCGGGGTGGGGGCGCTCATGGGCCCCACCCTAGGAGCGCGACGCGCGGCGGGTCCGGCGGCGGTTCGAATGACACCGTTGTGGTTCGGCGACTACAGTGAGCCCCGGCCACCCCCACCACGACCTTCCGGAGCGCAACGCATGGAGCCGCAGCGAGACACCCAGCGCGACCCCGGCCCCGCCGCGCTCAGCGAGCGCGACCGCGACATCCTCGAGTTCGAGCGGCAGTGGTGGAAGTTCGCCGGCGCCAAGGAGTCGGCGGTGCGCGAGAAGTTCGACATGAGCTCCACGCGCTACTACCAGGTCCTCAACGCCCTCATCGACCGCCCCGAGGCGCTCGAGGCCGACCCGCTGCTCGTGCGGCGGCTGCGGCGGCTGCGGGCCGCCCGTCAGCGCCAGCGCTCGGCGCGCCGCCTCGGCTTCGAGGTCTGACCCCTTCCCCAGCACGACCAGACCCTGACAGGGAGCTCCCATGCGGGTGCGTGACCAGCGAGGCGTCGTCTACCCCTCGCCCGTGGTGATCCTCTCCATCATCGCCGTCGCGATGGCGGCCGTGGCGTTCTTCGCGACCCAGGGCAGCGAGCCCACCGAGCGCGAGATCACCCCGATCGCGCGCGAGGAGGCCAGCCCCTCGCCGAGCGCCACGCCCGAGGCCGACGAGGCGACCGAGCCGGCGGAGCCGGAGAAGACGAAGAAGCCGAAGCCCGCCGTGGAGCGCAGCACGGTCTACGTCGAGGTCTACAACAACTCGAGCATCTCCGGCCTGGCCGCCGAGGCGGGCGCCAGCGCCTCCGACGTCGGCTGGCAGGTCGTCGGCACCGACAACTGGTACGGCACCGTGCCGGCCACCACCGTCTACTACCCCGCCGGCCTCAAGCGCGAGGGTGAGCTGCTCGCCCTCGACCTCGGCGTGGACCGCACCATGCCGGCGGTCGGCGTCATGAAGCCCGACCGCCTCACCCTGATCCTCACCGCGCCCCTGTCCTGAGCGCGGGGGCGTGGTTGGCTGGGTCCATGGAGTTCACCTCGACCCGGGGCGAGCAGCGCTACGCCGCCCTGGTCCGCGCCGCCGCCGAGACCGTCGTGGGCCTGGACTTCGACGGCACGCTGTCGCCCATCGTCGACGACCCCGAGCAGGCCCACATCCACCCCGACGCCAGCGCGGTGCTGGTCGACCTGGCCACGCAGGTCTGCGCGGTCGCCGTCGTGACCGGGCGGCCCGCGCGCCAGGCCCTCGACCTCGGCGGGCTCGAGGAGGTCGGCAACGCCGTCGGCGAGGCCGGCAAGGAGCTCTACGTCTTCGGCCAGTACGGCAACGAGCGCTGGAGCTCCACGCGGCGCCGCGTGGTCGGCCCGCGCCCGCCGCACGGCCTGGCCACCTTCCTGCGCGACCTGCCCCGCACGCTGCGCAGCGCCGGCGCGGGGGAGGCCTGGCTGGAGGACAAGGGCCTCGCGGTGGCCGTGCACACCCGCCGCCTGCCCGACCCCGACGCGGCCTTCGAGGCGCTGCTCGGCCCCGTGGGCGACCTCGCCCGCAGCCACGACCTCAGCGTCGAGCCCGGCCGCCACGTGATCGAGGTGCGCTCGGCGGGCATGCACAAGGGGCTGGTGGTCGAGCGACTGGTCGAGGAGCTGGGCGCTGGTGGCTTCCTCTTCGCCGGCGACGACCTCGGCGACGTCGAGGCCTTCGAGGCCGTCGGCGCGCTCGACGACGCGGGGCTGCCGACGCTGCGGGTGTGCTCGGCCAGCGACGAGGAGAGCACGCTCGTCGCGATGTCCGACGTCGTGGTCGCCGGGCCCGAGGGCGTCCTCGCGCTGCTGGCCCAGCTCACCGCCGACGCGCGCGACTCGCGGGCCTGACACCGCCGCCCGCCCCGGGCCGTGCCCTCCTGGACCGGGCGGCTCAGTGCGCCGAGCAGCAGGGGATCTGCACGCGCTGCTCGAAGGCGACCAGGCCGCCACGACCCGGCTGCACGAGGAGCACGCACCGGCCCTCGCGCCACACCGGCCGGGCGAAGCCGGTGAGGTCGAGCGCCGCGTCGCGGCGTACGTCGCTCCCGGCCAGGCCCTCCACGGCGTCGACGCCGCTGTCGGCCTCGACGGCGGCCGGCGTGGTGACCCGCTCGACGGCGGCGCGGCCGGGGTAGTCGACCAGCCGCCCCGCCCGCCGGGCGCGGTGCTCGCTCAGTGCCGCCCGGGCGCCGCCGAGCAGCTCGGGCGGCCCGGCGCTGGCGCCGTCGAGCACCAGCGCGACCCCGGGCAGGGCTTCGGCCAGACGGCAGAGCACGTCGGCCCGGGCGGGGGGTCCCGCGCCCTCGCCGGGGTCGGCCCAGGAGAGGGCGACCGCGGTGTGCGCGTCGGGCACGCGCACCACGTGGGTGCTGGCCCAGCGGTCCGTCCCGGTGCCGGCGACCTGCGCGAGCACCTCGCCCACCGCGTGGACGAGGTGCTCGGCGGCGCCGTGGTCGCGGGTGCCGCCGTCGACGCCCAGCGTGGTGCGCAGGGGCGGGGTCACCTCGCCGGGACGACCCAGATCGGGTTCGTGTAGAACCACAGGTCCACCCACGGGTCGGCGTCGCCCATGACGTCGAGCGCGGGACCGGCCGGGTCGACGCCGGCGCCGAGGTAGCCCGGCTGCTGGCGGTTGCCGTCGGTGCCGCGCAGGCGCACGTAGAAGGCCTCCTCGGCCGTGCCGAGGTCGTGGCGGATCTGGAAGGTGCCGGTGCGCGCCGACGTGTCCCACTGCTCCACGACCTTGGTGTCGGGGGCGGTGAAGGTGTCGCGGTCGCTGGCCGAGGCCGGGTCCACGACGCCGCGCACGAGGTCGACGCGGTTGAGCCGGGGGGTGAACATCGCCCAGTTCGGGACGTCCTGGGCGGTGATGGTCACGACCAGGCTGAGGCGGGCGCCGCGCGGGGCGACCAGCGTGCCGCCAAGGGTCTCGGTGAGCCGCCCGGGGCGCCGTCCGTTGCCCCGCGTCGCGACCACCTTGACGTCGACCGACTTCACCAGGCCGCCGTGGTCGACCCACACCCGCCCGTCGCGCATGCCCTTCATCACCGCGCGGTAGGACCGCGAGGTCGTGCCGACGTGGGTGCGGCTGTAGAAGCCGGGCCAGAAGTCGCCCGCGGTGGTGTTGACCCGGCCGGCGTAGACCGGGTCGCCGTAGCGGCCGTCGGCGTTGAACTGCTCGGAGGTGGAGCCGTCGGGGCGCCGCGAGGTGTCGGTCCAGTTGACGTGGGAGTCGGAGTTGGCGCTGATCGACCAGGGCTTGCCCTCGGCCAGCAGGGAGTCCCACAGCCCGCCGACGGTGGAGGTCATCCAGTCGAAGCCGCCCCACGTGCGGTAGCTCTCGGGCGGGTAGGCGGCGAAGGAGTTCGGGCCGGGCGCGTTGCCGTAGTAGCCGCGCGAGGAGCCGGCGCCGTAGCCCTCGGGCAGACCGGCGGCCTGGTGGCCGGGCGCACCCTCGAAGCCGATGGCCACGCTCGGGTCGGCGTCGCGCCAGGCGCGGATCTCGTGGGGGCTGTCGATGCCGTTGCGGGCGGGGTGGTTGGCCAGGAAGAGCGCGTCGGTGACCCGCTTGCGGCTGACCTGCCGGCCCAGCCACTGGATGCCGGCCACGGCCAGCGCCTCGTTCTCCGGGCTGCTGGCGGACGCGCCCTTGACCGAGCCGTCGTAGTCGTTCTCGAACTGCTTGAGCACCGCGACCTCGTGCGGACCCGGAGCGACGAAGACCGTGCCGTGCTCGGCGGCGGGGATGTTCCACTCCAGGCCCTGGAAGACCAGGGTGCCGGGCAGCTCGGCGCGGGCGTCGAGGATGTCGGGGTTGACCAGGTCGACGCCGATGCGGGCGTGGGTGGCGCCGCCGTGGTCGGTGATGACCAGCCAGTCCAGGCCGTAGGCCGCCGCGTGCTGGGCCTGGTCGAGCACGGTGTACTGCCCGTCGGAGCTGTGCTGGGTGTGGATGTGGTGGTCGCCGGCCAGCCACTGCGTGACCGCGCCGCCGGAGGGGCCGGGGCCGCGCCGGGCGGCCTCCTCCGCCGTGGCCGCGGTGACGCCGCTCATGCCGGCCATGCCGGCCGCCGCCGCGCCGGTGAGGCCGGCCGCGCGCAGCAGGTTGCGCCGTGACAGCTCGCCGGGGGAGAGGTCGGTGTCGGCGGTGTCGCTCGCCAGCGCCGCCGACGTCAGCGCGGTGGCCTCGTCGGTGGTGTGGCGGTGGTGGGTGTGCCCGTGGGAGTGGTCGTGGGAGTGGTCGTGCGGGTGGTGGGGGTCGTGGGTGTGGCCGTCGTGCGTGCTCACTGTCGCTCTCCTCGAGACGTGGGGGAGCCGGCCGCCGCGGGCCAGCCCTGCGACGCTCCACCGCGACGGTGAACGCCGGCCCCGCTGCGGGCGGCCCGCCGGTGAACGACGCGCGCCCGGCGTACGTCTCACCCCGGTGGGCGGGTCCACATCGCGGGACCGATGTGCGCATGCTGAGACGGCGTCGTACTGTTTTCAACAGCTCATCCAGAGGGACTGAGGGAACGGCCCAGTGAAGTCCCGGCAACCGCCACGAGCCTCCGCCACCCGGCACATCGGGGACACGGACGTGGAGACGGTGCCAATTCCGCCCGGCGCGAGAGTCGCAGCCGGGGAAGATGAGAAGGAGGACGCGTGAGCACCGTCGCTGAAGTAGAGACCGCCCAGCCCACCCCGGCCGACCAGCCCGGGATCCGTGAGGGTGCGTTCGGCAACGCCCGGGCCCTCGCCTGCCGCGAGTGCGGCAACGAGGTCGAGCTCGGCCCCCACTACGCCTGTCCGGAGTGCTTCGGTCCGCTCGAGGTGTCCTACGACTTCCCGGTCGTGACGCGCGAGGAGATCGAGGCCGGCCCCCGCAACATCTGGCGCTACAAGGCGCTGCTGCCGGTGCCCGACGACATCGAGCAGAGCCCCAACATGGAGCCGGGCTTCACCCGCCTGCTCCAGGCCCGCAACCTCGGCCGCGAGCTCGGCCTGGAGAAGCTGTGGGTCAAGGACGACAGCACCAACCCCACCAACTCCTTCAAGGACCGCGTCGTGGCCTGCGCGCTGAGCGCCGCCACCGAGTTCCACTCGAAGGTCTTCGCCTGCCCCTCGACGGGCAACCTGGCCAACGCCGTCGCCGCGGCGGGCGCCCGCGCCGGGATCAAGACCGTAGTCTTCATCCCGAGCAACCTCGAGAAGCCCAAGCAGGTCAACTCCGCGGTCTACACCGACTCCCTCGTCGCGGTGAACGGCAACTACGACGACGTCAACAAGCTGGCCTCCGAGATCGCGGGCGAGGAGGACGGCTGGGCGTTCGTCAACGTCAACGTCCGTCCCTTCTACGCCGAGGGCTCCAAGACCCTGGGCTACGAGATCGCCGAGCAGCTCGGCTGGCGCCTGCCCGACCAGGTCGTCATCCCCGTGGCCTCGGGCTCGCAGCTGACGAAGGTGCACAAGGCCTTCGGCGAGCTCGTGCGCCTCGGTCTGGTCGAGGACAAGCCGGTCAAGATCTTCGGCGCCCAGGCCACCGGCTGCTCGCCGGTCTCGACCGCCTACAAGGCCGAGGTCGACGCGATCCGCCCGGTGAAGCCCGACACCATCGCCAAGAGCCTGGCCATCGGCAACCCCGCCGACGGCATCTACGTGCTCGACATCTGCCGCAGCACCGGCGGCGCGGTCGAGGACATCACCGACGACGAGGTCCGCGAGGGCATCCTGCTGCTGGCCCGCCACGAGGGCATCTTCACCGAGACCGCCGGCGGCACGACCGTCGGTGTGCTGAAGAAGCTCGTCGAGACCGGTCAGCTCGACCCCACCCTCGAGACCGTCGTCATCAACACCGGCATGGGCCTGAAGACCCTCGACGCCGTCTCCGACCAGGTCGGCCCGGCCGCCACGATCGACGCGTCCTACGCGGCGTTCACCGCCACCGGCATCGCCTGACCGGCCGGTCCGCCGCACCCCTCCCAGCCCTCGCCGCACCAGCACCAGGAGATCGACCCCATGAGCGTGTCCGTCCGCGTCCCCACGATCCTGCGCACCTACACCGGTGGTGAGTCCGAGGTGACCGCCTCCGGCGCCACCCTGGCCGACGTGCTCGACGACCTCGAGACGCAGTACGCCGGCATCCGCGCCCGGGTGCTCGACGACAACGGCAAGCTGCGCCGCTTCGTCAACGTCTACGTCGGCAGCGAGGACGTCCGCTTCCTCGACGACCTCGCCACCCCCACCCCCGACGGCACCCAGGTCTCGGTCATCCCTGCCGTCGCCGGCGGCTGACCCGATCCGCTCCCTGCTCGGAGCGGCGGTCGAGGCGGCACCTCCTGTGCCCCGGTGGTCGAGCAGGGAGCGCCTGCGCCCCGGTGGTCGAGCAGGGAGCGCCTGCGCCCCGGTGGTCGAGCAGGGAGCGCCTGCGCCCCGGTGGTCGAGCAGGGAGCGCCCGCGCCCCGGTGGTCGAGGCGGGAGCGCCCGCGCCCCGGTGGTCGAGGCGGGAGCGCCCGCGCCCCGGTGGTCGAGGCGGGAGCGCCCGCGCCCCGGTGGTCGAGGCGGGAGCGCCCGCGCCCCGGTGGTCGAGGCGGGAGCGCCAGCACCACGGTGGTTGAGGAGGGAGCGCCAGCGACCGTCTCGAAACCACCCTCACGCGACAGCGCAACCCTCTCCACAGATCCACCGACAGACCTAGTCATCGAATACCTGTTCGAATAAACTAGACGCATGCTCCTCGACCTCGACACCACCGGCGCTGTGGTCGACGTGGAGTCCCTCGAGGCCGATGACGTCCTGGAGTACGCCGCCGACACGGCGAGGTCGGTTCGCGCCGCGGAGCGTCGCACCCTGCGGGTCATGGCCCGCTGGGGAGCGCTGAACCCCGACCGGGCCTACGCCTGGTCGGTGCCGGGCATGATGCGCCATGGGCTGGACGAGTTCGCGGCTGAGCCGTTGGCCCTGGCGTTGGAGATGTCGCCAGTGAATGCGGGCTGCAACCTGGCCGAGGTCATGGAGCTGGTCCACCGGCTGCCCCGCATCTGGGCGATGGTGGAGGACCTCACCCTCCCCGGCTGGCGGGCGCGGCGGATCGCCTCCCAGACCCAGGTCCTCAACGACACCGGGGCTGCGTACGTCGACCGCAAGGTCGCCGCCCTCGGGGCGAAGGTCCAAGGCCTCGGGGCGCGACGCATCGAGCTGTTCGTCGCGGAAGCCGCGGCCAGGCACGACCCCCACGCCCAGGCTGCCCTCGAAGAACGAGCCCGCGGTGGGTGGAACGTCCGGGTGACCCACGACGTCGACCGCGGCTCCGCGTCGGGCACCTCCTGGTTGGAGGTGCTCGGTGACACCCAGGACCTCACCCGCTTCCACGACCTGATCTGCGCCACCGCCGCCGAGCTCGGACGCCACCAGACCTCGACCGGAGCAGTGGTCGAGTCGTTGGAGGTCCGCAAGGCCCGCGCGATCGGGGTGATCACCGACCGCGCCCAAGGACTGACGGCACTGGACTCGGTGGAGCCCACGACTGCGAAGGAGCGGGTGGTCTACCTCCACCTGCACCCCGAGGACCTCGCACGCGCCGAGACCCTCGCCGCCCTCGACGCCACCCGCATGAGTGGAGAGGGGCCCCCGGCTCACGAGGACTTCCCGCCACCCACCGAAGCCCCGGCCGAGGAACCCCCACCGGACCCCCGGGACCTCCCCACCCCCACCGACCACGAGACCGTCCCCGCGGAGCAGCCCCCGGCCCCGGTGGCCGAGCAACGAGCGCAGCGAGCGTCTCGAAGCCAGGCCTCCGCCGGCGGCGACCCCGAGATCACGCCCGCCGGGCAGGCCCCGGCGCCGGTGGCTGAGGAGCGAGCGCAGCGAGCGTCTCGAAGCCACCCCACCACCGACGAGCACCCAGTGCACGAGCAGCCCGCGGACGACCCGTACCGCACCACCGGACCCGACCTACGCCCCTCCCCGGTCCACCGCCACCACGAGACCAGCCACCTGTCCCAGATCGACCGCACCGGCCCACCACCCGGCACCGCGGTCGTCGAAGGCCTCGGGGTCGTCTCCACCACCACCCTGCGCCGCTGGCTGGCCGGCACCAAGGTCTACCTACGCCCCGTCATCGACCTCGACCCCACCACCGCCGGCGCCGTGGACCGGCACGACCCACCACCCTGGATGCGCGAACACGTCACCATCCGCGACCCCCGCTGCATCTTCCCCGGCTGCACCGTGCCCTCACGCCGCTGCGACCTCGACCACATCACCCCCTACCGACCCCTCGACCACGGCGGACGCCCCGGCCAAACCCACCCCTCCAACCTCGCGCCGCTGTGCCGCCACCACCACCGATTGAAGACGACCGGCTCGGAGGGCAGTCCACCCTGGCGCTACACCCGGCATCCCGACGGCACCTACGCCTGGACCAACCCCCACGGCTGGACCACGCTGGTCCGCACCGGCTGAGCCCTGTCGGCCCCCGGCGCCGAGGTGCGGCTCCCGGGGAAGCGGCCCGATGCGGGGGTGTCTGCGACCGTGGTGCGGTCGGGGTCCGTGTCGAGGGGTCCGGCTGGGCGACACGTCGCCTCCACGCCCACGACACCGCCCGTTCAGGAGCACCTGGTTGAACGTCCCCATGCCCCACGCCCCCTCCACGACCCACGCCCGCTCGACGCGCAACCGGCTCGTCGCGGTCGGTGTGGCTGCCGCGGCGGTCGGCGCGGCCACCGGGGGGCTCGGGATCGGCGCGCGCGAGCTGCTCCACCGCCAGGCCGACCACGCGCGCCGGCTGATCGGGAAGCCCCTGGGCGAGGTGGCGCCCGACGCCGACCGCACGTGGAAGAAGTCCTACGGCGACCCCGTGCAGCTCCTGCTGCTCGGCGACTCGATCGCGGCAGGTCTGGGCGCCGACCGGCCCAAGGAGACCCTCGGCGGCCGGCTGGCCAAGGGTCTGGCCAAGGCGACCCACCGGTCGGTGCGACTGCGCACGGGCGCGGTGGTCGGGTCGGAGAGCTCGATGCTGACCGCGCAGCTGGCCGGGCTGCCCGCGTCGTACCGCGCCGACGTGGCCGTCATCGTCGTCGGCGGCAACGACGTGACCCACCGCGTGCCCGTGGCCGACAGCGTGAAGCACCTCGAGGAGGCGATCGCGCTGCTGCGCGAGCGCGGCACGGCGGTGGTGGTCGGCACGTGTCCCGACCTCGGGCTGCTGCGCCCGGTGCCGCAGCCGCTGCGGGCGCTGGGCTCGCGCGCCTCGCGGCAGCTGGCCGCCGCCCAGATGACGGCGGCGGTGGCCGCCGGGGCCCATGCGGTGTCGCTGGCGCACTGCGTGGGCCCGTTCTTCATCACCAACCCCGACGAGATGTTCAGCCTCGACCGCTTCCACCCCAGCGCCCTGGGCTACAAGCGCACCGCCAAGGCGATGCTGCCCTCGGTGCTGGCCGCCCTGGGCGTCGCGGAGCAGGTGCCGTTCGGTCACCGCGCCCCGGCCCTGCCGCCGGGCTGAGCCCGCGGGTGCGGCAGGCTCGTGGTGTGACGACCGTGCTGCTGGCCACCTTCGACCTCCTGCCCGACGGCGAGCGCGGGGGCGACCTGCTCCCGCCCGCCCTGGCCCGGCGCGGCATCGAGGCCCGCTGGGTCTCCTGGTCCGACGACACCGTCGACTGGGCAGGGGCCGACCTGGTCGCCGTGCGGTCGACCTGGGACTACCACCGCCGGCTCCCGGAGTTCCTGGCCTGGGCCGAGCGCGTGGGCCGGCGGGTGCCGCTGCTCAACGGGGCCGACGTCTTCGCCTGGAACGCCGACAAGGCCTACCTGCTCGACCTCGCGGTCGACCTGCCCGTCGTGCCGTCCCGGCTCGTCGACGACACCGACCTCGCCGTCGCGCTGGCCGCGGCCCTGGCCGAGCACGGCGAGGTCGTGCTCAAGCCGCGCACGGGCGCCGGCGGCGTGGGCCTGGTGGTGGCCGCTCGCACCGACGACCCCCGCCTGGCCGACCTGGGTGACGGTCCCTGGCTGCTGCAGCCGGTGGTGGCGTCGGTGCGCACGACGGGGGAGCGCTCGCTGTTCGTGCTCGACGGCGCCGTGGTCTCGCAGGTGGACAAGGTGGCTCCCTCCGACGACCTCCGCGTCCACCCGCAGTACGGCGGGAGCTCGCGTCCGGTGCCCCTCGACCCCGCGGCGGTCGACCTCGCGGAGCGCGCGACCGCCTGGCTGGGCGAGCGCTTCGGCCGCCCGCTGCCCTACGCCCGCGTCGACCTGCTCGAGGTCGACGGCGCCCTGGCGGTGAGCGAGGTCGAGCTGATCGAGCCCGGGCTCTACCTCGACCTCGTGCCGGGCAACGCCGAGGCGTTCGCCGACGTCGTCGTCGGCGCCCTCGGCGCCGCGTCGACCGCCTCCTGATTTCTTGCACTCGCCCAGGGCGAGTGCTAAACATGATGCTGGCACTCTCCTCTGGAGACTGCCAAGACATCAGGACCGGCGGGTTGAGGTCTGCAGCGTCGGCGGGAAGGGTCCGCCGGATCGGCCAGATCGTCCGTCGCGGGCAACGAGCCGGTCCGTCCACGCACGTCCCATGCGAAGGATCGCAGGAGTTATGTCGAAGCTGATTGCTTTCAACGAGGAGGCCCGACGCGGCCTCGAGCGTGGCATGAACACGCTCGCGGACGCCGTCAAGGTGACCCTCGGCCCCAAGGGGCGCAACGTCGTCCTCGAGAAGAAGTGGGGCGCCCCCACGATCACCAACGACGGTGTCTCCATCGCCAAGGAGATCGAGCTCGAGGACCCCTACGAGAAGATCGGTGCCGAGCTCGTCAAGGAGGTCGCCAAGAAGACCGACGACGTCGCCGGCGACGGCACCACCACCGCCACCGTCCTCGCCCAGGCGATGGTCCGCGAGGGCCTGCGCAACGTGGCCGCGGGTGCCAACCCGATGGGTCTCAAGCGCGGCATCGAGGCCGCGGTGGCCGCCGTCTCGGAGCAGCTGCTCTCGATGGCCACCGAGATCGAGACCAAGGAGCAGATCGCCGCCACCGCGTCGATCTCCGCCGCTGACACCACCGTCGGCGAGATCATCGCCGAGGCGATGGACAAGGTCGGCAAGGAAGGCGTCATCACGGTCGAGGAGTCGAACACCTTCGGGCTCGACCTCGAGCTGACCGAGGGCATGCGCTTCGACAAGGGCTACATCTCGGCGTACTTCGCGACCGACATGGAGCGCATGGAGGCCGTGCTCGAGGACCCCTACGTCCTCATCGCCAACCAGAAGGTCTCCAGCGTCAAGGACCTGCTCCCGATCCTCGAGAAGGTCATGCAGTCGGGCAAGCCCCTGCTGATCATCGCCGAGGACACCGACGGCGAGGCCCTGTCGACCCTGGTCGTCAACAAGATCCGCGGCACCTTCAAGTCCGTCGCCGTCAAGGCCCCGGGCTTCGGCGACCGCCGCAAGGCCATGCTGCAGGACATCGCGATCCTCACCGGCGGCCAGGTCATCTCCGAGGAGGTCGGCCTGAAGCTGGAGTCGACCGGCATCGAGCTGCTCGGCCAGGCCCGCAAGGTCGTCATCACCAAGGACGAGACCACGATCGTCGAGGGCGCCGGCGACGCCGCCCAGATCGAGGGCCGGGTCAACCAGATCCGCGCTGAGATCGAGAAGTCCGACTCCGACTACGACCGCGAGAAGCTCCAGGAGCGCCTCGCCAAGCTGGCCGGCGGCGTGGCCGTCATCAAGGTCGGCGCGGCCACCGAGGTCGAGCTCAAGGAGCGCAAGCACCGCATCGAGGACGCCGTGCGCAACGCCAAGGCGGCCGTCGAGGAGGGCATCGTCGCCGGCGGCGGCGTGGCCCTGGTGCAGGCGTCGGCCACCGCGTTCGACAAGCTCGAGCTCGAGGGCGACGAGGCCACCGGCGCCAACATCGTGCGCTACGCCACCGAGGCCCCGCTCAAGCAGATCGCGGTCAACGCCGGCCTCGAGGGCGGCGTCGTGGCGGAGAAGGTGCGCAACCTGACCCCGGGCCACGGCCTCAACGCCGCGACCGGCGAGTACGTCGACATGCTGGCCTCCGGCATCATCGACCCCGCCAAGGTGACCCGCAGCGCGCTGCAGAACGCCGCCTCCATCGCGGCGCTCTTCCTCACCACCGAGGCCGTCGTGGCCGACAAGCCCGAGAAGGCCGCCCCCATGGGTGGCGACCCCTCCGGCGGCATGGGCGGCATGGACTTCTGAGTCCCGCCCCGCACGACCCGCAGCACCCGTAGCACCCGCACCACCAGCAGGGCCCCCGCTCCGGCGGGGGCCCTGCTGTGCTTGGCTGGAGTGGTGGACCCCGCCGAGCAGGACGCCCGCGACCGCGCGCGCTTCGAGGAGCTCGCCCCCACCCTCGTCGAGCCGCTGCGTCGCTTCCTCGCCCGCCGCACCGACGCCGACACCGCCGAGGACGTGCTGGCCGACACCCTGCTGGTCTGCTGGCGCCGCGCCGACCAGCTGCCCGACGCGCCGCTGCCCTGGGCCTACGGCGTCGCGCGCAACTGCCTGGCCAACGCCGAGCGGGGCCGCCGTCGCCAGCAGCGCGTCGCCGCGCGCATCGCCGTGGTCGACCCGCCGCAGGCCAGCACCGCGGGGCCGGGACACGACGCCGTGACCGACCCCGACCTCGCCGCCGACCTCGACGCCGCCCTCGCCGCGCTGCGGGAGGAGGAGGCCGAGCTGCTGCGGCTGTGGGCCTGGGAGCAGCTCACGCCCGCCGAGCTCGCCGTCGTGCTCGACATCAGCGCCAACGCCGCGAGCATCCGTCTCCACCGCGCCCGCGGCCGGCTGCGCGAGGAGCTCGCCGCCCGAAAGGACGGGCGCGCCGCCGGACATGAGGGGACGAGAGGGAGGAGCAGCCGATGACCGACGACCCGCAGCACGACGACGCGCAGCACGATCCCGAGCTGCGCGCGCTCCTGCGCGGCGCCGACCCGGCCGCCTCCCTGCCGCCGGCCGACCCCGCGCGGGTGGCCCGACTCCTGGAGGACGTCATGAGCAAGCCCCGTCACGGTGAGGACTCCTCGACCACCACCGGCGAGAACCGCGCCAGCGGCACCCGTGGCCGCAGCCCGCTGACCTGGCTGGTCGCCGCGGCCGCGGTGGCCCTCATCGGCGTGCTCGGGGTGGGGGCCCTGCTCGGCGCCGACGACGAGGACGACGTGCCCACCGCCGGCGACGCCCCCGCCGTCTCCGGCGACGCGGAGCCCAGCGTCACCCGCCTCGAGGTCGCCGACGCCCCGGCCGGTCGCTGCATGGTGCCGACCCCCGAGGTCCTGGCGGGCGCCTCGCTGGCCTTCGAGGGCACCGTGACCGAGCTGGTCGACGGCACGGCGGTGCTCGAGCCCTCGGAGTTCTTCGCCGGCCGCTCCACCGACACCGTCGAGGTGACCGCGCCGAGCGAGGACCTCCAGGCCCTCATCTCCGCGGTCGACTTCCAGGTCGGCGAGCGCTACCTCGTGGCCGCCGACGGCGCCCAGGTGATGGTGTGCGGCTTCAGCGACCTGGCCACCCCGGCCCAGGAGCAGCTCTACGCCGAGGCCTTCAACCGGTGAGCGCACGACGGTGACCGTCGCCGGCCTGCTGCTGGCCGCCGGCGCCGGTCGGCGGATGGGCACGCCGAAGGCGCTCGTCGACGACTGGCTGGTGCGCGGCGTCGCCACGCTGCGCGACGGCGGCTGCGACACCGTGACCGTGGTGCTCGGCGCCGCAGTGGAGGAGGCCGTGGCCCGACTCGAGGGCACCGGCGCCGACCACGTGGTGGCGCAGGACTGGCACCGTGGCATGTCGGCGTCGCTGGCCGCCGGTCTCGCCGCCCTCGGGCGCGACGGGCGTGACGGGGGCGGGCCGCCCGAGGTCGCCGTCGTCAGCCTGGTCGACCTGCCCGACGTGGGTCCCGCGGTGCTGCGGCGGCTGCTGGCCGAGCCCCGCGGCGGCGCCACCCTCGCCCGGGCCTCCTACGCCGAGGGACCCGGCCACCCGGTGCTGCTCGGTCGCGACCACTGGGCGGGAGTGCGCGCCGCGGCCACCGGCGACCGCGGGGCCCGCGACTACCTGCGCAGCCACCCCGTCGAGCTCGTCGACTGCTCCGACCTCGCCACCGGCCGCGACGTCGACAGCCGCTGAGCGTGGCCCCGGTGGACCCCGTGCCCCCCGACCCGACCGCCCCCGTGCGGCTGCAGCCCCTCACGCGCGCGCGGGTGGCCGACCTCGGCGAGCCGGCCCGCGCCTGGGCCGCCGGCCTGCCCGCCGTGCTCGCCGAGCTCTGCGCGCGCTGGGGGCTGACACCGGGGCGCAGGCTGCCCGGCGGCAGCGCGTCGTACGTCGTGCGCGCGAGGACCGCCCGCGGCGAGGAGCGCGTGCTCAAGCTGCGCCTGCCCGACCCCGCGCTGGCCGACGAGGCCGGTGCCCTGCGACGGGCCGACGGCCGCGGCCACGTGCTGCTGCACGACCACGACGAGCGCCACGACGCGCTGCTGCTCGAGGCGCTGGGCGGTTCGCTGGAGCAGTCGCCCCTCGCGCCGCACGACGCCCTCGCGGTGCTGGCGGCCACCCTGCGCGAGGCCTGGACCGTGCCGCTGCCCGAGGGCCCGACGCCACCCCCGGGGGAGCGCGCCCTCGCCCGGGCCGCGCTGCTGCGCCGCCGCGACGCCGACCTCGGCCGGCCCTGCGACCCCCGCGTGCTGGCCGCCGCCCTCGACGCCGCCGAGCGGCGCGCCGGGGCCGACGACCCCGCCCGCCACGTGGTGCTGCACGGCGACCCCCACCCGGCCAACGCGCTGCGCGTGCGCACCCCGCGACCCGGCGCCCCTGCGGGGTGGGTGCTCGTCGACCCCGACGGGGTGCGCGGCGACCCCGCCCACGACCTCGGGGTCGCGCTGCGCGACTGGACCTCGCGGCTGGTCGGTCCCGACCCGCGCGGTGTGCTGCGCGACTACGCCGCCAGGCTCGCCGACGCCACCGGTGAGGACGCCGACGCGGTCTGGGACTGGGGCTACCTCGAGCGGGTCTCCACGGGGCTCTACGTGCTGTCCTTCGGCGCCGACACGCTGGGTCGGCGCTTCCTCGACTCCGCCCGCGCGCTGGTCGACTGACCGGGTCAGCGGGCCCGGCGGATCCGGATCGCGCCCTTGGCGGTGGAGGGGTCGACGACGCGGCCGCCCTGGGTGATCTCGACCTCGCCCGCCGCCACGAGCCGCCGGGCCGCGCGGCGCGCCGGCTCCATCAGCTCGCGCCAGCCCTCGTCCTCGGCCGGACCGACGGCCCGGGCGGCGTCGGAGGGGCAGATCGTCGACGTGCGGGCGCGGGCGGCGAGCAGGTCGAGGATGGCGGCCTCGAGCCGGCGGTCGGTGTCGGTGACGCCGTGACGGCGGCACGAGGTGGAGCAGTACTTCACCGAGTCCCAGTCGCGCTCCCACTTCTTGCGCCACTCGATGGTGCGCCCGCACGACGCGCAGGTCTTCGGCTCGGGCACGCTCACGCCCCGAGTCTGCCTCCACCGGCCAACCCGGGACCAACACCGCCCCGTCTACGGTGGGCCGATGCAGCCGACCCCTCCCGCGAGCCCGTCCGACGTCGCGACGCTGCTGGGCTCGACGGGCTACCTCTGCGACGACGACCTCGCCACCGTCGCCTTCCTCGCCCTGCGCATGGAGCGCCCGCTGCTGCTCGAGGGCGAGCCCGGCACGGGCAAGACCGCGCTGGCCGAGGCGCTCGCGCAGACCCTCGACCTGCCCCTCGTGCGGCTGCAGTGCTACGAGGGCATCGACGCCACCCAGGCGCTCTACGACTGGGACTTCCCCCGCCAGATCCTCCACCTGCGCGCCCTCGAGGCCGCCGGCGGCGCCGACGCCGAGGAGGCCGAGAAGAGCCTGTACGACGAGCGCTTCCTGCTCGCCCGCCCCGTGCTCGCGGCCCTCCAGCAGAGCCCGGCCGTGCTGCTGGTCGACGAGGTCGACCGCGCCGACGACGAGTTCGAGGCCTTCCTGCTCGAGGTGCTCTCGACCTACCAGGTCTCGATCCCCGAGCTCGGCACCGTCGCGGCGGCGACCCCGCCGATCGTGGTGCTCACCTCCAACCGCACCCGCGAGCTCCACGACGCCCTCAAGCGGCGCTGCCTCTACCACTGGATCGACCACCCGGGCCTGGAGCGCGAGGTGGAGATCGTGCGCTCCCGCGCGCCCGAGGTGTCGGAGACCCTGGCCCGGCAGGTGGTGACCCTGGTGCAGCAGCTGCGCGAGGGCGGCTCGCTGCAGAAGCCGCCGGGCGTCGCGGAGACCCTCGACTGGGCGCGCGCGCTGGAGCACCTCGGTGCCGAGCACCTCGACCTGGAGACCGCCGCCCGCACGCTGGGCGCCCTGGTGAAGTACCGCGAGGACGCCGAGCGCGTGCGTCACGCGCTCGACCGGGTGCTCACGGCGTGAGCGTGCCGACCGACACCCGGGAGGCCCCCGCCGAGGCCGGTCACGGGGCCGACGAGATCCTGCTGGCCTTCACCCGGGCGCTGCGCGCCGCGGGGGTCGGGGTCACCTCCGACCGCGCCCAGACCTTCGTCGCCGCCACGTCGGTGGTCGGGCTCGACGACGTCGACGCCACCCGGTGGGCCGGCCGGGCCACCCTGTGCGCCGGCCCTGACGACCTGGTGCGCTTCGACCAGGTCTTCGAGGCGTGGTTCAACGCCCGCGACGGCCTGCCCCGCACGGTGCCCACCCCGCCGACCGCCCCGACCGCGTCGCAGCTGCCGGAGTCCGACGCCGCGGGCGGGGCCGGCTCCGAGGCCGACGCCGACCTGGTGCGCGCGATGGCCAGCGACACCGAGGTGCTCCGCCAGCGCGACGTGGCCGGCATGACCCACCACGAGAAGGCCCGGCTCGCGGCGATGTTCGCCACTCTGCGCGTGCGCCCGCCGCGGCGGCGTACGCCACGGCACCAGGGGTGGCACCGCGGCGACGTCGACGCGGCCCGCACGCTGCGCGCCAGCCTGCGCCGCATGGGGGAGCCCTCGGAGATCGCGTGGCGCCGCCGCGCCACCCGTCCGCGGCGCGTGGTGCTGCTGGTCGACGTGTCGGGGTCGATGAGCGGCTACGCCGACGCGCTGCTGCGCCTGGCCCACCGCATCACCCTGGCCACCGCCGACGCGGCCGGGCGCGCGGGGTCGGTGGAGACCTTCACCGTCGGCACCCGGCTGACCCACCTGACCCGGGCCATGCGGCTGCGCGACCCCGAGCGGGCGCTGGTCGCCGCCGGCGAGACGGTGCCCGACTGGTCGGGCGGCACCCGGCTGGGGGAGTCGCTGCGGCTCTTCCTCGACCGCTGGGGCCAGCGCGGCATGGCCCGCGGGGCCGTCGTGGTCGTCTTCAGCGACGGCTGGGAGCGCGGCGACCCCGCGCTGCTGGCCGAGCAGGTGGAGCGGCTGCACCGCGTCGCCCACCGTGTGGTGTGGGTCAACCCCCACCGCGGCAAGGCCGGCTACGCGCCGGTGCAACAGGGCGTGCTGGCCGTGCTGCCGCACGTCGACGACTTCGTCGCCGGCCACTCGCTGGCGACCTACACGGAGCTGTGCGAGGTGATCGGTCGTGCGTGAGGTGCTGCCCGAGCTGATGGAGTGGTGGGAGGCCGGCGAGACCGTCGGCGTGGCCACCGTCGTCGCGACCTTCCAGTCGGCGCCGCGCCCGCCCGGCGCCTCGATGCTGGTGGGCCCCGACGCCTCGGCGGTGGGCTCGGTCTCCGGCGGCTGCGTCGAGGGCGCGGTCTACGAGCTGGCCCAGGAGGTGGTCGGCTCGGGTGCCCCGCAGCTCGAGCGCTACGGCGTCTCCGACGACGACGCCTTCGCCGTCGGGCTGACCTGCGGCGGCATCCTCGACGTCTACGTTGAGAAGGTCAGCCGCGAGACCTTCCCCGAGCTGGCCGAGATCGCCGACGACATCGCGCAGGGGCGGCCGGTGGCCGTGGCCACCGTCATCGAGCACCCCGACCCCGCGTGGCGCGGGCGGCGCGTCGTGGTGCGCCCCGAGACCGAGGGACTGGCCGCGGGCAGCATCGGCTCGCCGCGCGCCGACGACGCGGTGCGCGACGACGCCCTCGGCCTGCTCGCCACCGGCACCAGCGCCGTCCTCGGCTACGGCCCCGACGGGGAGCGCCGCGGCGAGGGCATGCGGGTCTTCGTGTGGGCCTTCGCACCCAAGCCGCGGATGCTCGTCTTCGGCGCCATCGACTTCGCCGCGGCCGTGGCCCGGGTCGGGGCGTTCCTCGGCTACCACGTCACCGTCTGCGACGCCCGGCCCGTCTTCGCCACGGCCAGCCGCTTCCCCGAGGCCGACGAGGTCGTCGTCGACTGGCCCCACCGCTACCTCACCGCCGAGCACGAGGCGGGTCGCGTCGACGGGCGCACCGTGCTCGCCGTGCTGACCCACGACCCCAAGTTCGACGTGCCGCTGCTCGAGGTGGCCCTGCGCCTGCCCGAGGTCGCCTACGTCGGGGCCATGGGCTCGCGCCGCACCCACGACGACCGCCTCGCGCGGCTGCGCGAGGTGGGGCTCACCGAGGCCGAGATCGCCCGGCTCTCCAGCCCGATCGGGCTCGACCTGGGCGCCCGCACCCCCGAGGAGACCGCGATCAGCATCGCCGCCGAGATCATCGCCGGGCGCTGGGGCGGCAGCGGTGAGCGGCTCGCGAGCACCGACGGCCGGATCCACCACCACGACCGTCCCGTGCTGGGGGTCTGAGACCCGGGCCGGGGCGGCGCCCGGGCCGTCACGACGAGGTGAACAGGTGTGACCACGATCACCCGTCCGGTGCTACCTTGGGCCCGGACCAGGCGGGATGCCGGCTCGTGCCGGGCGGAGAGGTCAGGGGTGGGCATGACGGGCAGCGACCTCCAGGCGCGCAGGTACGACGCGGTCCGCGCCTGGACCTCCTTCGTCGAGCGCGGTGACGAGGCCGAGGCCCTCGTGCGCCCGGAGATCCTCACCAGCTGGACCCGCTCGTCGCGTGCGGTCTCCAAGGACCTCACCGAGGCACCCCTGGCCGACGAGGGCGAGACCGAGGCCTACTGGCGCGAGTCGCCGCTGGCCGTCGCCGTCGAGCGGGTGGAGTCCGAGCTGCGCCGCACCGCCGAGGACGGCGACCTGGTCGTCGCGGTCACCGACCCCGAGACCCGGATCCTGTGGACCTACGGCGGGCGGGTGATGCGCCGCAAGGCCGAGAGCGTCAACTTCGTCGCCGGCGCCCGCTGGGACGACCGCTCGGCCGGCACCAACGCCCTCGACCTGGCCAACCGCCTCGACGCCCCCAGCATGGTCTTCAGCGCCGAGCACTACGCCTCGATCGTGCACAACTGGGTCTGCTGGGCCGCCCCGCTGCACGACCCGGTGACCGGGCGCCAGCTCGGCGTGCTCGACCTCTCCACCACCTGGGACCGCACCCACCCGATCGGCATGGCCACCGCCCGCGTGATGGCGCGCCTCATCGAGGGCGCGATGCCCCACACCCACTACGACCCCGCCGCGGCCCTGCTGGAGGAGACCGGCGACCCCGGGCTGGTGATGACCCTGCTCGGCACGGCCGAGTCGCGCCTCGACGGCCAGCGGCTGCTGCTCAACCGCCGCCAGACCGAGGTGCTGGCGCTGCTGGCGCTGCACCCCGGTGGGCTGTCGCTGGAGCAGCTGCACGCGATGGTCTACGGCGACCAGGCCGTCACCTTCTCCACGCTCAAGGCGGAGGTCTCCCACCTGCGCGCCGCCCTGGGCGGGCAGCTCTCCTCGCGGCCCTACCGGCTGCTGATGCCGGTGGCCACCGACGTCGAGCAGGTGCTCGCCCTCCTGCGCCGCGGCCAGGTCCGCGCCGCCGTCGACGCCTACGGCGGCGACCTGCTGCCCGGCACCAACTCCCCGGCCCTCAGCGAGCTGGGGGAGTACGTCGCGGTCGCCCTGCGCGAGGCCCTCCTGGCCGACCCCCAGCCCGACGCGGTGCTGCGCTACGGCGAGCTCGCGCCCTACGACACCGAGGTCGTCGAGCGCTGCGTGGCGGCGCTGTCGGCGCAGCCCGGCCCCCACCCCGCGCTGCCGCTGCTGAAGGGCCGCCTCGCCGCCGCCGACGGCTGATCCCTCCCGGATGAGACGGCCCGCCGGAGGCCAACCCAGCACCAACCAGACCGACCTAGCGTGATGCGCACCACAGTCACCCTCAGGGAGAGTCCATGACCCGGATCAACCTCACCGTCGACGGCGCCACGGTCGCCGACGACGTCGAGCCGCGCATGCTGCTCGTGCAGTACCTCCGCGAGAAGCTCGGCAAGACCGGCACCGTCATCGGCTGCGACACCAGCAACTGCGGCGCCTGCACCGTGCACCTCGACGGCACCAGCGTGAAGTCCTGCAACGTCCTGGCCGTGCAGGCCGACGGGTCGGAGGTCACCACGATCGAGGGCCTGGCCCAGGACGGCCGGCTGCACCCCGTGCAGGAGGCCTTCCGCGAGTGCCACGGCCTCCAGTGCGGCTTCTGCACCCCGGGCATGATCATGCAGAGCGTCGACCTGCTCAAGGACAACCCCGACCCGAGCGAGGAGGAGATCCGCCTCGGGCTCGAGGGCAACCTCTGCCGGTGCACGGGCTACCACAACATCGTGAAGTCGGTGCAGCACGCGGCCTCGCAGGGCGCCGCGGGCGGCTCCGCCGTCACCCAGGCCGCCGGAGGTGCCCAGTGACCGCCACCCAGGAGCGTCCCGCCGAGGCCGCCAAGGAGATCGGGCGCGACCGCCGCCGCAAGGAGGACCAGCGCCTCATCACCGGGCGCACCCGGTGGACCGACAACATCGTGCTGCCCGGCATGGTCCACGTGGCCATGGTCCGCAGCCCCTTCGCCCACGCCAAGATCACCGGCATCGACAAGTCCGCGGCCGAGGCCTCGCCCAACGTGGTCAGCGTGATCACGGGCGCCGACGTCGCCGACGTGCAGGGCGCGCTGCCCAACGCCTGGCCGATCACCCCCGACCAGGTCGCGCCGGCCCACCCGCCGATCGCCGTCGACCGGGTCGTGTTCGCCGGCGAGATCGTGGCCGTCGTGGTGGCCCGCAGCGCCGCCGAGGCCCGCGACGCCGCCGAGCTGGTCGACGTCGACTACGACGAGCTGCCCGCCGCCCTCGAGCTGAAGGCCGCCGCCGAGGCGACCCCGGAGAACGGCGGCGCGCTCGCGCACCCCGACCTGGGCACCAACAAGTCGGCGTTCTGGAAGTTCGACTCCGCCGAGGCCGGCACCGGTGGCAACGTCGACGAGGCCATCGCCAAGGCGCGCGCCGACGGCGTCGTGCTCGAGCGGGAGTACCGCCAGCAGCGCCTCATCCCGGCCTTCATGGAGCCGCGCTCCACGGTCGTCGACCCCACGGGCGAGCAGATCACCATGTGGTCGGCCACCCAGATCCCGCACATCCTCAAGTTCCTGCTCGCCGCCGTCACCGGCGTCTCGGAGTCGAAGATCCGCGTGATCGCCCCCGACGTGGGCGGCGGCTTCGGCGGCAAGCTGCAGACGACGCCGGAGGAGTTCATCACCTTCCTGCTGGCGCGTCGGCTGGGCAAGCCGGTCAAGTACACCGAGACCCGCTCGGAGTCGCTGATGGCCGCCCACCACGGGCGCGACCAGTGGCAGAAGCTCACCATCTCGGCCGAGAAGGACGGCACCGTCACCGGACTCAAGGTCGAGCTGCTGGCCGACCTGGGCTCGCACGTCTCGCTGATCGGCGGCGGCGTGCCCGTGCTCGGCGCCTTCATGTTCAACGCGATCTACAAGTTCCCGGCCTACCAGTTCAACTGCCAGACCGTGCTGACCAACAAGACCTGGACCGACGCCTACCGCGGCGCCGGGCGCCCGGAGGCCACCTTCGGCATCGAGCGGATCATGGACGACCTCGCCGCCGAGCTGGGCGTGGACCCCTTCGAGCTTCGTGAGAAGAACTGGATCAAGCACGAGGAGTTCCCGTTCACGACCGTGGCCGGCCTGGAGTACGACTCCGGCAACTACGAGGCCGCCACGGCCAACGCCAAGGCGATGTTCGGCTACGACGAGCTGCGCGCGGAGCAGAAGCGGCGCCGCGAGTCCGGCGACCGGGTCCAGCTCGGCATCGGCGTGTCGACCTTCACCGAGATGTGCGGCTTGGCGCCCTCGCGGGTGCTCGGCTCCCTCGACTACGGCGCCGGCGGCTGGGAGCACGCCAGCGTGCGGATGCTGCCCACCGGCAAGGTCGAGGTGCTCACCGGGGCCTCCGCCCACGGCCAGGGCCACGAGACGGCCTTCAGCCAGATCGTGGCCGACCGCCTCGGGGTGGCCTTCGAGGACGTCGAGATCCTGCACGGCGACACCCAGGTGGCCCACAAGGGCCTCGACACCTACGGCTCGCGCTCGCTGGTCGTCGGCGGCGAGGCCATCGTCAAGGCCGCCGACAAGGTCATCGACAAGGCCAAGGTCATCGCGGCCCACCTGCTGGAGGCCTCCGAGGACGACCTGGAGTTCTCCGGCGGACGCTTCAGCGTCAAGGGCACCGACCAGGGCCTGGCCATGGCCGAGGTGGCGCTGGCGACCTTCGCGGCGCACAACCTGCCCGACGGCGTGGAGCCCTCGCTCGACTCCGACGCGACCTTCGACCCGGTGAACTTCAACTACCCCCACGGCACGCACCTGTGCGCGATGGAGGTCGACACCGAGACCGGCCAGGTGACGATGCGCAAGTACGCCGCCTGCGACGACATCGGCAACATCATCAACCCGCTCATCGTCGAGGGCCAGCTGCACGGCGGCCTGGTGCAGGGCATCGCCCAGGCGCTGTGGGAGGAGGCGGTCTACGACGACGCCGGCACGCTGGTGACCGGCTCGTTCGTCGACTACCTGCTGCCGACGGCGGCCGACACGATCAGCTTCGACCTCGACCACACCACCTCCCCGGCGACGACCAACACGCTGGGCACCAAGGGCGTGGGCGAGGCCGGCACGATCGCCTCCACCCCGGCCGTGGTCAACGCCGTGGTCGACGCGCTGCGCCCGCTGGGCGTCGACGACGTGCGCATGCCGTGCACGCCCGAGCGCGTGTGGAAGGCCATCAACGACGCCCGAGGTGGGCAGAAGGCCGAGACGGTCGGTGCGGCCGCGCCGCACTTCGACCCCTCGACCGGCATGGAAGGCACCGTCGACCGCACGACCGGAGGAGCGGACGCATGATCCCCGCACAGTTCGACTACCTGGCGCCCACCACCGTCGAGGAGGCCGTCGCGGCCCTCGTCGAGCACGGTGACGACGCCAAGATCCTGGCCGGAGGCCAGAGCCTGCTCCCCGTGCTGCGGATGCGGCTCAACGCCCCCGAGATGGTGATCGACCTCAACCGCATCGACTCCCTGCGCGGGATCACCGACGACGGCGACGCGATCCGCATCGGCGCGATGACCCAGCACTCGGTCGTGGAGCACGACCCGCTGGTGGAGGAGCACGCGCTGCTCATCCACCGCGCGGTCGAGCACCTGGCCGACCTCCAGATCCGCCACCGCGGCACCTTCGGCGGGGCCCTGGCCCACGCCGACCCCGCCGGCGACCTGGGCGCCCCGGCGCTCGCGCTGGGGGCGCAGTTCGTCATCCAGGGCCCGAACGGCTCGCGCACCGTCGAGGCCGACGACTTCTTCGTCGACCTCTTCGAGACCGCCATCGGCGAGGACGAGATCCTCACCGCGGTGCGGGTGCCCAAGCACACCGGCTGGGGCGCGCACTACGAGAAGTTCGTCCGCGTGGCCCACCAGTGGCCGATCGTGGCCATCGCGGCCACGGTCAAGGCCGAGGGCGGGGTGATCACCGAGGCCCGCGTCGGCATGACCAACATGGGCTCGACCCCGCTACGCGCCCGTGCGGTGGAGGACGCCCTGCGCGGGCAGCCGGCCACCGACGAGGCCGTGCGGGCGGCCGCCGCCCACGCCACGGAGGGCGCCAACCCGCCCTCCGACCTCAACGGCGACGCGGCGTACCGCAGCCACCTGGCCACGGTGCTGACCCGCCGCGCGGTGCTCGCGGCAGCGGGGGCCTGAGGCCCGTGGACCTCACCCACCGCTTCACCGTGCCCACCGGCGTCGAGGAGACCTGGGCGCACTTCCAGGACATCCAGGGGCTGGCCGAGTGCTTCCCCGGCGCCACCGTCACCTCGGTCGAGGACAGCACCTTCACCGGCTCCTGCAAGGTCAAGCTCGGCCCCATCGCCCTGGTCTACAACGGCTCGGGCACCTTCGTGGAGAAGGACGACACCGACCACCGGTTCGTCGTCGACGCGAAGGGCAAGGACAAGCGCGGCAACGGCACGGCCGGCGCCAAGGTCAAGCTCTCGATGCAAGCCTCGTCGCAGACCCCGGGGTCGACCGACGTGGAGGTGCTCACCGATCTGGCGATCACCGGCAAGCCGGCGCAGTTCGGCCGCGGCGTCATGCAGGACGTCTCCGACAAGCTGCTCGGGCAGTTCGTGGGCTGCCTGGAGCAGCGGCTGAGCGGACCGTCGGGCGAGGAGGTCGCGGCGCAGTCGGCCGCGGCCGCCCCGCCCGTGGACCCGGCGGCGGCCTCGGCCCCGGCGGGGGAGACCAGCGCCCCGTCGGCCATGGGCGCGCCTGCGGCTCCCGCGGCCCCCGCGCCGGTCTCGGCGGTCCCGCGCCACGCGGCGCCCCCGCCGCAGGACGACGCGCTCGACCTGGGCGCCGCGGTCATCCCGATCCTGGCCAAGACCTACTGGCGCCAGGCCGCGGCCGGCCTCGGCGTGCTCCTGGTCCTGCGCTGGCTCCTCGGGCGGCGCTGACCCGCCACGACCCACCCGGCGTGACCCACCCGTCACGACCACCCGACGCCCTCCCCGCGCCCGCGGGGAGGGCGTCGTCGTGCGTGCGGGGCGTTCCCGGCGGTCCTCTAGAGTCGCAGCAGCGGCCGCCGGCCGCCCTGACCCGGGGGAGCGCGTGGACCAGTACCAGTACCTGCTCGTCCTGGCCGGCTGCCTGCTGATCACCCTCCCGCTCGAGCTCGTGCTCGGCGCGCGGGTCTGGCGCCGGCCCCGACGGCTCCTGCTCACCCTGCTGCCCGTGGTGGTCGTCTACTCCGTCTGGGACGTCCTGGCCATCGAGAGCGGCATGTGGGACTACAGCGAGCGCTTCACCACCGGCATCCTGCTGCCCTTCGCGATGCCGCTGGAGGAGCTGGCCTTCTTCGTGGTCATCCCGATCTGCGGCCTGCTGACCCTGGAGGCCGTCGGCAACGTGCTGGCGGGCCTGCGGGCCCTGCGCGCGGGGGCCGGGCTGCGCGAGGCGGCGTTGGTCGTGCACCGCGGAGGTGCGCGCTGATGCTGCTCTACACCGTGCCGGCCGTGCTGTCGGTGCTCGTGGTGGTCCTGGTCGAGCTGCTGTGGCTGCGCACCGGCGTCTTCCGCACCGCCCGCTACTGGCTGGCCATGCTCATCGTGCTGGGCTTCCAGGTGCCCGTCGACGGCTGGTTGACCAAGCTCTCCGACCCGATCGTGCTCTACGAGGAGGCCGAGATGACCGGCGTCCGCTTCCCGTGGGACATCCCGGTCGAGGACTTCGCCTTCGGCTTCGGCATGGTCACCCTGACCATGCTCGTCTGGCTCCGCCTCGGCGAGCGCGAGGACCGCCGCGCCCGCACCCCGTCCCTCCAGGAGACCCCGTGACCCCCTCGACCGCCGCCAGCTCCCGCACCACCGGGGTCGACCTCGACGCGGTGCCCGACGCCTTCGACGGCGTCGCCTCGACCTACGACCTCATGGTCGCGCTCAACCCGGGCTACCACGCCCACCTGCGCGCGTCGGCCGACGTGCTGGTCGCCGCGCTGCCCCGCGACCTCGACCGGCCGGTGCGCCTCGCCGACCTCGGCTGCGGCTCGGGGGCCTCGACCGCGGCCCTGGAGGCCGCGCTGCGCGACGCCGGCCTCGACTACGAGCTGCTCGGCGTCGACGGCTCCGCGGGCATGCTCGCCCAGGCCCGTCGCAAGCCCTGGCGCGGTGCCGTGCGCTTCCTCCAGGGCAACGCCGAGACGCTGACGCCCGCCTCGCTGGCGCCCGGTGCGCCGAGCGGTGCCCCGGGCGAGGGCTACGACGGGGTGTTCGCGGCCTACCTCTTCCGCAACGTCGACGCCCGCGACCGGCTGCTCGCCCAGGTGCGCGACCTGCTCGTGCCGGGCGGTTCGCTCGTGGTGCACGAGTACAGCGTCGAGGAGAGCCGCTCGGGACGGGTCAAGTGGGACGTCGTGTGCTGGGGCGTGGTCGTGCCGCTGGGCCTGCTGACCGCCCCCCGCAGCAGCATCTACCGCTACCTGTGGCGCAGCGTGGTGGACTTCGACGGCGCCGAGCGCTTCCGCAGCCGCATGGTCGCCGCCGGGCTCGAGCAGGTGCGCAGCCGCACCTTCGGGGGCTGGCAGAAGGACGTGCTGCACACCTTCCACGGACGCCGACCCCGCGCCGCCGGGACGGCCTGACGTGCCTGCCGCGAGCGGTGCGACCGGCGCCTGGCGCCCCGGCGTCGACCCCCGGGCCGTGTGGCACCCGCCGGTCGACGGCCCGCACGACGCCGACGACGCGGGTCGCCACCACGTGGTGGTGGTCGGCGGCGGCATCGCCGGCCTGGCCGCCGCGACCGGGCTGGCCGAGCGCGGCGTACGCGTGACGCTGCTGGAGTCGACGCCGCAGCTCGGCGGACGCGTGGCGGCCTGGCCGGTCGAGGCCGGCGGCGGCACCACCACGATGAGCCGCGGCTTCCACGCCTTCTTCCGCCAGTACTACAACCTGCGGGCGCTGCTGCGCCGCGCCGACCCCGCGCTCGAGCGGCTGCGCGCGGTCGAGGACTACCCGCTGGTGCTGGCCGACGGGCCCACCGACTCCTTCAGCGACATCCCGCGGACCCCGCCGCTGAACATGATGGCCTTCGTCGCGCGCTCGCCGAGCTTCCGCCTGCGCGACCTCGCCGCCGTCGACGTGCACGCCGCGATGGGCCTGCTCGACGTCGCCTTCCCGCGCACGTTCGTCGAGCACGACGGCATCAGCGCCGCCGAGGTGCTCGACCGGCTGCGCTTCCCCCACGACGCGCGGCACCTCGCCCTGGAGGTCTTCGCCCGCTCGTTCTTCGCCGACCCCCGCGACTTCTCCGGCGGCGAGCTCGTGGCGATGTTCCACGCCTACTTCCTCGGCTCGTCGGAGGGCCTGCTCTTCGACGTGCCGACCGACGACTACGACACCTCGCTGTGGGCGCCGCTGGGCCGGCACCTGGCCGGGCTCGGGGTCGACGTGCGCACCTCCTGCGCCGCCGCCGCCCTGCGCGAGGGAGGCGACGGGCGGGTCGTCGTGGTCACCGGCGACGGTGAGGAGCTCACGGCCGACGGGGTCGTCCTGGCCACCGACCGGGCCCCGCTCCAGCGCCTCGTGGGCGACGCCGGATGGCTGGGCGACGCGACCTGGCGCGGCGCGCTGGCCGCGCAGACCTCGGCCCCGTCCTTCGCGGTCTGGCGGCTGTGGCTCGACCGCCGCGTCGCCGCGGGGAGCCCGCCCTTCCTGGCCACCAGCGGCTTCGGGCCGCTCGACAACGTCTCGGTGCTCGAGCTCTTCGAGGAGGGCGCCGCCCGCTGGTCGCGCGAGCACGCCGGCTCGGTGGTCGAGCTGCACGCCTACGCCGTGCCCGCCGGCACCGACGACGCCGACCTGCGCGCGCGGCTGCGCGCCGAGCTCTCGCGCCTGCACCCCGAGCTCGACGGCGCCGGGGTCGTGCACGAGGAGTGGCTCGTGCGTGAGGACTGCCCGATGGCCGGCACCGACCCGTGGGCCGAGCGCCCGGGCGTCGTCACCCCCGACCCCCGCGTCGTGCTCGCCGGCGACGGTGTGCGCTGCGCCCTGCCGGTGGCGCTCATGGAGCGCGCCGCCACCACCGGGTGGCAGGCCGCCGACACGCTGCTGGCCGGGTGGGAGGTCTCGGGGCACGGCGTCTGGAGCGTGCCCGTGACCGGGCGCCACCGGGTCGTGCCGGCGCTGCGCCGCGGCCTGGCCCGGGTGGCCCGCTGACGCGGGACCGGGCCGGCTACACGCCGTAGGACTCCCCGCGCGAGCGCAGCAGGTAGGACCGCTCGGCGTAGACCATGTCGTCGACCCACAGCCGGCGCGCGGTGGAGCGCATCGCCGGCCGCAGCAGCGGGGCCAGGTGGCGGGCCACCGCGAAGCCGGTGCGCTCGGAGGTCGCGACGGTGGCCTCGACCATCATCGTGCGCGGCCGGCCGGCGGCGTCGGGCCCCAGGGGCGTCGCGTGGGTCTCGACCACGCTCCCGGCGCCCTCGCCGTCGGTGATGGTCATGACGATCGTGCGGGCGTCGGGGCAGGCGAACTCCGCACGCACCGGCACGCCCCACGTGCGCGAGACGCGGAAGGTCACGTCGACGGTCAGCACCTCGTCGGTGCTGGCCGCCTCGTCGACGGTGAGGTGGCTGAAGGCGTAGGGGTGGAACCACGAGCCGTGCCACGGGTCGAGCCGGTTGGCGATGATGTCGCGCGGCTCGCAGGTGCCGGCGACCTCCACCACCGCGGCCACCGAGCTCGCGGCGTCGGGCCGCCGGGTGATCCTCGGCGCGTCGGCGGTAACCTCGCCTTGGGTGGGGACGCGCACCCACAGCAGCACCCCGTCGTCGTGCGCGGCGTACGCCGGCCAGCCCGGGGCGCCCGCGGGGTCGAGGGCCAGGCCGTGCCACTTGCAGACCACGGCGTCGGACATGACCTCGCAGTCGGTGAGCAGGGCCCCGAGGTGGGGGCACGAGCCCGGCCCGGCCGCGACGCCGGTGGAGGTGCGCCACACGACGACCTCGCGACCGCCGACCGAGCGCACCAGCGAGCGCCGACCGAGGTCGCGGCTGGCGCCCACGACGTACCAGCCGCCCGGGTCGGCGGCGAGCGCCACGTCGAGGGCGCGCCGGATCCGGGCGGGGCGGGCCTCGCGCCAGGTCGGGGTCAGCTCGGTGCGCTTGGGCATCGGGCGGAGGGCGAGCGGCACCCGCGGCGGGGCCTCGGGGTCGCGCTGGGCCAGCGAGCGGGCGGCCACGCCGGCCTTGCGCCACGTGGGCACCCGGGCGCGGGAGGAGAAGACGTCGTAGTCGGCGGCCTCGATGCGGTCGAGGATGCCGGCGTAGAGGACACGGGCGGTGCGCACGCAGCGCTGCGAGGGGCCCGGCAGGTGGGCGAGCCCGGCGTCGGCCTCGCGGTAGAGCTCGCGGTTGCGGGCGATCTCGAAGCGCATCAGCTCGCGCCACTCCGGCGTGACGGCCCGGGCCGCGGGGTCGGCGGAGAAGCGCTCGAGGTCCTCCTGGGGCAGGTAGACCCGGCCCCGGTCGAGGTCCTCGTCGACGTCGCGCAGGAAGTTGGTGAGCTGGAAGGCCAGGCCCAGCGCGCGGGCGGGCTCGCGCGCGGCCGGGCTGGTGGGCTGGAGCACCGGCAGCATCATCTCGCCGATGACGGCCGCGGAGCCCTCCATGTAGTCGAGCAGGTCGTCCCAGCGGGCGTAGCGGGTGGTGTCGAGGTCCTGGGCCATGGCCCCGAAGAACCGGTCGAAGCACTCGGGGTCGATGCGCGCGTCGAGCACGGTGCGCGCGACCGCCGCGAGCACGGGGTCGTCGCTGGTGCCCGCGGCGACGGCGTCCTGGAAACGGCCGCGGAAGGCCTCGAGCGCCGCGGTCGTGGTCGCGACGTGGCCCTCGGTGGTGGCGCCGGCGGCGTCGACGATGTCGTCGGCCAGGCGGCACAGCGCGTAGACCGCGTGCACGTGGCGACGCTGGGGGGCCGGCAGGATCGCTGCGCCCCAGAAGTACGTCGTGCCGTGACGGCGGGTGAGCTCGGCGCAGCGGCGGTAGCCCTCGGCGAGGAGGTCGTCGTCGTGGTGGAGCAGAGCCGTCATCGGCCCACCGTACCGGCGGCGGGCCGCTGGGGTCGCCGGCTGCGTCCGGCCGCGGGCAGGAAGGTGGTGACCCGCTCGGCGGCGAGACGCCCCGAGACGAGCACCATCGGCACGCCCACGCCGGGAGTGGTGCCGGAGCCGGCGAAGAACAGCCCCGGCACCCGCTTCTCCACGTTCGGCGGGCGGAAAGGGCCGGTCTGCGGGAAGGTGTGGGCCAGCGCGAACGGCGTGCCGCGCTCCATGCCCATGCGCTGCCAGTCGACGGGGTCGACGAGCTCCTCGGCCACGACGTCGGTGGGGTAGCCCTCGCGGTCGAGGAAGCGCAGCAGCGACTCGCGGATCTTCGGGCGCTGCGTGCGCCAGTCGACGACGCCGTCGAGGTTGGGCACCGGCTCCAGCACGTAGAGCGTGTGGGCGCCCTCGGGGGCCAGCGACGGGTCGCTGAGCGAGGGCACCGTGACCAGGCGCGAGGGGTCGGGCATCATCTCGCCGCGCTTGATCAGCGCGTCGAAGGAGGAGTCCCAGGCGTCGGCGAAGTGGATGTTGTGGTGGTGCACGCCCTCGGGCAGCGACCCGCGCGCGCCGACGTGCCACACGACGGCGGAGGGGGAGTAGACCCCCTTGCGCACGGCGCGGTGGGGCTTGAGGTCGGGCAGCAGCTGGGAGTAGGCCACCGGGAGGTCGAGGGTGCAGACGACCGCGTCGGCGCGCAGCTGCTCGCCGCCGTCGAGCTCGACGCCGGCCACCCCGCCGTCGCCGCGGCGCAGCACGCGGGTCACCGTCGTGCCGTAGCGCAGCTCGGCGCCGCCGTCGGAGGCGGCCTGGGCCAGGGCGACCGGCACCTGGCTCATGCCGCCCTCGGGGAACCACACGCCCTCGATGCAGTCCATGTAGGTGATGACGGCGTAGAGGGCCAGCGCGTCGGAGGGCGGCAGCCCGGCGTACATCGCCTGGAAGGTGAACAGCCGCTGGAGGCGGTCGTCGTCGAAGCGGCGGCGGATGGCGGGGCCGAGGCGGCCGAAGCCACCGAGGCGCACGAGCCGGGCGGCGGCGCCGGGGGAGGAGAGCAGGTCGAGCGGGGAGTCGAAGTTGCGGTCGATGAAGTGGGGCATCTCGACGTCGTAGAGGTCGCGCAGCCAGTCGACGAAGCCGTCGAAGGCGGCGGCGTCGTGGGCGCCGGCGACGCGGGCGATCTCCTCGCGCATGGCGTCGTGGCCGAACTTCACCAGGATCTCGGAGCCGTCGGCGTAGCGGGCGCGGTAGCCCGGGTCGAGGCGACGCATCGGCAGCAGCGTGTCGAGGTCACCGCCGGCCGCGGAGACGACGTCGTCGAGCAGGTTGCGCATGGTGAGCACCGTCGGGCCGGTGTCGAAGGTGAAGCCCTCGCGGTGGATGCGGCCGGCTCGGCCACCGGGGATCGGCTCCCGCTCGACGACCGTCACCTCGTGCCCGCTGCCGGAGAGGTGGCACGCGGTGGCGAGGCCGGCGAGGCCTCCTCCGATGACGACGACGCTGCTCATGCTCGGCTCCTGGTGTGGGCGGTGGTGGTGTGTGCGGTCAGGTCGGGGCCCAGGGCGCGCGCCTGGAGGACGAGCCACGGGCTGAAGACGGCGGGGGTGCGGGTGACGGCGCCGTGGACGTCGGCCCAGGGCACCCAGGCGTGCTCGGCGACCTCCTCGGCGTGCGGGTCGAGCACCGGGTCGCGCTCCACCAGGGCGACGTGCACGGGGCAGACCTCGTGCTCGACGACGCCGGAGGCGTCGACGGCGCGGTAGCGGAAGTCGGGCAGCACCACGTCGACGTCCCCGAGCGCGAGGCCGAGCTCCTCGCGGGTGCGGCGGCGCACGGCGTCGGCGACGGGCTCGCCCGGTCGCGGGTGGCCGCAGCAGGAGTTGGTCCACACGCCGGGCCAGGCCTGCTTGCCCAGGGCGCGCCGGGTCAGCAGGGTGCGGCCGTCGGGGTCGAGCAGGTGCACCGAGAAGGCGAGGTGCAGCGGGGTGTCGGTGGTGTGCACCTCCAGCCGCGGTGCCGAGCCGGTCGGGCGACCCTCGTCGTCGAGCAGCACGACGTCGTCGGCCGGGTCGTCGGCCGGGTCGTCGGCCAGGCGGTCGGGACGGGCGGGCGCGGTCATGGCTGACCTCTCGGGAGGCGGGGCGTGCGGCTCCGACGGTAGCCGGGCCCACCACGCACGATCTCACCCTCGCGGCTCCTCACCGGTCGGGCAGGTGGGCCTGCCCGTGCGGGCGGTGGCCACGCCGGGTGGCGTTCCTAGGGTGGGGTGTGAAGGAGGTCACCCATGAGCCGATACGTCATCGAGCGCGACTTGCCCGGAGCCGGGGACCTGGACGACCGGGCGCTGCACGACCTCAGTGCCCGGTCCAACGAGGTGCTCGCCGGCCTCGACGACATCAGCTGGGTCGAGTCCTACGTCACCGACGACAAGTTGTTCTGCGTCTACGACGCCGCCGACCCCGCCCTCATCGAGGAGCACGCGAGCCGCGGGGGCTTCCCGTGCGACCGGATCAGCGAGGTCCGCTCCACCATCTCGCCCGAGACGGGGCGCTGACCCGGCCCGTGGCGCGCCGCCGACCAACGTTCTGACAACGTCGGGCGGGCAGTGTGGTGCACGTCACGCAGGGGAGGCCGTCATGTCCGCAACGCTCTCGCCGCGACGCGCGCCGGACGCCGGCACCGGGTCGACGCCGGACCCGGGCACGGAGCCGGCCCCCGAGCGGGTGCCGCTGGTGAAGTTCCACGCCCCGGAGGTCGTGTTCGGGATCGGGTCGCTGGCCGAGGCCGGCTTCGCGGCCGCCCGGCTGGGCGCCCGGCGCCCCTTCGTGGTGACCGACCCCGGCATCATCGAGGCGGGCTGGGTCGACGCCCTGCTGGGCCACCTGCGCGAGGCGCGGCTCACGCCGGTCGTGTGGTCGGAGATCACGCCCAACCCCAAGGACCACGAGGTCCGCGCCGCCCACCGCCGCTACGTCGAGCAGGGCGCCGACGTCATCATCGCCCTGGGCGGCGGCTCGTGCGCCGACGCGGCCAAGGGCGTGGCCCTGCTCAGCGGCAACGGCGGCGACATCCTCGACTACGCCGGCGTCGACCGGGCGACCGCACCGATCCCGCCGCTGCTGGTCATCCCCAGCACCTCGGGCACGGGTGCCGACGTCTCGCAGTTCTGCATCGTCACCGACACCGAGCGGTCGGTGAAGATCACCATCATGGGCCGCGCCCTGGTGCCCGACATCTCGATCACCGACCCGCGGCTGCTGATGACGATGCCCGAGCAGCTCAACGCCGCGACCGGGCTCGACGCGCTGACCCACGGCGTGGAGGCGTTCGTGTCGCTGGCGCACAACCCCCTGGCCGACACCCACGCCCTCGCCGCGGTCGGGCTGGTGTGCGCCCACCTGCGCACGACGATGAGCCACCCGCGGCAGGAGGCGGCGCGCACGAAGATGGCGCAGGCCAGCCTGCAGGCGGGGCTGGCGTTCACCAACGCCATCCTGGGCGCCACCCACGCGATGAGCCACCAGGTCGGCGGGCTGCTCGACGCGCCCCACGGGGTGGTCAACGGCGTCCTGCTGCCGCACGTCATCCGCTACAACGCCCGCGCCACCCCCGACCGCTTCGTCGACCTGGCCGCCGCCGCGGGCCTCCCGGTCGACGGCCTGCCCGGGGTGGAGGCGGCCGAGCTCCTCGCCGCCCACGTGCGACGGCTGGCCGACGACGTGGGCGTCCCCCGCGGGCTGCGCGCACTGGGGGTCGGCGAGCACGACGTGCCGCGCCTGGCGGCGACCACCCTCGACGACGCCTGCCTGACCACCAACCCGCGCCCGGCGAGCGCGGCCGAGGTGGAGCAGCTCTTCCGAGACGCGCTGTGAGCAGCACCGAGCGTCCCCTCGACGTCGCGACCCTCACCGGGGTCCGCTCCGGCAAGGGCTCCTACTACCGCGCCTACGTCCGCTCCGACGAGCGCATGCAGCGCGCGGTGCGGGCGATGGACTCGATCTCCCGGGCGCTCGTGCGCACGGTGGAGGGACCGCGCAGCCTGCTCGAGGAGGTCGTGCGGGCCGCGGGCTCCCACCTCGACGCGAGCTGGACGATGCTGGCGCTCGCCGACGGGCACCTGCCCGGCGCACGCCCGCGCTTCCTCCTGGTGGGGCCCGACGGCGGGGTGCACGACGAGGTCGCGGCCGTGCCGGCCGAGGTGCGGCGCGAGCTGGGTGCCGTGCGGGCCGGCCACGTCACCCGCAGCCGGGCCGACCAGCGCTGGGTGCGGGTGCCGATGAGCCTGGAGGGCCGCCACATCGGCAGCCTGGCCGGGCTGCACGGACTCGACGACGACCCCGAGCCGCGCGACCTGTCCGTGCTGCGCATCCTGGCCAACCAGGCTGCGGTCTCGCTGCACACCTCCGAGCAGTACCAGGCCGGCCTGGCCCTGCACCGCCGGGCCCAGCGGCTCTACGACGAGGCCACCGACCGCGCCCGCGACCTCGAGGACCGCACCCGTGAGCTGCGCCAGGCCGAGGAGCGTCTCGTCGTGGCCCACCAGCGCGAGCTGGTCGACCACGAGCGCCACCGCATCGCCCGCGAGCTGCACGACAGCGTGACCCAGTACGTCCTGTCGGCCGGGATGGCCGTCGAGGTCGCGCGGGGCGAGGCCGAGGACCTCGGCTCCGCCGGCGCCCCGATCCTGGAGCGGCTGGCCACCGCCAAGGCCCTGAGCCAGGAGGCGGTGGACCAGCTGCGCCGCGCGATCTACGCCCTCCACCAGCCCCACCGCGACACCGTGGGCACCCTGCCCGAGCTGCTCCACGAGGTCGCCGAGCACCACCGCCCTCAGCTGTCGGTGAGCGTGCGGGTCGAGGGCGACGCCCAGGTGCTGGCCGCCGACGCCGACCACGAGATCGCCCGCGCCGTGGGCGAGGCCCTCTTCAACGTCGCCACCCACGCCGAGGCGACGCGGGCGGTGGTGCGCCTGCGCTACCGCGCCGAGGAGATCCTCGTGAGCGTCGCCGACGACGGCACCGGCGACCCCACCGAGCTCGCCCGCCGCCTGCGCCTGGAGCGCGGCCCGGTGGTCGACGGCCGGCACCGCGGGCTGGTCAACATCGAGAGCCGCATCGGCGACCTGGGCGGCAGCGTCGTCTTCCGCCGGGCGCGGCTCGGCGGCGTGCGGGTCGAGATGCGCCTGCCGCTACCCCTCGTGGCGCCCCGCCACGCGGGAGTCATCCACGGCCTGGTCGGCACCGGGCAGAAGGAGCCACCATGGCCACGCTGAGCCCACCCCAGCCCGCCCGCCCCGCGCCGTCGGCGGGCGTCGACATCATGCTCGTCGACGACCACGCGATCGTGCGCCAGGGCCTGCGCTCGATCCTCGAGCGCGAGCAGGACCTGCGGGTGGTCGCGGAGGCCTCCACCGCGGCGGAGGCGATGACCGTGATCGGCCGGGCCCGCCCGGCCGTGGTGCTGCTCGACCTCAAGCTCTCGACCTCTTCCGACACCGAGGGCCTCGACCTGTGCGAGGCCCTCGTCGGGCGCTTCCCGGGCCTGGGCGTCCTCGTGCTCACCACCTTCCTCGACGACCAGCTCGTGCTGCGTGCGGTGCGGGCCGGGGCACGGGGCTACGTCGTCAAGGACGTCGACACCTCCGGCCTGGTGCGCGCCATCCGCGACGTGGCGCGGGGCGAGAGCGCCTTCGACGCCCGCAGCGCCGCCGCCATGGTGCGCGGGCTCAACACCCCGCCGCCCGAGGAGGCCCGCCACCTCACCCCGCGCGAGTGCGAGGTGCTGCGGCTGCTGGCCCGGGGGCTGTCCAACCGCGACATCGGGGCCCAGCTCTTCATCTCCGAGACCACCGCCAAGTTCCACGTCGGCAACATCTTGCGCAAGCTCGACGTCACCCGCCGCGCCGAGGCGGTCTACGAGGCCTCCAAGATGGGCGTGATCTGAGGTCAGCCCGTGTCGAGCACGAGCCAGGCGCCGTGGTGCTCGTGCACGGCGTAGGGCAGGCCGCTGCGGCGTCCGGCCGCCTCGAGGTCTGCGGTCGTGAACGTCCGCACGTGGCCCCAGGTCTCGTCGGGGACGTCCTCGACGGGCACGGCCACCACGACCCGGCGCCGCGCCAGGCGCACGGCCTCGGCCAGCACCCGCTCGCCGTGCTCGGCGTCGAGGTGCTCGAGCAGGTGCACCGCCAGCACGGTGTCGGCGGTGGCGTCGGGGGCGGGGAAGCGCGCGGCGTCGGCGGCGCAGGTGCCGAGCGTCGCACCCAGGCGCGGCGCCACCGCGGCGAGCAGGCCCACGGTGCCCTCGCACAGGTCGGAGGCCAGGACGTCGTGGCCGGCCGCCGCGAGCCGCAGTGAGAGGAAGCCGAAGCAGCAGCCCAGCTCGAGCACCGACCCGGGGGCCACCTGCTGCTCGGCGAAGGCGTAGACCGGGGCGTAGTCGTCGATGGTGCCGTGGCCGCTGCTGCTGCCGCTCCCGGCCGGCGCGTCGCTGCCGGGCCCGCCCGCGGCCAGCGACTCCTCGATGCGGGCCAGCGTGGTGCGGTAGAAGCGGGTCCAGCAGTCCAGGGCGCTGCCGCCGGAGGTCAGCACGACGCCGGTCAGGAGCCGCTCGAAGAGCTCGGGCCCACGCAGCCAGCCGGGGCTGAACAGCTCCGCGGCCAGCAGCCCGGCGAGGTCGTCGTCGACGAGCTCGGGGGGCACGACGTGGTCGACCTGCACCCGCTCGGGGCCCTGGACCACGTCGAAGTGGGGGGTGCGGACCATGTGCAGCGAGCGGCGCGGGCGCGCCCCCGTCACGCGGCGGACCTCGACGAGGGTGTCGCGGTAGGCCCCGTCGCGCAGCGGGGCCAGGGGGTCGATGCGCTCGAGCTCGCCCCGGGTGGTGTGGTCCGCCGGGGTGCTCATGGCACCGCGGCGGTGGACACCAGGTCGAGGCCGTGCAGGCTGCGCACGACCTGCACCCGGCTGCAGTGCTCGGCGTACAGGGGGAGGTCGCAGGAGCCGAGGCCCCAGGAGTAGCGCGGCTCGGGGGTCAGCCACACGGTCTCGCGGGCCCGGCGGCTGAGCTCCTCGAAGGCGCCGAGACCGGGGTCCTTGCCGTTGCCGCGGCCGTCGCCCAGCACGACGAGCGTCGTGCGGCGGGTGACGGCCGACCCGAACTGCTCGAGGAACTGCTCGAAGGTCGACCCGTAGTCGGAGTCGGCGTCGACGTCGAGGACCCCGCCGGCCGGCAGGCCCGACATCACCAGGCTGAGCGCGTCCTCCGTGCGGTGCTCGGCGAAGAGGTCGGTGATCTCGACGAGGTCCTTGACGAAGGCGAAGGTGCGCACCGACGAGGCCACCGACTGCAGGCCGTGCACCAGGTGGAGGGTGAAGCGGGCGGTGGAGCGCACCGACAGCGACACGTCGCACAGCACGAGCAGCCGGGGCCGGTCCTCGACCTTGCTGACCGTCACCGGCCGGAAGGGCACGCCGTCGTAGCGCATGTTGGCCCGCATCGTGCGGGCGCCGTCGACGACGCCGCGGGCGGCGGCCTTGCGGCGGGGCCGGGGTGCGCCGCGCAGGCTGCGCAGCAGCCGCCGCAGCGACTCCTCGAGGTCGGCGCGCTCGTGCTCCTCGACGCTCTCGGCCCGGGCCGCCGCGATCTCCCGCTCCTCGATGTCGTGCTCGAGCTCCATGAGCCGCTCGAGGTGCTGCTTGAGCCGCTCGGGGAGGCTGGCCAGGAAGGGCGCGAGCGCCTCGCGCAGCGCGGCGAGGCCCTCGCCGGCCGGGCCCTCGTCGTCGGGGTCGTCGGGCCCGTCGGGCATCGCCTCCTCCAGCCAGCCGAGCAGCATCATCTCCTCGGCCACCGTCAGCTCGGTGTCGAGCGTCATCCCGGGTCGGCGCACGAGGTCGCCGGGCGCCCCGGGGTTGTGCATGCGCTGGGTGGAGATCTGCACGCGGGCGGCCTCGCCGGCGCTGTCCTGGGTGTCGTTGGACAGCACGATCTCGTCGGTCAGGGCGGCGATGTCGATCTTGTTGGCCTCCTGGTGCAGGTTGTACTGCTGGGCCATGTCCTCGGGCTTGAAGAACTCCTTGATGTCGTCGGGCTTGCCGTGGGAGTGCCCGTCCTCCGGGGTGTCGCCGGGCTCCTCGGAGAGCGTGAACTGCTCGAGCTCGCCGTCGTCGGTGAGGTCGTCGTGGGCGTGGGAGTGCCCGTGGCCGGTCTCCTCCTCGACCACGGCCCGCAGCCCGAAGAAGCGGTCGAAGACCCGCTCGAAGGTCGGCAGGTCGCGCCGGTCCTTGACCAGGCTCACCGCCAGCGCGGAGCGCAGGACCTCGCGGTCCGACAGCACGCCGGGCTGGGCCACGGCGTGCATGGCGTCGATGGCCTCGGCGGTGCTGACGCGCACCCCGAGCAGCCGCAGCAGCCGGATGAACCGGTGGACCGCGCCCTCCACGGGATCAGACCGGACGCTTGCGGGCGCCGCGCGCCGCGAAGGAGCGCGCGCCCTGGCCGGCGGGCACCGCCTTGGCGGGCTTGCCCTCGCTGGAGGTCCGGCCGCCGCCGGCGTACGCCGCGTCGTGGCGCCCGGGACGGTCCTTGGCCGCACGCACGTCGCGACCGTCGGGCCCGTCGCCGGGGTCGCCGGGGTCACCGGGGCCGCCGGCGCGGTCGTCCGCGTCGTGGCCGTGGCCGTGGCCGTGCCCGTGGCCGTGGCCGTGGTCGAGGTGGTCGGGCACGGTGGCGTTGGGGTCGACCAGGCCGGGCAGGGCCTTGCGGGCCTTGTCGAGGTCGCGCTCGTACTTCACGACCACGCTCAGGGTCGACGACAGCACGTCGGCGGTCAGCTCCTCGACGCCGAGCACCGCGAGGGTGCGGGCCCAGTCGATGGTCTCGGAGATGCTCGGCGACTTGCGCAGGTCGAGCTCGCGCAGCCCGCGCACGACGTCGACCAGGCGGACCGCGAGGGCCTCGGCCAGGCCGGTGTCCTTGGACCGGATGATCTCCAGCTCGCGGGTCGCCTCGGGGTAGTCGAGGAAGAGGTGCAGGCAGCGTCGCTTGAGGGCGGCCGACAGGTCGCGGGTGTTGTTGGAGGTCAGCACGACGTAGGGCAGGTGGGTGGCGCGCACGGTGCCGATCTCGGGGATGGAGATCTGGAACTCGCTGAGCAGCTCCAGCAGCACGGCCTCCAGCGCCTCGTCGGCGCGGTCGACCTCGTCGATGAGCAGCACCACGGGCTCCGCCGAGGTGATGGCCTCCAGCAGCGGCCGGGCGGCGAGGAAGCGCTCGGAGAAGAAGATGCTGTCCTGGTCGGCGATGCGCTCCACGGCCTCGGAGAGGGTGGTGGCGTCCTCGACGACCTGCCCGATCTTCTCGCGCAGGATCTGGGTGTAGAGCATCTGCTTGCCGTAGTCCCACTCGTAGAGGGCCTTGGTCTCGTCCTGTCCCTCGTAGCACTGCAGCCGGATCAGGCGCCGGCCGGTGACCTGGGCCAGGCTGGTGGCCAGCTGGGTCTTCCCGACGCCGGCCGGTCCCTCGAGCAGCACCGGCTTCTCCAGCCGCGAGAGCAGGAAGACGGTGGTGGCCAGCCGGTCGTCGGCGAGGTAGCCGGCGTCGCGGAAGCGCTCGCGGGTCTCGTCGACGTCGCGGAACTCGCTGTCGGACGGGGTGGTGGGTGCGTCGCTCACGCGCTGCTCCTGGGCTCTGGGGGTGGGCGGGACCTGACCGGCGCGCGGCGGGCGTGGGAGCGCCCGCCGCGCGGCGGCGTCAGCTGAGCAGGTCGTCCAGGTCGCCGTTCATGCAGTGGTCGACCACGGGGCGCACCGTCTCGAAGGTGCACTCCTTGGCGTTGCCCGGGGTGCAGGCGTCGCCGAGGACGTGGTGGGTGATGCGGTCGACGTCGGCGGCGTCGCCGGTGATGACCCCGGCGTTCTCGTAGAACGCGGTCGGTCCCTCGCCGAGCCGGTTCTTGGAGTAGCTGTCCTTGGTGACGTCGGTGAACTTCTCGGTGATGCCCACGTCGCGCAGCAGCCGGATGGCGGCGGCGAGCGCGGCGTCGGCGGCCTGCGGCTTGGTCATGCCGTGGGTGTCGATGCCCATCGCCTCGGCGATGTCGGCGAAGCGGGCGTACTGCGCGGGCATGTTGAAGGCCCACACGCGCGGCAGCGCGATGGCGTTGTTGAGGCCGTGGTGGGTGTCGTAGAAGGCCGACACGGCGTGCGAGATGGAGTGGATGATCCCGAGGCCGCCGGAGTTGAAGGCCTGGGCGGCGATGTACTGGGCGTACATCATGCCCTCGCGGCCCTTGAGGTCCTGGCCGTTCCAGACCGCCTCGCGCAGGTTCTCCGAGGTCAGCTTGATCGCGCGGATCGCGTTGCCGAGCGACGGCTCGAAGTTCAGCCGCGAGACGTAGGGCTCGCTGGCGTGGGCGAGCACGTCGAAGCCGCACTGGGCGGTGTAGTCGACCGGGCAGTCGAAGTAGAGCACCGGGTCGTCGATGGCCAGGCTCGTCACCGAGGCGTCGTCGAAGGCGACGTACTTGTGCGGGTTGTCGGGGTCGGTCGTGGTGTCGGTGATGACGTAGGCCCACGAGGTCTCCGAGCCGGTGCCGGCCGTGGTCGAGACCGCGATGTGGGGCGGGTTCTTCGGGTTCTCGGACATGTTGAAGCCCTCGAACTCGTTGACGTTGCGCCCGTCGTGGGCCACCGAGACCCGCGCGCCCTTGCAGGCGTCGTGGGAGGAGCCGCCCCCGATGGAGACGAAGGAGTCGCACTCGTTCTGCTGGTAGAGCGCCACGGAGTCCATGACGTTGTAGTCCTTGGGGTTGGACTCGACCTTGTCGTACACGACGACCTCGAGGCCGTGGTACTTCATCGACTCCACGATCTTGTGCACGATGTCGGTGCCGCGCAGGCCCGACGTCATCACGAGGGTCTTGCGGAAGCCCATCTTGAGGGCCTCGGGCCCGATCATCTCGTGGGCGCCCGGACCCATGAGGGCACGGGGGAAGGGGTGGAACTCCTTGATCGGGAAGGGCTTGAGCAGCTCGTCGACTTGCATGTGGGACCTCCTGGTCGCGCTGGCTGGTGCTCGCCCTGCGGACGCTAGGAGCGTGGGGACCGCACCGACAGACGAGGACGCGGAAACACCCTGGCGGGGCAGTGGGGACCTGCCCGTCGGGACAGGTCGGCCACGGCCCGGGGAGGGGTGCGCCGGGTCGCGCCGGTGCCTAGCGTGAGCGGGTGCGGCCACCGACCGAGCCCCTCGCGACGCTCTCGGCGCGCACCCACGTCTGCGACGGCGGCCGCTCCCTGCTCGGGGTCGCTGGCGGGGTCGGCGGCGAGTCCGGCCTGGTGCGCCTCGACGACGCGGAGGCCGCCGCTGTCGCGGCCGGACCGGTCGGGGGCGAGCTCGCCCGCCGGCTCCTCGACGCCGACCTGGCCGACCCGCTGGTCACGCCGCGGCCGGTGGACGCCCGCGAGGTCAGCGTGGTGGTGCCGGTGCGCGACGACGCGGTGCGACTGGGCCGGCTGCTCGCCGCGCTGCGCGAGGACCTCCCACCCGGGGTGGAGGTCGTGGTCGTCGACGACGCCTCGCGCGCCCCGGGCGAGGTCGCGGCGGTGGTGCTCGCCCACGGCGCGCGACTGGTGGCGCACCGGCGCAACCGCGGCCCCGCCGCAGCCCGTGACAGCGGCCTGCGGGAGGTGACCACGCCCTGCGTCGCGTTCGTCGACGTCGACGTCGTGCCGGAGCCGGGCTGGCTCGAGCGACTGCTGCCGCACCTGGACGACCCGTCGCTGGCCGTGGTCGCGCCGCGGGTGCTGGGGCCCGCCGCGCGCCCCGGCGACGGCGCGGTCGCCCGCTACGAGCAGGCGCGCTCCTCCCTCGACCTGGGCCCGGCGCCGGCGGCGGTGCGCGCGGGCGGCCGAGTCTCCTACCTCCCCGGCGCCTGCCTCCTGGCCCGCACCGCGGCGCTGGGCGACGGCTTCGACCCCCGGCTGCGCTGCGGCGAGGACGTCGACCTGGTGCGCCGCCTGCTCGCCGCGGGCTGGCGGGTGCGCTACGAGCCCGGCGCCCACGTGCGTCACGAGCACCGGACCGGCGTGGCGGCCTGGGCCGGGCGCAAGGCCTTCTACGGCACCTCCGCGGCTCCGCTGGCCGCCCGCCACCCGCAGGCGGCGGCCTCGCTGGTGATGCGTCCGTGGACCGTCGCGCTGCTGGGCGGGCTCGTGGGCGCGCCCCTGCTCGGGCGGCGGGCGCTGGCGGTGACCGGCGCCGCGGCGGGCCTCGCGCTCGTCGGGCGCACCCGCGGCCTGCGGCGCGACGGGTCGCCCCGCCCGGTGCGGGCGGCCGCGGTCGTGGTGCTCGAGGAGGCGGTGGCGGCGCTGTGGGGGAGCGGGTCGGTGCTGCTGCGCGAGCAGTGGCCCACGGCCCTGCTCGCCGCGGTCGTCTCGCGACGGGCCCGGCGTACGGTCGTGGTGGTGGGGGTGCTCGACGCCGTCGCCGACCACCGCCGCACCGGTCCGCGCCTCGGCCTGCTCCCGTACGCCGCCCTGCGCCGCCTCGACGACGTGGCCTACGGGGCCGGTGTGTGGGCCGGTGCCCTGCGGGAGGGCTCGGTGCGCGCGCTGGTGCCCGTGCGGGTCAGTCGACCGCGGCGCCCGACCGGTCGGGGCGGGGCCGCACCCCGTTGGTGACGGGGTCGAGCTGGGGCTCCAGGCGCAGCACGGCCAGGGCGCCGCACAGCAGGCACCCGACCACGAGCAGCCCGATGTAGACCTCGCCCAGCGCGTGGCCGATGAGGAAGCCGGAGACCGGCGGGGCGATGACGGCGGCGGCCTGGAAGGAGGCCGAGCTGAGGGCGTTGTAGCGACCCCGCAGGTGGTCGGGGGCCAGGTCGTTGACGAGTGCGGGGATCGTCGGCTGGAGCAGGGTCTCGCCGAGGGCGAAGACGGAGGCGCAGGCGGCGACGAGCACGGTGGCCGCGACGGTGCCGGCGACCAGCCCGGTGGCGCCGAGGCAGAGCCAGGCCAGCGACCAGATCACCGCCATCACCGCGATGACCCGGGTGCGCCGCAGGCCCTCGATGCGCTGGAGCACGAACAGCTGGAGCACCACGATGACCAGGGTGTTGGCGCCGAAGGCCAGGCCCAGCCCCTGGGTCGAGACCTCGCCGACGGCGCGGGCGTAGGCCGGCATCCCGGCGTTGAGCTGGGAGTAGCCGACGAAGGACGACACGAAGCCCAGCACCATGAGCGAGGCCACGGCGGGCCGGCGCAGGACCACGAGGTAGCCGACCGACGGCCCGGTGGTCGCGGTGTCGTGGTCAGGCCGCCCGGCCACGTGGCGCAGCGGGCCGAGGAGCAGGACGATCGCGGGCAGGTAGCTCGCGGCGTCGCCGAGGTAGATGGCCTGGAAGGTCGAGACCTGCTCGACGTCGACCAGCACCCCGCCGAGGATCCCGCCGATCCCGATGCCGAGGTTGAGCAGGGTGAAGTTGACGCCGAAGTAGCGCTGGCGCAGCGCGGCCGGCACGACGGCGGCGATGAAGCTCTGGGAGGCCGGCCAGGAGACGCCGAAGGCGACGCCGTTCAGCGTCAGCGCCACCCCCGCCAGCAGCATGGTCGAGGCGAAGGCGAGGAGGGCGTTGCCGGCGACCAGCAGGAGCAGCGAGGCGAGCAGCACCCGCCGGGCCCCGATGCGGTCGATGAGGGCTCCGCCGGGGCCGACGATGAGGAAGCCGATCAGCGGGGGCACCGCGAGCAGCAGGCCGACGTCGGCGAGGGCGAAGCCGCGGACCTCGTTGAGGTAGACGACCTGGAAGGGCAGCACCAGACCGGTGCCGAAGAACTCCAGGACCACCACCGACAGCAGCAACCGCCCTTCCCGGGGCAGGTCGTGCCAGAAGGACGCGAGGGTCGGGCGGTCGGTCGTGCCGGTGCTGCCGGGGGTGCTGGTGCTCATCTCCGGCGCAGTCTCGCACCTGCGCCGGAGACGGCGGAATCGACCGCGGTCAGCCCTTGCGGTTGACCTTCACCTCGCGCTTGACGCGGCGTCGCAGCTGCAGGATGCGCATGCTGCCGACGATGCCGGCCAGCAGCATGCCCGCGGCGGCGGCGATGAGCAGGGCGGCGGCCTGGGGCAGCTCGGCCTCCCAGGGCAGGAAGGCCACGGTGACCCGCTCGGTGTTCTGCATGATGAAGACCACCAGCAGCACCAGCACCACGATCGAGGCGATGACGGCGACCCAGAGGCCGCTGGTGCGTGAGCCGCGCAGCGGGTCCTCGTGGCGGCTCGAGCCGGTGTCGGTCGGGGTGGGCGTGGGGTCGGTGCCGGTGCCGCGGTCGCCCGCGGTGGGCTCGTGGGACTGGGTGCTCATCGGTCGTCTCCTGGTGGTGGGGAAGGGGGGTCAGGCCGTGGCCCGGGCCAGCGCCTCGAACTCGGTGTCGCTCAGGTCGATCCCGGCCGCCGCGGTGTTGGACTCGAGGTGGTCCAGGCTCTTCGTGCCCGGGATCGGCAGCATGACAGGGGAGCGGCGCAGCAGCCAGGCCAGCGCGAGCTGCGAGGGCGTGGCGTCGTGCTCGCGGCTCGCCGCCGCCAGCGGTCCGTCGTCCTTCGACAGCGCGCCGGTGGCGAGGGGGAACCACGGGATGAAGCCGATCCCCTCCGCCTCGCAGTAGTCCACGAGCTCCTCGGCGCTGCGGTCGGCGAGGTTGTAGAGGTTCTGCACGGTGGCGATGGTCGCGACCTCGCGGGCGGCCCGGGTCTGCTCGACGCTGACCTCGGAGAGCCCGATGTGGCGGATCTTGCCCTCCTGCTGCAGCGCGGCCAGCTCGCCGACCTGGTCCTCCAGCGCGACCTCGGGGTCGATGCGGTGCAGCTGGAAGAGGTCGATGCGCTCGAGGCCGAGGCGGCGCAGGCTCAGCTCGCACTGCTGGCGCAGGTACGACGGGCGACCGACCGGGATCCACTGGCCGGGACCGGTGCGGGTCAGGCCGGCCTTGGTGGCGATGACGACGTCGTCGGCGTAGGGGTGCAGCGCCTCGCGGAGCAGGTCCTCGGCGACCTCGGGGCCGTAGGAGTCGGCGGTGTCGAAGAGGGTGACGCCGAGCTCGACTGCGCGGCGGAGCACGGCGATCGCGCCGTCGTGGTCCTCGGGCGGCCCCCAGACGCCCTCGCCCGTGAGCTGCATCGTGCCGTAGCCCAGACGGGTCACGGGCAGGTCGCCGCCGATGCGGAAGGTGTCGCTCGTGCCGGTCACGTCAGGCCTCCTGCTCGGTGCGGTCGCCCGCCCACGTGGTGTGGAAGGAGCCGTCGCGGTCGACCCGCTGGTAGGTGTGGGCGCCGAAGTTGTCGCGCAGGCCCTGGATGAGCGCGGCGGGCAGGCGGCCGCGCCGCAGCCCGTCGAAATAGGACAGCGAGGAGGCGAAGGCCGGGATCGGCACGCCGGCCTGCGCCGCGGTGGCCACCACGTCGCGCCAGGCGTCGACGCCGCCCTTGACCGCGTCGGCGAAGTAGGGCGTGGTCAGCAGCGTGGTGAGGTCGGGCTCCTCGGCGTAGGCCTCCTTGATGCGGTCCAGGAACTGCGCCCGGATGATGCAGCCGCCGCGCCAGATGGTGGCGATGCTGCCGAGGTCGATGTCCCAGCCGTGCTCCTCCGCGCCGGCCGCGATCTGGTCGAAGCCCTGCGCGTAGGCCACGACCTTGGAGGCGTAGAGCGCCGCGCGCACCTGGTCGACGAAGGCGTCGCGGTCGACCTCGACGGTGTGCTCCTCGGAGGTGGTGGAGAACATCTCGCGGGCCGCGGCGCGCTGCTCGGCGTGGCCCGAGAGGCTGCGGGCGAAGGTCGCCTCCGCGATGCCGGTGATCGGCACGCCGAGGTCGAGGGCGCTCTGCACGGTCCAGCGGCCGGTGCCCTTCTGCTCGGCCTGGTCGAGCACGACGTCGACGAAGGGCTTGCCCGTCTCGGCGTCGGTGTGGCGCAGGACGTCGGCGGTCATCTCGATGAGGAAGGACTCGAGGTCGCCGCGGTTCCACTCGTCGAAGACGTCGGCGATCTCGGCGGGCTCGAGGCCGCCGACGGTGCGCAGCAGGTCGAAGGACTCCGCGATCAGCTGCATGTCGGCGTACTCGATGCCGTTGTGCACCATCTTGACGAAGTGCCCGGCGCCGTCGGGACCGACGTGGGTGCTGCACGGGGTGCCGTCGACGACCGCGGCGATCGACTCCATCACGGGGCCGAGGTTCTCGTAGGCGTGCTCGGAGCCGCCCACCATGATCGAGGGCCCGTTGAGGGCGCCCTCCTCGCCGCCCGAGACGCCCATGCCCACGAAGTGCAGGCCCTTCTCCTCGAGGGCCTGCTGGCGGCGCAGGGTGTCGGTGAAGTGCGCGTTGCCGGCGTCGACGACGATGTCGCCCTCGTCGAGCAGCGGCACCAGCTCGTCGATGACGGCGTCGGTCGGCTCGCCGGCCTTCACCATCACCAGGATGGTGCGGGGCTGCTGGATCGAGGCGACGAAGTCCTCGAGGCTCTCCGAGCCCACCAGCTCGCCGCCGCCCTCGCGGGCCTCGTCGGAGAACTCCTCGACGAGCGCGGTCATCTTGGCGGCGGTGCGGTTGTGCACGGCGATGGTGTGCCCGTTGCGGGCGATGTTGCGGGCCAGGTTGCGGCCCATGACAGCGAGGCCGGTCAGGCCGATGGTGGCAGTGGCGTCCATGGTTCGACACAACCACGGGTGGGGGGCCGCTGTTCCGCCCAAGGGGGTGAGTGGGCGCGGTCAGAACACGTTGAGCGGGCGGAACTGCACCGAGACCCGCGGCCCGGCCGAGGCGACCTTCGGCACGGCGTGCTCCCAGGTGCGCTGGCAGGAGCCGCCCATGACGAGCAGGTCCCCGTGGCCCATCTCGAAGGACACCGAGGCCCCGCCGCCGCGGGGGCGCAGCGCCAGGCGTCGCGGGTCGCCGAGGGAGACGATCGCGACCATCGTGTCCTGCGTCGAGCCGCGCCCGATGGTGTCGCCGTGCCAGGCCACGCTGTCGCGCCCGTCGCGGTAGTAGCAGCAGCCGGCGGTGCGGAAGGGCTCACCGAGCTCGTCGGCGTAGTGCGCGCTCAGCGCGTCGCGGGCCTGCGTGAGCCGCGGGTGGGGCAGGGCGTCGCCGACGAGGTAGGTGTGCACCAGCCTCGGCACGTCGACGAGGCGGTCGTACATCTGGCGTCGCTCGGCGCGCCACGGCACGTCGGCGACCAGGGTGGCGAGCACGTCGTCGGGCTCGGGGAGCCACGTGCGGTGCACGTCGACCCACGCGCCGTGCGACAGCGGGTGGCGCTCGAGGGCGCTCAGGTCACCGACCTGCGCGACCGGCGCCTCGAAGAGCGACGACTGGAAGTCCACGAGGTCATCCTAGACCGATCGGTCGAACGCGTGTTCGACCGATCGGCCGGCGCGCCGCCGGTCAGACGGCCTTGTTCAGCAGCGTGCGGGTGATCTGCTCGACGGTCTCGTCGGCGAGGGCGTCGAGCTTGCCGCGCAGCACGACGGGTGCCACCAGGTTGAGCAGGAAGCCGAAGTCGAAGTCGGCCCGGTAGTGGATGCGGGTCGCGCTGCCGTCGGCGTCGGGGGAGAAGCTCAGCGTGTCGGTCGCGGTCGCGGACTTGTTGGTGCCGCGGAACTGCACGCGGGAGGGCCGCTCGAAGGCCGTCGTCTCGTAGGTCAGGTCGACCGTGCGGCCCATGAACTGCGAGGTGTTGGCGTACGTCGTGCCGACGCCGCCGTCGCCGGAGGTGCGGGTGGTGGTGACGGTGCCGGGGTCCCACTCGGTGGTGTGCGCGAAGTCGCTGAGGTAGTCGAAGACGGCCTCGACGGGCCGCGGGACGGTGAAGGTGCGCTCGACGTGCATGGGTCGAGGGTAGGGAGGGGGGCGCGGCGCGGGCTCACCCCTGGGGCGCCCGAGGTTGCGCATTCGCCGGACAGGGTGCCGCGCGCCTCCCTAATCTGGGGGGTGTGGAAGACGTTCTGGCGCCGGACGGGCGTGGCCTCAAGCACGTCGCGGTGCGCGAGTACGTCCGCTCGCTGGTCACCGGCAGCGCGCCCGGGTCGCCCGCTCCCTCCGAGCGCGAGCTCGTGCACCAGTTCGGGGTCGCCCGCATGACGGTGCGCCAGGCCATGGACGCGCTCGTGGTCGAGGGGCTGCTCGAGCGCATCCCCGGGCGGGGCACCTTCGTCGCCCGCCCGCGGCGTGCGGCCAGCCGGATCATCGGCTACACCGAGGAGATGTCGCGGCGCGGGCTGCTGGCCGAGTCGCAGACCCTCCTCGCGCGTCGTGAGCAGGCCGGCCCCGGCGTGGCCCGTGCGCTGAGCCTGACCGAGGGCGACGCCGTCATCCACTGGCGGCGGCTGCGCCGCGCCGACGGCACGCCGATGTGCCTCGAGGACGCCTACCTCAACGAGGTCCTCCTGCCCGGCTTCCTCCAGAGCGGCATGCCGACCAGCCTCTACGACGCCCTCGACGGCCGCGGCCTGCGCCCGACCTGGGCCGAGGACTCCATCACCGCCGACCGGGCGACGCCCGAGGAGGCGACCCTCCTGGAGGTCGACGAGGGCGCGCCCGTGCTGCGCCACTCACGACGCGCGCTGGCCGGCGACAAGGTCGTCGAGGTCTCGCGCACCGTCTACCGCGCCGACCGCTTCACGCTCTGGGTCCAGCTCGGCCACGACGTCTGAGGGCCACGACTCCGGGGAGGGGTCGGCTCAGAAGGGGCGCCACTCACCGAGGCGGCCCAGGTCGGCGACCGTCTGGCCGGTCTCCTCGCACACCCAGTGCGGGTCGGGGCCCCCGAGGTCGGGCTGGATGTAGAGCGAGTGCTCCGGCGCGTCGGGACAGCCGACGCACAGGGGCCAGCGACCGATGCTCTCGAACAGCGCGTCCTGCACGTCCTGGGCGACCAGGCCGGCGACGTACTGCGCCCCCTCGGGCCACTGCCCCGCCCACCACGAGCGCGCCGAGACGGCGTCCTCCAGCGCCGAGACAGCGGGTGGCGTGGCGTGGTCGCGGGCCCGGAGGTCGGCCAGCACCCGCGCCCGGGCGTCGAAGAGAAGCGCGTTGTCCACAGCCCCATCATGCTCCCGTTTCAAAGCCCACCCCGGCCGGGCACCTGGAGGGAGCCGGTGCACGGTGCGTCGGCGGGGAGCGGGAGGTGGGTCATGACGGGTGGACCGGAGATCACGAGCTGGGTCGAGACGTGGCGGGTGCCACGCCACCTCGCGGTGCTGGCCGAGCAGGAGCGCGAGGTGAGCGACTACGCCCGGGAGTGGGTGGCGCGACGCGACGGCTTCGAGCCGAGCCCGGTGTGCGTGCTGCGGCCCCTGGCCGGGGCCATGGACCTCGTGTCGGCCGCCTTCGACGCGCTCGACCGGCGCTTCGCGGCGCTCTGGGCCGACGTGGTCGACGACGTGGAGTCGGCCCTCGCCGGGCTCGAGGGCGCCGACCTCGACGCGTCGGCGTCGGCCGCGCTCCTGCACCGCGACGTGGCGGGAGCGGGGGCGTGAGCGGCCCGGTGCTGCTCGACCCGGTGCTCCTCGTGCCCGAGGAGGGCGACCCGCAGCGCCGCCACGACGCCACCTTCGAGTCGTGGGACACCGCCTTCTCGGCCATGCGCGACACGATCAACCTGGGGGTGCGCGCCCTCAACGGCGTGGGCGCGGGGCTGCCCGAGCTGCCCGGCGGCAGCCTCGAGGAGCTGGTCGTGCTGCCGTTGAGCGGCGACTACACCGCGATCCGGCAGAACGCGACGGCCTGCGTGACGACCGGGGCGGCGTGGGCCGCCTGGGCCGGCAACCTCGACCGTCTCGCCGTGCACGTCGCGCTCGGGTGGGGCGGGCTGGCCGGGGCCGCCTGCGCGGCACGGATCGAGGGGCTCGCCCTCGCCGGACGCGCGGTGGGCGCCGTGGTCGAGCGCGGCGCGCTCGTGCTGGAGGAGGTGGCCGACGTCTCCGAGCGGCTCGGGGTCGAGGTCGAGCACCTCGTCGTCGAGCTCGGCAAGGCCATGGCGCGGCTCGTGCGCAGGCTGCTGAGCCGCGCCTGCGGACCGGCCGGGTGGGCCGCCCTGGCCGCCGAGGTGACGATGAAGGGGCTCGACGCGATCGCCGACCTCGTCGACGACGTCCGGCTCGTGGTCGACCTGCTCCAGCGGCTGCTGGAGCTGAAGGAGACGGTGCCGGTGTGGGCCCGCCATGTGGGCGACCGGCTCGCGCTGCTCGCCTCCCTGCCCGACCTGGTGCCGTGAGCGGCTCGGAGGCCGACCGGCTCGTCGCCGCCGCGCTGGAGCGGTCGGGCCGCACCCTGCGGCGCGCCGCCGAGCTCGACCGCGGTGTGCCGCGGCCGGTGCTCGGCGCGCTGGAGCGCGCTGCGCGCGGCGGGACGCTCGCCCAGCGGCGCCACGCCGCCTCGGTCGACCGCGGTGAGACCACGTGGGAGGCGCTGTGGCGCGACCCCTGGAGCCTCGGCGCGGGCGAGGGCGTCGACCTCGTGCGCGCCGCGGTGGTCGAGACCGGGCGGGGCGCGTTGGCCCCACCCGTCCGGGGGTCCTAGGGTCGGTCCCGTGTCAACGACGACGCATGATCTGGACAAGTCCGACCTCCTCGCGAAGGCGACCGACCTGGCCCGGGCCGGGAAGGGCACGGGCGGTCCGCCCCACGACGACGTGGGCGCGCTGCTGGCCGCCTACTACCGCCACGTCGCCCCGGAGGACCTCGCCGGTCGGAGCGAGGCCGACGTCTACGGCGCCCTCGCCTCCCACCACCGGCTGGCCACCGAGCGGCCGCAGGGCACCGCGGCGGTGCGCGTGCTGACCCCGACGCTCGCCGAGCACGGCTGGTCGGCCTCCGGTCACACGGTGGTGGAGGTCGTCACCGACGACATGCCCTTCCTGGTCGACTCCCTCACCATGGAGCTGGCCCGGCAGCTCCACGACGTGCACGTGGTCGTCCACCCCCACTTCGACGTGCGGCGCGACATCACCGGCGCCCTGCAGCACGTCGGGGTCGTCGACGACGGCGCGCTGCAGCCCGACGGCGAGGCCGTGCGCGAGTCGTGGATGCACGTCGAGATCGACCGGCTGCCCCAGGGCGGGACCGGGGAGCAGCTCGCGCGCGACCTGGTCGCCGACGTCCAGCGGGTGCTGCGCGACGTCCGCGAGGCGGTCGAGGACTGGAGCCGCACCCGCGGCCGGATGCTCGAGATCGTCGAGGAGCTGCGCCAGGACCCGCCGCCGCTGGACCCCGAGGAGGTCCGGCAGGGCGCCGAGCTGCTGGAGTGGCTCGCCGACGACCACTTCACCTACCTCGGCTACCGCGAGTACCACCTCGAGACCGTGCCGTCCGAGGGCTCCGCCGCCGGCTCGACCGGCGGCCCGGAGGGCCCGGCCGAGGACGAGGTGCTGCGTGCGGTGCCGGGCACGGGCCTGGGCGTCCTGCGCGCCGACCAGGACCAGTCGGAGTCCTTCGCCCGCCTGCCCGAGGCCGTCAAGGCCCGTGCGCGCGAGCGCAGCCTGCTGGTGCTGGCCAAGGCCAACTCCCGGGCGACCGTGCACCGCCCGGCGTACCTCGACTACGTCGGGGTGAAGACGTTCAACGCCTCGGGGGCCGTGGTCGGGGAGCGTCGCTTCCTCGGCCTGTTCTCCTCGACCGCCTACGCCGAGAGCCTCACCCGCATCCCGCTGCTGCGCGAGCGCGCGGCCGCCGTGCTGCGCCGCAGCGGCTACGACCCGCGCAGCTACGCCGGACGTGCCCTCATGGACACCCTCGAGACCTACCCCCGCGACGAGCTGTTCCACACCAGCGTCGACGAGCTGGCGCCGCGCGCCGAGGCGGCCATGCACGCCCGCGAGCGGCGCGCCGTGCGCACGATCACCCGGCGCGACACCTACGGGCGCTACGTCTCGGTGCTCGTCTACCTGCCGCGCGACCGCTACAACACCGCGGTGCGCGAGCGCTTCTCCCAGATCCTCCTCGACCGTCTCCACGGCGAGTCGGTCGAGTTCACCGTGCGGATCAACGAGTCGACCACCGCGCGGGTGCACTTCGTCGTCCACCTGTCCGCCGACGCGACCGGGGGGAGCGGCGACATCGACGCCGCCGACCTCGAGCGTCGGCTCTCGGAAGCCAGCCGCAGCTGGCGCGACGACTTCACCTCCGCGGTCATCGCGGAGTACGGCGAGGAGGCCGGCGCCCGCCTCGGGCGGCGCTACGTCGACTCCTTCCCCGAGGCCTACAAGGAGGACTTCTCCCCGCGCACCGCGGCGGTCGACCTGCGTCGCCTCGAGGACGTCGAGGGCGAGGAGGGCATCGACCTGTCGCTCTACGAGCAGCTCGACGCCGGCCGCGGCGAGGCCCGGCTCAAGGTCTACCGCGTCGGCGAGCCGCTGAGCCTCTCGCAGGTGCTGCCCATGCTGTCCTCCCTCGGGGTCGAGGTCGTCGACGAGCGCCCCTACGAGCTCGACGGCCTCGACCGGCCGTCCTACGTCTACGAGTTCGGCCTGCGCTACGGCCGCGCCCTGCCCGAGCGGGCGCGCGGCCTCTTCCAGGACGCGCTGCGCGCGGTCTGGGAGGGACGCAGCGAGATCGACGGCTTCAACGGGCTCGTGCTCGGCGCCGGGCTGACCTGGCGCCAGACCTCGGTGCTGCGCGCCTACGCCAAGTACATGCGCCAGGCCGGCTCGCCCTTCGCCCAGGACTCCATCGAGGGCGCGCTGCGCGACAACGTCGACCTCACCCGGCTCCTGGTCGCGGTCTTCGAGGCCCGCTTCGACCCCCACCCCGGCGCCGGGGCACGCGGGGAGGACGACCTCGTCGCGGCCTTCGGCCGGGCGCTGGAGGACGTCGCCAGCCTCGACCACGACCGCATCCTGCGGTCCTACCTCACGCTGGTCCGCGCCACCCTGCGCACCAACTACTTCCAGACCGTCGACGGTGAGCCCCACGCCTACCTGTCCTTCAAGCTCGACCCGCAGGCCGTGCCCGACCTGCCCCAGCCGCGGCCCCGCTTCGAGATCTTCGTGCACTCCCCGCGGGTCGAGGGCGTGCACCTGCGCTTCGGCGCGGTCGCACGCGGCGGACTGCGCTGGTCCGACCGCCGCGACGACTTCCGCACCGAGGTGCTCGGCCTGGTCAAGGCCCAGATGGTCAAGAACACCGTGATCGTGCCGGTCGGCGCCAAGGGCGGGTTCTACGCCAAGCAGCTGCCCGACCCGGGCGACCGGGAGGCCTGGATGGCGGAGGGGGTGGCGGCCTACACCACCTTCGTCCGGGGTCTGCTCGACCTCACCGACAACCTCGTCGACGGCGTGACCGTGCCCCCGCGCGACGTGGTGCGCCACGACGGCGACGACTCCTACCTCGTGGTCGCCGCCGACAAGGGCACGGCGACCTTCTCCGACCTCGCCAACGCGGTGGCGGCCGACTACGGCTTCTGGCTCGGCGACGCCTTCGCCTCGGGCGGCTCGGTGGGCTACGACCACAAGGCCATGGGCATCACCGCCCGCGGGGCGTGGGTCTCGGTGCAGCGCCACTTCCGCGAGCGCGGCATCGACTGCCAGACCCAGGAGTTCACCTGCGTCGGCATCGGCGACATGAGCGGCGACGTCTTCGGCAACGGCCTGCTCTGCTCGCCCACGACCCGGCTGGTGGCCGCCTTCGACCACCGCCACGTCTTCCTCGACCCCGACCCCGACCCCGCGACGTCCTACGCCGAGCGCCGTCGGCTCTTCGACCTGCCGCGCTCCAGCTGGCAGGACTACGACGCCTCCCTGATCTCCGAGGGCGGGGGCGTGTGGTCCCGGGCCCTGAAGTCCGTGCCGGTCAGCCCCCAGGTGCGGCGGGCGCTCGGACTGCCCGACGACGTGGACAGGCTGACCCCGGCCGAGCTGATGCGGGCGATCCTGCAGGCCCCCGTCGACCTGCTGTGGAACGGCGGCATCGGCACCTACGTCAAGGGCTCGCAGGAGACCCACGCCGAGGCCGGCGACAAGTCCAACGACGCCATCCGCGTCGACGGTCGCGAGGTCCGCGCCCGCTGCGTCGGGGAGGGCGGCAACCTGGGCCTGACCCAGGCCGGCCGCATCGAGTACGCCCAGCGCGGCGGCGACGGCTCGGGCGGGGCGATCAACACCGACTTCATCGACAACTCCGCCGGCGTCGACACCTCCGACCACGAGGTGAACATCAAGATCCTGCTCGACCGGGTGGTGGCCGCCGGCGACCTCACGGGCAAGCAGCGCAACGCCCTGCTGGCGGAGATGACCGACGAGGTCGCCTCGTTGGTGCTGGCCGACAACTACGAGCAGAACCTCGCCCTGGCCAACGCCGCCGACCACGCCGCCGCGCTGCTGCACGTGCACGAGGACTGGATGCGCCGCCTGGAGCGCGACGGCGTGCTCGTACGCGAAATCGAGGGCCTGCCCTCGAGCGCCGAGGTGCGCCGGCGCCTCGACGCCCGGGAGGGCCTCACGGCGCCCGAGCTCTCGGTGCTGCTGGCCTGGACCAAGATCGTCCTGGCCGAGGAGCTGCTCGAGTCCGACCTGCCCGACGACCCCTACCTCGCCCACGACCTGGAGGTCTACTTCCCGACGCCGATGCGCGAGCGCTTCGCCGCGCAGGTCGCCGACCACCCGCTGCGACGCCAGATCATCGTCACGCAGGTGGTCAACGACCTGGTGAACGGCGCCGGCATGACCTTCTGGCCCCGCCTGGGCGGGGAGACCGGCGCGAGCGCCGCCGAGCTGACCCGGGCCAACTTCGTGGCCCGCGAGATCTTCGGCTCCCTCGACCTGCGCGAGCGGCTCGCGGCCCTCGACACCCGTATCGACGCCGGCGTGCAGACCCGGGCCCGGCTGGAGATGCGCACGCTGGTCGAGCGGGCCTCGCGCTGGCTCGTGGTCAACCGTCGCCCCCCGCTCGACTCCTCGGCCACGGTGGAGCACTTCCGCGATCCGGTGCAGACGACGATGGCGGCCCTGCCCGACCTGCTCACCGGGCGCGAGCTGCAGGCCTTCGAGGACCGGCGTGACCGGTTGGTGCGTGGCGGGCTCGACGAGGAGCTCGCCTCGCGCGTGGCCGGTCTGCAGCCGGCCTACACGCTGCTGGGCGTGGTCGACCTCGCCCTGCGCGACGGGCTCGACCCGGTCGAGGTGACCCGGGTGCACGTGGCCCTGGGCGAGCGGCTCGGTCTGCCGGTGCTCGTCGACCGGATCCTGGACCTGCCGAGGCACGACCGGTGGCAGACCATGGCCCGGGCCGCCCTGCGCGACGACCTCAACGCGGTGCACGTGCAGCTCACCGGTCAGGTGCTGGCCGCGACGTCGGGGGAGGAGTCGGCCACCGCCCGCATCGGCTCGTGGGAGGACGGCGACGAGGTCGTGGTCTCGCGGGCCGCGGCCACGCTGCAGGAGATCTGCTCCGACGAGAGCGCCGACCTGGCGCGGATGTCGGTCGCGCTGCGTGTCGTGCGGGGGCTGCTGGCCGGCTGACCGATTGGCCCGTCGTCGGCGCGCGCGCCTAGGCTGCTTGACGATGTCAACTGTTCTCGGGCCGTCCCCCGCCGAGGCCCCGGCGGGGGCCGCCGCGCCGCCGCCGGCCGACGTGCGCTCGCTGCTGCGCCTGGCGCCGTACCTGCGGCCGCACGTGGTGGCCCTGACCATCATGCTGCTCACCAGCCTCGGGGTGGTGGCCCTGTCGATCGCGGTGCCGCTGGTCACCAAGGCCCTCATCGACGGGCCGATCACCGAGCGCGACGCGGGGGCGATCCTCCCGCTCGGCCTGCTCGCGCTGGGGCTCGGCGTGCTCGAGGCCGTGCTGGTCTTCTGGCGCCGCTGGGTGCAGTCCAACGCCGTGCTCGGCATCGAGACCGCGATGCGCCACGACCTCTACGAGCGCCTCCAGCGCCTGCCGATGGCCTTCCACAGCCGCTGGGGCTCGGGTCAGCTGCTCTCGCGCGCCACCACCGACCTCTCCGCGATCCGCCGCTTCAGCGGCTTCGGCGTGCTCTTCCTCCTGGTCAACGTCGTGCAGCTGGTCGCCACGACCGCGGTGCTGCTGCACATGTACTGGCCGCTGGGCCTGGTCGTGGCGGCGGCCGCCGCCCCCATCGTGTGGCTGTGCATGCGCTTCGAGAAGGAGTACGTCGTCGTCTCGCGCCGCGTGCAGGACGAGCAGGGCGACCTCGCCACCCTCGCCGAGGAGGGCGCCGTCGGCATCCGCGTCATCAAGTCCTTCGGCCGCAGCGGCCACGTCGGCGAGCAGTACGCCGCGGCCGCCCGCACCCTGCACGCCACGAGCATGGACAAGGTCCGTCTCTCGGCCCGCTTCTGGACCTTCCTCGGCGCGGTGCCCAACCTCGCGGTCGCGGCGGTGCTGCTGCTCGGTGCGATCGGCGTGGGCCGCGGCGCGCTCACCCCCGGCGAGCTGGTCGCCTTCATCACGCTGATGCTCTCGCTGGTCTGGCCGATCTCCTCCCTCGGCGTCATCCTCGCCATGGCCCAGGAGGCGATGACGGCGAGCGCGCGGATCCTGGAGATCTTCGACACCGAGCCCGCCATCGTCGGCGGCACGCGCCGCATCGAGCGGCCCCGCGGCCACCTGCGCCTGGAGCACGTCGACTTCGCCTTCCCCGACGCCCCCGACGAGCCGGTGCTGCGCGACGTCAACCTCGACGTCGCGCCGGGGGAGACCGTGGCCCTCGTCGGTGCCACCGGGTCGGGCAAGACCGCGCTGACCGCCCTGGTGCCGCGGCTGTGGGACGTGACCGGCGGACGGGTGCTGCTCGACGGGATCGACGTGCGCGAGCTCGACCTGGTGCACCTGCGCTCGCTGGTCGCCACCGCCTTCGAGGACCCCACGCTCTTCTCGATGAGCGCCCGGGAGAACCTCACCCTCGGTCGCTCCGACGCCTCCGACGCCGACGTCGCCGAAGCCCTCGAGATCAGCCAGGCGCAGTTCGTCCACGACCTGCCGTGGGGTCTCGACACCCGCATCGGCGAGCAGGGGCTCTCGCTCTCCGGGGGGCAGCGGCAGCGCCTGGCCCTGGCCCGTGCCGTGCTGGCGCGCCCGGCCGTGCTGGTGCTCGACGACACCCTGTCGGCCCTCGACGTGCACACCGAGAAGCTGGTCGAGGAGGCGCTGGGCCGCGTCCTGGGGTCGACCACGGGGCTCGTCGTCGCGCACCGTGCCTCCACCGTGATGCTGGCCGACCGGGTCGCGCTGGTGGAGCACGGCACCATCACCCACGTCGGCGAGCACCGTGAGCTGCTGGCCACCGTGCCCGCCTACGCCCGGCTGCTGTCGGCCGAGGCCTGGGCCGACGACGCGGCGGTGTCGGTGTGAGCGCCGCGACCGACTGGCGCGGCGCGGCGGCGGTCGACGCCGACGAGGCCGCCGAGGCGATGACCGCCGCGCGTCTGGGCGGGGGCGCCCGCCGGCTGCTGGGGGAGCTGCTCGCGCCCTACCGACGGGCGCTGTGGCTGCTCGTCGCGGTCGTCGTCGTCGAGAACGCCGCGCGCCTGGCGATCCCCTACCTGGTCAAGGTCGGCATCGACTCGGGCATCCCGCCCATCCGTCGCGACGACGACCTGACGGTGCTGCTGGTGGTGGTCGGCGCCGTGCTGGGCGCGACCCTGCTCCAGGCCGTCGCGCGCCAGCTCTTCCTGGTGCGCTCCGGGCGCATCGGCCAGGACGTCCTGCTCCAGGTGCGGCGCCGGGTCTTCGGCCACTTCCAGGACCTCAGCCCCGCCTTCCACGACGGCTACACCTCGGGCCGGGTCATCTCGCGCCAGACCTCCGACGTCGACGCGGTCTACGAGATGCTCGAGACCGGCTTCGACGGGCTCGTCACCGCGGCGCTCACCCTGGTCGGCACCGCGGCCGTCCTGCTCTTCCTCGACGTCGAGCTGGGCCTGGTGGCGCTGCTGTGCGGGCCGTTCCTGGCGCTGCTCACCAACTGGTTCCGCAACGCCTCGGCCCGCAGCTACCGCGCCACCCGCGAGAAGGTCGCGCTGGTCATCGTCCACTTCGTGGAGTCGATGGGCGGCATCCGTGCGGTGCAGGCCTTCCGGCGCGAGCCGCGCAACCAGGAGATCTTCGACGACGTCAACGAGCAGTACCGCGCGGCCAACCTCGTCGCGTTCCGTCTCGTCGCGTGGTTCATGCCCGGCATCCGCCTCATCGGCAACGTCACCATCGCCGTCGTGCTGCTCTACGGCGCCCTGCTGGCCTACCGCGGCGACGTGACCGTGGGCGTCCTGGCCGCCTTCCTGCTCTACCTGCGCCAGTTCTTCGAGCCCATGATGGAGATCTCGCAGTTCTACAACACCTTCCAGTCGGCCTCCGCGGCGCTGGAGAAGCTCGCCGGGGTGCTGGAGGAGGAGCCCGACGTGCCGGAGCCGACCTCACCGGTCGCGCTGCCCACCGCCCACGGGGAGCTGCGCTTCGACCACGTGCGCTTCGCCTACGTCGAGGACCGCCCGGTGCTGCCCGACCTCGACCTCGTCGTGCCGGCGGGCCAGACCCTCGCCCTGGTCGGCACGACCGGCGCGGGCAAGACCACCCTGGCCAAGCTCGCGACCCGCTTCTACGACCCCACCGGCGGCCGGGTGCTGCTCGACGGGGTCGACGTGCGCGACCTGACCTCCGACACCCTGCGCGACCACGTCGTCATGGTCACCCAGGAGAGCTACCTGTTCTCCGGCACCATCGCCGACAACATCCGCTTCGGGCGCCCGGGGGCCACGATGGCGCAGGTGGTCGAGGCGACCACCGCGCTGGGGGCCCACGACTTCATCGCCGCGATGCCCGACGGCTACGACACCGACGTCGCCAACCAGGGCGGTCGGCTCTCGGCCGGCCAGCGCCAGCTGGTCGCCTTCGCCCGGGCCTTCCTGGCCGATCCCGCGGTGCTCATCCTCGACGAGGCGACGTCCTCGCTCGACGTGCCCTCCGAGCGCCTGGTGCAGCAGGCGCTGCGCACCGTGCTGGCGGGCCGGACGGCGGTCATCATCGCCCACCGGCTCTCGACGGTGGAGATCGCCGACCGGGTGCTGGTGATGGAGCACGGACGCATCGTCGAGGACGGCGCGCCCGGCGACCTGGTCGCCGGCGGCACCGGGCGCTACTCCGCCCTCCACGACGCCTGGGTGGAGTCGCTGGCCTGAGCGAGGCGCCCTCAGAGCCCGCCGTCGAGGAACTGCGCCCTGCCCTCGCCGAAGGACCAGTCCTCCTTCTCGTTGGCGCTCACCGAGACGATGAGGTCCTGCGGGCGCACCGCGCAGTGCTCCTCGAGCCGGTCGGCGAGCGCCCGGTAGAGCGCCTGCTTCTGCTCGGCGTCGCGCCCCTGCTGGAAGACCTGCACGACGACGATGCCGTCGGTGCGCTCGTAGCCCAGCCCGGTGTCCTCGGCGATGATCTGCCCGGCCGGGTGCTCGGTCACCACCTGGTAGCGATCGCGGGCCGGCGCGGCGAAGACGTCGAGCATCACCTCCTGCACGACGTCGGCGAGGCGCCGCAGCTCCTCGGGGGTGCGGCCGGCGGTGACGTCGATCCTGACGAGCGGCATGGGTCTCCTCGGGGTGGTGGGGTCAGCGGTGACGGGTCGTGCCCGAGTCAAGCAGCAGGCCCCAGGGTCGGGTCGCGGGTCGGGTCTAGGGTCGGGTCATGGACGAGCGCAGGGGCGTCGACGAGCACGACGCGGTGGCGGTGGCCGAGCGGGTCGCCTCGGGACGGTCGAGCGCGCGGGAGGTGCTCGAGGAGAGCCTCGCGCGGGTGGCGCGGCTCGACCCGCCGCTCAACGCGTTCTCGGTCGTGCTCGCCGAGGCGGCCCGCGCCGAGGCCGACGCGCGCGACGCGGCCCAGGCGGCGGGGGAGCCGCTGGGGCCGCTGCACGGGGTGCCGGTGGCGGTCAAGGAGGAGCTCGACGTCGCCGGCGCCGTGACGACGTACGGCGGCGAGGCCAACTCCGCCGCCGCGTCGGCCGACGCGGAGCTGGTGCGTCGGCTGCGCGCGGCGGGCGCGGTGGTGGTCGGCAAGACGACGATGCCGGAGTTCGGCGCGTTCCCGTTCACCGAGGGCGCCTCGCGCGGGCTCACCCGCAACCCCTGGGACCCCTCGCGGACCCCGGGAGGGTCGAGCGGGGGCACGGCGGTGGCGGTCGCGACGGGCATGGTGCCGGTGGCCGTCGGCGGCGACGGCGGCGGGTCGATCCGCATCCCCAGCGCCTGCTGCGGGCTCTTCGGTCTCAAGCCGCAGCGCGGGCGGGTGACCGCGGCGCCGCAGCCGCACCTGTGGTGGGCGCTGGGCACGACCGGCCCGCTGGCCCGCAGCGTCCGGGACGCCGCGCTGGTCTACGACGTGGTGCGCGGCAGCCTGCCCTCCGACCTCCACCACGCCGGGGAGGCGGGGTCCTTCGTGGAGGCGGCCGGCCGCGCTCCGGGGCGGCTGCGGGTCGGCTGGTCGGTGCGACCGGTCACCCGTGGGGTGCGCCCGCACCCGGAGCACGTCGCGGCCGTCCACGACACCGCGCGGCTGCTGGCCGAGCTGGGCCACGAGGTGCGCGAGGTCGATCCGCGCTACCCCGACCCGACCGCCGCCTTCGTGCCGCAGTTCCTCGCCGGCATCCGCTCGGAGGCCGAGCTGGTGCAGCACCCCGAGCGGCTGGAGCGCCGCACGCGCGAGACGCTGCGGCTGGGCGCGTGGGTGACCCCGCGGGTGCGGGAGGCCGCCCTGCGGCGCACCCGCACCGTCTCCGCCCTGGCCAACCGGGTCTTCGAGGGCGACGGCGCCGTCGACGTGCTGCTCACCCCCGCCACGGCCCACCGTCCCGCCCGGGCCGGAGTCCTCGACGGCCGGGGCACGGTGGCCAGCTCGCTGCTGGCGCTGCCCTCGATCGCCTACGCCGCGCTGTGGAACGTCGCGGGCAACCCCGCGGCCGCCGTGCCGGCGGGGCTGGCCTCCGACGGGCTGCCCCTGGCGGTGCAGCTGGTGGGCCGCACCGACGACGAGCCGACGCTGCTGAGCCTCAGCGCCCAGCTCGAGGCGGCACGCCCCTGGTCGTTCCCGCCCGCCTCGTAGACTCCGCGGGTGCTGCTGACCACGCCCGTCTCCCGCGTCCGTCGTCTGCTGGGCTTCCCCAGCCCCCTGGCCGGGCGGGTCGTGCTCGTCACCGGCGCCTCCTCCGGCATCGGCGAGGCCACCGCGGTGCAGGCCGCGGCCAAGGGCGCCACGGTGCTGCTCGTCGCCCGTCGGGCCGAGGAGCTGGCGCGTGTGCAGGAGACGATCGAAGCGGCCGGCGGCCGGGCCGCGACCTATCCCTGCGACCTCACCGACCCCGACGCCGTCGACGCCCTCGTCGCGCAGGTGCTGGCCGAGCACGGCGCCGTCGACCACCTGGTCAACAACGCCGGTCGCTCGATCCGCCGCTCGCTGCGCCTGAGCCACGACCGGCTGCACGACGTGGAGCGCACGATGGCGGTCAACTACCTCGGCCCGGTGCGGCTGACCATGGGCCTGCTCCCCGCGATGCGGGCCCAGGGCTTCGGCCACGTGGTCAACGTCGTGACCTGGGGCGTGCAGGTCAAGGCGCCGAAGTTCTCCGCCTACATCGCCTCCAAGACCGCGCTCGACACCTGGGGCCGCATCGCCGGGCGCGAGACCTACGCCGACGGCGTCGCCTTCACCGCCATGCGCTTCGCGCTGGTCCGCACCCCGATGATCGCCCCCACGGAGGCCTACGCCGGCCGGGGGGAGACCCCCGAGAGGGCCGGGGCGCGGGTCGTGCGGGCGCTGGAGGACCGCCCGGTCACCGTCGACACCCTCGCGGGCCGGCTGGGCGAGATCGTCACCATCGCCGCCCCGCGGCTCTCCGACGCGGTGTTCTCCCTCGTCGACGCGCGCTTCCCCGACTCCGCCGCGGCGCGCGGCTCCGACCGCCCCTAGACCAGCAGCCCGACGGCGGCGGCCACGCCCGCGGCCACGACGAGGGCGCGCAGCACGGTCGGCGGCAGGCGCCGGCCGATCCGGGCGCCGACGTAGCCGCCGCCCACCGAGCCGAGGGCGAGCAGCCCGACCGCGGTCCAGTCGAGGTCGGCGACCGCGACGAAGATCGCCCCGGCCACGAGGTTGCCGGCCATCACCGCCAGCGTCTTCAGGGCGTTGAGCACGCGCATCTCCACGTCGAGTCCCAGGCCGAGCACGGCCATCGCCATCACCCCGGAGCCGGCGCCGAAGTAGCCGCCGTACACGCCGGTGAGGGCGCAGAAGACGCGGGTGGTGCGCGACATCGCGGTGCGGTCGACGGGGGTCCCGCCGTCGTGGCGCGACCGCAGCCGGGCCGAGAGGCGCGGCTGGACGCCCACCAGCAGGCACGTGAAGAGGATCAGCCACGGCACCACCGCCCCGAAGACCTCGGCCGGCAGCGAGAGCAGCAGGAAGGCCCCGGCCACCGCGCCGGAGCCGCAGGCCAGCAGCACCGACCAGGTGAGCCGCGGGTGGACGCGCAGCTCGGCGCGGTAGCCGACCGACCCGCTCACCGCGCCCGGGAGGAGGCCCACGGTGTTGGAGGCGTTGGCCACCACCGGCGGCAGGCCCACGGCCAGCAGCACCGGGAAGCTGAGCAACGACGCGACGCCCACCGTCGAGGTGAGCACGCCGGCCCCGAGGCCGGCCACGAGCACGGCCAGCTGCTCGAGCCCGCTCACCGCTCCTCGTCGCGCAGGACGGCGACGTCGCTGACCATCTCGACGTGGCGGTGCATGGCCGCCGCGGCGGCGACGGGGTCGCCCGCGGCGATGGCGTCGGCGATCGCGCGGTGGCCCGCGAGGGAGTCGCGGGGTCGCCCGGGCTGGGAGAGCGACTCGATGCGCGACTCGCGGACGAGGTCGCCGATCTCGCCCATCAGCCGGGCCAGCAGCAGCGAGTGGGCGGCCGCGGTGACGGCGCCGTGGAAGCGCTCGTCGCCCTCGACGCCGCGCCCGCCGGCGGCGATGTCGGCCTCCATGGCGGCGAGGGCGTCGCGGATGCGCGCGAGGTCGTCGTCGGTGCGGCGCGCCGCCGCGAGCGAGGCGATCTTGGTCTCGAGCGCGTCGCGGGTCTCGAGGATCTCGGGCAGCCGGTCGGCGTGGGCGCGGATGGCGTCGGTGATGCGGGTGGTGGCCGGCACGCCCGAGGAGCCCGGCGAGCCGGTCACCACGGTGCCGTCGCCGTGGCGCACCGCGACGACGCCGATGACCTCGAGGGCCACCAGGGCCTGGCTCAGCGTCGCCCGGCTCACCCCCAGCCTGGTCGCGAGCTCGCGCTCGGGCGGCAGCCGGTCGCCGGCGACGAGCCCGTTCTCCTGCACCCACCCGGTGATCTGCTCCGCGACCTGCTCGTAGAGGCGGGTGCGGGCGAGGCGGCGCGGGAAGGCGGCGTCGGACATGCGGCCAGCGTATTGACTAATGGGTCACTGGGCTATTGGCTAGGCCACTGAGCCAGATGTGATCGCGGTCACCGGGACGGCGGGCTCGGGAGAGAGGGACCTGATGGGACCGGAATGGGTAGCGATCATCGCGCTCGTCGCGTTGTTCGTCATCGGCACGCTGCTGCCGATCAACATGGGAGCGTTGGCCTACGTCGCCGCGTGGCTGGTGGGCATGTACGCCCTGGAGCTCGACGAGAAGGAGATCCTGGCCGGGGTCAGCGGTGACCTGATTCTCACGCTGATCGGCGTCACCTACCTCTTCGCGATCGCGAGGAACAACGGCACCGTCGACCTCATCGTGCGCAGCGCGGTCAGGGCGGTGGGCGGGCGCGTCGCGCTCATCCCCTGGGTGATGTTCTTCGTGACCGCGCTGCTGACCGCGATCGGGGCGGCCAGCCCGGCCGCCTGCGCCATCATCGGCCCGATCGCCCTCGGGTTCGCCGGTCGCTACCGCATCAGCCCGCTGATGATGGGCATGTTCGTCGTCCACGGCGCGCAGGCCGGCGGGTTCTCGCCGATCAGCATCTACGGCATCATCACCAACTCGGTGATGGAGGACGCCGGTCTGCCCTCCAACGAGATCGTGGTGTTCCTCTCCAGCCTGATCGTCAACTTCCTGCTCGCGGTCGTGCTCTTCGCCGTCCTCGGCGGTCGCGAGCTCGTCAGCCGCCGCATCGACGCCGACGAGGCCCAGGGACCCGACACCCTCACCGAGGACCTCCACCGTGGCGGCGCCTCGATCCCGGCCCGCGGCACGGGCGCCACCACCGCGACGCCGACGCAGTCGCTGGGTGTGCGCAGCGACCAGGTGCTGACGCTCGTCGCCTTCGTCGCGGTCGCGGTCATCGCGCTGGCCTTCGACAAGAACATCGGCTTCGTGGCCATCACGGCCGCGGTCATCCTGGCCATGCTCTCGCCCAACCAGCACAAGGACGCCGTCAAGCAGGTCGCCTGGCCCACCGTGCTCCTCGTCGCGGGCGTGAGCACCTACGCCACGATCCTCACCACCGCGGGCTCGCCGGAGTTCGTCGGCACGTGGGCCGCCGGCCTGGGTGCGGCCGCGCTCGGCGCGCTGATCCTCTGCTACGTCGGTGGCGTGGTCTCGGCCTTCGCCTCCTCCACGGCGCTGCTGCCGGTGATCATCCCGATCGCGGTGCCGCTCATCGCCGACGGCGGCATCAACGCCGCGCTCTTCGTGGCGGCCCTCGCGGTCTCCTCGACCATCGTCGACGTGAGCCCGTTCTCGACCAACGGCGCCCTGATGCTGGCCAACCGGCCCGACACCATCAGCGAGCCCGTCTACTACAAGCAGATCCTGACCTACAGCGTGATCGTGGTCGTCCTCGGACCGCTCCTGGTCTGGGCCGCGCTCGTGCTGCCGCACTGGTGAGAGGGACGACCACACCGATGACCGACCAGACCCCCGACCAGACCTCCGAGCAGACCCCCGGCCGGACCCCCGGTGCCGGCCCCAGCGGCACCCCCCTGTCCGACGTGCTCGTCGTCGACCTGACCCGCGCCCTGGCCGGCCCCCACGCCACGATGATGCTGGGCGACCTCGGCGCCCGCGTGGTCAAGGTGGAGACCCCGCAGGGCGGCGACGACACCCGCGGCTGGGGCCCGCCCTTCGTGGGCGAGCCCGACCAGCGGCAGTCGACGTACTTCCTCTCCGCCAACCGCAACAAGGAGTCGATCGCCCTCGACCTCAAGGACGACAGCGAGGGCGGCGACCGCGAGGTCCTGCTGCGACTGGTCGACCGCGCCGACGTGCTGGTGGAGAACTTCCGCACCGGCGTCCTCGAGCGGCTCGGCCTGGGCATCGAGGAGCTGCAGCGGCGCAACCCGCGTCTCGTGGTGCTCTCCATCACCGGCTTCGGCCACGACGGCCCCGAGGGCGGGCGGGCCGGCTACGACCAGATCGCCCAGGGCGAGGCCGGGCTGATGTCGCTCACCGGCTCCGGGCCCGACGACCCCCAGCGCGTCGGCACGCCCATCGCCGACCTCCTCTCGGGCATGTACGGCGCCTACGGCGTGCTGGCCGCCCTCAACGAGCGCCACCGCACCGGGCGCGGCAGCGTCGTGCGCACCTCCCTGCTGGCCTCGCTGGTCGGCGTGCACGCCTTCCAGGGCACCCGCTGGACCGTGGCCGGCGAGGTCGGCCGCGCCCAGGGCAACCACCACCCCTCGATCTCGCCCTACGGCCTGTTCCGCTGCCGCGACGGCGCGGTGCAGATCGCGCTGGGCAGCGAGGGCCTGTGGCGCCGCTTCTGCGCCGGCTTCGGACTCGACCCGGAGGCCGAGGGCCTGGCCACCAACCCCGAGCGCGTCGCCGTGCGGGAGGAGGTCGTGGCCCTGGTCGAGTCGGTCTTCGCCGACTGGGACAGCGAGCCCCTGCTCGCCCGGCTGGCCGAGGTCGGGGTGCCGGCCGGCAAGGTCCGCACCCTCGACGAGGTCTACACCTGGGACCAGACCCTCAGCCAGGGGCTGGTCGTCGACGTCGAGCACTCCACGCTCGGCACGGTCTCGCTGCCCGGCCCGCCGCTGCGCTTCTTCGCCGGCGACGGCACCGAGGTGACCCGGCGCGACCACGCCGCGCCGCCGGTGCTCGACGAGCACGGCGCCGCCCTCCGCGCGTGGCTGGAGGAGGAGGCGTGAGCGAGCGCTGGACCGCCCACCAGCTGCTCGAGCTGGTGCTCGACGACGGCTCCTACGAGTCGTGGGACGCTCCCATCGACATCTCCGGGCACTCCGCCGACTACCGCGCGGCGCTCGAGCGCGCCGCGCAGAAGGCCGGCACCGACGAGTCGGTGGTCACCGGCCGCGGCACGATGCACGGGCGGCCCGTCGCGGTCGTGGCCAACGAGTTCGGGTTCCTGGCCGGCTCCATCGGTCGCGCCGCGGCCGACCGGATCGCCTCCGCCGTACGCCGCGCCACCGCCGAGGGGCTGCCCCTGCTCGCGACGACGGCCTCCGGCGGCACCCGCATGCAGGAGGGCACCCCCGCCTTCGTGCAGATGGTCGAGATCTCCCGCGCGATCATGGCCCACCGGGCTGCGGGGCTGCCGTACCTCGTCTACCTGCGCAACCCCACCATGGGCGGGGTCTTCGCCTCCTGGGGCTCGCTGGCCCACGTCACGGTCGCCGAGCCCGGCGCGCTGGTCGGCTTCCTGGGCCCGAAGGTCTACGAGGCCCTCAACGGCGAGCCCTTCCCGAGCGGTGTGCAGACCGCGGAGAACCTCGCCGACCGTGGCGTCATCGACGCCGTCGTGCCGGCCGAGCAGCTGCCCGCCCTGGTCGACCAGGCCCTGGCGGTGCTGGTCGACGCCCCCGACGAGCCGGCGCTGCCGCGCCGCACCGGCGAGCCCGATCCCGACGCCTCGGCCTGGGCCGCCATCGAGCGCACCCGGGCACCGGGCCGCGCGGGGGTGCGCGACCTGCTGCGCCACGCCGGGTCGCGCACGCTGCGCCTGCGCGGCACCGACGAGGGCGAGCACGACCACACCGTGATCGTCGCGCTGACCCGTCTCGACGGCCAGCCGTGCGTCGTCGTGGGTCAGGACCGCACGCGTCAGACCCCCGCCACCCCGATGGGGCCGGGCGCGCTGCGCGAGGCCCGGCGCGCCATGCGGCTGGCCGAGGAGCTCGGCCTGCCGCTGGTCACCGTTATCGACACCCCGGGCGCGGAGCTGTCCCAGCGTGCGGAGGAGGGTGCGATCGCGGGCGAGATCGCCCGGTGCATCGCCACGATGACCACCATGACCGTGCCCACCCTGTCGGTGGTGCTCGGCCAGGGCTGCGGGGGAGGGGCGCTCGCGCTGCTGCCCGCGCAGGTGGTCGTCGCAGCCGAGAGCGCCTGGCTCTCCCCGCTGCCACCCGAGGGCGCCAGCGCGATCGTGCACCGCGGCGACACCGGCCACGCGGCCGAGATGTCGGAGCACCAGCAGGTCCGCGCCGTCGACCTGCTGCGCGACGGCACGGTGCACCACGTCGTGCCCGAGCGCGCCGACGACGACGCGGCGGCGCTGGCGCGCGCGGTCGCCGCGGAGTGCTCGGCCCGCCTCCGCGACCTGGCGGCGGCCCGGGGCTGAGCCCTCAGCTGGCCTGGGGGGCCGCCGCCTTGCGCGTCGTGCGCTTGGCGGCGGTCTTGGCGGCCGGGGTCTTCTTCGCGGTGCTCTTCTTCGTGGTGCCCTTCGTGGCCGTGGCCTTCGTCGTGGTCTTCTTCGCAGCCTTCTTCGTGGTCTTCTTCGTGGTCTTCCCCGCCGGCGGCGAGGCCGGGCCCGCGTCGCCCCGGGCGCTCTTGGCGGCGTCGACCGAGCGCTGCAGGGCGGCCAGCAGGTCGACGACCTCGCCGGAGGACTTGGTCGAGGTGGCGGTGCGCGTGAGCTCGCCGCCCTCGATCTTGGCCTTCACCAGGGCCTCGACGGCCCCGGCGTAGTCGTCCTCGAACTCCGCGGTGTCGAAGTCCCCGGCCAGGGTCTCGACCAGCATCGTGGCCATCGCGACCTCGCTGTCCTTGACCTCGCCGGGCTCGACGGAGAAGTCGGGGGTGCGGATCTCGTCGGGCCACATCATGGTCTGGAGCACGATCACGTCCTCGCGCACCCGCAGCACGGCGATGGAGGTCCGCTGGCGCAGCGCCACCGTGACCACGGCCATCCGGTCGGCGTCGACGAGGGCCTGGCGGAGCAGGGCGTAGGGCTTGGCGCCGGACTTCTCCGGCTCGAGGTAGTAGCTCTTCTCGAAGAGCATCGGGTCGATCTGGTCGCTCGGCACGAACTTCTCGACCGCGATCTCGCGCGAGGACGACGCGGGCAGCTCGGCCATGTCGTCGTCGGTGAGCACGACCATCTCGCCGTCCTCGGTCTCGTAGCCCTTCGCGATCTCGCTGTAGGGCACCTCCTCGCCGTCGACCGAGCAGATCCGCTGGTAGCGGATGCGGCCCCCGTCGGCGACGTGCACCTGGCGGAAGGAGACGTCGTGGGACTCGGTGGCGGCGTAGAGCTTCACCGGCACGTTGACCAGGCCGAAGGAGACGGCGCCCTTCCAGATGGCTCGCATGCGCCGAGTATTCCCCTCCGCCGCCTGCGCGTCATCACCCCGCGCGGGGTGCTGCCGGCCGGGGGCGGGTGCGCCAGGATGGCCGCATGCTGCCGATGCTGGCCACGAAGGCCGACCACGTGCCGACCGGCCCGGGGTGGGTCCACGAGGTGAAGTGGGACGGCGTGCGGGCGCTCGTCGACACCGCCGGCGGCTCCACCCGCCTGACCAGCCGCAACGACAACGCCATCACCCCGGCCTGGCCCGACCTGGTCGACGCGCCGCTGGGGCGCCGCGACGTCCTCCTCGACGGCGAGATCATCGCGATGAACGACGCGGGCCTGCCCGACTTCCGCGTGCTCCAGGACCGGATGCACGTACGCCGCGCCGCGACGGCCGCCCGCCTGGCCGAGCAGGTGCCCGCGCTGCTCATGGTCTTCGACGTCCTGCGCCTCGACGGGGCCGACCTCACCGGCGAGCCGCTCGCCCGGCGTCGCGAGCTGCTCGAGGACCTGGTCGCCGACGGCCTCGGCGGCACGTGGCAGGTCCCGCCGACCTACGACGACGGCGAGATGCTCGCCGAGGCGACGCGGGCGCAGGGGCTGGAGGGCATCGTCAGCAAGCGGCTGACCTCGCGCTACACCCCGGGCGAGCGCAGCCCGCACTGGCTCAAGCGGGCCCACCGCCACCGGCTGTCCTACGTCGTGGGCGGCTGGCGGCCCCAGGAGGGCACGACCGACCGGCTCGGTGCGCTGCTGGTGGGCGAGCCCACCCGCGACGGCCTGCTCTACCGCGGTCGGGTGGGCAGCGGCATCGGCGGGCGGGCCTCCGCCCTGCTCGCCGAGGCGCTCGCCCCGCTCGCACGGGGCGACAGCCCGTTCGCCGACGAGGTGCCGCGGGTCGACGCCCGCGGCACCCGGTGGGTGGAGCCGCGGCTGGTGGTCGACGTCGACACCCACCACACCTCGCGGGCCCAGCGGCTGCGCCAGCCGTCGTACCAGGGCCTGCGCCCCGACCTGGCTCCGCAGGACGTCGTCGCGCCGGCCCCGGGGGAGGACCGGTGAGCCCCGAGCGCCAGGAGGTGCGCGTCGAGGTCGACGGCCGCACGCTGACCCTGTCCAGCCTCGACAAGGTGATGTACCCCGCGACCGGCACCACCAAGGGCGAGGTCCTCGACTACTACGCCCGGGTCTCCCCGGTGCTGCTGCCGCACCTCGCCGACCGGGCGGTGACCCGCATCCGGTGGCCGCACGGCGTCGCCGACGGGAGCTTCTACGAGAAGAACGCCCCCGCGGGCACCCCGTCGTGGGTCCGCACCGCCCGGGTGCCCACCACCGGCACCCGCGGCCCGAGCCGCCACGGCGACACGGTGGTCTTCCCCGTCGTCGACGACCTGGCCACCCTGACGTGGCTGGCCAACCTCTCCGCCCTCGAGCTCCACGTCCACCAGTGGACGGTGGGCCGCAACGGGCGCCCGCGCAACGCCGACCGCCTCGTCGTCGACCTCGACCCCGGCGAGCCGGCCGGCCTGCACGAGTGCTGCCAGGTCGCGATGCTGGTGCGCGAGGAGCTGGCGGGTCACGACCTGGCGGTGCGCCCCGTCACCAGCGGCAGCAAGGGCCTGCACCTCTACGCCGACCTGCCGGGCCGGATGCGTCCCGACGACTCCACCGCGCTGGCCAAGGAGGTCGCCGAGGCGCTCCAGGCGCGCGTGCCGCGGCTGGTCACGGCGACCATGACCAAGGCCCGGCGCGGCGGCAAGGTGTTCCTGGACTGGTCGCAGAACGCCGGCTCCAAGACGACGGTCTCGCCGTACTCCCTGCGCGGGCGCGAGCGGCCCACCGTCGCCGCCCCGGTGACCTGGGCGGAGGTCGAGGCGGGAGCCGAGGACCCGCTCGGCCTGGAGCAGCTGCGCTTCGAGGAGGTCCTCGACCGCGTCGCCGACCTCGGCGACCTGTTCGCCCCTGCCACCTGAGCGGCCCGCCTGGCCTTAGGGTGGGCACATGCCGCGGGTTCTGGTCGTCGAGGACGAGGAGGACATCGCGTTCCCCCTGGTCCGCACCCTCGAGCGCGAGGGCTACGACGTCGTCTGGGTCGACAGCGGGCAGAAGGCCCTCGAGGACCTCGCCGGCGGCGCGACGGCGGTCCCGGCCGACGTGGTGATCCTCGACCTCGGCCTGCCCGACATGGACGGCCTGGAGGTCTGCCGCCGCGCGCGCGAGGCCGGCTTCGGCGGCGCGATCATGATCGTCACCGCCCGCGCGGCCGAGCTCGACCGCGTCGTCGGGCTCGACTACGGCGCCGACGACTACGTCGCGAAGCCCTTCGGCCTGGCCGAGCTCCAGGCGCGGGTGCGGGCGCTGCTGCGCCGCACCACGGCGGTCCGCGAGCCCGAGCCCGCCCACGACGGGCTGCGCATCGACGTCGGCGCGCGCCGGGTCTACGCCGGCGACGTCGAGGTGCCGCTCACCGGCAAGGAGTTCGACGTGCTCAGCATCCTCGCCGCCCAGCGCGACAAGGTGGTCTCCCGCGGCCGGCTGATGGCCGACGTGTGGGACGAGAACTGGTACGGCTCGACGAAGACCCTCGACGTCACCATCGGCCGGCTGCGCCAGAAGCTGGAGAGCGTCGGCGTCACCGAGAAGGTCGTGGCCGTGCGCGGCGTCGGCTTCCGCCTCGAGACCCCCGCGCCGTGAGCGCCCACCCGGAGCGGGCCGTCGAGACCTGGCTCACCGACATGGACGGCGTGCTGGTGCACGAGGAGGTGCCCATCCCGGGCGCCCAGCAGTTCATCGAGCGGCTCAAGGCCTCCGGCCTGGGCTTCCTGGTGCTCACCAACAACTCGATCTACACCCCGCGCGACCTGCGTGCCCGTCTGCTCGGCAGCGGGATCGACGTGCCCGAGGGCGCCATCTGGACCTCGGCGCTGGCGACCGCGCAGTTCCTGGCCGACCAGCGCCCCGGCGGCACGGCCTACGTCGTCGGCGAGGCCGGCCTGACCACGGCGCTGCACGACATCGGCTACGTCATGACCGACCGCGACCCCGACTACGTCGTGCTCGGCGAGACCCGCACCTACTCCTTCGAGGCCATCACCCGCGCGATCCGGCTCATCGCCGACGGCGCCCGCTTCATCGCCACCAACCCCGACCCCAGCGGGCCCTCCCAGCAGGGCATGCTCCCCGCCACGGGCTCGGTGGCCGCGCTCATCAGCACCGCCACCGGGCGGCAGCCCTACTTCATCGGCAAGCCCAACCCGCTCATGATGCGCAGCGCCCTCAACCGCATCGACGCGCACTCCGAGACCACGGTGATGGTCGGCGACCGGATGGACACCGACATCATCAGCGGCCTCGAGGCGGGGCTGCGCACGGTGCTGGTCACCAGCGGCTCGACCCGCGCCGACCAGGTCGAGACCTTCCCCTACCGGCCCACCCGGGTCTTCGAGTCCGTGGCCGACCTGGTCGACCTCGTCGGCGACGGCACGCTCTAGCCGCGACCCGGCCGGCTCAGCCGGCGGGGCGGTCCCGCACGACCGCGAGCACGGCCCTGGCCAGCGCCTCGCCCAGCACGTCGCCGTCGAGCGGCCGGGCCGCGACCTGCCCGTCGTCGAAGAGCGCCTGGCTCGCCCCGAGTGCGAACAGCACCCGCCAGGCCGCGCCGGCCTGCTCCGGCGTGGTCGCGAAGCGCTCCACCAGCCACCCGCTCACCGTGTCGCCGAGGCGGTGGGTCGCCGCCGTGGCGGGCGGGCCCAGCCGGGGGTCGCTGCGTCCCTCGACGAGGAAGGTCCGCAGGGGAGCGCGCTCGGTGGCGAAGATCCCCAGCGCGGCGCGGGCGAGCAGCCCCACGGCGCGGTCGTCGTCGGGCTCGGCGTCGGCGGCGGCGAACGACGCGGCGGTCGCCGCCTCGATCCGGGCCAGCGCGCGGGCCTGGGCGGCCACCAGGAGTCCGGTGCGGTCGCCGAAGCGGTGGTAGAGCGAGCCGTTGGAGGTGCCGGCCCGGCGGGCCACGGCGGCGATCGTCACCGCCGCCAGCCCGCCCTCGGCCAGCAGGTCGAGGGCCGCGGCGAGCATGCGGTCGGCCGACGACTCGCTGCGCGACTGCACGGGGGTCCTCACGCCGACGACCCTAGCGCGACTGGAGCAGGTGCTCTAGTTTGGCTCCATGAGGACCTTCACCTGGCGCGGGCAGCGCTTCGGCGGCGTGGGCCGCGACCACTGGCGGCGGGTCAACGACCGCCTCGACCCCGAGACCGACTTCGTCGAGATCTACCGCAACGTCGTCACCTACGACCTGCCCTGGGACATGAACCAGGCCCTCTCCTTCGCGCTCTTCCGCACCTACGCCGTGCCGGGCATCGGTCGCCTCCTCGACGAGACCGGCCAGTTCACCGGGGCGGTGCAGAAGCGCTACGACGACACCGGGCTGCTGCTGGAGGTGCCGCTGCTCCGCGGCTTCGAGCACCCCGAGGCCCGCACGGCCGTGCGGCGCATCAACCAGATGCACCGCTCCTACGACATCCCCGAGCACGAGATGCGCTACGTGCTGTCGACCTTCGTGGTCGTGCCCAAGCGCTGGGTCGACGACTACGGCTGGCGCCGGCTCACCGACGGTGAGCTGCGGGCGTCGGTCAACTACTACCGTGAGCTCGGCCGCCACCTCGGCATCCGCGACGTCCCGGAGGACTACGCCGGCTTCGAGCGGCTGCTCGACGACTACGAGGCCGTCCACTTCGCCCCCGACGCCGGCGCCCGCCGGGTCGCCGACGCCACGCTCGGGCTGATGCTGACCTTCTACCCCCGCCCCGCCGCGCGGGCGGTCGAGGTCTTCAGTCGCGCGCTCATGGATCCGCCGCTGCGCTCGGCCCTCCAGTACGCCGCGCCCCCGGCCGCCGTCGTGGCCGCTTCCCGCGGCGCGCTCAAGGCGCGCGGCCTGCTGCTGCGGGCGTTCCCGAGCCGCACGAGCGCGCGCACCGTCAACGACCTGCCCTACGTGCGCTCCTACCCCGACGGCTTCGACGTGGCTGCGCTCGGCACCCGGCCTGTGCCGGGGGTCGCCGGCTGCCCGGTGCGGCAGGCGTAACGTCGGGGCCGTGCAGCGTGCGCGACGACGACGGGTCTACCTGGTGCTGATGGGCACCTGCCTCGTGCTGGTCGTGCTCGCCTGGAACGTCGTCCGGCTGTGGTCGACCTCGGCGGCGGTGGTGATGAGCGTGGTGGCGGCGGTGATCCCGCCGGTGGCCAGCGTGGTCGCCAACCACGGCGCGCTGGCGGAGAGCGACCTGCCCCGGGAGCGCCCGGAGCGCCGCCCGCCGCCTCCCGACCCCGACCGCTGACCGGCCCGGGCTCAGCCCAGGGTCGCGTCGCGCCAGGCGAGCATGGCGGCCCCGGCCCGCGCCAGCTCGGCCTCCACGTCGGGCAGCAGCGCCTCGATGCCCTCCGTGGTGCCCGACTCGGCCACGTGCTCGACCCGACGCAGGGCCTCGGCGGCGTCGCGGGCGCCGAGGTTGAGCGCGCCGCCCACGAGCTTGTGCGCGCAGCCGCGCACCTCGGCCGGATCGGCGTCCTGCGCCAACAGCGTCCGCAGCCGGCTGAGCGTCTCGGTGCCGTTGGTGACGAAGTTGCCGATGGCACGGGCCAGGTAGGTGCCGTCCTCGTCGACCTCGCGCAGCATCTCGAGCCGGTCGAGGTCGAGCTGCGCCACCGCCTGCGGCGCGGCGGAGCGGCGCAGCGCGGTGGGCATCTCGACCTCGACGCCCAGCCAGCGACCGAGGGTGGCCGCCAGGGCGGTCGGGTCGACGGGCTTGGTGAGGAAGTCGTCCATGCCGGCCTCGAGGCAGCGCTCGCGCTCACCCTCCACCGCCGCGGCCGTCATGGCCACGATGGGGCGGCGCGCACCGGACTCGGCGGCGCGGATGGCGCGGGTGGCGGCGTAGCCGTCCATGTGCGGCATCTGCACGTCCATGAGGATGACGTCCCAGTCCTCCGCGGCGGCGCGGGCGACCCCCTCGGCCCCGTCGTCGACGGTGACGACCTCGAAGCCCAGCGCCTCGAGCAGACCCGTGGCGACCATCTGGTTGACCGCGTTGTCCTCGACCACGAGCACCCGACCGAGCACGGCCGGGTCGTCCTGCTCGCGGGTGCGGCTCTCGCCGGCGTCCTGGCCGGCGCCGTCGCCGGCCGCCCCGGAGGTGGCCGAGCCCAGCAGCTGCACGAGGGTGGAGCGCAGGACCCCGGTGACGACGGGCTTGACCAGCCAGTCGTCGACGCCGGCGGCGTCGAGCTCCTCGGGGGCGACGGCCGGGGTGGAGGTGAGCACGAGCAGCCGCACCCCGTCCCACGCCGGGTCGGACCGCACCGCGCGGGCCAGGCCGAGGCCGTCGACCCCGGGCATGACCAGGTCGAGCACGACGGCGTCGAAGGGGTCGCCCGCGGCACGGGCGCGGGCGAGCTCGTCCAGGGCCTCGGCGGCCGACGCCGCCCCGACCGTGCTGATCTCCCACCAGCTCAGCTGCTCCTCGAGGATCAGCCGGTTCGCGCCCACGTCGTCGACGACCAGCACCCGGTGCCCCGACAGCAGGGTCCGGGCCTCGACCTCGGCGGGGTCGATGCCGTCCCCGGCCGCCTCCCGCAGCGGCACCGAGAAGGAGAAGACGCTGCCGCCCCCGTCGCGCGGGGCGTAGGTGATGTCCCCTCCCATCGCGTGGACGATCTCGCGGGAGATGGCCAGGCCCAGACCGGTGCCGCCGTAGACCCGGGTCGTGCTGGCGTCGGCCTGGGTGAAGGGCTCGAAGAGGTGGTCGAGCTCGCTCGGGTCGACCCCGACCCCCGAGTCGCTCACCGAGACCGCCAGGCGCACCCCGCCGTCGCCCGCGGGCCCCGTCGTCGGCGCGGCGGTGACGCGCACGGCCACCCCGCCGGTCTCGGTGAACTTCACCGCGTTGGAGACCAGGTTGGTGAGCACCTGCGCGAGCCGGGTCGGGTCGCCGGCGAGCACCACCGGCACGTCGGGGTGGCAGGACACCGACAGGTCGAGCCCGCGCGTGCGCGCCGATTCGGCCAGCACCCCGACGACCTGGTCGAGCACGAGCCGCACCTCGAAGTCGAGGGTCTCCAGCTCGAGCCGCCCGGCCTCGATCTTGGAGAAGTCGAGGATGTCGTTGATGACGCCGAGCAGGGCGCGTCCCGCCACCTGCACGCCGGAGGCCAGGCGCTGCTGCCGTGTCTCCAGGCCCGAGCGCAGCAGCAGGTCGGTGAGGCCGATGACGCCGTTGAGGGGGGTGCGGATCTCGTGGCTCATCGTGGCCAGGAACTCCGACTTCTGCAGCGACGCGGCCATCGCCTCGTCGCGGGCCGCCGCGAGGGCGCGGTCGTCGCGCTCGCGCTCGGCGACGCGCCCCAGCTGGCCCGCGACCAGCCCCACCATCGCCTCGATCATGGCGTGGCGGTAGAGCGGCGGGTCGCTGGTGAGGGTGACGACCGCGCAGACCTCGTCGTCCAGCGTGACCGGGAAGCCGATGGTGAGCCGGGCGTCGTCCCACCGCGGTCGCCGCTCGCGCAGGACCCGCCGGGCCAGGGCGAGCTCGTTGGCCGTCTCGACCGGGGTGCTCAGGTCCTCCGCGGTCTCGACCTCGCCGCGGTGCAGCGGGGCGAGGTCGTCGCTGTCCGCCACCGGCACGAAGGCGCGCCCGCGCACCCAGTCGTCGTGCAGCAGCACCAGCGACCGCGCCTGGAGCAGCACCTCCTCCAGGGTCCTCGCCTGGTTGGCGGCGCTGGCGACGGTCTGCATGAGGGCGTTCTGGGCGACCTGGTCCTGCAGCGCCAGCTCGGTCTCGTGGGCCTCGGTGACGTCCTGGTGGGTGCCGGCCATCCACCGGCGCCCGTCCGCCTCGTGCACGCGGCCGCGCCCCTTCGTCCAGACCCAGCCCTCCCCGGCCCGCATCCGGGCCACGAACGCCAGGTCCTCGGGCCCGGCGAGGGCCTGGGAGACCGCGTGCTCGACGTCGGCCCGGTCGTCGGGGTGCACCCGGGCGAGGAAGCCCTCGACGTCGGTCAGCGGCTCGTCCTGGGGCAGCCCGTAGAGCGCGAGCAGCGCGGGAGAGGCGGTGACCAGGCCGCTGTCGAGGTCCCAGTGCCAGCCACCGATGCGGGCGATCTGCTGGGCCTCGGCGAGGCTGGCCTCGCTGGTGCGCAGGGCCTCGGTGGTCGCCCGCCGCTCGGTGTAGTCGGTGAAGGTGAAGATCACGCGGGTCAGGCGCCCCCGCTCGTCGCGCAGCGGGCTCTCCCGGGTCAGGGTCCACAGCACGCCCCCGTCGCGCCGCAGCAGCTGCACCTCCACCGGCGCCTCCCGCACCCGGCCCTCGCGCAGCTCGGCCAGGTGCGCCTCGAAGTCGGCGACCCCGCCGGGGTCGAGCGCCTCGCGCAGGTCCATCGCCATGGCCTCGTGCTCCGGCACGCCGCACATGCGGGCGATGACCCGGTTGGCGTAGACCGTGCGCCCCTCGAGGTCGACCACCCAGACCCCGTCGGGGGAGGACTCCACGATGTCGCGGTAGAGATCCACCGGTTGCACGTGAGGTCCCCCCGGGCGTCGATTGGTGGGCCCCACGATAGGGCTCAGCTCAGGTCGCCGGCGATCAGGTAGCTGCCGTCGGACTGCTGCTGCAGCTGGAGGGTCACCGACTCCTCGACGGGCCCGCCGCCCGCCTCGGTCTGACGCCGGTAGACGTAGCTGACCGTGCCCGCCGCGGGGTCGGCGCTCACGTCGAGCACCTCGGCACGCCGCACCGTGCCCCAGAAGCCCAGGTAGCCCTCGAGCCCGCCGCTGGCCTGCTGGAAGGCCGGGGTCAGCATGGCGAACGCCGACTCGGGGTCGGAGGCGGCGAGGGGGATGTACTGGTCGACGAAGGCGGTCATCGACGCCGCGGTGGGCCGCGGCTGCGCCGTCGGCGAGGGGGAGCCGGAGGGCGACCCCGACGGCGACCCCGACGGCGAGGCCTCAGGGCTGCCCGAGGCGCTGCCCCCCGAGCCCGGGGCCGCGGTGGCGGGCTGCTCGGTGGCGCGGTCGTTGCCGAGCACGAAGGCGAGCCCCGTGACCGCGGCGATGGCCACGAGGGCCAGCGCTGCCGCCAGCACCCGGCCCGCACGCCGGGGGCGTTCCGCCCGGCCCCCGGTCGCGGCCGCCGCCGCGGCGGGGGTGACCACGGGGGCCACGCCCGTCGAGACGGGCGGGAGCACCGAGAGCCGCTGGGTCTCACCGGAGCCGGCACGGGGGAGCACGGCGGTCTCGGCCGAGCCCGGCCCGGCGGCGAGGAAGTCCCGCACCCGGTGCATCGGCCAGCGCTCGGCCGGGTCGTGGGTCATCGTGTGCTCGAGCAGCGGGGCCAGCCAGCCGGCGTCGTCGAGCCGCGGAGGGTCCTCGTGCACGATGCGGTAGAGCGCGCCGAGCACGTTGTCCTTGACCTCGTAGGGCGGGTGGCCCGACAGCGCGTGGTAGAGGGAGGCGCCGAGCGACCACACGTCGCTGCGGTCGGTCGCGGTCGACCCGGAGGCCACCTCGGGCGCCAGGTAGGCCGGCGACCCCGTCACCAGGCCGGTCTGGGTCAGCGACGGGTCGGCCTCGGCGCGCGCGATGCCGAAGTCCGACAGCTTGAGGTGGCCCTCGTCGGTCACCAGCATGTTCGACGGCTTCACGTCGCGGTGCACGATGCCCGCGGCGTGCGCCGCGGCGAGGGCGTCGGCGGCCTGTCCCAGCAGCGGCGCCGCCTGGTCGGGGGTGAGGCGGCCCCGGTCCCGCAGCAGCCCGGAGAGGTTGGTGCCCTCGACGTACTCCATCACCAGCCACTGCTGGTCGCCCTCGTCGACGAGGTCGAAGACCGCCACCACGTGGGGGTGGTTGAGCCGGGCCGCCAGCTTGGCCTCGCGCTCGGCGCGGTGGAGGTCGGCGTCGCTGGCGCCCGGCGCCAGCCCGATCCGCTTGACCGCCACCTGGCGTCCGAGCACCTCGTCGCGGCCGAGCCACACGGCGCCCATGCCCCCTCGCCCGACCTCCCGGTCGAGGGTGTACCTGCCTGCGATCAACGTCTGACCTCCTGGCGCGCCACGATAGGCGCTGCGGCGGCGTCGCTCATCCTCCGACGGGGTGGGCGGGTGGGCGCCGGTGGTCCTCGTGCGGCAGGCTTGTCCCGGCGGGACCCGCCCGCCGTCCGTCCCGAAAGGCCCGACGTGCCCCTCGACCCCTCCCTCCCCGACGACCTCGCGTGGCGCGGACTCCTCGCCCACACGACGGACCTCGACGCCCTGCGCGAGGCGCTGGCGGCCGGGAGCGTGCGGTACTACGTCGGCTTCGACCCCACGGCGCCCAGCCTCCACCTCGGCAACCTGGTCCAGATCCTCACCGCGCGCCGCCTCCAGGACGCCGGCCACACGCCCTACCTCCTGGTCGGCGGCGCGACCGGCATGATCGGCGACCCGCGCGACTCCGGCGAGCGGACCCTGAACTCCGCCGACACGGTCGCCGACTGGGTCCAGCGGGTCCGGGCCCAGATCGAGCCGTTCCTCTCCTTCGAGGGCGACAACGCAGCGACGATGGTCAACAACCTCGACTGGACCGGCGGACTCTCGGTCATCGACTTCCTGCGCGACATCGGCAAGCACTTCCCGGTCAACCGCATGCTGGCCCGCGACACGGTGCGCCGACGCCTCGAGTCGGGCATCAGCTACACCGAGTTCAGCTACGTCCTGCTGCAGTCGATGGACTACCTCGCGCTCTTCCGCGACCACGGCGTCACGCTGCAGTTCGGCGGCTCCGACCAGTGGGGCAACCTCACCGGCGGGGTCGAGCTCGTGCGTCGTGCCGACGGCGCGTCCGTGCACGCCTTCGCCACCCCGCTCATCACCAAGACCGACGGCACCAAGTACGGCAAGACCGAGGGCGGCGCCCTGTGGCTCGACCCGGACCTGACCTCGCCCTACGCCTTCTTCCAGTTCTGGCTCAACGTCGAGGACGAGAAGGTCGGCGAGCTGCTGCGGATCTTCACCTTCCTCCCGCGGGCCGAGATCGAGGCCCTGGAGGCCCAGCACGCCGAGAAGCCCTTCCTGCGGGCCGGTCAGAAGGCCCTGGCCGAGCACGTCACCACGCTGGTGCACGGTGCCGAGGAGACCGCCCGGATCCAGGCGGCGTCGGCGGCGCTGTTCGGCGGCGGCGACATGGGCGGCCTCAGCGCCGACACCCTGGGCGCCGCGCTGCGGGAGGCCGGCAGCGTGCGGCTCGACCGGGCCGACGGGCTGCCCGGCGTCCTCGACCTCCTGGTGAGCGCCGGGCTGGCCAAGAGTCGCGGTGAGGCCCGCCGCACCGTCACCGAGGGCGGGGCCTACGTCAACAACGTCCGCGTCACCGACCCCGACCACGTGCCGTCCTCCGACGACCTGGTGGGCGGCACCTGGCTGGTGCTGCGCAAGGGCAAGAAGAGCTTCAAGGGCGTCGAGGTCGTCTGAGGTGGTCGGGGTGCCGAGGTCCTGGGTCGACGGGCTCGAGGCGCGCGCCCGCGCGTCCCTGCCCGCCCCCGTGCACGAGTACGTCGCGCACGGCGCCGGAGCCGGCACCAGCCGCGACGAGGCCGCGGCGGCCTGGCGCGACGTGCGGTTCCTGCCCCACGTGCTGCACGACGTGACCGACGTCGACCTCGCCACCGAGGTCCTCGGCACCCGGCTCGAGACACCGGTGGGCGTCGCTCCCACCTCGCTCCAGCGTGCGGTCCACCCTGACGGCGAGCTCGCGATGGCCCGCGCGACGGCCGCGGCCGGTGGCCTCATGGTCGTGAGCAGCAACGCCGGGTCGACCTTCGCCGACATCGCGGCCACCGGGGTCGCCTGGTGGCTCCAGGTCTACCTCCCCTCCGACCGGACCCTCGCCCTGCCGCTGCTCGAGCGCGCGGTGGCGGCCGGCGCCCGGGCCGTCGTGCTCACGGTCGACACCCCGGTGGTGGGGTCCTGGGAGCCGGCCGGCGACCGGGTCTGGGACGTCGTGGACCCCGCGTTCACCCGGGTCAACTTCGACGAGGGCCACGACACGCAGCCCGGTGCCGAGAAGGCCCTCGACCTCGGGCCGCACGACCTCGACTGGCTCGCCGAGCGCACCGGGCTGCCGGTCGTCGCCAAGGGGGTGCTGCGTGCCGACGACGCGCGCCGCTGTGTCCAGGCCGGTGCGGCCGCCGTCTGGGTGTCGAACCACGGCGGACGCCAGCTCGACCGCGCGGTGGCGCCGGCGCGCGCGCTGCCCGCGATCGTGCGGGAGCTCGCCGACGAGGACGCCGAGGTCTACGTCGACGGCGGCCTCGGCTCCGGCACCGACGTGCTCGCCGCTCTCGGCCTCGGAGCCGACGCCGCGTTCCTGGGCCGCCTGCCCCTGTGGGCACTCGTCGAGGGGGAGCACGGCGTGGGCCGGCTGCAGGACCGGATCCGGGCCGAGCTGGTCGAGGCCATGCGTCTCGCGGGCTGCCGGCGGGTGGCCGACGCGCGCGACGTCGTCGGGTCGCCAGCGCCGTTCTGAGCGCTTCGCCGAGCCCTGTTCCGAGCGCCGTCAGGGGCCTGTGCCCGCCGTCACGCCCGTTCGATTTGGCGCTGCGGGGACAGGTCGCCTAACGTTCCATCTGTCGCCAGGGAGCGGCGGGGGACAAGATCCGGTCTGGATCGGGTTCCCGGCCCCGGGTCGACCACCCTCACGCCTGCATCGCGAGCAGACGGCCACCGCCTCGAGCGGAAGCCGAAAGCCGCGATCAGTAGTGTGCGTGGTGAGCGGAATTGAATGCGAAAAGCGCGAGTTTGCGCCGCAGAATTCGCTCCGCTAACGTTAGCAACGCAAGCCCCGCCGCCGGGTCGGAAACGGTCTGGGACGGTGTGCGTCTGATTCTTGAGAACTCAACAGTGTGTCATAGTCGACGAATTAGTTTGTTATGCCCCGTTGGCTGATCTCCTTTTTGGGGGTTGGTTGATGGTTTCTTTGGTAAGACAATGATTCTGACATCATGTCAGGGTTTTGTTCTTGTCAGGCATCTCTTTTTCCTTGCGTCCTTTGTGGGTGTGGGGTGTTGTTTTTCAACGGAGAGTTTGATCCTGGCTCAGGACGAACGCTGGCGGCGTGCTTAACACATGCAAGTCGAGCGGTAAGGCCTCTTCGGGGGTACACGAGCGGCGAACGGGT
>NZ_JADCLL010000008.1 GCF_015070375.1 Nocardioides kribbensis | reverse complement strand
CCTCGCTGTGCGGAGCCTGCTTCGAGGTCTGCCCGGTGCGCATCGACATCCCCGAGGTGCTGGTCCACCTGCGCTCCAAGGTCGTCGACGGCCACCGCGGCGACCGGGTGCCCAAGGCCGAGGCCGTGGCCATGAAGGCCGCCGCCTGGGCCTTCACCGACGCCCGCCGCCTCGGCCTGGTCGAGAAGGCCTCCGGTCTCTCGGGCAAGGCCCTGGCCCGCCTCTCACGCACCTCGCTGCCCGGCGGCCGCGCCACCGCCGGCCGCCTCCCCGGGCCCGGCGCCGCCTGGACCGGCGCCCGCGACCTACCCGCCCCACCTCCCGAGTCGTTCCGCGCCTGGTGGCAACGCACCAACGGCGGACGCACCCCCACAGGACCCGCCGAACAGCCCTCGCCCGGACAGGACCAGCCCGGTGCGACACAGGCAGGCCCAACGCAGACAGGACCGGCCGATGACTGATCCCGCCACCGCACCGACCCCGCAGCCGACCTCGGGACCCGGCTCGGCGCGCGAGGAGATCCTCGCCCGGGTGCGCGCCGCGCTGGGCGACGTCGTGCCCGAGGCCGCAGACGCCTCACCGGTGGTGGCGCCGCGCGCGACCCCGGCGACCCACGAGGGTGCCCACGCCGCGCTGGTGGACCTCTTCGACGCACGCGTCGCCGACTACCGCGCGGTGGTCGAGCGCTGCACCGCCGCCGAGCTGGAGGAGCGCATCGCCGCCGCCCTACCGGCCCAGGGCCGGGTGGTCGTGCCCGCCGGGCTCGACGTACCCGTGCCACGAGCCGTGGTCGACAACCCCACTCCCCAGACATACTCCGACCACGAAGGCGCAGGCCTGCTCAGCGCCGCCGACCTCGACGCCTGCGTGGCCGTGGTCACCGCCGCCCGCCTCGGCATCGCCGAGACCGGCACCATCGTCCTCGACCACACCCCCGACCAAGGCCGCCGCGCGATCACCCTCGTGCCCGACCTCCACCTCTGCATCGTGCGCACCGACCAGGTCGTCGCCGACGTCCCCGACGCCATCGACCTCCTCGACCCCACCCGACCCCTCACCTGGATCAGCGGCCCCAGCGCCACCAGCGACATCGAGCTCGACCGCGTCGAAGGCGTCCACGGCCCCCGCACCCTCCACGTCCTGCTCGTCGACTGAACCCCCTGCCGGCCGCCGAGCGGCCCGCCCCACCGGCACCACCCGCCACACCTGTCGGCCCACACCCGCACCTGTCGGCCGACGCGTGGGCCGACAGGTGCGGGTTTCGCCAGCCAGCCGGTGAAACCCGCACAGCCGTCAGCCCTTGCTGGCCGCCACCGCGAGCCGGTCGACGAAGTCGTTCATCGGGTGGCCCGAGTGGCCCTTGACCCAGTGGAAGACGACGTCGCCGCGGGCCTCCACCGCGTCGACCAGCGGCTCCCACAGGTCGCGGTTGGCGACGGGCTTGCGGGCGGTGTTGGTCCAACCGCGCTGGCGCCACCCCTTCCACCAGGCGTCGCGGAAGCAGTGGACGACGTAGGTCGAGTCGCTGACCACGACCAGCGGGCCCTCCAGGGCCAGCACGGCCTCGAGGGCGGCGCGGATCTCCATGCGCTGGTTGGTGCTGGGCCGCTCGGCGCCCGAGGCGTGCACCGCGGTGTCGAGGGCCCAGGCCCAGCCGCCAGGGCCCGGGTTGCCCGAGCAGGCCCCGTCGGTGAACACCTGGCGAGCGCCGGGCGGCGCGACCATCGCGGGCTTGGCGGGACGCCGGGTGCGGGCGGAGGACGGGCGGGAGGACGAGCGGGAGGTGGTCGGCACGCCGGACACCCTGACACACGCCCCGGAAATGGTTTCGGGCGGCGGATCCGATGGATCCGCCGCCCGAAGCGCGTCTGTGGGTAGGCACCCCCTGAGCGCTACTCGTCTTGCGTGTCACCCGGTGCTGGTGAGAAGTCACCCGCGGTGGTGAAGATGAAGACAAGAGAAATATAACCCGACATCGGCCTCCGCACGAGCCCTCCCGGCACTTTCACCCCTGGGGGTGAGAGTAAAGGCGCGCGGCCCCTGGGGGCGCGGGCCACGAGGGGCCCACGGTGGTCTGGTCCGCCCCGCGGACGCCGGTCAGGCCACGTGGTCGGGTGAGGTCGAGACCCCGCCCAGACCGTTCTGCATGCCCCAGGCCACCGCCTGCGGCCGCCGGGTGACGTCGATCTTGCGGTAGGCGCCGCGCACGTAGGTCTTCACCGAGTTGATCGAGAGGTAGAGCTTCTTGCCGATCTCGACGTTGGTGTAGCCCTGCACGATCAGGGCGAGGATCTCGGCCTCCCGCGGGGTCAGCGAGAGCGCGGCGGTGGCGCTGTTGCCGCTGAGCGCGCCGTGGGGGGTGCGGTCGACCGGCCGGTGCTGACCGGCGGCGCCGGGCTGGCCGGGGCGCCCGGGCTGCTGGCGGTGGATGCGCTCGAGACCTGTGACCAGGTCGGCCGCGGGGAGGGCCTTGGAGAGCCTGCCGGGCGAGGCGGCGCCGGCGAGGTGCTGGGCCTGGTCACGCCAGGTGAAGACCACGGCGCGGGCGCCGCCGACGTGCACGAGGCGCTGCAGGCTCTCGTGGTCGCTCTCGCGAAGGCCGACGGGCTCGTAGAGCACGACGTCGACCGAGCGCGGGTCTGCGAGGGCATCGGCGAGGTCGACCAGCACGATGCGGTCGGAGTAGGGCTGGAGCAGGTGTCGGACGCCCGGGGCGACGACGGCGTAGTCGTCGACCAGGGTGGCGCGGATGGGCGTGGAGACGATCACGGGCTCGAACCTACTGCCTGGAGTTTGCGCAGGTCAGCACCGCCCACGCGGTCCTCACCCATCTGAATGAGGTCCACCATGACATATGCATGACACATCACCAACACCCGGCGTACGCCGTAAGCCCGCCACCACGTCCCGCCGAGCGGGCCGGCCGGGCCGTCGCGCCGGTCCATACTGGGCCCGATGAGCGCGACGGAGCACGAGCAGGCGGTGGCGCGCCGACGGGCGCGCACCCGGAGCCAGCTCGTCGCGGCCGGGCGCTCGCTGGTGGCCGAGCGAGGGGTCTCCGGGCTGCGCGTGCAGGAGATCACCGAGCGCGCCGGCGTGGCCCTGGGGTCCTTCTACAACCACTTCGGCTCCAAGGACGACCTCGTCGCCACCATCGCCGCCGAGACGATGGCCGAGCTGGTGGCCTCCGCCGTGCACGGGCCCGACGACCCCGACACCGCCGATCCCGGCACCGCGGGCGAGGACCCTGCGGTCACCGCCGCGCGGGTCGTGCGCCGGGTGGTGCGACTGCCCCTGGCCGACCCGGGGTTCGCGCGCCTGCTGGTCCACCTCAACCACGCCGACACCCCCGTCAACGGCGCGATGGCGCCCTACGCCCGACGGCTGCTCGCCCACGGCATCGCGGCCGGCCGCTTCCGCTCGCCCGACCCCGAGTCGACCGTCACCCACGTCGTGGGGGGTGCGGTCGCGATGATGCGACGCACCCTGGCCGGCGAGCGCGGCGAGGTCGACGCCGTCACCGGGCTCGACCCGGAGGCGCTGCACGTGGCCGTGATGCTCCAGACGGTCGGCCTCGACCTCGACGACGCCCTCGTTGTCGCCGCCGGAGCTCAGCGCGAGGACTGACCCGGCAGGCGCAGCAGCGCCTCGGCCAGGGCGGTGCCGGAGAGCCACGCGCCCTCCACCTTCGACTGCGGCCCCCACCCGTCGCCGCAGACGCCGACCAGACCGCCCGGCACCTCCGCGAGCAGGCACGGCTCGGCCCGCTCCCCGGTCGGCTTGGCCAGCGACCAGCGGTGCACCAGCGTCGAGGCCGGCTCCGGGAGGTCGAGCAGTCGGCGCAGCGCCGCGACGAGCACAGGCCCGGCCGCAGCCGGGTCGTCGAGGTGCCGGGCGGCGAGCGCGGGCGTCGAGTGCGCGACCAGCACCGGGGCGTCGTCGCCGCGCCGGCGCCCGTCGTCGGCGATCCAGGCCACGTCGTCGTCGCCGTTGACGAAGGCGCCGTGGAAGGCGCCGCCCGGGGCCGCGGAGTCCCAGGCGCGCTCGGGCCACCGGGCCACCAGCGCGATCACCGGCTCGGAGGGCCGGGTCAGGCGCGCGGCCACCGCGCCGTGGTCGCCCCCGAGCAGACGAGCCGCCTGTGCGTCGGGCATGGCCAGCACGACCGCGCCCGCGGTCGGGAGGTCGACCCCGTCGGCCACCACCCGCAGACCGTCGTCGCCCGACTCCACGCGCTCCACGGCGCCGCGGCGTACGTCGAGACCCTCGGCCAGGGCCTCGACCAGGCTGCGCATGCCGCCGGGGGTGCCCCAGCGCACCGGACCCTCCTTGGCGCTCGGGTCGGCGCCGGGCTCGAGCACCGAGAAGGTGTCGGTCCAGCGGTGGGCCAGGCCCGCCACACGCCAGGCCTCCACGACCTCGGCGAAGCGGCGGTCGGAGACGGTGAGGTAGGACGCCCCGGTGTCGACCGGCCGCCCCTCCAGGCGCTTGCTGGCCATGCGCCCGCCGATGCGGTGACCGCGGTCGACGACCACGACCTCGCGCCCCGCGTCGTGGAGCGCGCGGGCACAGGCGATGCCGGACAGCCCGCCCCCCACCACGACGACGGGGCCCGCGACCGGGGTCGACGGGGTGGTCGGGTGCGTCGCAGCGGTGCTCATCACCCCACCCTGCTCTGCCACCTCGACGCGCCCCTCACCCGCGAGGACCCGATCGGGAGGGCAGGCGTGCCATGGTGGGCCCCCGTCGTGCACTGCCGCACGGCCCGACCCCAGGAGTCCTCATGAAGATCCTCGTCGTCCTCGTCGTGATCGCTGCCATCGCCTTCGCCGTGCTCTACCTGCTGCCCCGCATGCGCCGCTGACCCGCGCCGGGCCTCCTCGCGCCGAAAACCTTGTAAGTCGAGTAATCGAGTAGGGTTGAGTGTGAACGACCTACGAGGAGGCCCCCCATGCCCACCACGATCTCCGTCGTCGGCGGCGGCGCCAGCGGCGCCCTGACCGCCGCCCACCTGCTGCGCCGCGCCACCGACCCCGACCTCCGGGTCGTGCTCCACGAGCCCGCCCCCGTGCCGGCGCGCGGCGTGGCCTACCGCACCACCGACCGGCGCCACCTCCTCAACGTGCGCAGCCGCGACATGAGCGCGCTGCCCGACGAGCCGGGCCACCTCGTGGCCTGGGCCGAGCGCACCGGCCGGCCGAGCGACCCCGTGGGCTTCCTGCCGCGCGCGACCTGGGCCCACTACCTCACCGACGTGCTCGAGGAGAGCCGCCGCTCCTCGGTGGCCACCCTCGAGGTGCGCCGCGAGAGCGTCGTCGACGTCGCCCCCGCCAGCGGCGGGCGCTTCCTCGTGCGCGGCCGCGACGCCACCACCGAGGCCGACCGGGCGGTGCTGGCCTACGGCAACCTCGAGCCGCGCCCGTTGCGCACCGAGCAGGGCGCCGTGCCCGACGCACCCTGGCACGTCGGCTCGGCGTGGGACGCCGCCGCCCTCGCCGCACTGCCCCAGGACGCCACCGTCGTGCTGGTGGGCAGCGGGCTCACCGCGGTCGACGCCGCCCTGAGCCTGCTCGGCGACCACCCGGCGCGTCGCGTGGTGATGCTGAGCCGCACGGGCCTGCTGCCCCACTCCCACCTGCCGTCGCCGTGCTCGACGAGCTGGGCCACCCCGATGCCGAGCGGCCCGCTCACCGCCGACGGCCTGGCCGCCCACGTGGTCGGCCAGATCGCGCGCGCCCGCCACCACGGCGTCTGCTGGCGCTCGGTCGTCGACGGGCTGCGCGGGGCGACCCAGCGCACCTGGACCCGCCTCGAGGGCTCCGAGCGACGCTGCTTCCTCAGCCGCCACGCCCGGCACTGGGAGGTGCTGCGCCACCGCATGGCGCCCGACGTGGCCGCGCGCATCAGGGCGTACGTCGACGCCGGTCGCTTGCAGGTCGTCGGCGGCGGCCTCGCCGGCGTCGAGGACCTCGGCACGCGGTGCCGGGTCACGCCCGGGGGTGGCGGCGAGGCCGTGGTCGCCGACGCGGTCGTCAACTGCACCGGCCCCACCACCGACCTCGACGCCACCACCTCGCCTCTGCTGGCGTCGCTGCGGCGGCGGGGCCTGGTCGTGGGCGACCCGCTCGGGCTCGGGGTGCGCTGCACGCCCGAGGGTGCGGTGCTGCGCGCCGACGGCGACCTCGTGCCGGGGCTGCACGTGGTCGGCCCGCCGCGCAAGGGTGCGCTGTGGGAGACCACCGCGGTGCCCGAGATCCGCTCACAGGCCGCCGAGCTGGCCGACCTGCTCCTGGCCGGCTGAGCGGCTCGGCGTCCCGCCGCGCGACCGAACGGGACGCCGAGCCGATGGAGGGGTCGCGAGCGACCACTCGCAGACTAGGCGTTGTTGCGCATCATGTGCAACAACGTCGACGGGGATCCGTCAGGCCCCGGGCACGATCCGCAGGTCGCGCACGGCGCCGTCGCCGAGTGCGGCGAGGGCCTCCTGGTAGGCCGGGGTGTCGTGCGCGGCCACGGCCGCCTCCACCGACTCGAACTCCACGAGCACCGAGCGCTGCTCGCGCCCGGCCTCGTAGACCTTCGCGGGCAGGCCGCGGGCCAGGAAGCGGCCGCCGGCGCCGACGATGGCGGGGCCGGCGAGCTCGGCGTAGGCGGCGAGCTTCTCGGGGTCGGTGATCTCGAGGTAGGTGCTGATCCAGTAGGCAGGCATGGCCCCATGGTGGCGCACCGCCCCCGGCGGGCGTGGTCGCCCCTGGCAGGCTGGACGCGTGCGCACCGACTTCGACCCCCGCAGCGACGACACCAACACCTACGCCCTGCTGTCGTCCCTGGTCGTGCCCCGGCCCATCGCCTGGGTCGCCTCCCGCTCCGCCGACGGCGTCGGCAACCTGGCGCCCCACTCCTTCTTCACCGTCGTCTGCGCCGACCCGCCGGTCGTGGCCTTCGCCTCGATCGGCGACAAGGACACCCTGCGCAACGTCGTGGCGACCGGCGAGTTCACCGTCAGCGTGGCCACGCTGCCGCTGATGGACCAGGTCAACGACAGCAGCGCCCGCTTCGCCCCCGACCAGGACGAGGCCGCCGAGCTCGGCGTCGAGATGCGCCCCAGCACCGTCGTCGGCCCGCCCGCGGTCGCGGCCTCGCCGGCATCGATCGAGTGCCGCCTGCACTCCACCGTCGACCTCGGGTCCTCCACCCTCGTGCTGGGCGAGGTCGTGTGGATCAGCGTCGAGGACGACGTCGTGGTCGACGGCCTGCCGTCCTACGACCGGATGCAGCCGGTCTCGCGCCTCGGCGGCCCCGACTGGGGCCTGCCCGGCCCCACGCGCGCCGTACGCCGCCCGGGCGACCCCTCCGAGATCGCCCGCTGAGCCGCGAGCCGGCTCCCTGCGCCGGCTCAGTCCGAGAGCCGGGAGCAGCCGTGCTCCACGCCCCACAGCACGGCCTGCGAGCGGCTGGTCACGCCCATCTTGAGGTAGGCCGAGCGGATGTAGGTCTTCACCGAGTTGATGCTGAGGTAGAGGCGCCGGCTGATCTCGGCGTTGGACAGGCCGTCGCAGATGAGGCAGACGATCTCGTGCTCGCGCCCCGACAGGGCGCCGGGGAGCGGGGCCGGGTCGGACCCACCGGGCGCCGGCTCGTCGCGCCGCCGGGCCAGCCGCTCGACGGCGGCGACCAGCTCGGCCGGGTCGACCGAGACGGGCAGCACCTCGTCGGCCCCCAGCGAGCGCGCCCGCCGCAGGCCCCAGGGGCTGGTGTCGAAGCTCAGGGCGAGGGACGGGCAGCTCAGCACCGCGTCGGCCGCGCGGTCGTCCAGCGAGGACGGCTCGAAGACGGCCACGTCGGGCGGGCGGGGCGAGACCGCGGGGGCCAGCGCGACGCGGCAGGCGTGACGGCGCACGACGCCGTCGAGGCCGATGAGCAGCAGCGGGGGCAGCGCCACGGGAGCGAGGAGCACCGGCGCGACACGGTGCCCGGAAGCCGGGGAGGGCATGGGGACTCCGACCAGAGCGACCGCCGGGAGGGGTCGTGGTTGGGCCCCGGGCGGTCGGGCCCACCCTAGCCAGGGCGACGCCGGGGGCCCAGGGTCGCACGGCCCCGGCCGCCGGCCGGACCGGCCCGGCTGGGACCCTGGTGGCGTGAGCACCGCTGTCGCCGACCCGACCTCCCCGCTGCCCGAGGGCGCCGACGTGCGCCTCGTCGTCGTCGACATGGACGGCACCCTGCTCGACGGCGAGGGCCGGATCCCCGAGGACCTGTGGCCGCTGCTGGAGGCGATGCGCGAGCGCGGCGTCGTCTTCTCCCCCGCCAGCGGGCGGCAGTACGCCACGCTGGCGCGCCAGTTCGACCGGGCGCGCGAGGGCATGGTCTTCATCGCCGAGAACGGCAGCTACGTCGTGCGCGACGAGGCCGAGATCAGCTCCACCACCCTCGCGCCCGACGTCGTCGCGCGTCTCGTGGGCCGGGGCCGCGACCTCACCGCGCAGGGCCACGACCTGGGCATGGTGGTCTGCGGCAAGCGCGCGGCCTACGTCGAGCGCACCGACCGGGCCTTCCTCGACCACGTCGACCCCTACTACGCCTCCCTGGTCGAGCTCGACGACCTCGACACCGTCGACGACGACGTGGTGAAGGTGGCCGTCTTCAGCTTCGCCGACCCCCAGGAGGGCACGGCGCCCGCGCTGGCCGACTTCGGCGAGACCCACCAGGTGGTCGTCTCCGGCGCCCACTGGGTCGACGTGATGCACCCCCGGGTCGACAAGGGCGTGGCCGTGCGCCGGCTCCAGGAGGAGCTCGGGGTCTCCGCCGAGCAGACGGTCGCCTTCGGCGACTACCTCAACGACCTGGAGATGCTCGACGCCGCGGGCCTGTCCTTCGCCATGGACAACGCCCACCCCGAGGTGCTCGCCCGGGCGCGCTACCGCGCCCCCTCCCACCTCGACCACGGCGTGATCACCACGCTGCGCCGCCTGCTCGGGCTCTGAGCCGGCGCTGCGGCCGGGCGGGGGCGCCTAGCTGAGCACGTCCTTGCGCTGGAAGAGCACGAAGGCGGCGGTGAGCAGCACCACCGAGTAGCCGACCGACCACAGCGCTCCGCTGGCCATGCCCGACCACTCGACGTCGCGCTGCAGCGCCTCGGCCCACGCGAACTGCTCGTGGGTCGGCAGCGCCTCGCGCAGCCGCCCGAGCGGGCTGATGGTGTCGAGGATGTTGGACACGATGGTGATCAGCACGGCGCCGCCGACGGCGCCGAGCGGGGCGTCGGTGAGCACCCCGATGAGCACGGCCAGCGAGGAGACGAAGAGCAGGCTGACGAAGAGGTAGCCCACCGCGACGGCCAGGCGGAGCCCCGTCTCGGCCCAGGTCAGCTGCTCGCCGGTGGGGCCCTGGTAGGCCTCGGTGCCGTAGGCGACCAGCCCCACCAGCATCGACCAGGCCGGCAGCAGCACGAGCGCGGCCAGCGTGGTGGCCAGCGCGACGGTGAGCTTGACCCGCAGCAGCCGCCCCCGCGGCACCGGCGCGGCCAGCAGGTAGCGCAGCGTCGACCAGCTCGCCTCCGACGGCACGGCGTCACCGGCGAAGAGCGCCACCAGCACGACGAGCAGGAAGCCGGCCGAGGCGAACATCGCGAAGACCGCCAGGTTGGCCGGCCCCACCTGGGCCAGGTCGACGAACGACGTGCCGCCCTCGCTGTCGTCGGAACCCAGCGCGAAGGCGCCCACCAGCAGCAGCGGCAGCACGACCAGGAACCCGAACGACAGCCGCGTACGCCGCCGCCGCAGCTGGCGCCGGACCTCCGCGCGCAGCGGCAGCGGACGGCGCGGGGTGGTCTGGTGGCTCATCGGCGTACCTTCCCGGCGTCGGCGGCATCGGCGTCGGCGACCTGGGCGGGCTGGCCCTCGCCGACCAGGCTCATGAAGACCTCCTCGAGGTGGCGGCGCCCGTCGACGGCGGCGACGGGCACCCCGGCCTCCACCAGCCGGGCGACGAGCGCGGGGCGCGGGACCGTGCCGGCGACGCGCACGCGTCCGTCGGGCTCGACGACGGCCTGCTCGACACCATCGACACCATCGGGGCCACCGAGGCCGCCGGGACCCGTGAGCGCCTCGACGGCGCGGGCCGGGTCGCCCTCGACGGTGACGAGGGTGGAGCCCGAGCGGTCGACGAGGTCGGCGACGGCGCCCTCGAGCACGACGCGCCCGCGGTGCATGACCACGACGTGGCTGCAGGTCTGCTCGACCTCGGAGAGCAGGTGGCTGGAGACCACGACGGTGCGACCCCCGGTGGCGTAGCGGGCCAGCACGCCGCGCAGGTTGCGGATCTGCGGCGGGTCGAGGCCGTTGGTGGGCTCGTCGAGCAGCAGCAGCTCGGGCAGGCCGAGCATGGCCTGGGCGATGCCCAGCCGCTGACGCATGCCCTGGCTGTAGGAGCGCACGGGCCGCTCGGCGGCGACCCCGAGGTCGGCGATGGCCAGCGCCTCCTCGAGGTGCGCGGTGGCGGGGTCGTTGCCGGTGGCGGCCCAGTAGGCCAGCAGGTTGTCGCGGCCCGAGAGGTGCGGCAGGAAGCCGGGGCCCTCGATGAGGGCACCCACCCGCGCCAGCACCGGGGCGCCCGCGGTGACGGGGTGGCCGAGCACGTGCACGGTGCCGCCGTCGGCGCGGATCAGGCCCACGAGCATGCGCATGGTGGTGGTCTTGCCGGCGCCGTTGGGCCCCAGCAGGCCCACGACCTGGCCGCGCTCGGCGCGCCAGGAGGTGCCGTCGACGGCGCAGAAGCCGTTGCTGTACTGCTTCACCAGCCCGTCGACGGCCAGCGGCACGTCGGCGAGCTCCGCGACCACGGGCGCCTCGCGGCGCCGCCGGCCGGCCAGCAGCGCCAGCGCGGCCGCGCCGAGCAGCAGCAGGCCGACCGCCACGACGAGCGGCGTGGGCGCCAGCCCGCCGGTGCCGGCCGCGCGCTCCGCGTCGACGCTCGGAACGACGACCCCGTCGCCGGCCAGCGACACGACGTAGGTGCGGCGGTCCTCGGGCACGGCGTAGGCCGCGTCGGTGCTGGAGACCACCACGCGCAGCGACTGACCGGCCTCGACGCGGTAGGCCGACGTCGGCAGGGCCACCTCGACCTCGCGCGGGCGCCCCGGAGTGAGGCCCTCGAGGCGCACGGGCGAGACCAGCTGGCGCGGCAGCGTCGCGGCGCCGTCGGCCGAGACCACCCAGGCCGAGGCGAAGAGGGTGGCGTCGGTGGTCGAGGAGACCACCGAGAGGCGCACCCGCGGGCTGCCGACCACGGTGAGCGGCTCGTCGAGGGCGGGGGTGTCGAAGACCGCCGACTCCCCCGGCAGGGCTCCGAGCGCGTAGCCGGCGCCGGTCGACCCGGCGGCGCCCAGCAGCGGCCCGGTGCCGGGCAGCGAGGTCAGCGCCGCGGGCTCCCCGCCGGGCGGCGACAGCAGCGGCTGCGGGCCGTCGCCGCGGGCGCCGGCCAGCGGGAGGGTGGTCGTGGTCTCCTCGCCGTACGCCGGGGCCGTCAGCTGCTCGGCCTCCTCCTCGCCGAAGGGCGAGGCCGGCAGCGACAGGTCGAAGGCCTCGCCGGGGTCGGGCCCGCCGCGCAGGTGGTGGTCGAACCACGCCAGCGCGGGGTCGACCAGGTCGTCGGCCGACAGCGCCGCGCCCGAGGCGTCGTGGCCGCCGTCGATCCAGCGCACCGCGACCGGCGTGCCCTCGGCGGCGAGGCCGCGGGCGGTGGCGTCGGCCTGGTCGAGGCCGAAGAGGGAGTCCTGGAGGCCCTGCACGAGCAGCGTCGGCGCGGCGATCCGGTCGAGCACCGGCGCCGGGGAGGAGCGGCGCAGCAGCCGCAGGACCGCCTCGTCGGGTCGGCCCGTGGTGGCGGCCTCGTCGTAGAGCCGGCAGACCCGGGGGGCGAAGCGCCCGCACTGCGGGTCGACGCCCGGGGCCGCGGAGGGGTCGAGGCCGGCGGCCAGCCCGGAGGCGAAGAAGAGCGAGGCCCAGCGCTGCTTGAGCACGCCGGGCGCGGGCGTCTCGCCCACGGCGCTGCCGGAGACCGCCCGCTGCGGGAAGAGCCCCTGCGCGAGGTCGTGCCAGGTGATGGCGGGCACGATCGCGTCGACGCGGTCGTCGTAGGCCGCGGCCATCAGGGCCAGCGCCCCGCCGTAGGAGCCGCCGGCGATGCCGGCGCGGGGGTCGCCGGGGGCGTCGAGCAGCACGTCGTCGCGCTCGGCGAGCAGGTCGAGCAGCCGCGAGGCGTCGGCGACCTCGTAGTCCGGCGAGTCGAGGTGGATGAGGCCGCCGGAGTCGCCGAAGCCGCGCGCGGTCCAGGTCAGCACGACGTAGCCCTCGGCGGCCACCGAGCGGGCCTGGGCGGCCAGGTCGTCCTTGCTCCCGCCGAAGCCGTGGGCCAGCAGCACCGCGGCGCGGCGGCCCTCGTCGTCGGCGCCCGGGGCGCCCTCCTCGGGCGCGAAGACCGACACGTCGAGGGAGACCCGCTCCCCCGAGGGCTCCGGCCCCACCGACACCTCGAGCTCCTGCTCGTCGACCCCGACGGCGTCCTCACCGCCCAGCCCGGTCACCGCGGCCGCGCCCGCGCCCGCCACGACGAGCGCGGCAGCGAGGGCCGCGGCGAGGACGGCCCGGCGGGGTCGAGCGGGCCGACGCATGCTGCATTCTTACCGCCACCGGCAAGGCGCGCCGCTAGTCTCCCCGGATGCGCGCCGTGACCTGCACCGACGGCGAGCTCGCCGTCGTCGACCTGCCCGACCCCGAGCCCGGCCCCGGCCAGCTCCTCCTCGACGTGCGGCGCTGCGGCATCTGCGGCTCCGACCTGCACGCGCGCCACCACGGCGACGACCTCGCCGACGTGCTCGACCTCGTCGGCTACCCCCGCTTCATGCGCTCGGGCCAGGCCGGCGTCTTCGGCCACGAGCTGCTCGGCGAGGTCGCCGACCACGGCCCGCGCACCCGCGGACGGCTGCGGCCCGGCACGCCCGTCGTCGCCGTGCCGCTGCTGCGGCGCGGCCGCGAGGTCGACGGGATCGGCCTGTCGGTCGCCGCCCCGGGCGCCTACGCCGAGCAGGTGGTGGTGCAGGAGTCGCTGGCGCTGCCGGTGCCCAACGGGCTCGACCTCGACGTCGCGGCGCTGACCGAGCCGATGGCCGTCGCCTGGCACGCCGTGGCCCGCGGGCAGGTGCGCCGGCGCGACACCGCCGTGGTGCTGGGCTGCGGCCCGGTCGGCCTCGCGGTCGTCACCGTGCTCAAGGCCCGCGGCGTGCGCCACGTGGTGGCCAGCGACCCCTCCCCCGGGCGGCGCGCCCTCGCCACCGCGTGCGGCGCCGACGTCGTGGTCGACCCTGCCGTGGCGTCGCCGTACGACCCGGCGGTGCAGCGCGGCGCCTTCGCGACCCTGCCGGCGGCCTACAACGCCGCGATCGACGCCGTGGAGGGCCTGAGCCGGCTGCCGGTCGGCTGGTGGCACGGCTGGCGCGCGGCCGAGCGGGTCGGCGCCGCCACGCCGAAGGCGCCGGTGGTCTTCGAGTGCGTGGGCGTGCCCGGCATGCTCGACGGCGTGCTCGCCGAGGCGCCGCTCTTCTCCCGGGTGGTCGTCGTCGGGGTCTGCATGGGGCCCGACACGCTGCGCCCCTCGCTGGCGGTCAACAAGGAGCTCGACCTGCGCTTCGTCGTCGGCTACACGCCGCTGGAGTTCCGCGACACCCTGCACGCGCTCGCCGAGGGCGACCTCGACCCCTCGCCGATGCTCACCGGTCGGGTCGGACTCGACGGCGTCGCCGGGGCCTTCGAGGCGCTGGGCGACCCCGAGCGCCACGCCAAGGTCCTCATCGACCCCTCCCTGCCCGGCACGCAGCTGCACGCGGTGGCCGCGGCGGGCGGCACGGGCGCGGACGCCTAGGCGCCCGCGGGCTCCGGCTCCCCGGTCGCGGTCGCACCGCGACCGAAGCGCGCCTCGTGGTCGGCCACGACCGAGGCGGCGACGTCGCGCAGCTTGGTCTCCGTGCTGGCCGACATGCGCGTCAGGTAGGCGAACGCCGTCGGCTCGTCGATCTCGAGACGGTGCATGAGCAGGCCCAGCGCGATCCCGATGACCTTGCGGCTGGTCAGCGCGGCGCTGAGGTTGCCGATCCGCTCGGCGTGGCCCATCGCCAGCGCCGCGTGGGAGGCGAAGAGCTCGCTCATCTGCACGGTCTCGTCGGAGAGGGTGTCGGAGGAGAAGGAGTAGAGGTTCAGCGCGCCGAAGGTGCGGGCGTCGGAGTTGAGCCGCACCCCGAGCTGCGAGCGCAGCCCGAGCCTCACGGCGCCGGGGATGAAGGCCGGCCAGCGCTGCTCGTGACGGGCGTGCTCGACGCGCACGACGCCGTCGGTCTCCAGCGCCTGCAGGCAGGGGCCCTGACCGGTGTCGTACTGGAGCTGGTCGAGCTCCACGACGACCTGGTCGGTCCACGCGCGTGTCTCGATCCGCCCGCCGCGGTGCGCGACGCTGATGCCCACGTGGTCGATGCCCGGCGTGGACTCGCAGGCCACCTTCGCGATCGTCGCGAGGGCGGCGTCGAGGTCCTGGGGCTGCTTGAGATCGGCGGAGGCCTGGGCGAGGGCTGCGGCGATGTCCATGTGGGCCAGCATGCGGTTCCGTCCGGGCGTGCGCCACCCCGGACGTCGTGGTCCGCGTGGGGGCGCAGGGGACGGGGTCGCTGTTGGGCCCCGATCGAGCGAGCCGAACACTAGCAACCCACCTCGACCGGGGCCCACCGGGTCGCCCTAGGGGTTGAACACCACCTTGACCATGCCGTCGGCCTTGTCGCGGAACGAGCGGTACGCCGCCGGCGCCTCCTCCAGCGGCAGGTGGTGCGTGGCGAAGGTGTCGACGCCCAGCGGGTCGTCGTCGACGAGCAGCGGCAGCAGGTCGTCGGTCCAGCGCCTGACGTTGGCCTGACCCATGCGCAGCTGGATCTGCTTGTCGAAGAGCGTCAGCAGCGGCATCGGGCTGGCGGCGCCGCCGTAGACGCCCGAGATCGAGACGGTGCCGCCGCGGCGCACCGCGTCGATGGCGCTGGTGAGCGCGGCGAGGCGGTCGATGCCGACCCGCTTCATCAGCGGCCTGGCGAGCGTGTCGGGGAGCAGCCCGACGCCCTTGACGACCTTCTCGGCCACGGGGTTGCCGTGGGCCTCCATGCCGACCGCGTCGATGACGGCGTCGGCGCCGCGGCCCGCGGTGCGGTCGCGCACCTCAGTGGCGAGGTCGTCGACCCTGTCGATGTCGATGGTCTCCGCGCCCCGGCCGTGCACGCGCGCCAGCCGCTCGGGCACCCGGTCGGCGACGATCACGCGATGGCCCTCGTGCAGGGCGATCCGCGCGGCCATGTCGCCGATGGGGCCGGCGCCGACCACGAGCAGCACGCCGTCGGGGGCGAGGTCGGCGTACCGCACGGCCTGGTAGGCGGTGGGCAGGACGTCGGAGAGGAAGAGGAACCGGTCGTCGGCGGGGCCCTGGGGCACCTTGACGGGCAGGAAGTCGGCGAACTGCACGCGCAGGTACTCCGCCTGTCCGCCCGGCACCTGCCCGTAGAGCTTGCTGTAGCCCAGGAAGCTCGCGCCGGTGCCCTGGTCGCGGTTCTGGGTGGTCTCGCACTGGCTGTGCAGGCCCTGGGTGCACATCCAGCAGGTGCCGCAGCAGATGTTGAAGGGCACGACGACACGGTCGCCGACCTTCAGGTCGCGAACCTCGGGGCCGACCTCCTCCACGACGCCCATCGGCTCGTGGCCCACGACGTCGCCGGGGGTCATGAAGGGGGCGAGCGGCTCGTAGAGGTGCAGGTCGGAGCCGCACAGCCCGGTGCTCGTCACCCGGATGACCGCGTCGGTCGGGTCGACGATGGTCGGGTCGGGCACGTCCTCGACGCGCATGTCGCGCACGCCCTGCCAGGTCACGGCCCTCATCGCACGCCTCCCTCGGTGCGGGCGGGTGCGGGGGTGCGGGGGACGGGACTCGTCATGGTGCCTCCTGGGTCGTCCGGTGGAGCGGTCACGACCCGGTTCCCCGTCGCGCCGGATGCATGCGGGGCCGACCCGTGCAGCCGCGACTCGAGGTCGCGCAGGAAGCCCGCGAAGCCGCCCGGCGTGCGGCCCCGGCGCCGCCCCGACGTCGTCACCCGCGGCCCGCCGACGGGCACGACGCCCCCCGCCCGCAGCGCGTCGACGAGCGCGGAGTCCTCGTGCTCGGCGACGTCGGGGAAGCCCCCGGCGGCGAGGTAGGCGTCGAGGCGCACGCCGAGGTTGGCGCCGTGGACGTGGTCGCCGGGCTCGGGCGAGGTGTGGTGGGCGCGCCAGGCCCGGGCCAGGTGCTCCTCGACGTCGCGGGGGTCGGGCACGACCCGCCCCAGCACGAGCCGGGCGCCGTGCTCGGCCAGCCGCACCTGGGTGACGAGCCAGTCGGCGGGCACGACCGTGTCGCCGTCCGTCGTCGCGACCCAGGTGGCGGCCGGCGGGGCGCCCAGCAGGGCCGCGCCGTGCCGCACCCCGGCGGCCCGGGCCGCGCCCACCCGGCCGGCGTCGAGGGCGACCGTGCGCACGCCGTGGGACCGTGCCACCTCGGCGGAGGCGTCGGTGCAGCGGTCGAGCACCACCAGCGTCAGCAGGCTCAGGGCCGGACGGTCCGCGGCCAGGAGGTCCGAGGCCGCGGCGAGCGCCTCCAGGCAGCCGGGCAGCAGCTCCTCCTCGTCGTGCACCGGCACCACGACCAGGAGCGCGTCGAGCCCCGCGACCGCCTCAGGCACGGGGGTCGGGCAGCAGGTCGGTGGGGCCGATCACCAGGATCTCGACGTCGCGGTCGACCCAGGCGCCGAGCACGTCTCCCAGCCCCGCCGCGGCGACGACGCGGTGCACGTCGGGGCCGTCGAGCACCCACCCCTCGACGCGGTGGCGCCAGTGGCACAGCACGAGGACGCCGTCGTCGGTGAGGCAGGCCCGCACCCGCTCGACCAGCCCCTCGAGGTCGCGGGGGCTCAGGAAGTAGCCGGTCTCGGAGAGCACGACGAGGTCGAAGTCGCCCTCCGGCCACTCCCCCGGCACGACCGCGGCCTCGAGCCGTACGCCGTCCAGCAGCGCCAGGCGGTCGCGCGCGTGGCCCAGGGCGGCCGGGCTCGCGTCGAGCGCGACGAGCTCGCGGCAGCGCGGGGCCAGCTCGGCGGTGAGCGCCCCGGTCGAGCAGCCCACCTCGAGCCCCCGCAGGAAGGAGGCGCGTGGCAGCGCCGCCAGCAGCAGGGACCGCTTGCGCTGCTCGTACCACCGCCGGTCGGTGCCCCACGGGTCGGCGTCGCGGCGGTGCACCTGCTCGAGCGCCTCGTCGGTGGCGCCGGCCTCCACGAAGAGCTCCTCGGCGCCGGCGAAGTGGGCCAGGAAGCCGGGCGACAGCAGCGCCTCGTCGCCGGGCGCGGCGGACAGCGGCGCGACCTGGCTGCGGTGGGCGGCCATCGCCCGGGCCTTGGCCTCCCGGGCCACCGGGGAGGACCGCACGGCCCGCAGGTCGGACCAGGGCGCCAGGTCGGGCCGGCCCCAGTGCCAGAACCACACGGGGTACTCCAGCAGCCGGGCACCGGTGCGCACCGCCGCCGCGGCGGCGGCCCGCCCGGCGGCCTCGTGGTCGGGGTGCTGGTCCCCGCGCCACGGGGCGACGACCACCGTGTCCCGGCCGTCGCCGACCAGCCCGACGAGGGCGGCGACCACCTCGTCCTCGTGCGCGGCCACGGCGCCGTCGGGCAGGCCCAGCAGCCACGGGGTCGAGCCCGGCGCCAGGACGTCGACGGCGGCGCGGACCTCCTCGCGCCGCAGCCCCGCGAGCTCGGCGGGGGTGTGGGTGGGCGAGTCGGGGTGGCTGGCCTCGCCGTCGGTGAGCACGACGACCCGCACCTCCACCCCGCGGGCGTGGGCCTCCGCCACCAGCGCTCCCGCCCCCAGCGTCTCGTCGTCGGGGTGGGCCGCGACGACCACCAGCACCGAGCCCCGTTCCGGTGCCGGTGCCGGTGCCGGTGCCGGTGCCAGCAGGCGGGCCGGGTCGAGCGCACGCACCTCGCGGCGCCGCGGGTGCCGTCGCCACGCCGTCGCCTCGGTGCCGGGTGCGTCGTGGGCGAAGGTCACCACGCCGACACCCCGGGCACGCTCGAGCCCCGGGCCAGCAGCTCCCGGCCCAGGGCGGCCTGGTCGCGCTCGCCGTGGTGCTGGCGCACGTAGAGCCCCAGGTCGGCGACGCGCCGCGCGTGGCGGTGCTCGTGGGCCAGCGGACCGGGCCCCAGGGCTCGGGCGACCCGCCCCGTCACCTCCTCCACGGCGTCGGCCACGACCTGGCGCGCCCGCAGCGCGGCCAGCGCACCGCTCGCGCCCGCCGCGCAGCCGGTGTCGACGTCGGTGGCGGCCTCGACGAGCACCGCGCGGGCGGCGGCCAGCGCCGCGTCCACCGCCCCGAGGTGCACCAGCGCCACCTGGTCGGGGTCGCGGCGGCCGCACTGCTCGTGCAGCCGGCGCGCGACCGCCACGGCCCCGCCGTACCAGACCGCGGCGACGCCGATGCCGCCCCAGGCGAAGCCGGGCCGCTCGAGGTACCAGCCCGGCCCCCCGACCTCACGGGCCGGCACACCGTCGAGCACCACGGTCGAGGTGACGGCCTCGGCCAGCCCGAGCGAGGACCACGGGCCGTCCTCCACGAGCACGCCGGGGTCGGCCAGCCGCACCGCGAAGAGCCCGCGGCGCTCCTCGTCGACCCAGGCGGTCACCAGGGCGTGGGACACCTCGCGCGCCAGGGAGCACCAGGGCTTGCGGCCCGTGAGCCGGACGCCGCCGGTGGCCGGGTCGGGCACCGCCCGCAGCCGCGCTCCGGGTCCCTCGGCGGCCCAGACACCCCACGAGGGTCGTCCCTCGTCCTTCTCCAGCAGGTCGTCGACCCCCGCGGCGGCCGGGCCGGCCTCGGCCAGCACCGCGACCGCGTCGAGGTGCGGCTCCAGCGCCCGCGCGGCCGTGAGGTCCTGGGCGGCCACCGTGGCCAGCACCTCCCAGCGCCGCAGCGTCTCCCCCGACCCCGGCAGCGGCACGTCGTCCTCGACCTCGAGCGCGAGTCGCACCATCGCCGCGACCCCCGCGTCGGCCACGTCGTACGCCGCGCGCGCCAGGTCGACCAGCGGGCGGGTGCCGGCGGCGTGCCCGCGGCTGAGCAGCACCGGCTCCGGCGCGGGCGACGCCGCGGGCGGACCCGACCCCGGGGGGACGAGCGGGTGCGGGGTCAGGTGCCGGGCGGGGTGCATGGGCACCGGTTCCCCCCGCGGGCCCGGTCATGCACCGCACCCCTGCGGGTGGCGTCACCACCCGGCCGCGTGGCTAGCGTCGGTGACCGGACCCCGCTGGAAACACCGGCGATCCACCCCCACGCCGAAGGACCCGGTCATGCCCCCGACCTGCCTTCCCGACCCCTGCGACAGCACCCGTGTGACCCGCGCCGAGCGCTCCCGCCGCACGGCCGAGCTGGTCGCGCGCAGCGTGGCCGGCTCCGCCGAGACCCGCCGCGAGGCGCTCGACGAGGTCGTCGTGCTCAACCGCGGCGTGGCCGAGGCCGTCGCCGCGCGCTACCGCGGGCGCGGGGTGGCCGACGACGACCTCGTGCAGGTCGCCTACGAGGGCCTGGTCAAGGCCGTGCGCCGCTTCGACCCGGCGGCCTCGGAGGACCTGCTCACCTTCGCGGTGCCGACGATCCGCGGCGAGGTGCTGCGCCACTTCCGCGACCTGGGCTGGTCCGTGCGGCCGCCGCGACGGGTCCAGGACCTGCAGCGCGCCCTCGAGCAGCAGGGCACCGCGCTGGCCCAGCGGCTGGGCCGTGAGCCGACCACCGCGGAGCTGGCCGCGGCGTGCCGGGCCACGGAGCAGGAGGTCGACGAGGCCAGGGCGGCGCGCGGCTGCTTCCGGCCGACCTCCCTCGACCTGCCCGTCGGTGACGGGGGCGCCGGCGGCGACGGGGGCGCCACGCTGGGCTCGCTCCTGCCCGACGACTCCGACGACGGGCTGGCCGGGGCCGAGGCCCGCGCCGACCTGGGTCCTGTCGTGCGCACCCTCGACGCCCGGGACCGCCGGGTGCTGGCCCTGCGCTTCGTGTGGGGCCGCAGCCAGCGGGAGATCGGCGAGGAGCTCGGGGTCAGCCAGGTGCAGGTGTCGCGACAGCTCAGCCGGATCCTCGGCACGCTGCGCCACGACCTCGGCGCGGCCTGAGCGCCGGTCCGGTGGTGAGCCCCCGGTCAGGCCCCGCCGGCGAACCCCGAGGCCGCCGTCCAGGTCAGCGAGGTGCCCTCGGGGCCGTCCCACGTCACCAGCGGCCCGTCGGCGGCGGGCTCGATGGTCATGGCCTGCCAGCCGTCGAAGCCGAGGGCGGAGTCGACGTCCCACGTCGTCAGGTCGCCGGTGGCGGCCAGGGCCAGGGAGTCGCTGGGCGGGTCCCCGTCGTAGCAGTAGAGCCCGAAGTCGGCGATGACGGCGACCACGCCGTCCTCCTCGGTCACCTCGATGCCCTGGCAGGGGTCGGGCTCCTCGGAGCGGTGCAGCACCACCGGCGTGGTCCAGGCGCCCTCCCGCGGGGAGTAGTGCTGCTCCAGCAGCCGGTCGCCCGAGGCGGAGTACCACAGCCTGACCTTGCGCCCGTCGGGCAGCGAGACCTGGGTCTCGTAGTCCTCCCGGAAGGCGTCGTCGAAGGTCTCGGTGGACGGCGCGTCGTCGTAGACCGAGGTGTCGCGCGCGGGGTCGTAGACCGTGGCCGGCCCCTCGGCGTCCGCTCCGCCGCCTCCACCACCCCCGCCGCCGTCGCACCCGACCAGCGGGAGCAGCAGGACCACGACGGCGAGCACGAGCGGCCGACGAGCGGTCACGGCTGCCTCCTGGGTGGCGCGGGCACTGCGGGAAGGCTACCTCCGCGGCCCGGGTGTGCGAGGGTGGCGGACAAGGCCGCGCCCACTCCGGGTGCACCGATGGTCGACCGGGGGGGGCGCGTACCGTGAGCTCGCCCTGGCCCGACCTCGAGGACCTCTTCGGGCGCCTCGAGCGCTGCGAGGACCTCGCCGAGGGCGCCGGCGCGGTGGCCCGCTTCGCCCGGGAGCGCCTCGGCGCCGACCACGCCGGCCTCTCGCTGCACGGCGAGCCGGGCGCCGCCACCCGCCTGGCCCTCACCGACCCACTGGTGGCCGAGCTCGACGAGCTCCGCCTGCTGCTGCACGGCGGCCCCGGCAGCCGTCCGCTGACGGAGGGCTCCGCCGCCAGCGTCGCCGACACCCGTCACGACCCGCTGTGGCCCGCGTGGAGCACCGCGGCCGCCGGGCTCGACGTGCTGTCGGTGCGCGTCCTGGGCCTGCCCGCGATCCGGGGGCACGCCGTCACCCTCGACCTCTACTCCCACCGGCCGCGGACCTTCGAGCACGACGGCTGGGCCGACCTCGGTCGCACCGCGCTGCAGGCCGGGCGGCTGCTGCGCCAGGTCGACCGGGTGCAGAACCTGCGCGAGGCGCTCACCACCCGCGCGCTCATCGGCCAGGCGCAGGGCATCGTGATGGAGCGCCACGCCCTCACCTCGGAGCAGGCGATGGCCTACCTGCGACGGGTGTCGCAGCAGTCGCAGGTCAAGGTGCGCGACCTCGCCGAGCGGATCGTCTCCGGGGCGGAGCCCCGGTGACGCCGGTCGGACGGATCCTGATGTCGCTGATGGACGAGGCGGGCAGCGACCTCACCCTGCCCGAGCTGCTGTGCCGCTCCGCCAAGCGGGAGCTCGACGCCGTGGCGGTCGGGCTCGCCGTGATGGCGCCCGACTCCACGAGCGAGCTCGTCGCCGCCTCGGACCAGTCGGCGCACGAGCTCGAGGTGCTCCAGCTGACCCTCGGGGAGGGTCCGTGCGTGGAGGCCTTCCGCACCGGTCGGCTGGTGCAGCTCGCGGAGCTCGGCGCCGGCGAGCAGCGGTGGCCGGCCTACTCCGCCCACCTGCTCGAGCGAGGGGTCGGCGCGGTCTTCGCCTTCCCGCTGCGCATCGGCGGCATCAGGCTCGGCGCCCTGGACGTCTACCGCACCCGCGCCGGGGCGCTCGACGACGACGACCTGTCGCTGGCGCTGCACTTCGTCGACGCCGCCGTGGTGGTGCTGCTCCACCTGCAGGACCCCGCCCTGCGGGACACCCTCGGTGACCGTCGGCTCGACGACGCCGTCGACGGGTTCACCACCCACCCCGAGGTCCACCAGGCCACCGGCATGGTCTCGGTGCAGGCCGTGGTGAGCCTGCACGACGCGCTCCTGCTGCTGCGCGCGCACGCCTACGTGGCCGACAGGTCCATCATCGAGGTGGCACGCGACGTCGTGGCCCGCAGGATCGACTTCCGGTGACCCGCCCGCCGGGCCTCCGCACCGACGACCGAGGAGGGACACCCGTGTCTCGTGAGCAACTGCTGGCCACCACGTTCGTCGAGCTCGCCGACACCCTCGGCGACGACTTCGACGTGGTCGACTTCCTCCAGAACCTCGCCGAGCGCAGCGCCGAGATCCTCGGCGCCGACGCCGCCGCCATCATCCTGGCCGACCAGCGGGGCGCGCTCCGGGTCATCGCCACCACCAGCCACGCCGCGCGCGACCTCGAGCTCCAGGCCCTGGCCACGGCCGAGGGGCCGTGCCTCGACGCGTTCCACTCCGGCGAGGACGTCGTCAACGTGCCCCGCACCGAGGGTCTGCGGCGCTGGCCGCGCTTCCTGAGCGCGGCCGAGGACCTCGGCTACCCGTCGGTGCACGCCGTGCCGCTGCGTCTGCGCTCGGAGCGCCTCGGAGCGATCACCCTGCTCTACGCCGCCATCACCGAGCTCACCGACGACGACCGGGCGCTCGCCAGGGCACTCACGGCGGTGGCGACCGTGGGGCTGCTCCAGGAGCGCACCCCGCGGCAGCGCGAGGTGCTGGCCGACCAGCTCCAGGCGGCGCTGAGCCTGCGGGTCGTGGTGGAGCAGGCCAAGGGCGTGGTGGCGGAGTGGGCCGAGCTCGAGATCGAGGAGGCCTTCGCCCTGATGCGCGCCTTCGCCCGCGAGCACGCCCGCTCCCTGGGAGCGGTCGCCACCGACGTCATCGAGGGACGGCTCGCGGTCGGGGACCTGCTCCCCCCCGAGCGACCGACGACCTGAGGCGGAGCGGAGCACGGTCGCTTTCTCCGGCGCCCGGGGACGCGATGGGGTTAGGGTTGGCTCCGCGGTCAGACCGGTGCTGCGATCCCCCCTCCCCCCACGGAGCACCGCCCGCCATGCCCGGTCCCCGCACCACCCCGCCCGTCCTCGTCCGCCTGCTCGGCGGTCTCGAGGTCGTGCGGCGCGACGGCACCGTCGTGCCCCCCGCGGCGTGGCGCACCGGCAAGACCATGGACCTCTTCCGGATGCTCGCCCTGGCCGACGGGCGGCCCGTGCGGGCGCGGGCCCTCACCGACGCCCTGTGGTCCACGGCGTCGCCGGAGCACGCCGGTGGCAGCCTGCGCACCGCGGCCAGCCAGATCCGGCGCGCCGTCGAGGCAGACTGCGTCGTGCGCCACCCCGAGGGGCTGGTGCTCGAGGGCGCGTGGGTCGACGTCGCCGTCTACCGCGACCACGCCCGCCACGCCCGGCTGGCCCTCCTCGACGACCGGCTGGTCGACGTGCTCGACCACACCCGGCGGGCCGAGACGCTGTGGGCCGGCGACCTCAGCGCCCACGACGAGACGGCGGCCTGGGCGCGGGCCGAGCGGTCGGCCCTGCGCGGCCTGCGCTCGGTGCTGCTCGCCGACGCGGCGGAGGCGGCCCTGCGCACCGGAGCCCTGCGCGAGGCCGTCGACCTGGCCCAGCGGGCCATCGCCGTCGACCCCGGCGCCGAGGCCGTCCACCGCACCCTCATGACGGCCTACGCCGAGCTGGGCGAGACCGCGGCGGCGCTGCGCACCTTCGAGGGCTACCGTCGCCAGCTCGCCGAGGAGCTCGGCGCCGACCCCTCCCCGCAGACCCGCGAGCTGCACCTGCGGCTGCTGCGGGGCGCCGGGGCCGACTGAGCCCCGGTCAGCCCGGCGGCAGCGACGGGGGCGTCACCGGCGTACGCGTGGCCAGCCAGCCGCGCACGGTGGCGTCGTCGGGGCTGAGCCCGTCACTGATGGCGTGCGGCACCACCCGGCTGAAGTAGTCGGTGACCATGCCGTCGGACTCGCGCACGATCATGCCGGCGGCCTGCCCGTCGACGACCCAGGAGCCGAGCACCACGTAGTTGCCGCCGTAGACCGGCAGCGGGTAGTAGCGCTGGTAGACGAAGCCCTCGGCTCCGTAGGGGCCGGGCTTGGTCTGCTCGTGGCCGTCGGCCAGGTGCACGGTGACGTTGTCGCCCTCGCGCCCGTGCAGCGGCTTGGCCACCCACTCCTCGAGGTCGCGGGGCTCGTCGAAGTAGGCCGGGAGCAGCAGCCGGTGGCCCGGGTTGCGCTCCCACAGCACGGGCAGGATCGCCTTGGTGCTCAGCAGCACCTTCCACGCCGGCTCGAACCAGCGCACCGGGGTCGTCTCGGCCTCGTCGAGCAGCAGCCGCCCGAACTCCTCGCCCAGCATGTCCTCCCACGGGTAGAGCTTGAAGGCGTTGCGGATCGGGCGGTCGTGCACGTCGCGGAAGTCGCGGGTGTCGGGGTTCCAGCCGACCTCGCCGATGGGGTGGGCCATCACGGTCCAGCCGGCCTGCACGGCGCAGTCCATGAGGTAGTGGACGGTCATCTCCATCTCGCCGCCGTCGTACTCCCCCTCCCCGCCGAGGTCGTAGAGGAAGTGCAGGTGGTCGCCCTCGAGCTCACCGGAGACGAGCAGGTCGCGCCAGCGGGCCACCAGACGGTCGTGCACGGAGTTCCACTGGTCGATGTCGGTCATGACGTCCTCGATCCAGCGCCACTGCACGACGCCGGTCTCGACCAGTCCGGTGGGGGTGTCGCCGTTGATCTCGAGCATCTTCACCGACCCGTCGGCGCCGTAGGCGAGGTCGAAGCGGGCGTAGACCGCGGGGTCGCCCCGCTCGATGGAGCGGCGCACGAGCGCGAGGCTGCCGGGCGGCAGGCCGAGGCGCTCGTCGGTCATCGTCGCGGCCATGTGGCCGGCCGCGTCGACGCACATCGCCCACAGCTCCTCGGTGGCGGCCTCGAGCAGCTCGACCTCGTCGAGGGTCACCTCGTACCACGCCGACTCGTTCCAGTAGGGCACCGTGCGGCCCTCGGGGGTCGGGGTGACGGGGAAGATCAGCCCCTGCTCGGTGACGATGCGCTCCCACTCCGGGCGCGGGCGCGACGCGTGGCGCCACATCAGGCGATGCTGGCGCAGACGATGAGCGCCACCGAGATCGCCGACGCGGCCGCGACGTAGGCCAGCGGGCGCACCGGGCCGGGCTCGCACACGATGGTGCGCAGGTCACCGGGGGTCAGCGCCTCGACGACGAAGAACATCACCGCGTTGAGCGCCACGCCGAGCAGGCCGAAGCACAGCGTCCAGACCAGGGCCCAGCCCAGCGACGTCTCGCCGTTGGTCCAGATCGCGGTGAAGAGCACCAGGGCGTTGGAGACCAGCCAGGAGGCGGTGACCAGCCCGGCCGAGCGCGAGGCGGCGTGCACCGACTCCGCCCCGGTCTCGTCGATGCCGCGCAGGTGGCTGCCGAGGTGGCCCGGGGTGACGAGGTCGAGCACGTAGTAGGCGACGACGAGCAGCACGCCCGCGGCCAGGGCGTAGACGATCGCGTGCCCGAGGGCGACGAGCAGGGCTTCCAGCATGAGTTCTTCCTAGGGGTTCGGTACGACGAGCAGGGCGGGTGCGCGGCGGGGCCCGGCGGGTCGGGCGGGTCCGGCGGGTCGGGCGGGTCGGGCGGGTCCGGCGGGTCGGGCGGGTCGGGCCGGGCGGGTCAGGAGGAGATGCCGCGGCTGACGCCGCCGAAGCCCCCGGTCTTGGTGACGCTCTTGACCGACGTGCCGCCGCTGCTGGGCAGCCCGCCGCGCTGGACGTTGCCGCTGAGCGAGGAGCCGTTGAAGGTGCCGCCGGAGACGGGGCTGCCGACGCCCGGCACGCGGGAGCTGGCGCCGAGGTAGTACCAGAAGAAGCCCGAGCCGGTGCCGTTGTAGTCGGAGTCGTCGTCGCACTCGTCGTCGTCGACGCGCTCCTGGGTCTCGGGGTCGACGCACACCGCGGCGTAGTCGGCGGAGGTCGAGCAGCCGGTGAGTCCGGCGGCCATGAGCGCGGTGACGCCGATCGAGACGCCGGCCGAGCGCATGCGGCGGGTGGTGGTGCCGGGGCGGGAGGTCATGGGCGGTCCTTCGTGCGAGAGGTGGCGGGCGCCGAGGTGGTGGCCGCAGGGATGACGGGCGTGCCGTGGAAGGTGGCGAGCATGCGGTCGTCGACGTCGTGGTGGGCGCTCTCGCGGGAGGCGGCCTCCCGCAGGACCTCCTCGACCCAGGCGCTGCCGTGGACGTCGGTGAGGCTGGCGCGCAGCAGGTGCTCGAGGGTCTCGACGCGGTCGTGGAGCGACTCGACGGTCTCGGCCAGCGCGACCTGCTCGTCGTGGGAGAACTGGTCGCGGTCGACGACGAGGCCGGCGATGACGTGGCCGATCGCGATCGGCACCAGCAGGAGCATGGTGACGATGAGGACGCTGGCCACGCCGCGCCCGGCCGTGGAGGAGGGGTAGGAGTCGCCGTAGCCGACCGTCGACCCGGTGACGATGCCCCACCACAGCGACTCGACGGGGCCGCGGTCCTCCAGCACGGCGTAGGCCATCGAGCAGCCGACCCAGACCACGACGATGGCGACGACGAGGGCGAGGGGGGCGTTGACCAGCCGGCGCACGGGGGCGGTGGCCCGGCGCGGGGTCTCGGTGACGGACGTCATGGGCCACCTCCTGCCACCGGCGGGGGCACCTCAAACCCGTCGCTCACACGCGCAGCCGCTCCAGCGCGGTGGCGCCGTGGTAGACGACGAGGGCGGCGACGGTGCCGAGCGCGATGCCGGTGACGAGCACGTCCTCGCCGCCGAGCGTGAGGTTCCCGATGCCGATCACCAGCGCGACGGCAGCGGTGAGCTGGTTGACCGGGCGGGAGAAGTCGACGCGGTTGTCGATCCAGATCTTCACGCCGATGACGCCGATGAGGCCGTAGAGCGCCACGGTGACGCCGCCGAGCACGCCGGCGGGGATGGTGTTGACCAGCGCACCGAACTTCGGCGACAGGCTGAGCACGAGCGCGACGACGCCCGCGACCCAGTAGGCCGCGGTGGAGTAGACCCGGGTGGCGGCCATGACGCCGATGTTCTCGCCGTAGGTCGTGGTGCCCGAGCCGCCCGCGGAGCCGGCCAGCGTGGTGGCGATGCCGTCGGCGAGCAGGGCGCGCCCGGTCAGCCGGTTGAGCGACTCGTCGCCGGTGAGGTGGGCCACGGTGCGCACGTGGCCGACGTTCTCCGCCACCAGCACCAGCACGACGGGCAGGAAGGCCGGCAGCACGCTCCAGCTCGGCTCGGGGGCGAAGAAGTCGGGCAGGCCCACCCAGGCCGCGTCGCGCACCGGGCCGAGGTCGACGGCGCCGGCCAGCGCGGCGACGACGTAGCCGACCGCCACCCCGAGCAGCACCGAGAGGCGCGCGGCGAGCCCGCGCAGGCCGACCGCGACGACGACGACCGCGGCCAGGGTGATCGTGGCCGTCCACGGCGCGAGCTGGAAGTTCGCCGTGGCGGCGCCGGAGAGGTTGAGGCCGATGAGAGCCACGATCGCGCCCGTGACCACCGGCGGCATGAGCGCCTCGATCCAGCGGGTGCCGGTGACGAGCACGACCACACCGACCAGGGCCAGGGTGAGCCCGACGGCCAGCACGCCGAAGAGGGCGTTGCCCAGGGTGCCGGTGGCCGTGGCGGCCTGGATCGGGGCGATGAAGGCGAACGACGAGCCGAGGTAGCTCGGCAGCCGGTTGGCCGTGACGAGGAGGAAGAGCAGCGTGCCGACGCCGGAGAAGAACAGCGTCGTGGTGGGCGGGAAGCCGGTCAGCAGCGGCACCAGGAAGGTCGCCCCGAACATCGCGACGACGTGCTGGGCGCCCAGGCCGATCGTGAGCGGCCAGGCCAGCCGCTCCTCGGGCCGCACGATCTCGTCGTCGGCGACCGTGCGGCCGTCGCGGTGCAGGGTCCAGGAGAGGCGCATGGGGTCATCGTCGCGTGTCGAGGACCCGCCGTGCCGACCGGGGCACCACGTGGACCGGGGCCGGCCGCCGCGGCGTGGTGGCCGCGGCGACCGGCCCCGGGCCGGTGGAGCTGGTGGAGCTGGTGGAGCGCTCAGTCCTCGAGCGCGGCGTCGAGGGTGATCTCGACACCGGTGAGGGCCTTGCTGACCGGGCAGCCGGCCTTGGCCGCGTCGGCGGCCTTCGCGAAGCCGGCGGCGTCGAGGCCGTCGACCTCGCCGCGCACGGTCAGGGTGATGCCGGTGAGCTTGAAGCCGCCGTTGGCGGAGTCGGGGCCGAGCGAGACGTCGGCCTTGACGTCGAGGGCCTGCGGGGTGCCGCCGGCCTCGGCGATGAAGGCCGAGAGCTGCATGGCGTAGCAGGCGGAGTGCGCGGCGGCGATGAGCTCCTCGGGGCTGGTGGTGCCCCCGGCCTCGTCAGCGGCGCGCTTGGGGAAGGAGACCTCGTAGGTGCCGACCTTGGAGCTGGAGAGCTCGACCTGGCCGGAGCCGTCCTCGAGGGTGCCGTTCCAGGCGGTGCGAGCGGTGCGCGTGGGCATGTGCTGTTCCTTTCGGTCGACGAAGATGTCTTGCACACAAGATACCTGCCCACGAGTAAGATTCAAGCATGTCCTCCACCACCGAGGTCGGGCACGAGCTCGACGCCCTGCTCTGCTTCGACCTCTACGCCGCCTCGCGGGCGGTGACGGCCGCCTACCGACCGATCCTCGAGGACCTCGGGGTCACCTACCCGCAGTACCTCGTGCTCGTCGTGCTCTGGGGCCGCGACGAGCGCGCGGTCAAGGACCTGGCCGCCACCCTGCGCCTCGACCACGCCACCCTGACGCCCCTGCTGCGCCGCATGGAGCAGGCCGGCCTGGTCACCCGCCGCCGCAGCACCGCCGACGAGCGGGTGGTGCTGGTCGCCCTCACCGCCGCCGGGGAGGCGATGCGACCGGAGGCCGAGCGGGTGCAGTGCCGGGTCGCCGAGGCACTGGGGGTCACCGCCGAGCAGGCCGTCGCCTTGCGCGACCTGCTGCGCGGCGTCACCGCGTCGGCCGGCCGCTCCCTGGAGGGCTGACCCGGGTCCGGACGGGTCAGGGCACGACGGGTCAGGGCACGACGGGTCAGGGCACCTCGACGAGCGCCCGCTCGACGACGGGGTCGAGGTCGAGTCCGGGCGGCAGCGTGCCGAGCGCTCCGCCCCAGTCGCGCCCCAGGCGCGAGGCGCAGAAGGCGTCGGCGACGGCCGCGGGGGCGTGCCGCACGAGCAGCGACCCCTGGAGCACCAGGGCCAGCTGCTCCACCACGCGCCGCGCGCGCACCTCGAGGTCGTCGAAGGAGGTCAGCTCCTTCTTGAGCCGGGCCAGGGCGTCGTCGAAGCGGCGGTCGGCGCCCGCGGCCAGCTCCACCTCGCCGAGGAAGGCGTCGAGGGTGTGCGGCTCGCGCCCCAGGGCGCGCAGCGCGTCGAGGGCGGCGACGTTGCCCGAGCCCTCCCAGATCGAGAGCAGCGGCATCTCGCGGTAGAGCCGCGGCAGGTCGGAGTCCTCGATGTAGCCGTTGCCGCCGAGGCACTCCAGCGCCTCCCCCACCGCGACGGGCGCGCGCTTGCACACGTAGTACTTCGTCACGGCCAGGCCGATGCGGCGCAGCGCCGCCTCGCCCTCGTCGCCGCGCACGGCGCGGTCGTTGGCTCCGGCCAGGCGCAGCATCGTCGTCGTCGCGGCCTCCGACTCCACCGCCAGGTCGGCCAGCACGTTGCGCATCAGGGGCTGCTGCAGCAACGGGCGACCGAAGGCCGCGCGGTGGCGGGCGTGGTGGGCGGCCTGCACCAGGCCCGCGCGCATGCCGGCCGCGGAGCCGATGACGCAGTCGAGACGGGTCATGTTGACCATCTCCACGATGGTGCGCACGCCGCGCCCCTCCTCGCCCACGAGCCAGCCGACGGCTCCGTCGTACTCGATCTCGCTGGAGGCGTTGGAGCGGTTGCCGAGCTTGTCCTTGAGCCGCACGAGGCGCAGCGGGTTGCGCTCGCCGCCGGGCAGGACCCGCGGCACGAGGAAGCACGACAGGCCGCCCGGCGCCTGGGCGAGGGTGAGGAACACGTCGGACATCGGCGCGCTGGTGAACCACTTGTGGCCGACCAGCAGGTGGGTGCCGTCGCTCTGCGGCGTGGCCGTGGTGGTGTTGGCGCGGACGTCGGAGCCGCCCTGCTTCTCGGTCATCGACATGCCCGCGACGAGCCCGCGCTTGGTCTCGGGGTCACGCAGGACGGGGTCGTAGTCGCGCCCGGTGAGCAGCGGCTCGAGGCGCGCCGAGAGGTCGGCGTGCGCGCGCAGGGCGGGCACGACGGCGTAGGTCATCGAGATCGGGCAGGTGTGGCCGGCGTCGACGTTCCACACCATGAAGCGGCCCGCGCGCGCGACGTGGGCGCCCGGCCGGTCGTCGGCCCAGGCGGCGCCGTGCAGCCCGTGGGCGACGGCGGTGCGCATCAGCTCGTGGTAGGCCGGGTCGTAGACGACCTCGTCGATGCGGTGGCCGTAGCGGTCGTGGGTGTGCAGCACCGGGCGGTGGCGCTCGGCGAGGCGGCCGAGCTCCTGCGCCTCGGCGCTGCCGGCCAGGCGGCCCAGGTCGGAGACCTCCCCGAGCGCCCACCCGGCCCCCTCGCGCTCCAAGCCCTCGCGCAGGGCGGCGTCGTCGCTGGTGTCGTGCCCGACCAGCGGCGGCACCTGGTTGAGCACCTCGTGGGTCGCGGTCATGGGCCCTCCTGGGATCGACGCGTCGGGAGACGACATTACGTCTGACGTGACAGTTGTGTCCAGAGACGTAATGCCCCTGTGGTTGACTCGGCCGGTGCCCGAGGTCAAGCCGCTCCCCGCCCGCTCGGTGGTGCTGAGCCTCCTGCTCGGGGCGCACCCGCGACCGATGACCGGGGCCGAGCTCGTCGGGGCCGGCGAGCACCTGGGGGTCGCGCCCGCCACGGTGCGCGTCGCCCTGAGCCGCGCGGTCGCCGCCGGCGACGTCACCCGCGAGGGCGCCGAGCACCGCCTCGGCCGCCGCCTGGTCGAGCGCCGCGAGCGTCAGGAGCACCGCCCGCGCGCCGCCGCGTGGGACGGCGACTGGGAGATGGTCGTGGTCACCGTGGCCGGGCGCCCCGGCACCGAGCGCTCCGCCCTGCGCTCCCGGCTGGCCGCCGCCCGACTCGCCGAGCTCCGCGAGGGGGTCTGGACCCGGCCCGCCAACCTCGAGCGCCCCACCCCCGCCGACCCGACCACCACCCTCTTCCGCTCCCGCCCCGACGACGAGCCCGGAGCGCTCGCCGCCCGCCTGTGGGACCTCCGGGGCTGGGCCGAGGAGGCGGAGCGGACGACGGCCGCCCTCGCGGAGGCGGCCACGCCGGCGACCCGGCTCGCCCTCGCCGCGCGGCTGGTGCGCCACCTCGCCGCCGACCCGCTGCTCCCCGCCCCGCTCGAGCCGCCCGGCTGGCCGGCGGCCCGGGCGCGAGCGGCCTATGACGGCTACCAGCGCGACCTCGTGGCCGAGGTGCTCGGCGGGACCGTGACGCCCGGACGCCCTTGACGGGGGCGGGAGCGCCGCGTAGAACGCTGTGACGGGCGCCACCTCGCCCGTCCCCCCGTCGACGGAGACCCGATGCGCCCACGCACGCCCGCCTGCCCCGCCGCCCTGGCGTCCGTCCTGGTCGCGGTCCTCGCGCTGGCCGCGACCCTGCTCGTGGCTCCTGCGGGCGCCACCGGCTCGTCCGGCGGCGCCGCCACGGACCGCGACGCCCGGCGCGACCTGCGCGGCGCGCTGGCCGACGGGGCGCGCTACGTCGCGCTCGGCGACTCCTACAGCGCCGCCTCGGGCGTCCTGCCGCCCGACCCGACGGCGCCGCCCCAGTGCCTGCGCTCCACGCTCAACTACCCCCACCTCATCGCCGAGCGCACCGGCGCGCGCCTGGTCGACGTGACCTGCGGCGGCGCGGAGACCGGCGACTACGCCGAGGGCCAGTACCCCGGCGTCGCACCGCAGCTCGACGCGCTGAACCGGCGCACCCGCCTGGTCACGATGACGATCGGCGGCAACGACAGCGGCGTCTTCATCGGCTCGATCCTGTCCTGCGGCGCGCTCGGGGTGCTGTCACTGGGCCAGGGCAGCCCGTGCAAGGACCAGTTCGGCTCGAGCTACGAGGACACGATCCGCGACACGACCTACCCCGCGATCGTGAAGGTGCTGCGCCAGGTCGCCCGCCGCGCGCCCCGCGCCGAGGTCGCGATCCTCGGCTACCCGTGGATCCTGCCGCGCACCGGCGGGTGCTTCGACCGGATGCCGGTCGCCGAGGGCGACGTGCCCTACCTGCGCAGCCTCCAGGCCACGCTCAACGACGCCGTGCGCCGCGCGGCGGCGGCCACGGGCTCGACGTACGTCAACCTCAACCGGGTCTCCGAGGGCCACGACGCCTGCCAGAAGGCCGGCGTGCGCTGGATCGAGCCGGTGCTCCAGGGCACCAACCCGGTCATCGTGCACCCCAATGCGCTCGGCGAGGCCCGCATGGCCGCGCGGGCCATGCGGGTCCTCGACCTGGTGCCGTAGCGGTCAGCCCTGGGAGTCGGAGCCCTGGTCGTCGGAGCCCTGGGAGATGCGCAGCATCTCCTCGCGCGGGACGACCTTGATCCGCTCGCGACCCGAGGCCTCGCCCAGCGACACCTCGTGGGCGTCGAGACGCTCCCAGCCCTCCCAGGTGGTGACGCCGACGCCGCGGTCGAGCAGGAGCTCGACGATGCCGTCGGGGTCGCCGACCTCGGGGGCGGGGGTCTTCTCGAGGTCGGAGAGCAGGTGGCGCACGGTCTCGCTGGCGTCGGACTTGGTGTGGCCGATGAGACCGACCGGCCCGCGCTTGACCCAGCCGGTGACGTAGAGCCCGGTGAGCTGGATGCCGTCCTCGTCGACGACCCGTCCGCCGTCGTGGCGCACCACGCCACGGACGTCGTCGAAGGGCACGTCGGCCAGGCTGGAGGAGCGGTAGCCGATCGCGCGGTAGACCGCCTGGACCGGGGTGTCGACGAACTCGCCGGTGCCGCGGGCGTTGCCGGTGCCGTCCATCTCGGTCTTCTCGGTGCGGATCGCGACGACCTTGCCGTCCTCGCCGAGGATCTCGACCGGGGCGTGGCACATGTGGATGTGGATACGGTGCTGGGCGCCGGTCGGCTCGGCCTCGAGGTACTTGAGCAGGGTGTCGACCACGAGGCGGACGCCCTTGTTGCTGCTGATGCGCGACTGGCCGTCGTCGTCGATCTGGAAGCCCTCCTCCTCCACGAGCACGTCGATGCTCGGGGAGTGGGACAGCTCGCGCAGCTCCATGGGGGAGAACTTGATCTCCGCGGGCCCGCGGCGCGCGAAGACGTGCACGTCGGTGGCCTGGTTGGCCTTGAGGCCCTGGTAGACGTTGTCGGCGATCTCGGTGGTCAGCTGCTCGTCGGCGGGCTTGGCCAGCATGCGGGCGACGTCGAGCGCGACGTTGCCGGCGCCGATGACGGCCACCGAGCGGGCGTCGAGCGGCCACTCGGAGGGCACGTCGGGGTGCCCGGCGTACCAGCTGACGAAGTCGGCCGCGCCGTGGCTGCCCTCGAGGTCGACACCGGGGATGTCGAGGGAGCGGTCCGACATGGCGCCGGTGGAGAAGATCACCGCGTCGTAGTGGCGCTTGAGCTCGTCGAGGGTGACGTCGCGGCCGTACTCGACGTTGCCGAGGAAGCGGATGGAGTCGCGGTCGAGCACGCGCCGCAGCGCCTTGACGATCTCCTTGATCCGCGGGTGGTCCGGCGCCACGCCGTAGCGGACCAGGCCGTACGGCGCGGGCAGCCGCTCGATCACGTCGACGCTCGCGCCTTCGTGCTCCTTGGTCAGGATGTCGGCCGCGTAGATGCCCGCGGGACCGGCACCGACCACGGCGACCCGGAACTTCCTCATGACTGCTCACTCCTGATGCGAGAGGGACGGCGCGCAGGTCGCGCACCGAGGACGGGCGCGCCTGCGCCCTGCACCAGCATCACGGGCCCCGCCAAGCCGCAGTAGGGACCGATCCGCTGTGAGGTCACAGGATACGGCTGTGACCTAGGTCGCTCCCCCGGATCCGGCTGTGACGTCGAGCGTCACACCTCGCCGCGCGACCCTCGTCCCGGCGGCCCCGGCACCCCGGCGGCTCCGGCACCCCGGCGGCCCCGGCGGCCCCGGCACCCCCGGCACCCCGGCGGCCCGGCACCCCGGCGGCGCCGGTGGTCGAGGAGGGAGCCCGTCGAGACGGAACCACGCCGGCGACCGTCGGGGCTCTGGGGCGTCGCGTCGTGACTCGTCGGTCTCCGAGTGGTCGGTGGAGGTCCTCGGCACCCGGACCTGGACGGTCGGTCACCGCGAGCGCCACCGACCCGCCACGCGGGGCTGCCTCCCGTCGCCGGGCGGCCCGCCCGAGAAGTGGCGGCATACGACAGGTCGACCACCGCCGCAGGTGTCGTCTCCCGCCACTTCGCACAATCGGCCACCCCGAGTGCCGCCAGCACCGGCCCCGCCACGCGGGACCGCCTCCCGTCGCCGGCCGACCAGCCCGAGAAGTGGCGGCGTACGACCGGTCGAGGGCCGCCGCAGGTGACGTCTCACGCCACTACGCACGCTCGGTCACCGCGAGCGCCCGCCGGCACCGGCAGGCGCTCGCGGGGTCGCCTCGCGTCGCCGGCCCGCCCGAGAGCTGGCGGCGTACGACCGGTCGAGGTCTACGTGGGACCGGTGATCGACCTCGACCCCACCACCGCCGGAGCCGTCGGCCGCCGCACTGGGACCGACCCCCACGGCTGGACCACGCCGGTCGCACCGGCTGAGCCGAGCGCTCCAGGGAGGGTGAGGCAGGCTTGCCCCATGACGTGCCCCCTGACTGGTGAGGCCCGATGACGGGCGACGAGAGCCCGGCGGAGACCAGCGAGCGCCTCGCGGCCTGGCTGGAGCGGCTGGGGCTGGCCGACCAGCTGGGGGCGGCCGGGCTGCCGACGCTCCACCGCGACGACGCCGGCCACGCGCGGTGGACCGACCCGCGCACCGGGGAGCCGCTGGGAGCCGACCAGCTCGCCGACCTCGACAGGCTGCTGCACGCCGAGGGCGACGAGCCCGAGCACGCCGTGCCGGTGCCGCTGGTGCAGCTGGCCCAGCAGGCGCGGGTGCGGGCCGAGCTGGTGGCGAGCCCGTGGCACGACTACGCGTCGCTGGCGGCCCTGCGGGGGGCGACGCTGGAGGCCACCCGCTTCGACGTGCACAAGGCGGCGGGCGACCACCGTCTCCTCGTCGTCAGCCGGGAGCAGGCGATGGTGCCGGCCTTCCAGCTCGACGCGGCGGGGAGGGTGCGCGACGAGCTCGCCGCGGTGCTGACCACGCTGCTCGAGGCCGGCACCGACCCGTGGCGCGCGTGGGCGTGGCTGACCCGTCCCGCCGCCCTGCTCGGCGGCCTGGTGCCCGAGCAGGCCGCCGCCGACCCCGAGACCACCGACCTGGTGCGCCACGTCGCCGTACGCCTCGCCGAGCGCGCCGCCGCGACGGGCTAGGGGGCCGCGACCCCGGCGTGGGTCCGCACCACGTCGAGCAGGGAGGCGAGGCTGACCGGCTTGGTCAGGTAACCGACCGCGCCGGCTGCGAGCATGCGGTCGCGGTCGGCGGGGAGGACGTTGGCGCTGAGCGCGACCACGGGCAGGCCTGGGTGCTCGAGGGCGACGACCTGGGTCGCCTCCATCCCGTCCATGACCGGCATCTGCACGTCCATCAGGACGAGGTCGAAGGGCTCTCCCCGGCCCGCGGCCGACCGCACCGCCTCCACCGCGGCGAGACCGTCGGGCACGACGACGGCGTCGAGGTCGCAGCGCCGGAGCATCGCCGTGATCACCTTCTGGTTGATGGGGTCGTCCTCGGCGACGAGCACCCGCAGCGCGGTCCCGAGGTCGGCGGCCGGGGCGGCCCCGACCGGCGGAGCCGGGGTCACGACGTCGCCGACCGGCGCCAGGGGGAGCCGCACGGTGACGGTGGTGCCCTCCCCCAGCACCGACGTCAGTGAGATGTCGCCGCCCATCGCCCGAGCGAGACCGCGCGAGATGGCGAGCCCGAGCCCGGTGCCGCCGTGACGCCGCGTGGCGGACACGTCGCCCCGGGTGAAGGGCTGGAAGAGCGAGGGGATGCGCCACTGCGGCACGCCGATCCCGGTGTCACGGACCTCCAGGACGACGTCGCCCTCGCTGTCGCGCGACACCTCGACGGCCACGCTGCCGGCATCGGTGAACTTCACGGCGTTGCCCACCAGGTTGACCAGCACCTGGCGCAGGTGGACGACGTCACCACGCACGCGGTCGGGCGCCGCGTCGGTGCGACGCACCCGCAGCCCGAGTCCCTTGCCCTGCGCCTCGCTGGCGAACATCGCCACCACGTCGTCCACGGTCTCGACCAGCGACAGCTCCGCCTCCGAGGAGGTCACCCCGCCGGCGTCGAGCGCGGAGAAGTCCAGGATGTCGTTGACCAGGCTCAGCAGGTGCCGCCCGCTGCGCTGGGCCGTGACGGCGAAGTCGCGCTGCTCGGGGTCGAGCTCGCCCGCGGCCAGGAGCTCGGTCAGGCCCAGCACCGCGTTGAGCGGGGTGCGGATCTCGTGCGACATCGTGGCCAGGAAGGCGGCCCGGTCGGCGGCTGTCGCCTCGGCCTCGCGGCGGGCGACCTCCAGCAGCGCCGCGGCCTCCCGGCGCTCCGTGACGTCGGACTCGACGGCCACGAAGCCGGTGAGCGCCCCCTCGCCCTCCGCGGACTCCTCGCGCAGAGGAGTCACGTCGAGCGCGACCCACATCTCGTGGCCGTCGCGGTGGTAGTTGAGGACCTCGGCGGTGAAGCGCTCCCCACGGCGCAGCCGCTCCCCCATCTCCCGCACCGTGTCGGGGTCCGTGCCCGGTCCCTGCAGGAAGTCACCCGGCGAGCGTCCCACCACCTCGGCCAGCGCCCAGCCCGTCTCGGCCTCGAAGGCGGGGTTGACCCAGATGATGCGCCCGCGCACGTCGGTCCAGACCACCATGGTCGAGGTGGCGTGCACGATGTGGGCGTAGCGCTCGAGCTCCTGGTTCAGCGTCACGAGGGCCTCCCGGTCGGCCTCCCGCTGCCGCGAGGCGCGCCGTGCCACCACCAGGCCGAGGACCAGCGCGAGCAGGCCGAGGGCGAAGGTGGCGAAGAGACCGCCGACCATGAGCCGCGCCCCCGACAGCAGCCGCTCCGCGTCGTCGTTGGCCAGCCCCGCCTGGGCCTTGCGGTTGTTCTCGCCGTCGGAGACGAGCTGGTTGTAGGACCGCTCCAGCTCCGACACGTCCCGCCGCAGCGCGCGCACCGCCGGTCCCTCGACGCCGGGGCGGTCCGCGACGTCGCCCAGGGTGTCGAGCCTGGGGAGGAGGTCGTCCTCCCAGCGCCGCTGGTCGGCGCGGGCGAGGGCCAGCAGGTCCTCGGCGCGCAGGGTCTGCTCCTGGTAGGACAGCGAGCCCTCCTGCACCCGCTGGCTCACCAGCTGGCCCTGGAGGTCGAGCTCGTCGGCCGTCGCACCGTCGGCGAGCATGGTGTCGAGCAGCAGCAGCTCGCGCTGCACCTGCGTGAGGGTCCTGACGTTGGCGTCGACGATGGCCTGGGTGTCGCCGACGCGTCCCGAGAGCAGCCCGACCTGGCGCAGCGTCGCCACCGAGAGCACCAGGGTCACCACGAGCATCGACAGCGCCAGGGCGAGGAGCACCGCGCCGGGCACGCTCGGCACCCACCGGCTCCGGCCGCGTGCAGGCGCTCCACCTGCGAGCGGCCGAGGGTTCATCGCAGGGTGATCCGATCGAGCTGCCACACCCACCGGGCGTCGTACTCGGGGCTGTCGAGCTCGGGGGCGCCCTCGGTCGGGTAGACGAAGCGCGTCGGCCCGTAGCCCGCCACGTCCATCGGCTCACCGTCGGTGCGGGTCGCCAGCATGAGCGGGTACGCCGACGCGTCGGAGACCGGGACGTCGGCGGTGTAGTCGTTGATCGCGTGGGTCGCCATGACCGTCGCGTCACCGGCCCCGGCCACCTCCAGCAGCGTGGCCACCAGCGGGCCGGAGAAGGTGCGGCGGCCACCGGTGGCCTGGTCGTCGTCGGCCTCGTAGGACACCGAGCCCAGCCGGTCGAGCAGCGCCCGGTCGAGCTCGAGCCGGTCGCCCACGTTGTGCACCGAGCCGCCCTTGATGGTGAGCACGACGGGCCCGGTGGGCGCAGGCACCTCGTCGCCCGGCTCCAGCGTGGCCGGGGTCAGCGTCGTCACCTCGGCCACGGGCGGGGCGCCGGCCGCGGAGCTCGAGGCGTCGGGCCCCGGGGAGCAGGCCGAGCCGAGCGCGAGCAGCAGCACCAGCGGAGCGGCCACCCGGACCGTGGCGCGGGCGGGGCGGGAGAGTCGGGTCGTGAGGTCGTCCACGGACCCATGATCGGCAGGCTCCCCCGCGCTCAGCAGGACATGCAGGCTCAAGAATTCGTCAAATTCCGCTCCACGACGCCGTCGTCGTGATGACCTTCTCCCATGTGCCCTGCGACCCCGTCGAGCGACGCCGACGCCGAGCCCCTGCTCGCCGCCGACGACCTCGTCGAGGCCGTGGGGGCACCGCTCGCGCGGGAGGTGCTGGGCGACCTGGTCGCCGGCCTCGGCGCTCGTGTCGCGGCCGTGCACCACGCCGCGTCCGAGGGCGGCGAGGAGGAGCTGCACAGGGCGTGTCACGCCCTGCGCTCGGCGGCCGCCCAGGTCGGCGCCCGACGCCTGGCCGCGACGACGACCGCCCTGGAGCGGTCGCCGGCCGGCACCGGGCTCCACCGCCTCGACGAGGTGGCGGACTCGACCGCGCGGGCGATCGGCTCCTGGCTGGCCCGGCCCACCTCCGACGCGCCGACCCGTGGCTGACGCCGCGGCGCCGGCCGGGCAGGACGCGCTCGGTCGCCGTCTGGAGGCGGCCCGCGCCGACGGTCCGGTGAGCCGCGAGGGCCTCGGTGCGGTGGCCGCGGAGTGGCTGCGAGGCGCCCTGGGCACCGACTCGGCGTGGTTCCAGCAGCCGGGCGGCGGCTCGGCCCCGGTCGCGGCCTGGGCGGAGCTGGGCGCCGAGCCCGCCGACGACAGGCGCACCACCACCGCCAACCCCACGCTCCACGACCACCGCGGCCGGCCGCGCGCGATGGGCGCCCTCGGCGCCGTGACCGTGCAGGAGGCCGGCGCACCCGACCTGGGCCACCTGGTGACCTGGTCGAGGGCACCGCGGGCCTGGACGGCGGCCGACCGGCGACTGCTGCGCCAGGCCGCCGACGGCCTGGCCCTCGCGCTCGACGGCGTCACCGCCCCCTCCGAGGCCGAGCGGGCGGCCGAGGACCTCGACGCCCGCACGACCGCGGCGGTGACCCTGCTGTCCCACGAGCTCCGCACACCCCTGACCGTGCTGATGGTGGCCGTCGAGATGCTCCTGGACGGACGGCCCGGCCCGCTGACCCCGCAGCAGCAGCGCGTGCTGGAGCGCATGCAGGCCGCCACGGAGCGTCTCGGGCGCGTCGCCACCGACGCGGTCGCCCTCGTCAGCGCCGGCACCGACGCCGGTGACGCCGGCGCTGCCGACGGCCCCGGCGCCCGGCCCTCCACCGACCTCGACCGCGTCCTCGACCTGGTGGCGGAGACCGCCTCGGGGCGCACCTACCGCCACGGGCACCGCATCGCCGTGCGCCGCGCCCCCACGCCGCCCGGGCTCGTCGTGCTCGCACCGGCGGCGGAGGTCCGCGAGGTGCTCGAGCGGGTGGTCGACAACGCGGCGAAGTTCTCCGCCGCGGGCACCGACGTCTTCGTGGCCTCGTGGCTCGTCGACGAGGCCACGGTCGAGATCATCGTCTCCGACAGTGGCCAGGGCATCCCGCCCGAGGACGTGGCCGCCCTCGGCCGGCCCTTCGCGAAGTCGTCGCTCTCGCTGCACCGGGAGGACCAGGGGCTGGGCCTGGGCCTCGCGGCGGCGCAGCGCATGGCCGAGGCCTGGGGCGGCTCGATCGAGCTCGACGCCCGGCCGGGCGAGGGCGTCACGGTCGTGGTGCGGATGCCGGGAGGGGTCCTGGCGGTGCCGCGGGGCTGAGCCGGACGGCTCAGGCGGGCACGGCGTGGTCGGCGACCATGCCGCGGTGCATGACGCGGTCGCCGACGACACCGGAGTGGTCGGCGCGGTGCAGCACGCAGGCGTTGTCCCAGATCACCACGTCGTGGGGGGCCCAGGTGTGGTCGAGGGTGTTCTCGGGGCGCGTCGAGTGCTCGTAGAGCCGGGCCACCAGCGACGCCGCCTCCTCCTCGTCGAGCCCGCTGACCGCGGCGCACCGCGAGAGCGTCGTGAGGTAGAGCGAGGGCCGGCCCGTGACGGGGTGCGGCCGCACGACGGGGTGCTCGGCCGAGGACTCGTCGCCCTCCTCCAGCTCCACACCGGTGACGACGTGGGTGATCGTGCGGCCCTCGACGCGCTCGCGCAGGTCGGGGTCGAGCGACTCCAGTGCGAGGTACTGGTTGGTGAACTGCGTGGCCCCGCCCCGCTCGGGGATGCTCACCGCGCGCAGCGCGGTGTACGCCGGGGGCCGCGCGACGTAGCTGGTGTCGACGTGGAAGGTGCTGCGCGGCGGGGTCTCGCGCCCGACGTTGCTGATCAGGTTGAGGTCGGGGTGGCCCTCGACGGGCGTCTCGCCCTGGGTGAAGGTCAGCTCGCCGAGCGAGCGCAGGAAGGCGAGGAACTCCTCGTTGCCGACCTGCTGGCCCGGCAGCACCACGACCCCGTGCTCGGCCAGCAGGCCCGGCAGCGCGGCGCGCAGCTCCGGGTCGTCGAGGGCGACGTCGCTGACGCGGGCGCCGACGGGCTGCAGGATCTGGGTCTCCACGGGGTTCTCCTCAGGGTCGGGCGGTCGGGTCGGGCGGTCGCGTCAGGCGGTCGGGTCAGGGGTGGGCGAGGGCGTCGTCGACGGCGAGGCGGAAGAGCTGCGGCAGGTCGATGCCGGCCGCCCGCGCCATCACCGCGACCACGCTGGTGCGGGCGTAGGAGCAGTAGAGGCCGGCCTCCAGGAACCACGGCTCGCCGTCGGGGTCGATGCGGAAGTCGAAGAGCCCGTAGTGGCGGCAGCCGAGCGCGCGGTAGGCCAGCCGCGCGGCGGTCCAGACCCGCTCGCAGACCGGGTCCGCCGGGTCGACGATCCACGCGTGCTCGGCGTCCTTGGCCACGAGGGCGAGGTCGCCGTCGTCGGCCCGGCGCAGCTTGTCGGCCTGGTCGCGCACGGGCTTGGTGTCGGTGTCGACGGCGTACTCCTCCAGCGGCAGGCACACCAGCTCGCCGTCGACCTCGACCACGCCGCAGCGCACCTCGCGCCCCAGCGGCACGTAGGTCTCGACCAGCGCGCGCCCACCGTGCTCGCGGGCGGCCTCGACCGCCGCGGCCAGGTCGCCCTGCTCGTGGACCAGGCTCACCCCGACCGAGTTGTCGGCCGCGACCGGCTTGACCACCACCGGCAGGGCCAGGTCCGCCGCCCCGGCCTCCGGGCCGCCGGGCACGACGTAGGCCTCCGGCACCCTCACGCCGGCGTCGGCGACCACCGCGCGGGCCAGCGCCTTGTCGGCGCCCAGCGCCATCACGGCCGGCCGGTTGCCGACGTACGGCAGGCCGAGCAACTCCAGCAGCGCGCGGTGGTGGGTCATGCCCGAGAGGCAGAACATCTGCGGCACGACCAGGTCGACGCCCAGCCCGGCGACCACGGCGACGGCCTCGGCGAAGGGCACCGGGTCGGCGGCGGCCAGCGCGGCCGGCGACAGGTCGGCCGGGAAGCGCCACGACCCGTCGGGGCTGACGTGGGCGACGAGCGCGACGTAGCGCTCGGGGTCGGCGACGGCGGTGAGGCAGTCGCGGGCGTAGAGCAGGGAGACGTCGGCGAGGAAGTCGTCCTCGGCGGAGCCGGCCAGGTGGAGCACCCGCAAGGGTCCGGTGCTGTGCGGCCCGGTGCTGTGCGCCTCGGTGCTGTGCGGCTCGGTGCTGTGCTCTGCCATGTCAGTCGCCTCCCGGCTCGACGAGCTTGCCGATGTTGAGGTCGACCTTGGTCCACGGCCGCAGCCGGCGCAGGTTCTGCAGCAGCAGCGACGGCACGTGCACGTGGTGGAGCATGAGGAAGGGCAGCGGGTCGGCGGGGTCGAGCACGGCGTCGCGGCCGCGCGAGAGGGTGCGCAACCGGCCCGGCAGGGTGCGCGGGTGGCGCAGCCCCTGCCACAGCTCGTGGTAGGTCCAGTGGGTGGGCCGACCGCCCAGGGGCGGCTCGACGGCGGGGGCGTCGTCGTCGAGGTAGGCCGCCGCGACGCCGGGATGGCCGTGCAGCAGGGTGATCGCGGAGTGGGTGCGCGGGTTGCACTCGATGGCCCGCACGACGCCCTCGGCGTCCTCGATGAAGTCGAAGGACAGCTGCCCGGTGAGGCCGTGGGCCGCGACGTAGGTCTCGACCCACTCCCGGATCGCGGGCTTGTCGACCATCTCGTAGGTCAGCTGCCAGGCCGAGGAGCGGCAGCAGATGTAGACCTGGAGCCGCCCGTCGCGCACGGTGCCGTGGGTGCAGTACTCCTCGCCCTCCACGAACTCCTGGAGGATGAAGGGGTGCTCCGGGGAGATCGGGAGCCGCGCCAGGTGGGCGGCCGTCTCCTCGCGGGTCGCCAGCGGCAGGCGGGTGAGGTCGAGGCGGCGCACGGGGTCGTAGGGGATGGACTTGAGGATGTAGGGCCGCGCGGAGCGCGAGAAGTCGAAGTCGAGCACCTGCTGCGGGTCGGTGATCCGGTGGGTGTCGGGCACCGCGAGGCCGAGCGCGGCGGCCGACTCGGCGAAGAGGTGCTTGTCGTCGACGCGGCGCAGGTCGTCGGGGTCGAGGTGGACCACCTCGCAGTGCGGCTCCAGGACCCGCTTGGCCTCGGCGTCGGCGATGCTCGCGGCCGGCGAGCAGACCGGCACGTAGACGTCCACGCCCTCCTGCCGCACCACGCGCAGCAGCGCCGCGGCGTAGTCGGGCGAGGAGATGTCGGGCACGACGTGGAAGGCGTCGACGGCGCGCGAGAAGCGGTGACCGGTGAGCCGGTAGCGCCGGGTCTCGACCATGACGACCCGGTGCCCCGCGAGGTGCATCAGCCGCGCGATCTCCAGCGCCTTGGTCATCTTCCCCCCGCTGACCAGCACCGTACGCCGCGGCGCTGCGGTCGCGCCGGGGTCGGGTCGGGTGCCGCGGGCGGCCCGCCCGCGCGCGGCGGCGACGCCGGTGACGACCAGGTCGACCGGCAGCGTGGCCTGCAGCAGGGCCAGCGCGCCGACGGTCTTGGCGAGGGTCACCGCGCTGGTCGCGGCGCTCGAGAGGACGGCCACGGCTCAGACCCGCCGGGCCAGCGTCACGCCGTCGCGCAGCGGCACGAGCACCTGCTGCACCCGGGGGTCGGCGGCGAGCGCGGCGTTGAGGTCGGCCACGGCGCGGCCGTTGGCGCTCGCCTGCTCCTCGCCGTCGGGGCCGCCGGGGCCGCCGGCCCAGGGCTCGCCCTGCAGCAGGGTGTTGTCGAGGGCCAGCAGCCCGTCCTCGGCGAGCAGGCCGGTGTCGAGGAGGAGGTCGACGTAGGCGGCGTAGCCGGTCTTGTCGGCGTCGACGAAGACCAGGTCGAAGACCTCGCCCGCGTCGGCCAGGCGGCGCAGCGTGTCGAGCGCCGGGCCCACCTCGACCCGGATGCGGCCGCCGGCCGGGGAGGCCGCGAAGCACTCGGCGGCCAGGGCGGCGACGGCGGCGTCGAGCTCGCACGCCACGACCTCGCCGCCCTCGGGCAGCGCCTCGGCCATGGCGAGCGCGGAGTAGCCGGTGAACATGCCGACCTCCAGCACGCGGCGGGCGCGCGAGGTGCGCACCAGCAACTGGAGCAGCGCCCCCTCGACGTGGCCGGAGAGCATCTCCTGCTCCAGGCGCACGCCCCCGCTGCGCCCGCTCCAGTCCTCGGCCCGGGTGCGCTCGGTGAGCGCCGCCAGGGCGGGTGACTCCGGGGAGGTGCTGGCCTCGAGGTAGGGCTCGAGGCCGCCGGCGATCGCCCGGGCCCGGGCCAGGTCGGCCCGCACGTCGTCGGGCACGCCCGCGACGTCGGCCAGCCCGGCCTCGACCCGCTCCAGCAGCGCGGCGGCGATCCCCACCGGGGTCACCGGGCGCGGGCCCGGCACCGGCTCAGGCACCGGCCGGGGTCTCGCCGCGGGTGTACTGGTCGACGCCCTCGCCGCCGCGGGGCAACGACGCGCAGACCCGCTTGTGCTCGGCGAGGATCTCGACGAGCTCGGGCACGTCGAGGTCGTTGACGAAGTAGCAGGTGCCGATCGGGCGCGGCACGGCCGCACGCAGCAGCCCGTCGCGGGTCTGCAGGATCGACGCCGTCGCCTTCTCCAGCACCTCGGGGGTGAAGAGGGGGCTGTCGACGGCCAGGCCGAGGCCGCTGAAGAGGGCCAGCACCCGGTCGCGCTGGTCGGCGCCGATGTAGCCGCGCCGCTCGGCGATCGTGGCCGAGAAGGCCATGTCGATGCTGATCGCGTGGCCGTGGAAGAACGGCGGCGACGGGGTCAGCTCGAGGGTCGGGCTCCAGGTGTGGCCGTAGGCGATGACCCGGTCGAGGTCGAGCTCGTGGAGGTTGGGCACCTCGAGCTCCAGCATGGTGCGGATGGCGTCGTAGGTGATCCGGTCGGAGACCTCGCGCAGGTGCTCACCGTCGGCGGCGTGGCCGAAGGCGGTGTGCAGCAGGTCCTCGCCGTACTTCTCCAGCGCCTCGAAGGTGTCGAGGTGGGCCACGGTGGCGATCTTGATGATCTCCGCGATGCCGTTGCGCACCTGGTCGACGGGCAGGGTCTCCAGCAGCGAGAAGTCGAGGAGCACCTTCTTGGAGGCGTGGTAGGCGCCGAGGCGGTTCTTGTGCTTGCCGTGGTTGGCGCCGACCTTGATCGAGACGCTGGCGTCGATGAGGCCGATCAGCGTGGTCGGGATGCGCACGTAGTCGGTGGAGCGCTTGTAGGAGGCGCACGCGAAGCCGGCCACGTCGGTGGTCAGTCCGCCGCCGACGACCAGTACCTGCTCCTTGCGCATCAGCCCGAAGTCGGCGAAGGCGTCGACGATGCGCTCCAGCGTGCGCAGCGACTTCGCGGTCTCCGCGATCCGCACCGGCACCGTGGTGAGGGCGATGCCGTGGTGGGCGAAGTACGCCGCCATCCGCTCGCCGTGCAGGCGATCGACGGCCTCGTCGACGACGGCCAGGCAGCGGCCGAAGTCGCGGAAGGTGTCGGCGAGCTCGGTGTTGGCCGGGTCGAAGACGCCCGGCACGATCACCAGGGAGTAGTCGATCTTCTCGTAGGCCTCCACGTGGAAGGCGGTCTCGGTGGCCTCGAGCCGGGCCAGCGGGGCGCCGGGCTCTTGCGCCGGCACGGGGGTGGGCACGTCGGTGGTCTGGGTCATCTCGGCTCCTCTGGTCGCCGGGGTCAGGCGGTCTGGGTGAAGGACTGGAGGTCGGTCAGCTCGAGGCGGTCGCGGCGGGCGGTCGCGCGCTCGAAGTCGTGGCCGGCGGTGTTGGCGTTGGGGAAGGCGACGACGCTGAGGCCGGCGCGGGCGGCCGCCTCGACGCCGCCGAGGTTGTCCTCGACCGCGACGCAGGAGCCGGCCGGCTCGCCCAGGGCGGCCAGCGCGAAGGTGTAGGCCTCGCCGTCGGGCTTGGGCTGCTCGACCTGGGTGCGGTCGACGACGAGGTCGAGGTCGTCGAAGGAGATCCGGTCGGCCACGGCGCGGCCCAGGGCCATGACGTTCTCGCGCGACGTCGTGGTCACCAGCGCGACCTTGTGGCCGGCCTCGCGCGCCGCGGCGATGGTCTCGACCACCCCGTCGCGCGGGGTGAGGTCGGCCTCGCCCAGCAGCTGCTGGAAGATCTCCGACTTCGTCTGGTGCACCGCGTCGGCGTCGACGTCGGCGCCGGTGCTGCGCGCGTGCTCGGCGATCCGGTCGCGGCCCCCGCTGGTGGCCAGCATCTCGGCGTACTCCTCCTGGCCCCACTGCCAGTCGAGGCCGTGGGAGGCGAAGGCCCGGTTGAAGGCCTCGCGCTGCAGCTCGGAGGTGTCGGCGATGGTGCTGATGGAGCCGAAGAGGATGGCGGTCATCGTGGGAGTCCGATCTGTGGCGGGGTCTGCTGGGCGGTGCGGATCCCCTCGATCGTCGGCGGGCCCCGGGGGGCCCGGGCTCCCCCCTTCGGGCGCGCTTGCCGCCTCGCCCACCCCTTCGGGCAGGGCGGGGGTGACGGTCCGGGGCGAGGGTCTGTGCCGAGGGGTGGGGTGGTCGGTGAGACGCGTGCCTAGCCTCCGGACATGGCCACCTCCACCTCGCACCCCCGCACCTCCGGCGGCTCCGCAGCCCCGAGCCCCTCACGCCGCGGCCCGGCCGGCTCGCGCGGTCTGGCCTGGGCCGTGCTGGCCGGCGCCGTGCTGCAGGTCGTGGCGCCCGTGGTGCAGTCGCTGGGCCTGGGCTCCTCCCCCGGCGAGGGCGCGGGGGCCGACCTGCTCATCACCCCCGTGGGCTGGGCGTTCTCGATCTGGGGGGTCATCTACACCCTGGCCCTGGCCCAGGCCGTCGCCGTGCTCGTGCGGGGTGCCGACTCCGTGCCGCGCGCGCTCCAGGTCGCGCAGGTCGTGCTCTACCTCGGCGGCACGGTGTGGATCGTCTGCGCCGCGGTCGACAGCAGCGTCGCCACCGCCGTGGCCCTGCTGGTCATGGCCGTCGCCGGGGTCGCCGGCGCCCTCGTGGCCGCGCGCAGCGCCCTGCCCGCGGGGTGGTTCGGCGCGCTGACCCGCGCCGCCGCCGGGCTCTACGGCGGCTGGGTCACCGCCGCCCTCTTCCTCAACCTGTCGACGGCCGCGGTCGCCCTCGACCTCGCCGACGTCGCGGACCTCGGCTGGCAGCTCGGCGCCCTCGCCGTCGCCGCGGCGACCCTCGTCGTCGTCACCCTGGCCACCCGCGGCCTGGTCGCCTACGCCGTCGCCGGCGGCTGGGCCCTCGTCGGGATCGCGGTCACCGGCTCCGCCGACGGCGCCACCGCCGTCGTCGTCACCGCCCTGGTCGCCCTCGCCGTCCTCGCCGGCGCCACGCTCCTCGCCGTGCGCCGCGCGTCACGCTGAGGCCCTCCCGGCCCCTCTCACCCTCTCCGGTGGTCCGCTCGCGGCGGTCACGGGCGCAGGGTGGGCGTCATGCGATCCCTCGTCCGCGGTCTCGTCGCCGGCGCTGCCGGCACCACCGTCCTCAACGCCACGACCTACCTCGACATGGCCCTCACCGGCCGCTCGGCGAGCAGCGCGCCCGCCGACACCGTCACCGCCGCCGCCGACCTGGCGCACCTCGACCTGCCCACCGCCGGCAGCCGCGAGGAGGCGTACGGCGCCCTGGCCGGGCTCGGCGTCGGGGTCGGCGTGGGTGCGGTCGCCGCGCTCGTCCGCTCGGCCGGGGTGCGGCTGCCGTGGCTGGCCGAGTCGGCCGTCATCGGCTTCGGCGCGATGGCCGCCACCGACGGTCCGATGGCGGTGCTCCAGGTCACCGACCTCACCACGTGGTCGGCCACCGACTGGGGTCGCGACGTCGTGCCGCACCTGGTCTACGGCGCCGCGGTCGCCTGCGCCCTGCGGGTCACCGAGCCCGACGACGAGCGCGACGACGAGGGCCCGGCGCGCCCGGGACGGCTGCTGCTGCGCAGCCTCGCCATCGGCCTGGCCACCGGCGCCCGCAGCTCCTGGGGTCTCGTGCCGCCGGGCCTGGTCGCCGGGAAGGCCCCGCTGGCGCTGGCGGGTGGCCTGGTGGGCACCGAGCTGGTCTTCGACAAGCTGCCCTCCACGCCGTCGCGCGTGGGCGGGCCGACCGTGGCGCGGGTGCTGAGCGCGGCCGGCGGCGCGGGGGTGCTGGCCCGTCACGAGGGCGCGGCCGGCGTGTGGCCGGCCGTGGCCGCGGGCGCCGTCGGCGCCGTGGCCGGCACGATCCTCGGCTCGGTGTGGCGCGACCTGTGTGCCGACCGGTCCTGGGAGGCCGCGGGGGCCGTCGTCGAGGACGCCGTCTCGGCCGCGCTGACCGCCTACGCCGTGGCCACCTGACCGCGGCCCGACCGCGGCGGGACGTGAGACGCTGGCGCCATGGCCGGCCCACCACCTGACGCTCCCGTGCGGCGGGGTCGTCCCGGGTACGACCAGGCGACCGTGCTGCGGCGCGCGATCGAGCTCTTCAACCGGCAGGGCTACGACGGCACCTCGATGGGCGACATCGCCCAGGAGCTCGGCCTGACCAAGTCGGCGATCTACCACCACGTGCCCAGCAAGGAGCACCTGCTCAGCGCTGCGCTCGACGAGGCGCTGGGCGAGCTCACCGCGGCGATCGAGGAGGCCGCCGACGCGAGCGCCGGCACCACGGCCACCCAGCGCCTCCACGACGTGGTGCACCGCTCGGTGCGCATCCTCGTCGACCACTTGCCCGCCGTGACCCTGCTGCTGCGGGTGCGGGGCAACAGCGAGGTCGAGCAGGCCGCCCTCGCCCGCCGCCGCGTGCTCGACGACCGGCTGGCCGGACTCGTGGCCGCCGCCGCCGAGGAGGGCTCGGTGCGCGCCGACCTCCCCCCCGAGCTGCTGAGCCGGCTGCTCTTCGGTCTCGTCAACTCCCTGGTGGAGTGGTATCGCCCCGGTGGTCCGCTCGACACCGACGCCCTGGCCCGCGCCGTCGGCGCCATCGCCTTCGACGGGCTGCGCGGCCCCGCGTCGCCCCTGCCGGAGGGCCCCGCGGGTCAGGCGTCGAAGTCGACCGTCACCGCGTCGCCCACCGGGTAGCCCTGGCAGGTGAGCACGTAGCCGCGGGCCAGCTCGTCGTCGTCGAGGGCGTAGTTGCGGCGCAGGTCCACCTCACCGGCGGCCACGTGGGCCCGGCACGTGCCGCACACCCCGCCCTTGCAGGCGAAGGGCAGGTCGCTGCGGGTGGCCGCAGCGCCGTCGAGGATGCTCTGGCCGCGTCGCTGGGGCGCGGTGGTGGTGCGCCCGTCGAGCACGATCGTGACCTCGCTGGTCTCCCCGTCGGCGGCCGGCCCGGCCTCCTCGCGCACGACCTCGGGCGGCGGCTCGTCGACGTGGAAGAGCTCCACGTGCACCCGGTCGGCGCCGACGCCGAGCTCGGCGAGCACCGCGCGGGCGTCGGTGACCAGCCCGAAGGGACCGCACAGCCAGACGTGGTCGAGCGCCTCCACCGGCACGAGCGCCCGCAGCAGCCTCCGGAGCCGGTCGGCGTCGAGGCGCCCCGAGAGCAGCTCCACCTCGCGGGGCTCGCGGCTGAGCACGTGGACGACGTCGAGGCGTGCGGCGTACCGGTCCTTGAGGTCGGCGAGCTCCTCGGCGAACATCACGGTGCTCGCGCGGCGGTTGGCGTAGACCAGGGTGACGCGCGCGTCGGGGTCGGCGAGCACGGTCGCGGCGATCGAGAGCATCGGGGTGATGCCCGAGCCGGCGGCGAGGCACAGGTGCCGGGCCGGGTGGGCGGGGTCGGCGCGCAGGGCTCCGGTGGGGGTCTGCACCTCGACGACGTCGCCGACCGCGACCTCGCGCACCAGCCAGGTGGAGAAGAGCCCGCCGGGGATCTCGCGCACGCCCACCCGCGGCGCCGCTCCCGCCGGCGCGCAGATCGAGTAGCTGCGGCGGTGCTCCTCGCCGTCGACCGTGCGGCGCAGCGTGAGCGCCTGCCCCGCCGCGAAGTCGTACGCCGCGCGCAGCGGCTCGGGCACGGCGAAGGTGATGGCCGCGGAGTCGTCGGTCAGCGGGTCGACGGCGGCGACCCTCAGCTCGTGGAAGCGGGCGCGCGCCATCAGATCTCCTTCACGTGGTCGAAGGGCTCGAGGCACTCCTCGCAGCGGTACATCGCCTTGCAGGCCGTCGCGCCGAACTCCGAGGTCAGCGCCGTGCGTCCCGACCCGCAGCGCGGGCAGGCGACCTGCCGGCGCGTCGGCAGCAGCCGCAGCACGGTGGGGCCCTCGGTGGCCGGGGCCGCGCCGGGCGGGGAGATCCCGTGCGCGCGCAGCGCGGCGCGGCCGCGCTCGGTGATCCAGTCGCTGCTCCAGGCCGGGGCGAGCCGCACCCGCACGTCGACGTCGGCGAAGCCGCGCTCGCGCAGACGGTGCACCAGGTCGTCGCGCATGGTGGCCAGGGCCGGGCAGCCGGAGTAGGTCGGGGTCACGGTGAGCACCACCGTCGCGCCCTCGAGCGCGACGTCGCGCAGCACGCCGAGGTCGGCGAGGGTGAGCATCGGCATCTCGGGGTCGGTGACCTCCTCCGCGGCCCGGCGGGCGAGCGTCACGGCGTCCGCGTCGACCACGGCGCTCACCAGCGCCCCGTGGGGTGGGCCCGGGCGACGACCTGCATCTCGGCGAGCATCCGGCCGAGGGCCTCGGTGTGGCGCCCGTCGCGGCCGGCGCCGCGCCCCAGCGGCCCGGTCGGGGGCACGGTGGGCCGGTCGAGCCCGCCCACCGACAGCACCTGCTCGAGCAGCACGTCGACGTCGGCGGCCAGCCCGGCGGGGTCGACCCCGAAGCCCTGCTCGGCCGCGGTCGCCTCCACCGGGTGGGTGCGGAAGAGCTCGTGGTGCAGCGGCCAGACCACGTCGAGGCCGGCGCGCATCCGTCGGCGCGACTCCTCGGTGCCGCGGGCCAGCGTGACGCACCAGCGGGCGGCGTGGTCGCGGTGGTAGGCGACCTCCTTAACCCCCTTCGCGGCGATCGCGGCGAGCACGGGGTCGACGCTGTCGCGCAGCCGCTCGAGCAGCGCCAGGCGGTGGGTGGAGAAGAGCAGCAGGCGTGCGGTGGTGACCGCGAAGTCGCCGTTCTCCCCCTCGACCAGGCGCACGTTGCGGAAGTCCGCGTCGTCGCGGAAGAAGGCGAGCGCGTCCTCGGGCGGCACCGGCGACCCCGCGGGCAGCGCCGGCACCACCGACGGGTCGGCGGCCGCCGCGCGCGCCAGCAGCAGCCGCGCCTGGCCGAGGAGGTCGAGGGCGATGTTGGCCAGCGCGATGTCCTCCTCCAGGTCGGGGGCGTTGCTGGCCCACTGCGAGAGCCGGTGGGAGTGGACGAGCGCGTCATCGCCGAGCATGAGGCAGTAGGCCGCGAGCGCTGCACCGTCGACGCCGGCGGCCAGCGTGGTGTCGACGCCCGCGAGCGGGTCCTCGAAGTCCTGGCCGAAGGCCCACTGCGCGCTGTCGTCGCCGAGCAGCCCGTCGTAGGCGCTGGTGTGGTCGGTCATGGGGGCCGCCTCCTACATGTGGGGGACGTCGTCGGGGATGTCGTAGAAGGTCGGGTGGCGGTAGACCTTGTCGCCGGCGGGGGCGAAGAGCGGGTCCTTCTCGTCGGGGCTCGACGCGGTGATCGCGTCGGCGCGCACGACCCAGATGCTCACGCCCTCGTTGCGGCGGGTGTAGACGTCGCGGGCGTTGTGCACGGCCATCCGGTCGTCGGCGGCGTGCAGCGAGCCGACGTGCACGTGGTTGAGGCCGCGCTTGCCGCGCACGAACACCTCGTAGAGCGGCCACTCCCCCTGCGGCGCCCCGCTCACGAGACCGCCTCCTGCTGCTGCGGCTCCTGCTGCTGGCGCCGGGCGAAGGCGCTCGCGGCCTCGCGGACCCAGGCGCCGTCCTCGTGGGCTCGGCGGCGGTGCGCGACCCGCTGGGCGTTGCACGGCCCCGACCCGCTGACGACGTCGCGGAACTCCGCCCAGTCGGGCTGGGTGAAGTCGTGGCCGCCCTTCTCGTCGTTCCACACCAGGTCGGGGTCGGGCAGGGTGACGCCGAGGGCCCGCGCCTGCGGCACGGTCATGTCGACGAACTTCTGGCGCAGCTCGTCGTTGGTGTCACGCTTGATGCCCCAGGCCATCGACTGCGCGGTGTGGGAGGAGTCGGCGTCGGGCGGGCCGAACATCATGAGCGCCGGCCACCAGAAGCGGTCGACCGACTCCTGCACCATCGCGCGTTGCGCGTCGGTGCCGCGCATCATCGTGGCCAGCAGCTCGAAGCCCTGGCGCTGGTGGAAGGACTCCTCCTTGCACACGCGGATCATCGCGCGGCCGTAGGGGCCGTAGGAGGTGCGGCACAGCGGCACCTGGTTGCAGATGGCCGCGCCGTCGACCAGCCAGCCGATGGTGCCGACGTCGGCGTAGGACAGCGTGGGGTAGTTGAAGATCGAGGAGTACTTCTGCTTGCCCTCGATCAGCTTCTCCGTCAGCTCCTGACGGGAGACGCCGAGGGTCTCGCAGGCGGAGTAGAGGTAGAGCCCGTGGCCGGCCTCGTCCTGCACCTTGGCCAGCAGGATCGCCTTGCGCCGCAGCGAGGGGGCGCGGGTGATCCAGGCGCCCTCGGGCTGCATGCCGATGATCTCGGAGTGGGCGTGCTGCGCGATCTGGCGCACGAGTGTGGCGCGGTAGCGCTCAGGCATCCAGTCGCGCGGCTCGATGCGGTCGTGGCGGGCCAGGGTCGCCTCGAAGGAGGCCTCCTCGGCCTGCGCGGGTGCCGTCGTCATGGGACCTCCTGGTTCACAGACCGACTGATTTACAGACCGACCGGTCAGGAATAGTCTGGCACGCGGCCCGACGCCGTGCAACGGGCCTGACCGCACCCCTCCAGACCCGCACCCCGACCCGCAGGAGAGCGCATGTACCGCGTGACCATCCAGTACGCCGTGCCCGAGGACCCCGAGGCGTTCGACCGCCGCTACGCCGAGGGCCACGTGCCGCTCGTGCTGCCGGTGCCGGGCCTGCGCTCCTTCACGTGGTCGAAGGTCCGACCGATGGGCGGCGACCCGGCCGCCGGGCCCTACATGGTGGCCCAGCTCGACTTCGACGACCGCGAGGCGATGACGGCGGCGCTGTCGTCGCCCGAGATGGCCGCCGCGGGCGCCGACGCCGACGAGATCGGCGTGCCGCGCACGATGTTCGCGGGCGAGGTCGTCCCCGAGCTCGGCTGACCCGCCCCTCCTCAGCGGACGGGGCTCAGCGGACGGGGCGGCGGTCGACCAGGCGCCGCATCTTGCCCACCGAGCGCTCCACGCTGCCGGGGTCGACGACGTCGACCTCGACGCTCACCCCGATCCGGCTCTTCACCAGGTGCTCGACGCGGCGGCCGGCCTCGATGGCCGCCGCCGGGTCGGCCGCCTCGCGCCGCTCCACGACCACCCGCATCGTGTCGAGGGTGCCGGCACGCTCGAGCACGCACTGGAAGTGCGGTGAGAGCTACGCGGTGGTGAGCACCAGCTCCTCCACCTGAGTCGGGAAGAGGTTGACGCCGCGCAGGATGATCATGTCGTCGGTGCGTCCGGTGACCTTCTCCATGCGCCGCATCGTGCGCGCGGTGCCGGGCAGGAGCCGGGTCAGGTCGCGGGTGCGGTAGCACAGCACCGGCATGGCCTGCTTGGTCAGCGAGGTGAGCACGAGCTCGCCCTCCTCGCCGTCGGGCAGCACGTCACCGGTCACGGGGTCGATCACCTCGGGGTAGAAGTGGTCCTCCCAGACCGTCAGACCGTCCTTGGTCTCGACGCACTCGCTGGCCACGCCGGGCCCGATCACCTCCGAGAGCCCGTAGATGTCGACGGCGTGCATGTCGAGACGCTCCTCGATCTCGCGGCGCATGTCGTCGGTCCACGGCTCGGCGCCGAAGATGCCGACCCGCAGCGAGGTCGACCGGGGGTCGACGCCCTGGCGCTCCATCTCCTCGACGATGGCGAGCATGTAGGAGGGGGTGACCATGATGAGGTCGGGGCGGAAGTCGACGATCAGCTGCACCTGGCGCTCGGTCATCCCGCCCGAGACCGGCACGACGGTGCACCCCAGCCGCTCGGCGCCGTAGTGGGCACCGAGGCCGCCGGTGAAGAGGCCGTAGCCGTAGGCGTTGTGCAGCACGTGGCCCGGTCGGCCGCCCGCGGCGCGGATGCTGCGCGCCATCACCGCGGCCCAGGTGTCGACGTCGTCGCGGGTGTAGCCGACCACCGTGGGCCTGCCGGTCGTGCCGGAGGAGGCGTGCACCCGCACGACCTGCTCGCGCGGCACCGCGAACATCCCCCACGGGTAGTTCTCGCGCAGGTCGGCCTTGGTGGTGAAGGGCAGCCGGGCGAGGTCGCCGAGGTCGCGGACGTCGTCGGGGTGGACGCCGGCGCCGTCGAGTGCGGCGCGGTAGTGGGGCACGTGGGTCCAGGCGTGGCGCACGCTGCGGCGCAGCCGCTCGGTCTGCAGGGTGCACGCGCCGCGGGAGCGCCGGTCGTGCGGCACGCCCCACCCGCCCAGGAGACGTCGCATCGAGATCCACGCCACCGCCGGTCCGCTCGGAGCGGACCGGCCCGCTGACTGCTACGTCCTCGTCGGCGACGACGACGCGTCGGTGCTGACCGACCTCATGGCGGCGGTGCCGAGCGGCTGGGTGCTCCTGTCGGTCGACGTCGTGCCCGACCCGGGCGAGTCTCAGAACCGGTAGGCGAAGCGCTCGAGGTCCGCGGCGTGGGCCGTCTCGACCAGGCGGCGTGTGGTCACGTCGTAGGAGCGCCAGTAGGCGCGCTCGCGGTCGGTGACGTTGGTGGGCGGCACCGCCAGCTCGAGGCCCACCAGCTCGCGCAGGTCGCGCTCGAGGTGCTCCATGCGCAGCACGACGTCGGCCTCGCGCACGTGGCCCTCGTTGATCCGACGGGGCGTCGCGTCCCGCCCGATCGCCGCGGTGACCCAGGCGCCGAAGTCCGTGGTGACCGCGTCGACGATGCGGTCCACCGCGCCGGGGGTCTGGTGCACCCACGACGAGGGGTCGCGGAGCTCGTGGACCCAGCGGGTGCGGGTGCGCTCGTGCTCTGCGACGTAGAAGTCGAAGGGGTTGCGGGTCGTGGTGACCACCCGCAGGCCGTGGTCGGCGGGCAGCAGCCCGGCGGCGACGAGCTCGCCGACCGTGCCGTGCTTGACGTCGACGCCGTGCCGGCGCACCTCCCCGGCCGCCGGCACCTCCTCGACCCCGGGCCGGGCGAGGAGGGCCGCGCGCAGGGCCGTGCTCCCGGTGCCGGGCGCGGCGGTCACGAGCAGCCCGGCCGTGCGGTCGACCAGGGCCATCAGGGACCGACGCTGTGGGGGTTCATGGCTCCAGCCAACCGCAGCACCCACCCCGCCGCCTCACCCCGGGACCCGAAGCCGGGGCGGGTCAGGGAGCGATGTCCAGCCGGGCGATGAGGTCGCCCGACAGCAGGAAGCGGTAGCGCAGGTCGGCGACGCCGCCGGGGAAGTCGCCCTCCAGCCGCACCAGGACCACCCAGCGTCCCGCGTCGTGGCGCTCCGCGCCGCGCACCCGCGTGGTGTAGGTGAATTCCGAGCCGGCCCCCTCCAGGAAGTCGCGGACGCGCTCGGCGCCGGTGAAGACCTCGTCCTGGTCGGTCACCTCGGCGTCGGGTGCGAAGGTGCGGGCGGCGGCGTCGACCTCGCCGGAGGTGTGCGCGGCGAGGTAGGTCCGGATCACGGCGGGCAGGTCGCTCGGGGTCGTCGTCATGGGGACCACCCTGAGCGCTCCGCCCGGGCGAGGGGCAAGGGCTGGCACCTCCCCCAGGGAGAGGGGGCACACTGCCGGGGTGCTGACGATCGGTGAGTTCTCGCGCCTGACGCACCTGAGCGTGCGCACCCTGCGGCGCTACCACGAGGCGGGGCTGCTGCTGCCCGCCTCGGTCGACACGACGACCGGTCACCGCCGCTACACCGCCGAGCAGATCCCGACCGCGCAGGTCATCCACCGGCTGCGCGAGCTCGACGTACCACTCGCCGACGTCCACCGCATCGTGGCCTGCCCCGACCCCGGCGACCGCGCCGCCCTCGTCGGCGACCACCTCCGTCGCCTCGAGGCCGAGCTGGCCCGCACGCGCGCCGCCGTCGTGTCGCTGCGGCGGCTGCTGCGCCCCGACCCGGCCCCGGTGGCGGTGGAGCTGCGCTCGGTCGGTCCCGCCGTCGTCGCGGCCGTCGAGGCCGAGGTCGACCTCGACGACGTCCTGTCGTGGTACGCCGGAGCCGCGGCCGAGCTCGCCGCGGCGGTGCGCGAGCCGACCGGCCCGCTCGGCGGGCTCTACGACAACGCGCTGTTCGAGACCGGCCGGGGGCGCGTCCTGGTCCACCGACCGACGGCGCGCCCCCCCACGGTCGGGCGGATCCACCCGGTGACCCTGCCGGCCGTCGAGCTCGCCGTCGCCACCCACGCCGGCCCCCACGACGACATCGACGTCACCTACGGCGAGGTGGGCGCCTGGCTGGTCGCCAACGCCCTCACGGTCGCCGGCCCGGTCCGCGAGACCTACCTGGTCGGCCCCGCCGACAGCTCGGACCCCACCGCCTGGCGCACCGAGATCGGCTGGCCCGTCTTCCGGGTCGGGGCGGGCTGAGCGCGGCGGTCCGTGCGCGAGTCACGAGGCCTCCAGTGCCCGGGCGGTCCCAGGTCGTCCGCCGGCATCCGCGCGCCCGCCGTGGGGCCGCAGGGTGCAGCGCATGACCTGGAACCCCCGGTGCACGTCCTACGACGGTGTCGCGGTCGCCCTCGCCGGGTCCGGATGGGCACATGGACCGCACCAGGACGAGCCGAGGACCGGGCACCCTGGGTGCGGGGGCCCCGGTCGCACCCTCGCCGTCGACGTCGTACGGGTGTCGGCACTGCTGAGCCTGGCCGCGGGGCGGCCCGGGCCGGCTGCGATCTCAGCCTGCGCTCGACGAGGCGTCGGCGGGCGGCGTACCGCCGTCGCCCGGGGGCGTCCCTCCCATGTCTCCGCCGCCCGGGCCGCTCGCGGCCTGCTGGGTGACGCTGCCGGCGTAGTCGTCGGTGGGGTCGCGGTAGATGGTGTGCACGTGGCCCCACCCGGAGGTGCTGACGCCCTCGACGTCGGCGCCGGCCGAGCCCTGCTGGGCCTGGAAGGCGACGTAGACGTCGGGTCCGGAGATGGAGAAGTCGATGCCGTCACCGGTGGACATGTCGTAGGTCGTCTCGCCGGACCAGGCGATCACGGTGTCGTCGAGCGTGGCCTCGATCTCGGCGAGCTCGGTGGTGGTGGTCTGCTCGTCGGCCATGCCGGCCCAGTTGGCGATGAGGTCGAGCAGCAGGTCCTTCTGCTCGTCGGTCAGGTCGGCGCCGGCGAGACCCTCGCCCGTGGCGAAGTCGCAGGTGTCGCCGGGCGCGCACATGCTGACGTCCCCGGAGGTCAGGGTGGCCTGCTGCTCGTCGGTGAGGCTGTCGAAGAACGCGAAGGCATCGGTGTAGATGCCGTCGAAGGGCTGGACCTCGTCGCCGTCCTCGTCGGTGTAGACCGCAGGCTGCACGCCGAGGTGGGTGGGGGCGAAGGTGATGGCGCCCGTGCCGTCGTCGGCGGACCCGTCGAGGGTGGCGTTGATGCCGAGGTGGTGACCACCGAACTGCACCTCGAAGGCGCTGGTGTCGGAGGGGTCGCCGAAGAACGCGATGTAGTACTGCCCCAAGGACGCCTCGGTCGAGGAGCTGTTCTCGTGGAGGTAGACGTCACCGTTCATGATGCCGGTGACCGTCTCGTAGGCCTCGTCGCTGAGCAGGCTCTCCAGCACCTCCAGCGCGGCGGCCTGCTGCTCGTCGGTGAGGTCGGCGAGGTCGAGCCCGGCGCGCTGGACGAAGGTGACCGGGAAGTTCGACCACGACGTCGTCTTGGTCTCGTCGTCGTAGGCGTACAGGACCGCGTCCTGCTGCTCCTCGCTCAGGGTGTCGAGGAACGCCTGGGCGGCGGCCGCGGTGTCGGAGATCGTGTCGGCGGTCGTGGTGGCGTCCTGGGTGGTGCTCGCCGTGGAGACCGGGCTGACCGACCCCGAAGAGGCGCTGGCGGACGTCGAGGTGGAGGAGGCGGAGTCGGCGGCTGTGGAGTCGGTGGAGGTCGCGCACCCACCGAGCGCCAACACGCTGACCAGCGCCATCGAGGCGATGCCGGCGAGCCGGCGACGGCGGGGGGACGTGGAGGTCGAGATCGTCATGACGCGAGTCTCGGCTCCCCGCCTGTGGCGGTCTTGTGTCCTCTCTGTGCCGTCTCGACGACTCGCGAGCGGCACCGCGCGCCGGCAGCGGCGGTCGCCGCGCAGGGCGACCACCGCTGCCGTGCTGTGTCAGGCGACCATGCCGTGCGGGTCGATGACGTACTTCTTGGCCGACCCGGCGTCGAACTCCTGGTAGCCCCGGGGGGCGTCGTCGAGGCTGATCGTGGTGGCGTTGACCGCCTTCGCGATGTGGGCCTTGTCGGCCAGGATCATGTTCATCAGCTGGCGGTTGTACTTCTTCACCGGGCACTGACCGGTGACGAAGGCGTGCGACTTCGCCCAGCCCAGCCCGAGCTTCACCCCGATCTGGCCCTCCTTCGCGGCGTCATCGACGGCGCCGGGGTCGCCGGTGACGTAGAGGCCCGGGATGCCCAGCGAGGCTCCCGCCCGCGAGACGGTCATGATGTCGTTGAGCACCGTGGCCGGCGCCTCGGCCGCTCCCTCGCCGTGGCCGCGGGCCTCGAAGCCGACGGCGTCGACGGCGGCGTCGACCTCGCGCTCGCCCAGCACCTGCTCGATCAGGTCGGCCAGGTCGTCGCCCTTGCTCAGGTCGACGGTCTCGCAGCCGAAGCTCGCCGCCTGCGCGAGACGGTCGGCGTTCATGTCGCCCACGATCACCGCGGAGGCACCCAGCAGCTGCGCGGAGAAGGCGGCCGCGAGCCCGACGGGTCCGGCGCCCGCGACGTACACGGTGGAGCCGGTGGTGACACCGGCGGTGTAGGCGCCGTGGTAGCCGGTGGGGAAGATGTCGGAGAGCATCGTCAGGTCGAGGATCTTCTCCAGCGCGGCGTCCCGGTCGGGGAACTTCAGCAGGTTGAAGTCGGCGAAGGGGATCATCACGTACTCCGCCTGGCCGCCGTGCCACCCGCCCATGTCGACGTAGCCGTACGCCGCTCCAGCGCGGGCCGGGTTGACGTTGAGGCAGATGCCGGTCTTGCCTTCGTTGCACATGCGGCAGCGACCGCAGGCGATGTTGAAGGGCACCGAGCAGATGTCGCCCTCCTTGACGAAGAGGACGTCGTCGCCGACCTCGACGACCTCGCCGGTGATCTCGTGGCCGAGGGTCTGACCCACGGGGGCCGTGGTGCGGCCGCGGACCATGTGCTGGTCGCTGCCGCAGATGTTGGTGGTCACGAGCTTGAGGATCACCGCGTGCGGTGCCTGCTGCTTGATCCCCATGGACCTCGAGACCTCTCCCGGGATCTCGAGCTTGGGGTAGTCGATCGACTCGACGGCGACCTCTCCGGGACCCTTGTAGACGACGATCCTGTTTCCGGACATCTTCACTCCTCACCTGGTACACGGCACGGCCCCACACGGACATGTCCTGTAACGCACGTCACGGCCGTCCCTCCACACAACCACCCGGACCCTGACGCGCACCAGGCCGATCGGGGTGAGACGCTCCGGCGGCGGCGCGGCGGGGCGTCGCTCAGGTGGCGGCCTGGTCGGCCCGGTCGGTGCTGGCGCCGAGCGAGCGGTCGACGGCTCCCAGCAGACGGTCGAGGTGGTCGGCGAGGTCGGCCACCTGGACGTGCCCGGCGAGCACGAGCGAGGCGAACCCGTGCACGGTCGACCAGCACAGCTCCTCGGCCCCGACGCGGGCCTCGGTCGAGAGGAAGCCGACCGCCACCAGGTCGTCGAGCGCCTGGCCGAGCAGCACGTACGGCGTCTCCTTGAGCACCTGGTCGGCGTTCTCGCCGGCCCGTGACCCGAACGCGACCTGGAAGAGCCCCCGCTCGGCCAGGGCGTACTCGACGTAGGCGCGCCCCACCCCGGCCAGCCTGAGCCGGGCCCGCAGCACCGGGTCGGCCTCGTCGACCCCGCCCAGCTCACGCTCCATGGCCTCGCCCAGGGCCGTCATGGTCCGCTCGGCCACGACGGCCACGAGGTCGTCGCGGTGGGCGAAGTGGCGGTAGGCCGCGTTGTGGGAGACCCCGACGCGCCGGGCGAGCTCGCGCAGCGAGAGGGCCTCCGCGCCGTCGGCGCGGACGGCGCTGACGGCCTCGGCGACGAGGGCTTCCCGCAGGTTGCCGTGGTGGTAGGCGGTGCGCGACATGCCGCTCACCGTAGCGACGTGGCCACGCCCTGCTCCTCCTCGACGAGCGTCGGGTCCACGCTCGGGTCGTAGCGGTCACCGGGCAGCGCGACCAGGGCGGCGGCCGCACCGAGGAGGCAGAGCACGCCGACCACCACGCAGCCGAAGGCGAGCCCGTCGAGGAAGGCGGCGTCGAGGGCGGCTCGGAACGGCGGCGCCTGCTGGGCGACGCCGTAGGCGAAGCCGACCGAGTCGGAGGCCTCGGCCAGGACGCCGTCGGGCAGCCGCCCCTGGGCCAGCGCGACCAGGCGGTCGCCGTACTGCGAGGCGAAGAGCGACCCGACGACCGCGACCCCGAGGGTGCCGCCGAGCTCGCGGGTCGCGTCGTTGACCGCCGAGCCCACCCCGGCGCGCGCGGGCGGCAGGACGCGCAGGATCGACTCCGTGGCGGGGGTGCTGATGAGCCCGATGCCCGACCCGAGCAGCAGCATCTGCGGCACGACCACGCTGGCGTAGGGCGCGTCGGCGCCGATGGTCGAGATCCACAGGAACGCCGAGCCCAGCATCACCAGGCCCGGGGTGACGACGAGCCTGGTGCCGAGGCGCGGCGCCAGCAGCCCCCCGGCGACCGAGGCCAGGGCCAGCGAGACCGCCACGGGCAGGAACCGCACCCCCGTCTGCAGCGGGGAGTACTCCTGGATGAACTGGAAGTACTGGGTGATGAGGAAGATGAACCCGAACATCGCGAAGAAGGCGATCGTCACCGCGCCGCACGCGGCGCTGAAGCGGCGGTCGAGGAAGAGCGTCACGTCGATCATGGGGTGCTCGACGCGCCGCTCCACCAGGACGAACGCGAGCACGAGGACCACGGCGAGGGCCAGCCCGAGGACCGTCTCCAGGCTCGACCAGCCGTGCTCGGGGGCCTCGATGATCGTCCACGTCAGGGTGCCGAGCGCGGCCACCGAGACGACGAGGCCCGGCTTGTCGATGCGGGGTACGCCGGTGTCGCGCGACTCGGGCACGAGCACGAGGGCCATCGCGGCGGTCACCAGGGCGAGCGGAACCTGGGCCCAGAAGACGCTGTGCCAGGAGAAGTGCTCCAGCAGCGCCCCGCCGATCACCGGCCCCGCCGCCACGCCGACCCCGACCGAGGCGCCCCACGCTCCCAGGGCCGACGCGCGCTCACGCCGGTCGGTGAAGGCGTTGGCGATGATCGACAGGGTCGTCGGGAAGATCACCGCGGCGCTGACCCCCGTGACGAAGCGCAGCGCGACGAGCGCCTCGCTGCTGTCGACCATGGCCGCGGCCGCGTTGGCGACCGCGAAGCCGAGCAGCCCGAGCACCAGTGCCGGCCGGCGCCCGAAGCGGTCCGACAGGCTGCCCATCGCGAGCACCAGGGCGGCGAAGGAGAGGTTGTAGCCGTCGACGATCCACAGCAGCGACCGGGTGCCGGCGTCGAGCTCCTCGGCGAGCGTCGGCAGCGCGATGTTGACCACCGTGGTGTTGGCGTTGATCGTCAGCGCGGCAAGGCAGACGGTCAGCAGCGTCAGGTGTCGACGGGTCATGGCGGCTCCTCGTGTGGACAGTGGCAACATCATCGTGACGCTCCATGTTGACGGCGTCAAGATCAACATTGCCGGGGTCCACCCGCCACCCTGGGCGAGACCGTTCAGTCGAGCACCGCGGTCGCCTCGACCTCGACCCTGACGTCGGGCTCGTAGAGCGTCTCGACCCCGATGAGCGAGGCCGGCGGCATCGGCATCGGCAACCCGAGCTCCTCGGCGACCGACTGCACCCCGCCCATGAAGGCGGGGAGGTCCTCGGGGGACCACCGGGTGACGTAGAACGTCAGCCTGACCACGTCCGAGAAGCCGGCGCCGGCACCGGCGAGGCCGAGACCGACGTTGCGCAGCGCCTGCCCGACCTGGGTCGCGAGGTCCCCCACCTCCGCCGACCCCTCACCGCCGCGCCGACCCACCTGGCCCGCCACGGTGACCCACGTGGTGCCGCGAGCGACGGCCACGTGGTGGTAGGCCTCCTGCTCCATCATTCCGCGGGGGTCGAGAAGTCTGACTGTCATGGTGGCGCTCCTGGCTAGTAGGTATCGCAGTGATACCTGGTAGCGAAAGGGCACTTCAACTAGCCTAGGTGTCGTGAGTGATACCTCCGACCGGCTCGTCGTCACCGCGGAGCACCGCGAGCTGCTGGGTCAGGTGCTCGACACGTGGTCCGTGCTGGTGCTCGAGGAGCTGTGCGAGGCACCCCGGCGCTTCAACGAACTGCGGCGCCTGATCCCCGTCACCCAGAAGTCGCTCACGGCGACCCTGCGTCGACTGGAGCGCAACGGCATCGTCGACCGGGAGGTGATGCGCAGCCGTCCCGTCGCGGTCCGCTACCACATCACTCCCCTGGGCAAGACCCTCCGCGAGCCGATCGAGGCCCTCCTGCGGTGGACGGTCGAGCACCGCGAGGCGGTCGCCCAGGCGCGGACCCACTTCGACGACGCCGCCGACGACTGACTCCGACGGCGGGCCCACAACCGCCGGGGAAGCCGCTCCCCGCGGGGGCGATGCCGCCGATGACGACGGGTTCTTCCTCGCATCGCTCGGCGTGATGACCCTCGCCTGCCCGGCGCTGCTGGTGCTCCATGCCGGCGCGCTGGCGGTTACCCGTCTTCGTCGTCAGCGTCCCCGCCGCTCAGGCGAGGCAACGCCACGAGTTCCTCGACGACCCCCGGGTACGGGGCGACCTGGCAAAGAGCGTCACCAGCCTGCACGCCAACTGGGCCGAGCCCAGCGCCAGCCTGGGCCACGGTCGAGAACACCGCCGCCTGCACGTGCTATGGCGCCCAGGCGTGCCCAGACTGCCGCGACGAGGCCGGATGCCCCCGAGACCGGTTCTACCAGCCCATCACCCGCATCGCCACGCTCGGTCAACGCCGACGGCTGGACAAGGCCACATCAAGGACCGGCTGCTCGACCGCATCGGCGGGGCTCGCACCCCAAGCGCGTCTACTTCGACTGGACCGACCCCGCTGCGTGGCCCACATGGTCTGGCTGGTCGTGGCCTGGTCCGCCGAGCACGACACCATCACCACCGCAGCCAAGCACCTGGCCCACGCCGACGGCTAGCACCTCCACGACCCGCGCCTGGCCCGGCTGGTCTGCGAGGACCTCGCCTCGACCCACGGCCTCGATCTGGCCCGCGCCGAGGCAACGGCCACGCTGGCGAGCCGCACCAGCGACCCCGCCTGGGACGAACTCGCCTCCTGGTTGACCTGGCGGGAGCACGCGGCAGCCCGCGCCGCCAGGGCGGCGCAACCGCGCGCGATCCGCGTCGTCAGGCTGGCCCGCCCTGGTAGTCGAGTGAACGCCAACCCGTACCTGCCGTGAGCGGCAAGCAGCGCTACCGGCCGCGGTAGTGCGCGAGAGGACGCTCGTCCCGGACGTACCAGACCACCCAGGCCAGCGGGAACAGCAAGCCGCTGGCCAGCGTCGCCGACCAACCGGCCCCCCGCCGGCGACTGCCGGCGCTCGTCAGGACCACGAGGGCCGCGACGACGACGAGAGCCACCGACCCGAGCAGGGCGACGACCACGGACATGAGAGCCATTGTGCTGGGGTTCGACGGCTAGGGCCAGGGTTTGCCGCGCCGAGCAGGTCCGAAACGCGGCGCCTCGCCCGCAGCCTTTGAACCTCGGTCTTGTCGACTGCCCAACTCGTCGAGGCCGGCGTCGACCCCCCGGTTAGGTCAATGGGCGACGTCGATGGCGACGTCCTGATCAAGTCCCTGTCGGGACTTGCAAGGATGAGCCTGATCTGGCGAAATAGGCGACCCCACGCAATGTCGAGCAGGTCGAAATTGAACATGTCGTGGGTCGACTGGGTCGAACCCGAACGATTTCGAGTCAGGCGACACCCTCGTCCCAGCCAGGGCCGACGCGCTGCACTACATTCACCAGAGCGCACCGGCACCTGCCGGATGACGCCAAGCCCTCCCGAACACGCCGGGAAGCGTCACACGCGGCAATGGGTCATCTCGCAGCGACCCCAAACTCGAAGTATTCCTTGGAGTTTCGATGCAGAAAATGACGCGGATGCCCACCTGGAGGGCCGTCGTCGTGGCTTCCGTTCTCATTGCAACCGCGTCGACCGGCACAGCTGTAGGCGCGATGCCCGACGAAGTGAGCCCCCGGGCGGCGCGTCGAACAGTTGCGATGCAGTGTGACGGACCTGGCAGGCTCGTCCTGGTAACGAAGGTTCAAGGGGATGCCCGGGTCGCTGCGTGGATCAAGGGGCTTGACCTACCTCACGACGCGTTGTGGACCTATCGACTCACGATGGTCTCAGACACTGGGGCATCGGCCTCGATCGAGTCCTCGCAAAGAGCCGAGGACGGAGAATGGGCCAGCGGTCGCCTCATCAGTCGTGGCACGAAGTCGCTGACCATCCGAGGCAAGGTCGCAACCAAGTCGGGTTCGCGTGAGTGCAAACACGCCATAACGGTCCGGAGGTGACTCGACGGCACATTAGGCGAACTGTCTAGTTGTCTCGATTTGGCGCCAGATCGAGTTTGGGGACTACCCCTAACTTAGTTGACACCTCCCACCCTATGGTTTCGGAAGCTTCGGCGGCTCGGGCAACGCGCGGCCCTCCGCCCACTTTACGTAGACTGCCCGAATCAGCTCGCGATAGAAACCGTGAAGCTCGCCTCGACCGTCAGCCGCCGCAACTTCCGAAAACGGAACATGAGCAGAGACGCCGTCGCGCGTCTTCCGGAATTTCCGCGAGTCCAAGTCATCACGCACAGACAAGATGAGCACTGCACCTCGCGATTGCAAATTGTCCGCACTCCATCGGCGCCACTCGGATTGCTCGGCGAGAGGTTTCCATGCCTCACGGAAGGCATCGATGATGCGGGAGTCGGCGTTCATTGAAAGCCACGCCACGCTGATAGCGCTCTTCAGGAGGACTTCGCCAGTAGGTTCCGTCCCCTCGACAGCGCCAAGAACCAACTCCCGCGACGCGATCCGATCGTCTTCAGCAGCCACTGGGCGACTCCCATGCGCCTGGCCAAAGACGACACCCCGGCATTGCTCGCATCATCGCGACCGCTTCACCTCGCCACGCGAAGGTCGCAAGAGTTGACCTCACAGTCTCCACGGGTGTTGCCACCCGGGTCTTCGACTCGGCCGCTTGCGAACGCATCGCCCGCCCATGCCGCGCGCAGAAGGGACCACACGTCCAGATCCGACGCCGCGTGACAGAAATCCGTCCCCGAACCACAGGTACTCCGCCGAAGCAATTCGAGTCTCCCCTGCGCGCCGGATCCAGGCGCGAGGGCGTCGACTCGGATGGACCACAGTCGCAGCGTAGTGCGCGCGCCGCATCCACCGTTAGGTAGCAAGTCTGACGGTTGAGCCGGCCCTCAAGATGCGCGCGCGAGGATTCATCTTTCCCCTCGTAGACGTGGCAGCAGCAGGGTGCGCTCTGTCGGTCATGCCACGCGGTCGGTCGCCGACGCCTGCCAAGCTCCACGGGATTCGGTCCGTATTTCTTGCTTCAACCGCCGGAGACAGCACTGCATGACGCGGTCGGTGCTGCACGCGGCTAGATTGCATCGATGGCATCGGGGCCCACAGAGGCGACATCGAGCAATGACATGGGGGTCTCACGTGCGCCCTTTGCAGCAGGTGGCTTTCGCCATCTTCATCATCGCGAGTCTCGCCATCGCCATCTACGCGAAGATTGGACTTGACCGGCTCCGGTGGACACGGATTTTCAGGCCGAGGCCTGCTCTTCGAACTGTGCGGGTGAACGGTATCCGAGCCGCTGCTTGATGCGGGTGGTGTTGTAGAAGCCCTCGACGTAGTCGAAGATCGCCGAGCGCAGCAGGTACCGGCTTCGCCAGGTGTGCTGGCCGTGGATCCAGGCCAGTTCCCGCTTGACGACTGACCAGGTCGACTCGACCGCGGCGTTGCCGAAGGCGTTGCCGGTGGAGCCGAACGAGGCGGCGATCCCGAGCCGTTCGAGCTGCTGGCCGAAGGCGAGGCTTGTGTAGGCCGCGCCGCGGTCGGCGTGGTGGATGATCCGCTGGTCGGGTCGCCGTCGTTCGAATGCCATCACGAGCGCGTCGATGACGAGGTCGGCGTCTGGCGTGGTGCCCATGGCCCAGCCCACGACGCGACGTGAGTGGAGGTCGATGACGCCGGCGAAGTGGAGCCAGCCTTCGTCGGTGCGGAACTGGGTGACATCGGCGGCCCAGAGCTGGTCGCGGCGGGCGGGGTTGAAGTCGCGTTCGACGAGGTCGGGTGCCCAGGCGGTGTTCGGCTTCCCGGTGCGCCACCTTCGGCGGGAGTGCGCGCCGACCAGGCCGTGCTCACGCATCAGACGCGCGACCCGCTTGCGGCCGGTGCGGTGCCCAAGCCGACCGAGTTCGGCATGCACCCGCGGTGAGCCGTAGGTGCGCCGCGAACGGCTGTGAACCTCAACGACCACCGCTGCCAACTCGGCGTCGCGCTGAGCGTGCGTGGACGGGCCGCGAGTGGTCCAGGCGTAGAACCCCGATCGGCTCACGCCGAGCACCTGGCAGAGCCGCTTGATCCCGTAGGACTCGTGGTGTTCGGAGACGAACCGGAAGCGGCTCACCTGGTCGTCTCCTTGGCGAAATAGGCGGCTGCCTTGCGCAGGATGTCGCGTTCGACCTTGAGGTCGGCGACCTCCTTGCGCAGCCGCTTCAACTCGAGACGCTCATGTTCGCTGAGCGCGCCCGGCAGGGCGTCGAGCGTCTTCTGCTCGCGTTCCTTGCGGACCCAGGCGCCGAGGGTCTTGTAGTTGATCCCGAGGTCGCGAGCGACCTCGGCCATCGGCTTATCGGTGGTCAAGACCAGACCAACAGCCTCGCTCTGGAACTCAGCTGGGTACTTCCATGGACGGCCCATAACGGACTTCCTTCGTGAGCCTGCGGCTCACAATCTGGTGTCCATCAGAGCGGGTCAAGTCCAACCCGCGCGGGTCCGAACCGCCAGCCCGGGTGGCGTCACCTGGGCAGAGTGGCCCACACCCTGGACAGCGCGAGCAGCCCACAGGCTTCGAGTCCGCCGTGGCAATGTGCCAAGGCGGACTCGAAGGCGCGGGCGTGAAGACCAGACTGGGCGTGAACCTCAGGCGGTTCGTCACGACAGTTAGCAACTGCTCACTAACCACGTCGCAGGCGGGCACGCTGGTCGGTGACCAGCAGCTGGCTCGAACGGACGCCCCGCATCTCGAATAGTCCGGCAATCTCGAAGGAACTACCCAATCTCAAAAGGCACTAGCGCGCTTTGCAGATTATAGCCAACGAGCTCGGCGGACGCCTCGTATCGACCCGGTTCTAGATTGTCGATATCATCGAGCCACTGAACCGGCAAGTGGCCCGCGCCTGACTTGTCGATAGTCAGCTGCGGGCCGAAGCCACTGAGGACAACTCGGGCATGGACCGGCGAGCCGGAGCCGTCTGCCTCGCGGGCCACTCTGCCTAACACGTGGGTCTTCTCAAGCTCCGCACGGCTGACCGGGCCCCCGTCGTAGCGCGTTAGCACAGCGGTTGCCGACTGCAAATCAGCAACGGCTCGTTCTCGACGAGGGATCAGCAGATCAAGCTTCAGCAGTTGCCCTACTGCCGTTGGGTCCAGCCGCGGAGCCTCAGGCCACCCGATCACCCCGCGCCAACTCTCGCCCTGTCTTACGAGGTGCAATAGCCACCAATCGCCCGACCCGTCTTCTGCAGGAGCCCCGAACGCGGCAGCCTCCGCTTCACCCGGCGCGTTCGTGCTCAACAGCCGCCAGCTGTGGCTCGGAGCCGCACCCCTTGATGCGTCGGGCGGGCCGTCCACGCGTGAGATGGGCCGACCTCGAAACTGGGTCGGGAACTGCCGGCCGTCGAGGGACAAGCAACCGGCGTCAAACTCAACGCCGTCGAGTGTCACTCTTGGCTGTGTTGTCACGGTGACCCCCAGGGTGGTTTCAGTGCATCTTGCTGCCGCCAAGGGGCGTGATGCAGCCGTTGGTGTCAGGTTCGGTTAGGCCGCAGCTGCGGTCTTGGTGGTGATCTTGTGCTCGTACTCGATGGGGGTCAACCCGTCGAGTGAGTCCTGGGGGCGCTGGCGGTGGTACCTCCGCTCGATCCACACCGCGATGGCCAGACGTAGGGGGCTGCTGCACGAGGCGGTGTCACCAGACCTGGCCCGAATTACCGCGTCGGCGCGTGCCTCGAACCGCGCTCGTCTACCGATGAGCGAGAACCCTCAGGCATGCTGTTTGGATGGACGCTGTTGTCTTGGCTGAGGGGCCGATGAAGATGATTTTCTCTGTCCCGGACTCGGACCCGGTGATGACAGTTCCGGCCCAATACCTGACCGTCACCCTGGAAGGTCTGGATCTCCGCGCAACAAGGCGGGTGTACGAGGGGTTCACGAGTCTGGCCCGCTACTTCAACGAACTGGCCACCGACTGGCGAGGATGGAACGGCAGTCGGTGCTACGAATCCATCGAGGGTGACCTTCGCATTCAGGCCACACACGACGGCCATGTGAATCTCAGAGTGCTGCTCCGGGAGCCGGCGGTGCCTACCGGTTGGTGTGTGGAAGCCGAACTCCGCCTGGACGCGGGGGAAGCACTCAATGCCGCTGCCGCTGACATCGCTCACCTCGTTAGGGCCAGATCGGACTAGCGCACGCCTATGCCGCCAAGAGTGCGCGGTCCGGCCAAAGGTCGGGCACGCTGAGTCGAGCGTCTGACAGGCCGTTTTTGGGACGACCGACCGACCGAGGCGGGCGGTCGTCCCTGGCGTCTGGACCGACTCGAACGGTGCCGTCACCCCTGGGTTCAGTGACGCCCGGAACCAGCGCCGAGCGGTGAGCGCCCTGACGGTTCAAGCCACTTGGAGCTCGCCCGCAGCGCCGCCGGCAGGAAGCGCGATCGGGAGTCGTCTCGATCAGCGGCCGCGGCATGATCACGACATGCTGTAAGCCATCGCTGTCTCGGACGGAGTTCGCCAAACTCGGAGAAATAGGCGGCGGGGACACGCAAGACCCGTCATCGGACCTCGCACGCGACGCGAGTTTGGATCGGGCTGTTGCATAAACCGGCCAATCAAGCCGCAGGGACTTCAAGATGTCATCTATCCGTGCAGCAGCCCTACGGATCTGCTTCACCATCCGGTCACAGGGGTGACCCGTCACCCGATCGTGCTGCAGACGCTATCCACCCCTAGAAGCCATGCCGATTTTCTGCATGACGTGCACCCGCGTTGGGTGGAAAGGCATCTTCCCAACGATGGACACATGGACTCTCGAGTGGGACGACGGAGCCAGCCAGAATTCGCCACCCTTGCCCTATGAGGAGTGGCGCCCGAGGCCCGTGCCCTTGGGAGCCGCGCGCGCGGTCGTCGCGCAGTTTCGAGGCTTCTACGGAGTTCCCGCTGATCCGCTCCTCGTCACATGGGACGACAACCGCGCGACGGTCCGGCTCACGACCGGTGATCTGTGCTGGTACGTCGACGAGACAACTGCCCGCTTCCCTCAACATGGCGAGATCGCTGTCCAGGACCGATGGAGCCCCTACCCCGGCGGCAACAGGTACGTGGACGCGATGGCTGTGCGCTCCCTGCGAGACCTCGTCGACACCGTGAACGCCGACACAATCACATCGATCGACTTGAGCGGCACCATCCACATCCTTGGCGCACACGACTGTGTCAGCGGCGCGGTCACCCGGGACCCCGAAAGCCGCATCATCCTCCAGGCATCGGGAACCACCGGCGAACACTCGTGGCACCTCACCATCATCCGGCGTCTGAACTCCGGCAACAATCGAGCCCTGCTCGGCGCCACCCACATCGCACTGCCGGAGCTCTGACGCAACGGCCCGTGTGTGATGCCAAGCCGGGTTGTTCAACCCGGTGGTGGGTGCAGCCTTTGTGTGCGAGGGAAGCTTTTTTCCTGGAGTACGGCGAGGGAAACTCCGGCTCTCACCACATCGGCGTGCTGGCCAGGAAACTTCTGGGACCGAGCGCCGCAAGCGAGCGAGCTAGCACGGGTCAATTGTGGGCATGCCGGTAGCGGACCTACGCACCATTGGTCAACTTGTGTTTGACGAAGGCCACCATTGACAGACCGAAGAGCGTGGTCGACGCCATCAACGACCCGAACCAAAGTTCATCGAAAACGAGAAGAACTGCTGCGAGAAGCGCGAGCGCAGAAGTGGTCACCTTCCACAGCCGCAACGTCGACAGTTGTGCACGCCGCTTAATCTCGTCGCCTTCTATCACGGGGACATGGCTTGCCCGAAAGTTCGGGGCGAACGCCACGAGCAGGCCCGCAATCCCGCAGATCGCTGCGGCCCAAATGCTCATCAGATTTGATCCAATGTCACAGCGGAAGCTCCCTCAACGCTCTTGTGAAGATTGATGATATGGAACTCAGTAATGCACGCCAAGCGCTCCGCCAGCGGTACTCAGGGGTGCAATTTGAGTTCCTGTAGTGATCGGCAACACCGGGGCGAACATCCGAAGCGAAGCAGGGGCGCGCGGCGAACTGCTGACGATCATGAACTTCGTTGATGTAGCCACTCAAGAACGCAAAAACCTACCGAGAATGCACCTGCATCGCATTCAGGCCGTCCATCACTCTCGCCGACGAGTAGCCCTACGGACAAGAACAGCAGCGACAGCAACCGCCACAACCAATGTGAGACCGAAAATCACGGAGCCCTGGGTGGACGATCCATCTGAAACTTGACCCCACACGATTGCTATCACCACCATGGCAACAATGGCCGCAAAGAACAATTGCATATAGAGAAACGCTGACTGGGGCTTCTTGTTCATATTCTCGACCTCCGTACCAATTATGATAATATCGGAAAGCAGTACAGAACTCCCGCCACCAGGACTGCCTTGTTCGGCGCACTCAGCCATCGCGGGGAACCCCTCATGGCCCCGCGACCAACTGCCTGTCGCTCAGGATCCAGCGCCACCGTCAGCACCTCGTCGGCATCTCGTCGGCGCAGAACGGGGCCCCTCGCAAGCAACTCGCGGCCCTCCGACATAGAGCTACCGGGTTCGACGGTCCGATCACTTTGCCCTCGTGGAGGCCTCAGATGCGTCAGTTCGGAGCTCGTGCCGCCGCCACAACGAGGCCCCGAAAACGGCAAGTCCGCAGCACAGCCCGCCAGCGACGAACGCAGCGGGCGAGGTGAGCACGATCATGGCAAAGACCCCACAGGCCAGGACGCCCAGGAGAGCAAGAACGGGAAAGTTACGCCTTCTCGGCGTGGCGACCGACTGTTTCGAGACCTCATCCCAATGCATGCGCGAAGGCTAGCGCTCCCGCGCATGGCAGCTGTCCGACGTTTCGGCTGGGCGCCCATAGTTATGGTCTGGCTTGTCGCCCGTGTCGCTGTCTCCGGGCCCCTCGTGAAGAGCCGCTACGATCGGTCCTTCGGGGCCACCTCGAGCAGGTCTCCGGGCTGACATCCGAGCACGTCGCAGATCGCGGTCAGCGTGCTGAATCGAACCGACCGCGCGCGGCCGTTCTTCAGGATCGACAGGTTCACCACCGTGATCCCGACCCGATCGGCGAGCTCGGTCAAGGTCATTCCCCGATCGAGGAGCATGGAGTCCAGGTGCAGAACGACCCGGTGCCCCTCGCCCGAGGTGTCGCTGGATGACCTGTCGGAACTCTTCGAGCGGCTCATACGAGGTGGTCGACTTCGTCTTGGAGCGCGACACTCAGCCGTAGGACCCGCCCCACTGTCAGCACTCCCACCGCCACAATGACAAGCAGCCAGTTCAGTCCCGGCGAGAGCAGCGAGGCGTGCCAGTCCCCACCGGTGGCCCCGTCCAGGACCGTGCCCCTGGCCGCAGCCGAAACGAACGGCCACACCAGCGCCTGGACAAGCAGCAGCCACGCCAGGTGACGTACGGCCGCGGCCACCGGGAGTGTGAACGCTCCATGGCGGCGAGCTCGGCGGATGACCCTTCGGACGAGCACAAGCGCACCGACCGCAAGCGCCGTGGTGCCGACCGTGGGCACCGCGGCTGCAGCCACCTCCGCGCCGTTCGGGTCGTTGAGGCACACGCTTGCAGTCTCGGCGAATACCTCGGCCTCGCCCCGGTCGATGTCCACCACGGGACGCCCACCGTCGCCGGCCGGCAGATCCGCACGACCGACCTCTGCTTCGACACAGGCCTCCGACTGCCCGAGTCCCATGAGGGTGACCGGACTGTCCACCCCTCTCACCACAGCCACCGTGGAGAAGGTCACGAACGCCAGCAGCGCCACCGCGAAGAGGCTGAGCGCCGCGGTCGTCAGCGCATCGAGTGGACCGAGGGGGTCGCGCCGGGAGGGCTGTACGGGGGTGCTGTGGCTCATCGAGCCTCCATGTCGTCAAACGATATTGTCGTTAAACGATACATCCTGCTGGTCCGTGAGGGTCAACATCCCGGACACCGACTTCTCCGGGTCCCGCTACACCGGAGCGAGGCACGAGACGCGCGTCGCGAGCCCCTTCAGGAGGCCGTCGACGCGCAACCACAGGGACGGGCAACGGTCCTGCAGCCGGTCGGCCTCACGGACACGTGGCGGGCAGGGACTCCGCGGAGTTTCTGTTGAGTTTCTGCTGACTTGACCCCTCGCGGGCCCGGAACGACGAAGCCCCCGACCGCATCACTGCAGGTCAGGGGCTTGAGGTGGAGCCGCCTGTCGGAATCGAACCGACGACCTTCTCCTGTCGGATAGTGGCGGACTGCACCGCCAACGGAGACCGCATGCAGCGCTCTGACCTGCGCAAACGTGTCACGGGCCCACCTCGTGGCTCACGTTGCGTCATCGATGGGAGGGGCGGATCCCGGACTTTCTGTTGAGTTTCTGTTGAGCTCAGGGACAGCGCGGTCGCGCGCTTCGCTTTTCGACGGACGGCGCCGCCGGAGGAAGGGACCGCGCTCGACCAGCTGGCTCCGCCGCAAGTTCCGTCGGACGACGGATAGGTTGAGGTCGCCGCGCTTCAGCATGGAGTGGGTCTTCGACCGCAACGGCAGCGCGCCGCATCAGTGAAACCGGAGGCACCTGCTCTGGAGACGATTGAGGCGACCGCCAAGACATCTGGCAGTCAGGATCGGGAGTCCCACGTGGGTCCGTTGCAGCAAGTGGCTTTCGCCTTCTTCATCATGGCGAGTCTCGCCTTCTATGTGAAGGTCGTTCAACGATGAGCCAAGAACGTCGCGCTGGACGATCAGCGGTTCAAGGTGGCTTCTTCATCGGAGCTACGAGCGGCATCGTGCTGGCTGTCACGGGCGCCGCCCCCATCATGGTTGCATTGCTCGTGGCTGCAGTTGTCGGGTTCGTGGCAGCAGTGGTGATCTACCGGAGGGTGGAGCGGCGAGCTCAGCCTCCCCGGGGCGACGGCATGCAAGAACGCTAGGGGCAGGTCCTCCGAGACGCGAGGGACGGAGCACGCGAACGCTTGCTCCTCGCAAGCGGGCGGCCTAATTAGCTGGCCACGTCAGAGCGGATCGCGGGGAGCCCGCCGCTCGAGACGGATTGTGGTCACAGAATCGACGCACCGAACCTCAGTCCGACAAAGGCCAACAATTGTGTTCGGTTTCGATTTGCGTCCGCACAGATGAAGACAAGCGACCCCATGCGGCGAGGTGAACTCGCCGCGAAAGGACACAATGCAACCGCAAGGACAGGGGCTAAAGCACCTGGGTCGCTGGACCATGAGTATTGACCGCCATCTAGGGCTGCCAGTTGGTTACGAGTCGTACCTACGCGTGTTCAACCCGTGGTTCGGCGACCCGGGTGCCGTCAGTGCGACGTGGAGCGAGATCGCGGGCGCGCAAGGCGTTAACCAACTTGAGCTGGCCGCTCCCAACGTGCCTACCTCCGTGCTGAACTGGCGAGCAGGCGCCTGGTTGAATGGTCGCCGCTATGAATATCCAGACGAGGGTCTCCCGTCGGTCACGGTTGAACGTGCCATCCGGGACGTCTTGAGCGCGACAGTCCAAACTGAGCCCGTCATTGCCGCGTACTGGAAAGGACGCCGTGGCAATGTGCCCCGCAGCCAGACGTCGTGGCACGACGTCGAAGTAGGTGGCGAGTCGTACTCCGTCGCGGAGGTCTCGTTAGACAAGGTTGCGGCCGCTTACAGCGTAAGCGCAGTTCCCAGTTATCCGGAATGGATCATCGGTGCCGATTATTCCTGGTCCTTGAACTGCGACAAGGACTCCCCGTGGACCGTGATTGGGGGCTGCAAAAGGCTCGTCAACAAGATGCACTCGCAAAGTGAAGTAGAAACGTTCCTGATAGACATTCCTTAAGGATTGCTGAGTCGAACCGGATGCGGGTCCGGTTGTTCTGAGGGTTGTAGTCGAACCGGATCATCGGGTTCAGGTTTGGCGGCGTGACGCTGCCGGCGGCGTTGGGTTCGCCCCGAGGGTCGTCTACTGCGGTTGCGCGGTTTGCGGCGCCGTAGGCGTAGCGGGTGGCCTCGGGGTAGTTGGCTTCTGCGACGACCTGGCCCTCGTCGGTGGTAGCGCTCAGGTTGCCGGCCGGGTCGTCGAGGTACGTGGTCCGACCGGAGAAACTGCTGGGCGTATTCGCCGACTAGACGGTTGAGTTCATCGAAGTCGAACTGCGCCGACGGGCGAAGAGGTGTGCCGCCTGCCGATGGCACAGGTGCCGCGTTGGTGAGCACCTGTCAGGTCGTACTTGTATCCGGCGTTCTGCTGCTAGTTGTTGTCGAGGTCGACCATGGACTCGGAGACGACGTGGTCGAGGCCGTCGTAGCGGTACGTGGTGCGCACGTTGCGGGCGTCGGCGACAGTGGCGGTGCGCGACATGTTGTCGTCGGTGTAGGTCAGGTCGCCACCTCCATCGCGGCGCCCAGACCCGCAGCCTGCCCTTGTCCCCATCGGCGGCACGCCCTTCCCACGAGCTGCCGTACGAAGCGCTGAACTGCGGCAGGCTGCGTCTGCTTGAATCAGCCTCTCGTTCAGCTCGAAGCATCAAGGTGAGGGGCTGGATTGTCTATGCAAGCGATCGGCCACGTCGCCCTCTTCGCGACTATCATGGCGATGCTCTTCATCGCTCTTCTGTCGACCGCGCCGAACGACCTGTGGTACGTCGAGCCGGTAGATGCCGCCGATGACGACGGGTTCTTCCTCGCCTCGCTCGGCGTGATGACCCTCGCCTCCCCGGCGCTGCTGGTGCTCCATGCCGGCGCGTTGGCGGTTTCCCGTCTCCGTCGTTAGCGTCCCCGCCACTCAGGCGAGGCAACGCCACGAGTTCGTCGACGAGTTGGTACGGGGCGACCTGGTGAAGGGCGTCGTCAGCCCGCACGCCAACCGCGCCGACCCCAGCGCCAGGCAACTCGATCAACGTGAAGCGGGCCGCTGACGCATGAAGGTGACCGAGCACCACGACCACTACACACGCGCCGCCCGGCTACTGCCCGACGTGCTTCTGGCCCTGCTCGAAGCTGCGGACCATCATCCGCGTCAGGATGGGACGCAGGAAGAAGGGGACCCGTGTCTGCGTGCGGAGGCACTCCGCCGTCGCGAAACGGAATTCGTCGCTGGTCAGCATGCGGGGCTCATCCCCCGACGCGGGCACATCGGACCGGTTCTTCATTCCCCCGAGGTCCACCATGTACATCTCAACCGGCCCCTCGCGGCGGACCTGCGCAGCAGCGCGTCGGCGACTCGACCGGGACATGCTCGCATCCTAGTGCGACAGACTCACTCCCGTCCTGAACACAGCGACCCGCCTCACCACCGTCGAACACCCGTGTGACCCTCACCCCCAGTGAGGGACGAAGCCGGCTCGAGACCTTTCACCGACGGAGCACCGCAGCCGCGCCAGTCGCAACCAGCCCACGTCCTCAGGGCCTGAACCGTCGACGGCTTCAGATGCGGCAAGGTGGAGGGGTGAGCATCGTCGTGACCGCGCCCGCCTGGTTCGCTGCGGTCCTGGCCGAAGTCGACCAGACCTTCATCGAGACCGGGCGCCACACGCCCGCCTGGCCCGATCCCCGCCCCTTCGGCCAGCCGCCCGCTGAGGCCGAGTACTCCCGCTACACCGACCCCGGCAAGTACGCCATCCTCGACGCCCGCCTCACCGCCTGGCAGCAGGTACTGACCACCCGGGGCATCGTCACCACGCAAGACGTCGACCCCCGGCAATGGCCGACGCCCGACGTGCAGCACGACTCCGTCCACCAGCTCACCCCGACCGCACCGGGAGCGCTCGCTCTGCTCGTGGGCCACCGCACCACCGACGGGTCGCGGTTCGGCATCGACCTCGCTGTTACCGACCCTGACCACGGAGATGCGTTCCTCTCCGGGCTGCCCTTCTGCGGATGCGACGCCTGCGACGACGGATCCGCAGCCCTCCTCACCGAGCTCGACGACACCATCCGCACCATCGCCTCCGGCGGCGTCATCCACGCCCTCGGCCCCTCGGGATTCATCACTCGCGAAGCCACCGGCTGGGCCAGCTCCGGCGACCACGACGAAGCCTGGCTCGACCCCGAGCAGCCCGCGCCTCCCGACGTCCGACGGTGGGCCGGACGCCCCTGGGAACCGTCTGTTGGCTCCTGACCGCTTGGGGTCGCCCGCCTCGGGCAGTGCACGGGCCTGCTCACCGTCGGGCTCGTTGCCGCACGAGCCAGCAGGCGGACGACGTATCGATGAGTTCGCACTTTGGCCTCTAGGCTCAAACGCCTGAATGACCGCCAAGTGGCTACCCGCAGGCACGTCCGACCCGAAGGGAATTCCCGTGACCGACGATCAGCTGGGCGCGGCGCTGCTATTAGGGATCTTCGGGTTGTTCATAATCTTGTCCAACCGTCCTTTCGGTCGCACCATTGAGATACTGGTCGGGGCCGACGCAGCATCCGCCCTGGGGTACCGGCGGAAGCCAGGCGGCAACTACATCAGCATCGTGGTCGGCGGGTCGGTGTTCATCGTCATCGCACTTGCCATCGTCGTCTACGCATGGTGGGAGAACTGAGATGAGGCTCGCAGCGATCAATGCGGCAGTCGTCGCTGCACTGCTTTCCGTCGCAGCCGGGGTCAACTTGTTTGTTGCTGAGTCGGTGCCGTTCGCCGTCTTCGCCTTGGTGCTCGCCGTAGGTGCGGCGGCCGCGAGCATCGTGTGTTGGCGGAGGGCGGACGTGGGCTCCGATGCCTCTGGCTGACCGTGAGGTCGAGCATCACCACGGCAGCCCCGCCCGCTCACGGGACGCACCGGACGGAGTCTTAGCAGGAACCAGGCCGCACCGCCCGGCGTCAGATCACCCATGATGCGCATCGCCACCGTCTCAGTCACCGTGGCACTGGGCCTGCCCCTCCTGGGATGCGCAGACACAGACCCCGTCGCACCCGCCACCTCTGGGCCCCGCATCACCACATCGGCGGAGGTGTCGAAGCGCCTGCAGATCGCTACGTCGGACTGGACCCCCCTCGACCCGCGGCGCGAGGCGCTGTTGCGGGTGGCCGGCGTACAGCTCACTGCCGACAGCGACGGTTGCGTCATCCTCCGGACCGAGGACGGGAGCCGGGTCGACGTCGTGTGGCCCGCAGGGTTCACTGCTGAGCAGACCGACCAGGGCCTCGTCATCCTCGACCCACAGGGCGGCACCGTCGTGCGATCGGGGAGTCTGCTGGAAGCTGGCGGCGGAACCTCTAGAGCGACCGGGCAACCATGCATCGCAGACCGCGACGTCTTCTACGTCGAAGATGAGCTCACTCCGCTGGAACCGACCTAGTCCAACGGCGCGAGACGAGGGACGGGGCCTTCCCCCCTCCTGACCTCCGGCGCAGGCGGCCCAGGGGTAGCGAGGCGAAGGGCGGAGGAAGCGCGCGATTCGTTCAATCCGGATCGCGGCAGTCAGCGCTCGCGCACGTTGATCTCCCGCACGACCCGCAGCGTCTGGGTGCCGTGCTGGCCCAGGTGAGCCGCTGAGCGCCGGTAGTCCACGGTCACCGACGCGAGGTGCCCTTCGCCGGGCCGGGTGGGCGTGATCGTGACGAAGAGGTAGTCGCTGCGCGGTGCCACGCCGTAGTCGAAGCTCATCGGGGGCTCGAAGGCCTCGATGTCTTCGCAGAACGGTCGCGGATCGCGGACCGCCCCGATCGGGTCCGCAGCCGCGTTCATGTGACACACCCCGAACAACACCTCCGCTTCCGCGCTGTTGCTCGAGAAATCAGCACTGAGCCCCTCGATCGTCACCTCCTCGCCCTCACCGTCGACCCTCGGAAAGATCACCGTCGTCAAGATCGACGCCTTCCCGACCGGCAGCGGAGGAGAGGCGTAGGTGTCGCCCAGGCCGGTGAAGATCGACGGGTGCGTCCACCGATGCCAACCCACGGACACTGCGGCCACCAGCAGTGCCGCAACCACGACCGAGAGGACGATCGTGACGCGCCGCCTCTGGGCAGACGTGCTGCTGGTGCTCGCCGCCTCCACGTCGGCCTGACTTTCCATCCGCACATGCAGCACCGCCAAAGCAGCGGCGACAACGAGATCACCCATCTCCGTTGGCGACGATCGCCGTCCCGAGCGTTCTGGGGGCCTACTACCGTCACCGCCATGAACGGCGAGAGCCTGAGTCACGAAGACGACGGGCTCTCCCCCCTGCTCCGGCGGCGCCGATTCTGGGGCCAGGTGACCCGCGCAGGGTTCGCGCTCGCGATCATCGCCAACGTCATCAAGTCCACCCTCGACCCGCAGGACACCTGGTTCGACGTCATGCGAACGGCCTTAGCGGCGACCTTCACTGTAGGGCTGGTGCTGTGGGTCGTGTTCTGGTGGCTGGTTCGGCGCGAGCGCAGCGCTGTCGAGTCATCTCGGCGGTAGACGCGTCTGACTCGTATATCTTCCACCGCGCGAGCAAAAGGACTGACCGCCCTGAGAGGCTGCATCACGTGACCAGCGCTGAGCGCCCCTCCGACGATCCGGCGAGCAGGCTGCTCAGCCGCTCGATGCTTGTCTTGCTCATCGGAGGATTTGCCGTCTTCACGGTGCCGCGTGCAGGGATCGGCTTGGCGAGCGGTGAGCCGGACCGGCAGGTTGCTGCCGTCGTGGGCCTCGCTTTCTGGGGCTGGCTCACGTGGCGATTGGTGGTCTTGATCAAGGACAACGACGTGGCGAAGGACGGGCGGTATTGGCTCGTCTCCGCAGCAGGCTTTGGCGTCTTCGCTCTGGTTTACGTCGTCTTCGAGGTGATCGACGCAACCAGAGGCGACTTCGATGCTCGCTCAGTTCCCTTCACGATCATGGTGCTTGGTCTAGCGGTTACCTCTGCGTCGGCTGGCAGGCGCGTCAGAGGCACAGATCAAAGTGCAGCCCGCCCCGGCAGTTCCTGACGTCAGCGCGACATTGCGGGGGGGCGCCCGACAATGACGCGTCGGCACTACAGGTTTGGTCACGGCCGCGGCCGGCGCATTCCTTCTTGGGTGTGAGTGCTTTCTCGGTCCCGGTACTAGCCGGGCCAGGCCGGGAGAGTCGCACCCGTAGGGACCGCCACCGGGGGTGGGCTTCTCGGGAGCGGGATCGGATGTGCCGGGCGCCCCTCCGCAGACGATCCGACTCTCTGCGCAGGAGCACGCCCATCATCACCACCACGACCACGGCGCCCGAACGGACCGCTAAGCAGGTGCAGCGCATCCTCGTCACGCAGCTCATGGCGACCTCGGCGTTCCTCGCCTCCGGCGTGCGCATCTTGACGTGACCCAGAGGCTCAAACGAAACCCGCACGGATGACGTCGTCGTTGACGGGCGTGAGAGGGCCGCGGCTCCTGCCTCCTACTCTCCGGTCAGATACGTGGGACCCTCGGACAGATGAAGCCCGACGACTCACTCCCCCCGCCCGCCGAGCTCCATTCCGGGGTCGATCATCGGCTGCCCTTCATCACGGAACTGCAGGAGCTCATCGCGACCCACCACCTCGAGGGCTACACCGGATTCGAATACGCGACAGGACAACCCACGACACTCGACCTCTGGTGGGTCGGACCGCTGCCCGCCGACGTGAAGCACCTCGTCGCGCGGTCAGGTCTCGAGGTCAAGTTGCACGCCGCCACGGTGACTGAAGCGGATCTGTCGAGCGTCGCGGCATTGCTAAAGGCTGCCGCGCCCGCCATCGAGGACTCGGCCATCGAGGTCAGCCTCACTACAGAAACGGTCGGCATCCGCTGGACCGTCAGTCGAGCAGATGTCTCGCGCGCACGCGAGACCGCCGACTCCGTAAGAGACGTAGCCCCAACCGGCCCCCGCATTCAGGTCACCGTCCAGGCCCGACCGAATCTGCCACCGCAGATCGCGTTTTGAACCCCCAAGACGAAGCGCACCACCTTCGGCACGGAGTTGGGGTCTCGATCGAGACCGGTGGTACCAACGATGCTCGCGACGTACGCATTGCACCAGGGCGTCCCAGCACCATGAGAAGCGGCAAGTCGCTCCCAGATCGCGCCCTCGCTCAGCCCTGCGACGAACAGACAAGGCGGCAGCGCCGCTGACCTGACCTACCTGTGAGTTCAATTTCGTGTCGGGAGGCTCCTCATCGTGACTCGCTGCGGTCAGGACAGGGATCGCACGCCGAAGTACACGACAAGAATCAACGCTGCAGCGATAGGCCCGACGACATAGAGGAACATGGCCCAGTTGGTGGCCCGCCCCAGCTTGACCCAAAACCCTTCATGTTGTGCCCTCCGAAGGCTGGGCGACTCCTCCTCCATGCCAAACCCCCGTGGGACGAGACCGAAACGAACGTGTCGCAGTGCGCTCCCATGATGAAGACCCAGGTCAACCCGTCGTTTGATTAGAGCAGGAAGGTGAACCTTCAAGACGTCGTCGCGGGCTTCTGGAACACCATCACGCGGGTCTGGTCAGAACCCACAGCGATGCTGCGGTCGTCACCGTCGCCGGGGCCTGCTGCTCAAACGGGTGACAGTCCTGACCTTCCACCATTCGTGCAGCAGACTCATCGGCCCAACGCTTCGAGGACTGGTCTCGGATGTCTTCCTGACCGTGGTCCCCGGAGCCTGGGGACCGCTCATGGCGGATCTATCTCGTCCGAGTCGATCTCAGCGCAGCGAGTGTCGTCGGGATGGCCTGCTCACCTCGCCACCCGGACCAACTCAGATCACCGCACGTGCTGACCATCAAGCGCACAACCTCCCCGCGTGCGGTGACCGCGACGAGGTGTCGCTTCTCGCCGGCCGCTGTCCCGCAGAGGCGGTCGCCCGAAACACCGGACCAACTTCGCTGCCGCGCGAGTCCCCAGGCGCTGTCCAGGGCTGCGATGTCGACGGCGTCGAGCCCAGTTCCCTGACCAGGGCCGTCACCGTCACAGAGCCTCGCCAGCAGGATCTCGTCCGCGGTGGGGTCGATCGGCGCGATCGTGGCAGGTGCCCTGCACCGCGCAGCCGAGGAACTCCCTCGAGTACCCGAGGGTGCGGGGAGCGACTCGCGTTGCGCCGCCAATGCCTCCAGCCAAGTCGACCCCACCCGGAGCGGAGACACGGCCTCGCCGTCGATCTCGAGCACGCCACAGGCTCCGACCGCCGGAAGAGTGACTGCTGCACCGTCCGCCAAGGTGACGACCAACGCGGCTCTCTCGTCCCACACACCGACGGCCGGCCCACACTCGCCGGCGCCGTCGACCGGGTCCTGCGAAGCGGCAGCGACATCCTGAGCGAAGCGAGGAAGCGCGGAGACCAGAGCATCCGCAGGCACCAGCGACGCGGGACCACGACCGGCGCACAGCCGGACCGAGGACGCCGTAGCCAACTGCTCGGAGGTCAGCTCCACCACGTCGAGGTCGGGGTCGATGACGGCCGGGCACGGATCGGCCCGTTCGGGCGCAGCCCCCTCCCGGTCCGCTCCCGCCGGCGCAGCCGGGGCGGGAGCCTGCCGCAGCGAGTCGCCGATGAGGACCGGCCCTGCCATCACAGCCACCACCACTACGGCTGCCAACAGACCAGTGCCTATCGCGCGCCGACGGCGCCGTCGGCGTTCGGCGGTGGCCACCAGCGGCGCAGCTCGCGAGACCGTGACGGGAGCGTCCGGTACCGCGTCGCGCAGCATCACCCGGAGGACCTCGCCGCGGCGGGTCTCGCCGTCGTCACCGGCCCCATGGACATCGCTCACGGCATCTCCTGCAGGTGGGCTGAAAGTCGGAGGGAAGCCAGGGCCCGAGAGGTCTGGCTCTTGACGGTGCCCGTGCTGACACCGAGCGCGGCCGCGGTCTGCTCCACGCTCAGGTCGTCGTAGAACCGCAGCACCACCACGGCACGCTGCCCGCGTGGGAGGGCAGCGAGCGCTGCGAGGACGTCGCGACTGAGAGCGGTTGTCGCATCAGGCGACGTCTCTTCCGGGAGGACCTCGGTCGGCACCTCGCCGCGCCAGCGACGACGCCACCAGTCGGTGTACGTCGTGACCATGACACGCCGCACGTAGGAGTCGAGTGCCGCACCGCTATCGATGTGGCGCCACCGACGCCAGCACTTCAGCAATGTCGCCTGCACGAGATCCTCCGCCCGATGTGCGTCACCGGTCAGGAGCCACGCGCTGCGCCACAGCGAAGCGCCGCGAGCAGCGACGTACTCCTCGAAGGAAGGCCTCGCGTCCGTGCCGCTCACCGGTCCATCACACACACAAGACGACCTGAGTCTCAACGTCGGTTGTCACGTCAGAGAGAAGCTCTCTGAAACGCTAGCGACGCGCGTCTCGGAGCGCTGAGACAGCCGCTGCCCGCGCACCATCAAGGACGGGTCTGCTGCACTGATCGGTGACATCTGATCTGCGTCGATGTGTGTCGGCGCTGGGAGGATGTGCACCATGCCGAAGGCGTTCCCCGGCAGTTCCGCGAGGACGTGATCCGGGTCTTCAAGACCTCGGGCTCCTCCATCCCGCAGGTCGCGAAGGACTACGGGATCTCGCCGTCGCGCCTGAAGCGGTGGCTCACGATCGACGACCGAAACTCTGTGAACCCGTCACCCGCCGCTCGGGCGGCGAACGAGTCCGATGCGCTGCGTGAGTCGAACATCGGATCAAGCTGCTGGAGCAGGAGAACGAGGTCCAGGATCTCGGGCCACCCGGATCACGTCTTCCTCAAGCTCCTTGGGTACCTGCCAGCCACAGTGGACATCCTTCTAGCCAGAACCCTCGTCCAAGCCGATCTGGAAGTCCCCCGTCTCTTCAACAGACCCCTGGTTCCTCGTCGTTCGGGTCAGCGCAACCAGTTCGTAGTCATGTCGAAAGACATGGTGGCGTCCGTCCAGAATTCGCGCTGGTCGACCGTGGGCGCCTGCGAGAAGCTGATGGTGATCGCGGTGCCCTCGACGTGGCGTTCGATCCTCTCGGCGCCCTGAGGGCAGCTGTGGCCATCGGGGTCGTGTACACAGACCTCGACTGAAGGCATCTCAGCGCGGTTCGACGAACCGGTGAAGGTCGAGCTGCGCACCGTGACTTCGTCCCCCTCGCCCTTCTCATAGGTCGAAGGTCCGACCCATCGGTACTCGGCAGGCAGATCCACAGGAAGTGCCAGGGGAACGCCAGGTAGGTCCGCGAGGTACTGGGTGAGGTCGCTGCGGCTCAGGTCTGACTGTGGCGCGGCAGAGGGATCGGCGGTGCCGGGGGGCGAGCTGGGAGTCGCCGAGCTCGATTCTTCCCCGCTAGCCACGGGAGTCGAGTTGCTGTCATCGAGGGTGGAGGTAGCCAAGGCCGCGCTGCCGCTGCTCAGGACGACGGCGGCGATCGCGCCGACAGCAGCGTTTCGCCGACGGCGTCGGCGAACCCCTTGCTGAACGATCTGTCGAGTTGGTGGCGGACCTATGCGCAGAGCGGTCGACCCAGCCTTCATTGCCTGTGTGGCTTCGGACTCGTTCACGATGTTTCCGTTCTGTTGATGCTGAGGATGTCGGGGTCGTTCGCAAGGAGCGCGAGAGCTCGCGAGAGGCGACTCTTGACAGTGCCAGGGGCGACGCCGAGGATCTCTGCGGTTTCGGACTCGCTGAAGTCGAGGATGTGGCGTGCGATGACCACGCTGCGTTGGGCAGTACTCAGCCGCCCCAGCGCGTCTTGGACGAGAAGCGCTCGATCTAGATCAGCGGCACCGGGCTGCACCTCTTCGGGTACTTCGTCGGTGGGTCTTTCCGACCACCAGCGGCGTCGTCGGCTCGTGCGCAGCTGATTGAGCAGCGCCGTATAGACGTACTTATCGGGGTTGCCAGCTCGCGAAACCCTTCCCCAGTGGACATAGCACTTCGCCAGCGTCGACTGCACCAAGTCCTCTGCCTCGGGGACAGAACATCCCAAAAGGCAAGCTGCACGCACCAGCGCCGGCCATCTCGCCTCCACGAACTCTTCGAAGTCACTACTGCTCACGGTCATCACTGTCCTTCAAGACCATCCAGCCCCCCGCACCGGTTCCATCCGTCACGAGGAAAGTTCTGGAGCGACCCGACGCGTCGCCGGTCCATAGAGCGCGTGACCTGACCGGGTTCAACCAGTCGATGCAACACCGGCGGGTGTGATGCACCATCAGGTGACAGGTTGCGAGACCGCTCACCCGGGCACCGGGCCCCCATGCGCAAACTGCTCTGACTGAATCGAGACTCGGCAACTGAGCGCTCCCAGCCCCGCCCTCAGTTACCACCTGAGGGGTTCGTCGTGACAACTCCTTTGCCATTCTCCGAACAGGCTGGCTCTGTCGATGACATCCTGCTGAGGCCGAATCTTCTGCGGCTCATCTGCAATCGACACGCACCACTCGGGGGAACATCCCATGCCCACTGACGCGCCCGGTCCGGGATGGTTCCCCGATCAGACGAACAGCCACCAAATGCGCTGGTGGGACGGCCAGGCTTGGACAGACCACACCCAGCCCCGTCCCCCTTCGGCGGCCCAGGCTCCGCGACCCTCGTTTCCGGCGGGAGAGGGTGCGACGACCGGGTCGGCGGCCACGAAGCCCTGGTACCTCCGTTGGTGGGCGATCGTGGCGGCCGTTGTCCTCGCACTGGCGGTTGTGGGCAGCCTATTGCCGGACGAGGATGCGCCGGAGGCCGCTGCGACCGAGCCGGCGGCCGTCTCCCCGACCACATCTGCTGAGGCTGAGCCAGCGGTCGAGCCGGAACCCGTGGACACCGACGGTGACGGCGTCAATGATGCCGAGGACCACCGACCCGAAGACCCTAAGGTCCAGACCCGGGACGACGTCGACACCGACAAGGACGGCATCCCGGACTTCGAGGACGCCTTCCCCGAGAACGCGAAGTACAGCAAGGACTCCGACGGAGACGGCGTCGCTGACCCAATCGATGACTTCCCGAAGAACGAGCGGTACAGCAAGGACTCCGACGGAGACGCGGTCGCGGACTCAGAAGATGACTTCCCCGCCGACCCCACGCGATCCAAGATCACCACGGCGATGCAGAACGCCATCAGCGCGGCTGAGTCGTACCTCGACTACACCGCGTTCTCGCGTACGGGTCTGATCGAGCAGCTGCAATTCGAGGGGTACAAGACGGCCGACGCGACATTTGCTGTCGACTACCTGAAGGTCAACTGGAACGAGCAAGCCTTCAAGTCGGCGAAGTCCTACCTTGGCTACACCAGCTTCTCGCTCTCCGGACTCATCGAGCAGCTGCAGTTCGAAGGCTTCACCTACGACCAGGCGGCCTACGGAGCCAAGAAGGCCTACTAGGCCCCCTGCAACCAGCTGTGGCCAGCGGCCTCGTCCGGGCATCCCTCCGACTATCGGGGAGCTCTACTCCAGCGTCCGCCGCCAGGTGATCTCGCTCTTCTTGAGTGGAGTCCAGGTCCAGGTCGTTCGGCGCAAATTCGTCATTGCGGGCCGCCTAGCGTGGCCACGCGACCGACTGCACGTCGCTCGGGGCTCATCGCCCGTCTCGACGTCGCCGGCGCAGAACGAGGCCCCTCGCAAGCAACTCGGGGCTCCGCAACTTAGGGCTGTCGAGTTCGACGATCCGTCTACTGCGCCCTCATGGAAGACGTTCGATCCGGGTGGTGACGAGGCCGCATGTGGAGCGATTGGAGCCTGCCGAAGTTGAGTATGGTCCGAACCGGCTGAGGTCTTAGCCAGGACGAGACACCGTGCCTGTCGGGGTGGTCCACTGTCTCGTGGGGGCGCCCAGTATTCCGCGCGCGCGAGTACTGGGCGTCGACGGCGATCGGCCCCGACGTGTCACCGAGTCGATGGACCCGGTCCACCGGCTCCCGTCCTCAGAACCTCACGACCTCGATCCCTGCTCCGATGGGGCCGACAGTCGAGATGCCCCAGTGGAGCGGACGAAGACGTGGCCGGCGGCAGGGGTGGGACGCGGCTGCGCCGCCTCAGGTAGCTCTTCCTACGCCGACCCACCCGGCCGGGCTCCCCAGGGCACCCGGGCTCACCTCCACGAGCGACCTCGGGGTAGGCCTCGCGGGCTGCAGCAACGCGGCTGCCATCTGCCGTGCCTCTCATCGGCGGGAACAGCAGAAGTCTGATCGCTGCGCCGTGCACCGTGAAGACGACAGCAGTCACCACTCGGTCCAGGTCATCCAGCAGGAGCATCTCGGCGCGGGTGAGCGAACAAGCAGCGCAGCGGTCCTCCACCCAGCGGTGCGCCCGGTGCTGCGACTGTCCTAGTGGTCCTGGCGTCAGCACTCTCGGGACCATAGACCACGCTGGTGAACCGCAGAACCGGTGACGAGACCTCAGTCAAGGCGATCAACGTAGACCTGGGCGGCCCTGCGCACCGAGTCGACGTACTCGCGCGAGGGGTTGTAGGAGAGCACGGCGGCGCTCCAGGCCGGGCCGGTGACGAGATCGGTCCCCGACGCGCACAGGTAGCGGGCGGCGGCCGCTGCGGCGTCGTCGAGGTCGAGGGGGTCCGCCGAGCCGTCCCCGTCGCCGTCGGTGGCCCACCGATCCCAGGTCGACGCGAGGAACTGCATGGGGCCGATCGCGTGCTCCCAACGGCGGTCCCCGTGCCAGGCGGCGGAGGCAGGCGTGGAGCGGATCGCAGCCACGTCACCCGTGCCGTCGAGGGCCGGACCGAGGATCGGGCTGGAGGAGCGACCGTCCTCACCGAGGGTCCGACCGCCGAGTGTCCCGTGCTGCGACTCGATCCACCCGATACCGGCCAGGGTCGTCCAGCCGAGGTCGCAGCCAGCGATCCCCGACAGCTGCGCCTGCCCATAGGCCCGTACGGCGGGAGCCGGCACACCGGTCGCGGCGGAGGTGCGGCTCACCCAGGTGGGGTCGACCGTCGGCGCGGGGGCGGGGTCGGCGCCGCTGGCGGGCTCGGTCCCTGCAGCGGACACCGGCGGGACCGGGGCGGAGACCGGTGCGGGGAGCAGCTCGCGCCCCGGTGTGGACAGTTGCGCCAGACCGGCCATCCCGCCGACACCCAGCACCAGCACCAGGGCGCCGGCGGACGCCACGCGCGGGCCGGCGGTCACCCGAAGCGGCCGTTGACGTAGTCGCTCGTGCGCTCGTCGCGCGGAGCCTCGAACATCGCCCGGGTGTCGCCGTGCTCGACGATCACGCCGGGCGTGCCGTGGGCGGCGAGGAAGAAGGCGCACTGGGAGGACACCCGCGCGGCCTGCTGCATGTTGTGGGTGACGATGACGATGGTGACCTCCCGGGCCAGCTCGAGCATCGTCTCCTCGATGACCCGCGTCGAGGTCGGGTCGAGCGCCGAGCAGGGCTCGTCCATGAGCAGGACGCGGGGCTTGATCGCCAGCGACCGGGCGATGCACAGCCGCTGCTGCTGCCCGCCGGACAGCCCGCCACCGGGGGCGTCGAGACGGTCCTTGACCTCGTGCCACAGCCCGCCCTTGGTCAGGCACGACTCGACCAGCTCCTCCTTCGCCGACCTCGACGCGCGGGTGCCCGTCAGCCGCAGGCCGGCCAGCACGTTCTCCCGGATCGACATCGCGGGAAAGGGATTGGGCTTCTGGAACACCATGCCGATGGCGCGACGGGCGTCGATGAGACGCTTTGCCGGGTCGTAGATGTCCTCACCGTCGAGCCACACCTCGCCCGCGAGCTGGGCAGAGGGCACCAGCTCGTGCATGCGGTTCAGGATGCGCAGGAAGGTCGACTTCCCGCAGCCGGAGGGCCCGATGAGGGCGGTGACCCCGCCTGCGGGCATGGTGAGCGAGACCCGGTCGAGGACCTTGCGTTGACCGAACCAGGCGGTGATGTCGCGCGCGACCAGCTCGGCGAGGGGCGCGGCGGTGTCCACGCCGGGCGTCGTGGGCCGCGCCACGGGCGTGCTCGGCGCAGCGGGCACGGCGGGGAGGACGGAGGTCGCGTCGGTGTCCATGGTTCTCTCTCGGTTCGCGTGTCGGGTGGTGCGGTGCGCAGGCGCGGGAGTCGGTGGCTCCCCCGGCCTCCGGGCGGGGCGGACGGCGCAGCGGTGAGCCGCCCGCCCCGCGTCAGGGGTGGGTCAGCGCTTGAGCTGCTTGATCGTGAACGATGTCGATGAACCCGACGCCGAGGCGCTGCCGGCCCAGACCACCTTCAGCGTGTGCTTGCCGGCCTTCAGCTTGGGCAGGGTGAGGGTGGCTTTGCCCCCGGAGAGGGTCTTCGTGGCCAGGGTCTTGGCTCCCTCCTTGATCTTGACCGGGCCGGAGGCGGTGCCGGCCGACAGCTTCACGGTGACGGTGCCGGTCGCCTTCTTTCCAGCCTTGACCGTGCTGGGGAAGGACTCGCTGATCGTGGAGGTGGCGAGGTCGCGCACAGTCGCGGTGGCCTGGTCGCTGCTGCCCTCGAACTGCGAGCCCGCGGCGGGGAAGAACTCGGCGGTGTAGGTGTGGGCGCCCGGCGTGGCGGGGATGGTCGTCACGGCCTGGCCCGAGGTGAGCGGCACGTTGGCGGCGAGCACGGTGGCGCCCTCGCGGAAGGTCACCGTGCCCGACGGCGCGGTCGAGCCGCTGACGACGGCGGTGAGGGTGACCGCGTTGGCCTTGGCGGTGGAGGCGCTGAGGGCGGTGGTGGTGGCGACGGCCTGGTTAAGGGTGAAGTTGCTGGTGGCCGTCTGCGTCGGGCTGCCGCAGACCCCGCCGCGGGCGGAGGTGGCCAGCTGCTTGAACCCGGCAGCCTCGATCAGTTCGCGAGCCTCGGTGGAGCAGACAAAGCCGTCCTCCCCGAAGACCGCGAGGACCGGGGCCGAGCCGACGTCGGTGCCGCGCACGACGTTATAGAGGGCCCGGTCGGCCTTGAAGCCGCCCTCGAGGGTCAGGGTCGAGCCGAGGAGCCCGGCGCGACCCTCGGAGAAGGGCACCACCGCGTTGGGGTCGTTCTTGACGAGCGTGTCGTCGTGCTCCTGCACCTCGGCCACGGAGCTGGCCAGGACGACGTCGACGCCGTTGTTGGCCGCCTTGAGCTGGGCGACGAAGAAGCTGCGGGTGCCGGAGCCCGCCTGGGGGATCTTGGGCGCGATGACGCCCGGCGTGCCGCCGAGCTGCGACCAGTTCGTCACCGCGCCGCTGTAGATGTCGACGATGTTCTTGGCGGTCAGGCTGGTCGGGGCGTTGCTCCGGGTGTTACCCGAGACGGCCATCTTCAGGGTGTCGAGGGCGAAGGGGAAGCTCTGCAGGCCGGCCTGCACCTCGGTGGTGCTCGGTCCCGAGGAGGAGCGGGCGTAGTCGATGTCGGGGTTGTTGCCCGCGCCGTAGAGCAGGGCCTTGCCGGCACCGGAGCCGTTGGGTCGCGCGATCGAGCCGCTGGGCAGGGCGATGTCGCCGCCGCCGGTGGCGGCGAACGAGGACAGGCGGCCCGAGGTGCGACCGCCGTTGAAGCCGTCGGCCAGCAGTTTGAGCGCGTGCTGGCTGGTGTCGGAGCCGACGCCGATCAGGTCACCGGCGACCGGGGTGAAGGTGGTGTCGTCGGGGTCGACGGCCGCCTGCGAAGGAGCCGCGGCGAGGGCGAGCGAGGATCCGGCCAGGGTGGCGACCAGCAGGCCGCGCAGGGAGGTGCGGGAGAACATCTCGGGTTCTTCTCTTTCCTTCTCGGATGGGTGGTGCGACGGGGCGGAGCGGCGAGCGGGCGGTGCGGGATGGTGCAGGGGTGTGGCGGTGGTCCGGGCGCGCTGGGGCTCCCGGGGATCGTGGGGACGAGGTGGTCACATGACGTTGGGCAGGAGTCGCATCACGACGTCGGTGGCGGCCCACGACAGCGCGAGGGCCAACGGGCAGGCGAGGACCCACACGACGGCGGTGGACCACCGCTGCCGGGCAGCCATCACGGCCAGCGTCAGTGCGAGCAGCAGGGCCAGGCACAGGGCGAGGAGCGGCAGGGCCGCGGGGTCGCCGGCCATGACCTCCTCCGCCTCGGGCACCGCGGTGGGCAGACCCGGCGGAGCGGGCAGCGCCTCGGCCGCCTCGGCGTCGACGTACACGGCCTGCGAGGGCCGGAGCGCCGCCAGCCGACCCACCCCCTCGGCGGTGACCAGGGTCAACCGTGCGGCCCCCTCCCGACGCGGCTGGGGGTAGGGGTCGCCGGTGCGTCGGACGCCGAGCACCGTGAAGCGCGTGGCGCCCTGGGCGACCACCACGTCGATGGGGTCGCCCACTCGGAGGTCGGTGAGATCGGCGAAGGGGGAGCCGTAGGTCGTGGCGCGCCCGAGGACCACCGAGGTGCCCTCCTGCCCCGGGAGCACCGTGCTCCGCAGGTGCCCGGGTCCGACCAGCGTGTCGCCGGAGGCGCTGCCTTCGACCACCACCTGCTCGAGGTCGATGGACGGCGCGGTCACCAGGGCCACGGGCGTGCCGACCGGCGTCACGGGTCCGAGGGGTGCGGTGCCGGAGGCGACGGCCGTGCGGAAGTCGTCGTAGAGCAGCTCCTGGGCCCGGTCCTGGGACAGCGAGCCCAGCAGGAGCAGCTGCACCGCCGGCCACAGGCAGACCAGGGCCAGCATCCCGAACGCCGAGGAGATCGCCGCCGCCGTGGGGTCCTGGGTCCGTCGTGGTCTCGGCGGTGCGGTGCGTCGGCTACCCGGACGGCCCCGGAGTCCGCGACGCGGCCACTCTCGGCCCTGCCCCGGGCGCGGTGGCTCCACCGTCGGCTGGTCCGGGGCCTCGGTCACGCTCATCGGACGGCCCCCGTCGTGGCGCCGCGGACGGGCTGCAGGAAGAAGCGCAGGATGCTCGCCACCGCGACGCCTAGCAGCCCGATCAGCAGCAGGCTCGGCAGGACCCCGCCGGACCATCGCGAGGAGATCGCGGTCGTTGCGGGCATGGCCACCGCCTGGGTGGCGGCGTCGGCCCGCTCGGTCGACGGAGCCGCCTTGCCGCCGGTCGGCTCCTCGGAGTCCGGGACCCCGCCCGCGTCGTCCCCCGACGGGCCCGGGAGACCCGCGCCGCCGCCGGCGGTCCCTCCCCCGCCGGCGTCGCCGCCCGGCGGAGGCGCCGGTGACGACGCGGGAGCCTGGGCCTCGATGGCTGCCGCCACCCGCTGCGCCGAGTCGAAGAGCGCTGCGGTCACGCCGGTGCGCCTGATGGGCAGGTACCCCGCGGGCAGCTCCCCGTTGCCCGAGCCGGGCACCTGCCCCTCGGTCGTGGAGACCCGCACGAACTGCGCCACCTTGTCGGCGGTGGGCTGGTCGAGGCCGGAGGTCTTGGCCGCGGTGTAGACGACCATGGTGCCCGGGTAGGCCCGCGTGCTGCGGCGCACGTCGGCCTGGTCGAGCACGAAGGGACCGAGCTTCTCAGCCTGCTCCCCCAGCGCCACAGCCGCGGCGAGGGAGGCGTCGTCGGGCTCGACGTAGCGGTTCTTGGCCGTTTCGAGTGCTGCGGCGCGCAGGCCGTAACGCTCGAGGTCGCCGAGGCTGACCAGCCCGAGCACGAAGCGTGAACCAAAGGACTGCCGGTCGATGCGGCCGAGCTTGTACTGCTGGGTGGACTGGTCGAACTCGCAGCGCGTCTGCACGTTGGGCCAGCCGTCGAGCAGCGCCTCGGCGACCTTGCGCAGCGTGGTGACCGGCGCCGCCACTTGGGTGAAGTAGACCGCGGGGTTCTCCTGGCGGCAGGTGTTCTGCGTCTGGGGCACGAAGGTGTCGAGCAGCGGCCACTCGGCGCGGGGCAGCGAGATGTCCTCGTACGCCGGGTTGACGCGCATCCCCCACGGGTCGGACTCGCCGCTGACGAAGGCCACGGCCTGCGGGTCCTGGGCGATCCAGCCGGTGAGCTGCTCGACCACGTCGGAGGAGCTCGACAGCTGCAGGAGCGCGGCGCCCGCCTCTTGGCTGGTTGTGCTCAGCCCGGGGTTCAGGCGCTGGAACTCGGGGTCGGTCATGATCGACAGCGGGTTCTCCCCGATGCCCGGGTGGCCGCGTCCCAGGTCGGAGCCGAGGTAGGACTGGGTCAGCAGCTTGGCGACCAAGCGGGCGTTGAGGCGCAGGTCGTCGTACTCGCCCTGGTTGTCGGGTCGGTCGATGACGTAGCCGATGCCGAAGCCGGTGACCGCGGTGGGGGCGTAGCCGACGGGGTCGCTGCCCCGACGCTCGTGCTCGGAGGAGACCTCGGCCGCGGCGCCCTCGCCGGCCTCCATGAGGTTCCACCCCGCGTCGTCGGACATCTGGTTGAGCTGGAACTTGAAGCGCGACTCGTCGAGGCAGTAGGCGGGCGACCACTGGAGCGCGGCTTGCGCGAGCAGCTCGGAACCGTAGAACCCGGTGGGCGCCCGGTCGTCGAGCACGTCGCAGGCGTCGGGCGGCAGACCGAAGGTGATCGGGATGGTGAAGCGGTTGTCCCAGTTCGAGGCCGACCACCACAGCGACGGGGAGACCGCCTGGTCCACGCCCTCCGCGGCGAAGTTGCTCGATCCGGGCAGGAACCGCCCGCCCTTGCGGCAGGCCGCGTCAGCAGGGGTCGGCGGCGTCGCCGGGGCCGCGCAGCTGAGGCCCATGATGGGGATGACGACGATCGAGCAGGCGATGCGCTCGTTGCAGCCCAGCGACTCGTTCTCGGCCTCGCTGCGCACCTCGAACTGCACCGAGCCGGTGCCGTCGGCGTCGGTGAAGGCCGCGAGCTCGTGTGGCGGGAACGCCGCCCCGACCGCCGCCTCCGGCGGCATGTGCGCGGCGTCGCAGGCCAGGTGGACGGTGCGGTCGCGTGCGACGAAGGGTGTGAGCCGCGTGAAGAAGGGGGCGATGTCGGCGGTGGGGCAGGTGTCGGCGGTCGGGAACGGTGTGACCCCGGAGACCCGCTCGCGGTCGGCGTCGGCGGCGAGCAGGTCGCGGGTCCAGGTCGCCTCGGCCGGGGTGCGGCTGACCTGGGAGCGCTGCGCGACCGAGGTCGTCCAGCACGTCGACGGTGCCACCTGCTGCGCGGCCGGGAGCGACGGGTCGTCGACGCCACGGCACTGCATGACGACGACGGGGTACTCCTGCTGGAGCCCGTTCTCGCCGTAGGGGTTGCTGGCCCGTCCCCCGGAGGGCTGTGCCCCCGACCAGGAGATCTCCACGCGCTGACGACCACGCAGGTCCTGCGTCTGGTCCGCAGTCACCGTCACCTGCCGCTCGGGGAAGGCGTACGTCGTGCCGTCGCCGTTGTCGAAGACCCGCTGCAGGGTCTTGGTCTGGCTGAAGGCCGGCTTCGGCCGCGCCGTGACCGTCGGGTCGGCAGTGGCGGGCGAGCTCACGAGCACCACCCCGGCCAGCGCCAGGGCGAGCGCGGCGACCAGCAGCGGTCGCGGGTCGCGGGCTCGGAGACGGGTGAGGCCGCGGAGTGGGGCACCGCAGGACGCCCCGTGGCGCCGGGTCATCGCAGGCCTCCGTTCGAGCGACGGCGACGCACCGCCGTGACGTAGACGCCAGGCACGGTGACCAGGGCGAGTAGGAGCAGCCCCGAGAGCCACCCGAAGGCGCGTCGGTCACCGGGGCGGTCAGCGCTGAGCACGGTGCTCGGATCGGCGTAAAGCGCGTCGCCGGTGGTCGCCGCCGCGGCAGAGACCGGCTCACCGGTCACCGGGTCGAGACCCCCCGCTCCCGCACCGGGGACGCCCCCGGAGCTCGGCACACCAGCGCCTGCACCCTCACCGCCTCCCCCGCCGTCGGCGCCGTTACCCGACGTGCTCGCCGGCGCCGCTCCGGCGCCACCGTCGGTCGCCTCGTCGGTGGAGGGCTGGTTGGTGCCGGTGGCGGTGCCGCACGGACCCTCGCCGACCTTGTCGCAGGACGCGGGCTGCGGGGCGATCTCGGCCAGCTTGTTCTTGCTGAGGTTCTTGCCGTCGAAGGTGGGGTTGTTGCACGAGCGCACGTCGCGGTCGGTGAGGTCGACGGCGGGATCGGCCTTCTTGAGCTTGGCTACCTGGTCGAAGCCGGCCTGGACGAGGTTGAGCGGCAGCGGCGAGTAGCCGTAGGGACCGGCCTTGGCCTGTCCGGCGCACAAGGAGTAGTAGAGGAAGTCGGCCACCGTCTGCCGCTTGGCGGTGGTCATGCGCGGGTCCTTCGCGCCGGTCGGCAGGATCATGTAGGAGTACGACGAGATCGGGTAGGCGCGCGGGTCGCTGTTGGCGTAGACCCCGCCGAGCTCCTGGGTGAGGGTCTGCGGGTTGATCGACGCCTTCGTCAGGGCGACCGCCACGTTGTACTGCGTCGGCTCCACGAAGTAGCCGGCCCGGTTCAGCACCTTGACCACCGGGTAGTCCTTGTTGACGGGGTAGGAGTACTCGACATAGCCGATGGTCCCGTTGCCGGCGAAGCTGGCGATGGTGTTCATGACCTGGTCGGAGCCCGCCTGGCTGATCGCCCGACCTTCTCGCGGGTAGTAGGACGTCAGCCCTGACCGACCGAAGAACGGACGCCAGATCGAGGGGTACTCCCGGTCCATCCACGACGTCAGCTGGGCCGTCGTGCCGGAGCCGTCGGAGCGCACCACGGGCGTGATGGGCAGCGACGGGAAGGCGCGCCCGTTGTTGTCCTTCGTGATGGCCGGGTCGTTCCAGTTGGTGATCTGGTTGGTGAAGATCCTGGTCAGCGTCTCGCCCGAGAGCCTCAGGTTGCGCACGAGCTCGTCACCCACCTTGAGCTGGTAGGTGAAGGCCGTGCCTCCGGCCACGATCGGCAGGTAGGCGAAGTCGCGACCGTTGCTGGTGTCGGCCTGACCGGTCTCGTCGGTGCCCTGGTAGGGGATCTCGGAGATGGCGAAGTCGGTGGAGCCCTGGGCGAAGTCCTTGCGACCCTTCGAGGACCCGCCTCCGGTGTAGACGACCTTGAGTCCGTTGGCGTCGACGTCGGCGATCCACTGCTGCACGATCAGCTCCGACCACGTGGAGCCGGTGCCCTCGATCTGGGCATAGGCCACGCGCGCGGCAGGGTCGCCGAGATCGCCACCGGCGGCGGAGGACGTCGTGGCCGGAGCGAGCACGGCGGCGAGCGCCGCTGCGACCAGCATGACGAGGCCGAGCGGAGCCCGGTGCGGCGTACGACGGAGGCCTCGGACGGCGGGGCGGGACGGGCGGGCGGCGGGGATCACCGGTTCTCCTCGGACGGGACGGGCGGGGCAGGCGGGGCGGGGGTGCGCCTGGGCACCAGGGCGCGCACCGACGCGCCCATCGAGCGGCGCAGGCCGGGGCGCGAGCGGGCCCGCTTGGGGCGCGCCAGAAGGCGGGCGAGGACGAAGAGGAGCAGCACGAGCAGGAGCAGGACCGTGGCGGCCCCGAAGGCGCGGTTGATCGCGGTGGGCTCGCCGCTGCGCACATTGGTGTAGATAAAGAGCGGGAGCGAGTTCATCACCCCGTCGGTCGGCCCCTTCACCAAGAACGGAGCCGCGCCCGAGGTCAGCAGCACGGGGCTGGTCTCACCGACGCCGCGAGCGACTCCGAGGATGACCGCCGTGGCCAGGCCGGGACGAGCGGTCGGCAGGACGACGTGCCACACGGTGCGCCACCGGCTGGCGCCGAGGGCGAGGCTTGCCTCGCGGAGCCCCCCGGGCACCACCCGCAGCACGACGTCGGCGGCACGGGCGATGATGGGCAGCATCATCACCGCGATGGCGAAGGCTGCGGCGAGTCCCGAGCGGTCGCGGCCCAGCGCCACGATCCACACGGTGTAGACGAAGAGTCCGGCCACGATCGAGGGCAGCGCCGTCATCGCCTCCACCACCGTGCGCACCACGCGGGCGAAGCGACCACCCACCTCGGTCATGAAGACCGCCGTGCCGATGCCCAGCGGCAGGGTGATCAGCAGCGCGATCCCGAGCTGGATCAACGAGCCGACGATCGCGTGCAGCACCCCACCCCGGTCGAGGGACTCCTTCGGGCCGACGCCGCTCATGTCGTCGACGAAGAAATTGAGGTGCGTGAGGGGCTGCCAGCCCCGGACGACCACGAAGAGCACCGTGCTCAGCAGGGCCGCGCCCACGAGGAGGGCCGCACCGGTGACGACAGACTCCGCGACGCGGTCGCGCATGTCGGTGACACCCGTGGTCATCGCGGTCACCACGGCGGTGAGGAGCACCCCGGCCACGAACCAGGCGATCAGGAACCACGGGACGCCCGAGAGCGGCAGGAGGCGCTGCGTCACCAGCCACGCCGCCCCGAGCCCGGAGAGCCACGGCGCCCAGCGCAGGAAGCGCTCCGCAGGCGTAGGACGTCCGAGACCGGGTCGCGGGAGCGCGGGCGCGGCGTCGAGGTCGGCGCGCTCTCCCGGCAACCGGGTCGTGCCGACCGCGGTGAGGCGCACCGTGACGTCGTGGGCGGGCGCGGTGTCGTGGGTCGTCGTCATCAGGCCTCCACCCCGGCGCCGGACCGCCCGCGGTTGACCACCACCGCGGCCACGGTGTTGACGGCCAGGGTGATGAGGAACAGGACGAAGCCGGCGGCCAGCAGCGCAGAGAGCTGGGCCGGGCCGGCCTCGCCGAAGCGGCCGGCGATGGTCGAGCTCACGGTGGCGGTGCCGATCTCGACGAGGTTGGGCTTGACCTCGAAAGCCACCGAGATGATGAGGACGACGGCGATGGTCTCGCCCAGGGCGCGCCCCAGGCCGAGCATGGTGCCGCCGATGATGCCGCCGCGTCCGAAGGGGAGCACGACCGACCGCACCACGCCCCAGCGGGTCGCCCCGAGGGCCAGCGCCGCCTCCTTCTCCCCCACCGGGGTCTGCGAGAAGACCTGACGCATCACCGCGCACGCCATCGGCATCACCATCATCGAGACCGCGATCCCGGCGCAGAAGGCGCTGCCGACGTAGCGGCTGGTGTCCCAGACCGCGGCGTCGGGGTCGGTGTCGCGGACCTGGAAGAACGGCAGCCAACCGAGGTTGCGCTGCAGCCACAACGCGAGCTCGGCGGCGTGGGGCATGACCAGGAAGAACCCCCACAGGCCGTAGACGATCGAGGGGACGGCCGCCATCAGGTCGACCAGCGACACCAGCGTGGGCCTGATGCGGGCGGGGGCGTACTCGCTGATGTAGAGCGCGGTCAGCAGCGACAGCGGGAAGGCGATCACCATCGCCACCGCGGCCACCGAGACCGTGCCGGCGAGGATGCCGGCGATGCCGACCACGTCGGTGTCAGGCTCCCAGACCTCGGTGGTGAAGAAGGACAGGCCGTAGCGCTGGAGGGTCGGGAAGGCCTGCCAGCCCAGGAACAGTCCGACGCCACCGGTGATCACCAGCACGGAGGCCCCCACGGCCCGCATCGCGTGGGCGAAGACGGCGTCGGCCCCGCGAGGTGTGCGGGAAACACGTCGTGGTCTGACGTCGCCCTCGATGGTCGGGCGGTCGAACGTGGGCAGGGTAGTCACCGTCGAGCCGTTTCCTCACTGGTCAGGGCCCCGGGGTGGCGGAGCGACGTAAGCATCGGGAGGCCACGGGAACGAGGAACGGCGACTTGAGTGAACGATCTGGGAACGCCCGGGCTGGCTTCACCCAACAGGCCATCAGGAAGCAAAGGACGTAGTCACGACGGACTAGGCCGACCCGCTCCGGAATAGTCCATATGGCACATCCACTGACCGCGCAGAATCAGGACGTGCGAGCGGCCTCCCCCGAAGCAGCGGCTGGCTGGACGTTTACAGACCGTCCACAGCTTGTGCGGTCGAACCAGTCGGCTGGGTCACCGATGTCGACCTAGCTCTCCCGGCCGGCAGCAGCCGGTCGTCGGCGCGCGACCACAGGAACCGGCGAGGTCGCCGGTGCTCCGGTTCTCGGGGGAGCCCCCACCGACCGCGCGACCGGGGTGATTCGCGCCTGTACGTTCGGAGCATCGGGAGGGCCGAGTCTGTTGTCCGCGGGCGCGGGCTTGCGTGGTAGGGCGGGGCCGCCGCAGAGCTCCGCACCGCACGCGATGCCGGCGGCTCCAGGGACGGTGACGTTGCGCTGTACCACGGCTCCCGCCCCGAGAGTGGGTCGGTCGGTGCGGCCGGCCAGCACGACGGGGACGCTGCGCCAGGGACGGTTCAACGGGTCACTCCCTGGGGCGGTGTCGCGCGGGACGCTGGTTCTCTCAAAGCCGCGCCGAGCGAGGGCGGGAGGGGTCTGGCCGAGCATGCTGGCGTTGGCGACGATGTCGTAGGCCGCTGCGTTATCGGACGGCCAGGAGTAGGTCTGCTCGAGGAGCTCGACGACGTTCCACCTCCCCTCGCCATCAGGGCAGAGGGCCCGAAGTCCTTCGAAGGCTTCCCACCGGCATTGGTCCGCTGTCGGGAACCAGTCGGCCCAGGAGACGACGCACAGGCGTGCGGCATTGCTCGGCGACAGCGCACGCGCCTTTCCGGCGATGATCCTCTGCAGACGCTTGGTCATGTCGTGCGAGCGCTGTCGATGCCCGTGGTACGGATCAGGTGCTGCCACGAAGAGGACGGTGGCTCCGCCCGCCGAGGGCTGGACTCTCTCGAGGTAGTCGACCCACGCGTCGACTTTGTCGATGACGTTGCGGTTGACGTTACGGGTCATCTCGATGGCGATGGGGAGTCCGTCGCTTCGCACGACGGCGCCGTCGGCCCTCTTCTCGGCCCACCGTGCGTCGAGAGGCGACGGAGACCTCCGAGTCAGGTTGCCCAGGGCGCAGTGCTGCTCGCCGATGAGCGCGACGGCGTCGCAGAGCTCTCCGATGCGGAGCAGGAGCTCGGCGGCCAGGATGCTGTGGTGGTGGTGCCGGGCGTCGCCCGTCCAGGGGGTCTTGCCGAGGATGGCCAGCTCGGCGGCCGGCGTGCAGAACGAGGCGATGAACTCCGCTCCGTTCTGCCCCGGAGCGATGATGCGGGGTCCGAGATAGATGCCGTCATCGACGCTGAGGGCAAGCACACCTGCGCTCCAGGCGGCCTGCAAAACCTCACGCAGGGCGCGGGGTTCGGTGCCGGGCCCGACCAGCGCCAGCAACTGCTCCTCCGTGACAGCGCGGAAGGAGTGCACGACACCGAGCACGCGCTGCATGAGCTCGAGCGAACCAAGCAGCATGCGGCGGTCCTGCGGCGTGCCGAGCTCACCCTCCGCTGTGGGGCGGCGACGGTCCCGGCTCGGCAGAGGGGGGTGCGGTCGCACGGACGTCGAGGAGCCGCGGAGCAGGCCGAATCGGTAGTACGGGTCGCGGCGAGAAGCGGCGGGCGACCACTCGATCTCGCTCCACTGAGCCCCGGCTATCGCGAGGTCGCAGACCTCGCTCTCCCTCAACAGGCCGAGGGCCTGGGAACGACTCATGCCCGCTGCAGTTCCTGGCCCGACTGCGTTGGCCATCCACCTTCCTTCCGCTAGGGGCTCGTGCGAGAGCGGGCTCGTTGGCGGTTCGTGATGGGGGTGATGCGAGAACGGAAAGGTGGTGGGGATGTCGTCGAGGGTCGCGTGGAGCTCGTTCCAGATCTGGAGCCGGCGGCCTCGTGAACGACCGTCCCGCAGCCAGCCCAGGGTGAGGGTCTCCACCGCTGCTTCCGGCTCTCCGAGAATGCGGCAGAGCTTGCGGACGAGCCTGCGACTTCGGCTCGGGCTCACCCCTGACGCACGGAGCACGTCGACGAGGGTGAGGCTCGTCAGATACCGGAACTCCCGGCGCTCGCACACGTTCCGGACGACGTTGTGCAGGTGGGCGGGGTCAGCCTCGATGTCGGCGAGGGTCTCGGCCCGTTGTCGAGCCGCCACCGTGCGAGCTGCGCGAGGTCGGATCATGTGGGGGTCGTGGATGGCGTTGCCGAAGGGCTGGGTCATGCAGGGGCTGTGCCGCTGCGTCAGGGAGGGCCGACTTCGCAGATTCCGGGGGTGGATCTGCGGGGCGAAAATCGACGACCCCGCCGAAATTCGGCGCCAATGTCGCCTTGTCCCGCACGCCTATGTCCCTTGGGAAATCGGCATGACATAGCCCCTGACGCGCACTCCCCCCAGGACACACGGCTGCTTTGTCACCTTGTAGGAGCCACTCGGAGGTGGGGGGCCTGCTCCTACGTCGCAGGTCATGCAGTGGTTCAGTCACAGCCAACGTTGAAGTCGGACCCCCCAACTGCAAGACCACTGCGACAAGCACCATGACGCACACGAGCAGGGACGATCCGGTCACGACGCAGACCCCACGATTCCGACGACGAGCAGACCCGATCCGGACCAGCCGAGCGAAGCGAGGCCTCCTTACATACGAGCCGGAGTCGTCGCGCTGACGCGCACCCCGCCCGGTCCCGGGCCACCACCGGCGACCCCGCGGGCAGCGGTGCTCCAGCCAAGACGCCCCCGACCTTCGCCCGACACTCGACGAATTCTTCGGATGAGGGTCGCCGCACCCACCATCGGAAGTCGGGTTCGTCAGCCCTCATCGCCTTGGGCCGGTCCTGACGGCTCGACGCGCTGGCCGTCATCAGGTTCGCTCTCAGGCGCGGTGGTGGCGTTCGGCGGTGGCGTGACTCTTCCTCGCACGAAGGCGCGACGATTTGACCAGGTCAGGTCGGACGCGTCGACGTCGACCACTTCTTGGTGGTACCAGGGGTCGTCTCCTGGCGGTGCAAGCTGGTCGTAGATGCTCTGGTCGAATTCGTCGGTCGCGAGGTACCAGGTGGTCGTGACCCCGACGGAGCCGTGGATCCCGACCAGTCGTGACGCGAGGGTCTCCAACGTGACTGCGCCCGTCGCGATGACCGCCTGGATCTTCTGACGGAGCTCACCCACGCGGTTCCTGGACAGGGCAGAGTGGAGGACGAATCCGATGCCGAGGGCCTCCGGGGCGTAGTCGCCGTCGGTGAGGTTGTCGATAATTGCGGCGACGGCGCGGTCGAGGATGTCAGTCTCGACGGCGCCGGCCCATGATGGGGCGGTGTTATTGCGCCTGACTTCAGGCATGGCCTGCTCGGTATCGCGCCACAGGCGCATGCGAGTGCTGACGTCCAAAGGCTCGGCCAGCGCGATGATGTCGACGGCCGGTTGATTGTCGTCTAGGCCTGCGATTGTCGAGGCCAGCCAACGCAGCAGTTGCGAGTGTGCGCTGAACATGGATCCGTGTTCCTCGGGGACCAGCGCTATCGTCGTGACGATCGATGAAGCGAGCCGTATCCTGGCTTTGTCGAGGACCTGACCGGGGTCGGTGGACGGTTGATTCGCGCGGTGCATGCACTTTCTCAGGGCGAGCATCTGCCGGCTCGGGTCAATTGGCCCGCTTGGGGGCGTAGTTGTTATCGCTGGACCGCCCGGCGACGGAGTCGCATCTGGGGCCTGCCCCGTCAGCAACCGCACCAGCGGACTCGCGTCGCCGGCCGCAGCAGCCTGCACCGCCTCGCGCGCGTCGGAGTCCCGCACATCATGGGTCACGATCCCCATGGCGAAGTACCGGTCGAAGTAATCCTCCACACGAACACCGACGCCCGTCTCGGAGGCGTAGGTGCCGTAGTGGCCGGTGAACGTGACCTTCGGGAACAGTGATCCGAGGACGAGTCGCGCCGATTGCTGTTGGTCCGCGGGCACGCGTTCCAGCAAAGGGGCCGGGTTGAACTTCTGCATCGCGAGGTCAGGTGATTCAAATTCTAGTTGCCCGGTGCCGCCGGAGACGAGCCGGTCTTTGTATCGGGGTAGTTGGTGGTAGAGCTGCGGTACGGCGACACGGAGTAGCAGAAGCAGTTGGACGTCGTCGTCGTCGATCTCGCCGACGTCGAGCAGCGGCAGGTGATGGCGGACTTGCGCGACGTACCTATCGATCGCTCGGGGTGTGCGCAACAGGTCGGTGAAGCACTCAACCATCGCAGGCAAACGTCCGGGGTCGCTCGACCGTCTCGTTCCGCCACGCGCAGTGAGGATCGGCGCCAGACCGGCGTTGAGGCGTACGACTGCTTGGTGCTTCAGAAGTGGCGGCACTGTTAGGGGGTACTGGACGATCTTTTCGAGGAACAATGTGGCGGCTGCGTCGCTTTCTGCCCGAGAGCCGCCCCAGGTCACTGATCCGGCGACCGGTCCGGCCACCCCTGCCCCTGGTCCGGCGAAGTGGCCGCCGACGACCGTCCGCAGGAGGGTGTCTTCGTCGTAGGCCAGCAGGTAGGACATCCCGTCGAACCGGCCCAGCAACCGGACGACCTTGAGGAGTGCCGCGAGTTCGTCGCCGTGCAGGCGGTCGATGTCGTCGACTACGACCAGGACCGGGATGCGGAGCTTGCGCAGTTCGCTCGCGGCGTCGTTGAAGGCCTTTTGCCATGACGGGTCCCGCGTTAGGCGTTCAGCACCGGCTTTGACTACGTCGGCCGCCGCCGCACCAGCGACGGGGATGACGTTCGCTACCGGCGCAGCCAGCCCTGCGGTGGTCGCGAGTGCTCTGGTGAACGCTTTGCCGCGCTTCTTCGGAAGTGCTTCGGAAACGGCCGCGTGGAACTCGGACAGTAGGCCGGTGATGTCGCTGGTCGCCCACGGCGTGAACCGGGCGACCACCCATTGCTTGTGGTGCTTCTTCAAGTGCTCAACCAGCATGTTGACCACGGAAGTCTTGCCACTACCCCATGCGCCAGCCAGGCCGAAGACGACGCTCGAGTCGGGCGAGTGGGTCGAGGCGATGAGTTCTGCGGCCTGTCCGGCGTACTGCTTGCGGTCAAGAGTGTCCGCACACGATGAGATCAGTGGTTCGTCCGCCCAGGTCGTCGTCACGCCTTCATTGTCCGCGATCGACGACCCTGCTAGCACGCCGCGTGTTCCACCTGTGTTCCCAAGACTCCTTGACAGTTCGCTGATCCGCCGACTCCATCAAGCAAGACGACCGGGAACACGTCGCGCGGTCGTTGCCACGATCGGCAGGACACATGAGAGCCTCCGAGAGAGCCGGTGGCCGAGGTCGCTCGCGACCTCGGCATCAACTACAAGATCCTCGGTGCCTGGGTCCGCAGGGAACGCGAGCAGAAGACGCTCGACGCCCTGCCGAGCGGCCCAGCGGGCATGAGCGTCTCGAGTTGAAGCGGCTGCGCAAGGAAGTCGCCGATCTCAAGGTCGAACGCGACATCCTTCGCAAGTTGGGTCAGCGGCGACCGATCACTGTGCCCAAGCTCAAATTACTCCACTGTAACCGCGACCCGCCCCGCGTCGAAGACACGGATCACCAGAGCGTCTCGATACATGACGCAGTGGAAACGCAGCGACGATCCGGCCCAACACCAGGACGTCACCGCCCACGCGAGCGACGTCAACGCGATCGTGACCGAACACGCTGTCAATACTCGGGCGAAGTCGCCTCCACTCATAGGCAAAGAGTCGCGCACCGCCGGCGCCTACGCCCCTAGTTGGCCCACCGAAAACTGGACGTCTGCTCGAACACGGTTCAGGCACTCAGTTCATCCCGTTAACTGAAGGTCGGCAGGACGCCTAAGCAGGAGTTCGGGATTTCTTGTACATCACTTCGCTATTGCCTAGGTCGCCTTCTCGTTCGGCCAATGCTCGACGGATCAAAGCCACGCGGCCATCGGGTGCCTGCGTCGAAACCTACGTCGATGAAGTTTACCTCAGACAGGTCGGACGATGACAGATCAGCACCTCGGAGGTCGCATCGGAAAAAGGACGCACCGCGGAAACTGCAGTCAACAAATTGAGCCCCCCTCAGGCTCGAACCGTCAAATGTCGCACCATCGAAGGTGACGTTTCGGAATCGCGACCACTCGCAATTACTGTCGCTAAACGAGGTATTACGCAAGACGCTGTCGCGAAATGTCGCGTGCGAGCAATCCGCCAAACGCATATCAGAGTCGGATAGGTCGGAGTCCAACCAATGGCTCTCTTGGAGTTTGGCCCGAACAAGGGACACTCGACGCAAGACACCGCGGGTTAGCGTGCTGCCCCGAAAATCTGAGTCCTGCAGGTCGGTCCACGGCCGAAAGCGGAGGGTCTCGTCCATTACTAACTGACTGAGAATCAGCCCACGAAGATTTGGCCCCATCGCCGTCGATGGCGTCTCGCTCAACACGGCTAGCGCGGCTGTCGTGACTTGCGTAAGAGGCGTCTCCTCAGGGGCCTCAGCTCGCACTCGGGTCGATTCCTGCGCATAAGCAGCGAGGATCTGTACAACGTTATTCGCGTCTCGCGGGGACTCGCGCGCGATCTGGGCAAGCGCATAGAGCCCGCCAAGCCGAGTGCTCAATGTCTCTGTAGCGAGTTGTGCGACGCCGTCGGCAAATCGCGCGTTGGAGGCCGACTCTCGATCGAGTTGATGACGAAGGTGGGTATAAACCAAGGTGATTGCAGCGCCAATGGACGCAAGCAGGGCCAGAACCGTCCGTCGTTCGTTTGTTCGAGCGGTCGCGGCATCGGCCGCGGTGAGGTTGCTGTTAGCAACCAGTTGATCCGGCACGTAATAAAGTACGGTTAGAGCGAACAACGAGGCAGTAAGTAAGATTAAAGTTCCGTCGAAGATGCCAATGCCGGAGCGCCGTAGAACCTCTACCATTTTTCGCGCCCATCGTCCTTGATCAGGCCCACCAACCTCTTCCCCCCTCAGAGGTTGAGGCGGCGGCAGATAATCCCATCCGTCATCGTAACGACCCAGATTCATAGCATTCAATCCCGACCGAAGACGAATGAACGTGACAGCGGCCGCGAAGACGAGACCTACTGGAGCCCAGTGCTGTCGTAATCCGCTGAGCAACATCCGAAAGTCAGTCAATTCGACGCGCGCAATAGCGGCATTCCAAGCGATGTAAAGCACGAGCGCCACCCACGTCACGCCAGCGATCCCGATCAATACGACAACGATCTCACTTTCGTGAATATGAGTAACACCCCACGCCATCAATCCACTCGCAAAAATAATGGCCAAAAAGAACCATAGTCGAAATCCTCCAATTTCTGTTCGCAGGATTCCGACGACGTCAACAATGCCGTCCACCTGCAGGGCAGTTCCGAGTGTCATTGCGACCGCGCAACAGGTCCAAAAAAATTCTGCCTCGAAGAACTCAAGCCCTACCCACCACAACGCAAAACCCAACGGAATCAACACAATCCACGCCCAGTGTTGTTCACTGAACTCTAAGACCGGCATCGCCCATATGGGCGCAGGGACAAGTATTAGGATGCACAGGACCCCGACGCCGATCCCGTGCGGCCAGCGCAAATATTCAGATTGCTGCCACGCATCCACAAGAGCGGGGTGTTGGTCGACCTCCTCTGGTGTCGGCTCGCGGTCCTCTCCCCTGGTGAACATGCGCAACATGCTCCGAAACGTAAATGATGGGTGCGACTTCTCCTTTGACGCCTCGCCGTCCTGGTCAAGGCGCACGGATCCGCAGAAGAAGACGCAACGTCGGACTCGGATCCGGGCGGGTGTGCCGCGTCAGCGGGCAGTCACAGGTCTCCGATCGCTAGACCCCACCGCGACCGGCACCCGAAGCGGGGTGCCGGCCGCGGCGAGCTCTCACGAGCGACTTGAGCCTTTTTCGCTGTAGTTGGGCCTGCGACAGTTAAGCCGCAGCCCGCCGTAGGACCTCGTCCCTTTGCTTCAGCAACCAGTTACGGGATTTCAACTCGCGGAGCTAACGCGACTCATCGGTAGTGACACCGGGCTTCACGCCGTCCTCGAGATCAGCTTGACGGAGCCACTTCGAGATCGTCATCTCATGGACTCCGAAGCCGGTTGCGCTCTGAGCCAGCGTCACCCCAGACCCACGGTTACGGGCGACCCGGACGACGTCCTCACGGACCTCGCGGGCGTAGGACTAGGGCACAGCAACATCCTTCCAGCCAGACAACTCGTCAAGCGATCTCAGATGTGACAGATCCGTTCATCAGTCTCCCGGCCCCCGGCGGGGGTGGAGTAGGGATCTCATCGTTCACGTAGTTCGCGGTAGCCGCGGTAGCCCGCGCCCGGGGTCGACTCTGACGGGCCCGCGGTCCCCTGAGGGTCGGCCCTCACAGTGCGTCGAGTGCTGGCGCAACCGCCGCCCAGAGGCGCCGGTAGGCCGCGAGCACGTCAGCGACGTACGCCTCCGGGTCGAGTGGACCGCTCGCACGGACGTGGCCCCAGCAGGGGAAGTTCCGTGACGGCTTGCCGGTGAACTGCGACCTGAACGGTCGCACCGCCTCGCAGATCTGGCTGCGCCGGGCCGTGTCGTCCAGGTCGGTTCGGATTCGTACTCCGACGTACGGCCACTCGGTGCCGGCTCCTCGCACGAGGAGACGGGACCGCTCCCACTGGACGACGACGTCGGCGTCTGCGATCCCGCCAGTGGCCCACCGAGTCCGGTACAGGCCCACGGTCGGCCAGGACCCGTCGGCCAGTTCGGTCGTCTCCCTTGCGGCACTTACCTCCTCGGCGAACTCGTCAAGGTCGGTCGCGATGCCGACGAGGGACTTCTCAAGGAGAGCCCGACCCTCGCTGCGCAGCGACGCCCACGCCTCAATGTCCTCTCGGTGGTCGAGGTAGAACCAAGCCTTCGCGTCCGCCTCATCACGACTCGAAGCACCAGAACGCTCGAGCCCGTCAGGGCTGACGGGGCTAACGCCGCTGTCGGGGGCGGAAGGTTCAGACACGGTGGAAGCCCTTCAAGGTTGCGAGGTAATCGAAGACTCCGGGAGCTACGCCGGCGCGGGACGTGGCAGCGGACGATGCGATGTCGGCGACCTGTTCCCAGGTCAACGGCGTCCAGCGGCCGGCGCTGACCTCGGCCGTCTTCTGGTCTCGTTCGCCGCGGGTGAGGAACACGAACTGGGGGTCCGGGTCATCGGTCCAAAGCCGGTAGAGCCGATCGAGTTGTTCGGGCTGCTCGACTGCGAACGTCTTGGCCTCGACGACGAGGGTCCAGCCGGTGCCGTAGATGACCAGGTCCGCTCGCGTTTTACCGCGCTCATCGGCCCTTGTCTCCTCCCTCACGACCCGTACCCGGCTGGCATCAACACGCCGTGGCGCCTCGGGGCAAAGGTGGTCGAGCAGGTCGACGAGCATTGATGAGCCCAGACCGTGATGCCCGTCCGGACGCAGCAGCCACGCCAGACCGGCAGTCAGCGGCAGCTCCAGATACTGGACGCCGATGGCAGCCAGGAGAGTGCGTGGGCCTCCTCGCCAGGCACCGCGGTCTACAAGCTGCTCTTGGACGGCTCTCATCCGCTGATGGCGCTGAGTCCACGCTGCGACGTCCGTATGGTCACGAGACCGGTCGGCTCGCTCGATGACGTCCCAGCGGGCGCGAAGTGTTAGGTGACGCCCTCGCCATGGCTCAACAAGTTCGACCGACACCCGTAGACCGTGTCACAACCTGCTCCGCCCCGGACACGGAACGCGGGTCCCGCCTCGCACGAACCTCAGTCAGACGCCGCTGCGACGCTCCCACCTCGCCGCTTCGGGCTCTGCGTGTCCAGCTCGAAGACCGCACTCGACGTGCGTCAGACGTCCTCAGCAGCGGGCCCCATGCCCAGGTCGGTGTGCGCCTGTGACAGACGCGCGACCTCGTCCTTGTCGGGGAAGTCCGGAAGGTGAACCGACAGGAATCGCAGCCGGCTCTCTGCCTCGCGGAGGATCTCCGACCAGGGGCGCACCACCACCTGGTATGTCGCACCGTTCTCCAGGCGTTTCCGGTCGACTACCCCTGCTGGCCGGTCGTCAGACGTGCGTCTGCGGTTGACATACCCGTCGGTCTCGCGGCCGACGAGAAGGAACGTCCAGTCAATCGCCCCGTCGTTGAACTGAGAGTTGTCAACGACCGTCGTCACGTAGTTCTCCAGCTGGTCGAGTTCCTGCTTACGCAGCAGTTGGCTCGGGCGCTTCAGCTCGACGACCAAGTGCTGACGGCGACCGAACGCCTCACGCGCCCGTGAGAGGAGCAGGTCGACCCGCACGATGCGGCCATTGGCATCTCGGACCGTCTCGGCGGGGCCAACACCGGGAAGGCCCTCCTCGCGCAGACGGTGCAGCCCTGCTGCGAGCCCACGGTCCGCGACGACGGTCTGCCAGTCGTCACCGAAGATCCACGCGTTGCGTTCGATAATGTCCTGCAGTCCGCCACGTTCGGTCAGTGAACGGACCCACGCGTCGTCGTTGAGGACCGTTTTCAGCCAGGCACAAAACCCGATCCGGTCCGTCGCCGTCTTCCCGATGGCGATCATCGCCGGCAGCGACGACTTCGTCAGGAGCTCATCGAGGCCCGCGAGGTCTTCGCCACTGAGGCCGAGGACCTGCTCGAGAACGCGCTGCAGCTCGTCGCCGTCCGTGCGGAGGGCCTGCCGTAGAAGCTGAAACGCGAAAGTGCGTCCCGCAGCATCGGATCCCTTGACCGCCGGAGCGGCGGTGACGGCGACGATGTCGAAGAGGTCGCGTTCCGCCTCCTCCGCATCGTCACGAGCAGGCGCTGTGTACGGGTAGCTGCCCTCATCGCGCCACGTCGCGAGTAGCAGCGCCCGCGCCTCGTCGGCGCGAACGGCGAGGAAGTCCCGAAGTCGCGTACGGACGACCCGGTTGAACTCCACGACCACCGGCGACATGTCGCCCGTAGCCAATAGCCCACCGACGGCATCGGCTCCGTCCCACACGACCTTCGCGCTGTACGCGATACCAGCGGCTGGCACACGAACGGGCACCAGTGCTACGAAGGTCCCGTCAAGGCGGGCCAGGCCCACAGACGCCAGCACGTTGTGCTCCCACTCGGTGACCACGAGGGCTGCTTCTGTCGAGACGCTCGATCGTCCACTGACCTCCTCGCCTGGGCCCTTGCCGGTCTCCCCGCCAACCAGCATGGGCGACCCCATCGGCTCCGAGGTGCGGAGGAGTTCGACGACACCGCTGAGGTCGACTTTGAGCGGGGTCGTATCGACCTGCACCTGCGCAGGGTCGACGGCCTCACCGTCCACCGACACCGACACTTGGGAATGGCGCCACAGGTACTCCGCGAGTGCTTCAGTGACGGCGCTGCGGGCCTTCGACGAACGCACCTGCTGCCCCTTGACCCCGATGCCGCTCACCGTCACCAGGGTGCCCGTCCGCGGTCGAGACTCCGACCGCTCGTCGACGCCGAAGACCGCATCGGCCAGATTGTGGCTCGGCATGCCCTCCGGTGCCGGCTCGCGGGCGACGGCGAACGTGTTGCTATCGACGTGCCAGTCGACAATGACGCGCTCACACTGCGGCGCCGCGTCCGCCTCAGCGGGCGACGTCGTCGACCCAGCAGCCGGCACAGCCCAACTCTCCCAGCGCACCTGCTCACCGATCGCGAACGCGGTGAACCGCCCGCGGCCCCTTCTGCCGAAGAACGGCCGACCCGACGGGGTCGTCGATGCCAGCCTCTGCTTCCACGACCGTCCCAACGGCTGGAAGTAGCGACCCACGTCCTCATACGTCATGCCATTGCCGTCGTCGGTAATGACTACGGCGCCCACACGCTCCATCGGTTCCAACTCGTAGGTGACGCTCACGTGCGCGGCGTCAGCATCAAGGGAGTTCTTGACGAGCTCAAGAAGGCCAGTGACCGGAGTGCGACGCAGTTGCCGCAGGTGCTCGGGGGTGACGGTGACGGTCATCGTGCTCACGGCCTGATTCTGTCGGAGGACGACGGCAAAACCGTCCCTTTCGCACCAACGACGGCAAGAGATCTCGTCGCTCTGTGGGCCTCAGGCGGGTGGGTTGCCGCCGCACCTCATCCCGTGCAGTGGGGTCTGCTGCACGAATCGGTGTCAGCGGGGCTAGCCCATTCCGCCGCCTGCCGGTGCACGACGAGGGCAGTTGGGATGCCGATGAGCCTGCGGGCTTGCACGGTGTGCTTCATGCTCGGGGCGTGAACAGGGACGAGATGAAGCAGGCGATGGACGACGTCTTCGATCAAGCTGTCGTCTTTCACGGGTTCGCCGACTACATGCGCGACTACGACGTCGTTATGTGGGCTACGGCTGATCCGCGATCAGACATCGCCCCCGAGCGCCTGGTGTACACGTTCAAGCATTGCGTCAGAGCCACCGTGACTTCAGCGGTGCCGCCAGAGGTCTGGGCCCGATCACTCGACGATCGGCTGATGGACTACGAAACGGGCGTGGAACTCGACGGCTATGTCTGGGGCGTCAAGTCGCAAGAACTTTACCCAGGGATGCAGTTCGTGTCCCCCTCCTCGGATGCGTCCCACTGGGAGAGTGCACTCGGGGTTCCGTTCTATGAGGTCTCCATCAAAATGAACGGCCACAACATCAATCTGGTCTTCTCAGACCTCGCGGTCCGCCAAGTCGCCGCAGGGTGCGCACCCTCCACCGTGCCGCCCGGCGGTCCGGACTGGAAGATTCCACTTACCTAGACGGGCCGCCGCGCGCTCATGCCATGGAGCGCTCCCTGCTCTGCGGCCCTACGCCGGACCAAACCAGCGAGACTTCACGCTGCGCTAGCTCACGAGACCTTGCCGATACTCGACCGCTTCGGGTTCCTCGACGAACGTCATGAGCTCCCCTGAGAGGTCTGCAAGTGCGTCGCGGGCCTCGGCTGCGGTGACGCGGAAGAACTCCTTGCGGTTGTTGACGCGGTTGACCCTGCGGTCGGCGAAGCGCTGGTGCATCTCGCGCTCGATCTTCACGGCGTTCTCGGCGAAGTACAGGGCGTGGACGTCGAAGATGAAGGGCACCGAGGCGTCGCCGAGCTCCTTCACCCGGTCCGTCGGCTCCAAGCGGCGGGTCATGCCGATCTTGAGCACCCCTTCCCCGAAGGATCCGATGTTGGAGATGACGTAGACGTGGCCAGCGGTGAGGGTCCGTGCGCGGAAGTCGACGGCTTCGATCTCCCCCACCACAGCGGCGAGCTGGGCGCGCAGGCGCTCGACGCCGTCGGTGTCGCCCTTGGCCTGCAGTTGCGCGATGGCTTGGCGGAAGTGCTGCTCCTCCTTGCGCAGACGTTGGCGTTCGCGCTCGATCTCTTGCTCGACCTTGCGCTCCTCGCGCAGCCGCTCTCGCTCCTCGCGGTCGCACTCCTTCTCCTCAGCCACCTTCTCCAGGTAGTCCGCGGTCAGCTCGAGCTCACGCCAGCGCAGCAGGTGGTAGGGGATGGAGATCTTGATGCTCATGGAGGCACCCAGGCGCTCGATGGTGGCCACCACCTTGTCCAGACGCGCCTTGGCCGACTCCAGCTTGTAGGGCTTCATCCCCCGCACCAGGTTGTCGGCCTCGGCGTTGTAGGCCCGCAGCATGAGCTTGCTGATGTCGGAGACGAGCTTGCGCCCCTGCGCGGCTGAGCCGTTGACCTGCCACGTCGTCGTCGCAGAGATCGCGCCCCCGTCCTTGCGCGCCATCGCCTTGATCTGAGCCTGAAGCCGCGACAGCTCCGAGCGATAGGCCACGGCGTCGTCGAGCGGGTGCTGGTAGCGGTAGACCCCGACCTCCTGCAGGATCGCGGTCTCATTGGTCTCCACCACGCGGTCGCGTAGCGCCGCGAGCTCGGCGGCGGCGCGGGCGCGCTGCTGCTCGGCCTCACGCGCAGCCTCGTCGATGCCGGCGCGAGTCGTCTCGACCTCCGTCTGGAGCCGGTCGCGCTCCGCTCGGAGGTCGGCGATCTCCATGGCGCCCAGACGCGCGAGCTCCGCGCGCAGGCGGTCGTTCTCGGCCTGGGCCTCCTCGAGGGCCTGGCCCTTGCCGAACAACTTGGGCTTCGCGCGCCGTACAGCCGTGACCGGTTCAGCGGCCGGCCCCTGCGACGGCGGTGAGGTCACACGGGGCTGGGTGTGGCCGGTCCACTGCTGGCCGTCCCACCACCGCACGATGCTCTGGTCCTGGGGGTCGGGATACCAACCTGGTGGGGTCGCCATCATCTGGGTGTCCTGTCGCCGTGTCCTTTACCCAGGACACACCACCACAGATCCGACGGTCCTGCAGCCGGTCGACCGCACGGACACGTGGCGGGCAGGGACTCCGCGCAGTTTCTGTTGAGTTTCTGTTGACTTGACCCCTCGCGGGCCGGGAACGACGAAGCCCCCGACCGCATCACTGCAGGTCAGGGGCTTGAGGTGGAGCCGCCTGTCGGAATCGAACCGACGACCTTCTCATTACGAGTGAGACGCTCTACCGACTGAGCTAAGGCGGCGCGCTGCCGGATCGGTCAGGGACCGAGGCCGGACAACCCGCCGAAGTATACGGACGGACCCGGCAGGCGCCGAAATCGCCTCAGGCGGCGAGGACCTTCTCGCCGCGCGCACGGCTCGGCACGAGGTCGAGCGGGGCGGTCTGCTCGGCGCCGCACCAGCAGGTGAAGGTGGCCAGGACGCCGTGGTCGGAGTCGGCGACCGCGGTGATCTGGGAGGGGAAGATGAGCTGGCGCTTGTCGCAGGCGCTGCAGAGGTGGGTGAGCACGGCGGGTCCTTCCTGAGGCATCGGGTGAGGTGGTGACTCAAGTCTCGGGGCCACCTGGCCATAGGGCTAGGACCACCTGCCGTCAGATGCCATAGGCTCCACCTTGTGCTCAGTGTGCACCAGCTCACATGCTTCCTCGCCGCCTACGAGGAGGGCTCGCTGACCCGCGCCGCCGAGCGCCTCGGCTACGCCCAGCCGTCGGTCTCCGAGCAGATCCGCACCCTGGAGAGGTCGCTGGGGGTGCAGCTGTTCCGGCGCGTCGGGCGCGGCGTCGTGCCCACGACCGTGGCCGACGAGATGCGGCCCCACGCCGAGCGCGTGCTCGCGGCCCTCGACGAGACCCAGAAGGCCGTGCAGGGGGTGAAGTCCTTCGAGACCGGCACCATCCGCTTCGGCATGTTCGGCATCGCCCGCCTCTACGCCGGGGCCGGCCTGGTCGCCGACGTCCTGGCCCGCTACCCCGGGGTGCGCGTCGAGCTCATCGGGCAGAACTCCACCGAGGTGCAGGAGGACCTGCGCCGCGGCCGGCTGGAGGCCGCGATGCTCGCGGTGCACAACGTCTCCAGCGAGGGCATGAGCGTGACCCCGGTGGCGCGCGAGGAGCTGGTCTACGTCAGCGCCGACCCCGAGCGGCTCACCACCCCGGTCACGGCCCACCGCCTGTCGCAGGCCTCCCTGGTCATGCCCGAGACGACCTACCGCGCCGTCGACTCCACCCGGCAGACCCTGCGCCAGATGCTGCACGAGACCGGCCGCAACCCGCAGACCCGCATCGAGGTCGAGGACATCGAGACCGCCGTCGAGCTGGTCGGGATGGGCCTGGCCGACACCGTCATCCCGCGCGGCGCCGCCGAGCAGCTGCTCCCCCGCCTCGCGCCCGACGCCGGGTGGGTCTCGCTGCGCCCGCGCCAGTTCGACACCTTCGCCGTGGTGCACCGCGCCGACGCCGTGCTGTCACCGGCCGCGCGACTGATGATCGAGCTGGCCACGGCGCGCATCCGCGCCGTGGCCGAGCCCATCCACCGCCGCTGAGGTCAGCAGGGCCGCCTCAGCACTCGAGCCCGTCGTCGGGCACGGTCCCCTCGACCAGGTAGTCCTCGACCGCGGTGTCAACGCACTCGTTGCCGGAGTTGTAGCCGGTGTGGCCGTCGCCGTCGCGGGTGACGAGCACCCCCGAGTCGAGCTGCTCGGCCAGCGCCTGCGCCCACTCGTAGGGCGTGGCCGGGTCGCGGGTCGTGCCGACGACCACGATGGGCGCCGCGCCCGCCCCGTCGATCTGCGGGGCGGGCTCGGAGGCCTCGACCTCGATGCCCGCGCAGCCCACCAGGCCCCACGCGAACACCCTCCCGAAGGTCGGCGAGGCCTCCTCGAAGTCGGCGTACTGCGCCGGGACGTCCTCGGGGGCCAGGGCGGTGGGGTCGTCGAGGCAGTTGATGGCGTAGATGGCCTCGGCGGAGTTGTTGAGGTAGTCGCCGCTGAAGGAGTCGCGCGAGGCGTAGGCGTCGGCGAGCAGCATCAGGGTCGTGCCGTCGCCGTCGAGGGCCTGCTCGAGGCCCTGGGTCAGCAGCGGCCAGTAGTCGCGGACGTAGAGCGGGGTCACGACGCCGTAGAAGGCGCTGCCGACGGTGAGCTCGCGGTCGTCGGAGGTCGGCAGCGGCTGGGCGTCGATGTCGTCGAGCAGGTCGGTGATCGTGGTGAGGCCCTCCTCGACCGAGCCGCCGAGCGGGCAGTCGTCGCCGGACACGCAGTCCTCGACGTAGGCGCGCAGAGCGGTCTCGAAGCCGCGCGCCTGGCCCAACGAGGACTCGCGGGTGCTCAGCGAGACGTCGACGGCGCCGTCGAGCAGCAGGCGGCCCACCCGCTGGGGGAAGAGCTCGGCGTAGGTCGCGCCGAGCTTGGTGCCGTAGGAGGCGCCGAGGTAGGTCAGCGTGGTCTCGCCCAGCGCGGCGCGCAGCACGTCCATGTCGCGAGCGGCCTCGACGGTCGTCACGTGGCCCACCAGGGCGTCGGAGCGCTCGACGCAGCCGGCGAAGAAGCCGTCGAGGTCCTCGACCAGCGCCTGCTCCTCGGCCGCGTCGTCGGGGTCGGGGTCGGCGGCGAGGAAGGCGTCGAGCTCCTCGTCGGAGAGGCAGTCGACCGGGTCGGAGCCGCCGGTGCCGCGCGGGTCGAAGCCGACGATGTCGAAGGCGTCGAGCAGCGGCTGGCGGAAGGCCTGGGTGCCGGCCGCGGCGTAGGAGGTGCCGGGCGAGCCGGGTCCACCGGGGTTGACCACGAGCGAGCCGACCCGCTGGCCGGGCTCGTCGGCGGGGTCGCGCAGCAGCCGCAGGTCGATGGTCTCGCCGTCGGGCTCGGCGTAGTCGACGGGCACGGTGAGCGTGGCGCACTCCATGTCGTCGTCGTCCTCGCAGGCCGCCCAGTCGATGCTCTGCCCGTAGTACGCCGCGAGCGCGGGGTCGGGCGGCTCGGTGGCGCCGGCCGACGGGGTCGACGTAGGCGCAGGGCCCGCGCGCTCGGGCCCGTCGGCGGAGTCGTCGCTGTCGCGGGCCGAGAGGCCGTAGCCGATCGCGACGCCGGCCGCGCCCAGCACGAGCACCACCGCCAGCACGATCGCGACGATGCGGGTGGTGGACGGGCTCATCGACTGCTCCCCTCGGGCGCCTGCAGGGCGACCATCATGGCCTCCAGCGCCAAGGCAGGCGGCACGTTGAACTCCAGCATCTGCTCGCGCGCCTCGAAGATCGCGGCGATCCGGCGCAGGTTGTGCTCGGGGCTGGAGGTGCGCACGATCTCCTCCACGTCGGCGCGGATGTCCTCGTTGACCAGGTCGCCGGGCGCACCCGAGGCGAGCGCGATCGCGTCGCGGTAGACCGAGACGAGGTCCATGAGGCCCCGGTCGACGACGTCGAGGTGACGCCGCTTGGCCCGGGTCTTCTGCCCCTTCTCCAGGGCGGCGAGGGCGGGCCCGTACTCGCGCGGGCGGCGGCCGCGCTCGACCACGCCGTAGGAGGCGTCGAGATCGCTGCGCTCGCGGGCGTCGAGGTCGCCGGTCTGCACCTCCGCCTCGTCCTTGGCGACCTGGGCGAGCTCGCCGGCGGCCCGCATGGCCGCGCCCAGCGACGTGACCCGGCGCGCCAGGGAGACCACCTCGTGGCGGCGGGCGCGGGTGCCCTCGTCGCGCGCCAGCGCTCGGGCCCGGCCGATGTGGCCCTGGCTGGCGCGGGCGGCGTAGGCCGCGAGGTCGGGGGCGACGCCGTCGGTGCGCTCGAGGAAGGCCGCGACGTCGCGGGCCGTCGGGGTGGTGAGGGTCAGCAGCCGGCAGCGCGAGCGGATGGTCGGCAGCACATCGTCGACGGTGGGGGCGCACAGCATCCACACCGTGCGGTCGGTGGGCTCCTCGATCGCCTTGAGCAGCGCGTTGCACGCCTGGTCGGTGAGGCGGTCGGCGTCCTCGACCACCAGGATCTGCCAGCGCCGGCCCACCGGCGACAGCGCGGCCCGGCGCACCAGGTCGCGGACCTCGTCGACCCCGATCGACAGCTTCTGGGTGCGGATGACCGCCACGTCGGCGTGCGACCCGGCCAGCACCGTGTGGCACTGGTGGCACTGCCCGCAGCCGGCCTGCTCCGGGGCGCGGTCGCACTGCAGAGCCGCGGCGAAGGCGACGGCGGCGTTGGAGCGACCCGACCCCGGCGGGCCGGTGAAGAGCCAGGCGTGGCTCATGCCGTGACCCGCGGCCGCGGTCTGCAGGGCCTCGACCGCACGGGCCTGGCCGACCAGCTGCTCCCAGACGGTCATGACCGCACCGCCTGCACCAGCAGCGGCTCGACGCGCCGGCGCACCGCGGCGGCGATCTCGTGGCGGTCGGCGCGCGCGTCGAGGACGAGGTAGTGCTCGGGGTCGGCCGCGGCCATCGTCGTGAACGCCGCGCGCACCCGCTCGTGGAAGTCCAGCGACTCGCCCTCGATGCGGTCGCGGCCCTCGAAGCGTCCCAGTCCCGCGGCCGGCTCGAGGTCGAGCACCACGGTCAGGTGGGGCCGCAGGTCGCTGGTGGCCCACCGCGCGACCCGCTCCACCTCCGCGACCGGCAGGGTGCGCCCCGCACCCTGGTAGGCCAGCGTGGAGTCGACGTACCGGTCGGTGACGACGACCTCGCCGCGCTCGAGGGCCGGCAGCACCACGGTGTCGACGTGCTCGGCCTTGTCGGCGGCGTAGAGCAGGGCCTCGGTGCGGTCGGAGACGGCACCGGTCTCGGGGCTGAGCACGATGCGGCGCAGCTCGCGCCCGACCGGGGTGTCACCGGGCTCGAACGTCGACACCACGGTGTGGCCGGCCTCCTCCAGCCAGGCGCGCAGGAGCGTCGACTGGGTCGACTTGCCCGACCCCTCGCCGCCCTCGAGGCAGACGAAGACGCCGCGCGGGGAGAAGACGCCGGGAGAGCTCACGCGAGGAACCTACGTGGCCGGGCCGACAGCCGCCGACGCCGGTCCACGCCGATCAGGCCTTCTCGGCCGTCGCCTTCGTCGCCGCCTTCTTCGCGGTGGTCGTCGCGGTCGACTTCGTGGTCTTCTTGGCGGCGGTCTTGGTCGCCGTCTTCTTGGCGGCGGTCTTGGTCGCGGTCTTCTTGGCGGTCGTCTTCTTGGCGGCGGTCTTGGCCGCCGTCTTCTTCGCCGGGGCCTTCTTCGCGCCCTTCTTGGCCGCCTTCTTGGCCGGACCCCGCTCGCGGCGCTCGGCCAGCAGCTCGGCGGCGCGCTCGAGGGTGATGGCCTCCACCGAGTCGTCCTTGCGCAGGGTGGCGTTGTACTCCCCGTCAGTGACGTACTCCCCGAAGCGGCCCGACTTCACCACGACCGGCTGGCCCGAGACCGGGTCGTCGCCGAGCTCCTTGAGCGGCGGGGCCGCGGCGGCACGTCCGCGCTGCTTGGGCTGGGCGTAGATCTTCAGCGCCTCGTCGAGGGTGACGGTGAAGAGCTGCTCCTCCGCGGTCAGCGAGCGCGAGTCGCTGCCCTTCTTCAGGTAGGGCCCGTAGCGGCCGTTCTGCGCCGTGATCTCCTCGCCGTCCTCGCCCACGCCCACCACGCGGGGCAGCGAGAGCAGGCGCACGGCGTCGTCGAGGGTGATCGTGTCGAGCGACATGGTCTTGAACAGCGAGCCCGTGCGGGGCTTGGCGCTCTTCTTGGCGTCCTCGGGCAGCGCCTCGGTGACGTAGGGGCCGAAGCGGCCGTTCTTGGCCACGACCTGGAGACCGGTCTCGGGGTGCACGCCGAGCTGGATCTCCTCGCCGGCGGGGTTGGCGAAGAGCTCGGTGGCCTTCTCCAGGGTCAGCTCGTCGGGCGGGAGGTCGTCGGGCACGTTGGCGCGCTTGCCGACCGGGTTGCCCTCGTCGTCGGGGCCCTCGAGGTAGGGCCCGTAGCGGCCCACGCGCAGGTGGATGCCCGAGTCGGGCCCGCCCACGGGGAAGGTCGCCAGCTCCCTGGCGTCGATGTCGCCGAGCTCGTCGACGAGCCGCTTGAGACCGACCACGTCGCCGCTGCCGTAGTAGAACTCGCCGAGCTCGCTCTTGCGGTCCTTGCGGCCCGCCGCGATCTCGTCGAGCACGTCCTCCATCTCGGCGGTGAACTCGTAGGAGATCTGGCGGGGGAAGTGCTCCACCAGCAGCCGCACGACCGAGAAGGCCAGCCACGCCGGCACCAGTGCGGTGCCCTTCTTGTAGACGTAGCCGCGGTCGGTGATGGTCTTGATGATCGCGGCGTAGGTCGAGGGGCGCCCGATCTCCCGCTCCTCCAGCTCCTTGACCAGCGTGGCCTCGGTGTAGCGGGCCGGGGGCTTGGTCTCGTGGCCGGAGGCGGAGAGCGAGGCGGCGCTGAGCGCGTCGCCCTCGCTGAGGTTGGGCAGGCGGGTCTCGGCGTCGTCCTTGGCCGCGCCCTCGTCGGTGCCCTCGACGTAGGCCTTGAGGAAGCCGTGGAAGGTGATGGTGCGACCGGAGGCGGAGAAGACGACGTCCTGGCCGGTGTCGGCCGCGCCGCCCAGGCGCACCGTGACGGTGTTGCCGACGGCGTCCTTCATCTGCGAGGCGACGGTGCGCATCCAGATCAGCTCGTAGAGGCGGAACTGGTCGCCGGTCAGACCGGTCTGGGCCGGGGTGCGGAAGGTGTCGCCCGCCGGGCGGATCGCCTCGTGCGCCTCCTGGGCGTTCTTCACCTTGCCGGCGTAGACCCGGGGGGCGTCGGGGAGGTAGTCGGTGCCGTAGAGCTCGCGCACCTGGGCCCGCGCCGCGTCGATCGCCCCGCCCGAGAGGGTCGAGGAGTCGGTGCGCATGTAGGTGATGAAGCCGTTCTCGTAGAGCCGCTGGGCCACCGACATCGTCGAGGAGGCGCTGAAGCCCAGCTTGCGGCTGGCCTCCTGCTGCAGCGTGGTGGTGCGGAAGGGCGCGTAGGGAGAGCGGCGGTAGGGCTTGGACTCGACCGAGCGGACCTCGAAGGAGGTCTCCTGCAGCGCCGAGGACAGGGCCTCGGCGGCGGCGCGGTCGAGGTGGACGACCTTGCCCTGCGCGCTCGACTTCAGCACGCCGTCCTGGCCGAAGTCGGAGCCGCGGGCCACCCGGGAGCCGTCGACGGAGTGCACCTTGGCCGGGAACATCCGCTGCTCGTGCTTGCTGCCGGCGTCGAAGGTGCCCTCGAGGTCCCAGTACGACGCGACGCGGAAGGCCATCCGCTCGCGCTCCTTGTCGACGACCAGCCGGGTCGCCACCGACTGCACCCGCCCGGCCGACAGGCCCGACATGACCTTCTTCCACAGCACCGGCGAGACCTCGTAGCCGTAGAGCCGGTCGAGGATGCGGCGGGCCTCCTGGGCCTCGACGAGGTCCATGTCGAGGTCGCGGGGGTTCTCGGCGGCCGCGAGGATGGCCGGCTCGGTGATCTCGTGGAAGACCATGCGCTTGACGGGGATGTTCTTCGGCTTCAGCTCGTCGAGCAGGTGCCACGCGATGGCCTCGCCCTCGCGGTCCTCATCGGTGGCGAGGTAGAGCTCGTCGGCCTCCTTGAGCAGGCCCTTGAGCTTGCGCACCTGCTCGCGCTGGCGCTGCGGCACGACGTAGTGCGGCTCGAAGCCGTTCTCGACGTCGACGGCGAGACGGCCCCAGGGCTTGTCCTTGATCTTCGCCGGGGTGTCGGCGGCGCTCTGGGGCAGGTCGCGGATGTGACCGACCGAGGACTCCACGACGTAGCCCCGGCCGAGGAAGCCACCAATCTTCTGGGCCTTCGCCGGGGACTCGACGATCACCAACTTGTGTGCCACGCGACCAGCCGTTCTGAGCTCGGGGGATGCACGAGGGCCACCAGACGGGGCCCACGGCGGCTCACGGTAGCGCGTGACCCCCACGATCCCCGCCGCGGTCCGCACGAGCCCCCGCCGCCCCGCCGCCACGCCCCGCCCTCCTCCATAGCTCCCGGCCCCGTACGCCGGGTCCCTGTGGACGAGCGCCGCGGAGGGTCGGCGCGGCGTGCCAGCGTGGTCCCCCGACACCGACGACAGCCTGGGAGGACCCCGTGCAGGACCCCGACATCTGGGAGAGCGACCGACGGCAGGGCTGGTTCGAGCCGTCCGCGGCGCCGCGCCACCCGCGGCCCGGAGGGGTCGGTGAGCACCGCCTGACCCACCTGGTGCTCGTCGACGGCCGCCTGGTCGACGCCTGGAGCGAGCCGGTGGAGCACACCGACTGGGAGCACGTCGCGCGGCGGCACGACCAGGAGCGGCGGCCCCTGCCGCCACCGCCTCCCCCACCCCCGCCGGCGCACGAGCAGGTCCAGGCCTGGTTGGAGCGGGTCTGCGGGGGACGCGAGGCCCTGGAGACCCTCGACGACCTCCCGCTGGACGACGACGGCACCGACCTGCCCGACACCCTCGAGGACCTGCCCCTCCGGCGCCGCGCCGAGGGAGTCGGGGAGCTCCTCGACGCCGTGGCCGCCGCGCACCTCGACGTCGAGTCGTCTTACGCCCTGCGACGGGCCCTGGTGGCGCTGAGCGTCCTGGAGCCGGAGGTCGTCACGGGCGCGCGGTCGGCCGCGCACCTCGCCGGAGGTCTGTGCTGGGCCGTGGGCCGGGCCAACGGGTGGTTCCACCCCCACGGGTCGCTGCGCCTGACGATGGTCCAGGACGCCCTCGCCCTGCCCGGCTCGCCCGCCGCGGTCGGCGGACTGGTCCGGCGGGCCCTCGTCGGTCTGCGGTGGGGCGACCTGGAGGGCCGCGAACGACCACGGGAGGCACCCGACCTGCTGCCGCTGGGCAGGCCCGACCTGCTCACGGCCGCGACCCGGGTCCGTCTGACGCGGCTGCGCGAGCGGGCCCGGGAGGCGCGCGAGGTCGCCTGACCGGGCGCTCAGGCGACCAGGAACCCCTCGCGGACGAGCTCGGCGACGACGGGGAGGTACTGCGCGCGCAGGTCGGCGGCGTCGCGGTCGAGCAGGTCGGCGACCGCGTCGAGGATCTGGCCGATGCTCAGCTCGCCGTCGCAGGCTCCCGCCAGGGCGGCCTCGACGGTGTCGACCTTGCGCGCGCGACGCAGCCCGCGCTGCTGGCGCAGCACGATGGTCTCGGGATCCTCCGCGCCCGGCGCGCCGACGGTCTCCTGGAGGACGTCGACGCGCAGCACGAGTCGGCTGCCGGCCTCGACGACGACGTCGGCGGCCCGGCCCCAGTCGCGTACGGCGGGCGCCACCGGCTGCTCGACCTCGTAGGGCCAGTCCAGCAGCGTCCGCGCGGCGGTGTCCGGCGCGGCCGACGCCCCGCGGCGCAGGTTGATCCAGCCGAAGCCGACGGCCTCGACCCCCTGCTCGTCGAACCACGACAGCCAGGTGTCGTAACGGCGCCGGTAGTCCTCGGCGCTCGCGCCGCCGGTGCTCGGGTGCTGCCCGGCGTCCTTGAGCCACAGCTCGACGTAGGCCGCGGGGTCGAGGACCTCGCGCTGCACCACCAGCGCGTCGCAGTCGTCGCCCACCCAGCCGGCGAGGCGCTCGTCCCACGGCGTGTCGCGGGCGATGACCCAGTTGGCCAGCACCTGGCACCAGCCGCCCTCGGTGAGGTGGTCGGGGGCGGCCCGCACGATGTCCTCGACCACCCGGTCACCGGGCAGACCGGAGTCGCGGTAGACCAGCCGCTCGCCGGTGGCGGGGCTGATGACGAAGGGCGGGTTGGTGGCGATCAGGTCGAAGCGCTCCCCCGCGACGGGCTCGAAGAAGGACCCGTCGCGCACGTCGACGCGGTCGGCGACGTCGTTGAGCGCGGCGTTGAAGCGGGTCAGGCGAAGGGCCTTGGCGTTGACGTCGGTGGCGACGACGCGGCCGCTGTGGCGCGCGAGGTGCAGCGCCTGCACCCCGCACCCGGTGCCGAGGTCGAGGCTGCGGTCGACCTCCTCGCGCAGGGTGAGCTGGGCCAGGGAGGTCGAGGCGGGGCTGATCCCGAGCACGTGGTCGCCGCCGACGCGCTGCGGCAGCCCGTCGAGGCCCGGGGTGAGGTCGCTGACGACCCACAGGTGGGCGGTCTCGTCGGCGTGGTCGGTGGCGTAGGGGCGCACGTCGAGGCGCGCCGCGACCTCGCCCACCGACTGCTCGACCAGACCCTGCGCGGCCATCGCGTCGAGCAGCCCCGGCAGCGCGCGCTCCGCGGCGTCGCGCGAGACGGCGGTCTGGAGCAGGAAGAGGCGCACCAGGGTCGCCAGCGGCGAGCCGTCGCCCGTCGCGAGCAGCCCCGGCGTCGTCTCGTTGCGGGCCAAGGCGTCGTGGGCCTGGCGACCCAGCAGGCCGGCCACGGCGTCGTAGGTGAAGTCGGCCCTGACGAGGGCCTCGCGCAGGAGGTGGGGAAGGTCGCTCACGCAGGCGAGCGTAGGCCCCGACGAGAGCGACCCGCCCGGTCGGGGACCGGGCGGGTCGGTGCTCACAGCTCGCGCTGGACGGTGGGCGTCGGGTCGACGTAGCCGTCGGTCGGGGGCGGCGGTGGCGCGCTCGGCGGCGCCGGCTCGTCGCCCATGGCGGTCTCGCGCTGCTTGGAGATGTAGACCGCGACCGCGATGACGACGACGGCGGCGAGCGCGATCGCGACGCGCAGGACGTCGTTCTGGTCCTTGCCCACGCTGAGGGAGACCACCGCGCTGGCGATGAGTAGGGAGACGAGGTTCATCACCTTGATCAGCGGGTTGATCGCCGGGCCGGCGGTGTCCTTGAAGGGGTCGCCGACGGTGTCGCCGATGACGGTGGCGGCGTGGGCCTCGGAGCCCTTGCCGCCGTGGTGGCCGTCCTCGACCAGCTTCTTGGCGTTGTCCCAGGCCCCACCGGCGTTGGCGAGGAAGACCGCCATCAGCGTGCCCGTGCCGATGGCGCCCGCGAGGAAGCCGGCCAGGGCGGTCGCGCCCAGCCCGAATCCGACGGCGATCGGGGCCAGCACCGCGAGGATGCCCGGCGTGACGAGCTCGCGCAGGGAGTCCTTGGTGACGATGTCGACGACCTTGCCGTACTCCGGGCGTCCGGTGCCCTCCATGATCCCAGGGATGTCGCGGAACTGGCGGCGCACCTCGTAGACGACCGCGCCGGCCGCACGGGCGACCGCGTTGATGGCCAGGCCGGAGAAGAGGAAGACCACCGCGGCGCCGAGCAGCACACCGACGAGGACGGCGGGGTTGAAGACGCTGAAATCGAGGAGGTTGGCCTCCTCCAGGCTCGGGTCGGCGTCGGCCAGGGACTCGAAGACCGAGGTGGCGTAGGACCCGAAGAGCGCGGTCGCGGCGAGCACGGCCGTGGCGATCGCGATGCCCTTGGTGATGGCCTTCGTGGTGTTGCCGACCGCGTCGAGCTCGGTGAGGATCTGCGCCCCCTCCTCGCTGACGTCGCCGGACATCTCCGCGATGCCCTGAGCGTTGTCGGAGACCGGGCCGAAGGTGTCCATGGCGACGATGACGCCGACCGTGGTCAGCAGACCCGTGCCGGCCAGCGCCACCGCGAAGAGCGACACCGTGAGCGCGGCGCCGCCGAGCAGGTAGGCCCCGAAGACCGCGGCCCCGATGACCAGCGTGGTGTAGACCGCCGACTCGAAGCCGACCGAGAGGCCCGAGAGGATGACGGTGGCCGCGCCCGTGAGCGAGGTCTTGCCGACGTCCTTGACCGGGCGGAACTCGGTGCCGGTGTAGTAGCCGGTGAGGGCCAGGATGCCGGCCGACATCACGATGCCGATGACCACGGCGGCCGAGGCGATGAAGCGGGGGTCGCCGTCGGCCTGGGCCAGGTCGGGGGCGATGTTGGCGAACTCCGAGAAGCTGCCGGGGAGGTAGACGTAGGAGAGCAGCACGCTGGCCACGGCGGCGATGCCCGAGGAGAGGTAGAAGGACCGGTTGATGGTGGTGAGGCCGTTCTCGCCGGCCTTGGGGCGGGTGAGGTAGACCCCCGCCACCGCGGTGAGGGCCCCGATGGCCGGGATGAGCAGCGGGTAGACCAGCCCCTGGTCGCCGAAGGCCTGCGAGCCCAGGATGAGGGCCGCCACGAGCGTCACAGCGTAGGACTCGAAGAGGTCGGCGGCCATGCCGGCGCAGTCGCCCACGTTGTCGCCGACGTTGTCGGCGATGGTGGCGGCGTTGCGCGGGTCGTCCTCGGGGATGTTGTTCTCGACCTTGCCCACCAGGTCGGCGCCGACGTCGGCGGCCTTGGTGAAGATGCCGCCGCCCACGCGCATGAACATCGCGAGCAGGGCCGCGCCGAAGCCGAAGCCCTCCAGCACGTCGGGGGCCTCGTCCTGGAAGAAGAGCACCACCAGGCTCGCGCCCAGCAGGCCCAGGCCGACGGTCAGCATGCCGACCATGGCCCCGGTGCGCAGGCCGATCGTCATCGCCGGCTCGCGGCCCGAGGTCTCGGCCGCGGCGGCGACGCGCAGGTTGGCCCGCACCGCGAGGTTCATGCCCAGGTAGCCGACGGTGGCGGAGAAGCCGGCTCCCACGACGAAGAAGACCGAGCGGAAGATCCGCACGACGGTGTCGTCGGCGGGCAGCAGCAGCAGGGCGAAGAAGGCGACGGCGGCGAAGATCGCCAACGTCCGGAACTGTCGGGTGAGGTAGGCGTTGGCGCCCTCCTGCACGGCCTGGGCGATGGTCTGCATGCTGGCGGTGCCCTCACCGGCGGCGAGGACCTCCCGGCGGAACATCGCCGCCATCGCCAGCGCACCGAGCGCGACGAGGGCGACGATGACGACCAGGACGAGATTGCCGCCGGAGAGCTCCACGACCAAGGGTCGGATCCCCGTCATCTGATTCCTCCTACGTGCTGGTTGAGCGAGCGGTGGAGTGAACGATCAGGCGCAAGAACGTGATCTGCGTCTCACGGACGAGCCGGAGTCTACGCACGCCGACGCCCGTCAGTGCACGACGATGTGGCGTGGGTCACACGTGTCGGGCGTGGGCACGGGTCGCGGCCGGCCCCGACGGCGGTCGGGTCCGGTGCTCCTCAGCGAGGAGGGGGAGGGGCCGGCGGTCGGTCCTGAGGACGGGTCAGCTGGCGGCCAGCGCGGCGTCGGCGCTGTCGTGGATCATGAAGACCTTGGCCAGCCCGGTGATCCGGAAGATCTTCAGCAGGCGGTCCTGGGTGCAGACCAGGTGCAGCGAGCCGTCGTGGGCCCGGACCTTCTTCAGCCCGCCGACGAGCACGCCGAGGCCCGTGGAGTCGAGGAACTCGACGGCCTCCATGTCGACCACGAGGTCGTAGGTGCCGGCGGCGACCAGCTCGGTGATCTTGTCGCGCAGCTTGGGGGCGGTGTAGACGTCGATCTCGCCACCGACGGCAACGATGGTCTTCCCATCGACGTCGCGCGTCGCAAGAGTGAGGTCCACGTCTACTCCCATGTCGGCCTGCGGAATCCGTGCCAGTCGAGCTGGCGGACCTCGTGAGGGCGGGCGACGCCATGACACTCGGCCAGCCATATGAAACCACGCTCGCGGCCCCGGCGCACAAAAAGGGTAAAGGTCGGACGCCCGCGCCGCGCTGCGCCCCGACGCAGCGCCCTGGCCGCTCCCGGACAGTGGCACGAAGGCCCCCGCGACGGCCGCCACCGGTCCGCGCCGCCCGGCCCTGCGGGGCTGTCGGTGGACCCTGGGACACTCGGATCCATGACCGCCGCCCTCCCCCTGCGCCCCCGAGCCGGTCTGATCGACCGCCTCGCCGCGGTGCCGGGCCGCGAGGACCGCCTGACCCACGTCGAGGAGCTCGCCGCGCGCGATCCGCGCCACGCCCCGTGGCCGACCTGGGTCGCGTCCGACGTGCGGGGGGCGCTCGAGGCGCGCGGGGTCGAGCGGCTGTGGAGCCACCAGGTCGAGGCCGCCGAGGCCGTGCGGGCCGGGCGGCACGTGGTCGTCGCCACCGGCACGGCGTCGGGCAAGTCGTTGGCCTACCAACTGCCGGCGCTGACCGCGGTGCGCGAGTCGCGGGGCAGCCGGGGACAGCGCGGCGCGGGGGTGCTCTACGTCGCCCCGACCAAAGCGCTCGCCCAGGACCAGCTGACCTCGCTGCGCTCGCTGGGCCTCGACGTGCGCGCCACGACCCACGACGGCGACAGCGGTCGCGACCAGCGCGACTGGGCCCGCGAGCACGGGGAGTACCTCCTCACCAACCCCGACATGCTGCACCGCTCGATGCTCCCGGGCCACGCCCGCTGGGCCGGATTCCTCGGCTCGCTGCGCTACGTCGTGGTCGACGAGTGCCACCACTACCGCGGCGTCTTCGGCGCCCACGTGTCCCACGTGCTGCGCCGGCTGCGACGCGTGTGCGCCCTGCACGGCGCCGACCCGACCTTCGTGCTGGCCTCGGCCACGGTGGCCGACCCGGCGGCCGCCGCTCACCGCCTCACCGGGCTCGACGTGGAGCCGGTCACCGACGACGGGTCGCCGCGGGGCCGGGTGTCGGTGGCGCTGTGGGAGCCGCCGCTGACCTCCCACACCGGCGAGAACGGCGCCCCGGTGCGCCGCGCCGCCTCCTCGGAGGTCGCCGACCTGCTCGCCGACCTGGTGGTCGACGACGTGCGCACGCTGGCCTTCGTGCGCTCGCGACGGGGGTCGGAGCAGGTGGCGATGACCGCGGCCGCCCTGGTCGGCGAGGTCGAGCCGTCCCTGGCCCGCCGGGTCGCGGCCTACCGCGGCGGCTACCTTCCCGAGGAGCGCCGCGCGATCGAGACCGCGCTGCGCGACGGGTCGCTGTGCGGGCTGGCCGCTACCAACGCCCTCGAGCTCGGCATCGACGTCAGCGGCCTCGACGCGGTGCTGATGGCCGGCTTCCCCGGCACCCGCGCCGCCCTGTGGCAGCAGGTGGGCCGGGCCGGGCGCGGCGCCCAGGACGCCGTCGGGGTGCTCGTGGCCCGTGACGACCCGCTCGACACCTACCTCGTGCACCACCCCGACGCCCTCTTCGGGCCTCCCGTCGAGGCCAGCGTCTTCGACCCCGGCAACCCGTACGTCCTGGCCCCCCACCTGTGCGCGGCCGCCCAGGAGGCCCCGCTCACCGCCGACGAGCTGGACCTCTTCGGCCCCACCACGCGCGGCGTGCTCGACCAGCTGGTCGCCGGCGGGCTGCTGCGTCGCCGACCCCGCGGCTGGTACTGGACCGACGCCCGCCGCGCGGCCGACCTGGCCGACATCCGCTCCACCGGCGGCGCGCCGGTCTCGCTCGTCGAGGCCGGCACCGGTCGCGTGATCGGCACCGTCGACGCCTCCAGCGCCCACGGCACCGCCCACCCCGGAGCGGTCTACGTGCACCGCGGCGAGACCTGGCTGGTCGACTCCCTCGACCTCGAGGAGCACGTCGCCGTCATCCACCGCGCCGACCCCGACTACTCCACCTCCGCGCGTGAGGTCACCGACATCTCGATCGTCGCCGAGCGGGCGCACCGCACCTGGGGGCCGTGCCGCCTCAGCGTGGGCGAGGTCGACGTGTCGCAGCAGGTGGTCTCCTTCCTCAAGCGACGCCAGCCCGGGGGCGACGTCGTCGGGGAGGAGCTGCTCGACCTGCCGGAGCGGGCGCTGCGCACCACCGCGGTGTGGTGGACCGTGCCCGCCGCCACCCTGGCCGCGGCGGGCCTGGCCGCCGACGACCTGCCCGGGGCCGCCCACGCCGCCGAGCACTGCTCGATCGGCCTGCTGCCGCTCTTCGCGACGTGCGACCGCTGGGACATCGGCGGCGTGTCGACCGCGATGCACCCCGACACCGGCGAGCTGACGGTCTTCGTGCACGACGGCCACCCGGGCGGGGCCGGTTTCGCCGAGCGGGGCTTCCACGCCGCCCGGGCGTGGCTGACCGCGACCCGCGAGACCATCGCGACCTGCGAGTGCGCCGACGGCTGCCCCTCCTGCGTGCAGTCGCCCAAGTGCGGCAACCAGAACAACCCGCTCGACAAGGCCGCCGCGGGCCGGCTGCTCGACCTGCTGCTCACCGGCGCCGACCCCGACGGGCCCGCCGCCGGGGCCTGAGACCGGCCACGACCGTCGCGCCCGCGTCAGGCCGGGCCCGCGCGGGCGACGCCCACGGGATCGGCGGACCGGCCCAGCCACCGCGGCCCGCGCACCAGCGCCTCGACCTCCACCTCGGCGCCCGTGACCGTGCACCGCACGGCCTCGGCGCCGTTGTCGCCCGCCACCCGGGCCGCCGCGGAGCAGGCGTCCGCGCCCTGCTGCAGGGCGCCGGCCCCGGCGAGCGCAGCGAGGTCGGCGGCGGCCTGGGCCGAGCGGTGCGCGGCGAACACCGCCCCCACCGTGCCCAGCGCCGCCGCCACCAGGAGCAGCACCCCGAGCAGGGCGACGCCGAGCACCGTGGCCGCACCGCGCTGACCCCGATCCCCCCGTTCGGGCGCGACCGGCCCGCCGGCGGGCCTCGTGACCGGGACGGTCACACGCCCACCTCCACCGCGGCGACCGCATCGGCGGCCACCTCCGCGCCCGGCAGCGACCCGACGACTCCCCCCGGGCCGTCGAGTCGCGCGGTGACGGTGACGGTGACGGTGTCACCCGAGCGGACCACCGAGACGGTGGCGCCGCTCGGAGCCACCCGGCGCGCCGCTGCCACCGCGGCCGCCTCGCCGTCGCCCCGCGCCGCCACCCGCGCTCCCTCCCGGGCCGCGTCGACCACGCGGACCTGGCCCAGCACCAGCGAGAGCACCCACACGAGGGCCGCGGTCACGGCCACCATCGCCGGCAGGACCATCGCGGCCTCGGCGGTCACGGCGCCGCGCTCGCCGCGTCGGGGCGACGGCTCCCGGCTCATCCGATGCCCAGCAGCCCGAGCACGTGGTCGAAGAGCCGGGTGAGGAGCTGGTCGCCGAAGCCACCGGTCAGCATCTTGTAGAGCAGCCCGGCCAGGCCGGCGCCCGCAGCGGTGCCGACGGCGTACTCCGCGGTGGTGATGCCCGCCTCGGGGGCCGCAACGCGGGTGCCGGCCGGCGACGCTGCCGGGGACCCCGCCGGGGACGCTTTCGCGGACGCTTCCGTGGACGCGGCGTCCGGACGGGTGCCGGGCACGGCGTAGAGCGCCGGCCGGCGACGGCGGCCGGTCCGCGAGACCGGCCACGGGCCGGGGCGGTCGACGCCCGGGCGCGCCAGGCGGAGGGCCCGGGGCGGCCGAGGCGCCGACGCGGGGGCGGTGCCGGAGACGGGGGCCGCGTCGCCGACGGCGGTGCCGGAGACGGGGGCCGCGTTGCCGACGGCGGTGCCGGAGACGGGGGCCGCGTTGCCGACGGCGGTGCTGGCTGCGGTGCCGGCGGCGGGGCTGGCGGCGGTGCTGGATCCGGGGACGGGGCCGGCAGGGGCCGTGTGGTGCTCGGCGGTCGTGGTCATCTCTCTCCTCGCGTCGTGGCGCCGCGGGCGCGGCGCCGTGTCTCGACCCTGCCGCCGCCGACGCCTGGCGGTGCGGCCCGCGGCCGAGGCTGTGGAGGGCCCGGCCGCAGGGTGGTCGTGTGCAGAGTTGGTGGTCAGGTCGCTCACCAGGCGAGGCTCTCGAGCAGGCCCGCGACGACCGGCACGATCCCGACGAGGAGGAAGGCCGGCAGCAGGCACAGGCCCAGCGGGGCCGCCGCCCGGACGCCGACGGCCCGGGCGCGGTCCTCCACGTCGGCCCGGGCGGAGCGCGCCAGCTCCTCCGCGAGCCGCTCGACGGCGGCGACCACCGGGGCGCCCGTCTCGTGGGCCCGACCCAGGGCCCTGCCCAGAGGGGCCAGGTCGGCGTCGGCGGTGACGAGGCGCCAGACCTCGCCCGGGTCGAGGCCCAGGCGCAGGCGGTGCACCGCCGGCTCCAGACGCTGGGCGGCGGGCCCCGGGAGCGCAGCGGTCGCGAGCTCCACGGCGGCCCCCGGCGAGGCACCGGCCCCCAGCGCGGAGCCCACGAGCGCCACGAGGTGGGGCAGCTCGCGCCTCACCGCCTCGCGCTCGAGTCGGGCGGGCGCCGGCTCGGCGCGCCCGACGCCGACCCACACCGCCGCGCCCACGGCCGGGGCCAGCACCGCGCCGGCCGTGCCGGACACGAAGGACCAGGCCCCGACGGCGCCGAGGAGCGACCAGAGCAGACGGTGACGGTGCAGCCAGCCCACACCCGACGCGCCGCCGGCGGCAGCAGCGGTCCCCGCGGGGCCGCCCCACGCGTCGCCGGAGCACGGGTCGGGAGGCCGCGCCGGGCTCGGCAGCAGCAGCGCCACCGCCGCCGCTGCGGCGAGGGCCGCGAGGAGCCCGGGCGTCACCGGCCCTGCTCCACCGACCGGGCGATGGTCTCGACCCAGGCCACACCGGCCAGGGCGCAGGTCACGCCGGCGGCCAGGCAGGCCAGGCCGACCGGCTCGCCGAGCAGGAAGCCCCAGGGGTCGCCGCCGGCACCCGACCCCATGGCGAGCGCGAGGAGCGGCAGTGCGGCGACGAGCTTGACGGTGGCCCGCACCGAGGCGAGCTCGCCGCGGACCACCCGCTCGGTGGAGCGCACGGCGCGCAGGTCGACCGCGACCCGGTCGACGGCGGCGGCCAGACCCACACCGGTGCGGTGGGCGACCTGCCACGCCGCGGCCAACAGGCGCAGGTCACCGGCGCCCGGCTGCCGCGCGACCGTGCGCCACGCCTCGGCGACGTCGGTGCCCAGGCGCAGGCTCTCGGCGACCGGGGAGAGGGCCGACCACTCCTGGGCGGCGTGGCCGAGGGCCAGCACCGGCGGCCGCCCGGCCGCGAGCTCGGCGGCGAGCCGCTCGCAGGTCTCCAGCACCCGGGTGGAGGTGCGGTGCGCCTCGCGGGCGGCGCGGCGGGCGGCCCAGAGCCGGGCCGTGGCGCCCGCGGCGCCGGCGAGCACCACGGCCAGCGCGACGGCCGCGGGGCCCAGCGAGGCGGCGAGGAGGAGCAGCGCCACGACGCCGACGCAGGCCGGCACGACCCGCCCGGGCGTCGCCCGCCCCGCCCCGCCCCGCGCGGTCGCGACCCGGGGCCGCGGAGGCAGCAGGAGGGCGACGGCGAGCGCGGCGGACACGGCGGCGAGGCACGCCACCGCGGCCGCCGGCGCACCGTGCGCCACCCAGGTGGCGGGGCCGGCGCTCGTCACGGCCGCGACCCGGGCGCGGACCCCGCGCCGGGGTCGGCGTCAGGGTCGGCGTCAGGGTCGGTGAGCAGGGCGGCGAGACGGTCGGCCGCAGGACCCTCCACCAGGTCGCGGTCGCCGTGCGGCGCAGGTGGCCCCAGCCGGGCCGCGACCTGCATCCGCACGATGCCGTCGGCGCCGCGGTCGGGCACCGCCACCTCGACCAGCCGGCGCACCCCGTCGCCACCGCGGCGCAGGTGGAGGACCAGGTCGATGCCCGAGGCCAGCTGGCTGTGGGCCGCCTCGCGGCCGAGCCCGGCCGCGAGGGCCAGCGCCTCGACCCGCGCCGGCACGTCGGTCGCGGAGTTGGCGTGCAGCGTGCCGCAGCCGCCCTCGTGGCCGGTGTTGAGGGCCGCCAGGAGGTCGACGACCTCGGCGCCCCGGACCTCGCCGACCACCAGCCGGTCGGGCCGCATGCGCAGGGCCTGACGGACCAGCTCGCGCACCTCGATGCCTCCGACGCCCTCGATGTTGGGAGTGCGCGCCTCGAGCCCCACGACGTGGGGATGGACGGGACGCAGCTCGGAGGAGTCCTCGACCACGAGCAGCCGCTCGGCGGGGTCGACGAGGGCCAGCAGGGCGGCCAGCAGCGTGGTCTTGCCCGAGCCGGTGCCGCCGGTGACGAGGAACGCCCGACGCGAGGCCACCACGGCCCGCAGCAGGTGGGCGGCGTCGGGACCGACCGCGCCGGCGGCCTGCAGGGCGTCGAGGTCGAGGGCCCGGCGGGAGGGCACGCGCAGGGAGATGGTGGTGCCGGGGCGGGCCACCGGGGAGAGCACGGCGTGGAAGCGGGTGCCGTCGAGCAGCCGCAGGTCGGCGCAGGGGCTGGCGTCGTCGAGACGGCGACCGGCCAGCGCGGCCAGGCGCTGGGCGAGGCGTCGCACCGCCTGGTCGTCGGGGAAGCGCACCCCGGCGGGCTCGAGACCGGCCCCGCGGTCGAGGAACACCTGGTCGGGGCCGTTGACCAGCACGTCGGTGACGCCCGGGACGCGCAGCAGGGGCTCGAGCGGCCCGGCACCGACGACGTCGCGGCGCAGCGCGTCGTGCACGGCGAGGACCGTGGCGTCGCCGACCGGGCGCCCCGTGGCCCGCAGCGCCTGGGCCACGCGGTGCGGGGTCAGCTCGCCGGGCTCGGCGGCCAGCCGCTCGCGCACCGCCTCCACCGTCTCGGCCGGTGGCGCGCCCACCTGCGGGGCCTGGAGCCCGGTCACTCCGGTCGTGCCGGTCATGCCGGTCATGGCGTGGCCCTCGTCCGCAGCGGGGCGGGCACGGCGCCGAGGACCTCCCCCATCGGCCGGGCCAGCGGGCTGCGCCGCCCGTGGACCGGCCCCAGGCCCAGGTCGCACCACTCGCGCAGCCGGCGCACCTCCGGCACCACGGCGAGCACGGGCAGGCCGGTCGCGCGGGTCACCTCCGACGCCGTCAGGGCCCGGCCCCGCACGACCAGGGCCACCCCACCGGCCTCGCCCGTCACACCCCCACCGCCGGCCTCCGCGGCCAACCGGTCGCACAGCCGCGCCGCGGCGGTGACCCCGGGCACGGTGGCGCTCACGACCACCACGACGAGGTCGCTGCGGGCCCTGACCTCGCCGGTGGTGGCGTCGAGGACGCGCGGCAGGTCGACGACGACGGTGTCGTGCCCGCGACGCGCCGCCGAGACCACCTCGCGCACCGCGCCGGGATCGAGCGACTCGGCCCGGCCGGCGGCCCAGCCGAGCACCCCGAGGCCCTCGCGCCGCGGCAGCGCCTCGCGCAGCGCCCGCGAGCTCAGCCGGCCCGTGGTCTCGGCCACGGAGCCCCAGCGGACCCCGGCCGCCCGCTCGAGGCCCAGCACCCGGTCGGCGCCGGGACCCAGCGGGTCGAGGTCGACCACGAGCGACGTGCCGGCCGCGGCCGCCACCTGACCCAGCGCGCAGGCCACCGTCGTGGCGCCCGCCCCACCCGAGCCGCCGACCACCGCGATCGTGCGCCCCGGCGAGGCCCGCCCCTCCCCCAGGTCGGTCAGCACCTCGGTGAGCCGCCCCGGGGCGGCGCCGACCGCGAGCACCGACTCCGCCCCCAGCTCGAGGGCGGTGCGCAGACCGGCAGGTCCGACGTCGTCGAGGGCGAGCACGTGCACCTGCCCCCGCCGGTCGGGCCCGAGCCGGGCCAGCTGCGGAGCCAGGTCGACGCCCACCAGCACGACCGGGGCGGTCGACCAGGCCCGCAGGGCGCCGGCCACGTCGTCGGTCGTGTGGGGCCGCGCGCCCGCCGCGGCCGCGAGCCGGGCGACCTCGTCGAGCAGCAGCGGGTCGCGGGTGAGCAGCAGGGGTGCGTCCATGCCGGCGAGCCTCGCCCGCCGTCACGCCGTACGCCGCGCCTGCGGCCACCGCTGTGGACAGGGCCGCGCGCCGGCCGCCCTGGGGACGACTCGTGGTCACCCGTGGCACTCGCCCGCGCGCCGCCCGCGGGGTCCCTATGCTGGAGCCATGCCGGGAGCGGCCTTCTTCGACCTCGACAAGACGATCATCGCCAAGTCGAGCGCCATGGCCTTCACCAAGCCCTTCCAGGCCGGGGGCCTGATCTCCCGGCGCGCCGTCGTGCGCTCGGCCTACGGCCAGTTCGTCTACCTGACCGGCGGCGCCGACCACGACCAGATGGAGAAGATGCGGCACTTCATGTCGCAGCTGGTCGCGGGGTGGGACGTCGCCACGGTGCGCGAGATCGTCGCGGAGACCCTCCACACCATCGTCGACCCGTTGGTCTACGAGGAGGCGGTCGGCCTCATCGAGGAGCACCACGCCGCCGGGCGCGACGTGGTCATCGTCTCCACCTCCGGCAGCGAGGTCGTCGAGCCGATCGGGGCCATGCTGGGCGCCGACCTCGTGGTGGCCACCCGGCTGGAGGAGGTCGACGGCCGCTACACCGGCGAGATCGCCTACTACGCCTACGCCGAGGAGAAGGCCGCCGCCATCCGCGCGCTGGCCGAGGAGCGCGGCTACGACCTCGCGGCCAGCTACGCCTACAGCGACTCGATCACCGACACCGCGATGCTCGAGGCCGTGGGCCACCCGCACGCCGTCAACCCCGACAAGGACCTGCGCCGCATCGCGGTCGCCCGCGACTGGCCCGTGCTCGTCTTCACCCGACCCGTGGCCCTGCGCTCGCGGCTGCCCGGCGGTCGCTCGACGCTCGCCGCGCTGGCTGTCACCGGGGTCGTCGCGGTGGGCGGCGCGGTCTGGGCCGGCACACGCCGTCGGCGACCTACCGCCGGGTAGGTCTTGTGCTCCAGGTCACACCGGCGTACACATGGAGTCACGAGGCCAGCAGGAGCGGGAAGGCCTCACCGGCCCGGCAGGACGGGGTCGGGACACCTCAACAGAGACGTACACGCGGTCCGGGGTACCCACGCGGCGATCCACCCTTCTTATGGGCGCATGCCAGCGGGACACTCCCGCAGCAGCAGTAGTGATGCACGCCTGGTAGCCGGCGGCTCGCGTGTCAGCGGTGGCACCCAGGTCGATCGATGGCCCGGGTGCCACCTGCATGTCCGGGCCCTGACGGGCACGTCTCCGGGCGCCCCGCGACGCTGCGCCTCCGGTCGCCTCCGGTCGCCTCCGGTCGCCTCCGGTCGCCTCAGGTCGCCTCACGGCGCAGCGGGCTCGCCTCGGCGCCCGCGGCGTAGGCCTCGGCGGCGTAGAGCAGCCAGGAGTGGACGCCGGCCTCGCCGCCGTCGCGGTAGCCGCGCAGGTTGGACTCGTAGGCCTCGCGCAGGGCGAGGTGGCCGGCCTCGGGCACGACCAGCGACTTCTCGTCGACCCCGCGCGCCACCAGCACCAGCCGCTCGGCCGCCCGCGCCACGACCCCGTTGTGGGAGGCGAAGGGCGCGGAGGTCGCGAGGTCGGCGTGCACCACCGCGGCCACGACCAGCGCCGGGGCCGCGGTCTCGGCGGTGAGCAGCGTCGCCAGCGCCCGCAGCCGCTCGGCGGCCGCGGCGTCGCGCGGGCGGCCCCGCTCGTCCTCGGGCAGCGAGCCGGCGGAGGCCAGGGTGTGCACCCGGGCCAGGGCCTGCAGCGGCGTGCGGCCCAGCGCGGGCACGAGCGCGAGCAGCTCGGAGGAGACCCGCACCGCGTCGGCGGCCACCGCGTCGCCCTCCCCCGCACGCACCTCGGCGAGCGAGGAGCCCGAGCCCTCCAGCACCGCACTGGCGTGGGCGCCGCGCAGCAGCGACTCGGCCGTCGTCTCCGGGGACGTACGCCGCAGCCCGCGGTCGCGCAGCATCACGTCGATGCCGTCGCGGGCGGCGACGTAGGCGCTGGGCACGCCCTCGAGCGAGGTCAGCCAGGCCAGCGGGTCATCGGTCACGGGCGCGAGGCTACCGGCCCGCGCGGGCCCGGCCGCGTCGCAGGGGACGCCGGCGGGGACCACGGAGGGCCGGCAGGGGATATCGTCGCTGCGATGGCCGACCACCCCGCAGCCCCGCACCCGGACCGCACGCCCGCCCGGGCCTTCGGCACGGTCGCCGACGCCTACGACCGCGGCCGGCCCGGCTACCCCCGCGAGGCCGCCGCGTGGCTCACCGACCTGGGGGCCGGCGACCCGGTGACCGTGCTCGAGGTCGGCGCCGGCACCGGCAAGCTCACCGAGCAGCTGGTCGCGCTCGGTCACGACGTGCTGGCCACCGACCCCGACCCGGAGATGCTCGCCGTGCTGGGGCGGCGCCTGCCCGACGTGCGCACCGCCGTCGCCCCGGCCGAGGACCTCCCCCTGCCCGACGCCTCGGTCGACGTCGTGGTGTGCGCCCAGGCCTTCCACTGGCTCGACCCCGAGGTCGCGCTGCCCGAGATCGCCCGGGTGCTGCGCCCCGGCGGCCACCTGGCCCTGGTGTGGAACGAGCGCGACGAGCGCATCCCGTGGGTGCGCCGGCTGGGCCGCCTGCTCGGCGGCGGGCAGCGCGGGGAGTCCCACCGGGCGCTCGTGCACTCCCCGCTCTTCGGCTTCGTCGAGGACCGCGCCTTCCGCTCCTGGCAGACCCTCAACCGCAGCACGGTGCAGGACCTCGCCCTCTCCCGCTCCCACGTCGCCACCCGCGACGACACCGGGCGCGAGGAGCTGCGCGCCCAGGTGCTCGCCTTCTACGACGACTACGGCCGCGGCATGGACGGCATGCAGCTGCCCTACGTGGTGCAGTGCTTCCGCGCCGGCGTCCTCGAGCGCCGCGTCGTCGTCGCCGACGAGCCCGCGCACGCCGCGCCCCCGACCGGCCACGGCACAGCCGACCCCCACGGCGCCGCCGACGGGCCCACCGAGCCCGACGCCACCCACCACGCCACCCACCACGCCACCGCCGACGCCACCCCCGACGCCATGGGGAGCCACCTCGTGGTCACCACCGGGAGCTTCCCGGCCGTGACCGACGTGACCAAGGCGCCCGACTCGGCCGTCACGGTCGACGAGGACACCGTGCTCCTCTTCGACTTCCGGTGAGGCTGCGACGCCGGCGCCACCTCGGCACCGACGCCGACCGCACGACCTTCCGCACCCTGCACACCGCGTCGCTGGCCGGCCCCGCCCTGCGCGAGGGGCTGCACCGCGCCAGCGCCGAGCGCAGCATCCGCCACCTGCACGCGCTGCTCGGCGCGCCCGCCCTCGCGCTCACCGACTCCGCCGTGCCCGCCGAGGTCCTGGCCTGGGAGGGCAGCGGCGCCCACCACCAGGGCCAGCTGCCGGCCCTGGTCGCCGAGACCGTCGAGCGGGGCGCCACCCGGGTCTTCGAGCGCTCCGACCTGCCCTGCGACCAGCCCGGCTGCCCGGTGCGCAACGCGGTGGTCAGCCCGCTGCTGGTCGAGGAGCGGGTGGTCGGCACGCTGGCGACGTTCACGGCGTACCCCACCGCCGGGCTGGCCCGGGCCACCGACGAGGTCGCCCGCTGGGTCTCGGGGCAGCTGGAGCTGGCCGAGCTCGACGCCTCGCGCACCCGGCTGATGGAGGCCGAGGTGCGCGCGCTGCGGGCCCAGATCAGCCCCCACTTCATCTACAACTCCCTCGGCGCTATCGCCAGCTTCGTGCGCACCGACCCCGACCGGGCGCGCGAGCTGCTGCTGGAGTTCGCCGACTTCACCCGCTACTCCTTCCGCCGCCACGGCGAGTTCACGACGCTGGCCGAGGAGCTGCGCTCGGTCGAGCGCTACCTGCTGCTCGAGCAGGCCCGCTTCGGCGACCGGCTGCGGGTGACCCTGCGCATCGCGCCCGAGGTGCTGCCGGTGGCCGTGCCGTTCCTGTGCATCCAGCCGCTGGTCGAGAACGCCGTGCGTCACGGCCTCGAGGGCCGCGAGGGCGGCGGCCACATCAGCATCGTGGCCCTCGACCGCGGCCAGGAGTGCGTCATCGAGGTGGAGGACGACGGCGTCGGCGAGGACCCCGCCCGGGTGCGACGGGCGCTGGCCGGCGACGGCAGCCTCGACTCGGTGGGCCTGGGCAACGTCGACGGCCGGCTGCGCGCGGTCTACGGCGACGACCACGGCCTGGTCGTCGAGACCGCCGCCGGCGCCGGCACCAAGGTCACCGTGCGGGTGCCGAAGTTCGCCCCCGGGGTGCACGTCCGGTGACCGGCCAGGGGACGGGCCAGGTGACCGGCCAGGGAGCGGCGCCGGCGCTGGCGCGGGTGCTGGTGGTCGACGACGAGCGGCCCGCGCTCGACGAGCTGCGCTACCTCCTCGAGCGCGACCCCCGCGTCGGGGAGGTGCTGACCCGCGACTCCGCCACCGCCGGGCTGAAGGTGCTGCAGGAGACCGAGGTCGACGCGGTCTTCCTCGACATCCAGATGCCCGGCCTCACCGGCCTGGAGCTCGCGCAGGTGCTCGGCCGCTTCCGCACCCCGCCGCCGGTCGTCTTCGTCACCGCCCACGAGGCCCACGCCGTCGACGCCTTCGACCTGCGCGCGGTCGACTACGTGCTCAAGCCCGTGCGCGCCGAGCGACTCGCCGAGGCCGTGCGCCGCGTCGTGGACGGCGCCGACCGCACCGGGACCGTCGCCGACCTGCAGGTGCCGGTCGAGCTGGGCGGGGTCACCCGCTTCGTGGCCCGCTCCGAGATCACCCACGTCGAGGCCCAGGGCGACTACGCCCGCCTGCACACCACCTCGGGCGGCTCCCACCTCGTGCGGACCCCGCTGTCGACGCTGGAGGAGGAGTGGGCCGAGGCCGGCTTCGTGCGCATCCACCGCTCGCTGCTGGTGGCGCTGGCCCACGTGGCCGAGGTCCGCACCGAGGCCGGCCGCTGCACCGTGCGGGTCGGCCCCGCCGGCGGTGGCGCCGAGGGCTCCGGGCCGGGTCCCGAGCTGGTGGTCAGCCGACGCCACACCCGCGAGCTTCGCGACCTGCTGCTGCGGCGGGCCGGCTCGTGAGCGAGGCCCGCCCGCCGCGGGTGCGGGTCACCGGGCCGCCGCGGCGGCGTACGACGGGCGGGGCGGAGCGCGCCCGCCGCGACCCCGGGCCCGACGAGCGGCTGGCCGGACTCTACCTCCGCTCGCTGCTGCGCGAGCAGCTGTGGCTGGCCGCGCGCACCCTGCTGGTGCTCGTCGGGGTGCTCGGGTCGCTGCCGCTGCTCTTCCACCTGGCACCCTCGCTGGGCCACCGCAGCTGGCTGGGCGTGCCCCTGCCGTGGCTGCTGCTCGGCGTGGCGGCCTACCCGTTCCTCGTCGGGCTCGCCTGGCTCTACGTGCGCCGCGCCGAGCGCAACGAGGTGGCCTACGGCGACCTCGTGCGCGGCACCGCGCCCGCCGCCCCGTCCCCCGACGGGCCCGAGGGGGACCCGCGGTGAACGCCGCACCCGGCATCGTCGCGATCGTCCTGGTGACGGTGGCGACCCTGGCCATCGGCACCTGGGGGCTGCGCTTCTCCCGCACGACCAGCGACTTCTTCGTGGCCTCGCGCACGGTGCGCCCGGGGCTCAACGCCTCGGCCATCGGTGGGGAGTACCTCTCGGCCGCCTCCTTCCTCGGCGTGGCCGGGCTGCTGCTGACCTTCGGCGCCGACATGCTCTGGTACCCCGTCGGCTGGACCGCGGGCTACCTCGTGCTGCTCGTGCTCGTCGCCGCCCCCCTGCGCCGCTCGGGGGCCTACACGCTGCCCGACTTCGCCGAGGCCCGGCTGGGCTCGCGGCGGGTGCGCTCGACCTGCTCGCTGCTGGTGGTCGTGATCGGCTGGCTCTACCTGCTGCCGCAGTTCCAGGGCGCCGGGCTCACGCTGACCTCCGCGGTCGGCGCCCCGGGCTGGGTGGGCCCGGTCATCGTCGGCGCGGTCGTGCTGGTCAACGTCTCCTCGGGCGGCATGCGCTCGATCACCTTCGTGCAGGCCTTCCAGTACTGGCTCAAGCTCACCGCCCTGCTCGTGCCCGCGGCCGTGCTCGTCGTGGTGTGGCTCGGCGACGGCCGGCCCACGGGCGGCTCCTCCGGCGGTGCGGCCGGGGCGGACGCCGGGGCGGGCCCGGCCTTCCCCGACCTGGTGTCGTGGTCGCAGCCGCTGGCCGAGGGCGGCGGGCAGGGCCTCTACGTCACCTACTCCCTCATCGCGGCCACCTTCCTCGGCACGATGGGCCTGCCCCACGTGGTGGTGCGCTTCTACACCAACCCCGACGGCCGGGCCGCGCGCCGCACGACGCTGGTCGTGCTCGTGCTGCTGAGCGCCTTCTACCTCGTCCCGCCGGTGTACGGCGCCCTGGGCCGGGCCTACGCCCCGGCGCTGGCCGCCGCAGGCCGCTCCGACGCGCTGGTGCTCGAGCTGCCGCGGATCGTGCTGCCGGGACTCGGCGGCGACGTCCTGACCGGCCTGGTGGTGGCGGGGGCGTTCGCGGCCTTCCTGTCGACCTCCTCGGGGCTGTCGATCGCGGTGGCCGGCGTGCTCAGCCAGGACGTCACCGGGCGGGCCTGGGGCGGGCGCCGCCTCGACGGGGTCACCGCCTTCCGGGTGGCGGCCGTCGTCGCCGTCACCGTGCCGTGCGCCGTGGCCCTGCTCGGCCCCGAGGTCGGCGTCGCCTCCACCGTGGGCCTGGCCTTCGCGGTGGCCGCCTCGACCTTCTGCCCGCTGCTCGTGCTCGGCATCTGGTGGCCCGGTCTCACCGCCGCGGGCGCCGTCGCCGGCCTGGTCGTCGGCGGCCTCGGCTCCGGCACCGCCGCGCTGGTGACGCTGCTCGTCGACGTCGACCCCGGCTGGCGGGCGGTGCTGCTCGAGCAGCCGGCCGCCTGGTCGGTGCCGCTGGCGGTGGGCGTCATGGTCGGCACCAGCCTGCTCACCCGGGCCTCGCGCCCCGCCCACGCCGGCGCCTTCCTCGTGCGGCTGCACACGCCCGAGGAGTCGGCGTACCCCCGGGGCTGAGGGGGTCGGGCTAGGCGGGCTGCTCGATGCGGGCCAGGGCGCGGGCGCGCCGGGCCACCAGCTCGACGAGCCGCGGGTGGGGCCCGATGACGTCGGCGACCAGCGCGGCTCCGGCCTCGCGGCACTCGCGGGCGGCCCGGTCGGCGAAGAACCCCGGCGAGAGCAGGTACGGCGACACCACGTCGCCGGGCCGCACGACCTCGGCCGGGCGACGGCCCAGCGCGGTGAGGGTGGCCACCTCGACCGCCACGGGCGGGGGCGCCCCGGCCGCGCCGGCCGCCTCGGCCCAGGCCTCGCCGAGCAGCTCGGCGGCCCGGGTCAGGTCGCGGGTGGCCAGCGGGTCCGAGGAGCCCGCGGCGACGAGCACGAGCCGCCCGACCTGCCGCTCCTCCGGCCGCGCGCCCGCCTCCCGCAGCCGCTCCAGCTGTGCGGCCGCGACCAGCCGGTGCGGGCCGAAGGGGCGGCCGAGCACCAGCGGACCGCCGGCGGCGCGGGCCATGCGGGGCAGGTCCTGGCGCAGGTGGAAGCCGGTCGACAGCAGGAGCGGCACGACCAGCGTCGGGGTGGCCGAGGCCGCCACGACGTCCTCGAAGAGCGGCTCGCACAGCTCGACGTAGGAGCAGACGGCCTCGAGGCCGAGCTCCTCGCCGGCGGCGTCGGTCAGCAGGCGGGCGATCTCGTTGCCGCCGCCCTTGCGGGTGCCGTGGGCGACGGTCACGAGGCGGGCGTCCATGCCGCTCATCGTGCCACCCGACCCCGCAGCCGGGACGCTCCTGTGGCTCGTCGAGTCGTGACCCGTCGGGGTGCGAGTGGTCGGCGGGGGTCTCGGGCGCACCCGGCCCCGGACGGTCGGTCACCGCGAGCCCTGCCGACCCGCCACGCGGGGCCGCCCCGCGCCCCCGGCCGGCCCGCCCGAGAAGTGGCGGCACACGACCGGTCGAGGACCGCCGCAGCTGTCGTCTCCCGCCACTTCCGCACGATCGGTCACCGCGAGCGCTGCCGACCCGCCACGCGGGGGTCGCGTCACGTCCCCGGCCGGCTCGGCCGAGAAGTGGCGGCGTACGACAGGTCGAGGACCGCCGCAGGTGTCGTCTCCCGCCACTTGCCGCCGCGCCCGGGTCCACCGCCTGCTGCGCGTGCCCGCACGATCGGTCAGCGCGAGCGCTGCCGACCCGCCACGCGGGGCCGCCTCGCGTCCCCGGCCGACCCGCCCGAGAAGTGGCGGCGAACGACCAGTCGAGGACCCCCGCAGGTGTCGTCTCCCGCCACTTGCCGCCGCGCCCGGGTCCACCGCCTGCTGCGCGTGCCCACACGATCGATCACCGCGAGCGCTGCCGACCCGCCACGCGGGGCCGCGTCACGTCCCGGCCGGCCCGCCCGAGAAGTGGCGGTGAACGACCGGTCGAGGACTGCCGCAGCTGTCGTCTCCCGCCACTTCCGCACGATCAGTCACCGCGAGCGCTGCCGACCCGCCACGCGGGGGTCGCGTCACGTCCCCGGCCGGCCCGCCCGAGAAGTGGCGGCGAACGACAGGTCGAGGACCGCCGCAGGTGTCGTCTCCCGCCACTTGCCGCCGCGCCCGGGTCCACCACCTGCTGCGCGTGCCCACACGATCGATCACCGCGAGCCCTGCCGACCCGCCACGCGGGGCCGCCTCGCGTCCCCGGCGCCGACCCGTCGAGAAATGGCGGCGAACGACCAGTCGAGGACCGCCGCAGGTGTCGTCTCCCGCCACTTGCCGACGCCGACTACCGGGCCGCCCCACGGCCGAGTCGGCGGGCGGGTCAGCAGGTCGATCCCCGGGCCGGTCACCGCGCCAGGCACAGGGCCGGGCACAGAGCCGGGGACCCCGGGGTGCCGGCGTCCCGTGACAGCGCCGCCCGCGCGTCTCGGACCGCCTCGATCGGGTCGGGCTCGGCGCGACGACGAAGCGTGGCGCGTCCGGGACGGTCGAGCTGCTTCACGGCCTCGTCGCGGCGTTCGACGTGTCGCGCCAGGCCGGCGCCATGACCGCCGCAGCCCGGCACCCTCAGGCGGCGAAGGGAGGCCCCGCAGTCAGCCCACGGCCAGCCGGTAGCCGCGCTTGACCACGGTCTGCACGGCCTTGGTGCCGATGCCGGCGCGCAGGCGGGCCACGGCCATCTCCACGGCGTGCTCGGAGCCGGCGGTGCCGCTGGGCAGCATGGCCAGCAGCGCCTGGCGCGAGACGACGTTGCCGGGGTTGGCGACCAGGGCGTGCAGCACCGCGGTCGGCGCCGGCGAGAGCCTGACCTCGACCCCGTCGAGGAGCACGCCGTCGCCGTGCAGCAGCAGCTGGCGCCCACCCACCAGGTCGACGGCCAGGCCCGAGGAGCGCGAGGGCAGCTCGGTCTCGAGCTGCTTGACCATCGCGACCAGCCGCGAGCGCTCGGGGAAGAGCGTCGGCACGCCCCACATCTCGAAGGCGGCCGAGGTGACCGGGCCGACGCAGGAGGCCACGACGTCGGCCTGGAAGGCGGTGACGACCTCGTCGCGCCGGCCCACGACGCCCGCGGCCTCCATCAGGGCGGCCACGGCGGGCGCGGAGGTGAAGGTGACGGCGTCGAGGGCGCGGTCGGCGATGAGGTCGACCATCTTGAACATCGGGCCGGGGTCGTCGGCGGCCAGCACGCGGTAGACGGTCACGGTGGTGACGTCGGCGCCCTGGCGACGCAGCGCGTGGGCGACCATCGACAGCGACTGGCCGTGCTCCTGCACCACGATGCGGCGCCCGGCGAGGTCGCGTCCGCGCAGGTGCTCGAGCACGTCCTCGAAGCACTCCGACTCCGGGGCCCACAGCTCGCGCAGCCCGCGGCGCCGCAGCGCGCCCACGCTCTTGGGGCCGCGGGCGAGGATCTCGGAGGACCTCAGGGCGGCGAGCAGCTCGTCGAGCAGGCCCCAGCCCTCGGCGGCCTCGAACCACGCCTTCATGCCGATGCCGGTGGTGGCCAGGAAGACGTCGACGGGGCGGGAGAGCACCTCGGCGGTCTGGGCCCGCAGCTCGGCGTCGTCGACCTGGTTGGGCTCCAGCGAGAGCGCCGGGGCCCACTCCACGCGGGCGCCGCGACGCTCCAGCAGCGCGACCTGCTCGTCGACCTTGCGGGCGGCGGTCACGCCGATCCGGTAGCCGGCCAGCGGCGCGGCCGCATCGGGCGGCTCGGGCGGCTCGGCCGGCTCGGGCGGCTCGGGCGGCTCGGGCAGCTCGGGTGTCACGGACCCTCCCTCTGCGGGCCGACCAGCACCACGCCGCGGTCGACCCTGACGTCGTACGTCGGGACCCGGACGGCCGCGTCGTCGAGGCACTGCCCGGTGCGCAGGTCGTAGGCCTGCTTGTGCAGCGGCGACGCGACGCACGGGACCTCCCCCCGCGTGCCGACGATGCCGCGGGCGAGCACGGAGGCCCGCCCGAGGGGATCGTAGTTGCCCAGCGCGTGCACCGTGTCGTCGTGGGTGCGGAAGACCGCGACCGCCGCGCCCCCCACCAGCGCCGCCACGCCGCCCTCGACCTCGATCTGCTCCAGGCGGCAGACCGCCGTCCAGGTCGCCTCCGGCGCGCTCACCGGCCGGCCCCGACCGTCTCGGGGCTGCCCGGGCCGCCCGGTCCCACGGGGATGCTCGCGCCGAGCAGCACCGGGCCCTCGCTGTCGGCCGGGGCGACCTGGTCGCGCTCGCTGCGGAAGGTGATGTGGGGGTCGGGGGTGTCGGGGGCGTTGACGAAGGAGACGAAGCGGGCCAGCTTGTCGGGGTCCTCCAGGGTGGCGCGCCACTCGTCGGAGTAGCCCTCGACGTGGGTGGCCATCGCCGCCTCGAGCTCGCTGCCGAGCCCGAGCACGTCGTCGACGACGACCTCGCGCACCCGGTCGAGGCCGCCGTCGAGGGCGTCGACCCAGGGGGCGGTGCGCTGGAGCCGGTCGGCGGTGCGGATGTAGTACATGAGGAAGCGGTCGAGGTAGCGCACCAGCGTCTCGGTGTCGAGGTCGCCCGCGAGCAGCCGGGCGTGCACGGGGGTGGCGCCGCCGTTGCCCGCGACGTAGAGGTTCCACCCCTTCTCGGTGGCGATGACGCCGAAGTCCTTCGACCGGGCCTCGGCGCACTCGCGGGCGCAGCCGCTCACCCCGCCCTTGAGCTTGTGCGGGGAGCGCAGGCCCCGGTAGCGCTCCTCGAGCATGATGGCCAGCGTCGTGGAGTCCTGCACGCCGTAGCGGCACCAGGTCGAGCCCACGCAGGACTTCACGGTGCGCAGCGACTTGCCGTAGGCGTGCCCGGACTCGAAGCCGGCGTCGACCAGGCGGGTCCAGATCGCCGGCAGCTGCTCCATGCGGGCGCCGAAGAGGTCGATGCGCTGGCCCCCGGTGATCTTGGTGTAGAGCCCGAAGTCGCGGGCGACCTCCCCGATCACGATGAGCTTCTCCGGGGTGATCTCGCCACCGGGGATGCGGGGCACGACGGAGTAGGTGCCGTTGCGCTGGATGTTGGCGAGGTAGGCGTCGTTGGTGTCCTGCAGCGTGCGGCGCTCCGCGCCGAGCACGTGGTCGCCGAGCAGGCTGGCCAGGATCGAGGCCACCGTGGGCTTGCAGACGTCGCAGCCGCGGCCCGTGCCGTGGGCGGCGACGACGTCGTCGAAGCGGGTGTGCCCGTGCACGGCGATCACCTCGAAGAGCTCCTGGCGCGAGAGCGGGAAGTGCTCGCACAGGCTGCGGTCGACGCTGCGCCCTCGGGCTGCGAAGAAGTCCTCCACGACCTTCTTGACCAGCGGCTTGCACGACCCGCAGGTGGCGCCGGCGCGGGTGCAGGCGGTGACGCACGACGGGCTGTCGCACGAGCCGCCCTCGCCGACCGCCTCCTCGATCTGCGCGCGGGTGACGTCGTTGCAGGAGCAGACCTGCGCCTCGGGCGGCAGCCCGATCTCGGCGCTGCCGCGGCCGCTGGGCAGGATGAGGTCCTCGGGGTTGTCGGGCAGCGCGATGCCCGGGTTGGTGGCGGTGGCCACCATCGGGCGCAGCACGCCGTAGGCGCTGGCGTCGCCCACGAGCACGCCGCCGAGCAGGCGCCGGCCGTCCTCGGAGACGACGAGCTTCTTGTAGACCCCCGCCACGGCATCGGCGTAGACCAGCTCGAGGGCGCCCTCGGTGGTCGCGAAGGCGTCGCCGAAGGAGGCCACGTCGACGCCCATCAGCTTGAGCTTGGTCGACATGTCGGCGCCGGTGAAGGCTCCCGGGCCGCCCAGCAGGGCGTCGACGACGACCTCGGCCATCGCGTAGCCCGGCGCGACCAGGCCGTACATCCGTCCCGCCGGGGCCGCGCACTCCCCCACCGCCCACACGTGGGGGTCGGAGGTGCGGCACCGCTCGTCGACCAGCACGCCGCCGCGCTCGGCGACGTCGAGACCGGCCGCACGGGCCAGGGCGTCGCGCGGGCGGATCCCGGCCGAGAAGACCACGACCTCGGCCGGCAGCGGCTCGCGGTCGCGCAGCCCGAGGCCGACCACGCGGCCGTCCTGGCCGAGCACCTCGGTGGTCATCGCGCCGGTGTGCACGCCCAGCCCCAGGCCCTCGACGTGGCGGGTCAGCACCGCGCCACCGGCGTCGTCGACCTGCACGGCCATGAGCCGCGGCGCCATCTCCACCACGTGGGTCTCCAGGCCCAGCTGCGCCAGGGCGTTGGCCGCCTCCAGCCCGAGCAGCCCGCCGCCGACGACCGCGCCCACGCGGGCGGTGGCGGCCGCGTCACGGATCGCCTCGAGGTCCTCGATGGTGCGGTAGACGAAGACGCCGTCGAGGTCGGTGCCGGGGATCGGCGGCACGAAGGGGGCGGCGCCGGTGGCGAGCACCAGCTCGTCGTAGGCCAGCTCCTCGCCCGCGGCGGCACCGCCGAGCACGAGCGTGCGGGCACCGGTGTCGACCGACTCGACGGTGGTGCCGAGCAGCAGCCGCACCCGGGGGTCGTCGTACTCCCCGGTCGGGAGCAGCGAGAGCTCCTCGGCGCCGCGCTCGAAGAAGGAGGTCAGCGCGACGCGGTCGTAGGCGGCGCGCAGCTCCTCCCCGACCACGACCACGTCGTGGGTCTCGGTGAGGCCCCGCTCGACGGCGGCCTGCACGAAGCGGTGGCCGACCATGCCGTGGCCGACGACCACGAGGGTCCTGCGGTGGTGAGCCATCATGCTCGGGTTCCTTCCAGGGTGGTGCTGGGTCGGGTGGCGAGGAGCTGTCGCACGGCGGGCGCGCAGCCGCCGCAGCCGGCGGTGGCGCGGGTGGTGTCGCGGACCTGCTCGAGGGAGCCGCAGGCGCGCACGCGCCCGGCGCTGACGCCGGCGCACGCGCACACCTCGGCGTCGTCGGGCAGGGAGGCCGCGCTCGGGGTCGCACCCGCGCCGGGTCGCTCGCCGCGCAGCAGCGCGCCGGGCTCGCCCGGCGAGAGCACCGTGCCGCGGTCGTAGTACTGCGTGAGCAGGCCGATCCGGCTCAGGTCGCCGACGAGGGTCGCGGCCACGAGCACGCCGTCGCGCACGACGAGGCGGCGGTGCGAGCCCGCCACGGGGTTGGTCAGCTCCACGACCTCGCCCTCGGCGGTCTCGGGCTCGCCGAGCACCGCGACGTCGAGGTCGGTCGCGCGCAGCCGCGCCACCGTCCGCGACCCCTCGTACGCCGGGAGCGTGCGGCCCGGGCGCGGGTCGGCTCCCCCGGCCGCGCCACCGGCCCCGGCCAGCTCGTGGGCCAGGACCTCGGCCAGCACGCCGGCCTGCTCCCAGGCGGGGGCGACGAAGCCGGTGGTGCGATCGCCGCGCTGGGCGCAGTCGCCGATCGCGTGCACGCGGGGGTCGCTGGTCCGCAGCCGCGCGTCGACGACCACCCCGCGTCGCACCGCGAGGCCGGCCGACCGGGCCAGCGCGACCGAGGGACGGCCGCCGGCGGTGAGCACGACGAGGTCGGTGCCGAGGGTGTAGCCGTGGTCGAGCACGAGCCCCGCGGGGGTCAGCCGCACGGCGCGGGTGCCGGTGTAGACCGCCGTGCCGAGCCGGCGCAGGTCGCGGGCCAGGATCGCGCCCGCCGGTGCGCCCACCTGGCTGCGCAGCAGGTGGTCGCCGCCCTCGACGACCTCGACGTCGAGGCCGCGCACGCCCAGGGCGCGGGCCACCTGGAGGCCGAGCAGCCCGCCGCCGACCACGACCGCGCGGCGCGCCGACGCCGCGGCGCGGCTCAGCCGCAGGGCGTCGTCGAGGCTGCGGAAGGCATGCACGCGCTCGTCGAGGCGTCCGTCCATGCCGACCAGCCCGCGCACCGGCGGCAGCGTGGGGATGCTGCCCGTGGCCAGCACCAGCCGGTCGTAGCCGAGGCGGGTGCCGTCGACGAGGCCGACCTCGCGGGCGTCGCGGTCGACCTCGAGCACCCGCGCGCCCGTGCGGAGGTCGACGCCCCGGTCGGCGTACCACTCCAGGCCGCGCAGGGTGAGCGCGTCGGCGCGGTGGGTGCCCTCGAGCAGCGCGGAGAGCAGGATCCGGTTGTAGGGCGCGTGGGGCTCGTCGCCGAGCACGGTGATCCGGGCGCCGGTGTCGCGGGCGAGCAGCTCCTCGACCAGCCGGGTCGCGGCCATGCCCGACCCGACCACCACGACGCGTGCGCTCATGCGGGCACCCCCGCGGCGGCCCGCTCCCGCACGGGCGCCTGCGTGGACGAGACGTCCGGCGTGGGGTCCGGTGACGCGGCGAGCCCCACCGCCGCGGCGCACGCCTTGAACTCCGGCATCCGGCTGGAGGGGTCGAGCGCGTCGTGGGTGAGCCGGTTGGCGCCGACCCAGTGGAAGGGCACGAAGACGGTGTCGGGGCGGATGGAGTCGACCACGCGCGCCGGCGCGCGCAGCGACCCGCGGCGGGTGGTGACGACGACCGGCTCGCCGTCGGCGGCGCCGATCCGGGCGGCCAGCAGGGGGTGCAGCTCGACGAAGGGCCCGGTGTCGGGCAGGTCGCGGATCCGGCGGGTCTGGGCGCCGGACTGGTACTGCGCGAGCACCCGCCCGGTCGTCAGGTGCAGCGGGAAGGCGGCGTCGGGCTGCTCGACGGGGCCACGGTGCTCCACCACGCGGCAGCGCGCGCGGCCGTCGGGGGTGGCGAAGCGCTCGGCGAACAGGCGCGGCGTGCCCGGGTGGGGCGCGCGACCCTCGGGCACGGCGGGGCAGGGCCAGAAGACGCCCTGCTCGGCGCGGACCCGCTCGTGGGTGATCCCGGAGTAGTCGGCGCGACCGCCGGCCGAGGCGCGGCCGAGCTCGGCGAAGACCTCGGCGGCGTCGGTGCCGAAGGGCACCGGGGAGCCCAGGCGGGCCGCGAGGTCGGCCAGCAGCTCCAGCTCGTCGCGCACGCCGGCGGGCGGGGCCACCGCGCGCTGGCGCAGCACGACCCGGCCCTCGAGGTTGGTCATCGTGCCGGTCTCCTCGGCCCACTGGGCCACGGGCAGCACGACGTCGGCGCGGGCCGCGGTCTCCGAGAGGACGAGGTCGACCACCACCAGCAGGTCGAGGGCGTCGAGGCGCTCGGTCACGTGGTCGGCGTTCGGCGCCGAGACGACCGGGTTGCTGCCGGTGACCAGCAGCGCCCGCGGGCCGCCCTCGGTGCCCAGCACCTCCAGCAGCTCGTACGCCGAGCGCCCCGGCCCGGGCAGGGTCTCGGGCGCCACGCCCCAGACGCCCGCGACATGGGCGCGGGCCGCAGGGTCGTCGATCATCCGGTAGCCGGGCAGCTGGTCGGCCTTCTGGCCGTGCTCGCGCCCGCCCTGGCCGTTGCCCTGGCCGGTGAGGCAGCCCCAGCCCGAGGCGTCGCGCCCGGGCAGCCCGAGGGCGAGGGCGACGTTGATCCAGGCCAGCACGGTGTCGGTGCCCTGGGCGTGCTGCTCGGCGCCCCGGGCGGTGAGCACGACGGCCCGCTCGGCGTCGGCGAGCAGCCCGGCCAGCTCGCGCAGGTCCTCCGCGGCGACGCCGGAGACCCGCTCGACGCGCTCGGGCCACCAGCCGGCGACCGAGCGCCGGACGTCCTCGAAGCCGGTGGTGCGGGTCGCGACGTACTCCTCGTCGACCGCGCCGGCGCCGTCGAGCAGGTGCAGCAGGCCCAGCGCGACGGCCAGGTCGGTGCCCGGCAGCGGCTGGAGCACGAGGTCGGCGCGCTCCGCGGTGGCGGTGCGGCGCGGGTCGAGCACGACGACGCGGCCGCCGCGCTCGCGCAGCCGGTCGAGGTGGCGGGCGGCCGGCGGCATGGTCTCGGCGAGGTTGGAGCCCACGAGCACGACCAGGTCGGTGCGCTCGAGGTCGGCCAGCGGGAAGGGCAGCCCGCGGTCGAGGCCGAGGGACTGGTTGGCCGCGGAGGCCGCGGAGCTCATGCACCAGCGGCCGTTGTAGTCGATCTGGCTGGTGCCGAGCGCCACCCGGGCCAGCTTGCCCAGCTGGTAGGCCTTCTCGTTGGTGAGCCCCCCGCCGCCGAAGACCGCGACCGCGTCGGGCCCGCTCTCGGCCTGGAGCGCCCGCATCCGGGTCGCGACCAGGTCGAGCGCCTCGTCCCACGACGCGGTGCGCAGCTCGCCGGTGGCCCCGTCGCGCACGAGCGGGCTGGTCAGCCGCTCGCGGTGGCCGCGCAGCCCGGTCGCGGTCCAGCCCTTGCGGCACAGCGCGCCCTCGTTGACCGGGAAGTCGGCCCACGGCTGCACCTGCAGGGTGCGACCGGAGCGCTCCAGGGTCATGCCGCACTGCAGGGAGCAGTAGGGGCAGTGGGTGCGGGTGCCCGTGGCCGGGCCGGCGGGAGGGGTGCTCACGTCAGATGCCCGCGCCCGCCATGGTGCCGGGCCTCGCGGCGGCGGCCGCGGAGGGCCGGCGCAGGTAGACCGCCCAGGTGACCAGGGCGCACACGGCGTAGAAGGCGGTGAAGACGACGAAGGCGCCCTTCGTGGCCGAGAGCGGGTCCTCGACCCACGGCGAGCTGAAGGCGATCGGGATGAGGAAGCCGCCGATCGCGCCCACCGCACCGATGACGCCGATGGCGGCCGAGGCCTGCTTGGTGGCCAGCAGCAGCGCGGCGCTGCGGGCGGGGGTGCCGGCCTCGCTGGTGCGCTCGGCCTCGGTGCGCCAGATGGCGGGGATCATCTTGTAGGTCGAGCCGTTGCCGATGCCGGTGGCGGCGAAGACGCAGAGGAAGAAGCCGAGGAAGAAGGGGAACCACGACTGGTTGTCGGTGGCGATCGCCGGGTCGGCGGTCGGGTTCGGGGTCAGCCGCGTGAGGGTCCACAGCACCGCCAGGGTGAAGACGATCATGGCGCCGAAGGCGGCCAGGGTGACCCGGGCGCCGCCGAAGCGGTCGGCCAGCCACCCGCCGAGCGGGCGGGTCGCGGAGCCCACCAGGGCGCCGAGGAAGGCGAAGTAGGCGAAGTAGATGCCCGTGCCGAGGGGGGTCGGCTCCGGCACCCAGAAGGTGAGCTTGATGAGCAGCGGCATGGCGGCGGAGTAGCCGATGAAGGAGCCGAAGGTGCCGATGTAGAGGAAGGCCATGATCCACGTGTGCGGCTTGCGCACGACCTGCATCTGCTCGCGCGGGCGGGAGGTCGCGGTGGCCAGGTTGTCCATCCAGCGCCAGGCCGCGAACGTCGCCACCACGGCGAGCCCGGCGTAGACCCAGGCGGCGCGCTCGAGGTGGATGCCGCCCTCACTGGCCTTGACCAGGCCGAAGATGCCGGCGCCGCCGACGATCACGGGCAGGAAGAGCTGGATCAGCGAGACGCCGAGGTTCCCGCCGGCGGCGTTGAGGCCGAGCGCCGCGCCCTTCTTGGCCGCGGGGTAGAAGAAGTTGATGTTGGCCATCGAGCTGGCGAAGTTGCCGCCCCCGAGGCCGGCGGTCGCGGCGATGAGGCAGAAGGCCCAGTAGGGCGTGCCCGGGTCCTGCACCGCCCAGGCGAAGAGCAGCGTCGGCACCAGCAGCAGCGCCGCGCTCACCATCGTCCAGTTGCGCCCGCCGAACCTCGGCACCGCGAAGGTGTAGGGCAGGCGCAGCAGCGAGCCGACGAGGTTGGGCAGCGCCACCAGCACGAAGAGCTGCTGCGGGGTGAAGGAGAAGCCCTGGGCGACCAGGAAGGCCGAGCTGACGCTCCAGATCAGCCACACCGAGAAACCGAGGTGCTCGGCGAAGATCGACCACAGCAGGTTGCGCCGGGCGACGGGGCGGCCGGTCTCCTCCCAGAACGCCTCCTCCTCGGGGCGCCAGTCCTCGATCCAGCGTCCGGTGCGGCGCGCGGGCACCGACCCGGCGGCGGCGGCGCTGCGCGGGTTGCTGCGCGAGTGGCTGGTCATGGTCATGGCGCTGCTCCTGAGGGGCTCGTCGGTGGCTCCACCCTCGGCGCGCGAGATTTCGCACCTGTCGACCCCGGGTGACCGTCGAGGTCAACTTCTCCTCACGTCCTCACACCCCTCACGACCTCACCGCCCGCCCCACCGCCCGTCCTCGTCACGCCGCACCACCACCCCCCACCCGGCCGCTCACCGCGCCCGACCGACCGCTCACCGACTCCGAGGCGCCGCTCGCCGACGACCCGGGCGTCGGCCCTGCCGGGGTGAGCGCCGTCACTCCTACGGTGACCGCGATCACACCTGCGGCCGGCGCGGCCGCATCCGCACGAGAGGGGACACCGCCGTGGGCACCCACGAGAGCCAGCCCGGAGCCGGGGAGCAGCCGCAGGCCGCCACCCAGGCCTCCCGGCACGACCCGGTCTACGACCGGCTGCACGACTCACCCGACTTCGCCGCGCTGCGCAAGGCCTACCGGGGCTTCGTCATCCCCGCCACGGTGGCCTTCCTGGCGTGGTACCTGCTCTACATCCTGATGTCGAACTACGCCGGCGGCTTCATGAACACCAAGCTCGTCGGCAACATCAACGTCGCGCTGGTCTTCGGCTTGCTGCAGTTCGCCACCACCTTCGGGCTGGCCTTCGCCTACGCCCGCTTCTCCGAGAGCCGCCTCGACCCGCTGGCGCGCTCCCTCAACGACGAGTACGACGCGACCGTGGCCGGCACCGACGGGAAGAGGCACTGACATGGACCACCAGGTGCTCACCACGATCCTGTTCCTCAGCGTCGTCGCGCTGACGATCGGGATCACCTTCTGGGCCAGCCGGCAGACCTCCGGCACGGCCGACTTCTACGCCGGCGGCCGCTCGTTCTCGCCGGTGCAGAACGGCCTGGCCATCGGCGGCGACTACATGTCGGCGGCGTCCTTCCTCGGCATCTCCGGGGCCATCGCGCTGTCGGGCTACGACGGCTTCCTCTACTCCATCGGCTTCCTCGTGGCCTGGCTGGTCGCGCTGCTGCTCGTGGCCGAGATGCTGCGCAACTCGGGGCGCTACACGATGGCCGACCAGCTGGCCTTCCGCATGCGCCAGCGCCCGGTGCGCATGGCCGCGGCGACCTCCACCGTGGTCGTGTCGATCTTCTACCTGCTGGCCCAGATGGTCGGCGCGGGCGCCCTGGTGGCGCTGCTGCTGGGCGTCGACGACCAGGCGGTCAAGAACATCGTCATCCTCGGCGTCGGCGCGCTGATGATCTTCTACGTCACCGTCGGCGGCATGAAGGGCACGACCTGGGTGCAGATCGTCAAGGCCGTGCTGCTCATGACCGGCTCGGCGCTGATCGTGGTGCTCGTGCTCGCGAAGTTCGACTTCAACCTCTCCGAGCTGCTCGGCACCGCCGCCAGCAACTCCGGTGCCGGCTCGGCCTTCCTCGAGCCCGGCCTGAAGTACGGCGCCACCGCGACCAGCAAGATCGACTTCATCAGCCTCGGCATCGCGCTCGTGCTCGGCACGGCCGGCCTGCCCCACATCCTCATCCGCTTCTACACCGTGCCGACCTCGCGCGACGCGCGGAAGTCGGTGCTGTGGGCCATCGGCCTCATCGGGGTGTTCTACCTCTTCACCCTCGTGCTCGGCTTCGGTGCCGCCGCCCTGCTCGACATCCCCGGCCTGCGCGAGTCCGGCGAGCTGGACGCCTCGGGCAACCTGGCCGCCCCGCTGCTGGCCGAGGCCGTCGGCGGTGGAGCCGGCTCCACGGGCGGTGCGGTGCTGCTGGCCATCATCGCGGCCGTCGCCTTCGCCACCATCCTGGCCGTCGTGGCCGGCCTGACGCTGACCTCGTCGGCGTCGGTGGCCCACGACATCTACAACAGCGTGATCAAGAAGGGCACCGCCAGCGAGGACCAGGAGATCAAGGTGACCCGCTGGGCCGCCGCCGGCATCGGCCTGGTGTCGATCCTGCTGGCCATCCCTGCCCAGAGCCTCAACATCGCGTTCCTGGTGGCCCTGGCCTTCGCCGTCGCGGCGTCGGCCAACCTGCCGACGATCATCTACAACATGTTCTGGAAGCGCTTCAACACCCGTGGCGCGCTCTGGAGCATCTACGGCGGCCTCATCTCGGCCGTCGGCCTGGTGGTCTTCTCCCCGGTCGTGTCCGGCAAGGGACTCGACCCGACGGGCAAGAACCTCTCGCTGCTGCCCACCAGCATCGACATCTCGTGGTTCCCGCTGGAGAACCCGGGCATCGTCTCCATCCCGCTCGGCTTCCTGCTCGGCTACATCGGCACCATCACCTCCAAGGAGCCCACCGCGGAGGAGCGCTACACCGAGCTCGAGGTGCGCGCCCTCACCGGCGCCGGCTCGGAGAAGGCGATCTCGCACTGACCGCACGACCGCTCCGCCGGGCGCCGCGAGGCGCCCGGCGGAGTGGCACGACCCGCGGGCAACCGCGGGGCAACCGGCCCTCGCCACCCTGGGACCCGCGTCCTAGTGTGGCCAGCGCCACCCCGTCGACCCGGAGGAAACCGTGAGCGAAGAGACCCTGTCCAACCTGTCCCGTGAGGACCGCTCCTTCGAGCCCCCGGCCGAGCTGGCCGCCGCGGCCAACGTGACGGCCGAGGCCTACGAGCGCGCCGCGGCCGACCCCGAGGCGTTCTGGGCCGAGCAGGCCGGCCGCCTCTCCTGGGAGCGCGAGTGGGACCAGGTGCTCGACTGGAGCAACCCGCCCTTCGCGAAGTGGTTCGTCGGCGGTCGCCTCAACGCCGCCTACAACTGCGTCGACCGCCACGTCGAGGCCGGCCGCGGCGACACCGTCGCCCTGCACTGGGTCGGCGAGCCCGAGGACGACACCCGTGACCTCACCTACGCCCAGCTCCAGGACGAGGTCAACCAGGCCGCCAACGCCCTGACCGCACTCGGCGTCGGCAGCGGCGACCGCGTCGCCATCTACATGCCGATGATCCCCGAGGCCGTCGTGGCCATGCTGGCCTGCGCCCGCCTCGGCGCTCCCCACACCGTGGTCTTCGGCGGCTTCTCCTCCGACGCCCTGGCCTCGCGCCTGGTCGACTGCGGCGCCAAGGTCGTCGTCACCTCCGACGGCGGCTACCGCCGCGGCGCGCCCTCGGCCCTCAAGCCGGCCGTCGACGAGGCCCGCGCCAAGGCCGCCGAGCAGGACTTCGAGGTCGAGCACGTGCTCGTCGTGCGCCGCACCGGCCAGGACGTGGCGTGGGACGACGCCGTCGACGTGTGGTGGCACGACGCCGTCGCCGGCGCCTCCACCGAGCACACCTGCGAGTTCTTCGACGCCGAGCACCCGCTCTACGTCATGTACACCTCCGGCACGACCGGCAAGCCCAAGGGCATCCTGCACACCACCGGCGGCTACCTCGTGGGCACCTCCTTCACCCACGACGCGGTCTTCGACCTCAAGCGCGACACCGACGTCTACTGGTGCACCGCCGACATCGGCTGGGTCACCGGGCACTCCTACATCGTCTACGGACCGCTCGCCAACGGCGCGACCCAGGTGATGTACGAGGGCACCCCCGACGCGCCCTTCAAGGGCCGCTGGTGGCAGATCGTGCAGGACTACAAGGTGACGATCTTCTACACCGCCCCCACCGCGATCCGGACCTTCATGAAGCAGGGCCGCGAGATCCCCGACGGCTTCGACCTCTCCTCGCTGCGCCTGCTCGGCTCGGTCGGTGAGTCGATCAACCCCGAGGCCTACATGTGGTACCGCGAGGTCATCGGCGGCGAGCGCTGCCCCATCGTCGACACCTGGTGGCAGACCGAGACCGGCGCGATCATGATCTCGCCGCTGCCCGGCGTCACCGCCGGCAAGCCCGGCTCCGCGATGACCCCGCTGCCCGGCATCGAGGCCGACGTCGTCGACGAGGCCGGTGAGTCGGTGCCCAACGGCTCCGGCGGCTACCTCGTGGTCAAGGGCCCCTGGCCCTCGATGCTGCGCACCCTGTGGGGCGACGACGACCGCTACGTCGAGACCTACTGGAGCCGCTTCCGCAAGCAGGGCTACTACTTCGCGGGCGACGGCGCCAAGAAGGACGAGGACGGCGCGATCTGGCTGCTGGGCCGCGTCGACGACGTCATGAACGTCTCCGGCCACCGCCTCTCCACCACCGAGATCGAGTCGGCGCTGGTCTCGCACCCCAAGGTCGCCGAGGCCGCCGTGGTCGGTGCCGCCGACGAGACCACCGGGCAGGCGGTGTGCGCCTTCGTCATCCTGCGCGACTCCGCCGGCGACGGCGGCGAGGACATCGTCGAGGAGCTGCGCAAGCACGTCGCCAAGGAGATCGGCGCGATCGCCAAGCCGCGCCAGATCATGGTGGTGCCCGAGCTGCCCAAGACCCGCTCGGGCAAGATCATGCGACGCCTGCTCAAGGACGTCGCCGAGAACCGCCAGGTCGGCGACGTCACCACCCTGGCCGACAGCTCGGTGATGGACCTCATCTCCTCGGGCCTGCAGTCGGGCAAGGCCGACGACTGACCCCGCCCGACCAGGCCCGACACGGCCCCACCCGAGCGACCCCGTCGTACGACGCACCGGCCGCCGCCGCCCGCGGGCGACGGCGGCCGGTGCGTGTCCGGCCCCGGACGGGTGGTCCGGGCGGGGCCCTGCCGCCGGTAGCCTGTTGAACAGGTGAGCCGGGAAGTCTGGTCGGCGCTCGCCCCGCCGACCCCTGAGGAGCCCCGTGCCCGACGCCCAGCAGCCCACTCCCCCGCCCGGTCCGACACCCGACCCGGCCCCGGGTCGCCAGCGCCTCTTCGCCCGCGGCTCCTTCCTGGAGCACTCCCGCGTCGCGGAGATCCTGCGCGCCGAGACCACCGGCGGCATGCTGCTCATCGCGGGGGCCGTGGTCGCCATCGTGTGGGCCAACACCCCCTGGGCCTCGGTCTACGAGTCGATCCGCGACTACACCGTCGGGCCCTCGGCGCTGCACCTCGACCTCTCCCTCGGCACCTGGGCGGCCGACGGGCTGCTGGCGATCTTCTTCTTCGTGGCCGGCCTGGAGCTCAAGCGCGAGTTCGTCGCGGGAGACCTCCGCGACCCGCGCCGCGCCGCCCTCCCGGTGGCGGCGGCGGTCGGCGGCATGGCTGTGCCGGCGCTGGTCTTCGTGCTGTGGAACCTCGGCGGTGACGGCGACCTGCGCGGCTGGGCCATCCCCACCGCCACCGACATCGCCTTCGCCGTGGCGATCCTGGCCGTCATCAGCACCCACCTGCCCTCGGGCCTGCGCACCTTCCTGCTGACCCTCGCGGTCGTCGACGACCTGCTGGCCATCACCATCATCGCGATCTTCTACACCAGCGAGCTCGACCTGACCTTCCTCGCGCTCGCCCTGGTGCCGATCGCGGCCTTCGCCCTGCTGGTGCAGAAGCGGGTGTGGAAGGGCTGGCTGCTCATCCCCCTCGCCGTCGTGGCCTGGGCCCTGGTGCACGAGTCGGGCGTGCACGCCACGGTCGCCGGCGTGCTGCTCGGCTTCACCGTGCCGGTGCTGCGCCGCGACGGCCAGGAGGGCCCGGGCCTGGCCGAGCACCTCGAGCACCTCGTGCGCCCCATCAGCGCCGGTGTCGCCGTGCCCGTCTTCGCCTTCTTCGCCGCGGGCGTGACCGTCGGCGGGCTCAGCGGGCTGGTCGACTCCCTCGGCGACCCGGTCGCCCTCGGCATCGTCACCGGCCTGGTGGTGGGCAAGACCGTCGGCATCGTCGGCTCGACCTGGCTGCTGTCGACCTTCACCCGCGCCGACCTCGACGACGACCTGACCTGGGTCGACGTGCTCGGCATGTCGATGCTCGCGGGGATCGGCTTCACGGTCTCGCTGCTCATCGGCGAGCTCGCCTTCGGCCAGGGCTCCGAGCGCGACGACCACGTCAAGGTCGGTGTGCTGGTCGGCTCGGTGATCGCTGCGCTGCTGGCCACCGTCGTCCTGCGCGGGCGCAACCGGGTCTACCGGCGCCTGTGCGAGGAGGAGGCCGAGGACCGCGACCTCGACGGCATCCCCGACGTCTTCCAGCGCGGCGAGCCCGGCACGCGCTGAGCCCCGGCCCCGGCCTCACCCCCACGGTGGTGAGGCCGGGGGCCCGCGTTCTGTAGGGTCGGGCGGAGCAGTCACACACGTCGACGTCGGCACGCACGGCGCTGGAGCAGCGGGAGCACCCACACATGGCCATCGAACCGGTCAAGGACACCGACCCCACCATCGGCAAGCTGGTGGCCGACGCCAGCCGCGACATCTCCACCCTGGTCTCCAAGGAGATCGAGCTGGCGAAGTCGGAGCTGAAGGTCAGCGTCAAGGCCGGCGGTGTCGGCATCGGGCTCTTCGTGGCCGCCGGCGGTCTCGCCGTGCTGGCCGTCATCATGCTCTCGGTGGCCTTCGCCTACCTCATCAACTGGAACGGCGACGGCCTGGCCCTGCACTGGGCCTTCCTCATCGTCTTCGGCGCCTACCTGCTCCTCGCCGGCCTCCTCGCCTTCGTCGGCGTCAAGAAGGTCAAGCAGGTGCGCGCCCCCGAGAAGGCCATCGCCCAGGGCAAGGAGATCCCCCGCGCTCTCAAGGGCCAGGCCTGAGCCAGGCCTGAGGCTCGCCCGGGGTCGGTCCCGGGTCCTGGCCCCGGCGCGGGCTCAGCCCGCGCAGTCGCCGGTGTCGACGGCCGAGGCCGTGCCCCGGCCCCGCGCCGCGGTGTCGGCGACCTGGCCCGCCGTGAGCGCGTAGCCGGTGTCGTCGTCGGTCACCGAGGCGGCGAAGACGAGGCCCACGACGTCGCCGTCGCGGGCGACGATCGGGCCGCCGGAGTTGCCCGGGCGCACCAGCCCGCGCAGCGAGTAGACCTCGCGGATGACGGTGCCCTCGCCGTAGATGTCGGGTGAGCGCAGCCGCTGCTCGGAGCGGATCCGACCGGCCTGCTGGTCGTAGGGGCCGTCCTGGGGGTAGCCCAGGATCGCCACCGGGTCGCCCTCGGCCGCGGAGTCGTCGAGCGCGAGCGCGGCGCGGTCGCCGTCGAAGGCGATGACCGCGACGTCGACGTCGGGGTTGTAGACCACGACCTCGCCCGGCACCGAGACGTCGCCCAGCATCACCTGGGGCTCGTCGACGCCGGCCACGACGTGGGCGTTGGTGAGCAGCCGGTCGCGGCCGTCGCCGAGGTCGGTGGCGTAGACGAAGCCGCTGCCCTCCACCCCTCGCCCGCAGGCGTTGGTGGCGCGCACCTTGAGCACGCTCGCGGCCGCGGCCTGGACGCCGGGGCGCGAGAGCATCCGCTGGTCGCCCGGGGCGACCTCGACGATCCGCTCGGGTGCGAAGGGCTCGAGGTAGCGCGGGAAGAAGCTCGTGCCGACCACGTCGTTGAAGGCCTGGAGCACGCCGCCGGCCGCACGCGGCAGCACGCCGTCGACCTTGGCGAGCACCTCCGAGCTGCGCACCAGCGGTGTCACGCCGTCGATGCGCGAGCCCGAGACGGCCACGCCCAGCGCCCAGGCGACCAGCAGCACCGCGGCGCCGCTGAGGGCCGCGCCGCCCATGGCGTCGACCGCGCGGGCCGGCTGCCAGGTGATGCGCGAGCGCAGCCGGGCCCCGGCGTACTGCAGCGCGGCCTGGCCGAGCGAGGCCGCGAGGATCACGATGAAGAGCGCGCCGAGGGAGACCAGCAGCGACGGGGCGGCGTCGCCCAGGGCGACGGGGGCCAGCCACACGCCGAGCAGGCCGCCGAGCAGCAGCCCGCCGGTGGCGAAGGCGCCGGTGATGAAGCCCTGCCAGTAGCCGGAGAGGGCGTAGGCGAGCACCAGCACCACGAGCAGCCAGTCGAGCAGGTTCATGGGGTCCTAGATGTCCTCGTGCGCCTCGGCGCGGTCCTCGATGTCCAGCATCCGCCCCTGTCGGGGCCGCGGCGCGCCCGCCACCATGTGCTCGGGCAGGTCCTGCATCCGCGAGGTGTCCCACGGACGGGTCCAGCCCAGGTGGTCGAAGAGCCTCGAGACGATACCGCCCGTGAAGCCCCACAGCACGACGTCGTGCTCGGGGCCGATGAGGAAGCCGGGGCCGGTGAAGCCCGCGGGGTGACGCACCTGCACGCGGTGGGTGGGGTCGAGCAGGTCCTCGATGGCGACGCGGTGGATCGCGTGGACCTCGGCGCGGCTGGCGATGCGCACGGCGACGTCGGCGCACCACCCGAGCACCGGCGTGACCGCGAAGTTGCTCGGCGGCAGCCACAGCTCGGGCAGCCGCCCGAAGAGCTCGACCGAGGCCGGGTCGAGGCCGACCTCCTCGTCGGCCTCGCGCAGCGCGGCCTCCTCGACGCTCTCGCCGGGGTCGACCGAGCCGCCGGGGAAGGAGACCTGGCCGGGGTGGGAGCGCATGTCGTGGGCGCGCTCGGTCAGCAGCAGCTCGCCGCCGCGCTCGCCCTCGGCGAAGAGCATGAGCACGGCCCCCTGACGGGCGCTGCCGTCGGCGGGCGGGGTGAAGCGGGTGAGCTGCTCGGCGGTGATCTCCGAGGCGCCGCGCCTGACCGGCTCGAGCCAGTCGGGGATCACGCGGGTCCCTGGGTCTTCAGCAGCGCGCGGGCCGCCTCGGGGTCGGTGGGCCCCTCCCCGAAGGCCGGGCACCAGCGCGCGACCGGGCAGGCGCCGCAGGCGGGCTTCTTAGCGTGGCAACAGCGCCGGCCGTGCCAGATCAGCCGGTGGCTGAGCATCGTCCAGTCGCGCTTCGGGAAGAGCGCGCCGATCGCGTGCTCGACCTTGACCGGGTCGGTCTCGCTGGTCCAGCCCAGCCGGCGGGCGAGCCGCCCGAAGTGGGTGTCGACGGTGATGCCCGGCACGTCGAAGGCGTTGCCGAGCACGACGTTGGCGGTCTTGCGACCCACGCCGGGCAGCTTCACCAGGTCGTCGAGACGCCCGGGGACCTCGCCGCCGTGGTCCTCGACCAGCGCCGCGCTGAGCTTGAGCAGCGACTCGGTCTTGGCCCGGAAGAAGCCCAGCGGCCCGACGATGCCCTCGAGGGCCGAGCGGTCGGCCGCGGCCATGGCGCGGGCGTCGGGGTAGGCCGCGAAGAGGGTCGGGCGCACGGCGTTGACCCGACGGTCGGTGGTCTGCGCCGAGAGCACGGTGACCACGAGCAGCTGGAAGGCGTCGTCGAAGTCGAGCTCGCAGCCCGCCTCGGGATAGGTCTCGGCCAGGGTGCGGTCGATCTTGCGGGCTCGACGCACCAGGCCGGTGGGGGTCTCGACGGCGGGCACCGGGTCAGCGTACGAGACCGTGCCGACACCGGGCCGACCCCGCACCGACCCCGGACCCACCCCGCAACGGTCCCGGGGGCTCGCCGCGCCGAGGCCGGATTGCCCCTGTGAGGTTCCACACGGATAGGATCGTCGCGGTGGCTCTGCGCACGGCGGGCACAGATTCTGGAGGTTCCGTGGACAACGACGTACTTCGTCAGGCCCCGCTCTTCAGCGCCCTCGACGACGAGGCGGCCTCCGCGCTGCGCGCCTCGATGACCGAGGGCCGGATGCGGCGCTCCGAGGTGCTCTTCCACGAGGGCGACTCCGGCGACAAGCTCTACATCGTGCTCGACGGCAAGGTGAAGCTCGGCCGCACCTCCTCCGACGGCCGGGAGAACCTCCTCGCCGTGCTCGGCCCCGGCCAGATGTTCGGCGAGCTGTCGCTCTTCGACCCCGGCCCGCGCTCGGCCACCGTCACCGCCGTCACCGACGTCACCTACGCCTCGCTCTCCCACGAGGACCTACTGCGCTGGCTCGAGGGCCGCCCCGTCGTCGCCCGCGGCCTGCTCACCCAGCTGGCCGGTCGGCTGCGCAAGGCCAACGACGTCGTCGCCGACCTCGTCTTCTCCGACGTGCCCGGCCGCGTCGCCAAGGCGCTGCTCGACCTCGCCGACCGCTTCGGCCGCACCGCCGACGACGGCGTCCACGTGCACCACGACCTCACCCAGGAGGAGCTCGCCCAGCTGGTCGGCGCCTCCCGCGAGACGGTCAACAAGGCGCTCGCCGACTTCGCCTCCCGCGGCTGGCTGCGCCTGGAGCCCCGCTCCGTCGTCATCATGGACGTCGAGCGCCTCTCCCGCCGCGCCCGCTGACCCCCGCTCCACCCCTCGGCGCCGCGCGGACCCTCGCTCGACCCGGCCGCCGCTGCACCGATCACGCAATTGCGCGACGGTGCGCATCACTGCCCAGCGCAAGTGCGCCAGTTGCGCGACCAGGGCGCGCCCCGGGCTGCGCGGACCGCGCAAAGCTCCGAGCCGTGGGCCGCGTCAGGCGCGCCATTGCGCCGTTTGCGCACCTCAGGTGGGGAAGTGCCGCTTCCAGGTCTCGTCCAGAGGCGGCACGTCGGGCCAGCCGCGCTCGACCAGCTGGCGACGGATCCGCTCCAGCGTGCGGCCCGGCTCGGCGAAGAGTCCGGACGCGGTGACGACGAGGATCCGGTACCCCGCATCGTCGAGCTCCTCGCGGCGCACCAGGTCGGACTGCCACTGCCGAGCGTCGTCGGCGTGCTGTCGCCCGTCGTACTCGATGACGAGCCGCACCAGCTCGTAGCAGAGATCGAAGCGCCGCCACCACGACCCGTCGTCGTGGCGGAGCACCACGTTCACCGTGGGCTCGGGAAGCCCCGCGAGCACGATCAGCAGACGGGTCCGTGTCTCCTGCGGGGAGTCGACTCCGTCGCGGACGTACGCCGCCGCCTCGCGCGCCGCCGCGGCGTAGTACTCCGTGCTGCGGTCGCACGCCGCCCGGAGCTGGGCCGCCGTGACACCGCGCCGCGCGACCAACGCGTCACCGAGCACGACGAGGTCGACCAGGGCCAAGGACCCCGCGAGCTGGATGAACGTGACCACCGGCGGGGTGGCGCGCACGCCTCGCGCCGTCATCACCGCCCGACCACGACCGGTGACGTGGGTCTTCAGGCCCGGGCGCGGCCGTCGGTGGCAGGCCTTGACCACCGTGACGTGCTCGAAGGGGTGCTCGGGCACCGGGAGGCCCCAGAGCCTGGCGGCAGTGAAGTGGCTGGCGTACGCCGACGTCGGCTGGAGCGCCAGCGCGGCCCGGATGGGGGTGTCGTCGTCCACGGCCTCGGTGTGCACCCACACCGACCGCAGCACCTGCCGGTAGCACCGGCGGCGCAGCTCGACGACTGAGTGGCCGGCGGCCAGGAACGCCGCCGTCGTGAAGGGTCGCCCGAGGTCCAGGCCGACGGGGCCGCCGGCCCCCTGTCCGGGGCGGGGGTCGGGGTCGGAGTCGGGGGCGGGCACAGCCGGTGGGGTCGATCGGTCCATACGCACGTCCTGCCCGTTCCGCCGCGACCGCTCCCAGCTCCTCCACAGCCCGGTGGCACCCGGGGGCCGGTCGGGCCGCCACCGCCGGCCGGAGGTGTCCGAACCAGGAGCCGACAGCGGGCCAGCCGCCACCGCGCACGCGCAGATGACGGCCCCGGCACGTCTTCCGAGCTTTGCGCCGGTTCGAACGTCCGGGCCGCCTCAGGACTGCGCCAGCCACGCAAAGCAGGAGGGGCGGCCACCCCGCACGGGCGCAATTGCGCGGTCTGTGCGTCCCGATCACGCAATGGCGCGGTCCACGCGTCCCGATCGCGCAATTGCCTCGCTCGCGCACTCGGCGCGGTCGGCGCGGACCCGGGGCCTCGTACGCCGCTAGCGCCCCGGGCGCCCGTGCTCCAGGTAGGCCAGCTGGGCGCGCACGGACAGCTCGGCGGCCCCCCAGAGCACGGGGTCGACGTCGGCGTAGACGACCTCGACGACGCGGCGGGCGAGGTCGTCGGCGGCCCGCTCGGAGGGGCTGAGCGTGGCCAGGGCCGCCTCGACCTGCTCGAGGCGCGAGCGGCGGTGGGTGCGGTAGTGGTCGAGCACGGGCAGCGCCTGCTCGATGACCGGGCCGTGGCCGGGCCAGATCGCGGCGAGGTCGCGCTCGGAGGCCAGGGCGTGCAGCCGGTCGAGGGAGTCGAGGTAGGCACCGAGGCGGCCGTCGGGGTGGGCGACCACGGTCGTGCCGCGCCCCAGCACGGTGTCGCCGGTGAGCACGGCGGCCTCGGCGGGCAGCCAGAAGGACAGCGAGTCGGCGGTGTGGCCGGGCGTCGCCACCACCCGCACCTCGAGGCCGTCGACCTCCACGACGTCGCCGTCGCCCAGGCCCTCGGCGCCCAGGCAGAGCGCGGGGTCGAGGGCACGGACCCCGCAGCCCATCCGCTCGGCGAACTCCCGGGCCGCCTCGGCGTGGTCGTGGTGGTGGTGGGTCAGCAGCACCAGGCCGACCTCCCCCGCCGCCTCGGCGACGGCGTCGAGGTGGGAGGTGATCGACGGGCCGGGGTCGACGACGACCGCGCGGGAGGCGCCCGGCTCGCGCAGCACCCAGGTGTTGGTGCCGTCGAGGGTCATCAGGTCGGCGTTGGGTGCGAGCACGCAGCGGGCGCGCTCGCCGAAGGATCCCCCGGCCCACTCACCGAGCGGCACGACCACCGCTCACTCCCCCCGCTGGGCCCGTCGGGCGGCGACCAGCGGCCGCATCCGCTCGGGCATCGACAGCGTCCATCCCTCGCCCAGCGGCTCGACGGTGGGGGTGAACATCGCGACCGAGCGCGACCCGGCCACGTGGAGCACCTCGTGCGGGTCGGCGTGGTCGCCGACCTCGAGGCAGGTGAGGTACGTCGGCGGCATCATCGCCAGCTCGCCGGCGTCGGCCCGGTCGGCGGCGACGCCCGCCGGCAGCCAGGTCACCGACGAGGACTCGCTCGACACGTCGCGGGTGCGCTGCCCCTCGGGCAGCAGCGCGACGAAGAACCAGGTGCGGTAGCGGCGCGGCTCGAAGACCGGGGTCAGCCACGCGTCCCAGACGCCGAGCAGGTCGGTGCGCAGCACCAGCCCGCGGCGCGTCAGCAGGTCGGTGAGCGCGAGCTCGCGGGCCTCCAGCGCCACGCGGTCGGCCTCCCAGTCCTGCGAGGTGGTGTCGGCGACGACGTCGTCCTCGGAGGGCCCGGCGAGCAGCACGCCGGACTCCTCGAAGGTCTCGCGCACCGCGGCGCAGACCAGCGCGCGCGCCTTGTCCTCGTCGCAGCCCAGCCGCTCGGCCCACTGCACGGGGGTCGGGCCGGCCCAGGCGACCTCGGCGTCGAAGTCGCGGGGGTCGACCCCGCCGCCCGGGAAGACGGCCATGCCGCTGGCGAAGGCCATCGTCGTCTGGCGCCGCAGCAGGTAGACCTCCGGGCCCCGCTCCCCGCCCCGCAGCAGCACGACGGTGGCCGCGTCGCGCGGCTCGACCGGCTCGCGGCGGCCCGCGGCGTACTCCAGCGCCACGGCCGCGACCTCGTCGGGCAGCGGCACGGGCGGGAGCGGGATCCGCATCAGGGGGCCACTTCCACCATGATCTCGACCTCGACGGGGGCGTCGAGCGGCAGCACCGGCACTCCCACGGCGGAGCGGGCGTGCACGCCGGCGTCGCCGAACACCTCGCCCAGCAGCTCCGAGGCGCCGTTGGCGACCTGGGGCTGGCCGGTGAAGTCGGGGGTCGAGGCCACGAAGGCGACGACCTTGACGACGCGCACGACGCGCGAGAGGTCGCCGATCTCGGAGCGCACCGCGGCGATGGCGTTGAGCGCGCACTGCTGCGCGCAGGCGTAGGCCTCCTCGACGGTCACCTCGCCGCCGACCTTGCCGGTGGCCATGAGCTCGCCGCTGCGCATCGGCAGCTGCCCGGAGGTCAGCACCAGGTCGCCGGTGCGCACGACGGGCACGTAGACGGCCACGGGGGCGGCGACCTCGGGCACCGCCAGCCCCATCGCGGCCAGCCGCTCCTCGGGGGAGGTCCCCTGGGAGGTCACTGGGCGGGTCGCTTCAGGAAGGCGATCAGCCCGCCCTGGGCGTTGGTCTGGATGGTCACCAGCTCCCAGCCGTCCTGGCCGAAGTTGTTGAGCATGAGCGCTTCGTTGTGGAGCGGAATCGGCGCCACCTGGTACTCCCACTTGGTCATGCTCCGCACCCTACTCACGTCGCTGGGCCCGGACGGAGCACACGACCGGCCCGGGCCCGATCACGCCCGTTCCGACACCCGAGCCTGTGGTTTTACCTGCGAACGTCTTGACGACGCGACGTGACCTGCCTCACTCTCGTCCGGAGGCCACGGGGGGTGGCCCACCCTCGGCCGCTCCGGCCACTGCTCGAAGGAAGTCCACATGTTCCTCATCGCCGTGACGTCGTGCCCCACGGGCATCGCGCACACCTACATGGCCGCCGAGGCCCTGGAGACCGCCGCCCGCGAGGCCGGCCACGAGATCGTGGTCGAGACCCAGGGCGCCGGCGGCGCGGTGCGCGTCAGCCAGGCCGACCTCGACCGCGCCGACGCCGTCATCCTGGCCGCCGACGTCGAGGTGCGCGACAAGCACCGCTTCACCGGCCTGCCCACGGTCGTCTCCGGCGTCAAGCGCGGCATCAGCGACCCCGCCGGGCTCATCCGCGAGGCCGAGGCCGCCGCCCGCGCCGGGGTCCGCACGAGCACCGCCACCAGCACCGTGCCGGGCGCCGCCGCGGCGCCCGCGACGAAGGTCGAGGCCAGCGGGTCGGTCGGCTCGCGGGTGCGCCAGTGGCTGATGACGGGGGTCAGCTACATGATCCCCTTCGTCGCCGCCGGCGGCATCATGATCGCGCTCGGCTTCATGCTCGCCCGGATCGCCGGAGGCGACCAGGGCGCCGTCGAGGTCACCCAGATCCCCGTCACCGACCTCATCGCGGGCTTCGACCCCACCTCCGGCATGGAGTGGGCCGCGCTGCTCTTCCAGGGCGGCGTGGCGGCGTTCGGCTTCCTGGTCGCGGTGCTGGCGGGGTTCATCGCCTACGCGATCGCCGACCGCCCCGGGCTCGCGCCGGGCTTCGTCGCCGGAGCCCTCTCCGGCGTCGTCGGCGCCGGCTTCCTCGGCGGCCTGGTCGGCGGCTTCGTGGCCGGCTTCCTCGCCCTGGGCATCAGCCGTCTGCGCGTGCCCAAGGCCGTCGCCAGCCTCATGCCCGTCGTGGTCACCCCGCTGCTGGCCACCTTCGCCACCACGGTCGTGATGCTCCTGGTGATCGGGCGCCCGCTGGCCAGCGTGCAGACCGGCCTCACCGACGGCCTCGACAGCCTCAGCGGCGGCTCGATCGCCGTGCTCGGCGTCGTGCTCGGCCTGATGATGGCCTTCGACATGGGCGGCCCCGTCAACAAGACCGCCTACGTCTTCGCCACCGGCGGCCTCACCGCCTCGGCCATCGCCGACTCCAGCGCCGCCCTGACCGTCATGGCCGTCGTGATGGCCGCCGGCATGACCCCGCCCCTGGGCCTCGCCCTGGCCACCGTCGTGCGCAAGCACCTCTTCACCGAGGCCGAGCGGGAGAACGGCAAGGCCGCCTGGCTGCTCGGCGCCTCCTTCATCACCGAGGGCGCGATCCCCTTCGCCGCCGCCGACCCGCTGCGGGTGATCCCCTCGATCATGGTCGGCTCGGGTGTCACCGGCGGCCTGGTCGCCGCCTTCGGCAGCAAGCTCGCAGCGCCCCACGGCGGCATCTGGGTCACCCCGCTCATCAGCGGCATCCCCGGCTACCTCGTGGCCGTCGTGGTCGGCACCCTCGTGACCGCCGCCCTGGTGGTCGTCTCCAAGTCGCTGGGCCGCGGCCGCCAGGCCGTGCGCACCGCCGACGAGGAGCTCGCCCTGGTCGCCTGACCGCACGCCGTCGGCGCAGGTCGGCCCCACTCTCCGCGGGCCCCGGGAGCAGCCCTCCCGGGGTCCGTGGCACGTCCGGGCCCGGCGCTCACAGGAAGGGCAGGTACGGCGCGAGCACGCCGCGCAGCTCGTTGAGCGCGAGCGCGGCGAAGAGCACCGCGCACAGCACCAGCAGCGCGTTGGAGAGCCAGCCGTTGCGCCACTGCTGCGGCACCTCGGTGTGCTCCAGCGCACCGTCGCGGCGCCGGTTGAGCAGCACCAGCAGGGTCACGGCGAGGAACGGCATGAAGAAGGCACCGAGCACGCCGTAGGCCAGGATCAGCCCCACCGGCCGGTCGAGCAGGAGCAGCAGCATCGGCGGGAAGGTCAGCCACAGCATGTAGGCGCGGAAGTACCGGCCACCGGTGCGGGTCGCCGGGTGGCCCGAGGGCAGGTCGCGCAGGTTGCCCCAGAAGTCGGCGAACATCAGGCTCACCCCGCTCCAGACCCCGATGAGCGAGGAGAACGACGAGGCCCAGAAGCCGACGAGGAAGACCACGCCGAAGACCTCGCCGTAGCGGTCCTGCAGCACGTCGGCGAGCTGCACGAGACCCTGGTCGCCGGAGTCGATGGCGATGCCGGCGGAGTAGAGCAGCTCCGCGCCGACGATGAGCATCGAGACCACGAAGACCCCGGTCACGGCGTAGGCCACGCCGTTGTCGATGCGCATGACCTTCATGAAGCGCGGGGTGTCCCAGCCCTTCTCGCGCAGCCAGTAGCCGTAGGCGGCCAGCGTGATGGTGCCGCCGACGCCGCCCGCGATCCCCAGCACGTTGATGACCGAGTCGTCGGGGAAGATCGGGCGCAGGCCGAGCACGACCTCGCCGAGGTTGGGCAGCGTCAGCGCCGCCGCGCCCACCACGGCGACGAACATCATCGCCACGAAGACCGTGATCACCTTCTCGAAGGTGCGGTAGGAGCCGAACCACACCAGCGCCAGGCCCACCAGCCCCGAGGCCACCGCGGTCCAGCGCAGCGACAGGTCGGGGAAGAGCGCCACCAGCGGCAGCGCCGTCGACGACATCGCCGTCGCGCCGTAGACCAGGCCCCAGACCACGATGTACGGCGCGAAGTACCAGGTCGTCCACCGGCCGAGGCTGCGCCAGCCCTCGAAGATGGTGCGCCCCGTGGCCAGCGAGTAGCGACCGGCGCCCTCGACGAGCACCACCTTGATCACCGCCCCCAGCACGGCCACCCACAGCAGCGTGTAGCCGAACTTCGAGCCGGCCACCAGGGTCGCCACCAGGTCGGCGGCACCGACGCCGGTGGCGGCCACCACCAGCCCCGGGCCGACCACCTTCCAGCGTGGCGCCTGGTCGGCGGCGGGCGGGGCGGAGCCGGTGCGGTCCGCGGCGGTCATCGACGGGTCCCGAGAAGAGCCATCGCCCCATCATGTCCCACCCCTAGGGCGTCACACCTAGGGTTGCCCCGTGAGTGCGCAGAGGCGGCCGGACTGGCCGAAGGTCAGGCTGCACGTCGTGACCGGCAAGGGCGGCACCGGCAAGTCCACCGTGGCGGCGGCCCTCGCGCTCGCGCTGGCCTCCCACGGCAAGAACGTCCTCGTCTGCGAGGTCGAGGGACGCCAGGGCATCGCCCGGATGTTCGACGTCGACCCGCTGCCCTACGAGGAGGTCCGCGTCGCGACCGGGCTGAGCACCGACCGCGGCGCCGGCACCGTGCACGCCCTGCACATCGACCCGGAGTCGGCGCTGCTGGAGTACCTCGCGATGTACTACAAGCTCGGCCGCGCCGGCCGCGCCCTCGACCGCTTCGGGGTGGTGGAGTTCGCCACCACGATCGCCCCGGGCGTGCGCGACGTGCTGCTCACCGGCAAGGTCTACGAGGCCGTCGAGCGCAACAGCCGCAACAGGAACGCCATCACCTACGACGCCGTGGTGCTCGACGCCCCGCCGACGGGACGCATCTCGCAGTTCCTCAACGTCAGCGACGAGCTGGCCGGCCTGGCCAAGGTCGGACCGATCAAGAACCAGTCCGACACGATGATGACCCTCTTCCGCTCCCCGCGCACCGCGGTCCACCTGGTCACCGTGCTGGAGGAGATGCCGGTGCAGGAGACCCACGACGGCATCGAGGAGCTGCGCCGCGACGGCCTCCCCGTCGGCGGCGTCGTGGTCAACATGGTGCGCCCCCGCGACATCGGCCACGACGACCTGGCGCTGGCCCGCGCCGACGACCTCGACCGCGACGCGCTGGCCACCGACCTGGCCGAGGCCGGCCTGCCGGTCAGCGACCCGCTGCTCGACGGCCTGCTGCGCGTCGCCCACGACCACGCGGAGCGCCGCGCCCTCGAGGACGCCCAGCGCGCCCTCGTCGCCGACTTCGGCGTGCCGTCGTACGAGCTGCCGCGCCTGCCGGGCGGCGTCGACCTCGGCGGGCTCTACGAGCTGGCCGCAGCGCTGAAGGAACAGGGGATCGCATGACCCGCTCAGGACCCCGCGTCGGCCCGCTGGCCGGGCGCGCCTCCGCAGCCCCGCCTCTCGACGTCGACGCGCTGCTCGACGACACCGCCACCGGCATCATCGTGTGCTGCGGCTCCGGCGGCGTCGGCAAGACGACCACCTCCGCCGCGCTCGCGCTGCGGGCGGCCGAGCGTGGCCGGAAGGTGGTCGTGCTGACCATCGACCCCGCCCGGCGCCTGGCGCAGTCGATGGGCATCGAGGAGCTCGACAACACCCCGCGCCCGGTCACCGGCCTCGCGGAGGGCGCCACCGGGTCCCTCGACGCGATGATGCTGGACATGAAGCGCACCTTCGACGAGGTGGTCGAGAGCCAGGCCAGCCCGGAGAAGGCCCGCCAGATCCTGGAGAACCCCTTCTACGTCGCGCTCTCCAGCTCGTTCGCGGGCACGCAGGAGTACATGGCGATGGAGAAGCTGGGCCAGATCCACGCCGACGCCCAGCGCGACGGCACCTACGACCTCATCGTGGTCGACACCCCGCCCTCGCGCTCGGCGCTGGACTTCCTCGACGCGCCCGAGCGTCTCTCCAGCTTCCTCGACGGCCGCTTCATCCGGCTCATGCTGGCCCCGGCCAAGGGGCCGGCGCGGCTGATGACCGCGGGGCTCGGGATCGTCACCAACGCCCTCACCAAGATCCTCGGCGCCCAGGTGCTGCGCGACCTGCAGACCTTCGTGTCGGCGATCGACACCGTCTTCGGCGGCTTCCGCCAGCGCGCCCAGCGCACCTACGCCCTGCTGCAGGCCGAGGGCACGGCCTTCCTGGTCGTGGCGGCGCCCGAGCCCGACGCGCTGCGCGAGGCGGCGTACTTCGTCGAGCGGCTCAGCGGCGACCGCATGCCGCTGGCGGGCCTGGTCGTCAACCGCGCCAGCCCGGCCCCCGCCAGCGACCTGTCGGCCGACGAGGCCATGAGCGCGGCGGCCCGCCTGCGCGCGGGCCGCACCGAGGACGACCTCACCGCGGGCCTGCTGCGGCTGCACGCCGACCAGGTGCGCCTGGTCGAGCGCGAGGCCGGTCTGCGTGCCCGCTTCGCCGCGGCCCACCCCGGCGTCGCCACCGCCGTCGTGCCCGCCCTCGCGGGCGACGTGCACGACCTCGGCGGTCTGCGCCGCGTCGGCGAGCTGCTCGCCGAGGGCTAGGGCCGCGGGTCGGACGCCGGCGCCGTCACGCCCCCGCCGGGTCGGGCCTCAGACCGTGACGTCGGCGGTGCGGGGCGCGGCCACGGGGGCCGGCGCGGCCTGGGTGCGGGCGGCCTCGAGGACCGAGCGCCACGAGGCGTTGGGCCGGCGGCGCAGGAGGGCGCGGCGCTCACGCTCGGTCATGCCGCCCCAGACTCCCCACTCGATCTGGTTGTCCAGGGCCTCGGCGAGGCACTCGGTGCGCACAGGGCACCCGGCGCACAGCTGCTTGGCCTTGTTCTGCTCGGCCCCACGGACGAACAGCTGATCCGGCTGCGCGGCCCGGCAGGCGGCGCGCGGCGTCCAGTCTTCAACCCACATGATGATGTCCCCACATCGTCCGAGAGCAGGTGTGGCGTCCCCATGACGCACGATCCTGTGATCTCTTGGGTACAAGTTAAGGAACCGGGGCCGGCGGCGGACAGACTCGTTGAGGTCGAGCCGCATAGTCCGAAATGACTACCCTCCCATAGCCGGGTTTCGCTGGGGCCTGGAGGCCTCCCGTACCCTGGCGGCATGTCTGAACCGCGCAGTGACCGTCTCTCCAGCGGCCGGGTGCTCACCCACCTGGGTGTGATGGTCGCCGTGTCGGCCGTCCTCGGCGTCGTCGTCGCCGGGCTCGCCATCCCGTTCGCCGGCGTCCTGGGCATCAGCGCCCGCAACGTCGCCGAGACCATGGACAGCCTGCCCGCCGAGCTCGAGACCGAGCAGCTGGCCCAGAAGACCGAGATCACCGACGTCGAGGGCAACGTCATCGCCACGCTCTACGACCAGAACCGCGTCGAGGTCCCGCTGAGCCAGATCTCGCGCAAGATGGTGAAGTCGATCATCGCGATCGAGGACTCGCGGTTCTACCAGCACGGTGCCCTCGACGTGCGCGGCACCCTGCGCGCCTTCGTGACCAACCAGGCCAACGACGGCAACGTCCAGGGCGGGTCCTCGATCACCCAGCAGCTGGTCAAGCAGACCCTGCTGACGCAGGCCAAGACGAAGAAGCAGCGTGCCGCGGCCATCGACGACAGCTACGCCCGCAAGATCCGCGAGCTGCGCTACGCCATCGCCCTGGAGCAGCGCCACAGCAAGGACTGGATCCTCGAGCGCTACCTCAACATCGCCTACTTCGGCGACGGCGCCTACGGCATCCAGGCCGCGGCCAAGCACTACTTCGACGTCAACGCCAAGCAGCTCAACTACCCCCAGTCGGCGATGCTGGCCGGCCTGGTGAAGAGCCCCGACGGCTACGACCCCACCAACTCACCCGACCGCGCCATCGAGCGCCGCAACGTCGTGCTCGACCGGATGGCGGAGCTCTCGGTGATCCCCGGGACCAAGGCCGACCGGCTCAAGGACACCCCGCTGCGGCTCAAGGTCACCAACACTCCCAACGGCTGCGTCTCGACCGTCGCCCCCTTCTTCTGCGACTACGTCGTCAACTACCTCATGGACGACCCCGCCCTCGGCGACACCCGCCGCGAGCGCAAGGACATGCTGCTCTCGGGGGGCCTGCGGATCCGCACCACCCTCGACCAGAGCTTCCAGGAGGCCGCCGACGCCTCGGTCGCCAGCCACGTCTACCCGACCGACACCGCCATCGGCGGCCTGGCCATGGTCGAGCCGCGCACCGGCAACGTCCGCGCCATCGCGCAGTCGCGTCCCATGGGCGACGACATGGCCGCCGGCGAGACGTACCTCAACTACGCCGTCAACGAGAAGTACGGCGACTCCGCCGGCTTCCAGGGCGGCTCCACCTTCAAGGCCTTCGTGCTGGCCTCCGCGGTCGAGGACGGCATCCCGCTCACCGAGACCATCTTCTCCCCGCCGACCATCTCGATCAGCGAGTCGGCCTTCGAGGACTGCGACGGCGAGCCCTACGGCTACGGCACGTGGTCGCCGAGCAACTCCACCGACTCGGGCACCATGAACCTCATCACCGGCACCCAGCTGTCGGTCAACACCTTCTACGCCCAGCTCGAGGCCCGCACCGGCATCTGCCAGCCCTTCGAGCTGGCCAAGTCGATGGGTCTCGACCTCGACAACCCCACCGGCGACGAGTTCGGCAACGGCGCCGAGCGCGTGCCCTCCTTCACCCTGGGCAGCCCCAACGTCAGCCCCCTGGAGATGGCCGAGGCCTACGCCACCTTCGCCGGTCGCGGCCTGCACTGCGACGCCCGCCCCGTCACCGCGATCGAGGACCTGCGGGGCAACCTGCTCAAGGAGTACCCCTCCTCGTGCGACCAGGTGATGGAGGCCTCGACGGCCGACGCCGTCAACTCGGTGCTGCGCGGCGTCATCGAGGGCGGCTTCGCCTCCGCCGAGGCGCTCGACTCGCCCGCGGCGGGCAAGACCGGCACCACCCAGGACGGCAAGTCGGTGTGGTTCGTCGGCTACACCCCCAAGCTCGCCACGGCCGCCATGATCGCCGGGGCCAACGACGTGGGCACGCCGGTCAGCCTCAGCTACCAGACCGTCGGCGGCACCTACATCTCCGCGGCCTCCGGCTCCGGCGTGGCCGGGCCGATGTGGGGTGACGCCATGAAGGCCGTCGACGACCAGCTCGACGACGACGACTTCGTCGCTCCCTCCGGCACCGACGTGGAGGGCGTGCTCACCACCATCCCCGACGTCGCGGGCCTGTCGCTGACCGAGGCGCAGAGCCAGCTGTCCTCGGCCGGGTTCGGCTACACCTACGGCGGCTACCGCGACACCGGCTACGCCGCCGACTCGGTCGCCTACACCTACCCCAGCGGCGGGGAGTCGGCTCCGTCCGGCACCGCGATCACCATCTACCAGTCCACCGGGGTCGTGCCCCAGCCCGTCGCCCCCTCGACCCCGCAGGGTGGCGGCGGCAACGGCGGTGGCAACGGCGGTGGCGGTGGCAACGGCGGTGGCGGTGGCAACGGCGCTGGCGGCGGTGACGCGGGCGGCAACGGCAACGGCAACGGCAATGGCAACGGCGGCGGTCGCGGCAACTGACCTCGCCACCCCCTGACGCACGAAGGCCCGCTCCCTGGAGGGAGCGGGCCTTCGTCGTGCGTGGGGTCAGGCGCCGAGCTGGCGGCGCACCTCCGCGGCGACCGCGCCCCCGTCGGCACGGCCCTTGACCTGCGGCTGCACGAGGCCCATGACCTTGCCCATGGCGCGCATGCCCTCACCGGCCGCGCCGGTCTGCGCGACCGCGGCCGACACGATATCGGCGACCTCGGCGTCGCTGAGCTGCTCGGGCAGGTAGTCGGCGATGACCTCGGCCTCGGCCCGCTCCTTGGCGGCCATCTCGTCGCGGCCGCCGTCGGCGAAGGCGGTCGCCGCCTCGCGGCGCTTCTTGGCCTCGCTGGTCAGCACGCCCACGACGTCGTCGTCGGTGAGCTCGCGGGCCTGCTTGCCGGCGACCTCGGCGTTGGTGAGGGCGCTCAGCACCATGCGCAGGGTGGAGGAGCGCACCTCGTCGCGGGCCTTGATGGCGGTGGTCAGGTCGGCACGGAGACGGTCCTTGAGGGCGGGCATGAGGCCCATTGTGGCAGCCTGGGCCGGTGCTCCTCACCCGCATTGCGCCCCACCTCCTCCCCGGGGCGGCGGCGGCCGCCGCGACCGGCGCGGCCCTCACGGCGTACGCCGCCTCGGAGGCGCGGGCCTACACCCTGCGCCGCGTCGAGGTCCCGCTGCTGCCGGCCGGCCACGAGTCGCTGCGCGTGCTCCACCTCTCCGACCTGCACATGACCCCGGGCCAGCGCCGCAAGCAGGAGTGGCTGGCCGGCCTGGCCGAGCTGCGCCCCGACCTCGTGGTGGACACCGGTGACAACCTCTCCCACCGCGACGCGGTGCCCGTCGTGCGCGACGCCCTCGGAGCGCTGCTCGACGTGCCGGGCGTCTTCGTGCACGGCTCCAACGACTACTTCGAGCCGAGCCTGCGCAACCCCCTGCGCTACCTCCTGCCCGACGACGGCCGACGCGCCACCCACACCCCGCAGCTGCCCTGGCGCGAGCTGTCGGCGACCTTCACCGGGCGGGGCTGGCTCGACCTCACCAACACCCGCGGCGTCCTCACCGTGCGCGGCACCCGGCTCGCCTTCGCCGGGGTCGACGACCCCCACCTCGGCTACGACCGCCTCGACGCGGTCTACGGCCCCGCCGACCCCGGCGCCGACGTGCGCATCGGCGTCACCCACGCCCCCTACCTGCGCGTCCTCGACCACTTCTCCGCCCAGGGGCACGACCTGGTCCTGGCCGGTCACACCCACGGCGGCCAGGTGTGCCTGCCCGGAGGTCGGGCGTTGGCCACCAACTGCGACCTCGAGCCGGCCCGGGCCCGCGGGCTGCACCGTCACCCCGCAGACTCCCGCGACGGTGACCCGGGCTCGGCGTGGATGCACGTGTGCGCCGGCCTCGGCACCAACCCCTACGTGCGGCTGCGCCTGGCTTGCCGCCCCGAGGCCACGCTGCTCACCCTGGTGCCGCGCGCTCCCCGCTGACCGGTGCCGCTGACCGGGGCCGGTGACCAGGGTCCGGACCACCCTGCGGCCGATTGGGGGCCGCAGGAGCGGCTCGGGTATGCTCCCGTGCTTGTGAGCCCGGCATCGCCGGTGGTCACGATCGGGCTGTGGCGCAGCTTGGTAGCGCGCCTCGTTCGGGACGAGGAGGCCGCAGGTTCAAATCCTGTCAGCCCGACCATCAGGGCCCGGATCCACCAGGATCCGGGCCCTTCGTGGTCCCGGGACCGCAGGGGTGCCGGTGAGCGCGGCGGCGACCGGGCGAGGAGAGCCGGCGCGCCCCGCCGACCCGCGGACGCGGCCCGCCGCTGCGTGTCAGACTGGCCGCATGCCAGACGAGCAGCAGCGACCCGAGGCGCCGTCGCTGGAGGTGCCGTCCTTCGGGCTCAAGCGTCGCCGCAAGCGTGACGCCACCCCGCCGGAGGAGACCCCCGCCTCGCGTCCCGTCGACACCGGCCCCGCGGCGCCCGCGGACACCTCCGACGCCGGGAGCACCGCCCCGCTGCCCGTCGTCGAGACCCCGGAGCCGCCGCCCGCGGGCGGCACCGCCCCGGCGGTCCCTGCCCCGCCGTCGGCCCCCGGGGCGGACGAGGCTCCCCGCGGCCGCCGCTTCGGCCGGGCCGGCAGGTCCGAGCGGTCCACGGGTGGCGCGTCGCCGAGCCAGGCGCCGGGCAGCGCGCCGTCCGCCGTCGCCCCTCCGGCTCCCGCTCCGGCTCCTGCCCCGGCTGCGGCTCCGACTCCCTCCGCGGCCCCCAGGCCCGCCGCCGCTCAGGCGGCGCCCACGGCTCCCACCCCGGCCGCCGCTCCTGCGGCCGCGGTCGCGGTCGGCGTCGCCGACGAGCCCCGGCCCACGGCGCCCCGTCCGGGTCTGGGCACGGCCCTGGAGGCCGTGAGCGGGCCCGTGGCGGCCGCGGTCACCGGTCTGGTCGTCGGCATCGTCACCGTGGCCCTGACGACCCTGGCCCTGGCCGGCTGCGAGGCCGTGCGCGGCACCTCGACCTGCGGCCGACCCGGCTTCCTGGCGCTGCTGGCCATCATGGCGGCGATGGTGGTGCTGGGCACGGCCCTGCTGCGCCTCTTCCGCGTCGGCGACGCCGGGAGCACGAGCTTCCTGGCCATCGGCCTGCTCGGCGTGGTGAGCCTGCTCTTCCTCGTCGACAGCCTGCTGGAGTGGTGGATGGTGCTCGTCATCCCGCTGGTCACCGGCGTGACCTACCTGTTCTCCCACTGGGTCACCACGCTGATCGACCCCGACGACTAGGCTGGTCGCAGACGCCACGAGGGGCGGGAGCGGGCTGCGCTCAGAGGCCGGCGGCGACCAGCTCGGCGATCTGCACCGTGTTGAGCGCCGCGCCCTTGCGCAGGTTGTCGTTGCTGATGAAGAGGGCCAGGCCCCGGTCGCCGTCCACGCCCGGGTCCTGCCGCAGCCGTCCGACGTACGACGGGTCGCGCCCGGCCGCCGCGAGCGGGTTCGGGACGTCGACCAGCTCGACGCCCGGGGCGTCGCGGAGCAGCTCGGCGGCACGGGCCGGCGTCATCGCCTCGGCGAACTCGGCGTTGATCGCCAGCGAGTGGCCGGTGAAGACCGGCACGCGCACGCAGATGCCCGAGACGCGCAGGTCGGGGATGCCGAGGATCTTGCGCGACTCGTGGCGCAGCTTCTGCTCCTCGTCGGTCTCGCCCAGGCCGTCGTCGACGATCGAGCCCGCCAGCGGGAGCACGTTGTAGGCGATGGTGCGGGCGTAGACCCGGGGGTCGGGGAAGGCGACGGCCGAGCCGTCGTAGGCCAGCTCGCGGCTCCCCTCCCCCGCCGCCGAGACCTGGCCCGCCAGCTCGTCGACGCCGGCGATGCCGGAGCCGGAGACGGCCTGGTAGGTCGAGGCGATCAGGCGCACGAGACCGGCCTCGTCGTGCAGCGGCTTGAGCACCGGCATGGCGGCCATGGTGGTGCAGTTGGGGTTGGCGATGATCCCGCGCCGCGCGGCGATGACCTCGCGGGCGGCCTCGGGGTTGACCTCCGAGACGACCAGCGGGATGGCGGGGTCCTTGCGGAAGGCGCTGGAGTTGTCGACCACGACCACGCCCGCGTCGACGAAGCGCGGCACGAGCGCCCGCGACGCGGTGGCGCCGGCGGAGAAGAGCGCGATGTCGAGACCCGTCGGGTCGGCGGTCTCGGAGTCCTCGACCACGACCTCGCGGCCCTCGAAGTCGAGCGTGCGGCCCGCGGAGCGCGCGGAGGCGAAGAAGCGGATCTCCTCGACCGGCACCTTGCGCTCGGCCAGGATCTGGCGCATCGCCACCCCGACCTGGCCGGTGGCGCCGACGACGCCGATGCGCAGCCCGCTCATCGACCCGTGCCGCCGTAGACGACGGCCTCGACCTCGGTGGCGTCGAGGTCGAAGGCGGTGTGGGTGGCCTGCACGGCGGTGTCGATCTGGCCCTCGTCGACGATCACCGAGATCCGGATCTCCGAGGTGGAGATCATGCCGATGTTGACCCCCGCCGAGGCCAGCGCGGAGAAGAACTTCGCGGTGATGCCCGGGTGGGAGCGCATGCCGGCGCCGATGAGGGAGACCTTGCCGATCTGGTCGTCGTAGAGCAGCTTGTCGTAGCCGACCTCGTCCTGGATCCGCGCGAGCGCGCCCATCGCGCTCTGGCCGTCCTCGCGGGGCAGCGTGAAGGAGATGTCGGTGAGGCCCGTCGCGGCGGCCGAGACGTTCTGCACGACCATGTCGATGTTGACCTCGCTGGAGGCCAGCGTCTCGAAGATGCGGGCGGCCTCGCCGACCTTGTCGGGCACGCCGACGACGGTGATCTTGGCCTCGGACCGGTCGTGGGCGACGCCCGCGATGATCGCCTGCTCCATGGGGTTCTCTCCTGAACGGTGGTCGGGAAGGATCCACGTGCCCTCGACGGTGTCGAACGAGGTGCGGACGTGGATCGGTACGTCGTAGCGGCGGGCGTACTCGACGCACCGCAGGTGGAGGATCTTGGCGCCGGAGGCCGCCATCTCGAGCATCTCCTCGGTGGAGACGCGGTCGAGCTTGCGCGCCGCCGGGACGATGCGCGGGTCGGCGGTGAAGACGCCGGCCACGTCGGTGTAGATCTCGCACACGTCGGCGCCGAGCGCCGCGGCCAGCGCGACCGCGGTGGTGTCGGAGGCGCCGCGGCCCAGCGTGGTGACGTCCTTGGTGTCCTGCGAGACGCCCTGGAAGCCCGCGACGATGGCGATCGCGCCGTCGGCGATGGCCTGCTCGATGCGCCCGGGGCTGATGTCGATGATCTTGGCCTTGCCGTGCACCGAGTCGGTGATCACCCCGGCCTGGGAGCCCGTGAACGACTGCGCCTTGTGGCCCAGCTGCGCGATGGCCATCGCGACCAGCGCCATCGACATCCGCTCGCCCGCGGTGAGCAGCATGTCGAGCTCGCGCGGCGGCGGGAGCGGCGTCACCTGCTCGGCGAGGTCGCGCAGCTCGTCGGTGGTGTCGCCCATGGCCGAGACGACCACCACGACGTCGTGACCCTGCTTGCGGGTGTTGACGATCCGCTGGGCGACCCGCTTGATGCCGGTCGCGTCGGCGACCGACGACCCGCCGTACTTCTGGACGACAATGCCCACGATGAATGTCCCTCGAGGTCCCGGTGTTGCGTGAGACGCGGCCTGTGCAGCGCGTCCTGACCGGTGTCGGAGTCTATCGGGGCGTCGTGGCCCGCCCGCCCCGCATCTCATCGGCCAGCATCTCGTCGGCCGCGGCGACCTGGTCGGCGTCGAGGTCGAGGTCGACGTCGAGACGGTCGTGGGCGACCACCGAGAGCAGCGCGTTCAGCGCGGCACCGGCGAGGTTGCCCCACGAGGAGACGTAGGAGAACTGCCACCACCACAGCGCCTCCTCGACGTTGCCGGCGCGGTAGTGGCGCAGGCCGTTCTCGAGGTCGCTGGCGATGCTGGTGAGGTCGTCGGAGAGCTGGCCCTCGACGACCTCGGGCACGTAGGGGTCGAAGACGAAGGCGTAGGTGTCGAGACCGCCCAGCAGCTCGGCCAGCCGCAGCCGCATCTCGTCGAGGTCGGCCTCGGGGCCCACGTCGGGCTGGTACTCCGCGATCGGGGTGAAGTCGCGCTGGGCGCCCAGGCGCGCGCCCGCGAGCAGCACCTGGCTGATCTCGAGCAGCAGCAGCGAGATGGTGCGGCCGGCGTCGGGCTCCTGGGAGACCGCGCGCAGCGCGAGCAGGAAGCTGGCCACCTGGTCGGCGATCTGCTGCGCGAACTCCTCGGTCTCGGCGTCGAGGGCCGGGCGCTCGGCGCCGGCGGCCACGGGCGCGCCGGTCTCGCGCACCGCGGGACCCGTGGCCGGGTCCGAGGTCTGGGTCGGGGTCATTCTGCTGCTCGCCTCCCTGCGAAAGCACGTCCGAGGGTGACCTCGTCGGCGTACTCCAGGTCACCACCCACCGGCAGTCCACTCGCCAAACGCGTGACGCGCAACCCGATCGGGCGCAGCATCCGCGTGAGATAGGTCGCGGTGGCCTCGCCCTCGAGGTTGGGGTCGGTGGCCAGGATCGTCTCCGTGACCGTGCCGTCGGCCAGCCGCATCATCAGCTCGCGGATGCGCAGCTGGTCGGGCCCGATGCCGTCGATGGGGCTGATCGCCCCGCCCAGCACGTGGTAGCGCCCGCGGTACTCGCGGGTGCGCTCGATGGCCACGACGTCCTTGTACTCCTCGACCACGCACAGCACGGTCGGGTCGCGCCGGGGGTCGCGGCAGATGCGGCACTGCTCGTCCTCGGAGACGTTGAAGCAGATCGAGCAGAACTTCACCTTGGCCTTGACCTCGATCAGCACGTCGGCGAGGCGCCGGACGTCGACCGGGTCGGCCTGCAGGAGGTGGAAGGCGATGCGCTGGGCGCTCTTCGGACCGACCCCGGGCAGGCGCCCGAGCTCGTCGATGAGGTCCTGGACGACACCCTCGTACACCGCGCTCCCCTCCCCTGCTGCTCGGACCTAGAGGCCGAGCGAGCCGCCGGGCATGCCCGGGATCTCGCCGCCGCCGGCCAGGGGGCCCAGGGCCTCGCTGGCCATCGCGTCGGCCTGGGTCTTGGCGTCGCGGTAGGCCGCGACGACCAGGTCGCCGAGGTCGACGAGGCTCTCGGCGTCGCTGGCGTCGAAGCCTCCGGGGGCGATCCGGACGCCGACGAGCTCGCCGACACCGCTCACCGTGGCGGTCACGCCGCCAGCGGTGCCCTCGACCGTGGTCGAGGCCAGCCGCTCCTGCGCCTCCTGCAGCTGCTCCTGCATCTGCTGGGCCTGCTGGAGCAGGGCGTTCATGTCGAAGCCGCCACCGCCGCCGCCGAGCGCGTCGAAGGGGTTCTGCGTCATGGGGTCACCTCTGTGTCCGGTCGGGTGCGTGCGTGCGGGCCCAGCATGACGGGTCGCGCCAGGACGGCGGTCACTGGTGCCGGATCTCCTCGATCATCCGGGCACCCAGCTCGCGCTCCAGCAGCTCGGCGCCCCCCAGCTCGTGGCTGTCGGCGTCGAGGTCGTCGGGGTGGGCGTCGGCGTCGCGCTCGGCCAGGTCGTCGCTGCGCGGACGGTCCACACCGCCCGTGCGGGTCTGCTGGATGGCGCCGCGCGCCGCCGCGATCGAGTCGGGGCCGGCGGTGCGGACCTCCGGCACCACCGCCACCGTCGCCTCGGGGGCGACGCCCCGGGCCGGGGCGCCGTCGACCGCGCCGTGGTCGTCGGCCCGGGGCGTCCGCCCCTCGTCGTGGCGGTCGTCGGGCACACCCGGGGAGCCCTGCGCGCCCGGAGCGCCCGCGGCCTCGGAGCCCTGTCCCTCGGGTCCGGGCTCGTCGGCCCACGACGGCGGGCCCGCGGGCTCCTCGCGCGCCGGCGGCTCGGGGGGCTCGGAGCGCTGCGGCTCCGCCGGGCTCGCCGGCCGGGTCACCTGCGGCGTGCCCTCGGCCTGCGCGCCGGGGTCGACGATGGTCTCGATGCGCCAGTCGGAGCCCACGACGTCGATCGCGGCCTGGCGCACGATCTCGCCGCTGCCGCCGTTCTCGAACGACTCCCGGGCCCCGGAGTTGGAGAAGCCGAGGGTGAGGGTCTTGGCGTCGACGCCGACGACCTGGGCGTGCTGGGTCAGATGGATCCAGGTGACCCGCCGGCGCAGCTTCGTGGCCTCGACGATGTCCGGCCAGAGCCGGCGTACGTCGACGAGGCTCAGCCCGGCCGCCGGGCCCGCCGCAGCGGCGGGGGCGGGCTCCCGCGCCGGCGCGGGTGCCGGCGCGGGTGCCGGTGGGGCCGGGGCCGGCGGAGCGGGCTCCGGCTCCGACGCCTCGACGGGCGGGGCGGGCGGGGCGTCCGCGGCCGGGGCGACGGACGGTGGCTGCGGCTCGGCGGGCGGGGCGGGCGGCTCGGGCCGGTGCGGCGGCGCCGGCGCGCGCTCGCGCTCCGTGCCGGGGACGGCCGACTCCTCCACCGGGGGCACGACCACCTCGGAGCTGATGCGGGGCACGACAGCGTCGGGGGCGGCGACCGGCTCCGGCTCCAGCGGCGGCTCGACCCGGGAGGCCTCGCGGTGCGGGCGGTCCTGGACGGGCGCGCCCGCGCGCACCGGCGAGGCCGCTGCCGAGGGGGTGCCGCTGATGGCCACCCGGCGCTCGAGGCGGTCGAGGCGCGCCATGAGGCCCTCGGTGGAGTGGTCGGCCGCGGGCAGCAGCACCCGGGCGCAGATGAGCTCGAGCAGCAGCCGCGGCGCGGTGGCGCCGCGCATCTCGGTGAGTCCCGCGGCCACGAGGTCGGCGGCGCGGGTCAGCTCGGCGCTGCCGAACCGCGCGGCCTGCGCGACCAGTCGCTCGCCCTGGTCCTCGGAGACGTCGATGAGCCCGGTCGCCGGCGCGTCGGGCACCGCGGCCACGATGACGAGGTCACGCAGGCGGCGCAGCAGGTCCTCGGTGAAGCGGCGGGGGTCCTGGCCGGTCTCGACGACCTTGTCCACCACCCCGAAGACCGCGCTGCCGTCGGCCGCGGCGAAGGCGTCGACGACCTCGTCGAGCAGCGCGTCGGGGGTGTAGCCGAGCAGGGCGGTCGCCAGCTGGTGCGTGACGCCGGCGGGACCCGAGCCGCCCAGGAGCTGGTCGAGCACGGAGAGCGTGTCGCGGGCCGAGCCCGCACCCGCCCTGACCACCAGGGGCAGCGCCGCCGGCTCGATCGGCACGCCCTCCTGCTCGCACAGCTGGGAGAGGTACGACGACAGCAGCCGCGGCGGGATCAGCCGGAAGGGGTAGTGGTGGGTGCGCGAGCGGATGGTCGGCAGCACCTTGTCGGGCTCGGTGGTCGCGAAGATGAAGCGCAGGTGGGGCGGGGGCTCCTCGACCAGCTTCAGCAGGGCGTTGAAGCCCTGCGTGGTGACCATGTGGGCCTCGTCGATGATGTAGACCTTGTAGCGGCTGCGCACGGGGGCGAAGAAGGCCTTCTCCCGCAGGTCGCGAGCGTCGTCGACGCCGCCGTGGGAGGCCGCGTCGATCTCGATCACGTCGATCGACCCCGGGCCGCCGCGGGCCAGGTCGCGGCAGCTGTCGCACTCCCCGCACGGGTCGGCGACGGGCGCCTGCTCGCAGTTGAGCGCCCGGGCCAGGATGCGCGCCGAGGTGGTCTTGCCGCAGCCGCGGGGCCCGGAGAACAGGTAGGCGTGGTTCACCCGGTTGTTGGCCAGCGCCGCGCGCAGCGGCTCGGTCACGTGGTCCTGGCCGATGACCTCGGCGAAGGACTCCGGCCGGTAGCGGCGGTAGAGGGCGAGCGGTGAGTCCACGCCCCGACCCTAGACGGCCGCTCCGACAACCACCACGGGCGGCGGCGCGACCGCGGGAGCGACCCGCGCGGACGCGGTGGGCGCCCTCCGCGTGCGGGCATGAAAAGGCCCCCCGCGCACCCGACAGAGCTCGCTTGCCCTTGCTGCCTTCCGGCCCTGGGGGAGTTCGGCGAGATGCCGCCACACGGGGGGTTGGCCACGAGTGTAGGTGAGGCCCGCAGCAGCGCCAACACGAGCCCGCGACCGGCCGGCCGTCCCGGCCCGGGGCCCGTCCGGAGCCGCTCGCGGGGGTGCGATTTCACCGCGAGGACCGCCACGGGTACGCTCCTGCGCGGAGGATTCGCCTAGTGGCCTATGGCGCTCGCTTGGAAAGCGGGTTGGGTTAACAGCCCTCAGGGGTTCGAATCCCCTATCCTCCGCCACTCGACGGCGCCGCACTCGTGCGGCGCCGTCGCTGTCTGTCGGCACCCGTCGCCCCGCGACGCCACCGCCTCCGGGGCCCGCTCAGCCCGCGCTCTCGCGGATGAGGTCGTCGACGTCGAGCCCGAAGGCCTCGGCGGTGTCGAGCAGCACCGTGGCCCAGTCGCGCAGCCGCTCGAGCGAGGCGCGGTCACGCACCTGTCCGATCTGCTCCTCGTTGTGGAAGGCGACCGTGTCGCGCACCATCTCGGCCACCACCGCAGCGGCCGAGCGCGGGTGGCTGCCCGTGGCCTCGACGTGCCACTCGAAGTGGTCGCGGTAGGCCTGCCAGTCGAAGCCGTGCCGGCTCGCCGAGAGCCGCGCGGCGCGGCGGAAGTCGGCGTCGCTCATCGTCGCCACCGCCGGGTGCGTCACGAGCCGGGCGGCGTCCTCCGTGGCGGTGCGGTAGTCCTCGTCGTCGGTCTCGAGCCGGCGCAGCGAGGCGCGCAGCACCTCGAAGCGGCCCCGGTGGGCGCGGGCCGCGGCGTCCCAGACCTCGCGGGCCTGGGAGGCGAAGGGGGCGAACTCCTCGGCGATCGCCGTGCGCACCCCCGCCTCCTCGGCCAGCCGTGAGCGCACCCCCGGCGGCAGCAGCTGCAGCTGCTCGTCGCTCAGCCGGCTGCCACCGGCCTGGCGCAGCGCGTCGGCGAGCGACGCGACGAGGCGGGTGCGGCCACGGTCGTCGGTCACGGAGTAGATCGGCAAGGGGGGTCCTTCGTCGGACGGGGCGGCGGTGTCGCCGGGACGGGTCTGGTGGAGGCGAGGGGGCAGGGAGACGAGTCAGTGGTGCAGTTCTACGTCGGAGTCGGGCCCCGGCGGGGCCGGACACGGCTTCTCGGACGATCCCGGACAGCCTCCGGCTCCGCTCGAGGGCCCGGGCACACCGGACCCGCACCGCGAAGCCGGGGCCGGAGGGACCCCGACACCGCCGTATGCTTCGGCCTCGGGCGGCCACGGGGAGCGCGCCCGCACGTCGTCAGGTCACTCGGGGGGCCATCGGTGGAGCAGGACACGGCCGGGGGGCCCAACGGGTCGGGCGACGCGTCGCGGTGGGACGGTCTGGCCCTGGAGCTGCAGGCCCTGCGCGCCCGGGTCGGCGACCCGTCGTACGCCGAGATCGCCCGCCGCGTCAGCGGCACCCGCGAGGCGGCGGGCACCCCGGCGCACGCCGCACGGGTCGCCCGCACCACCGTCTACGACGCCTTCCGCACCGGTCGCACCCGGGTCAACCTCCAGCTCGTGCGCGAGATCGCCCACGCGCTCGGCGCCGAGGACGAGCGCGTCGACGCGTGGGTCGAGCAGTGCCGGCGGCCGCGTCCGACCGCCGCGGCCGAACCCCCAGCACCCCCAGCACCCCCGACGCTCCCCGCCGCCGACGGGGCGGACGCGGCAGACGGCGCGGAGGGCGGCGACGGCACGGCCCGCCCCCTCGACCACCCGCCCGCGCCGTCCGGGCCCGACCCGTCGTCGGGGGCCGGCACGGGGGTGCCGCCGCGCAGGGCGCTGCTGCTCCTGGTCGTGTGCGTCGTGGTCAACCTGCTGGGCCGCTCGCTGGTCGAGCTCCTGCACCTGCCGGTGCACCTGGACATGGTCGGCACTGCGATCGCGGCCCTGGCGCTCGGGCCGTGGCGCGGCGCGGCGGTGGGCCTGGCCACCAACCTGCTGGGCGTGGCCGAGAGCGGCCCCGTGTCGGTGCCCTTCGCGCTGGTCAACGTGGCCGGTGCGCTGGTCTGGGGCTACGGCGCGCGGCGGTGGGGCCTGGGGCGCAGCCTGCCGCGGTTCCTGGGGCTCAACGTGCTCGTGGCCCTGGTCTGCTCGGCCGTGGCCGTGCCCATCCTCCTCTGGCGCTTCGACGGCGGCACCGGCAACGGCGGCGACATGGTCACCGACTCGGTGCTCGCCCTCGGGGTGCCCCCGCTCGCCGCGCTCGCGGTCGCCAACCTGCTGGTGTCGCTGGGCGACAAGATGATCAGCGGGTTCGTGGCGCTGGTGACGATCTCGGCGCTGCCCGCCGCACTGCGCACGGCGGTGCCGGTGCTGCTGCCCGCGTCACCCCCGACCACGCCACCGACGCCGGCAGACCCGGGCCCTCCAGGCGGGGGCCAAGACCCCGACCGCACCCGACCCGGCCCCACCTGACCTGGCCGCACCTGGACCGGCCGGCGGCTCCGCCCGATCGGCCGGGCTCCCGGCCGACCGTCAGCGGCGGCGGGCCAGCACGGGTCGCAGCACCAGCGCGAGCAGGAGCGCCCCGCCACCGAGCAACCCCCACCACAGCGCCTCGTCGCGCGCCCCGGCCAGCGGGTCGCTCACCGGCGGCGGGGCCAGCGCGCTGGCGGTGTCACGGGCCACGGTGGTCTCCCCCGAGGTGCCCGAGCGCTGCGGCAGCAGCGGCCGGGTGACCGCCTCGGCGGCCTGCACCAGCCCGGCCCCCGTGAGCCGCGACGCCACGTCGGCGCGTCCCGCGGCGGTGCCGACCAGGCGGTCGACGAGCTGCTGCGGGGAGTCGTCGGGGAAGCGCGAGACCAGCAGGGCCAGCACCCCCGCCACCTCTGCGGTCGCGATGGTGGTCGAGGGGCCCGGCGCGATGCAGGGGGCACCGTTGGCCGCCCACGACAGCGCGCCGACGCTGGGGGCGGCGACGTCGACGGCGGAGGAGCGCAGCGGGTCGGCGACGTCGGTGGCGGCGACGCCCACGACGTGCCCGGCGCCGGCCGGGCCCAGCACGTCGGCGGCGTCCTCGGTGGCCGACGGCCGCGCCAGCGGCACGTCGGCGCTGTCGGGGCGCGCCTCGTCGACGACCGGGCGGTCGCCGACCCCGGCGACCACGATCGCCCCGGCGTCCCACAGCTCCTCGGCGGCGGCCTCGAGCGCGCGGCCCCGCGGCACCGCCACGGGCACCGCGACCACCACCGTCCGGTCGGCGGCGCGCACGAGCGGCAGCACCGAGCGCAGCCCGGCGGTCAGGGCCTCGGTCGTCGCCCCGGTGCCCTCGGCGTCGGGGTCGACGTCGTCGAGCACCCGCACCGAGACCACCTGCGCCCCCGGGGCGATGCCGACCGGGGTCGACCGCTCGGCGCCCTCCTCGGTGAACGACGCCCCGGCCACGATGCCCGCGAAGGTCGTGCCGCGGTGGTCGAGCGGGCGTCCACCGCCGGCCTGGCTCGGCAGCACGGCGCCGGCCGACACCGCGGGGACCCCGACGGCGCCCGAGTCCAGCACCACCACGGTGACCCCGGCCCCGGGCTCGACGCCCCGGGCGGCGAGCTCCTCCTGCGCCGCCGGCACGCCCATCGCCTCGAGGGGAAGGCTGTCGCCGGTCAGGGGCTCGCTGACCTCCGTGCCCTCCTCGAAGGCCTGGTCGCAGCCCTGTCCGAAGGGGCTGGCGGCCCCGGCCGGCGGCGGCAGCAGCGGCGTGCCCAGCAGCGCGGTGACGGCGAGCCCGCCGACCACGACCCGCGAGAGGTGCCGCCGCTCGGACCTGGTCGCCGATCCGGCCCGGGCGGACCCCCGGGTCACGCGCACTCCGTGGCCTCCTCGACGCTCTGCGGCGGGCACAGGGCCAGCTCGGGCGAGAGGACGACGCCGGTGTCGAACATGTCGAGCCACGCGTCGGGCACGACCGGCAGGGTCATGTCGCCGTAGCCGAGGTAGGTCAGGGTGTCGGGACCCTCGAGGTTGAAGGCCGTGCCGGTGGAGTCGACGACGAAGGTGCTGGTGCCGGGCGCGCCCGACCAGTCGCCCACCACGAAGATGGCGCCCGCGCCGGGCTCGACCCTGACGTCGCGCTCGGCCCGCGGCAGGTCGGCCGCGCTGGCGTCCTCGCCCGGCTCGGCGTAGGCCTGGGCGCGGGGGGCGCCCTCGGGGTCGGTCTCCAGCAAGGCGCACTGGCCGCTGGGCACGGCCTGCTCCGGCGCCGCCGTGGGCCAGCGGGCACCGGCGTAGACGTCGCGGTTCTGGTCCACGTCGGGCGGAGCGATGTCCAGCGGCGTGCGGTCGGTGCCGCGCGCGGCGTTGGCGTAGACGGCGAGCGCGAAGGGGTCGAGCAGGCCGGGACCGTCGCTGGTGAGGACGTAGCCGCCACCGTCGTCGGTGGCGACGTAGTCGCCCGCCACGCCCTCGGCGCGGGAGAGCCCGGGCACCTCGCCGCCGACCTCGCCGACGTCGAAGGAGTCGAGGTCGAGGGGGGCGCCCTCGGGGAAGAGCTGCAGCCAGTCGCCGCTGACCGCGGTGGCCTGGGCCTGGGTGGAGAGCCCGAACTCGTTGAGGAAGAAGTCGCGGCCGTTGTCCATCGACAGCAGGTACCGGTAGGCCTGGGCCGGGGTGTCGACGGTGGCCGGGGCGGTCGCGATCACCCAGACCTCGCCCTCGCTCTTGACCACGAAGGCCTGGCCGTCGCCGATCGGGGTGGCGTCGGGTCGAGCGGAGACGTCGACCTGGAGCGCCTTGGCGGGCCCGGTGCAGGCCGTCCACCCGCTCTCGACCATCTCGTCGGAGCCCGGCAGCGTCTCGGGCCCCTGGAGGATGCCGATCTCCGGCCCGAGCGGCAGCGTGTCGATGGTGTCCTGGGCGATGGTGGTCGGCTCGTCGAGCTGGCCCTGCAGTGCCAGGCGCGCGGAGACCACGTTGTCGACCGGGCGCGCCTCGGGGTTGCCCTCGCCGTCGAGGAGCACGACGTAGGAGGCTCCCTCGTCCTCGGAGATGAGCAGCCCCGGCTCGTCCCAGCCCTCGGGGGTCCGGTCGGTGAAGATGCCCGTGATGGCGGCACCGGCCACCAGGAGCACGGCGAGCGCCGCCCCGCCGATGAGGGTGCGGCCCGGGCGCGCCGGCTCGACCTCGCGGCCGCCGGGGGCGCCCGAGACGAAGGCGGTGACGAGCCGGCGCCGGCTGAAGGCGTGGGCCTCGACGAGGTCCTTCTTGGTCGCCACCGGGTCAGCCCGTGATCGAGGAGAACAGGCCGCTGGCCAGCACCAGCAGCGGGAGCATCGCCAGCAGCGCCACGGTCTCGACCACGTCGCCGAAGCGGCCGCCGCGCACCGACGGGGTGCGGGGCAGGAGGGTCACCGCCAGCAGCACGGCGCCCGCGGCGGCCAGGACGACCGCGGTCGTGGGCCGCCACTCGGGCTGGAGGTACATCAGCGAGAGCGCGACCGCGCCGAGCCCCACGATGCCGCTGACCAGGCCGACCAGCACCTCGGAGCCGGTGCGGTACTGGCGGGTGCGGAGCATGACCACGAGGCAGGCCACCACGGCCAGCAGGGTGCCGGACAGGCCGAGCCCGACCGCGAGCGGCACGACCAGCACCAGCAGCAGGCCCACCGTGGCCGAGATGGCCACCAGGATCTCGTGGGCCACGCGGGCGTCGGCGCTCACGCGCACGGGGTCGATCTCGTCGGGGTCGGTCGTGATGTCGGCGACGGAGTAGATCTGCTCGACGGTCGTGCCGGTCAGCCCGAGGGCCAGCCACGGGAAGACGCTGCCGGCCAGCACGACGAAGGCCATCGCGGTGGTCAGCACCACCGCCGTGTCGAGGTCGGCGACCCGGATCAGCAGGCCGGTGGCCACGAAGACGGCCCCGACCACGACCGGCGGCAGCACCAGCGTGCGCCCCTCCCCCAGCCCCACCAGCGCGACCAGCCCGGCCACGAGGGCCGCGCCGCCGGCACTGACCACGGCCGAGGGACCGTCGTACGCCGACTCCGCGAGCACCAGCCCGGCCACGGCGGCGTAGAGGCAGCCCATCCACGCCACGGCCACGGCGGCCTCGGCCTCGCGCTGCGCGCGGGAGAGCACCACCGCGCCCGCCACCAGCACGGCGGCGACCACGGCGGCCGCGGTGCCGGCCAGCCGGGCGTCGCTCTGCACGAGCAGGGCCACGGCGCCGAGGGCCATCAGCAGCCCCGAGGCGCTCAGCGCCGTGCGGCGTCCCGAGGCGGGCGACCACGGCTTGAGGTCGCGCTCGACGACGTCGGTCATCGCCTCGACGACGTCGTCGTAGACCCGGGGCGCGGGGGCGTCGATGCCGGCGGTGACGGTGAGCAGGCCGCCGTCCTCGACGCCCTGCATCACCAGGCCCGAGTCGGGGGCCAGCTCGCGACCCTCCGCGGTCACGACGCGGTAGCCGCCGTAGACCGTGAGGGCGTCGAGCAGGCCGACGCTGCGGGCCAGCTCGGGCACGAGCTCGGCCACGGGCACCGAGCCGGGCAGGACCAGGTCGACCCGGCGGGTGCCGGAGGCGACGGTCACGCGCACCAGGCCGGTCGCGCTCACTGGCGCCTGGCTCATCGGCGTCTCCTTCTCCTCACCGGAGGTCCCTCCGGTGCTGTGCGCTGGGTCGATCGCCCACCGGTCTACCCCGTGGCGGTCCGCGGACTCCCCGGTCCAGACCGGCAGTGATGCTAGCGGTGCCGCGCGGCGGGGGCGGGCGGCACGACGAGGGGGCCGGCACCGGACGGTGCCGACCCCCTCGGGGTGGGTGCTGCGCTCAGCCGCCGAAGAGGCCGGCGCCGCGCTTGTCGGCCTCGCGGTACTCGGTGTTGGCGGTGGCGACGGCGTTGCTGGTGCGGGCGAGCAGGTCCTTCATCTCCAGGATGGCCTGGTCCCACTTGCGCTTGGCGTCGTCGTAGGCGAGGCGGGCGTTGCCGACCCAGGCGCCCTTGAGCTCGCTGAGCTCGTCCTCGAGCTGCTGCAGGCGGTTCTCGATGTTCTTCACACCGGTGGCGAGGTCCTGCGCACCGGTGTCGAGTCCGGCGTGGTTGACCTTGATTCCGTCGAGCGACATGGCTGTGTCTCCTTGCTGTGGTCTGTGGGGGGTCAGACGCCGGGAGCGGCGTCGAGGCCGGCGCTGATGGACGCCATGGTCGAGGACTGCGACTCGTCGGTGGCGACGTTGTCCTTCTCCGTGGTCTGGAGGTTGGACTCGAAGACGTTGAGCGCGCTCAGGATCTTGTTCTGCTTGGCCTGCCACTCCTGCGAGAGCGTGTCGAAGGCGCGGAAGCCCTGGCCGCCCCACTGGGACTTGAGCTGCTCGACGTTGCCCATGAGGGTCTTGGAGATGTTGTCGAAGTCGCCCTTGGCCTCCGCAACCATGCCGGCTGCGCGGGAGAGGACCTTTTCGCCTTGGCCGTACTCGTTGGACATGCCAACTCCTTCTTTCGGGGTGCGGCCGTCTCGCCGCGCGGGGGTGGGGGTGTCGCTGTGCTGTGGTCCGGGGCCCGGGACCGGAGCGACGCGGGACGAGCGCTGGGACGTCCTGCGCGGCGCCGGTGGCGGACACGCATCGGTCTACCCGGGGCCCCTGGGGCTAAACCTGGCCCGCCGCAGACCTGTGCAGGACCCCGGCGCCACCGGCGTGTCGGGCGCGGCTCGCCGTGGCGGCGCGGCCCTCGCGCCAGGCCCCCACGACGGGTCAGCCGGGCAGGTTGATGCTCTCCCAGAGCACGCGGAAGATCCCGACCGCGACCACGACGCTGGCCAGCGCCCCGGCCCCCACGAGACCCTCGGCCACCTCGGCCCGCCGCGACCACCAGGCCGAGCGCCACCCCCGACCCGTCGCGACGGCGACGAGCACGACGAGCGCGGCCAGCAGCACGGACCCGACCGCGAGCAGGGTGCCGGCGCCCTCGCGCAGCGCCCCGACGAGCGCGACGAGCAGCACGAGCCAGCACACGAGGCCCGCGCACCGCAGCAGGGCCCGCGCCGCGACGTGGCGGTAGCTGCGGGCCGCCAGCAGCAGGGCGGCGCCGCTGAGACCGACGAGCACGCGCGCACCCACCCGGTCGACCGGCAGGGTGGCCGAGGCCAGCAGCAGGGGGGCCGCGACCGCGACCAGCACCAGCACCGCGGCCGACCAGGCCGTCAGCGTGCGGGCGCCCTGCTCGGCCACGGTCTCGACCGCGGAGGGGCGTACGACGGTGCGGCCGCGCCGCCCGCGCGGACGCTCCCGCGCCGACCAAGCGCTCACGGCGAGGCGCTCCAGGTCGACGAGCAGTTGGTCGGGCACGTCCACGGCGTAGGCGGGGACGAAGCGGGGGGCCAGCACGGCCACCACGAGCAGCAGCGACCAGACCACCGGCGGCTCGAAGCCGACCAGCGCGCAGCCGGTGGCGAGCACGAAGACCAGGGAGCCCACGACGATCCAGACGCGCAGCCCTTCCTCCTGGCGCTGGTCGAGCGAGCGGCCCACCGCCGCGGTGAGGGCCGCGACGAGGGCGGCGAGGCCGATGACCGTGGGCAGCCGGGCCGGCTCGGGGTCCCACACGACCGCGAGCGCGGCGGCGCCGGCGAAGACCGGGGCGGCCAGGGCACGGTGGCCCGCGAGACGACCGACGGGCATCACGCCGACCACGGCGGCGGCGACCAGCAGCCCCACCGTGAGGTCGCGGGTCGTGCCGTCGGCGCGAGTGGCGAGCAGCCCCGCCAGCACCGCGGTGGCCGCGGCGAGCGCCAGCCAGACCACCGCCAGCGCGCCGGGCGCGTCGGAGGGGCCGGTGGAGCCGCGCCGTGACCGGGAGGGCGAGGGGGCCGTGGTGGGGGCGGTGAGGGCGACGAGCACGTCGCCGGCCCGCACGCCCGACCCGGCGAGGGAGGCGCCGGGCTCGAGGGTGGCGCCGCGGTGGGTGCCCAGCGGCGGCACGTCGGCCAGACCGGCCTGGCTGGCGTACTCCCGGGCGACGTCGAGCACGGTGACCGCCGTGGGCACGACCAGGTCGAGGGACCCGCGGGGCCCGTGCACGGTCAGCGCGACGCTGTCACCGACGTTGCTGCTCGCTCCGGCCACGGCTGCTCCACGCGCCTGGCGCCCGGGCCCCCCGGCCGGCGCCGGACCAGGGGGCGTGCCCGGGCGGTTTGGCCCGGTCGCACGCAGGGTAGTCGGTCGGCGGTGCGGCGCCTATCATCGCTGGACCTCAGCCCGACCACCCCACCCGGTCGCGCGGCGCGACCCCGGTCGGAGCCCCGTCACCCGGCCAGACCGACCCCGAGGGGACCTCGTTGACCACGACGCTGCGCGGGCACCGGCTCGAGGAGCCGGAGATGCCCTCCGGTCAGATCGTCCTGCAGGCCCCGCCCGAGATCGAGGACAGCGAGGGCGCCGGCGGCGTCCTGATGAACGCGATCCCGATGCTCGGCAGCCTCGGCTCGATCGTGCTGGTGGCCAGCATGGGCGGGCAGACCGGCGGGCGCTCCTACATCGCGGCCGGCATGTTCCTCTTCGCCACCCTCGGCTTCATCGTCGTGCAGATCGACCGGCAGCGGAAGCAGCGCGCCCAGAGCGTGACGGGCTCGCGCACCGAGTACCTGCGCTACCTCGCCGGCGTGCGCAAGATCGCCCGCGACGCCGCCGACCAGCAGCGCCGCGCGCTGACCTGGCACCACCCCGAGCCCTCCTCGCTGCCCGCGATCGCCGAGGAGCGCTCGCGGGTCTGGGAGCACGGCACCGCCGACCCCCAGTTCCTCCACGTCCGGTACGGCGTGTGCGCCCAGCCGCTCGGGCTCGAGCTGGTGCCGCCCGAGTCGGCGCCGATCGACCAGGTCGACCCGGCCGCCGCCTCGGCGCTGCACCGTCTGCTCGTCGTGCACCGGCTGCAGCCCGACCTCCCCGCGTCGGTCGACCTGCGCGCCTTCGACCGCCTCGAGCTGTGCGGGCCCGACGACCCCACCCGCGCGCTGGCCCGGGCGCTGATCTGCTCGGCCACGGCGTTCCAGTCGCCCGACCACCTCGTGGTGGCGGTCCTGGCCTCCGAGCGCACCCTGGCCCACTGGGACTGGGTCAAGTGGCTGCCCCACAGCCTGAGCCCGCGGGCCACCGACGCCGTCGGGCCGATGCGCATGGTCAGCACCTCCCTCGACGACCTCGCGGCCCTGCTGCCCGAGGACCTCTCCGACCGGCCCCGCTTCGGGGCCGACGAGCGGCCGGCCACGCCCCACCTGCTGCTGGTGCTCGACGGCGCCACGCTGCCCCCGGGCAACCACGTCATCCCGCCCGACGGCCTGCACGGCGTGACGGTGCTCGACCTGCCCTCGCGGTGGGACGAGATGGACGACGCCAGCAGCCTGCGGCTGCTCTTCGGCGGCGAGGTCGGCGCCGACGGCCGCGTGCCGGTGGAGGCGCTGCGCCTGCGCGAGGAGCCCATCCGCGCGCGGGCCGACCAGTGCGACCTGGCCACCGCGGAGGCCTTCGCGCGGCGCCTGACCCCGCTGCACACGGTGGCCGCGCCCGCCGGCGGCGCCGCGCCCGCCGGCGGCGAGATCACCGGGCCGACCGACTTCATGGAGCTGCTCTCGCTCGGCGACGTGCACACCTTCGACCCCGCGGTGGCCTGGCGCGCCCGGCCCGCGCGCGACCGGCTGAGGGTGCCGATCGGCAACGGCGAGGGCGGCGGGCTGGTGCACCTCGACATCAAGGAGTCGGCGCAGCAGGGCATGGGACCCCACGGCCTGTGCATCGGGGCCACGGGATCGGGCAAGTCGGAGTTCCTCCGCACGCTGGTGCTCGGCCTCGTGATGACCCACTCTCCCGAGCAGCTCAACCTCGTGCTGGTCGACTTCAAGGGCGGCGCGACCTTCGCCGGCATGTCGGAGATGCCGCACGTCTCCGCGGTCATCACCAACCTCTCCGAGGAGCTCACCCTCGTCGACCGCATGCAGGACGCCCTGTCGGGGGAGATGGTGCGCCGCCAGGAGCTGCTGCGCGCCGCCGGCAACTACGCCTCGATCCGCGACTACGAGAAGGCCCGCGCCGCCGGCGAGGACCTCGAGCCGATGCCCTCGCTCTTCATCGTGGTCGACGAGTTCTCCGAGATGCTCTCGGCCAAGCCGGAGTTCATCGACCTCTTCGTGGCCATCGGCCGCCTCGGCCGCTCGCTGGGGCTGCACCTGCTGCTGGCCTCCCAGCGCCTGGAGGAGGGCCGGCTGCGCGGCCTGGAGTCGCACCTGTCCTACCGCGTGGGCCTGCGCACCTTCAGCGCCCAGGAGTCCCGTGCGGTGCTCGGCGTGCCCGACGCCTACGAGCTGCCGGCCGTGCCCGGCCTGGGCTACCTCAAGCCCGACCCGACCAGCATGGTGCGCTTCAAGGCCGCCTACGTCTCGGGCCCGCCGTCGGGTCGCACCCGGGTGATCCGCGACGAGGGCGGCCACGTGCAGGGGATCCTGCCCTTCACCGTCTCCGAGGTGCAGATGCTCGAGGTGCCGAGCGCGCCCGAGCCGGAGGAGGCACCGCGGCCCGCGGCCAAGCAGGAGGGCCAGCAGAAGTCCCTGCTCGACATCGCGGTCGACCGCATGGTCGGGCACGGCCCCGAGGCCCACCAGGTCTGGCTGCCGCCGCTCGACGTGCCCGACACCCTCGACCAGCTCTTCGGCGACCTGGAGGCCGATCCCGAGCTCGGCCTGGTCTCGCGCCGCTGGCGCGAGCTGCCCGGCCTCACGATCCCCCTCGGCACCGTCGACCGCCCGCGCGAGCAGCGCCGCGACACGCTCACCGTCAACCTCACCGGCGCCGCCGGCCACGTCGTGGTCGTCGGCGGGCCGCGCTCGGGCAAGAGCACCCTGCTGCGCAGCGTCGTGACCAGCATGGCGCTGACCACGACGCCCACCGAGTCGCAGTTCTTCGTGCTCGACTTCGGTGGCGGCACGTTCACCCCGCTGGCCCGCCTGCCCCACGTCTCGGGCGTCGCGACGCGCTCCGAGCCCGACGTGATCCGGCGCATCATCGCCGAGGTCGTCGGGATCGTGGACCGGCGCGAGGCCTACTTCCGCGCGCACGGCATCGACTCCATCGAGACCTACCGCAGCCGGCGCGCCCAGGGCCGCGCCGACGACGGCTACGGCGACGTGTTCCTCGTCGTCGACGGCTGGAGCACGCTGCGCGCCGACTTCGACGACATCGAGATCGAGCTCCAGCAGCTCGCCGGGCGCGGCCTGACCTTCGGTCTGCACATGCTGCTGGGCGCCGCGCGCTGGTCGGACATGCGCGCCGCGATGCGCGACGTGCTCGGCACGCGCCTGGAGCTCAAGCTGGGTGACCACATCGACTCCGAGATCGACCGCAAGGTGGCCGCCCTCGTGCCGGCCGGTCGGCCCGGCCGTGGCCTGGTCAGCAGCAAGCTGCACTTCCTCGGCGCGCTGCCCCGCATCGACGGCGACGCCTCCGCCGACAACCTCGGCGACGGGGTCGACGACCTCATCACCCGGGTGGCCGACGCCTGGACCGGCCCTGCCGGTCCCAAGCTGCGGCTGCTGCCGGAGCGGATCGACCTCGAGCAGGTGCGCCGCCTCGCCGGTCTCGCCGAGGTCGACCCCGCGGCCGAGAAGCCCGGCGGGCCGATCCTGCTCGGCATCAACGAGAAGGAGCTGGCCCCGGTGGGGCTCGACGTCGACGCCGAGCCGCACCTGCTGGTCTTCGGCGACGGCCAGTCGGGCAAGAGCGCCCTGCTGCGCACCTACGCCCAGGAGATCGTGCGGACCCGCACGCCCCGGCAGGCCCAGATCTTCCTCGTCGACTACCGCCGCTCGCTGCTCGGGGAGGTGCCCGAGGACTACCTGCTCAACTACATGACCTCGGCCACCCAGGCCACGCCGGTGCTCAAGGACCTCGCGACCTACCTCGAGAACCGCATCCCCGGGCCCGACGTCACCCCCGACCAGCTGCGCAACCGCAGCTGGTGGGCCGGCGCGGAGGTGTTCCTGCTCGTCGACGACTACGACCTCGTCGCCACCCAGCAGAGCTCCCCGCTCCAGGCGCTGCAGCCGATGCTCGCCCAGGCCCGCGACGTGGGTCTGCACGTCGTGGTGACCCGCCGCTCCGGTGGCGCCTCGCGCTCGCTCTACGAGCCGGTCATCCAGTCGCTGCGCGACCTGGCCATGCCGGGCATGCTGCTCTCGGGCAGCCCCGACGAGGGGCCGCTCATCCGCAACCTGCGGCCGCTGCCCGCCCCGGCCGGCCGGGCCCGCCTGGTCACCCGCGACCGCGGCGTCGAGGTCATCCAGAACGCGTGGAGCGAGCCCACCCTGTGAGGCCCCTCGCCCGTCCCGCGCCCGTCGGCAGCACACGACGGCCGCGGGCGGGGCGGAACGGCGCGGTCGGCCGCGAGTCGTACGTCACGGCACGTGAGACCTGCTCGTAACCCGCGCTCAACAGTGCGGCCATCGACGCACCCCACGCTGGAGCCTCCGACCGGGACACGGGTCCCGGTCACGCCGACAGGCACCAGTCAGGGAGGCCGATGATGGAGAACCCCACCATGTCCGACCGGGACCTCGAGCGTGCGCGCCAGCAGCGCGACCTCAAGACCCGCCACTCGCAGGCCCTCGCCCGCCTCATGGGCGAGCGCGCCGACCTGCGGGGCGTCAACGCCCTCGCCGACCTGGTCGACGACTCGCTGCGCTGGTCGGCCTGACCCGTCCGGGGTGCGCCGGGGCCGCCTCGCCGCGGCCACGGCGCACGTCGGGCTGGTTATAGTCGCGGCGTGATCTTCAAGCGCGTGGGCGAGGGCCGTCCCTATCCCGCCCACGGCCTGTCCTCGCGCGGCTGGGCCGACGTGCCGCCGCGCCAGGTGCGCCTCGACCAGCTGGTGACCACCAAGGACACCCTCCAGCTGGCCGCGCTCCTCGACGAGGACTCCACCTTCTACGGCGACCTGTTCGCCCACGTCGTGGAGTGGCGCGGGGAGTACTACCTCGAGGACGGTCTGCACCGCGCGCTGCGCGCGGCGCTCCAGCAGCGCACCGTGCTGCACGCGCGCGTGCACGCCGTGGCCGGGACCGCGTCGTGAGCAGCGCCCAGGCCCGCTCGGCGATCACGCTGACCGTGCTCGCCGTCCTGCTCGTGGCCGGGGCGGCGTGGGGCCTCTCGGCCGTCACCGCCCCCTTCTCGGACTCCGACGAGGCCTCCTCGAGCGCCTGCGTCGAGACCGACGTGGCCCGCGGCTCGACACTGAGCAGCGCACAGGTCCTCGTCAGCGTGCTCAACGCCGGCGACCGCTCGGGGCTCGCGGGGCGGACGCTGCAGGGACTGGTCGACGCCGGCTTCGCCCGGGGCAGCGGTCAGGACGCGCCGGGCGACGCCGACGTGGCCCGCGCCCAGATCTGGACCGACGACCCCACCAACCCCGCGGTGCGGCTGGTGCGGACCCACCTCGGCGCCGACACCGAGGTCGTGCGCCGCGACGCCCCGGTCGACGGGGTCGTCGTGGTCGTCGGCGACGACTTCGACGAGCTCCTGCCGGGCAAGCAGCAGGTCAAGGTCCGCGGCGACGCCACCGTCTGCGTGCCGCCCGACGCCTGACCGGCGGCTCAGCCCCGCGGCCCCTGCTCCGGGCTGCTCCACCGCGCCAGGCGGCCCGAGGCGCTGACCAGGCGCAGCCGCTCCTCGGTGAGCTCGCGCTGCTTGCGCGGGGTCACGACGAGCAGGTCGTCGCCGCGGCGCAGCACCGTGCGCGGGTCGGGCACGAGCGTGCGGCCGTCGCGGATGACCATCGACACCGACACCCCCACGGGCAGCCGCAGCTCGCCCACCTCCACGCCGTGCAGGCGCGAGACCGGGCTGATCGTGATCTGGAGCAGGTCGGCGGCCACCCGCTCGAGGGGCGCTGCCTCGAGCTCGAGGTCGCGCGGCTCGGAGCGGCGGGCGACCCGCAGCACGCGCGCCACCCAGGGCAGGGTCGGCCCCGTGAGAAGGGTGTAGAGCACCACCATCACGAACACGATGTCGAACAGCCGCTCGGCCCCCTCGACCCCCTCCGACAGCGGGATGGTCATCAGCACGATCGGCACGGCACCGCGCAGTCCGGCCCAGGACAGGAAGGCCAGCTGCCGTGGCGGCATCGGCTGGGCCAGGGCGCTCACCGCCACCGACAGCGGTCGGGCCACGAAGGTCAGCAGCAACCCGGCCACCACCGCCAGACCGACGGTCGCGGCGTCGATGCGGCCCGGCGAGAGCAGCAGACCGAGCATGACGAAGAGCCCGATCTGGGCCAGCCAGGCGACGCCCTCGGCGAAGGACCGGGTGGCCGCGCGGTGGGGCAGCTCGGAGTTGCCGAGCACGAGCGCGGCGACGTAGACGGCCGCGAAGCCGCTGCCGTGCAGCGCCGTGGCGCCGCCGTAGGCCAGGAAGGTCAGGCAGAGCACGGCCAGGGGGTAGAGACCGGAGGAGGGCAGGGCGGCGCGCCGCATCGTCCAGGCACCGCCGAAGCCCGCGGCGAGCCCCAGGGCCACACCGACCGCGAGCTCGAAGACGATGATCGCGAGCACCACCAGCGGCGGGTGCTCGCCGACCGCCCCGGTGGAGATGAGGGTGACCAGCACGACCGTGGGGGCGTCGTTGAGGCCCGACTCGGCCTCCAGGGTGCCGGTGAGCCGGCGGGGCAACGGCACGACCCGCAGCACCGAGAACACCGCGGCGGCGTCGGTGGGCGAGCACACCGCGCCCAGCAGCACGGCCAGCTCCCACGGCAGGCCCAGCACGTAGTGCGCCCCGACGGCGACCACCGCGACCGAGACCGCGACGCCGACCGTGGCCAGCGACAGGCCCAGGCGCATCACCGGTCGCGCCTCGCGCCAGCTGGTGGTGAGCCCGCCCTCGGCCAGGATGACGGCCAGGGCCGCGAACCCGAGGGCGTGGGCCAGCTCGGCGTCCTCGAAGCTGATGCCGAGGCCGGCCTCGCCGAGCGCGACGCCCATCAGCAGGTAGAACAGCAGGCTGGGCAGCCCGGCGCGCGAGGAGATCCGCACGGCCAGGATCGCCAGGAGCGTGACGGCCGAGCCGACCAGCACGAACTGGTCGAGCTGGTGGACGTCGAAGGTCATGTCACCTCTGCGCGTGGGGTGGCGGGCACGCAGTCTATCGGCGCGGGGGGCCGCCGCGGAGCGCCCCGACCGCTCCCGGACGCCCTCCGGGGTCCCCTCTAGGGTCGCAAGGGTGACCGACCGGATGCAGGTGGCCAGCCGCGCCGCCGTACCCCCCTTCCACGTGATGGACATGCTGGCCGCGGCGGCGGAGCGCCGGCGCACCCACGGCGACCTCGTCGACCTGCTCGCCGGCCAGCCCAGCACCGGCGCCCCCGGCCCGGTCGCCGCCGAGGCCGTGCGGCTGCTCGGGTCGGGCGACCCGCTGGGCTACACCCCGGCCACCGGGGTGCTGGAGCTGCGCGAGGCCATCGCGGGCCACCACCGCCGCACCCACGGCATCGACGTCGAGGCCGACGACGTCGTCGTCACCACCGGGAGCAGCGGCGGCTTCCTGCTCGCCTTCCTCGCCGCCTTCGAGCACGGCGACCGCGTGGCGATCGCGCGCCCGGGCTACCCCTGCTACCGCAACGTGCTCAGCGCGCTCGGCTGCGAGGTCGTCGAGGTGGCGACCGGGCCGGAGACCCGCTTCCAGCCCACGGTCGAGCAGCTCGACGCGCTGCACGCCGAGGTGGGGCTCGCGGGCCTGGTGGTGGCCAGCCCCGCCAATCCCACCGGCACGATGCTGCTGCCCGAGGAGCTCGCCGCCCTGGCCCGCTGGGCCGAGAAGCACGGGGTGCGGCTGATCTCCGACGAGATCTACCACGGCATCGAGTACGCCCCGCTCGAGCAGGGCCCGCAGGCCCGGCTGGCCCGCTCGGCGTGGGAGACCAGCCGCCAGGCCGTGGTCTTCTCCAGCTTCAGCAAGTACTTCTCGATGACCGGGTGGCGCATCGGCTGGATGCTCGTGCCGCGCGACCTGCGGCGCGCCGTCGACGTGCTCACCGGCAACTTCACGATCTGCCCGCCCGTGCTCGCCCAGCGTGCGTGCCTCGCGGCCTTCACCGAGGAGACCTACGCCGAGCTCGACGCCCACGTGGAGCGCTACGCCCACAACCGGCGGCTGCTGCTCGACGGGCTGCCGCGGCTGGGACTGAGCCGTCTCGCGCCGGCCGACGGGGCGTTCTACGTCTACGCCGACGTCTCCCACCTCACCGACGACTCCATGACCTTCGCCCGCGACCTGCTCGCCCGCACCGGCGTGGGCGTGGCCCCGGGCGTCGACTTCGACGTGGTCGAGGGCCACCGCTCGGTGCGGCTGAGCTTCGCCGGACCCACCGCCGTGGTCGAGGAGGGCCTCGACCGGCTCTCCACAGCCCTGCGTCCGTGACGTTTCCGCGCCGCCGAGGTCGGGCACGGTCCTGCCACGGCACCCGGCCCACCGCCCACCCCCTCGGAGGTCCACGATGTACGGCGACCCCTCGGCCCTCCTCGGTCTGGCCCGCCGCATGCGTGACGTGGCGGGCGACGTCCGCGCCGAGGCCGACCGGCTGGTGGGCCGGGCGGAGGCCACCACCTGGACCGGCGTCGCCGCCGACGCGGTGCGCCGGCGGGCCCGGGAGCGGGCGGGTGACCTGCGGCGCACGGCCGCCCTCCACGACGCCGCCGCCGAGGCCCTCGAGCGCCACGCCCGCGAGGTCGACCGGCTGCGCGAGCTCATCGCCGCGGCCGAGCGTCGCCTCGCCGGGCTCCTCGACGCGGTGCGCGAGCGCGCCGACGACTGGCTGGACCCGCTCGGCGGGCGGCTCGACGACTGGACCGGAGGACTGGCCGACCGGCTCGAGCGGATCACCCCGCCGCCCCCGGGCCACCGCGACTGGATCGACCTGGAGCTGCCGGGCCTGCTGCCCGGCCTCGGGAGCGCGGCCTGATGACGACCCGGATCGACCTCGGCCGTCTCGACGGCGCCCGGGCCGAGCACGAGGCCGCACCCGGACCCGGAGCCGGGGCCGGGGCCGGCCGGGAGAGCGCGGATCCGCGCCGGGTGCGGGTCTCGCGGCGCGCGGCCGAGGCCCTGGGGCGCCGCCTGGAGTCGCCGATGCCGTGGCAGGTCGCCCGCCGCACCGGCCCCGACCGGACCCTCGACGGCTCGATGCGTCCGGCGCCCGTGCCGCCCCACGACCCCGACGACACGACCGACCCGTGGGAGGAGCTCGGCGGGCTCGGCCTGGTCGACGCCTCCGGCCGGCTCTTCCCGGAGCTGCCCGGCGCCCTCGACGTGCTGGCCCGCCCCGAGACCGCGGTCGACCTCGACCTCGTCGTGCGACGCCCGACGACGGGCGCCGCCCCGGTCGCCGCCCCGGGTGACGGCGCCGGGCCGGGCGGGTCGACCGACGTCCAGCTGCGCGCCTGGCACCGCCGGCGCGCGGGACGGGTCACCGCCGTCGCCACCGCGGGCGCGCAGGTGGAGATCGGCTGGTTCGACGACCGCTCGTGGGCCGCGGAGCTGGCCCGCGTCGCCGCGGTCACCAGCGCCCTGGCGCCCACCCCGCCTGCGCGCGACCTCACCCTGCCCCACGAGCTCATGCTCGGTGTGGGCGTGGCGCGCCGCACCGACGCACCCCGGCTCACCGAGGAGCTGCTGCGCCGTCACCTGCCGCACATGCGCGTGCCGGAGGGCGCCGACGCCCGCGAGCAGGTGCAGCTGCTGCACTCCGGCGTGGTCGGACGCCTGCGCGCCGTGGTCTCCGGCCAGGGCGACGACGGCCGGCGCAAGGTCGGCTGGGTGAGCTGGCTGCTCTTCAGCGACGGCTGGCGCACCCTGCGCCCCCACGTCGACTCGGGGGTGTCCCAGGTCGGGGTGCACCACGTCGAGCCCTCCGCCCTGGGCCGCGAGGTGGCCCGGCTCGTCGCCGGGGTCACGTCGTGAGCGCCCCCGGCGACCCCGCCGGACCGGGCCGCGCCCTGCCGCCCCTGACGTCGCTCACCGGCGGCGCGACCGGCCTCGCGGCGAGCTGGCCGCAGCTGGTCGCGCTGGCCTCGGCGTACGACGCCTCCGGGGACCGGCTGCGCGACTGGGCGGGCGAGGGGTCGCGGGTGCTGCTCGACGCCGACCTGCTGGCCTCGGCGCCGCTGGCGCCGCGCACGTTCGCCGCGGCGGAGGCCGCCGTGGTGGCCGCCTGCGCCGGTCCGGAGGGGGCGCTGGCCGCCTCCGCGGCCTGGGAGACCGACGCCGTGCTGGTGCGGGTGACGCTGCACTGGCTGCGCGAGAGCGACGAGCTGGTGCGGGCGACCTTCGAGGCCGTGGACCTGCTCGCCGGCAGGGCGGTGGGCTTCACGCTGACCGCCTCGAGCCCGCTGTGGCTGCCCGGCGCCGTGGTCGTGGGCGGGGCGGCGGCGCTGCTCTGGCCGACGCTGCTCCGCCCGGCGCTGCCGCCGTCGGTGCGGCGCGACCTCGACCGGGGCCTGACGGGGGTCGGCCGGCTCACCGAGCAGTGGCTGCTCGAGCACCCCGGGCTGGTGCAGCACCTCGCCAACGGCGGCGGCGGGCTGCTCGACGGTCTCTGGGACGGGCTCACGCCGGCGACACCGGGCGGCCCGTTCGGCCTGCCGTCGTCGACCCCCGACACCGAGTCGGCCGCGGGCCTGCTCGCCGGGCTCTACGACGACCGCACCGGTGTCGCGGTGCCGCGCGGCGACCTCGCGGTGGGCCTCGGCGCCGTCGCCCCTGCCACCGTCGCCGGGCTGCTGACCCACCTCCAGCAGGTGGCCGCGCTGTCGGGGCCCGACGGGCGCGGGGCGCCGGGGGCCGTGGAGGTGCAGACGCTCCGCGGGCCCGACGGCCAGGTGCGCCACGTCGTCTACCTGCCCGGCACCGACGACCTCGGCACGCTGCCGTGGACCCAGGACTCCGACGTGCGCGACATGGCGACCAACTACCTCCTGCTCGCCGGGGAGGGCAACGCCTACCAGGACGGTGTGGTCGCCGCGCTCGAGCAGGCCGGGGTGCAGCCCGACGAGCCGGTGCTGCTCGTGGGTCACTCCCAGGGCGGCATGACCGCCGCGGCGCTGCTCGCGCAGGGCAGCCCCTACGACGTCACCCACGTCGTGACCGCGGGCTCCCCCACCGCCCACCTCGACGGCTTCCCGGCCGGCACCCACGTGGTGTCGCTGGAGAACCACGGTGACGTCGTGCCCCTGCTCGACGGCGAGGACAACCCCGACACCGCCGAGCAGCTCACGGTCGGCTTCGACGCCGGCGGCGCGGGCGTGGTGGGCCACCACGGGCTGCCGGCCTACGTCGCGGGCGCCGCAGCGCTCGACGCCTCGGCCCACCCCGGCGTCGTGGAGCAGGTCGAGAGCCTCACCGCCGCCGGCTTCCTCGACCCGGCCGGCCACTCCGCCGCCTCCAGCCAGGTGCTCCAGGTGGTCGCCGAGCGCTGAGTCGCGGCCCCGCGCGACGGCGCGGGGCCGTGGTTTCGCGGCCCCGGGCCCGGGGAAAGCGAGCGCACGAGAGAGGGAGGCACGATGTACGGCGACACCGACGTCATGCGCAGGCGGGTGCTGCAGCTGCGCGAGCAGGGCGGCGACATCCGCGCCCTGGCCGACCGGCTGGTCGCCCGCACCGAGGCCGTCGGCTGGAGCGGACGGGCCGCCGAGACGATGCGCGAGCGGGTCAGGGAGCGCGCCGGGCACCTGCGCGACGCCGCCGCCGACCACGACGCCGCCGCCGACTCCCTGGAGCGGCACGCCCAGGAGGTGGGCCTCCTGCAGGAGACCATCGGCGAGCGCGAGCGACGCGCGGCGACGCTGGTCGCCGACGCCCGCGCCCGCGTCGCCGCGGTGCAGGCCCACGCCGACGACGACGCCGCCCTCGGGGTGCGACGTCTCGCCGACCCGGCCGACGAGCAGGTCGCCGGCTTCGACGCGCCGCCCGCGGGGCACCGCGACTGGCTGACCGTCGAGCTCCCGGGCCTGTGACCCTCCCCCCACCCGGGCCCCCGGGCCTCGTGAGCCCGTGACCCCGTCCGGCCCACCCCCCGACACCGTCTCGAGAGGACGCCGATGCCCACCATCGACCTGAGCAACCCGCCGCCCCCGGCGGCCAACCTGCTCGACGCGCTGCCGCGACGGGTGGCCCTCACCCTGGCCGAGCTGCACCTCGTGGCCGAGGCCGCCGGCGGCGCTCCGCTGCCGTTCGCCCCGACGCCCGCTCCCGCCGCGGGCCCGGGCGGGCTGGACGGTCGCCTCGGCTCGAGCCGCGGCACGACGGAGGACGCGGCGTACGCCTCGGCGCTGTCGTCCCTGCACGACCCCGAGGCCTCGTTGGGCCGTCGTGGCCTGCTGGCGGGCGGCGAGGTCGACTCCGGCCTTCTCGGAGCCGTCGGCCTGCTCGCCACGCCTGCCGTCGCCCTCGACGTCGACCTCGCGGTCGGCCCGCTGCGCTGCAAGGCCTGGCACCGCCAGGCCGGGGACGCCGTCGCCACCCTGGCGACGGCCGACGGCATCGTCTTCGAGCTGGCGTGGTTCCCGGTCTCCCAGTGGGCCATGGAGCTGGCCCGGGTGGCCGTGGTGCCGGAGGACCTCGCGCTGAGCACCTCGCAGGTGCCCGCGGTGCTCGACGCCCCCTTCGCGCTCGTCGACGCCGCGGGCGAGGCGGTGCGCTCGGGGCGCAGCGACCTGCTGCCGGTGCTGGTCGCGCAGCACACCGGCCGCACCCGCTCGATGAGCAGGACCGGCGCCGACGAGCGGTGGGCCGGTCGGCAGACGACGCTCGACGACGCCGCCACCGTCGGCGCGCTCGGCGCCCTGACCACCGAGGCACGGGGCCGCCTGCGGGCCTTGGTCGCCGACGTCTCCGGCGCGAGCACCAGCGTCGTCGGCGTCGTCTCCTGGGTGCTGCTCGCCGACGGCTGGCGCGCGCTGCGCCCGCGCCACGTCGACGACGAGCACCGGGTGGGCGTGCACCGCGTCGAGCCTCCCGACCTCGCCGCCGAGCTGGCGCCCGTGCTCGCCGAGGTCACCCGGTGACCGGGGACCTGCCCGACCAGGGCACGCCCGCCAGCGGACCCGGCGGCGATCTCCTCGGGGAGCTCCTCGGCCGGCGGCCCGACGGGGCCGCGGGGGCCGCAGGAGACGCAGGAGACGCAGCGGCGGCGGCACCCGCCCCGCGCTCGGCGGTGGAGGACGCCGACCTCGCCGACAAGTACGACCAGATGATGCGGCTCGCCGACGAGTTCGACGCGGCCGGCCAGCACGTGCGCGAGCGGGCCCGCCTCGGCGTGGAGATCCTGCGCGACCCCGACGTCGCCGACTCCGCCGACCTCTCCCGGTCGACCTGGACGCGGGCCGAGGACGACATCCGCGCCGCCACCGCCGGCAAGCACGGCCTGCTGACCCGCTCCATCGAGCTCGACGCCGACGCGCTCGTGCTCCGGGCGACGGTGCTGACCTACCGGTGGATCGACGAGCTGCAGTCGGCGGCCTTCGAGACCCTCGGCTCCATCGCCGGTCGGGCCATCGGGTACCTCGCCCCCGGTGTGGCCCTGGGCGGCGCGATCGTGTCGGCCGGACTGATCGAGACCGACGCGCTCGACCGTGACGGCGTGGCGGCCTACCTCAACGAGCTGGCCGAGAACAACCCCGAGCTGATGGACCACGTGAGCAGCGGCGGCGGCGGCCTGCTCGACGGGCTGCAGATGCGCTCGATGCTCACGGTCGGCGTGCTCGCGGGCGACACGCAGCGGGTGGCGGCCGCCGGCGGTCTGCGCGCCGCCGGGGTCGCCGACTTCCCCACCGACCTCGGCTCCGCCCTGCGCGACGTCGCCGGCGGCCTGGTGCACGACGGGTCCACCGTCGTCGCGGACGCGCCGGGGGCCGGCGGCGCGGGCGGGCCCGGCGAGCCGGGCGCGGACGACCCGGTGCAGCGCGCACCTCGCACCATCGAGGAGCTGCTGACCGCGCTGGCCGCGAGTCGGCGCAGCGTCACCGTGCAGCGCGTCGGCCCGCAGCGCTACATCGCCTACCTGCCCGGCCCCGAAGCCGGGGAGGGCCGGTTGCGGCTGGTCGGGGGCGACCACACCGCCTACGACGCCGAGGTCGTGGCCGCGGTGGAGCGCGCCGTGGCCGGCGACGAGGGCGCGCGCGTGATGCTCGTCGGGTCGGCGCAGGGCGGGGTGACCGCCGCCGAGATCGCCGCCACCGTGGCCTCGCCCCACTTCGTGGTCGACCAGGTCGTGACCGCCGGCGCGCCGGGCGCGCAGGTGACGCGCGTGCCGGAGACCACGCGGGTGCTGTCGCTGGAGGACCGCTCCGACCCGGTCGCGCTGCTCGGGTCGCTGGTCAACGCCGGCCTGCCGCACCGCGTCACGGTGGTCTTCGAGGGGGCCTCGGCCCGCGCCGACGGCACCAGCGTCTACCTCGCCGGTGCCCGGGCCGCCGACAGCGCGACCCACCCGGAGCTGCGCGCGGAGATCCAGCGCATCCAGGGGCTGGGCTACCTGGCCGGCTGACCCGGGCCGCCTCACAGCACCTGGTGGACGAACTCCCCGAGCTGGGTCAGGTTGCGGCACTCCACCATCGGCACGACCTCGCCGTAGCGCGACGCGGCGGAGTCGCCGGTGTCCCAGTGGCGCCGGTGCTCGGGGTTGAGCCACCAGGAGTGACGGATGCCGGCGGTCAGCTCGCGCAGCACGTCGAGGCGGAGGTCGGCGTAGTTGGAGCGGGCGTCGCCCAGCACCAGCAGCGACGAGCGCGGACCCAGCGCGTCGGGGTGCTCCTCGGCGAAGCGGGTGAGGGCACGGCCGTAGTTGGTGCGCCCGAAGCGGGCGGCGTGGGCCGCGCTGGCCGCCAGGTCGCCCATCACGTCGACGAGATCGGCGCCGGGGCGGAAGTACGGCGTCACCTCGTGCACGTCGTCGACGAAGGTGAAGGCGCGCACGGCCTGGAACTGGTCGCGCAGCGCGAAGACCAGCAGCAGGGTGAACTGCGCGAAGTGGGCCACCGACCCGCTCACGTCGCACAGCACCACCAGCTCGGTGCGGTGGGGCCGGCGCGGCTTGTGGTGGGTGGTCAGGGGCACGCCACCGGTCGACATCGACGCCCTCACCGTGCGCCGGAAGTCCAGTGGGCCGCGCCGTCGCGCGTGGTGCTCCTGGGTCAGCCGGCTGGCCAGGCGACGGGCGAGCGGGTGGATCTCGCGCCGCATCTCCTCCAGGTCGGCGCGACGCATGGAGAGGAAGTCGAGCCGGTCGATGGTGGGCCGCATCGCCACCGAGGCGACGTGGTCGGGCCCCTTCTCCTCACCGATGCGACGACGCGCGTCGGCCTCGACGGTGCGGGTGAAGGCGCCGATGCGCTGGGCGGCCGCGCGGTCGGCCTCCTCGTCGCCGCGACCGCCCGCGACCAGCCCGGCCACGATCTTGTCGACCAGCTCGCCGGGCGCCACGCGCTGCAGCGCGGTGTAGGCCGACCACGAGGACAGTCCCGGGCCGCGGCCCGGCATCGCCCCGAAGCGGCCGACCATCTCCGCGGCCATGCGCGCGAGGGCGTCGTCGTCGCCGGCCAGCAGGGCGTCGAGCAGGCGCTCGCGGAAGTCGGTGAGCGCCGCGGCGTTGTCGCGCACACCCTCCCCCGCGGCGTCGGGCCCGTCGGGAGCGTCGGGCCCGTCGGCGTCGCCGTCGGGCGAGGTCTCGGCGTCCGAGCCGCCGGGGGTGCCGTCGAGCCCGAGGCCGCCGTCGCCGACCAGGCGCGGGAAGTAGAGGTCGAAGAGGGCGTCGAAGGTGGGTCGCTGGGCGCGACGCTTGACCAGCGTCGCGGCGTATCCCTCGCGGACGAGGGCGCGGTCGTCCCAGCTCAGCGCGGTGAGCGCCGCGATGGCGTCGAGGTCCTCGGCGAGCGAGACCGGGAGGCCGGCGGCGCGCAGCGCCTCGAGGAAGGCGATGTGCCGCTCGAGGAGGCCGCTCGTGCCGGCCGCGGTCATGCCCGCAGCCGCAGCTCGCGCACCGCGCGGTCGTGGTCGGAGGCGTGCTTGAGCACGACCCCGAGGGTGTCGGTGACGGCCTTGTCGTCGAGGTCGCGGATCTCGAGGGCGATGAGGGTGCGCGCCCAGTCGACCGACTCCGCGATCGACGGCGCCTTCTTCAGCTCCAGCTCGCGCATCCGGCCGACCATGGCCACCAGCTGCTCGGCGCCGCGGTCGTCGAGCCCCGGCACCTGCGAGGAGACGATCTCGCGCTCCCGCTCCGCGTCGGGGTAGTCGAGGTGGAGGTAGAGGCAGCGGCGCTTGACCGCCTCGGAGAGCTCGCGGCTGGCGTTGGAGCTGAGCACGACGAAGGGCCGGCGCACCGCGGTCACCGTGCCGAGCTCGGGGATCGTGACCTGGAAGTCCGAGAGCACCTCGAGCAGCAGGCCCTCGACCTCCACGTCGGTCTTGTCGACCTCGTCGATGAGCAGCACCGTGGGCTCCTCGCGTCGGATGGCGGTGAGCAGCGGGCGGGTCAGCAGGAACTCGTCGGTGAAGATGTCGTCGTGGGTGGCGCTCCACTCCTGCGCACCCTCCTGGGCCCCCTGCGAGGCCTGGATGCGCAGCAGCTGCTTCTTGTAGTTCCACTCGTAGAGCGCGCGGGCCTCGTCGAGGCCCTCGTAGCACTGCAGCCGCACCAGCTCGGCGTCGCAGGCCCGCGCGACGGCCTTGGCCAGCTCGGTCTTGCCCACCCCCGCCGGGCCCTCGACGAGCAGCGGCTTCTCCAGCGCTCCTGCGAGGTAGGAGGTCGTCGCAGTGGGGGCGTCGGCGAGGTAGCCCGCCGCGGCGAGCCGCTCGACGGCCTGCGCCGGGGAGGAGAACCAGGAGGAGGTCATGGCCCCATCCTGTCCCACCGGCGGTGCCGCCGGGGGCGGGACCGGTCTGGACCGGCCGGTGCCTCGCCGGTCGGGAGGGTCACCTCGGCGCGCACGGGTCGTTGAGGAGGGCACCACGAGCCCCAGCGGGGTCCGTGGGCGTGGTTCCGGGACCCGCAGCCCCCTCCCCCCGTCACCCACCTCCGCGGTCCCCGCCGCCGGTGGTCCTCCCCCCAGGAGCCCGCCATGCACCCCTCCGCCGACGTCGCCCCGCCGTCGACCCCGCCGTCGATCCCGCCGTCGATCCCGCCGTCGATCGCGCCGCGGACACCGCCGCCGCTGGTGGCCCGGCTGCTGGTCGGGGTCCGGCTCGCGGTGGTGGTGCTCCTGGCCGCGCTCGTGGTGGCGCTCGTGCTCGGCGCGCGTACGACGGAGCCGTCCGGGTCGGCCCCGGGGCTGAGCGCCGAGCCCGTCGCCGACGTGCCCGACCGGGTCGACGCGCTGATGGCCCGCCACCGCTGCTCCACCCAGGGTCTCGGGCCCGACGTCATCCCTGCGCAGGCGCTGCTGCGCGGGCGCGACGGGGTGGTCCGGGTGACCGGCTTCGACCGGGGCTGGGCCGCGTGGACGGGTGAGGCCCCCGGTGAGCTGGTCGCCGTGTGCCTCGGCCCCGCTCCGCGCTGAGCCCAGCCCGCGCCCGGCCCCGCGGGGACCGCTAGTCGTGCCGGACCGGCCGCCCGGCGCAGGCCGTGGAGATCCACGGCCGGGGCCGTCACCCGCGGACCCCAGGCTCGTTGGACCGTCATGCGACACCGTCCTCCCGCCGCCGCCGTCACCGCGGTGCGAGCCGTGAAGGCCACGGTCTTCACGCTGCTGATGATCCTGCTGGTCGGCCTGCCGCTCGGCAGCGGCCAGGGCGTCGGGTCGGCCGGCACCGGCGGCGACGGTCCGGGCGGGCCGCGCCAGGCCGCCGTCACCGTCCCCGGCCCCGGCGACTGACCCCGGGACCCGCCGCCAGGATCCGCTGCCAGGACCCACCGTCGAGGGGTCAGAAAGCGCCGTGTCGCCCGGCCCCGGACGCGAAGCGGGCGGCGCCCTCCAGCGCTCCCGCTGCGAGCGAGGCCCGGCCGTGCTCGAGCTCGACGGCCAGGGCCTCGGCCTCGGGCAGTCCGTGCTGCTCCAGCAGCGAGAGCCGGTCGTGGCGCAGGCACTCCTGGGGGAAGCCCGCGAGCTCGCGGGCGAGGGCCTCGGCCGCGGCGCGCGCCCCGCCCGGGGCGACCACGCGATTGACCAGGCCGATGCGCTCGGCCTCGACGGCGCCCACCGGGCGGCCGGTGAGCACGAGGTCGAGGGCCCGGGAGGCTCCGATCAGACGGGGCAGCCGCACGGTGCCGCCGTCGATCAGCGGCACGCCCCAGCGCCGGCAGAAGACGCCGAGCACGGCGTCCTCGGCGGCGACCCTCAGGTCGCACCACGCGGCCAGCTCGAGCCCGCCCGCGACGGCGTACCCCTCGATCGCGGCGACCACCGGCTTGCCCAGCCGCATCCGGGTGGGCCCCATCGGGGCGTCCTCGTCGACGTCGTCGACCCGGTTGCCGTGCTCGCCGCCGACCGCCTTGAGGTCGGCTCCGGCGCAGAACGTGCCTCCCTCGCCCCACAGCACCGCCACCGACTGGGTCTCGTCGGCGTCGAAGGCCCGGAAGGCCGCGGCCAGCGCGGCGGCCGTGGGACCGTCGACGGCGTTGCGGGCGTGCGGGCGGTGGAGCACCACGGTGGTGACCGGCCCCTCGGTCTCGACGCGTACGGCGGGAGCGCTCATGCCGGCAGCGTAGGACCCCCGCACCGCCCGCCCCCGCCACAGGACGTCATGCGCACCGTGGAGGCGCCTCCACCCCTCGTACGACGCCCGCGACGGACCGGCCCGCTCAGTCCTCGCCCACCGGGCCGGCGCCAGCGGCGTGGCGCCGGGCGAGGTCCTGGTAGTAGCGCGCGTTGGACTCGATCCACGGCTCGGAGCTGCTGCCGGCGACGGGCTTGACCGCGCGGGCGGGGACGCCGGTGGCGACGACGCCGCTCTCGATGACCGCGCCGGGGGTGACCACCGAGCCGGCGCCGACTAGGGTGCGCGCGCCGATGCGAGCGCCGTCGAGCAGGGTGCTGCCGTTGCCGATGAGCGCCTGCTCGCCGACGTCGGTGCAGTGGACCACGCAGGAGTGGCCGATCGAGGCGTTCGGGCCGACCGTGAGCGTCTCGCCGGGCGCGGCGTGGAGCACCGAGCCGTCCTGCACGTTGGTGCCCTCGCGCACCACGATCGTGCAGATGTCGGCGCGCAGGACCGCGCCGTACCAGATGCTCGCGCCGGCCTCCACGGTCACGTCGCCGATGAGGGTGGCGGTGGGGGCGACGAAGGCGTCGGGGTGCACGGTGGGGCGCTTGCCCTCGAACTCGTAGAGCGGCATGGAGCCATTCCACACTCTCCCGGGCCCGCCGCGCGCGGCGGGCGCGGCGGGCGACCTAGGGCTCAGCCGGCGAGCAGGTGCACGACCACGCCCGCGACCGCGCAGACCCCGAGGGTCCGCAGCACGGGCCAGCCCCGGCCGAGCACCAGCAGCAGCCCGAGGGCGGTGACCGCGAGGGCGGCGGGGTCGAGTGAGGCCGGCACGGGCAGCTCGAGGGCGAGCGGCCCGCGGTCCACGCGCACCGTGTCGGTGAAGAGGGTGTGCACCGCGAAGTAGACCGCCAGGCTCGCGATCACCCCGACCACCGCGGCGGTGATCCCGGTGAGGGCGGTGCGCAGGGCGCGGTTGCCGCGCAGCCGCTCGACGTACGGCGCGCCGAGCAGGATGAAGACGAAGCAGGGCACGAAGGTCACCCACGTGGTCAGCAGCGCCGCCAGCACCGCCGCGAGCCACGGGTCGAGCGCGCCGGGGTCGCGGTAGGCGCCGACGAACGCGACGAACTGCACCACCATCACCAGCGGCCCCGGCGTGGTCTCGGCCAGCGCCAGCCCGCGCACCATCTCGCCGGGGGCCAGCCAGCCGTAGACGTTGACCGCCTGCTGGGCCACGAAGGCCAGCACGGCGTAGGCCCCGCCGAAGGTGACGACGGCCGTGCCGCCGAAGAAGAGCCCCTGGTCGACGAAGACGCTGTCGCGTCCGGCCAGCGCCGCCGCGACGGCGACGGGGGCGGCCCACAGCAGCAGGCCCAGGCCGAGCACGCGCAGCGAGCGGGCGGTCGAGGGGCGCTCGGTGTGGAGCGCCTCGTCGCCGATCAGCGGGGCGGGGCCGTCGTCGGCGAGCGGCGGCGGGGCGGCGCCCAGCCCGGGCAGCCGGGTGCCGAGGGCCCAGCCGAGGACGCCGGCGGCGAGCACGACCACGGGGAAGGGCACCCCGAAGACGCTCAGGGCCACGAACGACGCCAGCGCCAGGCCCACCAGGGCCGGGTGGCGCAGCGCCTTGCGCGAGAGGCGGGTGACGGCCTGCACGACGATGGCGACCACCGCCCCGGCCAGGCCGAGGAAGAGGCCCTCGAGCAGGGTGGTCTCGCCGTAGCCGACGTAGAGCGCCGACAGGGCCAGCAGCGTGACCACGCCGGGGAGCACGAAGAGGATGCCGGCGACCAGGGCCCCACGCACGCCGTTGAGCAGCCAGCCGACGTAGGTGGCGAGCTGCTGGGCCTCGGGGCCGGGCAGCAGGGTGCAGTAGGACAGCGCGAAGAGGAACCGCTGCTGGCCGATCCAGCGGCGCTCCTCCACCAGCGTGCGCTGCATGACCGCGATCTGGCCGGCCGGCCCCCCGAAGGTCTGCAGCGAGATGAGGAACCACGCGCGCGTGGCCTCCCGCAGCGGCACCACGTCGGCGGAGCGTGCGTCGCGCTGGCTCATCGGCGTCCTCGGGGTCGGTGCGGGCGGGCGGTCGTACGGCCCGTGGAAGTCTAGTGATCGAGTGGGGTTTGCGGGGCGGGCGGGTGCTCCGACCACCACCCTGCCCGCCGCCGGCGTCGTGAGGGTCGTCGGGAGGGACCGGCGGCAGCCCACAACGAAACCGACGCGGGGCGCGTCGACAAGGGGACGGCCGACCGCCGGCCCGTCGCGCCACCCTCCCGCGAAGGATCCCCGATGACCACCCACCTCCACCCGACGCCTCGCACCCCCGACCCCGCACCTGTCCCGGCACGCGCTCCTGCCCGCGTCCGTGCGACCGTCCCTGCCCGGCGCGCGCCCGGCGTCGTGCGGGCCACCGGGCTCACGGCACTGGCAGCGGTGACGGCGGCGGTGCTGGCGGCGCTGGCGCCCGTCACGGCGACGGCGCTGCCGCCCGCCGGCGGCGGGGCGGCGACCTCCACGGTGTCGACGGCGACGGACCGCGCCGTGCCCACGACCGTGCTCGACCCCGGGCAGCTCGAGCGCGGAGCGGGCCCCCGGGTGCCCCGGGTGCTCGGCACCTCCATCGTCGACGGCTCCCTGGAGGTGCCGGTCGACGCCGACGAGATCGACCTGCTCGGCCCCGCCGGCGACGACTACGTGGTGGTGGCCTACGACGCCAGCGGCGGGGTGGTCGAGCGGGTCTCCCCCGACGGGTCCACCCGGGTGCTGCGCGAGAGCGGCATCGGCCTCTACGAGCTCTCGAGCGACGGCAGCCAGCTCTTCGACGTCCTCACCCGCGGGCGCGACCGCACCGTGGTGCGGGTGCTCGACACCACCACCGGCGAGGTCACCGCCCGCCGCGGCTTCCCCGGCTTCGTCGACGTGCTCGACGCCGCCGACGGCGTGGCCGTGCTCGGCGGCACGGCGCCGCGCCGCACCGTCTCCTGGGACACCGCCACCGACGAGACCACCCGGATCGTGAGCCGCCAGGGCTACCGCGCCGACCTGGCCGCCGACCGGCTCTCGACCTTCTCCGGCGACCCCTACGACGGCGGCTGCAGCCGGATCACCCCCCTCAGCGACCCGGCCCGCACCCTGTGGCGCTCCTGCGACGACATCGAGGTGGCCGCCTCCCCCGGCACCGGTCGGCTGCTGACCGTGCCGCTGCTGCTCGACGGGCCGCTGGGCCAGGTCGACGCGCGGCGTCCCGACGGCCGGCTGCTGGCGACGTACGGCACGCGGGGCACGCTCGGCCCCCTCGTGTGGGAGGACGACCGCACCGCGTTGATCACGGTCTACGGGGTCCGCAGGACGGCCGTGGTGCGGTGCACCGTCGCCGGCCCGGCCGAGGACCGCACCTGCGAGCGCGCGACACGGCTGATCCCGACCCCCGGGCTCTGACCCGACGCGGCGGAAAGCCGGCGCGGTCGGGTCAGGTCGGGCCCCCACGGGCCGATGGACCAGACCGTGACCGGCTCCCCCCGAGGCCCTCGCGCCCACCCCCCGACCCGCCCCGCCCCGCGCGACGCCGTCCCCGCGGCACCGCGCCCTCGACGCCCACGCGCGCTGGCCGCCGTGCTCCTCGGCGTGCTGAGCCTCCTGACGGGTGCCCTGAGCGCGGCCACCGGCACCGCGACGGCGTCGCTGCCTCCCGCGCCGCCCGCGCTGGCGGTGTCACCGACCAGCTACGTCGGTGGCCAGGCCGTCACCTGGACCGGCAGCCTCGGGGTCGCCGGTCCGCGGGCGCTGGTGCTGGAGCACCACATGGGCCGACCGGGCGATGCGTGGGTCACCGAGCCCGGCGTGGTCGGCACGAGCGCTCTCGACGGGAGCTTCTCCTTCGTGCACGAGGCGCCGAGCATGATGAACATCCACTACCGGGTCAGGGGCGGCTCCGCGGTCTCCGCCCCGCTGACGTTCCTCGCCAAGACCCAGGACCTCACCATCCGCGTCGCCGGCACACGCGCCGACGCGGCCAACCCGCCCGGCCGGGTCGAGGCCGGTCGCCCCTTCGCGATCGCCGTCGACACCACGCCCGACGAGCTGCGCGGGCCGACCTCCCGCGGCCTGCCGGTCTTCGAGGGCCGCACCCTCACCCTCCAGCGCCGCGTCGACGCGGACACCTGGGACACCCTGGCCACCACGACGGTGCCCGCCGACGGCGCCACGCGCTTCACCGACCTCGAGGCCGACGCCGGCGTCGTCGTCTACCGGGTCCGCGCCGAGGACCACCGCACCGGCGGCCACCGGATCGGCTGGACGCAGTCCTTCCCCCTCTACGTGCTCGTCGGCGAGCAGGCCCAGCATGCCTGGGACCGCGACCACCCGACGACGACCTCGCCCCGCCCGTCGTACGTCGGAGCCGCTGCGGCTGCGCCGACCAGGGCCGCCACCGCCGGCCGGGCCCTCCAGGCGGCGCCGGGGACGACGGCGGGCCAGCGCCTGCGGTGGTTCCCCGCGCTCTTCGACTTCGCCTGGGAGTTCGGCCAGTCGCTGACCAGCCTGCCGGCGCGCGGCACCCGCCTGGCCGGTGGGTGGGTCGACCACTCCGAGGGCGCGGGTCGGGTGAGCAAGGTCAACGGCGGCCTGGCCATCGACAGCAAGCGCCTCGCCACGGCCGGCCCGGGCGACTTCGGCACCACCCGCGCGACCCTGCGCGGCAACGCCATGACCTACGGCCGCTGGGAGGCGCGCATGCGCGTGCGCGACGCCGCCGAGCGCACCGGCCACCCCTACGACGTGCTCGCCGAGCTGGTGCCCGCCGCGGTGGGCGACCAGGACTGCGGCGCGGGCACGATCAGGCTGGCTCGGATCTCGCCCTTCTCCCGGGTCGTGCGCTTCGGCGCCCAGTCGGCGCAGCACCGCTGGTCGGGCCGGGTCACGGGCCCCGACACCCCGACGCGCTTCGCCTACGCCGTCGCGGTCGAGGTCGGCCGCGACCACGTCACCTGGTTCGTCAACGGTGTCCCGGTCGGCACGGTGACCGGTGAGGAGGTCGTGCCGGGCGTGCCGCTCACCCTGCGTCTCTCGCTGGTCGGCGACGGCGCGCAGGAGATGGACCACACCGGGCTGATCTCCGACTGGCAGCGCGGCTTCCCGATCACCACCGGCGAGGAGACCCTCAGCCGCGACCGCCTGCCGCGCCGGGCCGTCGCCGCTCGCTGCTGACGGCCTGCCCGGCGGGCCTGCCGCCCGCGACCAGCCGCAGACGCCGAAGGCCCCCGTCGAGCACAGCTCGACGGGGGCCTTCTCAGGGCGGTGGCGGTGGGATTTGAACCCACGGTGGGTTTGACCCCACACATCATTTCGAGTGATGCACCTTCGGCCGCTCGGACACGCCACCGCGGGAGAATGTACCGGAGGGGGTGGGTCAGGGCGAATCCGGCCAGGGGTGGTGGCAGGGGGCCTCGACGGGGGCCTCGACGGGGGCGCAGTGGGGCCCGCCGCGCAGTCGGTCGGACGGCTCCGTCGCGGGTCCGCGCGGCATGATCGAGGTATGACCCCGAGCAGCGAGACCGGCCCCCGCCACGACGCCAGCACTGGCCTCGGCCGCGGGCCCGACCACGAGCCCGACCGCCACGACGTCGCGGTCGAGGACGGCGCCCTCGCCACCTTCCGGTACGGCGCCCCGGGCGCACCCCCCGCGCGCACGGTGCTGGCCGTGCACGGCATCACGGCCAGCTCGCGGGCGTGGCCGGCGGTGGCGCGCTCGCTGCCCGACGACTGGGCCCTCGTGGCCGTCGACCTGCGCGGGCGGGGCGCCTCCCGCGACCTGCCCGGCCCGACCGGCCTCGACCGCCACGTCGCCGACCTCCGGGCCGTCGTACGGAGCCTGGACCCGGAGGGCTCGGGCGACCTGGTGCTGCTGGGCCACTCGATGGGCGCATACGTCGGGCTGCTCCTGGCCGCCGACTCCCCCGACGCCTTCGCGCGCGTGGTGCTGGTCGACGGGGCCGTGCCGCTGCCCGTGCCGGCCGGCGCCGACCCCGACGCCGTGCTCGAGGCCACTCTCGGCCCCGCCCTGGCCCGGCTGAGCCAGACCTTCCCCGACGACGACGCCTACGTCGACGTCTTCCGCGCCCACCCCGCGCTGGCCCCGCACTGGAACGACGACGTCGAGACCTACGCCCGCTACGACGCGCTGACCACCGACGCCGGGGTGCGCTCGCGGGCGGTCGAGGACGCCGTGCGCGCCGACGGGCGCGACCTGCTGGTGCTGGGCGAGCGGCTCGACGCCGCCCTGCGCGGCCTGCGCACGCCGACGACACTGCTCGTCGCGCCGCTGGGGATGTTCGGGGAGACGCCCGGGCTGCTGCCGGCCGAGGTGGTCGCGGCCTACGACGCCGAGGTGGCGGCACTGGACGTCGAGACCCTCGCGGGGGCCAACCACTACACGATCCTCTTCGACCCGGCCGCCGCGCGGCGGGTGGCCGCCGCGGTCACGGGCTGACCCCGTCCAGGCCGGCCGGTCGGGCTGAACCGGTCGGGCCCGTCGGGCTGAACCGGTCGGGCCGGCCCGGTCAGATCGGGCCGGTCAGGGTCGGGGTCGGGGTCGGGCGCGAGGCGCGGCGTTCCTCAGACGCCGCTCAGGCGGACCGGCGAGACTGGTCATCCGCCGCTGCACCCCCGGAGCACCCCGGAGCCACCTGTGACCGACCTGACCCTCGCCCCGCGCGCCGACGCCCTCCTCGCCCGCATGGAGGCGTGGTCGGCGCGCAGCCTGGCCCGCTCGCTGGCCGTCAAGGCGGCGGTCACCGTCGCCGGGCCGCTCGTGGTGCTCACCGGGGTCGCGATGCTGGTGCTGCCCGGCCCCGGTCTCGTGGTCATCGCGCTCGGCCTGGCGCTGCTCGCGGTGGAGTACCCCTGGGCGCGCCACGCGCTCGCCCTGCTCGGTCGCGCCCTCGCGCGGGCCAAGCAGGCCACCCTGCCCACCGGCGCCTCAGGCCCGCGCCGGCTCCTCGGCGTCGCCGCCATCGCCGGCGTGCTCGTCGCCGGCTTCCTGGCCACCACCGCGGTCACGGCGCTGCTCGGGTCGCTGGCGCTGCTCTGAGGCGGGCGCGGGTTTCGCCGGTCGGCTGGCGAAACCCGCACTGGTCGGCCTACGCGTGGGCCGACAGGTGCGGGTGTGGGCCGACAGGTGTGACGGGTGGTGCCGGTGGGGAGGCCGCTCGGCGCTGGTTGCCCGGCGGTCGAGGTGGGGTTCAGTCGACGAGCAGCACGTGGAGGGTGCGTGGGCCGTGGACGCCTTCGACGCGGTCGAGCTCGATGTCGCTGGTGGCGCTGGGGCCGCTGATCCAGGTGAGGGGTCGGGTGGGGTCGAGGAGGTCGATGGCGTCGGGGACGTCGGCGACGACCTGGTCGGTGCGCACGATGCAGAGGTGGAGGTCGGGCACGAGGGTGATCGCGCGGCGGCCTTGGTCGGGGGTGTGGTCGAGCACGATGGTGCCGGTCTCTGCGATGCCGACGCGGGCGGCGGTGACCACGGCCACGCAGGCGTCGAGGTCGGCGGCGCTGAGCACGCCGGCCTCCCCAGAGGTGTCCGAGGGGTCGTCGACCACGGCGCGCGGCACGGGTACGTCGAGCCCGGCGGGCACGACCACCCGGCCCTGGGCCGGCAGGGCGGCGGCGATGCGCTCCTCCAGCTCGGCGGCGGTGCAGCGCTCGACCACCGCGCGGTAGTCGGCGACGCGTTCGTCGAAGAGGTCCACCAGCGCGGCGTGGGCACCCTCGTGGGCCGGGGTCGCGCGCGGTGCCACCACCGGCGAGGCGTCGGCGGCCTCGGGCACGACGTCGCCCAGCGCGGCGCGCACCCGGGCGAGGATCTCCTCGCGCGCCGAGGTGGCTCCCGCGGTGGATGTCGGGGTCGGGGTGGGGTCAGTCATCGACTCGTCCTGTGGGGGTGTGTCCGCTGTCGGTGCGTCCGCCGTCGGTGCGTTGCCACCAGGCGCGGAACGACTCGGCGGGCGGGGCGGGTAGGTCGCGGGCGCCGGTCCAGGCGGCGCCGGGTCCGGGGAGGCGGCCGGCGGTGGCACGACCGCCGGGCAGCGAGGTGCGTGAGAGACGTGCCAGGGCCTTGCCGGTGAGACCGGAGGCCTTCTCGACCAGGCCGAGGCGGCGGGCGTCGGTGAAGGCCCAGGCGGCGGCCTTCATGGCTACGGCCTCGGCCTTGGGCACCCGGTCGCCGCGGTGGCCGTCGACGACCTTGGAGCGCAGGTGGACCAGCACCTCGGGGATGTCGATGCGCACCGGGCAGACCTCGAAGCAGGCTCCGCACAGCGAGG
>NZ_JADCLL010000007.1 GCF_015070375.1 Nocardioides kribbensis | reverse complement strand
GCCTCGCGCGCGGCACTCGGGAAGGGCGGCATGCCCACGAACGTGCGGCTCATGCGACATCTCCACTCGGGCCAGAGGTCGGGGTCGGGGCCTGGACCGGGGTGGCCTCGGCAGGAGCGGCCAGCACAGCACCCTCCTCGGTGGAGGCCAGCACCTCGGCCAGGTGCATCACCCGCACCCCTGAGCGCTCCCGCGAGAGCAGGCCACCGACGTGCATCAGGCACGAGTTGTCACCGGCCACCATCACCTCCGCGCCGGTCTCGCGCACATGACGGGCCTTGTCCGAGCCCATCGCCACCGAGGTGTCGGCGTTCTTGACCGCGAAGGTCCCCCCGAAGCCACAGCACTCCTCCGCGCCCGGCAGGTCGACCAGCCGGATCCCCCGCACCGCCTCCAACAACCGACGCGGGCGATCACCCACCCCCAGCATCCGCAGCGAGTGACACGTCGGGTGGTAAGTCACCCGGTGCGGGAAGTAGGCCCCCACGTCGGTCACCCCCAGCACGTCGACCAGGAACTCCGAGAGCTCGTAGACCTTCGGCGAGGTCGCCTCCACCGCCCGCTCCAGCGCCCGGTCGCCGCTGCGCCGCGCCACGATGCCGTGCTGGTGACGCGCCGAGCCCGCACACGAGCCCGACGGCGTCACGATCGCGTCGTAGCCCGCGAAGGCCTCCACGAACGTCCGCACCACCGGCACCGCCTCGTCCAGGTACCCGGTGTTGACCATCGGCTGCGCGCAGCACGTCTGCGCCGCCGGGAAGTCGACGTCGACCCCCAGACGCCGCAGCAGCCGCACCACCGCCTGCCCCGTCTCGGGGAACATCGCGTCATTGACACAGGTCACCATCAGCGCGACGCGCACGTCATGCTCCTCAGGCCCATGCCGCGCCGTCGGGGTAGGCGTAGCGGGTCCGGCTCGCGTCGAGCATCCGCGCGGAGAAGCCGGGAGCGGTCGGGGTGACGTAACGGCCGCCGCGGACGACGGCCGGGTCCGCGAAGTGCTCGTGGAGGTGGTCGACGTACTCCACGACGCGGTCCTCCTGGGTGCCGCTCACCGCGACGTAGTCGAACATCGAGAGGTGCTGGACCAGCTCGCACAGGCCCACGCCGCCCGCGTGGGGGCACACCGGGACGCCGAATCGAGCGGCCAGCAGGATGATCGCGAGGTTCTCGTTGACGCCGGCGACGCGCGCCGAGTCCAGCTGGAGGATGTCGATGGCCCCGGCCTGGAGCAGCTGCTTGAAGATCACACGGTTCTGGCCGTGCTCGCCGGTGGCGACCTTCACCGGTCCGACCTGACGTCGGATCGTGGCGTGGGCCAGGATGTCGTCGGGGCTGGTGGGCTCCTCGATCCAGTAGGGGTCCCAGGGTGCGAGGCGCTGCACGGCGGTCACAGCGTCCTCGACGTCCCAGCGCTGGTTGGCGTCGATGGCGATCCGGATGTCGGGTCCGACGGCCTCGCGGGCCAGCTTGAGGCGTCGCACGTCGTCCTCGAGGTCGGCGCCGACCTTGAGCTTGATCTGGGTGAACCCCTCGGCCACGGCCTCCTCGGCCAGGCGGATCATCTTCTCGTCGCTGTAGCCGAGCCAGCCCGGAGAGGTGGTGTACGCCGGGTAGCCCTGCGCGCGCAGCAGACCGGCGCGCTGCTCCCGGCCCGGCTCCGCGGCGCGCAGGATGTCGAGGGCCTGCTCCCGGTCGAGCGCGTCGGTGAGGTAGCGGAAGTCGACCTGGTCGACGAGCTCCTCGGGGGAGAGGAACGAGAGGTACTCCCACAGCGGCGCTCCGGCCGCGCGGGCCTGCCGGTCCCACAGCGCATTGACCACCGCGCCGATGGCCATGTGCATGACGCCCTTCTCGGGGCCGAGCCAGCGCAGCTGGCTGTCGTGCAGGAGGGCGCGCGAGGTCTCCGCGAGCTCGTGGGGGCCGCCGACGCTGCGGCCGGTGAGGAGCGGGGCCAGCGCCTGGAGGGCGGCGACCACGACCTCGTTGCCGCGACCGATCGTGAAGACGAAGCCGTCGCCCTGCGAGTCGTCGTCGCAGCGCAGGCGCACGTAGGCGGCGGAGTAGTCGGGGTCGGGGTTCATCGCGTCCGACCCGTCCAGCTCTCGCGAGGTGGGGAACCGGATGTCGCTGATGTCGAGCGAGCTGACGGTGCTCATAGCACTCCTTGGACGATCGAGTCGGCCTCGGGCCACACGGCCTCGGGCACGGGGGTGGCGAGCCAGGCGGCGGAGGCGGTGGCGTGGGCGGGCTTGGCCTGCCCCGTCACCACCGAGGCGACCGCGCGGTGGCGCAGGGGGAAGTGGAGGGCGAGGTGCGGCAGCGTCGTGCCGTGCTCGCGGGCCAGGTCGGCGAGCCGGCGGGCGGCCTCCAGCAGCCGTGGGTCGGGAGAGGCGTAGTCGAAGTGCGAGTCGCCCCTCGGCTCGGCGCGCGAGAGCAGCCCCGAGTTGAAGGGAGCGGCCGCGAGCACCGCGACCCCGCGCTCGGCGCACGCCTCGAGCAGCGGCTCGCCGGTGCGGTCGAGCAGCGTCCAGCGGCCGGCCAGCATCACGACGTCGACCAGACCGGCCTCGACGCAGCGCAGCGGCTCGCGCCAGCCGTTCATCCCCACGCCGACGGCCCCGATGACGCCCTCGTCGCGCAGCCGCGCCAGCTCGGGCAGGGCCTCGGTGAGGGCCTGGTCCATGTGGTCGTCGGCGTCGTGGACCAGCACGACGTCGATGTGGTCGACACCGAGCCGCTCCAGGCTCTCCTCCAGGCTGCGGCGCACGCCGAGGGCGGAGTAGTCGAGGGCCCGCCGCAGGTCGTCGGGGGTGTCGAAGCCGGCCTCGAGGTCGCTCCCGGTCGGCTGCTCGTTGCGCACGAGGAGACGCCCCACCTTGGTGGAGAGCACGTAGTCCTCACGCGGGCGCTGCGCCAGGGCGCGTCCGAGCCGGCGCTCGGAGAGACCGACGCCGTAGTGGGGCGCGGTGTCGAAGTAGCGCACGCCGGCGTCGAACGCCGCGTCCACGGCGTCGTGGGCGGTCGTGTCGTCGACGGCTCGGAACAGGTTGCCGATGCTGGCGCCGCCGAAGCCCATGACGCTGACCTCGAGGCCGGTGCGCCCGAGCGGGCGCCGCTCGAGCGCGGGCCCGGCCGTGGGCTCTGCCGTGGGCTCGGTCGTGGGCTCGGTCCCGGTGGGCTCAGTCATGGTGGAACACCTCCCGCAGGGGCGCCCACTGGGTGTCGGGGGCGCTGTCCACGCGCTGCTGGCAGGGGTCGGTGAGGCGCCACCAGCGCTGGGTCGCCGGATCGGCGGCCACCGCGGCCAGGTCGGCCTCGAGGTCGTCGCCGACGTGCTCGAAGTAGGAGAAGAGCAGCCCGTCGCGCAGGAAGATGGAGAAGTTGGTGATGCCGCTGGCGCTGAGGCGTGCGGTGACCTCGGGCCACACGTCGGCGTGCAGGCGGAGGTACTCCTCCTCCTTCTCCGGGCGCAGGCGCACCACCTGCCCGACGCGCGTCACGACGCCTCCGGGGCGGGGGGCCGCAGCCGCAGCCGGTCCATGCCGCCGTCGACGGCCACCACGGTGCCGGTGGTCGAGGCCGAGAGCGGGGAGGCCAGGAAGGCGACGGCGTGGGCCACCTCGTCGGCGGAGACCAGGCGGCCGTGCGGCTGACGTGCCTCGAGGGCGGCGCGCTCGCCGGCGGGGTCCTCGGCCGCGCCGAGCAGCCGCTGCACCCAGGGTGTGTCGGCCGTGCCGGGGGCGACGGCGGTGACGCGGATGCCCTCGTGGAGGTGGTCGGCGGCCATGGCCAGGGTGAGCGAGAGCAGCGCCCCCTTGCTCGCGGAGTAGACGGCGCGCTGCGGGAGCCCGGCGGTGGAGGCGATCGAGCAGGTGTTGACGATCGCGGCGTGGGAGGAGGCGCGCAGCGCCGGCAGGGCCGCGCGCGAGACGCGGGCCGTGCCCACGACGTTGACGTCGAGCACCCGGTGCCACTCCTCGTCGGAGGCGTCGGCCACGGAGCCGGCCGCTCCGACGCCGGCGTTGTTGACCAGGACGTCCAGACCGCCCAGCTGCTCGACTGCCGAGGCGACGGCCGCCTCGACGGCGGAGCTGTCGGTGACGTCGGCGGTGACGGCCACCAGGTCCTCCCCGGCCACCGGTGTGACGTCGCGGTCGAGGACGGCCACCCGCGCGCCGCGCGCGACCAGGGTCCGCGCCACGGCCAGACCGATGCCCGAGGCGCCGCCGGTGACCAGCGCGGTCAGCCCGTCGAACTCGCCGCTCATCAGGCGCTCCCCAGCTGCTGGCGCTGGCGACCGAGGCCGTCGATCTCGAGCTCGACCACGTCGCCCGCCGACAGGTACGGCGTACCGGGGACGCCGAGGGCCACCCCGGCCGGTGTCCCGGTGTTGATGACGTCGCCGGGGTAGAGGGTCATGAACTGCGAGACGTAGCGGACGATCTCGTGCACCCCGAAGACCATGTCGGAGGTCGTGCCGTCCTGCTTCAGCTCGCCGTTGACCCACAGTCGCAGGCCGAGGGCCTGGGGGTCCCCGACCTCGTCGGCGGTGACCAGCCAGGGACCGAAGGGGTTGAAAGTCGCACAGTTCTTGCCCTTGTCCCACTGACCACCGCGCTCGAGCTGGAAGGTCCGCTCGGAGACGTCGTGGCTGATGGCGTAGCCGGCCACGTGGTCCGCGGCCTCCTCGGCCGAGCCCAGGTAGGCGGCCGTGCGGCCGATGACGACGGCGAGCTCGACCTCCCAGTCGGTGCGGTCGCTGCCCCGGGGCACCAGCACCTCGTCGTCAGGACCGACGACGGTGTCGGGTGCCTTCATGAACAGCACGGGCTCGGAGGGGACGGTCGCGCCGGTCTCGCGGGCGTGGTCGCTGTAGTTCAGCCCCACGCACACGATCTTGCCGATCCCGGCCACCGGAGGCCCGAAGCGGTCGGGCTGCTCGACCACGGGGAGGTCCCCCGCGTCGAGCGCGGCCCGCACCCGCTGCAGCGTCTCGGCCCCCAGGCTGCGGGCGTCGAGGTCGTCGACCGTGCCCGTCAGGTCGCGCCAGGCGCCCTGCGCGTCCTGGGCCACGGGACGCTCGGCGCCCGCCTGTCCTACTCGTGCCAGCTTCATCGTTCGTCCTGTCTGGGTTGTCTGGTGTGTCTCGTGTGTCCGCCGTGCGTCACTGCCGGGCCGCCCCGTGGGAGCACCCGTAGGGGCCGTGCTCAGGCGGCGGGAGGGGCGTCCGCGGCCTGCTCGCCGTGGACGAGCCGGATGATCCGGCCGCTCATGGCGGCGTAGTCGTGGCTGTTCTCGACCTCGCCGGTGAGGCGTCGCTCGTGCATCACCGCGACCCGGTCGGCGAGCGCGACCATCTCGGGCAGGTCGGAGGAGATGAGCAGGATGGCCAGCCCCTGCTCGGAGAGCTGGACGATCAGCTCGTGGAAGGCCGCCTTGGTCCGCACGTCGATCCCGACGGTGGGCTCGTCGATCACGAGGACCGAGCAGTCTGCGGCCAGCCACTTGGCGAGGCTGATCTTCTGCTGGTTGCCGCCGGAGAGCTGGCCGGCGAGCTGGGTGGGCCCGGAGAGCCGGATGCCCAGGCGCTCCTGGTACGTCGCGAGCAGGTCGCGCTCGCGGCGCTCGGCCACCAGACCGAGGCGGGCCAGGCGGTCCCACACCGTGACCGCGACGTTGCGGGTCACGGTCTGGGTGAGGAAGACCCCCTCCTCCTTGCGGTTCTCGGTGACGTAGCCGATGCGGTGGCGGCGCAGCGCGTCGCCGACCGAGCGGATCGTCACCGACCGCCCGTCGACGAGCACCGATCCGCCGGTGACCGAGTCCAGGCCCAGCAGGGCGCGGACCAACTCGCTGCGACCGGCGCCGACGAGGCCGTAGAGGCCCACGATCTCACCGCGGTGCACGGCGAGGTCGACGTCGCGGTGGCCCACCGAGGTCGACACCCCCCGCAGCTCCAGCGCGGGCGTCGTGGACCGGTCGACCTCGCGTGCCTGCAGCTCCCGCTCGGTGTGGGCCCGGCCGACCATGAGGTCGACGACGTCGCTGCGGGTCAGGCTGCTCAGCGGCACCGACCCGGCGACGCTGCGGCCGTCGCGCAGGACGGTCACGACGTCGGCGATCGCGAAGACCTCCTCCAGCTTGTGGGTCACGAGCACCACGACGTGGCCCTGCTCGCGCAGGCGCCGCACGACGTCGTAGAGACGGTCGGCCTCCTCGGCGGTCAGGGAGGCGGTGGGCTCGTCGAGGAGCAGGACCTGGCTGTCGGTGGCCAGCGCCTTGGCGATCTCGACCAGCTGCATGTGGGCCACCGAGAGCTCGGCGACCGGACGGTCGAGGTCGAGGTCGAGGTCGAGCATCGCGAGGCAGCGCCGGGCGATCTCGCGCACACCGGCCCTGTCGACGAGACCCGCCCGGGAGGGCAGCGCCTGCAGCGCGATGTTCTCGGCCACCGAGAAGGCCGGCACGAGGTTGCGCTCCTGGTGGACCACACCGATCCCGGCGGTCTGGGCGTCGGAGGGACCGGAGAAGACGACCGGGCGGTCGGGCTCGTCGTCGCCCTCGCCCACCAGGACGGTGCCGCCGTCGGCCTTGTGGACGCCGGTGAGGACCTTGATCAGGGTGCTCTTGCCGGCGCCGTTCTCGCCCAGGAGGGCGTGGACCGTGCCGGGGCGCAGGTCGAGGTCGACGCCGTCGAGGGCGCGCACGCCCGGGAACAGCTTCACCAGCTGGGTGCACACGACTCTCATGAGGAGCCCCTTCCGCGACGCTGACTGACGAGGACCGCGCCGAGGACGACCGCGCCGACCACGAGGTCGACCCAGCGCGGGTTGATGCCGTACTGGGCCTGGGCGACGTCGACGAGGCGGACGATGAAGGCCGCCAGGCACGTGCCGAGCACGCTGACCACGCCGCCGGTCAGGGCGACGCCGCCGATGATGGGAGCGGCGAAGCTGGGCAGCAGCAGGTCGTCACCGACGCTCGCGTTGACGCTGCCCGCGAGGGCCACCACCAGCACGCCGGCGACGCCGGCGAGCAGGCCCGAGAGGGTGTGGGCGACCACGAGGCTGCGGTCGTTGGAGATCCCCGAGAGCCGGGCGGCGAACGGGTTGCCCCCGCTGGCCAGCAGCATGCGCCCGGCGACACTGCGGGCGAAGAACACCCAGACGGCGACGGCGGTGGCGATCGCGGCCAGGAACACCACGGGGAGGCCGAGCACGTCGGCTCGTCCCAGGGCGACCAGGCCGGGGGAGTAGTCCTGGTAGGTGCCCGTGCCGTTGATGCCGTAGCGCAGGCCCGAGACCACCGACATGGTGGCGAGGGTGACGATGAACCCGTTGATCCGGGTGAGCACGACCAGCACGCCGTTGGCCAGGCCGACGAGGGCGCCGACGGCGAGACCGGCCGGGATGGCCAGCCACGGCGGCAGTCCGGTGTCGGACATCAACGAGGCCGAGACCATCGCGCACAACCCGGTGAGGACGCCGACGGAGAGGTTCATCTGGCCCACGGCGAGGACGACCATCTGTGCCAGGCCGATGACGATCGGCACGGCGAGGAACTGCAGGACGGCGCGCAGGGTGCCGGCCTGCAGGATGTTGCCCTGGGTGGTGACCGCGAGGGCGGTGAACCCGAGGACGGCGACCGCGGCGAGCACCAGCTCCGTGCGGTGCAGCGAGGTGGTCACACCGCGTCGGGTGCGGACCTCCGACTCCAAGGTGGCGCTCATGCGCGGACCCCCCGTCGCTCGGCCAAGACCTGGCGGACCCGGTCCAGGGAGAGGGCGACCAGCAGGACGACCCCGATGAAGATCTGCAGCGCGTCGGCCTCGAACTGCAGCAGGTTGAGGCCCTTCTGGATGACCGAGGTCAAGGTGGCCCCGAGCGCAGTGCCGAGGGCGCTCACGGCGCCGCCGGCCAGCAGCGTGCCGCCCAGGACGGGCGCGAGGAACGACGGCAGCAGGAAGGAGTCGCCGATGCTGGCGGAGAAGGCGCCGTTGGTCATCGCCAGCATGAAGCCCGCGAGTCCGGCCAGCAGGCCCGACAGGGCGTGGGCGGTGACGACGCGGCGACCCACCGGGATGCCGCTGAGTCGCGCGGCGCGCAGGCTGGCGCCTGTCATGAGGACCTCGCGACCGTTGCGGCTGCGCCCGAAGAACAGCCCGACCAGCACGAGGGCGACCAGGGCGAAGGGGAGGAGCAGGGGCACGGGCGGGCCGCACACGGGCCCGATGCAGTAGTCGAAGAAGGTGTCGGAGCGCAGCTCGTCCATGCCGGGTGGCCGGGTCGAGAAGGCCACACCACCGGCGAAGCGGTCGTAGAGGAGCGCCACCACGCCGAGCAGGCCGAAGTCGAGGGCGAGGGTGACGACGAAGGAGTTGACCCCGGTCGCGGTGATGATCGCGCCGGCGACAGCGCCGATCGCGGCGCCGACGACCAGGGCGACCACGAGGCCCACCACCAGGGGGGCGTCGAAGCGGTCGTAGGCCAGGCCCGCGGCGAAGGCCGACAGCGCGGCCATGCGCCCGACGGCGAGGTTCATGTGGCCCAGCGACAGCACGGCCAGCTGGGCCAGGCCGACGACGACGAAGACGCTGATGTCGCGCTGCAGGGGCACGAGCGTCAGGTCGACGTCGAGGAACGCCGGTCGCGCGCTGCTGAAGAGCGCGACCAGCGCGGCGATGACCACCACGAGGCCCACCCGGGGATTGGCCCACCAGGGCAGCCGTGGCGTGGGGGAGGCCCCCGGTGGCGGCTCCTCCACCCCTCGTCGGCGCACCCTGCGGCGCGTGTCGCTGGCGTCCACCTCTGTCTCCTTCCTCGGCTCCGTCTCGGCCTGCACGTCGACCTCTCTCGTCTCTTTCACGCGACCCGCATCCCGTCGATGGCGTCGCGGTCCCAGTCGATGCCCAGACCGGGGTGCTCGGGCATCAGCGCCGAGCCGTCCTGGATGCGCAGCTCGTCGCGGGTGATGGCCCGCAGCTGGGGGATGTGCTCCAACCACCCCGACCCGCCGACCGCACCGCACAGGCTCACGTGGAGCTCCATGAGGAAGTGCGGGCACACAGGCACGTGGTGGGCCTGGGCGGCCTGGGCGATGCGCAGCCATGGCGTGATGCCCCCGACCCGGGCCACGTCGGGCTGCACGACCGTGGCGGCCCCGCGCGCGAGGTACTCGGCGAACTGACCGGGGGAGTACAGGGACTCGCCCACGGCGACCGGGACCGAGGTCGCCGCCGCCAGCCTCTCGTGGCCCCGGACGTCGTCGGCCGGCAGTGGCTCCTCGAACCACGCCGCGCCCACGGCCTCGAGGTCGCGGGCCCGGAGCAGGGCCTCGCCCAGGTCGAAGGCCTGGTTGGCGTCGACCATGAGCTCGGCGTGGGGGCCGATGGCGTCCCGCACGGCCTGCAGCCGCTCCGCGTCCTCGGCACGCGAGGGCCTGCCGATCTTGACCTTCACCCCTCCCGCGCCCGCGGCCACGGCCGTGGCGCACCCGGTCACGAGCTCCTCCAGCGGGAGGTGCAGCCAGCCCGACTCGGTGTCGTAGACGCGGATGCGGTCCTTGGCGCCGCCGGCCAGGACCCACAACGGCAGTCCCAGGGTGCGGCAGCGGCGGTCCCACAGGGCCGTGTCGATCGCAGCGAGGGCGAGTGAGGTGATCGCGCCGACCGCGGTGGCCCTGGTGCCGGCGAGGAGCCGGGCCCACACGGCTTCGATGCGCTCCGCGTCCTGACCGACGAGGGCCGGGAGCAGGTGGTCGCGCAGCATGGCGAGCACGGCAGTGCCACCGGTGCCGATCGTGTAGCTGTAACCGAGGCCGCTGGCGCCGTCGTCGGTGGTGAGCTCGACCATCACGGTCTCCTGTTTCACGAACGACTGGACCGCGTCGGTGCGGGGCTGTTCGACCGGGAGGTCGACGAGCAACGCCTCGGCGCCGGTGACGACCGCCCTCACGAGCAGCTGAGGTACTGGTCGTCGAACGCCGTCATGAGCTCGTCGGTCTTGGCCTCGCGCTCGGTGTCGTAGGTCTCGACGTTGTCGCTGGTGACGACGAAGGAGCCGGAGTCGATGACCGCGCCGGGCTCGCTCATGGTGCAGCCCTCGAGCAGCTTGGCCAGGGCGTAGGTGCCGACGGTGGCCTGACCCACGGGGTTCTGGGTGACGGTGGCGGCCACCGAGCCGTCCTCGATGCCGCTGATGATGGACGGGTCGTCGTCGATGGCGACGACCTTGGTCGGCAAGCCGGCGGACTTGACGCCCTCGGCCGCGGCCACGGCCGGGTTGTACGCCGTGGTGACGATGCCGTCGATGTCGTTGCCGCGCGCCGCGAGCAGGTCGGCGACGGCCCGCTGGGCCGACTGCAGGTCGACGTCGATGTCGGTGACGGTCTGGACCAGCTCGACGGCCCCGTCGGTCTCCTCCACGGCCTTCTCGACGCCGGCGATGCGTCGCTGGGTGTTGGAGTCGACCCGGTTGCCGGTCAGGTGGACCAAGGCGCCGGAGCCGCCCATGGCGTCGATCGCGGCCTGGGCCGCGCGGTAGGCGGCGACCTCGACGTCGGTGGCCAGGCAGAAGGCGGCCTCGTTCGTGTCGCCGGCCGGGCAGGACGCGAGGGACGCGACCTGGAAACCCTGGTCGGTCAGGTCGGCGAAGGTGGAGTTGATGTTCTCGGGCGAGACCCCGAAGATGCCGAAGGCGTTGTAGCCCTGGGCCGCCAGCGAGCTGAGGACGTCGTTCTGCTTGGTCTGGTCCCAGGCCGCGGTCTCGTTGAAGGTGACGTCGGCGAGGCCGAGCTCCTGACCCTCGGCGGCGCCGGCGTCCTTCCAGGGCTGGAAGTAGGGGTGCGGGCCGCCGGGTACGAGGGCGACCTTGACCTGGTCGGCCGACAGGGCCTCGGCGGCGCTGGACGCGGAGGATCCGGCGTCCTGCTTCGCGCAACCGGCGGCGACGGCCAGGCAGACGACAGCGACCGCGGCGGTCCCACTGCGACGAACGTTCATGCGTGTGCTCCTTTGGACTGCACCCCGTCAGGGTGACGTGGGACACAGCATCAGACGTCATACGTATTCTGTCAAGCGTCGTCATGGCTTATGCTCGGGCAATGGAAAGCACTGCGTGGGCCGCTGGCGACGACATGGGCACGAGCGCGGCCATGCCATGGCCCAAGCGCCCGCGACGGCTGGCCACGGTGCTCGTCGAGGAGCTCGTCGACCGTCTGGTGAGCGGGGAGGTGCCTGTCGGAGCGGCGCTCCCCACCGAGCCGGTGCTGTGCGAGACCTTCGGCGTCTCACGCACGGTGGTGCGCGAGGCGGTGAAGGCGCTCGAGGCCATGCGACTGGTCACCGTCCAGCAGGGGCAGGGCACGCGCATCAGGCCCATGGCCGACTGGGACCTGGTGAACCCGGCGGTGCTGTCGGCGGCCGTGCGGCACGACGCCGACAACGCCATCCTCGAGGACGTCGTCGACGTGCGTCGGACCCTCGAGTCGCGCATGGCCGCCCAGGCGGCGGCGCACGTGAGTGCCGCCGAGCTCGACGTGATCGAGCAGCGGATGCGTGACCTCGATGCCAGCATGGACGATGCCGCGGCCTACCTGAAGGCCGACGTGGCGTTCCACGACGCGATCATGGTCGCCTCCCGCAACCGGCTCGGTCGCGCGATGGTGCACAACCTCACGGTCGAGGCCTACCGCAGCCTGCGCTACGTCGGCGATCCGTCGACCGAGCACATCCGCATCACGCACGGCGCCCACCGGCGCATCCTCGACGCCGTCAGGGCCGGCGACGCCGAGCTGGCCTCGCGGGCCATGGACGAGCACATCATCGACTCCTGGCAGCGCAGGCGACCGGCGCCGTCGCCCCGCGTCGACTGAGGCTCGTCGGCCTCAGCGGTCGAGCCCGTACCACGCGGTGGCGGTGTCGGCCCACACCGCCCGGCGATCGTCGTCGCCGAGCTCCTCGAGAGCCAGGGAGGTGACCTCGACGACCTCGGCGTAGGACAGGGACATCTGGGAGACGGGCCAGTCGCTGCCGAAGAGGACGCGCCCCGCCCCGAACAGCTCGACCGCGGTCGCGACGACCCCGGGGAGACGTCGGCGTACGTCGTCGGGATCGACCGCCCGCGCCGCCACGGCCGAGAGCTTGACGCCCACGTGAGACGAGGCGGCCAGTCGCTCGAGCGACGCGCCCCAGGCGTCGGTCGAGGTGGTGTCGAGGTCGACGTTGCCCAGATGGTCGAGGACGAAGCGCGTCTCCGGGTGCCGCTCCACGGCGACGGTCGCGGCGGGCACCTGGTCCGGTCGCAGCAGCAGGTCCACCACCAGATCGGCCGCACCGCACGCGGCGAAGAGTGCTCCCGCCTCGGGGGAGAGCGCCCAGGCGGGATCGGGCCGATCGGCGCTCTGGTCGCGCACGCCCACCAGCCGCTCGGCGCCGGGGAGGACCCGCAGTGCCTCCACCTGAGCCGCGACCTGCTGCGGGCCGGCGTCGAGGTCCACCCAGCCGACGACCCCCAGCACCAGGGGCGAGTCGGCCGCGAGCGCCAGGAACTCGGGGGTCTCACGAGGGTCGCGCACCGTCTGCACGAGCACCGACCCGGACACCCCGGCGGCCGCCGCCTCGGCCTCGTAGTCGGCGAGGAGCCGGTCGCGGCCGATCACCTGACGTTGGGCCGGCGACATCCACGTCTGCGGATAGCGGGCGATGTCCCAGACGTGGTGGTGGGCGTCGATGATCCTGGTCACATCGAGCAATTCATCATATCATCGCACCATGAGTCAATCGCTGGCGTCCGACGCCCCCACCGATCCCCTGGCCACCCTGCGACCCGCGCCGGGACTGCGCGTCCTCGTCACCGGGGGCACCTCGGGCATCGGGCTGGCCGTGACCGAGGTCCTGGAGGCCGCAGGCGCGCGGGTCCACGTGTGCGGCACCGACGCCGGTCGCCTCGAGGCGTTCCTGGCGGCGCGCCCGGGCCGCTCGGCCACCAGGTGCGACGTCTCCGACGAGGCCGACGTGGCCGCCCTGATGAGCCAGGTCCAGAGCACCCTCGGCGGTCTGGACGTGCTGGTCAACAACGCCGGCATCGCCGGCCCCACGGCGCCGGTTGAGCAGGTGAGCCTGCCCGACTGGTCCCGCACCCTCGAGGTCGACCTGACCGGCGCCTTCCTGTGCGCCCGCGACGCGGCGCCGATGCTGCGGGCCAGCGCCGGGAGCATCGTCAACATCTCCTCGGTGGCCGGACGACTGGGCTACGCCCTGCGAGCGCCCTACAACGCCGCGAAGTTCGGGCTGCGCGGTCTGACCGAGTCGCTGGCCCGCGAGCTGGGGCCCGAGGGCGTGCGGGTCAACTCGGTGCTGCCCGGATTCGTCGACAGCGACCGGCTCAACCGCACCACGCAGGCCCGGGCCGACGCCACGGGGGCCGACTTCGAGCAGGTCGAGCAGGTGCTGCTCGCCAAGACCTCGCTGCGGACCAAGGTCAGCGAGGAGGAGGTCGCGCTCCTCGTCGCCTACCTCGTCTCGCCGGCCGCGCGCACCATCAGCGGGCAGTCGCTGAGCATCTGCGGCAACGTGGAGTACCTGTGAGCGCCTCGTCGGGTCCCGCGCCGGGCCCCGTCGCCGTCGTCGGTGCCGGCCTCGTCGGTCTGGGGTGGGTGGTGGTGTGGACGCGCGCCGGACATCCGGTGCGTGTGGTCGACACCGATCAAGCGGCGCTGGACCGCGCGGGCGAGACCATCGCCGCGCTCTGGAGCGACGTCGAGACGCGGCCCGTGCCCGACACCGTCACCTTGACCACCGACCTCGCCGCCGCCGTGAGCGACGTCGTGCACGTGCAGGAGTGCGTGGTGGAGGACGCCACGGTCAAGGCCGAGGTCTTCGCCGCGATCGCCGCGGCCGCCCCGGCCACGGCGGTCATCGCCTCGTCGACCTCGGCCCTGGTGCCGTCGTCGTTCACCGCGTCGGTGCCGGGCCGCGAGCGCACGCTGGTCGCGCACCCGTTCAACCCGCCGCACCTGCACACCGCCGTCGAGCTCGTGCCCGCCCCGTGGACCGGCGCCGAGGCCATGGCCGCGACGCGGCATCTGCTCGAGGACGCCGGCATGGAGCCGATCGAGCTCGCCGCCGAGATCGACGGCTTCGTGGTCAACCGGCTGCAGTCGGCGCTGATCCACGAGGCGTTCCGGCTCGTGGGGTCGGGGGTGGTCGATGCGACCGACGTCGACCGCGCCGTGCGGGGAGCGCTCGCCCCGCGGTGGCTCACGCTGGGGGTGATGGAGACCATCGACCTCAACGCCCCGGGAGGGATCGAGGACTACGTCCAGCGCTACGGACCGATGTACGCCCGCCTGGCCCGTGAGCAGCGTGAGCCCGTGGACTGGCAGCAGGTGCTGGACGCCGGGCTGGCCGCCGACCGGGCGGCGGTGCTGCCGCGCGAGGACCTCGACGCGCGACGGCGCTGGCGCGACGGACGTCTGGCCGCGCTGCGCCGCTTCCTCGACGGCGGGTCCGCGACCTCCTGAGACCCCCTGGCGCACCTCCGATCCGGGGGCTCCCGCCGGGCCGGCCGCGAGGGCCGGCCCGGCGGCGCTACTTGCTGGTCGAGAGGCGGTACTGCCGCACCGAGAGCGGCACGAAGACGACCAGGATCAGCAGGACCCACAGCAGCGTGTAGAGCGCCGGGTGCTGCATCGACCACGCCTCCTGGGGCGGGGCGGTGGCCGGCACGTTGCCGAAGAGCTCGCGCACGGCCTGGGTCAGCGTCGACACAGGGTTCCACTCGACCACCGTGCGCAGCACCGAGCCGAAGCTCTCGGTGGGCACGAACGCGTTGGAGACGAAGGTCAGCGGCATGATGACGATGAACGAGGCGTTGTTGATGACCTCCACGCTCGGCACGAGCAGGCCGACCCAGGCCATCACCCAGCTGATCGCGTAGGCGAAGAGCAGCAGCAGGCCGAAGGCGAGCAGCGCGTCGACGACCCCGTCGCGGATGCGCCAGCCCACGAGCAGGCCGGTCAGCGACATGATCACCACCGACAGCACGTTGTAGACCACGTCGGAGGTCGTGCGGCCCACGAGCACCGCCGACGACGACATCGGCAGTGAGCGGAAGCGGTCGATGATGCCCTTCTGCATGTCCTCGGCCAGGCCGGCGCCGGTGAACGTGGCGCCGAAGACCACCGTCTGGGCGAAGATGCCCGGCACCAGGAACTCCTTGTAGTCCACGCCCTCGGGGGAGATGGCGCCGCCGAAGACGTAGGCGAAGAGCAGCACGAACATGATCGGCGAGATCAGCACGAAGACGAGCACCTCGGGCACCCGCTTGATCTTGATCAGGTTGCGCTTGGCGACCACCCAGCCGTCGGTGGCGGCGCGGGTCATGGTGCTCATCGGAGGGCCTCCGTCGGGGTCGGGGAGTCGTCGGTCGCGGCCGGTGAACCGGGCGTGGCCGAGGTGGCGTGACCGGTGAGGGTCAGGAAGACGTCGTCGAGGGTGGGCCGGCGCAGGCCGACGTCGAGCACCTCCACGCGGTGCTCCTCGAAGTCGCGCAGCACCTCCAGCAGCGCGGACGCGCCGCGGTCGACGGCCGCGGTGAGGGCCCGGCCGTTGTCGCCGACCGACACGCCGCCGACGGCGACCCGCTCGAGCACCCGCTGGGCCGTCTCGCGGTCGGCGGCGTCGCGCAGGACGATCTCGATCCGCTCCCCGCCGGTCTGGGCCTTGAGCTCGTCGGCCGTGCCGCGGGCGATGGCGTTGCCGTGGTCGATGACCACGATGTCGTCGGCGAGGCGGTCGGCCTCCTCGAGGTACTGCGTCGTCAGCAGCAGGGTGGCGCCGGAGGCGACCAGCTCGCGGATGACGTCCCACATCTGCTGCCGGCTGCGCGGGTCGAGCCCGGTGGTCGGCTCGTCGAGGATCAGCACGGGCGGCTCGGCCACGAGGGCGCCGGCCAGGTCGAGGCGCCGGCGCATGCCGCCGGAGTAGGTCTTCGAGGGCCGGTCGCCGGCGTCGGCGAGGTCGAAGCGCTCGAGCAGCTCGCGCGCACGGGTGCGGGCGCGGGCGCGACCCAGGCCGTAGAGCCGGCCGACCATCTCGAGGTTCTCGTAGCCCGTGAGGTGCTCGTCGACCGCGGCGTACTGCCCCGACAGGCCGATGCGCGAGCGCACGCCCTCGGGGTCGGCGAGCACGTCGACGCCCGCGATCTGCGCGCTGCCGCCGTCGGGCTTGAGTAAGGTGGCCAGGACGCGCACCGCGGTGGTCTTGCCGGCACCGTTGGGCCCGAGCAGCGCCAGCACGGTGCCCTCCGGCACGGCGAGGTCGAGCCCGCGCAGGGCCTCGACCTCCTTGTAGCGCTTCACCAGGCCGGTGGCGCGGATCATCTCGTACATGGGGTCCTCTCCTCGGGTGCCGACGCGAGGTGGACCCGGGTCGACGCCGAGAATCATCGCGCGCGGCACCGACAGTCGCCAGCGGATTGACGGCCCCGGCCGGCCCCGGCCGGCCCCGGCCGGCGACCGGTCGGCGTTGCGCCGAGCCGGACGGCGTGGCAGCGTCGTCGGCCGGCCGCCGTCCACCGACCGGACGGTCGGGGACCCACCACCGAGGAGCCCGCCATGCACCCCCTGCGCCTGGAGCGCGACGGCGCCGTCGCGACCGTCGTGCTCGACCGGCCCGCCCAGCGCAACGCCCTCGACCTCGCGCTCAAGGTCGCGCTGCGCGAGACGCTGGGCGAGGTCGCCGCCGACGAGGGGGTGAGGGCGGTGGTGCTCACCGGTGGTCCGGAGGCCTTCTGCGTCGGCCAGGACCTCGCCGAGCACGCCGCCGCGCTGGCCGAGGGTCCGGCCTTCGACACCGTCACCGAGCACTACAACCCGGTCGTGACCGCGCTGGCCACCATGCCCAAGCCGGTCGTGGCGGCCGTGGCCGGCCCCTGCGTCGGGGCGGGCCTGGGGCTGGCCCTGGCCTGCGACCTGCGGCTGTGGAGCACCACGGCCCGCCTCGGCACGGCCTTCTCCGGGATCGGCCTGACCTGCGACTCGGGCCTGTCGACCACGCTGGTGCGCGCGGTCGGCGAGCAGCGCGCCCGGGAGCTCGTGCTGCTGGCCCAGCCCTTCGGGCCCGACGAGGCCGTGGCCTGGGGCCTGGGCGGCCGCGTCGTCGAGCCCGACGCGCTGCTCGAGGAGGCGACCGCCCTGGCGCGGCGGCTGGCGGCCGGGCCCACGGCGGCGTACGCCGAGTCCAAGCGGCTGCTCGCCGACGCCGCCGCGGGCCGCCCGCTGGCCGAGACCCTCGCGGCCGAGGCGGCCGCGCAGGTGCGCCTCGGCGCCACGACCGACCACGCCGGAGCGGTGGCGTCGTTCCTGGCCAAGCGGCGCCCGACCTTCGAGGGCCGCTAGCCGCCGCGCGGGCTCAGCCCTGACGGGCCTTGAGGCGGGGGTTCTGCTTGTTGATGACGTAGGTGCGGCCGCGGCGGCGGACGACCTGCGACCCGGGCTGCTGCTTCAGCGAGCGCAGCGAGTTGCGGACCTTCATCTCTCACCTCCCCCCGAGGTGCGGACGCGGGTGGGGGCGCCGGTGGCGGGGTCGACCAGGCCGCGCTCGACGGCACGGAGCAGGCGCCGGGGCACGAGGTGCTCCTCGCCGGCGACCGTGACCGGCACGAGGGCGGGAGGGTTCGCCTTCCACTGCGAGCGGCGGTGACGGGTGTTGCTGCGCGAGGTGCGGCGCTTCGGCACGGCCATCAGGCGATCTCCCTCACGGGGCCCAGCCACGGCTCGAAGCCGTCGACCGGACGCTGCCACGACTGCCCGGAGGCCTCCTCGGCGGTGGTCATCAGCAGGGCCTCGAAGGCCTCCTCGAGGTGGTCGGGCCGCGCGCCGACGCCGGTGAGCACCAGGCGGGTCTGCGCGGGGCGACGGCCCCACGACTCGCCGGCGCCGATGCTGAGCTGGCCGCCGGCGCCGTCCCACTCCAGCGCTCGCCCGGGGCGGGTGGGCAGCCAGAAGCAGCCGCGCGAGCGGTGGCGTCCGCTGCCGAGGTCCTCGAGGCCCTCCAGCAGCCGGTCGGGGTGGAAGGCACGGTCGGAGCGCAGGTCGACCTGCCACACGTCGGGGACGTCGGGGGAGGGCACGTCCTGGGTGCGGTAGGGCGAGGCCCAGGCGGTGGTCGCGGCGTGGTCGTGCAGCCCGCCCGCGACCAGCGCGCCGTCGAGCAGCTCGGGGCCTGCGACGACGCGGGCGCCCGGCCGCGCCAGCGTGCGCAGCAGGGCCAGGCCCGCGGGCTCGCGCTCGCCGGTGACCACGACGACGTCGGCGTGCTCGACCATGCCCGAGGCGACCTCGCCGACGCCGCGCTCGTCCTCGTGGGACGTCGCGACGCCGCGCTCGGCCATCAGTGCGTCGCCGAGCAGGTCGTCGACCACGGTGGGGCCGGCGACGGCGGTCACGACCCCGGCGACGCGCAGGTGGCGGGCCAGGCGCGCGTCCCAGGTCAGCACGTGGCACACCTGCGCGGCGTCGGCACCGACCGGCAGGTGCGCGACGACGGTGCCCCAGCGCCCGTCGCGGGCCAGCCGCTCGATGGTCGGCACGACGTCCTCGCGCAGCGCGCAGCTCACGCAGGCGTGCTCGAGGTCGACCTCGGCGCGGTCGAGCACGCCGGTGACGTCGCTGACCACCCGGGTCAGCAGCTGCCGCTCGACGTCGATGTGGTGGCGCACGGCGACGGCCTGCGGCAGGTCCCACTGCAGGCTCACCAGGGTCGCGTCCATCGCGTCGGGCGAGACGCCCGTGACCAGGACGACGGGTGTCCTCACGACGACCGCCCCCCTCCGGCGCGGGCGCCGTAGCGGCGCTGGAAGGCCTCGACGCGGCCCTCGCTGTCGAGCACGCGCCCCTTGCCGGTCCAGAACGGGTGGCTGGCGCTGCTCACGTCGACGTCGACCACGGGGTAGGTCGCGCCGTCGACCTCGACGGTGCCGCCCTCGCCGGCCGCGCGCTCGGCCAGCGTCGAGCGCGTCAGCACGACGTCGCCGGTGGAGCGGTCACGGAAGGCGACCAGGTCGTAGGTCGGGTGGATGCCGGGTCTCAACGGGTCCTCCTGGAGTGCTTAGAATGAGAATCGTTATCACTCTAGCCCATCACCAGGAGGACCCGTGTCCCGCACCTGCCAGGTCACCGGGCGGCAGCCCGGCTTCGGCCACCACGTCTCGCACTCGCACCGGCGCACCAACCGGCGCTTCGACGTCAACGTCCAGAAGAAGCGCTACTGGGTGCCGAGCCTGGGCCGCACCGTGACACTGCGTCTCAGCGCGCGCGGCATCAAGGTCGTCGACGTCCGCGGCATCGAGTCGGTCGTCGCCGACATCCAGCGCCGGGGCGGGAGGCTCTGATGGCACGCGGCAGCGACATCCGCCCGGTCGTGAAGCTCCGCTCCACCGCGGGCACCGGCTACACCTACGTCACCCGCAAGAACCGGCGCAACGACCCCGACCGGCTCGAGCTGAGCAAGTACGACCCCCGCGTGCGCCGCCACGTGGCCTTCCGCGAGGAGCGCTGAGGTGGCTACGACCGCGAAGATCGCCGCCGACGCCCGCCGTCGGCGCACCGTCGAGCGGTACGCCGAGAGGCGCGCCGCCCTCAAGGAGCGGGTGCGCCGGGCCGAGCCGGGCTCCGCGGAGCTGGCCGACGCCGTGCGTGCGCTCTCGCGCCTGCCGCGGGACTCCTCCCCGGTGCGCGTGCGCAACCGCGACCAGGTCGACGGCCGCCCGCGCGGCTACCTGCGCAAGGCGGGGGTCTCGCGGATCACCTTCCGGGCGCTGGCCCACCGCGGCGAGCTGCCGGGGATCACCACCTCCAGCTGGTGACCCCCGGCGTCGCCCCGGGCGATCGGATCAGCGCACGAAGCGGTCGGCGGTGACCGGGAGGTCGCGCACGCGGATGCCGGTGGCGTGCCAGGCGGCGTTGGCGACGGCCGCCGCGGTGCCGACGATGCCGATCTCGCCGATGCCCCGCCCGCCGAAGGGCGTGGCGAGGGTGTCGGTGTCGTCGGCGAGCCACTCGACCTCGATGCCGTGCACGTCGGCGTGCGAGGCCACGTGGTAGGTCGCGAGGTCCTGGGTGACGACGTGGCCGAAGCGCGGGTCGCGCACCGACTCCTCGAAGAGCGCGCCCGAGAGGCCCATGACCAGGCCGCCGTAGAACTGCGAGCGGGCGGTCATCGGGTTGACCACCCGACCCGAGGAGTAGACCCCGAGCAGCCGCGGCGCGCGCAGCTCGCCGGTCCAGCGGTGGATGCGGACCTCCGCGAAGACCGCGCCGAAGGAGTGCAGCGCGTAGCGGTCCATGTCGGGGTAGGCCTCGGCCGTCGCGGTCGAGGCCACCCCGGCGTCGGGGTGCTCGCCGTGGTCGGCGCGCAGCTGCTGCACGGTCTGCACGATCGCGGTGCCCCACGACCCGGTGCCGGCCGACCCGCCGGCCACCGTGGCCGCGGGCTGGTCGGTGTCGCCGATGTGGAGGTCGACCGCGGCGGGGTCGACGCCCAGGGCGTCGGCGGCGATCTGCACCAGCACCGTGCGGGCGCCGGTGCCGATGTCGACGGCGCCGATCGACACGGCGTAGCGGCCGCCCCCGAGCGACTCCACGCGTGCGGTGTTGCCCGGCATCCACAGCGTCGGGTACGTCGCCGCGGCCACGCCGGTGCCGACCCACCAGTCGCCGTCCTGCACGGTGCCGGGAGCCGACGGGCGACCGGCCCAGCCGAAGCGCTCGGCGCCGCGCTCGAGGCACTCCACCAGGCGGCGGTTGTTCCACGGGTTGCCCGTCTCGGGGTCGGCGTCGGGCTCGTTGCGCACGCGCAGCTCGATCGGGTCGACCTCGCAGGCGAAGGCCAGCTCGTCCATGGCGACCTCCTGGGCGAACATGCCGGGCATCTCGCCGGGCGCGCGCATCCAGGACGGCACCGCCACGTCGAGCGCGGCCACCCGGTGGGTCGTCGCGCGGGCGGGCGCGGCGTACATCATGCGGGCCGCGGTGGCGGTCTGCTCGGTGAACTCCTTGATCGCCGAGGTCTGGCTCACCGCGTGCTGCTCGATGCCCAGCAGCCGCCCGTCGGGCTCGGCGGCCAGGCGCACGTGGGAGACCGTCTCGGTGCGGTAGCCGGTGAGCGCGAACATCTGCTGGCGGGTCACCGCCAGCTTGACCGGCCGGCCCGGCACCGACAGCGCGGCCAGGGCGGCCGCCATCTCGGGGGCGTGGGGCAGGCCCTTGCTCCCGAAGCCGCCGCCGACGTAGGGCGCCCGCACGGTGATCTGCGCGGCCTCGAGACCGAGCATCGGGGCGAAGGTCTTCGCGACCGCGTGGACGGCCTGGGTGGAGTCCCACAGCGTCAGCCGCTCGCCGTCCCACAGCGCCGTGGCGGCGTGGGGCTCCATCGGGCTGTTGTGCTCGTGGGGGGTGGAGTAGCGCTGGTCGACGACCACCGCGGCCCCGGCGAAGGCGGCCGCGACGTCGCCGTCGGCCCAGTCGGTCTCGTGGCCGGCGTTGACCGACTCCGGGGCGTAGGTCTCGGCGCCCTCGAGGGAGGCCCGGTGGGGCTCCTCGTCATAGGCGACGTGCACCAGGCGCGCGCCCTCGCGGGCGGCCTCGGGGGTCTCGGCGAGCACGACCGCGACGATCTGGCCTCGCAGCCCGACCCGGTCGTCCTGGAGGATCGCCAGCTCACGGTCCTCGGTGTCGGCCAGGCGCGGCGCCGACTCGTGGTCGAGCACGCTCACGACGCCGGGGTGGGCGAGCGCCGCGGCGGGGTCGACGCGCACGACGCGGCCGCGGGCGATCGTCGACTGCACGAGCCAGGCGGTGAGCGGGGCCTCGACGCCGTCGTCGGCGCCGTGCTCCATCGCGTAGCGGGCGTGGCCGGTGACCTTCTCCCGGCCGTCGGCGCGGTCGAGGTGGGTGCCCATCGAGCGTGCCTCGACGGGGGTGGCCTGCTGGGTCATCGGGTGCCTCCCTGCTGGGGGTGCTGCTGCTTCGACGCGAGCTGGTGCATCACCAGCGCGGTGGCGTTGCGGACCATGGCGACCTTGAACGCGTTGTCGTCGCCGGTCTCGGCCGCGCGCAGCTCCTCGGCCGCGGCGGCGCGCACGGCGTCCTCGCTGTAGACCTCGCCGCGCAGGGCCTGCTCGGCCACCGTGGCTCGCCACGGCTTGTGGGCCACGCCGCCCCAGGCGATGCGCACGTCGCGCACGACGTCGCCGTCGAGCTCCAGCGCACCGGCCACCGAGACCAGGGCGAAGGCGTAGGACGCGCGGTCGCGCGCCTTGTAGTACGTCGAGTGCCGCGTCAGCTCGCTGCCGCGCAGCTCGACGGCCGTGATCAGCTCCCCGTGGGCCAGGGTGGTGTCGTCCTCGGGGTGGTGACCGGGCAGTCGGTGCAGGTCGGCGAGCGGCACGCGCCGCTCCCCGTCGGGGCCGAGCACGACGACGTCGGCGTCGAGGGCGGCCAGGCCCACGGCCATGTCGGAGGGGTGGGTGGCGACGCAGTCGGCGCTCGTGCCGAGGATGGCGTTGTAGCGCCCGTAGCCCTCCAGCGCCGAGCAGCCCGAGCCGGGCTCGCGCTTGTTGCACGGCGTGGTGACGTCCTGGAAGTAGACGCAGCGGGTGCGCTGCAGCAGGTTGCCGCCCGTGGTGGCCTGGTTGCGGATCTGGCCCGAGGCGCCCGCGAGCAGCGAGCGCGAGAGCGCCGGGAAGGTGCTGCGGACCACCGGGTGGGCGGCGAGGTCGCTGTTGCGCACGTTGGCGCCGATGCGCAGCCCGCCGCGGTCGCCCTCGAGGACCTCGACGGTGTCGAGCGGGAGCCGGCTGACGTCGACCAGGGTCGAGGGGGTCGCCACCCCCAGCTTGAGGTGGTCGACCAGGTTGGTGCCGCCGCCGAGGAAGCGGGCGTGGGGGTCGGCGCTGACGGTGGCGACCGCGGAGGCGGCGTCGTCGGCGCGGACGTAGGTGAGCTCCTTCACCGGGCGCCCTCCGTCTCGTGGTCGTGGGTGTGGCGGGCGGGATCGACGCCCCGGCCGGGGGTCTGGCCCGCGGCCTGGCGCACGGCGTCGAGGATGCCGACGTAGGCGCCGCAGCGGCACAGGTTGCCGCTCATGCGCTCGCGGATCTCCTCGTCGGTCAGCTCGACGTCACCGCCGACCTCGAGGTCGTCGGTCACGTGGCTGGGGTGGCCCTGCTTCGCCTCGTCGAGCACGCCGACGGCCGAGCAGATCTGGCCGGGGGTGCAGTAGCCGCACTGGTAGCCGTCGTGGTCGAGGAAGGCCTGCTGCACGGGGTGCAGCGCGTCTTCCCCACGGGAGGCCGGGTCGGCCGCGGAGCCGGTGAGCCCGGCGGCGGTGACGATCTCGTCGCCGTCGTGGGCCACGGCGAGGGCCAGGCAGGTGAGGTGGCGGCGCCCTTCGAGGAGCACGGTGCACGAGCCGCACTGGCCGTGGTCGCAGCCCTTCTTGGGGGCGGTCGCGCCGATCCGCTCGCGCAGGGCGTCGAGCAGCGTCGTGCGGGTGTCGACGTCGAGCGTGTGCTCGCTGCCGTCGACGGTGAGCGTGATGGAGGTGTCCATGGGCCGCCTTCCGTGGGGTGCCAGGGTGGCCTCCTCGACTCTGCCTCCCGGGCGCCCCGCAGCGTCCACCCGCGGGGGTGAACGGGACCCGCGCTCCCATGGACACCGGTGCGGCGGCCGGGTCGGCTCCCACCCGCGCGGGTGGGACGGTGAGGGTGCGGCGCGAGGGATGCTCGGGGCAGCGGTCGCCGCGGCGGCCGAGTCGGTCAGGCGGGGCTCACGCAGCCCGCCGGGGGGCGCCGAACTCCCGACCAGGCTGGCCCGCGGCGACCGCTGACCGCGCCGCGGGGCGTCAGCCCACCGGGACGGGGTCCACCGGGAGGGCGAGCGCCGAGCTGCTCTGCTCCTCGACGGGCGTGGGCGGGTCGAGGTCGGTGTCGTCGCCCTGCAGCAGCCCGATGAGCAGGATGACGCCGCCCACGACCACGAGCAGCACGAGCACGGCGGCGGGCACCAGCCACCGTGCCCGGTTGCCTGCGGGGGTCTTGGCCTGGTCGGTCATCGGTCCTCCGATCGTGAGGCGGAAGGTCCGGCCTCTCATCCACCGTGCCACGGGCCGCGGGCCGGTATCTCCCACAGAAGGGTGACTCCGACGTCGCCCGCGACACGTGCCGTGACCTTCGCCACAGGTGCCGCGGTGGCCGGGCGCGGTCTGCCATCGTGCGAGCGGGCCCGGTCGCCCCGACCGGCCGTCCCCCCCACGACCCCGAGCCCGAGGTGCGCCCATGAAGATCACCGTCGACTACGACCGCTGCGAGGGCATCGGCATGTGCGAGTCGCTGGCCCCCCACCACTTCCAGCTCGAGGACAACGGCGACCTCACCGTGCTCCAGGCCGAGGTCGCGCCCGAGGACGTCTCCGACGTCGAGGAGGCCGTGGCCAGCTGCCCCACCGGGGCGCTGCGACTCCAGTGACCGCTCCGGGGTCGGCGCCCGACCGCGGCGCGCCGCCCGACCCGGCCACGGGCCGACTGGTCGTGGTCGGCGCCTCGCTCGCCGGGCTGCGCGCGGTCGAGTCGGCCCGCAAGGCGGGGTTCGCCGGGTCGATCACGCTGGTCGGCGCCGAGGAGCACCTGCCCTACGACCGCCCGCCGCTGTCCAAGGCGCACCTCGGGGCCGGCCCCGGGTCGGAGCCCGCGGCGCCCTACCTGCGCGAGGAGGCCCACCTGCGCGAGGAGCTCGGGGTCGATCTGCTGCTCGGCCGGCCGGCCACCGCGCTCGACACCGCCGCGCGCGTCGTCCACGTCGGCGGGCGCGAGGTGGCCTACGACGCCGTCGTGCTCGCCACCGGGTCGACGGCGCGGCGCCTGCCCGGCACCGACCACCTCGACGGCGTGCACCCGCTGCGCACCCTCGACGACGCCCGCGCGGTGCGGCGCGCCCTCGAGGCGCGGGCACGCACGGTCGTGGTGGGCGCGGGGTTCATCGGCTCCGAGGTCGCCTCCGCGGCCCGGGGCCGGGGCCTCGACGTCACCGTGGTGGAGGCCCAGCCCACGCCGCTGGCGAGGGCCGTGGGCGCGGAGCTGGGCGCCCACGTCGCCGCCATCCACGAGCGCCACGGCACCCGCCTGCTCACCGGCGTCGGCGTCGCCTCGGTCGAGGGCGACGGCGCGGGCCGGGTGGAGCGGGTCGTGCTCGACGACGGCACGGTGCGGCCGGCCGACCTGGTGGTCGTCGGCATCGGGGTCGTGCCCGCCACCGGCTGGCTGGAGGGCTCCGGGCTGCGCCTCGACGACGGTGTCGTCTGCGACGAGACGCTGTGGGCCGGCGCCCCGGGGGTGTGGGCCGCGGGCGACGTGGTGCGCTGGCCCAACGCCACGATGGGGGAGACCCAGCGGCTGGAGAACTGGACCGGGGCCGCCGACCAGGGAGCCGCGGCCGCGCGCAACGCGCTCGACCCGGCCGCCGCGGCGGCGTACGCGACGGTGCCCTTCTTCTGGTCCGACTGGTACGACGTGCGGATCCAGATGATCGGCTCGCCGGTGGCCGACGAGGTGCTCGTCGTCGACGGCGACCCGACCGCGGCCGGACGCTGGGTGGCGCTCTACCGCCGCGGCGACCGGCTGATCGGCGCGCTGGCGGTCGACGCCCCGGCGGAGATCATGAAGTACCGGACCCAGGTGATGCGGGGCGGCTCGTGGGACGACGCGCTGGCCCATGCCGCGGCGCGGCGCGAGCGGGCCGCCGGGCGCGCCGCCGGGCCCGCTTCCTAGGCCGCTCCTGGGCCTGCTTCCTAGGCTGGGACCCATGAGCGACTTCCTCGTGCCCGACCAGACCGACCGCACCTGGCTGGTGACCGGCGCCAACTCCGGGCTCGGCCTGGAGACCTCCCGGATGCTGGCGGCCGCCGGCGCCCACGTGGTCATGACCGCCCGCGACGCCGCCAAGGGGCGGGCCGCGGCCGAGGAGGTCCGCGTCGGCCTCGGCGGCCGGGGGTCGGTGGAGGTCGCCGCGCTCGACCTGGCCGACCTGGCCTCGGTGCGGGCCCTGGCCGAGGGCTGGGAGCGTCCGCTGCACGGCGTGGTGGCCAACGCCGGGATCATGATGGTGCCCCAGGGCCGCACGGCCGACGGCTTCGAGCTCCAGCTCGGCACCAACCACCTGGGCCACTTCGCGCTGGTCAACCTGCTGCTGCCCCATGTGGCCGACCGGGTGGTGTCGGTGTCCTCGGCGCTGCACAAGGGCCCGCCGCTGGACTTCGACGACCTCTTCCTGGAGCGCTCCTACTCGCCGGGGCGGGCCTACCAGCAGAGCAAGCTGGCCAACCTCCTCTTCACCGCCGAGCTCCAGCGACGCCTCGGTGCGTCCGGCTCCGCGGTGCGCGCGACCGCCGCGCACCCGGGCTACGCCGCGACCAACCTCCAGTCGCACCACGCCGTGCCGCTGATGAACACCCTGATGGCGGTGGGCAACCGCGTCGTCGCGACCAGCGCCGAGGAGGGGGCGCGCCCCTCGGTGATGGCGGCGACCTACGACCTCGTCGGCGGCACCTACGTCGGTCCGTCGCGGCTCGGCGGGCTCCGCGGCGCCCCCGCACCGGCCTCGCGCTCGCTGGAGGCGGCCGACGACGGCGCGGCTCGACGGCTGTGGGACGTCTCCGAGGAGCTGACGGGCGTGGGCTGGGCGCTGTGACCTGCGGGTTCGGCTGAGCCGCGCCCCGCGGGTGCGGCACACTGGGCCCGAGCACGGCCGTCGACGACGGCCCCCACGGAGGCCGGACGGAGGTGGCTGGAGTGAGCCCTGGGACCGCCGGCACCGTCCAGGCCGCCCGCAACCCGTTCGGGTCGTGGCTGCTGGGCCCGGCCGACCAGAGCCTGCGGGCGCTGCGGGTGCGGATGCAGCTGCTGCTCACCGTCATCCTGCTCACCACCCACAGCATCGGGGCGGGGGTGGTGGTCGTCCTGTCGACCTTCGTCTTCGCCCAGGAGACGCCGGAGGCCGACATGGCCCTCGCGCTCTTCATCGCCATCCCGGTCTACGTCGGCCTCGCGCTCGTGCTCGGGGCGGTCCGCGGCACCCGGGGCACCCTCAAGGCCCTGCGCTGGGCCACCCGCGGCGAGGAGCCCACCCCGCGCGACCGGCTCCGCACGCTGCGGGTGCCGCTGCGCCTGACCCTGCTCCAGGCGGGGCTCTGGCTGGCCGCCGTCGTGCTCTTCACCCTCCTCTCGGCGCTGCTGCAGCCCTCGCGGGCGGTGAGCACCGGCCTGACCGTGGCCATCGCCGGGCTGGTGGTGTGCGCGGTGGCCTACCTGCTCACCGAGTTCACGCTGCGCCCGATCGCGGCGCGCGCCCTCACCGGCGACACCTCGGCGCGGCGCCCGCGCGGCCTCGGGGTCGGCGGCCGGCTGCTGACCTTCTGGCTGCTCGGCACCGGCGCCCCCGTGGTCGGCCTGATGGTCGCGGCCGTGCTGGCCCTCACCGACGGGGTCTCCACCACCCGGCTGGCCGTCGAGGTGCTGGTGCTGGGCGGGGTGGTGCTCGTCTTCGGCCTCCTGGTCACCGTGCTCAACGCCCGCTCGGTGGTGGCCCCCATCGAGTCGGTGCGCCGCGCCATCGCCCAGGTCCGCACCGGTGACCTGTCGCAGCGGGTGCCGGTCTACGACGGCAGCGAGCTGGGCCTGCTGCAGGCCGGCTTCAACGAGATGGCCGACGGGCTGCGCGAGCGCGAGCACCTGCGCGACGTCTTCGGGCGCCACGTCGGGCGCGACGTCGCCGAGGCCGCGGCGGCGGGCGACCTCGAGCTGGGCGGGGCCTCGCGCGTGGTCACCGTGCTCTTCGTCGACCTCGTCGGCTCGACCTCCATGGCCGCCGACCGCGAGCCGGCCGAGGTGGTCGACGTGCTCAACCGCTTCTTCTCCGTGGTCGTCGACGAGGTCGGCGCCCACGGCGGCTTCGTCAACAAGTTCATGGGCGACGCGGTGCTGGCCGTCTTCGGCGCCCCGGTGGAGCTGCCCGACCACGCCGCGCGCGCCCTGGCGGCCGGGCGCGCGATGGCGCAGCGGCTGGCCGAGGAGCAGACCGACGTCGCGGCCGGCATCGGCGTCTACACCGGCGAGACGGTGGCCGGCAACGTCGGCACGACCGACCGGCTGGAGTACACGGTGATCGGTGACGCGGTCAACGCCGCCGCCCGCCTCACCGAGCTGGCCAAGGAGGTCGACGGCGGGCTGCTGACCTCGTGGGAGACCGTCGAGGCCGCGGGCGGCGAGGAGGGCGCGCGGTGGCGGCGCCACGGCCGGGCCGTCCTGCGGGGGCGGACCGTCGAGACCACGCTGGCCGTGCCGGCCGACCTCGCGTGACCACGGCGCCCCCGGCCCCCCGGCAGCCCGACCGGCAGCCCGACCGTCAGGTCTGGGCCGACGTCGCCAAGGGCGCGTGCATCCTGCTGGTCGTGCTGCACCACGCCGTCGGCAAGCTCTACGTGCCGGCGCTCATGGGCGAGCCCGGCCCGCCGCCGCTGCCGGGCACCGACCGCGCCGCCGGCGACGGCTGGCTCGACCCCTCCGGGCTGGCGCTGGTCTGGTACGAGCTGTCGGCGGCCCTCAAGCCGGTGCGGATGCCGCTGTTCTTCGTCGTGAGCGGCTTCTTCGCCGCCGGCGTCGTGCGCCGGCCGTGGCCCGCGCTGCGCCGTCGGGTGGGCACGACCGCGTGGGTCTACGCGGTGTGGCTGCTGCTGCTGGCGGCGTACTTCTCGGTGGAGCGGGCGATGCCGCTCAACCGCACCCAGGACGGCGCGGAGCTGCTGGCCGACCTGGTCTGGGCCTCGACGGGGCTGTGGTTCCTCTACGCGCTGGCGGTCTACGTCGTGCTGGCCCGGCTGCTGGTGCGCTGGCCGCGGGCGACCCTCGCGGGGGCGGCCCTGCTCACCGCGGCGACCTCGTGGCTGCCGGTCGACGACCTCAACCGCGCCGCGGTGCTGACCCACTTCGTGTTCTTCGCCTGGGCCGCCTACCGGCCCCAGGACGTACGCCGGCTCGCCGGTCCCGCCGCCGGCCGGCCGGGGCGCGTGCTGCTGCTCGTGGCCGCCTTCGTGGCGCTGCTCGCGGCGCAGCGGGCCGCCGGCCTGCCGGGCAGCGCCGACCTGCTGGTGCTGGCCCTGCTCGGGGTGCCGTTGGGCCTCGCCGTCGCGGTCGCCCTGGCCGAGCGGCCGCGGGTCGGGGCCGCGCTGGCGCGCCTCGGGGCGCTGACGCTGCCGGTCTACGTCCTGCACTCGCCGCTGCTCGCGCTGCTCGCCCACGCGCCGGCGCTGCTGCCCCCGCCCGGGAGCCCGGTGCTCGCGCTGGCGTGGCCGGTGGTGGTGGCCGCCGCCGCCGTGGCGGTGTGCCTGGCCCTGCACCGGCTGCTGCTCGCGGTCGGCCTCGACTGGCTCTTCGCGCTGCCGCGCCCGGTGGCCGCGCGCGCCCCGGCAGGGCTCAGCGGGCCAGGGAGCGGTGGGCCTCGAGGAGCGAGGGCCCGTACCAGGTCAGCAGCCGACCGCTGACCAGCTCGGTCGCCACGCCGTCCGCGCCGCCCGCGCCGTCCAGGCCGTCCAGGCCGTCCGGGCCGTCCGGGCCGCCCGCGAACACCTCCGGGCCGTCGTCGGCGGTGAAGAGGTAGGGCTCGTCGGGGAGCAGCACGACGTCAGGGGCGGCCGCGACGACCTGCTCCGGGGAGGCGGCGGGATAGCGGTCGGGGTGGTCGGCGAAGACGTTGTCGAGACCGAGGCGACGGGCCAGGTCGCCGGTGAAGGTGCGCGCGCCGACGACCATCCACGGGTCGCGCCACACCGGGATGGCCACCCGTCGCGACACCGGTGGCACCGGGCCGCACCACAGCCTGCGGGCCTCGCCCAGCCAGGTCGGGCGCTCCCAGCCGAGACCGTCGAGCAGCCGCTCCATCGAGCCGACCGCCTCCGGCACGGTCTCGATGCGGGTCACCCAGACCCGCACGCCGCTCTCGCGCAGCCGCCTCACGTCGAGCTCGCGGTTCTCCTCCTGGTTGGCCACGACCACGTCGGGCTCCAGCGCGCGCACCGCGGCGAGGTCGGGGTTTTTGGTGCCGCGCACCCGGGCGGCGCCGAGGTCGGCGGGGTGGGTGCACCAGTCGGTCGCACCGACCACGGCGTCGCGGTCGACCGAGGCCAGCGCCTCGGTCAGCGACGGCACCAGCGAGACCACCCGGCGCGCCGGGCGCGGTCCGTCGTACACCGTGCCGAGGTCGTCCACCCGCCCGACGCTACCCGCCCGCTGGTCTAGCCACCGGGCACGGCCCGGGGCCGTTCGGCCCCCGGCGCGGGCCGCCGCGTCCTAGCGTCGGGCCGTGCCCACGCCGAGCCGCCCCCGAGCCGCCCACCGCCGACCGGTCCGAGCCGCCGTGGCCGCAGCGCTGCTGGTGCTCGCCGCCGGCTGCGGGGGCGCGCCGTCGCCGGGGGAGGCGGACGCGGGTGGGTCGGTGCCGACCGCCCACACCGGGCGCGAGGGCGACGGCTGGACGGTGCTGCACTACTCGATGGCCGACACCGACCTCGAGCCCTTCATGGTCGGCGACCTCAACGAGCTCGGTGCGGTGGGCTCCAACGACAACCTCCAGGTGCGCGAGCTGATGGACCGCTCGCCCGACTACGGCGCCGACCCGGCGCTCGACCAGGGCGACTGGGTCGGCGCGCGCGTGCTCGACCTGGGCCCCGCGGGCACGAGCGAGCTGGTGGAGGACCTCGGCGACGTCGACTCCGCCGACCCCGCGACCCTCGCCGACTTCGTGGCCGAGGGCATCGAGGCCCACCGGGCCGGTCACTACGCGCTGGTCATCTCCGACCACGGCGCCTCGTGGCCCGGCGTCGGGCCCGACGACGGGACCGGCGAGGTGCTCGACCTGGCCGACCTGACGCGCGGCATCTCCGAGGGGCTGGAGCGCGCGGGCGTCGACAAGCTCGACCTGCTGGGCTTCGACGCCTGCCTGATGGCCAGCTACGAGGTGGCCAGCGCGGTCGCTCCGCTCGCCGACCGGCTGGTCGCCTCCCAGGAGCTCGAGCCCGGCCACGGCTGGGACTACGGCGCGCTCCGGCTGCTCGCCGAGGACCCCGACGCCACCGCCGACCAGCTCGGCGCGGCGCTGCTCGACGGCTTCGTCGCGCAGGCCGAGGCCGAGGGCACCGCCGACGGCATCACCCTCGGGCTGGTCGACCTGACGCGCATGGACGAGGTCGACGCCGCGATGGCCGCCTTCAGCGGTGCGCTCGCGGAGCGGGCGGTCGCGGTGGCACCCGTCGTGGGCCGCGCGGGGGCGGAGACGCTGGGCTTCGCCCGCAGCCCCGACGAGGACGAGGACAGCCACATGAAGGACCTCGGGCTGCTCGCCACGACCATCGGCGTCGAGGCCCTCGACGTCTCCGACGAGGCCGACGCCCTGGTGCGCGCGATCGGCGACGCCGTCGTCTCCGAGGTCGACGGCGCCGCCACCCGGGGCGCCACCGGCCTGTCGATCTACTTCCCTCCCACCGCCGAGCTGGCCGACGGGGCCTATCTCGACGTCGCCTCCGCCGAGCCCTGGGCCGACTTCCTCACCGCCTACTACGACGCCGGCGCGCAGATCCCCGCCGAGGAGACCGCGCAGTTCACCGACCTGGCCGACGGCCCGCTGGTGGAGCTGGAGGACGGCGGCGTCTACGTCACCGCGGAGTACGACGAGCTGGGCCAGGCCAACCTCACCGACGCCACGATCTCCTACGCCGTCGTCGAGCCCGACGGCTCGCTGACCTACCTCGGCGAGGAGAGCGCCGCCATCGACCCCGACGGGGCGCCGGTGGCCAGCGGCTTCTACGACCTGACGACGCTGGAGATCAGCGACGGCATCGACACCGCCCGGGCCTACGTCTCGCTGCTGGTGGAGGAGGACGCCGACGTGGTCTCCCTCGACGTGCCGATGGCCTACTACGCCCCCGGCGACGTCGACGGCGAGACCTACCAGGACGTGCTGCTCTCGATCGAGATCGACGTCGACTCCGGCGACATCGTGGCCGAGACCTACTACGCCTACGACCCCGCGACCGAGGGCTACGGCGAGCTCAACGCCGAGCCCGACGGCCTCATCGTGCCGGAGGTCTACACCTTGCTCAACGACGGCTCGGAGCGCTGGACCCCCACCTCCGACGTCGGCCTCTACGCCGACCTCGAGGCCCTCACCTACGACCTCGTGCCCCTGGAGTCGGGCACCCGCCTCCAGCTCGACCTCACCGTCTACGACTACGGCGACCACGCCAGCACGATCAGCGGCTTCACCCAGGTGCCCTGAGGCGACGCCGGCCCGCCGCTAGGCTCGGGCGGGCCGGGCGCCGGCGCCACTTACTGACCGTTGGACCCACTTCCACACCGTTGTGACGGTCAGGCAGTGGGTCCAACGATCAGTAAGAGGGAGCCCCGCGATGGGTGCGCACCACCCGCGACACGCAGCACCGGGGACGGCTGAGGCCTCCTCGCCCCGCATGCGACGACTGGCCCTCGCGGTGGTCGTGCCGCTGGCGCTCGTGACGCTGGGCTGCCTGGTCTGGCTGTGGCCGGGCTCGCTGCCCGGGCCCGACACCCCCGGCTCGCTGGAGCAGGTCGAGGGCGTGGTCACCGCGGTCAGCGTGGAGCAGTGTCCCGAGAGCGCAGCGACGGGCGGCACCACGCCCGACCCCGCCGCCGACCCGGCATCCGGCGCCGGCGGTGCCGCGGCGGCGAGCACCTGCGGCACCGCGACGGTGCGGCTGACCAGCGGCGCCGACGACGGGCTCGAGGTGGAGACGCCGCTGCCGACCGGCGCGGGTGCCGTCGAGGTCGGGGAGGGCGACGACGTGCTGCTGGTCGAGCTCGGGGCCGCGCGCGACCCGGACGGCTCCGTCGACGAGTCGGCGCCCCCGTCGTACTCGATCGTGGACCGGCAGCGCGGCACGGGGCTGGCGGTGCTGGTGGGGGCCTTCGCGCTGGCGGTCGTGGCCTTCGGGCGGCTGCGCGGGCTGACGGCGCTGCTGGGGCTCGGGGTGACCTTCGGACTGCTGGTGTGGTTCGTGGTGCCGGCGATCCTGGCGGGGGAGTCGCCGCTGCTCGTGGCCATCGTGGGGTCGGCAGCGATCGTGCTGACGGTGCTCTACCTGACCCACGGGCCGAGCCTGTCCACCACCGTGGCGGTGGTCGGCACGATCGCGGCCCTGACCCTCACCGGGCTGCTCTCCGCGCTCTCGGTGGCGGTGCTGGGGCTGACCGGGGTCTCCGACGACCTGTCGTCCTCGCTCGGCACGACCTACGGCGTCAACGTGCAGGGCGTCCTGCTCGCGGGGATCGTCATCGGCTCGCTCGGCGTGCTCGACGACGTCACCGTCACCCAGGCCGCCACGGTGGAGGAGATCGCGCGGGCCAACCCGGGCTACGGCGCGCGCGAGCTCTACCGTGCCGCCACCCGCGTCGGGCGCTCCCACATCGCCTCGGTCATCAACACCATCGTGCTGGCCTACGCCGGCTCCGCGCTGCCGCTGCTCATCCTCGTCGTCGCCACCGACGACCCGCTGGGCGACGTCGTCACCGACCAGGTGATCGCCCAGGAGGTCGTGCGCAGCGTCGTGGCGACCTTCGGGCTGATGGCCGCGGTGCCGATCACCACGGCGCTGGCCGCGCTCGCGGTGCGCGAGGCCCGGCAGGCGACCCGCCAGCCGAACCGCCAGCCGACCCGGCGGGCGGCGGGGGCCCGACGGGCGTGAGGCTCAGCCGGCGGGCGCGCTCCAGTGCTGCCAGTCGGGCTCGGAGTAGTCGCCGCCCCACTCCCAGCCGCGGGAGGCGAAGGCGCGGAAGACGACGTCGCCGCGAGCGATGACGCCCGGCACGGCGCGGGCACCGGGGGAGCGGTCGACGTCGGCGAACGCGCGACCGGCCGGCGGCAGCACCTCGCCCCCCAGGACGTAGGGGTTCTGCACCGGGTTGATGTCGAGGGCGCGGCCGAAGGCGTGGTCGGAGAAACGGTCGGTGCCGGCCACGGTGCGGCAGTTGTAGCCCGAGGTGTTGTTGGCCGCCATCGAGCGGTCGTCGTCGCCGCCGTAGGCGTCGACGAGCCGCATCCGGCGGATCGGGAAGCGCTCGCGGTAGAGGGTGCGGAAGATCTGCGTGACCTCCTCGGCGACGTCCTCGTGCACGACCATCGCCCCGGTGCGGGCCGCTCCGTCGAAGCCGACGTAGGACATCCGCAGCTGGCGCAGGTCGGTCAGCGGCACCGGACAGGTGGGGCGGTGGCTGGAGCCGAGCATGCTGCGGCGCACGGCCGGCCCGATCCGGCGCACCTCGGAGCGGTACGCCGGCAGCGCCTCGGTCGCCGGAGGGGCGGGCTGCTGGGTCGGGTCGGGCTGCTGGGTCGGGTCGGGCTGCCCGCCGGGCTCGGCGGCGGCGCCGGGGCCGGGCTCGAGGCCGGTGCAGCCGCGCAGGCGGCGCCAGTCGGCGACGGCCTCGCCACGGGCCGCGCCGGTGACCGGCTGGGGCTGTCCGCCGGGCTCGGGGATGAGCGCCGGCCGCCAGGTGACGCCCTCGACGGCATCGGCGGAGACCTCGACCTCGAGCACGCCGGTCTCGGCCTGCCGGCCGTGGTACCAGAGGAAGTTGCCCAGGCCGTAGCCCACGTAGGCGTCGTCGAGCAGCCCCCCGCCCTGGAGCTGGTGGGAGTGGGAGCCGACGACGACGTCGGCGCCGGCCTCGGCGAGCGAGGCGGCGAGGTCCTGCTGGAGCGGGGTGGGGCAGGCGGCGCCCTCCTCCCCCCAGTGCAGGTAGACGACCGTGACGTCGTCGGTGGCGGCGGAGTCGCGCACGGCCGCGAGCAGACGGGGGGCGTCGGGGGTGCGGGCCGCGGCGAGGCCGGGTCCGGCGCCCTCCCGCACGCTCCAGGTCGGGTCGGCGCTCTCGAGCGGGGAGGAGTCGGCGGCCAGCACGCCGACGCCGAGGCCCTCGACCTCGACGCGGTGGGGGGTGAAGGCCGCGGTGGGGTCGGCGCCGACGCCGACCACGCCCACGGGGCTGTCGGCGGCGATCGCCAGGGTGTCGCGCAGGCCGGCCGCGCCGTAGTCGGCGCCGTGGTTGTTGGCGACCGAGACGACGTCGACACCGGAGCGGTCGAGCAGGTCGAGGGCGGAGGGCGGGCTGCGGAACCAGTAGCGCAGTGACGGGTCCTCCAGCTCCTTGGCGGCCGGGGCGCCGGTGCCGGGGCGGGTCAGCGCGCTCTCGAGGTTGACCATCGCGAGGTCGGCGCCGCGCAGCACCCGCGACATCGGCCCGAGGGTGGAGCGGGGGCGCTCCGAGAGCCCGCGCAGGGCGCCCTCGAGGTGGACGTCGCCGGCGAAGGCGAGGGTGGCGGTCGGGCCGGCGGGGGCGGCCGACGCCGCGCGACCGGCCTCGGAGGCGGGGGCCTCGGACGTGCGCGCCGACTCCGCCTCGGAGTCGGGGCTGCACCCCCCGAGCACGAGCGAGCCGACCAGGGCACCGACGAGCGCACCCGCGCCGCGTCGGCGCCCGCACCGCTCGCCACGCCGCCCGTGGTGTCGCATCTGGTCCCCGTCCGCCCGGCCTCGCCCGTGTGCGAGTGCCTCCACTGTGACGGGCGGCGCCAAGCAAAGGTCGTCCCGCGACGGGCCACGGGCCCCGGTGCTGTCTGCTCACCCCTCGATGGGGTACCAGTAAGGGTGCCCACCTCCACCGTGACCAGCCCTTCCGCGACCGGCGCCGTCACGGCCGCGGCAGACCCGGCCGAGCGGCCCGTCTCCCCGGCGACGGCGCACCTGGACGCCGCCGACGTCGCGGCGCTCGCGGCCGAGCTCGACGCCCTGCGCGACGAGGTCCTGGCCGGTCGCGGGGCGCGCGACGCGGCGTACATCCGTCGGGTGATCGCGGTGCAGCGGGGCCTCGAGCTCGGCGGTCGCGCGCTGCTCGTCGTGGGCTCGCGCCGCCGGCCGGTGTGGGTGCTGGGCGCGGCCTGCCTGGCCACCGCCAAGGTGCTCGACAACATGGAGATCGGCCACAACGTGCTCCACGGCCAGTGGGACTGGATGCGCGACCCGAAGATCCACTCCGCGACCTGGGACTGGGACCACGTCACCCCGCCGGAGCAGTGGAAGCGCTCGCACAACGAGCTGCACCACGTGCACACCAACGTGCTCGGCCACGACAACGACCTCGGCTACGGCATCCTGCGCGTCGACGAGACGCAGCCGTGGCGTCCCCGCCACGCGGTGCAGCCGCTGTGGAACCTGGTCAACGCCGTCTTCTTCGAGTACGGCATCGCGCTCTACGACCTCGAGGTCGGGGAGACGCTGCGCGCCGGGCGGCGCCCCGACGCGGAGATGCGGGGGCGCATCGGCGACGTGCTGCGCCGCGCGCGCCGCCAGCTGCTCAAGGACCTCGTCATCCACCCGGCGCTCTCGGGCCCGGGGTGGCGCTCGACGCTGAGCGCCACCCTCGCCGCCAACCTGGTCCGCAACCTGTGGAGCCACTCGGTGATCATGTGCGGCCACTTCCCCGAGGGCGTGGAGACCTTCGAGCTCGACGAGACGCCGACGCGCGAGACGCGGGGGGAGTGGTACCTGCGCCAGATGCTCGGCTCCGCCGACATCACCGGCCCGCCGCTGCTGCACGTGCTCGCGGGCAACCTGTCGCACCAGATCGAGCACCACGTCTTCCCCGACCTGCCCAGCAACCGCTACGCCGAGATCGCGCCCCGGCTGCGGGAGATCATGGAGCGCCACGGCCTGACCTACCACGCCGCGCCGCTGCACCGTCAGGTCGCCAGCGCCTGGCACAAGGTGGTGCGGCTCTCGGTGCCGCCGAGGGTCAGCGGGTCCAGACGGGGTCGGTGAGGATCGCGCGGGCCTGCTCGACGCTGAGCGCGGGCACGTCGGCAGGGTCGGGCAGGGTGTCGGGGCCCTCGTCGCGGGTGCCCTCGGCGACGTAGAGCTCGACGTGGCCGCCGGAGGGGTCGGCGAGGGTGGCCAGGACGTAGGCGCGGTCGGTGGGCCGCTCCCGGCCGTCGACGACGGTCCGCTCGACCGTCTCGGTGACCACGCCGACGAGCTCGCCGGCCCCGGTGCGGACCTCCTCGCAGGTCTCGTGGCCGGTGAGCTCCGCGCACGGCACCACGGCCTGCAGCGGCGCGTTGTCGCCACCCGCGCACGGACCACCGGCACTCAGCTCGGCCAGGCTCGTGCGTCCGCCCGGCACCCCCGGCGGCGGCAGCAGGGTGACGCTGGCGAAGTCGGCGTCCTCGCCCGCCCCCTCGCCCGTGACCAGGTCACCGCCCCAGCCCCCGGGCGAGGCGTCGTCGGTGCCGCCGATCCGGGTGCCCGGCGGCAGGAGGGCCGCCAGGTCGTCGCGGACCCCCTCCGAGGGCCTGCTCCACCAGCCGGTGGCCGCTGCGTCGGGGTCGCACGCGGCGCGACCCGCCTCGTCGAGCCGGGTCCGGGGGTCGGAACCACGGCCCTCGCCCGCGCCGGCGCCCGGGCCGCTGGCGGGGTCGACGGCCACCGGGGGACCGGACGGGTCGGGCCCTCCCGGCCAGCCATCGGCGAGGGCCGGGGCGGCGAGCGCGAGGGCGGCGGCGACGGCGAGGCCGCCGGTGCCCTGGACGAGACGACGGCGGGTGCGCTGGCGCCGGCCGCGGGCCAGGGCTGCGGGCAGGACGTCGGGGGCGCGCAGCCCGTCGACGGCGTGGGCCAGGCGCTCGCGCAGGCGGGCGTCGTGGTCGGGCTGGTGCGGGGTCTGGTGGCTGGGGTCGGTCACGGGGTGCTCCTGGGGAGGTCGTGGGTGAGGCCGGCGGGCTGGGCCGCGGGCGGTGCCGCGGGTCGTGCCGCGGAGGGGTCGGCGGGGTCGTCGGGGTCGTCGGCGAGCAGCTCGCGCAGGGCGCGCAGCGCGCGTGCGGTGCGGTTCTTGACCGCCGACTCGGTGAGGTGGAGATCGGCCGCGGTGGTGGCGACGCTGAGGTCGAGCCAGAAGCGCAGCACCACGACCGCGCGGTCGAGGGCGGGCAGCCGGGCCAGGGCCGCGGTCAGGGTGACCCGGTCGGCGACACCGGCCGGGCCGGAGGGGTCGGGCGACGCCAGCGCGGCGGCGGTGCCGGTGTCGGCGGCCCGGCCGGCCACGTCCTCCACCGGGAGCTCGCCGCTGCGGCGCAGCCGCCGCTCGGAGAGGAACGCGTTGAGCAGGATGCGGTGGGTGTAGGCCACCGGGTCGTCGGTCGTGCGCAGGCGGCGCCAGCCGGCGAAGGCCTTGGCCAGGGTGGTCTGCAGCAGGTCCTCGGCGGCGTGCGGGGAGGCGGTGAGCAGGTAGGCGGAGCGGTAGAGCCGGTCGGAGTGCAGCGTCACGAACTCCGTGAACTCCGCGTCGTCTCGTCTCGCACCGCGCACGGTGCCTCCTCTCGGGTGGTGGATCGGCCTACGTGAGAGGAGACGCCTCGGCACCCCCACCCGGTCTCACGACACCGTCGGCCGGTCCCACGACGACCGCGCCGCGCTCAGGAGGCGCCCGGGAAGCCGTGCTGGCGCCACGCCTCGTAGGCGACCACGGCGGCGGAGTTGGACAGGTTGAGCGAGCGGCGGCCGGGCACCATCGGGATCCGCAGCCGGTCGGTCGTGCGGGGGTGCGCCAGCACCTCGTCGGGCAGCCCGGTCGGCTCGGGGCCGAAGAGCAGCACGTCGCCGGGCTGGTAGGCGACGTCGGTGTGCCAGCGGGTCGCGTGGGCGGTGAGCGCGAAGACCCGCGAGGAGGCCAGGGCCTCGCTGCCCAGCGCGGTGTCGAGGTCGGGGTGGACCACCACGGAGGCGAGGTCGTGGTAGTCGAGACCGGCCCGCTTGAGCCTCGGCTCGTCGAGCTCGAAGCCCAGCGGCTCGACCAGGTGCAGCGTCGCCCCCGTGCCGGCGACCATCCGGATCGCGTTGCCCGTGTTGGGCGGGATCCGGGGCTCGAGGAACATCACGTGGAACATGGGCGGCAGTATCCCGCGCCCGGCCGCCGGGGGGCCGGGCGCTCGGGGGCGAGTGCCCGCGAGTGCCCGCGAGTGCCGAGCACGACGACACCGCGCCGTCGGGGCGGTCGCACCGCCGCGTGGGACAGTGGCCGCCAGGGACGGCGGAGCACGGAGGATCCGGGATGCGCGTGGACGACGTGGTGCGGCTCGACCTCGGCACGTTCGTGCGCCCGGCCGAGGAGACCGGCACGGGCGCCCCTCGCGTCGAGCACGTGCTCGGCTACGTCGCCCGGACCCCCGCCGGCGTGCTGCTGCTCGACACCGGCATCGGCGACGCCGGGGCCGAGGCCGAGGGGTGGTACCGCCCGCGGCGGGTGCCGGTCGAGGAGGCGCTGGCCCGCGTCGGGCTGGCGGTCGGCGAGATCGACCTGGTCGTCAACTGCCACCTGCACTTCGACCACATCGGGGCGAACCCGGCCTTCGCCGGCCGCCCGATCCACTGCCAGCGCGGAGAGCTCGACGCGGCCCGCGCGGTCGGCTACACGGCGGCCGACCTGGTCGACTTCGCCGGCGCCCGCTACGAGCTGCTCGACGGCGAGGCCGAGATCGCGCCCGGGGTGCACGTCGTGCCGACGCCCGGCCACGTCGCCGGCCACCAGTCGGTCGTGCTGGAGTGCGACGACGGCTCGGTCGTGCTCGCGGGGCAGGCCCACGACACCGCGTCGGCCTGGTCGGCCGACGTGCTCGCCGAGCGGGCCCGGTCGCGCGGGCACACCGACCCCCTGCCCGCCGCGAGCCCGTGGCTGGCGCGGCTGCTCGCCTTCGACCCCCGACGGGTGGTCTTCGCCCACGACGCGGCGGTGTGGGTGCCCTGACCCGCGGCCGCGCGGCCTCGGCCGGGCAGCCTCAGCCGCGCAGGCCGACCTCGATCTCGGCGAGGGCGGCGTGGAGGTCGACCTCGGGGGTCCAGCCCCAGGCGTGGGCGCGGTCGGCGAGGATCCGGCCGGTCCAGGCGGGCTCGTCGTCCCAGACCGCCTCCACGCCGAGGGCGCCGGTGACGGCCTGGTGGTAGTCACGCACCGTGGCCGGCCCGGCGGCGACGTTGACCGGGGTGCACCCGCCGGCCACCGGGCCGGTGGCGGCGTCGTCGGAGGCGGCGACCCGGCCGGTCGCGACGTCGGCGATGAATGCGGCGAGGTCGTCGACGTGCACCCACGCGAAGCTCTGGTCGGGCACGGCGTGGCGCGCCTGCTCGTCGTCGCGGACGGCGGCGGGGCGCAGGGTGTTCCACACCGAGGAGTCGCCCTCGCCGAGGATGGCCGGCGGGCGCACCAGCACGCGGGTCAGCCCGTCGGTGGCGGCCAGCGCGGCGTCGGTGTCGCGCTTGGTGACGGGGTAGTCGCCGGCGTCGTCGTCGACCAGGTCGGAGGACTCGTCGACGTCTCCGCGCCCCGGCGAGCGGTCGTAGACGGCGGCGGTCGAGACGTGCACGAGACGGTCGACCCCGGCCGACGCGGCCGCGCGGGCCACCACGGGGGTGCCCTCGACGCCGATCTCGTGCTGGGTCGCGCGGTCGCTGCCCATCGGGTGCACGGTGGTCACCACGGCGAAGGCGCCCTCGACCGCCGACGCGGCGAAGGCGGGGTCGGGGAAGTCGCCGACCCGCTCCTCCACACCGGCCAGGTCGGGGGCCGTGCCCGCGCGACGTACGACGGCACGCACCTGTGCGCCCCGCTCGACCAGCGCCTCGCACACGCGGGCGCCGACGAGGCCGTTGGCGCCGGTCACGACGACCACGGGGGAGTCGGGGGCCTGCGTCGAGCCGGAGGACTGCGGGGCATCAGGGGTCGAGGTCATGCCCTCCACCCTGGCACGCGGCCGCCGCCCGCCCCAGGCGCTGAGGGGTGAGGGCGGCCGGAGGGGGCGGGTCAGGACCGGCGGGCGAGGAACGCCGAGAGGGCCACGCAGACGACGAGGCCGACGGCGCCGACGTCGGCCAGCAGCGGCAGCACGAGCACGGCCGCCACGAGCAGCACCGGAACGGCGAGCGCGCCGGGCACGACGTAGCCGAGGGCGCGCGAGCCCTGGACGCCCGGGGCGGGGCGTGACGGCCCGTCGGGCCGGTCGTCGGGCCGGTCGGAGGGCATGCGACCGACCTTAAGCCCCGGGCGCGGGCCGCGACGGCGCGGCGCCCGGGGGAGGGGTGCGCTCAGCGCAGGGCGAGGGAGCCTGAGAGGCCCGGCTCGAAGTCGAGGGCCTGGTCCTCGGCGATGCGCTCGTCCATCGCCTTGGCGACGTCCTCGGGCCACGGGCTGGTCTTACGGGTGCTCATGTCGATGTGGAGGAAGATCTCCTCCATCACGTAGCTGACGCGCTGCTCGGTGTCGTCGAGCAGGTAGACCACGACGTGGGCGGCGCGCTCGGAGCGCCCGACCAGCCGGACCCGCGCGGAGAGCCGGTCACCGGTGCGCAGCTCGGTGAGGTAGGTGAGGTGGTGCTCGGCGGAGAAGCAGGCGTGGCCGTGGGCCGGCCAGTTCTGCGGGACGCCGAGGCTCACCAGGGACTCGTCGAGCCCCTCGCTGGCGATCCCGAGGTAGTGCCGCACGTTGAGGTGTCCGTTGACGTCCTCGAACGCGATCGGCACGGGCTGCTCGGTGTAGGCCGGGAGGGCGACGAGCTGGTCGTAGGTAGGCAGAGAGGTGCTCACACGTTGCGACGATACTGCCCGCCGACCTCGAAGAAGGCCTCCGTCACCTGTCCGAGCGTGCAGACCCGCGCGGCGTCCATCAGCACCGCGAAGACGTTGTCGTCGGTGACGGCCGCCGCCTTGAGGCGCGCGATGGCCTCCGCGGCCTCCTGGGAGTGCTCCTGGGAGAAGCGACGCACGCCGCTGAGCTGCGACTCCTTCTCGGCCTCGGTGGCGCGGGCGAGCTCCACGTGGACCGGCGTGCCGTCGGTGCCGTCGCCGCGCTCGGGCTTGCGGAAGGTGTTGACGCCGATGATCGGCAGCGAGCCGTCGTGCTTGCGGTGCTCGTAGAGCATCGACTCGTCCTGGATCCGGCCGCGCTGGTAGCCGGTCTCCATCGCGCCCAGCACGCCGCCGCGCTCGTTGATCCGGTCGAACTCCTCGAGCACCGCCGCCTCCACGAGGTCGGTCAGCTCGTCGACGACGAAGGCGCCCTGGAGGGGGTTCTCGTTCATCGCCAGGCCCCACTCGCGGTTGATGATCATCTGGATCGCCAGCGCCCGCCGCACCGACTCCTCGCCCGGGGTGGTGACGGCCTCGTCGTAGGCGTTGGTGTGGAGGCTGTTGGCGTTGTCGTAGATGGCGATCAGCGCCTGGAGCGTCGTGCGGATGTCGTTGAAGTCCATCTCCTGCGCGTGCAGGGAGCGACCCGAGGTCTGCACGTGGTACTTCAGCTTCTGCGAGCGCTCGCCCGCGCCGTACCTCTCCTTCATCGCCACCGCCCAGATCCGGCGCGCGACGCGGCCGATCACGGTGTACTCGGGGTCCATGCCGTTGGAGAAGAAGAACGACAGGTTGGGCGCGAAGTCGTCGATGTCCATGCCGCGCGCGAGGTAGGCCTCGACGTAGGTGAAGCCGTTGGCCAGGGTGAAGGCCAGCTGGCTGATGGGGTTGGCCCCGGCCTCGGCGATGTGGTAGCCCGAGATCGAGACCGAGTAGAAGTTGCGCACCTGGTGCTCGATGAACCACTCCTGGATGTCGGCCATCATCCGGAGGCTGAACTCGGTGGAGAACAGGCAGGTGTTCTGCCCCTGGTCCTCCTTGAGGATGTCGGCCTGCACGGTGCCGCGCACGCTGGCCACCGCGTGGGCGGCGAGCGCGGCCCGCTCCTCCTCGCCGGGCTCGCGTCCCTCGCGCTCGCGGAAGGCGTCGACCTGCTGGTCGATCACGGTGTTGAGGAAGAAGGCGAGCACGGTGGGCGCGGGGCCGTTGATCGTCATCGAGACGCTGGTCGTGGGCGAGACCAGGTCGAAGCCGTCGTAGAGCACCTTCATGTCCTCGAGCGTCGCCACGCTGACCCCCGACGTGCCGACCTTGCCGTAGATGTCGGGGCGCTCGTCGGGGTCGCGGCCGTAGAGGGTGACGGAGTCGAAGGCCGTCGACAGCCGCTTGGCCTCGCCCTCGGCCGAGAGGATCTTGAAGCGGCGGTTGGTGCGCGCGGGGTCGCCCTCGCCGGCGAACATCCGCGCCGGGTCCTCCCCGTCGCGCTTGAAGGGGAAGACGCCCGCGGTGAAGGGGAAGTGGCCCGGGAGGTTCTCGCGGCGCCAGAAGCGGACCAGCTCGCCGTGGTCCTCGAAGGTCGGCAGCGAGACCCGTCGCACCTTGGTGCCGCTGAGCGACTCGCGCGTGAGCCGGGTGGTGATCTCCTTGTCGCGCACGCGGGTGACCTGCTCGTCACCGGCGTACGCCGCGACCACACCGGGCCAGGCCTCCACCTGGTCGGCGACCTCGGCCGGCAGCGCCTTGCGGGCGCGCTCGAGCAGCCCGGGCACGTCACCGTGGTCGCCGCCGTCGAGGGAGTCGAGCTCGGCGGAGACCGCCTCGAGCCGCTGCACGCGGCGGGCCGCGGCCACCAGCTCCTCGGTGCGGGCGTGGTAGCCGCGCACGGTCTCGGTGATCTCGGCGAGGTAGCGCACCCGCTCGCCGGGCACGACCTGGCGGATGCCCGAGGAGTGGCGCACGTCGACGGCGGGCAGCACGCCCTCGCCGACCGGGAGCCCCGCCCCGCCGAGCAGGTCGCGCAGGTGCTGGTAGAGCGCGGTGACGCCGTCGTCGTTGAACGTGGCCGCCGAGGTGCCGAAGACCGGCATGTCGTCGGGCTGGGAGCCGAAGGCCTCGCGGTTGCGGACCAGCTGGCGGCCCACGTCGCGCAGCGCGTCCTTGGCGCCGCGTCGCTCGAACTTGTTGATCGCCACCACGTCGGCGAAGTCGAGCATGTCGATCTTCTCCAACTGCGAGGCGGCGCCGAACTCCGGCGTCATCACGTAGAGCGAGGTGTCGACGTAGGGCACGATCGCGGCGTCGCCCTGGCCGATGCCCGGGGTCTCCACGATCACCAGGTCGAAGCCGGCGGCCTTGACCACGTCGATGACGTCGCCGAGGTGGTCGGGCAGCTCGTGGGCGCCGCGCGTCGCGACGGAGCGGAAGAAGACGCGGTCGCCGTCGAGGGAGTTCATCCGGATCCGGTCGCCCAGCAGGGCGCCGCCGCCCTTGCGGCGGGTCGGGTCGACGGCGATGACGGCCACGCGCAGCTTGTCCTGCTGGTCGACGCGGAAGCGGCGCACGAGCTCGTCGGTGAGCGAGGACTTGCCCGAGCCGCCGGTGCCGGTGATGCCGAGCACGGGGGAGCGGTGGGCGCTCGCGGCCTGCTGGAGCGCCGCCAGGGTCTCGGCGGGCAGCCGGCCGCTCTCGGCGGCGGTGATCGCGCGGGCGATCGCGGCGCGCTCGCCGCCGACGACCTGGTCGGCGGTGACCTGCCCTGCGGCCCACAGGTCGGTGTCGCAGTCGGCGACGACGGAGTTGATCATGCCGACCAGGCCCATGCGCTGGCCGTCCTCGGGGGAGAAGATCGTGACGCCGCTGTCGCGCAGGCGCTGGATCTCGTCGTGGACGATGACGCCCCCGCCGCCGCCCACGACCTTGACGTGGCCGGCGCCCTGGGCGCGCAGCGACTCCACGAGGTACTCGAAGTACTCCACGTGGCCGCCCTGGTAGGACGAGACCGCGACGCCCTGCACGTCCTCCTCGAGCGCGGCGTCGACCACCTCCTGCACCGAGCGGTTGTGGCCGAGGTGGATCACCTCGCAGCCCTGGCTCTGGAAGATGCGCCGCATGATGTTGATCGAGGCGTCGTGGCCGTCGAAGAGGCTGGAGGCCGTGACCAGCCGGACCGGGTGGGACGGGACGTGGAGCTCGGGCACGGAGGTCACCTCGGGGTGTCGCGGGGCGACCGGGCGGCGTGGGCCGGGGCCGGCGCCCGAAGATAGTTGGACGTCCTACTAATTGCCCACGATAGCCGCCCGGACCCCGCCGGTCGAGGGTGCGTCGGCCCCGGTCGGCGCGCCGGGTCGTGCGCCGGGTCGTGCGCTCAGTCGACGCGGTCGCCGCTGCGGGCGCGCAGGGCGGCCAGCAGGCGCGAGAGCGCACCGACCTGGGAGGGCGGCAGCCCGAGGGACTCGAAGACGTCGCGGTTGAGCCCCGCGGTGGCGGTGGCGGCGATCGCGCGGCCGGCGTCGGTGAGGGTGGCGAGCACGATGCGGCGGTCGCCCTCGCCGCGCGAGCGCTCGACGTAGCCCTGCCGCTCGAGGCGGTCGACCGCGCTGGTGACCGACGTGGGGTGCACCTGGAGCAGCGAGCCCAGCTTGGTCATCGGCAGCCGTCCCGCGGAGGTGAACGACAGCAGCTGGAGCACCTCGTAGCGGGCGAAGGTGAGGTCGAGCGGACGCAGCACGGCGTCGATGCGCTCCATGAGCAGCTGCTGCACCCGCACCAGCGAGGTCACCAGGGCCATGCCGTCGGCGGCGTCGTCCCACCCGTGGGCGACCCACTGGCGGTGCGCCTCGCGGATCGGGTCGGTCGTCACGCGGCTCAGTCTCCCGCACGCGGCCGGCGCCGCCGTGCCGATCCCATCGCCGATCCCAACGCCGATCCCGGCGCCGATCCCGGCCCGGACCCCGGCGACGGCGCCCCGGACGGTCCCAGCCGCTTCCTCAGCGCCGGGGCCAGCGACGAGCCGAGCGAGAGCAGCAGCGCGGCGAGCACGGCGACGACGACGGCCGTGGTGGTGTCGGCGAGCAGCGAGCCGCCGGCCAGCCCGATGGCGGCGTAGACGACCGCCCACAGGGTGGCCGCACCGACCGCGGCGCTGGCGAAGCGCCGCGCGGGGTAGCCGGTCAGCGAGGCCACCAGCAGCACGGGCACCCGCCCGCCGGGCACCAGCCGCGAGACCAGCAGCGTGCGCAGCTCGTGCTCCTCGATCGACTCGCGCAGCCGGTGGAGCCGGGTCTCGGGGTCGTCGGGGCGCAGCCACCCGACCCGCCGCGCGAGGGGCTCACCGGCGCGGCGCAGCACGGCGTAGGTCGTCACGTCGCCCACCCAGGCGGCCGCGCCGCCCACGGCGACGACCAGCGGCACCTCCCACAGGTGCGAGTCGGCCGCCAGCACCGCGGTGGCGCTGACGGCGGCCCCGGTGGGGAGCACGGGCACGATCGCGCCGACGGCGACCACGCCGAAGAGCACCAGCAGCGCCACCGGGCCGAAGTGGTCGGCGCTCACCGGACCGCCCTCACAGGACGATCCGCTCAGCGGGGGAGGCGAGGACGGGCCGGGCGCTGCCGGCGCGGGCCAGGGCGTCGGCGAAGCGCCGGCCCGGGGTGACGAAGAGGCGGTGGTGGGTGGCGCGGTCGACGCGCTCGAGCCCGACCGGCCAGAAGGTGCCCCAGTGCACCGGCACCGCCCAGCGGGCGCCGACGCGGCGCACGGCCTCGGCGGCCTCGTCGGGGTCCATGTGCTCCTCGCCGAGGCTCGGCCCCCACCCGCCGACCGGCGCCAGGGCCAGATCGACCGGCGCCACCTCGCGCATGTCCTCGCGCAGCCCGGTGTCGCCGGGGAACCAGAACGACGCCGGTGCGGGGGCGGTGGCCCCGGAGGTGGCCCCGGAGGTGGCCCCGGTGGCGGGCCCGGTCACGCGGAAGCCCAGCGCCGGCGGCCGCTCCCGCGCCCACGGGTGGCGCCGGCCGTCGTGGGTGGCCGCCAGCACCTCGACGTCGACCCCGCCCACCCGGTGGGTCTCGCCGGGACCGACGCCCAGCAGCCGGTCGCCGAGGTCGGCCAGCAGCCGCTCCCCGCCGCGCGGCACGACGACCGGCACGTCGGCGGCGAAGCGTCGCAGCGAGGGCAGGTGGCAGTGGTCGAGGTGCAGGTGGGAGACGAGCACGACGTCGGCGAGCGCGGCGTCGGCGGGCGGCAGCGGCGTACGACGGCGCAGGTGCACCAGCCGCCCGGCCAGCAGCGGGTCGAGCGCCACGCGGACCCCGCCCAGCTCGACCGTGGTCGACGCGTGGCCCCACCAGGTGACGCCCAGGCGCACCGGACCCGGGGCGGGGGCGCTCATGCGGTCTCCCCGACGCGCCCGGCCGACCCCGCCGAGCGGGTGGGGGAGTCGGCGCGCAGCCCGAGCCGCTCGAGGCGCGCGACCAGCGTGCGGTGCACGTCGAGACCGGTGAGCGGGGTGGTGGGCACCTCCCAGTCGGCGGGGTGCAGCAGCAGCGCCTCGGTCTGCCAGCCGCCGAGCCCGCCGTGGGAGCCGACGAGCTCCTCGAAGGCGACGACCTCGCCGAGGGCGGGGTCGTGGGCGCCCAGCACGACGAGGTCGCCGACGTGGTCGCGGCGCTCGAGGTCGAGCAGGTCGGCCGCGGCCCGCGGCCCGTAGGTGGCGAGCGGGTCGGCGCCCTCGCCGTCGACCACCCCGTGACCCGGCCGCAGGACGCACCAGCCGCCGGGCCCGTCGACACGCAGGTCGCCGTCGCGGCGCCCGGGGGCGGAGAGCCGGGTCACGACGCCACCGACGCCCGGGTGGGCGGCCAGGCCCGCCACCAGGTGCGGGTGGAGGGCGGCGAGGTCGTCGTGGGTCAGGCGCCCGGGGCGGTCGGTGCGGTAGACGTGGGCGAGGCCACCGGAGACGGCGACCAGCAGGCGGGCGGCGGGTGCGCCACCGCCCGTGCCCCCGTCGGGGGTGCCGCCGCGGGTGCCGCCGGCGCGGCGTCGGGGCCGCTCGGCCACCGACCGGGTCGCCCGGGTCAGGGCGCGCCCGGAGCCCGTCGCCCCGGCCAGCAGCATGCTCGCCGGCACCCACGTCTCCTCCGACCACGTGGCCCGGTCGGCGGGGCTGCGGGGGTCGGGGGCGGCCGCGCCCTGTCCGGCGTGCGCGTCGGCGAGCTCGAGCACGACGTCCTCCAGGGTCCTGCCGGTGAGCTGGAGGAAGGTCGTGCCCTGGGCCTGCCCGTGGTCGGAGACGACGGCGAGCTCGTAGCGCCGACCGACCTCGCCGCAGACCTGGTCGAGGAACTGCAGCACGCGGTCGAGGTTCTCCAGGGTGCGCATCGACTCCGGCCGGGTGGGGCCGGCGTGGTGGGCGACCTCGTCGTAGTCGACGAAGTCGACGAAGACCACCGGGGTCCCGCGGGTGAGCTGCTCGGTGACGACGGCGAGGTTGAGGTCGCGCAGCACCACGGTGGTCAGCCCGCGCAGCAGCAGGAAGGCGCCGCCGCGCCCGACCCGGGGCCGCACGTCGCGCGTGCGCTGGCGGCGGGCCTGGTGCCACTCGGTCACCACCTGCCCGCCGAGCAGGGTCAGCGAGCGCAGGAAGCCGCTGCGCAGCGCCATGTAGGACGCGGCGCCGCGGTCGGAGCCGGGCAGGCGGCCGTCGCTGATGGTCAGCACCGAGGTGGGCGCGTCGCCGGAGAAGAGGTTGGACACGCTCGCGCCGTCGTCGGCGAGCAGGCCGCGGCCGTCGGACATCGCCGCCTCCACCTCGGCGGCGTCGACGGGGCGGCTGGCCGTGAGCAGCCGCCCGCGGCCCTTGTCCCACCAGCGGAAGCCCGGCACCGCGGTCACGTCGCCGTGCAGCAGCACGGCCTGGCCGGCGGGGGTGGTGGCCGGCACGCCGGTGTGCCAGCCGCGCATGCGGTGGCTGCCCGAGCGCAGCCAGCGCGACACCGTGGGCAGCGCCCCCGCGGTGATCGCCTGGCGCAGCAGCGGCTCGCTGACCCCGTCGAGCTGCACCACGAGCAGGCCCGGCCCCTCGCTCCCGGCGCGGCGCGTACGACGCACGGCGCGGCCCAGGAGCTGGCCCAGGAACGCCTCGTCGGAGCTGGCGTCGAAGAGCCAGTTGACCGCCGCGGCCGCGACCGCCGCCGCCCAGGCGGCGAGCACGACCTGGCCGGCGCTGAAGGGCTCCACGGTGGGCACCAGGGCCAGGGCGATGCCGAGCACCACGGCCTGGGCCAGGAAGCCGGCGAGCAGCAGGCCCACCACGCCGGTCAGCACGGTGAGGCGGGTGATCAGCGGACGCACGAGCGCTCCGACGGCGAGCACGCCGACGGCCAGCGCCGCCACCGACTCCGCGCCGCGGGTCACCTGGGTGCCGGGCAGCAGCCACAGGCTCGCGGTGAGGGCCAGGAAGGAGGTGGCGAAGGACCGCAGCGACCCGCGCAGCCAGCGCCACGAGGGGCGGGACGCCGCCAGCTGGCGGCGCACCAGCAGCCACTGGCGCGACCGGAGGGCCGGCGCCGGCGGGGAGGTCGTCACCGCGTCACCGTAGCCAGCCCCGGCGAGCGTCCGGTCACGCGGCGCCGTACCCGGGGCCCGTCGGGGCACGGGGCTCGTCCGGCACGGGGGGCCGCGGGGTGCGGCATCGACGGCCCTCCGCTCGCAGGCGCCTCCCACCGGGCCTGCGCGCGCCCCCCGGACCGAGGGCCGCCGACGACAGGGCCATGCCCGGTGACGCGTCACCTACACCTGCGGTCCGGACTGGTCCAGACCGGTGGCGGGGCGCGGGAGGGTCGCCACCACGGCGATACCGTCGACGTCGTCGTCGCGCTCCACAGCGGCCCGCAGCCCGGCCCCCCGCGCGAGGGCCAGCGCCGTCCCGACCTGGCCCGCGCCCACCTCGAGCACGAGGGCGCCGCCCGGGCGCAGCCACCGGTGGGCCTCGGCGAGCAGGCGCCGGTGCAGCACCAGGCCGTCGTCGCCACCGTCGAGGGCGGTGCGCGGCTCGTGGAGCCGGGCCTCGGGCGGGAGGGTGGCCAGGGCGGCGGTCGGCACGTAGGGCGCGTTGGCGACCGCCACGTCCACCGCCCCGCGCAGCCGCTCGGGCACCGCGGCCCAGAGGTCGCCCCGGTGGACCCGCGGGCCCTCGGGGCCGTCGGGCAGGTTGAGCCGGGCGCAGGCGACGGCGACCGGGTCGAGGTCGGCGGCGTGCACCACCAGGTCGGGGCGGCGCGCGAGGAGCACGGCGCCGACGGCGCCGGTGCCGCAGCACAGGTCGACCACCGTGGCCCCCGATCGCAGGCGGGCCTCCGCGGCGCGCACCAGCACGGCCGAGCGCCGCCGCGGCACGAAGACCCCGGGGGTCACCACCACACGGGTGCCGGCGAGCTCGGCCCAGCCGACCACGACCTCCAGCGGCCGGCCCGCCACCCGCTCGGCGACCATCCGCTCCAGCGTCCCCGGGTCGGGGGATCCCTCGGCCGCGGCGCGCAGGAGGCTCGCCTCCTCCTCGGCGTAGACGCAGCCGGCGGCACGCAGCCGCGGCACCAGCGGGTCGTCCACACGCCCATCCTGCCCGAGCGGTCCCGGCGTAGGGTCCGCCTCGTGCCCCCCACACCCGCCCCGACCCCAGGTGAGACCCCAGGCCGGACCACAGGCCGGAGCGCACGACAGACCGCGGGCCGGACCGCGGGGCCGGGCACGTCGACGGCCCACGCGGTCTCACCCGACTCCGGCGAGCACTGGTCGGCCGAGGGCGCCTGGCCGGTGGCCGACGGGCTCCACCGGATCCCGCTCCCGCTGCCGAACGACGGGCTGCGGGCGGTCAACGTCTACGCCCTCGAGACCGACGACGGGTTGACCCTCGTCGACGGTGGCTGGGCCCTCCCGGCGGCCCGCGCGGTGCTGGAGCGCTCGCTGGCCCGGATCGGCGCGGGCGTCGGCGACGTGCGCCGCTTCCTGGTGACCCACGTGCACCGCGACCACTACACGCTCGCCTCGCAGCTGGCCGGCGAGACCGGCGCCCACGTGTCCCTCGGGATCGGCGACAAGCCGGCGCTCGACCTCTTCCACAGCGACGCCTGGCCCGGGCGCAGCCCGTTCCCCGACGTGCTGCGCACCGCCGGCGCCCACGGGGTCGCCGAGCGGTGGGAGGAGCACGCCCGCAGCCAGGAGGAGTTCGACCTGGGCCACTGGGCCTATCCCGACGCCTGGCTCGAGGGCGACCACCGTCTCGAGGTCGGCACCCGCACGCTCGACGCCGTGCACACCCCCGGCCACACGCCGGGCCACTACGTCTTCGCCGACCGGGCCGCCGGCCTGCTGCTCTCGGGCGACCACGTGCTGCCCACGATCACCCCGTCGATCGGCTTCACCGTGCCGGTCGTGGCCTCGCCGCTGGGCGACTTCATGGCCTCCCTGGCACGGGTGCGCGAGCTGCCCGACCTGCGGGTCCTGCCCGCCCACGGCCCCGTCGCACCGTCCTCCCACGCCCGGGTCGACGCCCTGCTGGCCCACCACGAGCACCGGCTCGCGCTGTGCCTCGAGGCGCTGCGCGGCGGGTCCGTCAGCGCCGCCGACGTCGCCGCCGTGCTGCCCTGGACCCGGCACGACCACGCCTGGGCGAGCCTCGACGTCTTCAACCAGGGCATGGCCGCGATGGAGACCAAGGCCCACCTCGACCTCCTCGTCGCGCGTGAGCAGGTCGACGCCACCCCCGACCCCGCCGGGGTGGTCTCCTACGCCGCCCGGCTTGGCTCGCCGACCGCCGGCGGCGAGAATGGCCCCGCGGGCGCCGGCACGGGCCCCGCCGACGACGGGGAGTGATTCGGTGGCCGAGCACGACGACCACGACGGCACCGGCGGCACCGGCGGCACCGGCGGCAGCAGCGCCCGGACGCCGGCCCAGGAGGAGTCGCACGAGGTGCGTCGCGCGGTGGCGACCGGACTGGCCGCGCTGCTGGGCGTCGGGCTGGCGGTCGGCCTCGTGCTGGGCGGCGTCGCGCTCGCCGTGACCCGCGTCGCCGGCGTCGGCGACTCCGGAGCCACCAGCAGCGCCAGCGACACCGGCTCCCTCTACATCCCGCGCTTCGAGGACACCGGCGCCCCCGGGGGCCCCGAGATCACCCTCGGCGGCTCGGCCACCGCGTCGGCCACCCCCTCGCAGAGCCCGTCGCCGACGAGGAGCGAGAAGCCCGACGGCGACCTCACCCTCAACGCCGGGCAGACCTCCGTCGCCCCGATGGGCCAGATCGACCTCACCGGCGTCTTCCCCACGGGGGAGGGGGCGGTGCTGCAGGTGCAGCGCTTCGCCGGCGGCGGGTGGGAGGACTTCCCCGTCACCGCGGTGGTCAGCAACCAGACCTTCGCCACCTACGTGCAGACGAGCACGCCCGGGGTCAACCGCTTCCGGGTGCTCGACCCCGACAGCGGCACGGCCTCCAACGAGGTCCGCGTCACCGTCGGCTGACGTCTCTCCGACGCTTCCCGACGCGCAGCACCCCTGGACGCAGCAGCACCCCGGACGCTCGGCGTCCGGGGTGCTGCGGTGTGCGGTCGTGCCTCAGGCGGGCACGTAGTCGAACGTGTCCGGGTTCGGACCGGTGCGCCCGTCCTCGCCCTTGTCGAGCCCGGCGATGGTGCTGACCTCGTCGGGGGTGAGGGCGAAGTCGAAGATCGCGAAGTTCTCCTCCATGCGCTCGCGCTTCATCGACTTGGGGAAGACGATGTCGCCGCGCTCGACGTGCCAGCGCAGGGTGACCTGCGAGGCGGTCTTGCCGTACTTCGCCGCGATCTCGCCGATGGTCGGGTCGTCGAGCACCGCGCCCTGCGCGATCGGCGACCACGCCTCGACCTCGATGCCGTGGCGGATCGAGGCGGCGCGGGCGTCCTCGTTGGTGAAGTAGGGGTGGACCTCGATCTGGTTCACCGCGGGCACCACGCCGGTCTCGGCCACGATGCGGTCGAGGTGGGCCGGCTGGAAGTTCGAGACGCCGACGGAGCGGGCCCGGCCGTCGGCCACGAAGGAGGCGAGGGTCTTCCAGGTCGAGACGTAGTCGCCGTCGTAGAGCGTCGGCAGCGGCCAGTGGATGAGGAAGAGGTCGATCTGCTCGAGACCGAGCTTGTCGAGGGTCTCCTCGAAGGCGCGCTCGGCGTCGGCGGGCCGGTGGTAGCCGTTGTTGAGCTTGGAGGTGATGTAGAGCTCGCTGCGCGGGATGCTGGAGGCCTTGAGCGCCTCGCCGACCTCCTGCTCGTTCTGGTACATCTGCGCGGTGTCGATGTGGCGGTAGCCCACCTCGAGCGCGGTGGAGACGGTGTCGGCCGTCTGCTCCGGCGGCACCTGGTAGGTGCCGAAGCCGAGCTGCGGGATCGTCGTCTGGTTGTTCAGGGTGATCGTGGAAACGGTCATGGGAGTGGTAGCGAGCGAGCGGCACGGATCATTCCTGGTCTCACCCGATCGGGCGTCCCGACCGGGCGCGGTTGACCCGGCCGGAAGGATGGGAGCCGTGCACTACACCGACTACGACACCCGTCTGGCCGCCTACGCCGTGATCACCGACGACGCCGGGCACGTGCTGCTCGCGCTCTGGAACGAGGGCAGCCGTCGCCAGTGGACGCTCCCCGGCGGCGGGGTCGAGCTGCACGAGAGCGTGGAGCAGGGCGTGGTGCGCGAGGTCAAGGAGGAGAGCGGCTACGACGTCGAGCTCGGCGACCTGCTGGGCGTCGACACCTACGTCATCGGCCCCGAGCGCCGCCTCAACGGCTCGGGACGCCCGATGAAGGCCGTGCGCGCTCTCTTCGCCGCCCGCGTCGTGGGCGGCGAGCTGACCCACGAGCGCGACGGCAGCACCGACGAGGCGCGCTGGATCTCGGTGCACGAGGTGGGCGGGCTCGACCGGGTCTCCGTCGTCGACATCGGGCTGCGGATGGCTGGTCTGCGCTGAGACGGCTGAGCCAAGTTGAGTCGATGAGACTCAACTAACTTGTCTGGGCGGCGCGGGCGACGCATCATGGAGTCATCGCCGGACGCAGCCCCTCGGGGCGCGCGGACGGCCCCACTCACCCGCAGCATCCCTAGATGGAGGTACCACCCATGGCACGAGCCGTTGGCATCGACCTCGGCACGACCAACAGCGTCGTGTCGGTCCTGGAGGGCGGCGAGCCCACCGTCATCGCGAACGCCGAGGGCGCCCGCACGACCCCGTCGGTCGTCGCGTTCGCCAAGAGCGGCGAGGTGCTCGTCGGCGAGGTCGCCAAGCGCCAGGCCGTCACGAACGTCGACCGCACCATCCGCTCGGTCAAGCGCCACATGGGCACCGACTGGAAGCAGAAGATCGACGACAAGGACTTCACGCCGCAGCAGATCAGCGCCTTCGTGCTGCAGAAGCTCAAGCGCGACGCCGAGGCCTACCTCGGTGAGACCGTCACCGACGCGGTGATCACGGTCCCGGCGTACTTCTCCGACGCCCAGCGCCAGGCCACCAAGGAGGCCGGCGAGATCGCGGGCCTCAACGTCAGCCGCATCGTCAACGAGCCCACCGCGGCCGCGCTGGCCTACGGCCTCGACAAGGGCGACGACCAGACGATCCTCGTCTTCGACCTCGGTGGCGGCACCTTCGACGTGTCGCTGCTCGAGATCGGCGAGGGCGTCGTCGAGGTCAAGGCGACCTCCGGTGACAACCACCTCGGTGGCGACGACTGGGACTCCCGCGTCGTCGACTGGATGGTCAAGAAGTTCAAGGACGGCAACGGCGTCGACCTGGCCGCCGACAAGATCGCCAAGCAGCGCCTGCAGGAGGCCGCGGAGAAGGCGAAGATCGAGCTCTCCTCCTCCAGCGAGACTACGATCCACCTGCCCTACATCACCCACGGCGAGTCGGGCCCGCTGCACTTCGAGGAGCGCCTGACGCGCTCGGAGTTCCAGAAGCTCACCGCCGACCTGCTCGAGCGCACCAAGACGCCGTTCCAGAACGTGCTCAAGGACGGTGGCGTCGCCGTCGACAAGATCGACCACGTGGTGCTCGTCGGCGGCTCGACCCGCATGCCGGCGGTCTCCGACGTCGTCAAGGAGCTGCTCGGCGGCAAGGAGCCCAACAAGGGCGTCAACCCCGACGAGGTCGTCGCCATCGGCGCCGCGCTCCAGGCCGGCGTGCTCAAGGGCGAGGTCAAGGACGTCCTGCTCCTCGACGTGACCCCGCTGTCGCTGGGCATCGAGACCAAGGGCGGCGTGATGACCAACCTCATCGAGCGCAACACCACCATCCCGACCAAGCGCTCGGAGATCTTCACCACCGCCGACGACAACCAGCCGTCGGTCGAGATCAAGGTCGCCCAGGGCGAGCGCCAGATGTGGGCGCAGAACCAGCCCCTCGGCAACTTCGAGCTGACCGGCCTCCCGCCGGCGCCGCGCGGCATCCCGAAGATCGAGGTCACCTTCGACATCGACGCCAACGGCATCGTGCACGTCTCGGCCAAGGACCAGGCCTCGGGCCGTGAGCAGTCGATGACGATCTCCGGCGGCTCCGCGCTCGGCAAGGACGACATCGACCGCATGGTCCGCGAGGCCGAGCAGTACGCCGAGGAGGACGCCAAGCGTCGCGAGGCCATCGAGGTCCGCAACCAGGCCGACCAGCTCGTCTACACCACCGAGAAGTTCCTCGGCGACAACGGCGACAAGATCCCCGACGACGTCAAGACCGAGGTGCAGGCCGATGTCGACGCGCTGAAGGCCACGCTGGAGAACTCCGAGGCCTCGGGCGAGGAGATCACCGCCGGCGTCACGAAGCTCAACGAGTCGAGCCAGAAGATGGGTGCGGCCATGTACGCCGCGGCCGAGGCCGACTCCGCCGCCGCCGGCGGGGCGACCGGCGCCACGGGCGAGGCCGACGACGACATCGTCGACGCCGAGGTCGTGGACGAGGACACCACCGGCCCCGCCGAGGGTGGGTCCAAGTGACCTCAGCCCCCGGCGAGCAGCCGTCCGGCGAGCACCCCGAGGGCACCTCCGGGGCGGGGGAGCCGCAGCAGCCTGCGGCTCCCTCCCCCGAGGGGGCGTTCCCGGCGGAGGCGGCCGAGATGGCCAACGAGACCGAGGTCGAGGAGGAGCCCGTGAGCGGCGACAGCTCGCAGGACCCCACCGAGCCGACCGGCGCGGTGGGTGGTGACCCGGCCGACGACGAGCTGGCCCTGGCCCGCATGGAGTCGGCCGAGCGGCTCTCCGACCTGCAGCGGCTGCAGGCGGAGTTCCTCAACTACAAGCGCCGTGTCGAGCGCGACCGCGAGCTGATCAAGGAGAACGCGACCTACGCCGCGCTCGCCCCGATCACCGAGGTGCTCGACACCATCGACCGGGCCCGTGAGCACGAGCCGCTCGAGGGCGGCTTCAAGTCGGTGGCCGAGCAGCTCGAGCGGACCGTGGCCAACCTCGGCCTGATCCGCTTCGGCCAGCCCGGCGACGCCTTCGACCCGAGCCTGCACGAGGCCCTCTCCCACCTCGGCGAGGACCCCGAGGTCGAGGTGACCACCTGCAAGGTGATCGCCAAGGCCGGCTACCGCATCGGCGACCGGGTCGTGCGCGCGGCCCAGGTGCTCGTGGCCGACCCGGCCGGCTGAGGCCCGACCCGCGCCGGCACGACCAGCACCGGCACGACCAGCACCGGCACGACCAGCACCACCGAGACCAGAGAGGGGAGGTTCTCCCGTGAGTGACAACGGCTTTCGCGCCGACTGGGCGCAGAAGGACTTCTACGCCACGCTCGGCGTGACCAAGGACGCCGGGGCCGACCAGATCAAGAAGGCCTACCGGCGCCTGGCGCGGGAGAACCACCCCGACTCCAACCCCGGTGACACCGCCAAGCACGACCGCTTCAAGCAGGTCGCCGAGGCCTACGACGTCGTCGGCGACCCCGAGAAGCGGGCGAAGTACGACGAGATGCGCTCGCTCTACGGCAGCGGCGGCTTCGGCGGCGGCTTCGGTGGGGGAGGCACCTCCGGCGGTGCCGGCGGCTTCAACCTCGACGACCTGCTGCGCGACCGCGCCGGCGCCCCGGGCCAGGGCGGGCTCGGTGACATGTTCGGCGACCTCTTCCGCGGCGGCGGGGCCGGTGGCGGCCGCACCCGTCAGCGCGTGCGCGCCACGAAGGGCGGCGACGTCGAGACCACCGCCACCATCAGCTTCACCGACGCCCTCGACGGCGTGACGATCTCGCTGCGGCTCAGCTCCGACGCGCCCTGCGCGACCTGCTCCGGCACGGGTGGCAAGCCCGGCACCAAGCCCCACGTGTGCCCCGAGTGCGAGGGCGCCGGCTTCGTGGTGGCCTCGGTGGGCGGGGCCTTCTCGATGAACGAGACCTGCCCGGCCTGCCACGGCCGCCAGCTGCTCTACGACGACCCGTGCCCGACCTGCCACGGCAGCGGTCGCGGCCAGTCCTCGCGCACCATCCAGGCCCGCATCCCCGCGGGGGTCAAGGACGGCCAGCGCATCCGGCTGCGCGGCAAGGGCGGTGCGGGGGAGCACGGCGGCCCGGCCGGCGACCTCTACGTCACCGTCAAGGTCTCCGGGCACCGCCTCTTCGGCCGCAAGGGCGACAACCTCACCCTCGACGTGCCGGTCTCCTTCGACGAGCTCGCCCTCGGCGCCGACGTGCGGATCCCGACGCTGGCGGGCACGCCGGTCACCCTCAAGGTGCCGGCCGGCACCCCCAACGGGCGCACCTTCCGCGTGCGCGGCAAGGGCGCGCGCAAGAGCGACGGCACGTCGGGCGACCTGCTGGCCACCGTCGAGGTGCAGGTGCCGGCCGTGCTCGACGCCACCGCCCGCGAGGCGGTGGAGGCCTACCGCGCCGCCACGGCGGGCAGGCCGCTGCGCGCCAACCTCTTCGAGCAGGCCGGGTGACCCCGTGGCCCAGCGCGACCCCTTCGAGCCGTCCTACGACGCGGCCGTCTACGTCATCTCCGTCGCCGCGGAGCTGACGGGCCTGCACCCGCAGACCCTGCGCACCTACGAGCGCCTGGGCCTGATCACGCCGGGTCGCACCGGCGGCGGGGGACGTCGTTACTCCCACCGCGACATCGAGCTGCTGCGGGTGATCTCCGAGCTCACCTCGGCCGGCATCGGGATCGAGGGCGTGCGCCGGATCCTCGACCTGGAGAACCACGTGGCCGCGCTGACCGCGCGCAACGCCGAGCTGGCCGACGAGCTCGACCGCACCCGGGCCGCGCTCCAGCAGGCGCTCTCCGCGCGGCGGGCCGACGCCTCGGCCCCCGCGCTGCCCAACAAGCTGCCGGTGCTGCGGCGACCCGACCCGGGTCAGTCGCTCGTGGTGTGGCGCCGCGGTCGCGGCTGAGCCGCTCGCAGGCGGGAGCGTGACGCGGAACACCCGTCCACCGACAGGAGCGGGGCGCTAGTCTTCGGCCACCACCCGGCCGGACGGCCGGGCACGAAGGGGTGCTCAGGGTGCAGTGGTTGCTCGACGTGCTGGCCGCGTGGGCCGACGACGTCAAGTGGGTCCACTTCCTCACGATCCCGGTCTTCACCGGCGTCATCGGCTGGCTCATCAACTGGTCGGGGCTGTGGATGCTCTTCAGTCCCGTGCGCTTCCACGGCGTGCGCGTGCCGGGCATGCGCGAGCTGGTCTCGGTGCTGCCGCGCAAGGTGCAGGAGGTGCCGGGGCTGCTCCAGGGCGGCCTGGGCTGGCAGGGGATCATCCCGGCGCGCGCGGCCAAGATGGGCAGCATCGCCGTCGACAAGGCCATCGCCAAGCTCGGCACCCCGGCGGAGTTCTACCAGCAGCTGGAGCCCGACCAGATCGCCGAGCACATCGTCACCGTCTTCCGCCCCGAGCTGCCCGAGCTCGTCGACGGGGTGATGCGCCGCGAGCACCCGCGCCTGTGGCGCGACCTGCCCGGGCCGGTGCGGCGTGCGGTGGTCGAGCGGGTCGACGCCCAGCTGCCGACCGTGGTGGGGCGGGTGACCACCGAGATCGGCACCCACATCGACCAGCTGCTCGACCCCAAGATCATGGTGATCGACCACTTCCGCGACAACCCCTCGCTGGTGGTGCGGATCTTCCGCGACTTCGGCCAGCGCGAGCTGAACCTGATGGTCACCTTCGGCTTCGTCTTCGGCTTCCTGCTCGGCATCCCCGTGGCGGTGGTCGACTCGATCTTCGGCCTGTGGTGGCTGCTGCCGGTGCTCGGCGTCGTGGTCGGCTGGATCACCAACGCGCTGGGCATGTGGCTGATCTTCGAGCCCCCGGAGCCGCGTCGCATCCTGGGCGTCAGGGTCCACGGGCTCTTCCCGCGCCGCCAGCCGGAGGCCGCGGAGGTCTACGCCCGCATCATCGCCGACGACGTCATCACCCTCGAGCGCATCGGCGACTTCCTGCTCGACGGCCCCCGCGGCGACCGTACGCGGGCGATGCTGGCCACCGCCCTGCGGCCGGCCATCGACCTCGCGGTCGGGCCGGCGCGCGGCGCGGTGCGGGTCGCGGTGGGCAGCGACCGCTTCGACACGATCCGCGACTCGGTGGCCCAGGACCTCGTGGGCCGCACGCTCACGCCCTTCCGTGACAAGGACTTCAGCGCGCGCCAGGCCGAGAAGATCCGGGTGCTGGTGGCGCGCCGCACCAAGGAGCTGCCGCCGCGCGACTTCGTCGAGATGATGCGGGCGGCCATCAAGGAGGACGAGTGGATGCTCTACGCCCACGGCGCCATCATGGGGCTGGCAGGCGGCTTCCTGCACCTGTGGATCTTCGGAGTGGGGTGAGGGCGTGAGCGACACCGCCGACAGGCGAGCGGGCGCAGCCGACAGGCGAGCAGGCACCGCCGACGGGCGCGGGACGACGGGCGAGCGGCGCGCGCGTGCGGGCGAGCCGCCCGCGCTGCCGCCGTACGTCGCCCCGGGCCCGGCCGCCCGCGACGGTCAGGGCCTCACCGGTCGCCTGGCGCCGGCCGTCGAGGCGCTGCCCGGGCTGGGCCGGGTGGCCGCATCGGCCGCCTGGCACACGACCGGCTGGGGGGTGCGCACCTCGGCGCGCACGAGCCGACGCTTCCTGCGCGCGGTGCGCGACCCCGACGAGGCCGCGGCGCTGGCCAAGGACGCCACGCAGGCCGCCACCGTGGTCAGCGACCTGACCCGCTCGGTGTCGTCGGGCACCCCGATCGGCAAGGCGCTGGCGCACGCGGCCGAGGCCTTCGGCGAGATCGTCGAGAGCGAGCCGGTGGTCACCGGCCAGGTCGTCTCCTACGGCGGCCACGCCACGCGCCGCGACGAGGCGCCGCCGCCCCTGAGCCTGCGCGAGCAGGGCGCCCGGCTGCTCGAGCGCTCCCGCGACGTGTGGGAGACCGAGTCCTCGCACCCGGCCTACGGGCGGATCCTCGGCGAGGTGGCCCCCGACGAGGCGCGCATCCTGCTGCTGCTCCTGCGCGGCGGGCCGCAGCCCAGCGTCGACGTGCGCACCGGCGGGCCGATCGGCATGGTCAACAGCCAGCTCATCGCGCCGGGGCTGACCATGATCGGCGGGCGGGCGGGGTGCCGCTACCTCGACCAGGTGCCGGCCTACCTCAACAACCTCTTCCGCCTCGGGCTGGTGTGGTTCAGCCGGGAGGCCCTGCGCGACCCGATGGACTACCAGGTGCTGGAGGCCCAGCCCGACGTGCTCGCGGCGGTGCACTCGGTGCGCTTCGCCAAGGTCGTGCGGCGCAGCATCCACCTCACGCCCTTCGGCGAGGACTTCTGCCGCACCTGCCTGATCGACGAGGAGTCGGCCGCGGTGGAGTTCCCCGCCCACGCCACACCGCCGGAGTCGGAGGCCGGCGACACGCCCCGCGCGGTCACCCCCGAGGGCTGAGCCCGGGGTCGGTGGCCGGGCCCGCGGCCGCCGACAGCGTGAGGGTGAAGACCGACCCGCCTCCGGCCCGGGGGAGGTGCTCCACGCTGCCGCCGTGGGCCTGCGCGAGCGCACGGACGACGGCGAGGCCCAGTCCGGTGCCGCTGGAGGCGCTGCCGCCGGCGCGGCTGAACTCGTCGAACAGCCGCGGGCGGAACGCCTCGGGCACGCCCGGACCGCGGTCGGTGACGTCGATGCACACCCGTCCGGGCAAGGGCGAGGGTCGCACGACCACGGCGTACGGCGGGGCGGCGTACTTGCTGGCGTTGCGCAGCAGGTTGCCGACCATCTGCTGCAGGTGCAGCGGGTCGGCGAGCAGCGGTCGCGGGTCGTGCACCCGCACCTCGACCTCGTGCTGCTGGTCCTCGGCCAGCGCCCGCAGCAGCGGCTCCGGGTCGAGGTGCTGCAGCATCGGGTCGAGGGTGCCGCGGCGCGACTGCGCGCAGGCGAGGAGATCGGCGGTGATGGCGTCGAGCAGCCAGGCCTGCCGGGCCATGGCGGCCATCATCCGGCGCCGCTGCTCGTCGCCGATCCGGGGGTCGGCGGAGGCCTCGGCCATGCCGCGCAGCACGGTGACCGGCCCCCGGATCTCGTGGGCCGCGGTCGCGATCGCGCGGCGCAGCAGGGCGGCCTCCTCCCCGGGGTCCGCCCTGATGTGCTCACCGGGGTCCTCGCCGGTCGGGGCCGGGTCGGGCGGTACGGGCGCGGTGCGCGGCGGGCCGGGGTCGGCGTCCGCCAGCAGCGCGTCGATGCGGGAGAGGATCGTGACCAGGGGCGTGCCCTTCTGCACGTAGCCGTGGGCGCCGGCCCGCAGCGCCCGGTCGGCCACCTGCTCGGCGCCGAAGCCGGACAGCACGACGATCGTGCTGGCCGGGCTGCCACGGCGCAGGTGGGGCAGCGCCTCGAGGCCGTCCATCACCGGCATCGACAGGTCGAGGAGCACGAGGTCGGGCTGCTGCTGCTCCACGACGGTGATGCCCGACCTCCCGTCGCCGGCCTCGCCGACGACGACGTGGCCGTGGTGGGTCAGGCACAGCCGCAGCATGTCGCGCAGGTCGGCGGTGTCGTCGACGATCACCGTGCGCGCAGGGCGCGCGGCGCTCACGGGCGCTGCCCCTCGTCCCCGCCGACGGTGCCGCTGCCGGTGACCGTGCCGCTGCCGGTGCTGCCGCCACCGGGGTCACCGGCGGCCGCGGAGCGCACCAGGTCGAGGCGGTGCGGGCTGCTGCCGAGCAGGTCGGTGATGATCCGCCCCGCCGCCGCCACCGAGGAGTCGACGGCGGCGCGGGCCCGCTCGGTCTCGCCGAGCTCGAGGGCCATCTGCGCGACGACCATGCGCTGCAGCACGGTGTCGTTGAGCTCGAGGGCCTGCTGCTCGCGGGCCCGGAGGTCCTCGAAGAGCTGGGCGCCGCGCATGAGCGAGCCGAAGCCGCGTCGCAGCGACCAGTAGTGGACGGCCACGACGGCGCCCACGACGTCCCAGCCCGAGAGCGTCCAGTCCCAGGCCTGCCGCATGGCCAGGCCGCTGGGGTCGTCCACGCCGAGGGAGGGCAGCGCCATGTGCAGGGCGTGGGAGCCGTGGTGGACGGCGCAGGTGAGGAAGATGGCCGCGGTCGCCGCGGCCAGCCGGTTGGCGCGCAGCTGGCGGCTGCGGGCCAGCGGCACGACGATGGCGAGCACGATGAGCAGGTAGGCCACGGCGATGACGGTGTTGGCGGCCAGGCCCACCACCCACGACTCCGGGCGCCAATCCGTCCACGAGCCCATCAGGACCCCGCCGGGGCCAGCAGCGGGAGGAGCGCCACGGCGGCGAGGACGGCCACGCAGGCGACGCAGCCGGCCCGCGCCACGACGTGCCAGACCGACCAGGCGGGCGGCGCGACCAGGGGCTCGTCGGCGCGCAGCGCCAGCACGACGCAGGCCAGCGCGACCAGCTCCGCGGCCACCGCCACGAGGTCCCACGCGCCCACCGCCTCGGGGCGCGGCATCAGCCCCCAGGGCAGACCGTGCAGCCGGGTCAGGGCCCACAGCGCGAGGCACAGGGCGCCGAGCGCGGCGCCGACGCGCAGCAGGGCGGCGCTCGGACGGGTGAGGGCCAGCGCCGACCATGCGACCTGGGCCAGGGAGGTGAGGGCGAAGAAGGCGCCGAAGAGGAGGGACTCGCGCAGGTGGGCGGGCCCCATGGCGGCGTGAACCCCGGCCGCCGTGGTCGTGGCGACCACCGCCAGCGGCAGGAGCAGTCGCCGGGTGCGCTGGCCGTGCTGGCCCTGCTGGCTGTGCTGGCTGTGCCGGCGCGACCGGACCGGGGGAGCGGTCGTCGGCACGGCCCGGTCGAGCAGCCCCAGGCCGGAGCGCAGGGCCGCGACCCGGGCGTCGTGCCCGCTGTGGGGCTCCCGGACGTGGCCCCGTTCGTGGCCGGTCCCGGGGCCTGCCCGGTGGGCTGCGCGCCGGCCGGCGCCGGTCGGAGCACCCGGCTCGGGGGCGGGGCGCGGGGCGCCGGCGGAGGGCGTGCGGCGAGGCAGCAGCAGCGCCGCCACCCCGGCCAGTCCGAGCAGCAGCAGCGTCACGTGGGCGGCGTGGAGCAGCCAGGCGGACTCCACCTCCGGTGGCAGCGCCATGGGGCTCCTCCCGCGCCCGGGCCCCCGCCTGGTCGCTCTCGCCTCGGAGGCTAAGCCCGCCGACGGCCCCGGCGGCAGGGCCGACCGGGTTTCTTTGCCTGCTGACGCGGCGCGGGCGTGCAGCGGTCAGATCAACAAAGTTGAGCGGAACAGACTAAACTCCTGGTGCGTTGATCCCGGTGACGGGCACACTCGGAGCCGTCGGTCGACGTCCTCGTCCCCGCACCGCGCGGGGTCGGCGAGGCGCACCCCACGCCAGCACCCGCAGGAGACACCCATGAGCCAGTTCGGCGCCGACAAGTTCACCACCCGCAGCCGCGAGGCCATCGAGGCCGCGCAGCTCTCCGCCACCACGGCCGGCAACAGCGTCACCGAGCCGGTCCACCTCCTCGTGGCGCTGCTGCGCCAGGGCGACGGCGTGACCCGCAGCCTGGTCACCAAGGCCGGGGTCGACGCCACGGCGCTGACCTCGACCGCCGAGGCCGTGATGGCCGCGCTGCCGAAGGCGAGCGGGGCCACGGTCCAGCAGCCGGCCGCCTCCGCCGCGCTGACCCGGGTGCTGGCCGGTGCGCTCGACCTGGCCGCGGGCATGAAGGACGACTACGTCGCCACCGAGCACCTGCTGGTGGCGCTGGCCGGCACCGAGAGCCCGGCGCAGAAGGTGCTGCTCGACGCCGGCCTCAGCGAGGCCGGGCTGCGCGAGGGCCTCGGCGCGGTGCGCGGCAGCCGCCGGGTCACCAGCCAGGACGCGGAGTCGACGTACGAGGCGCTGGAGAAGTACTCCGTCGACCTCACCGCGCTGGCCGAGGAGGGCGGGCTCGACCCCGTCATCGGGCGCGACGCGGAGATCCGCCGCGTCGTGCAGGTGCTGAGCCGGCGCACCAAGAACAACCCCGTGCTCATCGGCGAGCCCGGCGTGGGCAAGACCGCCGTGGTCGAGGGCCTGGCCCAGCGCGTGGTCGCGGGCGACGTGCCCGACTCGCTCAAGGGGCGCCGGGTGCTCAGCCTCGACCTGGCCGCGATGGTGGCCGGTGCGAAGTACCGCGGCGAGTTCGAGGAGCGGCTCAAGGCCGTGCTCGAGGAGATCAAGGACGCCGGCGGGCAGGTCATCACGTTCATCGACGAGCTGCACACGGTGGTCGGCGCGGGCGCCGGCGGCGACTCGGCCATGGACGCCGGCAACATGCTCAAGCCGATGCTGGCGCGCGGCGAGCTGCACATGATCGGTGCCACCACCCTCGACGAGTACCGCGAGCGGATCGAGAAGGACCCCGCCCTCGAGCGCCGCTTCCAGCAGGTGCTGGTGGGCGAGCCCAGCGTCGAGGACACCATCCAGATCCTGCGCGGCGTCCAGGAGAAGTACGAGGCCCACCACGGCGTGCGCATCACCGACGCCGCGCTGGTCGCCGCGGCCACCCTGTCCGACCGCTACATCACCGGGCGCCAGCTGCCCGACAAGGCCATCGACCTCATCGACGAGGCCGCCTCGCGGCTGCGCATGGAGATCGAGTCCAGCCCGGAGGAGATCGACCGGCTGCGCCGGCGCGTGGAGCGGCTCAAGATGGAGGAGTTCGCGCTGGCCAAGGAGAGCGACGAGGCCTCGGTCGAGCGGCTGGCCCGGCTGCGCGCCGACCTCGCCGACCACGAGGAGGAGCTGCGCGGCCTCGAGGCGCGCTGGGAGCAGGAGAAGGCGACGCTGGAGGACGAGGGCGAGCTGCGCCGGCGCCTCGACGCGGTGCGGGTGCACGCCGACAAGCTGATGCGCGAGGGCCGTCTCGACGAGGCCAGCGAGATCCTCTACGGCCAGATCCCCGCGCTGGAGAAGTCGCTGGCCCAGGCGGCCGCCACCGCCCAGCGCAGCGCCGACGGCAGCGAGGGCCCGCAGCTGGAGCCCCTGGTCGGCGAGGAGGTCGGCGCCGAGCAGATCGCCGACGTCGTGGAGGCCTGGACCGGCATCCCCACCGGCCGCATGCTCCAGGGCGAGACGGCCAAGCTGCTCGAGATGGAGGCGGTCATCGGCGAGCGCCTCATCGGCCAGCGCGAGGCGGTCGGCGCGGTCAGCGACGCCGTACGCCGCTCCCGCGCCGGCATCGCCGACCCGCACCGGCCCACCGGCAGCTTCCTCTTCCTCGGCCCCACCGGCACGGGCAAGACCGAGCTGGCCAAGGCGCTGGCCGACTTCCTCTTCGACGACGAGCGCGCGATCGTGCGCATCGACATGAGCGAGTACTCCGAGAAGCACGCGGTCTCGCGGCTGGTCGGTGCGCCTCCGGGCTACGTCGGCTACGACGAGGGCGGCCAGCTCACCGAGGCGGTGCGCCGCCGGCCCTACTCCGTCGTGCTGCTCGACGAGGTCGAGAAGGCCCACCCCGAGGTCTTCGACATCCTGCTCCAGGTGCTCGACGACGGCCGGCTCACCGACGGCCAGGGCCGCACCGTCGACTTCCGCAACACGCTGCTGATCCTCACCAGCAACCTGGGCTCGCAGCACCTGGTCGACCCGCTGCTCGACCCCGAGAAGCGACGCGAGTCGGTGCTCGCGGTGGTGCGGGCCTCCTTCAAGCCCGAGTTCCTCAACCGGCTCGACGAGATCGTGCTCTTCGACGCCCTCACCAAGGACGAGCTGACCCACATCGTCGACCTGCAGCTGGCGCTGCTGGAGAAGCGTCTGGCCGTGCGCCGGATCGCGATCGAGGTCAGCGACGAGGCCCGCACGTGGCTGGCCGAGACCGGCTACGACCCGGCCTACGGCGCCCGGCCGCTGCGCCGGCTGATCCAGACCGCGATCGGCGACCCGCTGGCCCGGCTGCTCATCGGCGGCGAGGTCTCCGACGGCGGCCGGGTGCGGGTCGAGGTCGGCGACGACGGGCTGGCGCTGGTCACCGGCTGAGCCGGGCGGCCCGGGCGGCCCTGTCGGTCCACCCGGCCCCGGGCCCGTCCGGCCCGGGGCCGCTGGGCGCGGTCTGGGAGGATGACGCCATGAGCGAGGCCACCCCCACCCGCCCCCGGCAGGTGACGATCGCCGGCTGGCTCATCATCGTCGGCTCCGTCGTCGTCGTGCTGGCGGTCTACGACCAGATCACCCGGCTGACGTCGCTGGAGACCCGGGAGACGATCGAGACCTTCCTCGGCGAGCCCCCCGGCGACGGGCTGGGACTGGAGACCACCGACGTCGTCACGCTGCTGCGCGTCATCGGCATGGTCACCGGAGCCTGCGCGGCGGCCGCCGCGGTGCTCGGCTGGTCGGTGCTGCAGCGCTCCAAGCCGGCGCGCCTCGCGCTGGCCGTGCTCGCGGTGCCGCTCTTCCTCGGCGGGCTGGTCAGCGGGGGCTTCACCTCCTCCCTGGTCGCGGTGGCCGCGCTGCTGCTGTGGCTCCAGCCCGCGCGCGACTGGTTCGACGGGGTCACCCCGCGCCAGCGCGACGACGAGCGCGCGGCGGCCGACCGGGCCGCCGACCGGGCCGCGGGTCGCACCACGCCGCCGGGTGGATCCGACGGGCCCGCGCCCGGTGGGTGGCCGCCGGCGTACCCGCCCGTCGGCTCGCCGCAGGACCCGCAGGACCGGTCCTCGGGCCAGACGCCGGGTCCGGGGGCGGAGGCGCCCGCCCCCCGGAGCGGGCCGCAGGTCGACGGGGAGCAGGGCCGGCCGGCGCCGTGGACCGGCTTCGGGTCGGCGGCGGCCTCGCGCCCCGACCAGCAGGCCCGGCCCGACCAGCGGGTCACGCCCTACGTCGGCCACCCCGTGCCCGGGCGCCCGTCGCGGCGGCCCTCGGCGGTGGTGTGGGCGTGCTCGCTGACCTGGGCCTTCAGCGGCCTGGTCGCGCTGGGCATGGTGCTGACCGCCGCGGTCATCACGGCCGCGCCCGACATGCTCTTCGACGAGGTCTACCGGCAGAACCCCGCCCTCGCCGACGCCGACCTCAGCCGCTCCGACCTCACCACGGCGGTCTACGCCATGGCCGGGGTCGTCGTGGTGTGGGCGGTGGTCGCGAGCGTCGTGGCCGTGCTCGCCTTCCGCGGCAGCAACGGCGGACGCCTCGGGCTGGTCGTCTCCTCGGCCCTGGCCGCCGGCCTCTTCCTGGTCACCGCGGTCACCAGCCTGGTGATGGCGCTGCCGCTGGCGGCCTGCGTGGCCACCGTGGTGCTGCTGTCGCGGCCCGAGGTGCGCCGGTGGTACGCCGAGCGGCGCACGGCCGGCCGCGCCCGGCCCTGAGACCGCGGGCGGGTCCGGCGGGGCGCGCTCGCGGGTGAGCCCGGCGGGGCGCGCGGCGTGGGAGCATGCCGCCATGAGCGACCAGTACCCGCCCTCCGGACCCACCCCCTCCGGTCAGGACCCCTTCGGCCAGCAGCAGCCGAACCCCTACGGCCAGCCGCAGCAGGGTCAGAGCCCCTACGGCCAGCCCCAGCCGCCGGAGAACCCGTACGGGCAGCCGCAGCAGGGTCAGAACCCGTACGGGCAGCCGCAGCAGGGCCAGAACCCCTACGGCCAGCCCGGCTACGGCCAGCAGCCCGACGCCTACGGCAGCACGCCCTACGGCACCCAGCCCTACGGGGCCGGCCCCTACGGCTCGGCCACCGACCCCGACAAGCGGCCCGGCCGCGTCACCATCGCCGCGGTGATCGCCCTCGTGCTCTCGGCGCTCGTGGCGCTGGTCTTCGGCTTCGTGACCGTCGCCGTGGCCGCCGCCCGCGACCAGATCGTCGACGAGCTCGAGCGCGAGCTGCGCAACCAGCCCGGCGCGGCCGACCTCTCGCCCGACGCGCTGGCCACGGCGGTGCTCGTCGTGTCGCTGGTCGTGGCCGTGTGGGCGGTGCTCGGCATCGTGTTCGCGGTGATGACGCTGCGCCGCTCCAAGGCCGGCCGGATCCTGCTGGTGATCTCCTCGGTCCTCACCGCGGTCGTCAGCCTGCTCGCGATCGGCTCCCTGGTCTCGGTGGTGACGCTGGCGGCCTCGATCGCCGTCGTGGTCATGGTCTTCACCGGCGGCGCCAACGACTGGTTCGCCCGCCGCGGCGCCACTCCCGCGCAGTACTGAGTCCCGCGCCGGCGCCGGCGACGGCCCGGGTCAGCGGGTCAGGTCGGCGGCGCCGAGGCGGGCGAGGCCCTCGGTGACGACGTCGGTGGTCTTGCAGAAGGCCCACCGCACGAGGTGCCGCCCGGCCTCGGGGTCGTCGTAGAAGCCCTGGAGGGGCACCGCGACGACCCCGGCCCGCTCGGGCAGCGCCAGGCAGAGCTCGAGGCCGTCGCGCCAGCCGAGGTGGGCGGTGTCGGTGAGGGCGAAGTAGGTGCCCTCCGGCACCCGCGGGTCGAGCCCGAGCCCGCGCAGACCCGCGCACAGCAGGTCGCGGCGCTGCTGGAGATCGGCGGCCAGGCGACGCGGGAAGTCGGGCTCGTGGTCGAGGGCGTGGGCCACGGCGGGCTGCAGCGGCGCTCCCGAGGTGAAGGTCAGCCACTGCTTGGCGGCCAGCACGGCGCCGACCAGGTCGGCCGGCCCGGTGGCCCAGCCGACCTTCCACCCGGTGAACGACCACGACTTGCCCGCGCTGGAGAGCGTGAGGGTCCGCCCGGCCATGCCGGGCAGCGTCGCGAGCGGCACGTGCTCGTGGTCGTCGAAGACGAGGTGCTCGTAGACCTCGTCGGTGACCACGACGAGATCGTGCGCGAGCGCCACGTCGGCGACGACCTGGAGCTCGGCGCGGGTCAGCACGGTGCCGGTGGGGTTGTGCGGGGAGTTCAGCAGCAGCAGGCGCGTGCGCGGCGTGACCGCGGCCCGCAGCGCGTCGGCGTCGAGGCGGAAGTCGGGGGCGCGCAGGGTGACGCCCCGGCGCACCCCGCCGGCCATCTGCACCATGGCGTCGTAGGAGTCGTAGGACGGCTCGAGGAGCACCACCTCGTCGCCCGGGTCGAGCAGACCCAGCAGCGCGGCCGCGACGCCCTCGGTGGCGCCCGTGGTGACGACGACCTCGGTGTCGGGGTCGAGCTCGATGCCGTAGTGGCGCGCCTGGTGGCGCGCCACCGCCTGCCGCAGCGCCGGCACGCCGGGGCCCGGGGCGTACTGGTTGGCGCCCGCGCCCAGCGCCTCCACCGCCCGCGCGATCACCTCGGGCGGGCCGTCGACGTCGGGGAAGCCCTGGCCGAGGTTGACCGATCCCGTGCGTGCGGCGAGGGCCGACATCTCGGAGAAGATCGTCGGGGCGATCCCGTGGAGGCGGCGGGCGAGACGGGTGCGGGCCATGGCCGCCACGCTAGCCGCGGCCCCGGCACGGTTGAATGGGCCCGTGAGCCAGACCCCGCACGAGACCGACGCGACCCTCGCCGCCGACATCGACGCCTGCTGCCGCCTCAGCGGCACCTTCACGCTGCGCTCGGGCCAGACGGCCTCGGAGTACTTCGACAAGTACCTCTTCGAGTCCGACCCCGCGCTGCTGGCCCGCGTGGCCCGGCAGATGGTCGGCCTGCTGCCCGACGACACCGAGCTGCTCGGCGGCCTCGAGCTCGGCGGCGTGCCGATCGCGACGACCGTCTCGGGCCTCACCGGCCACCGCGCGCTCTTCGTGCGCAAGCAGGCCAAGGAGTACGGCACCTGCAAGCTCGCCGAGGGCCCCGACGTCGCCGGGCGCCGGGTGACGCTCATCGAGGACGTCATCACCACCGGGGGCGCGGTGCGCGACGCCACGCGGGCGCTGCGCGAGGCCGGCGCGGTCGTCGAGGTCGTCGTGTGCGCCATCGACCGCAGCCCGGCGGGCGAGAACCCGCTCGCCGACGTCGGCCTCGAGGTGCGCCCCGTGCTCACCAAGGCCCAGCTCGACGCCGCCCGGGGCTGACCCGGGGCCGACCCGGCCCTCGCACAGGCGCCGCTCAGGGGCGCCCTCTACCCTGCGAGCATGCCGCTCACCCCGCTGACCGCCGTGCTCTCGGCCTCCGACGCCACCGGCGCCGACCTGACCGGGTTCGCCGGCTGGGCCGTCGACGTGATGGAGAGGCTCGGGGTGGTCGGCGCCGGCGCGCTGATCGCGCTGGAGAACCTCTTCCCGCCGCTGCCGAGCGAGATCGTGCTGCCGCTGGCCGGCTTCACCGCGAGCCGGGGCGACTTCGGCCTGGTCGAGGCGATCGTGTGGACCACCGTCGGCTCGGTGCTCGGGGCGCTGGTGCTCTACGGCCTGGGCGCCGTCTTCGGCCGCGACCGGGTCTTCCGGCTGTGGAAGATGCTGCCGCTGGTCGACGAGAACGACTTCCTGCGCACCGAGGCGTGGTTCGGCCGCCACGGCCGCAAGGCCGTCTTCTTCGGGCGCATGGTGCCGATCTTCCGCAGCCTCATCTCCATCCCCGCCGGCGTCGAGCGGATGCCGCTGTGGCAGTTCCTGGCGCTGACCACGCTCGGGTCGCTGATCTGGAACTCCGTCTTCGTGGTCGCCGGCTTCCAGCTCGGCGAGCAGTGGCAGGAGGTCGAGCCGGTCGTGGCCTACCTGCAGTACGCCGTGATCGCGGCGGTCGCGCTCTTCGTGGCGTGGTTCGTCATCCGCAAGGTGCGCGGGCGCCGGGTCAGCGCGGGCTGAGCCCGCGCCCGGCGCCCGCCCCGGCGTCGTGGGCGGCCTCGGCGCGCGAGTGGCGGCGCGAGCGCCACCACTCCAGGGCGATCGGCACGGCGGTGAAGAGCAGGATGGCGAAGATGGCCAGGTCGATGTTGTCCTCCAGCCACGGCACCCGCTCGCCGAGGACGTAGCCGAGCACGGTGATCGAGAGCACCCACGCGACGCCGCCGACGAGGCTCCACAGGTAGAACGTCGCCCGCGACATCAGCGTGATGCCGGCGACGACCGTGACGTAGGTGCGCACGAAGGCGACGAAGCGCCCCGCGACCAGCGCCTTCTTGCCGTGGCGGTGGAAGAACATCTCGGTGTGGTCGAGGTGCTTCTTCTTGAGGATCCGCCCGTCGTGCTCGCGCAGGGGCGGCCCGAGGCGGCGCCCGATCTCGTAGCCCACGACGTTGCCCAGCCAGGCCGCCGCGGTGAGCAGGGCCAGCGCGATCGCCAGCTCCACGGGCGGGGAGAAGGGGAAGAGGTCGAGCTGCCCGGTGGCGATGAAGATGCCGGTGGCGAAGAGCAGGCTGTCGCCGGGCAGGAACGGGAAGAACAGCCCGCACTCGACGAAGACGATGAGCAGGCTCAGCCAGAACAGCGCGCTCCCGAACTCCGCGAGCAGCCACTGGGGGTCCATGAGGTCGATGCCCAGGAACTGCGCCGACAGCAGCGGCGACGGCGCCGAGGAGAGCATCGACGAGAGCAGCGGCGACACGGCGGTGGTCACCCGACGAGCGTACTCGCCGGACTGCCGGTAGGACCGGCGGGTGAGGAGGGCTCTCAGGCGCGGCGTCGGGGACGGTGGCGGCGGGGCCTAGGCTGCGCCGCGTGGAGCAGCAGCCGGGGGAGCGGGCCGACCGGGCCGACGAGGCCGACCGGCGGGCGCCGTACGACCCGATGCCCCACGGACCGGCCGAGGTCGGGGTCGGCCCCTGGGAGGGGCCCCGGCCCGAGGGGCCGGGGTCGGAGGTCTACGACGCCGAGCTGCTGGCCGCCGGCGACCGGCGCAACGTCGTCGACCGCTACCGGTACTGGTCGGTGGCCGCGATCGTCGCCGACCTCGACACCCGCCGCCACGACTTCCACGTCGCCATCGAGAACTGGCAGCACGACGTCAACATCGGCGCGGTCGTGCGCACCGCCAACGCGTTCCTGGCCGCCGAGGTGCACATCGTGGGCCAGCGGCGGTGGAACCGCCGCGGCGCGATGGTGACCGACCGCTACCAGCACCTGCGCCACCACCCGACCGCGGAGGACCTCGCGGCCCACCTGGCCGGGCTGCCCGGCGGTCCGGTGCCACTGCTGGGCATCGACAACCTGCCCGGATCGCAGCACCTCGAGACGATGGCCGTGCCGCGTCGGGTCTGCTTCCTCTTCGGCCAGGAGGGCCCGGGCCTCTCCGAGGGTGCGCGGGCGGCCTGCGACGGCACGTTCTCGATCGCGCAGTTCGGCTCCACCCGCTCCATCAACGCCTCGGCCGCCGCCGCGATCGCCATGCACGCGTGGGTGCGCACCCACGCCGACCTCGCCGGTGAGGACGCCTGGCGCGGCTAGCGCGTCGAGGACCGCACGGGCCGGCAGCCCGCGTCGTCGCACACGCGCTCGGCGCGTCCGCGCGACAGCGTCTGCGCCAGGCCCAGCGTCCAGCAGGTCGGGCACCCGCGCCACGACACCACGGCCAGCGGCAGGAGCAGCAGCCACCAGGCGCTCTGGCCCGCGAGGCCCAGCCCGGCGACGGCGAGCACCAGCCCCACCACGCCGCGCGCGAGGTGCTCGGCCACCGAGCCGCTGGCGAAGAGCTCGCGCACCGGGTCGTCCTCGGGCGCGCGGGTGTCCTCGGGCGCGCGGGTGGTGGTGGTCACCGGCTCAGCCTAGGCGGCCCGTGGTCGAGGGAGCGCTCAGGCGGTGACGTCGCGGACCACGCGGTGGTGCACCAGCTCGGTGAGCAGCTCGCGGGCCGGGAGGTCGGTCAGCAGGTAGGCCCGGCCGGGGAGCCCGCCGAGGAACGAGCCGGGGGTGAAGGTCACGGAGTTCTCCACCCGGCACACCGACCCGTCGGGGCCCGTCAGCGGGGTGACGGTGGTGCGCCAGGTGACCAGGCCCGGCGCGCGCACCGCGGCGTCGAGCACCAGCCGGTGGCCGGTGGTCCCGCCCGAGCCGTGCGGGCCGGCGGCGACCACGCGCCAGAAGCCGGCCGTGTCGCCCGCGCGCAGCTGCGGGTGCTCCGGCACCGGCCAGCGGCGGCCCCGGCCCAGGGTGAGCCGGTCGATCGCCCCGCGGACGGCGAAGGGGGCGGCGTCGACGTACCACCGCTCGGCGGCGCCGGCCGCGGTGACCGCGCGCCAGGCGTGCTCGGCGCTGACCGGCAGGTCGCTGGCCCGGGTGGTGGTGCGCAGGGTGCTCCGTCGGTGCATGGGACCGAGGCTACGGGTGACCCGCACGGTCTAGGGTGGGCGGCGTCGCAGCCAGACCCCGCCCGAGGAGACCCGCCGTGCCCATCGCCACCCCCGAGATCTACGCCCAGATGCTCGACACCGCCAAGGAGCGGGGCTTCGCCTTCCCGGCGATCAACGTGTCGTCGTCGCAGACGCTCAACGCCGCGCTCAAGGGCTTCGCCGACGCCGGGTCCGACGGCATCATCCAGGTCTCGACCGGCGGTGCGGAGTACCTCTCGGGCCCCTCGGTGAAGAACATGGTGACCGGCTCGGTCGCCTTCGCGGCCTACGCCGCCGAGGTCGCCAAGGCCTACCCCGTCAACATCGCGCTGCACACCGACCACTGCCCGAAGGACAAGCTCGACGGCTTCGTGCGCCCGCTGCTCGACCTCTCCGCCGAGCGCGTCAAGGGCGGCCAGCTGCCGCTGTTCCAGTCGCACATGTGGGACGGCAGCGCCGTGCCGCTGGAGGAGAACCTCGTCATCGCCGAGGAGCTGCTCGCCAAGGCCGCCGCGGCCCACATCATCCTCGAGGTCGAGATCGGTGTCGTCGGCGGCGAGGAGGACGGCGTCGCCAACGAGATCAACGAGCAGCTCTACACCACCCCCGAGGACGCCCTCGCCACGATCGAGGCCCTCGGCGCCGGCGAGAAGGGCCGCTACATGACCGCCCTGACCTTCGGCAACGTCCACGGCGTCTACAAGCCGGGCAACGTCAAGCTGCGCCCCGAGATCCTCAAGGCCGCGCAGGAGGCCGTCGCGCAGAAGCTCGGCCTCGCCGCCGACGCCAAGCCCTTCGACCTGGTCTTCCACGGCGGCTCCGGCTCCTCGGCCGAGGAGATCGGCGCGGCCGTCGACTACGGCGTGGTGAAGATGAACGTCGACACCGACACCCAGTACGCCTTCACCCGCCCCGTCGCCGCCCACATGTTCAGCAACTACGACGGCGTGCTCAAGGTCGACGGCGAGGTCGGCAACAAGAAGGCCTACGACCCCCGTGCCTGGGGCAAGGCCGCCGAGGCCGGCATGGCCGCCCGCATCGTCGAGGCCTGCGAGCACCTGCGCTCCTCCGGCAAGGCCGTCTCCTGACCGCGCGCTGACCTCCATCGGCGCTGAGCGGCGCACTCAGCGCCCGACGACGCCCCGGCCGACCGGCCGGGGCGTCGTCGCGTCGGGACCCCCGCCGGGGACGCGCGTCGCGCCCGGGGGACACAATGCAGCCATGAGCCCCGTGACCCCCGGCATGGACCTGATGGCCGGTCCGCCGCCCACCCACCTGCCCGCCGACCCCGCCACGACCGCGCTCGCCGCGGGCGAGTCGCCGACCGACGTCGTACGCCACCACCCGGCGTCCCCGTCGGCCTGGGCGGCGCTCGCCACCGAGGCCGCCGCGGCCGACGCCGACGCCGTGGTCGTCTACGCCTACTCCCGGGTCGGCTACCACCGCAGCCTCGACCTGCTGCGTCGCAACGGCTGGAAGGGCCACGGGCCCGTGCCGTGGGAGCACGAGCCCAACCGCGGCTTCCTGGTCTGCCTGTCGCTGCTGGCCAAGTCGGCCCGCGCCATCGGCGAGACCGACGAGTGGGAGCGCTGCCGCGACTTCCTGCGCGACTCCAGCCCCACCGGCTACGCCGCGCTCCTCGGCGACTGACGCGGCGGGCGCCACTTACTGACCGTTGAGACCACTGCCTGACTGTTGTGACAGTCAGGTGGTGCGAGCAACGGTCAGTAAGTGCCGGCCGTCGGCGGTCGCTGTGGAGAGCGACCGCTGCGCAGCGGCAGGCTCGGCCATGCTGGTCGCATGACTCCCGAGCTGCGAGCACTCCTCAGTGCCGAGGGCGGTCTCGTGACGCGTCAGGACGCGCTCGACGGCGGCCTGACCCCCTCCGCGATCACAGGTCTCCTGCGCTCCGGGGTCTGGCTGCCCGTGCGTCGCGGGGTGTACGTCGACGCCACGGTGTGGGAGGCCGCCGACGAGGACCGTGGCCGACCGCGTCTGCGCACCCGCGCGGCCGTCAGCACCATGCGCCGTGGGTGGGTGCTCAGCCACGACTCCGCGGCTCACGAGTGGGGCATGGCCCTCCTCCGGTGCGACGAGCCGCTCGTGCACGTCACCCGACCAGGCTACTCGAGCGCGTGGACGCGGTACGGCGTCAAGCACCACTACGCACGCTTCGCCCCGCGGCAGGTCTGCCAGGTGGAGGACATGCGGGTGCTCGACCGGGCTCGGGTGGCGGTCGACATCGGCAGGGAGCACGGCTCCCGGCACGGGCTCGTCGCCTGCGACTCCGCACGCCGCCTCGGCACATCGCTCGACGAGCTGTACTCGGCACTGTCGCCGATGGACCACTGGCCCGGGGTGCGTGCCGCTCGGGAGGCGGTGGACCGCAGCGACGCCGGCGCGCAGAGCCCCGCCGAGACGCTGGCACGGGAGCTCCTCGTCGAGCTCGGCCTGGGGACGGTGGAGACGCAGTTCCCCGTCCGTACGCCGCGGACGACCTTCTGGTGCGACCTGAGGATCGGCAACCACGTGTTCGAGGTCGACGGACGGGTCAAGTACGTGCCCACCGACCTCGGCGGCCTCGCCGACCGGAGTGCCCATGACGTCGTCTGGGAGGAGAAGCAGCGTGAGCGGCTGATCGCCGCCGAGGGCCTGGGCGTCTCCCGCATCTTCTGGTCCGACCTCTGGGGCTCGGCGCGGGCCGAGGCGCACGCCCGTCTGCGTCAGGAGTTCGCGGTCACCTGCGAGCGGTTCGGCCGCACTCTGTCGCCGCGTCTCGCAGCAAGCGCAGCCGCCCTGCGTCAGACGCGTTCCGCCTGACACGCCGCCTCGACGGCTCACCGTGCCGTGTGACATCCCGCGTCTTACTGACCGTTGGGACCACTGACCGACAGTCATGACTGTCAGCCAGTGGTAGCAACGGTCAGTAAGACGCAGCGGCGGCCGCCTACGTCGGCGGGGTGAGCAGCCGCCGGACGGTGTCGGAGCCCAGGGCCAGGAAGAGCGTGGGCAGGCGCGGGCCGCGGTCGGCGTCGACGAGCAGGTTGTAGAGCAGCTTGAAGAACGCCTTCTGGTCGGCCTTGACCTGGTCGGTCGGGGCGTCGTCGAGACCCAGGCCCCGGCCCAGCTTCGGCACGCCGTAGACCAGCGTGGTGGTCTCGTCGAGGTCGAGACGGTCGGGCAGCCGGTCGAGGAGGTGGCGCAGCCACAGCTCCTCGTCGTCGCCGAGGCGGGCCAGCCGGGCGGCGTCGGGCTCGGTGCGCACGGTGGTGCGCTCCGACTCGGGGACGTACTCGCCGGTCCAGGTCATCGCGCGGCCCAGCCGCGGCTCGAGGTCCTCGACGGAGTCGTGGTCGTGGCCGACCTCGCGCACGATGCGGCTGATGAGGTCGGCGCTGCCCGCGGTCACGTCGGCCACCGACGAGAGCAGGCGGAAGGGCACCACGACCGCGGGCACCGGCAGGCGACCGGCCGTCGCGGTCGCGCTGGCGCGCTCGAAGGCCAGCACCTGCGCGTCGCGCTTGGCGGGGTCGGCGGCCTTGCGGCCCAGTGCGTCCCACTCGTCGTAGAGGCGCACCACCTCCGGGCCGAAGTCGACGTTGAAGGCCTGCTTGGGCTGGCGGCGCACGTAGAGCCAGCGCAGCACCGGCGCCTCGAGGATCTGCAGGGCGTCGGCCGCGGTCGGCACGCCACCGCGCGAGGAGGACATCTTGACCTGCCCGCCGGCGCCGACGAAGGAGTAGCCGACGAACGACGGGGCGCGGCCGTCGTAGAGCTTCACCAGCTCCTTACCCACGGTGTAGGACGACCCCGGGCTGGCGTGGTCGACGCCGCCGGGCTCGAAGTCGACGCCCTCGACGGCCCAGCGCATCGGCCAGTCGACCTTCCAGACCAGCTTGCCCTCGTCCTGGGTGCGCAGGTTGGTGACGCCCTCGAAGGGGCACGAGGTGCAGGTGTAGGCCAGGTCGGCGGAGTCGTCGTCGTAGGACGTGATGATCGTGGTGTCGCGCCCGCAGTCGCGGCAGTAGGGCTTGTAGGGGAAGCGCGCGAGGTCGTTGGTGGCGCCGAGGCCCGAGGGGTTGCCGTCGTCGCCGTCGTTGGCGACCGAGTCGGCGAGCGCCGCGGCCTCCTCGGCCGACTCGGCGGCCTCGCTGAGCGGGGCGGCCTTGGTGCGGTAGCGCGCCATCACGGTCTCGATGCGGTCGCGCTGGGCCACGGCGTGCAGGATCTGCTCGCGGTAGGCCCCCGCGCGGTAGCGCTCGGTCTGGGAGACCTCCTCCATCTCCACGCCGAGGGCGCGCAGCGAGGCCACGAGCGGCTCCTTGAAGTGATCGGCCCACGAGTCGTGGCACTCCCACGGGTCGGGCACGCCCGAGAGCGGGCGCCCGATGTGGTCGGCCCACGACGGGTCCACCCCGGCGGGGACCTTGCGGAAGCGGTCGTAGTCGTCCCAGCTGTGCAGGTGGCGCACGGGCAGCCCGCGGCGTGCGAGCTCGTCGGCGACGAAGTGCACGGTGAGGAACTCGCGCAGGTTGCCCAGGTGCACCGGCCCCGACGGGCTCGCCCCCGAGGCGCAGGTGATCGGCCGCCCCGACTCCGGGGTCCAGCCGCCCTGCTCGGCGTGGCGCACGGCGTCGTCGGCCGCGCGGGTGACCCAGTCGACAGGAGCCTGAGGGGCCCCGTCTCGTGCTGTGCCTCGTGCCATCGGGGTGCTGCTCCTGCTCTCGTCCGTGACGCCCGCAGGGGCGCGTCGGACGGCGTGGTGGGACCGGTCGGGACGTCTCGCGGGCCCGCGGTGGGACGCCCCAACGCTACCGGAGCCGCGCCGCTGGCCCGCCCCGGCCACGAGGAACCATGGCGGTGGGGGACGAGCGGCACTAACATGCCACGGATGCCCACCCGGACCCCCGCCACGCTGATGGCCGCCCTCGGCTTCCCCAAGCACGTGGACCGCCTCCACCAGCAGCTGCTGGGCCACTCCGGGCGCGAGCTCGTCTCGGTGGCGGCCGCGCTGCTCCAGACGCCCGAGGAGCTGATGAGCGCCCTCGAGCCGCTGTGCGACGCCGGCGTGGTGCGGGTGGAGGAGTCGCGGGTGTTCGTGGCCAGCGCCCCGGAGGTGGTCGCCCGCATCCTCGCCGCGCAGGCGGCGAGCGCGGCGATCGTGCAGGCCGAGCTGGAGAGCGTCGCGGCGGCCCTGCCGTTCCTCACCGGCAGCGGGGCCCGGCCCGCCGAGGGCGAGGTGCACGACGTGCAGCCTCTCGACGGCGAGATCAGCAGCGGCGGCAACCCGATCCCGCTGCTCACCGCGCTGATGGTGCAGAGCCGCGGCGACCTGCTCTGGCTGCGCCCCGACCAGTGGCGCCACCCCTCGGAGGACGCGATGGGCGACTTCATCGGCGACCTGGTGAGCGGGGGTCGCAGCTCGCGGGCGATCTATCCCGTGCGCGCGCTGACCGAGGCCCGCGCGACGCTCAACCACCGCGTCGAGAAGGGCGAGGTGATCCGGGTGCTGCCGACGGTCCCGACCCGCATGTTCATCATCGGCACGACCCACGCCGTGCTCCCCGAGCCGCTGGGCCAGGTCGACGAGCCGCGCTCCCTGATCCGCCAGCCGGGCCTGGTGAAGGCGCTGACCTACTGGTTCGAGGCGCTGTGGGACCGCGCGGCGCCGGTGAGCGCGCTGACCGGGGAGGCCGAGCCGCGCAGCGACATGCAGCGCTTCCTGGTGCAGCAGCTGGCCAGCGGCTCCCAGGACGAGCAGATCGCCCGCCGGCTCGGGGTCAGCCTGCGCACCGTGCGTCGCCGGGTCGCCGACCTCATGATCGAGCTGGGCGCCGAGTCGCGCTTCCAGGCCGGGGTCGAGGCGGCCCGGCGCGGCTGGCTCTGACGGTGCGTCAGCGGTGCGGCAGCACCATCGAGTAGGCGCCGGGCTCGAGGTGCCAGGTGCGCTGGCGCTCGGGGCCGTAGATCTCGCCGTCGGCGGAGCAGTAGAAGGGCTCCCCGGCGATGGAGACGGTGCGCCCGGTCAGGGAGATCACGTCGTCGCGCTCCTCGTGGCGCCCGAGCAGCAGGCCCGCGGCGTACCCGAAGCGCGCCAGGGGGCCGATCGAGCGCGAGACCATCACGTCGAGGCGCCCGTCGGTGGTCTCGGCCTCGGGGTTGAGCGAGGTGCCGCCGCCGACGTCGGAGCCGTTGCCGACGGCCACCATGAGCACGGGCTGGTCGAGGTCGACCACGCACTCGCCGTCGACCTCGACGCGCAGTCGCACGAAGGGCGGCTTGTACGCCGCGAGCGCCGCACCGATCGGGTAGCCGAGCTTGCCCAGGTTGACCTTGCCGACGCCGATCGAGCCGAGCCGGTCCTTCCACCGCGTGGCGCGGCGGCTGGCCTGCGCGCCGGCGCCGGCGTGGACGTTGTTGACGACGATCTCGCCGACCTCGTCGACGATGAGGTCGACGCGGCGCACCTCGCCGGTGAGCAGGACGCGGGCGGCCTCCTCGATGTCGAGGGGGATGTCGTTGCCGCGGGCGAAGTCGTTGCCGGTGCCCAGCGGCAGCAGGCCGAGCACGGCGTCGGCCAGCTCGTGACGGCGGTGGAGCGCGGCCACGACGGCGTGCATGCTGCCGTCGCCGCCGGCCACGACGATGCGACGCGACCCGGCGCGGTGCAGGACGCCGTTGAGCTCACCGGGGTCGGCGGTGGCGGCCACCTCGACGGAGGTCTCGGCGCGCAGGATGTCGAGGGCCCGCTCGAGGGTCTCCTCGTCCGACGTGCCGGCGCCGCTGTTGGTGATGACGAGAAGGGGCTCCACACGTCGACAGTAGTGGAGCGGGCGGGCGGGCGCCGACCTGCGGTAGCGTGTGGCCGCAAGAGCTCCGGTGCACTTGTGCCCGGGGCTCTCGCGTTTCCGCTCCGAGCGCGTCAGGTGCGCCGGGTCGGAGGAGTCCAGCACGCCTAGAAGCGGAAGTGAGCGAGCAGATGCCCGCGATCGCCATCATCGGTGCCCAGTGGGGTGACGAGGGGAAGGGCAAGGCCACCGACCTGCTCGGCTCCAGCGTCGACTACGTCGTGAAGTTCAACGGCGGCAACAACGCCGGCCACACCGTCGTCATCGGCCAGCCCGACGGCAGCGAGGAGAAGTACGCCCTCCACCTGCTGCCCAGCGGCATCCTGACCCCCGGCTGCACGCCGGTGATCGGCAACGGCGTCGTCGTCGACCTCAAGGTGCTCTTCGAGGAGATCGAGGGCCTCGAGGCCCGCGGCGTCGACACCAGCGGCCTGGTGGTCAGCGCCAGCGCGCACGTCATCGCCGACTACAACCGCACCGTCGACAAGGTCACCGAGCGCTTCCTCGGCTCGCGTCGCCTCGGCACGACCGGGCGCGGCATCGGCCCGACCTACGCCGACAAGATGAACCGCATCGGCATCCGGGTGCAGGACATCTTCGACGAGAAGATCCTGCGCCAGAAGATCGAGGGCGCCCTGGAGCTCAAGGGCCAGGTGCTGACGAAGATCTACAACCGTCGCGCCCCCTCGGTCGACGAGACCCTCGAGGAGCTGCTGCAGTACGCCGACCGGCTGCGCCCGATGGTCCGCGACACCGGCCTGCTGCTCAACCAGGCCCTCGACCGCGGCGAGACCGTGCTGCTCGAGGCCGGCCAGGCCACCCTGCTCGACGTCGACCACGGCACCTACCCCTTCGTCACGTCGTCGTCGGCGACCGCCGGCGGCGCCTGCACCGGCTCGGGCATCCCGCCGATGCGGATGGACCAGGTGATCGGCATCGTGAAGGCCTACACCACGCGCGTCGGCGAGGGCCCCTTCCCGACCGAGCTCTTCGACGACGCCGGTGAGCACCTGCGCAAGGTCGGCGCCGAGTACGGCACCACGACCGGTCGCCCGCGGCGCTGCGGCTGGTACGACGCCGTCATCGCCCGCTACGCCGCCCGCGTCAACGGCGTCACCGACTTCGTGCTCACCAAGCTCGACGTGCTGACCGGTCTGGAGCAGGTGCCGGTCTGCGTGGCCTACGACGTCGGCGGGGTCCGCCACGACGAGATGCCGGTCAACCAGACCGACTTCCACCACGCCGTGCCCATCTACGAGTACCTCCCCGGCTGGTGGGAGGACCTCAGCGCCTGCCGCACCTTCGAGGACCTGCCCGCCAACGCCCAGGCCTACGTTCGCGCGGTGGAGAAGATGTCGGGCGCGCGCATCTCGGTCGTCGGCGTCGGTCCCTCGCGCGAGGCGACCGTCGTGGTGCACCCGCTGGTCTGACCGGTCCGGGCGGGCCCGGCGCCGTCGCCGGGCGCCGACGGCCGGTGCGGCTCAGTACTGCCGCTCGGTCTCGGTGACGCGGTCGGCCACGGCCAGGACGACGTCGGGGTCGACCAGGGGCCACCGCGTGGCGGTGAGCAGCGACTCCTCCGAGGACCCGCTCGAGGACCCGTCGGCGGACCCGTCGAGCACGACGGCGCGCGGGCGCTCGACGCCGACGAGGGCCACCAGCTCGTCGGCGCCGTCGCCGTCGACGTCGGAGACCACGGCGTGCGGGGAGTAGTCGGCGTCGTCGTCGGCCGGTGCGAGCGCGCTCGCCCCGCCGAACCCGTCCTCCCACGACCACGCGCTCACCGCGAGGTCGGTGCCGACGTGCACGAGGGTGTCGGTGCCGTCACCGTCGAGGTCGGCCTGCCGGAAGACGCCGGTGCCGTAGCCGGGCTCGTCGAGCACCAGCGTCTCGCCGACCTGCTCGAAGGAGTCGCCGCGCGACACCAGGCCGCGCAGCACGGTGGTGCGGCCGAGGGTGTCGACCTCCACGAGGTCGTCGCGACCGTCACCGTCGAGGTCGCCGACGGTCCAGGTCGTCCTGGCACCCGGTGACCGCTCGACCTCGGCCCAGGTCGCCTCGCGCTGCCAGTCCTCGTCGGCGGTGCTGAGCATCACCGTGACGGTGGCGGTGTCGTCGAGGGCGGTGCCGACGGCGAGGTCGTCGCGCCCGTCGCCGTCGAAGTCCCCGAGCGCGGCGGTGCCGGTGCCGTAGTCGAACGTGCCGACCTCCTCGGCGGGCGGCACGACCATCAGCGAGCTGCGGCGCGGCGCGGGGTCACCCGCGTCGAGCGGGCCGGGCGCCACCGCCACGCGCAGGCTCGAGCCGTCGCCGTCGACGGTGACCCGGTCGAGGACGCCGTCGCCGTCGACGTCGCCCAGCACCGTGCGGGGGTTGACCTCCGCGACCCGCTCCGTGTCGCCGACGGCCGCGCCGTCGGAGCGCTGCAGCTGCCCGCCGTCGAGGTCGAGCAGCAGCAGGTCGCCGAGGCCGTCGCCGTCGAGGTCACCGCGCACGGCGGGGTCCTCGCGGGCCGGGGCGGGGTCCGCGGGCAGCGGCAGGCCCGCGGCGGCGGGGTCGGTCGCCGGGTCGGACGCGGTGTCGCGCGGCGCGTCGTCGGGCCACAGCAGCACGCCGGCGGCGACCGCACCCGCCGCGAGGGCGAGGCCGAGCCCGGCGGCCAGGCGACCCCGCCGCGGCCGTCCCGCGGGCGGTGGGGGCCGCAGGGCGGCGCCCGACCCGGTCGAGCGCTCGTGCCCGCCGAGGCGCCGCAGCTCCTCGCGCAGCGCGGCGGCCCCCGGGTGGCGGTCGGCGGGGTCCTTGGCCAGGGCCCGGGCGAGCACGGGGTCGAAGGCGGCCTTGGCCGGGTGTCCCTCCGGCAGCTGCGGCACGGGGGCAGAGACGTGCGCCATCGCGACCTGCACGTCGCTGCCGGCGTAGGGCGGGCGTCCGGTCAGCGCCTCCACGAGCAGGCAGCCGACGGCGTAGACGTCGCTGGCGGGGGTGGCGGGGGCGCCCCGGGTCAGCTCGGGGGCGAGGTAGCTCCAGGTGCCGGCGACCGCGCCGGGGGAGGTGAGGCCGCTCGACTCGGTGAGCGCGACACCGAAGTCGCACAGGTAGACGTGGGGCCGGTCGAGCCGGTCGTCGCGCAGCAGCACGTTGGCGGGTTTCACGTCGCGGTGCACCACGCCCACGGCGTGGGCCGCGACGAGGGCGTCGCAGACCTGCGCGACGACGGTGGCGGCCAGCTCGGGGCGCAGCGGGCCGTGCACGGCCAGGAGCCGGCCCAGGTCGCCGCCGGTGGCCAGCCGCGTCACGAGGTACGGCGACCCGGCGTGCTCGCCGTGCTCGTAGATGGCGATGACGTGCGGGGAGTCGAGCCGCGCCAGCACCGCCGCCTCGCGCTGGAAGCGGGCGGCGAAGGCGGGGGAGTCGGCGAGGGCGCCGCGCACGACCTTGATCGCGACGCGTCGCCCCAGGGAGGTGTCGGTGGCGGCGAAGACCTGGCCCATGCCGCCCACGCCGACGACGGCGTCGATGCGGTAGCCGCCCAGGGTGCTGCCGACGCGCAGGGGGCCGGCGGTGCCGGCGGGCCCGGTCACGGGACGGTCTGTCCCATCACGCTCTGCTCGAGGCGGTAGGTGAGGTCGGCGCTCCAGCTGGCCCACTCCTCGGTGTCGCCGAAGCGCTCGCCGTCGGAGCGCACGACGAGCACCTTCGCGGTGCGGTCGTCCTGCGGGCCCACGGCGAGCAGGTCGACGCGACCGTCGCCGTCGACGTCGCTGAGGGTGAAGCGGGCCTGGAGATCGCCGCCGTCGCCGGTGATGGAGTCGATGACGCCGGCGCCGACCGGGTCGCCGAGACCCTCCTCGCCGAGACCCCGCACGGAGACCTCGAAGTAGTCCTCGCCGGTGCCGGACACGCTCACCAGCTCGTCGTCGCCGTCGGCGTCGACGTCCCCCGCGAGCGCGGCGATGTCGAAGCCCTCCTCGCCGGTGCTGCTCGTGCCCTCGTCGAAGCCGTCGCCGGTGCCGAGGTAGAGGGTGGTGACCTGCTCGGGGTCGTCGGCCAGCGGGTCGGGGCTGGTCGAGACCACCACGTCGAGCAGGCCGTCGCCGTCGTAGTCGCCGGCCTCCACGGTGGGGGTCAGGTCCTCGCCGGGTCCGTCGATCTCCAGGAGCGGCTCGGCCTCGCCGAAGCCGTCCTCGCCCTGACCGTGGGCCACGAAGAACTCGTAGGGCCGGTCGCGCTCCCAGGCCAGCAGGAGCAGGTCGTCGAGGCCGTCGCCGTCCACGTCGCCGGCCCAGGGGGTGACGTTGCGGGCGTCGCTGGGGCGGTCGATGTTGAAGCCGAACTCGCCGCCGTCGGTGAGCCCGGCGGCGACGTAGATGCGCCGCTCGCGCCCGGCCGGCACGTAGACCGAGACGACCTCGCTGAGACCGTTGCCGTCGACGTCGGCCAGCGTGATGGTGCGCAGGGTGCGGGCGCCCACGGCGTAGTCGCGCTCCGGCTGGGCCTCGAGCTGCTCGCCGTCGGAGAGCAGGCTGGTGGAGAAGAAGCTGTAGACGTCGCCCTGCTGGACGGGGTAGATCGACACGGCGTCGCCGAGGCCGTCGGCGTCGATGTCGCCGGCGATCGGACCTTCCGGGGGCTCCGGGGCGGCGCTGGCCTGGTCGGTCGCCTCGGCCCCGCTCGCGCCGTCGCCGCCGTCGGCGCCGTCCTCGCCGGTGGCGGAGGAGGTCGACCCGTCGTCGGACCACGGCGTGGTGACCGCGAGCGCGGTGCCGCCGGCGACGAGCAGGGCGAGGGCGGCGACGCCGGCCAGCACGACCGGACGCCGGCCCCGGCCGGCCCCGCCCGACGAGGCGCCCCGCCCCGTCGCGCGGCGCCGGCCCGGGGTGGCGGCGGCAGCGGCCGCGGCGGCCGCGGCTGCGCTGGAGCCCGAGCCGGCGGAGCCGGAGGGGCCCGACGCCCCCGTGGGCGTGGCCGGAGCGGGCACGGGCACCGGGGTGATGCCGCTGCCGGGAGCGAGCGGGGTCGCCGCGGCGGCCAGGAGGTCCTGGCGCATGGCCTCGGCGTCGGGGTAGCGGTCGGCGGGGTCCTTGGCCATGCTGCGCGCCAGGATGGCGTTGGCCCACCGGGTGAAGTCGTCGCTGCCGGTGAGCTGGCGCACCGGGGAGGTCTGGTGGGCGATGGCGATCTCGACGTCGGAGCCGACGTAGGGGGCGGTGCCGGTGAGGGCCGCCCAGAAGAGGCAGCCCAGCGAGTAGAGGTCGGAGGCCGGGGTGGCCTCGCGGCCCTCGCCGCACTCGGGCGAGAGGTAGCTCCAGGTGCCGGCCACCGCGCCGGGGGCCGTCAGGTGGTCGGCCTCGTCGCCGGCGCGGGCGATGCCGAAGTCGCACAGGTAGACGTGGAGGTCGGTGGCGGTGGCGTCGCGCAGCAGCACGTTGCTGGGCTTGATGTCGCGGTGGACCACGCCGGCCCGGTGGGCGTCGGCGAGGGCGTCGGCGACCTGGGCGCACAGGGTCGCGGCCAGCTGCGGGGGCATGGGGCCGCGGGCGCGCAGCTGGCCGCCGAGGTCGCCGCCGGCGACGTACTGCGTCGCGATGTAGGGGCAGCCCTCGTGCTCGCCGTGGTCGTAGATCTCGATGACGTGGGGGGAGTCGAGACGGGCCAGGAGGGTGGCCTCGCGGTCGAAGCGGCGCAGGAACTCCTCGGAGTCGCCCAGCTCGGCCGAGACGACCTTGAGGGCCACCTGGCGGTGCAGCGACAGGTCGGTGGCGCCGAGGACGACGCCCATGCCGCCCCGGCCGATCTCGTGGTCGATGCGGTAGCGGTCGAACTGGTCACCGACGCGGGGGAGTGAGGCCATGGTGGGCGTCCTTCCCCCTCGCAGGCGACCTGAACCCCGCCGGGAGCACCCGGCTCACCGGGGTCGCTGCGGCGCGGGGCGCCGGCGGCGGCCACTACCCTGGTGCACCGTGACCGACCCCTCGCCCCAGGACCCGACCCACGCTCCGCCCCAGGCCGCGTCTCGCGACGGCGCCGACGGCGGGACCGGTCCCGCACCCCACGTGACCGGCACCGTGCCGACCGGTCCGCTGACCTGCCTGGTCGTGGGCCCCGGTGGTCGCGAGCACGCGCTGGCCCGGGCCCTGGCCCACGACGCGGGCGTCGCCGCGGTGCACGCCGCCCCGGGCAACCCCGGCATCGCCGCCGTCGCCACGCTGCACGACGTGGACGCGCTCGACGGCGAGGCCGTCGCCGACCTCGCGGTGTCGCTGGGCGCCGACCTGGTCGTCGTCGGGCCCGAGGCGCCGCTGGTGGCCGGGGTCGCCGACGCCGTCCGCGCCCGCGGCATCGCTGTCTTCGGCCCGACCCGGGCCGCCGCCGAGCTCGAGGGCTCGAAGGCCTTCGCCAAGGACGTCATGGCCGCGGCCGGGGTGCCCACCGCGGCCGCCCGGGTGTGCACCTCCGCGGTCGAGGTGCAGGCCGCCCTCGACGCCTACGGCCCGCCCTACGTCGTCAAGGACGACGGCCTGGCCGCCGGCAAGGGGGTCGTGGTCACCCTCGACCGTGACGAGGCCGTCGAGCACGCCGCACGCTGCGGACGCGTGGTGATCGAGGAGTTCCTCGACGGCCCGGAGGTCTCGCTCTTCGCGATCACCGACGGCACGACGGTCTACCCGCTCCAGCCGGCTCAGGACTTCAAGCGCATCGGTGACGGCGATGTCGGGCCCAACACCGGCGGCATGGGGGCCTACACCCCGCTGCCGTGGGCCCCCGACGACCTCGTCGAGGAGGTGCTGGCCACGGTGCTCCAGCCCACCGTCGACGAGATGGCCCGCCGCGGCACCCCCTTCGCCGGGCTGCTCTACGCCGGGCTCGCCCTCACCTCGCGCGGCACCCGCGTGGTCGAGTTCAACGCCCGCTTCGGCGACCCCGAGACCCAGCCGCTGATGGCGCTGCTCGACTCGCCGCTCTCGCCGCTGCTGGTCGGCGCGGCCACCGGCACGCTGTCCGACGTCGCCCCGCCGGCGTGGCGCCCGGGCGCGGCCGTCGGGGTCGTGATGGCCAGTCGCGGCTACCCGGAGACCTCGTCGTCGGGCGACGTGATCGTCGGGATCGACGCGGCCGAGGCCCTGCCCGACGTGCACGTCGTCCAGGCCGGCACGGCCCTGCGCGACGGCGACCTGGTGACCGCCGGCGGTCGGGTGCTCGCGGTCGTGGCCACCGGCGCCGACCTGGCCGCCGCCCGCCGGGCGGCCTACGACGGGGTCGCCTCCGTCGACTTCCCCGGCGCCCAGCACCGCACCGACATCGCCGCGGGTGCCGCGGCGGGAGGCGGCGCCTGAGGCAGCGCCCGGCTCGAGCCGCCCGGGCGGTGGGCGAGCGACCTGCTCGAGCCCCGCCTCCCCGCGGGCCCCGGCCCCTCCTGGGTCCTCCTCGGCACCGGGTGGTCAGCCGACCGGCTGGTCCGGCCGCCCCGCGCCGGGTGAGGGGCGCGAGGAGGTCCGGCCCCGCCGTCGGGGAGCGGACGGGCGGCGCGACCGTGGGAGGATGAGGTACGTGACCGTGCCCAACGTCCTCGCCACCCGCTACGCCGCCGCCGACCTCGCCGAGATCTGGTCGCCCGAGCACAAGATCGTCCTCGAGCGGCGGCTGTGGATCGCTGTCCTCCGCGCTCAGCGCGACCTCGGGATCGCGGTGCCCGACGGCGTGGTCGAGGACTACGAGGCGGTCGTGGAGCAGGTCGACCTGGCCTCGATCGCCGCCCGCGAGCGGGTCACCCGCCACGACGTGAAGGCGCGCATCGAGGAGTTCTGCGCGCTGGCCGGCCACGAGCAGGTGCACAAGGGCATGACCTCGCGCGACCTGACCGAGAACGTCGAGCAGCTGCAGCTCAAGCAGTCGCTGGAGCTGCTGCGCGACCGGGCCGTGGCCACCGTCGCCCGGCTGGCCCGCCTGGCCGCCGAGCACCAGAGCACCGTGATGGCCGGCCGCTCGCACAACGTCGCCGCCCAGGCCACCACGCTGGGCAAGCGCTTCGCGACCGTCGCCGACGAGATGCTCATCGGCGTCGAGCGCGTCGAGGAGCTGCTCGCGCGCTACCCCCTGCGCGGCATCAAGGGCCCGATGGGCACCGCGCAGGACATGCTCGACCTGCTCGACGGCGATGCCACCAAGCTGGCCGCCCTGGAGCAGCGCGTGGCCGCCCACCTCGGCTTCGACCGGGTGCTGACCAGCGTCGGCCAGGTCTACCCCCGCTCGCTCGACTTCGACGTGCTCTCCGCCGTGGTGCAGCTGGTCGCCGGGCCGTCCAACCTCGCCACGACGATCCGGCTGATGGCCGGCAACGAGATCGTCACCGAGGGCTTCAAGGAGGGCCAGGTCGGCTCCTCGGCCATGCCCCACAAGATGAACACCCGGTCCTGCGAGCGGGTCAACGGCCTCGCGGTGGTCACCCGCGGCTACCTCTCGATGGTCGGCGAGCTCGCCGGCGACCAGTGGAACGAGGGCGACGTCTCCTGCTCGGTGGTGCGCCGGGTGGCCCTGCCCGACGCCTTCTTCGCCGCCGACGGTCTCTTCCAGACCTTCCTCACCGTGCTCGACGAGTTCGGTGCGTTCCCCGCGGTGATCCAGCGCGAGCTCGACCGCTACCTGCCCTTCCTGGCCACCACGAAGGTCCTGATGAGCGCCGTGCGCAACGGCGTGGGCCGCGAGAGCGCCCACGAGGCGATCAAGGAGGCCGCGGTCGGGGTGGCCCTCGACATGCGCCGCGGCCAGGCCGACAACGACGTCTTCGCCCGCCTCGCCGCCGACGAGCGGCTCGGTCTCACCACCGAGCAGCTCGACGCGCTCGTGGCCGACCCGATCACCTTCACCGGCGCCGCGGTCGAGCAGGTCGAGCAGGTCTGCCGGCAGGTGGCCGCGCTGGTCGAGCGGCACCCGGCAGCGGCGGCGTACGCGCCCGGCGCCATCCTCTGACCGACCCCACCACGGCGAGCCGCTGGCGCCGGCGTCGGCGACCGGTCACGATCGGGGGCGTGCCGGACACGGATGGGTCATGACCCCCGAGGAGAGGTTCCGCCGGCTCTACGCCGACCACTTCGACGCGCTGCTCGGGTACGCCCTGCGCCGCACCGACACGTCCGACGACGCCGCCGACGTCGTCGCCGACACCTTCCTGGTGGCCTGGCGGAGGCCGGGCGAGGTGCCCGAGGGCGAGCGGGCGCGGATGTGGCTCTACGGCGTGGCCCGCCGCACGCTGGCCAACCAGCGGCGCGGCCGCGGTCGCCGCGACCGGCTCGGTGAACGGCTGCGCGACGAGCTGGCCCTGGTCGCACCCGACCCCGCCGACGCCGCGGTCGAGCGGCAGCGCGTGGCGACGGCCCTCGCGCGGGTCTCTCCGGCCGACCGGGAGGTGCTCGAGCTGTCGGCCTGGGAGGCCCTGGAGCCCCGGGAGATCGCCGAGGTGCTCGGGGTCAGCGCCGTCGTGGTGCGGGCCCGTCTCTCCCGCGCCCGGGGCCGGCTGCGCCTGCACCTGCTCGAGGCGCCCGAGTCCCCGCCGCCCCCGCCGCCCTCGCCGCCGGGGTCCCGCGCCACCCCCGGTGCGCGAGCGCGAGCAGGCTCGGCAGCGCGGTCCGGTCACGTCCACGACCTGGCCGGACACCTCTCCAGCAGACACCCGATGACCGTCCCGGAGGAGGCACCGTGACCGACGCACCCCGACCCGTGATCAGCGACGACGAGGTGGCCCGGCTGCCCCTCAGCGCGGGGCGGGCCGACCTGATGGAGCAGATCATGAGCACTCCCGTCCTCGACCACCCCGCCACGACGTCGACCGACCGTCCGCGCCGCCGCTGGCCCGCCGTGGCCGCCTCGGCCGCGGCCGTCGCCCTCGTGGCCGCCGCGCCGCTGCTGCTGCGCGACGGCACGCCCGCTCCGGCGGGTCCGGCCGGGTCCACCGGGCAGCCGGCCCCTGCCGGCGCCGACGTCCCGGGCACCCCGGGCGCCACGGGTGCAGCCGTCACGGGCCCGTTCGGCTGGCTCGCGGTCGAGGGCTGGCGGGCGACCTACGTCGCCGAGCGCAACGTGTCCTACACCGGCCCCGCGGGTGACCTCGAGATCACCCGCTACGACGCCGACGCCTACCCCGGCTACGTCGCCGACCGCGCGGAGGTGCCCCTGGTGGGCGAGGTCGACCTGCTCGGCCGCACCTCCGACCTGCGCGCCTACGGCCCCACCGACCACGCCGTGATGCGGTCCCCCCAGGACGGCAGCTTCATCGAGGTGCGCGGCAGCGGCATGGACGAGGCGGCCTTCCGCGACCTGCTGGCCGGGGTGCGGCTGACCGACGAGGCCACCTTCGCCGAGGCGCTGCCCGAGTCCGTGGTCACGCCGGCGGAGGTCAGGTCGACGATGGAGGGCATGCTCGAGGGCGTCGAGACCCCGCCGGGCTTCGACCTCGACGACGTGGAGGTGACGGGCTACAACACCCGCTACCACGTCGGCGCCCCCCTGACCGCGGCCGTGACCTGCGGCTGGGTCGCGGTCTACGCCGAGGCGGCGGCGAGCGACGACGACGCGGCCGACGACGCCGCGGTGTCGGCCATGCGGGCCAGCCGCGACTGGCCGGTGCTGCGCGAGATGGCTCCGCAGGGCGACTGGAGCCCCTGGATCTGGCAGGTCGGCGACGACATGGCGGCCGGACGGGACCCGCAGCGGATCGCGGAGTCCAGCGGCTGCTGACCGTGACGGCTGGAGCGGGCCGCCTCAGGCGCGGGCCCGCTCCAGCCGCAGCGCGCGTACGGCGAGCAGCAGCGCGACGCCCAGCAGCAGCACGCCGGTGAGCAGCGCCGCGCGCAGGCCCGCGCCGGGGGAGACGGACCCCGCGACCACCTGGTAGACCGTCATCAGCAGGGCCGCGCCGATCGAGGCGCCGATGCGCTGCCCGGTCTGCAGCGCCCCGCCGGCCGCGCCACCCATGCGGGGCGGCACGTCGGCGAGGGTGAGGGTGATGTTGGGGGAGACGACCGCACCGCCGCCGAGTCCGGCCAGCAGCAGGGCCGGAGCCGCGAGCAGCACCAGCGTCGTGCCCTCCCGGCCCGGCGCCACGAGGGCCACGGCGACGACGCCGACCATCGTGGTGACGAGAGCGGCCACGGTGATCCGTCGGCCGACCGTCGAGATCCAGCGGCCCACCAGCGGGGCGCTGGTGGCCGAGCCGAGCGCGAAGGGCACCAGCAGCAGACCGGCCATCAGCGGGGTCCAGCCCAGGCCCTCCTGGAGGTAGACCGAGAGCACGAGCAGGAGCCCGGTGAAGCCGGTGAAGTACAGCGTGCCGACGCTGAGGCCGCTGGCGTAGCCCGGCAGCCGGCGCAGCAGCGCGACGTCGAGCAGCGGCGGGTGCCCGCGGCCCACGGTGTGGTGCTCCCAGCGCACGAAGCCCCAGGCGAAGAGGGGCACGCCGAGCAGGAGCAGCAGCGGCAGGCGCGCGCCGCTCTCGACGCTCACGACGGGGTAGAGCAGGCACAGCACCGTGGCGCCGAGCAGCAGGGCTCCGGGCACGTCGATGCGGGGGTCGTCGTCGTCCTCGCGGCGGACCCGCTTGGGCACCATGCGCACCACCGCGATCGCCGCGACGACGCCGATCGGCACGTTGATGAGGAAGAGCCAGCGCCAGCCGTCCTCCTCGCCGGCCAGCGCGATGATCGCGCCGCCGATGACCGGCCCGGCCGCGGAGGCCGAGGAGACCGTGAAGCCGAAGAGCCCGAAGGCACGGCCGCGCTCGGGGCCGCGGAAGAGCTGCTGGATCAGCCCGGAGTTCTGCGGGGTGAGCAGGCCGGCGGTGGCGCCCTGGAGGAGCCGGGCCGCCACCACCGTCTCCGCCGTCGGCGCGAGCCCCACCGCGGCGCTGGAGAGCACGAAGCCGGTGAGGCCGATCAGCATCAGCCGGCGACGGCCGTAGGCGTCGCCGAGGCGGCCGCCGGCCACGAGCACGAGGCCGAAGGTGAGCGCGTAGCCGGACACGACCCACTGGATGGTGCCGGCCGAGGTGTCGAGGCCGGCCTGCATCGAGGGCACGGCGACGTTGACGATCGAGACGTCGAGCAGCGACATGAAGCCGACCACCAGTGACACCCCGAGGATCCGCCAGCGGCGCGGGTCGGGCTCCCACTGCTCCTCGTCGTCGTGGTGGGAGGGGTGGTCCTCGCCGGTCGACGACCTCGGGACCACGCGCTCGCTCACACCCGCCAGCCTCCCCGACCGCCCAAGACCCGGAGGGGTGGGCCGCCGCTGCCGCCGGAGTCGCCCTCAGATTTGCGGTGCGGCCCGGGCGGCTCGACGCTGGTGCCATGGGCTCACCGGTGACCGTCTCCATCACCCGCCACGTCGACCCCGGGCGCGAGGCCGAGATGGCCAGCTGGCTGCAGGCGGGCACCGCGCTGGCCCAGCGCTTCCCGGGCTTCCTGGGCGCCGGGTGGGTGCGCCCCGAGCGCGACTCGGAGACCTGGCACATGCTCTACCGCTTCGCCGACACCGAGGCGCTGTCGCGCTGGGAGACCTCCCACGAGCGGCAGTGGTGGCGCGACTCCTCGGCCGGGCTGGGCGTGACCGAGTCGCGCGTCGAGCGGCGTACGGGCATCGAGGGGTGGTTCGACGACCCCACCAGCCGCGACGTGCGCGACCTGCGGGTGACCCCGCCGGCGCCGCCGCGGTGGAAGCAGGCCTCGGTGATCTTCATGGTGTTCTACCCGCTCAGCGTGCTGGCCAACTGGGTCGCGGGCCACGTCGTGGCCGACCTCGTGCTCCCGCTGCGCGTGCTGGCCACCGTGTTGGTGATGACGCCGATCATGACCTACCTCGCCCTGCCCTGGATGACCCGGCGGATGGAGTGGTGGCTGCACGGCCGCCCCGCTCCCTGGCGCAGCACGACGCTCCAGCGCCGGTGAGCGGCCCCGGGCTCGCCGTCACGTCCGGCAGGTGCTGACCGCCTGCCCGGGACGGCACCCCGCGAGGGGTGGTCCGCGGCGCCCGCGCGGCTCCTAGGGTCGGGGGCGTGCCCGACGCGACCCCCTTCGAGCCGCGCGTCGACGACCGCGGCCTCCAGCTGACCTGGCTCGACGCCGACGACGAGCCCCAGGAGGCGCCGGAGGCCACGGTCGCCGCGCTGCGCGAGGTCATCGGCACCCCGCCCGACGACCTGGCCGCCCGCGGGCCGCTGGTCTCCCGGCCTGGGCGCGACCTCGGCCTGGGTGCCGTGCGGGTCGTCTGCGAGGACGGGAGCCGGCACGACGTCGACGGCCCGCTGCCCGCCGACTTCCCGCTGGGCTACCACCGCCTCACCACCACCGAGGGCGTCGAGCGCCGGCTGGTGGTCTCGCCCGGTCGCTGCTGGACCCCCGAGCAGCCCACCTGGGGCTGGGCGGTGCAGCTCTACGCCGCGCGCTCGCGCGCCGGCTGGGGCATCGGCGACCTGGGCGACCTCGCCGCGCTGCGCCGCTGGACCGAGCGCACGGGCGGCGGGCTGCTCGTGGTCAACCCGCTGCACGCCGTGGGCCCGTCGCTGCCGCAGGAGGCCAGCCCCTACCTGCCGGCCACCCGCCGCTTCCGCAACCCGCTCTACCTGCGCGTCGAGGACGTGCCGGGCTGGGACGACGCGCTGCTGGCCGAGCTCGACCTGGCCGAGGACCTCGCCGCGGCCCGCGCCACCGACCTGGTCGACCGGGACCGCCTGTGGCCGCTCAAGGCCCGCGCCCTGCGCGCCGTGCTCGACCGCAGCGGCCCGGGCGAGCGACCCGAGGGGGCCGCGGACGACTTCGCCGCGTGGCGCCGCGCGGAGGGCGAGGGGCTCGAGCGCTTCGCGCTGTGGAGCGTGGTCGCCGGTGACCACGGCGCCGACTGGCACGCCTGGCCCGAGGCCCTGCGCGACCCCGACGGCCCGGCCGTCGCCGACCTGGCGCGCGAGCGCGCCGACGACGTCACCTTCCACGCCTGGCTGCAGTGGCTGCTCGACGCCCAGCTGCGCGCCGCCTCCGGCGACCTCACCGTGGTGCAGGACCTGCCGATCGGCGTCTCCGGCGGCGGCTCCGACGCCTGGTCGTGGCAGGGCGTGCTCGCCGACGGCGTCACCGTCGGCGCCCCGCCCGACGCGCTCAACTCCAGCGGCCAGGACTGGGGCTCCCCGCCGCTTGTGCCCTGGCGCCTGCAGGAGGCCGACTACGAGCCCTTCGTCGAGGCCGTGCGCGCCACCCTCGCCGGCGCCGGCGGGCTGCGCGTCGACCACGTGATGGGTCTCTTCCGGCTGTGGTGGATCCCCGAGGGCGCCGAGCCCACGCAGGGCGCCTACGTGCGCTACCCCAGCGACGACCTGCTCGACATCGTGGCGCTGGAGTCCCACCGCGCCCGCGCCGTCGTCGTCGGCGAGGACCTCGGCACGGTCGAGCCGGGGGTCCGCGAGGCGCTGGCCGAGCGCGACGTGCTCACCTACCGCGTGCTGTGGTTCGAGGACGAGGAGCCGGCGACCTGGCCCACCGGCGCCCTCGCCACCGTCACCACCCACGACCTGCCCACCGTGGCCGGGCTGTGGACCGGCAGCGACGTCGAGGACCAGCTGGCCAGCAGCGACATGGACCCCGCCGCCGTGCGCGCGGGTCGCGAGGAGCTGCGCGAGCGGCTGCTGCGCCACGACGCGCTCGCGCCCGACGACGGGCCCGACCGGGCCGTCGCCGCGGCGTACGAGCGGCTCGCCCAGGCGCCCTGCCTGATGCTGTCGCTCTCGCTGGAGGACGCCCTGGGCGAGGAGCGCCGGCCCAACGTGCCGGGCACCACCGAGCGGCCCAACTGGTGCCTCCCGCTGCCCCTGGCCGTCGAGGACCTCGTGGCCGGCCCCGCCGACCACCTCGCCCACCGAGTGGCCGGCCGGGTGGCCGAGCGTGCGGCCGACGGGGGAACCGGTCGGGGATAACCCTTGACCTGCGCCGGGGGCGTTGTCCCCGCGGCACGACCTCGCGCAGGCTCGGGGCATGACCTCCTCGACCACCGCCCTCCCCGCACGCCCCCGTCGTACGCCGCGCCGCGCCGCGACCGCCGCGGCGGCCGCGCTGGCCGGCCTCGTCGGGTCGCTCGCCCTGGCTGCGCCCGCCTCGGCGGTGACCCAGGCGAGCGCGGAGACGCAGCTCCGCGCCGCCGGCATCACGTGGACCTCCTCGGGCGGCTGCACCGACCGCACCGTGTCGACCTGCACCTCCTTCGACGGCCTACGTCAGACCAGCGTCGACGGTGCGATCACCCTGAAGCGAGCCAGCGGCTGCGCGCTGACCATCACCGGTGGCACCGAGACCGGGCACGCCGGCGGCACCTACAGCCACAGCGCGGGCTACAAGCTCGACTTCTCCCGCACCTCCTGCCTCACCTCGTGGGTGCAGCGCACCTACACCTACGTCGGCCAGCGCAGCGACGGCGCCGCGCTCTACCGCGCCGCCTCGGGCAACGAGTACGCCGACGAGGGCAACCACTGGGACGTCACCTACTACACCTGCGGCTGCTGAGCGCCCACCGCCGGGCGGGGCGCCGCCCTCTAGGCTGAGCCCGTGAGCGCCGCCGACCTCAACATCCCCACCGCACCCCCGATCGCGGGTGCGCGCCCGCTGCACTCGGGCAAGGTGCGCGACCTCTACGAGATCGAGGAGGGCGAGCACGTCGGGCAGCTGCTCATGGTGGCCAGCGACCGGATCTCGATCTTCGACTTCGTGCTCGACTCGACCATCCCCGACAAGGGCGAGATCCTCACCCGGATGTCGCTGTGGTGGTTCGACCAGCTTGCCGACCTCGTGCCCCACCACGTGCTGTCCACCGACGTGCCGGCGGCCGTCGCGGGGCGCGCGGTGGTCTGCGAGCGGCTGGCGATGTGGCCGGTCGAGTGCGTCGCGCGGGGCTACCTCACCGGCTCCGGCCTGGTCGACTACACCGCCACCGGCGAGGTCTGCGGGGTCGCGCTCCCGGCCGGCCTGGTCGACGGCAGCCGGCTCCCGGAGCCGGTCTTCACCCCGGCCACCAAGGCCGAGCTGGGCGAGCACGACGAGAACGTCTCCTACGCCGCCGTCGCGGCCACCATCGGCGACACGGCCGCCGAGGAGCTGCGCGACCTCACTCTGGCCGTCTACTCCCGCGCCGAGGCGCTGGCCCGTGAGCGGGGCATCGTGCTGGCCGACACCAAGCTGGAGTTCGGCGCCCGCGCCGACGGCACCACCGTGCTGGGCGACGAGGTGCTCACCCCCGACTCCTCCCGCTTCTGGCCCGCCGACGCCTGGCGGCCCGGCCGCACCCAGCCGTCGTACGACAAGCAGATCGTGCGCAACTGGGCCCTCTCGCCGGAGTCGGGCTGGGACCGCGCCTCCGGCGAGGCGCCGCCGCCGCTGCCCGCCGAGGTCGTCGAGCGCACGCGGGCGCGCTACGTCGAGGCCTACGAGCTGCTCACGGGCGAGAGGTTCTGAGATGACCGCGAGGACCTTCGGCGGCACCGTCGACGTCGCCGCCCCCCGCGAGGTCGTCTTCGACTACCTCGTCGACCCCCACCACCGCGCGGAGTGGCAGTCGAGCCTGCGCCGCGTGGACGACGTCGACGGCGAGCCCCGCGTGGGCCAGACCTGGACCGACGTCACGGTGCCGGGCCTGCGGCCCGCGATGCGCACCACCGAGCTGGTGCGCCCCGAGCGGTGGAGCGAGTCGGGCACGTGGCGCTTCGTGCGCGCCGACCTCACCCTCGAGCTCACCGCCCCCACGCCGCAGACCTGCGTGGTGGCGTACCGCTTCCGCATCCACGCCCTCGGCCCCCTCGGGCTGGCCGCCACGCTGGCCTCCGTGCCCGCCGTCGGGGCCGACCTGCGCCGAGCCGCGGACATCCTGTCGCGGCGTTCGTGACCCACCAGTAGGTTGGCCCCCACCACACGACGTGACGGAGGCCATACGTGTTCAACCTGTCCAGCCTGCTCGAGACCAGCGCCGAGAAGTACGGCGATCGCGACGCGATCATCTTCGGCGACACCCGGCTCACCTACGCCCAGGTCGACGGCGCGGCCAACCAGGTCGCGAACCTGCTGGTCTCCCGCGGCATCCAGCCCGGCGACAAGGTCGCCCTGAGCTGCCCGAACCTGCCCTACTTCACGATCGTCTACTACGGCATCCTCAAGGCCGGCGGCACCGTCGTGCCGCTCAACGTGCTGCTCAAGGCGCGCGAGGTGGCCTACCACCTCGGCGACTCCGAGGCCAAGGCCTACTTCTGCTTCCAGGGCACCCCCGAGCTGGCCATCGGCCAGGAGGGCCACGCGGGCTTCGAGCAGGCCGAGGGCTGTGAGCAGTTCTTCATGATCACCGCCGACCCGGCGGCGGAGTCGCCGATCGAGGGCACCGAGACCATGGGCCGCGCGATGTCGCAGCAGCCGCCGACCTTCGAGTCGGTGGCCACCGACGAGGACGACACCGCTGTCATCCTCTACACCTCGGGCACCACCGGTCAGCCCAAGGGCGCGGAGCTGCGTCACCGCAACATGCGCGACAACGCCCTCGCCGGCGTCGACCTCTTCGGCGCCGACGCCGAGAAGCCCGACACCTACCTGTGCGTGCTGCCGCTCTTCCACTCCTTCGGCCAGACCGTGATCCAGAACGGCGCCTTCGCCTTCGGCGGCACGGTCGTGATGCTCCCGCGCTTCGAGGCCAAGGCCGCGCTCGACCTGATGCTCAAGGAGGAGGTCACCTTCTTCGCCGGCGTGCCGACGATGTACTGGGGCCTGCTCGGGGCCGTCGAGGAGGGCGTCGACATCTCCTCGATCGCCCGGAACCTCCGCGTCGCCGCGGCCGGCGGCTCCGCGCTGCCGGTGGAGGTGCACAAGAAGTTCGAGAAGAAGTTCGGCGTCACGATCCTCGAGGGCTACGGCCTCTCCGAGACCTCGCCGGTCGCGTCCTTCAGCAAGTACGGCGAGCCGGTGCGCGTCGGCTCCATCGGACTGCCCATCCCCGGTGTGGAGATGAAGCTGCTCAAGCCCGAGAGCTGGGAGGAGATCGACGACGACCCCGAGGCCGTCGGCGAGATCGCCATCAAGGGCCACAACATCATGAAGGGCTACTACAACCGCCCCGACGCCACCGACGAGGTGCTCCAGGACGACTGGTTCCGCTCCGGCGACCTGGGCCGACGCGACGAGGACGGCTGGTACTACATCGTCGACCGCTCCAAGGACATGATCATCCGCGGTGGCTTCAACGTGTACCCCCGCGAGATCGAGGAGGTGCTGATGACCCACGAGGACGTCTCGCTGGCCGCGGTCATCGGCGTGCCCCACGAGAGCCACGGCGAGGAGATCAAGGCCTACGTCATCCTCAACGACGGCGCCACCACCACCTCCGAGGAGCTGGTGGCCTGGGGCAAGGAGCAGATGGCGGGCTACAAGTACCCCCGCCAGGTCGAGATCGTCGGCGACCTGCCGATGACCGCGACCGGCAAGATCCTCAAGCGGGAGCTGTCCTGACCGCTCGCAAGGCCCTCGGGCTCGCGCTCGCGGTGCTCATGGTCGCCGCCGGGGCGGTCTGGACCCTCCAGGGTCTGGGCCACCTCGGCGGCAGCGCCATGTCGGGGGAGGACACGTGGGCGATCGTGGGCCCGATCCTCGCCGGCTTCGGGGTCGCCCTGGCCATCGTGGTGCTCCAGAAGCGCCACTGACCCCGGGCGAGCGACCCCGGGAGGGTCGGGCCTCAGGCGAACGGGTCGGGCAGGCTCCCGGGCAGCCCGGCCAGCAGCTCGCGGGCCTGGGCGGCCACCCGGTGCTCCACCAGCACCTCGTAGCGGGTGGCGACCACCTGGGTGACCGAGGAGAAGTCGCGGCGACCCCGGGTGGCGGCGTAGCCGACCAGGGCCCAGATCACGCCGAAGAGCGCCCCCACCAGCGCGGTGGAGAGCAGGGTGGTCAGCAGCGGCTCCTCGGAGAAGATGCTGAAGAGCAGCCCGACGAAGACGCCGAGCCACAGCCCCGACAGCACGCCGCCCGCCGCGACCCGGCCGGTGGTGAGACGCCCGGTGACCCGCTCGATGCGCTTGAGGTCGGTGCCGACGATGAGCACCTGCTCGACCGGGAACTTCTGGTCCGACAGGTAGTCGACGGTGCGCTGCGCGGCGGCGTAGTCGTCGTAGACGGCCAGCGACTGCGGGAACTCCAGGCGGAGCGGGGACGTGGGGTCGACGCGGCGGCCGGCGGGGGAGTTCATGCTCATGGGTCGATCATGTGCCCCCGGGGCCGCCGAGCACAGGGCCGGAGGGGTGAGAGTCGCCTCCTGGGGCCAGTTCTCAGCCGATCCACAGCCCGGTGTCAGGCCCCGGCCGGGACCGGCCGGGATCCTCGGAGGACATGGAGCCACCTCACCCCGCCGACGACCCGCCCGACGACCGGCCCCACGACCGGCCCCACGACCGGCCCCGGCGCCCAGCCCACGACCCCGGGGCCGTCGAGCCGCGGCCCCCGGTGCGGCCGCGGCGGCGTCGTACGGTGCTCGCGACGGCGTCGCTGACCGCCTCGGCCACCGTCATCGCGGTCAACCTGGCGCTCTCCGCCCCCGCCTCCGCCGACGGGACGCAGGTGGTCGGCAGCCCCTGGGGCGATGCCCGGGTCGTGGACGTCACGCCCACCGACGAGCCGGACGCCGACCCGCGCCCGTAGGATCGACCCATGCCTCGAGTCGTCGTCGACGTCATGCCCAAGCCCGAGATCCTCGACCCGCAGGGCAAGGCCGTCCAGGGCGCGCTGCCCCGGCTCGGCTTCAGCGGCGTCCTCGACGTCCGCCAGGGCAAGCGCTTCGAGCTGGAGGTGGCCGAGGTGAGCGACGCCGTGCTCGCCGACGTGCACCGCATGGCCGAGACGCTGCTGTCCAACCCGGTGATCGAGAGCTTCACCGTGCGCGTCGAGGACGGCCAGCCCGCATGAGGGTCGGCGTCGTCACCTTCCCGGGCTCCCTCGACGACGTCGACGCGCAGCGCGCGGTGCGCATCGGCGGCCACGAGGCCGTCGCGCTGTGGCACGGCGACCACGACCTGCGCGGCGTGGACGCCGTCGTGCTCCCCGGCGGCTTCTCCTACGGCGACTACCTGCGCTGCGGCGCGATCTCGCGCTTCTCGCCGGTGATGACCGAGGTGATCGCGGCCGCCGAGCGCGGCATGCCGGTGCTCGGCATCTGCAACGGCTTCCAGATCCTCTGCGAGTCGCACCTGCTGCCCGGCGCGCTCATCCGCAACGACCACCGCACGTTCGTGTGCCGCGACCAGCGGCTTCGCGTCGAGAACGCCTCCACCGCCTGGACGTCGGCCTACGACGAGGGCGCCGAGATCACCATCGCGCTGAAGAACGGCGAGGGCGGCTACGTCGCCGACGCCGCCACGCTCGACCGCCTCGAGGGCGAGGGCCTCGTGGTCGCGCGCTACCTCGAGCACAACCCCAACGGCTCGATGCGCGACATCGCCGGGGTCACCAACGAGCGCGGCAACGTCGTCGGCCTCATGCCCCACCCCGAGCACTCGGTGGAGGCCCTCACCGGCACCGGCACCGACGGCCTGGGCTTCTTCACCTCGCTGGCCGCGCTCGCGGGGGCGACCTTCGCGTGAGCCCGCTGCGCCTCTTCCGCACCGTCGCCGTCGCCGAGGCGATCACCTGGGCGCTGCTGCTCAGCGGCATGTTCCTCAAGTACGTCACCGAGACCACCGAGCTCGGCGTGCGCATCGGCGGCATGCTCCACGGCGTCGTGTTCATCGCCTACTGCCTGACCGCGGTGGTCGTCGGCGTCGACCAGCGCTGGACGACCAAGCGGCTGCTGCTGGGCCTGCTGGCCTCGATCCCGCCGTTCTTCACGGTGTGGTTCGACCGCTCCGCCGAGCGCCGCGGCGAGCTCGGCGCCTCCTGGCGCCTGGTCTCCGCGACCCCGGCCGGCCACGAGCGTCCCGTCGCGTGGCTGCTGCGCAACCCGCTGCGCGGGCTCGTCGCCGGTCTCGCGGCCGTCGTCGTGCTGACCGGCGTCGCCCTCGTCGCCGGCCCCCCGGTCGGCTGACCGCGCGGGTTTCGCCGGTCGGCTGGCGAAACCCGCCGTCGGCGTACCCCGCCCGGAGCCCGGGACCTGTGGGCCCCACCTGCCCCAGCCGTCACACCTGTCGGCCCGGACCCGCACCTGTCGGCCGACGCGTGGGCCGACAGGTGCGGGTTTCGCCAGCCGGCCGGTGAAACCCGCAGCCTCAGCCGCGCGCCCCCGCAGCCAGCTTGCGCCAGGTGGCGACGTTGACGACGCCGGAGGCCTGCTGGCCGGTGCGCTGCTGCCAGGCCTTGACGGCCCGCTCGGTGGGAGCGGCGAAGACGCCGGTGACGACGACGCGGGTGTCGGGGCTGGCGGCGTTGAGGGCGCGCTGCACCCGGCGTACGGCGGGGCCGGCGGAGCCGGTCTTGAGCACCGGGCGCGAGCCGGCGGCGTGGAGCGTCATCCAGCTGTCGCGGTACCAGCTGCCGGTGACCTTGGCGCCGGTGCGGCCCTGCCAGGTGCGCACCGCGGCGGTGAGCTTGTCGTTGTAGACGCCGTTGAGCCTGCCGGAGTAGACGCCGGCCTCCTTGAGCAGGCACTGCAGGGCGGTGACCTGGGTGGCGGGGGAGGTGGTGGTCCTGCCGTTCTTGGTGACCGGGGCCTGGAGCGGCACGTAGTCGGGCCAGTTCACCCGCACGCCGCCGCAGTGCTCCTCGGGCGCGGCGGTCGAGCCCTTGCCGAGGTCGAGCCAGTTGCTGTCGATGTTGATGCGGGCGCCGCCCCAGACCTCGTCGTGACCGCCGCGGTACTGCTTGACCCGCCCGCCGGGGCGCCAGCCGTCCTCGCGGATGTAGCTGGTGGAGGTGTCGGCCACCCCGTCCCAGCGGGCGATCCAGATCCGGTCGGGCAGCGTGAAGCGGTCGGGGCGGTTGATCCGGGCCTTGTCGAGGTCGGCGATGCCGGAGCCGGCCGAGGAGTAGACGCCCGAGACGTAGCCTAGGGCGTGCAGGCGCTGGGTCCACCCCGAGAGGAAGGACAGCGCCGACTCGCGGCAGTGGGTGTCGGCGGAGTTGTAGCCCTCGAGGTCGTACCAGAGCGTGGAGCCGGCGCCGATGCCGAGCGCGGCGGCGTCGGCGACGCTGGAGGTGGCCTCCTGCCGGCCCATCTTCAGCGCGGGCACGTAGGTGCCCTGGGTGCCGGGGGAGGGGTTGATCGTCCGGTCGTCGGAGTAGCGAGGGAAGCGCGGCTGGCACGAGGCCTGCGGCCCGAGCGTGATCGGCAGCAGTCGCCAGCCCTTGCGCACCTGGGTGGAGATCCAGGCCGGGGTCAGGTTCGGCTGGCTGCGGCAGGCGCGGGAGTCGCCGGAGATGTAGATGCCGACCGCCGAGAACGGCGAGGTGCGCCACCAGGTGTTCATGGTCTCCTGCGTCGGCGCCAGGCACTGGTCGAAGCCGTAGCCGGTGAAGTCGCCGGGCACGACGACCTCGCCCTCGCGACGGGCCGCGGCGGCCGTCGTCGAGGAGGCGAGGCTGGCGGCGTCGGCGCGCTCGGCGCCCTGGCCGGGGCCGCCGGCGACCCCCGTGACGGCGGCCAGGGCACCCAGGGCGAGCACGCCGGTGAGGGCGCTCGAGACCAGGGTGCGGCGGCGTCGCGAGGGTCGACCGTGGGGGGTGGTCGAGGCGGGTGACAGCGGGGCGGGGCGGGTCATGGCGGTGCTCCAGGGCTGGGGGAAGGACAGCTCGTCGGACGACCCAGCGGGCTGGATCCGGGTCACCTTAACCACACGAGTCACACCCGTAACAGCGGTTCCCGTGAACTACAGCGCTGTAGTTCAGATCGGCGTTTCCGCAGGTCACAGCCCTGTACGCCGCCCCGCGCGCACCACCCGCGGGGTGCGACCCGGCCCCCGGTCCCGGCCCCGCCGCGGCCCCGCGCGGGACTCCGGGTCTCGGCCCCGCCCTCGGCGACCCGGGCCCGTCCGGGCGCCGGTAGATTGACGCCCGTGCCAGAGACCCACAGCAGCCTCGACACCGTCGCCGTCGCCAGCGGGGACCCCTCCCGCGAGCAACCGTGGTCCGACCTCGGCCTCAAGGCCGACGAGTACGCCCGGATCCGCGAGATCCTCGGGCGCCGGCCCACCTCCAGCGAGCTGGCGATGTACAGCGTGATGTGGAGTGAGCACTGCTCCTACAAGTCCTCCAAGGTGCACCTCAAGCAGTTCTCCGAGATCCCGCAGGAGACCCCGGTCGGCGCGATGCTCGCCGGGATCGGCGAGAACGCCGGCGTCATCGACATCGGCCAGGGCTACGCCGTGACCTTCAAGGTCGAGTCGCACAACCACCCGTCCTACGTCGAGCCCTACCAGGGCGCGGCCACCGGCGTCGGCGGCATCGTGCGCGACATCCTCGCCATGGGCGCCCGCCCGGTCGCGGTGATGGACCCGCTGCGCTTCGGCCCCCTCGACGCCCCTGACACCCAGCGCGTGCTGCCCGGGATCGTGGCCGGCGTCGGCGGCTACGGCAACTGCCTGGGCCTGCCCAACATCGGCGGCGAGGTGGTCTTCGACGAGAGCTACCTCGGCAACCCGCTCGTCAACGCCCTCTCCGTCGGCGTGCTGCGCCACGAGGACCTCCACCTGGCCAAGGCCAGCGGCGTGGGCAACCAGGTGATCCTCTACGGCGCGCGCACCGGCGGCGACGGGATCGGCGGCGTCTCGGTGCTCGCCAGCGAGACCTTCGACGCCGACGGGCCCGCCAAGCGGCCCAGCGTGCAGGTCGGCGACCCCTTCATGGAGAAGCTGCTCATCGAGTGCACCCTGGAGATCTTCGCCGCCGGCCTGGTCGCCGGCATCCAGGACCTCGGCGGCGCCGGGCTCTCCTGCGCGACCTCCGAGCTGGCCTCGGCCGGCGACGGCGGCATGCACGTCGAGCTCGACCGGGTGCCGCTGCGCGACTCGACGCTGGCTCCCGAGGAGATCCTCATGAGCGAGAGCCAGGAGCGGATGATGGCCGTCGTCGAGCCCGACGACGTCGCCGCCTTCCTGGCCGTGTGCGCCAAGTGGGACGTCGAGGCCGTCGTGGTCGGCGAGGTCACCGACACCGGCCGGCTCCAGATCGACTGGCACGGCCAGCGCGTGGTCGACGTGCCGCCGCGCTCGGTGGCCCACGACGGTCCGACCTACCAGCGCCCCTACGCCCGCCCGGCGTGGCAGGACGCCCTCCAGGCCGACGGCGCCGAGTCCCTCCCGCGCCCCTCGGGCGGTGCGGAGCTGCACGACACGCTGCTGCGGCTCGTGGCCAGCCCCAACCTCTGCGACAAGTCCTGGGTCACCGACCAGTACGACCGCTACGTCCGCGGCAACACCGTGCTCGCCCAGCCGTCGGACTCCGGGATGATCCGCGTCGACGAGTCGACCAACCTCGGTGTCGCGGTCTCCACCGACTGCAACGGCCGCTTCGCCAAGCTCGACCCCTACACCGGCGCCCGCCTCGCGCTGGCGGAGTCCTACCGCAACGTCGCCACGGGTGGCGCCGTGCCGCTGGCCATCTCCGACTGCCTCAACTTCGGCTCGCCCGAGGACCCCGACGTGATGTGGCAGTTCGCGGAGGCCTGTCGCGGGCTCAAGGACGGCTGCCTCGAGCTGGGCATCCCCGTCACCGGCGGCAACGTCAGCCTCTACAACCAGACCGGCGAGACCGCGATCCTCCCCACGCCCGTCGTCGCCGTGCTCGGCGTGGTCGAGGACGTCACCGCCCGCACCCCCAGCGGCTTCGCCGGCGCGGGTGAGCGGATCGTGCTCCTCGGCGAGACCCGCGAGGAGCTCTCGGGCTCGGAGTGGGCCCACGTCGTGCACGGACACCTCGGCGGGCTGCCGCCGCGGGTCGACCTCGCCGCCGAGAAGGCGCTGGCCGAGCTGCTCCACGAGGCCTCCGGCCAGCGCGCCGGGCTGCTCACCTCCGCCCACGACCTCTCCGACGGCGGTCTCGCCCAGGCCCTCGTCGAGGCCGGGCTGCGCCACATGGTCGGCGCCCGCGTCGACCTCGCCGGCGTGGCGGGCGGCGACGCCTTCGTCGCCCTCTTCGCCGAGTCCGCCGGCCGCGCGCTGGTCACGGTCGCCGAGGGCGACCTGGAGCGGCTGGGCGCCCTGGCCGAGCGCCACGGCGTGACGCTGACCGACCTCGGCACGACCGGCGGCGACACCCTCGTCGTCGAGGGCCACCTCGAGGCGCCGCTGCTCGAGCTGCGCAGCGCCTGGATGGCCACCCTGCCCGCCGCCATGGCCGGCCCGGTCACCGAGGCCTCGCTCGCCTAGGCGCCAGCGACCCTGCACGTCAGCCCGTCCAGCACCGACGTCGAGCAGACCCGCCCGCGGCCGATGAGTCCGAGCCGCCGGGCGGGTCTGCCCGTCCGTCCGCACCCCCCAGCCAGACCCAGGAGGCCCCCGTGGCCCGCATCGTCTCCACCTTCTTCATCTCCCTCGACGGCGTCGTCGAGCGCCCCGACCAGTGGCACTTCCCGTACTTCACCGAGCAGATGGGCGCGGTGATCGGCGCCGGGATGCAGACGCGCGGGGCCTACCTCATGGGCCGGCGGCTCTACGACGAGTGGGCCGCGCACTGGACCGCCCACCCCGACGACGACGAGTTCGGGCCCTTCATCACCCCGCTCCGCAAGTACGTCCTGTCCTCCCACCCGCTCGACACCGACTGGGAGAACAGCCACCTCGTCACCGGCGACGACGCCGAGGTCGCGGCCCAGGTCGCCCGGATCAAGGAGGAGACCGAGGGCGACATCGGCATGTCGGGCTGCGCCACCACCGTGCGCTGGCTGCTGGCCCACGACCTGCTCGACGAGCTCGAGCTCCTCGTGCACCCCCTCGCCGTCGGCACCGGGCAGCGGCTCTTCGAGGACACCGGCCAGGTGCCGCTGGAGCTGCTCGGCTCCACCGTGCTCGACTCCGGCGTGCTGCACCTGCGCTACGCCCCCGCCCCTGCCGGGAGCTGAGCCCGCGCCCGGGTCGGCGATGATGGGGTCGTGCCCGACGACCTGCCGCTGACGAGGACCCTGGTGATCCCGGGCTCCGAGCTGGCCGAGCGGTTCTCGCGCTCCTCGGGGCCCGGCGGCCAGGGCGTCAACACCGCCGACAGCCGCGTCGAGCTCAGCTACGACGTCGCCGCCTCCTCGCTGCCCGCCGCCACCCGGGCCCGCGTGCTGGAGGCGCTGGCCGGCCGGCTGGTCGACGGCGTGCTCACCGTGGCCGCCAGCGAGCACCGCACCCAGCTGGCCAACCGGCGTGCGGCGCGCGAGCGGCTCGCCGACCTGGTGCGGCGGGCCGCCGCGCCACCCCCGCCGCCGCGCCGTGCCACCCGTCCCACCCGCGGGTCGAAGGAGCGCCGGCTCTCGGCCAAGAAGCGCCGCGGCGACGTCAAGCGGGGGCGCGGCGGCGGCTGGGACTGACCAGCCCTCCGCCCGAGCCGCCCGCGGCGCGGCTCCGAACACCCCCCGTGCCCTCCCGCTCCCCGCGCCACCCCTCCGCACCCACCCCGGCCGGCCGGGGCGCCCCGCTGCGGCGGCGTACGCTCCTGTCGCTGCCCGCGCTCGGCGCGCTCGGGCTGGCCGCGACCGCGTGCGCCGACCAGGAGGAGGGCTTGGACCCCGTGGACCCGCAGGCGAGCAGGCCGGCCCAGGGCCGGACGGCGTACGGCGAGGGGCCGAGCCAGTTCGGCGACCTCTACCTGCCCGAGGGCGAGCCCCGCGGGGTCGTCGTGGTGCTCCACGGCGGCTTCTGGCGCGCGGAGTACGGCCTCGACCTCGGCCAGCCGCTCGCGGAGAGCCTGGCCGAGCAGGGCTGGGCGGCCTGGAACCTGGAATACCGCCGGGTCGGCACCGGGGCGGCCGGGGGCGGGGGCGTGCCGGAGACCCTCGACGACGTCGCCGCCGGCATCGACGCGCTGCGCGACCTGGGCCTCGACCTCACCACGGTGGTCACGCTGGGCCACTCCGCCGGCGGCCACCTCGCGACCTGGGCGGCCTCCCGCGGCCGCTTCGAGCCGTGGGCCGGCGGCGTCGAGGTCACCCACGTCGTCTCGCAGGCCGGCGTCGTCGACCTCGGCGGCGCTGCACGGCAGGACCTCGGCGGGGGTGCGGTGCAGGCCTTCCTCGGTCACGACTACGGTCCCGACGACGCCCCCGTCGACCCGCTCGCGCAGGTGCCGCTCGACGTGCCGGTGTGGTGCGTGCACGGCTCCGAGGACACCATCGTGCCGGTCAGCCAGTCCGAGACCTACGTCGACGCCGCCGTCGCGGCCGGGGCCCGCGCCGAGCTGGTGCGCGTCGAGGGCGACCACTTCGTCGTCATCGACCCCGACTCCGAGGCCTGGACCGCCACCCTCGCCGTGCTCGACTCGATCGCCTGACCCGCCCGGCCGCCTGACCCGCCCGGCCGCCGCCCGGCCGCCGTCCGGCCGTGCCCCGGGAATGCCCCGGGAACGCCCCGGGAGGGTCGTCGCCCCTCAGTCGTCGATCATCCGCAGCAGCGCGCGGACGAGGTCCTCCTGCTCGGCGGGCGAGGGCAGGGCGGGGTGCGCCTCGGCCTCCCCGGGCTCCCCGGTCTCGTCGGGGTCGACCGTGGCGGGCTCGGTGACGGCGAGGGCGGCGTTGTAGTAGATGCCGTCGCCCACGAGCTGGGCCATGCGGGCCACGACCCGGTCGCCGGTGGCGCGCAGGAGCACGTCGTACCACTCCTGCTCGAGGGCGTGCATCGTGCGCACGGCGCCGACGTGGCCGCTGCGGGCCAGCGTCTGCACGGCCTGGGCGGTCAGGCCGAAGGGCGACTGGGCGTGGGCGGCGCTGCGGATGAAGTGGCCCACGGCGCTCTCGGCGGTGGAGCCCATGGCCTCGACGTCGTCGCGGCCCAGCCGCTCGAGGCGCTCGACCAGCCCGGCGGCCAGGGCCTCCTTGGAGGCGAAGTGGTAGATCAGCCCGCCCTTGGAGACCCCGGCGGCGGCGGCGACGGCGTCGAGGGTGGCCGCGCGCTCGCCCAGGTCGTTGAGGCAGGCCTGGTAGGCGTCGAGGATCCGCTCGCGGGCGGAGGACCGGGGAGAGGTCATGGGGAGGAGCCTACGACTGGCCACTGTACCGACCAGTCGGTACAGTAGGCGTTATGACGACCCTCCACCCCGTGACCGCGGCGCCCCGGCGGGCCGGGCGCCGGGAGTGGGCCGGCCTGGCCGTGCTGATGCTCCCCGTGCTGCTGGTCTCCATCGACAACACCGTGCTGAGCTTCGCCCTGCCCGCGATCGCGCTCGACCTGCGCCCCAGCGCCGCCGTGCAGCTGTGGATCGTCGACGTCTACCCCCTCGTCCTGGCCGGGCTGCTGGTCACCATGGGCAGCCTCGGCGACCGGGTGGGCCGCCGGCGGCTGCTGCTCGTCGGTGCCACCGGCTTCGCGGCCACCTCGGTGCTCGCGGCCTTCGCGACCTCGGCCGAGGCCCTCTTGCTGGCCCGGCTCCTGCTCGGCGTCTTCGGCGCGGCGCTCATGCCGTGCACGCTCTCGCTGCTGCGCGGCATGTTCGAGGACCGCGCCCAGCGCCGCCTGGCCATCGCGGTCTGGGCCACCGGCTTCGCGGCCGGGGCGGCGATCGGGCCGATCGTCGGCGGCGTCCTGCTCGAGGTGGCCGACTGGGGTGCGGTGTTCCTGATCGCGGTGCCGATGCTGCTGCCGCTGCTCGTGCTGGCGCCCGTGCTGGTCACCGAGTCGCGCGACCCCGCGCCCGGGCCGCTCGACCCCGTCGGCATGGTGCTCTCGATGGCCACGCTCGCGCCCGTCGTCTTCGCGATCAAGCACGTCGCCGTCGCCGGGCCCGACCTGCTCGCCCTGGGCTGCGTGGCGCTCGGCGTCGCCGCCGGGGTCGCCCTGGTGCGACGGATGCTGGCGCGGCCCCGGCCGATGCTCGACGTGCGGCTCTTCACCGTGCCGGCCTTCGCCGGGTCGGTGCTGGTCAACCTGCTCAGCGTGATGGCGCTGGTCGGGCTGCTCTACTTCCTCTCCCAGCACCTCCAGCTCGTCGTGGGTCTCAGCCCGCTCGACGCCGCCCTCGTGCTCGTGCCCGGCACGGTGGCGATGGTGCTGGCCAGCCTCCTCGTCGTGCGCCTCGTACGCCGCTGGCGCCCCGCCACCCTCATGACGGCGGGGCTGGGCCTGGCCGCCGCGGCCTACGCGGGCGTCGCGGTGGCCGGCGGCTCCGGCGGGGTCGCCCTGCTCGTCGTGGCCTTCGCCGCCCTGGCCGCCGGCGTGGGCATCGCGGAGACGCTGTCCAACGACCTGATCATCGCCGCGGTGCCGCCCGCCGAGGCCGGCGCGGCCTCGGCGGTCTCCGAGACCGCCTACGAGGTCGGTGCCGTGCTCGGCACGAGCGTGCTCGGCGGGCTGCTCGCCGCGACCTACCGCTCCCACCTCGAGGTGCCGGCCGGCCTCGACGGGGCCCAGGCCGACGCCGCCCGCGAGACCCTCGCCGGCGCGCTCGCCCTCGCCCCCACCCTGCCGGCCGACACCGGCGCCGCGCTGACGGCCTCGGCCCAGGCCGCCTTCGTCGACGGCAGCAGCCTCACCGCCGCCGGCGGCGTCGTGCTGATGGCGCTGGCCATCGTGGTGACCCGCCGCGCCCTGCGCGACGCCAGCGCCTGACGCCGGCGCGGTCGGGGTCCCGCGCCGCGTCAGGCGCTGGCGCCCCCGCCGTACCGGACCGAGCGCGGGGTCGGCACCCGCGCCTCGGGTCCGGGGCCGGGCTGGCAGTGGGGGCACCACCAGGTGCGGCGGTTGGCCGGGTCGTCGGGCAGGTCGGCGACCACGAGGACGGTCGTGCCGCAGCGCAGGCAGGGCTTGCGGGCGCGCCCCGAGACCCAGTGGTCCTCGCCGCGGCGGCTGCTGCCGGTGGTGACCTGGTAGGCCCCGGGCACGAGGGCGGAGTGGCGCAGCGCGCGGCGCGCGTTGGTGACCAGCCGGTCGACGTCGAGGTCGCCGACCGGTGTCCAGGGGCTGGTGCCGGTGATGAAGGCCAGCTCGTTGGCCCAGAGGTTGCCCAGGCCCGCGACCTTGGTCTGGTCGAGCAGTGCGCTCACCAGCGGCACCGCCGGCTCCGCGCGCAGCCGGCGCACGGCCTCGTCGTGGTCGAAGTCCGCGCGCAGCGGGTCGGGGCCGAGGTGGCCGATGAGGCGGTGCTCGTCGCGGGTGGCGACGAGGTCGAGCTGGTGCAGGCGCAGGCCCCAGGCCGTGGTGCCGCGGTCGGTCTCGAGCACCACCCTGACCTCGGGCATCATCCGCCGCGGCAGCTGCTTGCCGGGCCCGGTGGTGGCCCACTCGCCGTCCATCAGCAGGTGGGAGTGGAGCGTGACGCCGTCGTCGGAGCCGTCACGGCCGGGCCCCAGCCGGGTCAGCAGGTGCTTGCCGTGGGTGGCCAGCTCCCGCACCTCGCGCCCGGCGAGGTCACGGGTCGCCAGCCGTGGCACCCGCAGGTCGCTGCGCGCGATCGTGCGGCCCAGCAGCGTCGGCTCCAGCCGACGTGCGAGCTTGTGGACGCTGTCACCCTCCGGCACGGGTCAGAGTCAACGCGCTGCGCGCGCGTGCGACCACACCCGTCCGGCGGGGACCCGCGACGCCCCGGGCCCCGGGCCGCTCAGGCGAAGACCCCGTCGGGGAAGGCGCCGTGGTCGAGGGCGCGTTGCACCAGCGGCTGGCCCAGCTCGGCCAGGCGGAGGGCGCCGGTCTCGCCGAGGTGGTCCCAGGGCGCGGCGGCCATCTCGGCGGTGGCGGCCTCGACGCGCGAGCGCAGCGCCGCGCCCTCCTCGGTGAGACCGCCATCGGGGCCCGTCAGCCCGCGGGCCGCCAGCGCCTCGACGGTCTCCTGCCACTGCTCCGGGGTCCAGCCGCGGGTGGCCTGGGCGGCCGGCACGGTGAAGCCGCGGCCGGTCGCGGTATGGCTGACCAGCGCCTCGACGCCGGTCAGGCCCGCGGCGAGCAGGGCGGCCACGTGTCCGTCGCCGCGGTGCTCGCGCAGCAGCGTGAGGGCGTGGAAGAGCACGAGGTGGGGCTCGGAGGGCCAGGCCAGGTCGGCGTGGGCGGCGTGCAGGGGGCGCCCGGCCACCGAGCAGCCGGCGGCCGCGGTGCGGGCCAGCTCGGCGGCCTCGGCCACCTCGGCGGAGGCCAGGACCTCCTCGCCCAGCAGGCGGCGGTAGGCCGCATCGACACCGCGGTAGCGAGCGGCGGTGACGTCCTCGGGGGCGGCTGTCTCCCAGCAGGCCGGCACGAAGTGGGCCACGAGGTCGGGGTTGAAGACGTAGAACGTCGCCGCCACCGGCCCCGCTCCCACACGCCCCATCGGCGCCGAGCGCCCGGCGAAGTAGGCGGCGCGGCCCGGGCGCACGCCGAGCGCGGTGATCTCGTCGGACACCTCCGGGGCGAAGTAGCAGAGGGCGTGCAGGGTCTCGAGGGAGCGGGCGACGCGCCCGGAGGTCTTCGGGTCCATGGGGTCTGTCTACACGGCGGAGGGGCGAGCCGCTGGGCTCCCCCCGGGGGTCCCTGGTGCTCCCCGGGGCTCGCATGGGCTCCCTGGGACTCCCCGGTGGTGCTCGCCGGTGGTCAGCGCCCGGACCGCGCCGGTTCCGGGGCCGCCTAGGCTGACCCGGTGATCCACCGACCGTGCCCCGGCCGTCCCCGCGAGCGCCGCTGATGCCCGCCCGGCTCCGGGTCGCGCCCGCCGCCGACGTGGCCGCCGCCCTCGCCCGGGTCGAGGCCGCGGGGGCCGCCGGGTCGGCGCCCGACCGCGCCGACCTCCGGCTGCTGGTCAAGCACTTCCTCGCCGTGCTGGAGCAGCGCGCGCCGGGCCACTCGGTCGAGGTGCGGGTCCCGCCCTACGCCGCCGTGCAGGTCATCCCGGGGGTGCGCCACACCCGCGGCACCCCGCCCGCCGTCGTGGAGACCGACGCCCTGACGTGGATCGCCCTGGCCTCCGGCTCGCTCACCTGGGGCGAGGCCGACGCCGCGGGCCGGGTGAGCGCCAGCGGGCAGCGCGCCGACCTCGCGCCCCACCTGCCCCTGACCTGATCCTGACCTGCCTGCCGCGCGGCCGCAGCCACCCGCGCGCGACCCGGCGCCGGGCGACGGCGATAGGTTGGCCGGCATGAGCCAGCCCGACCTCCTGACCGACTCCGCCGCCATCCGTGCCCGCGTCGACGAGCTCCTGCCGGGCATCCGTCGCGACCTCGAGGACCTCGTGCGCATCGAGTCGGTCAGCGCCGACCCGGCGCGCGCCGGCGAGGTGCGCCGCAGCGCCGAGGCCGTCGCGGAGCTCTTCCGCGCCGAGCGCTTCGACTCCGTCGACGTGGTGAGCGCCGAGGGCGGGGCGCCCGCGGTGATCGCCCACAAGGCGGGCCCCGAGGGTGCGCCCACGGTGCTGCTCTACGCCCACCACGACGTCCAGCCGGAGAACGACCACGCCGACTGGGACTCCCCGCCCTTCGAGCCCACCGAGCGCGACGGCCGGCTCTACGCCCGCGGCGCGGCAGACGACAAGGCCGGCATCGCCGCCCACCTCGGCGCGCTGCGCGTCTTCGGCGACGACCTCCCGGTGAGCGTCACGATGTTCATCGAGGGCGAGGAGGAGGTCGGCTCCGACACCCTCCCCGCACTGCTGGCCGAGCACGCCGAGGCGCTGCGCGCCGACGTCATCGTCATCGCCGACTCCGGCAACTGGGACATCGGCGAGCCCGCGCTCACCACCAGCCTGCGCGGCCTCGTGCGCGCCGACGTGGAGGTGCGCACCCTGACCCACGCCGTGCACTCGGGCATGTGGGGCGGGCTCGTGCCCGACGCGCTCATCGCCCTGAGCCGCGTCATCGCCAGCCTCCACGACGACGCCGGCGACGTCGCGATCGCCGGGCTGGTGTCGTCGCCCGCCGCCGACGTCACCTACCCCGAGGAGCGCCTGCGCGCGGAGTCCGGCGCCGTGCCCGGCATCACCTGGATGGGCACCGGCTCCGCCGTCGAGCGGCTGTGGACCAAGCCGTCGCTGAGCATCACCGGCCTCGACGCGCCCAAGGTCGACGGCGCGAGCAACACCCTGGTGCCCGCGGCCCGCGCCAAGATCAGCCTGCGGGTGGCCCCCGGCGACACCGCCGACAACGCCCTGGCCTGCCTGCGCGCCCACCTCGAGGCCCACACCCCGTGGGGCGCCGAGCTGACCCTCACCGTCGTCGACACCGGCGAGCCCACCCGCATCGACGCGACGGGCCCGGCCTACGACGCCGCCCGCGCAGCCTTCGCCGAGGCCTGGGACGGCACCGAGCCGATCGACATGGGCGTGGGCGGGTCGATCCCCTTCATCGCCGAGTTCCTGGAGGCCTTCCCCGAGGCCAGCGTGCTGGTGACCGGCGTGGAGGACCCCGACACCCGCGCCCACGGCGCCAACGAGGGCCTCCACCTCGCGGAGTTCGAGCGCGTCGTGCTGGCCGAGGCGCTGCTGCTGGCGCGTCTCGCCCGGCGGTGACCCAGCGATGAGCCGGGCCTGACGCAGGGCCCGGCGCAGGGCCCGGCGCAGGGTCCGGCGCAGGGCCGGGACGGGGCCGCCCTGGCCTGACGCGGGGGCACGTGCCGACGGCCCGCCCCCTGGGGAGGGCCGGGCTACGGTGGGCGGATGGACGCGGAGACCCTCGCCTTCCTCGGCGACCACCGCGCGCAGCGACTGGCCCCCCTGACCGACCGGCTCGTCGCGACGATCGAGGCCAGCAACCCGGGCTACCAGCTGCGGCGGGTCGTGCCGAGCGAGGACCTGCGCCGCTCCTGCCACGACAACATCGACCGCGTGCTCGAGCTGCTCGGCCAGGAGCCGACCGGCAGCCCCGCCCACGACCCGGCGTACGACGCGGCGCGTGAGACCGGCCGCCGACGCGCCGAGCAGGGGCTGCCCCTCGACGACGTGCTGCGCTCCTTCCGCATGGGGGGTCGGCTGATCTGGGACGACCTGGTCGACCACGCCGAGTCGGCGCTCACCTCGGTGGAGCTGCGCGAGGTCGGCGGCCGGCTGTGGGAGGTCGTCGACGAGACCTCCGCCCAGGTCGCGGCGGCCTACCACGCCCACGAGCGCGCGGTCGTGCGCGCCGACGAGCAGCAGCGCGCGGAGCTGTGGGAGGGCCTGCTGAGCGGGCGGGCCCAGGAGGCGTCCTTCGCCTTCGAGGCGGCGCGCATCCTCGACCTGCCGGTCTCCGGCGACGTGCTGGTCGTGATCGGCGGCCGCGTCGACCCGCTCCAGGCCGGGTCGGTCGTGGCGCCCCACGCCTCGGCCTGGGTGCGCCGCACGGGCGGCGTCGTCGGGCTGGTCGCGCTGCGTGAGGACTCGCCGCGCGAGGCCCTGGAGCGCCTCGCCCGGGTCGCGGCCGCGGCCGGCGGGCTCGGCGTCTCCGCCGTGGTCCACGGCCTCGCCGGGGTCGACGCCGGCTTCCGGCAGGCCTCGCTGGCGCTGCGCACCCTGGGCCGCGACGGCGGGCTCGCCACCTTCGACAGCCGGCTGCCCGAGGCGCTGCTGATGAGCGCCCCCGACGTCGCGGCCCGTCTGGTGTCGGTGTGGCTGGGCCCGCTCCTCGCGCTGCCCCGGGCCGAGCTCGTGCCGCTGGTGGACACCCTCGAGGCCTGGGTGGCGACCGGCGGCTCGGCCACCTCCACCGCGGAGCGCGTGCACTGCCACCGCAACACCGTGCTCAACCGGCTGCGCCGCGTCGCCGAGCTCACCGGGCGCGACGTGCTCGCCGGCGCACCCCCGGTCGAGCTGGACCTCGCGCTGCGCGCGCTGCGCACGGGCGGCTGAGCCGGCGCGGTCCCCGACCGCCGCGCGATGTGCAGGGTGCACAGTGGCAGTGGTCACATCGTGGGCGCCGTGGGCATGGTGACTGACAGCACTCCCTGTCAGTCTTGTCATTCTCGGGACGCTTCATGGGGGAGCGCCCGGCACCCACCTGGAGGCCACGCATGACCGAGCTCCACGACCACCAGTCGGCCGCTCCGCCGGCTGCCCTGGGCCGCCGCAGCTTCATCGGCTACGTCCTCGCCGGCACGACCCTCGTCGTCGGCGCCGACCTCGCCACGGGCAGCAACCGCGCCTCGGCCGCGATCCCGTCGGGCCCGCAGCTGCCCGAGCTCTACGACCTCGAGGACCTGCAGACCGACTCGGCGCTGCCGACCTCGCAGCTGATCACCGTCACCATCAACGAGGACGGCACCGCGTCGTTCGAGCTGCCCCGCACCGAGGTCGGTCAGGGCATCCTCACCTCGACCACGATGATCCTCGCCGAGGAGCTCGACCTGCCGATGAGCAAGGTCAAGGTGACGCTGGCACCGGCGCGTCCGGAGCTGGTCTTCAACCAGCTCACCGGTGGCTCCAACACCACCTTCTCGACCTACACGCCCGTGCGCGTCGCCGGCGCGCTGGCCCGGCAGAAGCTGCTCGAGGCCGCGGCCATCCTGTTCGGCACCACCGCCGACCGTCTCACGACCACCGGCGGCGTGATCAGCGACCTGGCGGGCAACAACGTCACCTACGGCGACATCGCCGGCGACGCCGCGAGCCAGGTCGTGGAGGCCGTCGAGGTCGTGCTGCGGCCCCCGTCCGACTTCCGGGTCATCGGCACCCCGAAGAACCGCCTGGACGCCCGCGCCGCGGTGACCGGCAAGAAGGACTTCACCACCGACCTCGACGTGCCCGGTGCGCTGCCGACCATGGTGTGCCGCGCCCCCGAGCACCAGGGCACCCCGAAGGAGAACGGCCTCAAGAACCTCGCCGCCATCAAGAAGATGCCCGGGGTGACCCACGTCGCGCAGATCAGCAGCGGCATCGCCGTGCGGGCCAAGACCTTCGGCCACTGCATCGACGCCATCCGCGAGATGCAGGTCGACTGGAACCCCGGCACCGCGAGCGGCGAGTCCGACGAGACCGTCCTGGCCGGCATCAAGCGCGCCGAGCTGCCCCTCGTCGTGCCCGACGTGCCGGTGCTGGCGGAGTCGGTGGAGACCGAGTTCGAGTTCATGTTCCGCAGCAGCGCGGCCCTCGAGCCCTACGCCGCCATCGCCGACGTGCGCGAGGACGGCGCCGAGATCTGGGCCGGTCTCAAGGTCCCGATCCTGGCCCAGGAGAACATCGCGATCATGCTCGGCCTGCCCGTCAACGCGGTCAAGGTCAACGTGATCACCGGCGGCGGCTCCTTCGGCCACAAGCTCTTCGGCGACCACGCCCTGGAGGCGGCCGAGATCAGCAAGGCGATGGGCGTGCCCGTCAAGCTGATGTGGCACCGCGCCGACGAGCCGCGCCAGGGTCGCCTGCACCCGATGGCCACCTCGCGGGTGCGCGCCACGGTGCTCAAGGGTGGCCTGACCGGTGAGGACCAGGTGCTGAGCTTCGAGCAGCGCCACACCAGCGTCGTGACCGACTTCAGCCACGGTCTCGGCGAGATCCTGACCGCCACCGCCGACGAGCTGCCCACCGAGGTCGGGCGCTACCTCGGCGGCCTGACCTTCTCGCAGTCGATCTTCACCCTGACCCAGGAGCTGCCCTACGACTTCGGTGTCGTGACGCAGCTGCTCAACGAGACCGACCAGCGCTTCCGCACCGGCTCCATGCGCAACATCTACTCTCCCGACGTCGCCGTGGCCGCCGAGCTGACCATCGACCAGCTGGCGAAGAAGGTGGGGACGGACCCGCTGGAGTTCCGCCTGAAGTTCCTCAAGAACGACCGGGTCAAGGCCGTGCTCGAGAAGGTGAGGAAGGAGGGCAACTGGGGTCGCTCGCTGCCCGCCGGCGTGGCCCAGGGCGTGGCCATCCACAAGGAGTACAAGGGCGCCACGGCCATCCTGGTCGAGATCGACACCCGCCCCTCCACGGTCAACCGCGACCTCGGCCCCGAGACCGTGACCGGCCCGCGCGTGACCAAGGTCGTCGTGGCCGTCGACTGCGGTCTGGTGATCAACCCCCGCGGCGTCGAGGCCCAGATGCAGGGCGGGGTGATGGACGGCATCGCGCTGACCCTCACCAGCTCCTGCCACCTCAAGAACGGGCGCTTCCTGGAGGCCAGCTGGGACAACTACTTCTACACGCGCCAGTGGAACGTGCCGCCCGAGGTCGAGGTGCACATCGTCGAGACCGACTCCGACACCCCGGGAGGGGTCGGCGAGGCCGCGGTGGGCTCGACGGCGGCCGCGGTGGCCTGCGCCTACGCGCGCGCCACCGGCACGCTGCCCAAGCGGTTCCCGATCAACCACGACGACCCGATCGCCTTCAAGCCGAAGTCGTTCGTGCCGCCCGTGCCCCCCTCGCCCACCAACGGGCTCAAGCTCACCTACTGACCAGGAGCCCGACATGGCGAAGCAGACCTTCATCCTCAACGGCAAGCCGGTCACGGTGAACGTGAACGACGACGTGCGCGTGCTCTGGGTGCTGCGCGACCTGCTCGGGGTCACCGGCCCCAAGTACGGCTGCGGCATCAACGTGTGCAAGGCGTGCACGTCGCACATCAACGGCCGGGCCTTCAACCCCTGCTCGGTGCGGGTGGGCGACCTCAAGCCCAAGGACCGCGTCACGACGATCGAGGGGCTGGCCGACGGCCGCAAGCTCCACCCGATGCAGCAGGCCTGGATCGACCGTGACGTCGCGCAGTGCGGCTACTGCCAGCCCGGCCAGATCATGGCCGCGGTGGCACTGGTGCGCAAGGTGCGTCGCGAGGGGCGCAGCATCACCGAGCGCGACCTCGACACGATCCGCAACATCTGCCGGTGCGGCACCTACACCCGCATCCGCGAGGCGATCCTGCAGGGCGCCCGCGACATGTGAGCAGCAGTCGGGGTCGCCTCAGGGCGTGGCCGCGGGCAGGCACAGCGAGAACGTGCTCCCGCGGCCCAGCTCGGAGGCGACCTCGACGTGGCCGCCGTGCCCGGCGGCGATGCGGGCCACGATGGCCAGCCCCAGCCCCGTGCCCGGGCGGCTGAGCGCCTCGGGGTTGGTGGAGCGGAAGAACTCCTCGAAGAGCCGGCCGCGGTCCTCGGCCGAGATGCCGATGCCCTGGTCGACGACGTCGACCACGACCTCCGCCGCCCCCGCCGTACGTCGCGGGCGCACGACCACCTGCACCTCGCTGCCCGGGGGGCTGTACTTGACCGCGTTGCCCAGCAGGTTGGTGACCGCCCGCTCGAGCTCGTCGGCGTCGCCCTCGACCACCAGCCGCGCGGGTGCGCCGTCGGCCCGGGGCGGGGCGAGGGCGACCTCGCGGCGCTGGGCCTCCACCCGCACCAGGTCGTGGGCCTCGGCGACCACGCCGAGCAGGTCCACGCGCTCGGCCTCGACGAGGCGCTCGGGGTCGCCGACGCGCGAGAGCAGCAACAGGTCGTCGACCACGCGGGCCAGCTTGGTCGTGCCGCGACCGATCGCGGCGAGCGAGGCGGTGGCCCGGGCAGGCAGCTCGTCGAGCACCGTGAGCAGCTCGAGGTGGCCGACCACGGAGGTGAGGGGGTTCTTCAGCTCGTGGGAGACGGTGGCGATGAGGCGGGTCTTGTAGACGTCGAGGGCCTGGAGCTCCTTGACCAGCCGGTGCTCGCGCTCGAAGCCGCGGGCGTTGAGCACGACCCGGCCCAGGTCGTGACCGATGTCGAGCACGGCCTCGACCTGCACGTCGGTCCACTCCGGGCAGGTGGCGGCGCGGGTGAGCACGAGGTTGCCCAGGCACTCCGGGCCGGCGCCGATGGGCACGAACATGATGGAGCCGACCCCGATCGAGTCGAGGAAGGCCACGACGGCGGCGTGGTCGCCGGGCGGCAGCTCGGCATGACGCTCTCGACCGGTGTCGATGACCTCGACCCGCTGGCGCGACCAGCACTCGCGGGCGGCGGCCTCGGCGACGCGCACCAGGCGCGCGGGCAGCACCACCTCGCTGCCGTCGACGGCGAGCAGCACGCTGGCGCCGCGGTCGTCGGCGTCGAAGACCTGGATCCACATGCCGGCGGCGCCGAAGCCCTCGACCAGCGCCGAGCCGGTCTCCTCGAGGATCTGGGCGAGCCCGTGGTGGCTGCTGGCGTTGCGGACGATCTCGCGAGCGGTGCCGGCGAGGCGCACCTGCTCGGCCAGCTCCTCGCGCTGGAGCGTGAGCAGCGCCGCGTGGGCGGCCTGACGGGCGTACTCCTCCAGCACCCGGCGCGCCGCGGGCCCGGGGCGGCGGCCGTCGCGGGGGAGGTCCATCGAGAGCAGCCCGATGAGCCGGCCGTCGGGGGCGAGCAGCGGCGCGCACAGCAGGTCGAGGGGGTGCCAGGCGTCGGGGCCCTCGAGCGGCACGAGCTCGGGCACCCAGCCGTCGACGGTCAGGTCGGGGTCGAGGTGGTCGAGGCGCTCCTGGGGCACGAAGCGCAGCGCCCCCCACGCGTCGGCGATCTCCATCTCCGCCTCGAGGGAGGCGACCGTGGTGCGGGTGCCGAGGAGGGCGCCGGCGGCGTCCTCGTCGCCGGCCACCGCGACCACCTCGAGCTGGTCGACGTCACGCACCAGCGACAGGGCGGCCACGCCGAAGCCGGCGATGCGGGTGACGCCCTCGGCGACGACCTGGAGACCGTCGCCGGCCGGGCTGGGCAAGGGGCGGGGTGCGTCGGCGGGGCGGGTCGCGAGCGTGCGGGCAGCGTGCGTCGGCTCGTCGAGCGCTGCGCGCCACGTCGTCACCCTGCACCCCTTCCGAGCGCCCGCCGGCGGTGGGGCGCTCCTCCCGAGAGTAGGGGTGAGGGGGCTGCGCTGACCCGGGATCGGCCCAGGCCAGGCCCGGTTCCTGTCCGTTCGGTCCGGGGCCGGGTGGGTCGATCGGCCTAGTCCGGGCGGCACTCGACCTGGGGAGGGGTCACGGCGCGAGCCGCGCCGGGTGTCGTGCGCCGCCGGCCGCCGCGGGCTGGGCGATGGTCGGCGGCCGCCCCGGGAGGGCCCTAGACTGGGGGCCGTGCCCTTCATCAGCAGCGCGCGCAGGGGTGGGGACGGCCGGCTCACGACGGCCCTCGACCCGCAGGACCAAGGACCGCAGGACGCGTGTGGCGTCTTCGGCGTCTGGGCCCCGGGGGAGGACGTCGCCAAGCTGACCTACTTCGGTCTCTACGCCCTCCAGCACCGCGGGCAGGAGTCGGCCGGCATCGCGGTCTCCAACGGGCGTCAGATCCTGGTCTACAAGGACATGGGCCTGGTCTCCCAGGTCTTCGACGAGACCACCCTCGACTCGCTCAAGGGCCACCTCGCGATCGGCCACTCCCGCTACTCCACCACCGGGGCCAGCACGTGGCAGAACGCGCAGCCCACCTTCCGGCCCACCGTCGACGGGTCCATCGCCCTGGGCCACAACGGCAACCTCATCAACTCCCACGAGCTGCGCGAGATGGTCGAGGCGCTGCCCGGCCCCGACGACGAGCTCGACCTGCACCAGCGCCCGGTGGAGCACTCCACCAACGACACCGGCCTGGTGACGGCGCTGCTGGCCCACCACCCCGACTCCACCCTGGAGCAGCGCGCCCTCGAGGTGCTCCCGCTGCTGCGCGGCGCCTTCTGCTTCGTGTGGATGAACGAGAACACCCTCTACGCCGCCCGTGACCCCCAGGGCATCCGCCCGCTGGTGCTGGGCCGCCTCGACCGCGGCTGGGTCGTGGCCTCCGAGGACGCCGCCCTGGCCACGATCGGCGCCTCCGTCGTGCGCGAGGTCGAGCCGGGCGAGATGATCGTCATCGACGAGAACGGCCTGCGCTCGCACCGCTTCGCCGAGCCCGACCGCAAGGGCTGCGTCTTCGAGTACGTCTACCTCGCCCGCCCTGACGCCACCATCTCCGGGCGCAGCGTGCACGAGTCGCGCGTGGAGATGGGCCGTCAGCTGGCGCGCGAGTACCCCGTCGAGGCCGATCTGGTCATCCCGGTGCCCGAGTCGGGCACCCCGGCCGCTGCCGGCTACGCCGAGGAGAGCGGCATCCCCTTCGGTCAGGGCTTCGTCAAGAACGCCTACGTCGGGCGCACCTTCATCCAGCCCAGCCAGACGCTGCGCCAGCTCGGCATCCGGCTCAAGCTCAACGCGCTGGAGCACATGATCCGCGGCAAGCGGATCGTCGTGGTCGACGACTCGATCGTGCGCGGCAACACCCAGCGCGCCCAGGTCAGGATGCTGCGCGAGGCCGGCGCCCGCGAGGTGCACGTGCGGATCTCCTCACCGCCGGTGAAGTGGCCCTGCTTCTACGGCATCGACTTCGCCACCCGCGCCGAGCTGATCGCCAACGGCCTCAGCCCCGAGGAGATCGCCGCCAGCGTCGGCGCCGACACCCTGGGCTACATCTCCCTCGACGGGATGATCCAGTCCACCAAGCAGCCCGCCGAGCGGCTCTGCCAGGCCTGCTTCACCGGGGAGTACCCCGTGCCGCTGCCCGACGAGAACCTGCTGGGCAAGCACCTGCTGGAGACCACCCTCTCCTCGCCGACCCTGGGCAAGGCGCTGCCCGTGCTCAACAACCCCTGACACCACCCCGGAAGGTCACCCGTGAGCGAGTCCAACGCGTACGCCGAGGCGGGCGTCAACATCGAGGCGGCCGACAAGGCCATCGAGCTGATGAAGGTGTGGGTCGACAAGGCCCGGCGCCCGGAGATGATCGGCGGGCTGGGCGGCTTCGCCGGCCTCTTCGACGCCTCCGCCCTCACCCGCTACGAGCGGCCCCTGCTGGCCACCTCCACCGACGGCGTCGGCACCAAGGTGGCGATCGCCCAGGCGATGGACGTCCACGACACCATCGGCTTCGACCTGGTCGGCATGGTCGTCGACGACCTCGTGGTCTGCGGCGCCGAGCCGCTCTTCATGACCGACTACATCGCCACCGGCCGGGTCGTGCCCGAGCGCATCGCCGCGATCGTCAAGGGCATCGCCGAGGCCTGCCTGGAGGCCGGCTGCGCCCTCATCGGCGGCGAGACCGCGGAGCACCCCGGCCTGCTGGCCCCCGACGAGTACGACGTGGCCGGTGCGACCACCGGCGTGGTCGAGGCCGACCGCCTCCTCGGCCCGGGCCGCGTGCGCCCCGGCGACGTGGTGCTGGCCATGGAGGCCAGCGGCCTGCACTCCAACGGCTACTCCCTGGTGCGCCACGTGCTCCTCGGCGCCCCCGCCGACGGCGGCGCCGGCTGGGCGCTGGACCGCGACGTGCCCGAGCTCGGCCGCACCCTGGGCGAGGAGCTGCTCACCCCCACCCGGATCTACGCCAAGGCCTGCCTCGACCTCGCCGACAGTGTCGAGGTGCACGCGATGTCGCACGTCACCGGCGGTGGCCTGGCGGCCAACCTCGAGCGGGTCATGCCCGAGGAGCTCGTGGCCGTGCTCGACCGTGCGACCTGGACCCCGCAGCCGATCTTCGACCTCGTGCGGCGCGTCGGCGACGTCTCGCAGCCCGACCTCGAGGCCACCCTCAACTGCGGCGTCGGCATGGTGGCGATGCTGCCGGCCGCCGAGGTCGACCGGGCCGTGGGCGTGCTCGCCGGCCATGGCGTGCGGGCCTGGGCCGCGGGCCACGTGAGCAGCAGCGACACCGACGGCGGACGCGTCCTGCTGACGGGCCAGCACCCGGGCTGGTGAGGCCTCCGGGCGGGGTCGGACCGGCCTGGACCGGCCCAGACCGGCACGGTCCGGCTCGCCCGGGCACGGTGATTTCGACGACACGATCCACCGTCGGCGGCCCCGCGGCGGGGCGGACCGACGAGATCGGTGGTCCGAAACACCGGACTGGTGTGCGGGAACGACCGGGCAGCAGGTAGCGTTGGCGCCACGAGTATTCGAGAGACAGCCCGGGAGCCATGGGCCCCGGCCGAGCGTGCGAGGGGGCTGACCCTATGGGGCGCGGCCGAGCTAAGGCCAAGCAGACGAAGGTCGCCCGCGACCTGAAGTACCGCACTCACGAGACGGACTTCGGGGCGCTGGCCAACGAGCTGCATGGCGAGAACCACCAGGACAGCACCGACGAGCTGGAGCCCGAAGAGCTCGAGAAGTGGTCGGACTACGCCGACCCGCGTCGTGACTGACTCCGTCTGACGCACGCACCAGACGACCGCCGGGCCCTGCCCGGCGGCCGTCTGCGTGTGCCCGGTGTCGCTCTCGGCCTCAGCCGACCCAGATGCCGCGCAGGCGACCCACGTCGCGCATGCGGGCCTCGGCGAGCCGGTCGGCGGCGACGGCGGGGGAGACCCCGTCGGTGGCGGCGAGGCTGAGCACCCGGCGGGTGGTGTCGCCGATCAGGTGGGCCCGCGCGCGGGCCCGCTCGAAGGAGAAGCCACGCGGGTCGAGCTCGTCGGCGACCTGCACGAGGCCGCCGGCGTTGACGCAGTAGTCGGGCGCGTAGACGATCCCTCGGTCGAGCATCGCCTTGTCGACCCCGGGGTGCGCGAGCTGGTTGTTGGCGGCGCCGCACACCACGCTCGCGCGCAGCACGGCGAGCACGTCGTCGTCGATCGCGCCACCGAGCGCGCAGGGTGCGTAGACGTCGAGGGGCAGCGCGACGAGCTCGGCGGTCGAGGCGGCGGCGCGGACCCCGGGGTGCGCGGCTCGCACCGCGTCGACGGCCGGGCCGTGCACGTCGGTGACCACGACGTCGGCGCCGTCCGCCACGAGCAGCTCCACGAGGTGGCGTCCGACCTTGCCGACGCCGGCGACGCCGACGGTGCGTCCGGCCAGGGTGGCCGACCCCCACACGTGCTCGGCACAGGCGAGCATGCCCCGGAAGACGCCGTAGGCGGTCAGCACCGAGCTGTCGCCGGCCCCGCCGTGGGCCTGGGTGCGGCCGGTGACGAAGTCGCACTCGCGGGCCACGTGGTCCATGTCCTCGGAGAAGGTGCCGACGTCGCAGGCGGTGTTGTAGCGACCGCCGAGGGTCTGCACGAAGCGGCCGTAGGCCCGCAGCAGGGCCTCGGACTTCAGGGTGGCGGGGTCGCCGATGATGACGGCCTTGCCGCCGCCCAGGTCGAGCCCGGCCAGCGCCGCCTTGTAGGACATCCCGCGGGAGAGGGCGAGCACGTCGCGGACGGCGTCGGCGGTCGAGGCGTAGGGGTAGAACCGGGTGCCGCCGAGGGCGGGGCCCAGGGCGGTGGAGTGGATCGCGACGACGGCGCGCAGGCCGGTGGCGGGGTCCGAGGCGAAGACGACCTGCTCGTGCTCGGCGCCGGCCTCGAAGACGTCGAGGGGCACCGACGCCGGCTGCGCCGGGCCGGGCTGCGTCGTCGCGGTGGGGCTGCCGGTCGTGGTGGGGCTGGTCGCCGTGGTGGGACTGCTCGTCATGGTGGGACTGGTCGGCATGGTGGGGCCGCTCTCTGCTCGGGCCACGAGGTGGTGTGGCGCTGACGGACGACCCGCAGGGGTGGCGCGGGTCACGTCCCAGGCTAGCGGCCCCCGCGGCTCAGGTCCCGGCGACCGACCGGGCCACCACGACCCGCCCGTGGGTGCCGTAGCCCGGCAGCGGCCCGGCGTACGGCGTGCCGTCGAAGGCGACCATCAGCCAGCCCTCCTCACCGAGGTCGACGAGCGTGGGCCAGGGGATGTTGGTGGGGTAGGGCGCGTCGAGCACGCCGACCTCGGCGAGGTCGAGGTCGAGCACGGCGTGCTGCTGGCGCTGGCCCCGGCGCCCGTCGCGCCCGTCGCTGACCAGCACCCGCCACGCGCCGTCGACGCGCAGCAGCGTGGTGCCCTCGGTGGCCCGGCGCCGCGCGGAGACCGCGCGCAGGGTGAGGGCGTCGAGGGCGGGCCCGGTGGCGAGGGCGGGGTGGAAGTCGAAGAAGCGCCGGGCCGAGACGAAGCCGACCAGCCAGTCGTCGCCGTCGCGCACGAGGTGGGGGTCCCACACCCCGACCGAGCGGACCCCGGCCGCGCGCAGGCCGTCGACCGGGAGGGGCAGCGGCTCGGTGTCGAGCAGGTGGCGGCCCGCGAGCAGGTCGACGTCGCCGCCCGGGCGGGCCAGGGTGACGGCGACGCTCGCGTCGTCGCGGCGCCGGTCGAAGTCGCCCCACGTGCTCGTCGCGACCAGCCAGTGCTCGCCGTCGCGCACGAGGTGGGTGGCGTGGTCGCCGAAGGCCCCGGGCCGGTCGGGGCGTCGGAAGAACAGGTCGGAGCGGTGGGTGAGCGACAGGGTGACGGGGTCGAGGGACCACACCGAGGTGTGGGCGGTGTCGAAGAAGCCGGGCCCGGCGCTGGTGGCGGTGAGCAGCAGGTCGCCCCCGGGCCGGTACGCCGAGCCGTCGGCGCGCGTGACCAGCCGCAGGTCGCGCAGGCCGAGCTGGCCGAAGCCGCCGGCGCGCACCCGCGCGACGGGGCCGGATCGGGTGGTGACGAGAGCCGCGAGCCACCGCTCGTCGCGGGTGTCGACCCGGCCCGCCCCGCCGCGGTCGGCGGCGCGTTCGGCGCCGAGGTCGACGCGGGCGCGGGTGGTCCAGGCCCGCCCGTCGTGGGTGTGGACGGCGAGGTGGACCCCGGTGAGGGTCAGGCCGAGCCGCACGGGGCGCTGCTCGGGCCGGCCGTGCCGCCGGCTGAGGTGACGTGACGTGGTGGAGCCGACGCGCAGCTCGAGGGAGACCTCACCGGTGGCGGGGTCCCACAGCGCTCCCAGCTCGTCGTCGCCGGAGGCGAGGGCGAGGCGCACCGGGGCGTCCCGGCCGGGCGCCGTCCCCGACGCGAGCAGCTCGACCTCCGCGGCGGCGTAGGGCGCCGGGTGGGGGGTGGGGTGGGCCGAGGCGGGGCCCGGTGCGGCGTCGTCGACCAGCACCGACCCGGGGCAGACGAGGTCGACCGGTCGCAGCCGGGCCGCCACCTCGAAGCGGGGCAGGCCCGTCGCGCCGCCCACGGGGTCAGGCGAGCACGAGCACGAGCCCGACGACGCCGGGCAGGGTGCCGAGCAGCAGCCACGGGCTGAGCGGGGAGCGACGGTGGATGGCCAGCCCGGCGGCCACCGCGACCACGCCGAAGGCGGCGCCGATGACGTTGAGGCCGACCCGGGCGGAGACCTCGGAGTCGTCGAGGAAGAAGGCCGAGATCACCAGCCCCACCGACAGGTGCATGATCGTGGTGACGGCCAGCACCGACATGACCCACTGCTGCACGTTGGTCAGCGACCGGCTCGACGGCGGTGCCGGCGGGTTGGCCGGGTCGATGAGGTGGCGGGCGCGGCGCGGGGCCGGCGGGGTCGGTGTGCTCATGGCTCCTCCAGCCTACGGGCCCCGCTCCCGGCCCGGGTCGCAGCGCTCAGCCGTGGTCGCAGCGCTCAGCCGTGGTCGGCGGCGGCGGCCCGGGGCCCGTCGAGCTCGGCGGCGCGGCTGGTCTGCGGCACGACGACGTGCAGGGCGTTGCGCTGGACCTCGAAGGTCGCGGGCGTGGTCGCGGCGATCTCGCCGTCGAGGTTGACCGGGAGCGGCTCGTCGGTGACCACGCGGACCCGACGGGTGGTGAGGTGGTGGACCTTCTCGTGCTCCACGAACGACCCGTCCTTGAGGAAGCGGGCGATCGAGACGTGGTCGCGCAGCCGGCCGCGCTCGATGGCGTAGACGTCGAGCAGGTGGTCGTCGACCGAGGCGTTGGGCGCCACGGCGTTGCCGCCGCCGTAGTGGCGGCCGTTGCCGACCGCGACCTGCATCAGGTCGTGCAGCGCGAGGGTGTCGTGGTCGCCGTCGGGGAACTCCAGCCGGGCGGTGAAGGGCTCGTGGCCGCGGTAGGCCCCGAGCGTCGCCACGGGGTAGGCCAGCGGGCCGAGGCGCTTCTTCAGGCCGGGGCGCAGGCGCTGGGTGACCCCGACCGAGAGCCCGAGGGAGGCGACGTTGAGGAAGCCGCGCCCGTCGCAGCGGCCGAGGTCGACGTCGACGACCTTGCCCGTCGCGAGGTGCTCCACGGCCTGCTCCAGCGCCGACGGAATCTCGAGCGTGCGGGCGAAGTCGTTGGCGGTGCCGAGCGGCAGCACGCCGAGCACGACGTCGGACCCGGCCACGCGGTCCGCGGCGCACGAGGCGCTGCCGTCGCCGCCGCCCACCACGAGCAGGTCGGGACCCTCGGCGAGGGCCCGCTCGAGGGTGGCGGCGAGCTCGGCGCCGGTGGTGACGCTCAGCACCCGCGCGTCGGCGAGGTCGTGGCGCGCCAGCAGGGCGGGCAGCCGGTCGCGCGCCGCGGCGCCGCTGCGGGAGCCGGCGTTGAGCACGACCGTCGTACGGCGACGCGGGGCCGGGGGACCGGGGGTGGGCTCGGGTGCCATGGCACGAGAGTAGGTCGCCTCGATGAGGACCCGATGAGACGCCGCTGTGCCCGCGCTGTGCCACCCCTCCGCGCCCGCCGGTCTGCTCCGGACCGGCGGGCCCGCGCTCAGACCTCGGTGAGGGGGTTGCGCTGGCGACCGTCGGTGACGGTCTCCTCGTGCTGCTGGCGGGCCTTCTCGATCTTGGCCATGAGACCGGGCTCGTCGCGCACCATGCGGCGGTACTTCGGGCCGAGGGCCTTGATCTGCTCGCCCTCCTGGATCAGCTTGCCGAAGATGCGCTCGCGCTCGGAGGTGTCGGCGGTGTAGTCGAGGTCGAGGTAGGCGTCGACGTGGCGCTGGGCGTTGCCGATCGCGGTCTTGGCCCGGCCCTTCTTGCTGACCAGGGAGGCGACCACGGTGACGACGAGGATGCCGAGGATCACGCTGAGGGAGACCCCGGTGCTGATCTCGGTGACGTCGACGTGCTCGCCGCCGTTGATGAAGCCGAGGTTGTTCTCGTGCAGCGCGTGGAGGATGAGCTTGACGCCGATGAAGGCCAGGATCGCCGCGAGGCCGTAGGACAGGTAGATCAGGCGCTCGAGCAGGCCCTCGATGAGGAAGAACAGCTGGCGCAGCCCCAGCAGGGAGAACGCCGTGGCGGTGAAGACGATGAAGGTGTTCTGGGTGAGGCCGAAGATCGCCGGGATGGAGTCGAGGGCGAAGAGGATGTCGGTGCCGCCGATGGCCACCATGACCAGCAGCATCGGGGTGAGCATCTTCTTGCCGTCGACGACGGTGGTCAGCTTGTCACCGTCGAACTCCTCGGAGGTGCGGATGAAGCGGCGCGCCAGCTTCACGACGAAGTTCTGCTCGTCCTCGTCGTGGCCGCCCTGGGCCTCGCCCTTGAGCATGTTGCCGGCGGTGAGGATGAGGATGAGGCCGAAGAAGTAGAAGACCCAGGCGAACTGGTTGATCAGGGCCGCGCCCAGGAAGATGAAGCCGGTGCGGGCGATCAGGGCGAAGACGATGCCGAAGAGCAGCACCTTCTGCTGGTCCTCGCGCGGCACCCGGAAGCTGGTCATGATGATGAGGAAGACGAACAGGTTGTCGACGCTGAGCGCCTTCTCGGTGATGTAGCCCGCGAAGTACTCCCCGCCCATCGTCCCGCCGCCGAACCACAGCACCCCGAAGCCGAACAGCACGGCGATGCCGACGTAGAGCGCGGACCAGACCGAGGCCTCCTTGAGCGTCGGCACGTGGGCCTTGCGCACGTGGAACACGAAGTCGAAGAGCAGCATGCCGACGATGCCGACCACGGTGAGGGTCCAGACCCAGGTGGGGACTTCCATCGTCAACGCTCCATCTGCTCGGTGGGTCGGCGGTGTGCCGGCGCGGTCAGCCTAGGGTCGGCGGGCGCGGCCGCGCTCCCCCGGTTGGGCGTGTGGAGAGGGCCGAAGAGACCCGCCGGGCCCGGCGGGGCACTAGCCTGGCTCGATGCCCCACATCCTCGTCGTCGCCGGTGGCCAGGACCGCGCCGACGCCGTGGCGGCCCGCCTCGAGTCCGCCGACCGGCGGACCGCGACGGCGGACCGCGGCTCGGCGCTGGAGGCGGTGGCCACGACGGGTCCGCGGTGCGTGGTGGTGGCCGCCGAGCGCACCGACGGCGGGTGGGTCACACCCCTGCTCGCCGAGCTGCGGGCGTGGTCCTCGCTGCCCGTGCTGGTGCTGGCCGACCTCGACCGCGACTCCGACCTCGACCGTGGTCTCGACGGTGACCCCGACGGTGACGACGACGGCGCGGCGCCCGGCGAGCTCCTCGCGGCGCGGCTGCTCGACGCGGGCGCCGACGACGTCCGCGACCTCGGGTGCGGCGACGCGCTGCTCGCGGCGGCGCTGCGGGCCCTGGAGCGGCGGTGCGGGGCCGAGCCCGACCCCGACGCGGCACTGACCGGACCGCTGCTGCGCTTCGGTCCGCTGGTCGTGGACCTGCACGAGCGCAGCGTGCGCCGCGACGGTCGCGAGGTGCGGCTGACCCCGACCGAGTGGCGGCTGCTCGAGCCGCTGGCCACCCGCCCGGGGGTCCTGCTCACCCATCGCGGGCTGCTGCGCTCGGCCTGGGACGAGAGCCACGGCGACGAGACGCGCGACGCCCTGCGCGCCCACATCCGGTCGCTGCGGGCCAAGCTCGGCGACGACGCGACCGCGCCGACCTTCATCCGGACCGAGAGCGGCACGGGCTACCGCTGGGTCGCCGTGCCGAGCGCCACCGCCGACACCCGGGCCTTCGAGCAGGCCGGGCCCGGTCGGCTGGGGGCACGCGAGCTCGTCCACGAGCTCAGCACGCTGCTGAGCTCGGTGCGGGTGACGGTCTACCTGCTGCGCGGCGCGGTGGTCGCGCCGGCCGGCGCCGCCCAGGCGCCCGGTGACCTGCTCGACCGTCTCGAGCAGCTGCTGGCCCGTGTCGCGACCCATGCGGTGGAGCTGGAGGGGCGCTGCGTCCGCGACCCCGGGGTGCTCGCGCCCGCCGTGCCGGTCGGGGAGGCAGGTGGGTCGTCGTGGCGGTGATCGTGGTGGCCGAGGACGACCCCGACCTCAGGGAGCTGGTCACGCTCATCCTCGGCCAGGCCGGGCACGAGGTGGTCGGCGTCGGCCAGGGCGACGCCGCCCTCGCGGCCTGCCGCGAGCGGCGCCCGGCGGTCGCCGTGCTCGACATCGCGATGCCCGGCGACCTCGACGGCCTGGCCGTGACCCGGGCGCTGCGCGCCGACCCGGCCACCGCCGACCTGCCGGTGCTGCTGCTGACGGCCCGGGCGCGGGCCGACGACGTCAGGGCCGGCATCGACAGCGGCGCCGACGACTACATCGCCAAGCCCTTCGACGTGGGCTACTTCGTGGAGAGGGTCGGCCGGCTCGTCGCCGACGGTCGACCGGCCTGAGGCGTCGCGCCGTGCTCGCTCGGCGAGCAGGCGAGCGGCAGGACGAGGCGCACGGTCGTGCCCGCGCGCGGCGCGGAGTCGAGGTCGACGCGTCCGCCGTGGGCCTCCACGATGGAGCGGACGATGCTCAGGCCCAGCCCGGTGCCCTCGATGGCGGCGTCGGAGGCGCTGGCCGAGCGGTAGAACCGGTCCCACACCCGAGGCAGGTCGGCCTGGTCGATCCCGATGCCGTCGTCGCTGACCTCGATGACGGTCTCTGACCCGACGGTGGTCACGGTGAGCGTGACGTGACCGCCGTCGGGGGTGAACTTCACGGCGTTGCCGACGAGGTTCATCACGGCGCGCTCCAGCTGGTCGAAGTCGCCGACGACCTCGGCGGGCGGGGTGTCCAGGTCGTGCACCAGCTCGATCGACCGGGCCCGGACGAGCTCGGAGCAGGCCTCCATCGCCGCGAGCACGACGCGGTGCACGTCGAGGCGCTCGCGGGCCATGGAGATGGCGCCCGACTCGATGCGGGAGAGGTCGAGGAGGTTCTCGATCAGGCGCAGCAGGCGGCGACCGTTGCGGTCGACGCGCCCCAGCAGGGCGTGCTGCTCCTCGGAGAGGGGCCCGGCCGCCTCGGAGTCGAGGACCTGGGTGAATCCGAGCACGCTGGTCATCGGCGTGCGCAGCTCGTGGCTGATGGAGGCCACGAAGTCGGTCTTGATGCGGTCGAGCTCCGAGAGCCGGCTCACCGCCTGCCGCTCGTGCTCGAGGGCGATCTCGAGCGCCTGCTCGCTGCGACGGCGCTCGGTGACGTCCTGGGCCACGCCGACCAGGCCGGTCACCGCGCCGGAGGCGTCGCGCAGGAGGTTGACGGTGAGGCTGACGGTGAGGCGACCGCCGTCCTTGCGGATGAGCGTCCAGTCCAGCTCGGGCGGGTCGGGCTGCTGGGCGAGCGCGGTGAAGACCTCGAACGTGGGAGCGACGCCGAGGCGACGGGCGTGGCCGGCCACCTCCTCGGGGTCGTGGAGCGCCAGCTTGGTCATGCGCCCGACGACCTCCTCCGCGCTCCACCCCAGGCTCTCCTGGGCGCCCCGGTTGAAGAAGGTGATGAGCCCGGCGGCGTCGATGCCGACGATGATGGCGCCCGAGGTGGCGTCGAGCACGGTCTGCAGCTGGTGGGCGGTGTGGCGCTGGTCGGTCACGTCGAGCCCGGTCATCACCACGAGCGGGGCGCCGGTGTCGTGCCGGAGCACCGCCAGCGTGGTCAGCACCTCGCGTCGGGCCGACCGCCCGCGCCACAGCAGCTCGTGCACCGCGCCGGTCTCGCCGGCCATGCACGCCGCGAGCGCGGCCTCGAAGGCGGCCGCGCTGTCGGGGCACACCAGCGACGCGGTCGCCGGCGCCCCGACGAGGCTCGTCGCGCGCGCCCCCGTGCTGGACTCGGTGGCGGCGTTGACCTGGAGCACACCTCCGCCGGCGTCGAGCACGACGACGAGGGAGCCGACGCTGTCGAGCACGGCGCGGCTGAAGTCGCGCTCGTGGGTGAGCTCGGCCTGGGAGGTGCGGGCCGCGGTGAGGTCGACCAGCTGAGCGACCACGAGCCGGCCCTCGGCGGCGTCGGGCACCACCGACAGGCCGACTCGCACGCACCGTGGCGGAGAGGTCTCCAGCCACAGCTCGCTCTCCCAGGTCAGGGAGCGACCGGCCTCCAGCGACCCCACCGCCGAGTGCAGGAGTGTGCGGTGGGAGGCGGCCAGGCCCCGGGTCCAGGGCCGCTCCACCAGCTCGGCCTCGGGGGCGCCGAGGAGGTCGGCGGCCGCGTCGTTGAGCTCGACGACCACGAGCTCCCCGTCGGTGTGGCGCAGCAGCACCATCCCGATGAGCGACTCCCGGATCCCGCGGCGGTAGCGCTCGCGCTCGCCCACGACCACCCGGAGCGCGGCGTCGCGCTGGCTGGAGGCGATGGCGAGGGGGAGGGTGACCAGGACGAGGATGACCAGGTAGCTCTGCTGGAGCGCCGCGAGCGACGTGGCCGGGCCGTCGAGGTCTCCGAAGGGGCCGCGGCCCAGGTCGCTCAGCACGGTCACCGCCACGCCGGCCGCGAGCATCTGACCGCAGGCGATGTGCGCGGGGAACCGTGCTGCCGCCCAGGCGAGCAGGGGCAGCGGCAGGTAGGCGAGGGGATAGGGGTGGGCCGGGACGAACACCGCCGCGAAGACCACGGTGGCGGCCGATCCCTGGACCACTCTCTCCACCGTCCGGGCCAGCCCGGCCCCCCGCTCGGCCGGGCGGGTGGCGAGGAGCAGCCCGAGAGGGACGACGATGAGGACGGAGGCCCCGTGGGTGGCCATCACGGCCCGGGCGACCACCAGGAACGAGCCGGTGTCGAAGAGCTCCACCGCGAGGCCGGCCAGCGCGCCCGCCACGGCCGCGCCCCCGGCCGCGGCGAGGAAGAGACGCCCGAGGTCCTCGAAGCCCGCCAGGACGGGTCGACGGCGGTGGGCCCCGAGCAGGATCGCGACGACCAGGGACTCCGCGGTGTTGGTGACGCCGAACATCAACGCCAGCCCCGGTGGCCGGTCGCCGACCAGGTTGGCGGCGAAGGACAGGCCCACGAGGGCCGCGGCCAGCAGCGCCCACCGGCGCACCGGGGAGAGGGCCACCACGAGGGCCGAGACCCCGGCGGCGGGCCACCACGCCGCCACCGGCGCGCCCTCGGGGCGCAGGGTCACCGAGGCGACGCTCAGGGCGAAGGTCGCGGCCAGGGCCAGCAGGGTCAGCAGGGTGCCCGGGCTGCCGCCGCGCGCCGACGGCCCGCGGCGTCCGAGAGCAGCGGACGCGGTCACCCGACCATCGTCGGCCCCGCCGACTTCGACGTGAGGCTCCTACACAGAACCTTCACGTCGAGACGCCTGCGGCGTCGCCCACCCGGGGCCGGCGAGCGACGTCCGGTTTCGGGCGCCCGCCATGATCGAGCGGTGGACAACACGACGCCGCCCCCGGCCCCGACCTCGACCGGGGCGCTCCCGGCGTACGACGACCTGGGCGGGGGCGAGCGCACCTGGCTGCTGCTGCACGCCTTCCCGCTGTCGGGTCGGATCTTCGAGCGGCTGGCCCCCCTGCTGGCGCAGGGCGCGCGGGTGCTGGTGGTCGACCTGCCGGGGCTGGGACGCAGCGCCGTGCCGACGGCCGAGGCGTCGATGGACCACGTCGCCGCCGCCCTGCTGGCCGTGCTCGACGCCGCCGGGGTCGAGCGGGCCGGCGTGCTGGGCATCTCCACCGGGGGCTACGCCGCGCTGCGCCTGGCCGGCCTCGCACCCGAGCGGGTCGGTCGCCTCGTGCTCGCCAGCACGACCCCGTGGCCCATCGAGCCCGACGTGCCCGCCGAGCGGCGGGCGACGGCCGAGGAGGTCGAGACGAGCCGGTCGACCGCGTCGCTGCTCGACTCGGTCGAGGGAGGGCTCGGCCCGACCGCCCGCCGCGAGCAGCCCGACCTCGCCGACCTGGTGCGCGGCCTGATCCTGGGCGCCGACCCCGACGGCGTCGCCTGGGTCGCGAGGGCGGTCGCCGGGCGGCCCGACACGTCCGCGGTGGTGGCCGGCCACCCCCGCGAGGTCGTGCTGCTCTTCGGCGAGGAGGACGGGGAGACCCCGCCCGAGCGCGCGACGCAGATGGCGCGGCTGCGGCCCGACCACCTGCCGACGTCGCTCCACGTGCTGCCCGCGACCGGCCACCTCACCGTGCTGGAGCGGCCCGCCGAGGTGGCCGCGCTCCTCGGGGGCTGAGAGGGGACGCTGGGAGGGCCGGGCCCACCGGCGGGCGGGTCAGCGCAGCCGGGCCAGGTAGGCCGACCCGGCGCGCACCTGGGCGAGCCGGCGCTCCCAGGTCACGCCGACCACGGTCAGCAGCGTCCCGGTGAGGCCGAGCAGCACCCACTGCGGGGTCTGCGCCGCCCACGGCGCCGCCTCGGCCAGCACGAGCACGCCGCCGACGACGGCACCGACCACCAGGGGGGCGGCGAGGCGCAGCCGGGCCCCGAGCAGCACGAGGCCCAGGCAGGCGAGCCCGAGCACCAGGGCGCGGGGGCTGACCGGGTCGTCGACCAGCACCCGCAGCAGGCTGGGCACGGTGGCGAGCAGCAGGCCGCTGCCGAGCGCCGACCGGGTCGAGGCGGCGGGGTCGCGCCGCAGCCGGAGCGCACCCAGCACGAGGAGGGCCAGCGCGGCCGGCAGCGCGTAGGCCTCGGGCTGGGTCACCCCGGTGTCGGCCAGCCGCACCCAGCTGGCGGCCGTGAGCAGCGCGCCGCCGAGCCACCCGGCCGGTCGTCGCTCCACCCGCAGCAGCGCCGCGGCCACGACGAGGGCGCCGACCAGCGTGAGGTGGAGGGCCAGCGCCGCCGCTGCGTCGTACGTCGACCCCGCGCCGTCGCGACCGGCCGCGGCGGCCGCCGCGTCGACGGCCGCGTCGACGGCCGCGGCGGAGGCGAGGACGGCGGTCGCCAGCGCGGTCAGCTCGACCACGGGCCGGGCCCGCCACAGGGCGAGCGCGCCGACGACCACCACGACGGCGGGGCCCAGCGTGGTGGCACCGAGCCCGGCGGCGTCACCACCCGACCACGCCGCCCACCCGGCGGCGGCGGTGAGCACCACGAGCGACGGCGCGGCGGGTCGTCGGTGGGCCGCGACCAGGGAGACGCCGAGGGCCGCGAGGGCGGCCACGGCGCCGAGGGCGGCACTCGGGAGGGCCGCCAGGACGGCCAGGACGAGCAGCCCCAGGCCCACGTCGGTATCGCGGGCGACGGGGAGGGCGAGCAGGCCGCCGGCGACGCAGAGCAGGAGCACCACACCCGCGAGCGGCGCGCTCGAGAGCGCGACCAGCACCGCGGCGAGCAGCGCCACCGCGGCCGCCGCGCGCCGGAGGGCCGGGGCACGGAGGGCGCGGGTCAGGTCGCGGGCGCCGTCGAGCCGGGGGCCCGGGCGCGTCAGCGTCGCGGCCAGCACACCGAGGGCGAGCGCGGAGGGCAGCACCAGCCACGCCGGGGCGGGCAGCTCGCCCGAGAGGCGCACGCCCACCGACCGGCTCAGCGGCTCGCCGACCGCCAGCAGCCTGACCACGGCGGCCGCGGCCAGGACGGCGGCGGTGACGGCGACCGGCGCGGCCGCGACGACGGCGGGCACGGTGACCGCGACCCGCCACGGGGCCGGCACGCCCCGCGCTGCCAGGGCCCACGCGACGCAGACCACGCCCGCGGCCAGGGTGACTCCGGTGGGCCCCTCGTCGAGGGCCGGAAGGACGAGGGCCAGGGAGGCCAGGGCGCCCGCCAGCACGACGCAGGTGTGCAGCCGCGTCGGCCGGTGGCCCGGGTGGCCCGGGTGGTCCGCGTGGTCCGGGTGGGCGGAGCGCCCCGCGTGGCCACGACGGGACGTGCCGCCCACGACAGGGGCGACGCCGCCGGCGGAGACGACAGGAACGGCGACGGACCCGGGAGGCGTCCCGGTGGAGGCCCCCGTGGTGCGGGCCGGGGACCAGACGACGGGGAGCAGTGCGAGCGCGGCGGTGACCAGCAGCGCCGGGCCGTGGGTCGTGGTCCACAGCCCGGTGAGGGAGGCGTGGTCGGTGGCCTCGCCGAGCGAGGCGAGCAGGAGCAGGCCCCACCACGCGGTGGCGCCGACCAGCGCCGCGCCCGGCAGCGCCCGGGCGGGCACGGGCTCGCCCAGGAGCAGCCGGAGGGCGGTGCGGACGGCGGCGTGGGCGAGCACGAGAAGCGCCCCGACGAGCCGCGGGTCGTCACCGTCGGCCAGCAGGGCGCCCCCGACCAGGCCGAGGCCGACCGGCACGGCGAGCTGGGCCGCGACCAGGTCGGTGCGGGCGAGCACCACGACGACGCCCCCGGCGAGCAGGGCGGCCCCGCAGGCGAGCAGGGCGCCGGCGAGGCCCACGGTGCCGAGCCAGCCGGCCGAGAGCGCGCCGACGGCGTCGAGCACCACGAGCCCCAGGGCCACGACCGTCAGCGACTCCGCGCCCACGCGCAGGCCGCGTCGCGCCAGCCGGTCGGCGGTGACGCCCGCGGCGACGGTGAGGCCGAGCAGGGTGAGCGTGCGGCCACCGACCCCCAGGGCCGACCAGGTCACGGCGAGGAACACCACGGCCGCCACCAGCAGGCACAGCGCGCCGAGGCCGAGCAGCAGCCGCGGCACCGACCACGCGGGCAGCCCCCGCCCGGTGGCCCGCCCGGTGGCCCGCTCGTCGGTTCCGCCGGGGACCGTGTCGGCCCGGTCGGCCCGCGGGAGCGGTCCGACGCCGTCGAGCAGACCCGCACGACCGGCTGCACCGGCCTCACGACCGGCCGGGCTGCCGGCGCGGCCCCCGTCGACGGCGCCACCCGCGGCGCTGGCTCCCGAGGCGCCGACGAGCACGGGCGCCTCGGCGCGCAGGCGCTCGAGCAGCAGGTCGGCGCGGGTCAGCGTGCTCAGCAGGTCGGCGGCGACGGAGCCGCGCAGCGGGAGGTCGCAGCGGGGGCATACGGCCGGCGCGGGAGGCAGCGGGGCACGGCAGTCGGGGCACACGGTGGGGTCGGCGTAGCGCAGCATGCGGGCAGCCTCGCGCGCCCGCGGGGCGCGCGGCAGGGCCGACGTACTCCCGCCTCTGGGTAGGAGGGCCTAGGCCGGTGCGGCGGCCTCGTCGCGCTGGCGCAGCGCCAGCACCGGTCGCCAGGCGTCGTGGAGGGTGGTGACCAGGCTGATGAGGGCGAGGTAGAAGAGCGTGGCGCTGATGTCGAGGTCGCCGCCGGTCACGCCGAGCAGCAGCTCGGCGGCGAGCACGAGCACCACGTTGACGAGCATGCGGGCCAGGAAGGCCATGAGTGAGGACTCGATGCTGCGGCGCCGGCTGGCGGCGGCGAGGGTCAGCAGGGCGTTGACCACCACGACGACGCCGACGCCGAGGAAGAGCTGGAGCGGGGTGGACCGCACCCCGGGGAGGGTCTGGGCGTAGACGACGGCCAGCAGACCCACGAGCACGACCTTCTCCACCGTCGTCCACGACAGCAGGGCGCCGTGCACCCAGTGCCACTGCAGCCGCTCCTCGGCGGTGTCGACCTCGGCGGGCAGCGGGTCGGCTGCGAAGCGCGTCGGGTGGTCGGGCGGGCGCAGCCGCGCGTGGTAGCGGCGCCACCCGATCGAGGCGGCGCTGACGGCGCCCGCGGCGACCACCAGACCGCCGACGGGGTGGTCGCCGACCATGTCGGTCACATCGAGCCGGGCGACGTGGATCCACCACTCCTGGGGCAGCTTGACCAGCACCCAGATCAGCGCCGCAGCCGTGATCCACCAGCGCAGGCCGAAGCGGGTGGGGCGCCAGCGCGCGCGGACCGCCTCGTAGGCGATGAAGAAGTACTCGAAGGTGTTCGGGAAGACCAGCAGCAGCGCGCGGGCGTGGCTGAGCTCGAAGGCCACCACGCCGACGAGGCGGTAGAAGTAGAGGAAGCGCGCGACCCGGAAGGCCGGCAGGCTGGTCCAGTTGCGCAGGGTCGCGAGGTAGGCGATGGCGAGGTAGTAGACGTCCATCGCCTTGTCGTAGGACTGGTAGCCCGGCGGGTCGTGGCCGAAGAGCTGGAAGATGGTCTGGTCGACGCCGTCGAGCACGAGGCAGGCCACGATGGCGGGCAGCGGCCAGCGCGGGATCGCCAGCGGCAGCAGGAACCGTCCGCCGATCACGGCGAGGAACACCAGCGTCGTGCCCATGGTCCCCCCCAGGTCGTGGCCGACGTGCGCGGCGGGGAGATCGTCCCACCGCCCGGTGGCCGCGGCCATCACCCACCTGGACCACCGGGACCGACCCGGCCTCCTCGCGTGCCGTGTGACGAGATCGCCCCTCGCGCTGGCGTGTTACCGACTGGTAGGCATGGGTCATGACCTCACCGACCGTCCTCGTCACCGGCGCCGCTGCGGGCATCGGCCGCGCCACCGCCCTCCGCTTCGCACGGGAGGGATGGACCGTGGGTGCCTACGACATCGACGAGGCCGGGCTGGCCACCCTGGCCACCGAGGTCGAGGCCCTGCGCACCGGCGCCCGTGTCGTCAGCGGCACCCTCGACGTCCGCGACGCCGAGGCCTACGCCGCGCGCGCGGCCGAGCTCGTGGACGAGACCGGCCGCCTCGACGTGCTCGTCAACAACGCCGGCATCCTGCTGGCCGGGCAGTTCGCCGAGATCGACGTCGCCGCGCACCACCGCGAGATCGACGTCAACGTCAAGGGCGTCGTCAACGGCCTGCACGCCGGCTTCGAGCCGCTGCGCGCGACGGCCGCGGCCCACGGCTCGGCCCACGTGGTCAACCTCGCCTCCGCCTCGGCCATCTACGGCCAGGCCGAGCTGGCCAACTACAGCGCCACCAAGTTCTTCCTGCGCGGCATCACCGAGGCCCTCGACCTGGAGTGGGGCCGCCACGGGGTGCGGGTGGTCGCGATGTGGCCGCTCTTCGTGCAGACCGCCATGACCCAGGGCGTGCACACCGGCACCACCGACTCCCTGGGCGTCAACCTGGGCGCCGACGACGTCGCCACCGCCATCTGGGACGCCGTGCACCCCACGCGGGCGCGACGCCTCGTGCACCAGGTGCACTTCCCGGTCGGCACCCAGACCAAGGCCATGGCCCTCGGCGCGCGCTTCTCCCCGGCCTGGCTGACCCGCCGGGTCAACAAGCGCTTCGCCGGCGTCTGAGCCACCCGCGACGCCGGACCCGGCCGCGGAGCCGGCGCCGCCACCGGCCCCGGCCCGCCCGTGGGCCCTCCCCGCGCCGCCGCCCCCGTGCGCCGGTTACGGTCGGGACGTCACGACGGGCACCCGGCCCGCCGCGACCACCGACCCCCGGGAGGGCCCGTGCCGGATCGTCGTACGCGTGAGGTGCGCGGGGGAGTGCGCGGCCTGGGCGGCGCGCTGGGCCGTGGGCGCGAGCGCGTCACCGGCGTGCTGGGCCACCGCTTCCCCTCGGTCGCGGTCACCGGCATGACCGGCGTCGGCAAGACCGAGCTGGTCGACCACCTCTGCGGCCGCCCCTCCGCCGACGGCACCCCGGAGGCCGGCTCCGCGGTGCTCGAGCGCCGGGTGCGCCGCGGGCGACGCCTCACCGGCTTCCGGTTCCGCGTCGTGCCCGGCGACAACGCCGCCACCCGGCTCGGGGCCCTCGACGAGGTCTTCCACGACGACCCCGTCGACGGGGTCCTGCACGTGGTGGCCCACGGCCACGCCACGGGTCGCCGCCCGGCCGGCACCAGTGGCGCCGCGCAGGTGACGCGCGAGCAGCAGCTCGCCGCGGAGCTGGAGGACTGGACGGTCACCGCCCACCGCATCGCCGCCATGGCCGTGCGGCGCTCGCGACCCACCTGGCTCGTGGTCGTGGTGACCAAGGTCGACCTCTTCGCCGACGACGTCGAGGAGGTCGTGCGCTCCTACTCCCCGGGCAGCGGCACCCCCTTCGGCGACCGGCTCGACGACCTGCGCTCCCTGGCCGGCGCGGCCAACCTGTCGGTCGACGTACTGCCCGCCTGCAGCCACCTCGAGGACCTCGACGGCGCGGTCTCCACCGAGCAGCGCGACCGCTACCTCCAGGCCCTCGAGGCACGCATGGCCCAGCTCTCGGGTCACGTCTAGGGGAGCCGTCGTGCTGCGCGAGCCCCACGAGAACGTCGCCACGGTGCTGGTGGACCCGGCCGGGTTGCGCGAGCTCGAGCTCGACCTCGTCGCGCTCGACCTGTGGGTCTGGCCGGTGGCCACAGCCCCGGTCTACGTCGACGGCCCCCGCGCGGCCTTCCAGCTGCGGCGCCGCATGCTCGAGGCGCGCCGCGGGGCCTGGGACCTCGCGGCCGACTGGGTGCCGGTGCTGGTGTCCTTCGGCGACACCTGGCGCACCGGCGACGAGCCCCTGCCCTGGTCTGCCCACGCCGCGCTGTGGGACGCCCTGGCCCGCCACGCCGCCCACGTGCGGCACCGTCGCGCCCTCGGCGGCGTGCCCCGGCTCTCGGTGCTGCGGGAGCGCGAGGCCCGCTAGCCGCCGGGGCCGCGGACCCGGCCCTCAGCCGGCGTCGAGGTCCCAGACCCGGTGCCGCGGCGCCAGCGTCCACGCCGCCTCGCTGGCCAGCACGACCACGCCGGGCTGCGCGCGCACGCAGCCGGCCAGCGAGGCGCGGCCCGCGCCGTCGAGCTCGTCGTCGAGGTGGTCGAGCACGACGAGCGCCGGCCGACCGTGCACGGCGCGGGCGAGCAGCACCCGCGCGCGGTCGGCCCGGTCGAGCGGTGCGCCGCCCCGCCGCAGCCGGGTGCGGTCGCCGTCGGGCAGCGTCGCCAGCGTGCGGTCGAGACCCGTCGCGGCGAGGGCGTCGGCGACGGGCACCCCGGAGTCCGGCAGCCGGTAGCCCACCGCGCGGGCCACCGTGCCCCGCTCGAGGGACCACCCGGCCAGCGCGGCGCCGACGCGCTCACGGCGTCGGCGGGCGTCGAGGCCGGCGAGGTCCTCACCGCCCACCACGACCGTGCCCTGCTCGGGCGCCCGCACCCCGGCGAGCACCTCGAGCACGGCGCGTCGCAGCGCGGGGTCCGACCCGCTCAGCACCACCCGCTCCCCGGGCGTGGCCACGAGGTCGGGCACCGCCCGGCCGTCGAGGACCAGTCCCCGCACGGCCAGCCCGGCCGGCGCCTCCGTCGGCTCCGGTGCGGTCGGCCCGTCGGCGCGGCCCGTCGTACGCCGTGCGAGCTCGGCCGCCCGCGCGGCGCGACCGGGGGCCAGGGCCGGACCGAGGATGCGGCGGGCGGCCAGGAAGGACTGGCGGTACTCCACCACGCGGCCGAGGTCGGCGACCGGCGCGACGAGGATGCCGACCACCGTCAGCGCGGTGGCCACCCCGCTGGCGCCGAGACCGGCGGGTCCGGCGACGGCCAGCACCGCCACCGTGGCCAGGGCGCCGGTGGCGGCGGCGCTGCCGCGCAGGACGCCGCTGGCCTCGGCGCGGGCGATCGCGGCGTCGCGCACCCGCGCCCCGCGGCGCTCGACGTGGCGCAGCTCGCGGGTGGTGCCGCCGGCAGCGACGATGCCCGGCGCCGCGGCGACGGTGTCGGCGACGTGGGCGGCCAGCACCCCGCGGTGGCGGCGCAGCTCGGAGGCGCGCGCCAGCACCCGCGGAGCGACCACCACGACGCTGAGCGCGAAGCCGACCAGGGGCACGGCCACGGCCAGGCCGAGGAGCGGGTGCACCACGACCAGGGCGGTCAGCACACCGAGCACGACCGGGCCGGCGACCGCGAGCGGCGCGACGCCGAGGGCGACCCAGGTGCGCACCGAGGTGAGGTCGTTGGTGGTGCGGGCGACGGTGACGCCCAGGCTCGGCCCCGACCCGGTCAGCGCCGAGGCCACCAGGCCGGTGCGGATCTCCTGCACGTAGTCCTGGCCGAGCCGCTCGGCCAGCACCCGCTCGCGGGCCCGCACGAGGCCGAGCACCGCCGCGCCGGCGACCAGCGCCAGCACCCCGAGCACCCGCACCAGCGTGGTGGGGGCGTCGAGCACCATCGGCACGACCAGCACCGTCTGGACCGCGAGCGCCGCCTGGGCCGCCCCGGTGCCGAGCAGGCGCAGCAGGGTGGTGCGGCGGGAGCCCGTGAGCAGCGGGGGGAGCCGCTCGTCGGCGGGTGGTCCCGAGACGCTCGCCGGCGCTCGCTCCTCGACCTCCGGGGTCTCGTGGGGTGCGTGGGGGGCGGGCGTCACGCGAGCAGCTCCCGGGCGACGGCGGGGTCGCAGAGGTCGTAGGTCGCGACGACGGGCAGGTCGAGGGCGCGGGCGGCCTCGCGGTGCGCCAGCGGCGAGGCGGTCAGCACGCCGCTGACCGCGCGCACCCGGGCGCTGGTCGCGGCGAGGGCCTGGCGCCCGGCCACGGCTCCGAGCGCGTCGCCCGCGGCGAAGACGACGTCGTCGACCAGCGTCGCGAAGAGAGGGTCGGCGAGCAGGCGGGCGGTCTCCTCCTGGTAGACGCCGTCGGCGATCTCGACCACCACGACGTCGGGGGAGTCGGCGGCGAGCTCCTCGACCAGGGTGGAGAGCAGGGTGCGCACGCGGGCGTGGGAGAGCAGGTACGTCGACGGGTGGCCCACGTCGGTGAAGTCCAGGACCCGTCGGGCGCCCGCGTCGGCGAAGAGCCGCGGGTCGCCGCCGGCCCCGGTGCCGGTGACCTTGCCCGCGTTGACGTGCAGGCCGTCGGCGCTGAGCCCGCGCACGAGGCAGGCCAGGGCGGTGGACTTGCCGGAGTTCATCGACGTGCCCAGCACGGCCACGACCCGCGGTCCCACGCCGCGCTCGCGCACGGGGCGGGCGGCGACCGGCGCGTGGTCGGCCAGGGTCACCCGCTCGCCGTCGCGGGCGAGCAGGCCGAGGGGGCGCAGTCGCGTGGCGTCGTCGAGCGCGGCGTGCTGGGCCACGACCCGGCCGGCGACGCCGCCGGCCGCGACGAGGTCGGTGGGGCCCAGGTCGTCGGGCACGACGGCCTCGAACTGGTCGGGGGCGTAGCGGTTGCCGTAGGCCACCAGCACCTCGTCGCCGACGAAGAGGGTCTGGCGCCGGCTGCCCGGGCCCTCGAGCCTGGTGTGCTTGCCGATCTCCTCGACCCGGGCGAGCACGACGTCGCCGCTGCGCGGGGCGACCTCGGGGCCGTGGAGCAGCTGGTGACCGGAGCCGCCGGCCTCCAGGGCGGCCGCGAGGAAGCGGGTCGTGTAGGCCTTCTTGGCCCGGGCCAGGCGCTCGGCCGGCAGCGGCTCGAGGGTGGTGGTCGTCGCGGGGGTGCCGGCGGGGGTGCCGGCGGGGGTGAGGTCGGCGGGGGCGGGGAGGACGGGGTTCGTGGTCATGACGAGGACGCTAGGAACGCCGGATGAGGCTTTCTTGTGACGCCGATGAGCGTCCTCTCACGGAGGTCGCGCGGGGTCCCGCGGCCGGACACGGCGAGGGGGCCCGACGCAGCGCGTCGGGCCCCCTCGGGAGGTGTCACGGGCGGCTCAGCAGCAGCGGCCCTGGGTGGAGCTCTCGCGGTGGTCGTCGCGGTGACGCTCGAAGGCACGGCGGCTCATCGGCTCGGTGCCCTCGCGCTCGCAGCGGGCGAGGTAGGCGTCCCACCGGCCCTCGCCGCTGAGCTCGCGGGCGTACCACCGCACCCCCGCCAGCGCCCGACGTACGGCGCCGGGGCGCTGGTCGGCGGCGGGCCGGCCGGTCGCGCTCACCGCCCGCTCCCGACCGTCTCCGTGCGCTGGGCCTCCCACTCCGCGACGGCCCGCTTCTCCTCGGCGGTGGCGACGAAGTCGGCGGGGGCGACCAGCTGCGAGGGCACGGCCGGCACCTCCGTGGTCGGCAGCGAGCCGGCCCGCAGCGCCCGCACCCAGATCAGGGCGGCGTTGGCCACGATGACGATGACGAGCAGCGCGAAGCTGGCCTGCAGCACGCCGTTGACGGTCGAGTTGAAGACCACGGTGTCCATCTGCGAGGGATCGGCCGCCGGGGCCAGGACCTCGCCGGCGTCGCGCGCGGTGCGGTAGCGGTCGGCCTGGGCGAAGTAGCCGATGGCGGGGTTGTCGGAGAACACCTTCTGGTAGCTCGCCGTCATCGTGGTGACCAGGTCCCAGGCCAGCGGCACGGCCGGCACCCACACCCACCTGGTCCAGCCGTGCTTGAGGAAGAGCGTCACGCACAGCGTGAGCGCGATCGCGGCCAGCAGCTGGTTGGCGATGCCGAAGAGCGGGAAGAGCTGGTTGATGCCGCCCAGGGGGTCGGTCACGCCGACGTAGAGCATGTAACCCCAGCAGGCGACGACGGCGGCCGAGGAGAGCCAGGCCGCGGGCTTCCACGAGGTGTCGCCGAAGCGCGGCCACACGTTGCCCACCGTGTCCTGGAGCATGAAGCGGCCCACCCGGGTGCCGGCGTCGACGGCGGTGAGGATGAAGAGCGCCTCGAACATGATCGCGAAGTGGTACCAGAAGGCCGCCAGCCCGCCGCCGAAGGCGTCGCTGAAGATCGTCGAGATGCCGAAGGCCAGGGTCGGCGCACCGCCGGTGCGCGAGACCAGCTCCTCCTCGACCGAGTCGGTCGCGGCCTGGAGCTGGTCGGGGGTGAGGGTCATGCCCAGGCCGTTGACGAACTGCACGGCGCCGTCGATCGTGCCGCCGGTGACGCCCGCGGGGGCGTTGATGGCGAAGTAGAGGCCCTGGTCGATGACCGAGGCGGCGATGAGGGCGGAGATGGCGACGAAGGACTCCATCAGCATGCCGCCGTAGCCGATCATCCTGATCTGGCTCTCCTTGGCGACCATCTTCGGCGTCGTGCCCGAGGCGATGAGCGCGTGGAAGCCCGAGAGGGCGCCGCAGGCGATGGTGATGAAGAGGAACGGGAAGAGCTGGCCCGCGAAGACCGGCCCGTCGCCGTCGGTGGCGAAGGAGGTGACGGCGTCGTTCTGCAGCACCGGGCGGGCCAGCACGAGACCGACCGCCAGCAGCAGGATGACGCCGATCTTCATGAAGGTCGACAGGTAGTCGCGCGGGGTGAGCAGCATCCACACCGGCAGGATCGAGGCGACGAAGCCGTAGCCGACCAGCGCGACGGTCAGCGTCTCCTTCGACAGCGTCAGCGACTCGCCCAGGCCCCAGGTCTCGACGTAGCCGCCGCCCACGATGGCCAGCAGCAGGAGCACGACGCCGATGGCGGTGGTCTCGAGCACGCGTCCCGGGCGCAGGAAGCGCAGGTAGACGCCCATGAAGAGGGCGATCGGGATGGTCAGCCCGATCGAGAACACGCCCCACGGCGACTCGGCCAGCGCGTTGACCACGACCAGCGCGAGCACGGCCAGGATGATGATCATGATCGCGAAGACCGCGATCAGCGCGGCGGTGCCCCCGACGACGCCGATCTCCTCACGCACCATCTGGCCCAGGCTCTTGCCGTCGCGGCGCATGGACAGGAAGAGCACCACCATGTCCTGCACGGCGCCGGCGAAGATGACGCCGACGATGATCCAGACCGTGCCGGGCAGGTAGCCCATCTGCGCGGCGAGCACGGGGCCGACCAGCGGCCCGGCGCCGGCGATGGCCGCGAAGTGGTGCCCGAAGAGCACCCGGCGGTCGGTGACCTCGAAGTCGCTGCCGTTCTCCAGCCGCTCGGCGGGCGTGGCCCTCGTGTCGTCGAGGCGGAGCACGCGGCGGGCGATGAAGCGGGAGTAGAAGCGGTAGGCGATGAGGTAGGACGACAGCGCCGCGAAGAGGATCCACAGGGCCGAGACCGACTCGCCGCGGCTGAGGGCGAGCACGGTCCAGCAGACGGCGCCGACGAGGGCGACCGCCACCCAGACGGCGATCGAGCGTGGCGTCATCCGGCCCGTGTCGCGGCTCGGCTGGGGGGCCGGGCCCGACGGGCGGGACGTGGTGGACGTGGACATGGGGGACCTCCGAGACCGAGGGGGGTGAGCGCCGTCACCGTACTGCGTCCCGGCCCCCTCAGCGCGCGGCGATGCGTGCGGCGGTACGCCACGCGCGGGTCGTGCCCGCCGAGGAGGTCAGCCGCCAGTCGCGCTCCTTGCGCTCGTCGAACCACACCACGGTGGTCAGCGCCGGCATCCCGCGGTGCGCCAGCATGCTGCGCACCCAGGCGGCCTTGCTGTGCTCGCGGTCGACGGGCGCCCCGTCGTCGACACGCGGCTCCTTGGAGGCCACCTCGCAGATCCACACCGGCAGGCGCGGGGCGAGGGCCACGAGGTGGTCGTACTGCGCGCGGAAGATCCGCCCGAAGGAGCGCCACCGGCCCCAGCCGGCGTCGCGGCCCCAGTTGAAGCCGTCGAGCCCCAGCACGTCGACGTACGCCGCCCCGGGCCAGATCCGCCGCACGGGCGTGGTCTCGGCGTAGGTGTCGGCGGTCGGGTTGAAGACCCAGCGCAGGTTGTCGGCCCCGGCCTCGCGCAGGTGGGTGACGACGTGGCGCCAGGCGAGCCGGAACTCGCGGAAGGTGCCGCCGAAGCGGCGCTCGCCGGCCGCGGTGGGCTGGAAGTCCTGCCAGTCGCCGTTCATCTCCGGCCAGGGCCGGACGTAGACGTCGTGGGGGTAGGCGCGGGCGGCCGCGGCGATCTGGTCGAGGTAGGCGTCGTGCTCGCCGGCGGTCCACTCCGCGAAGCGGGTCGGCCCCATGTCCCACGACAGCAGCAGGTCGCGGGCGCCGTCGTCGGCGAGCCGCTCCTCGGTGGCCGCGGGGAAGACGTCGCCGTAGCCGTAGTAGTAGGAGGCGACCGCGGCGTCGGTGCCGGCGCTGCGCTCCCAGTCGGTGAGCCGCTCGGGGTCGGTGGTCATGCCGGGCACGAAGGCGCCGAAGTCGACCCGCTCGACGAGTGGCGCGGTCCGGGCCGCGCGCGCGGTGCCGGGGGCAGGGCTCGCTGCTGTGCTCGCTGCCGGGCCTGCTGCGGGGCCTGCTGCGGGGTCTGCTGCGGGGGCGGTGGTGCGGGTCGGGGGGAGGGCGGTCGTCCCGGCGGGGTGCTCGACACCCGATGCGACCGCCGGGGTCAGCGCCAGGGGGAGCGCCAGCGACACCAGGGCCAGACCGAGTGAGCGCGACAGCCGGGGGGACCTGTCACGGTCGCTCACACCGCGACCATCGGCCGGGCCGCGCCCACCCGCACCCCTCGCGGGCCACTTCCACCCCGGTGGGGGCCGGAAATGCCCGACCGGCCGCCGCCGGGGGCCGGGGGTGACCACAGCCGGTCTAGTCACTTCGGGCCATCGTCTGGGGTCGAACGAGGGGCTCGGCTATTTTGGGGATCGCACGGGGCTCGGGCCCGCGCGTGCCGGTCGTCGGGGGGACGGCCGGATGTTCTGGGGGGAACACACGTGACGACTACCGTCGTGGCGCGGCCTGACGCCGCGCCCGCACCACAGGCTCCACCGCGGCACCAGCAGCCCGACCGGCAGCCCGACCAGCAGCCCGAGCGATCCGAGCAGCGGCCCGACCAGCAGGCGGAGCGTCGCCGGCGGGGCCGGCACCGTCGCCGCCGCGTCGAGATCCAGCCGCCGCGCCCGCTGCGGCCGCACGCGACCGGGCGGCTCGTGGCGCTGCTGCCGGCCCACGACGAGGAGGTCGGCCTGCCGCCGGCGCTGCGGTCGCTGGCCGGGCAGACCCGCCCGCCCGACCGGGTCGTGGTGATCGCCGACAACTGCACCGACCGCACCGAGGAGGTCGCCCGCGAGCTGGGCGCCGAGGTGCTCACCACGGTCGGCAACCGCCACAAGAAGGCCGGCGGGCTCAACCAGGCCCTCGACCTGCTCCTGCCGACCCTCGACGACACCGACCTGGTGCTGGTCATGGACGCCGACTCCCTGCTGGAGAGCCGCTTCCTCGAGGTGGCGCGCGCCACCCTCGACGGCTCACGCCCCCTCTCGCGCCGGCACCGCAAGGAGCTCGGCGGCGTCGGCGGCACCTTCCAGGGCGGGCCGGGCGGCGGGCTCGTCGGCCTCTTCCAGCGCAACGAGTACGCCCGCTACGCCCGCGACGTGCGCCGCCTCCAGGGCAAGGCGCTCGTGCTCACCGGCACGGCCTCGGTCTTCCCGGTGCGGGTGCTGCGCGAGGTCCGCGCGGCCCGGCTCGCCGGCGTCCTGCCCGACCGCTCGGGGGCGGGCGGCGTCTACGACACCCACGTGCTCACCGAGGACAACGAGCTGTCGCTGGCCCTGATGCACCTGGGCTACGGCATCGCCGCGCCGGCTGGCTGCACGCTGGAGACCGAGGTGATGACGACCTGGCGCGCCCTGGCGCAGCAGCGGGCCCGCTGGAAGCGCGGCGCCCTGGAGAACATCGTCGACTACGGCCTGACCCGCATCACCGCGCCCTACTGGGGCCGTCAGGCGATGAGCGCCCTCGGCGTCCTGGCCACGGTGCTCTACCTCGCCACCCTGGTGTGGGGCGTGGTCGCCGGCATCACGCTCCACCCGTTCTGGCTGGCCGCCTCGCTGGTCTTCGCCCTCGAGCGCGTGGTCACCGTGCGCTCCCGCGGCTGGCGCCAGCAGCTGCTCGCGGCGCCGCTGGTGGTCGAGATGGTCTACGACGTCTTCCTGCAGCTCGTGCAGGCCCAGGCGATGGCCCAGTCGGCCCTGCGTCGCGAGAGGAGGTGGTGAAGGAGATGTACAACAACCCTGCCGTCGTCAGCGGCGGCGGCGTGCTGGCCGCGACCGGCCTGGGCGCCGGCATGCTGTGGATGTTCCTCGCGGCGTTCGCGCTGCTCGCGCTCGGCCTGGCCGTGCTGCGCACCGTCCCGCGGGCCGAGCGGTGACCCCGCGACGGCCCCGCCGACCCCACCCCCGGCGTCTGCTGGCGTGGCTGCTGCTGGTCGCGGGCTGTGCCGTGCTGGTGGCCGCGGGCGCGACGTACGTCGGGGCGGGGCGGGAGACGGCCGCGGCCCAGCAGCGGCTCGCGGGCCAGCTGCCCGCGGGGCCGCGGGTGGTGCCCGACGACCGCGGGCGGGTGCCGGTGGCCCGCCCGGTCGCCACCGGTCGGGCGCTGGCCGAGATCCGCGTGCCCCGGCTCGGGGCCGACTGGTCCTGGGTCGCGGTGGAGGGCACCGACGACGTGCAGCTGGCGACCGGGCCGGGCCACTACACCGGCACCCCGCTGCCCGGTGCGCGCGGCAACAGCGCCTTCGCGGGTCACCGCGCGGGCCACGGCGACCCGTTCCTGGACTTCGACACCCTGCGCAGGGGCGACGAGGTCGTGATCACCCAGGGGAGCGTGCGGTGGACCTACCGCCTCACCCGCGACCCCGAGGTCGTGCCCGTCGACGCCACCTGGGTCCTCGACCCCACCCCGGGGCGGCAGCTGACGCTGACGACCTGCTGGCCCCGCTACGGGTCCAGCAAGCGGATGTGGGTGCGCGGCACGCTCGAGCGCGTCGAGCGTCAGCCCGGGGCGCTCGCAGCTGCGCCGTCGGCGGGGGACCGGGCGGAGGTGTGGCCGACCGGGAGCCGGTAGCGGGTGACCCGTGAGGAGTTGCCGACGACGGCGATCGACGAGGCGTTGTGCAGCAGCGCGGCCACCACGGGTGAGAGGGCCCCGCCGGCGCTGACCAGCAGCCCGGCGGAGTTGACCGCGATCGACATGCCGTAGTTCTGCCGGATGACGCGCACGGCCTGGCGGGAGAGGTCGCGCAGGTCGAGCAGGCGGCGCAGGTCGTCGCCGACCAGCGCGATCTCGGCCGCCTCCAGGGCCACGTCGGTGCCGCCGACGCCCATGGCGATGCCGACGTCGGCGAGCGCGAGCGCCGGGGCGTCGTTGGTGCCGTCGCCGACCATGGCCACGGTGAGGCCCTCGGCCTGGAGGGCCCGCACGACGTCCTGCTTGTCCTCGGGCATGACCTGGGCGCGCCACTCGGTGATGCCCAGCTCCGCCGCGACGGCCGCCGCCGTGCGCGGGTGGTCGCCGGTGAGCATCACGATCCGCCCGACGCCGTCGAGGCGCAGCGCCTCGAGCACCTCGCGGGCCTCGGGCCGCACGGTGTCGCGCAGGCTGAGCAGGCCGGTGAGCGTGCCGTCGACCGCGAGCAGCAGCGGGGTCTCGGCGTCGCCCTGGAGCCGGTCGATCCAGCGCAGCGCGTCGTCGGGGATGGCCACGCCCTCCCCGGCGAGCAGCTCGGCGTTGCCCAGCAGCATCACCCGGCCGTCGGCGCGGGTGCGCATGCCCAGGCCCAGCAGCACCTCGCACTCCTCGTGCGGGGGGATGGCGATGTGGCGCTCCTCGGTGGAGCGGATCACGGCCTGGGCCAGCGGGTGGCGCGAGTGGATCTCCGAGCTCGCGGCGTAGGCCAGCACCCGCTCGGGCTCCCACCCGGCGTCGAAGGACACGACGTTGGTGACCACCGGCCGCCCGACCGTGAGGGTGCCGGTCTTGTCGAACACCACGGCGTCGACGCGTCCTGCGGCCTCGAGGTGGGAGCCGCCCTTGATGAGCACGCCGCGGCGCGCGCCGTTGCCGATGGCGGCGCTGATGGCCGTGGGCGTCGAGAGCCCCACGGCGCAGGGGCAGGCGACGAGCAGCATGGTCATCGCCCGGCGCACGTCGCGGGTCGCGGCGAAGGTCAGCGCGGCCACGGCGAAGGAGACGGGCACGAAGCGTCGCGAGAAGTTCTCGCCCACGGTCTGCAGCGGCGCGCGGTCTCCCTGGGCCTCCTCGACCCGGCTGATCACCCGCCCGATCGCGGTGTCGCGCCCGACGGCCGTGGCCTCGACGACCACCCGCCCGCGCATGAGCACGCTGCCGGCGTGCACGTGCTGGCCCGCCAGGGCGGCCACCGGGAGCGTCTCGCCGGTGATCGCGGACTGGTCGAGCACGCCCTCGCCCTCGAGCAGGACGCCGTCGACGGGGATCGCGACGTGCTCGTGCACGACGACGTGGTCGCCCACCCGCAGCGTGTCGATGTCGACGAGACGCTCGCTGCCGTCGGCGTCGCGCACCCACGCCTCCGACTGCGTGCCGCTGAGCAGGTCGTGGATGGCGCGGCGGGTGCGGCGCAGCGTGAGGTCCTGGAGGTACTCGCCGATGTTGAGCAGCCACAGCACGGTCAGCGCGACCACGTTCTCACGCAGCAGCAGGCTGGCGACCGTGGCGGCCGAGACCAGGGCGTCGGTGCCGGCGCCCCGGCCGCCGCCCAGGCTGCGCAGCGCCCCGCGCAGGAAGGGGTAGCCGGTGAAGATCGTGACGCCGGTGGCCAGCGTGCGGCTGGTCGGCCCGAGCACCGGCGGGCGGCGCAGGACGTAGCGGCGACCGCCGAGCAGCACGAGGGCCAGCCCGCCGACCACCATGCGGGTCAGGTCGCCGTTGGCGACGTCGGCCGAGCGGGGCGCGCGCAGGGCCACCGCTCCCGGAGCCACCTGGCGCAGCGCCCCGGTGATGGCGGCGCGCACCTCGGCGTCCTCGCAGGCGTCGGGGCGGAACCACACCACGACCGATCCGGTGCGGGGATAGGCGTGGACGGCCCTGACCCCGGCGACCTGCTCGACGGCGTCCTCCACCGCCACGGCGCGCGCGGGGGAGGCGGTCAGCCCCGCGACGCGGTAGCGGGCCCGGCCGGCCCGTGGGGCGCGGGCGGCCAGCGTGACCAGGTCGGGGGTGGCGGTGGCGGTCACCGGCTCGTGCTCAGTGCTGGTGGTCGTGGGCCTCGTGCGCGCCCGGGGGCGGCGCCTGCTCGCCGACGCGCTCGCGGGCCTCGGCGACGATGTCGCCGGTGGTCAGCCGCAGCTGCTCGGCGCCGGTCTCCACGCGCCGCTTGCCCCGCAGGCCCCAGGCGGTCGCGGCCACCGCACCCTCGCGGACGACGCCGGCCCCCACGGCCCGCTTCGCCCCGTCGTACGCCGCGGCGCCGACGAGTCCGGTCACCAGCGTGCTGCCTGCCTTGCCGAGGAGAGCCGCGATCATGCGAGGGTCCTTCCGCGCGTGGATGAAGTGAGAACGATTATCGCCTGGCGGTGACCCCGGTGTCACGTCGGTCCGCATCCTAGGACCGCACGCCGCTCAGCGCCGCGCGGTGGCCAGGAGGTCCTCCAGGGTCGCCAGCTTGACGCGCGGCCGGCCCTGCGCCTCGCCCCGCTCGCGCTCGCCGCGGTCGATGGCCAGGTGCTCCCGGCGTCCGATCGCCTCCGGGCGCCGCGCACGCACCAGGCGGCGGAAGGAGCGGCGCGAGCCGCGTCCGACGCGGCCGCCGGCGGCGCCCGGGTGGTCGAGGCGACCGGCGTTGGCGTCCTCCACCAGCGCCGCGACCGTCTCGGCGGCGTCGGCGCGGTTGGTGCCGATGCCGCCGCGCGGGCCGCGCTTGATCCAGCCGACGACGTAGGTCGCGGGCACCACGGCCCCGGTGACGGGGTCGACGACCCGGCCCCGGTCGTGGGGCACCGTGTGGGCCACCTCGTCGAAGGGCAGGCCCGCGACGGGCTCGCTGCGGTAGCCCACCGAGCGCAGCAGCAGCCCGGTGGGCACCGTGCTCGCGGCCACGCCCGGCTCGGTGGCGTCGGCAGCGGCACCCGGGCCGGCGCCCGGGGCGGTGCCGGGGAGCGGGGTCGGCGCGAGGCGCACCTGCTCGACGCGGTCGGCGCCCTCGACGCGCTCGACCACGCTGCCGAAGCGCAGCACGAGCCGGCGGCGGGCGCCGGACGGAGGGGCCACGGAGTAGTCGACCGGGGCGACCGGCACGCCCTGCAGGGCGGCGGCGTGGCTGCCGGGGGCGGCCTCGGCGATGGCGGTGGCGATCTCGGGTCCGGCGTCGACGACCACGTCGAGGTCCTCGCGCAGCAGCAGGGGCCGCAGCTCGGAGAGGGAGTACGCCGCCTCCGCGGGGCCGCGACGGGCCACCAGCACGACCTCGGTGACCTGGCTCCCGCGCAGGGCGGCCAGCGCGTGGTCGGCGATGTCGGTGCGGGCGAGGTCGCCGCCGCGGCGGGCGTCGCCGAGCAGCACGCGGGCCATGTCGAGGGCGACGTTGCCGTTGCCGACCACCACGGCCCGGCCGCGGCTGGCGGGGCCGAGGTCGACGACGTCGGCGGGCACCTCGGGCTGGGCGTTGTACCAGCCGACGAAGGTGCGGGCGGCGAGGCTGCCGGGCAGGTCCTCGCCCGGCACGCCGAGGGTGCGGTCGGAGGTCGCGCCGACGGCGTAGACGACCGCGTCGTGGTGGGCCATCAGGTCCGCGTGGGAGAGGTGGGTGCCGACCTCCACGTTGAGCACGAGGTCGAGGCGGGGGTTGCGCAGCACGGTCGCGAACCGGTCGGCGATGGCCTTGGTGCTCTGGTGGTCGGGCGCCACGCCGTAGCGGATCAGGCCGCCGGGCGTCGGGAGCCGGTCGAGCATGGTGACCTCGGCGCTGGTGGTCAGCAGCGCCATGGCGGTGTAGCTGGCGGCCGGCCCGGTGCCGACCACGGCCACCCGCAGCCCGGCGGCGCGGGCGGTCAGGCTCGCCGGGAAGTGGGGCTCGGACCAGCCCGGGTCGGGCCGCTCCGCGGCCGACGCGACCCGCGCCGCGGCCGGCTCCTCGCCCCGCTCCTCGTCGGGCTCCGCCCCGGGCCCGGCCGGAGCGGTGCCCGGGCCGGTGAAGTGGGCCCGGTTGATCTCGGCGTACGCCGCGAGCGGCCCGGTGAGCGACTCGACCGGGAAGATCGCGTCGACGGGGCAGGCGTCGGCGCACGCCCCGCAGTCGATGCAGCTGCGCGGGTCGACGTAGAGCATCTCGGTGGTGCCGAAGTCGGGCTCGTCCGGCGTCGGGTGGATGCAGTTGACCGGGCAGACCGAGACGCACGAGGCGTCGCTGCAGCACGACTGCGTGATCGCGAAGGCCATGGGTCAGACCATGCTCACGCGCTTGTAGAAGGCCAGCGCCGGGCGGGTCAGCAGACCGAGCTCGTCGAGGAACTCCATGAGGTGGGCGCAGCTGGAGCGCATCAGGGTCTTGTGGTGCTCGTTGGCCCCCGCCTCGGCCAGGGCGCGCACGGGGTCGAGCCCGGCGGCGGCGTAGACCTTCTCGTTGACCATGTTGGAGACGATCACGTGGGCGGCCACCGCGATGACCAGCGCGGAGGTCTGGCGGCGGCGGGGGCCGGCGCCCTCGATGCGCTCGCGCATCTCCTGGCGGGCGAACTTCATGTGGCGCGACTCCTCGACCACGTGGATCTTGCTGGTGGTGCGCACGATCGGGAGCACCTGCTCGCCGCGCATCCAGTCGCGCTGCATCACGTCGAGCACCTCCTCGGCGACGAGGATCCCGCCGTAGGCGACCTCGGCGGTGGCCAGCGACTTGAAGCCGCGGCCGAGCTGGATGCTGCTCCGGGTGGGGAAGTAGGCCGAGATGCCCATCTTCTGGCAGGCCCGGGCGAACATGATCGAGTGCCGGCACTCGTCGGCGATCTCGGTCAGCGCGAACTGGAAGTCGGGCCGGGAGTAGTCGGCGCAGTACTGGTCGCGCAGCACCATCTGCTGGAGGATCATCTCGAACCAGATGCCGGTGCTCATGATCGACGCGACCTCGTGGCGGGTCAGCGTGACGCGCTGCTGCTCGGTCATCTCCGACCACAGCCGCGTGCCGTAGAGGGTGCTCCACTCGGGGTTGAGCCCGTAGTGCGACGGGTCGAGGGGGGCGTCCCAGTCGACCTCGGTCATCGGGTCGTAGGACAGCGCCGCCGAGGAGTCGAGCAGACGCTGCGAGGCGTCGTGGGTGGTGCGCCGAGCCGGGTCCAGGGTCGCGCCGAGGGTCGTGTCCATGCCGGGCCTCCGTAGAAGGGGTGGGGTGACGCCGCAGCGGGAGGGTTAAGTGATACGCGGTGTCACGGTTAGATAGAAGGTACAGCGTGTACCCCCACGTGCCCAGCCCCCGTCGGGTGTGAGCCCGGTAACCTCGGGCCGGTGTCCGACCCCGCCGACGAGCCCGCCGACCCGGGAGGGCGGGCGGAGCAGGTCGACGGTCGCGCGACCCGGTGGACCGGCCAGCAGGAGCGACGCCGCGAGGAGTTCGTGGAGGCCGCGCTGGCCGCCATCGAGGAGCACGGCGCCGACGTGTCCACCGAGCAGATCGCCGCGCGGGCGGGAGTCGCGCGCACGCGTCTCTACCGCCACTTCGCCGGCGCCCAGGACCTCAACCGCTCGATCGCGGCCCGTGCCGAGCAGATGATCCTCGAGGGCCTCGCCCCGGCCTGGGACGCCTCGCACAGCCCCGACCGCATCATCCGCACCGCCGTGACCACGCACCTGCGGTGGCTGACCGACCACCACGAGCTCTACCGCTACCTCGTGCGCCACTCCGTGACGACCGCCGACGGCGAGAACGTCGTCAACGACGTCAAGCGCCTCATCTCCGACCTGCTGATCCGCCTGCTCGACGAGTACGTCGAGCTGCTCGGCCTCGACCCCGGCCTCACCCAGCCGCTCTCCTTCGGCCTGGTCGGCTTCGTCGACGCCGCCGCCGGTCGCTGGGTCGACGACCCCCTCGGGGTGTCGCTCGAGGACATGGTCGACCTGCTGGCCCGGTGGATCTGGGCGGTGCTCGACGGTGTCCTGCGCGACATGGGACTCGAGGTCGACCCCACCGAGCCGCTCGTCTCGCTCGGTGGGGCCTGAGGCCCGCCCCTCCTGCCGGGCGGCCCTGTCGTCAGGCGCTCGTCAGGCGGCCGTCACTGGGCCGCGTAGCCGCCGTCGACGAGGTGGTAGCTGCCGGTGACGAAGGTGGCGGCGTCGGAGACCAGGAAGGCGACGAGGGCGGCGACCTCCTCGGAGGTGCCGAGGCGACCGGTCGCGTGCTTGTCGGCGAGCGCCTGCTGGGTCGCGGCGTCGAGGTTGGCCTCAAGCAGCGGGGTGGAGATGAAGCCGGGGCCGACGGCGGTCACGCGCACGCCCTGCGCGCCGTACTCCAGGGCGGCGGTCTTGGTCAGCCCGACCAGCGCGTGCTTGGCGGTGACGTAGGCCGAGGAGTGGGCGATGCCGACCGAGCCGAGCACCGAGGCCATGGTGACGATCGCCCCGCCGCCGTGGGCCGCCATCGCGGGCACCTGGGCGCGCAGGGCGTAGAAGACGGCGTTGAGGTCGACCTCGATGACCCTGCGCCAGGCGTCGAGCGGATAGTCGCCGACGGGCACGGCGGGGCCGCCGATGCCGGCGTTGTTGACCGCGATGCGCAGCGGGGCGAGCTCCTCCGCGGCGGCGACGAGCCGGTCGACGACCTCGGGGTCGGACACGTCGCCCACGAGGGCGGTGGCGCGTCCGCCGGCGGCGGTGATCTCGGCGGTGACCGCGTCGGCGGCGGTGGCGTCGAGGTCGGAGACGACGACGGCGGCGCCGTTGGCGGCGAGCAGCGTGGCGACGGCGCGGCCGATGCCGGAGCCGGCTCCGGTAACGATGGCGGAGCGGTCGGAGACGTCGTAGGTGGCCATGGGTGGGTCCCTCCAGGGTGCGGGGCGTCGCCCCTGGCGGCGCCGGATCTATCCGACATATGTCGGTTATCTGACTAACCTACGATCGTCGGAAATCGTTCCCGCCACCGCCCCAGGAGGACCCTGTGGACCCCCGCCAGCAGCGCAGCCGCGCCCGGCTCCACGCCGCGGTGCTCGCGCTCGCCGCCGACCGGCCCGTCGGCGAGCTCACCGCGACCGCGGTGGCCGCGCAGGCCGGGGTGCACCGGTCGACCTTCTACGAGCACGCGTCCTCGCCGGTCGACCTGCTGCAGGCGGCGCTGCTGGCCGAGCTCGACCTGCTGCGCGCCCGGCTGCGCGACGACCTGGCCGACGCCGGCCCGGCGCCCGTCGCGACCGACGTGGTCGCTCGGGTGGTGGGGGAGGCGACCGAGGGGGTGCTCGAGCACGTCGCCCGCCACGCGGCGCTCTACCGCCGCGGACTCGGCCCCACCGGCGGCGCCGCGAGCCTGCACAGCCTGCTGAGCGCCCACTTCCAGGAGTCGAGCCGGCTGCTGCAGCGGCTGGTGGGCGCCGGGGTCGACGTGAGCGTGCCCGGGGTCGCCGACCCGGTGGTGGCCGACGTCGCCACCCGCTTCATCGCCGACGGCACGGTCGGCGCGATCGAGGGGTGGCTGCGCGAGCCGTCGCTCGACGTGCGCCGCTTCCTCGAGGTGTACCGGCGGCTGCTGCCGCCGTGGTGGCCGTTGACGGTCAGCACGCCGGACGTGGATGGTCCGGAGGCGGCGGCTGAGGACTGAGTCGGGCAGCCCCAGCACCGCGCCGGGCTAGAGCTCGATGCCGCCCACCCAGCGCTCGCCCTCGTCGCCGCCCCAGGCGTCCCAGGCCACGCGACCGGGGGAGGGGAAGCCGTCGGTGCCGTGCTTGAAGCCGTCGGCGTCCTTGTCGACGCTGTGGCGCTTGAAGTAGGCCTGCATCTTCTTGACCTGCTCGTCGGTGAGCTTCTCGCCGGCGGCCAGCTGGTGGGCGCGGTGGTCTCCCACGTCGGTGAAGTTGCGCCCGGCCTTGCCCTCCTCGATCCAGCGCACCGCGCGCTCGCCGTTCTCCTGCACACCCTTCGGTGGCTGGTGCCTGCCCTCTGCCATGGTCTGCTCCTCGTGTGCGTGGGGGACCGCGACGACGCGGTCGAGGCCTGCCCTCAGGCCTTCGACAGCGACGACTCCTTGTGGGCCGCGGTGGAGCCCGACTTCTCCGACTCCACGATCCAGTAGGGCTCGTCGTCGCTGGCGTCGAACTTCTGCTTGTCGTGCTGGAAGGGCGAGGTCTTCTTCTCCTTCGCCGTGCCCTTCGTCTTTCCCTGCGGGGTGTTCCAGGTGACCTCGTCACCCTTGCTGATGGCCATGGGTCGACGATAGGAAGACGCTCGGGCGGCCACCGCACCCGCCGGGGTGGGCTCGCGGCACGGTCTGCCCGGGGGCTCCTGGCCCCGGCGGCCTAGGCGTCCTCGGGTCGCGGCGGCGCGATCTCGCCGCGGGCGACCCGGCGGTCGTAGCGCCGCTGCATCCGAGCCGTACGACGACGGGCGCGGGCCTGGCCGCGGCGCCCGGCGCGGGTCTCGGAGAAGCGACGCCGCCGGTCGGGCCACCACGACTCCTGGGCGCGGATCACCCACCGCATGGTCAGCCGCACCACGGCGCCCGCGACCCGGCCGGGCTCACCGGTGCGGTGCACCTCGCGCACGCGCGGCGGCATCAGCAGCAGCGCCTGGGTGCGGGCGAACCACCGCATCGGCGGCGGGAAGAACCGCTCGGCGTACTGATTCACCATGCCCTCGGCCAGCTCGTGGCCCTCGGGGGTCGAGGGCCAGTCGCGCGCCTCGAAGCGTGCCGCGAAGGCCCGCACCCCGGCCAGGTCGTCGGGGAAGCCGGTCACGGCGCCGTGCTCGCCGCGGAAGAGCTCGGCCAGGTCGCGCAGGAAGTGGTGCCAGGCGACGTCGAGCGTCGGGCTCTGTGGCGGCAGGCCGAGGGTCTCGCGCATGCGCGGCAGGAAGTCGCCGACGGCGCAGAGGGTGTAGACGTACTCGTCGTTGTCGCCGAAGGCGCCGGGGAAGCGCCGGGCCAGCCCGAGGTGGTAGCGGTTGAGCCGCTCCACCGAGGCCCGGGTCGCCTCGCTGCGGGCGCCCTGGGTGAACCACGTCATCAGGTAGCCGCTGCCGTCGTGGAAGCGCTCCTCCCCGCGGTGCAGCATCTTGCCCGTGCCCACGAGCGTGGCCGACGCCGTCGGCGGCAGGGCGGTCTGCGCGGTGGTGACGAGCAGCGTCAGGTTGACGATCGGGTCGTTGAGCTGGTGCTCGGCGACCAGGCGCATGATCTCGTCGCTGTCGGTCTCCGGGTCGAGGGACTCGATCCGGTCGGCCAGCCACTTCCACGGGGCGCGGGTCACGCCTGCGAGTCTGCCCGGTGCCCGGAGGGCCCGACCCGCACCGAGTGCCGGCGGGCGCTCGTCACCTCGCGCGGACGACCCGGGTGGAGGCAGCCATGTCGCCGAGGCGCTGGTTCCTCGGGCTGGCCAGGACGGCCACGAAGGCGACGAGGTAGAAGGCGAAGCCGTCGACGACGCGGAGCGCGGTGCGCACGAGCGCCTGCACGGCCGTCACGTCGCCGCCCTTGTCGGAGACGACGCGGATGCCGACGATCTTCTTGCCGAGGGTCTGTCCCGTCGTCAGCTCGAGGACGAGGAAGTAGCCGGCCGCCACGAGCAGCGTGAGCAGGAACGGCACCCCGGTCAGCGAGACGCTCGCGCCGCCGTCCCCGGCCTGGCTGTCGCCGAAGAGGATCCCCGCGACCACGAAGAGCGGCACCATGACGAGGAGGGTGTCGAGCAGGAGGGCGCCGACACGCTGGCCCGCGCTCGCGTCGGTGCGGGCCGTCGGGGGCGGGGACGTCTGGGCGTGGGGGAGGCTCACGGGGTGGTTCTACCGCGAGCGGCGCCGCGGCCGCAGGAGTTCGGGGAGGACATCGACCCCGTGAGGGGCCGGCGACGGCGAAGGCCCCCGTCGGATCCCGACGGGGGCCTTCTCGCAGGTCTGAGCCCTGCGGTGCTCGTGGGCAGGGGCGGGGTCGAACCGCCGACCTTCCACTTTTCAGGCGGACGCTCGTACCAACTGAGCTACCTGCCCGAGCGACACGAAGGTTACACGGGAGGGGGCGGCCCCACGAATCGACCCTGTCCGACACCGGACGGGCGCCGGACGCCGATGGGCCGGGCGGGTGCGGGTTCCCCTAGACTGCTGCGCGCCTGGCCCCCATCGTCTAGCGGCCTAGGACGTCGCCCTTTCACGGCGGTAGCACGGGTTCGAATCCCGTTGGGGGTGCTGCGGTCCCGCTCCGGCGGGGCCCGATCCACTCCGATTCGGTGCTCCCGCGAGGAGTGGGTTATGGTTCCATCGCTCCGGTGACGGAGCACCTGGCCCCGTAGCGCAGTTGGTTAGCGCGCCGCCCTGTCACGGCGGAGGCCGCGGGTTCGAGTCCCGTCGGGGTCGCCATCGCGAACAGCCCCGGACCACCACGGTCCGGGGCTGTCGTCGTTCTCGGCCGGCGCCGCCGTCGCGGCCGTGCGCGGGTCAGCCCGCGAGCTCCCCGGCGAGCGCGAGGAGCGCGTTCTCGACGACCTCGGTCAGCGCGGGGTGGATCCAGTACTGGCCCCGGGCGAGGTCGGCCACGGGCTGGTCGAAGCTCATGGCCTGGATGAGCGGCTGCACCAGCAACGAGGCCTGCGGACCGAGCAGGTGGGCACCCACGAGACGACCGGTCGCGCGGTCGGCGAGCAGCTTGACGAGGTAGCCGGCCGCCTCGCCGTGGCGGTCGTCGGCCTCCAGGGCCCAGCCGAACGCCGTGTCGCCGTACTCGTGGCGGGCGACGGCGAGGTCGAGACCCTGCTCGCGGGCCTCGGCCTCGGTGAGCCCGACCGCGGCGACCTGGGGGGAGGCGAAGACGGCGTTGGGCACGAAGCGGTGGTCGGAGACCCGCAGGTCGTCGGGGTGCAGCAGGTTGTGCTTCACCACCCGGGCGTCCTGGTTGGCGACGTGCTTGAGCGGCTCGGGGCTGGAGGCGTCGCCGAGCGCCCATACGCCCTCGGCGCTGGTGCGCTGGTGCTCGTCGACCAGGATCCGGCCCGTGTCGTCGGTCTCGACGCCGGCGCGGTCGAGGTCGAGCAGGTCGCCGTTGGGGCGGCGGCCGATGGCCAGCAGGAGGGCGTCGACCTCCACCTCGCTGCCGTCGTCGAGGTGCATCACCGTGCCCCCGGCGGCGCGCGAGACCCGCTGCAGCGACGTGCCGAGCCGCACGTCCCAGCGCTGCGACACGATCCGGGTGAAGGTCTGGGAGATGTCGTGGTCCTGGTTGGAGATCAGGGCCTCGCCCGACTCGACCTGGGTCACGGTGGCGCCGTAGGCCGCGAAGACGTGGGCCAGCTCGGCGCCGATGTAGCCGCCGCCGACCACGCCGATGCGCCGCGGGAAGGTCTCCAGGCGCATGACGTCGTCGCTGGTGTGGTGCTCGACCTGGTCGAGGCCGTCGATGTCGGGCACCACCGGCCGGCTGCCGGTGGCGAGCACCACCTGGTCGGCGGTGAGCTCGACGGTGGCGCCGTCGTGGAGCTCGACGCTGAGGGCGCGCGGGCCGGTGAACCGGGCGGTGCCGGAGAGGAGGTCGACGCCCGGCAGGCTCTCGCGGTAGGCCCGGCCGTCGGCGGAGACCTCGTCGAGGCGCCCGAAGACCCGGTCGCGGACCGCGTCCCAGTCGGCGCCGTCGGCGCTGGTGCGCGCGCCCAGGCGGGGGCCGTCGGCGGCGGCGTCGACGACGTCGGCGGGGCGGATGAGCATCTTGGAGGGGATGCAGCCGCGGTTGAGGCAGGTGCCGCCGAAGGGGCCCCGCTCGACGATGGCCACCGAGAGGCCCGCGAAGGACTTGTCGATGACGGTGTTGCCGGAGCCTGCTCCGAGGACGACGACGTCGTAGTGGGTCACACCGGCGAACCTAGGCGCCGCACCCTGGGGCGCGGTCCACCCGCGTGGGTCGGTTGTCGTGCGGTGGCACGATGCGGGTGTGCCCGTCGCGATGGATCCCGACCGCTTCGACGCCCTCGTCGACGCCGCGCTCGACGAGATCCCCGACGAGCTGGCGCAGCTGGTGACCAACGTGGTCGTGCTGGTCGAGGAGGAGCCGCCGGAGGGCGAGCCGCGCGACCTGCTCGGGCTCTACGACGGCGTCGCGCTGACCGAGCGGGACTTCTCCACGATCCTCGATCTGCCTGACCGGATCTTCGTCTTCCGCGGCCCGCTGCTGCGGATGTGCGCGAGCGAGGAGGAGCTGGTCGAGGAGGTCCGGATCACCGTGGTGCACGAGGTGGCCCACCACTTCGGCATCGACGACGACCGCCTCCACGAGCTGGGCTACGCCTGAGGCCCTCAGGCGGCCAGCAGGAAGCCCAGGGCGCACAGGCCGAGGCCGCCGAGCAGCGACACGGCGACGTAGAGGGCCCCGGTGCGCGGGCCCAGGCCCCGGGTCTGCACGACGAAGGAGGAGTACGTCGTGAAGCCGCCGCAGAAGCCCGTGCCGAGGAGCGCGACCCACTCCTGCGAGAGGTGGCCCGAGAGCGCCAGCGCGCTGACCACGCCGAGCACGAGGGAGCCCAGCAGGTTGACCGCGAGCGTCCCGGTCGGCCAGCGGGCGTCGAGCCGCTGGGCGACGGCGTAGCGCAGCGGCGCGCCGACCCCCGCCCCGAGCGCCACCAGCAGGCCGCTGACCACGGTGTCGACGGTGTCGGTGATCGTCACGGGCCGTCCCCGCGAGCCGTGCGGTCGTCCTCGCGTTGCGCCGCCCCGGCGTGCACCGCGGTGACGGCGAGCAGCGCGGCGGCCAGGCTGCCCACGACGTAGGCGGCGGCCGGCCCGGGGCGGCCGGCGTCGAGCAGGGCCCGGGTCTGCTCGGAGGCCGCCGACAGCGTCGTGAAGCCGCCCATGACCCCCGGCCCGAGGAACGCCGCCAGGCCGCGGCTGCGGCGTACGACGGCGAGCAGGCCCACGGCGGCGAGCAGCGCCGAGCCGACCACGTTGACGGTCAGGGTGGTCCAGGGGAAGGTGCCGGCCGGGTCGGGGGAGACCTCCAGCAGGGACCAGCGCACGACGGCGCCGAGGGCTCCGCCGAGCGCCACCAGCGCGAGCAGCCGGGGAGCGGGGCTCACCGCGGCGTGGGGGCGTCGGTCACGAGACGACGGTACGCCGCACCTCGGGCGCCTGCTCGCCGTCGTCGGGCCCGGGGGCCGGGTCGCGCCACGGGAGCGGCTCCTCGCCGGCGACCTGGCGCACGAACTCGCCGAGGTACCACTGCTGGAAGCGGCGCTGCTCCGGGGTGCGGGCCAGCGACAGCAGCCGCTGCTCGCGGCAGAAGACGTCGGCCATGTCGAGCAGGTCGATGAACTGCTGCATGCTGCCCGAGGCCGCGCGGGAGACGAGCAGGTCGAGGTCGAGGTGGGTGCGACCCTCCGCGACCGCGCGGTCGACGTCGGGGCCGACCGAGCCGCCGCGCAGCTGGCGCTCGAGGTCGCCGAAGAGGTCGGAGAGGTCCTTGGCCAGGGGGTACTCCGACTCGTGGGCCAGCGCGAGCAGCCGCACCTCGCGGCGCAGCTCGCGGAAGTGGCGCTGGAAGGCGACGTAGCGGTCCAGCGGCACACCGTGCACCGACACCGCGACCGGGTCGGACGGCACCGCGGGTGGCTGCTCGAGCCCGGTGACGACGCCCTCGGCGCCGTTGTCCTCGGCGAACTCCGCGGCCGGCTCGAACCACACCGTCTTGCCGTCGGCCTCGATCTCCGCGCCCCACGCCCGCGAGCACCGCGCCACGATGCTCAGCCCCCGGCCGAAGGTGAGCAGCAGCGACTCGACGTCGTCGTCGTCGGTCTCACCGGTCTCGGTGGGGAGCACGGGGCGCTCGGGGGAGCCGTCGCGGACCTCGACGCGGGGGTGCTCCACGGTGCCGCGCACCCGCACCTCGATGGGGGGCGAGCCGTGCAGCAGGGCGTTGGTGACCAGCTCGGAGACCGCCAGCTCGGTGCACTCGACGAGCTCGTCGCGACCGATGTCGCGGCACGTCTCGACCACCCAGCGGCGTGCATCCTGCACGCCCCGGGGACCGGAGCCCAGGGAGAGGGCGGGCCGGTTCAGCGGCACGGACGGCTCCAACGGTGCGAAGAGATCGGGACGAGATCGGGTGGCGGGCCCGGACCGCGAGGTCCGGCGGACGACCGGCGGCCGGGGCCCTGCGGCGGCGGGTGCCGGACGAGGACAGCGGCAGGTGGGTGCCAGTCCCGTGCCGACTACCCGCGGGCCTGCGCGGGCAAACCTGCGTCGTTGAAAGTTTTCCCACCCGCACGGCGCGTCGGCCGGGGGCCTGTGGCGAGGGCCACGAGGGAGGCCGCGACGACCACCCGCGAGGGTGCTGTGAGCGACCAGACGGTGGCCCAGATTAGAGATGCGACGCCCTGCGCGGGAGAATGGGGCAGACGCCCCGACCGAGAGACGTCGCCTCCGTCCCGGCAGCCACCAGAGAGGTCCCGACATGGCAGCCAGCCCAGTCCCCGCACCGACCAACCCGTCGACGGGCAAGCACCGCGTGGTCGTGATCGGCTCCGGCTTCGGCGGTCTCTTCGGCACCAAGGCGCTCCGTCGCTCGGACGTCGAGGTGACCATGATCGCCAAGACGACCCACCACCTCTTCCAGCCGCTGCTCTACCAGGTGGCGACCGGCATCCTCTCCGAGGGCGAGATCGCCCCGCCGACCCGCGAGATCCTGCGCAGCCAGTCCAACGCGCAGGTGCTCCTGGGAGAGGTCACCGACATCGACCTCGAGGCCCGCACGGTCACCTCCCACGTCCTGGGCCGCCCGACGGTGACCGCCTACGACTCGCTGCTGGTCGCGGCGGGCGCGGGGCAGTCGTACTTCGGCAACGACCACTTCAGCGAGTTCGCCCCCGGCATGAAGAGCATCGACGACGCCCTCGAGCTGCGCGGTCGCATCTTCGGCGCCTTCGAGATGGCCGAGCTCGGCGCGCAGCGCGGCGAGAACGTCGACCACCTCCTCACCTTCGTGGTCGTCGGCGCCGGCCCCACCGGCGTCGAGATGGCCGGCCAGATCGCCGAGCTGGCCCACCGCACCCTGCGTCGCGACTTCCGCGCCATCGAGACCCGCTCGGCCCGCGTGATCCTCGCCGACGCCGCCCCGCAGGTGCTCCCGCCCTTCGGCGCCAAGCTGGGCGAGAAGACCAAGACCGAGCTGGAGAAGCTCGGAGTCGAGGTCATGCTCGGCGCGATGGTCACCGACGTCGACGAGCGCGGCCTCGAGGTGAAGTACAAGGACGGCCGCACCGAGCGGATCCAGTCGGTCACCAAGATCTGGGCCGCCGGCGTGCAGGCCAGCCCGATCGGCAAGACGCTCTCGGAGCAGACCGGCGCCCCGCTCGACCGCGCGGGCCGGATCGGCGTCAACCCCGACCTCACCCTGCCCGGGCACCCCGAGGTCTTCGTGGTCGGCGACATGATCGCCCTCGACAACCTCCCCGGTGTCGCCCAGGTCGCGATCCAGGGCGCCAAGTACGCCGCCAAGGAGATCGACGGCCGGGTCAAGGGCAAGCCGGCCCAGGAGCCGTTCAAGTACTTCGACAAGGGCTCGATGGCCACCATCAGCCGCTTCCGGGCCGTCGCGATGATCGGCAAGATCCGCCTCACCGGCTTCATCGCCTGGCTGATGTGGCTGGCGGTCCACCTCGTCTACATCACCGGCTTCAAGAACCGCGTCACCGCGGTGCTGCACTGGTTCGTGTCGTTCCTCGGCCGCGGTCGCTCCGAGCGCACCTCCACCGAGCAGCAGATCTTCGGGCGCAACGCGCTCTCGCGACTGCGAGGGGGCGCGACCGACCTGGTGTCCGCGCCGGGCTCCTACGAGGCCTCGCGCGAGCTGCTCGAGACCACGCGGCGCGCCGAGCTCGAGGCCCAGGCCGTCGAGGAGGCCCGCCTCACCGACGCCGGTCAGCGCGGCGTCAAGACCGGCGAGCGGGTCTGAGACAGACCGCCACCGCGGGGGCGTCACCGGAGCAATCCGGTGGCGCCCCCGTCGGCGTCTGCGGTCCACTGGCCCCGTGACCGAGCTGCGCCGCCCCGACGCCCGCCTCGCGACGAGCTGGGCGCAGACCCTCGCCGACTTCGGCGACGAGCACCCCGCCGGCAGCGGTGTCTGGCTCCTGCCGCCGGCCCTGCGGCGCGACCTGACCCCGGCCGGCTGCCACGCGTGGGTCGAGGCGCTCACGCCGTACGCCGACCGGTCGGTGGCGCTGGGCGAAGGCCCGCACGGGCCGCTGGTGCACTCCACCTTCTGGTGGATCGTCGACACGGCGGACGGGGTCGAGGAGGTCGTGGGCTTTCTCGACCTGCGCCACGAGCTGACGCCGTACCTGCTCGAGACCGGGGGGCACGTCGGCTACTCGGTGCGGCCGGCCCGGCGTCGTGAGGGCCATGCCTCGCGTGCGCTCGCGCTCGCCGTCGGTGAGGCGGGGGAGCTGGGGCTCGACCGCGTGCTGGTGACCTGCGACGTCGACAACCTGGCCTCCGCGCGCACCGTCGAGCGCTGCGGCGGGGTGTGCGAGGACGTGCGGGGCGACAAGCGCCGCTACTGGGTCGCCGTGCCCTGAGCGCCCGGCGGGCGAGCGCCCGACGGTCGGGTCGGGGGTCGGGGGTCGGGTCAGAGGTGGGGGCCGGGTCAGAGGTCGGGTCGGTAGTAGCGCAGCACCTCGGTGAAGCCACGGGGGTCGACCATCGAGGAGTCGATCTCCACGGGGGACATCCCGCGGCGGTGGATCAGCACCCGCCAGCCGCGGCGTCCGGGGGTGCCGAGCAGCTCGATGTCGGTGTAGCGGTTGGCCAGGTCGAAGACCTGACGACCGCCGCTGCGCCGGATCTCGAGCTGGCCGCCGCGCACCGAGAGCCGGGGCGGGCTGGAGCCGGCCCACACCGCCCACACCACCGCGGTGGACAGCAGGGCGATGCCGGCGAGGCCCAGGCGCTCCTCGGTGCGGACCTGCCAGGCCTGCCAGGCGAGGTAGCCGCTCGCCGCCACCCCGGCCAGCACCAGCAGGCCCACCAGTCGCCGCAGCGCTGCGCGGGGCGCGAAGTCGACCTGGGGCGGCGGGCCGCTCGGCGCCGGCCGCGGCGGCGTCTCGCCGCGGGTCTGGTGGGCGAAGTCGCTGAACACCGACCGGGCCGCCGCAGGCGTACGCCGGGGGGCCGCGCCTGCCTCCGGGGCGGAGGCGGGGGCGTGCGTGGGGGCGGCACCGGAGGGGACGGGTGCGGACGAGGTCTGCGTCGCCGCCTGGGCCCGCGCGGCCGTCTCCCGGAGCCGGGCGACCCGCGGAGGCTTCTCCTGCTTCTCCTGCTTCTCCTGCTTCTCCTGCTTGGCGGGCTTGGCGGGCTTGGCGGGCTTGGCGGGCTTGGCGGGTGTGGTCGGCTTCGCGGGGCGGGGGGCTGCCGAGCCACGGGTGGTGGGCGCCGTCCGACGCCGGTCGGAGGCCGGGTCGGTCTTCCGCTCGTTCGGCGAGACCGGCGGGATCGGCGTGGCGGCGCGCGGCGGGGTGGTGGGCGGAGCGGCTGTCGCGGCGAGGAGGTCGAAGACGGCGCGGCCGGCACTCACCGCGTCGGCGCGCGTGGTCGTGGGCGGGGGCGGGGGGTCGGTGGGGACGGCCGTGCGGGTGGGGTGGTTTCGAGACGCTCGCTGCGCTCGCTCCTCGACCACGGGGGTGGGGGCCGGTGCTCGTCCCTCGACCACGGGGGTGGGGGCTGGTGCTCGTCCCTCGGCCGTCGGGGGCGGGGCGGGGTGGTCGATGAGGTCGACGATGGCGCGACCCGCGGCCACGGCGTCACCGGGTTGCGCGGGGGAGGGGCTCGGTTCCGGGTCCGGTGCCGGCTCAAGGTCCGGTGCAGCGTCGACGACGGGGGCGGGCTCGGGGAGAGCGGCAGCGGGGGCGCCCGTCGTCGGGTCGGCCACGGTGTCAGGGACGGTGCCGGGGACCGGGTCGCCCGGGTCGCCCGGGTCGCCCGGGTCGCCCGTGTCGACCGTGTCGACCGGGACGGCGTCGCTGGGCTCGGTGGCGCGGCGGCGGGCGAGGAGGCCGCGGCGGGGCTCGGACTTCGGGCGGCGCGCCGAGGGGATGATGACCGGCTCGAAGTCGGCGAGTCCGAGACCGGGGCGGATGCCCCCCGAGGGGGGCAGCGGGTGGGCGGTGGCGGCGTCGTACGCGTCGAGCTCGCGGCTGGCGGCCGGGGCCGCAGGGTTGGTGGTGCTGTCGAGCCGCTCGGAGGCCGGGGCGGCGACGTCCTCGGGCGGTGCCGGCCGACCCGTGCGCTCCCGCAGCGCCGCGCCCTGGCGGCGCAGCTCGGCAGCGCGCGCGTCGGCGCCGCCGTCGCGGTGCGTGAGCCACCGGTCGACGAGGTCGGCGCCGGCCTCGTCGGGTGTCGCGTCTGCCATGGACGGCAAAATACGCGGATCCGGGCCGCGGCGAGGCTGAACGCAGCAGACCGCGCCGCCACAGTGCACTCGCCGACGGGCACGTGCCGCCACGGTGCGGCGGACCTCCGTAGAGTGCGACCCGACGCCGGGGCCGCCCGGCAGGAGAGGCCCCGGTGACCGCGACCGACCAGGACACCCCCGGCGACGCCGGGCTCAGCGCCGACGAGCTCGTGGCCGTGGCCGCGGTCATGACCGAGGCCGGCGAGCCGCCGGCGGCGCCCCTGCGGGCGCGCCTCGTCTCCGGCGGCCGCTCCAACCTCACCGTCCGCCTCGACGACGGCGAGGCCGCGTGGGTGCTCCGTACGCCGCCGCGGGCGGGCCGGACGCCGTCGGCGCACGACGTGGCCCGCGAGTTCCGGGTGACCAGCGCCCTGGGCCGCGCGGGGGTCCCCGTGCCGCCGGCGGTGGCGCTGAGCGAGGACGAGTCGCTCATCGGCGGTCCCTTCGCGGTGGCCCGCTTCGTCGAGGGCCGCTCACTGCAGTCGGCCGACGACCTCGCCGGGCTGCCCGACGACCGGGTCGAGGCGGCCGTGGCGGCCCTGGCCGACGCCCTCGCCCGGCTGCACGAGGTCGACCACGTCGCCGTCGGCCTCGAGCGCTTCGGACGCCCTGACGGCTACGCCGCCCGCCAGCTCAAGCGGTGGTCGGGCCAGTGGGAGATCGTGGGCGAGGCCCAGCCCGAGCCCGTGCGCCGCGCGGCCGGGGCGCTCGCCGCCCGCCTGGGGGAGCGCCTGCCCGAGCAGCGCTCCACCGGCATCGTGCACGGCGACTACCGCATCGACAACACGCTGCTGCGCGTGCCCGCCACCGGCCCGGTCGAGGTCGCGGCGATCGTCGACTGGGAGCTGTCGACGATCGGCGACCCGGTCGCCGACGTGGCCATGATGTGCGTCTACCGCCACCCGGCCTTCGACCAGGTGCTCGGGTTCCCGTCGGCCTGGACCGAGACGCGCGTGCCCGACGTGGCCGGCCTGGCCGCGGCCTACGAGCGCGCCGGTGGCGTGCCGCTGGTCGACCTCGGGCGCCATCTCGCCCTCGGCTACTACAAGCTCGCCGTCATCGCCGCCGGCATCGACCACCGCCACCGAGCCGCTGGGGGCGAGGGGCTCTCCTCGGCCGGCGAGTCCGTCGGCCCCCTGCTGGACGCCGGACTGGCCGTCGACCCCGACCCGGCCTGATCCGGCCCCGGCTGGCCCTGGCTGGCCCTGGCTGGCCGTCGACCCCGACCCGGCCTGGTCCGGACCTGCCTGACCCCGCCTGACCCCGCCTGACCCCGCCTGACTCGGCCGAGCGGCCCGGCTCGGCCGGCCTGGTCACGTGGCGCACGTGCGCCCGCCGAGCGAGGCGCGGACCCCGGCAGAGGAGGGAGCCCCCAGCCGACGCCCCGTCGGCCGTCGAGCGGCGTGGTCGAGCCCCGACTTTGCGCGGTTGCAGCAGCCGGTCGGCGCCGCCGACCGCGCGGATCGTGCAAAGCCCGGGCGCGGGGCGGTCTGGATCGCGCAATTGCGTGATCCGCGTAGGTGCTGTGCGACGTCGGCTCCCGAGCCCGTGACCGGGCGCGGAGCGGGTCTGGATCGCGCAATTGCGTGATCCGCGTAGGTGCTGTGCGACGTCGGCTCCCGCCGCCCCCGACCTCGGCCCCCCGACCTCGGCCCCCCGACCTCGGCCTCTGGACGTCGGGCGAGCGCGGGCCCTGCCGGTGGCAGAGTGACGGTCATGGCGCCCCACGACCCCTCAGCCGCCGTCGGCCCCTCCCGCGACACCGACACCGACACCGGCCCGTCGCACGTCCGCTACGCGTTCGCCGACGGCGTCGCCCGGATCACCCTGGTCGACGCCGACCGCGGCAACCCGGTGCACCTCGACTCCGTCGACCAGCTCTTCACCGCCGTGCGCCGCGCGGCGGCCGACGCCGCCCGGGTGGTCGTGCTCGCTAGCACGGGGCGCTTCTTCTGCGTCGGCGGCGACGTCGCGGCCTTCGCGGGGGCCGAGGACCTGCCGGGCTACGTCGACGAGCTCGCCGACCGCCTGCACCGCGTGGTCTCCGAGCTGGTGCGCAGCGAGGCCGTCGTGGTCTCGGTGGTGCAGGGCGCGGCGGCCGGGGCCGGCTTCCCGCTCGCGGCCGCCGCCGACCTCGTGCTGGCCGCCGACACCGCGACCTTCAGCCTCGGCTACACCCGCCTCGGGCTGTCGGTCGACGGCGGCACGAGCATGCTCACCCACACCCTCGGCCTGCACCGGGTGCTGCGCCTGGCGCTGCTCAACGACCGGCTCACCGCGGCCGAGCTGCTCGACGCCGGTCTCGTGGCCCGCGTCGTGCCGGCGGCGGAGCTCGACGCGTGCGTCGAGGGGGTCGTGGCCACGCTGGCGGCGGGCTCGGCCCCGGCGTACGCCGCGAGCAAGCGACTCCTGCGCGGCGCGGTCGAGGAGCACCCCGAGGCCCGGCTGCGCGCGGAGGCCCTGGCCATCCGGGAGCTGGCCGGCGGCGCCGACGGCCGCGAGGGCGTCGCGGCCTTCGTGGCCAAGCGCACCCCCACCTTCGGGGCCTGAGCCCGGCCCGCGGCCGGGTCAGCCCCGGTGGGCCTCCGCGGCCAGGGCGAGCGCCTCGTCGAGGTGGTCGACGAGGTCGCGCGGGTCGTCGTAGACCGCGACGGCCCCCGCCTCGAGCAGCTCGGCGGCGCCGATCCCGCCGCAGCGCAGCCCCAGGCAGGGCACCCCGGCGGCGCGGGATGCCTCGACGTCCCAGACGGCATCGCCGACGGTGACCGCGCGGGTGGCCTCGACGCTCCCCAGGGCGATCTCGAGCAGGTCGGGGGCGGGCTTGCTGGCCTCGGCGTCAGCGCCGGCGACCTTCTCGTGCAGCAGGTGGTGGGCGCCCTCGACGAGGTCGAGCAGCTGCTCGGTCTGCTCCTTGGCCCCCGAGCTGGCGAGCACGACCTGCAGGCCGCGCCCGCTCAGCGCCTCGAGGAGGGCGGCGGCGCCGTCGGTGGCGCCGATCTCACCCGTGCGGCGCTCGACGTCCTCGTCGTGCAGCGCGCGCACCCGGTCGCCGACGGCCCGCTCGGCGGCGTCGCCGGCGGCGTGGGCGACCAGCCGGTCGCCGCCGAGCCCGATCGCGCGGTGGAGCCGGTGCGAGGCGACGTCGAGCCCGACGGCGGCGAAGGCGGCACGCCAGGCGAGCACGTGCACGTAGACGGAGTCGACGAGGGTGCCGTCGAGGTCGAGCACCACCGTGTCGACGGTGGCGGAGGGGGAGTCGGGCCGGGCGGGTGTCGTGGGGGTCATCGCACCCACCGTGGCACGGGCGCGCGGGGTCGACGTTCACCCCGAGGGGCGTGGGTCGTGGCCGGTGCCGCTCCTACCGTCGGAGGGAGCCGGGAGGACCCGGTGGCCGACCAGGAGGAGACGACCATGCCCGCCGAGAAGAAGCCCGGCCCGAGCGTCAAGGACGACGAGCTCTACGAGAAGCTGCGCGAGGAGGGCAACAGCAAGGAGAAGTCGGCGCGCATCGCCAACGCGGCCGCCGCGAAGGGCCGCTCCGCCGTCGGCCGCAAGGGTGGCTCGTCGCCGGCCTACGAGGAGTGGACGGTCGAGGAGCTGCGCGAGCGCGCGGCCGAGCTCGACGTCGAGGGCCGCTCGTCGATGAGGAAGGACGAGCTGGTCGAGGCGCTGCGCGAGCACTGACCGGCCGGCGGCCGGCCACCGCGGCCGCGTCGAGCTGGTCCGCGCCGGGCGGCGCCGTCGCCGGGCAGGTCTAACCTGGGTCCAGGCCCCCTCGACGGCGCGACGCCAGGTCGCGCTCGGCGGAGGGTCGGGAGGGCTCCCGCGCCCATGAGCACGACCAGATCCACGGGCCACGGTCCGGCCTCCGGCCCCGGCGGCGACCCGCGTCGGCGCATCCCCGCCCTGCTCACCGCGATCGACACGGCTCGCGAGCGGCTCCAGGTCGAGCTCGAGCAGCGCGCCGCCGGCTCCCGCGAGGCCGAGCAGGCCCGCCACGCCCTCGTCTCGGCGCTCGAGGCGTACGCCGCAGCGCTGGCGGCCGCCCACCTGCCGATGCCCTACCGCCTCCACGCCGAGCTGCGGCTCCAGCGAGGTCTGGGCGGCCACTGACCGACCGGGACGCCCGGCCCGGCTCGCGCGGGTCGCGCCGGGGTCGTCCCGGGCGGCTCAGGGGGCCGCGGCGCGCAGCCTCTCCAGCAGGGGCTCGGCCGCCTCGGCCAGGAAGCGGTCCTGGTGCTCGTCGCCGACCTGCACGAGGGCGACGTCGGTGAAGCCGGCCTCCCAGAAGGCGCCCACGGCCTCGACGATCTTGTCGAGGTCGGGCCCGCAGGGGATCGAGTCGGCGACGTCGTCGGGCGTGACGAACTGCGTCGCCCCGGCGAAGCCGGCCGTGGTCGGCAGGTCGCTGTTGACCTTCCAGCCGCCGGCGAACCAGCGGAACTGCTCGTGGGCCCGGGCCACGGCCCGCTTCTCGTCGGGGTCCCAGCAGATCGGGATCTGGCCGATGGCGCGGGCGCCGTCGCCGATCCGGGTGGCGCCCTCGACACCGTTCCAGGTCTGCACGAGGTCGCCGAGCGGCTCGGTGGCGACGAGGTCGTCGGCGATGGGCGCGAAGTGCTCGATGCCCTTGTCGCCGGCCACCGCCAGCGCCAGCCGCACCCGCTCGTCGTCGCCGGGCAGGTCCCACAGGCGCGAGCCGTCGACGGAGAAGTGCTCGCCGTGGAAGGTGAGCAGCTCCCCGGCCAGCAGGCGGCGGATGATCTCCACCGCCTCCACCAGCATCTCCTGGCGCCGCGCCACGGGGGGCCAGCCGCGTCCGACGGTGTGCTCGTTGAGGTTCTCCCCGCTGCCCAGGCCGAGGGTGAAGCGGCCCTGCGACAGCAGCGCCATGGTCGCGGCCTTCTGGGCCACGACGGCGGGGTGGTAGCGCATGGTCGGGCAGGTCACGTAGGTCATCAGCTCCACGCGCGAGGTGACCTGGCTGATCGCGCCGAGCACGCTCCACGCGTAGGGGGCGTGGCCCTGCTCGGTCAGCCACGGGGAGAAGTGGTCGCTGGAGACCTCGAAGTCGAAGCCGGCGCGCTCCGCGGCGGCGGCGTACTCGACCAGCTGGCGCGGGCCGCTCTGCTCGGTCATGAGGGTGTAGCCGATGCGGGACACGTGTCCTCCTGGCCCGTCGGCTCTGCCGGGGGCGTCGTCGTGGTCGGGCCCTGCCACGCTAGGTCGGGCCGGCGCCGCGGACGTCCACCCGCGGGGGTGACCGTGTCGAGCGGCCCCACCCCCGCCCGCCTCCTCGCCCACCTCTGAGGGTGATCGGGGGGCCCGGCCGCCGCCGTACGGTCGGAGGACGGGTCCGCGCGACCGCGCCGACCCGCCTGCTCGCATCGGAGGATCATGGATCTCGGAATCACCGGACGCACCGCCCTCGTCACCGGGGGCGACTCCGGCATCGGCTGGGAGACCGCACGCATCCTGCTCGACGAGGGCGCTACTGTCGTGCTCAGCGACCAGGACGCCGACTCCCTCGCCGAGGCCGCCGCCCGGCTCGACGCCCCGGAGGGGCGCCTGCACCACGTGGCCGCCGACCTGTCCACCGACGAGGCCGTCAAGGAGCTCGCCGCGTCGGTCACCGACCTGGTCGGCGACCTCGACATCCTGGTGCAGTCGGCCGGCATCACCGGGGCCCAGGGCCTCTTCCACGAGATCGACGACGAGGGCTGGACCACCACGCTCACCGTCGACCTGCTCGCGCCGATCCGTCTCACCCGCGCCTTCCTGCCCGGCCTGCGCCGCGGCGGCTGGGGCCGCATCGTCTACCTCGCCTCCGAGGACGCCGTGCAGCCCTACGACGACGAGCTGCCCTACTGCGCCGCCAAGGCCGGCGTGCTGGCCTTCGCCAAGGGCCTCTCGCGGACCTACGCCGAGGAGGGGCTGCTGGTCAACTGCGTCTCGCCCGCCTTCATCAAGACGCCGATGACCGACGCCATGATGGAGAAGCGCTCGAAGGAGATCGGCTCCAGCGTCGACGAGGCCATCGAGAGCTTCCTCGACGAGGAGCGGCCCTACATGGAGCTGGGCCGGCGCGGCCTGCCCGAGGAGGTCGCCTCCGTGGTGGCGTTCCTGTGCTCCGACCGCGCCAGCTTCGTCAACGGCTCCAACTACCGGGTCGACTCCGGCTCGGTCGCCACCATCTGACGACCCACCGACCGACCGACCCACCCCAGGAGGGCACCGACGTGCACCACGACTACGACTTCCTCATCGTCGGCGGCGGCATGGTCGCCGACGCTGCGGCCAAGGGCATCCGCGAGCAGGGGAGTGAGGGCACCATCGGCATCCTCGGCGAGGAGCCCACACCCCCCTTCCCCCGCCCGGCGCTGTCGAAGAAGCTCTGGACCGATCCCGACTTCACCTTCGACGACGCCGCGATGCACACCTCGGAGGAGACCGGCGCGACCTTCCACCTGGGCAGCCCGGTGACCAGCGTCGACACCGAGGCCCGTACGGCGACCACCGCGGCCGGCGACACCTTCGGCTACGGCACCCTGCTGGTGGCCACGGGCGGGCGCCCCCGCCGCATCGAGGGGCTGGAGCCCGGCGACCGGGTGCTCTACTTCCGCGACCTCGCCGACTACAACCGCCTGCGCGAGCTGGCCCAGGGCCGTCCGCGGGTCGTGGTCGTCGGCGGCGGCTACATCGGCAGCGAGATCGCGGCCGCCCTCTCGCAGCACGACTGCGAGGTCACCGTCGTGCACCCCGGCGAGGTGCTGGGCGACCACGTCTTCCCCGACGCGCTGGCGCGGCGCTTCGAGTCGCTCTTCACCGACGCCGGGGTGCGCGTCCACGGCGGTCTGAAGGCCGTCGGCGGGCGCGAGGACGGCGACACGGTCGTGGTCGAGCTCTCCGACGGGTCCTCGCTGGAGGCCGACGTCGTGGTGGTCGGCCTGGGCATCAGCCCCGACACCGACTTCCTGCCCGCTGACGTGGCCCGTGCCGACGACGGCGGCGTACGCGTCGACGAGCGCCTCACCACCTCCGTGCCGGGCGTGCTCGCCGCCGGCGACGTCGCCGAGTACCCCGACCGGATCCTGGGGCGCCGTCGCGTCGAGCACGTCGACAACGCCGGTGAGATGGGCTCCGCGGTGGGCCGGATCATGGCCGGCTCCACCGAGACCTACGACCACACGCCGATGTTCTACTCCGACGTGCTCGGGGTGGGCTACGAGGCGGTCGGCACCCTCGACGCCTCGCTGGAGACCGTCGTCGACGAGCGCGACGGGGGAGCGGTCGTCTACTACCTCGACGACCAGGAGGTGCGCGGCGTCCTGCTGTGGGACGTCGAGGTCGACGGCGGACTCGACCAGGCCCGGGCCGTGCTCGCCGAGCACGCCCGACCCACCGACGCCTCGGCGCTGGTGGGCCGGATCGGCTGAGGCCCGGGGGCCCCACCCGGGCCCCTACGACGACACCCGACGACGACACCGCCCCGCCACCCGGATCCCCGGGTGTCGGGGCGGTGCTGTGCGGGTACGCTGCGCAGTGAGGCCCGCCCGGGTCCGGTCGTCCCCCCCACGTCCGGCCCGGGCGGGCCTCACCGCATGTGGCGAGCGGGGGTCCCGGCCGTGGCCGGGACGCCCGCTGCTGCTCGCTGCTCGGTCGCTGCTGCTCAGTCCTCGCTGACCTGGGTGCGGAAGCCCGAGCGCTCGGCGTGCATCGTCCAGAGCTTCTCCGCCAGCACGTCGGGGTCCTTCTCGGGGTCGCCCTCGACGATGGCGCCGCCGATGATGAGCTGGGCCACGTGGATGCCCTCCTCGGCGAGCACCTCGTGCAGCAGCTCGGCGTAGGCGGCCTGACCGGCGAAGGCGATCGAGGTCCCGGTGACGTTGCGGCCGGGCTTGACGGCGGAGCCGCCGTTGACGAAGAGGATCGTGCCGCGGCCCTCGCCGTCCTCCTTGGGCAGGAAGCGCATGCCGGGCACGACCTGGTGCACGGCGGCGACGGGGCCGTAGATGGAGAACTCGACCGGTCCGACGAGGTCGGCGGGAGTGGTCTCCAGCACCGGTCGCATGAAGTCCTTCTGCGGCAGCGGGCTGTACTGGAGCACCTCAATGGGCCCGAGGGTCTCGGTCACCTGCTCGAGGGCGGCGGCGATCGAGGCCGGGTCGCGCACGTCGGCGGCGAAGCCCTGGGCCTGCACGCCGTCAGCGGCGAGGTCCTCGGCCAGCAGGTCGAGACGGGCCTGGTTGCGCGAGATCAGACCGACGCTGAAGCCTTCGCGCCCGAAGCGGCGGGCGACGGCGGCGCCGAGGCCGCGCCCGGCCCCGATGATGGCGATGGTGGTCATGCGGTGGCCTCCTGCGGGTGGATGTCATGGGTCATGACGTCCACGGTGCCCCGGGGCCCGGGGGGGGCAGGAGACCCAAGCGGGTGACCGGGCCCGGGGGGCCCGGCGGCCGGCTCAGGAGGCGGAGACGTCCACCAGGCCGCCGCGGGCAGGCTCCATGCCCAGGCCGTGGCGCAGGCCCCAGGCCACCGCCTGGGTGCGGCGCTCGACGCCGATCTTGCGGTAGGCGCCACGGATGTAGGTCTTCACCGAGTTGATCGAGAGGTAGAGCTGCTTGCCGATCTCGACGTTGGTGTGGCCCTGGGTCACCAGCGAGAGGATCTCGGCCTCGCGCGGGGTGAGCCCGGCGCGGGCACCGTTGGCGGTGGCACCGACCACGGCGTGCGGGGTGCGGTCGAGGGGGCGGCTGGGACGCGCCGCCGAGGGGGTCGTGCGCAGCGCACGCTCGATGGCGTCGACGAGCTCGTCGGCGCCGAGCGTCTTCGACAGGCGCACCTGGGCGCGGCTGCTGCCGGGCGCCTGCGGGTCGCGCCAGGTGTAGACCACGGGCCGGGCCTGGCCGGAGGTGGCGAGGCGGCGCACGAGGTTCTGCCCGGTCTGCGAGAGCTTGACGGGCTCGTAGAGCACGACGTCGACCGCGGTCGGGTCGTCGAGGGCGGTCTCGGTGTCGACGAGCTGGACCCGGCCGGCGTGGGGGGCGAGCAGGGCGGCCACGCCGGCGGCGACGAAGGGGTGGTCGTCGACCAGCGCCACGACGAGCGGCTGCTTCTGCGGGACGGCGTGGATGCCGCTCGTGCGGGGCGTGTGCGAGGTGGTGGTGGGGTTCATGGTTCTGCCGCTCCTGGGTTCTCGGGCCGACACCCGGGCTGAAACTTAGACAAGGTGTTGGGACTTATATTCCAAACTTAGACAGACTGTGTCAAGATCATCCACAGTTCGACACGAAAGTTCGACAGCGAGTCGAAGCCCCCGCTCGACGAGAGGCCCCACATGACCGAGCAGCGACACGACGACGGTGCGTGCCCCACCTCCATCGACTCCCTGCTGCGCGCCACGGCCAGGGGCGACGAGGCCGCCTTCGGCCGGCTCTACGACCGCAGCGTGCGCCTCGTGCTCGGCGAGGCCGTCCGGCGCTGCACGTCGCGCGGCGTCGCCATCGACGACTGCGCCGACCGCGTGCTGGCCGAGGACCTCGTCGTGTCGATCTACCTCGACGTGTGGGCCCGCGCCGGCCAGTACGCCGCCGGCGACCACGGCGGGCTGCGCAGCGCCGGGCGACCGTCGGCGTCGGCGCGTCCCGACCCCTGGCGCTGGCTCTTCGACCTGGCCGCGGCGAGGGTCGAGGCCGACCTGGCCTCGGGCTCCACCGCCGGTACGCGGCTGCGGGAGGCGTCGTGAGCGGCCAGGCCGGGGGCGCCCCTGCGTCGTCGCTGCCGCCGGGGAGCGCCCACGGCGCCGGACTGAGCGTGAGCGACCTCGCCGAGCGCACGGGCGTGGCCGCCGCCACCCTGCGCGCCTGGGAGAGCCGCTACGGCTTCCCGGTGCCCGAGCGGCGCCCCAGCGGCCACCGTCGCTACGCCGAGGCCGACGTGCACGCGGTCGAGGGGGTGCTGGCCCGGCGCGAGTCGGGGCTGACCCTGTCGGCGGCCATCGAGGAGGTCCGCCGCGAGCGGGAGGCCGAGGAGGGCCCGCGCGGCACGTCGGCGCGGCCGCAGTCGGTCTTCGCCACCGTGCGCGCCGGACACCCCCACATCCCGGTGCAGCGGCTGGGCAAGTCCACGCTGCTCGCCCTGTCCTGGGCCATCGAGGACGAGTTCTGCGCCGTCGCCGACCGCCCGCACCTCTTCGCCGCCTTCCAGCAGGCCCAGCACTACCGCGCCGCCGAGCGTCGCTGGGGCGAGCTGGCCCGGCTCTCGCGCTCGGCGTGGGTCTACGCCGACTTCCCCGACCACGGCGCCGAGCCGGACGGTCCCGACGTACGCCTGCTCGACGGGCCGACGCGGGTCACGCTCGACCAGCGCTCGCCGCTGCTGCGGGAGTGGGCGCTCGTGTGCGACTCCCAGGAGCTGCCCGCGCTGCTCAGCGCCTGGGAGCTGCCCGGCCAGGACCGTGTGCCCGACCGGCAGCGGATGTTCGAGTGCGTGCTGTCCTTCGAGCCCTCCGCGGTGCGCGCGGCGTCACGCTGCTTCCTCGACGCCGCCGGCGACGCCGGCGTCGGATCGGCGGCCCCCGTGCTCCGCGAGCTCGACTCGACGGCGCTGGCCGACCCCACCGACCTGGCCTCGGTCAGCACCCTGGTGGCCCGGCTCCTCGGCTACGTCGACCGTCTCTCCTCCCGCTGACCGCCGACTGACCGCCCGGTCTCGTCGCGCCCCGTTCACGACGGGGTCGTGGCGGGGTCGGCGCCGCGTCCTCGGGCGCTCCTAGCGTCGCGGGATGACCCGCCTCGAGCCCACCCCCGCCACCCGGGACCACCTGCTCACGCCCGGGGTCGTGCTCGCCGCCACCGGTGGCCTGGTGCTGGTGGTCGTGGCGGCGGCGCTCCTGCAGGTGCACCGGGGCTTCCTCGACCTCGAGGTCTACGCCTTCGGTGCGCGGACCCTGCTCGACGGGGGCCATCTCTACGCCGCGGACGACCCGGCCACCGGCCTGCCGTTCACCTACCCGCCCTTCGCGGCGCTGCTGATGGCCGGGCTCGCGCTGCTGCCCCTGCCGGTCTCGGCCGCGCTGTGGGCGGCGACCGGTGTGCTCGCGCTGGCCCTGGTGGTGCACGTCGTGAGGCCCGACCTCGCGCCGTGGGCCGTGCTCGGCGGGTGCGTCGCGGCGCTGGCCCTCGAGCCGGTGCGCGAGACGCTGACCTTCGGGCAGGTCAACCTCCTGCTCATGGCGCTGGTCGTCGTCGACCTGCTCGGCCCGCGCCGCCGGTGGAGCGGCGCACTCGTCGGGCTGGCCGCCGCGGTCAAGCTGACCCCGCTCGTCTTCGTGGTCCTGCTGCTCGGCACCGGGAGGCGGGGCGACGCCGCCCGCGCCGTGGTGGCGGTGGTGGGGGCGGGGGTGGTCGGGGCGCTCGTGGCCCCGCGGTCCTCGTGGGACTACTGGACCTCGGTGCTCGCCGATCCCGAGCGGCCGGGCAGCCCGGCCTTCGCCACCAACCAGTCGGTGAGCGGCGTGCTGGCCCGCGCGCTCGGCGGGCCGGCGCCGACCCTGCTGTGGCTGGTCGTCGCCGGCGCGGTCTCCCTCGGCGTGCTCGCCCTCGGCTGCGCCTGGTGGCGTCGTGGCGACCCCGCGCTCGGGGTCGGCCTGGCCGCCGTGGCCATGCTGCTCGCCTCGCCGATCTCGTGGTCGCACCACTGGGTGTGGGCGCTGCCGGTCGCGCTGGTGCTGCTCGAGCGCGGGCCGCGGTGGGCCGCCGCGGGCTGGGCGGCGGTGTTCGTGCTCGCCCCCTTCTGGCTGCTGCCCCACCGCGACGACGCGGAGTACGCCTGGAGCCCGGCCCAGCAGGTGGTCGGCAGCGCCTACGTCGTGGCCGGCCTGCTGCTCGCGGCGGGGGCGGCGCTCGCGCTGGGCCTCGCGCGTCCCGCGCGCCCACCCTCTCCGTCCGCCGACGACTGAGGCGGCACGGTCGCGGTAGGCCCCGTGGGACTCGAACCCACAACCAAGAGATTAAAAGTCTCCTGCTCTGCCCATTGAGCTAGGGGCCCGTATCACGTTTCCGCAGGTCAGACGCGGTTCGCGGTACGATGTCATATGGCTAGATATGGCCACTTAGGCTGCCACATTGGCTACACGACAGGAGTAAGTCTAGATGGGTGAGCGACGCCTGCGGGGCGAGGGTGCGATCTACCAGCGCCACGACCACGCGACCTGCCCTCCGCTGGTCGATGGGCAGCGTGCGCCACACAACTGTCGGGGCCGATGGGTGGGCGTGGCTGACCTGGGCCAGCGCAACGGAAAACGGGTCCGCAAGACCGTGACCGGTCAGACACTCCGCGAGGTGCGCGCGAAGTTCAAGGAGTTGAAGCGGACGACCGCGAAGGGCGTCGACTCCGAGAGCTGGACCGTCGAGAAGTGGATGAACCACTGGATGAGGACCCACGTCGACGGGACGCTGCGGGAGACCACAGCCAACACCTACCGGCGCAACATCAATCGCTGGATCATCCCGAGCTTGGGCAAGGTCAAGCTCGAGCGCCTACGTCCCGAGCAGGTCGAGGAGCTGTACGCCGACATGCGTGACGCCGGGCTGTCGGATGGCAGCCGGCGACAGGTTCACGCAATCCTCCGGCGCGCCCTGCGCATCGCTGAGGAGCAGCGGAAGATCGACTGGAACCCTGCGGCCAAGGCCAAGGCTCCGGCCGTCAGCAAGAACACCCACGGCAAGTTCACCCTCCAGGAAGCGCGCACACTTCTCGCTGCGCTTGACCATCCCGAGGTCCGCGCCTCGCGGTGGGCGTGCGCGCTGCTCGCTGGGCTTAGGCAGGGCGAGGCGCTGGGTCTGAGGTGGGAAGACATTGCCTGGGACCGCGGGGAGTTCGGCTACCTACTCGTCCAACGGTCGGTGCAGCAGGTCCCCGGCCAAGGATTGAAGGTGCTGCCGCTCAAGTCGGAGGCGAGCTACCGGGGCGTGCCGCTCGTGCGACCGGTGCGGCTGCTGCTCGAGCAGGAGCGTCAGGAGTCTGGCTACGTGTGGGGCGAGGGCGAGAAGCCCAGAGCGCCGCGGCGAGACTGGGGCGACTGGAAAGCGCTGATTGCGCTGGCTGGCGTCCCCGATCGCCCCCTGCACTCCGCCCGCGCCACCTGTGGAAGTCTGCTGATGGAAGCCAACGTCTCGGACAAGATCATTGCCGAGATCCTCGGTCACTCGCAGGTGCAGGTCACTCAGCGGCATTACCTGTCCGGCGACGACTCGATGCACGCTACGGCGATGGGAAGGCTTGGAGATCTGATCGACTGGAACCCCGCGCAGCATCTCGAGCCTCCGCGAGCGACGTAAGTCTGCGGCACTCCCCAGCCCGCACCGCCACCACATCCCCCCGCACCCTCAGCGCGTGCACCTTCTGCCAGAACCGCGTGGGACTGAGCCCGAACCGGTCGGCCATCGCAGCCTCCCGAGCCCCCGCGTACCGGTACGTCGCAGCGGCCAGGTCGATCAGGGCGAGCTCCTCGTCAGTCGGCATGGTCCGAGTCTCCCCGCGGCCACCGACAGTTCCTTGCGCTGGTGTATGACACCGCGTAGAGTGGGGGCATGGGCCATTCGGACGAGAATGATGCGACCGAAACACTCGGGTGCATCTATTGCCAGCGCACGATCACATGGCCGGTGGCGGAGGTCTACCCGGGCGCGTGTCTCCATTGCGGGCGCTGGCCCGGGGCCTACACCGCCCGCGTCATTCGGTCCGACAAGCCCTGATGCCCAACAAACCCCGCCCCGAGAATCCAGCCCGAGCCATCCGCATCGAGGACGAACTCTGGGAGCGCGCGAAGGCAGGAGCCCGACGCCTCGACATCACCGTCAGCGAGTTCGCCCGCCAAGCCATAGCCGAGCACGTCCAGCGACAGGAGAAGCCATGACGCTCATCGAGTTCCTGACCGCGCGGCTGGATGAGGATGAGACGGTGGCGCGGGAGTGTGCCGAGGTGTTCCCGACGCCGTGGGAGATTGCTGACCGAGGTTGGCGCGTGCGGATCTACAGCGCGCCCGTGCCGGATCTTGGCGACCACGCCGAACCCGGTTGGGAGCGCGTTCCTGTCGTGATGGAGGTCGAGCCGGACCGCAACCTAGAGGATCCCAAGTGGCTCTCGGAGAGGGTTGAGCACATCGCCCGCCACGACCCCGCCCGCGTCCTGGCCGAAGTAGCAGCCAAGCGCGCGATCGTGGAGGGAGCGGTCAACTACTCCCCGGAACTCGAGCACGGAGACAATGGAGAGTGGGCGCTGGAAATGACGCTTCAAGCCCTCGCCAGCGTCTACGTCGACCACCCCGACTACCGAGACGAGTGGAAGCCGTGACTGAGCCAGTCCGCAAGCCGCTGCTCGAGATCCTTGCTGCACTCGGGCCGGAGCAACTCACTGAGGGGACGGTGCTGGAGTTCGAGGACGGTCTGCGCGTCACCATGGGACCGTCGCAGGAGCTCCCTCGGGACGACGGTCGCTGGACGATCACGCCGCAGCCTTAACTCCCCCCGAATCCAGCTCACCCCTAAACCGGCCCCAACCTCCCCGCTGGCAACCACCCCTGCATGATCGCCTGCCCGCCGCGCGTGGGGTCGGGGCAGACAACGAGCCCTTCCCAGCCAGCCTCGCCCTTGCGCCACTGCCACAAGAGCCCCGGCAGCCGCGATCCGTCCTCCTGCTTCACCCACACGTGCTTCACCGGCCCGACGTCACTGGGCGCGATGTTGCTGCCTCCTGGTGGGCGCCGGGTCATGTCCTGGTTGGTGCCGTGGCCGAGGTCGCTCACCGCTCCATCCGCACCGACAGCAGCACGTGACCCTCGGGCGTGCGCTCACGGAGCTGGAGCAGCAGCGCGTCGTAGTCGTCACCCTCGACGGTCACCTCGTCAGCGGGGGCCATCGTGTCGTCGGCGGGGCGGTAGGAGCCGGTCATCTTCACCGGGGAGACGGTACTTGCGGGCTCAACGCCAGAAACCGCCGGTCGCTCCTTGCGTGAGGCTGACGCTGCAACCAATTCGGGGGTTCGTTAGCAGGTTCGCGTTCACGGTGCAACGCTGCGTTGAGCGTATAAAACCGCCGGCCACCCCTGCGTGAGGGGCGACCGGCGGTCGTGTGGTGCGGATAACCGGCCCTTGTCAGCGACAGCGGGGCGCGGTGTTCATGTGGTCAGTCTACGGCGCGGTGCTCCCCGACGGGCGGATTGCTGGTGACGTAGACCCCGGCGGTCGTGACCACCGCGGAGCCGACGACGATCAGCCACTCGAGGACGGTCAGCTCCGAGAACTCCTTGCGGCCCTGGATGCTGGCCAGGAGCGTGGCGAGGAGCGTCAGCACGAATGCAGCGATGGCCTTGTTGGGCGCGGTCTTCATCGGTTCTCCTTCTGCCAGTCGCGCTTCTCTCGGGCACGCTGGGCCTTCTTGGTGGACTGGATGTGGCACTCGGCGCAGGGGCACCGACGCGCGTTGCCGCTACGCACGCCGACGTAGACACGTCGCGTTCCTGCGCGGCCAAGCAGGCGACTCATCGGTTCTCCTTCGCGGTGAACACCGTCGCCCCGATCAGGCAGCGGTGCAGGTTGGGTTCGACGTAGAGCGGGATCGAGTCGCGGTCGACGATGCTCACCGTCCGCCGGCCCCTCTTGAACCAGGCATTGCCGGGGATCGCGATGCCGTAGTCAGGCGCGTCGGTGAAGATGGCGACCTGGCGACGGTGCAGCTTCATCCCGCCGCGCTTATTGGCGTCGAAGGCGGTGCGCACGTCGTGACCGCGGCGGACGTGGTGACGGATGCGGGCCCGGTGCTTGCGGCGTGTGTTGAGCCACCCGGCCATCAGCAGTGCCTTGACGTGGGGCGCGCGGCTGCCGTTCTTCGCGCCGGCGGGGTAGTGCACGGTCATGTCGACGCGCTTGGTCCCGTCGGCGCGCACGGTGATGACTTCCTGCAGGTGCCGCGGCGGTGACTGGCGGGGGATGCCGCGCATGGTCCGTCGTCGCCACGGGTCGCCACGCAGCACACGGGCGTCAATCGCGGCGACGTCGAGCAGGATCGGCTCGCGGGTGTCGCCGTGGACGATGCGCCACCCGGAGAACGTGCGCTGGACCAGGGCGTGCTCGTCGTAGCCGCGGTCACCCTCGCCGATCTCGGCCAGCACCAGCACGCAGCCCTCAGGGAGTCCGCGCTCGATGGCCTGGAGCGAGCGCACGACGTCGGACTTGTTGGTGCGGCCGATGTTGGCGAAGGCGATGGGCTCGATGGTCACTCGGCCAGCGCTTCCTCGAGAGCCGCGATGTCGTCCTGGGTCGCCTTGCCGTTGCGCTTGATGGTGGCGACGATGCGGCTGGCGGTCTTGATCTGGCGGGCGCGGGTCTTCTCGCCCTGGTTGGTGACGGCCTCGAGGATCTTGGCGGTCTGGGCGTCGGCGAGGGTCTTGTACTGCTCAGGGGTCATGTCGGGCTCCAAGAGGTTGCGGGTGGCGGTGAGGATGTCGGGAAGCTGAGCGATGCGGGCGTCGGTCGGGCAGACCTTCCCGTAGGCCTCGGTCCAGACCTCGCCGCCCGAGACGCGGCCCTGGAATCGGTAGCCGGCGAAGTTCCCGTCGATGCCCTGGCGGTGGTAGCCGAGGCCGCGTGAGGATGGTCGAGAGTCGGGGTTCATCTGGAGCGGGATGTCATGGGTCTCGTGCAGCCAGGCGTAGATCTCAGCGTTGGCCGCGACCTGCTCGGGCGTCAGCGGCACCCAGGCGGGAAGACGGGGTGTGCCGCCGAAGCGCGCTCCGTGGTCCTCATTCTCGGAGGCGATGATGCGGTGGTTGCCGTTGAGGTTGGCGGCCGAGGTGTAGAGGGTGTCGCGCGACTGGTAGATGTCACCGTCTGCGAAGACGGAGAAGTGCGCGGCGTGCGCGGGCGCGTAGCCGACGATCGTGTGGATGCAGAACACGTCGTAGCGCTCCATGCGCCGCTTGCTGGACTGGTCGCCCTTCCAGATGACTCCGGGCATGACGGGCATGTGTGCCTCCTGGGCGCGATGGTGAGCCCGCTCTCCAGATGAGGCGGGCTAGCGTGCGGCGGATCAGCGGTCGCGGTTGTCGCGCACGGCGAGCAGGACGGCGAAGATGCCGCCCAGGGCCACGGGTGCGAGCGCGAAGCAGAGGGCGCGGACTCCGGGGGTTGGCGCGACGGGGCTCATCACGTTGACCACGATCGCCACCGCGACGGCTGCGAAGACGTAGAGCACGCCCCAGCCGGCGAGGTAGGTGGTGCGCGGCAGGACCGAGCGCGACCCGAAGTGCAGGGCGATGAAGCAGGAGATGAGTGCCCCGATCTCGGCCAGCGCGACGTAGCGCGGCCACTCGGTGACGAGGTGGTGGATCATCGGTTGAGCCCTTCCGGCCAAGCGGGGGGCGGCGGGGGGTTGCCGTCGACGATGTGCTGGCGTAGTTCGTGGACGTAGTCGATGGTGATGCGCTGGGCGGACTCGAGCCGGTCGATGCGGCGGCGGTCCTCGGTGCGCTCCTCCTGCACTTCCTGGAGGATCTCCAGCGGCGTGGCCTTGGGGCGCACGTAGCGGGAGACGACGGTGCCGACGATCCCGGAGACCCCGAGCAGCCCGAGGATGGCGATAGTGATTTCCACTCAGGCGCCCCGCTTCTTCGTCGAGATCAGCCGCCGGACGACCCACGCGTAGATGAGCGCGGAGACGAGCGAGCGTGGCTGTCCGTTGAAGCAGACGATCCCGACGACGAAGACGGCGGACCAGAAGAAGCAGCCCGCGACGAGGACCCCGTAGCCGAACGAGATCCAGCGGGGGATGTAGGCGCAGACCCCGGCGACGATCGCGCAGGTCGCCAGGACCATGCCCCACAGGTTGAGCGAGAGGACTTGGTCGACGAAGCTCAGCGTCTCCTGCTGGGCTGGCTGCGGGTTCTCGATGACGTAGCCGACGGTGACGATGATCGCCACGAAGACGGCGCAGTCCCAGAGCTCATACGCAGCGCCGGACGGGGGGAACAGTCTGCGGATGCGGCTGGGTGGTGTGCTCAACGCTCGACCCCTTCTCGCGGGACGTTGGCGCCCGAGAGGGGCGGGGGGAGGGTCAGACCTCGGCGCTGTCGGCGGCGGCCTGAAACATCTGGGGCGGGATGTAGCCGACGGGGGGCTCGCCGGTCAGGGCGCGGTCGTACTCGCCCTGGTTGATCCAGGTGAGCTGGAGGGCGCGGTCGAGTGACGCCTCCCCGGTGCGACCCTCGTAGTACATGACGAGGATGCGGTAGCCGTAGGTGTTCGCCATCGGGGTCTCCTTAGAACTGGGGCGGGAAGTCGCCGAACATGGCGTCGACGATGAGTTGGTCGAGGTCGAGTCGCAGTTGCCGGGTCTCGCTGGGGGGCGGCTCGACGGGCACGTGCTTGTCGATTGCGGCCTGGAGGGCGGCCTGCGGGACGTCGGCGGTCACGGTGACCTCGTCGCCGACACGGAGGCTGGTGACGCCGACGTCGCCGAGTTCGGCGTTGAGCTGGCCCTCGTCGATGGGGCGGGTGGTCGTCACGGTGCTCATGCCGCGTAGACCTCCATCGTGGCGGGGCCGTAGTAGGTCCCGGTGTTGCCGCCGTAAGCGGTGCGACCGGTGGCGACGGAGCCTGCGAATCGGTGACCCCAGTAGAGAGTGATCGTGGCTCCCGCCGTGAGGCCGGTGACGATGATGTCGGCGTCATAGCGGGTGTAGGTGGTGCTCGGGGCGAGGACGCGCAAGGTGTTGGCGATCTCGGTGCTGGTGCTGCTCATGATCGACCAGCCGTAGGCGCCACCGGCCGCCGAGGCGTTGGCTTGTGCCCCGAGGTGGACCCGGACCCTGCCGGTGGAGGGAACCACGATGCCCGAGACGAGGAGGTTGGCGGAGTCCACGGCGCTTGCCGTGGTGCTGTTCGATGAGGAGACGCTGGCAGAGCTTGGGTTGTAGTTGACGGCGGATCCGAGCAGCGCACCTCCGCCAGACCCCGCCGCAGCGTCTGCACCCTTGGCTGCCCACAGCTCCCACGTCGCACCGTCAACGGGGGCCGTGGTGCCCGCCCCGGCTGTCTTGCGGCGGTAGGTCGAGCCTGCGCTGGTGACGATGTCGTCGACGGCGTAGGTGGTGCCGGAGACCCAGGCGCCGCGGGGGGTGAATCCGCGACCGTCTGCACCGTTGGCTCCGTTGGTGACGGTGAAGGTCGTCGTGGTGGCGTCAGTGAAGGTGACGGTGTAGGTGTCGGTCGTGCCCGCGGCGCCACTTCCGGCCGTGCGGGCGATGGAGGTGATGCCGCGCCCCGCTGCTCCGTTGGCTCCGTTGCGGACCTGGAAGGTCGATGGCGAGCCGGTGGAGTAGGTGATGGTGTAGGTGTCGAGGCTGCCGGCGGAGCCATCGCCGGAGGTGCGGGCGACGTTGGTGATGGATCGGCCGTCGGTGCCGTTGGTGACCGTGAAGGTGCTGGTCGTGGCGTCGTTGTAGGTGACGGTGTACGTGTCAGTGGTGCCGGGTGCTCCGGTGCCGGAGGTGCGAGCCAGCGACGTGATGCCGCGGCCTGGTGCACCCGCGAGGCCCTCGACGAGCGCCATCTCGAAGGTGATGCTGGGCTGCTGGACCCGCAGCGTCGTGTTCTGGGCGAGATCAACCACGGCGCGACACCACCCCGGAGAACAGGACGCGGTCAGTGGTGCCGTTGACGTAGATCAGCCGGACCTTGCTGCGTGCGGCGATGAGCGCGGTGTCGGCCTTGTCGACCGACCACGACGCAGTGGCCCCGGCAATGACGGCAGGCCAGGCGTAGGTGGCCGCGTCCCCGGTGATCGACAGGGTCAGGCTGGTCCCGGCGGGCCAGTTGGTGTCGACGCCGCCCTCCTCCTTGATGATGTCGGCGCGGAAGTCTGCGCCGTCGGTGAGGATGAGCTCCATGTCGCCGGGGTCGACCCCGAGCTTGAGCGTGGTCATGCGTCCTCCTGGCTCAGCCCGCGAGGAGTGCGGGCGGCTCGGTGATGTCGGCGATGAGGTCGGTGAAGTTGCGCGTCACGAGCCCGGCGGGGGCGATGGTGATGGAGTCCTCGCCGTCGGTATAGGACACCTGCGCGATGGTGATGGTGATGCTCGACGCGGCCGAAGTGGCGCCCTCGTCGTAGATCCCGTCGAGGCGGATGAGATCGCCCGCCTGGATCTGGGCAGGGTGCGCAGGGATGGCGTCGAGGGTGGTGAGGTCCCGCAGCGCCACCGTCAGGGTCTCGGTGAACCCCAGCCGCGGGAGGATCTGAGCGAGCAGGTTGTTGGCCCAGAAGCCGGCCGTGGCATCGGAGGCGCTGCCGAGTCCCGTCCAGTCGACGAGGATCTCGCGGCGACCCCATCGAGCGGCGGGGCCGGTGGGGGAGTCGTCGCCTACCCATGTGACGCGCGGGCTGCCGCTGGCATTGAGCGTGCGTAGGCCGACGTGGGTGGCGTAGTCGTCGTCAGCAAGTCCGAGTCTGCCGACGTCGACCCGCGCGACCCACTTGACCTCGGTGCTGGCGGTCTCGAAGCGCAGCACCTTGTCCTCGCGCACCGTCCACCGCACGCCCTGGGTCTTGGTGCCCTCGGTCAGCACGTTCTCGGTGGTGTTGAGACGCGCGGTGTCGACGCCGGCCACTGGAGTCGCCGCCCAGGTAGGGAAGGCCGCGACGGTGACGGGCCAGCCGCGGGAGATGGCCCCGTTGACGGCGTAGTCGACGCGGGTGGTCGGAGTGCTGCCGTCGCGGGCGCCGTAGTCGGTGGCGAAGCGCGAGTAGCCGTAGGCGGTGACCGTGATGCCCGAGTCGGACTCGTCGGTGGAGATGACCGCTCCAGCCCACACGATCCCCGGCCCCAGGCGCACCTCGACGGGCGAGGCTCGCATCAGCTCGGGGAAGGATGCCGTGGGGTCGCAGGCCACGGTCCACGACGCCTCATCGCAGCCCGAGGGCCCCTCGCCGAAGTTGTGCGACCACTTGAGGTCGCCCACGACGCCGAGGCTGTCGACGGGCACGCCGCCTGCCCAGACTTCCGCCATTACTTCACCGCGTTCGTGTGGTAGCTGGCCATGTAGGAGCCGGTGATGTCGACCGGCGTGGTAGGGCCCGATGCGGCGACGTAGATCAGCGTCTGCGCCGGGTAGAACCACCGCCGCTGATCCGAGGACAGCAGCCGCATCGCCGCGAATGCATCCGACCCGTCCGCAGCATCCCCGACCCACGACGCGCCGCCGGGATAGTCCAGCGACGGCGAGGCCAGCGTCAGGCGCCGGTTGGTCAGGGCTGTCGAGGTGAGGGTTAGCGCCGAGTCCTTGACCGGGATCACCCATACGTCATCGACCGTCGCGCTGGTCGAGCCGGTGAGCGAGATGTCGAACTGTCCGGCGTTCATCGGTCCGTAGTTGCGCGGCGGCAGATGGATGCGCCCGACCGTGACCCACTGGTAGATGCTGGAGGTGTTCGGCAGGATGCACGTCGCCGTGCTTGAGGCTGGCGCCAGTGAGCCATCCTTCGCGGTGACGGTGGCTGTCCCGACGCCCGTGGTCCTGATGCGCGCGACGACCGTGTAGAGGCCGGGCTCGTACATCGCGTAGGGCACGCGGGCGGTGAAGGGCGTGCCGGACAGCGGCTCGCTGGATCCCGAGATCGCAGCCGAGTCTGACGAGATCGAACCGCCCGAGGTGCGGAACCGACGCAGGTCGGGGATGTAGCCGCGCGCCAGGTCAGGGCATGACAGGGCCAGCACGTCACTCAGCGCGGTCGAGGCGTGGGAGATCGTCAGCGTCCCCGGCGTGCGAACACTGCCCTCGATGTCGACCGAACGCAGCGACGTCCGCGTGGCCAGGGCCGGCACCGCAGCCTGGGTGGCGAACTCATCGACGTAGTACACGATCGGCGGCGTGCCGGCGTCGGCGTGCTCGACATAGAGCCGTAGCCGGAAGGCGGTGGTGATGTCGGCAGTGTTGAAGTGGTAGCGCGTGAAGCCCTCGGTTGAGACCTGAGTCAGCGCCGGAGTCCGCAGCCGGTCGCCGGTCGGGGTGACGATGTAGAACGACACCGTGTCGTTGAGCGAGCGGCGGCGATAATCGATCGACACCGACGGCACGGGACCCACTGACGGCGACACGGCCCCCGACTCGGATCGGTTCGGAGTGCCAACGGTCCACGCCAGGCCTGTCACCTTGAGCGCCGTGCGACCCGAGTCCGTCGAAGGCGCCAACGCCGTCGTCGATGGGTTGAAAGTCCAGCCCGAAACGCTGCTGCCATCACTGACGACCGTGCGGGCCGGGTTGACCACGGCGCTGGCAGTGAAGGTCTGAAGCAGTGCCGAGTGACCGAACGCCGTACACCGCAACGTGACCGTGTAGTACCGATCGCCGCGCATCTCGTCGAGGTCCCAGTCGTCGGGCTCGGCGAACTCGATGTCGCCCCACTGCACGTCGAACACCGTGGTCGCGCCGACGCCGTCGTTCGGGGTCCAGTAGAGCGTGTTCTCGCCCTTCTGGATCTCGCGGAACACTTCCTGCTCACCCCGAGCCAGCGCATCCGAGTTGGGCGCCGAGATGCCGATCAGGAAGGTGATCGTGCGGTTCTCGTAGCCCGTCTTGGTTTCGATCGCACCGTCAGCCAGCAGCGACGACACGATGTTGATGCGCGGCTCGGGACGACTGCGCTGGAAGGCGTAGACGCTGTACTCGTAGTCACCGGAGCCCTGAGACTTCGGAGACAGGTCCAGGTCGCCCAGGATGAGGCTGTAGTCGCTCACGGGCGCCCCTTTCGTGCGCCAGCCGACGCGTTCTTGTTGACGCCGTCCTTGACCTTCTCCGCAGCCTTGTCAGCAGCCCGCTCCATCGCCTTCTCCAACTGAGCCAGACGCCGGTTGGTCTCGCGCTGCTGCTGCTTCACCTCGCGCACCTCCGCGGTCTGCTCCTGGTAGTCCTTGCGGGCCAGGCGCAGCTCACGACCAAAGACGGCCGATGCAGCCAGCGCGCCCGTCTCGTCGGCAACTCGCTCGCTCCTGTTGTAGAGGCGATTGAACTGCCGCAACTCCGCCTCCGACATCTGCGAGGCAGCGCCGATGTTCCCGGTAGACGAGAGGTACTCCAGCGCGCGGTTGCCGAGGATCTCGTCAAGGCGGGCAGTCTGCTGCTGCTCAAGCTCGCCCGCCTTGATGTTCTGGCGAAGGATGTCGAGCGGGCTGGCCGCACGATTCAGGGACGCCTCGAGCATCGCGTAGGACTGCTGCTGCTGAATTGACCACTGGTCGTAGCCCTCGGGGCGGTCGAGCGTGATGTTGCTAGTAGCCCCAGGGAAGAGGTCAGGACGGAAGCGCGACGCCACCGAATCCCGCAGCGACTGCGATTCCTGCCGGATTGCGTCCAACTTCTCCTTGCTGGCAGCCTGCTCTTTCTCCTCACGAGCGAGCGCCTTCTCGAGCAGCTTCTGACGCGCGACCAGCTCAGCCTTGAGACCCTTCTCGCCGCGCTCCACGCCCTGGCCGAACTCGCGCATCTTGCGGCCGGCGAAGTCTGCGTCGGCTGCGAGGCGGGCGGACGATGAAGTCCGCGCGTAGGTGTCGGCAGCAGTGAAGCGACTGCTGGGCGTGCGCTCGACCCTGCCGCCCTCGGCATACTTCCGCGCGTTGAGGCCGTGGAAGAAGTCTGCGCCGTAATGCTCGACCGACTTGGCCTGGATGACAAACTCGCCGTTGGACAGCCACGCGGGGATGGAATCCGACGTACCGGTGCCAGGTCCCTGGATGTGGCCGCCCGTCGCACTCGTAAGGGCGCCGGGAAGCGGGATGTCGGCGCGACCCGTGGTGGTCCGCAGGGTCGTGGTCTTGACCGTGTTGATGTAGGTCGTCGCAGTGTTGCCATCGAGGTCGGTCAGGGCTCGGAAGACGCCCTGGATGGAGGAGAGTGCGTTCCCGGTGTTGGCCTTGACCGTCGGAACCGCCGTCTGACGATCGAGGCCGTCCAGGTCGTTCTTGACGCCGCGGTAGAGGGACTCGAACGGGTTGGTGTTGAGGTCGGCCTTGGGGCGAGGGTTCTTGCGACCGAGCTCGTCCATCAGGTCGAACAGGTTGCGACCCTTGTTCTCGGCCTGCTTGGTGTCGAGGTCGACCTTGGGCTTGATCTTCACCTTGTCGATGAGGCCAAGGCGGTCAGCAAGGCGCTCGGCGGCCGCTCGCGTCTTGCCCATGTCCATCGCCGCATCGACGAAGTTCTGTCGGGCGCGGGCGAGGAAGTTGCCACGATCCGCGCCCTTGAGGGTGTCGGCCACGCGGAGCGCGGTGGCCGCGATGTTGTCGAGCGCCTCGTTGTTCGCACGTCCGGCGGCGGTGTTGTTGTTGAGGGTCCGGCCGTTCTCCTTGAGCGCGGCCGAGGCGTCGTCGATGGACGCCTTGAAGTCGCGCCAGTTGGAGCGCCCGGTCAGCACCTCGTTGAGGCGCTGCACCTCGCGGGAGAAGTCGGCCGCAGAGGAGGCGGCATCATCCAGCGCGCCGGCAGACGAGTGGAGCCCCTGGGCGAAGATGTCGGACAGTCCGCCCGTGTTCTCCATCGAGAACTTGAGCTCGTCGAGCTTTTGCGTGCCGCGCTCGGACTCGTTGGAGATGATTGAGCCGAGCCCCTGAAAGGCGCCGCCGAGGTTCGCCAGGTACGACTCGCCGTCGCTGTCGCTGAGGCGGAACAAGTCCTTGAAGTCGTTGACGTTGTTCTTGGTCTCGGCGAGCTGGGTCGACAGATCCTTGTAGCGCGCCCGCATCTCAGGGACGGTGCCGCTGCGCATGGCTCGGTCGGCGGCGTCGATGGCGGCGGTCAGGTCGTCATTCGACTTGGCGAGGTCGCGGACGAGGCCGATGCTGCCGCCGATGGCAGCGCCCCACGGGCCAGCCATCGTCCCGATCAAGGCGCCCGACATGGTGTTGGTCAGGCCGATGGAGTCGGCGGCCCCGGACGAGGCCAGGGTGAGGCCGGCGATGACTGCGGACGCCTTGCCGATGCCCGCGACCGTGGAGTCCTTGCCCAGACCCGCCAGGCGAGCCTGCGTGGCCGCGATGCTGCTCTGGACGGTCTTCTGCCCAGTGACGAACTGGCCGACGCTGGTCCGGCTGGCGGCGCCCCAGATGTCGGTAGCGCGCGACAGGGCGGACATGGCACCCACTGCGACGAAGAGGGGGGTGCCGAGGTCGGAGTCGGCAACCGCGGCGAGCGCGTCCGCGAAGGCCGAGATGCCCTTGAGTACGGGGCCACCCAAGGGGGCGGCGGCCTGCACGATCTGCGTGACGGCGTTGACGATCGAGACGAACGCGTCAGACACGGCGGGCCCGGTCTCGCGGACGTAGTCGAGGAAGCCGGCGATGTCGTCGCGGCCCTCGGCGGAAGAGGCCCAGCGGTCGAACCCGTCGGCCACGCCCTCGAGCCACTGGGTGAAGTCGTTGTTGCCGGGCTGGAACGACATCCACATCTCAGCGAGTCCGTGCGCCAGGTCGCCGACGATGCGGGACAGGCTGGTGACCGCGATCGGCGCCTCGACCTCGAGGAACTTGAAGAACTCGCGCCACCGACCAGAGGCCAGCGACTCGGCGCCGTCGGCTACGGCCTGACCGCCAGCGCGACCCACGGCCTCGAAGAGCGCCTCAACTCGGGGAGCCAGGCGAGCGAAGTCGTCGAGCGACTCCGTCAGGCCGGGGAACCATCCGCGTGCCGCAGCGTCGCGGATGTCGTCGAGCACGGGGCGGAAGTCCTGGAACGACCGGACGAACTCCTGCGCCTCGGGGCCGATGCCAGCCATCGCGGCCTGCATCTTCTGGAGGTTCGCGGCGGTCGGCTCGAGGTCGTACTCCTGCATGGCCTTGACCGCGTCCCCGACGCCCTGGAAGGCGACGATCGCCGACCCGCCAGCGATGGCAGCGGCGCCAAGCTGAGAGGCCAGTCCGGCGATCGCGGGGACGCCGACAGCGCCGATCGGGATGAGGCCGGGGCCCAGGATCGCGGCCGTGTCGGCAAGCACCTTGAGCCGGCCGGAAAGGCGGTCAATCTCCGGCCCAGTAGACCGAGCCTCGGTCTCGACCTCACGGATCCCATCAGCCAGATCCAGTTGAGTCTTGGCCTGGTCACGAAGCGCCGCCTTGGAGCGGCTTGCCATCTCCTCGTAGAGGGCCATCTCAAGCGTGTAGGCCTTTGTCGACTTCTTCGTCCGGTCAATGCCGTTCGCCAAGTCGACCTGCGCCCGAGCCTGGTCGCGCAACTCCTTCCGGAGTCGCGCCGAGCGCTCCTCGGCAAGCGCCATCTCAAGGGTGAACTCTTTGGTGGTCTTGGTCGTCTTACGCTGCGACTTGCCGAGATCCTCGGTCTCGTCGCCAAGTCCCTCGGTCGACGACTGCGTGTCGACCTGCGTGCCGTCGAGCCCCTTGACGGCGTTCTCCATGGCCTTGGTGGCCGCAATGGCTCGCACGAGCTTCTGCGAGTAGCGGTCTTCTAGGTCCAGCACGACCTTCTCGACGCGAGTAGCGATAGCGGCCACCTCCAGAAGTCGTGACGGGCCAGCCGATCGGCTTTACCCTGGGTTGGTGAGCGAGAAGGCGGCCCCCGGCTGGTATGTGCCGAGCAGCAACCCGAACACCCGCCGCTACTGGGACGGGACTCGATGGACGGACCAGTACGCACCACTTGACGCGCCGAAGGCTGAGTCGTCGCAGGAGGGGCTCATCGCCGCGGGGTGGATCGGCCTATTCCTACTGCCCATTGCCGCGACTGTGATCGGCCTCGTGCTCGCCAATCGCCGGCCGGTCATGGGGCTGACGATGTTCGGGCTGTCGTTCGTGAGCGCGTTGGCCTGGGCGCTACTGCTGTTCGGCTGACGGAGGCGCGTAAGCGTCGGTCAAGAACTTGTCGCCCGGCGTCATGTCGACCGGAGCGACCCAGACGTTGACGCCCTCATCGAAGCGGTAGGGAAAGAGCGCAGACCGCTCCTCGGCCCAGTTGGCGAAGGTTCCATCGTGAAACGGAAGTTCTTCGTGGAGAGCCTGGTAGCGCGCATGGGCAGCCGCGCGCTCCATCGTCGGGAAGCAGATCGAACGCTGCGGGAACCATGACTGGGTCGAGTCTCCGCAGGTCTCAGGATCGCCGCCGCACTGGGCGCAGGCGGCCCGATCGAGCTCCCAGTCGGCAATCCAGAACTCGCGCTCACCTTGGGGCAGGTCGTACCACTGGTCCGTTGTCATCCCCAGGCGGGCGGCTAGTTCTAGGTCGCGTCGGAACTCTTGGCGGCGAGATAGAAGGTCCCTCGTTTTGGGTCCGCGATCACCCCGCGGTTGGCCTCGAAGGCAAGCACCCAGAGCGACGCGAACTCGCCCTCAGACATCCGGTTGAGCCGACGACGAAGGGCCGCCTCGGACTCGAACTCCGGCGCCACGACGGTGCGCACCTCGGGGTCCTCGGGATCAGAGAACAGGAGGAGCGCGTAGGGCAGCGTCTCGACGTTGACGCCCCACGGGGAGTCCTCCTCCTCCACGACTTCCTTGCCGTCGTCGCCCTTGACCTTGCGGGGTGGGTGGTCACGAAGGAGGTTGCGGAAGTCGCGGTGGCCGATGGTCTCCACGGTCCAGACCTCGGCGCGCTCGGCGGCTTCGTCGACGAACGCCTTGTAGGTGTCGCGGGCCTCTTCAACCGCGGCACTGGTCGCGGTGGTGGGCAGGTCGTCACCCATCCGCGGGCTCGCGTGCGCCTCGGCCTCCTGAGCGACCTCGTGGTGCCGCTCGGCAATGGCGATGCGCCGCCGAAGATCGGACAGCGTCTCGAGATCGTCGTCGTGGTAGAAGGGGAGGCTGTGCTTGCTCATGGGTTCCTCTCGACAGGTCGACAGAGGGTGCGGCTGGAGCCGCGAGCGGGAGGCTGTCGAACCCTCCCGCTCGCGGCGGTCAGGGTCAGGCCGCGATGGCGACGTTGATCGCGACCTCGTTGGGAATCGAGAACTCCACGGTCATCGCGGACTCGGCCGACTCTTCCGCGCCAGAATCGGTCGGGAACGAGGGGCCGAACTCGACCGGGTAGACGTTCACGAACTGGCCGGCGGCAGGGGCGGTGGCGCGGGCGATGCCCTTGCGCTCGATGAGGAAGCCAGAGGCCCCCTCGGGGATCTTCTCAAACCACTTCTTGCCATCAGAACCCGAAGCTGCCTGCGGATCGAAGGCATAGGTCATGGTCCCGCCGGTCACGTTGCTGACGCCGATGCGCTCGTAGACCTTCGTGTCGCCCAGGCGTCGCTCATTGGTGACGCGGTTCGTGGACTGCGAGGGCTTGCCGCTGGAGGCGAAAATGATGCGTGAGATGTCGAGGCCGCTGGTGGCATTCACCTCCGCAACGCTGGGGGCGGACTTGTTCGCGAGCGTGGTCACGAAGATCCAGTTGGTCTTGCCGAAAGTTCCGACAGAGTTGGGACGAAGCGGCTCAGCCATTGCTGTTCTCCTTCTTGGGGTCGGCCGACTGGCCGCTAGGGGTGTTGAACTCCGGGGGCAGGGGGTTGCCGGCCACGTCGACCGCGTCCTGCTTGAGCTTGGTCATCGCCGAGTCGTCGAAGGCCGACGCGATGACGCTGTAGTGGTGGCCGGTGGACTTGTCCTTGACGCGGACGTACTCGGGCATGGCGAAGCTCCCTTACGGGCTAGGTGGCGAAGGTGTACGTCGCTACAGCGGAGTAGCGACCGTCGTCCGACTCGGGGGCTTGGTCCGACTCGAACTGCATGGGGGTCGTGAAGGTCTCGGCGACGGGGAGTGACTGCTCGTTGAGCGCCGCGGCGACCTTGAAGAGGGCCCAGCGAGCCTCGTCGACCGTGGAGCCCACGACGCGGACCGACAGGCGCCAGGCGACGACGTCGGTCTCGGCGCTGAATCGGAGGGCCGGGTTGAATCGGCGCTCGATCGACGGCAGGGCGAAGATCCTGGGCAGCGAGCCGGGGTTGTTGTCCGCGCCGGGGACGTCGCCGTACTCGAAGACTCGGTCGGCGCCGAGGGTGACAGTCAGTGCCGCCTTGACCGCGGTGACGATCGGGCGGGAGTCGAAAAGCGCGCTCACCAGAGGCGGCTGTCTGCGAGGTCAGCGGCGTCCTTGAAGAACTTGACCGCCTGGAGGTCGCCCGACTTGGGGATATCAGTGTTCGGCGGGCCGTTGCGCCACCCACCGCCGACCGCGACGCCAGCAACGGGACCCTCGGGACCCCACTCGCCGGTCGTCGCGCCGGTCATCTCGGAGGTGTAGCGCTTGTAGAAGAGCGCGCCGTGGGGACCGGATGCGGCTCGGGCGATGCGCTGGGCCGCGGAGAGCCCTTGGTCGACATTGCGCTTGACGACCGCAGCGGCCTGGACCGGGGTGGCGCCGACGTCGCGGGCCATGATCGGGATGACATCGCCAATGGTCGTGCTGGCCCTGACGCGCATCAGTCGTCGCCCCAGTCGTGCGGCTCCCAGGTGGCGCGGTCGAGCTCGTCGCGCAGGTGCCACTCGCGGACAGCCTGAGCGGCGGCGCGCATCCGACCGGAGGAGCCGTCACCGAGCGCGAGGTGAACGCGCTCGCTTCGCCCGCCAGTCGTCATGTCCACTCCCTCGGTCGGTCCTCTTTGGTCACATTGACCCGGTACGCGGTCGATTGATCCGCCGGCGCAGATGCCTCCACGAGCCGCCACACAGCCCCTGTGGAGCGTCCGGCGGTGACGAGGGCGTAGTCACCCGTGGCGAGGTTCTCGGTGGCCCAGGGGACGTGCATCTCGCGCAGGGCCAGGGTCACCTCAGCGCCGCCGATGTCGACGGTGCGGGACTTGCCTGCCCCGCCGCGCTCAGGGGGAAAGCGGGCGGGGAGGTCGGTGTGGATCGTGTCCCAGACGGGGACCTCGTAGCCGGTGGTCTCGTCCTGGGTGGTGCGGCCGGTCTTGCGGCGGATCTCGACGCGGCTTGTCATGCGGGACTCGGCTGCGCGGCGGCCGGCGGTGGTGACGCTGTCGACGCTCACCGGAGGCGGTCCCACTCGGGGTCGAAGTAGGGCGGGACGGCGGCTGCCCATCCAACGCGGTCGGGCTCGAAGCCTGGGCGGATGGATGCCGAGGGGGCGCTGCTGTCGGGGTCGAGCAGCTGCCACCACTCGTCGAGGATGGTGACGCGGCGGGTCTCGGTGCCGAAGCGGTAGGTGTAGTCGTCGATGGTCTCGGACTGGTAGCCGTTCGGGTTCTGCATCTTGGTCGCGACTGCCTCGACCTCGACGTACTTGAGCACGTCTTGGTCGAGGTCAGCCACGTCGCCGAGGCGGGCCTTGATCTGGAGTTCTACTGCGTCGAGCCAGTAGGTGACCTGGGCCTGCTCGGTGGTGTCGGAGATGGGGCGGCCGATGGCTACGGCCACGTCTTCGTAGGTCGCGACGGCCATGACCGCCCCACCTCCTTACTTGCTCGTGGGTCAGTTGGCGTCGGTGTATGCGACCCAGGCGCCCGCGGCGTCGCTCTTGACGAAGCCGTAGTAGGCCTCGACCAGCAGGAGGACGAGGTTCTCCTGGAAGGCCGAGTGGGTGACGCCGGCCTCGTCGACGTAGGACGCGGAGTCGGAGACCTTGATGGAGATGTCCATGCCGACGCCGTAGGCGGCCTGCGACCAGTCGCCGCCGATCGCGCGGAGCTTGGTGTCGCGCGAGGGGGTGGCGCCGACGATCACGGCGGGGTTGGTGCCGCCGGTGAGGCCGGAGCCGTTGGCGGTGATGGGGCCGGTGGCGACGCCGACGGCTCCGAGGGTGACGGTGTAGGGGCCGCCGGCCGAGCCGGAGACGGTGGCCGTCGAGAGGCCGGGCAGGGCGCGGAGGGCGCTCTGCACGGTGGAGGAGGCGGCGTTGTAGGCCAGCGGAGCGGTGGTGGCGCCGCCGTAGGTGAGGGTGAAGGTGCCGCCGGTGGGGGTGCCGGTGATGGTGACGGCCTGGACACCGTTGCCGTTGCGGCGGTAGGTGCCCGAGACGCCCCGGTTGTAGGCGGCGGGGTAGCCGATGAGGTTGCCGGCGATGCTGCCGTCGGTGGGGGAGTCGACCCACAGCGGGCGGCCCTGGGTGTCGGTCGTCAGCTTGAGGGTGGGCTTGAGGCGGGGGTCGGCGGCGAAGCCGGAGAAGTCGTAGCCGGCGTCGGTGACGAGCTTCTCGCCCTGGACGAGGTCGGCGAACATGCCGCCGGTGCCCTGGGAGGCGGTGCCGAGCTCGACGGCCGAGGCGCCCTTCTTGAGGTAGTCCGAGAAGGGGCCGGCTCCGCCGGTGCGCAGGTCGAGGCCGTGGATGGCGGCATAGTCGAAGGCGCGGGCGATGGCGGTGGGGAGGTCCTGGCGCAGCTGGGCGTAGAGGCCGGCGGCGTTGGTCATGGCGATCTCCTGGGAGACCGGAACGAGCAGCGCGACCTTCTTGCCGACCATGGTCTTGACGCTCATGGCGCCGGAGCCGACGGGCTTCTGTCCGCCCTCGGAGACCCAGCCGGCGGCGGGGATGTCCATGGAGACGGGGATGGCGGTCTGGGCGTTGACCGACAGCGGCACACGGCGGGCCAGCGACATGACGGCCGAGGACTCGATGGCCTGGTCGAAGATGGGGCCGGTGATGGTCGGCGGGAGGAGGGTGTTGTTGATGGAGGAGAGGCTGGTAGCCATGTGTCTGACTCCTAAGTCAGGTCAGCCCCGAGTGCTCATCTGAGCGCCCAGGAAGTTGGCGAAGTCCTGCTCCGGGTTTCCGGAGGAGGTGGTGCCCCGCGAGCCCTGACTGAGGTCGGGCTTGGGGCCGGTCGATGTCCGAGCTGCGAGCGCCTTGGCCTGTCGCTCGACGGTCTCGAGGTCGGCGCCGGTGAGGAACAGGTCGGCGTCCTCGTCGCTGATCCCGTGCTTGGCGGCCACTCGGAGGCGCAGTGCCTCGGCGGTGGCTGCGGCTGCGGCGGCCTCTGCGTCCTGGGCGGCCTTCTGGGCGCGCTCAAGGTCGCTGAGGTTGGCAGCGGCGATCTCGTCGAGCTGCTTCTGGAGCGCGGCGGCCGACTTCTCGGCAGCCGATCGGGCCTCCCGCTCGGCCTTGAGCGCCTTGACGCCGCTCTCGCCGAGCTGCTGGTCGTCGCCGGCAGGGTCGCCCTGCGTCTGTGCGACGTCAGGCTCGTTGGTGGACTCGGGGGTGTTCTCGGACATGCATCCTCCATCGCGGAGTTGACCTGGCGACCTCGCGTCGTCAGGAAGATCAGGTGGTGATGTAGCCGTAGCGGCGCAGGAGCTCGATGGCCTGCGCGCGGTCGCTAGCCAGGCGGTAAATGCCTGCCGGGGTGGGCCGCCCGCCGCGGGCCAGTGCTCGGCCGGACTCGTTGAGGCCGGCGGCTCGGCGGCGGATGTTGACGACTTGGCCGAGATCGGCGCCGTCTGCGAGCGCTTTCATGTCGGCCTTGGAGAGGCCGCGCACCTGGCCGTCGGCGACGAGCTGGTCGGGGTTCTGGGCGTAGGGGCTGGCGATGGTCGTGGGGATCATCGAGCAGTCGCAGCCGGGGTGTCGCTCAAAGCCGGTCGACCAGCGGTAGACGCGGCCCGCGAGAATGGCGCAGCGGGCGCAGCAGGGCGGGTTGACGTAGCGGACGTGGTAGATGTCCGGGCGGACCGCGATTGACACGCTTTCGGCGGCTCGCGCGGCCTCTTGGACGATGGATTCGACCAGGCGCTCGAACTCGAAGTCAGTGTCGGTGGCCTCGATCATCTGCGTCAGGGTCGACGGCTCGGTGGCGAAGGCTGCGATGTTCAGCAGGGCCTCGGCGATGGAGTCGATCTCTTGCTCGGCAAGCATTTCCTCGACCGCGACCTGGGAGGCTTGGGCCTGGGTGATCTGGTGGGCTGCCACGACTCCCACGACGGCCGCTGTGCCGCCGCTGCGGGCCTTCTTGGCCTCACGTACCGCCCGCCGCGCGATGAGGGCGGAAAGGCGGTAGTGCTTACGCGCCGACCGCAGCGTTGGCGGCATCGTTGCTCAGGCCATCCATGACTGCTCGAGTGACGGGGTCGAGCGCTTCGGCCTCGAAGTAGGCGCGCTCCTTGGCCTTGCGAGCCTCGGACCATCCCAGTTCGTCCCAGTAGCCCTCGCGGGACAGGACGCCCTCCGCGTGACGCTTGGCCAGAGCGTCCTCGCGCTGGGAGACGGTGGGGGTCGCAGGGTCGAACCAGTCGGTCCGGACCTGGTTTCCCTCGACGACGCGGCCGGTGGCGAAGCGGTAGGCGAGTGCGCCGACCCATCCGAGGGTGGTGCCGACCTCGACGTTCTGAGACTCCACTGAGCGCACCAGGCGGGCCTCGTCGGCGCGGATGGATCCTTCGGTGGGCGGGTTGGCGGCGAGGAGCCCGAAGTAGCGGGCGGGGAAGCCGGTCTCAATGGATGCCTGGACGCCGTAGATGTTGAGTGCGGTCTCGAAGTTCTTGAGGTCCGCGGCGGTGAGCTGGCCGACCTTGCCGGCGGCGTCGGTGATGGTGTGGATGGCGTCGAAGTAGGCCTCGAACTGGGGGACAGGCTTGCCGTCGGCGTCGAGGAAGTCCTCCTTCTTGACGCCGGCCATCCACATGCGCGGCACGCCGTGGGCCTCTTGGGCGAACTGGAGGTTCGTCAGCGAGCGCGCAGCGGCGTCGACCAGCGGGATGACGTCGGTGAACTGCGACTCTCCGACCCAGCCGCCGGACATGCGGCGGTTGAGGTGCATGACGACGGGGACGACGCCGAGGTTGTGAGGATCGCGGTCGACCTCGTACCAGCGGCCGTCACCCTGGGAGCGCTCGACCCAGACGGTGACGTTCGGCAGGTAGAGGGTGACGTTGGTCGGCCCGTAGCCATTGTCCGCAGTGCCGTAGAACCGTGCGGCGGCCGTCACGATCTCGCGGCGGTAGTCGACGCGAGCGACCATCTCGCGCGGAGATTCCACGCGCACCAGGGGGAGCTCGCTGTTGTCCTCGTTGGCGCCGACCGACATGAAGCCGCGGCCGTAGATCATGCGGTCGCGGTTGAACATGGCGACGTGCGCGGAGAGGTTGTTGGAGTCCCAGATGGCGCGCAGCTGCGGGTCGGCGGTCTCCTGGCCCGGGAGGATTAGGGACCGGACTTGCTGGCGGTCGTTAATGGTGTCGACGACCGTGCGGCACCAGTTGGTGACGACGAGGAAGCGGCGCATTGCGGGCGGGATCGCCATCCCGAGCTGCTCGACGCGCTGACGGCCGCGGTAGTAGCGCAGCAGCAACTCGTCATCGAGGGACCGGGCATCTAGGTCCCGCTTGAGCGAGTCGATCAGTTCCAGCTCGGAGGGAGTGAGCGCCACGTTTCCCTCCTTCGGGTTATCGCGGTAGGCGGAAGTACGTCGGTCCGGTCTGCTGCCCCCAGCCGGCCGTGCGTGCGTCGCAGGCGGCTTCGTGGGTGACGACGCTGGTCACGCCGGCGTCGATCTTCTGGAGCCGTGACGCCTTGGCGATGCCGTACTGGTCTCGCCCGCCGCGGCCGACCTTGACGGCGGCTGCGATGTGGGTGGCGGTGTCGGGACAGCCGTCGTGGGTCAACAGGCCCGTCTTGAGGTCGATGACGAAACGCTCGAGGGCTGCGTGCATCGCGGTGGTGCGGTAGGTCTCCCACGGCAGCACGATCTTGTCGCCGTACTTGACCTGCCACGCCTCGCCCTCGCTGGTCCACAGGGGCGGGTCGTAGTAGAAGCGCAGGACGGTGAAGCGGTCGAAGATCTCGTCGACGGCCGCGTGGACTTCGCTGCGGGGGATGCGGTGGTCGTGGTGGGATGCCGGGTTCCAGATAGCTGGCTTCCCACCCTGGATGCGCGGGGTGAACTGGAAGCCCTCGAAGGTCTCGGCGCGGATGGCAGACCAGTCGTCCACGTCGCTGCCGTCGAAGCCCAGGCAGATCTCGGTGCCGTCAGGCGGGTTGGGCAGCCAGGGCATGTCCGGCATATGCGCCCTCCCAGAGGCCCGTGGGCAGCCAGGCGTCCGAGCCTGCGACGACGCGGTTGCCGAAGAAGCGTTCGGCGTCGCCGGGGTCGGTCTCCATGATCTCGGCAGCCTCGGCCTCGATGGCGTCGAGGTCGACCCACCAGGAGTCGCCGTAGACGATCTTGTGGATCCTGCGACGGTCCGCCTTGTTCTTGTACGACAGGCGGGCCGGCGACTGGCGGTAGTCCTTGTAGATGTCGCTGACCTTGGACTCGAACCCCATCTGCGCCACCGAGAGCTCGGCGGGGTTCCACGCGTTCGTGGTCTCGATCGAGCGACCGGACATGCCGGCCAGGCCGCGACGCTGAGTCTTGGCCAGCGAGTGGCCGCCGTTGGTCTTGAGCCACAGGCCGGTCTCGTCCTGGATGGCTAGCGTGATCGGCTGTCCGAGGCGAGAGGTGGCCTTGCTGGTGACCGGCTCAATCCACCCGCCATTGGGCAGGTTGATCCGGGTGACGCCGGCGTCCGGGATCTCGTCGGCAAGGGGGCCGCGCTGGATCATGGGCAGCAAGTGCTTGTAGACGTTGTCGGTCTGGTCGTCGGTGGTCGCGGCGATCTGGATACGCGGGGTGGCCTGCGGGCGGCCGATGGGCTCACCCTCGGCTGACCAGCCGTCGAAGATCGTGGGGCCCAGCGCCTCGGCGCAGATGATGGCCGCAGTGAGCGGGCCCTTGCCCCACTTCTGCGGGCGGACCAGGATCGAGCGGCGGTAAGTGAAGGCGGTGGAGAGCTGACCGATCCGGGCGTCGAGGTTCAGCCGGTAGTGGTGGGCCAGGAAGACCCACATCTCGTCGGTGAGCTTGTACGGCTCGCCCCCGTGCTCACGGTCGGGGATGACGCAGTTGGCCTCGATCCACTCGCCAACGTCCCACCCGAGGGTCGGAAACTCGCCGTCGTACTCAGGAGCCCGCCACGGCATTGTCTGCCACCTTCAACCGGCCGCGCGCCGTGGTCTTGGGCGCCTTGGTGACGCGCTGCTCGGCAACCTCGTCGCTGGCGACCTCCCAGCGCAGGCGAAGCATCGCCATCGGAGTCAGGCCCAGTCGGTCCTCGAGCTGACGAGCCTCGGCGAGGAAGCCGACCGACATGGCCTCGGGGTTCTCGCACATGCGGACGACCTCGGCGTAACGGGCAACCACGCGGGTCCAGCCAAGTCGCTCCCAGGCGACGGCCTGCGGGGTTGTCCAGAGCTCGGCCCAGGTCGGGGGCTCGCTGGTGCTCAGCGGCCACAAGGGAGTCTCGCCGTCGCGGCCTTCGCTGGGCAGCTTGACGGTGTTGGCCATCGGGGCATTGCGACGCCGGCGCGCGTCGTCACTCTTGGGTGCCGGACCGGGCATGTCGCACCTCCCTCGATATGCGCGTGGTGACATAGTGGGGCCTCGCGAACCCGTACACAGGAAAGTTGGCCTCCCCAGCGGCGACCTTGAGGGCCTCGTCCCGCCCCCACCCCCTGGGTCTTACCCGCGTGGTGAGATACGACCCGCTGCGGAGAGGTTCCCGGTCGCACACTCAGGCCCGCGGTAGATGCTGCGGTCGTGGTCGTCGTGGCCAAGATGCCACGCGCGGGGATCAACCTCGTGTGGCCGCCCCTCGGCGGCGCAGCGCCAGCAAGTGAACCGCTCGCCAGCATCCATGCGCCGCTGGTAGCCGGCACGCAGGCGACGGTGGTCAGCGCCGTACCCACGAGCAGCAGCGTTACCTCGCGCCTGCTCACGCTCACGTCGATGCTCAGCGCACCGCGTCTTGTCGCCAAGCACGGGACAGCCAGGCTCAGCACACACCCGCATCGTCACGACGTCGCAACCACAGCCACGCTCGAGCCAGTGCTCACGATCAGCGTGGCCTTGATGGTGAGCACGACCTGCGCAGTGGTCTTGGTCTTGACCGTGACGTCGGTGCGCCCGATGAGTGCAGCACCACGCAGCACGTCGACTCGGTAGCCAGCGTTCGGCATCGGGCGAGACAGCGTGACGGTCACGTCCACGCTCGCAGCCAGCGCGATGGTGGGCGTGCCAGCCTCGCCAGTAGCGAAGCCCTGTGCATCCAGCCTGGCCTTGAGTGCAGCGGTGGCTGCATCCATCTCGGCATGCTTGGCCTCGCTCGCCGGGATGGCAGCGCTCAACGTGGCAGCCACCTGCTCGAGCGTGACGGCCTTGCTGTCCGCATCGACAGCGATCTGGTGAGCGGTGCTCCCGGTCTGCGCGGCAGTAGCAGCCGCATCAGCAGCAGCGTTGGCCTTGGTCATCGCGCGGTCGGCCTTGTCCTGCGCAGCCTGGAGCTTGGCGGTCAGGCCGGACAGGTCAACGGATCCCAGCGGTCGCAGCGGCATCAGTGACCTCGCTGGATCCACACCTTGGGCGTGCCGGCGCTGATGACCTTGACCACCGTGCCGTCTGCCGTGGGCGGGTAGAACGTGTCGGCACCGAAGCCAGCAGGGATGCACCACGAGCCGTCACCACCCACGACCGGAGTGCTGCCGTCCACGGTGAGGTAGAGGTCGGCGGTTCCATCGTGGGCGATCTCGACTGAGTCCAGGTCGTCATTGAAGGTGACGCTCAGGACGGTGTTGGCGACGAGGGTCTGCGCGTGCTTGCCGACTCGGCCGGCTGCTACGTCAGCCATGACGCCTCCCGCTCACTCGTCGGCTAAGGTATCCGCCCGGCTCGCTCAGCTCGGGGCCGTCAGGCGTTGGTTGTGTCTGAGGGCCGGGCAAGTTCGTTGTACTCGTCGAGCAGCAGGTCGATCATCGTCAGCTCGTCGTCGCGGTCACGCCGCGAGTCCCAGCCGCGAGCCTTGGGCAGCACGGCCATCGCGCGTCGGCAGCGGGCCTCGAGGTCGTCGGCGCTCATCGCTGCCCCCAGATCCCGCCGCACCAACAGCGGCCAAGTCGATGCGGCGGGCGGGGGGTCCGGAGTTCACGTACCCGCGGGCCCACTCCGTCAGGCTGACCCGAGACATGGCAAACGCCCCGTCCGACCAGCGGGCGAGGCGTTCAGGGGACGACTGTTAGACGTCCAACTACCACAAGAGTATCAGGCCGCGGGCTCGTCTGTCGCCTGCTTCGGCTGGAGCAGGTCGAACACCTCCCCGAGCTTGTAGACCCGGCGCGGTCTGCCGTCGAGCACGCGCACCCCGACGTCGAGCAGCTTCTCACGGTCGATCCACCGCTCGATGCGCTTGGTCAGCCGCTCCTCAGACATCTCGCCGTCGATCAGGCCGACCGCGATTCGAGCGATCACGCGCACCGGAGCAACCTCCTCGCGCGCCTCGGCGATCATCACGTCACGGCGCTGACCGGCGTCCCAGGTTCGGCCGCACTCGGGGCAGCGGACCCACTTGGTGCCCTGCGATCCGTAGAGGCCGCGCGGACAGTAGACCGCGTCAACCTCGCCGTCGTCCATGACCTGCCGCCCGAGCTCATTGCCGCAGACTCCGGCGTACCAGCCTGTGTCGGAGCGGTCGAGGATCCGCTGGAGGCGACGCTCGCAGTCGAGCATCTCGGTCAGCATCTCGCCCGCCCACTCCAGCGTGGCGATGGACGACAGGTGCCGCTCCAGCCAGGCGCAGCGCTTGCCGGTGTCGAGCGGGGCTGGGTCGATCCCTGGTCGGTCATCCTCCAGGTTGCGCACCCAGCCGAACACGATGGAGCTGACCCAGTCGGCGGCCTCGCTGATCCTGTCGGCGCTGGACTCAAGTGCCGGCGGGGGAGTCGACTGGTAGGCGCCGCGGACCTTGACGCGTTCGCCGGGCTTGATGCGCAGCACGTCGGCGTGGAAGGCGGCAACGTTCACCAGCGCGACCGTCGCGGTCTGCTGGCAGGTGGGGCAGAGTGCGAGTCCGTTGGTGACCTCGCCGTTGCAGAACAAGCATCGGCACTCGCTCATCGCTCGCTCCCGTCCATTGCGTGGTCAAGGATGCCCACAACGCCCGAGGTGAACAGGGAATCGCCCTGACCGCGCTGGGCCGCCTCGTCTCGCCACTTCTCGACCCAAACCCGCACCCGCTCCACCGCAGCCTCGGCCCTCTCCAGCCTGTCGAGCAGCTCCAGCACTGTGGGCGGGTCGAAGGTGGCGATGTGCTCGGCGTCGGGTCCGTAGTCGCTGTCAAGCGCGACGTGGGAGTACTCGCGGGGCCCGACGGTGTGAATCAGCCGCCCTTCACTGCCGCCCAGGCGCCAGTCGTCGCCATACTCGTCGAACCGGTGCTCCCACGGGCCCTCCGTCGCCGCCTCGGCCACTTCCCGCAGCCGCTGGATCTGGTCACTCATCGGTCCTCCTCGCTAAACCCGCCGTGCATGTTTGTGAATCCGACCGACATGGGCGAAGCGATGCAGTCTCCGCTAGGCGGCTGCTCGTCTACGCCCGTCTCGATTGAGAGGACCTCGCACCCGAAGAGGCTCAGTGCCAGCCTCATGCGTCGCCCCCAACGAAACCGTGCACCTCGATGATGTACTCGAGCCGCGCGCCTCGGCAGATCGCTCGCCAATGCCCCGCGCAAACCGGAACCCAACAGCTCGCAGGATCGTCGCTGGGCGAATGCAGGAGATCGAAGGAAGCAGAGCAATCGCACCGCTCCGCAGCGCAGATCGTCCACCAGCCCGAATCGCGCAAGATCCCGGCGTCTCGGAATGCCTTCTCGTGCTCACTCATCGCTGCCTCGCTCGTCGGTCTGGGTGGGGGTGGTCATGGCGATCAACTCCTGCTGCTGGGAGGCCGTGAATGCGCGGTCGGTGTAGCCGTAGCCGGTGCACCAGGCGCAGTAGGCCAAGGTCTCCATCTCGCGGACCCAGGGCACGGCGCTGAGGTACGTGCCGTCTCGCCAGCGGGGTCGGTGCTTTCTCTGCCCGGGACCGTCGAGCGGCTCGGCGGGGTCCTCAAGGTCGGGAGCCAACCAGCAGGTCTGGCACCACCAGGTCGTCGGGACCATCTCGCGCTCGTGGTCGCCGTCGTTCCAGTTGCTGCGCTCCTGGTTGCAGCGCTTGCAGAGGGTGCGCAGGTTGCTGGAGTGGTCGCCTCCGCCGGCTGACCACGGAAGGATGTGGTCGAGCTCAAGCTGGCCGTAGTGACCCTCAAGGTTCACTCCGCAGCGGCGGCAGTTGTAGCCGTCGCGCAGGTAGACGCTCAGCCTGACCACCGTGGGGATCGGGGCGCGCTCGCCGAACCGGATCCGCTCGTGGCGACCCTTGGGCCGGCCGGCTTCATCGAGGTACTCGTCCACGATCTCGTCGATGCGCTTTGCGGTCATGCCGCACCCCCGCTCGGGGACCAGGCGCGAGAGGCCAGGTGCGCGTAGTGGCCTTGGACCTCGAGGGTCGCGATGCCCTTGGGTCCGTGTCGGTTCTTATCCACGATGACCTCCAGTTCGGGGAGTTGGTCGTCCGGTTGGTGCAGCAGGATCACCACGTCGGCGTCTGCTTCGATTGAGCCCGACTCGCGCAGGTCAGCCATGCGGGGTCGTCCGTCGGCGTGACGCGTCCCCTCGCGGTTGACCTGGGCCATCGCCACGACACAGGCGCCGGTCTCGCGGGCAAGCAGCTTGAGGCCGCGGGAGATCTCCCCGAGCTGCTCGGATCGGTTGGTGCCGCGGCCACTGGTCTGCATCAGTTGCAGGTAGTCCACGACGATCAGGGCCAGGTCATCTCGGACCCGCTGGAAGTTGCGGGCCTCGCGTCGGATGCTGGTGACGGTCTGATTCGGGGCGTCTAGCACGCGGATCGGCATCTCGTTGAGCTCGGTCGAGCGAGGTGCGATCCGGTTCCACTCAGCCTCGGTGGTCTTGCCGTCCATGAGCGCCGTCAGGTTGACCCGTGCGTGACGAGCGAGCATCCGCTGGAGCACTTCCTCGGCATCCATCTCCAGCGACGCGAACAGCACGGCGTGCTGGTGTCGGTGGGCGAAGTGGACGGCGAGGTTGGTGCCCATGAGTGACTTGCCCACGCCGGGCCGGGCGCCGACGATGACGAGCCGCCCGGGAGCGAGTCCGCCGATCATGCGGTCGAGGTCGTCCCACCCGGTCTCCAGCGCCTTGGCCCTGCCATTCTCGGCGACGTCGAGCACTGAGGGCAGGATCTCGGCGAGGGTGCGGGCTGCAGTCACGGCTCGACCGCGGGTGGCGTCGTCGACTGCGGCACGAGCCTCCTCGCGCAGGATCTCGAGGTCGCTGGACTCGTTGCTGCCGAGCTCGTGGATCACGGTCCCAGCCTGCTGGAGACGACGGCGTCCGGCCGCAGCGATGACCTGCTGGGCGTAGTACGGGGCCTGAGCGATCACCGGGGCGAGCTGGGCCATGTCGAACAGCCGGATCGGGTCGTGCTTGACCGCAGCGGAGTCGAGGGCCAGTCGCACCGAGATCGGGTCGGGCTGATTGCCGGCGCCGTGGACCCGACCGATCGCGGCCCAAACCTCCTCGTGGAACGGGGAGTAGAAATCGGACGGCTCGAGCATCTCGAGCAGGTCGTCGATGTCGCGGTAGCCCGACATTGCAGCGCCCAGGACAGCGACCTCCGCATCCTTCGCTGAGGCGAGGTTGCTCATGCTCCCCGCCTCTCACGCTGGCGGCGCATCCACTCGCTGTACTCGGCCTCGGACAGGCCGTCCGGCGGGGTCTCGATCTCCGAGGCGTGCTGGAGGTGGCGGGGGCGAGTCACGGCCTGCCCCGGACGCTCCCGACGCAGCCACGTGTTGAGCGCCAGGTGCCAGTCCTTCATGGTCGAGCCCTTGGCGCGGTGGTGGTCGGCAAACTGCGCGACGACGGAGTCGAGATTCAGTCCCCGCTCCTCGGCGATCTCCCGGTTGCGCTGGTTGGGCTCGAAGTCGTCGGGGAGCTGGGTGGCGCGCTTCGGCGCGCTGCTAGTTCCGTTAGGAACTAGGGACGGGTCGGGTCGGGTCGGGTCGGGGTTGCCGAACGCGTTCTGACCCGTTCGCGGAACTTCGGGCGAACCCAGGTCGCTGACCTGCGGTTCCGTCTTTTTTGTGCCCTTCTTTGCAGCACGAATGGACTTCATTCGTGCCCTAGCTGCATCCCTTTCCGCATCCACTTCGCCCCTAAGTGGCTGTCGAATGGACCACTGATGGAACTCAATTCCACCTTCTTTGCGCTCCCAGAGGCCCACCGCGACCAGCTTGGAGACCTGCGATGAAGTGCCCATCCGGGCGAGCATGTGGTCCGGCACGAAGCCGTCGGTGAGGTTCTGGGCACACCAGGATCCGGCGCGGACCCACAGGCCCATCGCCGCATTTCCGGCGGCGACGGTCTTGTGGTGAAAGGAGAGGTTGTCGTCGACCTTGAACCACACCATCAGGCGCTCACCATCCAGCGCACGATCCAGATGTGGCCGCGGCGGTCGGTGCAGTGGTTGGTGGCGATGCCGCGGTCTACCGAGACGCCGTCACTGAGGGCGACGTCTCCGCAGGTTGGGCAGGTGGATGGCGATGGTGGTGGTGGCGCGTCGCTGTAGGGCAAACTGGTCACAGTCGGTCGCTTCCTTTCGATCTGGCGAGGCCCTCGAGCACACGGAGCTGCAACTCCGCTCGGGGGCCGACTTGTTGTCGCTTCCTTGGCGGACATGCTGCCCCGTCGCCCCGACAGCAGCGGGGGCTCGTAGGCGCAGAACTGGGTCATTCGGGCGTCAGAACGGGGGCTCGTCCGCAGCCGGCGAGGTGCTCCACGGGTCATTGTTCGACCGCGGCGCAGCACTCGCCTGACCGCCGGACCGCTCACCTCGGGGCGCCTCGACGACCTTGGCGACGGTGGGGAACTTGAGCTCGAGCGAGGTGCGCTTCTCGCCGGCGGAAGTCTCGTACTCGCGCTGGAACAGACGGCCGGTCACGAGCACCTTGTCGCCCTTGCGCAGCGCCTCAGCAGCCGCCTCACCTGCGCTTTCCCAGATGGAAGCGCCCAGAAACAGCTTGTCGCCGTCCTCCCATCCGGTGTCGGTCTTCTTGGACTCGGAGGCTGCGATGCGGATGGAGCAGACCGCCTTGCCGGCGCTCGTATAGCGGAGCTCGGGGTCCGCGACGAGGCGGCCGTTGATGGTGATGGTGGGGAGCATGTGTGGTCCTAGTGGTCTCTGGGGTTGGGCGAGGTCTGGTTGGCGACCGTGTCGACGCCATGGATCTGGTAGAAGCTGTGGAACGTCGCCATCACGCGGCCGAGGAGTTGCCGATCTTTCGGTCGGCGTAGTCGACGTTCTTCTGCTCGCGCGCTCGACGGCGCTCCTCGGTGCGGGCGAGGTTGTGCAGGCGACGGGCCTCATTGCACGGCTCGCACGGCTCCTCGCGGTGGTAGCGGTGGCCGTCGTAGCCGTTGCGGGTGCCGCATTTCCAGCGGCGGTCGACCTGATGGCCGATGCCGGCCCAGGTGCCCTCGGGCATGATTCCGCCGGTCAGCCGCAGGCTGCCGCGCAGTTCGCGGCACTCGGCGAGGAAGGGGCAGGTCTCGCAGATCGACTTGGCGAGCAGGTGGTCCTCGGGCTCGGTGGAGTCGAAGAGCTGCCACTCACCGGCACAGGGGGCGTTGAGGATCATGCCGCCGCCTTCTTCGCAGCCAGTCGCCTTGCGGCGGTCCGGTCACGCTCGTACTCACGCTGAGCGGACTGGCAGGGGACGCAGGGTCGCTCGCCGTGACGACGGTGGCAACGCCATGCTGCGGGAGTGCCGCACGGCATGGGACCGGTGCGCTTCTGCTTCGGCGCCTCAATCTCGTTGAGGTGTACGGCGTAGGCGGATCGAGCGAGCGCCTGGCGGGCGTTCCACTCGGCGAACACTCGAGCGGTGCTGGGCAGGATCTTCATGCCGCACCGCCCAGGATCATCTTGACCAGCTCAGCCTCGTCCGGCTCGCCAGCCAGCAGCGACAGCACGGTGGCGCGCTGCTGGGGCGTTGGTGGGATGACGGGGCCGAGGACGTCGAGCGGCGGGATGCTGTCGTTGGGCTTCATGCTGGTGGCTCCTGACTGGTGAGCGCATCCCACGGGAGGGCCTGCGCGGTGAGGTGGAGGCGGACGGTGTGGACGCCGGGCGTGCCACTGGTGACGTCTCGCAGGTAGGTGGGGCCGATGACGTAGGTGCTGTCGTCGTCGGGCCATGCGCCGGCATCGACGTAGCCGTCAATCAGCGCCTTGACGGTGGGCGCGGCGTTGGCGGGGTCCGCCTTGCCGCCGCGGGGGTAGCCGATGAAGGCGGCGACGTGAGTGGTGCCGAGGTCGCGGATGCCGTGCTGCTTGGCGAACGCGGCCCCGAGCTGACGCAGAGCCTTGGTCCGCTTCGACTTCTGCGCCCAGTGCATCCGGTCGTTGGCCGACATCCACAGCGACTTGGGGATCTTGATGCGCTCGGTCATGCCGCGACCTCCCCGCGCATCTGGGCGAGCAGCTGCGTCCCGACCCACTCGGTGTAGGCCGGCGGGATCGCTTCGGCGAGGCAGACCTTGTCGGCGGTCCAGTCGATGCCCATCGCGGCCTGCCAATCGGCCACCGAGCCCTTGCCGCCACCGTCGCCGTAGACCGCGACCATGTCGCCTTCGTGCTTGACTCCGTGGCGCCAGCCCGCGACTCGGTGCCCCTTGTGGCTCGGGTGCTCGGGCGCGGTGAGCAGCACATTCGACTCGAACAGCCGGTGCCGGAAGACGCGTAGGCCGAATGACAGCCCGCAGAGCATGATTGGGTCCACGAGCTGCGACCGGGCGCCCATGACGTTCTCGATGACGTAGGGCCGGTCGGCCTCGATCATCGCGTCTCTGGTGGCGGCGATCAGGTCGACGTGCTCATCACTCCAGCCGCGGCCGCGATTGCCCTTAGTCAGCGTCGTGTGGGCCTGGCAGGGCGGCGAGCCGACGATGACGTCGTACTCGTGGCCGTGCTCGCGGATGAAGGCGACCGCGTCTCCCTCGTACTGCTTGAAGGGATAGTCGGGTCGAGGATTGAGCTCGACGCCTTCGACATCGAAGCCGGCCCTCTCGTAGCCGACCGAAGCGCCGCCAGCGCAACAGTAAGCGTCCAGCAGTCTCGGCCGCCTCACCCCTCATCACCCCCAGCCGTCCGGTTCGCCCACTCGCATGCGGGGTCGTCGGTCAGCCACTCCCACACGCGCACGAGCGGGTCGCCGAGGGTTGCGATGAGGCCGCCGGCGAGGATCTTGGCGAGGGCGGTCATGAGGCGGCCTCGGGGTGGTTCCGGCAACCGCGGACGTGAGCCATTGACCCCGCACCCGGGCAGCACGGGCTCTCACTGCGTGAGGGCTTTCCGGGCCGAGTGTGGTCGCCGTAGACCTGCTCTGAGCACGGTTCGCAGTAGGCCGCCGAACCCGCGTAGAGGCCCCGCTCGGGGTCGAGCGGCTCACCGCACCCGCCGCAGCCAATCTCGGGCTCACCGGGCGAAGTGTCCAGTGCGGCCCGTAGGGCGGCAGCGGTCGCGGACCACAGTTCCCCGCCATAGTCCTCGGACTCCGCGTCACGCTCGTACTGCTCGGCCAGGGCCTCGACGCGGTGGACGACGGTCCGCAGCAGGTCGGGGGAAGGTAGCCACCGCGCCCTGGTCAAGGCGTTACCCACCACGTCCTCGGCGGTGAGGTCGTGGTCAGGGTGAGCGGCGAGGTACTCCTGCATCGCCGTCGCCCACTCCGTCAGCGAGTTCTGCGCCTTCTCGTCCGAAAGCCCCGAACTCCCCGCCCCACTCACGATGCACCCCCACCGAGCGCGGCGATGACCTGGCTGGCCTCGTCGGGGGTCATCTGCTTGGTCTCGTCGACGTCGCGGCTGATGACGTTGCTGATCCAGACCATGACCTCGGCTTGCGGGATGTCGCTGGCCTTGATGGCGGTGTACATCTGCTTGGCGAGGGGGCTGCTGGTGTCGAGCAGGTTGGGGTCGAGCTTCGGGGGAGTGGGGGCGTCGGGGAGGGGTTCGACGCTCCAGTAGGCGCCCTTGCCTCCGCGCGGGTTGACCAGCGTCGACTTGCGGCTGCGGATGTGCGACAGGCGGCTGATGCGAGTTCCGCCCCGCTTCTCCTTGCCGAAGTAGACGTTCGGGTCGCCGTAGAGCTCGACCCTGCGCCCGATCCAGACGCTGACGTCCTTGCCCCAGTTATCGGCGAGGACGCGCAGCATGGACTTCGCTGGTCGCCAGACGCGGGGGAACTCCTCCAGGGTGATGTTGACCGGCTGCTGGTCGGCGAGTTCGGAGCCGTTCTCGGCGACCTTGCTGATGGTGAAGATCTGCGGGGCCGAACCTTCGAGGTCGGCGAAGTCGAGCTGATCGCTCTTCGGTGCGAGCGCTTTGGTGAGGTCCATTCAGAACACCAGTCCTAGTTCACGATCGAGCCGCTCGGTGGCGGGAAGATTGGCTGTTGCGGTGAGGTAGGCGTGAGTCATCTCGGCGGCCTGCTCCTCGAAGCGGGAGACGGCGGCCTTGATGGCGCCTTGCCAGTTGGGGTCGGGGTAGACGCGCTTCACCCACAGCGGCAGACCGCCGACGTAGGGGATGAAGTCGAGCCATTCGCGGCCGGAGACCAGAAGTCCGGCCTGGCACTGCGCCATGTTGTGAGCGGGGACGTCGCCACCGAGGACGGCAGTGACGTGGCCTTTTGTCGTCGGGGCCTTGATCTCGATCAGGCCGTCATCTCCGACCAGTCCGTCTGGGGAGTAGCCGAGCGTTCCCCACGACTCGTCAAGGCGCATGAACCCGACCTCAGTCACCTTGGCGTGGTGAGCTGAGTAGAGGTCGCGGGCAACGGGCTCGCACTCGACGCCGCGGATCATGTGAGAGTTCATCGGCGTCTCGTCGGTGAACCCAGAGATTCGCTCGGCGACGAGGATGGCCGTCAGGGTTCGCGCCCCCTCACTGTCCGAGGGGCCGTAGATCGGCGGCAGGCTGGAGGCGACCGCGGCACGAGCGTCGTGCAGCGTCTTGATCGGCGTCGGCTCCTTCTTGGCGGCCATGCTGAGGCACGGACCGCCAGCGCTCGCCCCGCAGGCCGGGCAGTCGACGGAGGTGGCATTGGGGGCGGCGCTGCTGATGAGCCGGCCGACGACGGAAGCGGTGACGATCCCGCGCCGAGCCTCGTGCCACTCCTCGGTGCCCTGCTCCAGGTCGTTGAGGATGGTCAGGGTCATGCCGCACCCCGCATCTCATCCATCCCGAGCTCCTCGGCCCGGTCCAGCGCGCACGGGCACCACTGGGCGCAGTGCTCGCAGGTCCGATGAAGCTCGCAGGGTGACGGGAACAGGTCGGCGTCGATCGTCAGGCCGCACTCGCGGCAGTCGTAGGTGCCGTGGTCGATGTCAGGCATCGGCGCGTACCTCGATTAGCAGTGACCGGTGAAGTCGCACGGCCGACGCTCCGGAGGCGCTCAGGCATGCGAACTCGAAGTAGTCCGCCCTAGCGGGATCCGACAACTGCGCAATGACCTGAATGAAGCGCTTCCGTCCCGGCGGAAGGATCCAATTCCCTACGACAATCAAATCTGGGTGCACCGTCGTCATTGGCTCCCCTCCTTCGCCAAACATTCGAAAAGCAACTTCGCGGCGGCAATTTCCTGGGCCCACTTGTGAGGCTCTTCAATCGCGAAAATGACTTCGCGCAACGTCGCGCCCTCAGCCTCAAGCCACCGCGCAAGCAGCACTTCGTCGCTCGTCTCACCCATCACGACGCCTCCAACTTCTCGATCTCGGCACGGAACTTCTCGTCATCCATCAGCACGTCCAGCAGCCGCTCGAGCCCGCTCTGGTCCGGCTCGCACAGCGCCACCGCCTCAGCCACGTGGTCGTCCCACGAGGTGTCGAGCGCGGCAGCCACGGCGTTGTCGACGAAGCGGCAGGCGGCGCGGTGGAGCTCGACCAGCAACCAGGCGCCGGCGATGGGCAGGACGCCGAGGAGGAGGAAGGTGGTCATGCCGCACCGCCAGCCTGGAATGCCGCCAAGTGCTCGGCGCAGACATGCCAGTCCTGGTCGTCCCACTGGACCGTCTTCACGGCCTCGGCGGGACAGGTCTGGGAGAACCACGCGAAGTCGGCAACGACCGCCTGACAGGACGCGCTCACGCCGCCCACCACCCGTCGCGCTCCCGCTCGTACCGGTCCGCAGCCTCGTCGGCCATCTGCCCGCTCGGGTCGCAGTCGGGCTCGGCGCGCAGCTCGGCGAGGTGTTCGGCCCAGGGCTCGATGTCGTGGGGGGTGGTCTGGTTGGGGTAGGTCATGCCACCCACCTCGCGGCCTGAGCAACACACTCAGGGCACTTGCCGACGACCGTGACGTGCTCGGACGGCTCCCAGACCTTGCCGCAGATCGCGGACTGAGGTCCGCGAGGCCCGGACACCACGATGTGCTCGTAGACTTCGGGCTTCAGCGGGGTCGGGTTGGCGAACTCGCGGAGGGCGGCCTGGAGGTCGCTGACGTACCCCGGATACCGACGTGCGTCTCCCGGGTCCTCGGGGTTGCGCTCAACCCAGTAGGCGGACAGCAGTCGCTCGACCTGCTCGCGGTCCTCGGGGTCGATGACGACGAGGGGACGAACGTCGCTGAATTCCCTGACCCCCCTCACGCCCGGCATGTCGCTGATCGCCCATCCATCCGTGGTGAACATGGCGCGCACGTCGGCCGAACCGAGCGGAATCAGCGCCACGTCACCCGGCTTCCACTCCCGCTTCACGCCGCCACCTCCCCGGCACGGAACCGCGCGGCCAGGAGGGAAGGATCGTTGCGCTCCAGCAGGTCGGCGAGGATCACGACGGGCGCGACCTTGCCGAGGGTGCCGGCAGCCTCTCGCTCGGCGCGGATCCGGTCGGCCTGGACCTGTGCGGCGTTCACGCGGCAGCCCTGGCGTTCTGCACGGCGCGCTGATTGCCAGCGTCGAGCTCGGCCTCCAGGTCGCTGTCGGAGGGCAGGTCGGCCTGGCCATTCATCCAGCCGAGGACGCGCCACAGGATCTCCTCGCCAGTGGAGAGGGATGGCCAGTTGCGAGCGATGAAGATGCCCTGCTCGTCACTGTCGATGGTCGTGCAGCCACCGAGCGCAGAGGTGGCCCGGAAGTCGAGGACGGCACTCAGCTGTCCTGGTCGAACGCGAATTGCGTCAGTCATGCGATGATCTCCTTGCAGGTTGAGCGGGCCCCTGGTCTTGGACGGGCAGGGGTGCCGCGGTGGGTTAGTTGTGGATCTGGGCGCGGACGGTCACTCGTCCCCCCAGTTGCGGGACCAGCCCGGGAAGAGGTCGCTGCACTCGGCGCGAACCCCGTGAATCTCGACGTGCGGGCCGTAGTAGGAGAGGCCGACGGGGGCCATGACCACCCAGTCGAAGTTGTGGCGCTTTCGGCAGGTGAAGCACCAGCGCTCGCCCATCGACTCGCGGCTGTACTCGGCCATGTGCGTGCCGACGATCGAGACGCTGCCGCTGTCGACGCACCAGTCCGCGCTCTGCTCGCTCAGGCTCACCACGGCACCCCCGCTGACGACAGGGCCTCAAGCAGCGCCAGGACGACGACGAACAGGACCATCGCTGCTGCGAGGGCGGCGAGGGCGAGGCGGGCGGTGGGGTGGGTCATCGCAGACCTGCTTCGCGCTCGGCTTGTGCAATCGCAGACTCCAGCGCAATCCGCGCTCGCTCATCGCGCAGCGTTCGACGCTGCGTTCTGCCAAGTCGTGCCGGACGGCTGGGCATGGCGTCGCTCGACCAAATGGCCATGCACGAGATGGCGACGATGGCGGGGATCAGCGTGATGAGGCCAATGAGTCCACGCGCATCGCTGGTCCAGATTCCCCAGATGGGGAATCCGAGGGTTGCGACAGCCAGGGCGCCCGCGACGGCCCAACCGGCAGTCCAGAGACGGTAGGAGGACGTCATGCCGCACGCACCTGGGACTCGACGGCCAGGCGGTAGATGCGGTCGAGCTTGTCCGCGTTCCGGCCGGCGACGTCATTGCTTGGCTCGCGCTCGCCGGTGTCGACGATGAGACCCTCGGCCTTCGCACGGCGGTAGAACGTGCCGATCGCCTTCGGGGCGACGCGTCCACGGATCAGGCGACGCATGGCCGACTGGTGGATCGTGCCGGTCTGGTCGGCGACGGTTCGCAGGGCGCTGGTGAAGATGACCCAGTCGCCGCCGGGGCAAGTGCAGCCCTGCGTGGCGAGGTGACTGCCGCACGAGGTGCAGCGGCCGGGGAGGTTGCGGAGGTAGTTGTGGAGGCTCACTGGGTCACCTCGAGACGGAACGTCGCCAGCAGCGCCTCGGCCAGGTCGCGGGCCTGGTGCGGGGTCAGGTCGTAGAACTCCGTCGGGTTGGCCTCGACGTCGATGCGAACCAGGGGCGATCCGTCGATGTCACGGACGGCTCGGACCTCCATGCGCTCGCCGTCGCGCGTGCTGATCGCGCTCATGCGGCACCGTCCCCAACGACCAGCACGGTCGGCAGGTCATTCGCGGTCACTGCGTCGCCAATGGTGGAGTGCCGGAACAGCACCTCAATCCACGGCTGGTACTCCTCGCGCCATCGCTTGTAGGCGATGCGCTGGGCCTCGAGGTTCTGGAACCGCAGGGCGTCCATCTCGCGCAGGTCGTCCTGGGTGACGAAGCGCCAGATCTTGCGTCGGCCAGCGCCGAGGGTGGCAACGAGGTCGAGCACGGGGTCGTCGTCGAGCTCCAGCGCGTCTTCGCCGCGAGCGATCGAGCGCAGCACGCCGTCGACTCGACCGCCGTCCCGCTTGTCGATGGCCCGACCGGCAGCGCGGATAGCGTCGTCGATGTCGAGCACGATCGCGCCGGACTCGATGCCGGGGCGAACCTGGAGGACGAGCTCGTCGAGTGCGACCTTGAGGTCAGTCGCCTCGACGCCACTGTCGGCGATGATGGCCCGGTAGATGCGGGCAATGTCGTCGGTCACTGCTGCTCCCATTCGTCGGCGAGGGCCAGCAGGCCGGCGCCGATCGCTCGGATGTTCTGAGGTGTCACGTAGTCCCGCTGGGCGGGGGAGGCGGACTGGTGGCCGGCGCGCCACTGCGCAACGGCCGCCCGTCGCATGTGGTCGTGCTGCATGGACAGCAGCGAGACGACCTGGCCGGCGAACCTGATAGCGAACTCCTCGGAGTTCTGCTGCTGCGGGCTGCGCTCGAACGCGGCCGGGCGGGGCGCAGGGCGGGCGTAGGTCTTCCCGTCGATGCCGACGACCGGGGGGCGAGCAGGCGACGCTTCGGGCGCGCCTTCATCGCTTGCGGGGACGTCGATCGCGTCACGATCGGACTCGCCCTCCGGCTCGTCGTCCGCAGGCGAGGGGTCGACCATCGCGTCCGTCCCTGACGGCGCGGCCTCCCCTGCGGAGGTCTCAGGTGTTGCATCTGCAACACGTCGCACATCACGGGAAACCGTGACGTGGTCAACGCCGACGACGGGAGCGATTGCCCGCGTCGACAGTCCAGCCTGGGTCAGCTCGCGAACAACCTCGCGCCGAAGGTCGACGCCAAGCCGCGCCAGGCGCCCGCCGAAACGATCGGACAAGTAGTCGCCGGGCGACCGGTAACCCAGCGTCAGGTCGTCACGCTTCTCAATCGCCTCGCGCATCCGGCCCATCGCGGTCTCAAACGACTCGGCAGCCATGTCGAGGTCGGAGCAGATGAAGGAGGCCCGCTCCTCGGCGGACTCCACGTCGAGGACTTCGCCAGTCATGGTGTCGACGAGGCTCATCGGTCCTCCTCGCTTCCGACCCGAACGAGGCTGGAGAACCAGTCGTTGAGCTCGTCCGTGCGGATGCGGATGGATCGGCCGACGCGGAACGCCGGGAGGGCCTGGGCGTCAATGGCGGCGCGGACCGTGGTCTCGCTGAGCTCCGTGAGTGCCGCGGCCGTCTTGACCGAAACGGCGATCTGCCCGGTCATGCGGCTCTCGCGGGCGCCTCGGCGAGCAGGGCGCGGTAGTCGTCGATCTGCAACTCGGCAAGCAGCGCGTTGTAGAACGGCGAGCTGACTCGACGCGAGTGGCCGGTCTCGATCTTGGCGATGTAGGAGCGGTCCACGCCGAGGGCGTCAGCAAGGTCTGACGTCTTTCGTCCGCGCGCCTCTCTGATGATGCGCAGGGCGTAACCGTGGATCTCCACGGTTCTGCGCGGTCCTGTTGGGGTCATGTGGGCAATCGTGCCGCACGTTCAGTCACAACGCAACATCTCTGGGCAGAAACCTGCCAAAACCTGCTCGGACCTGCGTAACGACATGCGCGTAATTCTGCGTGGCGCCCAGAACTACATCGGTGTATGTGACTGAACGCGGGTGGATGTTCCTGGGTGTTCCTGCAACGCTCTGCCTCGTGAACGACAAAGAGCGCATGGAGCTGGCTGGCCGCGTAGAGAAGGCCAGGACGGACGCCGGCCTGAGCAAGGAGGCGGCTGCCAAGGAGGCCGAGGTGACGGCTACGACCTGGAGGCGAGTGGAGAACGGCCTTCGGGTTCACGATCACAAGCTGGCCGCGATCCTTGAAGTGGTTGGCATCGACTTGGCAGCGACGTCGAACTCTCCGGAGGTGCGGCCCAATGAGGTCTGGAGCGAGTCGACCTTTGTCCTGCCTCCGGAGATCGAACTCGGCTACCAGGACGTCGTCCGCTACAGCAAAGCGCTCAAGGACTTCGCGCCGCCACTGAGCAGAGATGCCAGCCGCCTGATGCTTGACGCGGCTCGCCTCTTCGCAGAGGCAGGTCAGTGGCTCCTGGCTCACGAGGGAGGTGATGGAAATGCTGACAGCGACAAGCCCGGAGGTTCCGCCCCCATAGGCGGCGCCCACAGGTTCAACTCCGAGATCTACAACGACAGGGCCGCCGACTCCGCGAAGCAGGATCCCGAGGAGACGGAGTGACTGTCGGCGGCTGAGTCTTTACTCACCGTCATGCACATCCCCCACCCGTGGCGCCGGCTGCGAGAGCTGCCGCACATCACGCTCAGGTGGGTCGCCGACCTCGAGCACGTAGGGGAGTGTCGGCACTCGACCCAGGAGATCTTCATACGGACCGGCCTGACTCAGGCTCAGCGCCGGTCCGTCGTTCTCCACGAGATCGAGCACCTCCTGGAGGGCCCATCTGTCCGCGGCCATGAGGACTGGGATGAGCGCGTCGTGACCGAGCGCGCGGCCCGCTGGCTGATACCTCTGGACCTCCTGGCCGATGCGCTGGTGTGGGCCAACGACGACCGCGAACTGGCCCACGAGCTCAACGTCGACCTGGCCACGGTCAGGGCGCGGCTGAGCACCCTGACGGCCGAAGAATCGCAAGTGCTGAGCGACCGCGTGATGGCTGCCGAAGTGGCCTATCCGAAGCGCGCCTGAGCGAGTTTGGCTAAACGGTTGGCTGCGCTGGGGGCATTCCCGCAGGTCAGCGCCGTGCGGCCAAGAGATTAAAAGTCTCCTGCTCTGCCCATTGAGCTAGGGGCCCGCCGTCGCCGAGCGACGGGGCGGCCAGTATCACCCATGCGCTCCCGGACCCTGCTGGTGCGGTGCGGTGCACCCGTCCGTCACGCTCCTGACGCCGAACCTTCACGGGGTCGATCCACAAAGTCTCGTCCGGATCGTTCGGTTCCGGCTCCGGCGGGGTAGGGTCGGTGCTAGCAACAGATGCAAGTTCCAGCTGGTCTGACGCCTGCGGAGTTTGTGATCCAACGGCGTTTCTGCTTTGTGGTGTTCCACTAGGTCGGAGCGACGTGTCACCGCATCAGTTGTGGGGTCGTCGAAGTGACGGCCTCTCGTTCCGATAACAGGAGTAACGAGCACATGGCTCAAGGCACCGTGAAGTGGTTCAACGCTGAGAAGGGCTTCGGCTTCATTGCGCAGGAGGACGGCGGCGACGACGTCTTCGTGCACTACTCGGCGATCCAGACCCAGGGCTACAAGTCCCTCGACGAGAACCAGAAGGTCGAGTTCGACGTCACCCAGGGCCCCAAGGGCCCCCAGGCGGAGAACGTTCGCCCCGTCTGATCCAGACGTGCACCGGTCGGCCCGCTGACCGGTGAAGCACCACCCGAGGCCCCACCCCCGATCCCGGGGGTGGGGCCTCGTGCGTGCGCCGGGTCCCGTGCGCCGGGTCCCGTGCACCGGGCCCCTGCGGCGCACGTGTGGGCCATGTCGCACCACCCGATATGACCAGATCGTCCCCCGCCGGGTTTGATCCTGAGGGTCGTCGGGCACGCTTGGTCCTGATGAACAGGTACGAGGTGAGCGGGGGAGCGGTGCACGATCAGTTCGATGTGTCGCTCGAGGACGCCGACCTGCTCGGCGAGGTCGAGCTGACCACCAACCTCATCATCGCTGCGAGCGAGTCCGACGAGCACCTGCCGCAGACGATGATCGACGAGATCCTCGGGATCGGCCCCGCCGACGCCCAGCCCGGCACCCAGGCCGGCTGACCCGTCCCCCTGCGCCTCCCGCACCCGCGCTCGCGTGCGGGTGCTCCGCTGTGCCCGCGCGCCCCGAGATGCCGGGGCCTTGAGGTAGATACCCTAGGGGGGTATCGTGCAGGTATGGACGAGGCGACCGGCCACCAGCACGGCTACATCCAGCGCAAGGACGACTACCTCAAGCGGCTGCGCCGCATCGAGGGCCAGGCCCGCGGCCTGCAGCGGATGGTCGAGGAGGAGAAGTACTGCATCGACATCCTCACCCAGGTCTCCGCGATGACGAAGGCGCTGCACGCCGTCTCGATCGGGCTGCTGGAGGAGCACATGAACCACTGCGTCGTCGACGCCGCGCGCGCCGGCGACGACGAGGCCCGCGAGAAGGTCACCGAGGCCGTCGAGGCGATCGCCCGGCTGGTCCGGTCGTGACCGCCCACCACCAGCAGCAGCACCACGACAGCGAGGAGCACGAGATGAGCACCACCAGCACCTGGACCGTGACGGGCATGACCTGCGGCCACTGCGTCGCCTCGGTCACCGAGGAGCTCGAGGAGATCGACGGGGTCGAGCAGGTCGAGGTGACCCTCGAGGGCGGCCACGTGGAGGTCACCAGTGGGCGCGAGCTGACCCGTGACGAGGTCGAGGTTGCCGTCGCCGAGGCGGGCTACGCCCTGGCCTGAGCCGCCCCTCGCCTGGGCAGCACCCCACCCCGAATCCCCCTCACCCCACCCACCACGTCGCCCCACGCAGGGGAGGAGCCCGCGATGAGCACGCCCGACCTGGAGCACCCGGCCAGCCGCCCGGCCGACCACGAGGTCGACCTGGAGATCTCCGGGATGACCTGCGCGTCGTGCGCGAACCGGATCGAGCGCAAGCTCAACAAGCTCGAGGGCGTGAGCGCGAGCGTCAACTACGCCACCGAGAAGGCCCACGTCGTGGCGCCCCCCGAGGTCAGCGTCGAGGACCTGCTCGCCACCGTCGCCGCCGCGGGCTACTCCGCCACCCCTCCACCGTCACCTGCTGACCGCAGGACCGACGGGGGCGAGGGCGCCGACGGCCCCGGGAGCCACGAGGAGCGTGCCGACGCCGAGCTCGGGGCGCTGCGCCTGCGGCTCCTGGTCTCCCTGGCGCTGAGCCTGCCGGTGGTGGCGATGGCGATGGTGCCGCCGCTGCAGGTCGACGGCTGGCAGTGGGTCTCGCTGGTCCTGGCCACGCCGGTCGTGCTGTGGGGTGCCTGGCCCTTCCACCGGGCCGCGGTCGTCAACCTGCGCCACGGCGCCACGACCATGGACACCCTGGTCTCGGTCGGGGTCACCGCGGCCTACGCCTGGTCGGTGGTGGCCCTGGTCTTCGGCAGTGCCGGGGAGAGGGGCATGACCCACGGCTTCGAGCTCGGGGTCGGGCGCAGCGACGGTCTGGGCAACATCTACCTCGAGGCCGCCACCGGGGTCACGACCTTCCTGCTGGCCGGGCGCTGGTTCGAGAAGCGCTCCAAGCGGCGCGCCGGCGACGCCCTGCGGGCCCTGCTCGAGCTCGGCGCCAAGGACGTCACCGTGCTGCGCGGCGATGTCGAGACCACCGTGCCGGCGGCGAGCCTCGCGGTCGGGGACGTGTTCGTCGTCCGCCCGGGTGAGAAGGTCGCCACCGACGGCGTCGTCGAGCGCGGCACCTCCGCCGTCGACGCGTCGCTGCTCACCGGCGAGCCGGTGCCGGTGGAGGTCGGTCCGGGCGACGAGGTCACCGGGGCCACGGTCAACGCCGGCGGCCGCCTCGTCGTGCGGGCCACGCGGGTCGGCGCCGACACCCAGCTGGCCCAGATGGCGCGGCTGGTGGAGGAGGCGCAGAGCGGCAAGGCCGAGGTGCAGCGGCTGGCCGACCGGGTCTCGGCGGTCTTCGTGCCGCTGGTGATCGCGCTCAGCCTCGCCACGCTCGCCGCCTGGCTGCTGCTCGGCTTCCCGGCCGCGTCGGCCTTCACGGCCGCGGTCGCGGTGCTGATCATCGCCTGCCCGTGCGCGCTGGGCCTGGCCACGCCGACCGCGCTGCTGGTCGGCACCGGCCGCGGCGCCCAGCTGGGCATCGTCATCCGCGGCCCCGAGATGCTCGAGTCGACGCGTCGGGTCCAGACGGTGCTGCTCGACAAGACCGGCACGGTGACGACCGGCCGCATGGCGCTCGTCGACGTCGTCGCCGCCCCCGGCACCCCCGAGCAGCTCGTACGACGCACCGCCGCGGCCCTCGAGGCCGGCTCCGAGCACCCGATCGCCCGCGCGGTCGTGGCCGGTGCGCAGCAGGGCCACGCCTCGGAGGGGCCGCTCCCGCGGGTCGAGGGCTTCGCCAACCGGGAGGGGCTCGGCGTCGTCGGCACCGTGGCGGGCGAGGCCGCGGTCATCGGGCGTCTCGCGCTGCTGGAGCAGGAGGGCCTGGTCGTGCCCGGGCCCGTGCGCGCCGCGGTCGAGACGGCGGAGGCCTCCGGGCGCACCCCGGTGGTCGTCGGGTGGGCCGGCGAGGCGCGCGGAGTCCTGGTCGTCTCCGACACCGTCAAGCCGGGGGCGGCCCAGGCCGTGGCCGAGCTGCGGGCGCTGGGCCTGGACCCCGTGCTGCTCACCGGCGACCACGAGCGGGCGGCGCGCGCCGTGGCCGCCGAGGTCGGCATCGAGCGCGTTGTCGCCGGGGTGCTGCCCGCGGGCAAGGTGGAGGAGGTGCGGCGGCTGCAGGAGCAGGGGGTGGTCGTCGCCATGGTCGGCGACGGCGTCAACGACGCCGCCGCACTGGCCCGGGCCGACCTCGGCATCGCGCTCGGCACCGGCACCGACGTGGCCATGCAGGCCGCCGACCTGACGCTGGTCAGCGGCGACCTGCGGACCGCGGCGACCGCCGTACGGCTGGCGCGGCGGACCCTGGGCACCATCCGGGTCAACCTCTTCTGGGCCTTCGCCTACAACGTCGCGGCGCTCCCGCTGGCCGCCCTGGGCCTGCTGACCCCGATGATCGCGGGGGCCGCGATGGCGTTGTCGTCGGTCGTGGTGGTCTCCAACAGCCTGCGGCTGCGCGCCTTCCGCTGAGCGACCGGACCCGACCGGCCCGGGCCCGGCGGGCGGGTCAGCAGGTGGCGAAGAGCACCGGCCCGGTCGAGAGGTCCGACAGCACGAAGGAGCCCTCGGCGGGCGTGAGGTCGGCGACGACCAGCGGGCCGTCGGCGGTGACGGAGTCGACGGCGAAGCGGTCGGTGAAGTCGCCGCCCTGGCCCGGCGCCGGCCCCTCCAGGAGGGTGGCGCGCGCGTCGGCGTTGCGGCGGGCGCGGTCGTCGTCGGAGAAGCCCAGCACGAGGCGGGCGCCGAGGCCGGGCTCGAGGGCGAGCGCGAAGACCTCCAGCGGGTCGACCTCGCCGGCTGCGCCGACCAGACGCTCACCCTCGGCCTGCTCGGCGGGGTCGGCCTGACCCATCGCCAGCGACGCGCACGCGAACTCCCCGGGGTAGACGGCGGCGGCCAGGGGGTCGCCCCCGGAGGCGCCGTCGACGAGCGCGTCGACGGCTCGGGACACGTCGTCGTCGGTGCCGTCGTCGCCGAGGCCGTCGACGACCGAGGCGAGGTAGGCGGCGTCGTCGCCGGTCACGACGAGGTCGCGCTCGGCGACGAGGGCGACGTACTGCAGGGTGGGCGAGGCGTTGTAACCGGTCTCGAGCGAGGCCCGGGCGAGGGCGTCGGCGCCCTCCCACACCCCGTCGTCGGACTCCGGGCGGGTGTAGCCGAGGCCCTCGAGCCGCTCGCCGAGCGCCTCGACGTCGGTGCCCTCGGCCAGCCCGACGAGGTCGGCGCCCCCGGTGGTGGACTGGGTGAAGAGCTCCCACTCCACGCTGGCCGGCGACCAGCCGAGCTCCTGCTGCAGCAGCGAGGCCGACTCGGCCTGTGCCGTCGTCGAGGCCAGGTCGAGGTCGTAGGCCTCGGAGAGGAAGTCCTCGACCTGCTCGGGGCTGGAGGAGGCGTCGACGTCGGCGCCGACCTCGGCGCGCACCCCGGCCCAGTCGGTCCAGGAGTAGCGCTGCACGTCGTCGGGCGCCAGCGCGACGGCACGCCGCAGGTCGCTGTCGCCGCCGCCCCACACGCGCAGCGCCACCGCGACGCCGCCGGCGACCAGCACCAGCACGACCGCCACCGCCACGAGGAGCCGCACCGGCACACGGCGGGTGGCACGGGGCACGGCGGTCCTCCTCGGGGGCGGGCGGTGGTGTGAGACTACGGGCATGGCCTCCTCCCCGCCCCAGGGCGTCCGGGCTCCGTCCGGTTCCTCCGCGAGCTCCCTGGCTCGCTCGCTCGCGCGGCGCGCGGAGGTGCCGGCCGGCGACGTCAGGGCCGCCGGGGCGGTGGTCTTCCGCCCGGGGCGGCAGGTCCTGCTGGTGCACCGCGGGCGCTACGACGACTGGTCCTTCCCCAAGGGCAAGCTCGACCGCGGCGAGCACGAGACGACTGCCGCGGTGCGCGAGGTGGCCGAGGAGACCGGGCTGCACGTGCGGCTGGGCCCGCCCCTGCGCGACCAGCGCTACACCGTCGCGCGCGGCACCAAGACCGTGCACTACTGGGCGGGGCGCGTCGTGGGCGACGACGACGTCAGCGGCTACGCCGTCAACGACGAGATCGACGCCGTCGAGTGGGTCGACCGCGACGAGGCCGTCACCCGGCTGACCTACGACCGCGACCGCGCGACGCTGCGGGAGGCCCTCGGCGTGCGTCGCCGCACGCAGGCGCTGGTCGTGCTGCGCCACGCGTCGGCCCGCTCGCGCAAGGCCTGGCGCGGCGACGACCGCGACCGTCCACTCCTCCAGGCCGGTCGCGCCCACGCCCTGCGGCTGGTGCCGGCGCTGGCGGCGTACGACGTGGACCGGGTGGTGAGCTCGCCGGCGCTGCGCTGCCTGGAGACGGTGGCGCCCTTCGCCGAGACCGTCGGGGTCGGGCCCGAGCGCGACGACCGGCTCTCCGAGGAGGACGCGCGCGGCGCCGGGGTGCGCGCGCTCGTGGAGCGGCTCGTCGACGACGGGGGCCGGACCCGGCGCGGGGCCCTGCTGTGCACCCACCGGCCGGTGCTGCCGAAGGTCTTCGCGGCCCTGGGCCTGCCCGACCCGGCGCTGGACCCCGGCGAGCTCATCGTGGTGCACCTGCGCAAGGGCCGGGTGGTGGCCTGCGAGCGCCACCGGGTGCTCTAGACCGGTGAGTTGACAGACCCCCTTAGTTCACCACGAGGGTCAGGATCAAGGGCGGACGGCCGGGTTCACGTGATGTACGCCGCAGTGCCCGCCAGGTGTCACGGAACGGGCGGGACGCGTTCATGCCGCGTTCACCGACGGCCACGGATCCGTCCACCTGCGCTGCCTACCTTCCTGGCGTCCCCACATCTGAGACTTCAGGAGCAACGAAGTGAAGCGCACTTCCATCCGCCGCGTGATCGTGCCCGGCATCGCAGCGATGACCCTCGCTCTGGCCGGCTGCGCCGCCGGCAACGAGACCGACTCCGGCTCCACCGGCTCCGACGGCGACAGCGCCTCGAGCGACGTGACCGTCGAGGGCCAGTACACGATCGGCGGTGCGTCCTCCCAGGAGGCCGCCCAGCTCGCGTGGACCACGGGCTTCAGCGACGTGCAGCCCGGCGCGACGGTGACCTACGAGCCGGTCGGCTCGGGCGGCGGCCGGGAGAACTTCATCTCCGGCGCCTACCTCACCGCGGGCTCCGACGCCTACCTCGTCGACGAGGCTCCCGACAACGAGCTGACCGCCGCCACGGAGCGCTGCGAGGGCGAGGCCCCCATCGAGGTGCCGAACTACGTCAGCCCGATCGCGATCATCTTCAACGTCGACGGCGTCGACGAGCTCAACCTCTCCCCGGAGACCCTCGCCGGCATCTTCGCCGGCGAGATCACCGAGTGGAACGACCCGGCCATCGAGGCCGACAACCCCGACGCCGACCTGCCCTCGGCGACGATCAACCCCGTGCACCGCTCCGACGAGTCGGGCACCACGGAGAACTTCACCAACTACCTCAGCGTCGCCGCCGGCGACACCTGGACCGAGGGTGCGGTCGAGACCTGGCCGCAGGCCTTCGGCGGCGAGGGCGCCCAGGGCACCTCCGGCGTCGTCAGCGCCGTGACCGACGGCCAGAACGCGATCGGCTACGCCGACGCCAGCCAGGCCGGCGACCTGCCCGCCGCCAACATCGGGGTCGGCTCCGACTTCGTCGAGCCCTCCGCCGAGGCGGCCGCCAACATCCTCGCGGTCTCGCCGGCCGCCGAGGACGCCGGTGAGAACCAGCTGATCTTCGACCTCGACTACACCACCGACGAGGCCGACACCTACCCGATCGTGCTGACCTCCTACATGATCGCGTGCCCGACCTACCCCGAGCAGGCCGACGCCGACTTCGTGAAGGCCTACCTCTCCTACGTCCTCAGCGAGGAGGGCCAGCAGTTCGGTGCCGACGAGGCCGGCGTGGCCCCGCTCGCCCCGGAGCTCGAGGAGCAGGCCCTCGCGATCGTCGACACGATCACGGCCGGCTGACACCGACGTGACCCTCGGGGGTGCGGGGCCCGGGGGGGCCCGCCCCCCCC
>NZ_JADCLL010000006.1 GCF_015070375.1 Nocardioides kribbensis | reverse complement strand
GGTGGTTTCGAGACGGTCGCTGGCGCTCCCTCCTCAACCACCGGGGGTGGGTGACGCTGCCTCCTCGACCACCGGCGGTGGTTTCGAGACGGTCGCTGGCGCTCCCTCCTCAACCACCGGGGGCGGGTGGGGCTGCCTCCTCGGCCACGGCGGGGTCAGGCGCTGAGCAGGACCACGACGGCGAGGAGCAGCGAGACGCCGACGACGGCGGCGGTCATCAGCAGGCCCAGGCCGAAGGCGGGCAGGGGGCGGCCGGTGCGCATCGCGCGCTCGACGCGCGCCCAGCGGGCCAGCGCGACCGCGGTGGTCAGCCCGCCGAGCAGCACCAGCACCACGACGAGGGTCAGCCGCAGCCACGTCGGCTCCGGCACCCCCAGCGACGACAGCGCCACGCCGCCGGCGAGCAGGGCCAGCGAGGTGCGCACCCAGGCGAGGAAGGTGCGCTCGTTGGCGAGCACGTAGCGAGGGTCGGGCTCCTGGCCCTCGCCGTAGACCCACGCGGGGCGGCGCGGGCGCTCCTGCCCACGGGGGCTCTCGCCGGGAGCGGGGGAGGCGGACGCGGGCACGCGACCATCGTGCCGCACGACCGCGGGCGCGGGAGGGTCGGCGGCGGGCGGTAGCGTCCGGCCATGACCGCAGGCCTCCCCCCGACCTCCGAGTTCGACACGCAGACCGCCGTCACGGCGCAGGGCGAGGGGCGCTACGCCGCCGACCTCGCCGCCGGGTGGAAGGTCGGGGGCGGCCTCAACGGCGGCTACCTGCTGGCCACCCTCGGCACCGCCGTGCGCGCCGAGCTGGCCGAGCGCGGCAAGCCCGACCCGCTGGTCATCAGCGCCTACTACCTCTCCGCCGCGACCGCGGGGCCGGCCGAGGCCCAGGTCGGCGTACGCCGCGACGGCGGCCGCGTCGCCACCGTCGCCGCCGACCTCGTGCAGGACGGGCAGACCCGCATCACCGCGCTGGCCACCTTCGGCGACCTCGCCCGCGCCGCCGACGACGTGCGCACCACCGCCGTCGAGCCCGAGCTCCCGCCGCTGGAGCAGTGCGTGCGCAACACCGACGCCCCGCCCGAGGTGCGCGCGATGGCGCCGCTGATGGAGCGCTTCGACATGCGCTTCGCCCCCGAGAGCGCCGGCTGGGCGGTCGGTGCGCCGAGCCGCCGCGGGGAGATCGCCGCGTGGTTCCGCCTGCACGACGACCGCGAGCCCGACCCGCTCTCGCTGCTGCTCGTCGTCGACGCCCTGCCGCCGGTCACCTTCGACCTCGGGCTCATGGGCTGGGCCCCCACCGTCGAGCTCACCGCCCACGTGCGGGCCCGGCCCGCCCCCGGCTGGCTCAAGGTGCGCCACGCCACCCGCAACCTCGCGGGGGGCATGTTCGAGGAGGACTGCGAGGTCTGGGACTCCTCCGGGCGCCTCGTGGCCCAGGCGCGCCAGCTGGCGATGGTGCCGCGCGGGGCCTGAGCCGCCTGCGGGCGCGGGCGTCAGCGGGGCACGCGCAGCTCGCAGATCCAGCGGCGGCGGGGGTGCTCGGTGACGGTCCACAGCCGGTCGTCGGCGGGGGTGTCGCCGGGCCAGACCGCCAGGTCCTCCGGACCCATCGGGGTCGCCCAGCGTCGGGGCCGCCACGGGTCGGCGGCGTCGGGGGAGGCGCCGGTGACCAGGGTGCCGGGGGTCCAGGGGCCGTGGGAGGTCGTCACGTGCCAGCGCCCGCGCGAGACCACCGCGCCCTGCATGCCGGCCACCCCGCTGTCGTGCACCGACAGTGGCCGGGCGCGGCCGTCGTCACCGACCACGGGGGCGCCCTCGGGGGTGAGGGCGAAGCGGGCCAGGCGGCGGGTCCGGCGGCCCCGGGCGTACTCGCCGACCACCAGCTCCGGGCCGGTCCCGGGTGCGGCGGACGACGACGCGGGTGACGCGGGGGAGGCGTCGACGGAGAGGAACGAGTAGCGCAGCGGCTCGACGCCCTCGCCCGAGCCGGCGGCGTGGCCGCGCCGCACGGGCAGCACCCAGCGGTGGCCGAAGGTCTCCGCGCGGCGACCGGCCGGCACCTCGACGACGTCGTCGACCCGGGCGCTCCAGAAGCCCTTCGCGGTGGCCGCGACGTGCAGCCACGACCCCACCCACGCGATGCCGCCCGCGTGCACCTGCAGCGGCTTCCACGCCCCGTCGGCCTGCGCGCGCACCAGCAGGACGTGGTCGTAGCGGCGCGCCTCGAGGTCGACGACGCTGATCCGCGAGCCCTGGTTGCCCGGCGGCGTGGGCTCGCCCGGCATCGTCTTGGCGTACCAGCTGACCATCAGCACCCGCCCCGGCACCGGTGCCTCGGCCGCCCCCGCCGCGGCGTCGGCCGACGAGGTCACCCCTTGCGGCCACCAGCGGGGGTCGCGCCGGTCGGGCCCCTGCCACGTCCACGAGCGGCGCGCCGCGAGACCCGGCGACAGGGTCCGCCGCAGCCGCCGGCCCTCGCGGGGCAGAGCCGCCACCAGCCCCGCGAGACCCGCGCGCCGCCCGCCGTACGACGAGACGAACGCGTCGATCGCGGGGCCCGCGTCGCGGCCCGGGGTGAGCCAGAGGTCGGGGTCGGTCACGGGGTCCTCCTGGTCGACGGGCGGGGCTCCAGCCTGGCAGGTCGTCCTGGTCGGGCTGCCCGGGACGGGTGGTCGAGGAGGAGGAGCGCCAGCGACGAGCATCTCGCGATCACCGTCGGGCCGGTGGTTGAGGAGGGAGGAGCGCCAGCGACGAGCGTCTCGAAACCACTGTCCCCGGGCGGACGTGGTTTCGAGACGGTCGCTGGCGCTCCCTCCTCAACCACCGGGGCTGGGGCTCCCTCCTCGACCACCGGGGCTGGGGCTCCCTCCTCGACCACCGGGGCTGGGGCTCCCTCCTCGACCACCGGGGCTGGGGCTCCCTCCTCGACCACCGGGGCTGGGGCTCCCTCCTCGACCACCGTCGGGGTGAGAGCGGGCGGAGCGGGTGGCGACGGCGACACCGAGCACGGCCACGACCAGGCCGACGAGCTCGCGGGCGTCGAGGGTGTCGCCGAAGCAGAGCCAGGCCATCACGGCGGTGACGGGGGGCATGAGGAAGAAGACGCTGGCCGAGGCGCCGGCGCCGCCACGGCGCACGACGGCGCCGAGCAGCAGCAGGCCGACGATGGAGTTGACGACGCCGAGCCAGGCCACGGTGGCGACCGCGACGACGGGGTCGTGCACCGGGCGGGTGCCCTCGAGCAGCAGCCCGAGCACCACCAGCGGCACGGCGCACACCGCGAACTGCACCACCGCCGCCCACACCGGGTCGATCGACTCGCCGGGCGGCGTGGCGCCCGCCTCGGCCGCGCCCGCCTCCTCGAGGGAGTCGGAGGGGCGGGGGGACGCGGGGGTGGTGGCCGTCCAGCGCTGGCCGAGGGTGCCGAGGCAGAGGCTGAGGGTGCTGAGCACGCCGAGGGTGAGGCCGACCGCCCCGCCGGCCTCCTCGACGTCGGGGCCGAGGATCGTCACGACGCCGGCGACGCCCACCACCAGGCCGACGACCTGCACACGGGTGACCCGCTCGCGCAGCAGCACCCCGGCGAGCACGACGGTGAGCACGGGGGAGAGCGAGTGCATCAGCGCGCCGAGGGTGGCGCCGAGGCCGACGTCGAAGGCGAGGTACATGAAGACGAACTGCAGCCCGTTCATCATCAGCCCCACCGCGCCCAGCCGCACGAGCACGCCCCGCGGCAGCCGCATCGGCCCGCGGCGCCACCGCGCCCAGGCCCCCAGCAGCAGCGTGGCCACCACGAAGCGCAGCGCCAGCAGCGTGATCGGCTCCACCGCCTCGACGCCGAGCGGGCCGGCGATGTAGCCCGAGGACCACACGACCACGAAGGCCGCCGCCGGCACGAGCGGCACCTGCGGGTGGGCCGGGCCCGGGGCGTGCGCGGCGCCGGCCGGCTGCGCCGCCGACGGGGCGGGCGCGCGACGAGGTCCCCGAGACAGCATGGGCCCACCCTGCACCACCGGTGCGCGGGAGACCTAGAGTCGCGCTCGTGGACGGGCAGCGGGAGCGGCTGGTGGTGGGCGCGGCGCTCGTGCGCGGCGGGCGGGTGCTGGCCGCGCGGCGTACGGCTCCGCCGGAGGCGGCGGGACGCTGGGAGCTGCCGGGCGGCAAGGTCGAGGCCGACGAGACCCCGGGCGACGCGCTGGTGCGCGAGGTCGCCGAGGAGCTGGGCTGCGAGGTCGAGGTGGTGGCGTGGCTGCGACCGCTGACGGGGCCGGCGACGGGGCCCGCAGCGGGCGCCGCCGGGGCGACCGCCGACGGGGTGGCGGTGCGGCCCGGGCTGACGTTGCGGGTGGCCACGGCGCGGCTGGTGCGCGGCGAGCCCGAGCCGGGCGAGCACGACCTGCTGGCCTGGGTCGGCCCCGACGAGCTCGACGACCTCGACTGGCTCGAGCCCGACCGGCCCTTCCTGCCCGAGCTGCGCCACGTGCTGCTCACCGCGCCGGTGGCCTCGGCGCGCGCGGTGTTCTTCTCCGACGACGACGCCCGCGCCGTGGAGCGCCGGCTGCGCGCCGACGGCTACGACGCCCACGTCGAGCGCGAGCGCCTGGCCGGGGAGGACGACGACGAGGACCACCCCTGGGCCGTGGTCACCGACGCCCCCGCCTTCGTGCTCGACGTGCTCTGCGACGAGCACGACGGCTGGCTCGACGAGGGCCTCGACGCCCCCGACGCGCCGCCCGCGCCGCCGCTGGACCTGCCGAGCGCGCCGAGGCGGATCAAAAAGCCGCAGTGAGGTGTTGGGGCCACTGACCGGCCGGTGCGCCGGTCGCGGTGCACGGCGGCGGGACCCTCGCGGCCGGGCACCCTCCGCCCCTGTCGGACCTCGTCCCTAGGATCCTCGCCATGCCCGCAGCGCCCGCCCACGCCTCCCAGCAGCCGCCCGCCGCCACGCCCGCCGAGCAGCGGCTGCTCCTCGTGCACGCCCACCCCGACGACGAGACGATCGGCCAGGGCGCCACGATGGCGCAGTACGCCGCGCAGGGCCGCTCGGTCACCCTCGTCACCTGCACCGCCGGCGAGATGGGCGAGATCCTCGTGCCCGAGCTCGAGCACCTCGCCGCCGACAAGGAGGACCGCCTCGGCGAGCACCGCCGCGGCGAGATCGCCGACGCGATGGCCGCCCTCGGCGTCACCGACCACCGCTGGCTCGGCGGCTTCGGGCACTACCGCGACTCCGGCATGCAGTGGCACGCCGACGGCCACGCCGTCGCCGCCGACGACGTGCACGACAACGCCTTCTCCCGCGCCGACCTCACCGAGGCCGCCACCCTGCTGGTGGAGGTGATCCGCGAGGTGCGCCCGCAGGTGCTGGTGACCTACGACGAGTTCGGGGGCTACGGCCACCCCGACCACATCCAGGCCCACCGCGTCGCGATGTACGCCGCGCAGCTCGCGGCCGTGCCGTCCTACCGCCCCGACCTCGGGGCGGCGTGGGACATCGCCAAGGTCTACTGGGGCGCCATGTCGGAGAGCCGCATGCGCGCGGGTCTGCGCGCCCTGCGCGACGCCGGCGACACCACCTCCTTCGAGGGCATGGACCCCGACGGCCCGCTGCCGCACTTCGTGACCGCCGACGACGACCTCTCCTGCGCCGTCGACGCCCAGGACCACGTCGAGCGCAAGATGGACGCCCTGCGGGCCTACCCCACGCAGGTCACCCTCGACGGTCCCTTCTTCGCGCTGTCCAACAACGTCGGCGCCGCCGCCTGGGGCGTCGAGTTCTACCGTCTGGTCAAGGGCGCGCTGGGCCCGGTCGGCGACGACGGGCTCGAGAGCGACCTCTTCGCCGGGCTCGCCGGCGACGCGGGCTGACCCCGCCCGTGGTGGCCGAGGCGCCGGCGCACCCCGGGGCGCCGGGGCGAGCGGCCCGACCGGGGCCGGTCGGGCTGGTGCTGCGCGTGCTCGCGGCCGCGCTGCTGGCCGCGGTGGGCGCGGCCACCGCGACCGCCGTCGTGCTGGTGCACCCGCTGTGGTGGGGCCTGCTGCTCGGCGCGGCCGCGACCCTGGCCACGGCGTGGGCGCTGCCGCGGTCGTGGTGGGCGCGCCCGCCGTGGGCGCTGGGCTGGGTGGTCGTGCTCGGCGTCGTGCTGCAGAGCTCCCCGGGGTCGGGCTACCTCGTGGCCCAGGACGTCGCGGGCTACCTGCTGCTCGGCCTCGGGCTGGTCGTCGTGGTCGTCGTCGTCTCCGACGTGACCACCCTGGTGCTCCGTCCGCGGGGCGCCGGACCCGATGACCGGCCCGGTGACCAGCCCGGTGACCGGACCTGTGCTCGGCCCCCGGCCGGCGCCGCCGCGGACGACCTCGCGCCGCCGGCGTAGGGCCGGGGATCCCGACCCGGCGCGGGCCCTTCCTTAGGATGGGGGTCGTGAGCCCGCGAGACGACGCCAAGCCGCCCCGCCCCGACCGCGAGGGGAGCGGGGGCAAGGTCGTCGCCGCGGTCATCGGCGGGCTGGCGCTGCTCGCCGGCGGCGGCTACGCCGCACTGGCCCTCACCGCCGGCGACAAGGTGCCGCGCGGCACGGCCGTCTCGGGCGTCGACATCGGCGGGCGCACCCAGGCCGACGCGGTCGCCGCCCTCGAGGAGGGCCTCGCCGAGCGCGAGAGCGGCCGGCTGCGGGTCTCGGTGGCCGGCTCCGACGCCGAGCCGCTGCGTCTCAGCCCCGCCGACGCGGGGCTCTCGGTCGACCACCTCGCCTCGGTCGAGGCCGCGGGCGGCGAGCGCACCTGGGACCCCCGCCGCCTGTGGGACTACTACACCGGCGGCGACGACCTCGAGGCCGTCGTCGACGTCGACCCCGCCGCGCTCGACGCGCTGGTGACCCGCCTCGACGACGAGGCCGGTGCTCCCGCGGTCGACGGCGAGGTCGTCTTCGGTCCCGCGGGCGTCAGCACCGTCTCCCCGCAGCAGGGCCGCGCCCTCGACGCCGAGGAGGTCCGCGAGGCGCTGGAGGCGGCGTACGTCGCCGAGCGCCGCGCCGACCGCCGCGTCGAGCTGGAGCCGGTCGTGGTGGAGCCCGACATCGACGCCGCCGACGTGCAGGCCGGCCTCGACGACTTCGCTAACCCCGCGCTGTCGGCCTCGGTCGTGCTGCGCTTCGACGGCACGCCGCTGCGGCTGCAGCCGGCCGACTACCGCGAGGCGCTCTCGATGGAGCCCGTCGACGGGGAGCTCGAGCCGCGCGTCGACACCGAGGCGCTGAGCGCGCTGGTCGACTCGATGACCACCACCGACGACCCCGTCGACGCCACCGTCGCGCTGGTCGACGGCCGCCCGCAGGTCGTGCCGGGCCGCCCCGGGGTCTCCTACGACCCCGACGACGTCGCCGCCGACTTCCTCGACGTGCTGACGCGCCGCGAGGGCAGGCGGGAGGTCGACGTCGAGGCCACCGTGGCCCGGCCCGACTTCACCACGAAGGACGCCCGGGCGCTGGGGATCCGCGAGCGGGTGTCGTCGTTCACGACGTACTTCCCCTACGCGGAGTACCGCAACGTCAACATCGGCCGCGCCGCGGAGATCGTCGACGGCACGGTCGTGAAGCCGGGCGAGACCTTCTCCCTCAACGACATCGTGGGTGAGCGCACGGTCGAGAACGGCTTCACCACCGGCACCATCATCAGCGACGGCGTCTTCGTCGAGGACCTCGGCGGCGGTGTCTCGCAGATGGCGACCACGACCTACAACGCCGCCTTCTTCGCCGGCCTCGAGGACGTCGAGCACAAGGCGCACTCGGTCTACATCGACCGCTACCCCGTGGGCCGCGAGGCCACCGTCGTGTGGGGCGCGGTCGACCTGCGCTTCCGCAACGACACCGACCACGGCGTGCTGGTCGACACCGCCTTCTCCGACAGCACGCCGTCGTCGCAGGGCGTGCTGACGGTCTCGATCTGGTCGACGAAGACCTGGGACATCACCACCCGGACCTCCGAGCGCTACGACTACACCGCCCCGGCCACGCAGACCCTGCGCACCGAGAACTGCCTGCCCAACACCGGCTACTCCGGCTTCTCGGTCGACGTGTGGCGCTACTTCCGTCGCCCCGGGGAGGAGCAGCTGGTCAAGCAGGAGAAGATCCACACCGACTACATCCCCTCCGACACCATCATCTGCCGCCCGCCGGCGGGCGCCGGGCGCGGCTGACCCGCGCTTCCTGCCACGGGGCCGGCCTGGGTCCGGCCTGGGTCCGGCCAGGGCCCCGACCTCAGGCCGGGGAGACGCGGAGCCGGTCGCGACCCACGTCGTGGCGACGGCCGCGCGAGTCGGTGGCCCGGGCGAGCAGGGTGTGCACGCCGGGGGCCTCGGGCACCCAGGGGTGCTCCCACTCGACGGGACCGGCCGGCTCGTTGGGCCCGGTGAGGGTGGCCTCGTGCCAGCTCTCGCCGCCGTCGGTGCTGACCTCGACGATGGCCACGGTGGCGTCGTGCACGCACGCCGTGCCCCGCAGCACGCACATCCGCCCCTCCTGCGCCTCGACCGCGGTGTCGATCGCCACGCGGGGGTCGAGGGGCTGGCAGCCAGACGGCTGGGGGAGGCCGGCGTCGGTCATCATGCGCGTAACCATACTGACCTAGGTGAGTTAGGCGAACTACTGGCTCGGCGTGTCCGGCGCGCACCCGGGCCCGTCGGAGCCGACGAGGTCGGCCGCTCTAGCCTGGGCGCGTGCTGCTCCACCTGCGCGTGACCGCGCCCGCCGACCTGACCGAGTCGGTCTGCCAGACCCTCTGCCGCCACGACTGGATCACCAACGTGACCCTCCAGCGCGGCGTGGTGCTCGAGCCCGCCGGCGACCTCGTCGAGGCCGACGTGGCGCGGGAGAAGGCCGGACCGGTGATCCGCGAGCTGACCCGTCTGGGGCTGCGCGAGCGCGGCGGGATCGTGGTGACCTCGCCCACCGGCACGCCCTTCGACGCCGCCGACCGGCTCGAGCGCGCCGCCCCGGGCCACCCCGACGACGCCGTGATCTGGGAGTCGGTCGAGGCGGCCGCGGAGGCGGGCGCCGTGCCCACGGTGTCCTTCCACGTCTTCCTCGTGCTGGCGGTCGTGCTGGCCGCGGTCGCGGTGATCACCGACTCCGCGGTGCTGGTCATCGGGGCGATGGTGGTCGGCCCGGAGTTCAGCGCGATCGCGGCCACCTGCGCCGGGCTGCTGCTGGGTCGCTGGGGGCTCGTCGGCCGCGGACTCCGGCTGCTCGTGCTGTCGTTCCTGCTCGCCATCGTGGTCGTGACGCTGCTGGCGGTGCTGGCCCGGGCGACCGGGCTGGTGACGCTCGAGGAGGTCGTGCGCGAGCGGCCCAACACCGGCTTCATCTGGCACCCCGACCGCTGGTCCTTCATCGTCGCCCTGGTCGCCGGCGCCGCCGGCGCCCTCGCGCTGGCCATCGAGAAGACCGCCACCATGGTCGGGGTGTTCATCAGCGTCACCACCGTGCCGGCCGCCGGCAACCTCGCCCTCGGCCTGGCCTTCCTCGACGGCGGCGAGATCCGCGGGTCGCTGGCCCAGCTGGGGCTCAACGTCGCCGGCATGATCATCGCCGGCACCCTGGTGCTGGTGGTGATGCGGCTGTGGTGGACGCCGATCACCGTGGCCAGCGAGCGGCTCTTCCGCCGGCTGTCGTGACCGGGCTCAGGTCCCGCTGCCCGGGCCGCCGCCGGTGAAGCCGTCGCCCGGCCACGCGGCGACCCCGGGGGGCACGAGGTAGCGCGTGAGGTGGTGGGGGAGCAGGCCCAGGCCGTCGTAGAGGGCGAGGGCGGGCTCGTTGTCGGTCTCGACGTGCAGCCACACAGTGCTCGCCCCGCGCTCGGCGCCCCACTCCAGCAGCGCGTCCATCACCTCGCCGGCCAGGCCCTGGCGGCGGTGCTCGAGGCGGACCTTGAGCGCGTGCAGCCCCAGCCAGTCGCCGTCGAGGATGGCGCGGCCCTCGGCGATGCGGCCCGCCGAGGTCGCGACCACCGCGAGCGCCCGGTCGCCGGTGACCTCCACGTGGGTGCGGTCGACGGCGGGGGCGAGGCCGCGCCGGCGCCGGCGTACGGCGGCCAGCGAGCCGAGCCGGAACTCGACCTCCCCGTGCGGCAGCAGCCGCCAGCCCGCGGCGAGCGCGTCGGCCTCGACCGGGCCGTCGGCCTCGACCTGCAGCAGCGGTGGCCGGTCGCGCTCGGCGTAGAAGGCCTCGACCCGGGTCAGGGCCTCGGCCACCGGCACGCCGGGGTCGCCCACGGCCAGGCAGGAGTTGGCGCGCTTGAAGGGCCTCCCCACCGGCATCGGGTCGGTGCGGGCCACCCAGTCGCCCAGGTCGCGGCGCTCGACGTCGGGGAAGGCCGAGAAGGAGTGGCCCTCGGCCTCGCGGGCCGAGACCCGCTGGCGCACCGACGCGCGAGGTGGCACCGGCTTGCCCGAGACGATGTCGCGCAGCGCGATCTCGACCGGCTCGCCCCGCTCCGGGGCGATCGTGCAGGTCTCGGCGCCCCAGGCCGTGCACGTGCCGAGCAGGTCGGTGAAGGCCGGGCCGCCCGTGGGGCCGGTCTCGGGCTCGTCGCCCGAGGCGCCGCCGCCGCGCACGATCCGCCTCACCACGACCCGCGTGCCCACGACGTGCGGACCCAAGCGGTGGGCGGGGGCGGCGTCGGGCACGCCGGGATACTAGGCTGTGGGAGTCCATCAGCACCCCCAGGCCCCGGCCTGGATCTCCACTCCCAGGAGGATCCCGGTGACCTACGTCATCTCCCAGCCGTGTGTCGACGTCAAGGACCGCGCCTGCGTGGACGAGTGCCCCGTCGACTGCATCTACGAGGGCAAGCGGATGCTCTACATCCACCCCGACGAGTGCGTCGACTGCGGTGCGTGCGAGCCGGTCTGCCCGGTCGAGGCGATCTTCTACGAGGACGACACGCCGGAGGAGTGGAAGGACTACTACGACGCCAACGTGAAGTTCTTCGACGAGCTCGGCTCGCCCGGCGGCGCCGCGAAGATGGGGGAGATCGACCACGACCACCCCTTCATCGCCGCCCTCCCCCCGCAGAACCAGGACCACTGAGCGACACGGCCGGGCCGGGCGCGCGGGGCACCGTCTCCGCGCGCCTGCCCGACTTCCCCTGGGACGCCCTCACCGGGCACGCCGCCCGGGCGCGCGCCCACCCCGACGGCGTCGTCGACCTCTCCATCGGCACGCCCGTCGACCCGACCCCCGAGGTCGTGCGCCGCGCCCTGGCCGGCGCGACCGACTCGCCGGGCTACCCGACCACCGTCGGCCTCGAGCGCACCCGCCAGGCCGTCGTGGACTGGCTGGCGCGCCGCCACGGCGTGAGCGGCCTCGGGGCCGACCAGGTGCTGCCGTCGATCGGCTCCAAGGAGCTCATCGGCGCGCTGCCGCTGCACCTGGGCCTGGGCGCCGGCGACCTCATCGCCTACCCCGCGCTGGCCTACCCGACCTACGAGGTCGGCGCCGCCCTCGTCGGGGCCCGCGCCGTGGCCACCGACTCGCTGACCTCGCTGGGCCCCGAGACGCCGGCGCTGGTCTGGCTGAACTCGCCGTCCAACCCCTCGGGGCGGGTGCTGCCGCCCGAGCACCTGCGCAAGGTCGTCGACTGGTGCCGCGAGCGCGGCGCCCTGCTGGTCTCCGACGAGTGCTACCTCGAGTGCGCCTGGGAGACCACCCCGGTCTCGGTGCTCCACCCCGACGTCAACGGCGGCTCGCTCGAGGGGATCCTCGCGGTCCACTCGCTGTCGAAGCGCTCCAACCTCGCGGGCTACCGCGCCGCCTTCGTCGCCGGCGACACCGCGGTCGTCGCCGAGCTGCTCGCCGTGCGCAAGAACCTCGGCCTCATCATGCCCGGCCCGGTGCAGGTCGCGATGGCCGCGGCCCTCGACGACGACGACCACGTCGTGGCCCAGCACGCCGTCTACGCCGCCCGCCGCGCCCGGCTGCGCGAGGCGCTGCTGCACGCCGGCTTCCGCGTCGACCACTCCGAGGCCTCGCTCTACCTCTGGTCGACCCGTGACGAGGACTGCTGGGACACCGTGTCCTGGCTCGCCGAGCGCGGCATCCTCGTGGCGCCCGGGGCCTTCTACGGCGTCGCCGGTCGCCAGCACGTGCGCGTCGCCTTCACCGCCACCGACGAGCGGGTCGACGCCGCCGTCGAGCGCCTCACCCGCTGACCCGGCGGCGGGCGACCTGTCGCCATGGCGGCCTCCACGGCCCCGTCGCCGCAGCGCCGGCACGGCAGCCCGGGCGCCGGGCCTCGTCGGAGCAGACCTGTCGCGTGCCAGGGGGAGGGGCACGGTCGTGCCCCTCCCCCCAGCACGGAGGAAGCACCAACCGAGGGGGTCGTCGCCGACCGGGGCCCGGGTCCCGGGGCCGGTTCCGGGGTCGGCCGGGACGAGGAGCCTCCTCAGTCGTCGGGGGCCTCGAGATCGCCCAGCCGCGGCACGGCGAGCAGGCCGGTGAGCAGCGCTCCCAGCACGCTGGCGGCCAGCCCGACGGCGGCCAGACGGAGCGCCCAGCCCGTGCCGGCGACCTCGGCGAGGACCCCGCCCAGGGTGGCGCCCAGCGGACTGCCGCCCCACGCGATGAGTCGGGCGGTGGTGTTGACCCGCGACTGCAGCGGCTCGGGGGTCAGCACCTGGCGGGTGACGATCCCGTTCACGATGAGGGACGTGGTGGCGAGGTGGAAGAGCGCCACCGCGACCAGTGCCGGCGCCAGCGAGGCGCTCCACGACAGCGCCAGCAGCATCACCAGCGCGAGCGCGAAGCCACCGGTGGTGATGACACCCACGCCCAGGCGACGCTGCAGCCGGGGCAGGGCCAGGCTGGCCACGAAGGTGCCGGCCGCCGCAGCGGAGTAGAGCCAGCCCAGCTGCGGCGCGTCGTCGGCGAGCCCGAGCTGCTCGACCCCGACGACGACCAGGAGCCCGGTGGTGGCCCCGCCCGCCAGGCTGGCGCCGATCCCGAGCAGCGTGAGGCGGCGTACGACGGGCTGCTGCCACAGGTGCCGCAGGCCCTCGCCGATCTCACGACGCAGGCTGGGGCCGGGCCCGTCGGCAGCGAGGTCGGCGGGGGTGTCGCCGCTGCCGGGCGCCGAGGCGCGGCGGTCCTCGCTGCCGGGCCAGCGCAGGCGGGCGAGCACGGCGCCGGAGAGGAGGTAGGCCGCGGCGTCGACGCCGAGCACCCACGCAGGATCGACGACGGTGACGAGCACGCCGGCGACCGCGGGGCCGACCAGGGCGATGGCCGTGCCGACGCTCACCAGCGTCGAGGTCGCCGAGGCGACGCGGGCGCGCCCGACCATCTGCGGCACGACCCCGAAGGACGCGGCGTCGGAGAAGACGAAGAGAGAGGCCAGCGTGGCCCCGACCGCGAGCAGGTGGGGGAAGGTCAGTGCGTCGAGGGCCTGGGCGAGAGGCACGGTGGCCATCGCCAGGCCGCTGCCGACCGCGGTCACCACCATGACCCGCCGCCGGTGCCAGCGGTCGACGAGGGCGCCCGCGGGCAGGCCCACGACGAGGTAGGGGAGGGTCTCGACCGCGGTCATCGCCGCGGTGAGCGCCGCGCTGCCGGTGAGGCGGTAGACGAGCACGGGCATCGCCACCAGCGTGAGCGCGTTGCCGACGAGGGCGACGCTGCGCGCGAGCAGGAAGAGCCGGTAGGCCGGCACGGCCCACGCGCTGTCCTCGCGGTCCCGCCCGACGGACGCTGTGGCGCTCACAGGCTCGGCGGGGGCAGCAGCAGCAGGGAGGCCGGGTCGTCGGGGTCCACGACGCCGGTGGAGGACCCGGATGACCCGGATGACCCGGCGGACTCGGGGAGCCCGGGGCGCAGCGTGCGCGCGACCTGGCGCCACCGGGGCAGGCCGAGGTAGGTGAAGGCCGCCGGGGCGTTGGGCACCAGGCCTCGGGCGCAGACGCGCACGACCCGCAGCGGGGTGAGCGCGACGTCGGGGGTGGTGAGGTCGACGACGACGACCTCGTGCCCGCCGGCGCGCAGCGCGGCCCGCAGGTCGGCCTCGTCGGGGTGGGGCAGGTCGTGCACCGACACCGTCCGCCCGGGGTGGGTGAAGCGGGGCAGCAGCCGCTCCTGAACCCGCGGGTCGAGCCAGACCTGGGCCTGGGCCCCGAGGTCGCGCACGCGGCTGCAGTGCTCGCCAACCAGGTCGAGGTAGTCGCGCTGCGGGCGGTGGGGGAAGTAGAGCCCGGAGGACAGCACGCCGGCCTCCATCGCCCCGAAGACCCAGCCGTCGGCCTCGAGCATGCCGCGGGTGAAGACCCAGCTGTGGATGGCCTCGAGCACGGCCTTGGTGGCGGTCTCGACCGGGTCGAGCTTGGCCGAGAAGCCGCCCGCGACGATCCCGGTCTCGCGGTCGTGGACGACCGCGGCGACCACGGGCACCCCGAGGTCGGTGGGCAGCGCGAGCAGGTGGGCCTCGAGCCGGCCTCCGGCGAGGTGCTCGCGCAGGCCGGGCACGGAGTCGACGTCGATGCCCGGCGCGGGTCGACGCAGGTGCCACCACAGCGAGAGCGCGTCACGCTCGACGAGCTCGAGCAGGCCGCGGCGGGTGGCGTCGGCGAGGTCCTGGCCGGTGGCGATGCCTGCGTAGTTGAGCGGGTGCAGCCACGGCTCGCGACGACGCTCGCCGCTGCGCCAGTTGAGGTGCACCCACGAGGCGGGCACGAGCAAGGGCCCCTCGTCGCCGACCCCCTCGGCCCAGGCGATCTCGACGTCGTCGGTGAAGGGAGTGAAGGGGAAGCCGGGGGTCGCGTGCTGCCAGTCGGCGAAGAAGCGCAGGTCGTCCGGCCCCAGCAGCCGGTGGCCCTCGGCCCGCAGGGTCGCGGCGCTGGCGCGGCGCAGGCCGTGGGGCACGTGGTTGCCGCAGTAGCGCTCGACGGCCTCGCCGATCGCGGCGATGCGCGCCCCGGCGGGGTCGGCGAAGGTGGTGCCGAGTGAGACCAGGTCGTTGGGCCACGCGCCGGCCCCGAGGGCCCGGGCGTCGGCGACCTCGGCGGTCAGGCCGACGTAGGCCGGGGGCATCCCGTCGAGACGGTCGACGGGGTGCAGGCCGCGGACCAGGCCGCAGACGGGGTCGACGAGGTCGTCGACGGACAGCAGGCTCATGCGGGGACCTCCAGGTCGATGCTGTGCACCCGGCGCCGCAGGACACGGGTGGTGGCGCCGGCGAGGGCGTCCTCCCCGGTCTGCAGGTCGCGGGCGTGGCGGGGGAAGGAGTGGGCGGAGACGACCAGCACGAGGCGGTCGACGTCGTCGGCGGGCACCGCCACCGGACCCAGCCGCACCCGCGGCCCGACGGCCGCGCCGTGGGCCACCTCGAGCAGTCGCACGCCCGGGTCGGTCGCGGGGTCGGTCGCGGGGTCGGCCTCGGGGTCGGTGGTGGCGGTCGTCGGGTCGGTGGTCGGGTCGGTGGTCGGGTCGGTGGTCGGGTCGGTGGCGGGAGGTGCCGGGGGTGCGGTGGGTGGCGTGGGTGCCGGGGATGCCGCGGCTCCGTGGGCGGGGGCCGGGGCGGGCGTGCGCTCGCGCAGGGCGAGGGACACGCACCAGTGCTCCTGCTCCGGGTCGGCGCCGGCGGTGGTCGCGCCGGTGGTGGTGGCGCCGTCGGGCGTGGCGGCACCGGCGTGCACGGTGACGGCGACCTCGCCGACCAGGCCGCGGGGCCCGCCGAGCCCGGCGGGCAGGGCGAGGACCAGTCGGTCGACCCGGCCGGCCGGCAGCACGCGGCTGCCGAGCGGCGGGGAGGGGTGCGGGTCCTCGGGGTCGGCGGGGAAGGAGCCGCCCCGCAGTCGCACCGACCGCGCGGGCGTCGGCCACGACGCGAGCTCGTCGACGCCGCCGCGGGCGTCGACCAGGTGGACCCCCGCGGGGCGGTGGGCGCGCCGGTCCTCGCGCGCGGGGTCGGGCAGGACCGCGTCGAGCCAGTCGAGGGTGCGTCGGGCGCGCGCGGAGCCGCGCAGGTCGTGGGCCCACGGACCGAGCACCAGCAGGGAGGGGCCGCCCCAGGCGCCTGCGACGTCGACGGCGTCCTGGGCGAAGAAGTCGCGGAGCCCGCCGATGACGAGCAGCGGCGCCCCCAGGGCGCCGAGCGCCGCGAGCCGGTCGTCGTCGCGCCGGGCCGCGACGACGCGCGACCACGACGGCAGCGCGACCCCCGCGGCCCGTGCGGCGGCGTCGAGGTCGCGCACGGGGAGGTGGCGGGCGAGGTGCCGCAGCGTGACGTCAGCGGCCGGAGGCTCCCCGCCCCGGCGGTGGGCGTGCTCGCTCCACCACCCCAACCGCGACTCCAGGCAGAGCACGCCGTCGCGGGTGCGCGCGGTCTCGCCCAGGCCCAGCGCCGGCACGGCCAGCGACACCCCCGCGAGCGCCGCGCCGCGGTCCGCGACGGCTCGGGCGGTCTCGACCGCGCAGTGGGCGGCGTACGACGCCCCGTGCAGCACGACCGGCGCCTCCCACCGCCGGCCTACCCAGTCGAGCAGCCGCAGCCCGTCGGCGGCCTCGCCGGCGTAGGGCGTGAAGTCGCCGTCGGAGCCGTGGCGCCCACGGACGTCCTGCACCACCAGGGCCAGGCCGTGCGCTGCCCAGCCCGCGCCCTCGGCCCGGTGGGCCTCGGCGCCGTAGGGGGTGCGGACCACCAGCACGGCGCGGGGCGCGCCCGCCGGTCGCCACGCCCACGTGGCGAGGCCGCCCAGGTCGTGGCGGGACTCCAGGGGCGCCGCGTCCTCCTCGGGCCGCGCCGGGAGCGGGGTCGGGCGACTCACGCCGAGGCGGCCGGCACCGGCAGCACCGGGTGCTGGGTGACGCGCAGGGCGGTCAGGTCGACGCGGGTGAGGAGCAGGTCCTGCCGGTCGGCGGCGGGGGTGCCCCCGAGGAGGCGGGCCCGCTCCGCGCGGCGCAGCAGCTCCAGGGCCAGCGTGGTCGCGGCGAGCTCGACCGCGCGCGGCGAGGGACGGTGGGGGTCGTCGCCGGCGAGGCCGGTGGCCGGGACGGGCTCCGGGGCGGGGGTGACCGGGCGTCGGCGCGACGTGGCCCGGCAGCGGGCGGCGGCGTCGACCGCGGGCACCGCGGCCGGGGCGAGCAGGAGGTGGTCGGCCTCGGGCCAGCAGGTCAGCAGCGGCTCGACCCGGCCCGGCGGGGGGCGGAGGCCCCCGGTCGGGCGGGCCGGCGGCGGACCGGTGAGGATGCGCAGCTCGATCGTGTCGCCGGTGCCGGCGCCGGTGCCGTCGCCGCCGGCGCCGTCGGCGGGGGTGTGGGCGGTGCCCGGGGCGCCCGACGGCGCGACCCGGGCGCCCGCGCGGCGCAGGGCGGCGCGGGTCGCGGCGCCGAGCTCCGCGAGCCAGGCGCTCCGGTCGGACCCGGCGGTCGGGGCCGGGGCGGGGCGACCCGCGGGGCCACCGCCGTCGGCTCCCTGCCGCCCGGCGACGGCCTCGCCGGGTGCGGCGGGGTCCTCGACGGCGACCGTGACGGCCACCGCGGGCTCCAGCGGCGGTGCCGAGGCGTGGCCCGCGGCCACCAGCGCGGCGAGCGCGGAGCGTGCGGTGGCGCTCGCCGGCACGACGCCCTCGCGCAGCGCGCGCAGGAGGCGGTCGGTCTCGGCGGCCGGGAGCCGGACGTCGTGGCGCTCGCCGTCGGCGGTCTCGAGCACCCACGCCCCGTCGTCGTGACGGAAGGACGTGCCGGGCCGCAGCTGCCGCGTCGTACGGACCCGACCGGCGGGTGCGGACGCCGGTGTCGGCGCGGGGGCGGACGCCGGTGTCGGCGCGGGGGCGGACGCCGGGGGGAGGGTGTGGGCGGGGGGCGTGCTCACGAGGTGGTGCCTCTCCGGTCGGAGGGCCCCGGGGGAGACGGGGCCGCGGGTGGGGCCGGGACGCCCCCGCCCACCCGTGGGAGGGGCGGACGGGGGCGCGTGCGTGGCCGGTGGTCCCGCGCCGCTGGCGCGGGACGGTGGGTCAGTTGTCGCCGGCCTCGGCGGTCTCGACCTCGTCGAAGGGGTTCTCGACGAGCGCGTTGCTGTGGGTCGCCGAGTGGGTGGCGAGGGCGACGCGGGCCTGCTGGGGGGTGAAGAACTCGTTCATGGACTCTCCTTGCTCGGTGAGCATCGGGCTCGATGAGCGGTCGGGGGGTGCGACCCCGGACGGGGCCGCGCAGGAATCGAAGCAGAACTGAGAATGATTCTCAACTGCGGGTTCACGACTCGAGCTCGGCGAGGGCCTGGTCGAGCACGATCCCGAGCGACACCGTGCCGCGTCCGGTGGCCCAGACGGGAGCGTCGACCTCGACCACGCGGTCGCTCTGCGCCGCGCTCAGGCGCCGCCACAGCGGGTCGGCGGCCAGTCGGTCGGCCAGGGGCTCGGTGTCGTCGCCGGCGGAGAAGGTCTGGGCGAAGACGACGTCGGGGTCCTCGGCGGCGATCTGCTCCACCGCGACGGTGGCGAAGGGGTCGTCGCCGGCCGGCCAGGGGTAGTCGCTGATCTCGTCGAGCAGCGAGCCCACCGGGGTGGCCACGGTGTCGACGCCGAGGCTGCCCGGCTCGCCGAATATCGACAGGGTCGTCAGGTCGCTCGGCTCGGCGGCGGCCTCCTCGACCCGTGCGGTGAACTCCTCGGCCGCCGCGTCGGCGGCCTGTGAGGTGCCCGTCAGCTCGCCGACCGTGCGCAGCACCTCCACCGAGTCCTGCCACGACCGGGGCTCGACGAGCATCAGTGGCGCGATCTGCTCGACCGCCTCGCGCAGGCCGTCCTGGGCCCCGGCCAGGCCGATGACCAGGTCGGGGGTGGCGAGCGCGATGTCCTCGACGTTCTCCTCGCCGAAGCCCCCGGTGATCTCGCGCATGTCGGCGTCGGGCCCGGCGTAGCGCTCGTCGAACGCGAGGGCGTCGCGGTAGGCCACCGGGGTCAGCCCGACCTCGGTGAGGGCGTCGACGCAGATCATCGTCAGGCAGGCCACGCGGGTCGCGGGCTGCGCGAGCTCGATGGCGGCCCCCGTGTCGTCGGTGGCGCTCACGGGGCCGCTGTCGACGCTCGCCGTGTCGCCGGCGCCCGGGTCCTGGGCGGCGTCGGTGCTGGTGCCCGGGTCGCTGCTGCACGCCGAGGCCAGGGCCGCCGCGGCGAGCACGGTCAGCGCGGCGAGGGGCCGCGTGCGGCGGCGCGCGGTGACGCCGCGCGGGCCCCGGCCGAGGGTGGCGGCGGTGTCGGCGAGGGTGGCGGTGGGGGCGTCTCGGTGGGGGACGGGTTTGCGCACGGGTGCTCCTGGGGTCGATAGTTGGATGCAAATGATAACCATTCCCAAGTGGACCGACGGTCCGGTCCCACGGACGACCACGGCGCGGCGTCGTCCGCCCTCCCGGGCTCTGCCCCGGGCCGTCGCGCTCACGGTCGCGCTGCTCGCACTGGTCGGGGTGGCCGCGCTCAGCCTCGGGGAGCCGACCCTCGGCCCGGTGCGTGCGCTCGGGGCGCTGCTCGACGCGGGCGACCCCGCCCACGTCGTCGTGGCCGACGTGCGGCTGCCGCGCGCGCTGCTCGGCGCCGGGTGCGGCGCCGCGCTCGCGGTCTCCGGGCTGCTGCTGCAGGACTCCCTGCGCAACCCGGTGGCCGGGCCCGAGCTGCTCGGCGTCTCGGCCGGGGCCGCGGTCGTCATGACGGCGGTGGTGGTGCTGGGGCTGCAGGTGCCGCTGGCCCTCGCGCCGTACGCCGCGCTGCTGGGGGCGCTCGTCGCCGGGGCGATGGTGCTCCTCGCGATCGGGGCGACGCGCGACCCCGAGCACGTCCTGCTGGTGGGCGCCGCGGTCTCGGCCGCCGGCGCGGGGCTCGTCGTCGCGCTCGTGGGGCTCGGCACCGAGGGCGACGTCGTGCTGCTCTTCCGCTACCTGCTCGGCAGCCTGGCCGCCCGCGGCTGGCCCCACCTCGAGGCCGTCGCCCCGTGGATCGGCCTCGGGCTGCTCGCCGCCGCCCTGCTCCGCAGTCGCGTGGCCACGCTGGCGCTGGGAGACGAGGTCGCCACGGGGCTCGGCGTGCCGGTCGTGCGCACCCGCGTGCTCGCCCTGGTCGTCGCCGCGCTGCTCGCGGCGGCCAGCGCGGCCGTCTGCGGCCCGGTGGCCTACGTCGCGCTGCTCGCGCCCCACGTCGCGCGGCGGCTGGTGGGCACCGGCACGCGCCGCACCTTCTGGGTGGCCCCGCTGGTCGGGGCCGCACTGCTGGTCGCCGCCGACCTCGTGTGCCGGCTGGTGCTCTACCCCGTCGAGGTGCCCGTCGGCGTCGCCACCACCCTCGTCGGCGTACCCGCCCTGCTGCTGGCGCTGGCCGGGCGGAGGGGCCGGTGAGCGCGCTGCGGGAGCCGACGACGGACGGCGCGGAGCGTGAGGGACGCCGCCGCCCCGGCCGCCCCGGCGGGCGCAGCGGGGGCGGCGGTGCTCGCCGGCCCGGTGGCCTCGGCGCGCCCGCCGGGGTGCTGGCCGTCGCGTCGGCGGTCGCCCTGGCCGTGGCGGCGCTCGTGACGGCCCACCTGCTCGTCGGACGCTCGGAGGTGCCGGCCCGCGAGGTGCTGCGCGCGCTCACGGGCGGGTCCGGCGAGCCCGCCTACGACCTCATCGTGCTCCGCTTCCGGCTGCCGCGCGTGCTGGTGGGCCTCGGCGCGGGCGCGCTGCTCGCGCTCTCGGGGGTGCTGGTGCAGTCGGTGGTGCGCAACCCGCTGGCCGAGCCGGCGACCACCGGCATCGGCGCCGGGGCGGCCCTGGCCGTCGTGGTGTCGCTGGTGCTGGTGCCGGGCCACGGCGCGACCTACGCCGTCGCCCTCGGCGGCGCGCTGCTCGCGGGGTTGCTGCTGTGGCTGCTGGGGCGCCGCTCGCTGGCCGTCACCGGGATCCTGCTGGGTGCCGTGCTGTCGGCCCTGACCTCGATGGTGCTGGTCGTCGACTCCCAGCCGATGGGCACGGTGCTGCGCTGGCTGGTGGGGTCGCTCAACGCCCGCACGAGCGGCGACTGGGCGGCGCTGTGGCCCTGGCTGCTGGTGCTGCCGCTGCTCGGCTGGCTGCTCGCCCCGGTGATGAACGTCCTGGCCCTCGGCGACGTCGCCACCACCACCCTCGGGCTGCGCCCGGCCCTGGCGCGCGGCGCCGTGCTGGCCGTGGCCGTGGCCGCCGCGGCCGCGGCGATCGCCGCGGCGGGCGCGGTGGCCTTCGTCGGCCTCGTCGCACCCCACGTCGCACGGCTGCTCGTGGGCAGCGACCACCGCCTGCTGGTGCCGGTGGCCACAGCCCTCGGCGCCCTGCTGCTCTCGACCTCCGACCTGCTCGCCTTCGCCGTCTCCCTCGACCTGCCCCTCGGTGGGCGCTCGGTGGCCGGCGTGCCGGTCGGCGCCGTCACCGCCCTGCTCGGGGCGCCGCTGCTCGTCCGACTCGTCCGCCAGGAGCGCCGATGACCGCCTCGACCCCGCGTCCTCCCACCCCGCCCTCCGCCGCCCCGTCGATCGCCCCGTCAGCCGCGTCGTCGGCCGCGTCGGCCGTGTCGGCGGACGGCGCACCACCCCCGGCCCCGGGGCCCTCGCTCGAAGCGGTCGACCTGAGCGTCGGCTACCGACGCGACGACGTCCTCAGCGGGCTGAGCCTGGCGGTGGAGCCCGGCACGGTGACGGCGCTGGTCGGCCCCAACGGCTCGGGCAAGTCGACGCTGCTGACCACCCTGGCGCGGGTGCAGCGTCCGCGGGCCGGTGAGGTGCGGCTGCGCGGCCGGGCGCTGGGCGACTGGTCGAGCGTGGAGGTCGCCCGGCAGCTGGCCCTGCTGCCGCAGAGCGCGGTCGCCCCGGCCGGGGCCACGGTGCGCGAGCTCGTCGAGCAGGGCCGCTACCCCCAGCTGGGGCCGTGGGCGATGCTGCGGCGCCGCGACGACGCGGCGATGGAGCGCGCCCTGTCGCTGGCCGGGGTGGGTGCGCTGGCCGACCGGCGGCTCGACTCGCTCTCGGGCGGGGAGCGGCAGCGGGCCTGGATCGCCATGGCGCTGGCGCAGGAGACCGACCTGCTGCTGCTCGACGAGCCCACGACCTACCTCGACGTGCGCCACCAGATCGACCTCATGGACCTCGTCGGCCGGCTGCGCGACGAGCACGCGATGACGGTGGTGATGGTGCTCCACGACCTCAACCAGGCCGCGCGCTACGCCGACCGCGTGGTCGCGCTGCGCGGGGGACGCATCATCGCCGACGGCCCGCCGGCCGCCGTCGTCACCGCCGAGGTCCTGCGCGAGGTCTTCGAGGTCGAGGCCCGCGTCGTCGAGGACCCCGTCACCGGCCGACCGCTCTTCCTCGCGCTCTGAGGGACCACCGGCTCGACGTCACCGCTCGGCGTCACCGCTCGGCGTCACCGCTCGACGTCACCGCTCGACGTCACCGCTCGACGGCGGAGCCGAGGGCGAAGGCGACGGCGGGGAAGACGCCCGGGAGGTCGTCGAGGCCCAGCAGCGCGCTCGTCGCGTCGTCGTCGAAGCCCATCACCGCACAGCACGGCAGGCCCAGCGCGGCGGAGGTCAGGTAGAGGTTCTGCAGCGCCACGCCGGCGTCGACGTGCACGGTGCGGTAGTGCCTCGCGGGGTAGCGGGTCATCGCGACGTCGAGGCGTGCCACCAGCACGACGAGCACCGTGGCGCGCCGCGCGAGCTCCGGCTGGTCGAGGGCGCGCTCGAGCCACGCGGTCGGGTCACCGGCCCTGACGGTCTCCAGGCGGGCCGGAGTCTCGCGCAGCTCCACGCGGTGCACCCCGCGCGGCAGCTCGCCCTCGCCCCGCACGACCAGCCACGGGTCCACCGACGCGAGCCCGCCGGCCGACGGAGCGGTGCTCGCCGTGTGGGTGCCCCCGTCGGGGAGCGGGATCTCGCGCTGCGGCCCGAGCGCCCAGCGCAGCAGGGTCGCCAGGTCGAGGGCCGTCGGCTGCCCGGCGCCGAAGGAGTACGACGAGCGCCGCCGGGCCAGCAGCGCGCCGAGGCCGGGGCCGGCCGGGAGGTCGGCGGCCGGCGGCAGCGGGTGGGTCCCCGACGCCGCGGGCGGGGCGTGGGGCCCCGCGCCCCGCGGGTCGACGCGTCCCCCGGTGGCGGTGCGGGACAGCTCGTCGTGGAGTCGGCGTACGGCCCGGAGGGTGGGGGCGCGGTCGGACGACGGGTCGGTCGGGGGCTGCGCGGCGCTCACGCTCAGTCGAGGACGTCGACGTGCACGTGGTCGCGGTGCTCCAGGATCGCGGCGGTCTCGGGGGAGCGGCCGGAGGTGTCGGGGGTGTAGTCGCGCCACCCCTCGTCGGCGCGCCCGGAGGTCCAGATCTTCGCGTCGTAGATGACGGTGGCGACGTCGAGGCGCTCGGCCTGCGCGACGAGGTACTGCGCCACCGCCCAGCCGCGCACCAGGTTGGTCGGGTTCACCGGGCGGTAGAACAGGTCGACGGCGCGGCCCTCGTAGTGCGCCGAGCCCTCCATGTGGCCGGTGCTGACCCCGCCGGGGGCGAAGCCGCCGACGGCCTGGCGGCCGAAGTGGCGGTCGACGTCGCGGCGCACCCGCTCGGCGCGGGCGACCAGGCCGTTGTCGCCGAGGGTGTCGGAGGCGGGCTCGGCGGAGTCGTCGCTCTCGCAGGTGAAGGCGGCCGGCGAGTTGCCGGTCAGCGCCGAGGCGATGACGCGGGCGTCGTCCTCGTGGTCGGCGTAGGCATCGGGGAAGGCCGAGCGCTGCACGGCCTGGGCGGCGACGGTGATCTCCATCGACTCGTAGCCGTCGACCTCCTCGAGCTCGTCGTAGAAGGCGTTGGTGGCGTAGGTCGGGTCGAGGATCTGCTCCACGGTGCCCCAGCCCTGCGAGGGGCGCTGCTGGAAGAGGCCGACGGAGTCGCGGTCGCCGTAGTCGATGTTGACGATCTTCGACTCCTGGTAGGCCGTGGCCAGGGCGATCGACGCGGCGCGGGCGGGCATGCCGCGGCGCACGGCGGTCGCGACGATGAGCGAGGCGTTCTCGGCCTGCTCCACGCTCAGCTCGACCGAGCGGCCGTCGACGGTGGCGACGCAGGTGTCGCCGTCGAGCGACGGCGCCACCTCCTGGTAGACGCCGTAGCCGACGGCCCCCACGACCCCCAGCGCGGCCACGGCGGAGCCCGCGGCGATCACGGAGGTCCTCATGGGTCGATTCTCCTGGGACCGGCCAAGAACCACCTGAGAACGCGCCGGTCGGCGGCTGTGGGTCCTCGACCGCGCCTCAGTTGGCGTGCAGGTCGGCGTTGAGCGCGATGCCCTGCCCGGTGCGGGCGACGGCCTCGACGGCGCCGGAGACGGAGTTGCGGCGGAAGAGCACGTTGTCGGAGCCGGAGAGCTCGAGGGCCTTCACCACGCGGGGCTCGCCGGCCTCGTCGCGCTCGCCGACCAGGGTCACCTTGGTGCCGGCGGTGACGTAGCAGCCGGCCTCGACCACGCAGTCGTCGCCGAGCGAGATGCCGATGCCGGCATTGGCGCCGAGCAGGCAGCGCTCGCCCAGCGAGATGACCTGGGTGCCGCCGCCGGAGAGCGTGCCCATGATCGAGGCGCCGCCGCCGACGTCGGAGCCGTCGCCGACCACCACGCCGGCGGAGATGCGGCCCTCGACCATGCTGGCGCCGAGCGTGCCGGCGTTGAAGTTCACGAAGCCCTCGTGCATGACGGTGGTGCCCTCGGCGAGGTGGGCGCCCAGTCGCACGCGGTCGGCGTCGGCGATGCGCACGCCGGCGGGCACGACGTAGTCGACCAGGCGCGGGAACTTGTCGATCCCGAAGACGGTGACGTGCTGGCCGCGGGCCTTCAGCCGGGCGCGGGTCAGCTCGAAGCCCTGCACGGCGCAGGGACCGGCGGAGGTCCACACGACGTTGGCCAGGTGGCCGAAGACGCCGGCCATCGAGATCGTGTGGGGGCGCACCAGGCGGGAGGACAGCAGGTGCAGACGCAGCCAGACGTCCTCGGTGGAGGTCGGCTCGGCCTGCAGGTCGGCGATCTCGACCAGGCGCACCTCACGGCGCACGCCACGGGCCTCGTCGCCGCCGACCAGGTCGGTGAGCTCGCGCGGGGCGGTCGCGTCGGCCGGGGTGTCACCGAGGCGGGGCTCGGGGAACCACACGTCCAGCACGGTGTCGTCGCTCGTCACGGTCGCCAGGCCGTGGGCCCAGGCGCGGGTCGGGGTGGCGGTCGGGTCGTTGGCCTCAGTCACGGCGGCAAGCCTAGGCGGGCCCGCCCCGCGGCTCGTCCGCGGTCCACGACCCCGGACGGCAGCGCCCGCCACCGCGGGCGAGGCGCGCTGCCACCCGCCCCGACCCCGATCCTGGGGAGGCGGTGTGGTGCTCGCCGCCGTGGGGCTTAACCTGGAGACGTCCGGCGGGGGGTCGGACGAGCCGGCGCTTCGGGGGGAGCCATGAGCGAGCAGCACGCCGCGGCGTCCGCGAGGGCGACACCGTCCACCACAGCCGGCGCAGGCGGGTCCGCCGCCTCGCTCCCGTCGGCCCTGCCGGGCCGCACCCACCTGCTGCCCGAGATCGCCGACGCCGTGCACAGCTCCGGGGTGCTCGTGCTGCGCGGGCGACCGGGCACCGGGGTCTCGGCGGCCCTGGCCACCGTGGTGCCCCTGGCCGCGGCCACCGGCGTCCGCTGCCTCGCCACGGCCGCCGACCGCTGGGCCGCCGACGACGTGGGCGTGCTCGACACCCTCCTCGGCGAGCTCGACGGCCGCCCCGCGCTGGTGCGTCCCGCCGACGCCGACGAGGTGAGCCGCCGCCTCGCCGGCCGCGGCGTCTGCGCCCTGCCCGGCCCGGGCGGGATCGCCCCCGGCTCCCCGGTCGTGCTCGTGGTCGACGACGCCCACCTGCTCGGCCCCACCGCCCAGTCGCTGCTCGCGGTCGCGGCGCGGGAGTCCGGCGTCGCCGTCGTCGTCGGCGCCCACGGTGCCGTGCCCGCGCTCGAGGACGTCCCCGGCGCGCGCGTCCTCGACCTGCCCGGCCTCGACCGGGCCGCGGTCGCCGAGGTGGTGTCGCGGGCGCTGGGGGAGCAGGTCGAGCCGGGCTCCTCGCTGGCCGCCGGCTACGCCCGCGCCAGCGGCGGCGAGCCCGGTCGCCTGACGGCGCTGCTCGACCTGCCCGACGCCCGCGCGGCCCTCGACCTCGTGCGCTGGGCGCCCGACCCGTCGCAGACCGCGATCCGTCTCGAGGACGTGCTGCCCGTCGTCGTCGGCGGGGTCGTGGCCGGGGGCGGCGACCGCGACCTGGACGCCTGGGCCGTGCTCGCGCTGGCCGGGGCGGGCGCGCCGAGGGGGCTGCTCGACCACGCCCTGGGGGCGGGCTGGCAGAGCGCCGGGGTCGCGGCCGGCCTGCTGCGCGAGGGACCCGAGGGGGTCGCCTACCGTCACGACGCCGTGCGGCGCCTGGTCGAGCAGACCGTGCCGCCCGCGGTGCGCGCCGGCCTGCTGCACCGTCTCGCCGTGGCCGCGCTCGAGTCCGGCTGCCCGCCGCGGGTCTGCGCGCGGCTGCTCCTCGCCGCCGGCCCCGTCGACGTCGAGCTGGCGGTGCGCACCGCCGAGGACGCCGCGGCCCACCTGCGCGACGCCGGTGAGCGCGCCGAGGCCCGCGCCCTGCTGACCCGTGTGCTCGAGCTGCCGGTCACCGAGCCCGCCGCCCGCTGACCCGGCAGGACGACGGCGGGTCCGGGTGGACCCCGGTCGCCCCGGTCGCCCGGGTCGAGGCCGCGCCGGGGGCTGCCGCGCGTGACCATCGCCACCGGGCGTCGTTGGGCGGGTGATCCCGTCTCCCCCCGAGAGGCCGCTCCCGTGCGCCGTACGCCGCTCCGCCCGTCCAACGCCCGGCTGCGCCCGGCCGTCGCCCTCGCCGCGGCGGCCCTCGCCTTCGTGAGCGCCCTGACCGGCGTGGAGGCCCTCACGGTCGGGCCGGTCGGGGCGGCCGGTGCCGGTGCGCCGGGGCCCGACCTGCGACCCACGCGCGCGCAGGTGCTCGAGGCCCTCGACTGCACCGGTGACCTCACCCGCGGCCGCACTCCGGTGCTCCTCCTGCACGGCACGACGTCGAGCGCCGAGGCCAACTGGTCGTGGAACTGGGACCGCGCCCTCGACGCCCGCGACCGCGCGCACTGCGACCTGCAGTCGCCCGACAGCGCCAACGCCGACATCCAGGTCAACGGTGAGTACGTCGTGCGCGCGATCCGCCTCATGCACCGCCGCGCCGGGCGCGACATCAGCATCGTGGGCCACAGCCAGGGCGGCATGGTCGGCCGCTGGGCGCTGAAGTACTGGCCCGACACCCGCGGCATGGTCGACGACTACGTCGGGCTCTCCTCCTCCCACCACGGCACCGAGGTCTTCGGCGCCGTCTGCGAGACCCTCGGGCGCTGCACCCCGGCCAACTGGCAGCAGCTGGCCGGCTCCGACTTCCTCACCGCCCTCAACCGCGGACGCGAGACCTACGACCGGGTCGACTACACCGCGATCAGCACGCGCTACGACGAGGTCGTCGTGCCCAGCACCTCGGCCAACCTCGCCCCCGGGAGCAACGTCACCAACGTCGCGGTGCAGGACCTCTGCCCGACCGAGGTCGTCGACCACTTCGGCATGGCCTACGACAACGCCGCCTGGCTGATCGGCCTCGACGCCCTGGAGCACCGCGGGCCGGCCCGGCTCGACCGCGTGCCCACCGCGACCTGCGGCCAGCCGCTGATGCCCGACGTCGACCCCGTCACCTTCCCGGCCGAGGTGGCCGCGGCCCTCGCGCAGACCGCGCGGTCGAGCGCCACCTCGCCGATGGTCACCGCCGAGCCGCCGCTGGCGCCCTACGCCCGCTGACCCCGGGCCCCGTGGCCCGGCCCGGCTCCGTGGGCCCGGCTCAGTGGGCCCGGCTCAGTGGGAGCCGAGCTGTCCGGTGAGCCGCTCGTGGCGCTCGGCGCTGGCCTCGTTGAGCCCCACGATGTCGGCGCGCTTGCCCTTCGCGGCGTACTTGGTGGTGATGGCGTCGAGGGAGGCCACGGTGGAGGCGTCCCACACGTGCGACTCGCTGAGGTCGATGACGACGCGCGCGGGGTCGCCGACGTAGTCGAACTGGCGGTAGAGGTCGTTGCTGGAGGCGAAGAAGAGCGCCCCGGTGACGCGGTAGACCGCGGTCTCCTCGCCGTCGCTGCCCACGGTGAGCTCGCGGTCGACCTCGGTGAGGTGGGCGACGCGGCGGGCGAAGAGGGTCGTCGCGACGAGCACGCCGACGACGACGCCGATGGCGAGGTTGTGGGTGGCCACGGTGACCGCGACGGTCGCCACCATCACGGCGGTCTCCGAGCGCGGCATGCGCCGCAGCGTCTGCGGGCGCACCGAGTGCCAGTCGAAGGTGCCGACCGAGACCATGACCATCACCGCGACCAGCGCGGCCATCGGGATGATCGAGACCACGTCGCCGAGACCGACCACGAGGACCAGCAGGAAGACGCCGGCGAGGAAGGTGGAGATGCGGGTGCGGGCGCCGGAGGCCTTCACGTTGATCATCGTCTGGCCGATCATCGCGCAGCCGCCCATGCCGCCGAAGAAGCCCGTGATGACGTTGGCGGTGCCCTGGCCCCACGACTCACGGGTCTTGTCGGAGTGGGTGTCGGTGAGGTCGTCGACGAGCTTCGCGGTCATCAGCGACTCCAGCAGCCCGACCAGCGCCATCGCCAGGGCGTAGGGGGCGATGATCTGCAGCGTCTCCAGCGACAGCGGCACGTCGGGCACGAAGAGCGCGGGCAGGGAGTCGGGCAGCTCGCCCTCGTCGCCCACGTCGGGCACCGACAGCGCGGCCAGCACGGTGAAGCCGGTGAGCGCGACGATCGCGACCAGCGGAGCGGGCACGACCGTCGTGACGCGCGGCAGGCCGACCATGACGGCGATGCCGACGGCCACCATCGGGTAGACCAGCCACGGCACGTCGACGAGGTAGGGCACCTGCGCCAGGAAGATGAGGATGGCCAGGGCGTTGACGAAGCCGACCATGACCGAGCGCGGGATGAAGCGCATCAGCCGGCCGAAGCCGGCCAGGCCGAGCACGACCTGCAGCACGCCGCCGAGCAGCACGGTGGCGATGAGGTAGTCGTAGCCGTGCTCGCGCATCACCGGGGCGATGACCAGGGCGACGGCCCCGGTGGCCGCGGAGATCATCGCCGGGCGCCCGCCGAGGAAGGCGATGGAGACGGCCATGGTGAAGGAGGCGAAGAGGCCGACCTGCGGGTCGACGCCGGCGATGATCGAGAACGAGATCGCCTCGGGGATCAGCGCCAGGGCCACCACGAGGCCGGCCAGCACCTCGGTGCGCAGCAGCGCGGGGGAGCGCAGCGCCTCGCGGACGCCGGGCTGGCGGGGCGGCGGCGTGGCGTCGGGGCGGGAGTCCGGCACGTCGGCCGGCAGGGAGGGGGTCGTGGTCACGAGGCTCCGTTCGGGGGCAGGGCACACCGGCACTCCCTGGTCCGCCGCGGCGTGCGCGGGCGGTCTGGGGCGTCGATGGACGGGATGGGAGGGTGGTGCGCGCCGGGCGCGCTGCCGGCGTCGTCGCCGGCGGAAGTCTGAGCACAACCCTACCCTTACGTGAGGGTAGAGTTGCAATCGCTCCCGCTCGACGCCTGAGTGAGCACACCCACCGACCGAGGAGACCCAGGTGAGCGAGGAGACCGCCGGCCCCGCGGCCGACCCGTCCGACCCGATCCCGGAGACGCGCGCCATGCACATCGGTGAGGTCGCCACCCGCACCGACCTGTCGCTGCGCAGCCTGCGCCACTGGGACGAGGTGGGCCTGCTGCGCCCCTCCGGCCGCACCGACGGCGGCTTCCGGCTCTACACCGAGCGCGACGTCGAGCGGATCCTGCTCATCCGCCGCATGAAGCCGCTCGGCTTCAGTCTCGAGGAGATGGGCGCCGCCCTGGCCGACCTCGACCTGCTCGCCGAGGAGGGCCCCGGCCCCGACACGGGCCCCGGCGCCCCGCGAGCCGCGGCCCGCGAGCGGCTCGCCGCCGTGCAGGCCGAGGCGGCCGCCCGCCGCGAGAAGCTCGTGCGGCAGCTCGCCATGGCCGACGAGTTCCTCGACCTCCTCGGCCGCCACCTCCCCTGACGACCCACCCCGCCGGGGCCGGACGACGAAGGACCGGGCCCGTCACGCAGCGACGGGCCCGGTCCGGCCGGGGGGCGCCCGGAGGGCGCGGGGGTGCGGTCAGTCGTCGTCGTTGTCGGTCTCGGTGCCGCTGACGTCGCCGGAGACGGCGTCGATGCGCACGGTCTGCTCGGTGGTGCCGTCCTGCACCTGGACCTCCCACTCGGCCGCGCCGTTCTCCAGGTCGAGGTCGACGTCCTCGACCACGCCGCCGGCGACCTCGCCGCGGGCGGCCTCGACGGCCTGGCGGTAGTCGACCTGCACGTCGTTCAGCAGCTGCTGGCGCTCGGCGAGGTCGTCCTGGTCGTCGGCGTCGTCCTGGTCGACGTCGGGGCCGCGCTCGACCGAGGAGCCGTCGGCGGAGACGACCACGTCGTTCTCGACGCCCTGACCGTCGACGACGGTGATCTCCCAGCCGCCGGCGTCGTCGCGGTCGATGGAGAAGAGCGTGCTGCCCTGCACCGAGCCGACGGCGGTCGCCGCGGCGGCGAGGAGCGCGCGCTCGTCGCCGGAGCCGCCGGCCGAGCCGCCGGTCGAGGCGTCGTCGGAGGCGTCGTCGGAGGAGCCGGTCGACGGCGAGGCCGAGGCGGTCTCGGTGACGGTGGCGGTGGGCGCCGGGGCGGTGACGTCGTCGTTGTCGTCGTCGGAGTCGCCGCAGGCGGCGAGGCCGAGGGCCAGCGGGACGACGGCCGCGACGGCGAGGCTGCGGCGCAGGCGACGCCCGGGGGTGCGGCCGGTGAGGGTGGCGGTCGTGGTGCGGACGGTCTTCGTCATGGTCGTCTCCTGGATCGGGGTGGTCTTCCTCGAGGTCTCCTCGAGCACAGGCACCACTCTGCGGCGGTGCGCACCAACGCGGCTCCAAGGGAAGGTCAAGGCGACGCTAAGACGCGCGCCGGCCCCCGCCGGCCCCCGCCGGACCACCGCGGGAGCCGAGCGGTGCGACGTACGGCGGGGGCGACGGGGAACCGGTTGGCCGGGGACGGGCCCGGCTGGCTACCCTGGGAGCACAGGCGCTCGAGCCGTCATCAGCGGCGAGCCTCCGGAAGAACGGGCCGCGCGGTCCCCGACCGCGCGACCTCACTAGACCCGGACGGGTAGGCCCGTCACAGCCCGCAACGAGCGGCCCCGCCCGACGCACGCGCCCACCGGCGCGCACGGCGCGGCAGGGCAAGCGAGGTGGTACCGCGGTCCCCGTCAGGGAGTCGTCCTCGTGGTGAGGCAGCCCACGACCCGACGCACCGCAGGAGATGACCCCGATGACCTATCCCCAGGTCTCCACGGCCGGCCAGGCCGCCGTCCCGTCCGCGCCGCGCTTCCCCGAGATCGAGGAGAAGGTGCTGGCCTACTGGGCCGCCGACGGCACCTTCCAGGCCTCGGTGGAGCAGCGCAGCGCCGGCGACGACGGCTCGGGGGAGTTCGTCTTCTACGACGGCCCGCCCTTCGCCAACGGGCTGCCGCACTACGGCCACCTGCTCACCGGCTACGTCAAGGACCTCGTGCCGCGCTACCAGACGATGCGCGGCAAGCGCGTCGAGCGCCGCTTCGGCTGGGACACCCACGGCCTGCCCGCCGAGCTCGAGGCGATGCGGCTCAACGGCATCAAGACCACCGACGAGATCGTCGAGATGGGCATCGACAGGTTCAACGACGCGTGTCGCGAGTCGGTGATGAAGTACACCGGCGAGTGGCGCGACTACGTCACCCGCCAGGCGCGCTGGGTCGACTTCGACCACGACTACCGCACGATGAACCCCGACTACATGGAGTCGGTCATCTGGGCCTTCAAGAGCCTGCACGACAAGGGCCTGGTCTACGAGGGCTTCCGCGTGCTGCCCTACTGCTGGAACGACGAGACGCCGCTGTCGAACCACGAGCTGCGCATGGACGACGACGTCTACCAGAACCGCCAGGACCCCGCGGTCACCGTCGGCTACACCGTCCACGCCCGCGAGGGCGTCGAGGGCGACGCCGAGCTCGACGGCGCGAAGGTGCTCATCTGGACCACCACCCCGTGGACCCTGCCCTCCAACCTCGCCGTCATGGTCGGCTCCGACATCGACTACGTCGTCGTCGAGGCGCCCGTGCCCGGCACCGAGGCGACCGCGCGCTACCTGCTGGCCGAGGCCCGCCTGGGCGCCTACGCCCGCGAGCTCGGTGACGAGCCGGTCGTGCTCGCCCGCCGCCGCGGCGCCGACCTGGTCGGCCTCACCTACACCCCGCCCTTCTCCTACTACGCCGACCACGACCGCGCCTTCCGGGTCGTGGCCGCCGACGACGCCGTCACGACCACCGACGGCACCGGCGTGGTCCACACCGCCGGCGCCTTCGGCGAGGTCGACAAGGAGGTCACCGACCGCGAGGGCATCGAGGCGGTCATGCCGGTGGGCAAGGACGGTCGCTTCACCGCGCCGGTGACCGAGTACGCCGGCATGCAGGTCTTCGACGCCAACCCCCACGTGATCGACCACCTGCGCGCGGCCACCCGCGGCGCCACCGGCGAGGAGGCCGGCGCGGTCACCGCCGGCACCGTCCTGCTGCGCCGCGAGACCTACGACCACTCCTACCCGCACTGCTGGCGCTGCCGCGAGCCCCTCATCTACAAGGGCGTCTCGTCGTGGTTCGTCGAGGTCACCGCGATCAAGGAGCGGATGCTGGAGCTCAACCAGCAGATCCGCTGGGTGCCCGAGCACATCCAGGACGGCCAGTTCGGCCGGTGGCTGGAGAACGCCCGCGACTGGTCGATCACCCGCAACCGGTTCTGGGGCTCCCCGGTGCCGGTGTGGAAGAGCGACGACCCGGCCTACCCCCGCCTCGACGTCTACGGCTCCTTCGCCGAGCTCGAGCGCGACTTCGGCGACCTGCCCCGCAACGCCGACGGCGAGCGCGACCTGCACCGCCCCTGGGTCGACGAGCTGACCCGCCCCAACCCCGACGACCCGCGCCCCGAGGGCGAGCGCTCCACCATGCGCCGCGTCACCGACGTGCTCGACGTGTGGTTCGACTCGGGCTCGATGTCCTACGCCCAGGTGCACTACCCCTTCGAGAACGCCGACTGGTTCGACGGCACCGCCGCGGCCAAGGGCCACTTCCCGGGCGACTTCATCGTGGAGTACATCGGCCAGACCCGCGGCTGGTTCTACACCCTCCACGTCCTGGCCACCGCGCTCTTCGACAAGCCCGCCTTCTCGGCCTGCGTCAGCCACGGCATCGTCCTGGGCTCCGACGGCAACAAGATGAGCAAGTCGCTGCGCAACTACCCCGACGTGCGCGAGGTCTTCGACCGCGACGGCGCCGACGCCATGCGCTGGTTCCTCATGTCGAGCCCGATCCTGCGCGGCGGCAACCTCGTGGTCACCGAGCAGGGCATCCGCGACTCGGTGCGCCAGGTGATGATGCCGCTGTGGAACAGCTGGTACTTCTTCCAGCTCTACGCCAACGCCGCCGGCGAGGGCGGCTACACCGCGCAGCGCTCCACCGCCTCCACCGACCCGCTCGACCGCTACCTGCTGGCCAAGACCCGCCAGTACGTCGAGCAGATGACCGGCGCCCTCGACGACTACGCCGTCGCCGAGGCCTGCGACGTCACGCGCTCCTTCCTCGACGTGCTGACCAACTGGTACATCCGCCGCTCCCGCGAGCGCTTCTGGCAGGGCGACGCCGCGGCCTTCGACACCCTCCACACCGTGCTGGAGGTCGTCTGCCGCACGACCGCCCCGCTGCTCCCGCTCACCACCGAGGAGATCTGGCGCGGGCTGACCGGTGGCCGCTCGGTGCACCTCACCGACTGGCCGACGCCCGAGGAGCTGCCCGCCGACGACGCGCTGGTCGCGGCGATGGACCAGGTGCGCGACGCCTGCTCGGCCACCTCCGCGCTGCGCAAGGCCGGCCAGCTGCGCAACCGGCTGCCGCTGCCGGCCCTCACCGTGGTCGTGGCCGACCCCGCGCTGCTCGCCGGCTTCGAGTCGATCCTCGCCGACGAGGTCAACGTCAAGACCGTGCGGCTGCTGGGCGCCGACGCGCCCGAGGCGGCGTCGTACGGCGTGTCGCAGCGGCTCACCGTCAACGCGCGCGCGGCCGGGCCCCGGCTCGGGCGCGAGGTGCAGGTCGCGATCAAGGGCTCGAAGTCGGGCGACTGGTCGGTGGCCGAGGACGGCACCGTCACCGCGGGCGGTCTCGCGCTGGTCGAGGGGGAGTACACCCTGGAGACCGTCGCCGGCGCCGCCGACGACACCACCGCGGTGGGCCTGCTGCCCCGCGGCGGCGGCTTCGTGGTGCTCGACACCGCCGTCACCCCCGAGCTCGCGGCCGAGGGCCTGGCGCGCGACCTGGTGCGCGCGGTGCAGCAGGCGCGCCGCGACGCCGGCCTGGACGTCTCCGACCGGATCGCGCTGACCCTCACCGGCGGCCCGGCCGTGCGCGGGGCCGCCGCCACCCACGAGGCCCTCATCGCGCGGGAGACCCTGGCCACGTCGTTCTCGGTGGTCGACCCCGACCAGGGCGGCACGCCCACCGGGGCCACCGAGGTGGTGGTCGGCGACGGCGAGAAGGCCGGCGTGCACGTCGCCCGCGCCTGAGCCCGGCCGGGGCCGGGGAGCCACGGGCCGGTGACCCCGGCCCGTGGCCGGCCCGTGGCAGGGTGGGCCCATGGTGCTCGCGACGTGGAAGGACCTGTGCCTCGACGCGGTCGACGTGGAGGCGCAGTCACGCTTCTGGGCGGCGGTGACGGGCCTGGAGGAGCGCGACGACCCCACGCACCGCCACCTGGTCGGCCCCACGCCGCGCCACACGATCTGGGTCAACGCCGTCGACCGGCCCCACGTGACGAAGAACCGACTGCACCTCGACCTCGACTCCGGCCCCGTCGAGGAGCTCGTCGCACTGGGCGCGCGCGTGCTCTCGCGGCCCGCCGACACCGGCTTCGCGTGGCACGTGATGGCCGACCCCGAGGGCAACGAGTTCTGCGCCTTCGAGCGCGACGAGCCGCCGGCGGTGCGCCTGCACGGCATCGGGGTCGACTGCGTCGACCCGGGCCGCGTGGCCCGCTGGTGGGCGGACGTCCTCGGGGCCGAGGCCGTGCTTGACGAGGGCGGCTGGTGGACCGTGGCCGGCGTGGCCGCCGACGAGCGGATGACGCTGGACTTCAACGCGGTGCCCGAGCCCCGCACGGTGCCGCACCGGGTGCACTGGGACGTCACCGGCGACGTCGAGGCCCTGCTCGCCGCGGGCGCGCACCGGCGGTGGGAGACCGAGCACTGGTCGGTGCTCGGCGACCCCGAGGGCAATGAGTTCTGCGTGTTCGCACCCGAGTCCTGAGCGGGACCGCTCAGCCGTCGGCGAGCTCGACCTTCGTGGCCGCGATCCGCTCGAGCAGCTGCTCGAGGGCCTCCTCGAACTCGGTGGCCGAGTGGTCCTGGGCGAGGTCGGCGCGCAGCCGCGCCACCGTCGGGTGCAGCCGCAGCGCCTCGTTGTCCTCCTCGCCGTCGTCGACGACGTCGAGGGGGCCGATGTCGGCGCCGTGCGAGGCGACCTCGAGCAGCAGGTTGCCCAGCAGGAAACTGGTGAACGAGCGGTAGGCCGCCACCGCGGCCGCGTCGCTGAAGCCCTCGGAGGTCAGCCCGGCCAGGAACGACTCCACCCAGTCCAGGCTGCGCAGCGGCGGGCGCAGCCACGGCGCCTCGGGCGGGCGCGAGGCCACGAGCGGGAAGGCCTGGATGTGGGCGAGCGCCACGCGCCGCACCCCGTGGGCCATGCGCTGCAGAAAGTCCTGCCAGCCGTTGTCGGGGGTGCTGAGCACCTCGGGATCGGCGTACATGCCGGAGATGAGCGACTCGACGACGGCGTCGAGCAGGTCCTCCTTGCCCGGCACGTAGCGGTAGAGCGACATCGCCTCGACGCCCAGGCGCTTGCCCAGACGGCGCATCGAGAGTCCGCCGGGGCCGACCTCCTCGAGGAAGACCAGCGCCTCGGAGACGATCCGGTCGCGATCGAGCGGCACGCGGGCCGAGGGGGGTGCGCCGCCGGCCACGATGGCCGCGTCGGCGTCGGGCAGCGGGGGCTCCGCGCCGTCGCCGGGGGCAGGGCCGACCGCGGCCGCGTCGGTGACGGGCCGGTCGTGGTCGGGGTGCTCGGCGGGCGACATGGGGGTGCTCCTCGGCTGGGGGTTCCACGGTAGCGACGACCGCGGTGACGCCGTCGTCCGGGCCGACCCTCCGGCACGCGGTGGCGTGGGCGGGAGGGTGGGCCCGGACGACGGGGTGGAGCACGCGACCGGGGGGAGTCGCGGGGACGGTGCGGGGGCTGTGGTCAGCCGGGGTCGGCCGGGGTCAGCCGGGGTCGGCCGGGTCAGCGACCGAGACCGGCGCGGTCGACCTTGCGGTGGAAGTGCATGCCGGCCAGGCCGCCGAGCAGCGCGCCGACCAGGCTGACGACGACGACGCCGACGAGCACGGCGATGGCCTGCAGGGTGAGGTCGCCCGCGTCGACCGGGATGCGCGGGAAGGAGTTGACGTCGCCCAGCACGTCGTACTGCGAGCCGGCGACGGCGCCCAGGACGCCCACGACGATCGCGGCCACGACGGCCCAGGCCCACACGGCGAAGCCCTGCTTCATGCCGTCGAAGCGCGCCATGCGGCCGGCGACGTAGCCGCCGGAGTAGTAGGAGAGGAAGACGACGACCAGCACCAGGATGACGCCGGCCCAGCCGATCTCCTCGGCCTGCAGGCCGTTGCCGGTCGCCGCGTCGGCGACCTCGGAGGCGCTGGAGACCAGGCCCACGCCGGCGCCGGCGGCGGCGACGAGGGCGGTCAGCAGCACGGCCATGCCGGTGGCGGTGAGCCAGCCGAAGAAGGCGACGAAGGGCTTGATGCCCCCGAAGCGCTCGCGCTCGCGGTCGACGACGTCGCGGCGCGACTCGGTCGGGGTCGCGTCGTGGTTGTGGTCGTGCCCGGACCCGAGGGGTGAGGTGGCGGTCATGGCGTCCTGCTTTCGTCGAAGTGGTGACCGGGCCGCCCGTTTGACCGGGGGGCTACGGTGAAACTGACTTACGACGTAAGTCAACCGGAGCGGCCGCCGTGGCTGCTCACCCCGAAGGCCCGACCTGGGCCACAGACGAAGGAGTAGCCATGGGTATCGCCGACAAGGCCAAGAACGCCGCTCAGGACGCCGCCGGCAAGCTCAAGGAGGCCGTGGGCGACGTCACCAACAACGAGAAGCTCGAGGCCGAGGGCAAGAAGGACCAGGCCGCGGCCTCGGCCAAGAAGACCGGCGAGGGTGTCAAGGACGCCTTCAAGGGCTGACGTGGGCAAGCCCAAGCGCACGATCTTCCAGCTGCTCGGCTGGCTGGTCTGGAAGCTGCTGGCCCTCTTCGGGGTCAAGTTCGCCAAGGACAAGCTCAAGCAGGGCGAGCGCGGTCGCTGAGGTCCCCGAGACCTCCGCGACCGAGCGCCGCTCGCGCGCAGCCACCACGACCCCCGACTGCCGTCGGGGGTCGTGGTGCGTCCGGACACCGCCCGGTCGTCCGGCGTACGCCGGGGCGTCGCGCGCCGCCCGGGCCCGGCGCGCGCCCCGGCTGGTTGACTAGCGCCATGCCGCAGACGCCCGTGACGACCCCCGTGCTCGACCTGACCGCCGACGCGGTCACCCTCACCCGCCAGCTGTGCGACATCGAGTCGGTCAGCCTGGGCGAGCGCGACATCGCCGACGCGGTGGAGGAGGCGCTGCGGGCCCTGCCCCACCTGGAGGTGGTGCGCCGCGGCCACACGGTGGTGGCGCGCACCGACCTGGGCCTGGGCGACCGCGTCGTGATCGCGGGCCACCTCGACACCGTGCCGGTCAACGACAACATGCCCAGCCGTCTCGACGAGGCCACCGGCCTGCTGCACGGCCTCGGCACCTGCGACATGAAGGGCGGCGACGCCGTCATCCTGCGCCTGGCCGCCACCGTGACCGCGCCGGTGCGCGACGTGACCTACGTGCTCTACGAGGCCGAGGAGATCGACGCCGAGTTCAACGGCCTCCACAAGCTCTCCCAGTCGGACCCCGAGCTGATGACCGGCGACTTCGCGATCCTCATGGAGCCCTCCGACGCCGTGGTCGAGGCCGGCTGCCAGGGCACGCTGCGCGTCGAGGTCCGCACCCGCGGGGAGCGCGCCCACTCCGCGCGCAGCTGGAAGGGCGTCAACGCCATCCACGGCGCCGCCGACGTGCTGGCCCGCCTCGCCGGCTACGAGGCGCGACGCCCGGTCATCGACGGCCTGGAGTACCACGAGGGGCTCAACGCGGTCTTCATCCGCGGCGGGGTCGCGGGCAACGTGCTGCCCGACGAGTGCGTCGTCGAGGTCAACTTCCGCTTCGCGCCCGACCGCTCCGAGGCCGAGGCCGAGGCCTTCGTGCGCGACTTCTTCGACGGCTACGACGTCACCCTCACCGACACCGCCCCCGGCGCGCTGCCCGGGCTCGACCAGCCCGCCGCCAAGGCCTTCCTCGAGGCCGTCGGCGGCGTGGCCAACCCCAAGTTCGGCTGGACCGACGTCGCCCGCTTCAGCGCCCTGGGCGTGCCGGCGGTCAACTACGGACCCGGCGACCCGCTCCTGGCCCACAAGCAGGAGGAGCACGTGCCGGTCGAGCAGGTGCTGCGCTGCGAGCGACAGCTCGCCGCCTGGCTGCGCGGGGAGCAGGGCGGGGAGCAGGACGCGTGAGGCACAAGTTCAAGGGTCCGGTCATCCAGCGCCGCGACCAGGTCGACGGCTCCACCACCGACCAGCGCCTGCTCGACTCCCGCGGGCCCTCCGACTGGGTCCACACCGACCCGTGGCGAGTGCTGCGCATCCAGGCGGAGTTCGTGGAGGGCTTCGGGGCGCTGGCCGAGCTCGGCCCGGCGATCGGCGTCTTCGGCTCCGCCCGCACCCCGCTCGACCACCCCTCCTACGCCCAGGGCGAGGAGCTGGGCCGTCGCCTGGTCGACGCGGGCTTCGCCGTGATGACCGGCGGCGGGCCCGGCGCCATGGAGGCCGCCAACAAGGGCGCGAGCGAGGCCGGCGGCCTCAGCGTCGGGCTCGGCATCGAGCTGCCCTTCGAGTCCGGCCTCAACGAGTGGGTCGACATCGGGGTCAACTTCCGCTACTTCTTCGCCCGCAAGACGATGTTCGTCAAGTACGCCCAGGGCTTCGTCGTCCTGCCCGGCGGCCTCGGCACCCTCGACGAGCTCTTCGAGGCCCTCACGCTCGTGCAGACCCAGAAGGTCACCCGCTTCCCCGTCGTGCTGCTCGGCGTCGACTACTGGTCGGGGCTGCTGGCCTGGCTGCGCGACACCGTGCTCGCCGACGGCAAGATCTCCACCGCCGACCTCGACATGATGGTGCTCACCGACGACCTCGACGAGGCCGTCGACCTCATGGTGCGTGCCCGAGAGGAGCGTGCGTCGTGATGTGGTTCCTCGCCGTCCTCGGCGTGCTCCTCCTGGGCGGGATCGCCGTGGTCGCCTCGGGCCGCGGCACCCCGCTCGCCCCGGCCTACGACGACCGGCCCGACGCCCTCGTGCCCGCGGCCGGACCGCTGCGCCCCGACGACCTGCGACGCGTGCGCTTCTCCCTGGCCCTGCGCGGCTACCGCATGGACGAGGTCGACGCCCTGCTCGCCCGGCTCGCAGACCAGCTCGCCGACCAGCTCGCCGACCAGCGCGACGGGGCCGGCGGGGCCGGTGGGACCGCCGCGGGTGAGGTCGCTGCCGCGGAGGCAGAGGGGCCCGCCGACGGCGACGCTGCTGCGCCGTACGACGGCGACGCTGCTGCGCCGTACGACGGCGGTGGCCACGACCGGGCCGCGGGCGGTCGTGGCGACGCCCCACAGCCGTAGGGCACACTCTCCCGCGTGCTCGAACCGGTCGTCTACGTCCTGACCGCCCTCGCGGCGCTCGTCGTCGTGCTGACCAGGCTGCGGCTCGGAGGGGCCGCAGGAGGGGGCGGGCGCCACGTCGTGCCGCGCCGGCTGCTCACCGTGCACCTGCTCGCCGGGATCCTCGCACTGGTCGTGTGGACGGTCTTCCTGGTCTCGCCCGACGACTCCGCGCCCGGCAGCGCACTGGTCGGGGTCGTCGCGCTCGGCTTCTGGTGGGTCGTGGCCGGCGCCGGGCTGCTGCTGCTGGCCCGCTGGCTGCCCAGCAAGGGGCGCCACGCGGGGGAGGGCACCTCCGACGCGTGGGCAGGAGGACCGTGGCTCTCCCTGCTGGCCCACCTCGGCATGGCCGCGGGGGTCGTCGTGTTCACCTACGCCTACGTCAGCTCCGCGGTCTGAGGCCGCCCCCGGCCGGCGTCGCGGGAGGACCGGCTCGCCGCGCGGAGGCCCGCGCGGGGGCGCACGAGGACGGTCGCGAGCGGCGTCCGCGAGCGCGCGGCCGTGACCAACCACGAGGCGGTGCTCCCGGTCGGAGGGTCCATGGGGGATAATGGTCACGCACGACCGGGACGCACCCGCGACCCCGGCGCGCACACCTGAGTTCACGACATGTGGGGAAGAGGTGCCGGATGGCGGCGATGAAGCCGCGGACGGGCGACGGTCCGCTGGAGGTCACCAAGGAAGGACGCGGCATCGTCATGCGCGTCCCGCTCGAGGGTGGTGGCCGACTGGTGGTCGAGCTCAACGCCGAGGAGGCCGGGAATCTCGGCGACGCCCTCAAGGACGTCGTCGGCTGATCGGCTGATGCCCCCCACGACGGCTCCGACAGCGGGTCACACCCTCCCCACCCAGGTCACCCCGCCGGGGTTCGCGCTCAGCGACCTCGGCCCCCACGCGATCCTCGGCGTCGACGTGGTCGCCCTCCCGGTCCTGCAGGCCGACGAGGACGACCGCGACGCCGGCGAGCGCCGTGCGGACGACCCCGGGCCCCGGCTGCTGCTGGGTCCGGGCGCCGAGGAGCTCTCCGAGCTGCTCGGCGTCGACCTGATCGCCCTGCTGGAGGCCGAGAGGGCCACCGGCAGGGCAGGGGAGATCACCCGTCTGCCGGTGCCGCTGGGGGGCCCCGACAACGCCGAGCTCCGCTCGGTCCTGCTCGTCGGCACCGGCAAGCAGAGCCCCACCGACCTGCGCCGCGCCGGCGCGGCGCTCGCCCGGGCGACCAAGGGTCGCTCGGCCGTGGCCACCTCCGTGCCGGCCGTCGCCGACTCCGCGGGCCTCGAGGCCTTCGTGGTCGGCCTGATGCTGGGCTCCTTCGTCTTCCACTGGAAGTCCGAGCCGCCCGCTCAGGGCCCCGTCGAGAGGGTGGTCCTCACCGACCTGCCCGACTCCGAGGCCCATGTGCTCGCCCGCGCCATCGCCGTCGGCGGCGCCGGGTGGCGCGCCCGGCTCCTGGCCACCGTGCCCTCCAACCTCAAGAGCCCCGCCTGGCTCGCCGACCAGGCCGTCGCCGCGGCCGAGGAGGCCGGCCTCGCCGTACGCGTCTGGGACGAGCGCGAGCTCGTCGCCGAGGGCTTCGGCGGCATCGTCGGCGTCGGTCAGGCCTCGGCCACGCCGCCGCGGCTGATCCGGCTCGACTACACCCCCGACGGCGCGTCGCGCCGCACCCCGACCGTGGTGCTCGTCGGCAAGGGCATCACCTTCGACACCGGTGGCCTCTCGATCAAGCCCGGCGAGGCCATGACGACGATGAAGCGCGACATGACCGGCGGTGCCGTCGTGATCGCCACCATGGCCGCGCTCGGCGCCGTCGGCTGCCCGGTCAGGGTGGTCGGCCTCGTGCCCGCCGCCGAGAACGCCGTCTCCGGCGACTCCGTGCGACCCGGCGACGTGCTGCGCCACTGGGGCGGACGTACCTCCGAGGTCACCAACACCGACGCCGAGGGCCGCCTGGTCATGGCCGACGCCCTCGCCTACGCCGCCGCCGAGATCGAGCCCGCCGCCATGGTCGACGTCGCCACCCTCACCGGGGCGATGAAGGTCGCGCTCGGGCAGCGCACGGGCGGCTACTTCGCCAACGACGACGCCCTCGCCGGTGCGCTCGAGGACGCCGCCGAGTCGGCGGGCGAGCCCTTCTGGCGCTTCCCGCTCGCCGAGGTCTACGAGGAGAAGATCGCCTCCAAGGTCGCCGACGCCGACAACGCGGGCGGCGGGCCGGGCGCCATCACCGCCGCGCTCTTCCTCCAGCACTTCGTCGGCGACGTGCCGTGGGCCCACCTCGACATCGCCTCCGCCGGTGACGCCCCCTCCGACTTCCACGAGTGGACCGCGGGCCCCACCGGCTTCGGTGCCCGCACCCTGCTGGCCTGGCTGGGCGGCGACGACCCGCTCGCCGGGGTGCGCGGGGCCTGAGGCCCGCCCGGGGGCTGCACGCCCCCGGCGACCGGCGGCGCTGGTGCATGCGGTCGGGCCCGTCGCGGGCTCCGACCGGCGCAGGATCGGCGCAGGACCGGCGCGCGCGCCCGGGGTGCGCGCGGGCCCGGCCGGCCCGCGGGGTCGGGGGCGCGGGCGGTCGGGCGCCAGCGGCGTACGGGTCGGTCAGACCGCGGCGGGGTCCCAGACCTTCTTGGCGCACAGCAGGCCGTCGCCGACCGGCAGCAGCACCGAGAGCAGGCCCTCGTGGGCGGCGATCTCGCGGCCCAGCTCGCGGATGGCGACGGTCTCGGAGTCGCGCTGGGCGGGATCGGCGACCTTGTCGTGCCACAGGGCGTTGTCGAAGGCCACCACGCCGCCGGGGCGCAGCAGGCGGAGGGCCTCGGCGAGGTAGGCGGAGTACTCCGACTTGTCGCCGTCGCAGAAGACGAGGTCGTAGTGGCCGTCGGTGAGCCGGGGGAGCACGTCGAGGGCGGAGCCGGAGATGGTGCGGGCCCGCTGGCTGGGGATGCCGGCCTCGGAGAAGCCCTGGCGCGCCAGGCGCTGGTGCTCGGCCTCGATGTCGACGGTGGTCAGCACACCGTCGGAGCGCATGCCCCGCAGCAGCCACAGGCCCGAGACGCCCGTGCCGGTGCCGATCTCGACGACCGCGCGCGCGTCGAGCACCGAGGCCAGGAAGCGCAGGGCCGCGCCGCCGCCGGGGCTGATGGCGACCACGCCGACCTCCTCGGCGCGGGCGCGCGCGGCGGAGACCACCTCGTCCTCGGCGACGTGGGCCTCGGCGTAGGACCAGCTCGCTGCGGTGATCGGGGTGGTGATGACGGCCTCCTGAGGGACGGTCCGGCGGGGCGGGTGCCCCGCGCGGCACGGTGGGGGTGCCCAACCTATCGCCTGCGGTGCGGGTGGTGCGACGCCCCGCGCGCGGGCCCGCCCCGGCCGGTCCCGCCGCCCGGCCCGCCGTACCCGCCGGCCCCGCCGCCCGCACCACCGGCACCACCCGTCACAGCTGTCGGCCCGGACCCGCACCTGTCGGCCCACGCGTCGGCCGACAGGTGCGGGTTTCGCCAGCCGGCTAGTGAAACCCGCGCCGGGAACGCCCAGCCCCCCGAGCGCGTTGAGCAGGACGAGGCACGAAGCGCACCGGCTCACAGGGTTTCCTCAGACAGGGTCCCTACGGTGTGGGGGAGGACGCGATGCTGCTCAGGTCGAAGGGGACCGCGATGGAGGCTCGACAGGTCGACGACACGGTCGTCGGGTCCGACACGCCGCCGGAGGTGCCGAGTTGGGACGAGGTCGTCGAGCGCCACTCCGACCGCGTCTACCGCCTGGCCTACCGCCTCACCGGCAACCGCCACGACGCCGAGGACCTCACCCAGGAGGTCTTCGTGCGGGTCTTCCGCTCGCTGGACTCCTACACCCCCGGCACCTTCGAGGGCTGGCTGCACCGCATCACCACCAACCTCTTCCTCGACCAGGCGCGTCGCAAGCAGCGGATCCGCTTCGACGCCCTCTCCGACGAGCGGGCCGACCGGCTCACCAGCAGCTCCCCGGCCCCCGACGCGGCCTTCGCCGACCAGCAGTTCGACGACGACATCGAGCGGGCCCTGGCCACGCTGCCCCCCGACTTCCGCGCCGCGGTCGTGCTCTGCGACGTCGAGGGCCTGTCCTACGACGAGATCGCCCAGATCCTCGACGCCAAGCTCGGCACCGTGCGCTCCCGCATCCACCGCGGCCGCGCCATGCTCCGCACCGCCCTGTCCCACCGCGCCCCCTCGGCCGGCCGCCTGCGCTACTCCGGTCCGGCCGCCGACGCGCCGCCGGTCGCGGTGCAGGTCTCCGGCGGGGCGCAGCGGTGATCGGGCACCTCGGCCCCCGCGTCAGCGCCCTCCTCGACGGCCAGCTGTCGGGCGAGGAGGAGGAGCGCGCCTGGGCCCACGTGCACAGCTGCCACTCCTGCCGCGACCTCGTCGAGCGCGAGGGCTGGATCAAGACCCGGCTCTCGGGACTGTCCGGCGACCCGGCCGGCTCGGCGCCGTCGGCGCTCAAGGGCTCCATCCTCGGCGTCCCTCCGTACGCCGGGCCCGGACCGGCCGCGTCGCTGGGCGCCATCGGCGCCGACCACGCCGCGGGCGTCGCCCCGCGCGGCTGGTCGCACCCGCCCGCCCGGTCGCGTCGTGCCCCGGCCGTCGTCGCGCTGGGTGGCGGCGCCCTCGGGGCGGCCGTGCTCGGGGTGCTCGCCCTGGGCGTCGCGCCCGCCACGGCGCCCACCGGCGACCGGCGTCCGCCGGCGGCCTCGATCGACCGGCCGGTCGACACCGCGTCCCCGTCGACCTCCTCGCCGCGCTCCGCCGATCCTGCGCCCGCCACCGTGGCCTCGATCGCCTCCGCCGGGCTCGGCCCGGTGGTCGGACCCGCCCTGGGCTGGTCGGTGGCCAGCGCCGTCGACCCCGACCGGCGCTGACCCGCACCGAGCCCGACCCGCACCGCTCCCGACCGGCGCCGACCCGCGCCCGGCCGGACGCCGACGCGGCCGGCCGCGGAGGTGGTCCACCCCTCCGGGCCTGCAGCGGTTGCGGGCCACCGGTCATGATGGTGCGGTGAACGACGAGCACCAGCACGGCCAGGCCGACGGCGAGCCCACGCAGCCGGTGGGTCCGCTGCCTCCTGCGGCCGCGCACGACCCGGCGGGGTCCTGGCAGGCGCCGGCGCCCCACGACGCTCCCGCCGACCGGTCGACCCCGCCCTCCTGGGTGCCTCCGCAGCAGCAGCCGGCGCCCTACCGCGAGCCGTGGGGCGGCTACCCCGCGCCCGGCACGACGCCCTTCCCCGTGGGGGGCTTCGCGGGCCAGCCGGCCCAGCCCGGCGCTCACCCGGGCCAGCCCCACGCGCGCCACGCGACGACCAAGGGACGTGTGAGCGGCTGGGTGTGGCCCGTGGTCGCCGTGCTCGCGCTGGTGGTGGGCGTGCTCGGCGGCGTGGCCGGCAGCGTCGGCTACGAGAACCTGCGCTCCGACGACACCCCCGGCACCGTCGCCGACGGCCTCGCCGGCGTCGACACGGTCACCGAGGCCCCGCTGGCCGCCGAGGACGGCACGGTCGCGGCGGTCGCCGACGCCCTGCTGCCGAGCACGGTGCAGATCGTCGCGGAGTTCGAGGGCCAGGACGGCGGCGCCACCGGGTCGGGCTTCGTGCTCGACCGGCAGGGTCACATCGTCACCAACAACCACGTCGTGGCCGACGCCGCCGACGACGGCGGTCCGATCGAGATCGTCGACCAGGACGGCAACCGCTACGACGCCACCGTCGTCGGCCGCAGCCCCGTCTACGACCTGGCCGTCCTCGTCAGCGAGGAGGCCACCGGGCTCGAGCCCGCCTCGCTCGGCGCGTCCGGCAAGCTCCGCGTGGGCGAGACCGTCGTGGCCTTCGGCTCCCCGCTGGGCCTCAGCTCCACCGTGACCGCGGGCATCGTCAGCGCCCTGCAGCGCCCCGTGACGACCGGCCAGTCGGCCGACCAGTCCTCCTACATCAACGCCGTGCAGACCGACGCCGCCATCAACCCCGGCAACTCCGGCGGGCCGCTGGTCAACCTGCTCGGCCAGGTCGTCGGCGTCAACTCCGCCATCGCCACCACCGGCGGCGGCCTGGGCGGGGAGTCGGGCAACATCGGCGTGGGCTTCGCGATCCCCGTCGAGCAGGTGCGCATCACCGCCGACCAGATCCTGCGCACGGGCGAGGCGAGCTACCCCGTCATCGGCGCCGAGGTGCAGACCGGCGGGCAGGGCGGCGACGGCGCCGAGATCAGCCGGGTCGTGGCCGACGGCGCCGCGGCCGAGGCCGGCCTGGAGGAGGGCGACGTGGTCACCGCGGTCGACGGCGAGCGCGTCACCGACGGCATCGCCCTCATCGTCAGCATCCGCTCGAACCAGCCCGGCGAGACCATCGAGCTCACCGTGCAGCGCGGCGGCGAGGAGCGGCAGGTCGACGTCGTGCTGCGCTCCGAGGTCGGCTGAGCCCGGAGGCGTCGGGCGCCTGGCGGCGCCCGGCCAGGCACCACCGCTAGGGCTCGGGGCGCTCGGCGGCCTCGACGTAGGGGTGCTCGTCGACGAACGTGCGGGTCTCGGCGTACATCCGCTCGATGAACTGCTCCAGCTGCTCCGACTCCACGCGCCACTGGCCGCGGCCGCCGATCTTGATCGCCGGCAGGTCGCCGCGGCGCACCAGCGCGTAGACCTGGGCGCTGGAGGTGTTGAGCACCTCGGCCACGTCGGCGAGAGTGAGGAAGCGAGGCGACGCCATGACCCCATCGTCGCACCTGCCTCCGACGCGCGGCACGAGCGGTGGTCCGGACCTGTGGAGAGACGATGTCTGTCTCCGGCGTCGCTGGGCATGATGGCGCCGTGGCCAGGAAACTCGGGAGCACTCCGTCACCACCCCAGCCGTCGGCGGCCCTCGCGCCGCCCGCCGCGCAGCGCACGCGGTCACCGGGATGGCGCGACCCGCGGCTGTGGATCGGGGTGGCCATCGTGGCGGGCTCCGTCGTGCTCGGTGCGCGCCTGCTGGCCGCGGCCGACGAGACGGTCGCGGTCTGGGCGGCCGCCGACGACCTCGGCCCGGGTGAGCGGATCGACGCCGGCGACCTCGAGGCGCAGCGGGTGCGCTTCGCCGACGACACCGACCTCGCGCGCTACTGGAGCGCCGACGAGGAGCTGCCGGGCGACCTGACCCTGGTGCGGGGGGTCGGGGCGGGGGAGCTGCTGCCGCGCGGGGCCACCGGTCCGGCCGGGGAGGCCGACCTGCGCGTCGTGCCCGTCGCGGTCGACCCCGGGCTCGTGCCGAGCGGGGTCGGGCCCGGCGTCGTCGTCGACATCTACGTGCTCGACGGTGCCGGCGCGCTCGCGGAGGGCGACGCGGGCGCGGCGGGAGCGGCCGACGCCGAGGAGAGCCGCATCGAGGGCCTCTCGGTGGTGGGCGTGGCCGCCGACTCCGAGGGCTTCGCCGCCTCGGGCCAGCAGCGTCTCGACCTCGCGATGAGCCCCGAGCAGGCCGACCGGTACTTCGCCCTGCTGGCCTCGCTGGGCGACCCGGTCGTGACCGTGCTGCTGGGGGGCTGACCCGTGCCTGACCGCACCGCCGTCGTGCTGGTCGTCGCCTCCGGGGCGGCGTGGGAGTCCCCGGCGCTCCAGCACCTCAACGCCCGCCCCGGCGTGGTCGTGCTCAAGCGCTGCGTCGACGTCGACGACCTGCTCGCCTCGGCCGCCGCCGGTCAGGCCGACGTCGCCGTGCTCGGCCTGGACTCCCCGGGCCTCGACCTGGCCGCCGTCGACCACCTGCGCCGCCACGGCGTGCGGCCGGTCGCCGTCGTGCCCTCCGCGCTCTCCCCGGAGGCGGCCCGGCTGCGGGCCTCGCGCATCGCGATCTCCTCGATCGTGCCGGAGACCCGCCTCGACTCCCTGCCCGAGGCGGTCACCGCGCCCGAGGAGCCGCCGCCCACACGCCCGGCCGGCGGCGGCGCCCCGGTCGCCGCGACCCCCACCGCGCCGCGTCCCGCTCCGCCGGAGCCCGAGTCGGCGCGCGACCGGCCCGCCGCGGCCCCCGCGTCCCCGTCGGTGCCCGGCCGCGTGGTCACGGTGTGGGGCCCCGCCGGCGCCCCGGGTCGTACGACGATCGCCGCCGGTCTCGCGGCGGTCCTGGCCGGGCGCGGCGCGCGCACGGTGCTGGTCGACGCCGACCCCCAGGGAGGGGCGGTGGCCCAGCAGCTGGGCATCCTCGACGAGGTCTCGGGCCTGCTCGCCGCGGCGCGTCTGGCCTCGGCGGGCATGGTCGAGGAGCGGTTCGCCAGCGTGCAGCGCTCCCTGGGGCCGCACCTCTCGGTGGTGACGGGCCTGCCGCGTGCCGACCGCTGGGCCGAGGTGAGGGCCGGCGCCCTGGAGCACCTGCTGGAGGTCGGGAGGGAGCAGGCGCAGGTGGTGGTCGACACCGGGTCGAGCCTCGAGGGCGATCTCGGTGCGGAGCTGTCGGGGCGACCGGGGCGCAACCACCTCACCCTGGCCGCCGTCGACGTGGCCGACACCCTCGTGGTGGTGGGCACGCCCGACCCCGTGGGCCTCTCCCGGCTGGCCCGCGGCCTGGCCGAGCTCCACGAGCACACCGGGGGGCGCCCCGTCCACGTCGTGGTCAACCGGATGCGGGCGACCCTCGGCTGGAGCGAGAAGGACGTGGCGGCGATGGTGGCCGGCTTCGGCCGGGTGGAGGGCCTGCACTTCCTGCCCGACGACCGGGCCGGGGTCGACCGCGCCCTCGTCGCGGGTCGCACGCTCACCGAGTCGGGGGACACCCCGCTCGTGCGCGCCCTGGCGCCGCTCGCCGACGCCCTCGTCCCCGACGTGGCGCGCGAGCACGCCGTGGCCCGCTCGAGCCGGGGCACGCGGGCGCGCCGACGCGCCCGGTGAGCACCGGGCGCGACCCGGCGACCGGTGCGTCCACCGATGCGGTGCTCCGCAGCGCCCTCAGCGCCCGCAGCTCCCTCAGCGAGGGCGGAGGGTGAGCACCTGCGCCGCGCGGCCCACGGGTCCGTGGAGGTCGTGCAGCACGCTGCTGGTCAGCCCGACGCCGTCGGGGCCGAAGACGACCGTGGTGTCGAGGCCCAGCCACACCGGGTCGCCGTCGGCGACCTGCGGCTCGCGCACGAGGTGCACGGTGAGGTCGAGGTTGGGGAAGGCCCACTCCTGCGGCGAGGTGCGCACCGCCAGCCCGTTGGCGGTGTCGACGAGGCCGAGCAGCCGCGCCAGGGCGCTCGCGGGCTCACCGGCCACGAGCGCGGCCGTGGTGGAGATCCACGACCGGCCCCGGCCGGGCTCGACCTCCCCGGCGGCGCGCACGTCGAGGCCGGCGATGTAGCCGCCCGGCCAGACGTCGGTCATGGCTCGCGTCGGCAGGTCGTGGGGCGGTGGGAGCGGCTCCCCGGCCCCGCCGGCGACGACCGAGGTGTCGCGGGTGGCCAGCCGCCACACCCGGGCGCGGGCCGCCGCCCGGCCGGCGCTGCGCAGGGTGGCCTCGACCAGCTCGATGGTGCGGCCCGGGCGCAGCACCTCGACGTCGACCTGCACCTCCTCGGGCCCGATGACCCCGAGGATGTCGACCGACACCCGGCTCACCGTCATCGCCCGCGCGCCGCCGGCAGGAGCGGCGGTGTCGGCAGGGGCGGCGGCCCGGGCGGCGGCGTCGCGCTCGACCTCGTGCACCAGCAGGCCCACGAAGGGGCTGATGTGCTGCTCCGCGGTCGACCACGCGCCGCCGGTGAGGTCGGTGGGCAGGAAGCGGCCCCCGCCGAGCCGGTCGAAGAACCGGTCGGGGCGCTCCACGGCGCGGCTCACGCCGCGAAGAGGAGGTAGAGGCCGCCGGCGGTGAAGGCGACCATGACGAAGAGCAGCGGCAGCTGCCCGGTGAGCTGGTGGCGTCGCGGCAGCAGCTTGATGGCCCGGTCGTGGGCCGCCACCACGCCCAGCACGTGGCCCAGCACGACCGCGGCGACCTTGGTGTTGGCCAGCAGCGTGGGGTGGTTGGAGAGCCAGTAGTTCGGCGTCCAGCTGCCGGTGCCGAGCAGGTCGGAGCCGTTGCTCAGCGGGTCGCTGGCCTGGATGAGGGTCTGCTGGCCGTACTCCACCCAGTAGGACAGGTAGTGGGCGATGATGTAGCCGACGATGATCGGGACCACCGAGTGGGCGAACAGCATCGGCAGCGCCCGCCGCGACCGGCCCTCCTCGACGCCGGTGGTCATCGTGCCGAGGGCGAAGAGCCCCCCGACCCCGGCGCAGAAGACGACCAGGCCGATGTTGTTGGCCACGTCGGGCGCCCAGGAGCGGGAGTCGATCCACGCGGTGTTCTGCAGGAACGAGACCCAGCGCAGGGAGTCGCGGAAGGAGTCGAAGGCGGTGGACCCGAAGAGCACCGCCACCACGGCCACCAGCCCCGGACGCGGCACGAGGGAGTCGAGGTTGGCCAGCGGGCTGCGCAGCAGCACCATCCCGTCGCGCCGACCCCACACCGAGAGCTTGGCGACGAGGCTGGAGTAGACCTCGAAGGGGTCGGCGCGCTCGTACCAGACGTTGCCGAAGACCGCCCCGCCGACGAGCATGGCCGCGACGTAGACCGCCGCCCACAGCCGCACCGGCCCCAGCTCGGTGGAGTAGGGGTAGACCAGCTCGAGCCACACGAAGGCGAAGAGACCGATCGCCGCCGGCCAGTAGCCGAGCCGCTCGGGGTAGCGCAGCAGGCCGACCTCGGGGTCGCCGCCGGAGATCTTCGCCAGCGCCAGGTTGATCGTGCGGGCCGGGCTGATGGCCTTGAAGACCGGGCCCAGCAGCACCGAGGCGGGCACGATCCCCACCCACAGCCACACGTAGAACATGCCGAAGAAGGGGTTGAGCAGCAGGTCGCGGCCGAAGACCGCGGCGAGCGCCCCCCAGCCGAAGACCGCGAGACCCGCGACGCGCAGGGCCACGCGCCACGGCACGGAGTCGACCACGCGCGTGAGCAGCGGCAGCGGCCGGCCGCTCGTGGCGGCGTCGTAGCGCGGGCTGCGCCACGCCACCGCGAGCACGGTGAAGGAGACCGTCAGCGCCGCCACGGCGCCGGCGATGGCCAGCTCCGGGGAGATGGGCAGGTCCTTGGCGCCGCCGATGCCGTGCGCCTGGGTGACCCGGTCGTCGGTGACGCCGGCGGCGAGGGCCGCCTGGAGGCCGGCGTGCAGGCCGGTCAGGCCCGCCACGGTCAGGAGACCTCGAGCTGCAGGATGGTCAGCCCGAGGTCGTGGGACTCGACCTCGACCACGCCGGGCTGCTCGAAGGTGAGCTCGAGGTCGGTGGTGCCCTCGTCGTACTCCAGCTCCTGCTCGGGGGTGGAGTGCACGTGGATCTCGCCCGGGGCGTCGGCGGTGATCTCGAGGGTGACGGTCTCGTCGAGGGAGACGGGCAGGCGCTGGGCCTCGGGGGAGACGGTGTCGCCCTCGATGGTGATCGGGACGACGGTGCCGGCCGGCTCCTCGGAGCCTTCCGAGGCGGAGCCGGAGGGCGAGGCGCCCGAGCCCTCGGTGGCGCCGGTCGTCGCGCTCGACGTCGCCGCACCGGTGGTGTCGTCGGAGACCGTCTCGGCGTCCCCGCAGCCGCTGGCGAGCAGCAGGAGGCAGGTGAGGGCAGCGGACGAGGCCAGCAGACGCATGGTGCGGGTTCCTTCGCAGACGGGGACGTGGCGGACCGGGGGGAGGGCGGCCGGGGGCCGGCCGTGGTCGTCGGCCCGGTGGTGCACGGGCCTCTGACAGAATCGCACGACGAGCAACTCCGGGGAGAGCCGGGCCGGTGGGTTCAGCAGCCCCTCAGCGCGGTCTCAGCGGGTCCTCAGCCCGCCCCCGGCCGGGGGCACCGAGGGCCCGGGTCGGCCCCGGTCCCGCCCGCCCCGTCCCGGTGGAGGGACCCCCGTCAGCACAGAGAGGCACCGATGAGTGAGCGTCTGCGGTCGCGGGACCTCGCGTTCCTGACCGAGGAGTCGTTGACCACCCCGAGGCACAACGCGACGGTCGAGATCTTCGAGCCGGGCGACTCGGGCTTCGACTACGACCGGCTGGTGGAGCTCATCGCCGACCGGATCTCGTTCGTCCCGCGCTACCGCCAGCGCGTGCAGAGCGTGCCGGGCTGGCTGGCCAACCCGGTGTGGGTCGACGACGAGCGCTTCGACCTGGGCTACCACGTACGCCGCTCCGCGCTGCCCCGCCCCGGCTCGCTCGACCAGCTGCGCGAGCTGGTCGCCCGCATCGTGTCGCGCCCGCTCGACCGCAGCCGCCCGCTGTGGGAGGTCTACTTCGTGGAGGGCCTCTCCGGTGGCCGGGTGGCCCTGCTCTACAAGTCCCACCAGGCGCTGGTGGACGGCGTCGGCACGGTCGACCTGGCCCAGGTGCTGCTCGACTCCTCCGCGGAGCCGAAGTCGCTGGGCCACGACGACTGGGCGCCGGAGCCCCGCCGCTCCACCCCGGGCCTGGTGGCGGAGGCGCTCGGTGACTCCCTGCGCGACCGCGCGACGGTGGTCGACACCCTGCGCAGCAGCACCGGCGCCCTGACCCGCACCGCCACCGGTGCGGCCGAGCGCGCCGGCCGTGTCGTCGGCGGGCTGACCGGGCGGGGCCAGGCCCCGGAGACCCCGCTGGCCGGCCGGCTCTCCCAGCAGCGCCGCGTGGTCTCGGTGACCACCCAGCTCGCCGACTACCGCCGCATCCGCGACGTGCACGGCGGCACGGTCAACGACGTCATCCTGGCCACGGTCGCCGGCGGCCTGCGGGCGTGGCTGATGACCCGGGGCGCCTCGCTGGGGTCGCTGAGCCAGGTGCGCGCCGTCGTGCCGGTCTCGGTCATCGACCACGAGCTCGAGGCGACCTCCCTCGGCAGCCAGATCGCGCCCCACCTGGTGCAGCTGCCCCTGGGCGAGGCCAGTCCCGTCGTGCGGCTGCACCAGCTGAGCTACTCCTTCCTCTCCCACCAGGAGACCGGCCGCAGCGTCGCCGCCAACCGGCTGGCCGGGATCGCGGGCTTCGCCCCGTCGACCTTCCACGCCATCGGCAGCCGTGTGGCCGCGGCCGAGACCCGCCGGGGTGCGCAGCTCACGATCACCAACGTGCCGGGCCCGCAGTCGCCGCTTTACGCCGCGGGCGCCCGCATGCAGGCGACCTATCCCGTGCCGCCGCTGCCGCCGGGCCAGACCCTCGCCTTCGGCGTGACCTCCTACGACGGCGGCGTCTACTACGGCATCACCGCCGACCGCGACAAGGTCCCCGACGCCGAGGTCCTCGGCCAGTGCCTCTCCGAGGCCCTCGACGAGCTGCTCGACACCGTCACCGGTGCCCGCTCGCGGGTGCCACGGGGTCGCCGTCGCGGCGGCGCCGGCACGACGGCCCCCCGGTCGGCCCGCAGGGTCACCCGGCCCGCGAGCAGCCGCCCCACCGGCGGCGCGACCCCGCCCACCAGACCGTCCGCCGGCCCGCTCGACGGCCCGCCCGACGGCCCCGCGGGGGAGGAGTCGTGAGCCCGCGCTCCGGCGCCATCCGCGCCTACGTGCCGCTCACGTCCTCCTCGCTCGCCGCCCTCGTCGCCGCGGGCCGCCTCGAGGGCCCGCTGCGCGCCCACGCGGTGACCGAGGCGCTGCGCGCGGAGTGGCCCGACGGCGACGAGGAGGGCTGGGAGTACGCCGCCCTCATGGCCGCCGCCGCCACGTCGCGCACGCTGCTCACCCCCGCCGACCGGCCGCGCCGCGTGGTGCTCGCCGTCGACGTGCCCGCGGTCGAGCCCGTCGCCGGCGACGACCCGACGCTGGTCGACGTCGCCGCCGACGTGCCCTGGCGCACCGTCGCCTCGGCCCACGTCGACCCGGTCGACGACGCGCCGGACGACGACGACCTCGCGTGGTACGCCACCCAGGAGATCGCCCACCTGCTCTGACCCCCGCGGGGGGAGGGGGCCGGGACTCGGAGCCCGGGGCACGGCCTCGTTAGAGTCGCGCCCATGGACGCCCTCACCTTCCCGCCGGCACCCGTCAACGAGCCCAACCTCACCTACGCGCCCGGATCGGCGGAGCGCGAGGCGCTCCAGGCCGAGATCGCGCGGCTGGAGTCGCAGCAGCGCGACCTGCCCGCCCACATCGGCGGCGAGGCGCGCCCCGGCGGCGGGGCCGAGATCCGCGTCGTGCAGCCCCACGACCACCAGCACGTGCTGGGCGTGACCCGCAACAGCACCCGCGCCGACGCCGAGGCCGCGATCACCGCCGCCCAGGACGCCGCTCCCGCCTGGCGCGCGATGGCCTTCGACGAGCGCTGCGCGGTGATCCTCAAGGCCGCCGACCTGCTCGCCGGTCCGTGGCGCCAGCGCATCAACGCCGCCACCGTGCTGGGGCAGTCGAAGACCGCCTTCCAGGCCGAGATCGACAGCGCCTGCGAGCTCATCGACTTCTGGCGCTTCAACGTGCACTACGCCAAGCAGATCCTCACCGACCAGCCCATCGCCAACTCCCCGGGCATCTGGAACCGCACCGACCACCGCCCCCTCGAGGGCTTCGTCTACGCGATCACCCCCTTCAACTTCACCGCCATCGCCGGCAACCTGCCGACCGCGCCGGCGCTGATGGGCAACACCGTGCTGTGGAAGCCCTCGCCGACCCAGCAGCTGGCGGCGTCGCTGACCATGGAGCTGCTCGAGGAGGCCGGCATGCCGCCGGGCGTCATCAACATGCTCCCCGGCGACGGCCTGGAGGTCTCCGAGGTGGCCCTGGCCCACCGCGACCTCGCCGGCATCCACTTCACCGGCTCGACCCCCACCTTCCAGCACCTGTGGCGCACGGTGGGGGAGAACATCGCGGGCTACCGCTCCTACCCCCGCATCGTCGGCGAGACCGGCGGCAAGGACTTCGTGGTCGCCCACCCCTCGGCCGACCCCGACGTGCTGCGCACCGCGCTAATCCGCGGCTCCTTCGAGTTCCAGGGCCAGAAGTGCTCGGCGGCCTCGCGCGCCTACGTCGCCCGCTCGGTGTGGGACCGGATCAAGGACGACCTGGTGGCCGAGGTCGAGGCGATCAGCGTCGGCGACCCCACCGACTTCTCCCACTTCATGGGCGCCGTCATCGACGACCGGGCCTTCGCCAAGCACCGCGCCGCCATCGCCCGCGCCCAGGAGACCCCGCACCTCACGGTGATCGCCGGCGGCCAGACCGACGACTCCACCGGGTGGTTCGTGCGTCCCACGGTCGTGGAGTCGACCGACCCCACCGACGAGATGTTCTCGACCGAGTACTTCGGCCCCATCCTCGTCGTGCACGTCTACGACGACGCCGACTTCGAGTCGGTCGTGCACCAGATGGAGTCCTTCGCCCCCTACGCCCTCACCGGCGCGATCATCTCCCAGGACCGCGCGGCCATCGCCTGGGCCCGCGAGGAGCTGCGCTTCGCGGCCGGCAACTTCTACGTCAACGACAAGCCCACCGGCGCGGTGGTGGGCCAGCAGCCCTTCGGCGGCGGGCGCGCCAGCGGCACCAACGACAAGGCCGGCGCCGCGGTCAACCTGCTGCGCTGGACCTCGCCGCGCTCGATCAAGGAGACCTTCGTGCCGCCGACCGACTACCGCTACCCCTACATGGGCTGAGCCCCGGCGCGCACGCCCGCAGACGCCACGAGGCCCCACCGGACGACCGGTGGGGCCTCGTGCTGCGTCGGGCCCTGGTGCGGGACCTGGGTCGACCCGCGGGGGAGTCGGAGGCTCAGGCCTCGAGGGCGGGGTAGTCGGTGTAGCCCTCGGCGCCGCCGCCGTAGAACGTGTCGGGGTTCGGCTCGTTCAGCGGGGCGTCGGTCTGCCAGCGGCGCGGCAGGTCGGGGTTGGCGATGAAGAGCCGGCCCACGGCCACGGCGTCGGCGAGGTCCTGGTCGAGGATGCGCTGCGCGTCCTCCTTGGTGGTGACGGTGCCGAAGCCGTCGTTGGCGATGACCACGCCGCCGAACTCCTTGCGCAGACCCTGGATCAGGTCGAGCTCGGGGTCGGCGAGGAAGCTCAGGTAGGCCAGGCCCAGCGGGGCGATGGCCTGCACGAGGGCGGTGTAGGTGGCCTCGACGTCGGCGGGGTCGGTCTCGGTGCAGCCCTGGATGTTGTGGGCCGGCGAGATGCGGATGCCGACCTTGTCGGCGCCGATCTCGGCGGCCACGGCGCGGGTGACCTCGATGGCGAAGCGGGCACGGTTCTCCGGCGAGCCGCCGTAGGCGTCCTCGCGGTGGTTGGAGCCCGGGGCCAGGAACTGGTGGATGAGGTAGCCGTTGGCGGCGTGGACCTCGACACCGTCGAGACCGGCGTCGATCGCGCCGCGGGCGGCGTCGACGTACTCCTGCACGACCGAGGCGATCTCGTCGGTCTCGATGGCGCGCGGGGTGGGCGAGGGCTTCATGCCCTCGGCGGTGAACATCTCGTCGGGGGTGGCGATCGCGCTCGGCGCGATCAGCTCCTGGCCGCCGGTGTTGTCGGGGTGCGCGACGCGGCCCGCGTGCATGAGCTGGGCGACGATGCGGCCGCCGCCGGCGTGCACGGCCTCGGCGACGCGCTTCCAGCCGGCGAGCTGCTCGGCGGTGTGGAAGCCGGGGGTGTTGAGGTAGCCCTGGCCGTGGGCGCTGGGCTGGCTGCCCTCGGTGATGATGAGGCCGGCGGAGGCGCGCTGGGCGTAGTACTCCACGTTGAGGTCACCGGGCACGGTGCCCTCGGCGCGGTTGCGGGTGAGCGGCGCCATCACGAGGCGGTTGGGGAGCTCCCAGTTCTTCACGGTGAGGGAGTCGAAGAGGTCGGCCACGGTGGTGTCAGCTCCTGTGTGTCGGGTGCGGTCGGTCACGAGTACGAACGCCCCGGACGCCCCACCTCATCCCGGTCTCACCCGGGGAGGTGAGAATGGGGCGTGATGAGCACCGCAGCCCTCGCGCCGACCGCCGACACCGCCACCGCGTGGCTGGTGGCGCTGCACCTGGGCGCCCTGCACCCGGTGGAGCAGGCACTCACGGTGGCGCTGGCCTTCGGGCCCTTCCTGGTGCTCGGCGTGGTCGTGGCGCTGCGGCGCCGCTCCGACCGGGCCGCCGAGGAGACCGCGGGTGAGGCGGTCGCCGGCGACGGCGCCCGGGCCGCCCAGGCACCCGACGCGGGCGACGGACCCCGAGGTGCCCCCGGCCGCGACTGAGCGACCGGGGCGGCCCCGGTCAGCGGGCGAGGTACTCCCGGCCGACCTTGTTCTCGGCCTTGAGCGCCTTGAGGAGCATGTCGCTGACCAGGCCCTCGATCTTGCCGCCGACCAGCGGGATGCCGACCTTGATCTCCAGGTCGACGGTCTCGGTGGTGACCCCGCCGGCCTCGCGCAGGGTGGCGGTGCCCTTCATCTCGCCGGGCTTGCCCGGGATGGTCACGAGCACGGCGCCGCGGTCGATCGTGCTCCACGACTCGGTCTGCACGATGTTGATCTCGTCGCCGACGAGCTTGGTGGCGAAGGAGGGGAGGCCCTTGGCCGGCTGCACCTGGTCGATGACGACCTCCATGCCGTCCTCGGGCCGGTCGCCCTTGGGGGTGACCGTGACGGTGTGCGAGAGCACCCGCTGGTAGTCGCAGACCTCCTCGCGGAAGGACTTGTCGGCCAGCATCGCGGCCACCTCGGCCAGAGGGGCGTCGTAGGTCAGGTCGTGCTTGAGTCGCTTGCTCACTTCTCACCTCTCGTGGCCGCGCCGGGGGCGCGGGGCCGCGTGCGTGCGGATCGGTCGGTGCACATCATGCACGGGTGTGCACCGAGTCGGCAGGCCCGACCGGGTGACGTGCGCCAGGTCAGCTCTGCGGGACGTGCGGCCCGATCGCGGGCAGCTCCTCCTCCTCGGCGAGGATCTCGGCGTACGTCGGGTCCTCGAAGGAGATCGGGTCGGGCACCCCGGCGGTGATGCGGGTGCCGTCGGAGCGCACCCCGCCGAGCTGCGGCTCGTCGCCCAGGTGGCCCGAGAGCCGGTCGCCGTGGCCGTCGAGCGCGACCACGAGCGGGGCGCCGGCGCGCACGACGTGCTCGCGGCCCGCGACCGCGATCTCCACGTCGGGGGCGTCGTCGCCGTCGAGGGTGAAGCTGATCGCGGCCTCGGTGAGCTCCACGCGCACCCGGGTGCCGCGCCAGGTGACCGCGAAGCGCAGCCGGCCCCAGGCGTCGGGCAGCCGCGGGTCGAAGGACAGCCGGGGACCGCGGTCGCGCATGCCGCCGAAGCCGAAGACCAGCGCGCTCCACACGCCGCCGGTCGAGGCGATGTGCAGGCCGTCGACGGTGTTGCCGTGCAGGTTGCACAGGTCGACGTAGAGCGACTGCAGGAAGTACTGGAACGCGACCTCGTGGTAGCCCACCTCGGCGGCCATCACCGACTGCACGACCGCCGACAGCGTGGAGTCGCCGGTGGTGATCGGGTCGTAGTACTCGAAGTCGGCGCGCTTCTCGGCCGCGGTGAAGCGGTCGCCCTGGAGGAAGAGCGCGAGGACGACGTCGGCCTGCTTGAGCACCTGGAAGCGGTAGATCACCAGCGGGTGGTAGTGCAGCAGCAGCGGGCGCAGCTCGTCGGGGGTGCGCGAGAGGTCCCAGACCTCCCGGTCGAGGAAGAAGTCGTCCTGCGGGTGGATGCCCAGGCCCTCGTCGAAGGGGATGTGCATGCCGGCCGCGCAGCGGCGCCACTCCTCGACCTCGTCGTCGCCGAGGTGCAGCCGGCCCACCAGGCGTGCGTGCTCGACGGGGTGCTCGGCGCGCAGCAGCTCGACGGCGGCCACGGCCTGCTCGAGGTTGTAGCGCGCCATGACGTTGGTGAAGAGGTTGTTGTTGACGACCGTCGTGTACTCGTCGGGGCCGGTCACGCCGTGGATGTGGAACGACAGCGAGCCGTTGCTGCGCCAGAAGCCGAGGTCGACGTACATCCGCGAGGTCTCGACGAGCACGTCGATGCCGTCGCGCACGAGGAAGCCGGTGTCGCCGGTGGCCGCGACGTACTGCGTCAGGGCGTAGGAGACGTCGGCGTCGATGTGGACCTGGGCGGTGCCGGCGGCGTAGTAGGCCGAGGCCTCCTCGCCGTTGATGGTGCGCCAGGGGAAGAGCGCACCGCTCTGCGCCATCTCGCGGGCCCGGTGGCGCGCGGCGGGCAGCATCCGGGTGCGGAAGTGCAGCAGGTTCCGGGCCAGGTGGGGCTGGGTGTAGGTGAGGAAGGGCGCGACGTAGATCTCGGAGTCCCAGAAGTAGTGCCCCTCGTAGCCCGAGCCGGTCACCCCCTTGGCCGGCACGCCCTGCTGGTCGGCGCGCGCGCTGGCCTGGGCCAGGGAGAAGAGGTTGAAGCGGATCGCCTGCTGGGTGGCGAGCGTCTCCTCGACGTCGGTGCCGTCGGCGGCCTCCACCTCGACGTCGGCGGCCGACCAGAACCGGTCGAACCACGCGCGCTGCTCGGCGTGGTAGTGGGCCACGCCGTGCAGCGCGGCGCGGTCGAGGGTGCGGTCGCAGCGGTCGGCCAGCTCGCGCACGGGCACGCCGCGCGAGGTGTGGTAGGCCACCGTCTTCTCCAGGCGCACGGTGCGGCCCTCGCGGGCCTCGACGCGGAAGACCATCTTGGTGAGGTCCTCGTCGTCGCGCAGGATCACCTCGGGCTCGTCCTCCGACTCCAGCCGGTGGTCGGCGCCGACCGCGATGGTCATCTTGGAGTTGGCGCACATGTAGCCGAGCATCATCCGGTCGTGGCGCGCGTAGCTGAGCCGCGGCAGCAGCACCCGGTCGTCGAACGACGCCGCCTTGCGCGGGTCGACGCCCTCGCCCATCGACTGCGAGGAGACGTGGTACTCGTCCTTGCCGTCCTGGCGGTTGAGCACCTGCGAGGAGATCACGATCGGGGCGTCGCCCTCGAGCATCGTGACCTCGAAGGTCATCACCGCGAGGTGGCGCTGGGTCATCGAGACCATGCGGGACGACTCGACCCTGACCCGCTTGCCCGAGGGGGTGCGCCACACCAGCGAGCGGCGCAGGACGCCGTCGCGGAAGTCGAGGCTGCGCTCGTAGTGCTCGAGGTCGGCGGTGCCGATGGTGAGCGGCTCGTCGTCGACGTAGAGCTTCATCAGCTTGGCGTCGGGCACGTTGACGATGGTCTGGCCGGTGCGGGCGAAGCCGAACGCCGCCTCGGCGTGGCGGATCGGCCAGGTCTCGTGGAAGCCGTTGACGAAGGTGCCGTGGGCGTAGGCGTCGCGGCCCTCGGCGGGGTTGCCGCGCATGCCGAGGTAGCCGTTGGCGACGGTGAAGAGGGTCTCGGTGACCCCGAGGTCGTCGGGGTCGTAGGCGCGCTCGACCAGGCGCCACGGGTCGACGGGGAAGCGGCTGCGGTCGACGGGGTCGGCCGCGACGTGGCGGCCGTGGCTGCCCTGGGTCTGTCCCTGCCCGGGGGTGCGCGCGCTCACGGGACCAGCTCGGCGAGGTCGGCGACGACCAGCGTGGCCCCGGCGCCGGTGAGCACCTCGGCGCCGGCGCCGCGGTCGACGCCGACCACGACCGCGAACCCGCCGGCCGCGCCGGCGCGCACGCCGGACACGGCGTCCTCGAGCACCACGGCCGAGCCCGGGTCGGCGCCCAGCACGGTGGCGGCGTGCACGAAGGTGTCGGGGGCCGGCTTGCCCGGCAGGCCGAGCTCCTCGGCCACCGCGCCGGACACGACGGTCTCGAAGCGGTCGGCCAGCCCGGCGGCCTCCAGCACGGCGGGGGCGTTGGCCGAGGAGGACACGACGGCCAGCGGCGTGCCGAGGTCGCGCAGGTGGTCGAGCAGCGCCACCGAGCCCGGGAAGGCGGAGACGCCGTCGCGTGCGAGCACGGCGTTGAAGGCGTCGTTCTTCCGGTTGCCCAGGCCCTTGACCGTGGGCGCCCGGTCGGGGGCGCCGGAGTCCGTGGCCTCGCCCTCGGGCAGCGCGATGCCGCGCGAGGCCAGGAAGTCGCGCACGCCGTCGTAGCGGGGCTTGCCGTCGACGTGGGCGAAGTAGTCGGCCTCGGTGTAGGCCGACCAGTCGCCCGCGGTGTCCTCGGAGCGGTGCTCGGACAGGAAGGCGTTGAACATCTCCGACCAGGCGCGCATGTGCACCTCGGCGGTCGGGGTGATCACGCCGTCGAGGTCGAAGAGCACGGCGGCGTGCGCCGACCAGTCGACCGGGGTCGTGCCGGCGGGCTCGGGCGGGGTCGCGGGAGTCGTCACCGCAGCAGGGTAGGCCGCGCGTGTGTCGCGGGTGTGAAGGCCCGGCGTACGCAGGTCGGGACGGTGACGGGCGCAACGCCGCGGCGGACGTAGGCTGCTCGGCATGGACGACCAGCCGGACCTGAAGCCCCGCTCCCGCGACGTCACCGACGGCCTCGAGAGAGCGGCCTCGCGCGGCATGCTCCGCGCGGTCGGCATGGGCGACGACGACTGGGAGAAGCCCCAGATCGGTGTGGCGTCGAGCTGGAACGAGATCACCCCCTGCAACCTCTCGCTCGACCGGCTGGCCAAGGCGGTCAAGAACGGCGTGCACGCCGCCGGCGGCTACCCGCTGGAGTTCGGCACGATCTCGGTCTCCGACGGCATCTCCATGGGCCACGAGGGCATGCACTTCTCGCTGGTCTCGCGCGAGGTCATCGCCGACTCGGTGGAGACCGTGATGATGGCCGAGCGCCTCGACGGCTCGGTGCTGCTGGCCGGCTGCGACAAGTCGCTGCCGGGCATGATGATGGCCGCGGCCCGCCTCGACCTGGCCTCGGTGTTCCTCTACGCCGGCTCGATCATGCCCGGGCAGGTCGACGGCAACGACGTCACGATCATCGACGCCTTCGAGGCCGTCGGCGCCTGCCTGGCCGGCAAGATCACCCGCGAGGAGGTCGACCGCATCGAGCGGGCCATCTGCCCCGGCGAGGGCGCCTGCGGCGGCATGTACACCGCCAACACGATGGCCGCCGTCGGCGAGGCCCTCGGCATGTCGCTGCCCGGCTCGGCCGCCCCGCCGGCCGTCGACCGGCGCCGTGACGGCTTCGCCCACCGCTCCGGCGAGGCCGTGGTCGAGATGCTGCGCCGCGGGATCACGGCGCGCCAGATCATGACCATGGAGGCCTTCGAGAACGCCATCACCGTCGTCATGGCCCTCGGCGGCTCCACCAATGCTGTGCTGCACCTGCTGGCCATCGCCCGCGAGGCCGAGGTGCCGCTGACCATCGACGACTTCAACCGCATCGGCGACAAGGTCCCGCACCTGGCCGACCTCAAGCCCTTCGGCCGCTACGTCATGAACGACGTCGACAAGATCGGCGGCATCCCGGTGGTCATGAAGGCGCTGCTCGACGCGGGCCTCATGCACGGCGACTGCCTCACCGTCACCGGCCGGACCATGGCCGAGAACCTCGAGGCCCTCGCGCCGCCGGCCCTCGACGACGACGTCATCCGCCGTCTCGACCGCCCGATCCACGCCACCGGCGGTCTCACCATCCTCAAGGGCTCGCTGGCGCCCGAGGGCGCCGTCGTGAAGTCGGCCGGCTTCGACGAATCGGTCTTCACCGGCACCGCCCGCGTCTTCGACGGCGAGCGCGCCGCCATGGACGCCCTCACCGCCGGGCAGATCACCGCCGGCGACGTGGTCGTCATCCGCTACGAGGGCCCCAAGGGCGGCCCCGGCATGCGCGAGATGCTCGCCATCACCGGCGCCATCAAGGGCGCCGGCCTGGGCAAGGACGTCCTGCTGCTCACCGACGGCCGCTTCTCCGGCGGCACGACCGGCCTCTGCGTCGGCCACGTCGCCCCCGAGGCCGTCGACGGCGGCCCGATCGCCTTCGTGCGCGACGGCGACCGGATCACCCTCGACGTGCTCAACCGCAGCCTCGAGGTCGAGCAGGGCGACGACTGGGAGTCGCGCAAGGAGGGCTGGGCGCCCCGCGAGCCGAAGTACACCCGCGGCGTGCTCGGCAAGTACGCCCGCACCGTCGCCTCCGCCGCGCACGGCGCCGTCACCGGCTGAGCCGCGTGAGCGTCCCGCGACGGGCGCCGAGCGAGCGCCGGGCGCTGCTCGGCGCCCTCGCCGGGCTGGTCGCGCTGGTGCTCGTCGCAGGCCTGGTGACCCACCTGCCGCGGTGGCTCGCGGGTGACGACCCGGCCCCGGTCGCCGACGGCGTCGGGCGCCCCGGTGCGGGGGCGGGGCCGGGGCCGGGCGGCGGCCGCGGCGACCGGCGTACGCCGGAGCAGGTGCGGGCCGCCAACGCCGCGACGCTGCTGCCCAACGGCACGCGCCGCGTCTTCGGCGCCGACGACTTCCTGGTGGCCTACTACGGCACGGCGCAGACCCCCGCCCTCGGGGTGCTCGGGGAAGGAGCGCCCGAGCAGGTGCGCGAGCGCCTCGACGCCGCGGCGCGGCCCTTCGCCCGCCCCGGCTCGCCCGTGCAGCCGGTCTACGAGCTCATCGTGACCATCGCCGACGCCGGGCCGGGTGACGACGGCGACTACGCCCACGACGTGCCGCGCGCCGGGGTGGAGCGCTGGGTCGCCGCGGCGCGCCGGCACGACGCGCTGCTGCTGCTCGACCTCCAGCCGGGGCGCACCGGCTTCCTCGACACCGCCCGCCGCTGGGAGTGGGCGCTGCGCCAGCCCCACGTCGGGCTCGCCCTCGACCCCGAGTGGCGGATGGGGCGCCGCGAGGTGCCCGGGCGGGTCATCGGCAGCGTCGGTGCCCGCGAGGTCGACCGCACCTCGGCCTGGGTGGCCGGGCTGGTGCGCCGCTGGGAGCTGCCGCAGAAGCTCTTCGTGCTCCACCAGTTCCGCACCGACATGGTGCGCGACATCGCGGCCGTCACGTCGCGCCGGGAGCTGGCGACGGTGCAGCACGTCGACGGCTTCGGCGCGCCCCGCGAGAAGCTCGCGACCTACCGCGCGGTCGTGCGACCGCAGCAGTTCCGTGGCGGCTTCAAGCTCTTCTACGACGAGGACGTCGACCTGATGGGCCCGCGCGAGGTGCACGCGATCCGGCCCGCGGTGAGGTTCGTGAGCTACCAGTGAGCCAGCCGTGAGCCACCCGACGGGCTCGGGCCCCCTCCAGCCCGACCCCGGGCGGGTCACCGGGCGTCGCGGGCACCACCGCCCCGACCTCCACCCAGTGGAAGCCGGCGGGACGGTGGCGGGGCCCCGACGGTTGGACCAGGAGTGCCTGACGTGACGACCGAGCCATCACGCCCGCCCACGACGACGCCGAGCCGGCCCCGTGGCGGTGGCGGTGGCCGGCTGCGCGACCAGCTCCTCGCCCTCGGACCCCACGACGGCGCGCACCGCGTCGCGGCCCGCGCGGGGGTCTCGATCCTCGTGCCGCTGCTCGTGCTGCTGGCCGCGGGTCGTCTCGAGTGGGCGCTCTACGCCACCTTCGGCGCCTTCGCCGCGCTCTACGCCCGCGACCGCGGCGGCGCCGAGCGGCGCCGCATGCAGCTCACGCTCGCGACGCTCCTGGTGCTCGCCGTCGGGCTCGGCACGGTCGTGGCGACCTCCCCGCAGCGCGCCTGGCTGGCCGTGCCGCTCGCGGCCGGTGTGGCCGCACTCGGCTCCACGCTCTCGGACCGCCACGCCTGGCACCCGCCCGGGGCGCTCTTCCTCGTCTTCGCCTTCGGCGCCACCGCCTCGGTGCCCTCCACGGCGGGCGACGTGCCGGTCGCTCTGGGCGTGGCGGCGGCCTCCGCCGCGCTCGCCGTGGTCGTGGGCGGCCTCGGTGCGACGGTGCGCGCCAGGCGGGGCGGGTCGGCCGCCGCCGGTGGGTCCGGTGCGGCGGCGGGTGCGCGAGCGGCGGCGGGTGCGGCGGCAGGTGCGGCAGGCGGCGCGACGGCGGGTGCGACGGCCGGGGCGACCACCCGGGTCGCGCCGACGGACGTACGACGCCACGCGCTGCGGGCCGCCCTCGGCGTGGCGCTGGCCGGGGCGGTGGCCACCGCGACCGGCATCGGCCACCCCTACTGGGCGATGGTCTCGGCCGTGGTGCCGCTCGCCGCGCGCGACCCGCGGGCCCAGGCCGTGCGGGGGCTGCACCGCCTCCTCGGCACGGGCGTCGGTCTGCTGGTCGCCGCGGCCCTGCTCGGCCTCGACCTCACCGGGCTGGGTCTCGTGCTGGTGGTGGTGGCGCTGCAGGTGACCGCGGAGCTGCTCGTCGGGCGCAACTACGCCCTCGCCCTGGTCGCCATCACGCCGCTGGCGCTGCTGATGGTGCACCTGGCCAGCCCGGTGCCGGTCGGCACCCTGCTGCTCGACCGCGCCGTGGAGACCCTGCTCGGCGTCGCCGTCGGGCTGGCGGTAGGCCGGGCGCTGCGGCGCCGGCCCTGACCCGCGGTCGCCGTCGGTCGCGTGGTTGCTGAAGCGGCGCAATTGCGTGGTGGTGCTGGGGGTCGGGTGGGGGGTTTGCGCGGCTGGTGCTGGTGGTGGGTCGCGTGGGTTGCTGAAGTGGCGCAATTGCGTGGTGGTGCTGGGGGTCGGGTGGGGGGTTTGCGCGGCTGGTGCTGGTGGTGGGTCGCGTGGGTTGCTGAACCGGCGCAATTGCGCCGTTGCGCACCGGACCGGGCTGGTGGCTCAGAAGTAGTCGCGCACGTGCAGCGGACGGCCCGCGAGCAGCAGGTCGAGCAGGGCGTCGTGGTGGCCGGGCCCGGTGAGGTGGTCGAGCATGCGCAGGTTGGCGCAGGTCTGCGCGCCCGCGAAGAGGAGGGCCAGTCCCTGCGGCGTGAGGGTCGGTACGTCGACCCCGCCCGGCGCACCGACCGCGACCCCACCGGCGGCCAGCCGCTCGCAGCGACCTGGCCCGTCGCCGAGCGTGAGCCGGTAGCGACCGTCGGCGCCGAGCCGGTCGCCGGCCACGGCGAGGTCGATCGCGACACCTGGCCCGGCAGTCCCGCCCCCGGCCCCGGCCCCGGCCCCGCCCCCGGACCCGATCCCGGCCCCGGACGCGACCCCGGCCCCGCCCCGCGGGCCCACCCCGTCGGGAAGGGCGAGGCGTCGCGCAGTGAGGGCGCCGGCGACGTCGTGCACGCGCAGCATGTAGGGGTGGTGGGCGGCGGGGTCGGGTGACCAGGTGACGCCGGGCAGGAGGAGCCGCGCAGGGTCGGCGCCGGAGGTGCGCAGCGCGAGGGTGGGGGCGACGGAGGCGGAGCTGGCCAGCACCTCCCACAGCGCGCGGTAGCCGTCGGCGCTGACGGCGAGGAGGTCGTGCACCTCGAGCACGCCGTCGGGGCCGTAGCCGCCGTGGCGCGACCAGCTCGCGTAGCCGACCACGCGCCCCGCGGCGTCGACGGCCAGGGTGGTCGCGCCGCGGTCGGCGTGGATCTCGGCGTCGGGCCGGTCGAAGCGCGGGCCGGTGCGGGTCAGCGGACCGTTCTGCGCCGCGGCCCAGGCGGCGTACAGCTCCTGCACCGCGCGCACGTCGCCCACCTCGGCGCGCCGCGTGGTCACGCCCACGGGCGGGCGCACGCGCGACAACGAGGCCGTCGGCAGGGTGACCCGGTCGAGGGCGGCGACCAGCTCCCAGCCCAGCGAGCGGTAGATGCCGGGGGCGGTGGGGTAGAGCGTCGAGAGGACCGCGCCGCGCTCGGCGGCCTGGGCGAGGAGCGGGGCCATGACCGCGGCGAGCAGCCCGCCGGAGCGGTGCTCGGCGGCGACGGCCACACCGGCGATGCCGCAGGTGGCGAGCTCGACCCCGCCCCACCACGACGCCTGCTCGAGCGCGACCACCTTGGCCACGAGCCGGCCGCCGTCGACAGCGCCCCAGCCGTGGCGACCCGGCGACGGCTCGGCGGGGCGCGTGCGGGGCGGGCTGCCCGCCGGCGCAGCGCCGAAGGCCTCCTCGGCCAGGGCGGCCTCGCCCTCCCAGTCGTCGGGGGTCAGCTCGCGGATCTCCACGACCCCGAACCTAGCCGGGCGCGCCGGGCCGGTGGCGGGCCCGGGGCGGGCGCGCGTGTAGACATGCGCCGTGAGCGACCTCGACCCCGCCCCCCGCGACGCCGCCGACCCGCTGGCCGACCACCGCGACCGCTTCGTCGGCGCGAGCAGCCCGCTGGTCTACCTCGACGGCAACTCCCTGGGCCGCCCCCTCGCCGTCACCGGCGCCCGTCTCGCCGGCTTCGTCGACCACGAGTGGGGCGGGCGGCTGATCCGCGGCTGGGACGAGGACTGGTTCGACCTGCCGCAGCGCGTCGGCGACGACATCGCCCGCACCTGCCTGGGCGCCGCCGCGGGCCAGACCACCATCGGCGACTCCACGACCGTGCTGCTCTACAAGGCGATGCGCGCCGCGGTGGCGCTGCGTCCGGGCCGCGACGAGATCGTGGTCGACCGTGACAACTTCCCCACCGACCGCTACCTCGCCGAGGGCGTGGCCCGCGAGTGCGGGCTGACCCTGCGCTGGGTCGAGGTCGACACCGCGCTCGGGGTGAGCGAGGAGCTGCTGGCCGAGGCGGTGGGGGAGCGTACGGCGCTCGTCGTGCTCAGCCACGTGGCCTACCGCTCGGCGTACCTCGCCGACGGCGTGACGCTGACCCGCCTCGCGCACGACGCGGGCGCGCTGGTGCTGTGGGACCTCAGCCACGCGGTGGGCTCGGTGCCGGTGGAGCTCGACGGCTGGGACGCCGACCTCGCGGTGGGCTGCACCTACAAGTACCTCAACGGCGGCCCCGGGTCGCCGGCCTTCGTCTACGTCGCCGAGCGGCTGCTCGCCGAGATCGAGCAGCCGCTGCAGGGCTGGATCGGTGCGCACGACCCCTTCCTCATGGGCCCGACCTACCGCCCGGCCGACGGCATCCGCCGGATGCTGTCGGGCACGCCGCCGGTGGTCGGCATGCAGCCGGTGCGCGACATGCTCGAGCTGCTCGACCGGGTCGGCATCGCCGCGGTGCGCGAGAAGTCGGTGGGGCTCACCGGCTACGCCCTCGACCTGGCCGACGACCTGCTCGCGCCGCTCGGCGTGGGCGTGGCCACCCCGCGCGACCCCGCCCTGCGCGGCGGCCACGTCACCCTGGTGCACGAGCGGATGCGCGAGGTCACCACCGAGCTGTGGCGCCGCGACGTCATCCCCGACTACCGCGACCCCGGCGGCCTGCGCCTGGGGCTGTCGCCGCTGTCGACGTCGTACGCCGAGGTCCGGGCCGGTCTCGAGCAGGTGCGCGACGTGCTCGGGGGGCTGCTCGGCTGAGGTCGCCGCCGTCCGGTCGGGTGCTGCGCCGGACGTCATGCGGAGGGTGGAATCGCATCCTCGTGGCGCGTGACGTCCGGGGTTCGCGCGCCGCTCGCCCCGCCCGCTCGGCGCTCGTCGGGCCGCGTGGCAGGGTGAGGCCATGCGCTACCCCAGGCCCCTGCAGCCCGGCGACACGATCGGCGTGACCGCTCCCTCCTCGGGGGTGGCGGGCCCGCTGCGCCCGCGCCTCGACGCCGCCGTGGCCTCGCTGCGCGAGCGCGGCTTCGAGGTGGTGCTCGGCGACTGCCTCGACGGCTCGTCGGTCACCTCCGCCCCGCGCGCCCGGCGCGCGGCCGAGCTCGGCGCGATGCTCACCGACCCCGCGATCCGCGCCGTCGTGCCGCCGTGGGGCGGCGAGCTGGCCATCGACCTGCTCGAGGAGCTCGACTGGGCCGCCGTCGAGCGCGCCGAGCCCACCTGGGTGGTCGGGTGGAGCGACCTCGACACCGTGCTGCTGCCGCTCACCACCCGGCTGGGCTGGGCGACCCTGCACGGCTGGAACCTCATGGACACCCCCTACGCCGCCCCCGACGGTCTGCTGCACTGGGTCGACGTCGCCTCCGCCACCGGCCCCCTCACCCAGACGAGTCCGGGCCGCTACCGCGCCGACGGCTGGGACGACTACGTCGCCGAGCCCGGCGTCGACCGCATGACGCTGCCCGACGAGGGCGGCTGGTCGCTGCTGGGCGGGGGAGAGGCCTCCTTCTCCGGGCGCCTGGTCGGCGGCTGCCTGGAGGTGCTGAGCCCACTGGCGGGCACGGCGTACGCCGACGTGCGCGGCTTCGGCGAGGCCCACGCCGACGACGGCCTCGTCGTATACGTCGAGGCCGCCGAGCACGGCGCCTACGACGTCGCCCGCGCGCTGCACGGCCTGCGCCTGGCCGGGTGGTTCGACCACGCCACCGGCATCCTCGTCGGGCGCACCTCCGCCCCCGCCGCCGAGCACCTGACCCAGGCCGAGGCGGTCAAGGACGCCCTCGGGATGCTCGACCTCCCGGTCGTCCTCGACGTGGAGATCGGCCACGTGCAGCCCTTCCTCCCGCTCGTCAACGGCGCCCTCGCCGACGTCGACACCGGCGACCGCACCCTCGTCCAGACCTTCGCCTGAGCGCACGGTCGCCCGAGTCCGCCCCCGCCCGCGACCCGACCCGACCCCACCCGACCCCACCCGACCCGACCCGCACGATCCGCCCGCGGCCGACCGGAGCCACGAGGGTGACCCGGGTGTCGGTGGCGCGGGCGATGCTGAGGGGGTGCCCAGCCTCCCGCCGCCCCCGTCCCTCGCCGACGGCGCGACCCGCGACGACGTCGTCGCGTGGGTCGCGGCGCACCTGGGCGACCTGACCCTCGAGGGCCCCGACGGGGTGCGCGCCGGAGCGCTCACCGGCGGGCAGAGTGCCGCCGACGCGGCGCTCGCGGCCCTCGACATCACCGGCTACGCCCGCACCCGCAGCACGGTGCTGCCCGTGGGGCGCCGCGGCGCGAGCCGCATGTCGCCCTACATCCGCCACGGGCTCACCCCGCTGTCCGCGGTGTGGTCGGCGGTCGGCGACGCTCCCGAGCGCGACCGCCGCAAGTACCGCGACGAGCTGCTGTGGCAGGAGTACGCCCGCCACCTCTACGCCCGCGTCGGGCCCGCCCTGGGCCGTCCGCTGCGTCACGAGCAGCCCGCCGGCCCCCGGCCCGCCGACGGCCGCGACCCCTGGCCGCGAGAGATGGCGTGCATGGACGCCGTGGTCGGTGAGCTCCACGACGACGGATGGCTGGTCAACCAGACCCGCATGTGGCTCGCCTCCCAGTGGGCCGTGCGCGAGGGTGCGGCCTGGCGCGACGGCGAGGACGCGATGTTCGCCCACCTGCTCGACGGCTCGCGCGCCGCCAACCGGCTGGGCTGGCAGTGGACCACCGGCACGGGCAGCGGCAAGCCCTACGGCTTCAGCCGCTGGCAGGTCGAGAAGCGCGCGCCGCAGCTGTGCCGCTCGTGCCCGCTGAAGGCCGCCTGCCCCGTGCAGGACTGGCCCGAGGCCTCCACCGGCGCGCGGGTCGGGGGGCCCGGCGCCCCCGACCTCGGCCCCGGCGACATCCCGGCCGGCCCCGAGTCGGTCGAGGGCGACGGGGCGGAGGAGGTCTGGCTCACCGCGGAGTCCGTGGGCGACACCGACCCCGCGCTGGCCGCCGACCCCGAGCGGCCCGCGGTGTTCGTCTTCGACGAGCCGCTGCTGCGCGGGCTGCGGCTCTCGGGCAAGCGGCTGGTCTTCCTCGCCGAGACGCTGGGCGAGCTCGGCGGGGGCCGCAGGCTCGACGTACGCCGGGGCGACGTGGTCGAGGAGCTGGCCGGTCGCTCGCTCGCGACGACCCACGCGCCGGTGCCCGGCTGGGCGCGCCGGGCCGCGGCGCTGGAGCCGGTGGAGGTGCATCCCTGGCCGTGGCTGGTGCGTCCGCGGCGTGCCTCGGTGCGGTCCTTCTCGTCGTGGCGCAAGGGCGTGCGGGCCTGACCCGACCCGGGGCCCGGGCCAGGCCGCGCCGTCGGTCGCGAACACCTGCGGCGAGCCCCCACCCGGCCCGACCTCGGCCGACCGGTGGCCGCCGGCGGTCACGCTCTGGCAGGGTCGCCGGATGGACCAGCGACTCAGCTTCGTGACCCTGGCCGCGCGCGACCTCGCCGCGAGCCGGCGGTTCTACCTCGACGGTCTCGGCTGGCGCGCCGCCCTCGACGTCGAGGGGGAGGTGCTGATGGTCAAGGTCGCCGACCGCGTCGTGCTCTCCCTGTGGGACCGCCGCGCCTTCGAGGCCGAGGTCGGGCCGCTCGCCGACGGCCCCGGCCTGGCGCCGCTCACCCTGGCCCACAACGTCGCCACCCGCGAGGAGGTCGACGCCGTGCTCGCCACCGCCCGCGGCGCCGGCGCCGACCCGGTGCACCCTGGGCAGGAGCGCGCCTGGGGCGGCTACACCGGTTACTTCGCCGACCCCGACGGCTACCGTTGGGAGATCGCCTGGAACCCCGGGCCGATCGGGCAGGAGGTCCTCCCATGAGCAGCGACACGAGCCAGACCGACACGACCGACGACCAGCAGACCGACCCGGACAAGCAGGTGCTCACCGGCCACGACGTGGCCGAGGCCCTGCTCGAGGAGTGGCGATTCGTCCTCGGGCGCCTCCACGCGCGCTTCCGCACCGGCGACTTCTCCACCGGCGCCCGCCTGGTCGCCGCGATCGCCGACGCGGCCGACGCGGTCGACCACCACCCCGACGTCGACCTGCGCTACCCCCACGTCGACGTGGTGCTCTCCAGCCACGACGTCGGCGGCATCACCCGCCGCGACCTGCGCCTGGCCGCCACGATCACCGACCTGGCCGGCCAGGTCGGCGCCGAGCCGGCGCCGCACGAGGTGCAGGCCCTCGAGTGGGCCCTCGACACCCCCGACCCGTCGCGCATCAAGCCCTTCTGGGCCGCCGTGCTCGGTCTCGACCCGAGCGCCGGGGAGGACGACGAGGTGCTCGACGGCGACGGCCGCTCGGCGCTGTGGTTCCAGCGCTCCACCGACAGCGCCGCCGACGGAGCCGCCGACGGAGCCGCCGACGGGGCCACCGACAGTGCCGCCACCGGGTCCGACGGCGGGGCCGCCGACCGCGCCGGGACGTCCGGCCAGCGCTTCCATCTCGACGTCACGGTGCCCCCGGAGCTGGCTGAGAAGCGCGTGCGCGCTGCGGTCGAGGCGGGCGGCACCCTCGTCAACGACGGCTACGCCCCGGCCTTCTGGGTGCTCGCCGACGCCGAGGGCAACCACGCCTGCGTCTGCACCTGGCTGGGCCGCGACGGCTCCGCCACCGCCCCGCCCGCCGACGACGCCTGAGCCCCGCCCGGCCGCCCCGGACGGGCGGCCGAGGGGCCGCGCAGACACCGGGACTGCGCAACCGGCGCAATTGCGTGGGCGGGCGGGACGGTGGCGGGGAGGTTTGCGTGGTCGGCGCAGACGGCGCCGCCGCGGGACTGCGCAACCGGCGCAATTGCGTGGGCGGGCGGGACGGTGGCAGGGAGGTTTGCGTGGTCGGCGCAGACGGCGCCGCCGCGGGACTGCGCAACCGGCGCAATTGCGTGGGCGGGCAGGACGGTGGCGGCAAGCTTTGCGCAGTCAGCGCAGACGACACCGCCGCCCGACCGCGCAACCGGCGCAATTGCGTGATCGGGCACGCCACGCCGATCAGCGCGCGCACCCCGCCAGCCGATCGGCACCCTCCACCCGACCACGATGTGGGACCGCCGTCCCGCATCGTGGGACGGGGTGGCAGGGTGTGGTGACGGGAGAGGGGCCACGGGCTACCGTGGTCAGCATGCGCCAGGACCTTCTTGTACGCACGCGACGCGTGAGCTGAGACCACCACACCCGGTCGAAGTCCACGTGTCACCCCTCGTCGCCCTCGGGCCGGGGGGCTTTTTTGTGCCTCGCACACCGGAGGCGACCACGAGCGGCACGCCAGATCCAGCACGCAGCACCGGCAGGCGGATCCAGCGCGCAGGTCCAGGCGGCACGGCCCTCCGGGGCCACCTTCCACGAGCCACACACCGGCCCCCCGCGGGCCACACAGGAGCAAGGGGCACAGAGGCATGAGCGAGCAGGTGACGGGTGCGCAGAGCCTGATCAAGTCGCTGGAGGCGGCCGGCGTGACCGACGTCTTCGGCATCCCCGGCGGCGCGATCCTCCCGGCGTACGACCCGCTGATGGACTCCTCCATCCGCCACATCCTGGTGCGCCACGAGCAGGGTGCAGGCCACGCCGCCCAGGGGTACGCCGCCGCGACGGGGCGGGTCGGGGTCTGCATGGCCACGTCGGGCCCGGGCGCGACCAACCTGGTCACGCCGCTCGCCGACGCCCACATGGACTCCGTGCCGCTGGTCGCCGTGACCGGCCAGGTCGGGGCCTCGATGATCGGCACCGACGCCTTCCAGGAGGCCGACATCCGCGGCATCACGATGCCGATCACGAAGCACAACTTCCTGGTCACCGACCCCGCCGAGATCCCGCAGAAGGTCGCCGAGGCCTTCCACATCGCCTCGACCGGTCGCCCCGGACCGGTGCTGGTCGACGTCGCCAAGTCGGCGCTGCAGGCCATGACCGACTACCGCTGGCCCACCGAGCTCCAGCTGCCCGGCTACCGCCCGGTGACCAAGCCGCACGCCAAGCAGATCCGCGAGGCCGCGCGCCTGGCGCTCGAGGCCCGCCGCCCGGTGCTCTACGTCGGCGGCGGCGTCATCCGCGCCCGCGCCCACCGTGAGCTGCGCGTGCTGGCCGAGCTCACCGGCATGCCGGTGGTCACGACCCTGATGGCCCGCGGCGCCTTCCCCGACTCCCACCCCCAGCACCTGGGCATGCCCGGCATGCACGGCACGGTGGCGGCGGTCGCGGCGCTGCAGAAGAGCGACCTCATCATCAGCCTCGGTGCCCGATTCGACGACCGCGTCACCGGCAACCTCGACTCCTTCGCCCCCGGCGCCAAGGTCGTGCACGCCGACATCGACCCCGCCGAGATCGGCAAGAACCGCCACGCCGACGTCCCGATCGTGGGCGACTGCCGCGAGGTGATCTCCGACCTCGTCGTGGCGCTCACCGCCGAGAGCGACGCCGGCACGACCGGCGACTACGAGCAGTGGGTGCAGTTCCTGGCCGGGGTGAAGCAGAAGTACGCCCTGGGCTACGACCTGCCCACCGACGGCAGCCTCTCGCCGCAGTACGTCATCGAGCGGCTCGGCTCGATCGCCGGGCCCGAGGCCATCTACACCTCCGGCGTCGGCCAGCACCAGATGTGGGCCGCGCAGTTCATCGGCTACGAGCACCCCAATACCTGGCTCAACTCCGGCGGCCTCGGCACCATGGGCTACTCGGTGCCGGCCGCGATGGGCGCCAAGGTCGGCATGCCCGACACCACCGTGTGGTCGATCGATGGCGACGGCTGCTTCCAGATGACCAACCAGGAGCTCGCCACCTGCGCGATCGAGGGCATCCCGATCAAGGTCGCGATCATCAACAACGAGTCGCTCGGCATGGTGCGCCAGTGGCAGACGCTCTTCTACAACGAGCGCTACTCCAACACCAACCTCCAGCGCCACGGCGGCCCGGTGCGCATCCCCGACTTCGTCAAGCTCGCCGACGCCTACGGCTGCGTCGGCCTGTCCTGCGAGGCCCCCGGCGACGTCGACGCCACTATCGAGAAGGCCATGGAGATCAACGACGTGCCCGTCGTGGTGGACTTCCGGGTGCACCGCGACGCCATGGTGTGGCCGATGGTCGCCGCCGGCACCAGCAACGACGACATCAAGTACGCGCGAGACCTCGCGCCCGACTTCGACGAGGACGACCTGTGAGCGCACACGCCGACTCCCGCAGCACCCTGTCGGTGCTGGTGGAGAACAAGCCCGGTGTCCTGGCCCGCATCGCGGGGCTCTTCAGCCGCCGCGGCTTCAACATCGACAGCCTCGCGGTGGGCCCCACCGAGCACCCGGAGATCTCGCGGATGACGATCGTGGTCGACGTCGAGCGCTCCCCGCTGGAGCAGGTCACCAAGCAGCTCAACAAGCTGGTCGAGGTGATCAAGATCGTCGAGCTCGACCAGGGCGCCTCGGTCAACCGCGAGCTGGTGCTGGTCAAGGTCGCCGCCACCGCGGAGACCCGCGGCCAGGTGCTCGACACCGTGCAGCTGTTCCGCGCCAAGGTCATCGACGTGGCCCCCGACGCCCTCACCGTGCAGATCACCGGCAACGCCGGCAAGATCGCCGACTTCCTGCGCGTGCTGGAGCCCTTCGGGATCCGCGAGCTCGTGCAGTCCGGCATGGTCGCCATCGGCCGCGGCTCCCGCTCCATCTCCGAGCGCAGCCTGCGCCCGGTCGCCACCCCCGCTCCGCCCGCCGCGGTCTGACCCGGCGCCCCCGACGCACCTCCACTGAAACCAACCCGAAGGAGAAGCCCCCGTGGCTGAGATGTTCTACGACGACGACGCCGACCTGTCCCTGATCCAGGGCAAGAGTGTGGCGGTCATCGGCTACGGCAGCCAGGGCCACGCCCACTCGCTGTCGCTGCGTGACTCCGGCGTCGACGTCCGCATCGGCCTGCAGCCGGGCTCGAAGAGCCGGGCCAAGGCCGAGGCCGAGGGCCTGCGCGTGCTCACCCCCGCCGAGGCCGCGGAGGAGGCCGACGTCATCGTCATCCTCGCCCCCGACCAGCACCAGCGGAAGCTCTACGCCGAGGAGATCGCCCCGGCGCTCACCGAGGGCGACACCCTCGTCTTCGGCCACGGCTTCAACATCCGCTTCGGCTACATCACCCCGCCCGAGGGCGTCGACGTCTTCATGGTCGCCCCCAAGGGCCCCGGCCACCTCGTGCGCCGCGAGTACGTCGACGGCCGCGGCGTGCCCGTGCTCGTCGCCGTCGAGAAGGACGCCTCGGGCTCGGCGTGGGACCTCGCGCTGTCCTACGCCAAGGCCATCGGCGGCCTGCGTGCCGGCGGCATCAAGACCACCTTCACCGAGGAGACCGAGACCGACCTCTTCGGCGAGCAGGCCGTGCTGTGCGGCGGCGCCTCGCAGCTGGTGCAGTACGGCTTCGAGGTGCTCACCGAGGCCGGGTACCAGCCCGAGGTGGCCTACTTCGAGTGCCTCCACGAGCTCAAGCTCATCGTCGACCTAATGTACGAGGGCGGCATCGCCAAGCAGCGCTGGTCGGTCTCCGACACCGCCGAGTTCGGCGACTACGTCTCCGGCCCCCGGGTCATCACGCCCGAGGTGAAGAAGAACATGGAGGACGTGCTCGCCGACATCAAGAACGGCGCCTTCGCCGAGCGCTTCATCACCGACATGGACAACGGCTCGCCGGAGTTCACCGAGTTCCGCAAGAAGGGCGAGGCGCACCCGATCGAGTCCACCGGCCGCGAGCTGCGCAAGCTGATGGCCTGGGTCAAGAGCCACGACTCCGACTACGTCGAGGGCACCTCCGCCCGCTGACCGGTCGGTCCCTCCCGGGACCGCTCCCGCAGCACCCGCCGAGCCGGCGCCCCACCCGGGGCGCCGGCTCGTGGCGTACGGCCGCCCGTGACGCGACGCGGCGCGCGCCGCGCGCGGAATGCCCCGTGCCCCGGGGCCGTTGGGGCAGGCATGCAGATCGAGATCTGGTCAGACGTCGTGTGCCCGTGGTGCTACGTCGGCAAGCGCCGGCTGGAGTCGGCGCTGGCCGACTTCGAGCACGCCGACGAGGTCGAGGTGGTCTACCGCTCCTTCGAGCTCGACCCCTCCGCGCCGCACCACGGCCACGAGAAGACCCTGCCGCAGCTGGCGCGCAAGTACGGCCGACCGGAGGACGAGATGCGCCAGATGGTCGCCTCGCTGGTCGAGACCGGCGCCGAGGAGGGCCTGGAGCTGCGGCTCTTCGACACCGTGCACACCAACACCGTCGACGCCCACCGGCTGCTGCACCACGCCCTCGCCGTCGGCGGGCCCGCGCAGCAGCGCGCGCTCAAGGAGGAGCTGCTCGCGGCGTACTTCACCCGGGCCGAGGACGTCGGCGACCACGACGTGCTGGTGGCCGCGGCCCGGGCCGCCGGACTCGAGGAGGGGCCGGCCCGCGAGGTCCTCGCCGGGCAGGCCCACGCCGAGGAGGTCGCCGCCGACGTCGAGCAGGCCCGGGCCTACGGCGCCACCGGCGTGCCGTTCTTCGTCGTCGACCGGCGCTACGGCATCTCCGGCGCCCAGCCGGCCGACGTCTTCGCCCAGGTCCTGCGCACCGCCTGGACCGAGGCCCACCCGCCGCTGCAGGTCGTGGGCGCGGGCGAGGCGGGGGAGGCCTGCGGGCCCGACGGGTGCGCGCTCTGACCCACACGTCGAGCGCTGGCCGGCGCTGTCCGGCGCCGGGCCCCGCCCACCCGTCCCGGTGGACGGGTGTGGCCCCGACGGTGTGACGGCGGTTACGGTCGGCGGGTGACCCGACGCCCGCCGCTGCGCGCCCTCGCCGCCCTGCTCGCCACGACCGCCCTGGGGGCCGCGCTCGCCGGTGGGCCGCCCGCAGCGGCGGCCGACCCCGGCCCGTCGGCGACGGCGGCCACGGGGGCGACGGCGGCGGCGCGGGAGAGCGGTGTCGGGCCGCGGCTGACGTCGTTCCCGGCCGCGCTGCTGCTGAGCAACCTGCTGCCCGACCTCGACCCGCCCGGCGCCAACGACTGGACCTGCCGTCCCAGCGCCGCCCACCCGCGCCCGGTCGTGCTGGTCCACGGCACGGTCGAGAACCGCTACGACAACTGGGCGCAGATGGCCCCCGACCTCGCCGCGGCCGGCTACTGCGTCTTCGCCCTCGACTACGGCAGCTACACCCGCACGCCTTACCGGGGCCTCTCGGACATCGCCGCGTCGGCCCAGGAGCTCTCGGCGTACGTCGACCGGGTGCTGGCCGCCACCGGTGCGGCCGAGGTCGACCTGGTCGGGCACTCGCAGGGCGGGATGATGCCGCGCTACTACCTGCGCTTCCTCGGCGGCGCCGACAAGGTCGACCAGCTCATCGGACTGTCGTCGAGCAACTACGGCACGACCTTCTTCGGCGTGCTCCCGCTGGTCGCCGCGCTCCCCGGCGGCGAGGGGCTCGTCGGCCTGGCGGCGCCCGCGATCCCGCAGCAGCGGCAGGGCTCGGACTTCCTGGCCCGGCTCAACCAGGGCGGCGACACGGTGCCGGGCGTGCGCTACACCGTCATCCAGACCCTCTTCGACAACGTCGTGACGCCCTACCGCAACGCCTTCCTCAAGGACCCCGGCGTCACCAACATCCTGCTCCAGTCGCGCTGCCCGCTCGACCAGAGCGACCACCTCAGCATCAGCTACTCGCCCAACGTCGTGCGGCTGGTCAAGAACCGGCTCGACCCCTCCACGGCCCGCTCCCTCTGCGTCTACTCCCCGCCGCTGCTCTGAGGCGCCCCCGCCAGGTCGACGACCCGGTCCACGCCGACGTCGTCGAGGAACGCCGGGTCGTGGCTCACCACCATCAGCGCCCCCCGGAAGGCGCCCAGCGCGCTCACGAGGGCGTCGTAGGCGGCCAGGTCGAGGTTGTTGGTGGGCTCGTCGAGCAGCAGCAGCCGCGGCGCCGGGTCGGCCAGCAGCAGGGCCGCCAGGGTCGCGCGGAAGCGCTCCCCGCCGGAGAGCACCCCCACCGGGCGCCCGGTGGCGTCGCCGCGGAAGCCGAAGCGCGCCAGCCGCGTCCGTGCCTCGTGCGGGTCGGCGCCCGGTGAGCGGTCGAGCACCCCGTCGAGCACCGTGCGGGCGGGGTCGAGCACGTCGAGGCGCTGCGGCAGCAGCGCCGTCGGCACGTACGTCGACACCGCGCCGGCGGCGGGCGGCAGCAGCCCGGCCACGGTGTGCAGCAGGGTGGTCTTGCCGGCTCCGTTGGGCCCCACCACCGCGACCCGGTCGGGGCCGTGCACGGCGAGGTCGACCGCGGCGCCGGTGCGCAGCACCAGCCCGGCGGTGTCGAGCACGCGCCGCCCCCGCGGGACCTCGGTGGCGGGCAGGTCGACCCTGACCGCGGTGTCGTCGTGGACCCGGCGCTCGGCCTCCTCGAGCCGGGCACGGGCTTCCTCGAGGCGCCCCTCGTGGACCGTGCGGTAGCCCGCGGCCGAGCGCTCCGAGCGGTTCTGCTGGTAGTCGATCTCGGCGCGTCCCATGCCACCGGCACGGGCGGCGCGCGCGCCCTGGCGCCGGCGCTGGGCGATCACGCGCTCGGCCTCGACCCGGTCGGCCCGCTGGCGGCGCAGCTCCGAGCGGGCCGAGGTGACGGCGGCCGCGGCGGCCTCCTGCTCGCCGCGCAGCTGCGCGGCGTAGGCCGACCAGCCGCCGCCGTACCACCGCACCCGCCCCGCGCGGAGGTCGCCGACGCGGTCGATCTGCTCGAGCAGCGCGCGGTCGTGGCTGACCACGACCAGGGTCCGGGGCCACGACGCCAGCACCTCGCCGAGACGTCGCCGCGCGGCGGTGTCGAGGTTGTTGGTGGGCTCGTCGAGCAGCAGCACGTCGGGTCGGCGCAGCAGCAGCCGCGCCAGCCCGAGCCGCACCACCTCGCCGCCCGAGAGCTCGCCGAGGCGGCGTCCGAGCACCCCGGCGGGCAGCCCGAGGCGGTCGAGCTCGGCCTCGGCGCGGTCGGGCAGGTCCCAGTCGTCGCCGATCTCGGTCACCAGCCGGGTCGCCCGCTCGTCGGTGGCCCCGGCCTCCAGCTCGCGCAGCGCGCGCCGCACCGACCCGACGCCGAGCACGTCGGCGACGGCCGCGCCGACGTCGAGGGTGAGGTCCTGCGGCAGCAGCCCGACCTCCCCGCGCACCGCGACGTGACCGGAGGTGGGCGTCAGCTCACCGGCCACCAGCCGCAGCAGGGTGGACTTGCCCGAGCCGTTGGCCCCGACCAGGCCGGAGCGGCCGGGGGGCACCGCGAGGTCGAGGGGCACCTCGCCCCCGAGGGCGGGGGTGCCGTCGGGCCAGGTGTGGACGACCCCCGCCAGCCGGATCGCGGGCGCCGGGTCCGGCGGCGGGGAGGGAGGACGAGGGGTGGGTGCGGGCACGGGGCCTCCTGAGGACGTGACGGATCGCGGGCGAGCGGGGCTCGCCGACGCGGGGACGTGGGCCTCAGAGGAGCAACCGGACCTGCCGTGGGGGAGGGGATGGGGCGGGTCCACGGTAGGTCGCCGCGGTGGCGCGGTGCCACCGCTTTCCCGTCGCCCGCGGCCGGTAGGGTGCGGGCCGCACAGCGTCGTGCACCGTCCCGTCCCCGCCGTCGTCCCGCGACCGCGCCGCGCCCCGCCCCGGCGGCCCGCGTCCCTCGCGGCCACGCGACGGGGACCCCCGTCGAGGACCAGCGAGGTCACCGCTCGTGAGCAAGCCCGTCGTCCTGATCTGCGAGCCGCTGAGCCCGGCCACCCTCGAGGCCCTGGGCCCCGACGTCGAGGTCCGCACCTGCGACGGCACCGACCGCGCCCGCCTGCTCCGCGAGGTCGCCGACGCCTCCGCGCTCGTCGTGCGCTCCGCGACGCGGGTCGACGCCGAGGTCCTGGCGGCGGCGCCCCGCCTGCGGGTCGTCGCCCGGGCCGGGGTAGCCCTCGACACCATCGACGTGCGCGCCGCCACCCACGCGGGCGTGGTCGTCGTCAACGCGCCCACCTCCAACGCGGTCTCGGTGGCCGAGCTGGCCGTGGGCCTGCTGCTGGCCGCCGCCCGGTGCGTCGTACCGGCCCAGGAGGCGCTGCGGGAGGGCCGGTGGGAGCGGGAGAGCTTCACCGGCACCGAGCTCTACGACAAGACCGTCGGCGTGGTGGGGCTGGGCCGCATCGGCGTGCTCGTCGCGCAGCGCCTCGCGGCCTTCGGCATGAAGGTGCTGGCCTACGACCCCTACGTCCAGCCCGGCCGCGCCGCCCAGGTCGGCGTGCGCCTGGTCGACCTCGCCACCCTGCTGCGCGACTCCGACGTCGTCTCGGTGCACCTGCCCCGCACCCCCGAGACCATGGGGCTGATCGGGGAGGCCGAGCTGCGGCTGGTGCGGCCCTCGGTCATCGTCGTCAACGCCGCGCGCAGCGGCGTCGTCGACGAGGCCGCGCTCCACGACGCCCTCGTCGAGGGAAGGGTGGCCGCCGCGGCCCTCGACGTCTTCGAGCACGAGCCGGCCACGGCCAGCCCGCTGCTGGGGCTGCCGGGCGTCGTGGCCACGCCGCACCTCGGCGCCTCCACCCACGAGGCCCAGGAGAAGGCGGGGCTGGCGGTCGCCCGGTCGGTGCGCCTGGCGCTGGCCGGCGAGCTGGTGCCCGACGCCGTCAACGTGCAGGGCGGCGTCATCGCCCACGACGTGCGCCCCGGCATCCCGCTGACCGAGCGGCTGGGCCGGATCTTCAGCGCGCTGGCCGGCGAGGCCGCCGCCAGCCTCGACGTGGAGGTGCGCGGCGAGATCACCGACCACGACGTCACCGTGCTCGAGCTCGCCGCCCTCAAGGGCGTGCTGACCGACATCGCCGAGGAGACCGTCTCCTACGTCAACGCCCCGCTGCTGGCCGCCGAGCGCGGCACCGCCGTGCGCCTCGTGGTCGACCCCGAGAGCCCCGACCACCGCAACCTCGTCACCCTGCGCGGCACCCTCGCGGGCGGCGCCACGGTCTCGGTCAGCGGCACCCTGGTCGGCATCGGCCAGCGCGAGCGGCTCGTGGAGGTCAACGGCTACGCCCTCGACATCGAGCCCACCGACCACCTGGCCTTCCTCACCTACGCCGACCGCCCCGGCGTCGTCGGCACCGTCGGGCGGGTGCTCGGCGACGCGGGCGTCAACATCGGCGGCATGCAGGTCTCCCGCGACGCCCCCGGGGGCCTGGCCCTCGTCGCCCTCTCGGTCGACTCCGCCGTGCCCGCCGACGTGCTCGCCGCCATGGGGCGCGCCATCGACGCGGTCTCCGTGCGCGCCGTCGACCTCACCTGAGGAAGCCCGGGCGAGGTGGGCCTCAGGCGACGGTGACGCGGTCGCGGGCGGTGTGGGAGCGGCCGCGGCCGCGGGCCACGACGTCCCAGGCCTCGGCCAGGCGGGCCACGGCGTCGTCGAGCTCGGCGGCCGGGCGCGACCAGGGCAGCCGCACGAAGCGGTCGAGGCCGCCGTCGGCGGCGAAGACCGGGCCGGGCGCGACGAGCACGCCGCGTCGCTCGGCCTCGTCGGCCAGGGCGCTGGCCCGCGCCGCCGGCAGCTCGCACCACAGCGCCAGCCCACCGCCGGGCAGGCGGAAGCGCCACCCGGGCAGGCGCGAGCGCACCGACGCCGCGAGCGCGTCGCGCTGCGTGCGCAGCCGGGTGACGTGCTCGGGCAGCACCGGCCCTCCGGCCAGCAGCCGCGTCAGCACCAGCTGCTCCATCACCGGGGAGCCGAGGTCGAGCACGAGGCGGGCCTGGGTGAGGGCCTCCACGCGGTGGTGAGGTGCCCTGATCCAGCCCAGCCGCAACCCGCCCCAGAAGGACTTGCTGGCGCTGCCGAGCGTGATCGTGTCGGGGGAGTGCAGGGCGAAGGGTGCGGGCATCGCCTGCCCGTCGAGGGCCAGGGCCTGGTGGGCCTCGTCGACCACCGCGACCGTGCCCGCGGCGCGCAGGTGGGAGGCGTAGCGCTCGCGCTCCTCGTCGGCCATGAGCAGGCCGGTGGGGTTCTGGAAGTCGGGCACGAGGTAGGCCAGGGCCGGGCGGCTGCGCCGCAGGGTGCTCGCGACGGCGTCGAGGTCCCACCCGTCGGGGTCCACCGGGCAGGGCACCAGCCGGGCGCCGGCGTTGCGGATGGCGCCGGTCGCGTTGGGGTAGACCGGCGACTCCACCAGCACCCGTGAGCCCGGCCCGGCGAAGGCCCGGGCCACGATCGCGGCCGCGGAGAGCGCACCCGGGGTGACCAGCACCTGCGCGGGGTCGGTGGGCAGGCCCCGTGCGGCGTACGACGCGGCGATCGCGGCCTGGAGCGCCGGCATGCCGGCCGGGAAGTAGCCGTGACCGCCGAGGTGGGCCGGCAGCAGTGCCGCGGCCTCGGCGAAGGCGGCGGCCAGGCCCGGCGGCGCGCTGGCCGCGGCGCAGTTGAGGTCGAGGGCCTCGGCGTCGTCGGGGCCGGGCAGCAGGGCGCGGTCGTGGGCCCGGCCGCGCCCGCCCGGCAGCCGGGCGAAGGTGCCGGCGCCCTGCCGGGCCTCGGCGAAGCCGGTCTCGCGCAGCGCGGCGTAGGCGCGGGTGACGGTGGTGCGCGAGACGGCCAGCGCCTCGGTGAGGTCGCGCTCGCTGGGCAGCCGGGTGCCGTAGCCGATGCGGCCGTCGCCGATGAGCAGGGTGAGGGCGTCGGCGAGGCCGAGGTAGGCCGGGGAGCGGTCGAAGCCGCCCACGAGCGCGGCCAGGCGCGAGGCCGACACGGTCGTGGCGCTCAGCGGCAGCGGGCCCGGGTCGGGGCGCCGCGCACCGGTCGCGCTGTGGGCCGCGCTGCGGACGGAGGTGGCCTGGGTCATGCAGACCACTGTCCCACGATTGGCTATTTGTCCACAGACCAATCGGACGCAGGCTGGGGTGGTGCCCACGACCACCGCCTCGCGACGCCCCCGACCCGCCCTGGCCGACCTCGGACCCGTCGCCCAGCTGCGGGCGGGGCGCCTGGGCCGCCGGCTGCCCCAGCTCGCCGTCGGCCTCGTGCTCTACGGCGTGTCGCTGGCCATGATGGTCCGCGGCGACCTGGGTCTGGCCCCCTGGGACGTGCTGCACTCGGGGCTGGCGGGCCTGGTGCCGCTCACCCTCGGCCAGGTGATCGTGGCGGTGAGCTTCCTGCTGCTGCTCGCCTGGGTGCCGCTGCGCGAGGTGCCGGGCCTCGCCACCGTCGCCAACGCCGTCGTGGTGGGCCTCTCCGCCGACGCCACGCTGGCCCTGCTCGAGGCGCCGCAGGGCTGGGCCGCCCGCGCCGCCCTCATGGTCGGCGGCGTCCTGCTGTGCGGCTTCGCCAGCGCGCTCTACATCGGCGCCCAGCTGGGTCGGGGTCCCCGCGACGGGCTGATGACCGGGCTGAGCCGGCGCACGGGGCTGTCGCTGCGGCTGGTGCGCACCGGGCTCGAGGTGAGCGTCGTGCTGCTCGGCCTGGCCCTCGGCGGGGTGCTCGGGCTCGGCACGGTGCTCTACGCGCTCGCGATCGGCCCGCTGACCCAGGCGATGCTGCCGTCCCTCACGGTCGACCTGCGCCTCGACCCCGCCCGCGGACCCGCCGCAGGCGGCTCCTGAGGTCCGGCGGGCCGGAGCCTCAGCGCCGGGTGGCGATGAGGGTGGAGGCGTCGGAGGCCACCATCACCTCGACGGTGGTGAAGCGGGGGTCGGTGAGCCACTGCTCGCGCAGGGTGTCGACGCGGCCGTAGCTGATCGGCGGCCAGACCTCGCAGGGGGTGAAGTCGTCGAGGACGACGATGCCGCCGGCCTCGACCAGGTCGGCCACGGCGTCGACGCCGACCTCGGTGGGCTCCCCGGAGTCGAGGAAGAGCAGCGAGAAGGGGCCCTTGTCGAGCAGGGTCGACCAGTCGGCGGCCAGCACCTCGACCTGACCGTCGTCGACGAAGATCTCGGAGGCGGCGCCGGCCAGGCGGGGGTCGAGCTCGGCGGTGACGATCCGGGTGGCGTCGTCGCGCACCCCCGAGCGCAGCCAGGCCGTGCCCACCCCGCAGCCGGTCCCGAACTCCGCCATCGTGCCGGAGCGGGTGGCGGCGAGCGTCGCCAGCAGCCGGCCGGTCTCGTTGCGGCAGAACGACACGTACCCCGCGCGCCGCGAGACCGCGAACGCGCGGGCGACCACGTCGGGAAGGTCGGGAGGGGCGCTCATGCGCCGAGTCTCCCACTGCGGGACGGCCGTCTCGGATCGCGGACGAATTCCGGAAAGCGGTGGCCGGCGTCCGGAATGCGAGGCTACCGTGGTCGCACCATGCGGAGCATCCTCGTACTCATCGAGCGCCGCGGCGGGGCCCAGCAGTAGATCTGCTCAGAGAGGCCACCTCGCCGCGGTGGTCGTCGTACGTGGTCTCTCGGCACTGCTGGATCGATGACGTCCCTGCCGGTCGGCCCGTGCGCCACGCGCGACCCGCCCCCCGCACGGCCCGTCCCTCGTGCGATCCGCGAGCCGACCCGCCCGCCCGTGTGGGGTGTCGTCGTTTCAGCCGTGCCGCGAGCCGCACGGCGCCACCGCCGTCGGCCGGCGCCCCGCCGGTCGGCGCGACCGACCGGGTCACGACCCGGGAACGAGCCCGGGAACGAACCCAGGACCGAAGGAGACACCGATGTACGACATGTACCCCGAGTGGGGACCGGCCAGCCACGACCCCGAGAACCCCCGCAGCCGCGAGGCACTCCAGCGCTCGCTCGACCAGCGGGACGACGGGGGCGAGCGGCCCGACGACAACTAGCCTTCCGCGCATGACCGACCCGAACGCCGCCCCCACCTCCGGAGCACCCTCCGGGCCCGCCACCGGCACCGTGCGCCTCGCCGTCATCCCCGGCGACGGCATCGGGCCGGAGGTGACCGCCGAGGCCCTCAAGGTCCTCGACGTGGTCGCCCCCGCGGGAGTGACGTTCGAGCAGACCCACTACGACCTCGGCGCCGAGCGCTACCTCGCCACCGGCGAGGTGCTGCCGGACTCCGTGCTCGGCGAGATCCGCCAGCACGACGCCATCCTCCTCGGCGCGGTCGGCGGCAAGCCCAACGACCCGAACCTGCCCCCGGGCATCCTGGAGCGCGGCCTGCTGCTGCGGCTGCGCTTCGAGCTCGACCACTACGTCAACCTGCGACCCTCCCGGATCTTCCCGGGCGTGACGTCGCCCCTCGCACGCCCCGGCGAGGTCGACTTCGTGGTGGTCCGCGAGGGCACCGAGGGCCCCTACACCGGCAACGGCGGCGCCCTGCGCGTCGGCACCCCGGCGGAGGTCGCCACCGAGGTCTCGGTCAACACCGCCTTCGGCGTGGAGCGCGTCGTGCGCGACGCCTTCGCCCGCGCCCAGCGCCGGCCCCGCAAGAAGCTCACCCTGGTCCACAAGACCAACGTCCTCGTGCACGCGGGCGCGGTGTGGTGGCGCCTGACCCAGCAGGTCGCCCGGGAGTTCCCCGAGGTCACCGTCGACTACATGCACGTCGACGCGGCCATGATCTTCCTGACCACCGACCCCGCGCGCTTCGACGTGATCGTCACTGACAACCTCTTCGGCGACATCGTCACCGACCTGGCCGCCGCCATCACCGGTGGCATCGGCCTCGCGGCCTCCGGCAACGTCAACCCCGACCGGACCGCCCCCAGCATGTTCGAGCCCGTGCACGGCTCCGCGCCCGACATCGCGGGCCAGCAGAAGGCCGACCCCACCGCGGCGATCCTCTCCGCCTCGCTCCTGCTCGACCACCTCGGGCACCCGCAGGCGGCCGCCGTCATCGAGGCGGCGGTGATCGCCGACCTGGCCGAGCGCGCCGGCTCGCGCCCGACCGCCGAGGTCGGCGACGCGATCGCCGCACGCGTCGGCGGCTGACCGGCCCCACCGCTCACGGACGCCTCCTCCCGACCGGGGGGAGGCGTCCGCGCGTCACCGGGGCCGCACGACCGCGTCGTACGTCGCCCCGCCCCGCCCCGTCCCAGCCCGTCCCCGCCCGCCGCGGCCGCCCACACCGCGCCGGGCCCCACCACCGAGGTCGACTACCGTGAGCCCCATGCAGATCAGCACCACCCTGACGTCCACCCCCGTCGACGACGCGCGCCTCGCGGGCATCCTGGGCGACCCCGGGTTCGGCAACTTCTTCACCGACCACATGCTCACCGTGGAGTGGACCCCCGAGGCCGGCTGGCACGACGCCCGCATCGAGCCCTACGCGCCGCTGAGCATCGACCCGGCCTCGGCGGTGCTGCACTACGCGCAGGAGACCTTCGAGGGGATGAAGGCCTACCGTCACGCCGACGGCTCGGTCTGGTCCTTCCGTCCCGAGGAGAACGCGAAGCGCATGGCGCGCTCCAGCCACCGCCTCGCGCTGCCGGTGCTCGACCCCGCCGACTTCGTGCAGGCCGTCGACGCCCTCGTCGAGGTCGACCAGCGGTGGGTGCCCGACACCACCGCGCCCGGCGCGGGGGAGAAGAGCCTCTACCTGCGACCGTTCATGTTCGCCTCCGAGGTGTTCCTGGGCGTGCGCCCGGCCCAGCACGTCACCTTCATGGTCATCGCCAGCCCCGCCGGGGCCTACTTCAAGGGCGGTGTGAAGCCGGTCAGCCTGTGGCTGACCGAGGAGTACACCCGCGCCGGCCGGGGCGGCATGGGCGCGGCCAAGACCGGCGGCAACTACGCCAGCTCGCTGGTCGCCCAGCAGGAGGCGATCGCCCAGGGCTGCGACCAGGTCGTCTTTCTCGACGCCCAGGAGGGTCGCTACGTCGAGGAGCTCGGCGGCATGAACCTCTACTTCGTGCACCGCGACGGACGCATCGTCACCCCCGCGACCGGCACGATCCTCGAGGGCATCACCCGCGCCAGCATCATCGAGCTGGCCCGGGAGATGGGCCACGTCGTGGAGGAGCGCAGGTTCTCCATCGACGAGTGGCGCGAGGGCGTCGCCAGCGGCGAGATCACCGAGATCTTCGCCTGCGGCACCGCCGCCGTGGTCACCCCCGTCGGAGCCCTGAAGTGGGACGGCGGGGAGGTGCCCTGCGCCGCCGAGGCCGGCGAGGTCACCACCGCCGTGCGTCAGGCCCTCGTCGACGTGCAGTTCGGTCGCGCCGAGGACACCTTCGGCTGGATGCACCGCATCGTCTGACGCCCGGCCGGCCGCTGCGGGCGTTCCGGCCGGGAGCCGGTCGGGGCGGGTAGGGCGTCCGCGACGCGGGCACCGGTCTGGCCGCGCACTGCCGAGTGAGGTTACCCTTACCTAAGTCGCTCGCGCAGACGGCGCGGGCACCGGCGGAGGGTCGAGCCATCAGCGTCGTCGCGGAGACCGGCACAGCGCCCCACGCCCCCCAGGGACCGCCGCAGGGTCGAGGTGGCGGGGAGCGTCGTGAGGACGGCCCGCGGGCGCCCCGCACGACCCTGCGCGGCGTCGTGGCGCTGGTCGTCCTGCTGCTCCTCGTGGCCGTGGTGGCCCTCGCGAGCCTGGCGTGGGGGGCGCGCGACGTGGCCCCGGGTCAGGTGTGGCGTGCTCTGGTCGACCCGGTGGCCGGTGACAACGACCACCTCGTCGTGCGCGACCTGCGGGTGCCGCGCACCCTGATCGGCCTCGCCGCCGGCGCCGCGCTCGGCGCGGCGGGAGCGCTCATGCAGGGCGTCACCCGCAACCCCATCGCCGACCCCGGACTCCTCGGCATCAACGCCGGCGCCTCGCTCGCCGTGGTCGCGGCCATCGCCGGACTCGGGGTGGCCTCGACCGCCGCCTACCTCCCCTTCGCCTTCGGCGGTGCCGCCGTCGCCGCGCTCGTCGTCTACGGCGCCGCCTCGCTCGGCTGGGAGGGCGTCACTCCGGTCAAGCTCGCGCTGGTGGGCGCCGCCTTCACCGCCACGGCCACCTCGGTCATCACCGTCGTGCTGCTCACCGACCGCCGCACCCTCGACGAGTACCGCTTCTGGCAGGTCGGGTCGCTGGCCAACCGCCCGCTCGACGTGCTCACCACCGTCCTGCCCTTCGTCCTCGTCGGGCTCGCCCTGGCGCTGGCCGCCGGGCGCGTGCTCAACGCGCTCGCGCTCGGCGACGACGTGGCCCGCGGGCTGGGCCAGGACGTCACCCGGGGCCGCCTGCTGGTGGTGACCGCGGTCGTGCTGCTGTGCGGGTCCGCGGTCTCCCTGGTGGGCCCGATCGCCTTCGTGGGGCTCGTCGTGCCCCACGTCGCGCGCGCGGTGGTCGGTCCCGACTACCGGTGGATCGTGGTGCTCTCCACCGTGCTGGGCCCGGTCGTGCTGCTCCTCGCCGACGTGGTCGGCCGTCTCGTCGCCCGCCCCGGCGAGGTCGAGGCCGGTCTGGTCGTCGCGGTCATCGGCGCCCCCGTGCTCGTCGCGCTCGTGCGCCGCTCCCAGGCGGTGGCGGCGTGAGCGCCCCGTCCACCACGCGCACCGGCCCCGCCTCCGCAGGTCGGCCGCAGGGCCCGTCCGGCGCCACCGCGGGCCGGGTCGCGCCCGACGCGTCGTCGCCGGGCCCGGTCGAGGTCGCGCGCCGCGGGCTGGTCGCCGGCCGTCGCCGGCGCCGGCGCCGGCGCGCCGTCGTGACCGTGGCCCTGGCCGCCGTCGCGCTCACCCTCTCGGCCCTCGCCCTCATGCTCGGCGACTTCCGCCTCTCGGTGGGCCAGGTCGTGGGCGCCCTCGTCGGCAGCGACGACGACCTCGCCGCCCGCTTCGTCGTGGTCGACCTGCGCGCCCCCCGCCTCGTGCTCGGGGTGCTGGTCGGGCTGGCCTTCGGCCTGGCCGGGGCGCTCTTCCAGTCGGTGCTGCGCAACCCGCTGGCCAGCCCCGACGTCATCGGCATCTCCCAGGGCGCCAGCGCCGGCGCCGTGGCCGCGCTGCTGCTCGGTGGCGCCACCGGTGCCGCGGTCTCCGCCTCCGCGCTGGTCGGCGGTGCCCTCGTCGGCCTCCTGCTCTACGCCGTGGCGTGGCGGCAGGGCATGACCGGCCACCGCTTCGTGCTCGCCGGCATCGGCGTGGCCTACGTCTGCAGCAGCGTGGTGGGCTACCTGCTGACGCGCAGCGAGGTCAACGAGGCGCAGGCCGCGCTGCTGTGGATGACCGGCAGCCTGGCCCAGGCCACCTGGGGCCTCGTCGTGACCCTGGGGGTGGCCCTCGCGGTGCTGGTGCCGCTCGTCGTGCTGGTGGCCCGGGGCCTCGACCTGCTGCTGCTCGGCGACGAGCAGGCCGCCGGGCTCGGCATCCGCCCCGAGGTGGTGCGCGCCCTGGTCATCGCCCTGGGGGTGGCCCTGGCCTGCGTGGCGACCGCCGCCGCCGGCCCCGTGGCCTTCGTCGCCTTCACCGCCGCTCCCGTCGCGCGCCGCCTCCTCGGCGACGGCTCGCTGGCCCTGCTCCAGGCGGCCCTCGTCGGGGTCGTGCTCGTCGTCGGCGCCGACGTCGTGGCCCAGCACCTCCTGCCCGCCGACCTGGCCGTCCCCGTCGGTGTGGTCACCGGCGCCGTCGGCGGCCCCTACCTGATCTGGCTGATGGCCAGCGGACGCACCCGGACCGCGTGAGCCGGACGTCATGAGAAGGAGATCCCGCATGACCGGCACCACCGCATCCCCCCTCGACCGCCCGCTCGGCGGCGGTCCCGCCGGACCCGACGAGGCCTCCGACGCGGGCCCGGCGAGCGGTGCCTTCCACGCGCCGGTCCGGCTCGTGGCCCGCGGGCTCGAGCTGGCCTACGACCAGCGCACGGTGGTGCACGGCGTCGACCTCGCCGTGCCGCCCGGCCGGGTCACCGTGATCGTCGGGGCCAACGGCTGCGGCAAGTCGACCCTGCTGCGCGGCCTGGGCAGGCTGCTGACCCCGGCGGCCGGCCGGGTCGAGCTCGACGGGCGCGACCTGCGCTCGGTGCGCCCGCGCGAGGTCGCCGCCGTGCTGGGGCTGCTGCCGCAGCAGCCCCTGGCACCGGAGGGGATCACGGTCGCCGACCTCGTCGGCCGCGGTCGCCACCCCCACCAGGGCGCCTTCCGACGCTGGAGCGCCGCCGACTCCGACGCGGTGGCCGAGGCGCTCGCCCTCACCGACACCCACGAGCTGGCCGCCCGCCGGGTCGAGGAGCTCTCGGGCGGTCAGCGCCAGCGCGTGTGGGTGGCGATGATGCTGGCCCAGGACCCCCGCATCATGCTGCTCGACGAGCCCACGACCTACCTCGACATCGCCCACCAGGTCGACGTGCTCGACCTGCTCGCCGAGCTCAACGAGCAGCGGGGCACGACGGTGGTCATGGTGCTGCACGAGCTCAACCTCGCGGCCCGCTACGCCGATCACCTGGTGGTCATGCACGAGGGGCGGCTGCTGTGCGAGGGGAGCCCTGCCGACGTGCTCGACGCCGACTGCGTCGAGCGAGCCTTCGGGCTGCGCGCGCAGGTGGTGCCCGACCCGATCACGGGCTCGCCGATGGTCGTGCCGGTCGGTCGGCGCGCGGCCGCGCGGGCTGCGCGCCCCGCGATCCACCCGGGCGAGCGGTCCGAGGTCCGGGTCGCGGACCGGGCGTGACGCACCGCCGGTCCGATCATGTAAGGTGAGCCTTACCTAACTCAACGACCGGGCTCGGCCGGTCCCGCACACCTGAGGAGCGGACGTGACGTCCCTTCGTCCCCTGAACCGCCGCGGCTCCCGCCGGGGCCTGGCCCGCCGGGTCGGCCTGCCGCTCGGCGCCCTCCTGCTGGCCCTCCCGCTCGCGGCCTGCGGCTCCGAGGAGTCCGGCGGCAGCGCCTCCGACGGCGAGTCGGCCGGTGGCGAGAGCTTCGAGCCCGTCACCATCGAGCACGCCTTCGGCGAGACCGAGATCGACGAGCAGCCCCAGCGCGTGGTCACCTGGGGCTGGGGCAGCTCCGACGCCGCCATCGCCCTGGGCACGATCCCGGTGGCCATGCCCAAGAACTCCTACGGCGCGACCGAGGAGGGCCTCATGCCCTGGCAGGAGGAGGCCCTCGCGGCCGCCGGCGCCGAGACGCCGACCCTGCTGACCGAGGGCACCGAGGTGCCCTTCGAGGAGATCGCCGCCGCCGGCCCCGACCTGATCCTGGCCAACTACTCCGGCATCACCGAGGCCGACTACGAGAAGCTCTCCCAGATCGCCGACACCGTCGCCTACCCCGACGAGCCGTGGACCACCCCGTGGCGCGACGTCATCACCACCGTCGGCGAGGCCCTCGGCCAGTCCGACGAGGCCGAGCAGCTGCTCGAGGACATCGACGGCGAGGTCGCCACGGCCGCCGAGGAGCACCCGGAGTTCGAGGGCAAGACCATCGCCGCGGTCGCCATCGACCCGACCGCCTTCTACGTCTACAAGGGCGCCGACCCGCGTGTGCAGTTCCTCGAGGACCTCGGCTTCGAGCTCGCGCCCAGCGTCGACGAGCTGAGCACCGACGAGTCGTCGTTCTACTACACGATCAGCACCGAGGAGGTCGACAAGCTCACCTCCGACGTCCTGCTGTCCTACGTCGCCGACGAGAAGACGCGCGATGAGCTCGCCGCCGACCCGGCCTACCAGGCCATGGAGCAGTTCCAGGACGACACCGTCGCCTCGGTGGTGGGGGAGTCCTACATCTCGGCGGTCTCGCCGCCGACCGCACTGTCGCTCACCTGGGGCCTCGACGAGTTCGTCGCCTCCCTCGAGCCGGCCGTCCAGGCCGCGGGCTGACCACCCGACCCCGCACCCCGGCCGCGGCCGGTCCCCCCGCTCCGGCGGGGCGACCGGCCGCGGCTGTCGCGGTTCCGGCGGCTCGCGACGGTAGATTGCCACGGTGACGACCTTCTCCCACGGGCGCTCCGGCGAGCATGCGACCTCGCCCCGCCCGCCCCAGCAGGCGGTCACGGTCGGCCCCTACACGCTGCTGACCAAGATCGGCGAGGGCGGCATGGGCGTGGTCCACCTCGCCCGCGCGCCCCACGGCGAGCGGGTCGCGCTCAAGGTGCTGCGCCCCCACATCGTGGGCGACGACGAGGCCCGCGCCCGGCTGGCCCGCGAGGTCGGGTCGCTCTCGCGCATCCGCAGCCGCTGGGTCGCCGAGATCAAGGACGCCGACCCGTGGGCCGTCGTGCCCTACGTCGCCACCCGCTACGTGCCCGGCCTCTCGCTGCACGACCACGTCGTGGAGGAGGGACGCGTCGAGGGCGAGGACCTCGTGTGGTTCGCCGCCTGCCTGGCCGAGGGGCTCGACTCGGTCCACGCCGTGGGAGTCCTCCACCGCGACGTCAAGCCGTCCAACGTGCTGATGGAGGGGCGCACCCCGATCCTCATCGACTTCGGTCTGGCGCGCGTGGCCGACGACCCCAAGCTCACCCACACCGGGTGGCTGCTCGGCACCCCCGGCTACCTCGCCCCCGAGATCCTCTACGGCGACGACGCCACCACCGCCTCCGACGTGCACAGCTGGGGCGCCACCGTGGCCTACGCCGGGCTGGGCCGCGCGCCCTTCGGTCGCGGCCCGTCGATGGCGATCATGGACCGCGTGCGCCGCGGCGAGCACGACCTGTCGGGGCTGGACGGCGACCTCGCCCAGGTCGTGGCCGCGGCCCTCCACCCCGACCCGGCGCGCCGGCCCACCCTGGCCGAGCTGCTGGCGTGGCTGCGCCCGCAGACCACCCGACCCGAGGCCGCTCCCGCCCCGCTGCCGGCCCCCGCCCGCGAGGACCCCTTCACCCTGCCGCTGGCGCTGGCCGCCGAGGCCGTCGCCCAGCGCCTCGGCCACCCCGCCGGGCCGGGCACCGACGCCGGTGCCCACCGCGCTGCCGACGCCGACGCCGCTGCCGACCCGGCCACCGACGTGCTCGCCGACCCCGCGTCCGTGCGCGACGACCCGGCCGTGGCCGACCCCCGGGTCGACCCCTGGGCCGACCCCTGGGCGGGGCCCGCGGGCGACCGGCAGGGTGCGGCGTACGACGGGCGGGGACCCGACGGCACGCTCGTGGACCGCGACCACCCGCCGACCCGTGTCTACGAGGAGGACCCCACCCGCCGCCTCGGCGACCCCGACCCCTGGTCGGCCCCCCGGCCCGAGGCCGGTCCCGGCGATCCCGCGGTCGCGCACCCCGGTGGGCGCCCGGAGGGGCACGACCCCGACGGTCCTGAGGGTCCGGGGGACCCCTGGGCCCACGAGCCGTGGGGCGCGCCGGTCGAGGTGGCCCGGGCCCCGCTGGCCGAGCGGGCGCGGCGGGCGACGCTGCTGGTGGCCGCGGCGGGCGCGGTGGGCACCGCGACGGCCGCCGCGCCGTGGGTGACCCTCGCCGTGCTGCTGGTCCTCGTCACCGTCCTGCGGGGCGGGTCGCTGGCCGGCAGCGTCGCCGCCGACCGGCGACGGGCCCGCGGGCCGAAGTGGTACGACGGCCCCCGCCTGCTGCTGGCCGCCCCCTGGACGCTGACCCGCTCGTTGCCGGCCACGGCGGTGCTCACCCTGTGGAGCGTCGGCCTCGGCCTGGCCGTGGCGCTGCTGTGCTACGCCGTCGCCGCCACCACCCCGACCATCCTCCTCGTCTCGGGCGCCACCGTCGCGGTGTCGCTGTGGGCCGGGCCGGGCGGCTCGCGGGTCCGCAGCCCCCTGGCCCGGGTGGTCGAGCCGGCCGCCCGCTCGGGCGCGCGCTGGGTGGTGTCGCTCGTCGTGCTGGTCCTCCTCGCGGCCGCCGGCGCCTTCGCCCAGGCGCAGGGCGGCACCCGCTGGACCCCCGACGACAGCCCGCCCCTGGCCGACGTCAGCCTGCCCTCCTGGTGGGCCGCCGGCTGAGCGACGGGCGCCCGGAGCAGCCGGTCCGCACCGCGCGGCCGCCCGACCCCACGGTCCCGAGGCGTGCCGGCCCGGTGGCGCGCGGTCGCGGTCCGCGCCGGACCACCGCCGGACCACCGCTGGACCACCGCTGGACCACCGCTGGACCACCGCCGGACCACCGCCGGACCACCGCTGGTCCGCTGCCGGACCATCACCGGACCACCACCCGCCGCTGCTGGGGGGAGGGGCACGACCGTGCCCCTCCCCATGGCAGCCGCGAGGTGGATCCTCCCGGGCCGCCGTACGAGACCGCACGGCCGGCGACGGGCCAGCGCCGGGCCGCATCGTGGGACCCCCTGTCGGGGGCCGGCCGCGCGTGGCAGCATGAGCGGCATGCAGCACCACGTCATCATTCGCTAGCGCGTCGAGCGCCCACCCGGGCCCCCGACGCGCCACCTCTCGCACGCGAGAGGTTTTTTTGTGCCCGGAACACGACGGAGACCACCGAGACCATGGACCTGCACGGCGACTTCCACGTCTACGACACCACCATGCGCGACGGCGCCCAGCAGGAGGGGCTCAACCTCTCCGTCGCCGACAAGCTGACCATCGCCACGCTCCTCGACGGCCTCGGCGTCGGCTACATCGAGGGCGGCTGGCCGGGGGCCAACCCCAAGGACACCGAGTTCTTCCGTCGTGCCGCCACCGAGCTCGACCTGCGCCACGCCCGGCTCGCGGCGTTCGGGGCGACCCGCCGGGCCGGCGTGCGCGCCGCCGACGACCCGGGCACGGCCGCCCTGCGCGACAGCGGCGCCGGCACCGTGACCCTGGTGGCCAAGGCGCACACCCGCCACGTGGAGCTGGCCCTGCGCACCACGCTGGAGGAGAACCTCGCGATGGTGCGCGACACCGTCACCCACCTGCGCGAGGAGGGCCAGCAGGTCTTCGTCGACGCCGAGCACTTCTTCGACGGCTACCGCCTCGACCGCGGCTACGCCCTCGAGGTGCTGCGCACGGCGGCCGAGGCCGGGGCCGAGGTCGTCGCGCTGTGCGACACCAACGGCGGGATGCTGCCGCCGTGGGTGGCCGACACCGTGCACGACGTCGTGGAGTCCCTCGGTGCGCGCGGGGCGGGCTCGGGGTCGGGCGGACTCCACGTGGGCATCCACGCCCACAACGACACCGGCTGCGCGGTGGCCAACTCGCTGGCGGCCGTCGAGGCCGGAGCTACCCACGTGCAGGGCTGCATCAACGGCTACGGCGAGCGCACCGGCAACGCCGACCTGGTCACCGTCGTGGCCAACCTCGAGCTCAAGACCGGTCGCGCCCTGCTGCCCGACGGCCGTCTGCGCGAGGCCACCCGCATCGCCCACGCGGTGGCCGAGGTGACCAACGTCCCGCCCGCGTCCCGCCAGCCCTACGTGGGCACCTCCGCCTTCGCCCACAAGGCGGGGCTGCACGCCAGCGCGATCAAGGTCGACCCGAACCTCTACCAGCACATGGACCCCGTCGGCGTCGGCAACGACATGAGGCTGCTGGTCTCCGACATGGCCGGTCGCGCCTCGATCGAGCTCAAGGGCCGCGAGCTGGGCTTCGACCTCTCCGGGGAGTCGCGCAAGGAGCTCGTGGGCCGCATCACCGACCGGGTCAAGGTGCTGGAGTCGCGCGGCTACACCTTCGAGGCCGCCGACGCCTCCTTCGAGCTGCTGCTCGTCGAGGAGGTCGAGGGCCGCCGCCCGTCGTACTTCGACGTCGAGTCGTGGCGCGTCATCACCGAGACCCGCGCGGGGGCGCCCGCGGGGGTGGAGGCGCTGTCGGAGGCCACGGTGAAGCTGTGTGCCGCCGACGTGCGCTACGTCGTGACCGGCGAGGGCAACGGTCCGGTCAACGCCCTCGACCAGGCCCTGCGCGCCGCCATCGGGCAGGCCTATCCCGAGGTCGCCCGCTTCGAGCTGATCGACTACAAGGTGCGCATCCTCGACCAGGGGCACGGCACCGACGCGATCACCCGGGTGCTCATCGAGACCACCGACGGGGAGTCGTCGTGGGTCACCGTCGGGGTCGGCGCCAACGTCATCGAGGCCTCCTGGGGCGCCCTCGTCGACGGCGTCACCTTCGGCCTGCGCCGCCACGCGGGCTGAGCCCCGGGGCCGGCCGCTCAGGCCACGACGCGGCGGACCAGGTCGGCCCAGGCGGCGTAGACCCGCTCGACGGCGAAGCCCTCGACGCGCACCTGCTGCTCCAGCACCGGCACCTCGAGCGGGGCGAGCAGGGCGGTAGCCAGCAGGGGCAGGTCGCCGCCCACCTCGAGCTCGGTGAGCAGGTGGCGCACGTGCATGGCGACGAAGGAGTACGCCGCGTAGGACCGCGTGCCCGCCCGCCCGGCGGCGCGGATGAGATCGGCGCTGAGCAGGGTGGCCTCGATCCGCGAGCGGCCGAAGGCCAGCAGCCGGTCGAGCGGGGGAGCGCCGGGCCCGAGCGGCGGCGGGCCGGAGATGACCGAGGCCTGCCAGGCGGTCTCGGAGTGGTCGAGCAGGGCCGCCATCAGACCCTCGCGGGAGTCGAAGCGGCGGAAGACGGTGCCCTTGCCGACGCCCGCCTCGGCGGCGACCGCCTCCATCGTGACCCGCTCCAGGCCACCGCACCGCCCGATCAGCCGGCCCGCGGCCTCCAGCAGGGCCGCACGGTTGCGGGCCGCGTCGGCGCGCTCGACCGGGGCGTCGTGGAGGAGGGGGAGGAGGGGCCGCTCGGTCATGGTCCGCCCAGTCTAGGGAGCCGGACCAGCCGGGTGACCGGTTCCACAGCCCGGCGGGAATGAAAACGGACTGCGGTCCGTTTAAGATCACGACCGTCCGGCACCACCGGACTGCAGACCCGCCGGCCCGCCGTCGGCACCCCACGACCCGCCCGACGGCGGGACCGACCGTCCTCCGAGGAGCACCCCATGTCCGAGACCACCACCGTCGCCGTCCTGGTCGGCAGCCTGCGCGCCGACTCCCTCAACCGTCGCCTCGCCGAGGTCCTGCGCGACCAGGCCCCCGAGGGCGTCGTGCTCGACATCGTCGACGGCCTCGCCGACCTGCCGTTCTACAACGAGGACCTCGACGCCGGCGACGCCCCCGCCGCCGCGGTCGCCCTGCGTGAGCGCGTCGCCGCGGCCGACCGGGTCCTCGCCGTCACGCCCGAGTACAACGGCACGATGCCGGCCGTGCTCAACAACGCCATCGACTGGCTCTCGCGCCCCTACGGCGCCGGCGCCATCGTGGGCAAGCCCTTCGGCGTCGTAGGCGCCACCCCCACCCCCTACGGCGGCAAGTGGGCCCACGCCGACACCGTGCGCTCCGCGGGCATCGCCGGCGCCACCGTCGTCGAGGACGTCCTCGTCTCGCAGTCGGCCCTCGAGGTCGACGTGCTCACCGACACCGAGGTGCTCGGCCGCCTCACCGGCGCCGTGCGGACCCTCGCCGCCTACCAGCCGGCCACCTCCGCGGCCTGATGCACCCGCGGGGGGACACGTCTTACTGACCGTTGAGACCACTGGCTGACAGTCGTGACGGTCAGCCAGTGGTCGCAACGGTCAGTAACATGCGGTGCGTGAGCGACCCCCGGCCCGACCCCGCCCCGCCGGTGCCCTACGCGCCGTACGGGCCGGCGGTGCCGCCGCCGGTGCGCCCGCCGGCGCCGCGCTCGCGCCCGCTCGACGTCACCGTCACGATCCTCCTGCTGCTGGTGCTGGCCATGGGCGCGCTCGTCGCGTCGTTCTTCGGGCTCTTCCTCGGGATGGTCTCCGACGGCTGCGGCGGCTCGGTGCAGTGCGACACCGGCCGCATCGGCGCCGGGATCCTCGTCGCCGCCGGCTCGCCGTGGGTCGTGCTGCTCATCGCGACCTGCTGGTCCACCGTGCGGATGGTCCGGCGCCGCGTGGCCTTCTGGGTGCCGCTGCTGGCGGTGCCGGTCTGGGCCGGTCTCCTCGCGCTGGGTGTCGCCCTGGCCGTCAGCGGCGTGCCGTCCTGAGGACGACCCCGAGGCGCTAGCGTCGGCGCATGGTCGACCTGCACGACATCCACGAGCTCACCGCCCTCGAGCAGGGCGACCTGGTCCGGCGAGGTGAGGTCTCCTCGCTGGAGCTCACCGAGCACTACCTCGACCGCGTGGCGCGCCTCGACGACGTCGGGGCCTTCGTGACCGTGACCGCCGAGCGCGCCCTCGAGCGCGCCGCCTCCCTGGGCCGCTGCGCCCCGGGCGGGACGGGGCCGTCGGGGTCGGTCTCGCGACTGTGGGGGGTGCCGACGGCGATCAAGGACCTCAACCTCACCGCCGGCGTGCCCACGACCTTCGGCTCGGCCGCCTTCGACGACTTCGTGCCCGAGGTCTCCGACGCCGTCGCCCTGGCCGTCGACGACGGTGGCCTGGTCAGCCTGGGCAAGACCAGCACCCCGGAGTTCGGGTCGCCCTGCTACACCGAGCCCGAGGGCCGACCGGCGGCCGTCACCCCGTGGGACCGCACCCGCATGGCCGGCGGCTCCTCCGGCGGCGCGGGCGCGGCCGTCGCGGCCGGTCTGGTGCCGGTGGCGCAGGGCTCCGACGGCGGTGGCTCGATCCGCATCCCGGCCTCCTGCTGCGGTCTGGTGGGCCTCAAGCCCTCGCGCGGTCGCGTGAGCGGCTTCCCGATGTACGGCGACCCCGTGGGCCTCGCGGTGGCCGGCCCGCTGGCGCGCACGGTGCGCGACGCCGCCGCGCTGCTCGACGTGCTCGAGGGGCACCGGGTGGGCGACCCCTTCTGGGCGGCGCCCCCGCAGACGACCTTCCTGGAGGCCTGCGACCGGCAGCCGGGGCGGCTGCGCATCGCCCGCTTCGTGGCGCCGGTGATCGCCGACGTGCCGGTCGACGCCTCCAGCGTGAGCGCCTGGGAGGACGCCTCGCGGCTGCTGGAGTCACTGGGCCACGACGTCGTCGACGTGCCCGTGCCGCTGCCTCCCGAGGCGGTGCCGGTCTTCGAGACCTGCTGGGCCGTGCTCACCGCGCTGTCGGCCGCACCGGCCGGCCGCGAGGCGCTGCTGCGCCCGCTGACCCGGTGGCTCACCGAGCGCGGCCACGCGGTCAGCGGCCCCCAGCTCGGCCTGGCGATCGGCGCGATGCGCCGCCACGCCGCCAACGCCCTCGCCGCCCTGGCCCCCTACGACGCCGTGCTCACCCCGACGCTGGCCACCCCGCCGCTGCCGGTCGGCGCGATCCGCGACGACGCCGACCCCGCCGCCGACTTCGCCGCGCAGAAGGCGTTCACCCCCTGGACCTCGGCGTGGAACGTCACCGGCATGCCGGCGGTCTCGCTGCCGCTGCACTGGACCGCCGAGGGTCTGCCGGTCGGCGTCATGCTGGCCGGGCGCCCGGCCGAGGACGAGCTGTTGCTGTCGCTGGCCGCGCAGGTCGAGGCGGCCGCACCGTGGCACCACCGGCGCCCGCCGGGCTGGTGAGACAGGAGCGGATGGGTCGGGCAGGTCGGGCCGGGTTCAGACCGCCCGCTCGTCGACGCCCCACTGCTCGCGGAACTCCTCGGGGCTGAGCTCGGCGAGCTCGGTGCGCAGGTGGTGCAGGGTGTGGCTGGCGACCTCGGGGCTCTCCACGTCGATGGCCAGCACCCGGCGCCCGGAGTGTCGCTCGTGCACCTCCACCGTGCCGGCCGAGGAGCACTCCAGGGTGCCGCCGCTCAGCGCGAACCAGACGTCGAGCGCCACCACGAGGGCCCGCCGCAGCGGCGGGCGCCGGTCACCGGCCAGCGCGACGCGGTAGACCTCGTCGGCGGTCTGCGGGTCGAGGGTCAGCACCCCTCGATCCTACGGCGCCGCCGCGCACGGCCCGGCTCAGTCGTCGCCGAGCCCGCGCGCTGCGAGCGCGTCACCGGTCTCGTGGGCGCGGGCCACCACCCGCACCACGAAGGGCGTGAGGTAGGCGCGGGGGTGCCGGCCCAGGCCGCGGGCGCGGGCGGCGTCGCGCGTCTCCAGCGCCAGGGCGACGGTGCCGGGCAGGGCCTGCACGGCCAGACCGACGGTGAGGGCGACCCGCTCGGGCGGCACCCCGACGTGGCGCAGCGGGCCCGACCAGCGCACGAGCGCGTCGAGCATGGCGTTGACCGGCGTCGTGGCGGTGACCACGACCGCGGCGAGGGTGAGGGCGAGGAGGTCGACGAAGGTCTCGACGGCCTTGCCGGCGCCGTAGAAGAGGCCCTGCACGAGGGAGGCGACCAGCGCGATGAGCAGCACGCCGCGCGCGGCGGTCAGCAGCAGCGGCAGCCGCACCCGCGCCAGGAGGGCCAGGCCGAGCGCCACGGCGAGGAACAGCAGCGAGGCGGGGGCGCTGCGCACCAGCACGATGGTGAGGCTGAGCGCGCCGAGTCCGGCCAGCTTCGGGCCCACGGGCAGGCGGTGCAGCAGCGTGTCGCCGGGCTGGTGGATCGCCACCATCGACGGCTGGCTCACGAGCGCTCCGCCACGGAGGCGACGTAGTCGGCGACCCCGGCCTCGGCCGGCCCGTCGTAGCGCACGCGGGCGTCCTCCACGACGACCACGCGGTCGCAGCGCGCGGCCAGGTCGAGGTCGTGGGTCACGAGCAGCAGCTGCTGGTCGAGGCCGAGGAGCAGGTCGCCGACGCGGCGGGTGTTGGCCAGGTCGAGCAGGGTCGTCGGCTCGTCGGCCACCAGCACGGCCGGCTCGGCGGCCAGCACCCCGGCCAGCGCCAGCAGCTGCTTCTGGCCCCCCGACAGGGCGTGCACCGACACGTCGGCGTGCTGGCCGAGTCCGTAGCGCTCCAGCACCTCCAGGGCCCGGGCGCGGCGCTGTGCGCCGTTGCGCTCGTGGCGGCGCAGCGACAGCTCGACGTCCTCGACGCAGGTCGGCATCACCAGCTGGGCGGCGGGGTCGGTGAAGCAGAAGCCGACCCTGCGGCGCACGGCTCCGGCCTCACGGGCCACGTCGAGACCGTCGACGACCACGCGGCCGGAGGTGGGCTCGACCAGGCCGTTGAAGAGCCGGGCCAGGGTCGACTTGCCGGAGCCGTTGGCGCCGATCACCGCCACGCGGCGCTCGGTCAGCCGCAGGGTGGTGGGGTGCAGCACCACGCGCTCGCCGTCGGTGGTGTCGACGGTGACCGCGGCGGCGTGGAGCTCGAGGACGGGCACGGGGCGGCGCGGCGCGAGGTCAGCGACGGCCGTGCAGCAGCTGGGGGAAGGCGCGGTGCACCTCGGCGGCCACCAGGGCGACCAGTGAGGTCTTGACGACGTCGCCGATCCAGAAGGGGGCGTCGTAGCTGATCGCCTCGCGCCACGACACGTCGAAGTAGAGCTTCATGCCGACGATGCCGGCGGTGTGCAGCACGAGCGCGCTCGCGACGAAGGAGCAGGCGAAGACGACGAGGGCGCGGGTCTTGCCGCGGCGCCCGGCGACGTACTTGACCAGCACGCCGGCGGCGAGCGCGGCGAGCGGGAAGCCGACGAGGTAGCCGGCGCTGGGGCCGGTGAAGACGCCGAGCCCCGAGGAGTGCTCGGCGAAGACGGGCAGGCCCACGGCGCCGAGCACGAGGTAGAGGGTGACGGCCAGGAAGCCGCGCACCGGTCCGAGCAGGCAACCGGCCAGCATCACGCCGAAGGTCTGCAGCGTGATCGGCACGCTGGCGCCACCCACGGGGATCGCCCCGACGTAGGCGCAGGCCGAGATGAGCGCCGCGAAGGCGGCGACCAGCGCGATGCCGGTGGTCGTCGAGCGCAGCCGCGAGGAGGTCGAGCCGCCGCGTCCGTCGTACGCCGGGTCGGCGCCGGGGTGGTCGGCCGGGTGGCCGGTGGTGGTGTGGTCGGAGGCGGGAGCCGGCTGCTGCGTCGTCATGGGGTCCTCGTCGTGCGGGTGGGCCACGCCGGACGGTCGCCGGCTGAACGGCGTTCAGGTTAGGGTGGTGCGGCGTCCGTGGTCAACGCGTGCGCCGGCCGACCGAGGAGTGAGATGTCCTACCGCCGCCCCGACATCGTGGCCCGCGCCGTCGAGGTGCTCGACACCTACGGCCTCGCCGACCTCACGATGCGCCGGCTCGGCGGCGAGCTCGGGGTGCGCCCCAGCGCGCTCTACCACCACTTCGCCAGCAAGCAGACCCTGCTCGCCGCCGTGGCCGACGAGGTGCTCGCCCGCGGACGGGCCCCGCGCGACACCCCGCGCGACACCGTGCCCGACGGCTCCTGGGACGACCGTGTCGTCGCGGTCTGCACCGAGCTGCGCGAGGCGATGCTGGCCTACCGCGACGGGGCCGAGCTCGTGGCCACCGTGCACGCCTTCGGCCTCGGCGCCGCCGCCCCCGGGCGCGACCTGGCCGCCGCGCTGGCCGACAGCGGCCTCGACCCGGCCCTGGCCGGCACGGCGACGCGGACCCTGCTGCACTTCGTCTTCGGCCACACCCTCGACGAGCAGACTCACCTGCAGGCCGGCAGCGCCGGCGCCATCGAGGACCAGCCGCGGGAGCGCTCCGACTTCGCGGCGGGCCTGGGCATCGTCCTCGACGGCATCCGGCTGCGCTGTCGCGTCGCACCGCCCCCGCGGGGCTGAGGCGCCGGCTCGGGCGCCGGGCTCGGTCCGCCCTAGGGTGATCGCATGGCGGCGACGGCGGAGCACTACGCGGAGGTCCTCGAGGAGGTCGGGCTCGACACGGAGGCCACGTTCGTCGTGGTGACCGGCGCGACGCGCGAGGAGGTGGCCGAGGTGCTGGGGGTCGACCTGGGGCGCCGGGTCGCGCTGGGCGATGCCTTCGAGGAGGACCACTCCGCCTACGCCCTCCTCGAGGTCGCCGGCGGCGTGCTGGCCGCCGAGCCCACCGGCTACGCCGACCCGAGCCTCGAGGCGCTGCGACGGCTCTCGGCCGGAGGGCGCACCGCCGCGGTCGCGCGCTCCAACGTGCAGGCCCACGACCGCTTCGGCTTCGCCCGCGACGGGAGGGTGGTCTTCGACGCCGACGAGTACGTCTTCCTCGACGACCCCACCCAGGTGCCCGACGACCTCCGCCCGCTCTTCGACCGGGCCTGGATCGACCTCGACGCCGAGGACCCCGTCCCGGCGCCCGCGCCGGTCGCCCCCGCCGACGTCGCCGACGGGGAGGAGCCGACCGGTCCGCCCGACGCGCTGGCCGTGGCCCTGGCCATGGTCGAGCACGTCACCGGGGTCGAGCTGAGCGTCGAGGACCTCGACCGGCTCCAGGACGTCGAGCGCTTCTGGGTGGCCTCGCTCACCTACGAGCCGGCGCAGCAGCCGGCGGACTGACCCGGTCCCCGGCGGGCCGAGGGGTCCGCCGCGACGCGGGCCGCGCGGGGCCCGGGTGCGGACTCTGGCGCGGGCCCGGGTGCGGGCCCGCGTGCACGGTTCCGCAGTGCGCCGTGTCGGCAGAACCAGGCACGTCCGTGGTGGGACAGGGCCTCGACGCGGAGCAAACAGCAGTAACTTGGTCGAGTTAAGTCTGTTTGCGGGTCGGTCCTCGGGCGACCACCGCACCGACCAGGAAGGCCCGTCATGAGCGCTCCCACCCACACCACCGCCCCCGCCGCCACCGGCCCGACGAGCACGCGTCGCGGCCCCGCCGTACGCCCGGGGTCGCCCGAGCTGCGCGACCTCCTCGACCGCATCCGGGCCGGCGCGGCCGAGCGCGAGCTCGAGGTCGACCCGCCCCACGAGCCCCTGGCGTGGTTCAAGGAGGCCGGCCTCGGCGGGCTGCGGGTGCCGGTCGCCGAGGGCGGTGGCGGCGCCACGATGCGGGAGTTCTTCGCCACGCTCATCGCGCTGGCCGAGGCCGACTCCAACCTGGCCCACATCGTGCGCGCCCACTACTGGTTCGTCGAGCAGCAGCTCCAGACCGACGACGCCGCCGCGCGGGCCCACGGGATCGACCTCGTCACCTCGGGAGCGCTGGTCGGCAACGGCTTCAGCGAGCAGAGCGCCAAGCCGGTGGGGCTGCACTTCGACACCACGATCACCCCCGACCCCTCCGGTGACGGCGGCTTCCGGCTCGACGGCACGAAGTTCTACTCCACCGGGAGCATCTACTCCGACTACACCCAGATCTGGGCCGCGGCGCCCGAGGGCCGCATCGCCGGCGCCGTCATCCCGGTCGACCGCGCCGGGGTGACGATCGCCGACGACTGGGACGGCTTCGGCCAGCGCATGACCGGCACCGGCACCACCATCCTCGACGACGTGCGCGTCGAGCCCGGTGAGTTCTTCGACCTCGGCGAGCCCGACGGGCCCCAGGCCCCGAGCTACCAGGGCGCCTTCCTCCAGCTCTACCTGCAGGCCGTCACCGCCGGCGTGCTCCGCAGCGTGCGCAACGACGCGGTGGAGCGGGTGCGCAGCCGCACCCGCGGCTTCAGCCACGCCAACGTGCCCCAGCAGCCGCGCCACGACGCCCAGGTGCTGCAGGTGGTGGGGGAGATCTCGGCCGACGTGTTCGCCGCGGAGGCCATCGTGCTCGCCGCCGCCGACCGGCTCCAGGACGCGGTCGACTCGGTCGTCGACGGGCTGCCGACCCCCGAGGCCGCCGAGGCCGCGCAGCTGGCCGCCGCCCAGGCCAAGGTGGCCGTGGACCGGTTCTCCTACGCCACCGCCGCCCGGATCTTCGACGTCGGCGGCGCCTCGGCGACCCAGCGGGTGCACAACCTCGACCGCCACTGGCGCAACGTGCGCACCATCGCGACCCACAACCCGACCTACCTCAAGGCCTCCGCGATCGGCGACCACGAGGTCAACGGCAGCGGCTTCCCGGGCAACGCCTACTTCTGACCCGGCCGACCCCGGCGCCGGACCCGGCACCGGACCCCGCACCGTCCTCCTCCGGACACCCCTCGAGAAAGGCCCCGCCATGTCCTCGGTCGGACTGACCTTCGTCGGCGCCGCCCTCTTCGTCAACGGCCTGCTGCTCCTCGGCAGGATCGACGCGAAGGGCGCCGGCGTCTTCAACCTCTTCGTGGGAGCGCTGCAGACGGCGATCCCGTTCTTCCTCATCGCCACCGCCGACACCCCCGACGAGATCCTCGGCGCGGCCGGGATCTTCCTGTTCGGGTTCACCTACCTCTACGTCGGCATCTGCAACCTGGCCGGCTACGCCAGCACCGGCGTCGGGTGGTACTCGCTGTGGGTCGCCGTCATGGCCCTCGGCTTCGGCGTCGTCAACATCGTCCGCTTCGACGACACCCCGACCGGCCTGCTGTGGCTGCAGTGGTCGGTGCTGTGGACGCTGTTCTTCCTCGTCCTGGCCCTCGGCCGCGAGCGGCTCACCGCCCTCACCGGTTGGTTCACCCTCATCCTGGCCTTCACCACCTGCACGGTGCCGGGCTTCCTGCTCCTGCTCGGCGAGTGGGGGCGGGTGCCGACCTGGGCCGTGCTCGCCTCGATCGCCGCCACGGTGGTCGCGCTGGTCCCGCTCTCGCGCGTCGGCCTGGCCGACCCGGCGGCGTCCACCTCGGAGCCCACGGAGCCCACCGAGCCCACGGAGCCCACGGAGCCCACGGAGCCCGCAGAGCCCGCCGGGGCCTCGGGGGAGCCCGGTGTGAACGCCACCGGTGGGATCCCGGGGCGCCGTCGCGCGGAGCCGGCCGCGGTCTGAGGAGTCGGCGGCGACCACCGTCCGCCTGGGTTCGGGGCACACGGTCGCCGCCGGCGGAGCTGACCTGGTCGGTCGACGACGCGCCGTCGTCGGACGAGGGCGACGAGGTCGGCGGCGACGTGGTCTGACCCGTCGGCGGCGCTCGGGTGCGGGTGCTGGCGCGACGCCCGCCGAGGCTCCTGGCCCGACCACCGCTCGCTGGATCGCCTCAGCCGGCGGTCTCGCGCCGACCGACGTCGACGGTGGCGCCGTGCTGCTCGGCGAGCAGCACGGCGCCGGCGAGGTCGAGGCGCGTCCCGTCGAGTCTGGCCGAGGCCAGGTCGACGCCCGCGAGGTCTGCCCCGCGCAGGTCGGCGCCCGCGAGGTCGGCCTCGCGCAGGCTCGCCCCGCCCAGCTGAGAGTCGCGCAGGACCGTGCCGGTGAGGTCGGCCAGCGCGAGGTCGCTCTCGCGCAGGTCGAGCCCGGTGAGGTCGAGCCCGGCGAGCCGGGCGCCCCGCAGACCGACGGCGCGCCACTGCCCGCCGACGACCCGCATCGGCCGGGTCGTGCACGAGGCGAAGGTCGAGCCCGTCGTCTTGCAGCCCTCGAAGGTCGCGTCGAAGAGGTTGCAGCCGCGCAGCTCGCAGCCCACGAAGGCCGTGGCCACGTGCACCGAGGAGTTGAGTCGGCAGGAGTCGAAGCGGCAGCGCTCGAAGAGCGCGCCCCTCGTCGTGACCTCGGAGAGGTCGACGCCGACGAAGGCGCAGTCGACGAAGCGGGCGGCGGCGAGGTCCTCGGCGTACCAGTCCTCGCCGCGGAAGGTCCGCCCCTCCGCGCCGTCGGGCGCCTCACCCACGAGAGGTCCGGGGTGGCTGCGTCGGGGTCACCGGGGTCACGGGGCTCACCGGGCTCACCGTAGTCAGGGGTGCCGACGGCGGCCCCGACGGCAGGGTCAGCCCAGCGGCCACCAGGCCAGCCGCCGGGTCGCGCCCTGCTCCCACCACGCGAGGTCGACCCGCTCGGCGCGGCAGCGGGCGGGCAGCAGGTCACCGAGGTCGAGGCGCAGCGAGTCCTCGTCGACGTCGGGGCCGGCCAGGTCGAGGGTGAGGTGCGGGTGCAGCTCGGCGTACCGCCCCTCGTAGGGCGGGCACTGCGGGAAGGCCTCGGCCAGTCGCGCGGTGAGCTCGCGGAAGGGCCCGTCGGGCTCCGGCACGAGGTGGAGCGTGCCGTCGGGGAAGCGCGCCACCCGCTCCAGCACCACCTCGAAGGCCGCCACCGAGGCCACCACGCGCCGCACCCGCTCGGTCTCGGCGGCGTCGGGGGAGGCCAGGAACGGCCCGAGCACGGTGACGTGGGCGTGGGTGAAGCCCGGGTCGCGCGACAGGTACGCCGCGTCCTGCCGGCCGGTGAGCCCGCGCACGAACCCGTCCAGCGGCGCCACCGGCACCTGCAGCACGCTGTGTCCAGGCCACCCCACCGCGCCATCCTCCCCGTCGGGGCGGGGCCCGCCCTCAGCGGGCCACCGGGTTGACCAGCTCCCCGGCGTAGAGCAGCGAGGAGGACTGGTCGGCGAGGTCGACCATCTGCAGCGTGTTGCGCAGCTGGAGCCGATTGAGGCAGGAGTGGCGGAAGGTGGGGCGACGCAGGTCGTAGGCCGCCACGGCGTCGGCGAGCTCCGGGTGCTCCTCGGCGTGCTGGTCGAGGCAGCGCGCGACCTCGGCCCAGAAGTCGTCCTGGTCGAGCACGCCGTCGACGTGCAGGATCGCGGCGAGGTGGCGCAGCACGCCGTCGAGGACGTCGGTGTGCAGCGCGAGCGCCTTGACGTCGGGCTCGACGTCGGCGCGCACCCGCTCCACCTCGGCCGGCAGCGGACGGTCGGGGTGCATGACCGCGACCTCCTCGCCGACGTCCTTCATCAGCGCCCGCACCGGCACGTGGTCGCGCAGCACGAGCACGAGGTTCTCCCCGTGCGGCATGAAGGCCAGGTCATGGGCGAGCAGGCAGTGCACGAGCGGGCGCACGTAGGCGTGCAGGTAGCTGCGCAGCCACTCGCGCGCGTCCAGCGACGAGGCCTCGACCATCGCGGTGGCCAGCGCCCGCCCCTCGGCGTCGCGGTGCAGCAGCGAGGCCATGGTGGCCAGCCGCTCACCGGGGCCGGTCCGCGGCAGCGGGCTCTCGCGCCACAGCGCCGCGAGCATCTTGCGGTAGGGCGAGGTGGCGGTGTGGCGGTGGAAGGCGTCGCCGGTGTAGCCGACCGCCGCGCGCTCGCGCAGCACCGTGAAGCCGCAGCCGGCCAGCGTGGGGTCGCCGGCGACGAGGTCGGCCACCCAGTCGTTGATGGCGGGGGTGACGGCCATGTAGGCGGGGGAGAGGCCCCGCACGAAGCCCATGTTCTGGATGGCCAGGGCGGTCTTGACGTAGTGCCGCTCGGGGCGGTCGGTGTTGAAGAACGTGCGGATCGACTGCTGGGCCCGGTAGGCGTCGGGGCTCTCGCCGAGGTGCACGAGGTCGCGCCGGGCGAGGTCGGGGGCGAAGGTGACCGCGACCTTGCTGCGCCACTGCCAGGGGTGCAGCGGCAGGTAGGTGTAGTCGTCGGGGTCCAGGCCCAGCGCGAGCAGCCGCGCCGCGAAGCCCGCCCGCACCTCGGGGTCGAGCTCGCCGGCCCACAGCCGCTCCTCGCTGAGCCCGGCGCCCAGCGAGAGCCGGGTGACGCTGCGCCGAGCGGCCAGCCACACCAGCCGCACCGCTCGCCCGGCCTCGGGGGCGTAGGCGGTGTAGTCGTCGAGGTCGAAGCCGATGCGCCCGTTGTTGGCCACGAAGCCGGGGTGGCCCTCGGTCATCGCCGCCTCGACCTCCTGGTAGCCGGCCGCGAGCAGCTCGGCCACCGGCACCCGGCGGTGCGCGAGCTTCCAGCAGGCCGCGGCCAGGGTGCTGGCGACCTCCTCGAGGTAGGTCGGCACCAGCGCGTCGGGGATGCCGAGCACAGGGGCGAGCTCGACCACGAGCTCCTGGGCGTCGAGGGGCGCGGGCTCGCCGTCCACGCGCCGCTCGAGGCTCTCCTCCTCGATCGCCCAGTGCTCGAGGGCCAGCCGCCGCGCCCGGAAGCGGTACGCCGCCCCGCGCCCGGTCTCCAGCAGCCAGGCCGCCGGGTCGGCCGCCGCGGCCGCGTCGGGCGTGGCGGGCGTGGCACCGGGCCCGGCCCCGGGGTCGGGCACGGGGGCGATGATCCGCTCGTGGGCGTACTCCGCGATCGCCTTGGCCACCAGGTGTCGCTGTGCGACGGCGAGGTGCTCCGGGGTGAGGTGGTCGGCGGGGTCGACGGCCCGCGGGGCGGGGCCCGTCGGGTCGGCTGCGTGCCCGGTCGGGTGCCCGGTCGGGTGCCCGGTCGTGTGCTCGGTGGGGTGGGTCAGCGTCATCGGGTGGTCTCCAGTCGGGAGAGGCGGGAGGCGGCGTGGGCCTCGCGGGTGCAGAAGGACAGGGCGGCGGTCTTGCCGGGCAGGGCGACGTGGCGGGCCACGACGAAGCCGGCCTCGGCGTTGAGTGCGGCGATGGCGGTGTTGCGCACGTCGGGCTCCACCACGACGCGGCGCACCGCGGGGTCGGCGAGGCAGTGGGCCATCACCGCGGCGAGGACCGCGCGGGTCAGCCCGGGTCGCGGTGGCCCGGTGGGCGGGGCGACGAGCACGTGCATGCCCAGGTCGCCGGGCTCGAGCTCGGGCAGGTCGCGCAGGTGCGGGTCGGCGGCGGGGTCGTAGGTCTCGGCGAGGAAGGTCGGCTCCCCGTCGACACGGCCCAGCCAGGCGTCGTGGGTGGGGGAGGCGGCGATGCCGACGTACTCGACGGCCACGTCGTCGTAGGTGGCGCCCTGCATCTGCCAGAAGGCCGAGCGAGGGTGGGTGACCCAGGCGTGGAGCAGCCGCAGGGTGGCGGGGTCGAGGGGCAGCGGGCCCAGGGTCGCCCTCACCGCGTCGCTCCCTGCCCGGCGGGGGCCCGGCGCAGGTGGTCGGGCACGCCGAAGCTCTGCACGGCCACCCGCTTCTCCAGGGGGTAGACCTCGCGGCCGGTGACGGCGGCGAGGATCGCGGAGCTGCGGTAGGCGCCCATGCCGAGGTCGGGGGCGACGAACCCGTGGGTGTGCTCCTCGCCGTTCTGCACGAAGACCTCGCGGCCGGCCCGGTCGACGGCGTAGCGGGAGTCGGCGAGGTAGCGGCCGCGCTCGTCGAGACGCAGCCGGTGGCGCACGGGGTCGAGGAAGTCCGGCACGGAGGCCTCGTAGCCGGTGGCGAGCACGAGGCCCTCGGTGCGCAGCCCGAAGTCCTCGCCGGTCTCGTCGTGGCGCAGGTCGAGGTCGTAGGCCTCGCCGTCCCAGCGGGCGCCGGTGAGGGTGGTGGCGCTCACCAGCGTGGTCCGCGGTCCCGCGCCCTGCACCCGCAGCCGGTAGTGCAGGTCGGAGATCTCGTCGACCAGGTCGCCACTGATGCCCTTGTAGAGCGAGCGCTGCTCGCGCAGCAGCCGCTCGCGGGTGCCGGCGTCGAGGCCCTGGAAGTAGGCGGAGTACTCCGGCGAGGTCAGCTCGAGGGTGAGCTTGGTGTACTCCATGGGGAAGAAGCGCGGGCTGCGGGTCAGCCAGGTCAGCTCGTAGTCGTGACCGGGCGACTCGGCCAGCAGGTCGCGGTAGATCTCGGCCGCGCTCTGCCCGCTCCCGACGATCGTGATCGAGCGCTGCTGCTGCAGCCGCTGCTTGTGCGGCAGGTAGTCGGCGGAGTGCAGCGCGGGCCCGCCGGCCGCGCGCACGCTGTCGAGCACGCGCGGGCGGGTGCCGACCCCGAGCACGAGGCGGCGCCCCAGCACGGTCTCGCCGGAGGCCGTCGTCACGACGTACGCCGCGCCCGCGGCGCCGTGGGGGTCGAGCCCCTCGTGCAGCCGGTCCCTCAGCCCCGGGTGGGCGTCGAGGTCGAGGTCGTCGGTGTGCTCGACGCGCACGACGGGGCAGCCGAAGCGCACCGAGGCGAGACCCTCGGCGGCCCAGCGGCAGTAGTCGTCGTACTCGCGGCGCAGCGGGTAGAACGACTCGCGCACGTAGAAGGGGTAGAGCTGCCCGGTCTGCTTGAGGAAGTTGAGGAAGGACCACCGCGACGTCGGGTCGGCCATGGTGACCAGGTCGGCCAGGAACGGCACCTGGAGGGTCGCGTCGTCGAGCATCATGCCGGGGTGCCAGGCCAGCTCGTCGCGGGCCTCGAGGAAGACCGCGTCGAGGTCGTCGAGGGGGTCGGCGAGGCAGGCGAGGCCGAGGTTGAAGGGGCCCAGGCCGATGCCGACCAGGTCGTGCACCCGGCCGGTCGAGGGGGCGGCGGCGGTGCCGGCGGACGAGGTGGAGGCGCTCACGCGGCCACCTCCCCGAGCAGCTCCTCGGCCAGGGCGACGCAGTGGTCCACGACGCCGAGCAGGTCCTCGGTGGTGGCCATCGGGTTGAGCAGGGTCAGCTTGAGCCAGCGCCGGCCCTCCAGCGTGGTGGCCGCGACCATGCCGAGGCCGCGCTCGTAGAGCGCCGAGCGCACCAGCGGCACCAGCCGGTCGGCGGCGTCCTCGCCGAGCCCCGGCGGGCGGTAGCGGAAGACCACCGTGCTCAGCTCGGGCACGGCCGCCAGCTCGACGCGGCGGTCGGCAGCCAGGTGCTCGCCGACCTCGCGGGCCAGGCCGGTGACGGTGTCGACGTACTCCCCGATGACCTCCGGGCCCATCACGCGCAGCGTCAGCCACAGCTTGAGCGCGTCGAAGCGCCGGGTGGTCTGCAGGCTCTTGTCGACCTGGTGGGGGCTCGCCGCGCCGCCGGGGTCACGGGGGTTGAGGTAGTCGGCGTGCCACGCCACGTGGCCCAGCGTGCGCGCGTCGCGCACGAGCACGGCGCTGGAGGAGACGGGCTGGAACCACGTCTTGTGGAAGTCGACGGTGACCGAGTCGGCCCGCTCGATCCCGTCGAGGCGCCCGCGCTGGGTGGGGGAGACCAGCAGCCCCCCGCCGTACGCCGCGTCCACGTGCAGCCAGCAGCCGTGACGCTCGGTCAGGTCGGCCACCTGCGCCAGCGGGTCGATGGCGCCGAAGTCGGTCGTGCCGGCGGTGGCGACGACCGCCATCGCGGTGCGGCCCTCGGCCACCACGGCGTCGAGGGCGTCCGCCAGGCGGGCTGGGTCGAGCCGGCGGCGGGCGTCGACGCCGACGGCCACGACCGCCTCGGCGGGCAGGCCGAGCAGGCGCGCCGACTTCTGCACGCTGAAGTGGGCGTCGACCGACGCGAGCACCCGCAGGTCGGCCGGCGCCGCTCCGGCGGCGAGGGCGCGGTCGCGGGCCAGGTGGAGGGCCTGGAGGTTGGACTGCGAGCCGCCGCTGGTGAAGACCCCGTCGGGGACCGCGTCGGCGCCCGACTCGTCCTGCGAGCCGGCGGCCCAGCCGATGCGCCCCGCGGTCCACGCCACCAGGTGGCGCTCGACGAAGGTGCCGGCGACGCTCTGGTCGAAGGTGTCGAGGCTGGCGTTGACCCCGGAGACGAAGACCTCGGCCAGCAGGGCGGGGATCACCACGGGGCAGTTGAGGTGGGCGGCGTAGGTCGGCTCGTGGAACCACACCGTGTCGTCGAGCCACAGCCGGCCCATCTCCTCCAGCGCCGCCGCCGGGTCCTCGAGGGGGGCGTCGAGGTCGACGTCGAGCACCGGCTTCGCCGCCTGCGCCGGGCCGACCCCGGTCGCCGGGCCGGACACCCGGGTGAGGGCGTCGGCGAGGTGGTCGACGCCGAGGCGCATCGAGGCGACGTAGGCGTCGGCGTGGTCGGGGTGGAACAGGTGCGCCAGGGCGCGAGGGGAGGGGGGCACCGGAGATCCTTCCGAGATCAGGTCAGGTAAGGCTCACCTTAGTTAGGTTTGCCTAAGTCTGCATCTGTGGTCTCGGAGGACGAACGTCACACCGTGGCCCGGTGGTGGGGAAGGGGCCCGTCGAGACGCTCGCTGCGCTCGCTCCGCAGGGACCACGCCGGCGACCCGTCACGGTGGTTGAGGAGGGAGCGCCGGCGACCGTCTCGAAACCACCCACCCGCGCGGTGGTCGAGGAGGGAGCCCCTCGAGACGCTCGCTCAGCAGCGACCACGCCGGCGACCCGTCACGGTGGTTGAGGAGGGAGCGCCAGCGACCGTCTCGAAACCACCCACCCGCGCGGTGGTCGAGGAGGGAGCCCCTCGAGACGCTCGCTCAGCAGGCACCACGCCAGCGACCGTGTCGACACCAGCCGCAGGTGTCGTCTCCCGCCACTCCCGCGCGGTCGGTCACCGCGAGCGCTGCCGACCCCACCACGCGGGGGCGCTTCGTGTCGCCGACTGGGTCGCGCGAGAAGTGGCGGCGTACGACCGGTCGAGGACCGCCGCAGGTGTCGTCTCCCGCCACTCGCCGACGCCGCCCGCCGGGCCGACCCACGCGCCGGTCACCGGGCCCGTCACCGGGCCCGTCACAGGGCTGGTCACCGGGCTGGTCACAGGGCCGGTCGCAGGGTCGGGGACCCCGGTACGCCGGGGCCGTGCACCGCCTTCCGCGCGAGACGGTCGTCGCTGACGCTCCTCCCTCCTCGACCACCGCCGCCCACCCGGCGACGGCCGGGGCTCTCAGCCGGCGACGGCCAGCAGCCGGTCGACCTCGCCGAGCAGCCGCGCCCGCAGCGGCGCACCGCGCTCGCTGAACTCCCGCTGCGCGGCGACGTAGGCGGCCTTGCCCTCGGCGGTCTCGATGCGCACGGGTTCGAAGCCGAGGTCGGCCAGGTCGTAGGGCGCGGCGCGCATGTCGAGCTCGCGGATGTCGCGGGCCAGCTCGAAGCAGTCGGCGACGAGGTCGGAGCAGATCATCGGCGTGAGCCGGAAGGCGTGCTTGTAGAGGTCCATCCCGGCGTGCAGGCAGCCGGGCTGCTCGAAGTCGGGCCGGTCGGCGGCGCTCGGCGCGAGGGTGTTGAGCGGGGCCGCGGTGGGGGTGAAGAAGCGGAAGGCGTCGAAGTGGGTGCAGGTGATGCGGTGCGACTCCACCACCGCGTCGGTGCCCTCGCGGCCCAGGCGCAGCGGCCAGTCGTGGCGGGTCTCGTCGGCGCGGTGCACCATCGCCCACTCGTGCAGCCCGAAGCAGCCGAAGGCGGCCGGTCGCGCCGCGGTCGCGGCCAGCAGGCGGCGCAGCGCCTCGAGCAGCGGGCGCTGGGCCGCCACGTGCTCCACGCCGACGGCCGGCGGGTCCCCGGCGTACCCCTTGAGCCCGGCGTACGCCGTGGCGTCGCCCCCCAGCGCGGCTCCGAAGCCGGGGTGCCAGCGGCGCAGCTGGGCCGGGCGCTGGGAGTAGTAGGTGAAGAGGAAGTCGTGCACGGGGTGCTTGACGCTGGCCCCGCGTCGCGCGAGGTGGGGGGCGAGGAAGGCGTCGACCCGCTCGGCGTGCGCGGCGGCCCGCGCGCGCCAGGTCTCCTCGTCGAGCACGAGCGGCGGCGCGGTCGGGGTCACCGCAGGGATTATCCGCGGCCCGTCGTCGGGCGCCCAGTCGCGGGCCCGGTCGCGGGCCCGGTCGAGGCACCGCCTCGGGTTCGGCCCGGCACGGCCCGCCTCGCTAGGGTCGAGGGGTGCGCATCGCGAGATTCACCACCGGCGAAGACCCTCTCTACGGCGTCGTGACGGGGGAGGTGGACGAGTTCGGCCAGCCCGACGAGGACAGCGTCGTCGTGGCCCTGGCCGGCGACCCGCTCTACGTCGGCGTCAAGCTGCTCGACCAGGAGCACAAGCTCTCCGACGTGCGCCTGCTCGCGCCCGTCCTGCCGCGCAGCAAGGTCGTCGGCATCGGGCGCAACTACGCCGCCCACGCCGCCGAGCTGGGCCACGACCTGCCCGAGGAGCCGCTGATGTTCCTCAAGCCCAACACCAGCGTGGTAGGCCCGGGCGACCCGATCTTCTACCCCCGCCAGACCCGGGAGCTGCACTACGAGGGCGAGCTGGCCGTGGTCATCGGCCGCATCTGCCGCGACGTGCCGCCCGAGCAGGCCACCGACGTCATCCACGGCTACACCATCGCCAACGACGTGACCGCGCGCGACCTGCAGCGCTCCGACGTGCAGTTCACCCGCGCGAAGGGCTTCGACTCCTTCTGCCCGCTGGGGCCGTGGATCGAGACCGACCTCGACCCGCAGCACTTCAAGGACGGGGTGTCGGTGCAGACCTTCCTCAACGGCGAGACCGTCCAGGACGGCTCGACCGCCGACATGATCTTCGACATCCCCGCGCTGGTGGCCCACGTCTCCAGCGTCATGACGCTGCTCCCGGGCGACGTCATCCTCACCGGCACCCCCGAGGGCGTCGGTCCGATGGAGGTGGGCGACGAGGTGGAGATCTCGATCGCCGGCCTCGGCACCCTCACGAACAAGGTGGCACAGCGTTGAGCACCACGACCCCCGGCACCGACCGTCCCGTCCGCGTGCGCATGGCCCCGAGCCCCACCGGCAGCCCGCACGTCGGCCTGGTCCGCACCGCGCTCTACAACTGGGCCTTCGCGCGCCACCACGGCGGCACCTTCGTCTTCCGCATCGAGGACACCGACACCGCCCGCAACACCCAGGAGTCCTACGACGCCCTCGTCGACCTCTTCCACTGGCTCGGCCTGGGCTGGGACGAGGGTCCCGAGGTCGGCGGCGACCACGGGCCCTACCTGCAGTCGCAGCGCGGTCATCTCTACGTCGACGCCCTGGCCCGGCTGGCCGAGGCCGGGCACACCTACCGCTGCTTCTGCACCACCGAGGAGATCGACGCGCGCCGCAAGGCGTCGGGCTCGAAGATCCTGGGCTACGACCGCTTCTGCCGCGACCTGACCGGCGAGCAGGTCGCGGCCTTCGAGGCCGAGGGCCGCTCGGCCGTCGTGCGCTTCAAGATGCCCGACGGCGAGATCGCCTTCGACGACCTCGTGCGCGGTACGATCACCTTCCACTCCGACCACGTGCCCGACTACGCGCTGGCCCGGGCCAACGGCGACCCGCTCTACACGCTGGTCAACCCCGTCGACGACGCGCTCATGGAGATCACCCACGTGCTGCGCGGCGAGGACCTGCTCTCCAGTACCCCGCGCCAGATCGCGCTCTACGCCGCCCTGGCCGACGTCGGCATCGGCACGGGCGCGCCGTACTTCGGCCACCTGCCCTACGTCATGGGCCAGGGCAACAAGAAGCTCAGCAAGCGCGACCCCGAGGCCAACGCCCTGGGCTACCGCGAGGCCGGCTTCCTGCCCGAGGGCCTGCTCAACTACGTCGCCCTCCTCGGCTGGGCGATCGCCGCCGACCGTGACGTCTTCACGCTGGAGGAGATGGTCGAGGCCTTCGAGATCGGCGACGTCAACCCCAACCCCGCCCGCTTCGACCTCAAGAAGGCCGACGCGATCAACAGCTCCCACATGCGGCTGCTCTCCACCGAGGACATCGCCCACCGCGCGCTGCCCTTCCTCAAGGCCGCCGGCGTCGTGTCCGACCCGGTGGGCGACGCCGACGCGCAGCTGCTCGAGCTGGCGATGCCGCTGGTCGCCGAGCGCATCAACAAGCTCACCGAGGCCGTCGACATGCTCGGGTTCCTCTTCGTCGAGGAGGCCGACTTCACCCGCGACCCCGCCGACGTCGAGAAGCTGGTGGCCACCGACGACGGCCGCGCGGTCGTCCAGGCCTCCCACGACGCCCTGGCCGGCCTGGAGCAGTGGTCGACTGCCGCCATCCAGGAGGCGCTGCAGACGCGCCTGGTCGACGAGATGGGCCTCAAGCCCCGCCACGCCTTCGGGCCGGTGCGCGTCGCGGTGACCGGCCGCAGGGTCTCCCCGCCGCTCTTCGAGAGCCTCGAGCTGCTCGGCCGCGAGCGCGGCCTGGCCCGCCTGGAGGGGGCGCTGGGCGCGTGAGCGACCACGCCCCCGCCCGTACGCCGGAGCCGTTGGAGTACCAGCGGCTGCTGCGCGCCGGCCGGCCGGGGGCGTGGCGCCCCCTCGTCGGCGTGGTGGCCCTGGTGGCCCTCGTGCTGCTGGCCCAGGTGGTCGTCGTCTCGGTGCTCAGCGTCTACCTGCTGCTCACCGGCGTCGACGGCGCCGAGGCCTCGCGACGGCTGTCGGGCGCCGACGAGGTCACCCCGGTCTTCCTCGCCGTGGTCAACCTCGGGTGGGCCGCGGCGATCCCCGCGGCATGGCTGGTGCTGTGGAGCGTGCACCGGCTGCGGCCGGGCTGGCTGGCCTCGGTGCGACCGCGCATCCGGTGGCGCTGGTTCGCCACCTGCCTGGGGCTGGCGCTGCTGGCACTGGTGGCGACCCTGGTGGTCTCGGCCGTGCTGCCCGCCCAAGGCGGGAGCACGCAGGTCAGCGGGCAGGTCAACGACTTCTCGCGCACCACCCGCGACTTCCTGCTGGTGATCGTGCTGCTGACCCCGCTGCAGGCGGCGGGGGAGGAGTACGCGTTCCGCGGCTACCTCACCCAGGTCTGCGGCGGGCTCGTGCGCCAGCGCTGGGTCGCCGTCGTCGTGCCGGCGCTGCTGTTCGCCCTGGCCCACGGGCTGGGCCAGGACCTGCCGATCTTCTTCGACCGCTTCGCCTTCGGCCTGGTGGCGGGCGCCCTGGTGGTGCTCACCGGCGGGCTCGAGGCGGGCATCGCGATGCACGTGCTCAACAACTTCTTCGCCTACGGCCTGGCCCTGGCCTTCGGCGACATGACCTCCGCGCTCAACCCCACCGGCGGGAGCTGGTGGAGCATCCCCGTGACGCTCACGCAGTCGCTGGTCTTCCTCGCGCTGACCCTCGCCGCGGCCCGCCGGCAGGGCGTCGAGCGGGTCTCCGGACGCCTCGACTTGGTCGGCTCCAGACGTCCCGTGTAATGTTTTGTCCGGCCCGGAGACGGGCCGAGCAGCAGGTCCGACGAGCTCGGGTCGACTGCGATTGGGATATGGTGTAATTGGCAACACGACTGGTTCTGGTCCAGTTATTCTAGGTTCGAGTCCTAGTATCCCAGCTGACAACCGGCAAGATCGCGGCCGCGAGGCCGCGATTTTGTGCGAGACGGGAGCTTCGGCTAACGTTCCGCGAGTTGTCAGGGAGATGCCGCGAGGCAGATCCCAGCAGCACCGCAAGGCCCCCGTTGTGTAGCGGCCTAGCACGCCGCCCTCTCACGGCGGTAGCGCCGGTTCGAATCCGGTCGGGGGTACAAGCAGACGAAGGCCCGGCTCCTCGGAGCCGGGCCTTCGTCGTTCCCGGACGGGTCCGTCCGAGGTGCCCTCAGGCGCAGAGCCCCGCGGCCGCGGCCTCCTCGGCGTCCTGCTCCGAGCCCCCGCCGCCGTCGACCGGGTCGGCTGCGGAGATGGCGCCCCCGCGGAACTCGCGGCCCAGCGACTCGTCGGCCTTGATCCGCTTCCACAGCGCGTCGGCCTCCGCGGTCCAGACCAGACGGTTGGGATCGGGCTCGTAGGCCTCGAACGGCACGCTGATGAAGCGGATCTTGGTCAGGCCGGTGTCGCGGAACTGGCGGGCCAGCTGGGTCAGGTCGCGCAGGCTGTCGATCTGGTCGTCGACCTCGATGGAGTCGGTGGCGGCCTTGAGGAACTGGTAGACCCGGTCGACGCGGGTGAGGGTGCCGGCGGAGAAGACCTTGTTGACCATGGAGGCGATGAAGGCCTGCTGGCGCTTCATCCGGCCGATGTCGCCGGTCGACGACAGCACTGTGCGCTCACGCACGTAGTTGAGGGCCTGCTGGCCCTCGAGCTCCTGGACGCCGGCGTCGAAGTAGATGTCGTGCTCGGGGTCGTCGACGTCCTTCGGGATGCAGACCTCCACCCCGTCGACCGCGTCGACCATGTCCTTGAAGCCGTTGAAGTCGAGGACCACGAAGTGGTCGATGTAGATGCCCGTGAGCTGCTCGACGGTCTGCACGGTGCACAGCGGGCCGCCCACGGCGAAGGCGGTGTTGAACATCGCCGCCTCGGCGCCGGGGATCTCCTCGCCGTCGACGCGGCACGCGGGGCGGTCCACGATCGCGTCGCGGGGCAGGCTCACGCCGTAGGCCTCCTGGCGGTCGGCCGAGACGTGCACCAGGATCGTGGTGTCGGCGCGCTGGCCGCCGCCGGTGAGCCCGTCGATGTCGTTGCCCTCGCCGTCGCGGTTGTCGGAGCCCATCACCAGGATGTTGAGCGGCTCCAGCGGGGCGTCGTCGGCGACGTCCTCCTTCTCCACGACGTGGGGGATGGCGCTGCCGGCGGCGATGTTGTCGTCGAGGCGCTGGTAGGCCAGGGTCACCGCGGCGGCGGTGAGCAGGGCCAGGCACAGCTGGGTGGTCAGCACGACCCGCAGGACCGTGCGCCGGTGGCGACGCGCCATCGTGCGGTGGCCCCCTCCAGCGGCTGCGGCGCCGGTGCGGGTGCGGCGCGGGCGGCGACGCCGCCCGCGACGCGGCGCCGTCTGCGAGGGCGCCTCGGCCGCGGGGTCGGAGCCCGCGGGCGGTGTCGTGTCGTGATTCACCCCACCATCGTCGCAGGCCCCTGCACGGGAGGGCTCCCGCCGTGTCCGATTCCCGCCGGTCCGGCCACCGGGCATCGGCCATGATGGGCACGTGACCCCGCCCAGCGACCTCGACCCGGCGTCCTGCTACGGCGCGGTGAAGTCACGCGACCGCCGCTTCGACGGGATGTTCTGGACCGCGGTGCGCACCACCGGCATCTACTGCCGTCCCTCCTGCCCGGCCCGCACCCCGGCGCCCGGCAACGTCACCTTCCACCGCAGCGCGGCCTCGGCCCAGGCCGCCGGCTACCGCGCCTGCAAGCGGTGCCTGCCCGACGCCGTGCCGGGCAGCCCGCAGTGGGACGTCGCCGCCGACGTCGCCGGGCGGGCCATGCGGCTGATCTCCGACGGCGTCGTCGACAGGGAGGGCGTCGAGGGTCTCGCCGCCAGCCTGGGCTACACCCCGCGCCACCTGACCCGTCTGCTCACCGCCGAGCTCGGCGCCGGCCCGCTGGCCCTCGCCCGGGCACGACGGGCGCAGACCGCGCGGGTGCTGGTGGAGACCACCGACCTCGGGCTGGCCGACGTCGCCTTCGCCGCCGGCTTCTCCAGCGTGCGGCAGTTTAACGACACGGTGCGCGCGGTCTACGCCGCGACCCCGTCGCAGCTGCGCGGTGCGGGCCGACGTGCCGGCGGCGCGGGCGGCGCGGGCCGTGCGGGAGACGTGGGCGGGGCTGGCGGCGTGGAGAGCGGGGACCCGTCCGGCTCGCATGGCGTGGACGACCCGGTGGCCCTCGCGGTCGTCGGGCTGCGGCTCGCCGTACGCACGCCCTTCGCGGGCCAGGCGCTGCTGGCCTTCCTGGCCTACCACCTCGTGCCGGGCGTCGAGGTCTCCGGGCCGGGGTGGTACGCCCGCACGCTCGACCTGCCCCACGGGCACGGCACGCTGCGCCTCGACCTCGACCCGGCCCTCGACGCCGCGCCGGCGGGGGAGACCGTGCTCGTGCCGGTGACCCTCGCCCTCAGCGACCTGCGCGACACGACCGCCGCCCTCGAGCGGGCCCGCCGGCTCGTCGACGCCGACTGCGACCCGCTGCCGGTCGCCGAGCACCTGGCCGGGGACCCCGTGCTGGGCCCCCTGGTGCGGGCCACGCCGGGTCTGCGGGTGCCCGGGCAGGTGGACGGCCCGGAGACCGCGATCCGCACCGTGATCGGCCAGCAGGTCAGCGTGACCGGCGCGCGCACCGTCACCGGCCGCGTCGTGGCCGAGCACGGACGCGTCGTGCGCACCTCGACCCCGGGGCTGACCCACCTCTTCCCCAGCTCTGCGGCGCTCGCCGCCGCCGACCCCGAGACGCTACCGATGCCGCGCGCCCGCGGCCGGGCCCTCGTCGCCCTCGCCGGCGCCCTGGCCTCGGGCCACCTCGCGCTCGACCGCGGCACGGCGCGGGCCGAGGTCTGGAAGGCGATGGTGGCGCTGCCCGGCATCGGTCCCTGGACCGCCGACTACGTCGCCATGCGCGCCCTGGGCGACCCCGACGTCTTCCTGCCCACCGACCTCGGCGTCCGCAACGCGCTGCGGCGTCTGGGCCACGACCCGGTCGCCACGATCGAGGCGGCCGACCGGTGGCGGCCCTGGCGCTCCTACGCGCTGATGTACCTGTGGGACACCCTCATGCCGCCGGCCGCGCCCGCCCCTCCGGCGGACGCCCGGGCCGGAGCCGTCACCACGGGCGCCACGAGCCCGGCCGTGAGCCCGGCCGTGAGCCCCGCCGTGAGCCCCGCTAGAAGCACCACCCTGAGCGACACCACGACCACCGAGGAGCCCTGAGATGTGGACCGAGACCGACACCCCGGTCGGGCCGCTGCGCCTGGTCGAGACCGACGGCGCGCTGAGCGCGATCGAGTTCGCCCCGTGGAGCGACGCCCTCGGCCACGACCGCGGGGAGCGCGACGACGACCACCCGGTCCTCGCCGCGACCGTCGCGCAGCTCTCGGCGTACTTCGCCGGCCGGCTGACCGCCTTCGACCTCCCGCTCGCCCCGGTGGGCAGCGACTTCCAGCAGCGGGTGTGGGCCGCGCTGCGCGAGATCGGCTTCGGCGAGACCGCGTCGTACGGTCAGGTCGCCCACCGGCTGGGCATGACCAACGCCGCCTCGCGCGCCGTCGGACTGGCCAACGGGCGCAACCCGATCCCGATCGTCATCCCGTGCCACCGCGTGATCGGCGCCGACGGCAGCCTCACCGGCTACGCCGGCGGCCTCGAGCGCAAGCAGCTCCTCCTGGGCCTCGAGCGGCCCGGCCTGTTCTGAGCCGCTCGCGCCCGACCCGCACGCCCCACCCGCCACACCGGTCGGCCCGGACCCGCACTTGTCGGCCCACGCGCGGGCCGACAGGTGCGGGTTTCGCCAGCCGGCCGGTGACACCCGCGAGCGGCGCGGGGAGCGGCGCGGCACGCCCCGCAGACCCCATGCGTCACACCGGTCGGCCCGGACCCGCACTTGTCGGCCCACGTGCGGGCCGACAGGTGCGGGTCTCGCCAGCCGGCTGGTGAAACCCGCAGCAGGTCAGGCCGACTCGGCCGCAGCCCGCCGCAGCGACTCGGAGAGCCGCTCGGCGGCGGCGAGGACGGCGGGGGCGTGCATGCGGCCGGGCTGGCGGGAGAGCCGCTCGAGGGGGCCGGAGACGGAGACGGCGGCGATGATCTTGCCGCTGGGGGAGCGCACGGGCGCGGAGACCGAGGCGACGCCCTGCTCGCGCTCGCCGACCGACTGGGCCCAGCCGCGGCGCCGGATGCCGGAGAGGGCGGCGGCGGAGTAGGCGGCGTTCTGCAGGCCGCGGTGCATCCGCTCGGGGTCCTCCCAGGCCAGCAGCACCTGGGCGGCCGAGCCGGCGCGCATCGTGAGCTGCGAGCCGACGGGGATGGTGTCGCGCAGGCCGGAGGGACGCTCGGCGGCGGCCACGCACACGCGGTGCTCGCCCTGGCGGCGCCACAGCTGGGCCGACTCCCCGGTGATGTCGCGCAGCCGCGCGAGCACGGGGCCCGCGGTGGCCAGCAGGCGGTCCTCGCCGGCGGCGGCCGAGAGCTCGGCCAGACGCGGTCCCAGCACGAAGCGGCCCTGCATGTCGCGGGCCACCAGCCGGTGGTGCTCGAGGGCCACGGCGAGGCGGTGCGCCGTGGGCCGCGCGAGTCCTGTGGCCGTGACGAGGCCGGCCAGGGTGGCCGGCCCGGCCTCGAGAGCGGTCAGGACGATGGCGGCCTTGTCGAGCACGCCCACTCCGCTGGTGTCCATATGGCAATACTCGCGTCTCAGATCATGGGATGCAACCTCCCGGCGCCAAGTCGGCGCTGTGACCTGGCCGACACCGTGGACGGGCGTGCCGCGCCCCAGCGGACCCGACGCCGCCTGCGTCTCGCATGCCAAGACCCGAGTCTCACACAATGGGACGCGCGTCGTACGCTGGACCTCCCGCCGGCGACGCCTGTCGCCGTGCCGCACCGCACTGCAGTCGTCACGAGGGAGTGAGCCATGGGTGCCACCCGCACCGCCAGGACGTTGGCCGAGAAGGTCTGGGACGAGCACGTCGTCCGCTCGACCGAGGGGGAGCCCGACCTCCTCTTCATCGACCTCCACCTCATCCACGAGGTGACCTCCCCGCAGGCCTTCGACGGGCTCCGCCTCGCCGGCCGCCAGGTCCGTCGCCCCGACCTGACCCTGGCCACCGAGGACCACAACGTCCCGACCGTCGACTGGGACAAGCCGATCGCCGACCCGGTCTCCAAGACCCAGGTCGACACGCTGCGCCGCAACGCCGAGGAGTTCGGGGTGCGGCTGCACCCCCTCGGCGACGTCGAGCAGGGCATCGTGCACGTCGTGGGCCCGCAGCTGGGCCTGACCCAGCCCGGCATGACCATCGTGTGCGGCGACTCCCACACCAGCACCCACGGCGCCTTCGGGGCGATCGCCTTCGGCATCGGCACCTCGGAGGTCGAGCACGTGCTGGCCACCCAGACGCTCATGCAGGCCAAGCCCAAGACCATGGCGGTCACGATCAGCGGCAGCCTCCCCGCGGGCGTCACCGCCAAGGACATGGTGCTGACCCTCATCGCGCACACCGGCACCGGCGGCGGCCAGGGCTACATCGTGGAGTACCGCGGCCAGGCCATCGAGGAGCTCTCGATGGAGGGCCGGATGACGGTGTGCAACATGAGCATCGAGTGGGGCGCCAAGGCCGGTCTCATCGCCCCCGACCAGACCACGTTCGACTACATCGAGGGCCGTCCCGAGGCGCCGAAGGGCGAGGACTGGGACGCCGCGGTCGCCCACTGGAAGACCCTCGTCACCGACGACGACGCGGAGTACGACAAGGAGATCGTCCTCGACGCCGCGGAGATGACGCCCTTCGTCACCTGGGGCACCAACCCCGGCCAGGGCGTCCCGCTCGGCTCGGCGGTGCCCGACCCGGCGTCCTACGACGACGAGTCCGACCGCGTCGCGGCCCAGAAGGCCCTGGAGTACATGGGCCTCGAGGCCGGCACCCCGATGCGCGAGGTCAAGGTCGACACCGTCTTCGTCGGCTCCTGCACCAACGGGCGCATCGAGGACCTGCGCCTGGCCGCCGAGATCATCAAGGGCCGCACGGTCGACCCCGACACCCGGCTGCTGGTCGTGCCGGGCTCGGTGCGGGTGCGCCTGCAGGCCGAGCAGGAGGGCCTCGACGTCGTCTTCAAGGACGCCGGCGCCGAGTGGCGCGGCGCAGGCTGCTCGATGTGCCTGGGCATGAACCCCGACACCCTGCAGCCCGGCGAGCGCAGCGCGTCGACCTCCAACCGCAACTTCGAGGGCCGGCAGGGCAAGGGTGGGCGCACCCACCTGGTGTCGGTGCCCGTCGCCGCCGCGACCGCGGTGCGCGGCACCCTGTCCTCGCCCGCCGACCTCGCCTGACGCCGACCTCGCCCGACCTGAAAGGCCTCCGATGGACAAGTTCACCCAGCACACCGGCGTCGGCGTGCCGCTGCGCCGCAGCAACGTCGACACCGACCAGATCATCCCCGCGGTCTACCTCAAGCGCGTGACGCGCTCGGGCTTCGAGGACGGGCTGTTCTCCGCGTGGCGCAACGACCCCGACTTCGTGCTCAACGACCCGGCCTACGCCGGTTGCTCGGTGCTCGTCGCCGGCCCCGACTTCGGCACCGGCTCCTCGCGCGAGCACGCCGTGTGGGCGCTGCAGAACTACGGCTTCAAGGCCGTGGTCTCCTCCCGCTTCGCCGACATCTTCCGCGGCAACTCCGGCAAGGCGGGCCTGCTGGCCGCGCAGGTCGACGAGAAGGTCGTCCAGAAGCTCTGGGACCTGCTCGAGGCCCAGCCCGGCGCCACCGTCACCGTCGACCTCGAGTCGCGCACCGTGCGCGCCGGTGAGGGTCCCGACGCGATCGAGGACTCCTTCGACATCGACGACTACACCCGCTGGCGCCTGCTCGAGGGCCTCGACGACATCGGCATCACCCTCGGGCACGCCGACGACATCACGGCCTACGAGCAGACCCGCCCCCGCTGGAAGCCCGCCACCCTCCACGCCTGAGCCCGACCGGGCACCACCGCCGCGACCCCGTCCGCACCCGCGGGCGGGGTCGCGCGCGTCAGGGGCGTACGGCGACCTGCGCGCACCAGGTCTCGAAGCCGATCCGGCGGGCCGTCGCCAGCGAGGCGGCGTTGTCGTCGCGGCTGCGCCACCGGGCGTGGCCGTGGTGGCGCACCGCCCATGACGCCGCGTGGCGCCCGACCCGCTCGGCGAGACCGCGCCCGCGGTGCGCCGGCGCCACCAGCACGCCGACGTCGAGCGGGGCGCCGTCCACCGGCCGGAGGTTGGCCGCCGCGACGACCCGGCCGTCGACGACGAGACCCCACGCCAGGGCGGGGCGGTCGGCCCAGCCCGACTCCTCCCACTCGGCGGCCGGCACCGTGGTGCGCAGCTGCTCGCGCTGCGCGGCGTCCAGCACCACGACCCCGTCCCCAGCCCCGTCCCCAGCCGCGTCCCCAGCCGCGTCCGCCGGTCCGTCGCCGACCCGCCCGCCCCGGGCGAGGGGGTCGGCGTCGAGGTAGGTGTGGGTCGCGGGCCCCACCAGCCGCAGACCACGCTCGTCGGCGAAGCGGCGCCAGAAGGCGACGTCCTGCAGGTCGGGGATCTCGCAGCCGGCGAGCATGCCGGCGTCGACCGCCGGGGCGTCGACGGGGGAGGAGACGTGGACGCCCTCGCCGCGCCAGGCGACGTACCAGCCCGGGTAGTCGCCGAGCCGGCGGTGGGTGCGCACCGTGAGGTCGCACCACAGGTCCTCCTCGTCGACGCCGAAGACGCGGGCGTAGGAGCGGTCGACGGCGGCGGCGGTGGCGGGGTGCACCCGTCTCACCCTAGGCAGCGGTCACTCACCCCAGTGAGCGGGACCATTCGTCCGGGTCGCGACACACCATGGAAGGGAGACAGACGTCACCCACGAAAGGCACACGTCGTGACCACGATCCCCAGCAACGGCATCACCCTCGAGTACTCCGACACCGGCGGCACCGGCCGCCCGGTCGTCCTCATCCACGGGTGGCCCCTCAGCGGCGCCTCGTGGTCGGAGCAGGTGCCCGCGCTCACCGACGCCGGCTACCGCGTCGTCACCTACGACCGGCGCGGCTTCGGCGACTCCGACAAGCCCGGCGAGGGCTACGACTACGACACCTTCGCCGCCGACCTCAAGGGTCTGCTCGACGGTCTCGACCTCTCCGACGTCACCCTCGTCGGCTTCTCGATGGGCGGCGGCGAGATCGCCCGCTACCTCGGCACCTACGGCGACGAGCGCGTCCACTCGGCCGTCTTCGCCGCCGCGGTCCCGCCCTACCTGCTCAAGACCGACGACAACCCCGACGGCGGCCTGCCCGAGGAGGCCGTGCAGGAGATGCAGCAGGGGGCCCGCGACGACCGCGAGAACTTCCTCGACGGCTTCACCACCGACTTCTTCTCCGTCGACGGCACCCTCAAGGTGACCGAGGAGCAGCGCCAGGAGGCGCTCGCCCTCGAGACCAAGGCCGAGGACAAGGCGCTGGTCGACTGCATCGGCGCCTTCGGTCGCACCGACTTCCGCGCCGACCTGGCCAAGGTGAAGGTGCCGACCCTGGTCATCCACGGCTCCGGTGACGCCACGGTGCCCTTCGAGGTCTCCGGCAAGCGCACCGCCGAGGCCGTCGACGGCGCCGAGCTGGTCGTCGTCGACGACGCCCCGCACGGCTTCAACGTCAGCCACGCCGCCGAGTTCAACAAGGCCGTGCTGGACTTCCTGGCCCGCTGAGCCTGCGCGCACCACGACGGCCCTCCCGCAGCCGCGGGAGGGCCGTCGTCGCGTGCGCCGACGGCGGCCGCGCGGCTCAGCCGGCGGCGAGGCCCCACCGGTGGGCCGCGACCGAGGTCGCCGGGCCCACGCCGAGGCCGAGCGCGACGGCGAGGTCGTCGAGGTCGTCGACGTCGCGGCGCAGGGTGACCAGGTCGCCGCGCACCTCCAGCGCGCCCGCCGCGAGGTGGGCCTCGCGCGACCCCTCGCCGTAGGACGGGGCGAAGTCGGCGTGGGGTGCGGTGTAGAGCGTGGTGCCGACGCCGTCGGCGTCGGCCACGAACGACGCCCCGCCGGGCACGAGCGCCCCCAGGGCGGCGTCGAGGTCGCCGGGGCGCAGGGCGGGCAGGTCGGCGCACAGCGCCACGGGCTCGAGGTCGGGCCAGCGACGTCGCGCCTCGGCCGCCGTCAGGCGCAGCGTGGCGTTGAGGTCGCTGGTGGTGCCGTCGGGGATCGCCTCGCAGCCCAGCCGCGCCAACGCGTGGGAGAGCCGGACGTCGTCGGTGGCCACGAGCACCCTCGCGACCCGCGCCGCCGCCACGCACGCGCGTGCGGTGTCGAGCGCGAAGGCCTCCGCCAGCTCGCGGCGGCCCTCGTCGCTGACGCCGAGCAGGCGCGACTTGCCCACGGCCGGGGGCTTCACGGGCAGCAGGACGGCGTGGACCGCAGGAGGGACGGACATCGCCCCCATCCTCCCAGCAGCCCTGGCGCGTCCGGGGCCCACCTGCGGTGTGGCCGAGGTCACCGGCGAGTAATGTGCGCCTGTGAGTGTCGTCCGCAAGCACGCCCGTCCGCCGGGGGGAACCTGGAGGTTCGCGGTGGCCGTCGTGAAGCCGGCCCTGCTCGCCACGACCCGCCGCGACTGGCGCGGCGGTGAGCGGATCCCCGCCGAGGGCGGCTGCCTGCTGGTGCTCAACCACATCTCCCACGTCGACCCGCTGACCGCGGCCCACCTGGTGCACGACCACGGCCGGGTCCCGCGCTACCTCGCCAAGTCGGGCCTGTTCCGCGTCCGCTTCGTGGGTCGGATCATGCGGGCCACGGGCCAGATCCCCGTCGAGCGGCTCAGCCGGGAGGCCGTCGGCGCCTACGCCGCGGCCGTGCGCGCGGTCGAGCAGGGCGAGGTCGTGGTCGTCTACCCCGAGGGCACGATCACCCGCGATCCCGGGCTGTGGCCGATGACCGGCAAGACCGGCGCGGCCCGGATCGCGCTGGCCACCGGGTGCCCGGTCGTGCCCGTGGGCCAGTGGGGGGCCCAGGAGATCCTGGCGCCCTACTCCCACCGGCCCCACCTCGTGCCGCGCAAGCGGGTCACGATGCTCGTGGGGGAGCCGGTCGACCTCGCCGACCTCGTCGCCCAGGGCGCGACCCCCGAGGCCGTCGCCCGCGCGACCGAGCGGATCATGGACGCCCTCACCCACCTCGTGGAGGAGGTCCGCGGCGAGCGGGCCCCCGACGTACGGTTCGACCTGCGCCGCGCCCGCGCGGACCACCCCCACCGGAAGGACTCCGCATGACCCTCGGCTCCAGCTCCGGCAAGGTCGCCGTGCTCGGCGCCGGCTCGTGGGGCACGTCGTTCTCCATCGTCCTCGCCGACGCCGGCAACGACGTGACGGTGTGGGCGCGTCGCGAGGAGGTCGCGGAGTCGATCAACGAGAGCCGGGAGAACGTCGACTACCTCCCCGGTGTGGAGCTGCCCGCGGGCATCGGCGCGACCCACGACGTCGAGAAGGCGCTGCACGGCGCCGACGTGGTCGTGCTGGCCACGCCCTCGCAGACCCTCCGGGCCAACCTCGCGACCTGGGCGCCCTACGTCGAGGACGACGCGGTGCTGGTGTCGCTGATGAAGGGCGTCGAGCTCGGCACCCTCAACCGGATGAGCGAGGTGATCGCGCAGGAGACCGGCGCCGGCCCCGAGCGGATCGCGGTGATCAGCGGGCCCAACCTGGCCAAGGAGATCGCGCGGCGCGAGCCGGCCGCCTCGGTGGTGGCCTGCGTCGACGAGTCGGTGGCCAAGCGGCTGCAGCAGCGCTGCCACTCACCGGCCTTCCGCCCCTACACCTCGGTCGACGTCGTCGGCTGCGAGCTGGGCGGGGCCTACAAGAACGTGATCGGCCTGGCCGTCGGGATGGCGGTCGGCCTGGGCTTCGGCGACAACACCACGGCCTCCCTCATCACCCGCGGGCTGGCCGAGACCGCGCGCCTGGCCACGCGCCTCGGTGCCAACCCGCTCACGCTCATGGGGCTGGCCGGCCTCGGCGACCTCGTCGCCACCTGCTCCTCGCCGCTCTCGCGCAACCGCACCTTCGGGGAGAAGCTCGGCCAGGGCATGACGGTGGAGGAGATCTACGCCTCGACCCGCCAGGTCGCCGAGGGCGCGAAGTCCTGCTCCTCGCTGCGCGCGCTGGCGGCCAGCCACGGCGTCGACGCCCCGATCGCCGAGCACGTCGACGACGTCGTGGCCGGCCGGCTGACCACGCAGGAGATGATGAACTCCTTCATCGCCCGCGACACCAAGGCCGAGACCGACTGACCCGCCCGGCGCGGGCGCTCCTGGCCCGGTCCCCGGCCCTGGCCTGGTCTCAGCCCAGGTCGTCCAGGGCCCGGCGCAGGTCGGCCCAGAGGTCCTCGACGTCCTCGATGCCCACGGAGAGCCGCACCAGGGCGTCGGGCACGCTGGCGGGCTCCGACTTCCAGCGACGACGGCGCTCGAAGGTCGACTCCACCCCGCCGAGGCTGGTGGTGTGCACCCACAGCGAGGTCTTGCGGGTCAGCAGGTCGGCGGCGAGGGCACCCTGGGCGAGCACGATGGACACGATCCCGCCGAAGCCGGGGTAGCGCACCTCGCCGACCGCGGGGTGCTCCCGCAGCCGTCGCGCCAGCTCCCCGGCGTTGGCCTGGGCCCGCTCCACGCGCAGGTGGAGGGTGCGCAGGCCGCGCAGGGCGAGGTAGGCCTCGAGGGTGCCGGGCACGGCGCCGAGCAGGTTGCGGCGGCCCTTGAGCACGCCGAGGAGCTCGTCGTCGGCGGTGACGATCGCTCCCATGAGCGCGTCGCTGTGCCCGGCGAGGTACTTGGTCGCCGAGTGGACCACCAGGTCGGCGCCCAGGCGCAGCGGCTGCTGCAGCAAGGGGGTGGCGAAGGTGTTGTCGACGACGACGTAGGCGCCGGCCTCGTGGGCCGCGGCGGCGATCGTCTCGATGTCGGCGACCTCGAGGGAGGGGTTGGTCGGCGACTCCAGCCACACCAGTGCCGCGTCGTCGCAGGCGGCCACGCAGGCCGCGGTGTCGGTGACGTCGACCAGGTCGGTGACCACGCGCCCGCGTGCCTCGAGGTCGGCCAGCTGGAGGATCGTGCCGTTGTAGGCGGTGCGGGGGGCCACGACCTTCGCGCCCTGCCCGACCAGGTCGAGCACGGTGGCGACGGCGGCCAGGCCCGAGGAGAACGACAGCGCCCGGCCGCCCTCGAGCGCGCCCAGGGCCTCCTCGAAGGCCTGCCAGGTCGGGTTGCCCCAGCGGCCGTACTCCCGGTCCCCGCCGGCGACGAAGGTCGATGCCATCGTGATCGGGGTGTTGAGCGGCTGGTCGGCCTCCCGCGGCGGGCGACCGGCCGTCACGGCGACGGTGGAGGGGCGGAGCTCGGCGGGCTGGGGGTGGTCGGCCATGACGTCCAGACTAGGGTCACGCGACATGACGTCGAAGGTCGGGACCGCGCCCGGAGCAGCCCTGTGATCGCCCTGTCGCTGGCCGAGGTGGCCGCGGTGGTCGGCGGGGAGGTCGTGCTCCCCGCCGGCGCCGGCGGCACGACCGGCGCCGAGCCGGGGGCGGTGGCCGGGGCGGGGACCACCGTGACCGGCCCCGTGGTCATCGACGGTCGCGAGGCCGGCCCGGGCAGCCTCTTCGTCGCCTTCGTGGGCGAGCGCTCCGACGGTCACGACCACGCCGCGCAGGCCGGCGAGGCCGGCGCGGTGGCGGTGCTGGGCAGCCGTCCGACGCCGCTGCCGACCGTGGTCGTGCCCGATGCGCGCGAGGCGCTGCAGCGCCTCGCCTCCCACGTCGTGGAGCAGGTCCGCCGCGCGGGCGGTCTCACCGTCGTCGGCATCACCGGCTCGCAGGGCAAGACCTCGACCAAGGACCTGCTCGGCGCCGTGCTGGCCCACGCCGCCCCGACGGTGGCCACGCGCGGGTCGTTCAACAACGAGCTGGGCATGCCGCTGACCGCGCTGCGCGTCGAGCCCGGCACCCGCTACCTGGTGCTCGAGCTCGGCGCCCGCGGGCGCGGCCACATCGCCGAGCTCACCGCCCTGGTGCGCCCCGACGTCGCCGTCGTGCTCAACGTCGGCCAGGCCCACCTCGGCGAGTTCGGCTCGCGCGAGGCCATCGCCGAGGCCAAGGGCGAGCTGGTCGAGGCCCTCACCGCCGAGGGCACCGCCGTGCTCAACGCCGACGACCACCGCGTCGCCGCGATGGCCTCCCGCACACGGGGCGCGGTGGTGAGCTTCGGCGAGGCCGAGGGCGCCGACGTACGGGTCGGGGGGCTGCGGCTCGACCGGCTCGGCCGGCCCTCCTTCACCCTCGCCACCGCGCAGGGCGACGTGCCCGTCACGCTGCGGCTCGTCGGCGCCCACCAGGCGCTCAACGCCGCCGCCGCGGCCGCGGCCGCGCTCGTGGCCGGCGTCACCCCCGCCCAGGTCGGCGAGGCCCTCGACGCCGTCGAGACCCTCTCGCAGTGGCGCATGGAGCTCACCGAGCGCGCCGACGGCGTCGTGGTGCTCAACGACTCCTACAACGCCAACCCCGAGTCGATGCGGGCCGCCGTCGACGCCCTGGTCTCCCTCGGTGCCGACCCCGCCGTGCGGCGCACCGTCGCGGTGCTGGGGGAGATGCGCGAGCTGGGGGAGGCCGCGCCCGAGGAGCACCGCGCCGTCGGCTCCTACGCCGCGCAGCGCGGCGTCGACGTCGTGGTCGTGGTGGGTGACTCCGCCGAGGGGATCGCCGACGGCGCCGGGCAGCGTGCGGTCCTGCTGCCCGACAACGCCGCGGCCGTCACGTGGCTGCGCGAGCACGTCGCCGAAGGTGACGCCGTTCTCCTCAAGGCCTCCCGCGGGGCGCGCCTCGACGAGGTGGCCGCGAGCCTTCAGTAGGGTCGCGGACCATGACCGAGACCCCTCCCCGGAAGGTCCGGGTGGCCCTCGTCTTCGGCGGCCGCTCCGGCGAGCACGCGATCTCGGCGGCCACCGCCGCCGGGGTGATGAGGGCGATCGACCGCGACACCTACGACGTGCTGCCCGTCGGGATCACCCGCGAGGGGCAGTGGGTGCTGGCCCCCGACGACCCCGCGCGCTGGGAGCTGGCCGCCGGCCGGCTGCCCGAGGTCACCACCGACGCCGGGCCCGCACTGGCCAGCCTCGGCGAGGCCGGCCCGGTCGACGTGGTCTTCCCGCTGCTGCACGGGCCCTACGGCGAGGACGGCACCATCCAGGGCCTGCTCGAGCTCGCCGGCGTGCGCTACGTCGGAGCCGGTGTGCTGGCCTCCGCGGTGGGCATGGACAAGCACTACATGAAGCTGGTCTTCGCCGGCCACGGCCTGCCCGTAGGGCCCTACGTCGTGGTGCTGCCGCGTGCGTGGGAGCAGGACCCCTCCGCGGTGGTCGACCGGGTGCAGGCCGAGCTGCGGTTCCCGGTCTACGTCAAGCCCGCCCGGGCCGGCTCCTCGCTCGGCGTGACGCGCGTCGAGGACCTCACCGGGCTGGCCGACGCCATCGAGGAGGCGCGCGCCCACGACCCCAAGGTCCTGGTCGAGCAGGCGCTGGTCGGTCGCGAGATCGAGTGCGCGGTGCTCGGCGGACGCGCCGGGGGCCCGACCCGCGCGTCGGTGCCGGGGGAGATCGTGGTCGACCACGACGCCGCCGACTTCTACGACTTCGAGGCCAAGTACCTCTCCGACTCCCAGGCCCGCACCCAGGCCCCGGCCGACCTGCCCGACGACGTCACCGAGCGGGTGCGCGCCCTGGCCGTGCAGGCCTTCGAGGCCATCGGGGGCGAGGGGCTCTCGCGCGTCGACGTCTTCGTGGCCCCCGACGGCGACGTCGTGATCAACGAGATCAACACGATGCCCGGCTTCACCCCCATCTCGATGTACTCCAAGATGTGGGAGGCCTCGGGCCTGGCCTACACCGACCTCGTCGGGGAGCTCATCCAGCTCGCCCTGGAGCGCCCGGTCGGCCTGCGCTGAGGCCCGGCCCGGGCGTGAGGGGCCCGGGCCGGGCGTCCGGGCTCAGCCCGCGACGACGCCGCGCAGCAGGTCGCGGGCGACCTCGCCCAGCGAGGTGCCGCTGTGGGTGCAGGCGTAGGGCATCACCGAGGTCTCGGTCATGCCGGGGGTGATCGCGGTCTCGAGCACGACGAAGGAGCCGTCGGGCTCGACGATGAAGTCGGAGCGGGAGACCCCGCTGAGGCCGAGCACGCGGTGGGCCTCCACGGCGGTGCGGCCGATCTCGGCGACTTGCTCGTCGGTGAAGGGCGCGCGGGAGAGCGAGACGTACTCCGCGGTGTAGCGGGCGCTGAAGTCGAACTCGTGGCCCTTCTCGTACTCCACCCACACCGGCATGAGCGCCTCGAGCCCGCCGGGGCGCTCCACGCAGACGACGCTGACGTCGACGCCGTGGTGGAAGCGCTCGATGAGCGCGTCGTCGCAGTAGGCGTAGCTGCCCACGAGGGCCGAGGGCAGTGCCCCCATGCCGTCGACGCCGGTGACGCCGAGCGCGCTGCCGCAGCGGGTGGGCTTCACCACCACCCGGTCGCCGAGGCGGGTCATGACGTGCTCCATGAGCGCGTTGGCGCCGATGTCGCGGAAGGTCTGGGCCGAGAGGCCGACGCTCTGCGGCACCGGGATGCCGGCCCGGCGCATCAGCTCGCGGGCGGTGCCCTTGTCCCAGGCCACGCGGCAGGCGTTGCTGGAGGAGCCGACGTAGGGCAGGCCGAGGAGCTCCAGCAGGGTCTGGATCTCCCCGTCCTCCCCGAACTGCCCGTGGAGCACGGGGAAGGCGACCGCGACCTTGTCGCGCTCCAAGGCGTGCATCAGGTTGCGGTCGAAGTCGTAGGCGTGCGCCTCGACGCCTTGGGCGCGCAGCTCGCGCACCAGGTTGCGGCCACTGGCCAGGGAGACGTCGCGCTCGTGGCTGAGGCCGCCGGCGATGACGGCGACGGGGCCCGGGAAGTCCTCGCTCATGGCACGAGGGTCCCACACCGTCCGGTCGCCGGCGGCGGGTGCCGCCGTCCCGGACACGACGGACGCCCCGTGCCGTCGGGGGCGCGGGGCGTCGGTCGTGCGGTCGGTGCCCCGCCGGTGCGGGGCGGAGGCGGCTGCCTCAGATGTGCACGACGGGGCAGGTGAGGGTGCGGGTGATCCCCTCGAGGGTCTGCACCTTGGCCACCACGAGCTTGCCGAGCTCGTCGACGTTGCGCGCCTCGGCGCGGACGATGACGTCATAGGGCCCGGTGACGTCCTCGGCGAGGGTCACACCCTTGACCTGCGCGATGGCCGTGGCCACCTCGGCGGCCTTGCCGACGTCGGTCTGGATGAGGATGTACGCCTGGACGACCATGGTGGTTCTCCCTCTACAGCGACTCTGCTGGTCGGTGGATCTGCTCACGCAGACGATTCGCGGTCAACCTACCGCCCCCGCCGCCGCGCCGGGTACCCGACCGTCACCGGTCCGCGCCACGGTCCCCGCGTCTGCTGGGATGGGGCCATGACACCCCCGTCGTCCCTCCCCCCGTCCGGCCCGTCGTCCCAGCCGTCGTTCCCGCCCGGGGCCACGCTGGCCGACGCGGGCGAGTTCGGCCTGATCGAGGAGCTCGTACGCCGCTTCCCGCAGGGCGAGCACGTCCTGGTGGGCCCGGGCGACGACGCCGCCGTGCTGCGGGTGCGCACCGGGCACGTCGTGGTCTCGACCGACCTCATGGTCGAGGGGCGCCACTTCCGCCGCGAGTGGGCCTCGGCCGCCGACATCGGCCACCGCGCCGCGGCGCAGAACATCTCCGACGTCAACGCCATGGGCGGGCGCGTCACCTCGCTCACGATCGGCCTGGCGGCCCCGGCCGACCTGGAGGTCGCCTGGGCGCTCGACTTCGCCCAGGGCTTCGCCGACGAGTGCGCACTGGTCGGGGCCAGCGTCGTGGGCGGCGACCTGACCCGCGCCGACCAGGTCGTCGTGGCGGTCACCGTCATGGGGGTCTGCACGGTCGCGCCGGTGCTGCGCTCCGGCGCCCGTCCCGGCGACGTCCTGGCGCTCGCGGGACGCCAGGGCTGGGCCGCGGGCGGCCTGGCCGTGCTGGGTCGCGGCTTCCGCTCGCCGCGGGTGCTCGTGGAGGCCTACCGCCGCCCCGAGCCGCCCTACGACGCCGGTCCGGCCGCCGCCGACGCCGGGGCGACGGCGATGATCGACGTCTCCGACGGCCTGCTGGCCGAGGCCGGGCACCTGGCCCGGGCCTCCGGGGTGGCCGTCGACGTGCGGCGCGCCGCGCTCGACCTGGCCGAGCCGCTCCAGGCCGTGGGTGCCGCGCTGGGCGCCGACCCGCTCTCCTTCGTGCTCGGCGGCGGTGACGACCACGCGCTGCTGGCGACCTTCCCGGCGGGCGCGGACCTGCCGGAGGGCTTCACGCCCATCGGCACGGTGGGGGAGGGCTCCGGCGTGACCCTCGACGGCGCCGCCTACGACGGACCGACCGGGTGGACCCACTTCTGAGGCCCCGGTCCTCTGGGGCCCCGGTGAACGACGAAGGGGCCGTCACCGCGAGGTGACGGCCCCTGTCGAGGCGTGGGTGCTGCGCTGGGTCAGCGGGAGACCTTGCCGGCCTTGAGGCACCCGGTGCAGACGTTGAGGCGCTTCGGGGTGCCGTTGACCTTGGCCCGGACGCGCTGGATGTTGGGGTCGAAGCGTCGCTTCGTGATCTTGCGCGACCACGGCCGGTTGTTGCCGAAGCCAGGCTTCTTGGCGCAGATGTCGCAGACGGCAGCCACCGTGAACTCCTGTAGATCGATTGCTAGAGATGAGGTTCGAACGACGTTCGAGGGCCCGGTCGAGCGGGCAACCGCACCAGAGTATCCGACGTCTCCGGGCACGGGCGAATCGAGCCGACCGAGCCGCGCGAGCGGCGTCGGTGCGTTGATCTAGCCTAAGCCCCGCACCCCCCGGGCGACGATCCGGTCCGGGCGCCCCGTCCGCTGCCCCGGCAGCCCGACCCGAGGTGAGTCGATGGAAGTCCCCGGCAGCGGCCACGTGCAGCTGGCCGTCGTGCTGCGCTTCGTCGACGTCGCGGTCGACGCCCTGGCGGCCGCACGCGAGGAGGTCGACGCGCTCAACGTCTATCCCGTGCCCGACGGCGACACCGGCACCAACATGCACCTCACCGTCTCCGCGGCGCGCGAGGCGGTGCGGCAGGCGGTGGCCGACCGGTCCGACGCCGACGTGGTGGAGGCCCTCGAGGCGCTGCGGCGCGGCGCGCTGCTGGGGGCCCGCGGCAACTCGGGCGTCATCCTCAGCGAGATGCTGCGCGCGATCGTCGAGCGCCTGCTCGCCGCGACCTCCGAGGAGACCAACGCCCGGGTCGTCGCCGACGCCCTGCGCCGTGCGGCGGCCGCCAGCTACGCCGCCGTGGGGGAGCCCGTGGAGGGCACGATGCTCACCGTGGCCCGTGCCGCCGGTGACGCCGCGGTGCTGCGGGCCGAGGAGCCCCGCGCCCGTGCCCGCGACGTCTTCGCCGCCGCCGCGGCCGCGGCGCGTGCAGCGCTGGCCGCGACGCCCGACCAGCTGCCGCTGCTGCGCGAGGCGGGTGTGGTCGACGCGGGCGGTCGTGGCCTGAGCGTCGTGCTCGACGCCGCCGAGACCGTCCTCACCGGCCGGCGCCCGGTGCCGGCCGCGACCGGTCTGGGGGCCGCGCGCACCATCCCGGTGCCCCACCTCGCCCCCGGTGGCCACGCGCTGGCCGCCGACGGGCCGGCCTACGAGGTGATGTACCTGCTGGAGACCACGGCCGAGCGGGTGCCGGAGCTGCGGGCGCGCCTCGGCGGGCTGGGCGACTCCCTGGTCGTCGTGGGCGGCGACCCCCTGTGGAACGTGCACGTGCACGTCGACGACGTCGGCGCGGCGATCGAGGCGGGCATCGACGCCGGTCGACCCCACCGGATCCGGGTCACCCACTTCGCCGAGCAGCGCGCGGGCGCGGCGGCCACCCCCGCGGGCGCCCCCGTCGGCGCGGCCTCGCGCAGCGGCAGGCGGGTCGTCACCGTCTCGGCCGGCGCGGGCCTGACGCGGCTCTTCGAGGAGGCCGGGGCCGTCGTCGTGGCCGGGGGGCCCGGTCGTCGGCCCTCCACCGGCGAGGTGCTCGCCGCGATCGAGGCCAGCGGCGCGGCCGAGGTCGTGCTGCTGCCCAACGACGAGGCGTCGGTGCGGGTGGCCGAGGTGGCGGCCTCCACCGCCGCCCAGGACCTCGGTCTGCGGGTCGCCGTGGTGCCCACGATCGCCCAGGTCGAGGGGCTGGCCGCCCTGGCGGTCCACGAGCCCGGGCGCGGCTTCGACCGCGACGTGCGCGAGATGACCGCGACCGCGCGCCACGTGCGCCAGGGTGCGGTCACGGTGGCGGCGCGCCAGGCCATGACCATGGCCGGGCCCTGCGAGCCCGGCGACGTGCTGGGCGTCGTCGCGGGCGACTTCGTGGTCGTCGGCTCCGACGCCTTCGACGTCGCCACGCAGGTGCTCGACCGGCTGCTGGCCAGCGGCGGCGAGCTGGTCACGGTGGTGGCGGGCTCCGACGACCCCGAGGGCTCGCTGGCCACCCGGGTGGCCGGGTGGATCGAGGAGCAGCACCCCACCGTCGAGGTCGTGGTCTACGACGGCGGCCAGGACCGCTACCCCCTCCTGGTGTCGGTCGAGTGAGGGCGGGGAGGCTGTTCTCGTGATCGGTCCTGACTCCCCGGTCGAGACGGTGCTCGGCAACGCCGACAAGGCCAAGCGCGACCTCGTCGTCGACAAGCTGGGCCTGCGCACCGTCGGCGACCTCGTGCACCACCTGCCGCGGCGCTACCTGCGCACGGCCGAGCTCACCCTCGTCGAGGACGTCGAGGAGGGCCAGGTGCTCGTCGTCGTGGGCCGGGTCGTCGCCACGAGGGTCATCCCCTACGAGGACCGCCGCACCGGCAAGCCGGCCTTCCGCGTCGAGGTGACGGTCGAGACCGACGGGCCGCCGCTGCGCATGACGTTCTTCTCCAAGCGCAAGGGCGTGGCCCAGTGGCACGCCGAGCGCCTCGCGGTGGGACGACGGGGGATCTTCCAGGGCAAGGCCACGATCTTCAACCGGCAGTGGCAGCTGACCAACCCGCAGATGGTGCTCTTCAGCGAGGAGGAGGGGCGCGACCTCGAGCGGAAGCGCCAGGAGGGTCGCCAGCCCCTCGAGCTCGAGGCGCTGCGTGCCCTCTACCCGCTCTACCCCGCGATCAAGGGCGTGGACTCCTGGGACCTCCAGCGCGCGATCACCTTCGCCCTCTCGGTGCTCGACGACCCGCCCGACGCGCTGCCCGAGCCGTTGCGCGCGGAGCACGGCGTGCTCGACCGCGCCACCGCCCTGCGCTGGATCCACCTGCCCGACGACTGGGGGCAGGTCACGCGCGCCCAGCACCGCCTGCGCTTCGAGGAGGCCCTGGTCACCCAGCTGGTGCTCGGCCGTCGCCGCCGGGCGCTGCAGGCGCAGGGGGCGCAGGTCCGCGCCGGCGGAGGAGGGCTGCTCGCCGCCTTCGACGCCCGCCTCCCCTTCGCCCTCACCGAGGGCCAGCGCACCGTGGGGGCGGAGGTGGAGGCCGACCTGGCCCGTCCCGTGCCGATGCACCGCCTCCTCCAGGGCGAGGTCGGCTCGGGCAAGACCCTGGTCGCGCTGCGGGCGATGCTGCGGGTCGTCGACTCCGGCGGCCAGGCGGCGCTGCTCGCGCCCACCGAGGTGCTGGCCCAGCAGCACCACCGCTCGATCACCGCACTGCTCGGCGACCTCGCCGGCGGCGGCATGCTCGGCGGTGCCGCCGAGGCCACCGGCGTCGAGCTGCTCACCGGCTCGATGACCAAGCGCCAGCGCACCGCCCCGCTCTCGCGGCTGGCCAGCGGCGAGAGCGGCATCGTCATCGGCACCCACGCACTGCTCGAGGACACCGTGCAGCTCGCCGACCTCGGGCTCGTCGTCGTCGACGAGCAGCACCGCTTCGGCGTCGAGCAGCGCGCGGCGCTCACCGACAAGGCCGGCAGCCCGCCCCACGTTCTCGTGATGACCGCGACCCCCATCCCGCGCACCGTGGCGATGACCGTCTTCGGCGACCTGGAGGTCTCGACGCTCGCCGAGCTGCCGGCCGGGCGCGCGGCCATCCAGACCACGGTCGTGCCGGTGGCCGAGGCGCCGCACTGGGTCGACCGGGTCTGGCAGCGCGTGCGCGAGGAGGTCGCCGCCGGCCACCAGGTCTACGTCGTGTGCCCGCGCATCAGCGGCGACGTCGTTGAGCAGGGCGGCCACGACGCCGTCGACCTCGACGAGGACGGTCAGCCCCTGGCCCGCCCGCCGTCGCTCAGCGCGGTCGAGGAGGTGCTGGCCGAGCTGCGGGCCGGGCCGCTCGCCGACGTGCGCGTCGAGCCGCTGCACGGCCGGATGACCCCGGAGGACAAGGACCGCACCATGACGGCCTTCGCGGCCGGCGAGGTCGACGTGCTCGTCGCCACGACGGTGATCGAGGTCGGCGTCGACGTCGCCAACGCCACCACCATGGTGCTGCTCGACGCCGACCGGTTCGGGGTCTCCCAGCTCCACCAGCTGCGCGGGCGCGTCGGGCGCGGCGGCCTGCCCGGGCTGTGCCTGCTGGTCACCCACACTTTGCCCGGACCGGCGCGCGAGCGGCTCGACGCGGTCGCCGCCACCACCGACGGCTTCGAGCTGAGCCAGGTCGACCTGGAGACCCGACGCGAGGGCGACGTGCTGGGCCGCTCGCAGTCGGGTGGCCGCTCCAGCCTCGAGACGCTGCGGGTGCTGCGCGACGAGGAGACGATCGTCGCCGCGCGCGCGGCGGCCGGGAGCCTGCTCGACGACGACCCCGACCTCGACGGGGTGCCGCAGGTGGCCGCGGCCGTGCGAGCGCTCGAGGACTCGGTGCGCGCCGACTGGATGGAGCGCTCGTGACCCGGATCATCGGGGGCAGCGCGGGTGGTCGTCGCCTGGCCACGCCCCGCGGCGCCGCCACCCGCCCCACCAGCGACCGGGTCCGCGAGGCGCTCTTCTCGGTCATGGAGTCGTGGTGCGGCTCGCTGCACGGCCTGCGCTTCCTCGACCTCTACGCCGGCTCCGGCGCGGTCGGGCTCGAGGCGTGGTCGCGCGGCGCCGGCTTCGTCACGCTGGTCGAGTCCGACCGCCGCACGGCGGCCCTGGTGACGGCCAACGCGCGGACGCTGGGATTCCCCCGCGCCGACGTGCGGGCCGCCCCCGTGGCCAGCGTGCTGGCCCGCCCCGCGGTGGCGCCCTACGACCTGGTCTTCGCCGACCCGCCCTACCCGCTGCCCGACGAGGCCGTGGCCGCCGACCTGGCCGCGCTCGTCGAGCACCACTGGCTGGTGCCCGGCGCGCTCGTGCTCGTGGAGCGCTCCTCGCGCAGCCCCGAGCCGACGTGGCCCGACGGCTTCGACGACGTGCGGCGCCGCACGTACGGTGAGACCACCGTGTGGACGGCCCACGCCCCCGAGCCGGACTGACCCCACGACCCGACCCCCGACCCGAGGAGTGGCGCGTGCGCCGAGCCGTCTGTCCCGGATCCTTCGACCCCGTCACCCTGGGCCATCTCGACATCGTGGGGCGTGCCGCGTCGCTCTTCGACGAGGTCGTCGTGGCCGTCGGTGTCAACGCCTCGAAGAACCGGATGTTCACCGCCGAGGAGCGCATGGACATGCTGCGCGAGGCCTGTGCGCCCTGGCCCAACGTGCGCGTCGACGGCTTCAGCGGGCTGCTGACGACCTTCTGCTCCGAGCACGGGGTCCACGCCATCGTCAAGGGGCTGCGCGCGGTGAGCGACTTCGACTACGAGCTGCAGATGGCCCAGATGAACGCCTCCCTCAGCGACGTCGAGACCGTCTTCGTGCCGACCAGCCCCGAGTTCTCCTTCCTGGCCTCGAGCCTGGTGAAGGAGGTCGCGACCTTCGGCGGCGACGTCTCCACGCTGGTGCCGGCCTTCGTCGACGAGCGGCTGCGGGCCCGGATCGCGGAGAACGCCGCGGCCCGGTGACCTGCGCTGCGACCTGCGCTGTGACCTGCGCTGTGACCTGCGCTGTGACCTGCGCGGGAGGGCCGGAGCTGCGTTTTGGTCCGCCACCCCCGCGGCGGTTACGATTCCCGACGATCTGTTGTGCCTGGAACCGGAAGTGACACCCTGAAGAGCCTGGACCCGAGAGCGCCGCTCGTGCTCGACACCCGCGAGCTCGGCCGCCGCCCGGGGTCCCAGCGTCAGGTGTCCCGTCAGGTCCCAGCCCCAGCAGATCTCGGCATCGAAGTCCTCCATGTCCCCGAGGGTGCGCCGGTCGACCTCGACCTGCGCCTCGAGTCGGTCATGGAGGGGGTCCTGGTGACGGGCGAGGCGCGAGCCACGCTCGAGGGCGAGTGCGCACGGTGCCTGGAGCCGATCTCCGACGAGATCGAGGTGACGTTCCAGGAGCTGTACGTCTACGAGCAGCACCAGACCCCGCACGACGAGGACGACGAGGTCAGTCGGCTCGAGGACGACCTGGTCGACCTGGAGCCCCAGCTGAGGGACGCGGTGGTGCTCGCACTGCCGTTCCAGCCGCTGTGCCGCGACGACTGTCCGGGGCTGTGCACCGAGTGCGGTGCCCGGCTCGCCGACGATCCGGACCACTCGCACGAGGAACCGATCGACCCCCGCTGGGCCGGCCTGGCCGCGCTCCAGCAGGACGAGGCTCCCCGGGGCGACTGACCCGGCGCCGAGGCAGTACGGTGCACCGATCGTGCACCGACCCCGCACCACCCACCGAACGACCGGAGCGCCCATCCCGGGTGCTCCACAGCGAGCCGGACCTGCCGGCCCTGGTAGAGGAGAGAACTGTGGCTGTCCCGAAGCGGAAGATGTCGCGCAGCAACACGCGTCACCGTCGCTCGGCCTGGAAGGCCGTCGCCCCCACCCTGGTGACCTGCGCCAACCCGGCCTGCGGTGCCAAGCACCTGCCCCACCGCGCCTGCGCCACCTGCGGCCAGTACGGCGCGCGCGCCGAGCGTCGTCAGGTCCTCTGATCTGAACGACTACGCCGAGCTCCGAGCAGCGCTCGGGGACCCTGAGCTGGCCCCCGAGCTGCTCGAGCGTGCCCTGACCCACCGGTCCTACGCGTACGAGAACGGCGGCCTGCCGACCAACGAGCGCCTGGAGTTCCTGGGCGACTCGGTGCTCGGCGTGGTCGTGACCGAACAGCTCTACGTCACCCACCCCGACCTCTCGGAGGGCCGTCTGGCCAAGCTCCGGGCCGCGGTGGTCAACGCGCGCGCCCTGGCCGAGGTCGGGCGCGCGATCGGGCTGGGCGAGCACGTCAAGCTCGGTCGGGGCGAGGAGTCGACCGGCGGTCGCGACAAGGCCTCGATCCTCTCCGACACCGTCGAGGCGGTCATCGGCGCGGTGCACATGTCGCCCGGGGGCTTCGAGACCTCGGCGCGCGTCGTGCACCGTCTCTTCGACCCGCTCATCGAGGCGGCGTCGGCGATGGGGGCCGGGCTGGACTGGAAGACCTCGCTGCAGGAGCTCGCCGCCGAGCACACCCTCGGCGTGCCGGAGTACGTCATCGAGGACGACGGCCCCGACCACATGAAGACCTTCACCGCCCAGGTGCGCGTCGCCGACCGGCTCTACGGCAACGGCAACGGCCGGTCGAAGAAGGAGGCCGAGCAGGCGGCCGCCGAGACGGCGTACGGCGAGATCGCCAGTGCCCTCGGCGTCGTCGACCCCACGACCGTCGCCGTCACCGAGGCCGTCGGCGAGGTCGTCGCGCCCACCGACGCCGACGCCGACGCCTGACCCGTGCCGGAGCTGCCCGAGGTCGAGGTCGTCCGCGCGGGCCTCGAGCGCCACGTCGTGGGCGCCACCGTCACCGACGTCGAGGTGCTCCACCCGCGCCCGGTGCGCCGGCACGCGGCCGGCCCTGCGGGCTTCGCCGCCGACCTGACCGGCCGCCGCATCGTCGGCGCCCGCCGGCGCGGCAAGTACCTGTGGCTCCCGCTCGACGACGCCGACACCGGTGACGCCCTGGTGGCGCACCTCGGCATGAGCGGCCAGATGCTGGTGCAGCCGCCGCAGGCCCCGGCCGAGCGGCACCTGCGCGTGCGGCTGCGGCTCGCGGGGGCCGACGAGGGCCGTGAGCTGCGCTTCGTCGACCAGCGCATGTTCGGCGGGCTGTCGATCTCGGTCGGCGGCGCCGTCCTCCCGCCCGAGATCTCCCACATCGCGCGCGACCCGCTCGACCCGGCCTTCGACGACGACGCCTTCGTGGCCGCGGTGCGCCGCCGCCGCTCGGCGGTCAAGCGGCTGCTGCTCGACCAGGGGCTGGTCTCCGGGGTGGGCAACATCTACGCCGACGAGTCGCTGTGGCGGGCGCGGATCCACGGCGAGCGGCCGGGGAAGCGGCTCACGCGCGGCCAGGTCGTCGAGCTGCTCGCGCACGCCCGCGAGGTCATGGGCGACGCCCTCGCGCAGGGCGGCACGTCGTTCGACGCCCTCTACGTCAACGTCAACGGTGAGTCCGGCTACTTCGACCGCTCGCTGCACGCCTACGGACGCGAGGGCGAGCCGTGCGAGCGGTGCGGCACACCGATCCGACGGGTGGCGTTCACCAACCGCTCCTCGTTCTTCTGCCCCGTCTGCCAGCCGGCGCCGCGGCGGCGGCGGGCGCCGGGGCCGCTCGCCGGGCCGGCGCTGCCCGCCCCCGACTGAGCTCGACCCCGACCCGACCGGGCCGGACCGGGCCGGACCGGGCCCGACCAGACCGGCCAGGGCCCCGCCTGTGCGCTCGGATTGACCCTGCGGGGCGCCGGTGGGACTCTTGTAGACGGCCCTCTCAGGGTCGCACCGCACGCCCCCAGACCCACCTCCGGAAGGTAAGCCATGGCCAAGGCGCTGATCGGCTACATGAGCAGCGACCTGCGCGACCCGCGCCTCGCCTCCGACAACGCGCGACTGCGCGCGCGGGTGGCCGAGCTGGAGTCGCTCGTCGTCCGTCTCAGCGAGGAGAACGACCGCCTGGTCGCCTCGCGCGCCGCCGAGATCCTCGACGCCGCGCACGCCCAGGAGATGCAGCCGGCCTGACCCGCCGGACCGGTCGGCGCACGCCGGCCGGAAACCCGCGTGCCGACCGCGGGGCGGAGCGCTAGCGTCCTGACCCCGTGAGCAGCCTGGTCGAGATCGTCGTGCCCCGTCGGCTGGGCCCGGGCTACCGGTGGCTCCTGGCCTCGTCGTGGACCAGCAACCTGGGCGACGGGATCGTGCTGGCCGCCGGCCCGCTCCTGGTCGCCTCGCAGACCGACCAGGAGTTCCTGGTCGCGCTGGCGGCGCTGGTGCAGTGGCTGCCGCCGCTGCTGCTCGGGCTCTACGCCGGGGCGCTGACCGACCGCGTCGACCGCCGGCGGCTGGTGATCGCCGTCGACCTCGTGCGCTGCGGCGTCCTGGTCCTGCTGGCCACCGTGGTCCTCACCGGCGCCGTCTCGATCGGTGTCGTCCTCGTCGCGCTCTTCCTGCTCGGCACGGCGGAGATGTTCGCCGACAACGCCTCGAGCACGATCCTGCCGATGCTGGTCGACCGTGACGACCTCGCGGTCGGCAACGCCCGGCTGCAGACCGGCTTCATCACCGTCAACCAGCTCGCGGGCCCGCCGCTGGGCGCGGCGCTCTTCGCGGCGGGCGCGGCGTGGCCGTTCGCCGCGCAGGCGGTGCTCGTGGCCCTCGGGGCCCTGCTGCTCTCGCGTCTCGTGCTGCCGCACCGGCCGGCGCCGACCGACGGGCCGCGCGCCGACCGGCGGCTGCGGGCGGAGGTGGGCGAGGGCTTTAGGTGGGTGCGCCACCACGCGGCCGTGCGGACCCTCGTGCTGACCATCTTCGCCTTCAACGTCACCTTCGGCGCCGCCTGGTCGGTGCTGGTGCTCTACGCCACCGAGCGGCTGGGTCTGGGGGCGGTCGGCTTCGGCCTGGTCACCACGGTCGGTGCCGTCGGCGGGCTGCTCGGCACGCTGTCCTACGGCTGGATCACGCGCCGGGTCAGCCTGGGCGACCTCATGCGCATCGGGCTGGTGGTCGAGACCCTCACCCACCTGGGGCTCGCCCTGACCACCGACCCGCGGGTGGCCCTGCCGATCTTCTTCGTCTTCGGCGCCCACGCCTTCATCTGGGGCACCACCTCCATCACCGTGCGCCAGCGGGCCGTGCCCGCCCGCCTCCAGGGCCGCGTGGGCAGCGTCAACCTGGTCGGGGTCTACGGCGGCCTGGTGATCGGGTCGGCCCTCGGCGGGGCGCTGGCCCAGGGGTTCGGGGTCACCGCCCCCTTCTGGTTCGCCTTCGTCGGCTCGGCGGTGCTCGTGGTCGTGCTGTGGCGCCAGCTCAGCCACATCGCCCACGCCGACGCGCGCACCGCGCCGCTCGACGACGTCTGACCCGCCGGCCGGCGCCGGCGCCGGTAGGGTGACGGGCGCCGGGCTTCCCCCACGTGGCCGTCGAGACGGCCCCGTGCCCGTCCGGACGCGACGACCGAGGAGCCCGTGGTGTACCTCAAGAGCCTGACCCTGAAGGGCTTCAAGTCCTTCGCGTCCGCCACCACGCTCCAGCTCGAGCCGGGCATCACCTGCATCGTCGGGCCCAACGGCTCGGGCAAGTCCAACGTCGTGGACGCCCTCGCCTGGGTGATGGGCGAGGCCAGCGCGAAGTCGCTGCGCGGCGGCAAGATGGACGACGTCATCTTCGCCGGCACCTCGGGCCGCCCACCGCTGGGGCGTGCCGAGGTGCTCCTCACCATCGACAACTCCGACGGCGCGCTCCCGATCGAGTACGCCGAGGTGACGATCAGCCGCACCATGTTCCGCAGCGGCGGCTCGGAGTACGCCATCAACGGCAGCACCTGCCGCCTGCTCGACGTGCAGGAGCTGCTCAGCGACTCCGGCATCGGCCGCGAGATGCACGTGATCGTCGGGCAGGGCCAGCTCGACACCATCCTGCACGCGACGCCGGAGGACCGGCGCGGCTTCATCGAGGAGGCCGCCGGGGTGCTCAAGCACCGCAAGCGCAAGGAGAAGGCGCTGCGCAAGCTCGACTCCACCGACGGCAACCTCACGCGGCTGACCGACCTGCTCAGCGAGATCCGTCGCCAGCTCAAGCCGCTGGGCCGCCAGGCCGAGGTGGCCCGCCGTGCGGCCACCGTGCAGGCCGACGTGCGCGACGCCCGGGCACGGCTGCTGGCCGACGACCTGGTGGGCGCCCGCACGTCGCTGGAGCAGGAGCTGGCCGACGAGTCGGTGCTCCAGGAGCGCCGGACCCGGCTCGAGGCGGCCCTGGCCGAGACCCGCGAGGCCGAGGCGGCCCTCGAGGCGGCGCTGCGCGAGGACCTCCCGGCGCTGTCGGCGGCCCAGGAGACCTGGTTCGCCCTCTCGGGCCTGCGCGAGCGGCTGCGGGGCACCCAGTCGCTGGCCGCCGAGCGCGTGCGCAACGCCGCCGGTGCGGCGCCCGAGCAGCCCTCGGGCCGCGACCCCGAGGAGCTCGAGGAGCAGGCCGAGCGGGCCCGCGCGCGCGAGCAGGAGAGCGCCGCCGAGGTCGAGGAGCGGCGCGCCGCGATGGACCGGGCCGTCGCCGAGCGCACGGCGGCCGAGGAGGCCGCCGCCGCGGAGGACCGGCGCGTGGCGGGTCTGCAACGGGCCGCGGCCGACCGCCGCGAGGGCCTCGCGCGGCTGCACGGCCAGGTCAACGCGCTGCGCTCGCGCGCCGCGGCGGCCGCCGACGAGGTGGGCCGCCTCGGTGCCGCCCGCGAGGCCGCGGTGGCCCGCGCCGAGCGGGCCCAGCGCGACTTCACCGCCCTGGAGACCCGCGTCGCCGGCCTCGACGCGGGCGAGGAGGGCCTCGACGCCGAGCACGAGGCCGCCGTGGCCGCCCTCGACGACCTCGAGGAGCAGCTGGCCGCCACCCGCGAGGAGGCCACCCGGGCCGACCGTGAGCGCTCGGCGCTGAGCGCGCGCAAGGAGGCCCTCGAGATGGGGCTGCAGCGCAAGGACGGCGCGGGCGCCCTGCTCGCCGCCTCCGACGGCGTCTCCGGCCTGCTGGGCTCGGTCGCGGCGCTGGTGTCGGTGCGCCCGGGCCACGAGACGGCCGTCGCCGCGGCGCTCGGCGCCGCCGCCGACGCCGTCGCGGTCACCGGCCCCGACGCCGCGCTCGCGGCCATCGGCCACCTCAAGGACCGCGAGCTCGGCCGGGCCGGGCTGCTGCTGGCGGCCGACCCGGCGGAGGCCGGCGGGGCGGCGGCCGACCGTGACTGGCCGGCCCTGCCGGCGACCGCGTCGTACGCCGTGGACTCGGTGGAGTGCCCCGCCGGGCTGCGGGCCGCCCTGACCCGCCTGCTGCGCAAGGTCGCCGTGGTGGACGACCTCACCGCCGCCCGCGCCCTGGTCGCCGAGGCCCCCGACCTCGTCGCGGTCACCCGTGACGGCGACGTGCTCGGCGCCCACCTCGCAGCCGGCGGGTCGGGCGACCAGCCGAGCCTGATCGAGGTCCAGGCCGCCGTCGACGACGCGTCGACCCAGCTGGCCGAGGCGGTCGCGACGGGGGAGCGGCTCGGCTTCGCGCTCTCCCGCCTGGAGCGGGAGCGCCTCGAGGCCCAGCAGCGCGTCGACGCCGCCCTGGCGAGCCTGCACGAGTCCGACGCGACGCTGGCCGCCGTCGCGGAGGAGCTGGGCCAGCACGGCTCGCAGGCGCGCGCGGCGCGGGGGGAGGCCGAGCGCCTGGAGCAGGCCATCGCGCAGGCCGAGGCCGCGCGCGACCGCGACGTCGCGGGCCTGGCCGACCTCGAGGCCCGCCTGGCCGGGGCGGAGGAGAGCCCCGAGGAGGAGCCCGACACCGCCGAGCGCGAGCGCCTCGCCGCGGCGGCCCGCGAGGCGCGGCAGGGCGAGATGGAGACCCGGCTGGCGCTGCGCACCGCCGAGGAGCGGGCGCGCGCACTGCACGGTCGAGCCGACTCGCTGCTGCGCGCCGCGGCGCAGGAGCGCCAGGCCCGTGCCCGCGCCGCTGAGCGCCGCCGCCGGCTCGAGCGCGAGGCCCGCGCCGCCCGCGCCGTGGGCGCCGGGGTGGCCGCGGTGCTGGCCCGGCTCGAGGTGTCGGTGGGGCTGGCCGCCGAGGCCCGCACCGCGATCGAGGAGCAGCGGCGGGGCCGGGAGGGCGAGCTGCTCGCCGCCCGGGCGCGGCTGCGCGACCTGGGCCGCGAGCACGACGAGCTGGTCAGCACCGTGCACCGCGACGAGCTGGCCCGCTCCCAGCAGCGGATGCGCATCGAGCAGCTCGAGCAGCGCGCCCTCGACGAGCTCGGCGTCGAGCCCGACGCGCTCGTCGCCGACTACGGCCCCGACCAGCCGGTGCCGGTCGCGCCCGCCCCGGACGCCGCCGAGGACGACCCCGCCCCCGAGCCGGTGGCCTACGTGCGCGAGGAGCAGCAGAAGCGGCTGCGCAGCGCCGAGCGCGCGCTGGCCCAGCTGGGCCGGGTCAACCCGCTGGCCCTGGAGGAGTTCACCGCGATGGAGGAGCGCCACCAGTTCCTCTCCGAGCAGCTCGACGACCTGCGGCGCACGCGCAAGGACCTCCTCGACATCGTCAAGGACGTCGACGTGCGCGTGGAGCAGGTCTTCACCGAGGCCTACGCCGACGTCGAGCGGGCCTTCGACGCCACCTTCGCCCGGCTGTTCCCCGGCGGCGAGGGCCGCCTCGTGCTCACCGACCCCTCCGACATGCTCACCACCGGCATCGAGGTCGAGGCGCGCCCGCCGGGCAAGAAGGTCAAGCGGCTCTCGCTGCTCTCCGGCGGCGAGCGCTCGCTGGTGGCGGTGGCCTTCCTGGTCGCCCTCTTCAAGGCCCGGCCCTCGCCGTTCTACATCCTCGACGAGGTCGAGGCCGCGCTCGACGACACCAACCTGGGCCGGCTGCTGCAGATCTACGAGGAGCTGCGCGAGAGCTCGCAGCTGCTCGTCATCACCCACCAGAAGCGCACGATGGAGGTCGGCGACGCCCTCTACGGCGTGACGATGCGGGGCGACGGGGTCTCCACGGTCATCAGCCAGCGGCTGCGCGAGGCGGAGACGGCCTGACCCCGACGGGGGACCGGCCGGTCCGACCCGGACGTGCGCCGCAGGCCCCGGTGCGGCGCGGTCGGCCGGCTGCGACCCGTCGTAGGTCGCCGGGCCGGGCGTTGGCAGGATGGCCGCCGTGAGCGACCGCACCCGACCCACCCGAGCCGACTACGTCGCCTGGCGCACCATCACCACGCGCTGGCGAGACGACGACGCCTACGGACACCTCAACAACGCGACCTACTACGAGATGTTCGACACCGCGGTCAACGCGCACCTCTACGAGCACACGGGCGTCGACGTGCGCCGCCTGCCCGCCATCGGCGTCGTGGCCGAGACCTCGTGCCGCTACTTCCGCGAGATCGGCTTCCCGGCCCCGGTGGAGTCCGGCCTGGTCGTCGACAAGGTCGGCACCTCCTCGATCGTCTACCGCATCGGTCTCTTCCAGGGCGACGCGGAGGAGGCGGCGGCCGAGGGCCGCTTCGTCCACGTCTACGTCGACGACACCGACCCGGCCCGGCCGGTGACCCCGATGCCCGACGTGATCCGTGTCGCAGTCGAGCCACTCCTGCGCGGGGGTGAGGCGGGCTGACCCCGCCTGTGCGACCGTGACGGTGCGGCCCCGACCGGGGCGCCGCGCCTCACACGTCTCGGAAGGTCCGCGTGCTCGTCATCGCCGTCGCCATGCTCGTCATCCTCGTCCTCGCGGGCCTGGTCATCTTCTACGTCGCCTTCCCGCACCGCGGGCAGACGCCGCCGCAGGGCGAGTGGCTCGGCGGCGTGATGTCGCGCGCCGCCGACGCCGTCCCGACCCTCGAGCACGACGCCCGCGCCCGGGTGGGTGCGCAGCAGCAGGACCGCTCCGCCTGAGGATCCGCCCGCGGTGGCGGGCCGGTGCGTGGGCCGCCCGGCGGCACGTGCCGTGGGGCGAGCCCCTGGGTCGCGCTCCTGCCCGACAGGGACGGCGGGCCGCTCTGGTTGGATGAGGCCATGGAAGCCATCGCCATCCTGATCCTCGTCATCGCGCTGGTCGGCGTGGCCCTCGTGGCCACCGTGACCGGCCTGGTGGTGACCCGCCGCCGCAAGCCGGCGCCCCTGCCCGACACCCACACCGACGTCCTCGGCACGCCCGTCGAGGACGGCGCCGACCCGGTCGAGCTCAGCTCGCCGCCGGCCACCCTCGAGCCCGAGGCGCCCGAGGCGCCCGAGGCGCCGGTCGAGCCCGAGACCGCCCCCGCGCCGACCCTGGAGCGGCCCGAGAGCACGGCCTCGCGCCTGCAGCGGCTGCGTCAGCGGCTGGCCGGCTCCCAGGGGGCCCTGGGCCGTGGCCTGCTCGCGCTCCTCTCGCGCGACCGGCTCGACGAGGACACTTGGGAGTCGATCGAGGACACCCTGCTGACCGCCGACATCGGCGTCGGCCCCACCCAGGAGCTGGTCGACCGGCTGCGCACCCGCATGCGCGTCGACGGCGCCGACGCCTCCCAGGCCCGCGAGGTGCTGCGCGAGGAGCTGCTGGCCCTGGTCGACCCGAGCATGGACCGCCGGCTCCAGGTCAGCGGCGAGGACGGCCGGCCCGGCGTGGTGCTGGTGGTCGGGGTCAACGGTGCCGGCAAGACCACCACGGTGGGCAAGATCGCCCGCATCCTGGTGGCCGAGGACCGCTCGGTGGTGCTCGGTGCCGCCGACACCTTCCGCGCGGCCGCCGTCGAGCAGCTGGCCACCTGGGGCGAGCGCGTCGGCGTCGACGTCGTGCGCGGCCCGGAGGGCACCGACCCCGCCAGCGTCGCCTTCGAGGCGGTCAAGCAGGGCGCGAGCGAGGGCGCCGACACCGTCATCGTCGACACCGCGGGCCGGCTGCAGAACAAGGCCGGCCTCATGGACGAGCTGGGCAAGGTCAAGCGGGTCATCGAGAAGCAGGCCCCCGTCACCGAGGTGCTGCTGGTGCTCGACGCCACCACGGGGCAGAACGGCATGATCCAGGCCCGCGTCTTCAGCGAGGTCGTCGACGTCACCGGCATCGTGCTCACCAAGCTCGACGGCTCCGCCAAGGGCGGCATCGTCGTGGCCGTGCAGCGCGAGCTCGGCGTGCCGGTCAAGCTCGTGGGCCTGGGCGAGGGCCCCGACGACCTGGCGCCCTTCGACTCCGGCGCCTTCGTCGACGCGCTGCTGGGCTGAGCGCCCCGGCGTAGGCCGACCGTGCCGCACGGGCGCGGCCACGCACCTCGGTGCGGGGCCGCGCCCGTCGTCGCGTCATCGTGAAGTTACACAGCCACCGGGTCGTTTACGTGGCTGAAACACACCTCACGGGGAGAGGAAACCTGGCCCCATCAAGGTCTCCTGCAACAGCCGCTGGGCCGCCGACACCGGAGTCGCCGACGCCCCAGCGTCACCGCGCAATTCCCCTGGAGGTCCTGTGGACGGCTATTACGCCTTCATGCTCATCGCGACAGCGCTCGTGCTGATGATGACGGTGCCCGCGCTCGCCCTGTTCTACGGCGGCATGTCCCGCTCGAAGTCCGTGCTGAACATGATGATGATGTCCTACATCGCCGCCGCGATCGTGGGCATCCTCTACGTCGCGGTCGGCTGGTCGATGGGCTTCGGTGGCGAGGGCACCTTCTTCGCCAACCCCTTCGAGCTGTTCTGGCTCGACGGGGTCACGACCGACGCCTACATCGGCGTGATGTTCCAGATGACCTTCGCGATCATCACCTGCGCCCTCATCAGCGGCGCGGTCGAGGGCCGCATGAAGTTCGCCGCCTGGGTGACCTTCGTGCCGATCTGGGCCCTGGTCGTCTACTTCCCGCTGGCCCACATGGTCTTCAGCTGCACCGACGACTCCCTCATCTGCGGCCGCATCGGCGCCCAGGACTACGCCGGCGGCACGGCCGTCCACATCAACGCCGGTGTCGCTGCCCTCGTGCTCGTGCTGCTGCTCGGCAAGCGCGTGGGCTGGCCCCGCGACAAGATGCGCCCGCACAACCTGACGCTGACGATGCTCGGCGCCGGCCTGCTCTGGTTCGGCTGGTACGGCTTCAATGTCGGCTCGATCGTCTTCGGCGGTGAGAGCGAGGAGGCCGACATGGCCCAGTTCTTCTCCGAGACCGGCCGCACCTTCGCCAACACCACCCTCGCCACCATGGCCGCCATCCTCGGCTGGCTGGTCGTGGAACGGGTCCTGCACAAGAAGGCCACCTCGCTGGGCGCGGCCTCCGGCATCGTCGCAGGCCTGGTCGCCATCACCCCCGCCGCCGGCGCGGTCGACATCGAGGGTGCGGTCGCCATCGGCGCCATCGCCGGCGCGGTCTGCGCCTGGGCCGTCGGCCTGAAGTTCAAGGCGGGCTTCGACGACTCCCTCGACGTCGTGGGCGTCCACCTCGTCGGCGGCATCGTCGGCACGGTGCTGATCGGCATCTTCTCCACCAGCGACGGCGCCGGCGGCGTCGACGGCCTGCTCTACGGCGGCGGCGTCGACTCCCTGGTCGACCAGGTGCTCGGCGTGCTGGTCGCGGTCGTCTACTCCGGCGTGCTGACCGCGGTCATCGCGCTGGCCATCAAGTACACCATCGGGCTGCGCCTGGCCGAGGAGGACGAGGTCGGCGGCATCGACCTGGCCGCCCACGGCGAGTCGGCGTACGACCTGCACACCGGCGTCGGCGGCTCGGGCAACGCCACCAGCGTGCTCGCGCCGAAGACCCAGAAGGAAGGTGTCTGAGCCATGAAGCTCGTGACCGCGGTGATCAAGCCGCACAAGTGGGAGGACGTCCGTGAGGCCCTCGAGACCTTCGGCGTCACCGGCATGACCGTCAGCGAGGTCAGCGGCTACGGCCGGCAGAAGGGCCACACCGAGGTCTACCGCGGCGCGGAGTACGACATCGCGCTGGTGCCCAAGATCCGCATCGAGATCGTCGTCGAGGACGACGACGCCGAGGACGTCGTGGGCATCGTCGTCAAGACCGCCCAGACCGGGCGCATCGGCGACGGCAAGGTCTGGCTGAGCCCCGTCGAGAGCGTGGTGCGCGTGCGCACCGGCGACCGGGACGCAGCCGCACTGTGATCCACCGGACGGGCCCGGCCCCCTCACGCAGGGGTGCCGGGCCCGTCCCGTCCCGCACCGGCCGGCCGACCCGCGGCGCGGGGCGCTGCCCGCCGCCGGGGCCGTCCGGCATGATCGGCCCCACCTTCCCGGCTCCCGCCGGCCCGCCCGACCCAGGAGAGACCCATGAAGCTCGTCACCGCGGTCATCAAGCCGCACAAGTGGGAGGACGTCCGCGTCGCCCTGGAGAGCGTCGGCGTCACCGGCATGACCGTGAGCGAGGTCAGCGGCTACGGCCGGCAGAAGGGCCACACCGAGGTCTACCGCGGCGCGGAGTACGACATCGCGCTGGTGCCCAAGATCCGCCTGGAGATCGTCGTCAACGACACCGACGCCACGACCGTGGTCGACACCATCGTGGCCAGCGCCGCCTCGGGCCGCATCGGCGACGGCAAGGTCTGGGTCTCACCGGTCGAGTCGGTGGTGCGCGTGCGCACCGGTGACAAGGACGACGCAGCCCTCTGACCGTGCCTCCCCACCCCCACGCGCACCCCCAGCACGCCGAGCACCCCCGGCACCCCCGGCACCCCCGCACGAGCCGGCAGCAGGCCCCCGCATGAGCGCCGCCGACCGCGCCCGCCGCACCGCCGAGGCCGACGCGCTGTGCACCAAGGCCTACGAGGCCGCGGGAGGCCAGGACACCGGCACGGCCCTGGTCGCCGTGGGCGGCTACGGCCGCGGCGAGCTCGCCCCGCACTCCGACCTCGACGTCGTGCTGGTCACCGAGGAGGGCGTCGACCCCGGCGAGCTGGCCCACCAGCTGTGGTACCCGCTGTGGGACTCCGGCACCACCATCGACCACTCCGTGCGCTCGATGCCGCAGATGCTGGCCGCGGCCGAGGCCGACCTCCGGGTCGCGCTCGGGCTCATCGACACCCGCCACCTGGCCGGCGACCCGAGCCTGACCCTGAGGCTGCGCACGACCGTGCTGGCCCACTGGCGCCGCCGCTCGCGCGAGCGGCTGCCGGACCTGCACGAGATGGTGCGCTCGCGCCACGAGCGGGTGGGGGAGCTGGCCCACCTGTCGGTGCCCGACCTCAAGGAGGCGGAGGGCGGGCTGCGCGACGCCACCGTGCTCAAGGCCCTGGTCGCGACCTGGCTGGTCGACGTGCCCCACGTCGAGCTCGAGCGCAGCCGCCAGCAGCTGCTCGACGTGCGCGACCTCGTGCAGGACGCCGCCGGACGCGCCACCGACCGGGTCAACCCCGAGACGTGGAGCGAGCTGGCCACCGGTCTCGACCTGCCCGACGCGCGCAGCGCGCAGGTGCACGTGCGCGAGCTCGGGCGGCGCATCACGCACCTCTCGCGCCTGACCTGGCGGCGCGTCGACGACGTGCTGGCACGCCCGGCCCAGGTCGGCGTACGACGCCCGTCGCTGACGCCGGTCGCGCCCGGGGTGGCGCTGGCCGGTCGCGAGATCGTGCTCGACGCCCGCGCCAAGCCCGCCCAGGACCCCGTGCTCCTGCTGCGCGCCGCCGCGGCCGCCGCCGAGATGGACGTCGTGCTGGCCCCGCCCACCGCGGCGCGGCTGGCGCGCGAGTGCCCGCCGCTGCCCGACCCGTGGCCGGCCGAGGCCCGCCAGCAGCTGGTGCGGCTGCTGGCCTCGGGCCGGGGGCTGCTGCCGGTGTGGGAGACCCTCGAGGAGACCGGGGCGCTCACCCGGCTGCTGCCCGAGTGGGAGCGCATCCGGCTGCTGCCGCACGCCTCGGCCATCCACCGCTTCACCGTCGACCGCCACGTGGTCGAGACCTGCATCGAGGCCTCGGCGCTCATCCGCCACGTCGGACGGCCCGACGTGCTGATGGTGGCCGCGCTGCTGCACGACATCGGCAAGGGCTCGCTGACCGAGCACAGCGTCGCCGGCGAGCCCCTCGCCCGGACGATCGCGACCCGGATGGGCTTCGCCCCCGACGCCGTCGACCTCATCGCCTCGCTGGTGCGCTGGCACCTGCTGCTCTCGGAGACCGCGACCACCCGCGACCCCGACGACCCGGCCACCGTCGACCGGGTCGCCAGCCGCATCCGCACCACCGAGGCGCTGGCCCTGCTGACCGCGCTCACCGAGGCCGACGCCAAGGCCGCCTCGGCCCCGGCGTGGTCGAGCTGGCGCGCGGGCCTGGTCCTGGACCTGTCGCGGCGGGTGCGCACCGCGATCGACACCGGTCAGAGCCTGCCGGTCGTGGAGACCGACGAGGTCGACATCCCGGAGGCCGTGCGCCGCGGGGCGGTGTCGGTGAGCGTCGAGGCCACCCCCGACGGCTCGCGCGTCACCGTCATCGCCCCCGACCGGGTCGGTCTGCTGGCCGACTTCGCCGCGATGTTCGCCCTGCAGCGCATCGCCGTGCGCGCCGCGCGGGTCTGGGCCCAGGACGTCTACGGCGTCTCGGTGTGGGAGGTCGCGCAGAGCGACCTGACCGGGGCCTTCCTGCTGGAGAAGTACGACGCGATCGTCGAGGGCCGGGTCGACCCCGCGGCGCGGCTGACCCCGCCCGACGCCACCACGCTGGCGCCCACGGTGGAGGTGCGGGCCGACGCGTCGGCCTCGGCCACGGTGCTCGAGGTGCGCACCGCCGACCGCCCGGGGGTCGTCTACCTCGTGTGCTCCGCCCTGGCCCGCCTCGACGTCGCGGTGCGCTCGGCGCACGTCGACACCCTCGGGCCGCAGGCGGTCGACGTGTTCTACCTCCAGGAGGCGGGCGCCGGTCAGCTGGCCGAGACCCGTGCCGCGGCGGCGGCGCACGCGGTCAGGGCGACCTTGTCGGGGGAGTCGCGTTAGGCTCGACGCCGACTGCTCGCCCGTTCGACGCCCCCGAGGACACCCTTGTTCGCCACACTCTCCGACCGTCTCGCCGACACCTTCAAGAACCTGCGGGGCAAGGGTCGGCTCTCCGAGGCCGACATCGACGCCACCGCGCGCGAGATCCGCATCGCGCTGCTGGAGGCCGACGTCGCGCTGCCCGTGGTCAAGGAGTTCGTGGGGGCGGTCAAGGACCGTGCCCGCAGCGAGGAGGTCAGCGGTGCGCTGAACCCCGCCCAGCAGATCATCAAGATCGTCAACGAGGAGCTCGTCGCGATCCTGGGCGGCGAGACCCGCCGGCTGCGCTACGCCAAGTCGGGCCCGACCGTCATCATGCTCGCGGGCCTCCAGGGCGCCGGCAAGACGACCCTGGCCGCCAAGCTCGCGCTGTGGCTCAAGGACCAGGGCAAGACCCCGATGCTCGCGGCCTGCGACCTCCAGCGGCCCAACGCCGTCAAGCAGCTGCAGGTCAACGGCGAGCGCGTCGGCGTGCCGGTCTTCGCCCCCGAGCCCGGCAACGGCGTGGGCGACCCCGTGTCGGTGGCCCGGGCCTCGATCGCCGAGGCCCGGCGCACCCTGCACGACGTGGTCATCGTCGACACCGCCGGGCGCCTCGGCATCGACGCCGAGCTGATGCAGCAGGCCTCCGACATCCGCGACGCCGTGCAGCCCGACGAGGTGCTCTTCGTCGTCGACGCGATGATCGGCCAGGACGCCGTGGTCACGGCCCAGGCCTTCCTCCAGGGCGTCGGCTACGACGGCGTCGTGCTCACCAAGCTCGACGGCGACGCCCGCGGTGGCGCGGCCCTGTCGATCGCCTCGATCACCGGCAAGCCGGTCATGTTCGCCTCCAACGGCGAGAAGCTCACCGACTTCGACCTCTTCCACCCCGACCGCATGGCGTCGCGCATCCTCGACATGGGCGACATGATGACCCTGATCGAGCAGGCCGAGAAGACCTTCGACGCCGAGCAGGCGATGAAGGCGGCCGAGAAGCTCTCGGGCCGGGGCGGGCAGTTCACCCTCGACGACTTCCTCCAGCAGATGCAGCAGGTGCGCAAGCTGGGCTCGATGTCGAAGATCATGGGGATGCTCCCCGGGATGGGCCAGTTCCGTGAGCAGCTGGAGAACTTCGACGAGCGCGAGATCGACCGCATCGAGGCGATCATCCGCTCCATGACCCCCGGCGAGCGGGAGAACCCCAAGCTCATCGACGGCTCGCGTCGCGCCCGCATCGCCAAGGGGTCGGGGCGTCAGGTCTCCGACGTCAACCAGCTCGTCGACCGCTTCTTCGAGGCGCGCAAGATGATGGAGCAGATGGCGCGCGGTGGCGGCATGCCCGGGATGCCCGGCATGCCGGGGATGCCGGGGATGGGCGGGCCCAAGCGCGGCAAGGCCAAGGCCCAGCCCAAGAAGGGCAAGGGCGCCAAGCGCTCCGGCAACCCCGCGAAGGCCGCCCAGGAGGCCGCGGCCGCCAAGGACAAGGCGGGTGCGGTCAACCCGTTCGCCACCCCGGGCGAGGACGTCGACTACGAGCAGGCGGCCGCGGCCCTCGACCTGCCGAAGGACTTCTCGAAGTTCCTGAAGTGACCGGCGGTGACGTGACCCGACCCGGGGACGGCCCACGGCCGTGACCTCCGTGCTGGTCGTCGACGGCGCCAACGTCGTCGGCTCGCGACCCGACGGCTGGTGGAAGGACCGCGCGGGCGCCGCACGCCGGCTCCACGAGCGGCTGCTGGTGGCCGACACGCCGTACGACCGGATCGTGCTGGTGCTCGAGGGCGCGGCCAAGGGCGGGGTGCGGGCCGGTCGCGACCAGCACGTCACCACCGTGCACGCCCCGCGCGACGGCGACACGACCATCATCGAGCAGACCCGGGTGGCCTGCGAGCGGGGCGACCAGGTCGTCCTCATCAGCGCCGACCACGTGCTGCGGGGGCGCTGCGAGGGCCTGGGCGCCCGGGCGATGAGCCCGTCGTGGCTCCTGGACCAGATCGTGCGCTGAGCCCGGGCGGCCCGGCGGCCCAGCGGCCCGGCGCGGGCGGGGCCGAGCCCCTCAGCCTGCCGGTCCCGCGGCCGCCGTGCGCAGCACCGCGAGCGTGAGCGCCCCGACGACCTCGGCCCGGTCGCCGAGGTGCCCGGGGCGGACCTCCAGCGCCGCCGCGGTGGCGGGCTGGGCGTAGCGGTCGATGGCGTCGCGCACGCCGGCCACCACCGAGCCGCACGCACCGAGCGCGCCGCCGACGACCACCGTGGCCGGGTTGAGGCTGTTGCCGAGGTCGGCCAGCGCCCGTCCGAGCGTGCGGCCCGCGTCGGTGAGGACGCGTCGCACCGCCGGGTCGCCGGCCTCGTCGAGCGCGCGCAGCCGCTCGGTGGTGAGCGTCTCGTCGTACGCCGGCTGGAGCACGGCCAGCAGGTGGGGCAGGGCCACGAGGGTCTCCAGGCAGCCGCGGTTGCCGCAGCGGCAGACGTGCCCGTCCTCGCCGACCTGCACGTGGCCGATCTCGCCGGCCAGACCGGTGGCCCCGCGGTGCAGCCGACCGCCCAGGACGATGCCGGCGCCGACCCCGGTGGAGAGCTTCACGTAGACCAGGTCGCCCCGGTCGCGGGCCGCCCCGTGGCGACTCTCGGCCAGGGCGCCGAGGTTGGCGTCGTTGTCGGCGTGCACCTCGACGTCGAGTCGCCGGCCCAGCTCCTCGCTCGGCACCAGGCCGCGCCACCCGGGCAGGATGCCCGTCGAGATCCGCGCCGAGCGCCGGTCGACGGGGGCGGGCACGCACAGCCCGACCGCCGCCAGCTCGCTGCGCTCGCGACCGGCCGCGCGCAGCGCGCTGCGCACCATGTCAGCGCACAGGTCGAGGGTCTGGGGCCCGTCGAGGTCGGCCTGGGTGCCGGCCTGCTCCTCCACCAGCACGGTGCCGCTGCGGTCGGCCAGGGCCACGCGCACGTGGGCGTGGCCGACGTCGACCCCGGCCACGCACCCGTCGGGCACCGACAGCGCGACCAGCACCGGGGGGCGCCCGCTGCCGCCCTTGTGGGGCCGTCCCCGCTGGGCGGTCTCGACCACGGCCCCGTCGGCGAGCAGCGCGAGCACCAGGTTGGACACCGCGGAGCGGGACAGGCCGGCCGCGCGCGCCAGGTCGGCGCGGCTCATCGGCCCGCGCGCGGCCAGCAGGCCGGTGAGGGCGCGCGCGTTGCCCGACGGTCGGGCCGACTCGGCCCGTGGGCGCCCTCGCTCGGTCACCGCACCACCGTGGCGGGAGCGACCGAATATGTCCAGCACCTGCACGAATCAGTCCGGATGTGACGGGCGTTACGCGTTGACGGTGGCGGAAAGGCGTTCCTAGGTTGAGCGGGCGCGGCCCCCGCCGCGCCCGGTCCGACCGGTCCTCTCCCTTGAATCTCGGCAAGGAGACCCCCATGTCCCGCTTTGTCACCCCCACCCCGGCCGCCTCGGCGCCGCTCCCGCAGGCGCCACGTCACCGTCGCTCCCGCCTGGCCGTCGGTCTCGCGACCGCCGCCCTCGCCGCCGGGCTCGTGCCTGCCGGGCTCTCCGCCTCCACCGCCGCCGTGTCCGCCGCGGGTCCCGGCGCCTCCTCCGCCCCGGCCTCCGACGAGGTCCTGCCCTACCTCGACCCCTCGCTGCCGGTCGCGGAGCGCGTGGCCGACCTGCTGGGGCGCATGACCCTGGCCGAGAAGATCGGCCAGATGACCCAGGCCGAGCGGCTCGACGTGGCGGCCGACCCCACGCTGGTCACCGAGTACGGCCTGGGCAGCGTGCTGTCGGGCGGTGGCTCCGTGCCCGACCCCAACACCCCCGAGGCGTGGGCCGACGCCGTCGACACCCTGCAGCAGGCCGCGCTCGACTCGCGGCTCGGCATCCCGCTGCTCTACGGCGTCGACTCCGTGCACGGCCACGGCAACCTGCTGGGCGCCACGGTCTTCCCCCACAACATCGGCCTGGGGGCCACCCGCGACCCCGCGCTCGTGCGCCGGATCGGGCACCTCACCGCGATCGAGACCCGGGCCTCGGGCCCGCAGTGGGCCTTCGCCCCGTGCGTCTGCGTGGCGCGCGACGACCGCTGGGGCCGCACCTACGAGAGCTTCGGGGAGACCCCGTGGCTCGCGACCCGCATGGAGACGGCCATCGACGGCCTCCAGGGCGGCCCGGGCCAGCTCGACGAGACCGACCGGGTGCTGGCCACGGCCAAGCACTTCGCCGGCGACGGTCTGACCGACTGGGACACCGGCGAGGGCGACTACACCCTCGACCAGGGCATCGCCCGGGTCTCGCGCGAGGAGTTCGACCGGCTCGCGCTCTCGCCCTACCCCGACGCGGTGGGCAGGCACGACGTCGGCTCGATCATGCCGTCCTTCTCCAGCGTGGACTGGACCGACGACGGCCTCGGCGACCCGGTCAAGATGCACGCCAACCGCGAGCTGCTCACCGACGTGCTCAAGGGGGAGATGGGCTTCGAGGGCTTCGTCGTCTCCGACTGGCGCGCCCTGCACCAGATCCCCGGCGACCTCGACGACCAGGTCGAGGCGTCGGTCAACGCCGGGGTCGACATGTTCATGGAGCCGGCCGCGGGCACCGACCCGGCGTGGCGGGAGTTCATCGAGACCCTGACCGGCCTGGTCGAGGAGGGTCGGGTGAGCCAGGAGCGCATCGACGACGCCGTCGGGCGCATCCTGACCGCGAAGTTCGAGCTCGGGCTCTTCGAGGCCCCCCTCACCGACCGGTCGCGCATCGACTCGATCGGCAGCCCCGCCCACCGTGCGGTGGCCCGTCGGGCGGTGGCGAAGTCGCAGGTGCTCCTGCGCAACCGCGGCCAGGTGCTGCCGCTCGCCGTGGACACCGTGCGCGGGCCGAGCCGCCCCGTCTACGTCGCGGGGAGCAACGCCGACAACATCGGCAACCAGTCGGGCGGGTGGACCCTCACCTGGCAGGGCGGGTCGGAGAACGTCGTGCCCGGTGACACCGTGCTCGACGGCGTCCGGGCCGCGACCGACCGACCGGTCCGCTTCAGCGAGACGGCCGACACCCGGGTGCCGAAGCGCGCCGACGGCGTCGTCGTGGTGGGCGAGACGCCCTACACCGAGGGCTTCGGCGACGTGGGCGGCCCGCAGTGGGCCTACGACCCCGCCGACGGCGGGGTGCCGCGCCCGCAGCAGACGATGCGCCTCACCGACGCCGACCGGGCCGCGGTCGAGAAGGTCTGTGCCGCTGCCCGCACCTGCACGGTGCTGGTCGTGTCGGGTCGTCCGATGATCCTGCCCCCGGCGCTCGTGCGCAGCACCGACGCGCTCGTCGCCTCCTGGCTGCCCGGCAGCGAGGGAGCCGGCGTCTCCGACGTGCTGTTCGGCGAGCGGGCCTTCACCGGCAGGCTGCCGGTGACCTGGCCGCGGACCCTGGCCCAGGAGCCGATCAACGTCGGCGACGCCGACTACGACCCGCTCTACGCCTTCGGCCACGGCCTCACGACCCGTCGCTGAGCGGCGACGCCGGGAGGACCTGCGCACCCGCGACCGGGCGCGCAGGTCCTCGTCGGGGCCCGGTGGGCGCGGTAGCGTCCCGGGCATGGCTGCCACCAGCGCTCGCCCCCGCTCCGCAGGCTCCGCCCGACCGCCCGTCCTGCGCGTGCGCGGGCCGGTGCTGCCCGGCGACGACGTCTCCCGCGACCTCTACGTCGTCGACGGGCACGTGACCTACGAGCCGCAGCCGGGCGCGGAGACCGTCGCCACCGGCTGGGTGCTCCCCGGCCTGGTCGACGCCCACAACCACCTCGGCATGGAGGACCACGGGGCCGTCGACGCGGACGAGGTGGAGCGCCAGGCCCTGCAGGACCGCGACGCCGGGGCGCTCCTGCTGCGCGACTGCGGCTCGCCCGCCGACACCCGCTGGGTGCACGAGCGCGAGGACCTGCCCCGCCTGCTGCGCGCGGGTCGCCACGTGGCACGCACCCGCCGCTACATCCGCCACTACGCCGACGAGGTGGAGCCCGTCGACCTCGTGCCGACCGTCGTGGAGCAGGCCCGCTCCGGCGACGGCTGGGTCAAGCTCGTCGGCGACTGGATCTCGCGCGAGCAGGGCGACCTCGCGCCGTCCTTCCCCGCCTCCGACTTCGCGGCGGCGATCGCCGCCGCCCACGCCGAGGGCGCACGGGTCACCGCCCACTGCTTCGGTCGCGACGTGCTCGACGGCCTCCTCGACGCCGGCATCGACTGCATCGAGCACGGCACCGGGCTGTCGACCGCCCACCTCGAGCGCATGGTCGCCGCGGGCACCGCGCTGGTGCCGACGGTGATGCAGACCGACAAGTTCCCGGAGTTCGCCGACGCGGGGCGGGAGAGGTTCCCGGCGTACGCCGCCACGATGGAGGACCTCCACGCCCGCCGACGCGAGACGCTGCTGAGTGCGCACGAGGCGGGCGTGGCCCTCTTCGTCGGCAGCGACGGGGGCGGGGCGCAGCGCCACGGTCACCTCGCGGGCGAGGTGATGGCCATGGTCGAGATGGGGCTGCCCGCCGCCGACGTCGTCGCGGCGGCCTCCTGGTCGGCCCGCGCCTGGCTCGGGCACCCCTCGGGGCTCGAGGAGGGCGCGCCCGCCGACCTCGTCGTGGTCGAGCGCGACCCCCGCCGCGACCCGTCGGTGCTCTGGGAGCCGAGCCGGGTGGTGCTGCGCGGTCGCGTCGTCGCCTGATCCCGGGGGTCGCGCCCGTCCGGCCTACTCCCGCGCGCGCGCCCGGTCGGTGGCCGCCTGCTCCGTCATCGCGTCGGCCGCCTCGTCGATGATGGCGCGCATCGCGTGCTCGGCGCCGGCGCCGTCACCCGTGCGCACGCAGCGCGCGACCTCGTCGTGCAGCGCGATCGCGGTCGGGTTGGGCCGCGCCGGCATGAGGTCGTGGTGGGTGCGCCCGGCGAGCACCTCCTCGACCAGGCCCGCGAGCGCACGCACCATGTCGTTGCCGCTCGCGTCGAGCAGGGTGCGGTGGAAGGCCACGTCGGCCAGCAGGTAGGCCTCGAGGTCGCCGGTGCGGCCGTGCACCGCCATGTCGGTCGTCGCCTCCGCCATGGCCCGGCACTGCTCCGGGGTGGCGCGGTCGGCGGCCAGGCGCGCCGCGACGGGCTCGAAGCCCTGGCGCAGCTCGCTGATGGCCAGCAGCTGCTCGGTGCGCCCGGAGCCCTCGAGGCGCCAGCGCACCAGCCGGGGGTCGAAGACGTTCCAGTCCGAGGGGTCCTGCACGGTCACGCCCACGCGGCGGCGCGAGACGACCATGCCCATCGACTCCAGGACCCGGACGGCCTCGCGGGCCACCGGGAGCGAGACGCCGTGCTCGCGCCGGATCGCGTCGAGCGTGAGGACCTCGCCCGGTGCCACCTCGCCCGACGCCAGCCGTGACCCCAGGGCGTCGAGGGTGTCGACGTGGAGCGCCCCGTGCGGGCGCGCGCCAGGGCTGGGGGCCTCGGCGGGCGGGTCGAGGGGGCTCATGGCGCCCATCCTCCCAGGCGGGCCGGGAGGGTCGACCCGGAGCGTCGGAGAAAAGAACGCATCTTTGAACCTTCCAATTGCCAATGATCCGATCATTGGTCATAGTGTGCGTGCAGTCACACGATGTGTCGACGGTCACGGCCGTCGCGACGACGGGAGCACGATGCCGGACACGACCCGCCCCCCGGGACCTCCGGGACCCGCGAGACCCCTGGCCCTGGTGATGGGGGTGTCCGGCTCCGGCAAGTCGACGGTGGGGGCCGCCCTGGCCCGACGCGCGGGGGTGCCCTTCGCCGACGCCGACGACTTCCACCCGGCGGCCAACATCGCCAAGATGGCTGCGGGGATCCCGCTGGACGACGCCGACCGCGCCCCGTGGCTGGACCTGCTGGCCTCGTGGCTGCGCGAGCACGAGGTCGGCGGGGGAGTGCTGAGCTGCTCCGCCCTCAAGCGGTCCTACCGCGACCGGCTGCGCGACGGGGCCGGGCGTCTGCTCGTCGTCCACCTCGCGGGCAGCCCGGCCGTCATCGCGCGTCGCCAGGCCGCCCGCCCGGGGCACTTCATGCCCGCGTCGCTGCTGGCCTCCCAGTTCGCCACCCTCGAGCCGCTGGCCCCCGGTGAGCCGGGCGCCGTGCTCGACGTGGACCGACCGGTCGACGTGCTGGTCGAGCAGGCACTCGCCCTGCTCGCCGGGCCCGTCGTCACCCCTGGCCGCCCCCGCGCCACCCCGTCCGACCCCGCCACCCCCTGGCCCGCCCGGGCCGACAGGAGCTGACCCCATGACCCTCCCGCAGATCCTGCCGCTCGCCGCGGCCGAGCTGGCCGAGCCCGTCGCGGGCGGCGGCCGGCTCGTGCTGGCGGCCCTGGCGGCCATCGCCCTCATCGTCGTCTCGATCACCTGGCTCAAGCTCCACCCGTTCCTCGCCCTGATCGTCGGTGCGCTGGCCGTCGGCATCCTGGCCGGGCAGAACGTCAACGGCGTCATCACGAGCTTCTCCACGGGCTTCGGGTCCACCGCGGCCGGCGTGGGGGCGCTCATCGCGCTGGGTGCGATGTTCGCCAAGCTCCTCGCCGACTCCGGCGGCGCCGACCAGATCGTCGACACGATCGTCGGCAAGGCCTCGCCCCGGGCGCTGCCCTGGGCCATGGCCGGCGTCGGTGCGCTCATCGGGCTGCCGATGTTCTTCGAGATCGGGCTCGTGCTGCTGATGCCGGTGATCTACCTGGTGGCCCGCCGCGCGCAGCTGTCGGTGATCACGATCGGCATCCCCACCCTGGCCGGGCTCTCGGCCATGCACGGCCTGGTGCCGCCGCACCCCGGTCCGCTGGTGGCCATCGACTCCCTCGGCGCCGACCTCGGTACGACGCTGGCGCTCGGCGTGCTCGTGGCCGTGCCGACCGTGGTCGTCGCGGGCCCGCTCTTCGGCAGGCTCGCCGGGCGCTGGGTCGACGTACCGGCCCCGGACCTCTTCGAGGCCGAGGAGCGCACCGACGCCGCCGCCCGGCCGGCCTTCGGCCTGACGGTCGCGACCGTGCTGCTCCCGGTGGTGCTGATGATGGCCAAGGCCCTGGTCGACATCGGCATCGAGGACGAGACCGACACGGTGCGGCAGGTCTTCGACGTCGTCGGCAACCCCTTCGCCGCCCTGCTGATCGCCGTGGTCGTGGCGATGTTCACCCTCGGGCGCGGCTCGGGCATGGACCGCGCCGCCATCACCTCCTCGGTCGAGAGCTCGCTGCCGGCCATCGCCGGCATCCTGCTCATCGTGGCCGCCGGCGGTGGGTTCAAGCAGGTGCTCGTCGACACCGGCATCGGCACGCTGCTGGCCGACTGGGCCGGCGGCGCCAACGTGTCGGTGCTGCTCCTCGCCTGGGTCCTGGCCGTGCTCATCCGCCTCGCGACCGGCTCGGCCACGGTCGCCACCATCACCGCCTCGGCGCTCATGCTCGGCCTGGTCGAGGGGCTCAGCCAGGGCGAGGTCTCGCTGGTCGTGCTGGCCATCGGCGCGGGCTCGGTGTTCTTCTCCCACGTCAACGACGCCGGCTTCTGGCTGGTCAAGGAGTACTTCGGCCTGAGCGTCGGGCAGACCATCAAGTCGTGGTCGCTGATGGAGACCGTGCTGTCGGTGAGCGGGCTCGTCTTCGTGCTGCTGCTCGGCCTCGTCATCTGACGGGGAGGTCCCACGGGGAGGTCCGCGGGGCGATTTAGCCCACCCGGGGGTCTCTGGCATCATTGCTCGTCGAGTCCTGCGTGCCCGGTCCCTCTCACCCGGTCGCGCGGTGCCCTCGAGGCGATCGGGCCCGGTGTTTCCCCACCTGGTGCACGCTCCCTCACCCACCACGATAAACGAGGAGACACCACAAACGTGGCCGTCAAGATCCGCTTGAAGCGCCTGGGCAAGGTCCGGGTGCCGCAGTACCGCATCGTCGTCGTCGACTCGCGCAAGAAGCGCGACGGTCGAGTGATCGAGGAGATCGGCAAGTACCACCCCAAGGAGGACCCGTCGTACATCGACGTCGTCTCCGACCGGGCGCAGTACTGGCTGGGCGTCGGCGCGCAGCCGACCGAGGCCGTCGAGGCCATCCTCAAGGTCACCGGTGACTGGCAGACCTACAAGGGTCTCCCCGGCACCGAGGGCACGCTGAAGACGAAGGCCGCCAAGCGCGACAAGCTCGACATCTTCAACGAGGCCCTCGCCGAGGCGCACAGCAGCCCCAAGGGCGACGCCGTGACCAAGAAGGCCAGCAAGAAGGCCGACGAGAAGCCCGCCGAGGAAAAGCCGGCCGAGGTCCCCGCCGACGAGACCCCCGCGGTCGCCGCCGAGCAGGCCGAGGCCGCCGAGACCCCGGCCGCTGACGCCGAGGCCGAGAAGACCGAGGCCTGAGCGTCGTGCTGGCCGAGGCGCTCGAGCACCTGGTCCGCGGCGTCGTCGACAACCCCGACGACGTCTCGGTCCGCGACAAGCAGCTGCGACGCGGCTCGATCCTCGAGGTCCGGGTCCACCCCGACGACCTCGGCAAGGTGATCGGTCGCGGCGGGCGCACGGCGTCGGCCTTCCGCACCGTTGTGTCGGCCCTGGCCGGTCGCGAGGGTGCACGCGTCGACTTCGTCGACGTCGACCGCCGCCGCTGAGCCCTCCGGGCCAGCAGCGCCGACCGGCAACCGCGTGAACGGGTGCCGCCCCCCGGGGCGGCACCCGTTCGGCATTTCGCACCACCCGCCACCACCGAGAGGACCCGCCGTGCCCCCGTCATCTCCGAGCGCCCCCGGCACGCCCCCGGGCGAGCCCACCATCGAGCTGGTCGTCGGCCGCATCGGCAAGCCCCACGGCATCCGCGGCGAGGTGACCGTCGACGTGCGCACCGACGAGCCCGAGCGCCGCTTCGGCGACGGCGCGGTGCTGCGCGCCGAGGCGCCCCGCGGCTCCTCCTCGCCGCTGCGCTCCGTGAGCGTCGTCCGGACCCGCTGGCACCAGGGCGTGCTCCTCGCGACCTTCGCCGAGCTGCCCGACCGCAACGCCGCCGAGGCCGCCCGCGGGCTGCTGCTGCACGCCACGGTGCCGGCCGACGCGACACCCGACGACCCCGACGAGTACTACGACCACCAGCTGGTCGGCCTCGCGGTGCACGACCTCGACGGCACCGAGCTCGGCACGGTCACCGCCCTGGTCCACGGCGGCGCCCAGGACCTGCTGACCGTGCGCACCCCGTCGGGCCGCGAGGGCCTCGTGCCCTTCGTCAAGGCGCTCGTGCCCGAGGTCGACCTCGTCGCGCGACGCGTCGTCGTGGCCGACCGACCGGGGCTCGTCACTCCGCTGCCCGAGGACGCCTGAGCCCGTCGTGCGCCTCGACTACCTCACGATCTTCCCCGACTACCTCGCGCCGCTGTCGCTCTCGCTGCCCGGCAAGGCGGTGGCCAAGGGGCTGATCGAGCTCCACGTGCACGACCTGCGCTCGTGGGCCCACGACCGCCACCGCACCGTCGACGACACGCCGTACGGCGGGGGCGCCGGCATGGTCATGAAGCCCGAGCCCTGGGGTGAGGCGCTCGACGAGGTGCTGGGCGCCGGCGGGCCCGACCAGGCGCCGGCCACGGTGGTGTTCACGACGCCGTCGGGGGAGCCGATGACCCAGGCCCTGGCCCGCGAGCTGGCCGGTCGCGAGCGGCTGGTCTTCGCCTGCGGACGCTACGAGGGCATCGACCAGCGGGTGCTCGACCACGCCCGCACTCTCGCCGAGGTGCGTGAGGTCTCGCTCGGTGACTACGTGCTCAACGGCGGCGAGGTGGCGGCGCTCGCCATCACCGAGGCGGTCGTGCGACTGCTGCCGGGCTTCATGGGCAACGCCGCCTCGCTGGTCGAGGAGTCGCACGAGGACGGCCTGCTGGAGTACCCCGTCTACACCAAGCCCGCGTCGTGGCGCGGCCACGACGTGCCGCCCGTGCTCCTCGGCGGCAACCACGGCGCGATCGCGGCCTGGCGCCACGACCAGGCCGTGCGACGCACGGCCGAGCGGCGCCCCGACCTGCTGCACGCCAGCGCCGCGGTGAGCGGGGAGTGGGCCGCCGTGCCGGCCGTGCGCGGCGACGCGGCCGAGCTCCTCACCCTCCAGCTGGCGTGCTGGGTGGGCGAGGCGCTGGTCAACGGCGACCTCACCCTCCCTCCGCTGCAGGAGGGCCTCGACGACGTCACGGCCTCGCTGTCGTCGTGGGACACCTACGTCGTGCGCTCGGCCGGGCGTCTCGTCGGGTCGGTGCGGGGAAGGCTCGACGGGCGCACCTGGGAGATCGGGCGTCTCATGGTGGCACCCGACCTGCGCGGGCGCGGGCTGGGACGCCACCTGCTCGAGCACGCCGAGCGCGTCGCGGCGCCGGAGGCCACGGCGTACCGGCTCTTCACGGGGGCCGCGAGCACCGCCAACCTGCGCCGCTACAAGCGCGCGGGCTACTCGGTGCGCGAGGTGCTCGACGGTCCCTCGGGGCCCGCGGTGCTGACCAAGCCCCGTCGCGGCTGACGCTGGCCGGCCGCTCAGGCTGATTCACCCCCGCCCGCCCGGCTGTGGCAGACTTGCGCACCGGCCAGTCGGCCAAATCCGGATCACCCCGAGGCGCTGCCCAGCAGCCGCCGGCAGGGGGGTCTGCGTCGGGCACCTGCCACAGGGGGAGCACGACGCCGCCGGCCACTCGCACTGCGCCCGACACCTGAACACGCACGACCATCCGACACCGCGGCTGACCTGTGGCACCCGCGAGGAGAACCATGACCAACGTGATTGCCGAGCTCGGCAACTCCCTCAAGCGCGACGACGTCCCGGCCTTCCGCGCCGGCGACACCATCAAGGTCCACGTCAAGGTCGTCGAGGGCAACCGCTCCCGCGTCCAGGTGTTCCAGGGCGTCGTCATCCGCGTCCAGGGCTCCGGCATCGGCCGCACCTTCACCGTGCGCAAGGTGTCCTTCGGCGTCGGTGTCGAGCGCACCTTCCCCCTGAACTCCCCGATCTTCGAGGAGATCGAGATCGTGACCCGCGGTGACGTGCGTCGCGCCAAGCTCTACTACCTGCGCAACCTGCGCGGCAAGAAGGCGAAGATCAAGGAGCGCCGCGAGGCCTGAGCGGTTCTGCTCCCCGCAGCACCACCGGCTTCCTAGACTCACCCGCGTGACCTCACCCGACCGCGACCCCGTGCCCGTCGAGAGCGACGGCACCGCGCACCCGACCGAGACCGGTCGGGGCGCGGAGCCCGACCCGGCCGTCACGGAGTCGCGGTCGCGGTCGTTCCCGGGCGCGCGGGGACCGCGCCGGGAGCGCCCGCTGCCGTTCGGGGTCGAGACACTGGTGCTGCTCGCCGTCGCGGTGGGTCTGGCGGTGCTGGTGAAGACCTTCCTCCTGCAGGTCTTCTACATCCCCTCGGAGTCGATGGAGCCCGGCCTGGTCGAGAACGACCGGATCGTGGTGCAGAAGGTCTCCTACTGGGGCGGCGGCACCCCCGAGCGCGGTGACGTCGTGGTCTTCCAGGACCCCGGCGACTGGCTGGGCGAGGAGGAGACGCGCACCGCGAGCAACCCGGTCACGAAGGGCCTCGACGCGATCGGCCTCTACCCCGGCGGCGGCCACCTCGTGAAGCGCGTCGTCGGCGTCGCGGGCGACACCATCGTGTGCTGCGACGAGGCCGGGCGGATCAGCGTCAACGGCCTGCCCATGGAGGAGGACGCCTACGTCCTCGACGAGAAGAACATCAAGTGCCGCGGGCCGATGCTCGGCGACTGCGACTGGCAGGCGGGACCCGTGCCGGTGGGCACCGTCTTCGTGATGGGCGACAACCGCGGCCACTCCGCCGACTCCAGCTTCCAGATGTGCGCCGAGGGCGACACCGCCTGCGTGCCGGGCGACGAGTTCGTGCCGGTCGACGACATCGTCGGCAAGGTGATGGCCGTCTTCTGGCCCGTCGGGCACGCCGGGCTGCTCGAGCGTCCCGACGTCTTCGCGGACGTGCCCGACCCGTCGTGAGCCTGCTCCCGCGCGGTGCCACGGTCCGGCGCGACGCCGGGCTCTACGGCTACGAGCGCGCCCTGCGACGCCACGGCATCGAGACCGTGGCCGGGGTCGACGAGGCCGGGCGCGGCGCCTGCGCCGGCCCGCTCGTGGCCGGGGCCTGCATCCTGCCCGCCGGTCGGGCGGGGATCGTGCCGGGTCTGGCCGACTCCAAGCTGCTGACCGAGCGGGCCCGCGAGCGGTGCTACGACCAGGTCGTGCGGCGTGCCCTCGCCTGGTCGGTCGTCGTGGTCTCGCAGGAGGAGTGCGACCGCCTCGGCATGCACGTCGCCAACATCGAGGCGCTGCGCCGTGCGGTGGCCCTGCTCGACGTGGCCCCCGACTACGTGCTCACCGACGGCTTCCCCGTCGACGGCCTCGGCGCGCCGGGGCTGGCGGTCTGGAAGGGCGACCGGGTGGCCGCCTGCATCTCCGCGGCCTCGGTGCTGGCCAAGGTCACCCGCGACCGGATCATGACCGAGCTGCACGAGCAGTGGCCGGCCTACGACTTCGCCACCCACAAGGGCTACATCACCGAGACCCACACCGCGGCGCTGCACGAGCACGGCCCCTCGCCGGTGCACCGGATGCGCTTCGTCAACGTCCGCCGCGCCGCGGGCCTGGAGCCCCCCGCGGGCTCAGAGCCGCTCGGGCACCCCGAAGCGGGTCTGCACCCCGGTCGAGAACAGCACCGAGTCGGGCGCTGACCCGCTCACGCCGGGGAGACCGGCCGCGGCGACCAGCTCGTCGTCGAGGGCGCTCACCCGGGCGCGGCGCAACGGCCACGGGCCGTGGGTGTTGGGCACCCACAGGGTGCGCCCCAGCACGCTGGTGTGCAGCCCGAAGCGGGCGGTGAGGAAGAGGTCGAGCGGGCTGGGCTCGGCGACCGGCTCGCCCACCTCGATCTCGAGGCGGCTGCGCGCGCGGCCGCGGGCGCGGCGTACGGAGTCGTAGCGGACGCGGGCGCCGGTGACGTCGGCGTCGTGGGGGAGCGCGGCCGGGGCCATCGTCATGCCGGCCCAGCGGTAGGGCACGTTGAAGGTGAGGTTGGCGCCGGCCACCACCGCGAGCCGCTCGGCCTCGAGGGAGCGGAAGACCACGCCGTGACGGCCGCGGTCGTCGGTGGAGTAGAGCCTGACGTTGGTCTCGAGGAAGGTGCCGAACCACGGCGCCGTGCTGCGCCGCCCGAAGCCCGCCTCCACCATCCGGAAGGGGATGAGGCCGACCCAGGCACTGCCGTCGTGCAGGTCGGGGCGCACCCCCGGCGGGAGCAGCGGTGCCACCCGGTCGGGATCGACGCGCCAGTGGACGAAGGCGATGTCGCGCCACCACTGGTTCATGATCGGGCGGCCCGGCAGCGGGGGCCCCTGGGCCTCGACGGGCCGCCCCGGGCCTGGGGGCACTCGGGTGTCGCTCACGTGTCTACGATGCCAGTGCGCACGGCCCGCGACCCCACCCCTCGGGCCCGCCCGCACCGACGACGAGGAGAGCGATGAGCGCCGAGGATCTCGAGAAGTACGAGACCGAGATGGAGCTGACCCTCTACCGCGAGTACCGCGATGTCGTGGGCATCTTCAAGTACGTCGTCGAGACCGACCGGCGCTTCTACCTGTGCAACCAGGTCGACGTGAAGGCGCGCACCGAGGCCGGCGACGTCTTCTTCGAGGTGTCGATGAGCGACGCCTGGGTCTGGGACATGTACCGCCCCGCCCGCTTCGCCAAGAACGTGAAGGTGCTGACGTTCAAGGACGTCAACGTCGAGGAGCTCAGTCCTTCGGACATGGATCTGCCCGAGAAGTAGTCCTTTCGGGCCATCTGCCCGCAGCTGGCCGCGCGCCCCTGAGCGCCTTCCCTAGCCTCGCTCGTGGAGCTCGGGGGCTGCTGTGCGGGGTGAGGGAGACATGGGTCTGCGACAGGGACGCGACCGCGAGCGGGGCGCGGCCGCGGTCGAGTTCGCCCTCGTGGCGCCGCTGCTGCTGCTGCTCGTCTTCGGGATCATCACCTACGGCTACATGCTGAGCTTCCGCCAGGCGATCAGCCAGGGGGCGGCCGAGGGTGCCCGTGCGGCCGCCGTGGGCGCCCAGGCCTTCAACACCACCCAGGAGGCCTCGCGCCGCACGGCCGCCCTGGCCAGCGTGAACGAGGCGCTCCAGAGCTACGGCGTCTCCTGCAGCTCCGGTGCCACCTGCACGGTCACCTTCACCACCTGCGGCAGCGCCCGCTGCGTGCAGGTGCTGGTGTCCTACCCCTACGCCGCTCGGCCGCTGACCCCGAAGCTCCCGCTCGTGCCGCTGCCGCAGACGCTGAGCTACACCGCGACGGCGAGGGTGAGCTGATGCTGCGGGGCACCTGGTGCGTGCACCGTGACGAGCGCGGCCAGCGCGGCCAGCGCGGCGCCGTCGCGGTCTTCCTCGCGGTCACCATCGCCCTGCTGCTCGCCGTGGCCGCGCTCGCCGTCGACCTCGGCACCCAGCGCGTCGTGCGCCGTGACATGCAGGCCATCGCCGACGTCGTCGCGCTCGACATGGCCCGTGAGATCGACGGCCGCTCCCAGGCCCAGCTGGCCGCGCTGGTGACCACCTCGTCCACCTCGCTGCTGAGCCAGAGCGTCGCCCGCAACAGCACCACGCTCGGCGACGACCTCGTCGTGACCGCCGACTGGGGGTCGTGGAACGGCACGACCTGGAACACGACCGCCGAGCCGCCCACCGCCGTCAAGGTCGTCGCCAGCGCGAGCACCGACTTCGCCTTCGCCGCCGGCTCGGGCAGCGCGACGCGCACGGCGTACGCCACCTCGACCACGACCGCCTGCCACGCCCTGGGGTCCTACGCCGCGGCGGTGCGCAGCAACGACTCGGCCCTGCTCGCCCCGCTCAACAGCCTGCTGGGGGTCGACCTCACGCTGGTCGGCTACCAGGGCATCGCCAACACCGAGGTGAGCCTGGCCCAGCTGGCCGCGACCGCCGTGCTCGGCACCGAGACCGAGCTGCTCACCGCGCCGGTGGCCTTCGGCGACCTGGTCAAGGGCACCATCGACGTGCTCAACAAGGAGAAGCCGGCCGGCTACAGCGCGGCCGTCAGCGCCCTCGGCTCCTTCCTGGCCGTCGCCGGCAGCGTGCCGGCGGTGCGGCTGGGCTCGCTGCTCAACATCTCCCCGACCGACAGCGCCGCCCTGGAGACCGGGCTCAACGTGCTCGACCTGATCGCGGGCTCGGTCGGCGTCGCCACCGGCCAGCACGCCGTGGCCGTCCCCAACCTCCAGGCGCAGGTGCCCGGCCTCGGCAGCCAGGTGACCGGCGGGATCTTCGTGCAGCAGGGCAGGCAGACCGCCTGCGGCGCGCCCAACTCGGCCGAGGCACGTGCGGCCACGAGCCAGATCGCCGGCGACCTGGGCCTGACCTTCGTCAACCTCCCGAGCATGAACCTCAACCTCGGCCTGGTGAAGGGCACCCTGCAGACCCCGAAGGCCACCGGGAACGTGCACCTCAAGCTGGGCAACGCCACCTCCCAGCTCGTCGACCCGCCCCAGGTCCACTGCGGCAACGGCACCACGACCGACCCCTCGACCTTCTCGGTGGCCGTGGCCAGCGGGCTCGCGGAGTACAGCCTCACCGTCGACCTCGAGGTCAAGGGCACCCTCAAGCTCGAGCTGCTGCTGACCTCGGTCGACGTGGCGGTCGACGTGGGGGTGAGGCTCACCATGAGCAGCCCCGCCCCGGCCGCGACCAGCACCGTCTCACTGGCGCTGCCTCCCAACGACGTCACGCCGAAGTCGACCGGCGGCACCGTCAACGTGCTCAGCTCGGTGGTGCCCACCATCACCTCCTCCTCCATCACCGCCGCCGGCCTGACCCTCAACGCCAGCCAGATCACCTCCGTCACCACGGCGGTGCTCGACGGGCTCACCAACGGGCCCAACGCCTTCGTCAACAAGACCCTCACCCCGCTGGCCAGCAACCTCGACAGCCAGCTCGTCGGCCCGGTCGCCAGGCTCCTGGGCGTGCGGGTGGGTGGCGCCGACGTGTTCGCCCTCGAGGCGGTGTGCAGCCTCCCCGCACTGCGCGGCTGAGCCGGTCGCCGTCCTCCAGTGGGACGCGGGCCGTGGTGGATCTGTTACCGATCTGAGGATCTCGCGTTGATTTTACCGAGCGAGCGCTCAGCACGGGTCCGGCCCGACCGATGCTCCTTGTCGCTGACGCGTGTCCACCGGGGGACCTGAGCAGCGCTCCCGAGAGGCGACCGGCTGTGGGCACCAGACGAGCGGCACGGCAGCGCTCCGAGCGGGGCGCGACCGTCGTCGAGTTCGCCCTGCTCATGCCCGTGCTCTTCCTGCTGCTCTTCGGGATCATCCAGTACGGCCTCTACTTCTGGGCCATGCAGGGCGGCAGCGACATCGCCCGCAACGCCGCCCGGATGGCGGCCGTCGGCGACCCCGCGACCTGCGCCGCCTACCGCACCGCCGTCGCCGCCGACATCCAGGGCCTCACCGGGTCGGGCTCCACCGCGACCGTGCGGCGCAGCTACGCCACCGCGCTGCCGAGCCAGGTGCAGGTGGGCGACGTGGTGACGGTGACGGTGCAGTTCGACAGCTTCGACCTGCAGCTGCCGATCCTGCCCTTCGTCGACGACGGCGAGGTCAACGCCACCGCCGAGGCGCGCGTCGAGTTCGTGCCGCGCCAGCCCGAGGCCTGCCCGTGACCGGGCGGTGCGCCCGCCCGGCCGCTCCCCGGGCGGCTCGGCGCCGTCGGCGTACGCGGGACGAGGGCGGGGCCATGGCGGTGATGATCGCCGTGATGGCCGTCGTGCTCTTCGGGGTCTCCGCGCTCGCGGTCGACCTCGGCAACGCCTGGTCCCGGGGACGCGCGGTGCAGAAGCAGGCCGACGTGACGGCGACCAGCGCCGGGTGGCGCCTGCCGATGAGGGTGTCGGTGCCGGAGGCCGCGCCCGCGGCGATCGCGGCCGACGCGGCCCGCTACCTCAACGCCAACCGCGCCCCCGGCCAGCCGGTCGCCACCGGGTCGGCCCTGCTCGACGGCCAGCGCGCCAACGGCGAAGTGTCCTTCGAGCACGCCGACGGCACGGCCTGCACCGACGTCTGCGTGCAGATGGAGGTCGTGGCGCCGGCCGCCCACGTCGAGTTCGGCCTCGCCGGCGTGCTCGGCCGGACGGCCGTCGACGTGCAGCGGGTCGCGACGGTCAGGGTGGTCTCGCCGCTGCCGTCGCCCGCCGACATGGTGCCCTTCTGGCTGCCCGACGGGTGCGCCCTCGGCCCGGCCGCCGCCGACACCACCGGCGGCAACTCGCTCGCCGCGACCACGACGACCACGACCGTCGCCCCCAGCCCGACGCCCAGCCCGACGCCCGGCCCGACGCCCAGCCCGACGTCCAGCCCGACCGCCACGGCGAGCGGGTCGGGCGGCCCGGCCGCGACGGCCAGCCCGAGCCCCACGACCACGACGGCGACCGCGGTGGCCTCGCCCGGCGTCCCGGTGGGGTCCCACCGGATCACCAGCCCCCGCACCCTGAGCGTCACGGTCGGGCAGCAGCTCAGCGTCTCCCAGCTCCAGGTCGACTCCATCCCCAGCAACACCGATCGTGCCTCGATCCGGTTCTACTCACCCGACGGCTCCACGTTCGTCGACTACGCCGCCCAGGACGTCGGCAAGACCAACCCGCTGGTCGTGCCGACCTTCACCGTGGGCGGCGAGGTGTCGGCCACCCCCGGCACGTGGCGGGTCTACGCCCTGATCCAGGCGAAGGGCAACGCCCGGCTGGAGATCTCCGCCAACCACCTCGACTACGTGGTGGTCGGCCCGTCGCCCTCGCCGACCCCCAGCCCGACGCCGACGGCGAGCCCGAGCCCGTCCCCGAGCGCCGGGCCCTCGCCCACGCAGACCGCCTCCCCGACGGCGACACCGACGCCGACGCCGGAGCCGGCGCCGTCGCCGACCGGGGTGCCCGTGGGCTGCGTGGGTCAGGACCGCGGCAACTTCGGCCAGCTCGACAGCCCCCGGCGCGACGGCCTCACCGGTCAGCGACGGCTCGCGGCGAACATCGCCGGCGGCCTCGACCACCAATTGGTGCCCTACTCCTTCGCCGTGGGCCAGACCGTCACCAAGGAGTGCGGCAGCGGCTCCTCCTGGATCAGCGGAGCCGTGCCGGACGACCAGCCCCTCGACGGCCGCAACTGCATCCTCGGCGACACCGGCAACGACGGTCCGGCCCTCTACGACGGCTTCGTCAGCGGCACGGGGTCGAGGCCGGGGCGCCTCGACGTGCGCAACGGCGCCACCACTTGCCCGGGTCGCGGCGACCTCGTCGTCGGCAGCGTGCGGCTCAACAACGACGTGCTCTCCTGCTTCCTGCGCAACGGCGCCACGCTCGACTCGCTGACCCGCACGGGGGTGTCGGCCACGATGCTGGCGCCGGAGGTCGTCGACTCGCCCCGGCTCGTGTGGCTCCCGGTGGTCTACGCCACCGACCGGGCCCAGAAGCGCTTCCAGCCGATCCTGGACTTCGTGCCCGGCTTCCTCACCGACGAGACCCAGAGCAGCGCCGCCTCGGCCTCCAACGGCCTGGCGATCAACGGCAACTCGGTCAAGGCGCTCCAGGTCTTCGTCTTCGACAAGACGGCCCTCCCGGTCGACGCGCAGGCGCCGACGGTGGCCTACGACGCCGACCTCGGGCCCAGCATCGTGCGCCTCGTCGGCTGAGCCGACGCGACGTAAGCCCCGGGCAGGACCACGAGTCGTCCACAGACGCACGCGACCGGAGCGTCCTCCACACCCTCCTGCGGTGGGACCCCACGCACCGGCGATCCGGAGGAGCCTCCTCGTCAGGAGGTCCCATGACGACGACGGCAGGATCACGACAGGCCCTGGGTGCCTACGGCGAGGCGCTCGCCGAGCGTCACCTCGTGGCGCAGGGGATGACGGTGCTCGCACGCAACTGGCGCTGCCCGGCAGGAGAGATCGACCTCGTCCTGCGCGACGGCGACGTCCTGGTGGTCTGCGAGGTCAAGACCCGCAGCAGCCTGGGCCGCGGCACGCCGCACGAGGCGGTCACCGACGCCAAGCTCGACCGGTTGCTGCGCCTCGGCGAGGCGTGGCGGGTGGAGCAGGGGTTGGGGCGCGTCGAGCTCCGCATCGACCTGGTGGCGGTGCTGCGGCCCCGCCAGGGCGCCTCGACCATCGACCACGTGCGGGGGCTGGTGTGATGAGCACGGCGACCGCGCGGTCGGTGTCCCTGCACGGCGCCCTGGGGCACCTCATCGACGTCCAGACCGACGTGTCACCCGGCCAGGTGGGGCTCACGCTCGTCGGCCGCCCCGACGCCTCGCTCAACGAGTCGCGCGACCGCTGCCGCATGGCCGTCATCAACGGCGGCTTCGAGTGGCCCTCCACCAAGCGCATCACGATCCTGCTGTCCCCGGCCGACCTGCTCAAGCGCGGCACCCACTTCGACCTGGCCATCGCCGTGTCGGTGCTCGCCGCCGACGGCACGGTGCCGAAGGCCGCGCTCGACGGGGTCGTGCTCATCGGCGAGCTCACCCTCGACGGCAACCTGCGCGGCGTGCACGGGGTCCTCCCGATGGTGCTGGCGGCCGCGGCACGGGGCGTGCGCCGGGTCTTCGTGCCCGAGCCGCAGGCGCACGAGGCCGCGATGGTGCCCGACATGGAGGTCCTCGGGGTGCGGTCGCTGGGTCAGGTGGTCGCCGAGCTCCGCGGCGACGAGGTGCCCTGGGCGCCGCCGGTGGCCTCGGCGAGCGGGAGCCGTCTCCTCGCCTGGCGCGGCGACGAGCGCCGCGAGGAGGGCGACTTCGCCGACCTGCTGGGTCTCGAGGACACCCGCTTCGCCGTCGAGGTCGCCGCCGCGGGTGGCCACCACCTGATGCTGGAGGGGCCCAAGGGCGCCGGCAAGACCAGCATCGCCGAGCGGATACCGACCATCCTCCCCGACCTCACCGGCTCGGAGTCCCTGGAGCTCACCGCGATCCACTCCCTGGCCGGGGTGCTGGAGCCGGGCGCGGGCATGGTGGTCCGCCCTCCGTTCAGCGCCCCCCACCACGACGCCAGCAAGGCCAGCCTCATCGGTGGCGGCAGCGGCGCGGTCCGGCCCGGCGAGCTGAGCCGGACCCACCTCGGGGTCCTGTTCCTCGACGAGTTCCCGCTCTTCCACAGCGACGTCATCGACGCGCTGCGCCAGCCGCTCGAGAGCGGCGACGTCACCGTGGCGCGCCGCGAGGAGTCGGTCACGCTGCCGGCCCGGGCCATGGTGGTGCTCGCCTGCAACCCCTGTCCCTGCGGCGAGTACGCCCCGCGGTCGGGCGCGATGAGCTGCGGGTGCACCGAGCGCAAGCGTCGCGACTACCGCGCCCGCATCACCGGTCCCATCGCCGACCGCATCGACGTCGTGCGCTACGTCGAGCCCCTGGCCCCGCACGACCAGCGCGACGTCTTCAGCCGCGCCGAGCCCTCCGAGGTGGTGCGGCGCCGGGTGTCCCTGGCCCGCCGCCGTCAGGCCGACCGCTACGCCGGGTGCAGCTGGCGGCTCAACGCCCACACCCCGGGCCCGCAGCTGCGCGACCGGTGGCGGCTGGACGCCGACGCCCAGCGGATGGTCGACGAGCAGGTCTACGCCGGCCAGCTGACCGGCCGCGGTGCCGTGAGGGTCAACCGCCTCGCCTGGACCGTCCTCGACCTCCTGCCCGACGAGCGGGCCAGACCGGGGCTCGACGAGGTCGAGGTGGCGCTGCGGCTGCGCCGGGGCGAGCCGCTGCTGTCCTCGACGCTGCGGCGCGCCGGATGAGCCGGCGACCCACCGGGTCGGCGCCACGGGTCGGGCTCAACGACCGGCTGGCCCGCGTCGCGCTGAGCAGGCTCGCCGAGCCGGGCGACCTGCGGATGAACACCCTGGTCACCGATCTCGGACCCGTCGCCGTCCACGAGCACCTCACCTCCCAGCACGACCTGCACGGCCTGCTCGACGACGTCGGGCAGCGGCTGGAGGCCCTCGATCCCGAGCGTGAGCTCGTGCAGGCCGAGGAGCGGGGGATCCGGTTCGTCGTGCCGGGCGACCCCGAGTGGCCCGCGGGCCTCGACGACCTGCGCTCGGCCGACCCGCTCCACGACCGCGGCGGCGTGCCGATCGGCTTGTGGGTGCGCGGGCCCCTGCGTCTCGACGAGCTCGCCGGGGGAGTGGCGGTGGTCGGCTCGCGCTCGTCGACGACCTACGGCGAGAGCGTCGCGCGTGACATCGCCGCCCGGGTGTCGCTCACCGGGCTCACCGCGGTCTCGGGGGCGGCCTTCGGCATCGACCAGGCGGCCCACCGCGGGGCGCTCGCCTCGGGTGCGCCGACCGCGGCGGTCCTCGCGTGCGGCGCCGACCGGAGCTACCCCGCCGCCCACTCGACCCTGCTGGACCACATCGCCACGGTGGGTGCGGTGGTCTCGGAGACGGCACCGGGACTGCCGCCCACCCGCATCCGCTTCCTCAGCCGCAACCGGCTCATCGCCGCGCTGACCTGCGGCACCGTCGTCGTCGAGGCGGCCGCCCGCAGCGGCGCTCTCAACACCGCCAACTGGGCCGGTCGGCTCCACCGGGTCGTGATGGGGGTGCCGGGGCCCGTGACCAGCGCGCCGTCGCAGGGCGTCCACCAGCTCCTGCGCTCCGGTGCCGCGGCGCTGGTGACGGGCGGGGCCGACGTCCTCGAGCTGGTGGGAGCCAGCGGTGAGCACCTGGTCGAGGAGCCCCGCGGCCCGGTGCGCAGCCGCGACCGCCTCAGCCGGCGCGACCAGCAGGTCCTCGACGGTGTGCCGGTCGCGCGCGCCGCGCCCGCCGACTCCGTGGCCCGGGCCGCGGGGCTCGGGCTCCTCGAGGTGCAGTCGGCCCTGAGCCGCCTGCACCGTGCGGGGCTCGTGGAGCACGGTGAGGAGGGCTGGCGGCTCGCCGCACTGGCTCACGACTGAGCAGGCCGGCCCGGCCTAGCATCGCCTGATGAGCACCCCGGCGCCGGACGACAGGGCAGCCGCCGTCGCCGCGTCCTCGGGCACGGGTGGGCCGGCGGACGACGGGCGGTCGGCCGAGCCCACCGAGCCCACCGAGCCCACCGACACGCTGCCGCCGGAGATGACGCGCGTCCTGGCCGACTACGAGCGGCACCTCGCCGTCGAGCGCGACCTGAGCCCCCACAGCGTCCGTGCCTACCTCGCCGACGTCGCCGGCCTCCTCGAGCACGCCCGTCGCCTCGGCCACACCGACGTCGGCACCCTCGACCTCCGCACGCTGCGCAGCTGGCTGGCCAAGCAGCAGACGATGGGACTCTCCCGCACGACCCTCGCCCGCCGGGCGACCGCTGCGCGCGTGCTCACCGCCTGGCTCGCCCGCACCGGGCGGGCCCCCCAGGACGTCGGCGCCAGCCTCGCCAGCCCTCGGGCCCACCGGACCCTGCCCCCGGTGCTGCGCGCCGACGAGGCGGCCGACCTGATCCGGGCCGCGAGCGAGCTGGCCGACGACGGCAGCCCCGTGGGCCTGCGCGACGTCGCGATGCTCGAGCTGCTCTACGCCACGGGCGTCCGGGTCGGCGAGCTGGTCGGCCTCGACGTCGACGACGTCGACCGCGAGCGCAACGTCGTGCGGGTGCTCGGCAAGGGCCGCAAGGAGCGCACGGTCCCCTTCGGCCGGCCCGCCGCCCGCGCGGTCGACTTCTGGGTCCGGCACGGGCGACCGGCTCTCGTGCGGGCCGGGTCGGGCCCTGCGCTGTTCGTCGGTGTCAGGGGTGGTCGCATCGACCAGCGCGCCGTGCGGACCCTCGTGCACCGACGCATCGCGGACGTGCCCGGAGCCCCCGACATCGGACCCCACGGCCTGCGTCACACCGCGGCGACCCACCTGCTCGAGGGTGGCGCCGACCTGCGCTCGGTGCAGGAGCTGCTGGGCCACGCCTCCCTGGCCACGACGCAGCTCTACACGCACGTCACGACCGACCGGCTGCGCCGGGCCTACCAGCAGGCCCACCCCCGCGCCTAGGCCCACCGGGTGGCGCCTGCGCCGTGAGCCACCCGGGCCGTGAGCACCGCTGCCCGCGCCGCGGCACGGGTCGTCGAGCCGTCCGGGGCGACCGCACCGGTCGTGCGTCAGCCCCTCGGCTCCTCGGCCCCCCGGTCCACCAGCCCCAGCCACGGAGCCCACGGGACCCAGGCCACCCACGCGCCCCGGGGGAGCGGGGGCGCCCACGGCACCGGCGACGTCGCCGCCGGCCCGGCCGCGGGCGGCCCGACCGCTCCCGCCGCCCCGCCCGACCCCAGGGGGAGGAGGCGCACGGGCCCGGCCCCCACCAGGCGCAGGGGGTCGAGGTAGGTGTCGGGATCCGCGATCCACCCCCAGTGCAGGCAGGAGCGGGGCGCGCAGTGCGAGCCGCCGACCTGCAGGGCCCCGATCTCCTCGCCGCCGGAGACGGTGGAGCCCACTGCGGCGGTCCCGGCCACCGGCTCGTAGGTGGTGCGGGTGACGCCGTGGTCGACCACGACCACGCCGCGGCCCGCGATGGTGCCGGAGAAGGAGACCGTGCCCGGCAGCGCCGCCCTCACCGCCTGGCCCGGCCGGCCGAGCAGGTCGACCCCTCGGTGGCCCGGCGCCCACGGTGAGGCCGGCGCGTCGAAGCGCGCCGTCACCTCCGGAGGCGGGAGCAGGGGCCAGGTGCCCACCGGGTCCTCCCCGGCGCTGGCCGGCGCGACGACGCCGAGCAGCGACGCCAGCGTGAGTCCCGCGCCCGCCAGGAGCCGCCTCCGTGCCCGAGCGGACCTCGGCGGGCCGGCCGAGCCGGTCCCGGCGGTCCGGGGCGTCACGGCACGGACGGGGAGGGTCGGCGGGTGACGGCGCATGACCCCAGGCTCGAGGACCGTCGGGTGGACCGGGGAGGAGCGGGCGCACGGTGTGGAGGGGGCGCGGCGTCGCGCCGCCTGGGGGCGACTCGTGGGTCGTCGGATTGGGCTGCTGCGGCGGCCAGCGCGTAGGCTGGAGAGTGCGATCAGTGCGGCATGTCCGCAGTGGTCGACTTCGCACGTCGGCAGACCGCGTCGACCACCCTCACCGGGGTGGTCGGTCTCCCGTGGGCGACGACCCTCGGTCCTGTGGCTCCCACCGCGCAGGTCGGGTCGCGTGCCGGCGTCAGGGCTCCCAGCACCCGCTGGGGGCGAACAACCGAGAACACGACCGGCCTCGAGCGCCGGTGCGTCCTCCCCGCCCCCGGGCGGAGGGCAAGGACGCACGCACGGGCTCGCGGCCACACAGGAGAAACAACACCATGGCAGTCGTCACCATGCGCCAGCTCCTCGAGAGCGGCGTCCACTTCGGGCACCAGACCCGTCGCTGGAACCCCAAGATGAAGCGCTTCATCATGACCGAGCGCAACGGCATCTACATCATCGACCTGCAGCAGTCGCTGGCCTACATCGACCGCTCCTACGCCTTCATCAAGGAGACCGTCTCGAAGGGCGGCACCGTGATGTTCGTGGGCACCAAGAAGCAGGCCCAGGAGGCGATCGCCGAGCAGGCGACCCGCGTCGGGATGCCCTACGTCAACCAGCGGTGGCTGGGCGGCATGCTCACCAACTTCCAGACGGTGCACCAGCGGATCAACCGTCTCAAGGAGCTCGACGAGCTCGACTTCGACAACGTCGCGGGCTCCGGTCGCACCAAGAAGGAGCTCCTGCAGATGAAGCGGGAGCGCGACAAGCTCGAGAAGACCCTGGGCGGCATCCGCGAGATGGGTCGCACCCCGTCGGCCGTGTGGATCGTCGACACCAAGAAGGAGCACCTCGCCGTCGAGGAGGCCCGCAAGCTCCGGATCCCGATCATCGGCATCCTGGACACCAACTGCGACCCCGACGAGGTCGACTTCCCGATCCCGGGCAACGACGACGCCATCCGCGCCGTCGGTCTGCTGACCCGCGTGGTCGCCGACGCCGTGGCCGAGGGCCTCATCGCCCGCTCCGGCGCCAAGACCGGGGCCGAGAGCGCCACCGCCGAGGAGCCGCTGGCCGAGTGGGAGCGCGAGCTCCTGGCCGGCGACGCCGAGAAGGCCGCCGAGACCGCCACCGCCTCCGACGCCACCTCGGAGGCCCCGGCCTCCGAGGCGACCGGTGCCTCCTCCGAGGGCGCCGAGTCCGCCGAGGTCGCCGCGTCGGCCGAGCCGGCCGCCGAGGCCCCCGCCGAGACCGAGACCGCCGAGGCCCCCGCGGCCGACGAGGCCAAGGCCTGATCCTGCTCCAGCCGTGACCACCGTCCGCGAGCGACGCTCGCGGACGGTGGCACGCCCGGACACCTCCCACTCACACAGAACCGAGGGACGAAGCACATGGCGAACATCTCCGCCGCGGACGTCAAGAAGCTCCGCGAGACCAGCGGCGCCGGCATGATGGACTGCAAGAAGGCGCTGACCGAGGCCGAGGGCGACTTCGACAAGGCCGTCGAGATCCTGCGCATCAAGGGTGGCAAGAAGATGGCCGAGCGCGCCGCCGAGCGCGAGGCCACCGCCGGCCTGGTCGCCACCTCCGGTGGTGCCCTCGTCGAGCTGCGCTGCGAGACCGACTTCGTCGCCAAGGGCGACGCCTTCGTCTCCGCCGCCCAGCGCATCGCCGACGCCGCCGACCAGGCCAAGGCCGTCGACGCCGAGGCGCTCAAGGCCGTCCCGCTCGACGGCAAGACCGTCGGCGAGGTCGTGGACGACCTGGCCGTCTCCATCGGCGAGAAGATCGAGCTGGGTCGTGTGGCCTACTTCGAGGGCCCCGTCGTGGTCTACATGCACAAGCGTGCCGCCGACCTCCCGCCGGCCGTGGGCGTCCTCGTCGAGTACGACGGCGACGAGACCGCCGCCAAGGGTGCGGCCATGCAGGTCGCCGCCATGCGCCCGCAGTACCTCACCCGCGACGAGGTCCCCGCCGACGTCGTCGCCAAGGAGCGCGAGATCGCCGAGGCGACCTCGCGCGAGGAGGGCAAGCCGGAGCAGGCCATCGCCAAGATCACCGAGGGTCGCCTCAACGGCTTCTTCAAGGACGTGGTGCTGCTCGAGCAGCCCTCGGTCACCGAGAACAAGAAGTCGGTCAAGACCGTCCTGGACGAGGCCGGCACCACGCTGAAGCGCTTCGCCCGCTTCGAGGTCGGGGCCTGATCGCCACGACCCGTTCCGGCGTCATCCACTAGGTTGGCGCCACACGCTCGACGAGGAGGCCGGCCGACGATGACTCAGACCCTGATCATCGTCGCCGGCCTCCTCGCTGTGCACCCCCCGACCCGCTCTCGAAGGGACCGTCCGTGACCGGATACAAGCGTGTGCTCCTCAAGCTCTCCGGAGAGGTGTTCGGCGGCGGCAACGTCGGCATCGACCCCGACGTGGTGCAGGGCATCGCCAAGGAGATCGCCGCCGTGGCCGAGGCGGGCGTGCAGATCGCCGTCGTCACCGGCGGCGGCAACTTCTTCCGCGGCGCCGAGCTCCAGCAGCGGGGCATGGACCGCGTACGGGCCGACTACATGGGCATGCTCGGGATCGTCATGAACTGCCTGGCGCTGCAGGACTTCCTGGAGAAGATGGGCGTCGAGACCCGGGTGCAGACCGCCATCACGATGGGTCAGGTCGCCGAGCCCTACGTGCCGCGCCGCGCGATCCGCCACATGGAGAAGGGCCGCGTCGTCATCTTCGGCGCCGGCATGGGCATGCCCTTCTTCTCCACCGACACCGTGGCCGTGCAGCGCGCGCTGGAGAGCCGCTGCGACGTGGTGCTGGTGGCCAAGAGCGGGGTCGACGGCGTCTACTCCGCCGACCCCCACCTCGACCCCACCGCGACCAAGTACGACGAGCTGACCTACGACGAGGCCATCTCCCAGGGCCTGCGGATCATGGACCAGACGGCGTTCGCCCTGTGCGGGGAGAACAAGCTGCCCATGATCGTCTTCGGCATGGAGCCCGAGGGCAACATCCTGCGCGTCGTGCAGGGTGAGAAGATCGGCACGCGGGTGAGCGCGGGCTGAGCGCCCGCCCCGCCCGCAGCAGTCCGCGACGACACAAGGAGCCCCTTCGGTGATCAACGACATCCTCAACGAGGCCGACAGCAAGATGAGCAAGTCGGTGGAGTCGACGCGCGAGGAGTTCGCCGCGATCCGCGCCGGCCGGGCCCACCCCAGCATGTTCAACAAGATCGTGGTCGACTACTACGGCTCGCCGACCCCGCTGCAGCAGCTGGCGAGCTTCACCGCCCCCGAGGCGCGGGTCATCCTGATCCAGCCCTACGACATGGGTGCGATGAACAACGTCGAGCGCGCGATCCGCGACTCCGACCTGGGCGTCAACCCCTCCAACGACGGCAAGGTGCTGCGCTGCGTGTTCCCCGAGCTCACCGAGGAGCGGCGCAAGGAGTACATCAAGGTCGCGCGCGGCAAGGCCGAGGACGGCCGGGTCGCGGTGCGCAACCTGCGTCGCACCGCGAAGCAGAACCTCGAGAAGCTCGAGAAGGACGGCGAGGTCGGCAAGGACGACGTCACCGGGGCCGAGAAGCGCCTCGACGGCACCACCAAGAAGCACACCGACGCGATCGACGAGATGCTCAAGAACAAGGAAGCGGAGCTGCTGGAGGTCTGAGACCTCCCACCACCGACTCGATGACAGACACCTCCCCGGACACCACCCCCGGCGCGACCCCACCGGTCAAGGACCACGGTCGCGCCGGGCGTGACCTGCCTGCCGCGTTCGCCTCGGCCTTCGTCCTGCTCGCGGCGATCGCTGCGTCGCTGCTGTTCTACAAGGCGGCCTTCATGGTCATCGTGGTCGCCGCCGTCGTGGTGGCGATCTGGGAGCTGCACCGCGGCTTCGGCGCCAAGGGCATCGACCTGCCCGAGCAGCCGCTCATGGTGGGTGGCGCCGCGATGGTGGCCGTCGCCTACTTCTTCGGCGCCTCCGCGCTGGTCACCGCCACTGCGGTCGCCGCACTGGTGATCATGCTGTGGCTGCTGCGCCGGGGCATCGACGGCTACGTCATGAACGCCACGGCGTCGGTCTTCACCCTGGTCTACGTGCCGTTCCTCGGCTCGTTCGTCGCGCTGCTGCTGGCCGAGGGCGGCTCGAGCGGCGCCGGCCTCGACAACGACGGCGTGCTGGCGGTCATCGTCTTCATCCTGGTCACCATCGCCTCCGACACCGGTGGCTACGTCGGCGGCGTGCTCTTCGGGCGCCACCCGATGGCGCCGGTCATCTCCCCGAAGAAGTCCTGGGAGGGCTTCGCGGGGTCGGCGGTCGCCACCGTCGCCGGCGGCACGGCCCTCGTGGTGTGGCTGCTCGACGGCGACTGGTGGGTCGGCGTGGCCCTCGGCCTGATCACCGTCGTGATGGCCACCCTCGGTGACCTGTGCGAGTCGGTCATCAAGCGCGACCTCGGCATCAAGGACATGAGCCAGGTCATCCCGGGCCACGGCGGCCTCATGGACCGTCTCGACTCCCTGCTCGCCACGGCCGCGCCGATCTGGCTGCTGCTGCACTACGCCGTCTTCTGAGCCGCCTCCTGCTGCGCTCGTCCACCTCGTGGGCGCCGCGCGCCCGGTGCTCGGGCCGGGTCGGCTGACGCCACGAGCGGCGTGGTCCGGCTCGCCCGCGCCAGGGACGACCGGGACCGCCCGGCCGCCGATCTCCGTCGAGGTGGGAGCGCTCGACGGGCCGTGCCGGTGCCCGCGGGCGCGGTGAGCGGCCGTCGCGGGCCGACAGGTGAGATATTGCCTCCCATGGACACGACCCCCGACCGGCCGGTCACCACGACGCCGGACCCGTCGCACGAGCCCGCGACCGCGGAGGTCGACCCGTCCGAGGCGGCCGGGAGCGGCCGGACCGACGAGACCGGCCGGGCCGACGGCGCCGACGGGGGCCCGAGCTGGTGGCACCGCGACCATCCGACCTTCACCGCGCTGTCCGGCTTCTTCGCCGGGCTGCTCTTCCTCATCCTGGTGCCGGGCGTCTACGGCGCGGTGCTCAACGCGGTGGTCGCCTACGACACCGCGGAGCGGCTCTTCCCCTACGTGCTCGTGGCGCTGCTGGTGCCCGCGGTGCTGCTCGTCGTGCCGCGCACCCGGCGGTTCGGCCGCTACATGGCGCTCGGCATGGTCTCGACGGCCGTCGTCGTGCTGGGCGTCGGCGGCCTCGTGCTCTGGATCCTGGTGGCCCGCGGCTGACCGGGCTGGCCGGGCTGACCGTGCGGTCGGCTCAGCCGGGTGGTGCGGCGTCGGGGTCCTCGTCGACCACCCAGTGCAGGGTGCGCTGCACCGCGCGGTCCCAGGCCGCCCGCTCCCGGCGGCGCACGACGGGGCTCATCGACGGCTCCCACAGCGCCGCGCGGCGCCACGTGCCGCGCAGGACATCGAGGTCGGGCCAGAAGCCGACGGCCAGGCCGGCGGCGTAGGCCGCCCCGAGCGAGACCGACTCGGCCACCAGCGGCCGCTCGACCGGCACGTCGAGCACGTCGGCGACCGTCTGCATCAGCAGGTGGTTGGCGGTCATGCCGCCGTCGACCCGCAGCCGTGACAGGGTCAGCGAGGTGTCGAGGTCGACGGCCTCCACCACTTCGCAGGTCTGCCAGGCGGTGGCCTCGAGCACGGCCCGCGCGAGGTGACCGCGGGTGACGTAGGACGTGAGGCCCACGACGACGCCGCGCGCGTCGGCCTGCCAGCGGGGGGCGAAGAGGCCGGCGAAGGCCGGCACGATGTAGCACCCGCCGTTGTCCTCCACGCGACGTGCGAGGGTCTCGATCTCGGGGGCCGAGGAGATCATCTCCAGCGAGTCGCGGAACCACTGCACGAGCGCCCCGGCCACGGCGATCGACCCCTCGGTGGCGTAGACGGGCTGCTCGCCCTCGAGGGCGTAGGCGACCGTCGAGAGCAGGCCGTGCGTGGAGGGCGTGACGCTGGCGCCGGTGTTCATCAGCAGGAAGGCGCCGGTGCCGTAGGTGCACTTGGCCTCGCCCTCGTCGAAGCAGGTCTGCCCGAAGAGCGCGGCCTGCTGGTCGCCGAAGGCGCCGCCGATGACGACACCCGGCAGCCCGACCGTGCAGGTGCCGTAGACCTGGGCGTTGGGGCGGATCTCGGGCAGCATCGCCGCCGGCACGTCGAGGGCGTCGAGCAGGCGCTGGTCCCACTGCAGGGTGTGGATGTCCATCAGCATGGTGCGGCTGGCGTTGGTGACGTCGGTGACGTGGACGCCGCCGTCAGGGCCGCCGGTGAGGTTCCAGATCAGCCAGGACTCCATCGTGCCGAAGGCGACCTCGCCGAGCCGGGCCCGGCGCTGCAGGCCCGGCACGTGGTCGAGCAGCCACCGCAGCCGGGGCGCGGCGAAGTAGCCGGCCGGTGTCAGCCCGCAGACCTCCTCGAAGAGCGGCGCGGCGGCGCTGCGGCCGAGCTCGGCGACCAGGTCGGCGGTGCGGGTGTCCTGCCAGGTGATGGCGGGTGCGACCGGTCGCCCGGTGGCGCGGTCCCAGACCACCGTGGTCTCGCGCTGGTTGGCGATGCCCACCGCGGCCACGTCGGAGGGCTGGAGCCCCGCGAGCGCCAGGGCCTCGGGCAGCACCCGCAGCGTGTTGGCCCAAATCTCGGCCGCGTCGTGCTCGGCCCAGCCGGGCCGGGGGTAGTGCTGGTGGTGCTCGTGCTGCGCCACCGAGACCATCCGCCCCGCGTGGTCGAAGAGCAGGCACCGCGTGGAGGTGGTGCCCTGGTCGATCGAGGCGACGTACGACGCGCTCACAGCCGCTCCTGCAGGGTCGAGGAGACGGCGTGGGCGGCGGCGACGACCTGCGTGACCAGGTCGTCGCGGGGCTCGCCGGACGGCCCGAGGACGCGGTCGCGCGGTCCGCTGACGCCCAGCGCGCCCACCCCCACCCCGAGCCTGTGCCCCAGGTGGCGGCGCAGGGGAGCCGCGAGGGTGGCGACACCGGGGCGCAGCGTGCTGTCGACGCAGGCCCATCCCTGGCGGCGGGCCAGCTGCACCGCACGGGCGAGCGAGACCCGGGGGGTCGGGTCGCCCGCCTCGCGGGCCGCCGAGGCGCTCACCGCGGGGGAGAAGGCGAGCAGCACGAGGCCGAGGGCGCTGGTGGCCAGCGGCTGCAGCTCGCCGACGCGCAGGCGCTGGGGCGAGCCGTCGGGGCGGAAGACGTGGTGCACGAGCTCGACGGTGCGCCCGGTCAGCACGCCCAGCTCGACCTCCATGCCGGTGCGCGCCGCGAGCCCGTCGGCCCAGTTGACGGCGCGCGAGCGCAGCAGGTGGGGATCGAGACCCTCGCCCAGGGTGGCCAGGCCCGAGCCCAGGGCGTAGCGGCCGGTGTCGGGCTCCTGGGTCACGAAGCCGACCTCGCACAGGGTGCGCACGATCCCGTGCACGGTGGGCTTGGGCAGGTCGAGCAGGCGGGAGAGCTCTCCGAGCGCCACCGGCTCGTGCACCGCGCCGAGCACGTGGAGCACGGCCGCGGCCCGCTCGATGGACTGGATGGTGGCCACCGGCCGATCCTAGACGTTCGACATCGACGAACGCACGTTCGGTCATGTCGAACGACGGGCCTCGCCTGTGACGCGCGTCTCGTGTTGGCTGTGACCGGCGCCACCCCCGAGTCCCGGAGGAGCACGGCGCGTCCGGGAGGAGAGACAGTTGCGGTCCACGAAGAACCCCCTGGTCGGCGAGCTCTGTGCGGAGTTCGCCGGCACGATGATCCTGATCCTGTTCGGCACGGGCGTGGTCGCCCAGGTGTCGACCAGCGCCGACGGCAGCCTCGGCGACCACGACTCGATCGCCTGGGCCTGGGGCCTCGGCGTCACGCTCGGCGTCTACGTCGCCGCCCGCCTGTCGGGCGCCCACCTCAACCCGGCGGTCACCATCGCGCTCGCGGCCTTCAAGGGCTTCTCCTGGCGCAAGGTGCTGCCCTACTCCCTCGCCCAGCTCCTCGGCGCCTTCGTCGCGGCACTCATCGTGCGCGCCACCTACGCCGACCTCATCGCGACCGTCGACCCCGACCACACCATCAAGACCCAGGGCATCTTCTCCACGCTGCCCGGCAACGGTGGCGCGGGCGTCAGCATCCCCACGGCCTTCCTCGACCAGGTCGTCGGCACCGCGATCCTCGTCTTCGTGATCTTCGCCCTCACCACGGCGTGGAACAACCCGCCCCTGGCCAACCTCGGCCCGGTCGTGGTCGGCCTGCTCGTGGTGGCCATCGGCATGGCCTTCGGCGCCAACGCCGGCTACGCCATCAACCCCGCCCGCGACCTCGGGCCGCGCCTGGCCTCGCTCATGACCGGCTACGGCGGGGCGCTCAACGACCAGAACGGCGACCTGTACTTCTGGTTGCCGATCATCGCCCCGATCATCGGCGGCCTCATCGGCGGCGCGCTCTTCAAGCTGCTCATCGAGAACCACCTCACCGAGGACCCCGCCGACGGCGCCCAGGACGAGGCGGTCAGCGAGCCCCGGCCCAACCAGTGACCGGACCCGTCACCGCCCCCGGCACCAGCCCCAGCGCCAGTCCCACCACCAGCACCAGCAGCACCCACCCACACCAGGAGGCACGCATGGCCGAGTACGTCGGAGCCGTCGACCAGGGCACCACCAGCACCCGCTTCATGATCTTCGACCACGGCGGCAACGAGGTGGCCCGCCACCAGCTCGAGCACGAGCAGATCCTGCCGCAGGCCGGCTGGGTGGAGCACGACCCGGTGGAGATCTGGGAGCGCACCCGCTCGGTCATCGAGACCGGGCTCGGCAAGGCCAAGCTCACCGCCGAGGACCTCTGCGCGCTCGGCATCACCAACCAGCGCGAGACCACCGTGGTGTGGAATCGCAAGACCGGGCGGCCCTACTACAACGCCATCGTGTGGCAGGACACCCGCACCGACCGGATCGCCAGCAAGCTCGAGCGCGACGGCCACGGCGACCTGATCCGGGAGCGGGCGGGCCTGCCGCCCGCGACGTACTTCTCCGGTGGCAAGATCCAGTGGATCCTGGAGAACGTCGACGGGGTCCGCGAGGCCGCGGAGGCCGGCGACGCGATCTTCGGCAACACCGACTCCTGGCTGATCTGGAACCTCACCGGCGGCACCGACGGCGGCGTGCACGTCACCGAGCCGACCAACGCCAGCCGCACCATGCTGATGGACCTCGAGACCCTGCAGTGGGACGACGAGCTGCTGGCCCTCTTCGACATCCCGCGACAGATGCTGCCCGAGATCCGCTCCTCCTCCGAGCCGGGCGGCTACGGCACCACCCGGGCCAACGGCCCGCTGCGCGGCGAGGTGCCCCTCACCGGCATCCTCGGCGACCAGCAGGCCGCCACGGTCGGCCAGGTCTGCTTCGCCCCCGGCGAGGCCAAGAACACCTACGGCACCGGCAACTTCATGCTGCTCAACACCGGCACCGAGCTGGTGAGGTCGAAGTCGGGCCTGCTCACCACGGTCTGCTACAAGTTCGGCGACCAGGACACCGTCTACGCCCTCGAGGGCTCCATCGCGGTGACCGGCTCGGCGGTGCAGTGGCTGCGCGACCAGCTCGGGATCATCTCCGGCGCCGCGCAGAGCGAGTCGCTGGCCCGCCAGGTCGACGACAACGGCGGGGTCTACTTCGTGCCGGCCTTCTCGGGCCTCTTCGCGCCCTACTGGCGCTCCGACGCCCGCGGCGCCATCGTCGGGCTCTCGCGCTTCAACACCAACGCCCACCTGGCCCGCGCCACGCTGGAGTCGATCTGCTACCAGTCGCGTGACGTCGCCGAGGCCATGGAGAAGGACTCCGGCGTGACCCTGGAGGTGCTCAAGGTCGACGGCGGCGTGACCGCCAACGAGCTGTGCATGCAGATCCAGGCCGACGTGCTCGGCGTCGAGGTCAGCCGACCCGTCGTGGCCGAGACCACGGCGCTCGGCGCGGCCTACGCCGCCGGTCTGGCCGTCGGGTTCTGGAACAACACCGACGAGCTGCGCGAGAACTGGAACGAGGCGAGGAGATGGTCGCCACAGTGGGATGAGGAGCGTCGCCAGGCGGGTTACACCCAGTGGAAGAAGGCGGTCGAGCGCACGCTGGACTGGGTCGACGTGGAGTGACGCCGACCCCGGCCCGGCCGGTCGCCGCCTGACCGGCCGGCCCGGCCCCGCTCCACCACCGGCACCACGCAGGCCAGGCACCACCGGCACCACCCGTCGTACCGCACCCGCCCCACCGTCGAGAGGACACCCTGATGAGGTCCGTCGCCCTGTCACCCGAGCTGCGCGAGCAGTCCCTGGAGGCCATGGCCTCCGAGGAGCTGGACATCCTGGTCATCGGCGGTGGGGTGGTCGGCGCGGGCAGCGCGCTCGACGCCGCCACCCGCGGGCTGAAGGTCGGGCTGGTCGAGGCCCGCGACTTCGCCTCCGGCACCTCGAGCCGCTCCAGCAAGCTGGTCCACGGCGGCCTGCGCTACCTCGAGATGCTCGACTTCCGTCTCGTCGCCGAGGCGCTCAAGGAGCGCGGCCTGCTGCTGCAGGAGCTCGCCCCGCACCTCGTGCACCCCGTGGCCTTCCTCTACCCGCTCCAGCACCGCGGCTGGGAGCGGCTCTACGCCGGCTCCGGCGTCGCGCTCTACGACGCCATGAGCCGCATCTCCGGGCGGGCGGGCGTGCCGCTGCACCAGCACCTCACCCGACGCGGCGCCCGCAAGCTGGTGCCGTCGCTGCGCAAGGACGCCCTGGTCGGCGCGCTGAAGTACTACGACGCCCAGGTCGACGACGCCCGCCACACCATGTTCATCGCCCGCACCGCGGCGGCCTACGGCGCCCACGTGGCCTCCCGCGCCCGCGTCGTGGAGCTGCTGCGCGAGGGGGAGCGGGTCACCGGCGCCGTGGTGCGCGACCTCGAGAACGACCGCACCGTCACGATCCGCGCCAAGCAGGTCGTCAACGCCACCGGTGTGTGGACCGACGAGACCCAGTCGTTGGGCGGCCAGCGCGGCCAGTTCCACGTGCGCGCCAGCAAGGGCATCCACCTCGTCGTGCCCAAGGACCGCATCCGCTCCGAGGTCGGGATGATCCTGCGCACCGAGAAGTCGGTGCTCTTCGTCATCCCGTGGGGCCGGCACTGGATCATCGGCACCACCGACACCGACTGGGCCCTCGACAAGGCCCACCCCGCGGCCAGCGAGGCCGACATCGACTACCTGCTCGAGCACGTCAACGCCGTGCTGGAGACCCCGCTGACCCGCTCCGACGTCGAGGGCGTCTACGCCGGGCTGCGCCCGCTGCTGGAGGGGGAGTCGGAGGCGACCTCCAAGCTCTCCCGCGAGCACGCCGTCGGCCACCCGGCCCCCGGCCTGGTCGTGGTCGCGGGCGGCAAGTACACGACGTACCGGATCATGGCCCAGGACGCCGTCGACGAGGCCGTCTTCGGGCTGTCCTCGCAGTTCGACCGCGTGGTGGGGAAGTCGGTCACCGACAAGATCCCGCTGCTGGGCGCGGAGGGCTACCACGCGCTGCTCAACTCCCGCCACGTGCTGGCCCAGCGCTCGGGTCTGCACGAGGTCTGGATCGAGCACCTGCTCAAGCGCTACGGCTCGCTGGTCCACGAGCTGCTCGACCTGGTCGCGGCCGACCCGGGCCTCGGCGAGCCGCTGGCCGCGGCGCCCGACTACCTGCGCGTGGAGGCGGTCTACGCCGCCAGCCACGAGGGCGCCCGCCACCTCGACGACGTGCTCACCCGCCGCATCCGGCTCTCGATCGAGACCTTCGACCGCGGCGTCGGGGCGGCCGAGGAGGTCGCCGACCTCGTCGGCGGCGTGCTCGGGTGGAGCGAGGAGCAGCGCTCCCTGGAGATCGAGCACTACCGCAAGCGGGTCGAGGCCGAGCGCGAGAGCCAGCAGATGCCCGACGACGCCACCGCCGACGCCGCCCGCCTCGGCGCGCCCGACGTGGTGCCGCTGAGCTGACCTGCCGGCCCGGCCGCCGTCCGCGGACTCGCCGCGGGCGGGGCCGGGGTGGGAGAATCGGTGCCCTGATGTCCCAGAACCCTGACCCGACCCCCGCCACCGCACCGTCCGCCGGCACCGCCGAGGCCACGGAGGCCCCCGGTGCCTCCGCCGGCGCCGTCGCGGCCGGCGCTCCCGAGGGTGCCCTCACCCTGCCGCTGGTCTTCGAGGAGCCGCGGGGGCGCAAGAAGCCGCCGCGCCACCTCGCCGACCTGACCTCCGCGGAGCGCAAGACGCTGCTGGAGGACAACGGGCTGCCCGGCTTCCGGGCCAAGCAGCTCTCGACGCACTACTTCGCCCGCCTGGCCGACGACCCCGAGCAGATGACCGACCTGCCGGCCGCCCAGCGCGCCGAGCTCGTCTCCACGCTGCTGCCGAGCCTCATGACGCCGCTGCGCACGATGGAGGCCGACAAGGGCACCACGCGCAAGACGCTGTGGAAGCTCTTCGACGGCGCCCTGGTCGAGTCGGTGCTCATGCGCTACCCCGACCGCGCCACGGTGTGCGTCTCGAGCCAGGCCGGCTGCGGCATGGCCTGCCCCTTCTGCGCGACCGGGCAGGGCGGCCTGCAGCGCAACATGAGCACCGCCGAGATCGTCGAGCAGGTCGTCGCGGGAGCGCGCTCGATGGCCCGCGGCGAGGTGCCCGGCGGCCCCGGCCGCGTCTCCAACGTGGTCTTCATGGGCATGGGCGAGCCGCTGGCCAACTACAAGGCCGTCATCGGCGCCGTGCGGCGCCTCACCGACCCCGCGCCCGACGGCCTCGGCATGTCGGCGCGCGGCGTGACGGTCTCCACCGTCGGCCTGGTGCCCCGCATCCGCCAGCTCACCACCGAGGGCATCCCGGTGACCCTCGCGCTGAGCCTGCACGCCCCCGACGACGAGCTGCGCAACGAGCTGGTGCCGATCAACACCCGCTACTCGGTCGCCGAGACCGTCGAGGCGGCCTGGGACTACGCCCGCCAGACCAAGCGCCGTGTCTCCATCGAGTACGCCATGATGCGCGGCATCAACGACCAGGCCTGGCGCGCCGACCTGCTCGGCGACGTGCTCGGCTCCTACGGCGACTGGGGCTGGGTGCACGTCAACCTCATCCCGCTCAACCCCACGCCGGGATCGAAGTGGACCGCCTCCGACCCCGCCGACGAGCGGGAGTTCGTGCGTCGCCTCGAGGCCAAGGGCATCCCGACCACGGTGCGCGACACCCGCGGCCGCGAGATCGACGGCGCCTGCGGTCAGCTGGCCGCCGCCGAGTGACCTCCCGAGGGCCGGGAGCAGCATGACGCTGACGCACGAGGACGTGGCCGCGGCCGCGGCGGCGTGGGTGTGGGTGCCCGACAACGCCCGGCGCATCCGGGGCGAGGGATGGCAGCTCGTGCGCTTCCCCGACTGGTTCGAGCACCCCCTGGAGCTGGTGTCGTTGGACCCGGACCGGGACGTCGCGGCGCTCGTCGACGACGCGCTCGTCGCGGCGCGGGCCGAGGCGGTGCCCGGTGTCGTCGAGCAGGTGGTCTGCTGGGCCAGGCTCGGCGCGGCCGACGCCGTGGCCGACGTGCTGCTCGCACGCGGCGGTGTGCTCGACGAGACCCTCGACGTCATGGCCCTCGACCTCGCCGGTCCGCCCCCCGACCTGGGTCGGCCCCCGTCGGCGGAGGTCGAGCTCCGCTGGACCGTCGACGTCGCCACCGCCCGGGACTCCTTCGCCGTCGGCGCCGAGGTCTTCGGCGGCAGCACCCCCTCGCTGCCCGAGGTCGAGGCCTACGTCGCGCGCGCGGGCGACGACCTGGCCGCCGGTGCCGGCGGCGCCGTCGTCGCCTACCTCGGCGACCGACCGGTCGCCAGCGCCGGCCTCACCGTCGTCGACGGCGTGGCCCGCCTCTGGGGCGGCGCCGTCGTCGCCTCCGAGCGCGGCCGTGGGCTCTACCGCACCCTCCTCGCCGAGCGACTCGTCTACGCGCTGGCCCACGACGCCCGCATGGCCCTGGTCAAGGGACGCGTCGAGACCTCCGGCCCGATCCTGCGGCGCGTCGGCTTCGTGCCCCACGGCCAGGAGCGCTCCTACGCCGTGCCCCTGACGGCACCGGGGTCGTCGGGCGCCGCGGGTGTGCCGGGAGCGCCCGCGTAGGAGACCGACGGGCACGCACGGTTCACGTGCCGGTCACCCCGTCGGCCCGGGCCGTTGCCCGGCGCTCCCTAGCGTCCGAGGCGTGACGAGGCTCCTGCAGCTGCGACCCGCCCCGACGTCCCGGACCGCCCAGGGTGGTCGCGACCACGCGGCCGTCCCCCTGCGACCGGGATCCCAGCTGCCCGGGTCCCTGCGACCCGGGTCCCTGCCACCCGGTGGTGCCGCCGACCGCCCGCTGCGGGTGCTCGTGGTGGCGGAGTCGTTCCTGCCGCAGGTCAACGGCGTCACCAACTCCGTGCGGCGGGTGCTGGAGCACCTCGCGGCGGAGGGCCACGAGGCCGAGCTGGTCGCCCCGACCGGCCCGTCGTCGTACGCCGGCTTCCCGGTGACGCTGGCGCGGGGCGCGACCCTGCCGTTCTACCGCGACTTCCGGATCGGCCTCGAGACCCGGCGCCGGCTGCGTGCGGTGATGCTGCGCTTCCGACCCGACGTCGTCCACGTCGCCTCGCCCGCGACCCTGGGCCACCAGGCCGTGCGGGCCGCCGACGAGCTGGGCGTGCCGACGGTGGCGATCTACCAGACCGACCTGGTCGGCTTCGCCGAGCGCTACGGCATCGCCGGCGGCACGCGCGCGATGGCCCGCCTCACCCGCCGCATCCACACCCGGGCCGACCGGACCCTGGCGCCGTCGCGGGCCAGCCTGGCGCAGCTCGAGGCCCTCGCCGTGCCCCGCACCGCCCTGTGGCCGCGCGGTGTCGACCTCGACGCCTTCCACCCGCGGTGGCGCTCGGCCGACCTGCGGCGGGAGCTCAGCCCCGACGGTCGGCTCGTGGTCGGCTACGTCGGCCGGCTGGCCCCGGAGAAGGAGCTGCACCTGCTCGCCCGCCTGGCCGACGACCCGCGCTACGCCCTCGTGGTCGTCGGCGGGGGGCCCGAGGAGGGCCGCCTGCGCGAGCTCCTGCCCGGCGCGCACTTCCTCGGCGTGCTGCACGGCGAGGACCTCAGCCGTCTCTACGCCTCGCTCGACGTCTTCGTGCACACCGGGCGTCACGAGACCTACTGCCAGTCGGCGCAGGAGGCCCTCGCCGCCGGCGTGCCCGTGGTCGCGCCCCGCTCGGGGGGACCCGTCGACGTGGTCACCGACGTGGTCTCGGGGTTCCTCTACGTGCCGGGCGACGCCGACGACCTGGCCGCCTACGTCGAGCGCCTCACCGACGCCGCCCTGCGCCAGCAGATGGCCCGCGCCGCGCGCGAGAGCGTCGCCGGCCGGTCGTGGCGCGCCGTCAACGAGTCGCTGCTGACCCACTACCGCGAGGTGGTGGCCCACCGGTCCGGGGCCGCGACGGCGGCTGCCCGGCAGGTCGGGCTCAGCGGCGACCGGATGGCCGGCTGAGCACCACCGCGGCCGCCTCCTCGACGCTGTCGACGAGCGCCACCGGCATCGTGCGGCCCCGGGCGAGCGACTCCAGCAGCGGCCACGCGGGCAGCTCCTCGGTCCAGTGGTGCCGGCCCACCAGCACCATCGGGGCCACCGACGACTCGTCGGCGTAGTAGTTCTCGCAGGCGTCCTGGAAGACCTCCTGCACCGTGCCCGCGGCGCCGGGCAGGAAGACGATGCCCCCGTCGCAGACCGCCAGCAGCACCGCCTCGCGGGTGGCGTTGCGCACGTACTTCGCGATCGCGGTGGCCAGCACGTTGGGCGGCTCGTGGCCGTAGTGCCAGGTCGGGATGCCGAGGGTCTCCACCGGGTCGGGTCCGGCCGCGACCTCGAGGGCGACCTCGGCCCACGCCTGCACCGAGGGCCGGTACGACGCGACGCCGGCCAGCCGCGCGAGCGCCGCGTCGAGCTCGGCCTCCGGGCGCCCCGACAGCCGCGCGCCGAGGTTGGCCGCCTCCATCGCGCCCGGCCCGCCCCCGGTGGCCACGGTCAGGCCGCCCGCACCGAGCAGCCGGCCCAGCCGCGCGGCGTCGGCGTACCCGGCCTGGCCGCGCTGGAGCGCGTGGCCGCCCATGACCCCGACGAGGCGCCGGCCGGCGACCCAGGCGGTGAGGGCCTCGTCGATCGCGTGGTCGTGCAGGGCCTTGGCCAGCGAGTCGTCGGGCCCGCCGCGCTGCTGCGACCAGGCGTAGGCGCGGGCGTCGAGGCTGTCGGCGTAGCGCGGGGCGTCGTAGAGGTCGGCGGCGGTGTAGAGCCCGGCGCGGTAGACGTCGAGCGGCACGTCGGCCAGCGCGGGGAGGACCAGGGCGCCCGCCGCGCCGAGACGCTCGGCGTCGCCGGGGGCGAAGGTGCACCCCAGGAAGAGCGCGCCGGCGACGCGGCAGCCCAGCACGGCCTCCCCGCGCTCGCTCAGGTCGACGCCGCGCACCCGCCAGCCCGACAGCGAGGTGGTGCCGGCGGCCAGGCGCGCGTCGAGCTCGTCGAGGCTGCCGAGGTCGACGACCCGCCCGCGGTGGCGCCTCACGCGGTGCCCGACCCTGCGGTGCCCGGCCCGGGGGTGCCCGGACCCGCGGCGTCCGGTCGTGGGGTCCAGCGCTCGTCGTGGAGCACCGAGGCGAGGGGCGAGCGGTGGCGCCAGCCGTGGCGCTCGAGGTCGGGCACGTCGGGGAGGTCCTCGACCTGCCCCACGCAGAGCCAGGCCACCGGCCTGACGTGGGCGGGGAAGCCGACCAGCTCGCCCAGGAACTCCTCGCGGTAGAAGCTCACCCAGCCGACGCCGAGCCCCTCCGCGGTGGCGGCCAGCCAGAGGTTCTCGATGGCCAGGCACACCGAGTAGAGCCCGGTGTCGGCGATGGTGTGGCGGCCCAGCACCGAGGGCCCCGCGCGGCGCGGGTCGTAGCCGACGACGACGCCCAGCCCCGACTCCACGACGCCCTCGACCGTGATCGCGGCGAACGTCTCGGCCCGCTCGCCCTCGAGCGTGGCCGCGAACCGCGCCCGCTCGGCGAGGACGTGGTCGCGGAAGGTCGCCAGCGTGGCCGGCTTCCGGACGAGCACGAAGTCCCACGGCTGCGACATCCCCACGCTGGGGGCGCAGTGCGCCGCCGAGAGCACCCGCTCCAGCACCTCGGGATCCACCGGCTCGCCGGTGAACTCGCGTCGGGTGTCGCGGCGGCGCCGGACGGCGTCGTAGAGCAGCAAGGCCGGGCTCCTCGGTGCGGTGAGGGGGCGGAGGTGGGACGGAGGGGGAGGGGCCCGGCCACGCTACTGCCGGCTCAGAAGGCGTGGGCCACGAGGTCGCCGAAGAGGTCCTGGGCGTCGACGTCGAGACCGCGGGCGCGGAACCACGTGCACATGTTCGTGCAGTCGCGCAGCAGGAAGTCGAAGCCCTGGGCGTTGCCGACGAGGTCGACCACCTGCGGCAGGTCGATCACCACGAGACGCTCGCCGGCGGCCAGGACGTTGTAGGGCGACAGGTCGCCGTGCACCAGGCCGTCCTGGACCATGGTGGCCATCGCCTCGCGCAGCTGCTCGAAGTAGGCCGCCAGCAGGCCGGGCGCGGGACGGGTGGCGGCCAGCCGGGGCGCGGTCTGCGGCCCGTCGGGCCCGTCGACGGTGATCCACTCCATGAGCAGCTCGGTGCCGTCGACCTGCACGGGGTAGGGCACCGGCAGGCCGAGGCGCCAGCAGCGCACGAGGGCGCTCCACTCCGAGACCGCCCACTCGGCGGCGGCGACCTGGCGGCCCCAGGTGCTCTTGCGCTTGAGGGCCCGCTGGTCGCGCGAGCGCCTGGTGCTGCGGCCCTCGGTGTAGGTCGCCGCGCGGTGGAAGGTGCGGTGCTCGCTGCCGCGGTAGCGCTTCGCGGCCATCACCACCCCGTCGTCGGGGTAGGCGGGGTCGGTGCGGTCGAGCAGGAAGACGTCGGCCTCCTTGCCGGTCTTGACGATGCCCAGGTCGGTGTCGACCGCGCCCTGGGAGGTCACGACCCAGGGCGGGCGGGGCTCGGGGCCCCGCGAGAGCGGCTCGACGCTCGACCAGGTCGACCAGCGCCGGCCGGGGTCGTCGGGGTCGGGCTCGTCGTAGGCGCGGAAGGCGAACGTGAACGCCGGGTCGGGGGCCGGGTCGGGGGCGGGGCCGGCCGGCCCGGGGCGGGGTGTGTCGAGAGGGGCGTCAGCAGAGGCGGGGGAGGAGGCGTCGGGCTGGTGGGGCATGGGTGGTGGGTGCTCCGTCGTGAGGAGGGACGTGGTCTGCGGGCAGGCCGGTGACGGTCATCGACATGTCACGCTCCTCTCGACGGTGGGCGGCGCTCGACGCGCGACGCCCGGGTCCGACCATGGTGGTGGTCGGACCCGGGCGTCGGCAACGGGTTATCCCCGGGCTGGCAGCGGGGCTAGCAGACGGAGTCGGTGGGGCGGGGGTTCGTCAGCCCGAAGAGCGGGCGCAGGGCGAGCCCGGCGACGGTGCCGACCACGGCCATGACCCCCCACAGCCAGCCGTGCAGGCTGAAGGAGGCGATCCCGCCGAAGTAGGCGCCGATGTTGCAGCCGAAGGCGATCCGGGCGCCGTAGCCCATGATGACGCCGCCGAGCACGGCCCCGAGGGCCAGCTTGGCGGGGATGCGCCGGTGCAGCACCCACGACCCGGCCGCGGCCGAGGCGATGAGCGCCCCGACGATGATGCCGAGGTCCATCACCGAGGTCTTCTCGGCCAGCACGCCGGCCTGGTACTTCGCGAGGTTGGCCGGGTCGCTCCAGAAGGGCCAGCCGAGCACGTCGACACCGAGGGCGTCGAGGACCTTCGAGCCCCACAGGCCGAAGGCGAAGGTGATGCCCCAGGCGCCGCCGGAGACCAGCAGGGTGAGGGCGTTGAGCCCGGCCAGCAGCAGGGCCCCGACCCACAGCGGCCAGGAGCCGCGCACGGCCCGTGCGGCCCCCCGCGCCACCGGCGGCGGCTCGACCGGGGGCACGCTGCGGCCCCGTCCGAGGACGAAGGTGAGCCCGACGATCGCGGCCATCACCGCCAGGGAGATGGCCCAGGCGCCGAGGTAGCCCGCGCCGGTGTCGGCCAGGGAGACCGGCTCGAAGCTGGGCAGCCCGGTCCAGAAGGAGAAGGTGCGGGCGGCCAGCACCGAGCCGACGACGAAGCCGAGCAGCGTGAGCACGATGGCGCTCTGGCCTGATCCGATCGCGAAGAGGGTGCCGGAGGCGCAGGAGCCGCCCAGCTGCATGCCGACGCCGAAGAGGAAGGAGCCGACGAAGAGCCCGAAGCCGATGGGGGCCAGCGTGGGCGTGGGCGCCGCGTCACCGAAGGAGACCCCGGTGGCGAGGATCGGGGCGAAGAGCGTGCAGGCCACCGCGAGCATCAGCATGTGGGCACGCAGGGCCTTGCCCTGCCGGACCGCGACCAGCTGGCGCCAGGCCGAGGTGAAGCCGAAGCGGGAGTGGAAGAGCACGAAGCCGAGGGACAGCCCCAGGCCGAAGAGCACGGCGGGGGTCTGCCCGGAGCGGGCGAAGATGACGGCGCCGAGCACCCCGGCGGCCACGAGACCGCCGAGCACGATGCCGGCCTGGGGTGCGGGGGCGTCCTGGGCGGGAGGTCCCGGCGGTGCGGAGCGGCCCACCTGGGGGCGTTGGAGGATCGACATGGTGGTGTCCAATCTAGGTCCCGGGGCCCGGCGGAGCGCCGGGGCCGGGTCGTGGCGGGGTCTGGGGGGGTGGAGGGCTCAGCGCGCGATCGGCGGCTCGAGCGGGAGCCCGACCGGGGTGACGGTGCCGCCGGGGAACCACGCGACCTGCGTCTCGTGGCCCTCGTGACCGCGCTGGCTGGGCATGTACGCCGCGCGGGAGGCGGCGTAGAGCGCCAGGGGGAGCGGATCCTGGGCGTGCTGGCTGCGCCACGCGGCGAAGCCGCTGGAGGTCGGCGACTGGCCCGGCAGGTAGGTCGCCAGCGTCGCGCTGAAGTCGCGCGCCTCCGGGGTCCGGATGTCGAAGTCCAGCGGCACCATGGCGCCGGCGGTGGAGTCGACCACGCCCGGCGAGAGCAGCCAGGGGGCCAGCCACGTGCCGTCGGAGCGGATCGGCTGCTGGCGCAGCGGGGTGGCGGTGACCTCGGCCAGTGAGCGGGCCGCGTCGGCCCACCCGCTCACGACGAGCAGCGCGTTGCGCTCGCCGGGTGCGGCCGCGGGGTCGACCACCTCGACGCCGAGGTCCTCGGCGCGGGCGGTCACGGCCGCGAGGGCCTGCCGGCTGCGGGCCGACGGGTCGTGCTCGACGGCCAGCTCCTCGACGCCGCGGGCGGCCAGGGTGTCGACCACGGCGAGCAGCGCCGTCTCGTCGGGCTGCTTGAGCCCGGCGGCCGGGCACACCGAGGGGAGGGCCCCCGTGATGACCTCGGCCGTGGCGGCCGCGACGCACTCGGGGCCGTCGTCGCCGGTCCACAGCGAGGTGTCCGGGGTGTCGGCGCCCGTCTCGACCGCGAAGGGCACGCGGTGCCAGCGGCCGTGGGTCACCAGCACGGTGCCGCTGCCCTCGGGCAGGTCGACGGTGGCCCACAGGCCGTCGGTGCCGGGTCGCGGCACCGCCTTGACCAGGGAGTCCTCGCTGGTGCCGACCCAGGCGGGCTTGGTGGCGTGACCGGCCGCGCCGGGGCGTCCCTCGGAGCGACGCTCCACGTGGAGCGCGTCGATGCGCACGAGGTTGGGGCCCGGACGGGCGGGCGCGACGGTCACGGTGAACTGCACGTCGTCGTGCCGGATCCGCTGGATCGTGGGGACGCCGGGCTCCCGCTCGCCGCCGAGGACCTGCTGGCCGTCGGTGCGGGCGGTCCAGTCCGTCACGAGGGCGCTGCCCTCGCGCGGGTCGGAGCCCGACGGTCCGGCCCCGGCGCTGACGGCGCCGGCGACCACGAGGGCCGCCACGGCTCCGGCCGCGCCGAGGGTCAGGACCGCCCGGAGGCGGGACCGGTCGGACCGGTCCCGCCCCGGGGTGGTGTCGTCGTACGACGTCATCGTCGAGTCCTCGTCGCGTCTCAGCGGATGTCGTCGTCGGCGGTGACGAAGAGCATCGAGTGCGGCTTGGCCGGGCCCCACACGCCGTGGGGCCACTCCTCGCGGTCGAAGTCGAGGCACGGCTCGCCGGTGTTCTCGTCGGCGAACTCCTCGTCGATCGCCATGGTGGCGTCCTCGGCGATGTCGACCATGCAGACGCGGTGGTCGCCGTCGAGGCCCGTGCGGGCCACGAAGTAGTTCGAGTAGGCGATCCGCTTCACGTCGGTGGTCTCGTGGTAGTAGCCGTCCTCACCGAGCTCGAGGTTGTCCAGGGTGCCCCAGTGGGGGCCGCCGGGCGCCTCGAGGATGTCGACCACAGCAGGGCAGTCGCTCTCGGCGCCTCCCTCGACGGTCTCCTCGATGGTGTCGATGCTGCACTCGGGGTCGCCCCCGGAGGCCACCAGCTGCTGGATGTCGAGCTTGAGGATGAAGGGCTTGCTGCCCTGGTCGGTGCCGCTGGCCGAGCGCCCCGCGACGGCGTTGTAGAGGTACTTGTCGTCGAGGCTGGTCTGGATCCAGGCGCTGTTGACGCCGCCGCCGTAGGGGTTCTGGTCGGGGGCGATCTGCTTGTTGGCGGTGGAGAGGTCGAAGACCTCGCGCCACTCCGGCCTCGCCGCGGTGATGTCGGGGCTGTAGAAGATCGCACCGCCCTGCATGGTGGAGGCGAAGGCGCCCTTGTGGCCCGGCTGGTTGGTCACCGTGGTCTCCATGACCGCGCGGTTCTCCTCGTGGTGGGCGACCTTGCCCACCCGGGGCCCGTCGGGCAGGAAGGAGACCGCCTTGAGCTTCGGCTCGTCGGGGTCGGAGATGTCCCAGGTGCGCACGGTGGGCCGGCGCAGGTACGACGAGGGCGCGGCCACCGGGTTGAGGATGATGTTGCGGGGCTCGTTGTAGTCGCTGGTGATCAGCGTGTCGAGGTCCTCGCGCACCTGGATGCCGTGCGGGTTGGCGCAGGTGGCGGCGGGCAGCTGCGGGATGTTGTCGCAGCGCTCCTTCGTCTCCGCGGTGAGCGGGGTCGCCGGCGCCTCGTAGACGGTCTCGCCGTTCTCGTCCAGCCGGACCAGCTCGCCGGGGGAGCCGGCGAAGCCGTTGCCGATGCGCGTCGTGCCGTCGCTGTAGGTGCAGGGGCCGGGCACGTCGGGGCCGCCCATGTAGGTGCCGTAGGCGCCGCCGTCCTTGGTCACCCAGTAGGCGTCGGGCACGGAGCCGCACAGGGTGTCGGTGGGCAGGTTGACGTGCTTGAGCTCGAGGGCGGGGAGCCGGGAGGTGTCGATGACGTAGGTGACGTCGGTGAAGAGCCCGCCGGCGAAGATGTTGTTGCCCTTGTGCCAGATGTACTGCATGTGGTGGGGCTCGTTCTCGACCAGCGGGCCGACCGTGGCGGTGTTGACCACCTTGCCGTAGCTGGAGGAGCCCTTGGTGGCGTCGACGACCGCGAAGAAGTCGGGGCCGATGAGGTCCTGCGTGCCGAGGAGGTCGGAGTTGACCACCTCGGGGAGCGAGGTCAGCTCCTTGCCGGTGCGGTCGAGGATGTTGTTGTCGCCGGCCCACACCACGAGGTACTCGCGGCGCAGTCCGTCGTCGGGCACCGTGCCGCCCGAGTCCCCGCCGCCCAGCCCGAGGTCCGGGATGACGTCGCCGAGGCCGAGGTCCTGCAGGACCGTGGTCGGGATGAGGTCGGACTCGAGGTTGTTGGTCAGCCAGTAGGCCCGGTCGTCGGCGCCGATGATCTTCGAGGTCTGGCTGATGATCTCGGAGTTGAACAGCGACTGGATGAGGCCGTTGAGCGTCGCGATCGCCGGGGTGGCGATGTCGACGGGCTGGCCGGGGTCGCTGCCCGGCTCGTTGGTCTCGTTGGCCGAGGCGGGGGCCTGGGCGACGAGACCGGAGGACGCCAGGCCGAGGGCGGCCAGGCTCGCGCCGGCGGCGAGTCGCCACCGGCTGTGGGTCCGCTGGGTGCGGGGGCGCGTCGAGCGCGCGGAGTGGGATGTTGACACGGGGTGGAGCACCTCCCGAGAGGGGCGGCCGGGGGGCCGCCTCTGAACGATGTCGTTGCGGTGTTGCTGGGTCCCGCTGGGGGATCTGGTCGGGTCACCTCCGAGGTCGTGGTGGGGCGGGGGTGCCGTCGCGGGGAGCCCGGACGGCTGGTCGTGGGGTGGGCGGTCCGTGGTGGCCGCCGGGTCGGGGGCCTAGGCGGCGAGACCGGCGACGGTGGGGATGGCGAGCTCCTCGACCCGCTCCCAGCCGTCGTCCACGTGCACCACCGAGCGGCCGGTGCGGTGCAGCAGGCTGGCGGCGATGCCGGCGCGGTAGCCCGAGCGGCAGTGCACCCACAGCTCGCCGGCGGGCAGCCGGTGCGCGGCCCGCTCGACGTCCTGCACCGGCAGGTGCAAGGCCCCGGGCAGGTGTCCCGACTGCCACTCGTCACGCTGACGCACGTCGACGACGACGCGGCGCACCCCGGCGGGGGCGGTGCGGTAGCCCGCCCAGTCGGTGCGGCGGTAGCGGGCCCCCATGGCCTCGCTGCCGTCGAGCACGTGGGTGCCGACCCCCTCGATGCCGATGGCCGCGAGGTCGCTCACGGCCTCACCGAGACGGGTGGGGTCGTCGGTCAGCAGGACGATGTCGTCGCCCCACGGCACCAGCCAGCCGACGTACGTCGCGAGCTGCGGGCCCTGCTCGACGCTCACCGACCCGGTCAGGTGCCCTTCGGCGAAGCGGTCGCGTCCTCGCAGGTCGACGACCCAGGCCCCGGCGAGCACCGCGTCGGAGACCTGGGCCGCGGTCACCGGCCGCGCCGCCCGACCGGCGCTGCGCCCGGCACCGGCCCGGTTGAGCGGAGCCATGTGGGCGTAGTGGCGCGGGACCGGGCCGAAGCCCGCGACGAGGTCGGACACGAACGCCTCCTCGGCCTTGGTCAGCACGGGGTTCGTCGTCAGCTGGGAGGCGAGGGTGACGTCGCCGTCGCCGGCCTCGGCGGGCCGGCCGGCGCAGAAGGACCCGAAGCCGTGGGTGGGGTGGAGCAGGGTGGCGGGGTCGAGCGCGGCGAGGCGTCGGGCGCTGCGCCACTGGGCGCGGGCGAGGTCGGTGGCCAGGCGCGGGTCGACCAGGTCGGTGCGACCGACGGTGCCGTGCAGGAGGCTGCCGCCGCTGAACACGGCGCCGGCGGTGGGGCTGCCGGACGCCCCGGTGGCCCCGGTGACCAGGAAGGACTGGTGGTGGCGGGTGTGGCCGGGCGTGGCGAGCACCTCGAGGCTCATCCGGCCGACGGCGACGCGGTCGCCGTCGCGCACGCCGACCCGCTCGAAGTCCACCGCCTCGTCGGCCGAGAGCAGGTAGTCGGCGCCGTGGCGTCGGGCGAGCCCGAGGGCGCCGGAGACGTAGTCGTTGTGCACGTGGGTGTCGGCGACGACGCGGATGTCCACGCCGGCCTGCTCGGCGGCCCGCTCGACCGGGCGCAGGTCGCGCGGCGGGTCGACGACCAGCGCCGAGGCGCCGTCGTGCACCAGGTGGCACCGGTTGCCCAGGGCGGGCAGGGGGATGGTGATGACGTGCACGGGGTCCTCCAGGTGCTTACGTCGAGTAAAGCACTAGAGATATATCAGTACAGACGTGCGCGGGTCGACCGAGCCGACGGCAGGAGTTGCCTGTCACCCCCGCCAGGGGTGCGGCTGTGCGGGGGACCGGCCGCGCGAGGCGGCCCGGCTCAGCCCAGGAAGGGGGCCGTGGCGCGCGCCAGCAGCGAGGGGCGGCGGGTGAGTCGCTCCTCGGCGTCGGCCCAGGTCGTCGCGGTCAGGCCGGCGTTGATGCCGAGCCAGCGCAGCGGCTCCGGCTCCCACGCGGGGGAGCGGTGGCCGACCCACGGCAGCGCGGTGAGGTCGGTGTCGTGGCCCAGCACCAGGTCGCGCAGGGTGCGTCCGGCGAGGTTGGTGGTGCTCAGGCCGTCACCGACGTAGCCCCCGGCCCAGGCCAGGCCGCTGCGGCGGTCGAGGCCGACCGAGGCGCACCAGTCGCGGGGGATGCCGAGCGCCCCGCCCCAGGCGTGGGTGAAGCGGGTGCCGCGCACCGCCGGGAAGAGGTCGAGGAGGGCGGCGTGGAGTCCGGCGAAGACCCGGTCGTCGCGGTCGAAGGACGGGTGGGTGCGCGAGCCGAGGTGGTAGGGCGCGCCGCGGCCGCCGAAGACGATCCGGTCGTCAGCGGTGCGCTGGCCGTAGACCACGAGGTGGCGGTGGTCGCTGAAGGTCTCGCGGCGCGCCAGTCCGATCTCCTCCCAGACCTCGGGGGGCAGGGGCTCGCTGGCGATCATGAGCGAGTAGACCGGGGCCAGCGTGCGCGCGTGACCCGGCAGGCGGGCGGTGTAGCCCTCGGTGGCGCGCACGACGACGTCGGCCCGCACCGTGCCGTGGGTGGTCTCGACCAGGCCGGGCCCGATCGACGTGGCCCGCGTGCGCTCGTGGATCAGCACCCCGCGGCGCTCGACCGCCTCGGCCAGGCCGCGCACCAGGCGTGCCGGGTGGAGTGCTGCGCAGTCGGGGGTGTAGGTCGCGGCGAGGGTCCCGCGGCCCCGCAGCACGGCGTCGGCCTCGGCGGGGCCGAGCAGGCGCAGGTCGTCCTCGTCACGCCCCCAGGCGCGGGCGGCGTCGACCTCGGCGCGGGCCCGGGCGAGCTGGGGCCGGCTGCGCGCGAGCACGATGGTGCCGCCCTTGGCCAGCTGGGCGTCGACGCCCTCCTCGGCGCAGGCCCGGGCGACCTCGTCGACGCTCGCGCGCATCGCGGCGTGCTGGGCCAGGGCGGCCCGCCGTGAGGACGCCGCCGCGAGCGTGGGCAGCGAGGCCGGGAAGAGCGCCGAGCACCAGCCGCCGTTGCGTCCCGAGGCGCCGAAGCCGGCGGTCTCGGCCTCGAGCACCACGATCCGCAGCGTGGGGTCGGCGCGGGCGAGGTAGAGCGCGGTCCACAGGCCCGTGAGCCCGGCGCCGACGACGGCCACGTCGGCCTCGCGGTCCCCGGGCAGCGCGGGCCGTGGGGCCCACGACCCGCCCGCGGTGGCGTGCCACAGCGAGAGCGAGCGCGGGTCCGCGCTCAGCGCACACCCCAGGAGTAGGTCTGCTTGCGCAGCTCGAGGTACATGAAGGTCTCCGTGGCCACGACGCCGGGGATGGTGCGGATGCGCGTCGAGAGCAGCTCCAACAGGTGCTCGTCGGACTCGCAGACGGCCTCCACCAGCAGGTCGTAGGACCCGGCCGTGATGACGACGTAGTCGACCTCCGGCATCTCGGCCAGGGTGTCGGCCAGCGGCTCGAGCGGGCCCGTGGCCTTGATGCCGACCATCGCCTGGCGCGCGAAGCCCAGCTGCAGCGGGTCGGTGACCGCGACGACCTGGATGACGCCGCTCTCGGTGAGTCGCTGGACCCGCTGGCGCACGGCGGCCTCCGAGAGGCCGACGACCTTGCCGATCGCGGCGTAGGAGCGCCGGCCGTCCTGCTGCAGCTGCTCGATGATGGCCTTGGAGACGTCGTCGAGGTGGGTCGTGGGACGTCCGGGCTTGCGACTCATGCCCGCAAGGTACCGCCTCGCGGGGTGCTCTCGGACGCATGGCGGGGGGTTTGACGAACGATTTCGTTGCGGGAAGGTTTCGTCTCGACCGGATCGCTTGTCGACCCGGGGTGATCGTGGCACGATCCGAGCACTTGCTCTCGTGCCAGCCCGTGCCCCGGAAGGAGTGTCGTGAGCGTCCCGTCCCACCGACCCACCGGCCTCAGTCGCCGCTCCCTCCTGCGCGGCGGCGGCGCGCTCGCCCTCGGCGGAGCCAGCCTCGCCGCGCTCAAGCTGCCCGTCTTCGAGGTCGCCGGCGCCGCCCAGGATCCCGCCAGCTGCCGCGCCGCCGACCGCTCCGGGAGCGACCGCTCGCTCGTCATCTCCAACTGGCCGCAGTACATCGACCCCCGCAACAACAAGAACGGCACGTTCATGGGGTTCACCGAGCGCACCGGGATCACGGTCGACTACACCGACGACGTCAACGACAACGCCGAGTTCTACGCCAAGGTCCGCAACCAGCTCGGCACGTGCGAGCCCATCGACCGCGACCTGATCATGCTGACCGACTGGATGGCGGCGCGCATGATCGGTCTGGGCTGGATCCAGCCCCTCGACCCCGACCGCGTGCCGAACCTGCACGCCAACCTCATCGAGCCCCTGCGCGGCGTGCAGTGGGACCCCGAGCTGCGGTACCACGCGCCGTGGCAGACCGGCCTGACCGGCATCGCCTACGACTCGAGCAGGACCGACGCCGTCGGCAGCTTCGAGGAGCTCCTCACCCGTCCCGACCTCAAGGGCCGCATCAGCCTGCTCTCGGAGATGCGCGACACGATGGCCTTCATGCTCAAGGTCACCGGGGCCGACCCGGGCGACTTCGACGACGACGAGTGGGCCGACGCCATCGACCGGCTGCGCCAGGTCGTGGCCGACGGCCACGTGCGCTCCTTCACCGGCAACGAGTACGTCCAGGACCTCGCCGCGGGCAACGTCGTGGCCTGCGAGGCCTGGTCGGGCGACGTCATCCAGCTGCAGTTCGACAACCCCGACATCAAGTTCGTGACGCCGGAGGAGGGGCTGGCGCTGTGGAGCGACAACATGATCGTGCCCAACCTCGCCACCCACACCGCCAACGCCGAGGCGTGGATCGACTACTACTACGAGCCGGCCGTGGCGGCGAAGCTCGCCTCCTGGGTCAACTACATCTGCCCCGTCGAGGGCGCCCGCGAGGAGATGGAGAAGATCGATCCCAGCCTCGTCGACAACAAGCTGATCTTCCCCGACGACGAGGCCCTCGCCGCGACCTTCGACTTCATGCCGCTCGACGACCAGCAGACCGCGCAGTACGAAGGGGAGTGGGCCGATGTCACAGGTGGCTGAGGGAGCAGGACCGGCGAGCGCTCCGGGCGTCGTACCCGGCGCCGACCCGGGCGGTGCGCGCGGCGCGGCGTACGACGGGCTGCGGCTGCGCAGCGTGACCAAGCGCTTCGCGACCTTCACCGCCGTCGACGACCTCGACCTCGACGTGCCGGCCGGGTCGTTCTTCGCGCTGCTGGGCCCCTCGGGCTGCGGCAAGACCACCACCCTGCGCATGGTCGCGGGCCTGGAGACGCCCACCTCGGGCAGCATCACCCTCGGCGAGCAGGACATCACCTGGGCCAAGCCCTACCGGCGTCCGGTCAACACCGTCTTCCAGAGCTACGCCCTCTTCCCCCACCTCGACATCTTCGAGAACGTCGCCTTCGGCCTGCGTCGGCGCAAGCGCAAGGACGTCAAGGAGAAGGTCGCCGAGATGCTCGACCTGGTCGAGCTGGGCAGCCAGGCCCGCAAGAAGCCGGCCCAGCTCTCCGGCGGCCAGCAGCAGCGCGTGGCCCTGGCCCGGGCGCTGATCAACGAGCCGGAGGTGCTCCTGCTCGACGAGCCGCTGGGCGCGCTCGACCTCAAGCTGCGCCGCGGCATGCAGATCGAGCTCAAGCGGATCCAGACCGAGGTCGGTCTCACCTTCGTCCACGTCACCCACGACCAGGAGGAGGCCATGACGATGGCCGACACGGTCGCGGTGATGAACGCCGGCGTCATCGAGCAGATGGGTGCGCCGGCCGAGCTCTACGAGAACCCCCGCAGCACCTTCGTCGCCAACTTCCTCGGCCAGTCCAACCTCGTCGCCGGCACCGTCCTCTCGCGCTCGGCCGACCTCACCACGGTCGACATGCACGGCATCCAGGTCTCGGTGCCGACCGCGCGCACCCACACCGACGGCGACGCCGGCTGGGTCGGCATCCGCCCCGAGAAGGTGCTGATCGGGGACGAGGGCGCCGAGCTCGACGCCCCGGGCAACACGATCCCCGGCGGCGTCGTCACCGACGTCAGCTTCGTCGGGGTGAGCACGCAGTACCTCGTGCGGATGCCCTGGGGCCAGGAGCTCCAGGTCTTCGCCCAGAACACCGGCCGCCAGCGCCTCTTCACCACGGGCGAGCGGGTGGAGCTGTCGTGGCGCCCCGAGTACGCCTTCCTCCTCGACGCCGCACAGGACGCCTCGGCCGGGGCGCAGCGGGACGGCGCGTGATGGCGCCCCCGACCACCCCGACCCTGGCGCCGCCCGACGCGCCGCCACCGTCGACCGACCTCGCCGACGCCGAGCCGGACACCGGCCGCAAGCGGGGCCTCACGGGCTACCTGCTGCTCCTGCCGGCCGCCGTCTGGCTGGCCCTGTTCTTCGTCGTGCCGTTCTACTCGCTGGCCGCCACCAGCCTCTACGACCCCAGCGGGTCGGACTTCCGCGGCTACGAGATGACCTACGCCTTCGGCAACTACGTCGACGCCGTCCAGGAGTACTGGACGCCGCTGCTGCGCGCCCTGGCGTACGGCGCCGCCGCCACGCTGATCTGCCTGGTGCTGGGCTACGTGCTCGCCTACGCGATCGCCTTCAGGGCCGGGCGGTGGAAGAACCTCATGCTGGTGCTGGTCATCGCGCCGTTCTTCACCAGCTTCCTGCTGCGCACCCTGTCGTGGAAGCTGATCCTCGCCGACGACGGCTACGTCGTCGACACGCTGCAGTTCCTCCACCTGCTCGGCGATGACGGCCGGCTGCTGGCCACGCCGGTCGCGGTGGTGGCGGGGCTGGCCTACAACTTCCTGCCCTTCATGGTGCTGCCGCTCTACGCCAGCATCGACAAGATCGACCCCCGGCTGATCGAGGCCTCCTCCGACCTCTACGCGCACCCGGCGGTCGGCTTCCTCAAGGTCACCTGGCCGCTGTCGCTGCCCGGCGTCGTGTCGGGCACGCTGCTCACCTTCATCCCGGCCGCGGGCGACTACATCAACGCCCAGCTGCTGGGCAGCCCCAACCAGCGCGTCATCGGCAGCGTCATCCAGAGCCAGTTCACCGACGCGGGCGACTACCCCTCGGCGGCCGCGCTGTCGATGGTGCTCATGGTGCTGATCGTGGCGCTGGTGCTGGTCTACGTGCGCCGCGCCGGCACGGAGGAGCTGCTGTGAGCGCCGCGCGCCCGGCCGCGCGGGGGACCCGTCCGCCCGCGGGCCGGTGGCTGCGCGAGCACCTCGTGCTGGTGCTCGGCCTGCTGGTGCTGCTCTACACCTTCGTGCCGATCGCGGTCGTGGTGCTGATGAGCTTCAACGAGGGCACCCGCAACGTCTACGCCTTCCAGTCCTTCACCCTCGACAACTGGGCGAACGTCTGCGAGGACCAGTCGATGTGCGACGCGCTGTGGGTGTCGATCCGGATCGGGGTGCTCGCCACCCTCGGCGCCACCCTGCTCGGGACGCTCGCGGCCTTCGCGCTGGTGCGCCACGACTTCCGCGGCCGCTCGGCCTCGAACCTGCTCATCTTCCTGCCGATGGCGGCGCCCGAGATCGTGCTCGGCTCCTCGCTGCTGGCGCTCTTCGTGGCCGCCGGCTTCTCCGGCCAGCTGGGCTTCTGGACCATCCTCATCGCCCACGTCATGTTCTGCCTGTCCTTCGTGGTCGTCACCGTGCGCTCGCGCCTGGCCGGCATGGACGACTCGCTGGAGCAGGCGGCCATGGACCTCTACGCCACCCCGGCCCAGACCTTCTGGCGCGTCACCCTGCCGCTGGTCTTCCCCGGCATCCTCGGGGCGGCGCTGCTGAGCTTCTCGCTGTCCTTCGACGACTTCATCGTCACCAACCTCAACGCCGGCACCGAGCTGACCTTCCCCATGTACGTGTGGGGCGCGAGCCAGCGCGGCGTGCCGATGCAGGTCAACGTCATCGGCACCGTGATGTTCGTGCTGTCCATCGCCGTCGTGCTGGTCGGCGAGCTCGGCAGCCGCCGCCGCTCGCGGGCGCTGTCGCGGTGAGCGCCCCCTCCGTGTCGGGCCGCAGCCGCGTCCCGCGCGCGGGCGCCGCGGCCTCCCTGGCGTACGCCGAGCCGCGCACCTACTGGCTCGACGACCCGGCGCGCCCGAGCCCGACGGCCTCGCTGACCGGCGAGCGCCAGGCCGACCTGGTCGTGGTGGGCGGCGGCTACACCGGGCTGTGGACCGCCCTGCTGGCCCGCCACCGCGACCCCTCCCGCTCGGTGCTCCTGCTCGAGGCCGGCACCTGCGGCGACCAGGCCAGCGGGCGCAACGGTGGCTTTGCCGCGGCCAGCCTCACCCACGGCTTCGGCAACGGCCTGGAGCGCTGGCCCGAGGAGCTGGCGCAGCTCGACCGGCTCGGCGCGGCCAACCTCGAGGAGATGGGCGCGACCATCGCGGAGCTCGGCATCGACTGCGACTGGCGCCGCAGCGGGGAGCTGACCGTGGCCACCGCGCCGCACCAGGTCGACGAGCTGCGGGAGGTGGCCGCCGAGGTCGCGGCCCACGGCGGGGACGCACGCTGGCTCGACGCGGCGCAGACCCGGGCGCTGGTCGACTCGCCGACCTACCTCGGGGCGCTGCACGACCCCACCTCGACCGCCCTCGTCGAGCCCGCGCGGCTGGCCTGGGGTCTGCGGCGGGCCTGCCTGGACGCCGGGGTCGAGGTCTGCGAGCAGAGCCGCGTCACCGGTCTCGCGCGCGACGGCGCCGGGGTGCGCCTGACGGTGCGCGGCGCCGACGGGCCCGGCGCGGTGCGTGCGGGACGGGTGGCCCTGGCCACCAACGCCTTCCCGCCCCTGCTGCGGCGGCTGCGGCTGATGAGCGTGCCGGTCTACGACCACGTGCTGATGACCGAGCCGCTCTCGCCCGCCCAGAAGGCCGCGATCGGCTGGGAGGGCCGGCAGGGGATCGGCGACGGGGCCAACCTCTTCCACTACTACCGCCTCACCCGCGACGACCGGATCCTGTGGGGCGGCTACGACGCCGTCTACCACTGGGGCAGCCGCATCGACGCCGCCCTGGAGCAGCGCGAGCGCACCCACGGCCTCCTGGCCGAGCACTTCTTCGCGACCTTCCCGCAGCTGGAGGGGCTGCGCTTCACCCACCGCTGGGGCGGGGTGATCGACACCTGCACCCGCTTCGCGGCCTTCTACGGCACGGCCGTGTCGGGTCGCGTCGGCTACGCGCTGGGCTACACCGGTCTCGGTGTCGGCGCCAGCCGCTTCGGGGCCCAGGTCGTGCTCGACCTGCTGGAGGGGGCCGACACCGAGCGCACCCGGCTGCGCATGGTGCGCGAGCAGCCGCTGCCCTTCCCGCCCGAGCCGGCCCGCTCGGTGGGCATCAACCTCACCCGCTGGTCACTCGCGCGCGCCGACGCGCGCGGCGGGCGGCGCAACCTGTGGCTGCGCGGCCTCGACCGCGCGGGTCTCGGCTTCGACTCCTGAGGCCCGCCGCCCCGTCGCCACTCGGAGGCGAGCGGCGGGCCGTCGCCTCAGATCTGGGCCCAGGCCTTGTCGAGCACGGTGCGCAGGATCTGCTCCATCTCGTCGAAGTGCTCCTGGGTCGCGACGAGCGGGGGCGCGAGCTGGATGACGGGGTCGCCGCGGTCGTCGGCGCGGCAGTAGAGACCCTCGGCGTAGAGCGACTTGGAGACGAAGCCGTAGAGCAGGCGCTCGCTCTCGTCGTCGTCGAAGGACTCCTTGGTGGCCTGGTCCTTGACCAGCTCGATGCCGTAGAAGTAGCCGTCGCCGCGCACGTCGCCGACGATGGGCAGGTCCTTGAGCCGCTCCAGCGTGGCGCGGAAGCCGGGCTCGTTGGCGCGCACGTGCTCGAGCACCCCCTCCTCCTCGAAGGCGTCGAGGTTGGCCAGCGCGACCGCGCAGGAGACCGGGTGGCCGCCGAAGGTGTAGCCGTGGGCGAACCACTCGCTGCCGTGCAGGAAGGGCTCCATCAGCCGGTCGGAGGCGATCATCGCGCCGAGCGGGGAGTAGCCCGACGTCAGGCCCTTGGCGCAGGTGATGATGTCGGGCTGGTAGCCGTAGCGCTCGGCCCCGAACATGTGGCCGAGGCGGCCGAAGGCGCAGATGACCTCGTCGGAGACCAGGAGCACGTCGTACCGGTCGCAGATCTCGCGCACGCGCTGGAAGTAGCCGGGCGGCGGCGGGAAGCAGCCGCCGGCGTTCTGCACCGGCTCGAGGAAGACCGCGGCCACCGTGTCGGGGCCCTCGTTCTCGATCGCGACCGCGATCTGGTCCGCGGCCCAGAGGCCGTAGGCCTCGAGGTCGTCGCCGCCGGGACCCAGCGCGTGGGCGGGGGCGCGGTAGGCGTTGGTGTTGGGCACGCGGAAGGTCGAGGGCACCAGCGGCTCGAACTGCTGCTTGAGCAGCGGCAGGCCCGTGATCGACAGCGCCCCCTGCGTGGTGCCGTGGTAGGCGATCGAGCGGCTGATGACCTTGTGCTTCATCGGGCGGCCGGTGAGCTTGAAGTAGTTCTTGGCCAGCTTCCAGGCGCTCTCGACCGCCTCGCCGCCGCCGGTGGTGAAGAAGACCCGGTTGAGGTCGCCGGGCGCGTAGGACGCCACCCGCTCGGCCAGCCGGATCGCGGTCGGGTGGGCGTAGGACCACAGCGGGTGGAAGGCCAGCTCGCCGGCCTGCGTGGCCGCGGCCTCGGCCAGGTCGCGGCGGCCGTGACCGAGCTGGCTGACGAAGAGACCGGCCAGGCCGTCGAGGTAGCGCTTGCCGTGGGCGTCGTAGAGGTGCACGCCCTCCCCGCGCACGATCACCGGCACGTCGGCGGCCTCGTAGGACCCGTGGCGCGTGAAGTGCATCCAGAGGTGGTCCTTGGCGGCCTTCTGGAGGTGGTCGTAGTCAGGGAGCATGCGCTCATCGTGCGCGCTCCGAGGGGAGGTGTGCAAGCGGAATCGACGGTGTGAGCGGGTTTCCGTGACGGAATCCGTCGAATCCCGCCCGTCGGGCGTCAGGGCGCGACCGGCCCGGGGCTCTGGTTCACTGCAGCCATGACCTCGACGGTGTTCACCGGTGGGAGCCTCTTCGACGGCCACGAGCACGTGGGCGCCGTCGACGCGGTGGTGGTGCGCGACGGCGTCGTGACCGACGTACGCCGCGCCGGGCAGGGCCGCCCGCGCCCGGAGTCCGGCCAGCAGGTGGTGGACCTCGCCGGCGGGATGCTGGCCCCGGGGTTCGTCGACGCCCACGTGCACGCGGTGCAGGGCGGTCTCGAGCGGGTGCGCTGCGACCTCTCCGACGTCGGCACGCGCGAGGGCTACGTCGCGGCGGTCGCCGCCTACGCCGCGGCCCACCCCGAGCGCGCGTGGGTGCTCGGCGGGGGCTGGGCGATGGCCGCCTTCCCCGGCGGCACCCCGACCGCCGCCGACCTCGACGCGGTCCTGCCCGACCGGCCGGTGCTGCTGCCCAACCGCGACCACCACGGCGCCTGGGTCAACACCCGCGCCCTCGAGCTGGCCGGCATCACCGCGGAGACGCCCGACCCGCCCCACGGCCGCATCGAGCGCGACGCCGACGGCCGGCCCACCGGCACCCTCCACGAGGCGGCCATGGCGCTGGTCGCCGACCTCGCCCCGGCGACCACCGAGGCGGAGTACGACGCGGCGCTCCTCGCAGGGCAGTCCTACCTGCACTCGGTGGGCGTCACCGGGTGGCAGGACGCGATCGTCGGGGCCTACGCCGGCATGGACGACCCGGGGCCGGCGTACCTGAGGGCGGCGCAGCGCGGGGTGCTCACCGCCCACGTCGTGGGCGCGCTGTGGTGGGAGCGCGACCGCGGCCTCGAGCAGGTCGCCGACCTGGTCGCCCGCCGCGCCGCCTACAGCCACGGCCGCTTCCGCGCGACGAGCGTCAAGGTCATGCAGGACGGCGTGGCGGAGAACGGCTCGGCCTCCCTCACCGCGCCCTACCTCGACCGGTGCGGCCACCCCACCGACAACGCGGGGCACTCCTTCCTCGACCCCGCCGCCCTCACCGCGGCGGTCGCGGCCCTCGCGGCCGAGGGCTTCCAGGTGCACGTGCACGGCATCGGCGACCGCGGGGTGCGCGAAGCGCTCGACGCCTTCGAGGCCCTCGACGACGACCTGCGTCGCGCCGGGCGGCACCACGTGGCGCACCTGCAGCTCGTGCACCCCGACGACGTGCCGCGCTTCGGCGCCCTGGGCGTCGCCGCCAACCTGCAGACGCTGTGGGCCTGCCTCGACGAGCAGATGGTCGAGCTGACGCTGCCGTTCCTCGGCCTGGAGCGGGCCGGGTGGCAGTACCCCTTCGGCTCCCTGCACCGCACGGGTGCGCGGCTCGTGGCCGGCAGCGACTGGCCGGTCTCGACGCCGCACCCGCTCGAGGCGGTGCACGTCGCGGTCAACCGCTGGGCGCGCGACGAGGCGGGCCGCGGCGGCACCGAGGCCTTCCTGCCCGAGCAGGCGCTCGACCTCGCGACCTCGCTGGCGGCCTACACCTCGGGCAGCGCGTGGGTGAACCGCCGCGACGACGTCGGCGCCGGCACGGTGGCGCCCGGGGCGGTGGCCGACCTGGTCGTGCTCGACCGCGACCCGTTCCTCGGGCCCGTCGAGGAGGTCGGGGCGACCCAGGTCAGCTCGACCTGGGTCGACGGAGCGTGCGTCTTCGCGGTCTGAGGTCACGGTCACGACCGATTTCGCATCGGATCGGGCGGAGGTCTACAGATTCCGTTGTCTTCTGACTAGGCTCCGGTCATGGCCGACCAGACCTTCCAGAACGTTGTCAACGGCGAGCTCGTCGCCGCCGCCTCCGGCGCCACCTACGACGTGGAGGACCCCACGACGGGGGAGGTCTACGCCGCCGCGCCGCTCTCGGACGCCGAGGACGTCGACCGCGCCTACGCCGCCGCCGACCGGGCCTTCGAGACCTGGGGCGAGACCACCCCGCAGGAGCGGATGACCGCGCTGCTGGGCATCGCCGACGCCCTCGACCGGCGCAGCGAGGAGTTCGTGCGCGTGGAGTCGCGCGACACCGGCAAGCCGCTGGGCCTGACCGCCACCGAGGAGCTCCCGGTCGGCGTCGACCACTTCCGCTTCTTCGCCGGGGCGGCGCGGCTGCTGGAGGGCAAGTCGGCGGGGGAGTACATGGCCGACCACACCTCGTGGATCCGCCGTGAGCCGATCGGCGTCATCGGCCAGGTGACGCCGTGGAACTACCCGCTGATGATGATGATCTGGAAGATCGCCCCGGCGCTGGCCGCCGGCAACACCATCGTGCTCAAGCCCAGCGACACCACCCCGGCGACCTCGGTGCTGCTCGCCGAGCTGGCCCAGGAGTTCCTGCCGCCCGGGGTCCTCAACGTCGTGTGCGGCGACCGTGACACCGGCCGCCGGCTGGTCGAGCACCCGACACCGCAGATGGTCTCGATCACGGGATCGGTGCGCGCCGGCATGGAGGTCGCGGGGGCCGCGGCCGCCGACCTGAAGAAGGTGCACCTCGAGCTCGGCGGCAAGGCCCCGGTCGTGGTCTTCGACGACGCCGACGTGGAGCGCGCCGCCGCGGCCATCGCCGAGGCCGGCTACTTCAACGCCGGTCAGGACTGCACCGCCGCCACCCGCGTGCTGGTCGCCCCCGGGGTGCACGACGAGTTCGTCGCCGCGCTCACCGAGGCCGCCCGCGGCACCCGCACCGGACTCCCCGACGACGAGGACGTGCTCTACGGCGCGCTCAACAACGCCGACCAGCTGGCCCGCGTCAGCGGCATGGTCGACCGGCTGCCCGACCACGCCACGCTCCAGACCGGCGGTGCCCGCCAGGGCGAGCGGGGCTACTTCTACGAGCCGACCGTGGTCTCGGGGCTGCGCCAGGACGACGAGCAGGTGCAGACCGAGATCTTCGGCCCGGTCATCACGGTGCAGCGCTTCTCCGACGAGGCCGAGGCCCTGCGCTGGGCCAACGGCACGAAGTACGGGCTGTCGTCCTCGGTGTGGACCGCCGACCACGCCCGGGCCCTGCGCATGTCCAAGCGCCTCGACTTCGGCGTGGTGTGGATCAACACCCACATCCCCTTCGTCTCCGAGATGCCCCACGGCGGCTTCAAGCACTCCGGCTACGGCAAGGACCTCTCGGCCTACAGCCTCGAGGACTACACCCGGGTCAAGCACGTCATGAGCTACCACGGTGAGTGACCCGGTGAGCAGCCCCATGCGCATCCTCCTGGTCGGTGCCGGCGGCGTCGGCTCGGCCTTCGCGGCCATCGCCGCGCGCCGCGACTTCTTCGAGGCCCTGGTCGTCGCCGACTACGACGAGGCCAAGGCACAGAGCGCCGCCGCGATCGACGAGCGGTACGCCGCCGCGCGCGTCGACGCCTCCGACGCGGGCTCGGTGAGCGCGCTGTGCCGCGAGCACCGGATCACCCACGTGATGAACGCGGTCGACCCGGTCTTCGACATGCCGGTCTTCGAGGGCGCCTTCGCCGCAGGGGCCGACTACCTCGACATGGCGATGTCGCTCTCGCGACCGCACCCGGAGGCGCCGTACGAGCAGTGCGGCGTGAAGCTCGGCGACGAGCAGTTCGCGGTCGCGGGGGAGTGGGAGGCCGCCGGACGGCTGGCCCTGGTCGGCATCGGCGTCGAGCCGGGCCTGTCCGACGTCTTCGCCCGCTACGCCGCCGACCACCTCTTCAGCGAGATCGACGAGCTCGGCACGCGCGACGGCGCCAACCTCGTGGTCACCGACGACGACGGCAACGAGGTCTTCGCGCCGTCGTTCTCGATGTGGACCACGATCGAGGAGTGCCTCAACCCGCCCGTCGTCTGGCAGGACGGGCAGTGGTCGACCACCGCGCCCTTCAGCGAGCCCGAGGTCTTCGACTTCCCCGAGGGCATCGGGCCGGTCGAGTGCGTCAACGTCGAGCACGAGGAGGTGCTCCTCATGCCGCGCTGGATCGACTGCCGGCGCGCGACCTTCAAGTACGGCCTGGGCGAGGAGTTCATCTCCATCCTCAAGGCCCTGCACACCCTGGGCCTCGACCGCACCGAGAAGGTGCGCGTCAAGGGCGTCGAGGTCAGCCCGCGCGACGTCGTCGCCGCGGTGCTGCCCGACCCGGCCACCGTGGGCCCGCGGATGCGCGGCAAGACCTGCGCGGGGCTCTGGGTCACCGGCCTCGGCAAGGACGGCGCGCCCCGGTCGACCTACCTCTACCACGTGGTCGACAACGCCTGGACGATGCAGGAGTACGGCCACCAGTGCGTGGTGTGGCAGACCGCGGTCAACCCCGTGGTCGCCCTCGAGCTGCTCGCCACCGGCGTGTGGCGCGGGGCCGGCGTGTTGGGCCCCGAGGCCTTCGACGCCGTACCCTTCCTCGACCTGCTCACGGCCTACGGCAGCCCGTGGGGAATGAAGGAGATGGACTCGTGACCGACACCCAGCAGCACGCCCCGACCACCCCGACCGGCCCCGCCACCAACGTGGGCCTGCCGCAGGAGCGGCGCCTGGTCACCGCGATCCCCGGCCCGGCCTCGCTCGAGCGCCTCGAGCGCAAGAAGGCCTACGTCGCCGACGGCGTGGGCACGACCCTGCCCGTCTTCGTGGTCGCCGCGGGCGGCGGCGTCCTCGTCGACGTCGACGGCAACTCCCTCATCGACCTCGGCTCGGGCATCGCGGTCACCACGGTCGGCAACGCCGCCCCCGCGGTGGTCCGCAACGTCACCGAGCAGGTCCAGGCCTTCACCCACACCTGCTTCATGGTCACGCCCTACGACGGCTACGTCGACGTCGCGCAGGCCCTCGCCGAGCTCACCCCCGGCTCGCACGCCAAGAAGTCGGCCCTCTTCAACTCCGGCGCCGAGGCCGTCGAGAACGCCGTGAAGATCGCCCGCGTCGCCACCGGCAAGGACGCCGTGGCCGTCTTCGACCACGCCTACCACGGCCGCACCAACCTCACGATGGCCATGACGGCCAAGAACATGCCCTACAAGCACGGCTTCGGGCCCTTCGCCGGCGAGGTCTACCGCGCCCCGATGTCCTACCCCTTCCGCGACGGGCTCTCGGGCCCCGAGGCGGCCGCGCGCGCCATCGACGTCATCGAGAAGCAGGTGGGTGCCACCAACCTGGCCTGCGTCGTCATCGAGCCGGTGCAGGGCGAGGGCGGCTTCGTCGTGCCGGCCCCGGGCTTCCTGCCGGCGCTCTCGCAGTGGTGCACCGACAACGACGTCGTGTTGATCGCCGACGAGATCCAGTCCGGCTTCTGCCGCACCGGCGACTGGTTCGCCAGCGACCACGAGGGCGTCGTGCCCGACCTGGTCACCACGGCCAAGGGCATCGCCGGCGGGCTGCCGCTGGCCGCCGTCACCGGCCGCGCCGAGCTGATGGACTCCGTGCACGGCGGCGGCCTCGGCGGCACCTACGGCGGCAACCCGCTGGCCTGCGCCGCCGCGCTGGGCGCCATCGAGGAGATGCGCGAGCACGACCTCGTGGGTCGCGCCCGCGACCTCGGCGCGCTGATGACCGAGCGCCTCACCGCGCTGGCCGCCGAGCACCCCGTCGTCGCCGACGTCCGCGGTCGCGGCGCCATGATGGCCATCGAGCTGTGCGAGCCCGGCACGACCACCCCCGACGCCGCCCGCACCGCCGCCGTCGCGGCCCACTGCCACCGCAACGGCGTCGTGGTGCTCACCTGCGGCACCTGGGGCAACGTCTTCCGCTTCCTGCCGCCGCTGTCGATCCCCGACGCGCTGCTGCACGAGGCCTTCGACGTCGTCGCCGAGGCCTTCGCCGCCACCGCCCCCGACGCCGAGCCCGTCACCCCGGTCGCACCCTGACGGTGAGCCCGGCCGGGCCGCCCGTCGGACCGGTCGCGCGGCCGCTCGCGGGGCCGGTCGCGGGGCCCCGCGGCCGGCCCGGGCGCGACGGGGGAGACTGGCGCGTGTGAGTGAGCGTCGCGACATCGTCATCCTCGGCTCCACCGGCTCGATCGGCACCCAGGCCCTCGACCTCGTGCGGGCCCACCCCGACCGGTTCCGCGTGGTCGGGCTGAGCGCCGGGGGCGGCCAGCCCGAGCTGTTCGCGCAGCAGGTGGCTGAGCTGCGCCCGGCGTACAGCGGGCTGGGGGAGGAGGCCTCGGTCGAGGCCGCCGGCCTCGGCGCCGACGTCGTGCTCAACGGCATCACCGGAGCGGTGGGCCTGCGGCCCACCCTGGCCGCGCTGGAGTCGGGCTCGACGCTGGCCCTGGCCAACAAGGAGTCGCTGATCATGGCCGGCCCGCTGGTGCTGGCCGCGGCGGCTCCCGGCCAGGTGGTGCCGGTCGACTCCGAGCACTCCGCCGTCGCGCAGTGCCTGCGCGGCGGGGCGCGCGAGGAGGTGCGCCGGCTCGTGCTCACCGCCAGCGGCGGGCCCTTCCGCGGGCGCAGCCGCGAGCAGCTCGCCGAGGTCACCCCGGCCGAGGCGCTCGACCACCCCACCTGGTCGATGGGGCCGGTCATCACGATCAACTCCGCGACCCTGGTCAACAAGGGCCTCGAGGTGATCGAGGCCCACCTGCTCTTCGGCGTGCCCTACGACGACATCGAGGTCGTGGTGCACCCGACCAGCGTCGTGCACTCGATGGTGGAGTTCACCGACGGCTCCACGCTGGTGCAGGCCAGCCCGCCCACGATGATGATCCCGATCGCGCTCGGCCTGGCCTGGCCCGACCGGGTGCCCGGCGCCGCGGCCCCCGTCGACTGGTCGACGGCGCAGACGTGGCGCTTCGACCCGCTCGACGACGAGGCCTTCCCCGCCGTCGCCCTGGCCCGCGAGGCCGGTCGGCGCGGGGGCACGGCCCCCGCGGTCTACAACGCCGCCAACGAGGAGTGCGTCGCGGCCTTCCGCGACGGCCGGCTGGGCTTCACCGGGATCGTCGACGTGGTCGCTGCGGTGCTGCGCGGTCACGACGTACCCTCGGACGAGCAGCTCACCCTCGACGGCGTGCTCGCTGCCGACTCCTGGGCCCGTGAGACGGCCCGCGCCACGATCCGCTCCACGAGCCGAGGAAGCCGATGACCACCGCCCTGCTCTACCTCCTCGGCGTGCTCGTCTTCGTCGTCGCGATCCTGGTCTCGATCGGTCTGCACGAGCTCGGCCACATGATCCCGGCCAAGCGCTTCGGCGGGAAGGTGACGCAGTACTTCATCGGCTTCGGCCCCACCGTGTGGAGCAAGCAGGTCGGCGAGACCGAGTACGGCGTCAAGGCCATCCCGCTCGGCGGCTACGTCAAGATCGTCGGCATGCTGCCGCCCGGCGCCGCGCAGCTGGCCGACGAGACCACCGTCGACGCCGACGGCAACACCGTGACCCGCGTGCGCAAGTCCAACACCGGCATGTTCACCCAGCTCATCTCCGACGCCCGCGCGGCGGAGTGGGAGCTGGTGCGCCCCGAGGACAGTGACCGTCTCTTCTACAAGATGGCCTCGTGGAAGAAGATCGTGGTGATGGCCGGCGGCCCCACGGTCAACATCCTCATCGCCTTCTTCCTGTTCTGGATCGTCTTCGGCACCTACGGCACCCGCACCATCGAGCCCGAGGCCGGTGCGCCGGTCGTCGACACGGTCTCGCAGTGCGTCATCCCCTACTCCGACGAGGGTCGTGAGTGCGCGGCCGACGACCCGGCCAGCCCGGCCAGCGACGCCGGCCTGCGACCCGGCGACACCATCACCTCCTTCAACGGCACGGCCGTCACCGGCTGGGACCAGCTGCGCGCGCTGATCCGCGACAACGCCGACGGCGAGGCCGTCATCGGCTACGAGCGCGACGGCCGCGAGCTCACCGGCACGACCAGCACCACGGTGGAGACCCGGCCGACCTCGGAGACCGACGAGACCCTGCGCCAGGTCGGCTTCCTGGGCGTGACGCCCACCGTCGAGCTGGTCGTCACCCGGGGCGGCCCGCTCTACACCCTCGAGCAGATGGGGGTCATGGCCAAGGACACCGTGCAGGCCCTGGTCACCCTCCCGGTCAAGGTCTACGAGGTCGGCCAGGCCATCGTCGGCGTCGAGGAGCGCGCGGCCGACAGCCCGGTCAGCATCGTCGGCGGCGGCCGGATCGCGGGCGAGGTCAGCTCGGCCGAGCAGATCCCCGGCGGCGACAAGGTCGCCTTCTTGCTCTCGCTGATCGCCGGCTTCAACTTCTTCATCGGCGTCTTCAACTTCGTGCCGCTGCTGCCCCTCGACGGCGGCCACATCGCCAGTGCCACCTGGGAGTGGATCCGTCGCGGCGCCGCCCGCCTGCGCGGTCGGCCCGACCCCGGCTACGTCGACGCGGCCAAGCTCCTCCCGGTCGCCTACGTCGTCGCCTCCGCGCTGCTGGTCATGGGTGTCGTGCTCATCGTCGGCGACCTCGTCGCCCCCGTCGCCACGCCGTTCTGAGGCCCTGCGGGGTGCGCAGTAGCCTGGGGGCATGACCGAGATCAACCTGGGGATGCCGTCGGCCCCGCCGCCCGTGCTCGCCCCGCGCCGCCCCACCCGCCAGATCAAGGTCGGCTCGGTGGGGGTCGGCAGCGACTCGCCCGTCTCGGTGCAGTCGATGACCACGACGCTGACGTCCGACATCAACTCCACGCTGCAGCAGATCGCCGAGCTCACCGCGACCGGCTGCGACATCGTGCGGGTGGCCTGCCCGAGCCAGGACGACGCCGAGGCCCTGCCCGCGATCGCGCAGAAGTCGCAGATCCCGGTCATCGCCGACATCCACTTCCAGCCCAAGTACGTCTTCGCCGCGATCGACGCCGGCTGCGCCGCGGTGCGCGTCAACCCGGGCAACATCCGCAAGTTCGACGACCAGGTCAAGGAGATCGCCCGGGCCGCCAAGGACCGCGGCACGAGCATCCGCATCGGCGTCAACGCGGGCTCCCTCGACAAGCGCATCATGGACAAGTACGGCAAGGCCACGCCCGAGGCCCTCGTGGAGTCGGCGGTGTGGGAGGCCAGCCTCTTCGAGGAGCACGACTTCCACGACTTCAAGATCTCGGTGAAGCACAACGACCCCGTCGTGATGGTCCGCGCCTACGAGCTGCTCGCCGAGGCCGGTGACTGGCCGCTGCACCTCGGGGTCACCGAGGCCGGCCCGGCCTTCCAGGGCACCATCAAGTCGGCCACCGCCTTCGGGGCCCTGCTGAGCCAGGGCATCGGCGACACGATCCGCGTCTCGCTCTCGGCCCCGCCGGTCGAGGAGGTCAAGGTCGGCATCCAGATCCTGCAGTCGCTCAACCTGCGCCCGCGCAAGCTCGAGATCGTCTCGTGCCCCAGCTGTGGCCGCGCCCAGGTCGACGTCTACAAGCTCGCCGAGGAGGTCACCGCCGGTCTCGAGGGCATGGAGGTGCCGCTGCGCGTCGCCGTCATGGGCTGTGTCGTCAACGGTCCGGGCGAGGCGCGCGAGGCCGACCTCGGCGTCGCCTCCGGCAACGGCAAGGGCCAGATCTTCGTCAAGGGCGAGGTCATCAAGACCGTGCCGGAGTCGCAGATCGTGGAGACCCTCATCGAGGAGGCCATGCGCATCGCCGAGGGCATGGAGGCCGTCGACGGCGCCGCCGCCGAGGTCAGCGTCGGCTGAGTCCCGCCCACAGGGCGTGCGAGCGCCCTAGAGTGTCGGCCATGACGAGGGTCTGGCGGCTCGGGGCCGCGCTCGGGTCGGTGTCGTTGCTGCTGGGTGCGCTCCCGCGCCCCGCGGTCGCCGCCGATGGGTCGGGTCGGTTGCCGGACAAGTGCGCCCGGATGAACGCCGAGGGCCAGCTCCCCACCTGCACCCGCTCCGACGGAGGGTGGGTGGCCACCTACCCCGACAGCCCGTTCACCGAGTCCGGGGGAGCCAGCGGTGCCGCGGGCCTGGTGGCCGCGCTCGTGGTGCTCGGCCTGGTCGCCGGCCTCGTCGCCGCGCTGTGGCGGGTCTCGGTGGCGCGTCGCATGGCGCGCGAGTCCGGCATGAGCGAGCGCGACGCCTCGCTGATGGCGCTGGGCAGCGACGACGGGCTCGAGGCGACCTACCTCGCGGCCAGCCTGCGCGGCAGCGCTCCGGCCGGCCCGGCCGGTCCGGCTGCCGCCGTCCCCCCGGCGTCGGACCCGCCCTCCGTCGCCGCCCGCCTGCGGACCCTCCTCGACCTGCGCGAGCAGGGCCTCATCACCGACGAGGAGTACGACGCGCGTCGCCGTGTCGTCCTCGACGACCTCTGAGTGGTCCGCGCGCCGCCGTCGCGTCGCGCGTCCCGGTCCCGCCCGCCCCTCGTCGGGGTGACACCCCGGAGGGCCGGTGGTCGTAGGCTCCAGGCGTGCTGACCACCCGCCACGGCGTGCGCCCCCTGGGGGCGGCCGACCTCCACGAGTTCCTCGCGCTCGTCGAGCTCGACCCCGTGGTCAACGTCTTCGCCGACTACCGGGCGCGCACGACCAACCTGGAGCCCCGCTGGCTGGGCGGGGAGGTGTGGGGCCGCTTCGTCGACGGCCGCCTCGTCGCCGCGTGCCACGTCGGCGCCAACCTGGTGCCGATCGGCGCCACCGCCGACGACGCCCGCGCCTTCGCGGAGCGCGCGCTGACCCGCGGGCGCAGCGTGTCGACCATCGTGGGCCCCCACGAGGCCGTCGAGGTGCTGTGGGGTCACCTCGCCTCGTCGTGGGGCCGGCCCCGCGAGACCCGGTGGCGCCAGCCCCACCTCGAGCTCGCCCGCACCCCCGACGTCGCCCCCGACCCGGGCGTACGGCGCACGACGCGCGCCGACATGGGCGAGCTCTACCCCGCGTGCGTGGCGATGTACACCGAGGAGGTGGGCGTCTCCCCCGAGCAGGGCGGCGGTGCGGAGCTCTACCGCGCCCGGGTCACGCAGCTGGTGAGCCGGGGCTGGTCCTTCGCCCGCTTCGACGACGGCCGGCTCGTCTTCAAGGCCGAGGTCGCCTGCGCCTCGCCCCACGCCGCGCAGGTGCAGGGCGTCTGGGTGCCCGCCGACCGTCGCGGCGAGGGGCTGGCCGTCGCGGGCATGGCGGCGGTCGCCGAGCTGGTGCGCGCCGAGATCGCACCGACGGTGTCGCTCTACGTCAACGAGTGGAACGAGCCCGCCCGGAGGACCTACGCCGCGGTCGGCTTCGAGGAGACCGCGCGCTTCTCGACCGTCATGTTCTGAGCCGGCCCGCTCCCCGCCTCCGCGGCCCACTAGCCTCGGGCCGTGCCCGCACCCACCGCCGCTCCGCTGCCCCTCGCCGCCAAGCTCCTCGCCGGGGCCTTCGTCACCAGCGGTGTGGTGCACCTCGTGCGACCGCAGACCTTCGAGCCGCTGATGCCCGCGTGGGTGCCGGCCCACCGCGAGGTCATCTGGGGCAGTGGCGTCGCCGAGCTGGCGTGCGCCGCGGGCATGGCGGTGCCGGCGACGCGCCGCGCCGCCGGCTGGGCCAGCGCCGCGCTCCTGGTCGGGGTCTTCCCGGGCAACGTGAAGATGGCCGCCGACGCGCGCCGCAGCCGCAGCGCGGTGCTGCGCGCCGGCACCCTGGCCCGGCTGCCGCTGCAGGCCGAGCTGGTGCGGGTGGCGCTCAAGGTCGCCCGCGGCGCCTGAGCCGCGCGGCCCGACCGGACCCGCCGGGTCGACGTACGTCAGGACCCTGCGGTCACGGCTCTCAGGTCCCCGGCCCGCTCGCACCCGCCGTCGGTGACGGTGGCGTCGGTGTCGCAGCGCACGAGTGCCGCTCGGCGCCCCCCGTGGCTGTCGAGCAGCAGCCCGGTCGTGTCCTCCCACTGCACGAGCCCGAACCAGCCGGCCACGGTGTAGTGCTGCAGCAGGGTGCCGTCGGTGCCGCGCGCCCACACGTCCTGCGGGCCGCGGCCGTCGGCCAGCAGACCGACCGTGGCGAGGCGCTCACCGCCCGGGGCGAAGGCCGTCACCCGCTCCTCGCACGATCGCCACAGCGTCCGCGAGGGGTCCTGCAGCCGCACGACGCGGCTGCACCCGCCCCGGTAGGGGTCGCCGGTGTGGACCGCGAGCCGGTCGTCGGCGAGCGAGGCGGCGTAGCCCGGCTGCCGGCCGACGAGCTCGACCCGGTCCGCGGCCAGGTCCCAGAGCATCGTGGCGCGGGGAGGGAAGGTGGAGACGACGACCCGGGTGGCGTCGGCGTCGAGGACGTTCGCGAAGCCCTCGAACCCTCGGCGTTGCGCGATCGACCCGGTGGCGACGTCGAGGACCCGCACCCGTGACCTCTGCGCGGCGAACCGGTAGCGGGTGAGGACGACGACGGAGCCGTCGGAGGCCAGCCGCGCGTCGTCGGTGCCGAGGTCGTCGACGAGGGTGTGGCGCCCCGACCCGTCGAGCAGCAGCACCGGTCGGCGCCCGTCGAGCCCGGTGGCGACGACGTACCCGTCGCCGGAGGCGCCGAGCAGGGAGGGGGAGCGGCCGGGCACGCGGACGGTGCGCTCACCGTCGGTGATCGTGCGTCCCGCGAGCACGGGCACCGCCGGGTCGGCGCCGCGGGTCAGCGAGCCGGGCGCGACCGGCGTCGCCGCCTCGGCGCTCGCCGCGCCGGCGCCCGGCCCGACGAGGATCGAGCACGACAGGGTGGCCAGGGCGGCTGCTGCCGCGGCGAGCGCGGAGGGGAGCCGTCGGGTGCGGGTGCGGGTGCGGGTGCGGTCCATGGGTGGTCGGTCCTCCCGGGCTGGTGGCCCGGCGGGTCCGGGCTCCTGGTGGAGACGCGCGCCCGGCGTGATCGGTTGCGCCCGCTCCCGCGGGGAGCGGACAACTGGTTCGTGCCGTCGGCGGCACCACCCCTACGCTGAGCCCATGATCCTGCGGATGTCGACCCTGTTCGTGCGCACCCTGAGGGACGATCCCGCCGACGCGGAGGTGCCCAGCCACCGCCTGCTGGTGCGCGCGGGCTACATCCGTCGCGCCGCGCCCGGCATCTACTCCTGGCTGCCGCTGGGCCTGAAGGTGCTGCGCAAGGTCGAGGCCATCGTGCGCGAGGAGATGGACGCCATCGGCGCCCAGGAGCTCAGCTTCCCCGCACTGCTGCCCCGGGAGCCCTACGAGGCCACCAACCGCTGGACCGAGTACGGCGACGGCATCTTCCGCCTGAAGGACCGCAAGGGCGCCGACTACCTGCTCGGCCCGACGCACGAGGAGATGTTCACCCTCGTCGTCAAGGACCTGTACTCCTCCTACAAGGACCTGCCCCTCTCGATCTACCAGATCCAGACCAAGTACCGCGACGAGGCCCGTCCCCGCGCCGGCCTCCTGCGCGGACGCGAGTTCACGATGAAGGACTCCTACTCCTTCGACGTCGACGACGCCGGCCTCGACGCCAGCTACCAGGCCCACCGCGACGCCTACGTGCGCATCTTCGACCGTCTCGGCTTCGAGTACGTCGTGGTCAAGGCCACCTCGGGCGCGATGGGCGGCTCCCGCTCGGAGGAGTTCCTCGCCAAGGCCGACGTGGGGGAGGACACCTACGTCCGCTGCACGCGCTGCGACTACGCCGCCAACGTGGAGGCCGTCGAGGTGCTGACCCCGCCCGCCTCCGGATGGGAGGACGCGCCCGCCGCGCGCGCCGAGGCCACCCCCGGCACCCCCACCATCGACTCGCTGGTGGCCCACCTCGACGAGGCGTTCCCCCGCGAGGACCGCCCCTGGCACGCCGCCGACACCCTGAAGAACGTGCTGGTGGTGCTCAAGCACCCCGACGGCACGCGCGAGCCGCTCGCCATCGGCCTGCCCGGCGACCGCGAGGTCGACCAGAAGCGGCTCGAGGGCCAGCTCGAGCCGATCGAGGTCGAGCCCTTCGGCGAGGCCGAGTTCGCCGCCCACCCCGCGCTCGTCAAGGGCTACATCGGCCCCGGCGTGCTGGGCGAGGAGAGCGCCTCCGGCATCCGCTACGTCGTCGACCCCCGGGTCGTTGACGGCACCCGCTGGGTCACCGGCGCCGACGTCGACGGCAGCCACGTGCTCGACCTCGTGGCCGGCCGCGACTTCACCGCCGACGGCACCATCGAGGCCGCCGAGGTGCGCGACGGCGACCTGTGCCCCGCCTGCGGCGGCACCGACGGCGGCGTGCTGGAGACCGCGCGCGGCATCGAGATGGGCCACATCTTCCAGCTCGGACGCAAGTACGCCGACGCGCTCGACCTCAAGGTGCTCGACGAGAACGGCAAGCTGGTCACGGTCACGATGGGCTCCTACGGCATCGGGTGCACCCGCGCGGTGGCCGCGATCGCCGAGGGCACCCTCGACGGGAGCGGGCTGTCCTGGCCGCGCAACGTCGCGCCCGCCGACGTCCACCTGGTCGCGGCCGGCAAGGACGAGGCGGTCCTCGCCGCGGCCGAGCGCATCGCCCACGAGCTGTCGGGCCAGGGGCTCGACGTGCTCTACGACGACCGCACCGGCAAGGTCAGCCCCGGCGTGAAGTTCAAGGACGCCGAGCTGATCGGCGTGCCGACCGTCGTGGTCGTCGGCAAGAGCCTGGCCGAGACCGGCACGGTGGAGGTGCGCGACCGCGCCTCGGGCGAGCGTGAGGACGTCGCCGCCGACCACGTCGTCGGCCACCTCGTGCGGCTCGTCCGCGCCTGAGGGGAGCAGGCGCGATGGGCGGGACAGGCGGCGTCGAGGCGGTCCTCTTCGACTGGGGAGGCACGCTGACGCAGTGGCACGACGTCGACTTCCACGCCGAGTCGCTGGCCCTCGCTCGGGCGGTGGTGGAGTCGGAGCACGGCGACGACGTCCACGCCGCGCGCCTGCACGAGGCCGGTGCCGTGGTGTGGGGGCGCAGCCGCGACCACCAGCGCAGCGCCACCGTCGCCGACCTCTTCGACGAGGCCGGCCTGGCCCACGACCCCGAGCTGCTCGAGGCCTACCGCGCCTTCTGGGAGCCCCACACCGCCACCGACCCCGAGGTCCGACCGCTCCTCGAGGCGCTGCGCGCCGACGGGATCCTCGTCGGGGTGCTCTCCAACACGATCTGGCCGCGCGCCTGGCACCGCGGCTTCTTCGAGCGCGACGGCGTGCTCGACCTGCTCGACGGTGACGTCTACACCTCGGAGATCGCCTGGACCAAGCCGTCCCGCCACGCCTTCCGGGCCGCGATGGACGCCGTCGGGGCCAGCGACCCGACGCGGTGCGTCTACGTCGGCGACCGGCTCTTCGACGACGTGTGGGGCGCCCAGCAGGCCGGTCTGCGCGCCGTCCACGTGCCGCACAGCACCATCCCCGACGAGCAGCGCGGCCACACCGAGGGCGTGCCCGATGCGGTGGTGTCGAGCATCGGCGGGGTGCTCGACGTCGTGCGCGGCTGGGCCTGACCCCGGCGCCGCGCCGCGCGCCGGGGCGACGCGCTGCACGATCTCCTGCACGTTCCTGCATTGCACGAACGTGCAGCGCCCTGGGGCCGCTGCGGCCGGTGGTTCTGTTGCAGGATCGGCCCACCTGGCCGCGACGAACGCCGGCCCGCACGAAGGATCCCCACTCCATGGGCATGACCCGCCAGCTCCGCCGCTCCGCCGCCGTCCTCGGGCCGGGCGCGCTCCTCCTCACCACCCTGGCCCTCGGCTCGTTCGCGCCGGCCCAGGCCATGACCACCGGGGACGTCTCGCGCGACTGCGTCGTCGCCGACGCCCACGGCCACGACGAGGCGGCCGCCGCCCGCGGCGGCGAGCGCGTGCGCGACCACCGGGCCATCGACGCGCTCGAGCAGGAGCGGATCGAGCGGGACTTCCAGCGCCGCCTGGAGCAGGAGAGCCTGGAGCAGGAGCGCCTCGAGCAGGAGCGCCGCCCCGGCGCCCGCGCGGTGGGTGCGACCGTGCCCGTCTACGTCCACGTGATGCGCGACGCCAACGGCGGGGGCGACGTCACCAACAGCCAGATCGCCCAGCAGATCGCGGTCATGAACACCAGCTTCAGCGGCGGCAAGTCCACCGAGGCCGCCGACACCGGCTTCCAGTTCACCCTCGCCGGCGTCGACCGCTTCAACAACACCCAGTGGCACCAGGACAAGCAGAGCGCCACCTACCGCAAGCAGACCCGCAAGGGCGGGGCCAACGCGCTGAACATCTGGCTGGTCGACTTCGACTACCTCGGCATCGCGACCTTCCCGTGGGACTACAAGCGCAACCCCGGCATCGACGGCATCCGCGTGCAGTACACCTCGCTGCCGGGCGGCGCGGCCACCAACTACAACCTCGGCGAGACCGCCACCCACGAGGCCGGTCACTGGTTCGGGCTCTACCACACCTTCCAGGGCGGCTGCACGAGCACCAACGACGAGGTGGGCGACACCCCCGCGCAGTCGAGCTCGACCACGGGCTGCCCCGAGGGTCGCGACTCCTGCACGCTGCCGGGCCTCGACCCCATCCACAACTTCATGGACTACAGCTACGACTCCTGCTACACCATGTTCACCGCGGGCCAGGCGACCCGCAGCCAGCAGATGTGGACCGCCTACCGCGGCTGATCCACGCGCGCTCGCCGCAGCCCGTCACGCTCGGCCCTCACGCACGGCCCGTCCCGCACCGCGGGACGGGCCGTGCGCGCGTGTGGCAGGTAGGTGCCGCTTGCACGGACCTGCCGTTCTGCAGGTTTGTGCAATGCAACTTCCTGAGGAGCCGCGCGGCTCGCGGCGCTCCGGCGGCGCGTTGCATGATTCTGCACGTAGCGCGGGACGGACCCACACCGATCCGCGTGAGCACCGGCCACGTCCCCGGCCACGACGGTCCGCGGACTCGCGTCCTCGGGGGAGATCTCGGGACTTCCTCGACGACGCGAGTTCGCGGATCGTCGCATTTCCGGCCGGGTCGACGGGCGGTGCGCCCACCGGGCGGCCACGGCCGCCGCGGGTCGCACGCGGTGCTGCGGCTCAGGCGGTGCCGGGCAGCGCCTCCGGCGAGCCGCCCAGGTCCAGCAGCCCCACCGCCGTGACGCGCAGCGCGTCGACGGCCCACCGGCGTCGCGCCCCGGTGCTGCTCCCGACGAGCGCGGCGTAGGCCTGCGCGCACCGGGCCTCGACGCCGCGGGCGGTGTCCGTGACCGCGCCGGGTCCCTGCCCGGACGGCCCGGGCACGTCGTAGGCGACCGCGGCCCCGACCGGGTCCTCGCCGAGGGAGAGCAGGGCGCCGCTGAGGTCGTCGCGACGCGCGCGGTGCGCGGCGTAGAGCCCCTGGAGGCGCGCGTAGAGCTCGGGGGAGGCCGATGCGGAGGTGCGGGCGCCGAGCACGCCGAGGACGTAGACGGCCGCGTGCTCGCCCTCGAGCGTGGCCTGGAGCGCGGCGACGAGCGCGGCTCGGCCGGCGCCGTCCTGCGCCGTGGTGTCCGAGGTCGCGGGGCCGCTCATGCCGCACCCCCGCGAGGTGGCGTCGCCGGGAGGACGGCCAGGCGCTGCGCGGTGCCCGCCGCCATCGCGGCCAGCGCCTGGGCCAGCTCGCCGCTCTCGGCCGCCACGGCCCAGGTCGTGAGCCGCCGCACCAGCCGCTCCTCGCCCCGTCGTACGCCGAGCAGCGCCGCACCGGCCCCGGGGGCCACGGGGGAGTCGTCCCGGCGCGCGTCGTCGGCGGGCGCACCTCCGAGCAGGTCGAGGTGGGTCGTGTGCAGTCCCGCCACGGGGCGCAGCGACGACCGCAGGCCCGGGTGGCGGCGCACGGTCCTCTCCGCGAGGGCGCGGGCGGCGGCGAGGTCGCCGACGACCGTCGTGACGAGGTCGCCGTCGGCGCCGGGGGCGGACCCGTCCTGCTCCCCGGCGCTGCCGGGTGGGCGTGGGTCGGCCGGGGTCGGAGCGGTGCGGGCCGGGTCGCCGCCGCTGCACCCGCCGACCGCCGGCAGGACCACGGCGGCGCCGGCGAGGCCGGTCAGCACCGAGCGCCGCGACGCACCGGCCGACGCGGCCGGTCCGGTGGTGGTTCGACGGAGCGGCGCAGGCACCGCACGACCCTAGCGCGACCCGGTGCCGGGCCGCGGCCGCGCGGTCGCCCGCGATGGGCGGAGGGGTCGGCCCACGGGCTATCGTGGACCGCCCGACCCGGTGGGTCTCCACCGTGGGCCGGACGGCAGTGCACACAAGAGAAGAGGGAGGCTGCGACCCGTGAGCAGCACACGACAGGACAGCGAGCGGATCGAGGCGGAGCTCACCGGCCCCCTCGCCGCTCTCGGGCTCGACGTGGAGGCGGTGGAGATCACCCCCGCCGGCAAGCGTCGGGTCCTGCGGGTCGCGGTCGACCAGGACGGCGGGGTCACCCTCGACGACGTCGCCGAGGCCACCCGTGAGGTCAACCGGGTGCTCGACGAGTCCGACGTGATGGGCGAGCACCCCTACACCCTCGAGGTCACCTCCCGCGGCGTCGACCGCCCGCTCACGCTCCCGCGCCACTGGCGCCGCAACACCGACCGCCTGGTCAAGGTCACCCTCGCCGACGGCACGAGCATGACCGGTCGCATCACCGACACCGGCCAGGAGACCGCCACGCTCGACGTCGCGGGCCAGCAGCAGCTGGTCACCTACGCCGAGGTCGCCAAGGCGTTGGTGCAGGTGGAGTTCAACCGCCCGGGCGGCGGCCGGGCCGGCTCCGAGGAGCCCGACGGGGCCGGGGACGCCGAGGACGACACCGAGCACGACACCGAGCACGACACCGAGCACGGGGACGACGAGGGGGAGGACGCCTGATGGACATCGACATGAGCATCCTGCGGATGCTGGAGCGCGAGAAGGAGATCTCCTTCGAGGTGCTGGTGGAGGCGATCGAGCAGGCCCTGCTCACGGCCTACCACAAGTCCCCGGGGGCCAGCGAGCAGGCGCGGGTCGAGCTCGACCGCAAGAGCGGCCACGTCACGGTGCTCGCCGCCGAGCTCGACGACGACGGCGTCAAGGTCGGGGAGTTCGAGGACACCCCGGCCGGGTTCGGCCGGATCGCGGCGACGACGGCGAAGCAGATCATGCTCCAGCGCCTGCGCGACGCCGAGGACGACATCCGCTTCGGGGAGTTCGCCGGCAAGGAGGGCGACATCATCTCCGGGGTCGTCCAGCAGGGACGCAACCCCGACGACGTGATGGTCGACCTGGGCAAGCTCGAGGCCCTGCTGCCGGTGGGCGAGCGGGTCCCGGGCGAGCAGTACACCCACGGCAGCCGCATCAAGTGCCTGGTGGTGTCGGTGCGCAAGGGCATGCGCGGCCCGCAGATCACGCTCTCGCGCAGCCACCCCAACCTGGTCAAGAAGCTCTTCGCCCTCGAGGTGCCCGAGATCGCCAGCGGTCAGGTCGAGATCGCCGCGATCGCGCGCGAGGCCGGTCACCGCACCAAGATGGCCGTGCACGCCCGCCCCGGCACCACCGGCATCAACCCCAAGGGGGCGTGCATCGGGCCCATGGGGCAGCGCGTGCGCAGCGTGATGGCCGAGCTGAACGGCGAGAAGATCGACATCGTCGACTGGTCGGAGGACCCCGCGACCCTCGTCGCCAGCGCGCTGTCCCCGGCCCGGGTGACGTCGGTGGAGATCGTGGACCTCGCCGCCCGCTCGGCGCGCGTGGTCGTGCCCGACTTCCAGCTCTCCCTGGCCATCGGCAAGGAGGGGCAGAACGCCCGCCTGGCCGCCCGCCTGACGGGGTGGCGCATCGACATCCGCTCCGACGAGGCGCCGACCGAGCGACCGGGCGACTGACCGGTCGGGCGACCGGCGGGACCCGGTGCCGTCCGGGGGCTCCGGCGGCGCCGCACCGTGGCGCCGGTTCGGAAAGGTCGGGCGTGTCGGGCTAGGATCGTCACAGTGGCTCGACCAGACAGCTCCCGCACCTCCCCGGACGACCGGCCCCTCGAGGGCCCCGTCCGGACCTGCGTGGGTTGTCGGACCCGGGCCGCGAAGCGCGAGTTGTTGCGGGTGACCGCCGGCTCGGACGCGCACGGCCGCTCGGTCGTCGTGCCCGATCCCGACGGCACCGCGCCCGGCCGGGGAGCACACCTGCACCCCACCACCGGTTGCTACGACCTCGCGGTGCGACGCAAGGCGTTCGGGCGGGCCCTCCGGCTCACCGACGGCCCGGGCAGCGCGCCGGTGGGGGAGTGGGTCGCAGCCCGCGAGCACGACGACCGATCACGATCGACCAGCAGATCCACTTCCGGATCGAACGACCAGGACTGGAGCAGCAGCTCATGAGCACTCGATGAGTTCTTTCCGATGAGTTTGCACCACCACCACCGCCTCTCGTAGACACCCGACCGGGTCGAGGGGCCGATTAGGAGAATTGTGGCCAAGACCCGCGTTCACGAGCTCGCCAAGGAGTTCGGTGTCGAGAGCAAGTTCGTTCTCGAGAAGTTCAAGGAGATGGGGGAGTTCGTCAAGTCGGCGAGCTCGACCGTCGAGCTCCCTGCGGAGATGCGTTTCCGCAAGGAGGTCGGACCCCAGCTGAAGAGCGACGGCCCCGCCGCCGCCCCCGCACCCAGCGCCCCCGCCGCCAAGCCCGGCCCCGCCGCTGCGGCGAAGCCCGCCGCCCCGGCGCCCGCCGCCCCGGCCCAGCCGGCGGCGTCGACGCCTCCGGCCGCCGCGCCGGCCGCCGCCGCACCGAGCGCGCCCGCCCCGTCGGGCCCGCGCCCGGGCCCCAAGCCGGCCCCGCGCAAGCAGGCGCCCGCGGCTCCGGAGGCTCCGGCCGCCCCCGCGGCGCCGGCTGCACCCGCGGCCAAGGCCACCCCCGCAGCACCCGCCGCTCCCGCCGCGAAGGCGGCCCCCGCTCCGGGTGCCCCCAAGTCGCCGGCACCCCGTCCGGTCGGCCGCCCCGGCGCGCCGCGCCCGGGCAACAACCCCTTCTCGTCCAACCAGGGCATGGGCCGTCGGCCCTCCGCCCCGGCCCCCGGCGGCGACCGCGGTCCCGCCGCGCCCGCTCCCGGCGGTGCCGGTGGCGGCGCGAGCGCCGGTGACCAGCGTCCGCCGCGTCCGCCGGCCGGTCGCGACGGGGGTGCGCCGGGTCGCTCGGGCATGCCCCGTCCCAACCCCGCGATGATGCCCAAGTCCCCGGCCGCGTTCGGCCAGGGTCCGGGCGGTCGTCCCGGCGCTCCGGGTCGCCCGGGTGCCCCCGGTCGCGGCGGTGCCCCGGGTCGTCCCGGCGCCCCCGGTCGCGGTGGCCCCGGCGGCGGCGGTGCCCCGGGTCGTCCCGGCGGCTTCGGCCCCACCGGTGGCGGTCGTCCCGGCGGCGGTCGTCCCGGCCAGCGCGGTCAGACGCAGGGTGCCTTCGGTCGCCCCGGCGGTCCCTCGCGTCGTGGTCGCAAGTCGAAGCGGGCGCGTCGCCAGGAGTTCGAGGCGATGCAGGCGCCGACCATCGGCGGCGTGCGCGTCCGCAAGGGCGACGGCGAGACCGTCAAGCTGCCCCGCGGCGCCTCGCTGACCGACTTCGCCGAGCGCATCGGCGTCGACGTGTCCTCCCTCGTGCAGATGCTCTTCAGCCTCGGCGAGATGGTCACGGCCACCGAGTCGGTCAACGACGAGACCTTCGAGCTGCTCGGCGAGGAGCTCAACTACGTCGTCCAGGTCGTCTCCCCCGAGGACGAGGACCGCGAGCTGCTCGAGTCCTTCGACCTGGAGTTCGGCGAGGACGAGGGCGACGAGAGCGACCTGGTCATCCGGCCGCCGGTCGTGACCGTCATGGGTCACGTCGACCACGGAAAGACCAAGCTGCTCGACGCGCTGCGCAACGCCAACGTCGTGGCCAAGGAGGCCGGCGGCATCACGCAGCACATCGGTGCCTACCAGGTCGCGGCGGAGGTCGACGGCGACGAGCGTCGCATCACCTTCATCGACACCCCCGGTCACGAGGCGTTCACCGCCATGCGTGCCCGTGGTGCCCAGGCGACCGACATCGCGATCCTCGTGGTCGCGGCCGACGACGGCGTCATGCCGCAGACGGTCGAGGCGCTCAACCACGCCAAGGCCGCCGGTGTGCCGATCGTGGTCGCGGTCAACAAGATCGACAAGCCCGACGCCGACCCGACCAAGGTCCGCGGCCAGCTCACCGAGTACGGCCTCGTGCCCGAGGAGTACGGCGGCGACTCGATGTTCGTCGACGTCTCGGCCAAGTCCGAGCTCAACCTCGACAAGCTCCTCGAGGCCGTCGTCCTCACCGCCGACGCCTCGCTCGACCTGCGGGCCAACCCCACGCAGGACGCGCAGGGCCTCGTGGTCGAGGCGCACCTGGACCGCGGCCGCGGCCCGGTCGCCACGGTGCTGGTCCAGCGCGGCACGCTGCGCGTGGGCGACTCGATCGTCGCCGGCGCCGGCTACGGCCGCGTGCGGGCCATGCTCGACGAGCACGGCGAGAACATCACCGAGGCCGACCCGTCGCGCCCCGCGATGGTGCTGGGTCTGACCGCCGTGCCCGGCGCGGGTCAGAACTTCATCGTCGTCGAGGACGACCGGATGGCCCGCCAGATCGCCGAGAAGCGCGAGTCGCGCGAGCGGGCGGCCATGCAGGCCAAGCGCCGCGTGCGTCGCACCCTCGAGGACTTCATGGCCTCCATGGAGAAGGGCGAGAGCCAGGAGCTCAACCTCATCCTCAAGGGCGACGTGTCCGGCTCGGTCGAGGCGCTCGAGGACGCCCTGTCGCACATCGACGTGGGCGACGAGGTCAGCCTGCGGGTCATCGACCGCGGTGTCGGTGCGATCACCGAGACCAACGTCGACCTGGCCGCCGCCTCCGACGCCATCATCATCGGCTTCAACGTCCGGCCCCAGGGCAAGGCGACCGAGATGGCGGACAAGGAAGGCGTCGAGATCCGCTACTACTCGATCATCTACCAGGCGATCGAGGAGATCGAGGCGGCCCTCAAGGGCATGCTCAAGCCGGTCTACGAGGAGTCGGTGCTCGGCCAGGCGGAGATCCGCGAGATCTTCCGCTCGTCGAAGATCGGCAACATCGCGGGCTGCATGATCACCAGCGGTGTCGTGCGACGCAACGCCAAGGCGCGCGTGCTGCGCGACAACGCCGTGGTCGCCGACAACCTCGACCTGTCCTCCCTGCGCCGGGAGAAGGACGACGCCTCCGAGGTCCGCGAGGGCTTCGAGTGCGGTCTGGTGCTGCGCAACTTCCAGGACATCAAGATCGGCGATGTCGTGGAGTCCTTCGAGATGCGCGAGATCCCGCGCTCCTGATCGACCTTCCGAGCCGGTCCGCGAGGCCACCGCCAGCCAGCGCCCCAGCCGGGCGTGCGAGAGAGTGAGAACATGAGCAGCCCCCGAGTCCGCAAGATCGCCGACCGGATCCAGGTCATCGTCGCCGAGATGCTCGAGCGTCGCGTCAAGGACCCGCGCCTCGGCTTCGTCACCGTCACCGACGTGCGCGTCACCGGCGACACCCAGCAGGCCACGATCTTCTACACCGTGCTCGGCGCCGACGGCGACGACGAGGCCGCCCGGGCCGGCACCGCCGCCGCGCTGGAGTCGGCCAAGGGCCTGATCCGCTCCGAGGTCGGCAAGCAGCTCGGCATGCGCCACGTGCCCACGCTGACCTTCGTCGCCGACGCGCTCCCCGACACCGCCCGGCAGCTCGACGAGGTCCTCGCGCGCGCCCGGGCCCAGGACGAGGCCGTGGCCGCTGCGCGCGGTGCGACGTACGCCGGCGGGGAGGACCCGTACAAGAAACCCCGCGAGGCCGACGACGAGGCCGACGACGAGGCCGACGAGGCAGACGACGTGGACGGGGTCGCCGCGGACGGCGTGCCGGCGGCGGAGCCCGACGCCGGGGGCGACGAGCTCCGGTGACCGACCTCGCCGGCCTGCTGGTCGTCGACAAGCCCGGCGGCATCACGTCGCACGACGTGGTGTCCCGGGCGCGCCGGGCGCTCGGCACGCGCAAGGTCGGCCACGCCGGCACGCTCGACCCGATGGCCACCGGCGTGCTCGTGCTCGGCGCCAACCGGGCGACCCGGCTGCTGGGCCACCTCATGCTCACCGAGAAGGCCTACGCCGCCACCGTGCGCCTCGGGGTCGCCACGACCACCGACGACGCCGAGGGCGAGGTCGTCTCGACCACGCCGGCCGGTCACCTCGACGAGGCGGCGGTGCGCGAGAGCCTCGCGGGCTTCGTCGGCGACATCGAGCAGGTGCCGACCGCGGTCTCGGCCATCAAGGTGGACGGCAAGCGCGCCTACCAGCGCGTGCGCGACGGCGAGGACGTGCAGCTCGCCGCCCGCCCGGTCACGGTCCACGAGCTCACGGTCCTCGACGTGCGCCGGGTGCCCGGCGGTGCGGTGACGGGGGATGGCGCCGGCGCGTCCCCGACCACCGACGTGGTCGACGTCGACGTCGCGCTGCGCTGCTCCAGCGGCACCTACGTGCGCGCCATCGCCCGTGACGCGGGTCGCGTGCTGGGCGTGGGCGGCCACCTGACCGCCCTTCGCCGCACGGCCGTCGGGCCCTACGACCTCACGGTCGCCACCCCCCTGGAGCAGCTGGTCGAGCAGGGTGCCGGCGCACTGCTGCCGGTCGCCGCCGCCGCGCGCGCGGCGTTCGCGTCCCTCGACCTCGACGCGCGTCAGGCCGGTGACGTGCGCATCGGGCGCCCGCTCGGCCTGGCGCTCGACGGCCTCACCGCGCTCTTCGACCCGGCGGGGGAGTTCCTGGCCCTCTACGAGCCCCGCGACGACCGGGCGCGGGCGGTCGCCGTCTTCGTCTGAGGGCCCGGGTCTAGGGTTTGACCGTGCAGATCTGGCGCTCCCTCGACGACGTCCCCCCGGACCAGCCGCGCTCGGTCGTGGTGGTCGGCAACTTCGACGGCGTCCACCTCGGTCACCGTCGCGTGCTGGCGAGGGCGCGCTCGCTCGCCGGCGACCGCCCCGTCGTCGCGGTCACCTTCGACCCGCACCCGATGGCCGTGCTGCGTCCCGAGCACGCGCCGACGACGCTCACCACGATGGAGGCACGCGCCGCGCTGCTCGACGAGGCCGGCGCCGACGCCGTGCTGGCCCTGCCCTTCGACCGCGCCGTGGCGGCCTGGACGCCCGAGGAGTTCGTGGTCAAGGTCCTCGTCGACGCGCTGCACGCCGCGAGCGTCGTGGTCGGGGCCAACTTCCGCTTCGGCCACAAGGCCGCCGGCGACGTGACCACGCTGGTCGAGGAGGGGCTGCGCCACGACTTCGCCGCCGAGGGCATCCCGCTCGACGGCGGCCCGATGGTGTGGTCGTCGACCTACGTGCGCACGTGCCTGGCCGCCGGCGACGTGGCCGGCGCGGCCGAGGCGCTCGGTCGGCCCTACGCCGTGCGCGGCGTCGTGGTGCAGGGGGACCAGCGCGGGCGCGAGCTCGGCTACCCCACGGCCAACGTGCCGATCGACGCGAGCGTCGCGGCCCCGGCCGACGGCGTCTACGCCGGCTGGCTGCGCCGCGTCGGCGCGACGGGCGACCCGCTGCCCGCCGCGATCAGCGTCGGCACCAACCCGACCTTCGCCGGGGAGCGCGACCGGCGCGTGGAGAGCTACGTGCTCGACCGCACCGACCTCGAGCTCTACGGCGTCGAGGTCGAGGTCTCCTTCGTCGAGCGCCTGCGCGGCATGACCGCCTTCGCCTCGGTCGAGGAGTTGCTGGTGCAGATGGCCGACGACGTCGCGCGGGCCCGCGACCTGCTGCTCGGCTGATGGGGGAGTCGTCGACCCCGACCGACCTCGCGGCCGCGGAGACGTGGTTCGCCCGCAACGGCCTGACCTACTTCGTGCCCTCCGAGCGTGCGGCGGCGCGCCAGGCCCTCAAGCCCGGCCGCACCGCACCCCTGCTGCTGGTCGTCGCGGTCGTGGCCGGCACCCTGGGCGGTCTGCTGGCGTGGCTGGTGGGTGAGCTCAGCGCGGCGCCGGCGCTGCTCGTCTCGCTCGGGCTGGCGGCCCTCGGCTGGTACGCCCTCACGGCGCTGCGACTGCGCCCGATCCTCGCCTGGGCGCTGGGCCGGACGTTCGGCAGCCTGCGGCTGCTGCTGCCGATGGCCACCCGGGCGCTGCCGCTGCTGCTGCTCTTCATGACCTTCCTCTTCATCAACGCCGAGGTGTGGCAGCTCTCGGCCAGCCTCGCCCCCGGCGTGCTGTGGCTGCTGGTGCTGCTGCTCGGCGGCCTGGCCGTGGCCTTCCTGCTGGTGCGGCTGCCCGAGGAGGTCGACCGCGCCGACGACGCGGTCGACGACGCGTTCCTGCGGCGCGCCTGCCGGGGCACACCGCTGGAGGCCGCCTGCGAGGAGCTGCTCGCCGACGCGACGGCCGATCCTGCGTCCCGCGCCGAGGTCACCGGCTTCGAGCGGTGGAACCTCGTGCTCGTGCTCCTGGTCATCCAGGCCGTGCAGGTGCTGCTGCTGGTGGCGATGGTCTTCGCCTTCTTCCTGCTCTTCGGCTCCCTGGCCATGGGGGAGCAGGTGCAGCTGGCCTGGACCGCCCGCGAGAGCATCACGAGCCTCACCTGGCTGCCGAGCGTCTCGGTGGAGCTGGTGAAGGTCGCGCTCTTCCTCGCCGCCTTCTCCGGTCTCTACTTCACGGTCTCGGCGGTCACCGACGAGACCTACCGTGAGCAGTTCTTCTCCGGCGTCACCCGTCACGTCGAGCGGGCCGTGGGGATGCGCGCGGTCTACCTCGCGCTGCGCGCCCGCACCGCGGCCTGACCCCCTCCCGCTCGCGGCGGACCCCGGCGCCGCCCCCGGACCCCCTGGCACCCGCCGCTGGCCCCGCACCGTCCGGGACGCGGACCGGCCCGGCACCCCCGTGGGGGCACCGGGCCGGTCTGGTCGCGCGGGGTGGGACGACGTCAGGCGTCGAGGTCCTTCTCGACGAGGGCCGCGATGGCCTCGACGTCGGCCTCGGAGTCACCGGAGACGGTGACCGAGTCGCCCTTGCCGGCGCCCAGGGTCATGATCAGCAGCGCGGAGCTGGCCTCGACCGGCTCCTCGCCCTCGACGGCGAGCATGACCTCGGAGTCGAGCTCACCGGCCGCCTCGGAGATGATCGCGGCGGGGCGGGCGTGCAGGCCGACGGCGGAGCCGACGGTGACGGTCTTGCTGGGCATGGTGCTCCTTCGGAGGGGGTGGGTGCGGGCGGGTGTGTGGCGGGGTCAGGCGACGGGGGCGACAGCGGGGTTCTTGGCCGTGGACTTCAGTGCGATGACCGCGGCCGCGCCGACGAGCACGCCGGCGACCAGGGCGATGATGAAGCCCAGCACGCCGTCGACGGCGAAGAGCACGAAGATGCCGCCGTGCGGTGCCCGGACGCTGACGTCGAGGGCCTGCGAGAGGCCGCCGGTGACGGCGCTGCCGAGCATGATCGAGGGGATCACGCGCAGCGGGTCGGCCGCCGCGAACGGGATGGCGCCCTCAGTGATGAACGAGGCGCCCAGGAGCCAGCCGGCCTTGCCGTTCTCCCGCTCGGGCTGGGTGAAGAGCTTCGGCCGCACGACGGTGGCCAGGGCCAGCGCGATCGGGGGCACCATGCCGGCGAGCATGACCGAGGCCATGATCTTGAGCTCGGGGGCGTCGGCCGCGAGGGCCGCGCCGCCGACGCCGGTGGCGGCGAAGGCGTAGGCGACCTTGTTGAGCGGGCCGCCCATGTCGAAGGCCATCATCAGGCCGAGCACGACACCGAGCAGGATGGCGTAGCTGCCGCTCATCGAGTTCAGACCGTCGTTGAGCTGGTCCATCAGCCAGCCGATCGGGCGGCCGAGGACGACCAGCATCAGCAGGCCGGCGATGATCGAGGTCAGCAGCGGGATGACCAGCACGGGCATCAGGCCGCGCGCCCAGGAGGGCACCTTCCACGAGCCGATCCAGTGGGCGATGACGCCGGCGAGCACACCGCCGACGATGGCCCCGAGGAAGCCGGTGGCCGGCACCCCGACGCCGTCGCCGTCGACGACGCCGAAGATGTTGGCGGCCAGACCGCCGACGATGAAGCCGGGCGCGATGCCGGGACGGTCGGCGATGGCGTAGGCGATGTAGCCGGCCAGGGCGGGGATGAAGAACATGAACGCGGTCTTGCCGATGATGAAGAAGAGCGCGCCGATGTAGGCCATGAGGCCGGAGCCGAAGAGGGCGTGGTCGAGGCCGAGGGCGTCGACGTCGGGCAGGTTGAACAGCGTGTTGTTGACCGCGATCTCGCCGTAGGGCCCGACGATCTCGTAGCCGCCGAAGAGGAACGACAGGGCGATCAGCAGACCGCCGGCGGCCACGAACGGGATCATGTAGGACACGCCGGTCATGAGGACCCGCCGCGTGCGGCCGCCCCACGTCTCGCCGCCGCCGGTGCCGGCACCCGAGTCGGCGCCCGCGTCGGAGCCGGAGCCCTCGACGCGCGGAGCGCCGGGGTCGTCGGCGTTGCGCAGCGCCTCCGCGATCATGGCGTCGGCGGCGTCGATCGGCCGCTTGACGCCCGAGGAGACCAGCGGCTTGCCGGCGAAGCGGGCCCGGTCGCGCACCCCCACGTCGACGGCGAAGATGACGGCCTCGGCCTGGCGGATCACGTCGGCGCCCAGCGGCGTCGAGCCGGCCGAGCCCTGGGTCTCGACGGCGAGGTCGACCCCGGCCCGCTCGGCGGCGGCCTCGAGGGCCTCCGCGGCCATGTAGGTGTGGGCGATGCCGGTGGGGCACGCGGTGACCGCGACCAGGCGGCGCCGGGTCGCGGTGGCGGCGGCTGGGGTGGCGGCGGCGGGCGCGGTGGCGGTGGCGGTGGCGGCGGACGCCGACGCGCTCGCGGCGGCCGGGGCCGCGGCGGCGGCCGGCTTGGCCGCGGGGGCCGTGCCGAGCACGTCGGCGACGATCTCCACGACCTCCTCGCGCGTCTCGGCGGCGCGCAGGGCGTCGGTGAAGGCCGGCTTCACCAGGGCGCGGGCCAGCTTGGTCAGCAGCTGCAGGTGGGTGGCGTCGCCGCTCGCGGGAGCGCTGATGAGGAAGGCGAGGTCGGCGGGCCCGTCCTTGGCGCCGAAGTCGACCGGCGGCGAGAGCCGGGCGAAGGCGAGCGTCGGCTCCTCCACGCCGGCGGTGCGGCAGTGGGGGATGGCGATGCCGCCGGGCAGGCCGGTGGGCGACGTGCCCTCGCGGGCGATCGCGTCGTCGGCGAGCTGCGCGACGTCGGTGGCGCGGCCGGCCTCACCGACCGTCGCCGCCAGCGCACGGATCACGTCGTGCTTCTCCGAGCCGAGGTCCGCGTCGAGGCGGACCAGGTCGGCAGTGATGAGGTCAGACACGTTCACCCTCCTGGGTGTCGAGCAGGTCGCGCACCGCGACCAGGTCCGGGCGGACCTGGGCGGGCAGCGGGATGGTGGTGCCGGGGAGTCCGGCGGCCGCGCTGCCGTAGGCGACGGCGAGCGCGAGTCGTTGGGCGGGCGAGTGCTTGCGCAGGTCGCCCAGCAGGTAGCCGAAGAGGCTGGAGTCGCCCGCACCGACCGTGGAGACCACGGTGGTGGGCGGGGGAGAGGCGTGCCACGCGCCGTCGGCGGTCACGAGCACGGCGCCGTTGCCGCCGAGGGTGGCGAGCACCGTGGAGACCCCGCGGTCGACCAGCAGCCGGGCGGCGCGGGCCGCGGCGTGCGGGTCGCGCTCGAGCTCCTCGGCGTCGCCGCCGGTGAAGGAGGCCAGCTCGTCGCCGTTGGGCTTCATCAGGTACGGCGCCGCCCCGGGCAGGGCGTCGACGAGGGCGCGCAGCGGGGCGTCGCTGGTGTCGACCGCCACCCGGGCGGGGGTGTCGCGCAGGGCGGTGACGACCTCGGCGTACCAGGAGCTGGGCGCGCCGGGGGGCAGCGAGCCGGCCAGGACGATCCAGTCGGCGCTGCCCGCCCGGCGGCGCAGCGAGTCCACCAGCGCCCGCAGCACCTCGGGGGTCACGTCGGGCCCGGGGCTGTTCAGCTTGGTCGTCGTGCCGTCGGGCTCGGTGATGGTGATGTTGACCCGCGGGCTGCCCGTGCCGTCGACGGGGCGGCAGTCGATCCCGGCGGCCAGCAGCTCCAGCACGAAGGGGTCGTCGGAGGGTGCGGGCAGCACCGCGATCGACGGCACTCCCGCGGCCACGGAGGCGCGCGAGATGTTCACGCCCTTGCCACCGGCCTGCGAGAGCACCGAGGCCGCGCGCTGCACCGCGCCGCGCTCGAGCGGGGCGTCGAGCGTGACCGTCCGGTCGTGGCTGGGGTTGGGCGTCAGGGTGACGATCATGCGATGACGACCTCCACGTCGTGGTCCTTGAGCTCGACGGCGTGCTCGGGGTCGATGGCGTCGTCGGTGACGAGCAGGTCGACGTCCTCCAGCGACGCGAACCGCACCAGGGCCTCCTGCCCCACCTTGGCGGCGTCGGCGAGGACGACGACCTGGCGTGCGGCGGCGACCATGGCCCGCTTGGTGGCGGCCTCGTCGTGGTCGGGGGTGCTGAGGCCGTGGCCCACGGTGATGCCGTTGGTGCCGACGAAGGCGACGTCGGCGCGCACCAGCTCGAGGGCGGCCACCGTGTCGGCGCCGACGGCGGCCTGCGTCGTCGTGCGCACGCGTCCGGGCAGCAGGTGGAGCTCGATGTGGGGCACGGTCGCGAGGCGGGCCGCGATCGGCACCGAGTGGGTGAGCACGATCAGCTGGTGGTCGCGGGGCAGCAGGCTGGCCAGGCGGGCGGTGGTGGTGCCGGCGTCGAAGAGCACGACCGAGCCGGGCGCGGGCAGCAGGTCGAGCGCGGCCTGGGCGATGCGGTCCTTCTGCGCGACGTTGGCCTGGTCGCGCTCGAGCAGGCCGGACTCGATGGCGGCGAGGGTGTGGGCCGGGATCGCCCCGCCGTGGACACGCCGCACGAGGCCCATCCGCTCGAGCGCCGACAGGTCGCGGCGGACGGTCTCCGTGGTGACCTCGAAGGTCTCGGCGAGCGCGGTCACCGACAGCCGGCCGCGGTCGGCGACGAGCTGGGCCATGGCCTGCTGGCGTTCCTCTGCGTACATTGCCCTCGTCCCCCCTCTCGGTTGCCGGCTCCTGCCGGTCTGGTCGGTCACCGGCTCGGCCGGCGTGGTTCTGCGTTCATGTTGTTTTATCCCCGTTTCTGTTTGACTGTCAAGTGATTCCGGGGATAAGTTGTGGCCATGGTCACCCAGACGTCCACCGACCAGCTCCTCGGCACCCCGGTGGTGCCCGGGCTGGCGACCGGGCCCGCGCTCGTGGTCCGCTCCGAGATCAGCCCCGCCGCCATCGAGGCCTTCGACGGCGCCTCCCTCGACGAGGAGGCCGCCCTGCGGGCCTACGACGACGCCGCGGGCGCGGTCGCGGCCGGCTTCGAGCGCCGCGCGGGCAGCGCCCACGGCGCGGCCGCGGAGGTGCTCACCGCCAGCGCGGGCCTGGCCCGTGACAAGGGCCTGCGCATCGCCGTGCGCAAGCACCTGCGCTCCGGTGAGGACCTGCTGAGCGCCCTAACCGCCGGTGTCGAGCAGTTCGTGGGTGTCTTCACGCAGATGGGCGGGCTGATGGCCGAGCGGGTCACCGACCTGCGCGACATCGAGCGCCGGGTGCTGGCGCACCTCGTGGGCGAGCCCGAGCCGGGCGTGCCCACGCCGCAGGAGCCGTCGGTGCTGGTGGCCGAGGACCTCGCGCCCTCCGACACGGCGGGGCTCGACCCCACGGTGGTCGTCGCGCTGGTGACCGAGCGCGGCGGGCCCACGAGCCACACCGCGATCATCGCGCGCCAGCTCGGCATCCCCTGCGTGGTCGGCACGGCGGGCGCCATGGGCCTGCGCTCGGGCACCCGCCTGCTGGTCGACGGGTCCACCGGCGTCGTCGAGCTCGACCCCGACGAGGCCGACACGGCCCGCCGGGTCGCGGCCGACCGCGAGGTCCGCGCGGCGGTCGAGGGCTGGACCGGCCCGGGGCGCACCACCGACGGCACGAGCGTGAAGATCCTGGCCAACGTCGCCGACGGCGAGAGCGCCGCGGGCGCGGCCACCGGCCCCGTCGAGGGTGTCGGGCTCTTCCGCACCGAGCTTTGCTTCCTCAACCGCACCGAGGAGCCCTCGGTCGAGGAGCAGGCCGACATCTACTCCGACGTCCTGTCGCCCTTCTCCGGTGAGCGCTACGTCGTCGTGCGCACCCTCGACGCCGGCTCCGACAAGCCGGTCGCCTTCGCGACCCACGACGGGGAGGAGAACCCCGCCCTGGGCGTGCGCGGGCTGCGGCTCTCCTTCGACAACCCCGGCCTCCTGGAGCGTCAGCTCGACGGCATTGCCGCTGCCGCGGAGCGCACCGGCACCGAGACCTGGGTGATGGCGCCCATGGTCGCCACGGTCGCCGAGGCGGCCGGGTTCGCGGAGGCGGTGCGCTCCCGCGGGCTCAAGGCCGGGGTCATGGTCGAGGTGCCCTCCGCCGCCCTGCTCGCCCACCGGATGCTCGAGGTGGTCGACTTCCTCTCGATCGGCACCAACGACCTCACGCAGTACGCCATGGCGGCCGACCGCATGGCCACCGACCTGGCGCACCTCACCGACCCGTGGCAGCCCGCGGTGCTGCAGCTGATCGCCATCACCGCCCACGCGGGCCAGGAGGCCGGCAAGCCCGTGGGCGTGTGCGGCGAGGCCGCGGCCGACCCGCTGCTGGCCTGCGCGCTGGTCGGCATGGGGGTCACCTCGCTGTCGATGGCCTCGGCCGCGGTGCGGTCGGTCGGCGCCCGCCTCGGCACCGTGTCGATGGCCACGTGCGAGGAGGCCGCGGAGGCCGCGCTCTCGGCGCCCGACCCGCAGGCCGCGCGCGCCGCGGTGCTCGCGCTGCTGGAGGGCTGAGCGGGTCCGGGCCTGGGGAGCCCGGCCGGACCGGCTCCGCCGGGACCGGCTCCCCACAATGGGGGTCGCGGGTGCGGCGGCGCGCTCGCAGACTCGCTGGGTGAAGCCTGTCGCGCGCCGTGCGGTGACCGGGGCGCTCGTCGCGCTCCTCGCCCTCGCCCTGCCCCTCCTCCCCCTCCTCCCGGCGCCGGGCCCGCACCGGGCCGGGATCGGCCCCGGCGCGGCGGCGGCGGCCGAGCCGTGGAAGCCTCCCGCGCTGGTGCGCACCATCGGCGGCACCGGTCGCGCCAGCCTCTTCCCCTGGGGCCTGGCGTGGAACCCCGTCTCGCAGCGCTGGATCGTCGGCGACTACTTCAACTACCAGGTGCGCACCTTCGACGCCGACTGGCGCTCCACCGGCGTGCTCCCGCAGCCCAGCGCGGCCTCGGGCGACCCCGAGTCGGTCCTGGCCTCGGTGGCCGTCGACCCGCGCACCGGCGAGACCTACGTCGGCAAGCCCAAGCCCGACACCCTGGCCCACTACGCCGCCGACGGCACGCGGCTGCCCGACGTCGTGGTCGACCCGACGTCCGGCTCCCAGACCTACACCGCGTGGGTCACCGTGGACGACGAGGGCTACGTGTGGGTGCTCGACAGCCACCTGTGGAACACCGACGCCGACCCCTCGCGGCTGATCCGCCTGGCCCCCGGCGGGGGCGCCCAGGTCTCCTCCTGGGACCTGTCCTTCCCGGGTCAGAAGCCGGGCCAGTTCTACGGCATCGACGTGGGCTCCGACGGACGGGTGTACCTCGCCGACGCCGTCAACCGTCGGGTCCAGGTGCTCTCGCCCGACGGCACCCTGATCCGCTCGATCGGCACCTCCGGCGAGGCCGACGTGCCCGGCGCGCTCTCGGGCGACCTGCGCAGCGTGGTGGTCGACGACGAGGCCGGGCGCCTCTACGTCGTCGACGCGGTGCAGGACCAGGTCGAGGTCTTCGACCTCGACGGCCGACCGCTGCTGCAGATCGGCGGCCACGGCACCGAGCCGGGGCGCCTCGTCGCCCCGCGCCAGCTCGCCTTCGGGCCCGAGGGTGACCTGTGGGTCAGCGAGTACGGCAACTACCGCATCCAGGCCTTCGATCCCCTGACCGGCGCCTCGCGCGGGGTCGAGCCGACCCCGCTGCCCGAGCGCCCCGGCGGGCAGCTGGGCCAGCCGCGCGACGTCGGCGTCGACCCCGCGACCGGCGCGGTCTGGGTGGCGGACTCCTGGAACCAGCGCTTCTGCCGCTACGCCGCCGACGGCACGTGGACCGGCTGCTGGGGCGGGCGCGGCAACACCCCGCCCTACGGCGTGAAGTACCCCCGCGGCATCGCCGTCGACGCCGCGCGCGACCGCGTCTGGGTGAGCAACAACGCCGGCGGCACGATCTTCGTCTACGACGACGAGGCCGGCTTCCTCTTCCAGGTCGGCGAGGAGGGCAACCGCCGCAACAACGAGCCCGGCATGCTCGAGAAGCCCTTCGGGATGGCCTTCGGCAGCGGCTACGCCTACGTCGCCGACCCCGGGTCGACCTACGAGAACAGCAGCGCCCAGGTCAAGGTGCTCGACGCCGACACCGGCGCGCAGGTCGCCACCATCGCGCGCAACGCGCGGACGGTGGCCGTCGACGAGGCCACCGGTCTGGTCTACGTCGCCGACACGGGCACCAACCAGCAGAAGATCTACGTCTACGGCCCCACCGGCGGTCCGGCGCTGCGCAGCTTCGGCGGCAGGGGCACCGCGGCCGGCAAGTTCACCGGCCTGTGGGGCGTCACCGTCTCCGACGGCGTCGTCTACGCCACCGACGAGGCGCAGTCGAGGGTGCAGGCCTTCACGACCGGCGGGGCCTTCCTCGGGCGCTGGGGCTCGGTGGGCTCGGGTCCGCTGCAGCTGCGCAACCCCGCCGGCATCACCCACGACGCGGCGGGCCTGCTCTACGTCGCGGACTCCTCCAACGACCGGGTCGTCGTGCTCGACCCGGGCCGCGCGCGCCCGGCGTACCTCTTCTCACGGCCCACGCTGACCCTGACCTCGCCGGCCACGGGCTCGGTCACGCCCGGCCCGGTGGTGGTCGAGGGCCTGGCGGGAGACGACCGGTCGCTGGCCTCGGTGGAGGTGTCGGTGCGCGACCGGTCCACGGGCCTGTGGTGGGACCCGACCACGGCCACCTGGGCGACCGCGCAGACCTGGGGTCTGGCCCCGTGGTCGGGGAGCACCACCTCGGCCCGGTGGCGCTGGGTCTTCCCCGGCGCCGAGACCGACCACGACTACCACCTCGAGGCCCGGGCCCGCGACGCCGACGGCACGGTCTCGGCGCCGGTGCGCAGCACCGAGGTCTCGGTGCGCGAGCCCGACCCGGTGGCGCCGAGCACCACCGTGACCCCGCCCGGCACCACCCTCCTGCCCGGCACGGTCGCCCTCTCCGGCGACGCGGGCGACGACCGCGGCGTGGCCGCGGTGCGCTGGGCGGTGCAGCACGTGCGCAGCGGACGCTGGTGGACCGGCAGCGCGTGGGCCGTCGACCCCACCTGGTCGACCGCGACGCTGGCGGCCCCCGGCGCCACCTCCACCGGCTGGAGCGCGACCTGGACCCCGCCGGCCGCGGAGCAGTACGTCGTGGTCGCCCGCGCGGTCGACACCGGCGGGGGAGAGGACCCCGTCGGCGCCTCGGCCTCCTTCGTCGTCGACCTCGCCGAGCCCGACCGGACCGGTGCCGAGACCCGGGTGACGTCGCCGACCGCGGGGCAGGTGCTCCCGCCGGGCGACGTCGTCCTCGCCGGCCGGGCCACCGACCTCTCGGGGGTGGGCTGGGTCGACGTGGCGCTGCAGGACCGGGCCACGGGGCGGTGGTGGGACGCCGCGACCGGGGCGTGGGGGCCCTTCACCTGGAACGACGGCGCCTCGACGCCCGCCGCGCGCTTCGCCAGCCCCACCACCTGGTCGTGGACCTGGCCGGCGCTGGCGCCGGGGGCCTACCGGATGGGCGCCCGGGCGCGCGACGGCGGCGGTCGCGCCGACGCGACCCCCGCCTGGGTCGACGTGAGCGTCGGCTGACGCCCTTTTGGGGGCCCCGGTGTGCGCGCGGTAGCCTTCACCGGTTGCCCGCAGCACGTCGCACGACGTGGCCACGGGCAGCGGCACCACCTCGCACGACCCTCACACGAACACCGCCGTCCAACGGCCGCGGAACGAGAGTGCCCGGGAGAACAGGCCCCGGCGCGCCGCGCAGCGAACGCCCACCTCGGGCACGGAAGGAGACCGCATGTCGATCGGTACCGACGCGGAGACCAAGAAGAAGATCATCGCCGAGTACGCCACGACCGAGGGCGACACCGGCTCGCCCGAGGTGCAGATCGCGCTGCTGAGCCACCGCATCAGCCACCTCACCGAGCACCTCAAGCAGCACAAGCACGACCACCACAGCCGTCGTGGTCTGCTGCTGCTCGTCGGCCAGCGCCGTCGCCTGCTGAACTACCTGCAGAAGACGGAGATCGCCCGCTACCGCTCGATCGTCGAGCGTCTCGGCCTGCGTCGCTGACACCGCGTTGACGGGCGGAGCGGCTGCCCCTCGTGGGCAGCCGCTCCCTCGCATTTACGGCTCCGGGCACTACGCTCGGAGACGGAACAACTGAATCTCCACACCATCTCCACCCACCAGGAGCGACCCGCATCGTCGGCCCGGTCCTCGGTAGTGGCCCTCAGACCCGCCAGGAGGCGGACGCGCTGCGGGCCTCGATCGAAGACCGGCCCCCTCCCAGCAGCTATCGGGAGGGTCACCCACGCGGGATCCTCGTCGCAAGACGCCCGCCACCTCGAGCGGGGACGCCGCGGTCCGCTCCGCGAGCACAGAACAAGGACACCCCTTGACCGAGAACACCACGGCTGAGCCCGTGATCTCCGCCGTCGAGACCGTCATCGACAACGGTCCCTTCGGCACCCGCACCGTCAAGTTCGAGACCGGGCTGCTGGCCCGCCAGGCCGCCGGCTCCGTCACGGCCTACCTCGACGACGACACGATGCTGCTCTCCGCGACCACCGCGGGCAAGCACCCCAAGGACCACTTCGACTTCTTCCCCCTGACGATCGACGTCGAGGAGCGGATGTACGCCGCGGGCCAGATCCCCGGCTCCTTCTTCCGCTCCGAGGGTCGCCCGGGCGAGGACGCCATCCTCACCTGCCGCCTCATCGACCGCCCGCTGCGCCCGACCTTCAAGAAGGGCCTGCGCAACGAGGTCCAGGTCGTCATCACGGTGATGGCGCTCAACCCCGACACCCCCTACGACGTGCTGGCCATCAACGCCGCGTCGATCTCCACCCAGCTCTCCGGCCTGCCCTTCTCCGGCCCGGTCGGCGGCGTGCGCGTCGCCCTCATCGACGGCCGCTGGGTCGCCTTCCCGAAGCACTCCGAGCTCGAGCGCGCCGTCTTCGACATGGTCGTCGCCGGCCGCGTCACCGAGACCGGCGACGTCGCCATCATGATGGTCGAGGCCGAGGCCACCGAGCAGACCTGGACCCTGGTCCAGGGCGGCGTGCAGGCCCCGACCGAGGAGATCGTCGCCGGCGGTCTCGACGCGGCCAAGCCCTTCATCAAGCAGCTGGTCGAGGCGCAGGTCGAGCTGGCCAACGTGGCCGCCAAGCCCGTGCAGGAGTTCCCGATCTTCCTCGACTACGAGGACGACGTCTACGCCGCCGTCGAGGCCGCCGCGCAGTCCGACGTGGCCGCCGCGATGACCATCGGCGACAAGCAGGAGCGCGAGGCCAAGACCGACGAGGTCAAGGCCGCCGTCCTGGAGAAGCTCGCCGGCCAGTTCGAGGGTCGCGAGAAGGAGCTCGGCGCCGCCTTCCGCTCGCTGACCAAGGCGCTCGTGCGCGAGCGCGTCCTGCGCGACAAGGTCCGCATCGACGGTCGTGGCCTGGCCGACATCCGCCCGCTGCACGCCGAGGTCGGCGTGATCCCGCGCGTGCACGGCTCCTCGCTCTTCGAGCGCGGCGAGACCCAGATCCTGGGTGTCACCACCCTCGACATGCTCAAGATGGAGCAGCAGCTCGACACCCTCTCCCCGGAGAAGTCGCGCCGCTACATGCACAAGTACGTCTTCCCGCCGTTCTCCACCGGCGAGACCGGCCGCGTGGGCTCGCCCAAGCGCCGCGAGGTCGGCCACGGTGCGCTCGCGCGCCGCGCCCTGCTGCCCGTGCTGCCCACCCGCGAGGAGTTCCCCTACGCGATCCGCCAGCTCTCCGAGGCCATGGGCTCCAACGGCTCCACCTCGATGGGCTCGGTCTGCGCCTCGACGATGTCGCTGCTCCAGGCCGGCGTGCCGCTGCGCGCCGCCGTCGCCGGCATCGCGATGGGCCTCATCTCCGGCGAGGTCGACGGCTCGACGCAGTACGTCGCGCTGACCGACATCCTCGGCGCCGAGGACGCCTTCGGCGACATGGACTTCAAGGTCGCCGGCACGCGCGAGTTCGTCACCGCCCTGCAGCTCGACACCAAGCTCGACGGCATCCCCGCCGAGGTGCTCGCCGCGGCCCTGACCCAGGCCCGCGACGCGCGCCTGGCGATCCTCGACGTCATGGCCGAGGCCATCGACGAGCCCGAGGAGATGGCAGAGACCGCGCCGCGCATCATCACCGTGCGCGTGCCCGTCGACAAGATCGGCGAGGTCATCGGCCCGAAGGGCAAGATGATCAACCAGATCCAGGACGACACCGGCGCCTCGATCTCCATCGAGGACGACGGCACCGTCTACATCGGCGCCACCAGCGGTGCCGCCGCCGACGCCGCGAAGGCCGCGATCAACGCGATCGGCAACCCGACGATGCCCGAGGTCGGCGAGCGCTACCTCGGCACCGTCGTGAAGACGACCAACTTCGGCGCCTTCGTGTCGCTGATGCCGGGCAAGGACGGGCTGCTGCACATCAGCAAGCTGCGCGGCCTGGCCGGCGGCAAGCGCGTCGACGCCGTCGAGGACGTCGTCGCGGTGGGCCAGAAGGTCCAGGTCCAGATCGCCGAGATCGACGACCGCGGCAAGCTCTCCCTGATCCCCGTGGTCGAGGAGACCGAGGGCGGCGACGACGCCGCCGCGGAGACCGCCCCCGAGGAGGCCTGACCCTTCGTGGTTGCTGCACCCCGGTCGACCCGCCCGAGCACCTCGGGCGGGTCGACCGCTTCCCAGGCCGGTGCGTCCGGCCCCTCCGCCCCGTCCGACCGCGGGCTCGCCGCCCGCGGCACGGGCACGGCCCACACGCTGCAGACCGTCACCGACGCCGCGGGCGCCGTGGTGTCGCTGGTGCGGCGTACGGTCCTGCCCGGGGGGCTGCGGGTCATCACCGAGCACATGGCCGGGGTCCGCTCGGCCAGCATCGGGGTGTGGGTCGGCGTCGGCTCCCGCGACGAGGACGACACCCTGCACGGCTGCTCGCACTTCCTCGAGCACCTGCTCTTCAAGGGCACCGCGGAGCGCTCGGCGCTGGACATCTCCATCGCGCTCGACGCGGTGGGCGGTGAGTTCAACGCCTTCACCGCCAAGGAGTACACCTGCTTCCACGCCCGGGTGCTCGACGACGACCTGCCGCTGGCCGTCGACGTGCTCGGCGACATGATCACCGCCAGCCGCATCGACGCCGACGACGTCGAGGCCGAGCGCGACGTCATCCTCGACGAGATCGCGATGCACGACGACGACCCCGACGACGTGGTGCACAACCTCTTCGCCGAGCAGGCGTGGGGCTCCACCTCACCGCTGGGCCGCTCGATCGCGGGCACCGAGGAGTCGATCACCGCGATGACGCGCGAGCGCATCGTGGCCTTCTACCGGCGCCACTACCGCCCCGCCACCATGGTGGTCGCGGTGGCCGGCAACGTCGACCACGACGTGGTCGTGGCGCAGGTCGAGGCCGCCTTCGGCCGCGGGGGCTTCCTCGACGGCGACGAGGAGCCGGTGACCCTGGCCCCGGGTGGCGCGGACGACGCGGCCGGCGGGCGGGCGCTGCTGCCCGTGCGCCCCGGCACGGTCGCCACCACCCGCCCCTTCGAGCAGGTCAACGTCGTGCTCGGCATGGAGGGCATCACCCGCAACGACCCGCGCCGCTTCGCGCTCGGGGTCATCAACACCGCCCTCGGTGGCGGCACCTCCAGCCGGCTCTTCCAGGAGGTCCGCGAGCGTCGCGGACTGGCCTACTCGGTCTACTCCTTCGAGAGCCACCACCTCGACTCCGGCCTGGTCGGGGTCTCGGTGGGCTGCCTGCCGGCCAGGCTCGACGACGTGCTCGCCGTGGTGCGCGCCGAGCTGGCCCGGGTGGCCGCCGACGGCATCACCGCCGAGGAGCTCGAGCGCGGCAAGGGCATGCTCCGCGGCGGCCTCGTGCTGGGCCTGGAGGACTCCGGCTCGCGGATGTCGCGGCTGGGCAAGGCCGAGCTGGTCTACGACGAGCTGCTCGGCATCGACGAGGTCATCGAGCGCATCGACGCGGTGACCCTGGAGGAGACCCGGCGGATCGCGGCCGAGATCTTCGCCCGCCCCGAGATCCTCGCGGTGGTCGGGCCGGCCTGAGCCGGCCCCGTCCCGCGCGCCCTGCAGCGGGCGTCGTCGTCGGGCGGCGCGCTCAGCGCCGTCCGACGATGCCGACGACCGAGGGCACCTTGCGCTGCACGACCTGCACGCGGAAGCCGCCCTCGGCGAGCGCGGCGGAGCACTTCTCGACGATGGTCGGGACCTCCTCGGGGCGCGTGGCCTCGAAGAAGAGGTAGACCGCGCCGCCCGGCACGACCCGCTCGTGCAGCAGCGCGATCTCGTCGGCGCAGTCGCGCACCCAGAAGAGGTTGACGTTGAAGGCGTAGACCTTGTTCAGGCGCTTGACCGGCACCCGCAGCGTGGCCAGGTCGATCTGGCGCACGGTGAGGCGCCCCGACTCGACGTAGCGCGCGCAGCGGCGCTTGGTGCGGTCGACGCCGGACTCCGAGCGGTCGATCGCGAAGAGCTTGCCGGTCTCCAGCCGGCTGCAGATCAGCTCCGCGCCCGCGCCGGGTCCGCAGCCGATCTCGAGCACGTGGTCACCCGGCTGGACGTCCATGAGGTCGACCGACCAGCGGATCCGGGCCGGGATCGTCTGCAGCACCATGGGGGCAAGACTGCCAGAAGTCCGCGAGCGCGTGGCCGGTAGGTTGGCGCCGTGGAAGCAGCGCAGTCGCAGGACGGTCGGCAGGGGCACGCCCCGGGAGCCCTGAGGGTCGGTGTGCTCGGCGCGCGCGGCAAGGTCGGCAGCGCCGTCTGCGCCGCGGTGCGCGGGGCCGAGGGCCTCGAGCTCGTCGCGCAGGTCGACGCCGGCGACTCCCTCGACGTGCTGGCCGAGCAGCGGGTCGAGGCCGTCGTCGACTTCACCCACCCCGACGTGGTCATGGGCAACCTCGAGCGCTGCGTCGCCGAGGGCGTCCACGCCGTCGTCGGCACCACCGGCTTCGACGAGGAGCGCCTGGCCACGCTGCGCGGCTGGCTGGAGGACTCCCCGGGCACCGGGGTGCTCATCGCCCCCAACTTCTCCATCGGCGCGGTGCTGATGATGCGCTTCGCGGCGCTGGCGGCGCCCCACTACGAGTCGGTGGAGATCGTCGAGCTCCACCACCCCGACAAGGCCGACGCACCCTCCGGCACGGCCCGTCGTACGGCGGAGCTCGTCGCCGCCGCCCGCCGCGAGGCGGGGCTGGGCCCTGCGCCCGACGCGACGTCGACCGCGCTCGACGGGGCCCGCGGGGCCGACGTCGACGGCGTGCCGGTCCACGCCCTGCGGGTGCGCGGTCTCGTGGCCCACCAGGAGGTCGTGCTCGGCGGCGTGGGGGAGACCCTCACCATCCGCCACGACTCCCTCGACCGGGCCTCCTTCACCCCCGGGGTGCTGGCCTCCCTGCGCGTGATCGGGTCGCGCCCGGGCCTCACGGTGGGGCTGGAGCACCTGCTCGACCTGGGCTGAGGGTCGACGGGGGTCGACCGGTCCCGGGGCCGGACCGGGACCCGAGGCGCCGGTAGCCGCTGGCCGGCGATCCGTCCCCAGGTCCTGCGCTGACGCGGCGTCGCGGACATCTGCAGGTTCGTGCGATGCACGAACCTGAGGTGCGGCGCCGGTTCCAACGCCCGCCCCCCGCTTGGCAGGGTCGTCCCCGACGCCGTCCCTCCGGACGGCGCAGGCGAGAGGGATGCACGCATGAGAAGGACCACGGGGATCGCGGCGGCCGCAGTGCTGGCGCTGGGGGCGCTCGGCGCCCAGACCACCGGCGCGCTCGCGGGCCCCGGGGAGGGCCGGTCCGCCGGCCCCGCCGCGGGCGGCACGGTGCAGCAGCTCGACGGCGCCACCGGCGCGGCGCGCGACGCGGTCGCGGCGCTCGCCGCCCACCCCCGCGCCGCGCTCGACGCCCCGGGCCAGCAGGTGCGCGCCACCCAGACGATGCTCGACCCCAGCGGCGCCACCCACGTGCGCATGGAGCGCACCTACCGCGGCCTGCCCGTGCTGGGCGGTGACCTGGTGGTCCACCAGGGGGCCTCCGACGCCTGGCGCGGCGTGAGCCAGTCGCTCGACACCCCCCTCGACCTGTCGGTCACGCCCGCCGTCGCGGCCTCCCGTGCCGCCGCGCGGGCCACCGCCCCGGCGGCCGACACCCGCTCGATCGCCCGCATGGAGGTCTCCGCCGACCAGGCTCCCCGCCTGGTCGTCGACGCCCTCGCCGGCACGCCCCGCCTCGCGTGGGAGGTCGTCACGACCGGTCGCCAGGACGACGGCACCCCCAGCCGTCTGGCCAGCTACGTCGACGCCCGCACCGGGCAGGTGCTGCGGCGCGAGGAGCAGATCCAGACCGTCGACGGCTCCGGCCAGTCGCTCTACGGCGGCACGGTGCCGCTGCAGGTCGCCCCCGCGGGGTCGGCGTACGAGCTGCGCGACGTGACCCGCGGCGGCACCTACACCGTCGACCTCGCGGGCAAGCAGGACTCCGCCCTGTGCGGTGTGCTCGGCGTCGGCTGCGCCACCGGCAAGGTCGTCTCCAGCCCCACGACGAGCTTCGGCAACGGCACGACCAGCGACCCCGACTCCGCCGGCGTCGACGCGCAGTACGGCACCGACGTCACGTGGGACTACTACTCCGACGTGCACGGTCGCGAGGGCATCTTCGGTGACGGCTCCGGCTCCTACAACCGGGTCCACTACGGCAAGAACTACGTCAACGCCTTCTGGGACGGCGAGAAGATGACCTACGGCGACGGTGACGGCACCAACTTCGGTCCGCTCGTCTCCCTCGACGTCGCGGGCCACGAGATGTCGCACGGCGTCACCGAGAACACCGCCGGCCTGACCTACTCGGGGGAGTCGGGCGGTCTCAACGAGGCCACCTCCGACATCTTCGGCACCATGGTCGAGTTCTACGCCGCCAACCCCGCCGACCCGGGCGACTACCTGATCGGCGAGGAGTTCGACCTGAAGGAGAAGGTCGGCTTCCGGCGCATGGACGACCCCATCGCCGACGGCAGCTCGCCCAACTGCTACTCCGCCGACACCAAGAACCTCGACGTCCACTACTCCTCGGGCGTGGGCAACCACTTCTTCTACCTGCTCGCCGAGGGCTCGGGCGCCAAGACGATCGGCGGGGTCGCGCACCGCTCGACGACCTGCGACGGCTCCACGGTCACCGGCATCGGCCGCGACCAGGCCGACGCGATCTGGTTCCGCGCGCTGACGGTCTACATGACCTCCGGCACCACCTACTCGCAGGCCCGGGCGGCGACGCTGTCCGCCGCCCGCGACCTCTACGGCGCCGGGAGCGCCCAGGAGTCGGCGGTGGCCGCGGCCTGGACCGCCGTGAGCGTGGCCTGACCCGGCGCGCCCCTTGACCGTGGGCTCGTGCCGGACGGAAACGGCACGGTCCCACCTGGTCGCGGACCCGGTCCTCCGTGGGGGAGGGACCGGACGCGACGAAGGCCCGCACCCCTCGGGGTGCGGGCCTTCATCTGTCCCTGGCCCGCTGTGCGGGCTTCGCTGTCGGCGGGGCCGCTCAGGGCTCGACGGTGACCTTGATGGCCTCGCCGGCCTTGACGATCGCGAAGGCGTCGAGGGCGCGCTCGAGCGGCACGTGCTCGGTGATGAGGTCCTTGACCGGCACCTGGCCGGTGGAGATGTACTCCAGCGCGCGCTTGTTGTGCTCGGGGGCCGAGCCGTTGGCGCCGTGGATGTGCAGCTGGCGGTAGTGCACGACGTTGGAGTCGCAGGTGATGGTCGGGTCGGTCTTGGGCAGCCCGCCGAAGAAGGAGATGCGGCCGTTGCGCGCGGCCATGGCGATGGCCTGCTCCTGGGTGACGTTGGCCGCGGTGGCGGTGATGATGACGTCGGCGCCGCGACCGTCGGTGAGCTCCATGACCCGCTCGACCACGTCGACCTCGGCGCCGTTGATGACCTCGTCGGGCTGCACCGCGTCGGCCGACATCGCCAGGCGGGCGGCGTTGACGTCGACGAGGAAGACCTTGCCGACCTTGTGCACGCCGCGGGCGATGCGGATGTGCATGCAGCCGATCGGGCCGGCGCCGAAGACCACGAGGGTGTCGCCCTCCTCGATGTCGAGCAGCTCCTGGGCGTTGATCGCGCAGGCGAAGGGCTCGGCGGCCGAGGCCTCGTCGTAGCCGACGTTGTCGGGGATCCGGTTGAGCCCGTCGACCTTGAGCACCTGCTGCGGCACGATCATGTACTCGGCGAAGCCGCCGTCGTACTGGTAGCCGACCGAGGTCTGGTTCTGGCAGACCGCCATCCACCCCTTGCGGCACTCGTGGCACTCCCCGCACGGCACGGCGGCGATGACCTGGGCCCGGTCTCCGACGGCCCAGCTGCTGCCGTAGGTGGCGTTGACGTCGGCACCGACCTCGACGACCTCGCCGGCGATCTCGTGGCCGATGGTGCGCGGGGGAGTGAGGTTCTGGTGGCCGTTGTGGAAGATCTTCACGTCGGTGCCGCAGGTGGAGCAGTTCTTCACCTTGAGCTTGACCTCGCCGGGCCCGCACTCGGGCTCGGGCACGTCCTCGAGCCGGACGTCCTCGGGGGCGTAGAACCGCAGGGCCTTCATGTGTCTCCTCCAGGGGTGCTGTCGACGGGAGTGACCGCGGTCACCCACGGATCACCCTAGACCTCGGCCGCGGGGCCGGGGCTCGCGCCGACCCTACCCGCGTTTGTGTGGAAACGCACCCGCTTGTGTTGGTTTGTTGCTTGACGACCCCCCATGGTGGGGGATATAAACAGCGAAACGAAGGTGGGTGACCGCGGTCACAGATCGTCCGACCCGCCTCGACACGGGATCCCGGCTCTGCCGGGCTGTTCGAGAGAAGGCGCCATGGCCAGCACCACCCACACAGCACCCGGAAGGTCGGGGGCACGCGTCCACGTCCAGCGGTTCGGCACGTTCCTGTCCAACATGGTCCTGCCCAACATCGGGGCGTTCATCGCCTGGGGCCTGATCACGGCCCTGTTCATCGAGACCGGCTGGATCACCCTGATCGGCGACAAGCTGGGCTACGCGGGGGGATACGGCTTCGTCGAGGACCTCGGCGCCTGGGGGTCCGGCGCCGACGGCACCGGGATCGTCGGCCCGATGATCACGTACCTGCTGCCGCTGCTCATCGGCTACACCGGCGGCAAGATGATGTACGACGGCAACATGCGCGGCGGCGTGGTCGGCGCCATCGCCACCATGGGTGCCATCACCGGCGCCAGCGTGCCGATGTTCCTCGGGGCCATGGTGATGGGCCCGCTCGGCGGCTGGTCGATGCGCAAGCTCGACGCGCTGTGGGACGGCAAGATCCGCCCCGGCTTCGAGATGCTCGTCAACAACTTCTCCGCCGGTATCTGGGGCGGCTTCCTCGCGGTCATCGGCTTCGTCGTGGCCGGACCCTTCGTGGAGGCCTTCAGCGACGCGGCCTCCAACGTCATCGACACCCTGGTCGAGAACAACCTGCTCCCGCTGACGTCGATCTTCATCGAGCCGGCCAAGATCCTCTTCCTCAACAACGCCGTCAACCAGGGCATCCTCACCCCGCTCGGCACGTCCGAGGCCGCCGAGAACGGCAAGTCGATCCTCTTCCTGCTCGAGGCCAACCCCGGCCCGGGCCTCGGTCTGCTGCTGGCCTTCATGTTCTTCGGCAAGGGTGCGGCCAAGGCCTCGGCCCCCGGCGCCATCGTCATCCAGTTCATCGGCGGCATCCACGAGATCTACTTCCCCTACGTGCTGATGAAGCCGATCCTGGTGCTCGCGGTGATCTCCGGCGGCATGGCCGGCATCGCCACCAACCTGATCTTCGACTCCGGCCTGCGCTCGCCGGCCTCGCCCGGCTCGATCATCGCGGTGTGGGCGGCAGCCCCGCCCAGCAGCCTGCTCGGGGTCACGGCCTCGGTCGTCGTGGCCGCGGGCGTGTCGTTCCTCGTCGCCTCCTTCCTGCTCAAGCTCGACCGCTCCGAGGACGCCGGCGACCTCGCCGCGGCCACCGCGGACATGGAGGCCCGCAAGGGCAAGAAGTCGTCGGTGTCCTCCGCGCTGACCGGTGCGGGCGCGGGCACCGGGGCGATCCACTCGATCGTCTTCGCCTGCGACGCCGGCATGGGCTCCTCCGCGATGGGCGCCTCGGTGCTGCGCAAGAAGGTCCAGGCCGCCGGCTTCTCCGACGTCAGCGTCACCAACAAGGCGATCTCCAACCTGCGCGACGACGTCGACCTCGTGGTCTCCCACCAGGACCTCACCGACCGGGCCCGGCAGCGCAGCGGCTCGGCCCTCCACGTCTCGGTCGACAACTTCATGCAGAGCCCCGCCTACGACGAGATCGTCGACCTGCTGCGCCAGCGCAACGGCGCGGGCGGTGCCCCGACCCCGGCGTCGGCGGAGGAGGAGGGCGCCCTCGGCGGCGCGCTCCTGGCGCGCGAGTCGATCGTGCTCGACGGCACGGCCCGCACCCGCGACGACGCCATCACCGAGGCCGGCCGTCTGCTCGTCGCCGCCGGGGCCGCGGAGCCGGCGTACGTGGAGGCGATGCACGAGCGCGAGGCGTCGGTGTCCACCTTCATGGGCAACGGCCTGGCCATCCCGCACGGCACCAACGAGGCCAAGTCCTCGGTGCACCGCACCGCGATCTCGCTCGTGCGCTACTCCGACGGGCTGGACTGGAAGGGCAAGCAGGTGCGCTTCGTCGTGGGCATCGCCGCCGTCGGCAAGGACCACCTCAAGCTGCTGGGTCGCATCGCCGAGGTGTTCCTCGACGACGACCAGGTCGCCCGGCTGGAGCGGGCCTCCACCACTGACGAGGTGCTCGAGGTGCTCGGCCAGGTCCAGCCCGCCTGACCCGGCCCGGGCGCGCCCCTGCCCGACCACGCACGGCCCCCGGCTCCGGCCGGGGGCCGTCGTGCGTCGCGGCGCCCGGCGACCAGGTGCGGCGGGCGGTCAGACGGCCAGGCGCAGGAGTGCTGCGGTCGCCGCGGCCCCGACCACGACGACGAGGAAGGGCGCCCGGGCCAGGAGCAGCAGCACCGCCGCGCCCAGACCGGCCAGGCGGGCATCGACCTCGAGCCGCCGGTCGCCGGCCAGCACCTGCACGGCGACGAGCGCGGCCAGCAGCGCCACCGGCAGCAGGTCGGCCACCCGCCGCACGACCGGACGCTCCAGCACCCGCTCGGGCACCGAGAGCCCGGCCAGCTTGAGCAGGTAGCAGCCCACGCCCGCGCCCAGCACGGCGAGCCACGTCGCGCTCACGCGACCGGACCGCCCGGGTCGGGCCGGTCACGGCGCAGCACGCCGACCAGCAGCGCCACCCCGCCCGCGACGAGCACGGGCACGCCCGCGGCCGTGAGGGGTACGGCGCCCAGCGCCACACCGGCCGCGGCGAGCGCCACCAGGCGGGTCGGCAGGTCGCGCAGCCGCGGCCAGAGCAGGGCCAGGAACGCCGCACCCACCGCGGCGTCGAGGCCGAGGGCGCGGGGGTCGCCGAGCGACCCGCCGGCGAGGGCGCCGAGGAGGGTGGCGAGGTTCCACAGCGCGAAGACGGCCAGGCCGGTCGACAGGAACCCCAGACGGGCGAGCGCGGTCGTGGGGCGCGCCACCGCCATCGCGGTCGACTCGTCGATCAGCAGGTGGGCGGCCAGCGCCCGGCGACGCCCGCGCCAGGCCAGCAGCGGGGCGAGGCGCAGCCCGTAGAGGGTGTTGCGGGTGCCGAGCAGCAGCGCGGTGACCGCACCCGAGGCGGGGCTGCCGCCGACGGCGAGCACGCCGACGAGCGCGAACTGCGAGGCCCCGGTGAACATCAGCAGCGACAGGACGCAGGTCTGGGCCACGTCCAGTCCCGACGAGACCGACACCGCGCCGAAGGAGAGGCCGTAGGCGCCGGTGGCGAGCCCGATGCCGAGGCCGTCGCGCACGATCGCGCGCCGCTGCACACGCTCACGGCCCGGGCCTCCGCCCGGCTCCCCGGTGGGCTCCTGGGCCGCGGGACGCTGTGCGCCGTCGCCGGGTGGGGTGGTCACGGTGGCCGCGTCAGACCAGGGAGGTGTGCAGCCGCACCTGCGAGACCACGGTGGTGCCGTCACCGGTGAGGTCGAGGCGACGGTGGGCGCCGTCGGCGGCCCAGCCCGCGCCCACCAGGAAGGCCCGCAGGGCGTCGTCGGCCGCGATCGACCACAGCACGGCCCGGGTGAAGCGGTCGGCCTGCAGGGTCTCGGCCGCCGCCTGCAGCAGCCGCGACCCGTGGCCGCGCCCGCGGTCGGCCGCGGCCACGACGAGCTCGACGACCTCCGCGTCGGCCACCGGGTCGCAGTCGGGGTCGGCGGCGGGGGTGAGCACCACGAAGCCGGTGGGCCGGTTGCGCTCGAGGGCGACGAGCACGCGGTTGCGGGCGTCGGCGGGCCGGGCCAGCGACCGGGCCCAGGTCTCGGCCGCGGCCGCCTCCGCCTCGGGGCCGCTCGGCAGCGCGTCGACCGGCACGGACCCGGCGTACAGGTCGGGCCAGGCGCGCAGCTGGAGGGCGGCGATGGCGGCGGCGTCGTCGGCCCACGCCACCCGCACGGACACGTCGGGGCCGGCAGAGGTCATGGCGCGATCCTCGCAGCACCCGGCGGCCCCGGGCCGTTGCCCCCCGGGTCTAGGGTCGGAGGCATGGAGATTCGTAACCTCGGAAAGAGCGGCCTGAAGATCTCGGCCATCTCGTACGGCAACTGGCTCACCCACGGCTCGCAGGTCGAGGAGGACGCCGCCCTGGCCTGTGTGCGGCAGGCGCTGGAGGAGGGCATCACGACCTTCGACACCGCCGACGTCTACGCCAACACCGCCGCGGAGAGCGTGCTCGGCCGGGCGCTCGCCGGCGAGCGGCGCGAGGGCCTGGAGATCTTCACCAAGGTCTACTGGCCCACCGGCCCAGGCGCCCACAACGACCACGGCCTGTCGCGCAAGCACATCATGGAGTCGATCGACGGCTCGCTCTCGCGCCTCGGCACCGACTACGTCGACCTCTACCAGGCCCACCGCTACGACTACGAGACCCCGCTCGAGGAGACGATGGAGGCCTTCGCCGACGTCGTCCACTCCGGCAAGGCGCTCTACATCGGCGTCTCGGAGTGGCGCGCGGAGGAGATCCGCGCCGCCCACGCGCTGGCCCGCGAGCTGCGCATCCCCTTCGTCTCCAACCAGCCGCAGTACAACATGCTGTGGCGCGTCATCGAGTCGGAGGTCGTGCCGACCTCGGAGGAGCTCGGCATCGGCCAGGTCGTCTGGTCGCCGATCGCGCAGGGCGTGCTCACCGGCAAGTACAAGCCCGGCCAGGACGCCCCCGCCGGCTCGCGCGCCACCGACAGCAAGGGCGGCGCCGACATGATCAGCCGCTGGATGAAGGACGACGTGCTCGAGCGCGTGCAGCAGCTGCAGCCCATCGCCGACGAGGCCGGCCTGACCCTGGCCCAGCTGGCGATCGCCTGGGTGCTGCACAACCCCAACGTCTCCTCCGCGATCATCGGCGCCAGCCGCCCCGAGCAGGTCACCGACAACGTCAAGGCCGCCGGCGTGAGGCTGGAGGACGAGGCGCTGAGCCGCATCGACGAGGTGCTCGACCCCGTCGTCGAGCGCGACCCGGCCAAGACCCAGTCGCCGAGGACCCGGGACTTCTCCGACCGCTGAGCCTCGACACCGAGCCTCGACGACGCCGGGGCGCCGCCGCCCCTGACGCACACCGCCCCCCGACCGAGACGGTCGGGGGGCGGTGTCGTGCCGGGACGTGGTGCCTGGGCTGCCGGGTCAGCGGTAGTGCTCGGGCAGGCTCTGGCCGAGCTTGACCTTCGCCTTGGGCAGCCGCATGAACTTCATCTGCAGCGCCCGGGTGAGCGCGTAGTACGTCGTGCCCTTGAGTGCGGTGTCGGGGAAGCGCCGCTTGAGCTCGCGTCGCATCTTGAAGCGCAGGAAGACCATGTCGAGCACGACGAGCAGCAGCGTGCCGAAGAGGATGGTGTTGCCGATGCCGGCCAGCGTCGCGTTGCCGGAGTAGGTGAGGATCATCGTGATGATCAGCAGCGGGATCATCAGCTCGATGAAGGAGAAGCGCACGTCGACGAAGTCGCGGATGAAGCTGCGCACCGGCCCCCGGTCGCGGGCCAGGAAGTAGCGCTCGTCGCCCTCCTTCATCGCCTTGCGGACCTTCTGGCTCGACTCCACGCGGGCGGCGCGCTGGGCCTGGGCCTGCTCGCGCCGCGTGCGCGGCACCTTGGCGCGGGCCCGGGCGGCGGCCTCGGCCTCCTTGCGGGTGGGCGTCGGGCGCCCCTTGCCGCCGGGCTTGACGACCGGCGGCGCCTCGGTGGTGGTGTCGGACTTGCTGCGACCAAACAACGCGGTGACCTCGTGACGGGCGGGGAGCGGACGGAGAGGGTGCTGAGCGTGAGGGCGGCCCCGCGCACCTGCCCGGTGCCAGCCTACCGGCGTCGTGGCGCCGTCGGCGGTGCGGTGGCAGTGCGGTGACGGTGCGGTGACGGTGCGCCGGAGGTGCCGCCCGGCCGCCCGTGCGTGCCCGTGCCCCGGTGGCCGTGGCCGGTGTTGCCGCGCGGCCGTAGGGTGAGCACCACAGCCGCACCCGTCCGGAAGAGGGACCAGCACCCCATGAGCCTCATGAAGCGCATCAGCCTGATCTTCAGGTCGAAGGCCAACACCGCCCTCGACCGTGCGGAGGACCCCCGCGAGACGCTGGACTACAGCTACCAGCGCCAGCTCGACCTGCTCTCGAAGGTCCGCCGCGGCGTGGCCGACGTCGCCACCAGCCGCAAGCGGGTCGAGCTGCAGGTCAACCAGCTCGAGCAGCAGGGCGCCAAGCTCCAGGGCCAGGCCCAGAAGGCCATCGACATGGGCCGCGAGGACCTCGCCCGCGAGGCACTGACGCGCAAGTCGGCCCTCAACGGCCAGATCGACGACCTCAAGGCCCAGCACGCGCAGCTCCAGGGCGAGGAGGAGAAGCTGACCCTCGCCCAGCAGCGCCTGCAGGCCAAGGTCGAGTCCTTCCGCACGCGCAAGGAGACGATCAAGGCCACCTACACCGCCGCGGAGGCCCAGACCCGCATCAACGAGGCGATGTCGGGCATCGGCGAGGAGATGGGCGACATCGGCCTGGCCATGCAGCGTGCCGAGGACAAGACCGCGCAGATGCAGGCCCGCGCGGGTGCCATCGACGAGCTGATCGCCTCCGGTGCGCTCGACGACGCCAGCTCCCTCAACCGCGGCGACGACATCAGCCGCGAGCTCGACGCGATGAGCTCGCAGTCCGACGTCGAGGCCGAGCTCGCCCGCCTCAAGGGCGTCTCCGCCCCCGCGCAGCCGCAGGCCATCGAGGGTGGCGACGGCGGCGACATCCTCGCCGCCGAGCCGCAGAAGGCCGAGCAGCCCCGGGACGGCCAGGCATGATCGTGCGCATCCTCGGCGAGGGGCAGTACGACGTCGCCGACAACGCCCTCGACCGTCTCAACGCGCTCGACGCCGCGGTCGAGACCGCCGTCGAGGCCGGCGACGAGGACGCCTTCGCCCCGGCGCTGCACGCCCTGCTCGAGGGCGTGCGCACCGTCGGCGTGGCCCACGCCCTCGACAGCCTCGACGAGTCCGACCTCATCCTCCCGCCCGCCGACGCCAGCCTGGCCGAGGTGCGCGAGATGCTCGCTGACGACGGGCTCATCCCCGGCTGACCCTCCGTCGGGCCCCGCCCTCCCGCCCCAGGCCGCTCACAGGGTCCTCTTGGGCAGGTCGGGGACACTGGGTCCATGGCCCACTCCCGCTTCGTCAAGGACCGCGGCCTCACCGCGCGGATGACCCTCGTGATGTTCCTCCTCGGGCTGCTCTTCGTGGTGCTCGTCGTCGGGCTGATGGCGGTCTTCCGCAGCCCGGGCCTCGGTCTGCTCATCGGCGTGGCCGGCCTCGGCTTGGTGTGGTGGCAGTGGTACTCCTCCGACACCGTGGCGATGAAGGCCATGCGTGCGCGCGAGGTGACCCCGCAGCAGGCCCCCGAGCTGCACGGCATGATTGACCGGCTGTGCGCCCTGGCCGACATGCCCAAGCCGCGGGTCGGCATCGCCGACAATCGGCTGCCCAACGCCTTCGCCACCGGGCGCTCCCCGGAGCGCGCCGTCGTCGTCGTCACCACCGGCATCATGCAGACCCTCAACGCCGAGGAGCTGGAGGGCGTGCTCGCCCACGAGCTCTCCCACGTCGCGCACCGCGACGTGCTGGTGATGACCGCGGCCTCCTCGGCCGGCATCCTCGCCGGCACGCTCACCCAGGGTGCGCAGTACGGCGCGATCTTCGGCGGCGGGCGCCGCGACAACAACAACGGGCTCCCGGTGTGGCTGCTCGTGCTGCTGGTCAGCGTGGTCACCTACGCCGTGAGCTTCGTGCTCATCAAGGTCCTCTCGCGCTATCGCGAGCTCTCGGCCGACCGCTCGGGGGCCTACCTCACGATGAACCCCCAGGGACTGGCCTCCGCGCTGCAGAAGATCACCGGCGAGATCAACACGATCCCGCAGAAGGACCTGCGCGCCACGCAGTCGATGAACGCCTTCTTCATCGCCCCCGCCGTGCGCGGTGCCTCGCTGAAGACCCTCACCAGCACCCACCCCTCGCTCGAGCAGCGCCTCGAGCAGCTGGCCCGCATCCAGGCCGAGCTCGGACGGCCGGCGCTCTGATGGGCTTCCTCGACGCGTTTCTGGGGCGCACCACCCCCAAGCAGGCCAACCTCGACGCGCTCTTCCTCGTGCCCAGCGCGGCGATCACCCTGCAGGCCTCGGCCGGTCTGCGGCCCACCGGCTCCGGGGCGGTGTGCTACCGCGCCGCCGGCGGCGCCGCCTTCGGGCAGGTCGAGGCCGACATCCTCGCGCTGCTGCGCGACGCCCCCGACGCGCCCGAGGTGCGCACCAGCCGCGACGAGTTCGGCTTCACCTGGCTCGTCGTCGACGACGACCCCGACGACGTCGCGGGTCTGTGCACCGACCTCCACGCGGTCAACACGACCCTGGAGGCCCACGGGTTCGGTCCCGGGCTGCTGTGCTCCCTGGTGCCCTTCCAGGACGCTTCCGGGCGTCGGGTGGGGCTGGTCTACCTCTACAAGCAGGGCACCTTCTACCCCTTCGCCCCGTCGGGTCCGCAGCAGCGCGACAACCTCACCGAGATCTCCCTGCGCGAGACCCTGGCCGGCGAGCTGCCCGTGGAGAGGGACATGTCGCGCTGGCTCGCGGTCTGGGGCGCACCGGGCCTGTGACCCCGCCGCCTGGACCGGCCGTACGGCGCACACGCGTGCTCCCAGGCACTAGGGTCTGACGAAGGAGCCATCCACCGCGCCCACGTCCCCCCGCGGGGGTCGCGGTCCCACCCCCAGGAGCGTCGTGTCCCTCTCGGAGCAGTCACGGACCCAGCCCGCGCCGCCGATGGCGCCGCACGGCGACGGCTCGGCCCTCGACCGCCAGCGCGTGGTGGAGATCGACCGCTACCAGGTGCTCGTCGACCCGCCGCGCGACGACCTGGTCGCCCTGGTCGAGGTGGCCGCCCAGGTCGCCGACGTGCCGATGGCCACCATCAACCTCATCTCCGACACCTCCCAGCACCAGATCGCCACCAAGGGCTTCGACGCCTCGGTGTGCAGCCGGGAGGACTCGATGTGCGCCGCGGTCCTCCACGAGGACGAGCCGGTCATCGTGCCCGACGCCTCCCAGGACGAGCGCTTCCGGGACAACCCGTTCGTCACCGGGGTGCTCGGCGACGTGCGCTTCTACGCCACCCACCAGCTGACCACCCCGGGCGGAGTGGTCATCGGCACGCTGTGCGTCTTCGACACCGTGCCGCGGCAGCTCTCCGCCGCGCAGGAGGACTCCCTGCAGAAGCTGGCCGACCGCGTGGTCGACCTCCTGGAGCTCGAGCTGCGCAGCCGTGAGCTCGCGGCCTCCGTCGTCGAGCTCGAGCAGGCCCGGGTCGAGCTGGAGCGCTCCAACCAGCAGCTGGCCGCCTTCGCCGGCCAGGTCAGCCACGACCTGCGCAACCCGCTCACCGCCGTCGCCATGTCGCTGAGCATGATCGAGGAGGAGGTCGACCCGGAGTCCGACGACCTCCAGTTCCTCGTGCGCCGTGCCCGCGGCGGCGCGACGCGCATGCAGTCGATGATCGACGACCTGCTCGCCTTCGCGCGCGTGGGGGCCGAGCTGACACGAGAGCCGGTGGACCTCGACGAGGTCGCCGCCGAGGTCCACGAGGACCTCGAGACCGCGTTGGTCGGCGCCGAGCTGACCATCGACCCGCTGCCCACCGTGCCGGGCGACCACGTGCAGCTGCGTGCCGTCCTGCAGAACCTCGTGGCCAACGCCGCGAAGTTCACCCGGCCCGGGCAGCCGGCCCGCATCGAGGTCCGCGCCCGACCGACCGTGGTCCTCGGCCCCGGGGTGGCCGACCCGCTCGACCCCGAGGCGGGCCAGGGCGTCGACGGCTGGCGCGTGGAGGTCGTCGACCACGGCATCGGCATCCCCGCCGAGCAGCGCGACCGCGTCTTCGAGCCCCTGGCCCGCGTCGCGACGGAGGTGCCGGGCTTCGGCATCGGCCTGGCCACGGTGCGCCGCATCGTCGAGGCCCACGGCGGCGACGTCGGTGTCACGGAGACCGCTGGCGGCGGGGCCACCGTCTGGTTCGCCCTGCCGCTCTGACCTGGCGACCCGTCGGCCCGGCCCACGGCCGGGACCGCGGGGCGGCCCCGGCGTACGGGTCGGGTCAGTCCTTGGCGGTGCGTCCGGGCAGGGCGAGCATCCGCTCGAGCGCCACGAGCGCCCACTTCTCGGTCTCGGGGTCGACCTCGATGCGGTTGACCACGGTGCCCGCGACGAGCGACTCCATGGCCCACACGAAGTGGGGCAGGTCGATGCGGTTCATCGTGGAGCAGTAGCACACGGTCTTGTCGAGGAACGTGATGCGCTTGTCGGGGTGGGCGGCGGCCAGCCGCTTGACGAGGTTGAGCTCGGTGCCGATGGCCCAGCTCGAGCCTGCCGGTGCGGCCTCGATGGTCTTGATGATGAACTCGGTGGAGCCCACCAGGTCGGCCTTCAGCACGACCTCGTGGGTGCACTCGGGGTGCACGAGGATCTGCACGTCGGGGATCGTGGCGCGCAGCTGGTCGACGACCTCGGCGGAGAAGCGGCCGTGCACCGAGCAGTGGCCCTTCCACAGGATCATGGTCGCGTCGGAGAGCTGCTCGGGGCTCAGGCCGCCGTCGGGGCGGTGGGGGTCGTAGACGACGCAGTCGTCGAGGCCCAGGCCCATCTGCAGCACGGCGGTGTTGCGGCCGAGGTGCTGGTCGGGCAGGAACAGGACCTTCGCACCGCCGGCGACGCCGCCCTTCTGCTCGAAGGCCCACTCGAGGGCGACCTCGGCGTTGCTCGAGGTGCACACCACCCCGCCGTGGCGACCGCAGAAGGCCTTGATGTCGGCCGAGGAGTTCATGTAGGTCACCGGCACGACCGAGTCGGCGACGCCGGCGGCCTCGAGGGCGGCCCACGCGGCCTCGACCTGGGTCAGGCGCGCCATGTCGGCCATGGAGCAGCCGGCGGCGAGGTCGGGGAGGATGACCTGCTGGTCGGGGCCGGTGAGGATGTCGGCCGACTCGGCCATGAAGTGCACGCCGCAGAAGACGATGTACTCCGCGTCGGGGCGGGCCGCGGCGTCGCGGGCCAGCTTGAAGGAGTCGCCGGTGACGTCGGCGAAGGCGATGACCTCGTCGCGCTGGTAGTGGTGGCCGAGCACGAAGACCTTGTCGCCCAGCGCCTCCTTCGCCGCCCGGGCGCGTGCGACCAGGTCGGGGTCGGAGGCCGGGGGGAGGTCGCCCGGGCACTCGACGCCGCGCTCGGCGGACAGGTCGGTGCCGCGGCCCAGCGGCAGCAGCGGGAGGTCGACGGTCGTCATGCCCCGATCGTATTCCTGCCACCCGCGCTCCGGCGCATCCCCCGTGCGGCGCCGGACGCCCCGCGGCGTGCCCCGGCCCCGCCCGGCGGCCTCAGAGCAGGGCGCCGTTGTGGACGTACGGCGTGGGCGGGGCCATGCCGCGCACCGCCAGGTGGCCCTGCGTGTCGAGCGCGAGCCGCAGCCCGAGGGCCACGTCGACGGCCCAGGCGTTGAGGCTCGTGACGTGGCCGACCTGCACCGAGGAGCCCGCGCGGTCCTCCACCCGGGCCAGGCACTCGACCAGCAGGTCGCGGGCGGTGGCCTCGTCTCGAGCGGCGAGCAGGGCGGGGCCCGCGGGGCCGGCGTAGGCGTACCCGGAGCGGTCGCCGGCCACGACCAGCGGCGCCATCTCCGACAGGGAGACGTGGTCGGGCCCGTGCGGTCCGCCGCGCAGCACGCGGTCGAGGTCGTCCATCCAGGTGCGGTCCGCCGCGGTGCCCTCCCGCAGCCCGCTCACCGACGGCAGCAGGGACCGGTCGAGGCGCCCGTGGAGCAGCAGCTGGGGGTGCAGGCTGAAGCCCGCCGCCCAGTAGCGGCGCAGTGCCCCCTGGTCCTCCGAGGCCGACAGCATCGCGCGGTCGCACCCGGCTCCGTGCGTCTCGGCGCGGGCGAGCAGGGCCGCACCGACGCCGCGACCCTGCGAGCCCGGGCGCACCGCGAAGGTGACCAGCACCCACAGCCGCTCCCGCCTCACCGAGGTGGCGAACCCCACCAGCCCCGCGGCGTCCTCGGCCACCCAGCAGCCGCCCAGGTCGGTGTCGAGGAAGCGTGCGGTGCGGCTGACCCATCGTGCGTTCCCGCTCGGGCCCACGGCGGCCCGGCTCGGGCCGACCGGGCCTCCGGGTGGCGGTGTCGACGGCCTCGAAGGCCGCGCCGCTGAGCGCCTCGGCCGCCGCCACGTCACCGAGCTCCATCGGCCTCAGCACCCAGCCGTCCACGTCTGCGCCCATGACCGGGACCCTAGGTCCCCCGGGCCGCACGTCGCAGGGTGTGAGGATGGTCGCATGCGCATCCTCGTGGCTCCCGACAAGTTCGCCGGCACGCTCTCCGCGGTCGAGGCCGCCGAGGCGGTCGCGCTCGGCTGGCGCCGGCAGGCGCCCGACGACGAGGTCGACCTGGCGCCCATGTCCGACGGCGGGCCCGGCTTCGTCGACGTCCTCCACGCCGCCCGGGGCGGCGACCTGCTGGCGGTGACCGTCACCGGCCCGACCGGTGCGCCCACGCCGGCCACGGTGCTGGTGCTCGACGGCACGGCGTACGTCGAGACCGCGCAGGCCTGCGGACTGCACCTCACCGGCGCCTCCGGGGCCGAGAGCGCCACCACGCGCGGGGTGGGGGAGCTGCTCGAGGCCGCGCTGGGCACCGGCGTCTCCACCGTGGTCCTCGGCCTGGGCGGCAGCGGCACCAACGACGGGGGAGCCGGCCTCCTCGCCGCCCTGGGGGCCACCGCCGACGTCGCCCTCGACGCCGGGCCCGCGGGCCTGGCCGGCGTCACGCAGGTCGACCTGGACGCTGCCCGCGAGCGGGTCGGCGACGTGCGGCTGGTCGCCGCATCCGACGTCGACAACCCGCTGACCGGTCTCTTCGGGGCCACCAAGGTCTTCGGTCCGCAGAAGGGCGTCGGCGAGGACCGGCTGCCGGTCCTCGACGGCTGGCTCGAGGAGTGGGCGGGGGCCACCGACCGACGCACGTCGCTGGAGAAGGGCGCCGGGGCCGCCGGGGGCCTCGGTCACGCGCTGCTGCTGCTCGGGGCCACCCGGGAGCCCGGCATCGCCCTGGTCGTCGACGCCGTGGGGCTCGCCGAGCGGGCCCGCGCCGCCGACCTCGTGCTGACGGGCGAGGGCGCCTTCGACTTCTCCAGCCGCGCGGGCAAGGTGCCCTCCGGGGTGGCCGACGTCGCCCAGCAGGCGCTGCGGCCCTGCGTCGCGCTGGCCGGGCAGGTGCTGGTCGGCTCGCGCGAGATGCGGGCCCTCGGCGTGGAGTCGGCGTACTCCCTGGTCGACCTGGTGGGCGAGGAGCGCGCCTTCGCCGACCCCGCCGGGGCCTTGGCGGAGCTCGCTGAGCGGGTCGCCCGCACCTGGTCGCGCTGAGGCGCCGACCGGCGGGGGAATAGCCGCAGGTGTGCGACCATTGAGGAGAACGTAGACGTCGCTCCTCCCCGGGGCGACACCCTCGCACCCTCGACGATCGGGAGCCACAGACATGACCGAGCAGGTGGAGACCACCACGGAGCGCCGCACCGACAGCATCAACCTCAGTCCGGTGGCGGCTGCGAAGGTGAACAGCCTCCTCGAGCAGGAGGGCCGCGACGACCTCGCGCTGCGCATCTCCGTGCAGCCCGGTGGCTGCTCGGGCCTGCGCTACCAGCTGTTCTTCGACGAGCGCAGCCTCGACGGCGACGTCGTCACCGACTTCGACGGCGTGTCCGTCGTGGTCGACCGCATGAGCGTGCCCTACCTCAACGGCGCGATGATCGACTTCGTCGACAGCATCGAGAAGCAGGGCTTCACCATCGACAACCCCAACGCGACGGGTTCGTGCGCCTGCGGCGACTCCTTCCACTGAGCCGCACCGCGGCAGCAGACGCGCCGGACGGCCCCTGAGGGCCGCCACCGGCTGCGGGACGATGAACGCCCCCGACCTCTGGTCGGGGGCGTTCGTCGTCGGATCAGCCGTGGTCAGCGCCGGGCCCGGGGCCCGTGGTCGTGGTCTCCGTCGTGGGGCTCGTCGAGGCGGGCAGCCCTCGGCGAGACGGCGTCCGACAGGTCACCGCACCGCCGACCGCCTCGACCCGAGGGATGGTCCCGGGCGTGCGACGTCAGCCCGTGGCCCCGGGCCTCGGGCCCCAGTCGCAGGGCCGGTGGTGCTGCTCGGTCCCACGAAGTGGCGGCAGACGGCAGGTCGACGGACCGCCGGTGTGTCGTTCGCCGCCACTCCGACGGGCCGCCGTCGCCGCACCCGCGCCGGCCGCTGCCGGCGGGGGCGGCCGCGACCCGCAGGCGGCCCACCGCCGGAGGTCCGACGGCACCGTCGGCGAGCGGACCCGGTCCGACGACGGGGCCGGGCGACCCGTCCGCAGGTCAGTCGAGGTGTAGGTGCAGCGCGTTGGCCAGCCGCTGGGCGGCCTCGGAGATCGCGATCTCACGCTTGGGGAGATCGGTGGGGTAGCGGTCGTAGGTGAGGCCCGGGGCGGGGGTGCCGACCCGGTCGAGGGCGTCGGCCAGGCCCAGGTTGCGGCCGACCTCGATGCAGTCGCGGCGCATGTCGACGGGGCTGGCGAGGTCGGCGTGGGCGAGCCGGTCGGCGCGGGCGTCAGCAGTCATGCGAACGACGCTAGGGGCTACCAACGGGTACTCCCAGGAGTACCCGCGGGTAGTGTTCGCCGACGTGCCTCCCACCTCTGCCGACGCCCCCGTCGACGCTCCCGCCGCGCTCCTCATCGCCGGCTCGATCGCCACCGACCACCTGATGGGCTTCGGCGGCCGGTTCGCCGACTCGCTGGTCGTGGACCAGCTCGACAAGCTCTCGGTGTCCTTCCTGGTCGACGACCTCGAGATCCGTCGCGGGGGAGTGGCCGCCAACATGAGCTTCGGCCTGGGCCGCCTCGGCCTGCGCCCGGTGCTGGTCGGAGCGGCCGGCGAGGACTTCGCGGGCTACCGCTCCTGGCTGGAACGCCACGGCGTCGACTGCGACCACGTGCGCATCTCCGAGAGCAAGCACACCGCCCGCTTCGTGTGCACCACCGACACGACCGGCGCCCAGTTCGCGTCGTTCTACCCCGGCGCGATGAGCGAGGCCCGCCTGCTGGAGCTCGCCCCGATCGTGGCGAAGGTCGGCGCCCCGGCCTACGTCCTCATCGGCGCCGACGACCCCGACGGCATGCTGCGCCACACCGAGGAGTGCCGTCAGCGCGGCTACCCCTTCATCGCCGACCCCAGCCAGCAGCTGGCCTTCGCCGAGGGTGGCGTGATCCGCGACCTCATCGACGGCGCGACCATCCTGTTCTCCAACGAGTACGAGTCGGCGATGATCGAGCAGAAGACCGGCTGGTCGGGCGCCGAGGTGCTCGACCGCGTCGGCACCCAGGTCACCACGCTGGGCGCCGAGGGCGTGCGGATCCTGCGGGCGGGCGAGGAGCCGATCGAGCTCCACGCGGCCCGTGGCGTGACCGCCGTCGAGCCCACGGGGGTCGGCGACGCCTTCCGTGCGGGCTACCTCGCCGCCGCGGCCTGGGGGCTCGGCCTCGAGCGCTCCGCGCAGGTCGGCTGCGTGCTCGCGGCCTACGTCGTCGAGACCGTCGGCACGCAGGAGTACTCCTTCACCTCCGAGCAGTTCCTGGGCCGCCTCGGGGACTCCTACGGCGCGGAGGCGGCCGCCGACGTCGCTCCGCACCTGGCCCGCCTGGCCTGAGGTGCCGGCGGGCCCGCCCGCCGTCGGCCGGGCTCAGGCCCGGCGCACCCGCAGCCGCACCGCGCCGTCGCCGAGGTCGTCGGCGCCGACGTAGTGGTGCCCGCGCATGCGGCACCACGCCGGCACGTCGACGCGGGCCGCGGCGTCGGTGGCGACCACCGCGACCACCTCGCCGGGCGCCACGTCGCCGACGTGGCGGGCCAGCTCGATCACCGGCGCGGGGCAGACCATGCCGCGGCAGTCGAGCTCGAGGGCGACCGCGGTCGGGTCCTCGCCCGGCACCTGGCCCGGCCCCTGGCCGGGCGCCTCGTCCGGGTCGGGGCCCCGCGTCACAGGCCGACCTCGGCCCGCAGGTCGGCGACGACCTCGGGCAGCGCGGCCACGAAGCGCTCGACCTCGTCCTCGGTGGTCGCGGCGGTCAGCGACACCCGGACGTTGCCGTGGGTGAGGGCGCCCATCGCGGCCAGCACGTGGCTCGGCTCGAGGGTCGAGGCCGTGCAGGCCGAGCCGCTGGCCACCCCGAAGCCCCGTCGGTCGAGCGCGGTGACCAGCGCCTCGCCGTCGAGGTAGAGGCAGGAGAACGTCACCAGGTGGGCCAGCCGGTCCTCGGGGTCGCCGACGACCTCGGTGTCGGGCACGGCCGCCGCGGCCGCCCGGATGCGGTCGACGAGCCGGCGCTGCCGCGCATCGACCTCGACCCTCTCGGCGACCACGGCGCGCAGTGCGGCGGCAGCGGCCAGCGCCGCCGGCACGTTCTCGAAGCCGGAGGTGCGCTCGTCGACGCGGTCGTCGGCGGGGAAGGGGCTCACCCAGCCAGTGCCGTGGCGCACCAGCAGCACTCCCACGCCCGCGGGACCGCCCCACAGGTGGGCCGAGGCGGCGGCGACGGCCCAGCCGGGCGGCAGGTCCTCGCGACCGGCCGAGGCCCGGGCGTCGACGAAGACGGGCACGTCGCTGCCGCCCGCGCGCAGGGCCGCGACGAGACCGGCCACGGGCTGGCGGGTGCCGACCTCGTGGTTGGCCGACTGCAGCGCCACCAGCGCGGTCCCGGGCGCCGAGGCCGCCGCGGCGAGCGCGGCCGGGTCGGCACGGCCGAGCCGGTCGACCTCGAGGGTCTCGGCGCTCGCCCCGGCCCACTTCAGGGCGTGCAGGACGGAGGAGTGCTCGACCCTGGGCAGCACGACCCGGTCGCCGCTGCGGGCGCGGGCCCGCAGCAGGCCCAGCAGCCCGCGGTGCACCGCGTCGGTGCCCGAGGCGGTGAAGCTGACCTCGTCGGCACGGACCCCGAGGCACTCGGCCACCACGGCGCGGGCGTTGTCGAGCAGCAGCCGGGCGTCGCGGGCGGGCCCGTGCAGGCGGCGCGGGTCGGCGTAGCCCCGCTCGAGCGCGGCGAGCACGACCTCGCGCGCGGCAGGATGGAGGGGCTCGCCGGACGCGGCGTCGAGGTAGGTCGCGGCCGGTCGCGGCGCGGAGTCGGTCACGGTGGCAACCGTAGGCCACCCTGCTCCCCCCGTGAGGGGGCGGTGAAGTACTCTGAGAACTACCCAAGATGGCTTGAGAGGAAGGCTCTTTCGTGAGTCTGTGGCTTCCCCAGCGCTCAGCTGTGAGTCGAGGCGGTGCACGCCGCCTCGGCCTGTCTGCCGCGCTCGGCCTCGGCGTGCTGCTGATGTCCGGTTGTTCCTCGGAGGCGCGGCGTCTGGCGATGCCCGAGCCCGTCACCGAGCAGGGTGAGCACACCCTCGACCTGTGGCAGGGCGCGTGGATCGCGGCCCTCGTCACCGGCGTCGTGGTGTGGGGGCTCATCTTCTGGGTCGTGGTGCGCTACCGCCGGCGCAGCGACGACGAGATCCCCGTGCAGACGCGCTACAACCTGCCGCTGGAGATCTTCTACACCGTCGCGCCGATCATGATGGTGATCGTGTTCTTCGCCCAGACCGTGCGTGTGCAGAACATCGTCCTCGACGAGGACACCCCGCCCGACCAGACCATCGGCGTCGTGGGCTTCCAGTGGTCGTGGGCGTTCAACTACGCCCTCGACGACGAGAACGGCGACGGCGTCTCCGAGACCGACCGCTACGTGTGGGAGGCCGGCACCGCCGGCTACATCCCGACTCTCTACGTGCCGGAGGGCTCCACCACGCGCTTCGAGCTCAGCTCGCCCGACGTCATCCACGACTTCGGTGTGCCGGGCTTCCTGATCAAGATGGACGTCATCCCCGGTCGCGACAACTCCTTCCAGGTGACGCCCAAGCGCCTCGGCGAGTTCGCCGGCAAGTGCTACGAGCTCTGCGGCACCTACCACTCGCGGATGCTCTTCAACGTCCAGGTGGTCCCGCAGGAGAAGTACGACGCCTACCTGCAGACCCTGGTCGACGCCGGTCGTGAGACCGACGCACCCATCACCGGCGGCGAGTTCGTCCGGACGCAGGCCGGAGCCCCCACCGACGAGACCGAGGGAGCAGCAGAGTGACCGCCACCGCAGCACAGCCGACCACGTCGGCGCCGCAGGGCCAGCCGCGCAAGCAGCTGGGCCAGCAGCTGGTCACGATCATGACCACGACCGATCACAAGCTGATCGGCAAGCTGTACCTCATCACCTCGTTCGCGTGGTTCCTGATCGGTGGCGTCATGGCGCTGCTGATCCGCTCCGAGCTGGCCTACCCCGGCCAGCAGGTCGTCAACGACGAGCTCTACAACCAGCTCTTCACCATGCACGGCACGATCATGCTGCTGCTCTTCGCGACCCCGCTGTTCTTCGGGTTCGCCAACGTGATCATGCCGCTGCAGATCGGTGCGCCCGACGTGGCGTTCCCGCGCCTGAACATGTTCAGCTACTGGCTGTTCCTCTTCGGCAGCCTCATCACCGCGTCGGGGTTCCTGACGCCCTCGGGCGCCGCCTCCTTCGGCTGGTTCGCCTACACCCCGCTCTCCGACGCGGTCCGCTCGCCCGGCGTGGGTGGCGACCTGTGGATCATGGGTCTGTGGATGGCCGGTCTCGGCACGATCCTCGGAGCGGTCAACTTCATCACCACGATCATCTGCATGCGCGCTCCGGGCATGACCATGTTCCGGATGCCGCTGTTCGTCTGGAACACCCTGATCACCAGCCTGCTGGTGCTCATCGCCTTCCCGGTGCTCGCCGGCGCGCTGCTCTCCCTCGAGGCCGACCGGCAGCTGGGTGCCCACGTCTTCGACACCGCCCACGGCGGCGCGATCCTGTGGCAGCACCTGTTCTGGTTCTTCGGCCACCCCGAGGTCTACATCATCGCGCTGCCGTTCTTCGGCATCGTGACCGAGATCCTGCCGGTCTTCAGCCGCAAGCCGCTCTTCGGCTACGTCGGCTTGGTCGGCGCCACCCTCGGCATCGCGATCCTCTCGGTGGCGGTGTGGGCGCACCACATGTTCGTGACCGGCGCGGTCGACCTGCCGTTCTTCTCCGGCATGACCTTCCTCATCGCCGTGCCGACCGGGGTGAAGTTCTTCAACTGGATCGGCACGATGTGGGGCGGCTCGCTGTCCTTCGACACCCCGATGCTGTGGTCGATCGGCTTCCTGACGACCTTCCTCTTCGGTGGTCTCACCGGCATCATCCTGGCCAGCCCGCCGCTGGACTTCCACGTCTCCGACTCCTACTTCGTGGTCGCGCACTTCCACTACGTCGTCTTCGGCACCGTCGTGTTCGCGATGTTCGCCGGCTTCTACTACTGGTGGCCCAAGATGACCGGCCGCATGCTCGACGAGCGGCTCGGCAAGCTCCACTTCTGGATCCTCTTCGTGGGCTTCCACCTCACCTTCCTCGTGCAGCACTGGCTCGGTGTCGAGGGCATGCCCCGTCGCTACGCCGACTACCTCCCCGAGGACGGCTTCACCACGCTGAACCAGATCTCGACCGTGGGCGCCTTCCTGCTCAGCGCCTCGATGATCCCCTTCTTCTACAACGTCTACGTCTCCCGCAACGCCCCGCTCGTCGAGACCGACGACCCGTGGGGCTGGGGCCGCTCGCTGGAGTGGGCCACCTCCTGCCCGCCGCCGCGCCACAACTTCGTGACGCTGCCGCGGATCCGCTCGGAGTCGCCCGCCTTCGACCTGCACCACCCGGAGATCGCGGCGATGGAGATGGAGCAGAACGCCGCCGCCGCCGACAGCGGCTCGTTCGCCGACGCACCCGACATGGAGGGCCGTGCCGACCTGCTGCGTGAGCGGCGCGGTCAGACCGGCACCGACGACCACGGCACCGACGGAGGTACCCAGCGATGAAGGCCGAGGCCTGGATCTTCGCGATCTGCACGATCTTCCTGGTGCTGGTCACCCCGGCCTACTGGTTCATCACCGAGGCCGGCAGCACCGGTGGCGACTGGACGGGCACCTCGGCGCTCACCATGACCACCCTGCTGACCCTCATGGTCACCATCTACCTCGGCTTCCACGCCAAGAAGATGGACGACCGGCCCGAGGACCGCAAGGACGGCGAGATCGCCGACGGCGCCGGCGAGCTGGGCTTCTTCCCGCCGTACTCGTGGTGGCCGCTGTGGGCCGCGCTGACCCTGGGCGTGATGGTGTTCGCAATCGCCATGGGCGCGTGGTGGCTCTTCATCATCGGCACCGTGCTCGGCGCCGTGGCCACCTGCGGCCTGATCTTCGAGTTCTACCGCGGGGAGCACGCCCACTGAGGCAGACCCCGTCGTGAGGTCCCGCACGGACCGCACCGCGCAGTGACCGACTCCGCACGCCGTCCGGCGTGCGGAGTCGGTCTTTTTACTCTGCGCGGTTACCCTGGAGGAGCGGCCCTGCCGGGCCCACGCCACCACCTGTCCCGGGGGAACCGGGACGTCGTCCTCCTGGAGTCGCCCGCATGTCGCTCAGCCTGCCCCGTCGCGCCCGCCGGTCGAGCGCGGCCGTCATGACCTCCCTGGCCCTGGCGGCCTGCGTGGGCCTGACCGCCTGCGACGCGGGACAGACCGACGCGGGCGCCGGCAGCGACACCGCGCCGGGACGGTCGGGCACCGACGAGACCTCGCAGGCGGCCCCCGCCTCGGTCTCGGCCAACGTGCGCAAGGCCGCCCAGGACGTGCCGGTCGACACCCTCGTCGCCGTGACCGTCGCCCACGCCGAGCTCGACTCGGTCAAGGTGACCTCCCCGGCCGGGCCGGTCGCCGGCGCCATGGCCGACGACGCCGCGTCCTGGAAGGCCTCCGAGCGGCTGGAGCCCGGCACCCCCTACACCGTCACCACGCTCGCCCACGACGGGGCGGGGGAGCCGGTCCGCGACGTCACGCGCTTCACGACGGCCGACCTCACCCTCGACCAGCAGACGTTCCCCTCGGTCGCACCGCTCGACGGCGAGACCGTCGGCGTCGGCATGCCCGTCGTGGTGACCTTCGATCTGCCCGTGACCGACCGCGCAGCGATCGAGCGGGCGATGTCGGTGACGGCGACCCCGGCGCAGCCGGGCACGTGGCACTGGCTCAGCGACTCCGAGGTGCACTACCGGCCGAAGACCTACTGGAAGGCCGGCACGCAGGTCAGCGTCGACGTCGACATCAACGGCGTCGACGCCGGCGGCGGCATCTACGGCCAGGAGGACCGCGACATCGACTTCACGGTCGGTGACGCCCACGTCTACAAGGTCGACGCCCGGACCCACCAGATGCAGGTCTTCAGCAACGGCGACCTGCTGCGCACCATCCCGATCACCACGGGCAAGGCCGGGTTCACCACCCGGTCGGGCACGAAGGTGATCATGGAGAAGTTCGAGAGCCGCCGCATGAACTCCGAGACCGTCGGCATCGCCGCGGGCAGCGCGGAGGCCTACGACATCGCCGACGTCCAGTACGCCATGCGGCTGACCTACTCGGGGGAGTTCATCCACGCCGCCCCGTGGTCGGTGTCGTCCCAGGGCTCGGCCAACGTCAGCCACGGCTGCACGGGCATGAGCACCGAGAACGCCGCCTGGCTCTACGCCATGACGCTGCGCGGCGACGTCGTCGAGTACACCGGCACCGACCGCCCGATGACGCTCGACAACGGCTACGGCGACTGGAACGCCTCCTACGCCGACTACCGGGCCGCCTCCGCCCTCTGAGGCCGCTCTGCGGCGCCCCGGGCGCCGTCTCCGGTGTCCCGTGTCCCGTGGTGCTGCGCGGACGGACTCCACGCCACACCCACCCTCTGAGGCCGGTGCCGCCCCTCGGTGCGCTGTCAGTGACGCCCGGGGGCTCACCCCGCGCACGAGGGAGGGCCTGGCACGCGTACACACGGTGGGCGCGGTGGGGGAGGGGAGCGGGTACGACGAAGGCCCCGGACCGATCGGTCCGGGGCCTTCCTCGTGGTGGTGCGGGTGGATCAGTGGTCGCCGCGGAGGGTCTCGCCCTCGACGGCGTGGTGACCGTCGAACTGGTGACCGTCGGCGGAGCGACCCTCCATCGCACCCTGGAGCTGGTGCTCGTGCTCCGCGTGGTGGTGGGCCTCCTCGAGCTCGGCCGCCGTCGGCTTCTGCACGTTGTCGGCGTACCACAGCGTGGAGAGGCGTCCGCGCAGCTTGGCCAGGCGACCGCCGGGGGCCGGCACGCCGTTGGCGTCGGTCTGCGCCTCGGGGTCGTAGACCTCCTCGCGGGAGCGAGCGGTGAGGGTGTAGGCCGCGCTCTCCGAGATGGGCAGGTGACGCTCGCTGTAGCCGCCCTCGGGGGAGCGCATGATGATGCCGGTCTCGTAGCCGTGCAGGAGCTTCTGCTCGTCGTGACGCTGCAGCGAGATGCACCAGCGACGCGTGATGAAGAAGGCCAGCAGCGGGCCGACGAAGACGGCCACCCGCATGAAGTAGCTGATCTGGTTGATGCTCAGGTTCAGCTTGATCGCGATGATGTCGTTGCCGCCCGCGGCCCACATGAGGCCGTAGAAGGTCATCAGCGCCACCATGATCGCGGTGCGCGTCGGGGCGTTGCGCGGGCGCTCCAGCAGGTGGTGGTCGCGCTTGTCGCCGGTGATCCACGACTCGATGAAGGGCAGCATCAGCAGGATCGTGAACATCAGGCCCGGCAGCACGATGATCGGCAGGAACACGTTCCACGCGATCGTGTAGCCGAAGATGTGCGACTCGATGCCCGGCATGATGCGCAGCGCGCCGTCGGGCCAGCCCATGTACCAGTCGGGCTGGGAGCCCGCAGTCACCTTCGTCGGGTCGTAGGGGCCGTACTTCCACACCGGGTTGATGGTCAGCAGGCCGCCCATCATGGCGCAGACGCCGAACACGATGAAGAAGAAGCCGCCGGCCTTCGCGGCGTAGACCGGGAGCATCGGGAAGCCGACGACGTTCTCCTCGGTGCGTCCGGGACCGGGCCACTGGGTGTGCTTGTGGTAGACGAGCAGCAGCATGTGGGCCGCGATCAGGGCCAGCAGCAGGCCGGGGATGAGCAGCACGTGGATGGTGTAGAGCCGCGGGATGATCGACTCACCCGGGAACTCGCCGCCGAAGAGGAAGAACGACAGGTAGGTGCCGACCACCGGGATGGACTTCATGAAGCCGTCCGCGGCCCGGATGCCGGTGCCGGAGAGCAGGTCGTCGGGCAGCGAGTAGCCGGTGAAGCCCTCCAGCGTGCCCAGGAGCAGCAGCAGCGAGCCGATGACCCAGTTGAGCTCGCGGGGCTTGCGGAACGCACCCGTGAAGTAGACGCGCAGCAGGTGGATCATCATCGACGCGATGAAGAGCATCGCGGCCCAGTGGTGCATCTGGCGCATCAGCAGGCCGCCGCGCACGTCGAAGGAGATGTGCAGCGTGGAGGCCAGGGCCTCCGACATCGCGATCCCGCGCAGCTGGTTGTAGGAGCCCTCGTAGTGGACCTCGCCCATGCTCGGGACGTACCAGAGCGTCAGGAAGACACCACTGAGGAGGAGGACCACGAAGCTCCACAGGGCGATCTCGCCCAGCATGAAGGACCAGTGGTCGGGGAAGACCTTGCGCAGGTTCTTCTTCGCGAGCGTGCCGAGGCCGAGGCGCTCGTCCGCCCAGTTCGCGACGGCGCCGGCCCGGTTGGGCTTGGCCGTCGCCGCGGCGCCGGAGGTGGTCGTCGCGACCTTGCTGGTGTCGATGCTCATAGGTCAGCCTCGCCTTGATCGCCGATGTCTTCGTGGGATCGCTCCCAGTAGCTGGGCCCGACGGGCTCAGTGAAGTCGCTCTGCGCCACCAGGTAGCCCTCGTCGTCGACCATGATCGGCAGCTGCGGCAGGTGCCGGGCGGCCGGGCCGAAGATGACGCGGCCGGAGTCGGCCAGGTCGAAGGTGGACTGGTGGCAGGGGCACAGCAGGTGGTGCGTGGTGCGCTCGTTCAGCGAGATCGGGCACCCGACGTGGGTGCAGATCTTGGAGTAGCAGGTGATGCCGTCGACGGTCCAGTTGTCCCGGCCCTCGCCGGGGATGATCTCGTCGGGGTCCATGCGGAGCAGGATGACCGCGGCCTTCGACTTCGCGACGTTGAGCTCGACGCCCTCGATCTCGGGGTAGCCGTTCTCCTCGGTCGGGAAGATGGCCTCGGGCTCGGCGTTGACGAGGTCACCGATCTCCAGGTCGGAGGCACGGATCGGGGTGCCGACGACGTCGCGCACGATGCGCATGCCGGGCGCCCAGATGGTGCGCTCGAGGCCACCGCTCTCGGGGTCGGCGGCGGCCGCCTGGCTCGGGGTGGGGCCGAGGTCGCGCAGCAGCACGATGGCCGGCGCGCCCAGGAGGCCGACGGCACCGAGCAGCGAGTTGCGCACCAGGGGGCGTCGGGCGATGCCCGACTCCTCGAGGCCGTCGTTGAGGGCCTTGAGGGTGACCTCGCGGTCCTCGTCGGAGGAGCGGGCGGGGTGGCGCATCTCGACCATCTCGTGGTCGGCCATGAGCTTGCGGGCCCACTGGATGATGCCGATCCCGATCAGCAGGAGCGCGCCGCCCAGCGTGGTGCCGAGCACCACGGTCGAGGCGCCGTAGTTGAGCACCGTGTCGTGGTTGTCACCGATGCCGAGGGCGATGTAGCCGACGACGAAGAGCACGGTGCACACGGCCGACAGGCCGAACAGCACCGCGACCTGGCGCTCGGCGCGCTTCTCGGCCTTGGGGTCGACGTCGGTGGGGCGCCAGGTGTGCTCCGGCAGCCCGGGGTTGGCCAGCGGCTCCTCGGGCGGGAGCGCGGGGAGGTGGTGGCCGTCGGAGCTCTGCTCGAGTCCGGCGCCGCCTCCCTGGGAGTCGTGCGTCGTGGTCACGCGCTCACCTTCTTCTTGCTCGAGCGGGTCGTGTGGGCTGCGATCCAGATGGCGAAGCCGACCAGGGCGCCGATGCCGACGACCCAGGCGAAGAGGCCCTCGGCCACAGGGCCGAGGCCGCCGAGGCCGAAGCCGCCGTACTGCGGGGACTCCTCGAGCGAGCCGAGGTAGGCGATGACGTCGCGCTTCTCGTCAGGGGTGATGTTGCCGTTGGAGAAGCTGTCCATCGCCTGCGGGCCGGTCAGCATGGCCTCGTAGATGTACTTCGGCTCGACGCCCCGCAGGGTGGGGGCGTAGCCGCCGCGGGGCATGGCCCCGCCGGCGCCCTCGAAGTTGTGGCAGGCGGTGCAGTTGGTGAGGAAGATCTGGCCACCGCGGACGATGGCGGCCTCCTGCTCCTCGGCGGTGAGGCCCTCGAGGCTGTAGTCGCTCTCGTCGGGGATGCCCGGACCGGGCGCGAGCGAGGCGACGTAGGCCGCCAGCTGGGCGGTCTCCTCGTCGCTGTAGGACTCCGGCTTGCGGGGGGCCTGCTGGCCGGGCTGGGCCATCGGCATCCGGCCGGTGCCGACCTGGAAGTCGACCGCCGCGGCGCCGACGCCCACGAGGCTCGGGCCGATCTGGTCGCCGTTGACGGTGTACTGGCCCTCGCCGTTCTGCCCGTGGCAGAAGGCGCAGCCGATGAGGAACAGCTCGCGGCCGGCCTCGACGTCGGCGGCCTGCGTGTCGGTGCTCTCCGCCTGGGCCGGCGCGAAGGCGGCGTACATGCTGCCGGTGAGCAGCAGACCCACGACCAGCATCATCAGGCCCGCGAGGCGGCCACGACGGTGCCGGGAGAGTCGTCCGGCGGAGCGGTTCAGGAAGCGCACAGTAGATCCTCTGTCGTCTGTTGAGAAAACTCTACATCTGTTGTGTAGGAATCGGTCACTTCACCAGGTAGATCGTGGCGAACAGACCGATCCAGACCACGTCGACGAAGTGCCAGTAGTAGGAGACGACGATCGCGCTGACCGCCTGCTCGTGGGTGAACCGCCTGGCCAGGTAGGTGCGACCGAGGACGAGGAGGAACGCGATCAGGCCGCCGGTCACGTGGATCCCGTGGAAGCCGGTGGTGAGGTAGAACATCGAGCCGTACGCCGAGTCCTGGATGGTGATGCCCTCCTGGACCAGGTTGGCGTACTCCACCGCCTGCCCGCCGACGAAGATCGCGCCCATCACGTAGGTGAGGAAGAACCACTCGCGCAGACCCCACTTGCGGAACTGGAGCAGGGAGCCGGCACGGCCCACCTGGCCCCGCTCCGCGGCGAAGACGCCGAGCTGGCAGGTCAGCGAGGAGAGGACCAGGATCGTGGTGTTCACCGAGGCGAACGGCACGTCGAGGACCGCCGTGTTCTCGGCCCACAGTTCCGGGCTCACCGCGCGGATCGTGAAGTACGACGCGAACAGGGCCGCGAAGAACATCAGCTCGCTCGAAAGCCAGATGATTGTCCCGACGCTGACCATGCTCGGTCGGTCATGGTGCCCGTGCAGACGGGATGCAGGGATAGTTGCTGCTGTCGCCACCTGAGCATTATGTCCTGAGCCCGGGCTGAGGCCACCCCGACCCCCTCATGAGAGTCGTCCTATCGTGGAGCGCGTGGATCCTGCCGCGCTGTCGTCGCTCCTGCCCGCCTCCAGCGGAGGTCTTCCGGCGGTGTCCGCGGGCACGGCCTGGACCTCCGACCTGACCCTGCCGCCCTTCGACCTCGGCGCCTTCTTCAGCCAGTGGTCGCTGGCCCCGGTGCCCACGATCGGCACCGTATGGGTCGTCGGGCTCTACCTGCTCGGCGTGCGCGCGATGCACCGCCGGGGGGACCACTGGCCGGTCGGCCGGACCGTCTCCTTCGTGGTGCTCGGCATGGGCACCTTCTACGTCGCGACGGCCTCGGGGCTGGCGGCCTACGACACCACGCTGCTGAGCGTTCACATGGTGCAGCACATGGCGCTGTCGATGCTCGTGCCGCTGGCGCTCGCCCTGGGGGCGCCGGTCACGCTCGCGCTGCGCACGCTCCCCGCGACCCCCCGCCGCTGGCTCCTGGCCGTGCTCCACTCGCGGGTCGGGCGGGTGCTGTCCTTCCCCCCGCTCACCTTCACCCTCTACATCGTCTCGCCGTGGGCGCTCTACTTCTCCGGGTGGTACCGCGCCTCGCTGGAGTCGGTGTGGGTCCACGAGATGATGCACGTGCACCTGGTGATGGTCGGCGCCCTCTTCTTCTGGCCCCTCATGGGCATCGACCCGGTGCCGGGACGGGTGGGCTACCCCTTCCGGGTGCTGCTCACGGTGCTGACGCTGCCCTTCCACGCCTTCCTGGGGGTCACGATCATGGGCCAGGAGACCCTGCTCGGCGGCGACTGGTACCCCCGGCTCTCCGAGGGACCGATGGGCGCCTGGCTCCCCGACCCGATGGACGACCAGCACCTCGCGGGCGGGATCCTGTGGGGCACCGGCGACCTCATCGCCCTGGTCTTCTTCGGCGTGCTCTTCACCCAGTGGGTGCGCTCGTCGATGAAGGAGGCCACGCGCGAGGACCGTCGCCTCGACCTGATGGAGGCGCGCGAGGCCCGCTCGGCGGCCGTCGCCGGCGCGGGGAGCGCCGCGACCCCGCCGCCCGGCCGCGATCCCGAGAGGTAGCATCGCGCCCGTGACCAGCCCGAAGACCGCCCTGAAGGTGCTCGTCTACAGCGACGACGTGCACACGCGCCAGCAGGTGATCCTGGCCCTCGGCCGGCGCCCCCACCCCGACCTCCCCGAGCTGGAGTACGTCGAGGTCGCCACCGAGCCGGTCGTCGTGCAGCACATGGACTCCGGGCTGATCGACCTCGCGGTGCTCGACGGCGAGGCCGTGCCCGCCGGCGGCATGGGCATCGCCAAGCAGCTCAAGGACGAGATCTACCACTGCCCGCCCGTGATCGTGCTCACCGGCCGCCCGCAGGACGCGTGGCTGGCCACCTGGTCACGGGCCGAGGCGGCCGTGCCCCACCCCATCGACCCCCTCCAGCTCGCCGAGACCGTCGTCACGCTGCTGCGCGACCGCGCGCCCGCGGCGACCTGAGCGCCGTGGTCACCTGGCCCGACGTCCTCGGCGACCTCGTCGCGCGCCGCGACCTGAGCGCGGAGCAGACCGCCTGGGCGATGGCGGAGATCCTCGAGGGCAACGCCACACCGGTGCAGATCGCGGGCTTCGCCGTGGCGCTGCGCGCCAAGGGCGAGACGATCGAGGAGATGCTCGGCCTCGTCGAGGCGATGAGCGCGCGCGCCACCCCCATCTCGGTCGAGGGTCGCCTGCTCGACATCGTCGGCACCGGCGGCGACCGCTCGATGTCGGTCAACATCTCCACGATGTCGGCGATCGTCGCCGCGGGGGCCGGCGCCCGCGTGGTCAAGCACGGCAACCGCTCGGCCTCCTCCAAGTCCGGCTCCGCCGACGTGCTGGAGGCGCTCGGGGTGCGCCTCGACCTCTCCGCGGCTCGGGTGGCGGAGCTGGCCGGCAGCGTCGGCATCACCTTCTGCTTCTCGGCCGCCTTCCACCCGGCCATGCGTCACGCCGCCGTGGCCCGTCGCGAGCTGGGCGTCGGCACCACCTTCAACTTCCTCGGCCCCCTCACCAACCCCACGCGCCCCGCGGCCCAGGCCGTCGGGTGCGCCGACGCCGCCGTCGCGCCGGTCATGGCCGGTGTGTTCGCCGCCCGCGGGGTCGACGCCTGGGTGTTCCGCGGAGACGACGGCCTCGACGAGCTCACCACCACCACCACGTCCTCGCTGTGGGTCGTGCACGCCGGGGAGGTCACCCGCACCTCGGTCGACCCGCGGGCCCACGGCCTCGCGGCGGCGACGACCGCCGACCTCGCCGGGGGCGATCCCGCCTACAACGCCGAGGTGGTGCGGCGGCTGCTCGCCGGTGAGCGCGGGCCGGTGCGCGACGCCGTGCTGCTCAACGCCGGCGCCGCCCTCGCGGTGCACGCAGCGCCGGGGGAGCCCGTCGACGAGGCCCTGGCCGCCGGCATCGCGCGTGCCGCCGAGGCCGTCGACACCGGGGCCGCCCAGGACCTGCTCGCCCGCTGGGTGGCCGCCTCCGCCTGAGGGGTCCGCCGGCGGCTCAGTCGAGGCCGAGGGAGAACGCCGACTCCAGGTCGTGGCGGGAGTAGGCGCGGAAGGCGATGTGGGTCTCCGTGGACTGCACGCCCGGGACCTTGTTGAGCCGGTCGGCCACCACGGCGGCGACCTCGTCGTGGTGGCGCACCCGGATGAGCGCGATCAGGTCGATCTGACCGGTGACCGAGTAGACCTCCGAGACGCCCTCGAGGGCGGCGATGCCCTCGGCGACCTCGGGGATCCGGGCCACGTCGGCCTTGACGAAGACGATCGCAGTCAGCATGCGGGCCAGCCTAGACCCGGCGGGCCGCGAGCCCGCGCGACCGGACCCGGGCCGGGGTGGGGGCGCCGGGGTCGGGGCGCCGGGGTGGGCGGGGCCGGGGGCCGGTGATGGGCTCAGCGCGCTGGGCGGGGCCGTGGGCCGGGGGTGGGCTCAGCGCGCCGGGCGGTGCACGGGTGCGAGGTCGCGGCGGTCCTCGAAGGGCACGAGGGTGCGGCGCGACTCGGCGACCGCGTCGTGGACGGCCAGGTGGCGGGTGGCCCCGGCCACCGGACAGACCCACTCGCCCTCGACGTCGACCAGGCGCACGCCGGGGGACTCCAGCCACCGCAGGATCTTCTCGCTCTCCTCGGCGGCGGCCGCGGGCACCGGCCCCGGCGCGGGGGCCACGGTCTCGGCGCTCGCCCGCAGCTCCGCGACGTACTGGTGGGCGTCGGCGCCGGTGGGGATCACCCCGGCGGCGGCCAGGCGCCCGCGGCGCACGACGTGCACCGCCCAGCGGCCGTCGTCCTCGCGGCGGCAGGCCACCAGCTCGGGGCAGCCGCTGAGCGCGGAGAGGCGCTGGGTGCGTGACGCGGCGCGCACGAAGGCGGCCAGGCGGTCGCGGTGCACCCCTGCCTCCTCGAACCGGTCGTCGGAGGCCAGCGCCTCCATGCGGCGGTTGATCGACTCCACGACCTCGTCGGGGCGGCGCAGCAGGGTGTCGCTGAGCCGGCGCACCATCGCGGCGTAGGTCTGCTCGTCGACGCTGCCGTCGCAGGGGGAGAGGCAGCGCCCCATCTCGGCCAGCACGCAGGCGCTGCGGGAGGGGCGCCGTGGCAGGCGGCCCGAGCACTGGCGCACCGGGAAGGTGTCGTGCAGCGCGGCCAGGGCCTTGTCGGCGGCGCGGCGCGAGCCGAAGGGGCCGAGGTAGTCGGCGTCGTCGTCGAGCACCCGGGTCACCAGCGACAGCCGCGGCCAGGTCTCGCGGGTGAGCTTGACGAAGTGCACCTTGCGCGAGTTGCGCGAGCGGCGGTTGTAGCGCGGCTCGTGCTCGGCGATGAGCCGCAGCTCGCGCACCTGGGCCTCCAGCGGCGTCGCGCACTCGATGCCGGTGACCGTGGCGGCCAGCCCGACCATCTCGCCCATGCGGGAGCGGGTCTCGGAGGCCGTGAAGTAGGACCGGACGCGGGTGCGCAGGTCCTGCGAGGTGCCGACGTAGAGCACCCGCGAGCGGTCGTCGCGGAAGAGGTAGACCCCCGGGGCGTGGGGGAGGCCCTCGGCGAGGTGGCGCTTCTTGCGCTGGGCGGTGCTCACCCGGGCGGAGAAGGTCTGCAGCTCCTCCAGGGTGTGCACGCCGAGGCCCCCCAGCCGCTCCATGAGGCCGTGCAGCACGTCGACGGTGGCGCGGGCGTCGGACAGGGCGCGGTGGTTGGGGGTCGTGGTGGCGCCGAAGAGGGCCGCCAGCGAGGAGAGCTTGCAGTTGGGAGCGTCGTCGCGCGTGATGACGCGGCGGGCCAGCCGCGCGGTGTCGAGCACCTCGAAGCGCGGCCACGGCCGCTGCTGCTGCTCGGCGAAGTGCTTGAGGAAGCCGACATCGAAGGGGGCGTTGTGGGCGACGAGCACGCAGCCCGCGGCGAACTCCAGGAAGGCCGGGAGCGCCGACTCGATCGGCGGTGCGCCCGCGACCATGCCGTTGGTGATGCCGGTGAGCACGGCGATGAACGGCGGGATCTCGCCGCGGGGGTCGACCAGGGTCTGGAACTCGCCGAGGACCTCGCCGCCACGGACCTTGACCGCGCCGATCTCGGTGATCATCGAGCCCCCCGCGGCCGAGCCCCCGGTGGTCTCGAGGTCGACCACGCAGAAGGTCAGGTCGCGCAGGGGGCGCCCGAGCTCGTCGAAGCTGCGCTGGGCCTCCCAGGGCGAGGGCGCCTCTCGCGTGCTGCTGCTCATGGTGGGCGACGCTAGAGCGGCGCACCGACAGTCCGGTGGCGACGCGCGGCATAGGCTGGCGGTCCGCAGGGGCGCGGTCCGGGTCGTGCCCCGGGTCGTGCTCCGGGGGCCGTGGGCCCACCGCGCGGTGCCCGCCCCGAGCCGCCCGCCCCGCCCCGCCCGCCCGTCCCGACCCGCCCGACTCGCCCGTCCCGACCCGCCCGACTTCCCCGCGAGGTGCCCCTCCATGTCCGACCCGGCCGCCCCCTCCGACCTCGGGGACCTCCCCGAGCCGGTGCGCGCCCGGGTGGTGGCGCTGAGCGCCGAGGTGCTGCCCGACGTGGCCGCGCTGCCGCCGTCGCTGCGACGGGTCGCGGCCTTCACGCCGTCCCGGCGCGCGCGCCTCGGTGCGACCGCCCTCACCGCAGCGCTGGGCGACCAGCGCCTGCGCGAGCGGGTGGCGGTGCAGGTCGCCGCGCGCCGGTCGTCGGCCCTCGCCGACCTGGCGGGCCTCGACGACCCGGTCGAGGCGGCCGCGCTGGCCTGGCTGGTGCGCCCCGAGGGCTGGCAGGAGCCGGTCGCCGCCGCGGTCGACCTGACCGCGGCCCGGGCCGCACAGCAGGAGGCCGAGCAGGAGTCGCGGTGGCGCCGCCGCGCGGAGGCGGCCGAGCAGGCCCTGCGCGAGCAACGCGCCCTGCACCGCCAGCAGGTCGAGGACTACAAGGCCGAGGTGGCGGGCCTGCGGCGCCGGCTGGCCGAGGCGCGCCGCGGCGACCAGGCGGTCGACGACGCGGTCCTCGACGGGCTCCGAGGCGAGCTCGACGAGCAGACCCGGGCCCGCCGGGCCGCCGAGGACGCACTGGCGGCCGAGCGGAGCGGCGTACGACGGCTGCAGGCGCAGGTCGAGCGGCTCGAGACGACCGGCCGCACCGAGCGCCGCGCGGCCCGCAGCGAGCGCGACGAGGTCAGCCTGCGCGCCCGTCTGCTGCTCGACTCGGTCATCGACGCCGCCGCGGGGCTGCGCCGCGAGCTGGCCCTGCCGCCGGTGAGCGGCAGCCCGGCCGACCGGGTCGAGGCCGAGGTGGCGGCGGAGCGCGGACCCCGCGCCCCCGGAGGCGTCGCCGACACCGTGAGCCCGGCGGTGCTCGAGCAGCTGCTCGCCCTGCCCCACGGACGGCTGCTCGTCGACGGCTACAACGTCAGCAAGGGCGTGTGGGGCGGCTCGTCGCTCGAGGCCCAGCGGATCCGGCTGCTGGCCGCCCTGGCGCCGCTGGTCGCGCGCACGGGGGCCGAGACCACGGTGGTCTTCGACGCCGCCGACTCCGAGCACCGGCCCCCCGTCAGCCCGCCCCGCGGGGTCAAGGTGCTCTTCAGCCCGCCCGGGGTGATCGCCGACGACGTGCTGCGCGACCTCGTGGCGGCCGAGCCCGCCGGCCGCACGGTGCTCGTGGTCACCGACGACCGCAGCCTGCGCGCCGACGTCACCCGCTCCGGAGCGCGCGTCGTCGGCGTCCACGCCCTCGCGGGACTGCTGGGCCGGGTCTGACGCCGGGGCCGACGCCGGGGCCGTTCCACCGCCCACCGACCCGCCGGCCCACGGACCCGGCCCCGCGACACGCGCTCCCGCCCGGTGCGGCGCAGGACTGTCGGTGGCGCCTGCGAGCGTCTCGCCCATGACGACGAGAATCGACTGCGACAGCTGCGTGGTCCGGGGCCTGGCCTGCCACGACTGCGTGGTCACCGTGCTGCTCGGGCCGCCGCCCGAGCTGACCTTCGACGACGACGAGGCGGCCGCGCTGGAGGCGCTCGCCGCCGGCGGCCTGGTGCCGCCGCTGCGGCTGGTGCGGGCGGTCGACACCCCGGGCGCCGAGTCCGCGTGAGGCGGACCCCCGGCGCCGTGTGTGACTCCTGTGGTCACTGGGACCCGAGGGGCTGACGGGGGTAAAGATTGCGTGAAGGCGCCCGACGCGCCGGGGCGATCCGGCGGGCGGGTTTTGTCCGCCGGGGTGAGGCGACTAACCTCGCGTGCTCAGGTGCCCGTGGCAGTGGACCATCCGGTTCGCGCGGGCACCACGCTGAGTCCGACGCCGCCTGGCGGCGCCGGAGCCGGGGAACCAACTCTTCTGGGGTGAATCTCCCGCGAGGCGCACCCACCGGTGCGAGGAGCGGGCGTAGGGCGAGTCGTGCCCGAATCCGTCAGCTCACCCGGTAGGCGTACGACAGCAAGGGAGACCGTCCGCTCGTGCAGCACGGCCGGAAACGACTCAGCACCGCCCTCGTCGGACTCACCCTCGTGGGTGCGATCGGGCTCATCCCCACCTCGCCGGCCCAGGCCGAGCCCGACATCGACGACGTCGAGGCACGCGTCGACCGTCTCTACCACGAGGCCGAGCAGGCCTCGGAGCGCTTCAACGACGCCCGCATCGAGCTGGCCGACCTGCAGAAGGACCTGGCGGCGCTCAACGCCGACGAGGACCGCCAGGACGCCCGACTCGACGCCGTGCGCGAGCAGGTCCGCGACTCCGTCGTGCGCCAGTACGAGGGCGAGAGCATCTCCGCCGTCGGCCAGGTCGTCGTCTCCGACGACCCCAGCGCCTTCCTGGCCCAGATGACCACGATGTCGTCCTTCGACTCCGTGCAGGACGAGCTCTTCGACAGTTACACCCTCGAGACCAAGGCCCTCGACATCCGGGCGCAGGCCGTCGCGCAGCGCGCCGCCGACGTCGCGGAGACCAAGGAGCAGCTCGCCGAGGAGAAGGCGACCATCGACGACAAGCTCGCCGAGGCCGAGTCGCTGCTCGACCGCCTCGAGACCGAGGCCCGCGAGGCCGTCGTCTCGCGCGACAGCTCGGCCCGCACGGCCGCGCCCGCGCCGACCAGCGTGCCGGCCTCGGGCCGCGCCGCCGCCGCGGTGCAGTACGCCCTCGCCCAGGTCGGCGACGCCTACGTCTACGGCGCGGCCGGTCCGTCGGCCTTCGACTGCTCGGGCCTCACCATGATGGCCTGGGCCCAGGCGGGCGTCTCCCTGCCGCACAGCTCGAGCGCCCAGTTCTCCTCCGGCCCGCAGGTCAGCTCCAGCGACCTCCAGCCCGGCGACCTGGTCTTCTACTACAGCCCGATCAGCCACGTGGGCATGTACATCGGCAACGGCATGATCGTGCACGCCGCCAACCCCGGCAGCGGTGTCACCACCGCCCCGGTGATGTCGATGCCCTACGTCGGCGCCGTCCGCCCGGGCTGAGCCCTGACCGACGCCCCGACCTCGAAGGCCGGTCGCCCACGCACGTGGGTGGCCGGCCTTTCGCTGTGCGTGCTGGTGCTCGCCGGGCTCGCGGTGTGGCGGGTCGCCGACTCGCCCTACGTCGCACCGGCCGGTCCCGACCCGGCCGCGGCGGGGCAGGCCGAGCCCGGCCTGGCCACCGCGGCGCTGCAGCGGCTGCAGCAGGCGATCGCGAGCGGCGACGCCGCGGCGGCGGCCGCCCTCGCTCCCGAGGACGACCCGGCCGCGGCGGAGCGGCTGCGGGCCGCGGTCGACAACGCCGACGCCCTAGGACTCACCGGCGTGACGCTGCGCTACGTCGTGCAGGCGAGCGCCGTCGACGCGGCCGGCACCTGGTCGGCGGCGGTCGAGGTGACCTGGCGCCTGCGCGGCTTCGACCCGGCGCCCGCCCGCACCGAGGTGGCGTTCACGCTGCGGGCCGAGCCCGACCGCGTCGCCCTCGTCTCGGCCGGGGGAGGGGGCCTGCGCACGCCCCTGTGGCTCGCCGAGCCGCTGCGGGTGGCCCGCACCCCCGACACGCTGGTGATGGTCGCCGGCGGCGCCGCCGAGCTGCGCGAGTACGCCGCCCTGGCCCGCCGCGCCGTGCCGGTGGTCGCGCGCGTGGTGCCCGCCGACCGCACCCGCCTGGTGGTCGAGGTGCCCGCCGGCGCCGACCAGCTCGATGCGCTGCTCGACGTGCCGGCCGGCACCTACGCCGGTGTCGCCGCGGTGACCGCCCCCGTCGACGGCCGTGACGAGCCGGGCGGCCCGCTGCACGTCTTTGTCAACCCCGAGGAGATGTCGGGGCTGCGCCCGACCGGCGCCCAGGTGGTGATGAGCCACGAGGCCACCCACGCGGTCACCGACGCCCCCACCAGCCGGGCGCCGCTCTGGCTGGTCGAGGGCTTCGCCGACTACGTCGCCCTGCGCGACGTCGACCTGCCCCTCTCCACGACCGCGGCGCAGGCCATCGCCCGGGTGCGGCGCGAGGGCCTGCCCGCGGCCCTGCCCGGCACCTCCGACTTCGACGTCGCGCAGACCCATCTCGGGGCGACCTACGAGAGCGCCTGGCTGGCCTGCCGGGTCGTCGCCGAGCGCGCAGGCCAGCAGGCGCTCGTGCGGCTGTACGAGGCCACCAGCCGCGGCGAGGACCTCGGCGCGACCCTGCGGCGGGTGTCGGGCCTGGGGGTCGAGCAGCTGACGCGGGAGTGGCGAGGTGACCTGCGGGCCCTCGCCGACGCCCCCGGCTGAGACCGGGACGTCGTCGGACGCGGAGCAGCCCCCGTCGACCACCGCTGTGGTCGACGGGGGCTGCTCGTCCCTCCCCTCACGGGGTCGTGCTGTGCTGGGGTGCCGGTCTCAGCAGCCGTCGGTGGCGGTGCTGGCGCTGACGGTGTCGCAGGTGTCCCCGAAGAGTCCGTCGACACCGCCGCCGAAGGCGAAGACCGCGGCGGCCACGAGGGCGGCGATGCCGGAGATCAGCAGGCCGTACTCGACCGCTGAGGCACCGATCTCGTCGTGGTCCACCGGAGTGCGTCAGTCGGTGGTGCAGCCAGCGGCGGCGGTGCCGTTGACGCTGTCGCAGGTGCTGGTGAAGATGTCCTGGATGTTGTCGCCGAACGCGAAGACCACCACGACGATGAGGGCCGCGATACCGGCGATGAGCAGGCCGTACTCCACGGCGGAGGCGCCGCGCTCGTCGTCGCGGTCGGTGCGGAGGGCGTTGAGCAGGATGCTCAGGTAGGTGATCATGATTGGGGCTCCCATGTGGTCCGTGGATCTGCGGTCGAGGTCGGGGGACCTCACACCACTGATCCTGCTAGGGATCGCCCGCCGCCGGATCGGCCCACCGCTCCGACCCGGGTAGTCCCTTCGGACTACCCCTCGGCACCGCCCGCCGCGGGCCCATGGCCCGGTCGGCGGAGCCTCAGGACCGGCCGCCCGGGGCGATGCTCGACAGCAGGCCGATCCGCATGGCGGTGACGAGGGCCTGGGCGCGGTTGGCGGCGCCGAGCTTCTGGTAGATCCGTGCGATGTGGGACTTGGCGGTCGACTCGCTGAGGTAGAGCTTGTCGCCGATGGCGGCGGCTCCCAGGCCGTCGGCGAGCAGCAGCAGCACCTCGTGCTCCCGGTCGGTGAGCCGGGTCGACTCCGCGGCCGTGCGGCGCATCATGGCCCCGACCAGACCGGTGCAGACGAAGGACCGCGGGGAGACCTTGGCGTGCCGCGCGGCGCGGATGACCTCGGCCGACGGGGCGTCCTTGCCGACGAAGCCCGAGGCGCCGGCCTCCATGGCGGCGAAGATCTGGTCGTCGCCGGAGTGCATGGTCAGCACGACCAGCCCGACGGTGGTGCTCTGCTTGCGCACCGCGCGCACCACGTCGAGGCCGGTGCCGTCCTGCAGCTGCAGGTCGGTGACCACCACGTCGGGCGCCAGGGTGTCGAAGGAGGCGATGGCCTCGCTGACCGTGGCGGCCACCCCGGCGATGGTCATGTCGGCCTCGAGCTCGAAGACGCCGGAGAGTCCGGTGCGGATGAGCTCGTGGTCGTCCACCAGCAGGACACGGATCGGCTGGTCGGTCATGCCCTCACTGTAGTGGTGCTCACGGGCTCGCTGTCTGCCGCCGGGCCCGAGGGCTGGGACGAGTCCTGCGGCGCCGGCCGGTCGCCGAGGCTCACCCGCACGCTGACCCCGCCGCCGGGGAGGTCCTCGACGGTGAGGTCGGCCCCCACCAGACGGGCCCGCTCGCGCATGATGCCGAGGCCGAAGGAGTCGGTGCGGGGCTCGCCGAGGCCCCGGCCGTCGTCGACCACGCTGATCGACGCGCGCGGGGGGTGGACCTGGCAGTGCACCCGCACGGTGGTGCAGCGGGCGTGCTTGACCGCGTTGTTGACGGCCTCCTGGGTGATCCGGAAGAGCTCGGCCTCGACCTCCGGGCGCAGCCGGCCGGTGTGCTCGTCGAGGGTGACCTCGATGGCCAGGCCCGAGACCTCGCTGAGGTTGCGGGCGATCGCACCGATCGCCGCGCCGAGGCTCTCGCTCTCGCCGACCGTGGTGCGCAGGTTGATGACCGAGCGGCGCACGTCGGCGACGATCGCGCTGATCCGCTCGCGCAGCATCTCGATCCGCTCGGCCTGCTGGGGGTCGGCGGGCCGGGCGGCCAGGGCGTCGACGACGTAGCCCAGGGAGGCGATCTCCTGGGCCACCCCGTCGTGCATCTCACGGGAGAGCCGGCGGCGCTCGTCGGCGGTGGCGGCGTCGCGGAAGGAGGCGAAGAGCAGGGCGGTGTCGAGGTGCACCGCGCTGGGGCCGAGCCCGCGGGCCAGGCCCACCAGGCGGTCGCGCAGGTCGAGCGGCACCGGGTCGAGCCGCTCCGAGAGAGTGCCGGCCACGATGCCGGCGACGCCGGCGCCGGTGGAGAGCGGGAACGCGAAGGAGCGGCCCTCCACCAGGATCGCGGCGCCCGCCCACGAGCGCTCGGCGCGCAGCTCGCTGTCGCCGAGGTCCTCGCCCTCCAGCGAGCGGGTGAGCAGCGGCGTGAGGCCGTCGCCGCGGGGCACGTAGAGCACCAGGGTGGAGGTCGGGATCTCGTCGCGCACCCCGCTGAGGATGGCCCCGCCCAGGGCGTTGGGGTCGAGACCCGAGCTGAAGCCGCCGCTGAGGTCGATGAGCTGGCGCAGCAGCTCCTGGGCGAAGCGGTAGGGCTCGAGGGGGTCGTTGGTGCGCGCGATGGAGGAGCGCAGGAAGGTGGCGATCAGGCCCAGCCCGAGGCCGGTGATGGTCCAGGTGACGATGCTGAAGGCCTGCTCGCCGCTCGCGCCGTCGTGGACGAGCTCGACGGCGGCCAGGAGGGCCGCCAGCTCGACGCTCAGGGCCACCCCGGTGCCGGCGAATCCTCGGCTCAGCCCGGCGACGAAGGGCGGCACGGCGAGGGTGCCGAGGATCGCGATGGTGCCCGGCAGGCCGTAGCCCGCGGCCACGCCGACCACCAGCGCCTCGCCCACCAGCAGCGGCAGCGACGACCTGTCCCTGCGCCGCTCGGCCAAGCTGGCCAGGAGCCAGGCCAGCCCGGCCACGACCAGGGCGTAGGCGGCAGCCGACCCTCGCCCCTGGGAGACGGGGACCAGCAGGGCCACCAGCACGAAGGCTCGTGCGGCGGCACTGATGGAGAGCGGCTGGAGGTCCTTCACCGGGGGCGGCCCACTAGAAGTTGTCCATGATGCTGATGACGGCCGGGCCCATGACGGCGATGAAGAGGCAGGGCAGGATGCAAAAGATCAGCGGCACCGTGATCTTCACCGGCACCTGCTGGGCCTTCTCCTCCGCGCGCTGGCGGCGCTTCACGCGCATCTCGCTCGACTGCACGCGCAGCACCTGGGCGACGGGGATGCCGAACGAGTCGGCCTGGACCATGGCACTGACGAAGGATTGCAGATCGTCGACGTCGGTGCGCTCCGACAGGCCGCGCAGGGCCGCCGAGCGACCCTGGCCGATCTGCATCTCCTTGAGCACGCGGGCGAACTCGTCGGCCAGCGGACCCTCGGTGTTGCGGGCGACCTGCTGGAGCGCGGCGTCGAAGCCGAGGCCCGACTCGACGCTGATCGTCATCAGGTCGATGGCGTCGGGCAGCTCGCGCAGGATCTGCGCGGAGCGGTCGTAGGTCTTCTGGTAGAGGTACAGGTTCGGGCCGAGGAAGCCGAGCACCAGCGCGCCCAGACCCACGCCGAGGAGTACGCCGAGCGAGGCGCCGAGCAGCAGCGCGACCAGCACGCCCACCACGAGCCCGGCGACGGCGCCGAGCACCTTGGCCGACACGACCTTGTCGACGGTGAGACCGGCGGGGTTGCCGGCGAGGTCGAGCTTGCGCCGGATCCGCTCGGCGGCGTCGGCGCCGGTGATCCTGCGGCCGACCACGAGGGCGCGGGCCCGCAGCGGGTCGAGGACCCGCTCGGCGAAGGGCCGGTCGATCTCCTCGGTGAGGACCTTCGGAGCGTCGGTCATGGCTTCGAGCACGGCGAGGGAGCGGGTGACCCCGGCCGACTCCGCGTCGGTGCGCAACGCGGCACCGACGAGCACGAGGGAGACCGCGACGAGCACGACCCCGAGCAGGAAGACCATGGTCATCTCACACCTCCACCTTGATCAGCCGGCTCATCCAGAACACACCCAGGCCCAGGATGAGCCCGGCGCCGCCCAGCATCAACCACCCCAGGGGCTCGGTGAACATCGGAGCGACGTAGTCGCGGTTGGTGAGCACGAGGTAGACCATGAACAGCGGGGGGAGCAGCCCGAGCACCCACGCGGAGAGCTTTCCCTCGGCGGCGAGCGCGGCGACCTGGCGGCGCATGTACTCCCGCTCGCGCATCGTGCCGGCGACGGTGTCGAGCAGCTCGGCGAGGTTGCCGCCGACCTGGCGCTGGATGCGGATCGCCATGACGACCCACTCGAAGTCCTTGCTCTCGAAGCGCTCGGCGACGCTCTCGAGCGCCTCCTCCAGGCTCACCCCGAGGCGCACCTCGACCAGCACGCGGCGGAACTCCGAGGCGACCGGGTCGACGCCCTCGCGCACGATGGTGTCGACCGACTGCGCCAGCGAGAGCCCCGCCGACAGCGAGCCCGACATGAGCTGCAGCGTGTCGGGCAGCGCGCTGTTGAAGGCCTTGCGGCGCCGTGAGCGCCGGACGCCGAGGTAGATCCAGGGCCCGAGCACGCCCAGGGCGAGGAAGAGCAGGCCGACGACGAGGCTGCCCTGGCCGAGCAGCAGCCCCATCAGGCCGGCCGCGAGCACGACGCCGGTGTGCACGAGCAGCCACTCGGCGGCCTTGAGGTCGCTGCCGGCCCCGTCGAGGCGCACGGCGATGCGGGCCTCCAGCCCCTTGTTGCGGCGCAGCACCTTGCCGGCGGCGTCCTTGGCCTGCTGGAGGGCCTGGTCGGGGTCGACCTTGGGCACCGCCGGCAGCCGGGACCCGCCGGAGGTGCTCGCGGTGTAGGACTCGACCCGCTCGGCGGCGGTCATCGGCGCGGCCGGTCGCGGCACCAGCAGGACGACGAGCCCGACCAGGCCGACGCCGAGGGCGCCGACCCCGGCGTACATCGTCCAGGCCGGGGCGACCCAGCCGCTGTCCTCGACGACGGACGCGTCGAGTCCGGCGCTCCCGGGCGCGACCGCGCTGGCGGCGCTGACGGTGGTGAAGGCCTCGGCGACGACCTCGCCCTGCGGTGTCGGCAGGGCGATCCGCAGCTCGGCCTCGGTGGCGGCGAGGTCGGCCGGGGCGGTGAGGCTGACCAGCACCTGGCGGTCGAGGGCGTCGGCCTCCTCGGCGAAGGCGGCGCGCAGCGCGTCGCTGTCGGCGGCGACGACCTGGCCCTGGCCGGCCCGCGAGAGGGTCTGCAGCACCTTCTGCTGGGCCGAGTCCTGCTCGAGGGCGATGACGTCGACCAGCACGCCGGAGTCCTCGACGGCGGCGGCGACGTCGTCGATGTCGGTGTCGGAGGTGTCGGCGCCGTCGGAGAGCACGAGCAGCTTGCGCTGGCCCTCGTCGCCGGCCATGGCGACCCCGCCGAGGACGCCGTCGTAGAGCAGGGTGTCGCGCGAGAGGGACAGGCCCTCGACGACCTCGCGGGCGGCGTCGCGGTCGAGCGTCGGCTCGAGCGCCGCGGTGACCTCGCCGGAGAAGGCGACGACCCCCACCAGGACGTCGTCGGGTGCGCTGTCGAGGAAGGTGAGGGCGGCCTGCCGGGCCGCGGCGAACCGCTCGCCGGCCATCGAGTTGCTGGTGTCGACCACGAGCACCGCCGTGCGCCGCACCGCGCCGGAGCTGCCCGCGGGCTGGGCGGTGGCCTCGACCGCGGTGCCGTCGACGGTCACCGAGACGCCACCGAGGTCCACGTCGCTGTCGGGCGGCACCGAGACGAGCACCTCGGCGCCGTCGTCGCGGGGCTCGACGTGCGAGATCGTGGCCTCGGCCGCGCCAGGGGAACCGGCAGGGGAACCGGGGGCGGAGCCGGCGGCCAGCGACGGGCCGGCGGCCCCCAGGCCCAGGGTCGCCGCGACGGCGAGCAGGGCCGCGCCCCGCAGCAGGCGCCGTCTGCGTGACCGCGGCGTGGTCGCGCCGGACCCCGTCGGGGAGTGCGGGCGCATCAGATCCGGTCCGTCGCGAAGAGCACCGGGTCGACGGTGACGTTGGCGTAGGCCATCTTGTCGAGGAACTTGGGGCGCAGCCCGGTGGGACGCATCCGACCCAGGGTGCGGCCGTCGTGGTCGAAGCCCATGGCGTTGTCGAAGACGAAGATGTCCTGCAGCGTGATGACGTCGCCCTCCATGCGCTCCACCTCGGTGATGTGGGTGATGCGGCGGGTGCCGTCCTTGAAGCGGGTCTGGTGCACGATCAGGTCCACCGCCGAGGCGACCTGCTCGCGGATGGCGCGCACGGGCAGGTCCATGCCGGCCATCAGCACCATGGTCTCCATGCGGGCCAGCGTGTCGCGCGGTCCGTTGGAGTGCAGGGTGCAGATCGAGCCGTCGTGGCCGGTGTTCATGGCCTGGAGCATGTCGAGGGCGGAGGCGTCGCGGACCTCGCCGACGATGATGCGGTCGGGGCGCATGCGCAGGCTGTTCTTGACCAGGTCGCGGATCGTGACCGCGCCCTTGCCCTCGATGTTGGCCGGGCGCGACTCCAGCCGCACGACGTGGTCCTGCTTGAGCTGGAGCTCGGCGGCGTCCTCGATGGTGACGATGCGCTCGTCGTCGGGGATGAAGGACGACAGCACGTTGAGCGTGGTCGTCTTGCCGGCGCCGGTGCTGCCGGAGACGATGACGTTGAGCCGACCGCGCACGCAGGCGTCGAGGAAGTCGGCGGTGTGCGGGCTCAGTGAGCCGAAGCGGATGAGGTCGTCGACCGTGAGCGGGTCGGCGGCGAACTTGCGGATGGTCAGCGCCGAGCCGTCGACGGCCAGGGGCGGCACCACGGCGTTGACGCGGCTGCCGTCGGGCAGACGGGCGTCGACCATGGGGCTCGACTCGTCGACGCGCCGGCCGATGCGGGAGACGATCTTGTCGATGGTGCGGCGTAGGTGGTCCTCGTCGGCGAACTGGGCCGTGGCCGGCACCAGCCGCCCGCCCTTCTCCAGCCAGATCGAGTCGTGGCCGTTGACCATGACCTCGGAGACGTCGGGGTCGCGCAGGTAGGGCTCGATGGGTCCGTAGCCCAGGATGTCGTCGCTGATCTCCTGGGTGACGCGGGCGCGGTCGCTGCTGCTGAGCGGGCGGTCCTGGGCCCCCAGCACCTCGGCGAGCACCGCGCGCACGCGCTGGTCGAGCTCGTCCTGGTCCATGTCGGAGGCGTAGAGGTGGGGCCCCAGCTGCTTGAGCAGCTCGACGTGGACGTTGCTCTTGAGCTCCTCGATCCGGTCGCCCTGCTGCGAGGCGAGCGTACGCCGGGCAGCGGCGCCCACCGAGGGCTGCTCGGCGGGCGCGGGTCGCCGGGTGGTGAGGGCCGAGCCAACCGTGGCGGACGACGCCGCGGCCGCGGCGGCCGCCTGCACGCTGGCCTCGGGCGTCACCGCGCCGACCGGGCCGCGGTGGCGGGCCGGCTGCGGCGCGCCGGACTCCTCAGCGGGCCGCCCCGGTGCGGCCTCGGTGGTCGTGGTGGACGTCGTGGTGCTGGATCCGGCGGGGGACCCGGACGCGCGGCGGGCCGCGGCGAGACGGTCGGCGAGGGTGCTCATCGCGTCATCTCCTGATCCGGAAGCGGGCCTTCGCGGCGGTGGGCTCGGCGGGGGCACCTGTCGACGTGGTAGCCGGGGCGGCGGCCCGGTCGTCGGCGTCGCCGACGAGCTCCGCGGCGAGGGCGAGGATCGCGGTGCTGGACTGGTGGTCGGGGGAGCCGACCACGATCGGGGTGCCGGCGTTGGTGGCCGCCGCGATGTCCATCGAGGTGGCGATCTGCGCCGCGACCGGCATGCCGAGGATGGTCTCCACCTTCTCGGCGCTGATGCCGACGGCGTCGTCGGCGCGGTTGAGCAGCAGGTGGCGGTGGCCCGGAGCGATGTCGAGCATCTCAAGGGTCTCCAGGGCGACCTTGACGTTCTTCAGCGTCGGCACGTCGAGGGTGGCCACGACGACGCACTCGTCGGTCTCGTCGAGTGCGGTGAGGACCTGCTCGTCGAAGGACGGCGCGGTGTCGACGACGACGTAGTCGAAGCCCTCGCGCAGGGTGCGCAGGATGCGGGCCACCAGCAGCGGCGTGACCCGCTCGCGCACGTCGGGGTGGGCCGGTGCGGCGAGCACCATGAGCGAGTCGCGGTGGCGGGTGAGGAGCCCGTCGAGCAGCGTGAGGTCGAGGCTGTCCTCCGAGCCGATGGCGTGCTCGAGGGAGTGGTTGGGGAAGAGCTGCATGGTGATCGCCACGTCGCCGAAGGCGAGGTCGAGGTCGACGAGGCAGACGCGGCGGGCGCCGCCGTCGTTGAGCGCCAGGGCGAGGTTGACCGCCATGGTCGTCTTGCCGACGCCGCCCTTGGGGGAGAAGACGGTGACGACCTTGCCCACCTGCGTGGCCCCGGCGGGGCCGCGCAGGGCGACGAAGAGCTGGTGGGCGCGGGCGACGGCCGAGGTGAGCGACTCCAGGTCGCCCTCGGGCACCACGTCGCGCGCGCCGGCCTTCATGGCCTGGGTGAGCATCGTGGTGTCGAGCTCGCCGAGCACGAGCACCACGCTGACGGTGGGGCGGGAGGTGCGCAGCTGCTCGCACACGTCGAGGGCGTCGACCAGCTTGAGGCCGGGGCCGAGCACGACGACGTACTCGTCGTGGTGCTGGGCCAGCCAGGCCGCCATGCGGTCGGTGGTGTCGAGGGCCTGGCTGCCCGCGGGCAGTGCCGGGAGCAGGGCGGTCAGGACGGCGGGGTCGGGGTCGACGACTACGGGCACGTCGTCACCCGAAGAGGTTCTCGGCGGTGACGCCCGGGTCGGCCTTGAGGTCGGCCTCGGGGGTCAGCAGCGCGAAGGTCAGCTCCCCGGAGCCCTGGGCGAACAGGATGCGCTGGGCCTGCGCCTGGTCGACGGCGAGGGTGAGCAGCGTGTTGGGCACCTGCTCCGCCGGCGCGGGGGCCTCCTGCCCGTCGGCGGCGGCGGCCACGCTGACCGGGGTGGTGGAGCCGACGCCCAGGACGGTGGCACGCGTCATCAGCGTGCGGGTGAACTGCTGGCCGGCCGGGTCGGTGCCGTTGTAGATGATGGCCACCTCCGAGCCGGGGGTGATGAAGCCGGCGACCCGGGCGGGGTCGGTGAGGTTGACCGAGACCGCGATCTTGCCTGGCGGGATGGTGAGCGGCGACTCGCCGGCCGCGGTGGCCCCGAGCTTCTGCGGCACGATCTGCTCACCGGGGTAGATCGTGGTGAGGGCGACCAGGTCGGCGACGTCGGTGGCCTCGCTCAGCGCCCCGGGCAGGATCTGCCCCTCGGCGACGGCCTCGCGCGACAGCTTGCCGCTGTCGAGGGCCTGGCGCACGGTCTCCCCGCGCTCGATCTGGGTGTTGGCGACCAGCACCTCCTGGGTCGCGAACTGCGCCTCGGCCCGGTTGTCGGCTCCCTGCACGTAGAGGAACACCAGCACCGTGCCCAGGGCGGCCACCACGGCCGCGACCACCAGGAGCACCCTGCGTCGGTCCATCGTCGGTGACCTCTCCTCGGCTCAGACGGGACCGCCCTCGGGCCCCGTGCACCGGCGCCCGGGCCGATCCGGCCCTGGCGCCCCTCCGCGACTCATGCTAGGGACGCGCCGGCGGTGCATCTGGCTTTTCGGTCAATCGCCACCGCTGCTGAGCAAAAGGTCCCGCCGTCTCGTCGGGTGGGACTCCGGGTGCTCGTGGGGCGCCTGGGACGCCTCGGACACCCGTGGGTTCGGCTGACGGGTGCGTGGATCGCGCAATTGCGCGGGGTGGGGGGAGCGGTGGGGTGGTGGGGGCCGGGCTTTGCGTGGTTGGTGCGGGGTGGGGGCCGGCTTGGTGGTCGAAGTGGCGCAGAGCTCGCCGTGCGTCAGCCGTGCCGTCGTTGCGGCGGCGCAATTGCGTGATCCGGGTGCGTGGATCGCGCAATTGCGCAGAGGGCGAGGCCTGGGTCACCCGTCCTGCGACCGCTGGCCCGCTGCCGAGGGGGCGGGACCCGGGGAAGAAGGGAACCCCGGCCCTGAGCCGCGCCGGTCGGATGCGCCGGTCGTATGCGTCAGGAGTAGAGCGCGTCCACCTCGGCGCGCAGCTGGCGCATGACGACGTTGCGCTTGAGCTTGAGGCTCGGGGTGAGCTGGCCGCCCTCCTCGGTCCACTCCTCGGTGAGCACGCGGAACTTGCGGATCGACTCCGCCTTCGAGACCGCCTTGTTGGCCTCCTCGACGCCGGCCTCGATCTCCGCCTGGAGGTCGGGGTCGTCGACGAGCGCCTCGACGCCGCCGGTCTTGCCGTGGGTCTGGGCCCACGCGGCCAGCGACTCGGGGTCGAGGGTGACCAGGGCGCCGATGAAGGGCTGGCCGTCGCCGACCACGATGCACTGGTCGACCAGGGGGTGGGCGCGCAGCCGGTCCTCCAGCACCGCGGGAGCGACGTTCTTGCCGCCGGCGGTCACCAGGATCTCCTTCTTGCGCCCGGTGATCCGCACGAAGCCCTCGTCGTCGACCTCGCCGACGTCGCCGGTGTGGAACCAGCCGTCGCGCTCGAGCGACTCGGCGGTGGCGGCCTCGTTGCGCCAGTAGCCGGCGAACACCTGGCCGCCCCGGAAGAGCAGCTCGCCGTCGTCGGCCACGCGCACGGCCGTGCCGGGCAGCGGACGACCCACCGTGCCGATCTTGGCGGCGTCGGGCAGGTTGACGGTGAGCGCCGCGGTGGTCTCGGTGAGGCCGTAGCCCTCGAGCACGGTGAGGCCGATCCCGCGGTAGAAGTGGCCCAGCCGCTCGCCCAGCGGCGCCCCGCCCGACACGGCGTGGGTGCACTCCCCGCCGAGGGCGGCCCGCAGCTTGGCGTAGACGAGCCGGGAGAAGACGGCGTGGCGGGCCTTGACCGCCAGCGACGGGCGGCCCCTGTCGAGGCCGCGGGAGTAGGCGATGGCGGTCTCGGCGGCCTTGTCGAAGATCGCGCCGCGGCCGTCGGCGGCCGCCTTCTGCGAGGCGGTGTTGAAGACCTTCTCGAAGACGCGGGGCACCGCGAGGATGAAGGTGGGGCGGAAGACCTGGAGGTCGTCGAGCAGGTGCGTGATGTCGGCGCTGTGGCCCAGCCGGGTGCGCGACTTGACCGCGCCGACCTGGATGATCCGGGCGAAGACGTGGGCCAGCGGCAGGAAGAGCAGGGTCGAGGCGCCCTCGGCCTCGAAGAGCCGCTCCAGCTCGTCGACGGCCACGCCCAGCTCGAACATGAAGTTGCCGTGGGTGAGCATGCAGCCCTTGGGCCGCCCGGTGGTGCCGGAGGTGTAGATCAGGGTGGCCAGGTCCAGCGGCGTCGCCGTCGTACGTCGTGCCTCCAGCTCGGCGTCGGTGACGTCGCCGCCGAGGCGGGTGAGCACGTCGACGGCGTTGTCGGTGATCGACCAGACGTGGACGAGCTCCTCCAGGTCGCGCCGCACGGCGCTCACGCGGGCGACGTGGGCGCTGGTCTCCGCCACGACCGCGCGGGCCCCGGAGTCGTGCAGGATCCAGGCGACCTGCTCCTCGGAGGAGGTCTCGTAGACCGGCACGGTGACGGCGCCGGCGAACCAGATCGCGTAGTCGAGCAGCGTCCACTCGTAGCGGGTCTTGGAGATCAGCGCGACGCGGTCGCCGGCCTCGATCCCGGCGGCGACCAGGCCCTTGGCGACGCCGCGCACCTCGGCGAGGAACGTGGCCGCGGTGACGTCGGCCCACCCCGACCCGTCGGGGGCGGGCCGGCTGAAGACGACCGCGTCGGGGGCCTCGGCGGCGTTGCGCACGACGTCGTCGGTGAGGTTGCCGGTCGCGGGGACCTCGATGGTCAGGGGCGTGGAGAACTCACGCACGGTGCCTCCTGTGGGGTGCTGGCGGGGGTCCGGAGCGGATCCGGAGCGGGCGGTCGTCGGCCGTCCGGGCGCGACCGCGAGGAGGTCGGTCCCGGCGCAGGTTACCGCTGGGGGTCGTGGGCGCGGCATCCGGTACGCTCGCGAATCGACCTGCCCCCGTCATCGGCGTGCCCCGTGGTGGACCTGCCAGGTCGACGTGCGGCCGCCGGGTCGCCCGGATCCCACCCGGCCGAGGCGCCCGCCACCGGCCGAGCCCCAGACCAAGCCGCAAGAACGCCGTAGGAACAAGGAGGCTCGCGTGGCCGAGCAGACCACGTCGTCGATCGTGATCGACGCCGCGCCGGCCGACGTCATGGCGGTGATCGCCGACTTCCCGTCGTACCCCGCCTGGGCCAAGGGCGTGAAGACGGTCGAGGTCGTCGAGCCCGGCAGCGGCGACCGGGCCGCGCAGGTCTTCTTCGTCCTCGACGTCGCCCCGATCAAGGACGAGTACACCCTGGCCTACACCTGGTCGGGCGACCGCGAGGTCACCTGGACCCTGGTCGAGGGCAAGATGCTGCGCTCCCTCGACGGTGCCTACACCCTGCGTGCCCTGCCCGGCGGCTCCACCGAGGTCACCTACCGCCTCGCCCTCGACGTCACCATCCCGCTCATCGGCATGCTCAAGCGCCGCGGCGAGAAGATCCTCATCGACACGGCGCTGAAGGGCTTGAAGAAGCGCGTCGAGTCGATCGCCTGACCGGGACGCACCAGTGCGCATCCTGCTGTTCACCGGCAAGGGCGGCGTGGGCAAGTCGACCGTCGCCGCCGGCACGGCCGCCCGTGCCGCCGCCGAGGGTCATCGCACCCTGCTGCTCTCCACCGACGGCGCCCACTCGCTGGCCGACGCTTTCGGTGTGGCGGTGGGCAGCGAGCCGACCGAGGTCGCGCCGCACCTGAGCGTGCAGCAGGTCGACGCGCAGCTGCGCTTCCAGCAGTCCTGGGTGGAGGTGCAGGGCTACCTGCTCTCCGTGCTCGACCGCGCCGGCGTCGACGCGGTCACCGCCGAGGAGCTCACCGTGGTGCCCGGCGCCGAGGAGGTGCTGGCGCTGCTCGAGCTGCGCACCCAGGCCCTCACCGGCGAGTGGGACGTCGTGGTCGTCGACTGCGCGCCCACCGCCGAGACCCTGCGGCTGCTGGCCCTGCCGGAGGCGCTGGGGTGGTACGTCGAGCGCGCGCTGCCCCCCGACCGGCGCCTGGTGCGCGCGCTGCGCCCCGTGCTGACCCGCGCGGCGGGCGTGCCGCTGCCCGCCGACTCCGTCCTGGGCGCGCTGGAGCGGCTGCACGCCGACCTGATCGAGGTGCAGGCGCTGCTCTCGGGGCCCGAGGCCAACGTGCGCCTCGTGCTCACCCCCGAGCAGGTCGTCGTGGCCGAGGCCCGTCGCCTCCACACGACGCTGTCGCTCTTCGGCTACCGCGTCGACGGCGTCGTGGCCAACCGCGTCTTCCCGGCCGGCGGCTCCGACGACTGGCGCGCCGGCTGGGTGCTGGCCCAGGACGACGTGCTGGCCGGCGTCGAGGAGTCCTTCGCGGGCCTCCCGGTGTGGCGCGCGGCCTACCGCGCGCAGGAGCCGGTGGGCCTCGAGGCGCTGCGCGGCCTGGCCGAGGAGCTCTACGCCGGGGACGACCCGCTCGCCGCGCCCACGGGGCCCGGCCCCTTCCGCATCACCCGCAGCAGCGACGGCGCCGTCCTGCGCCTGGCCCTGCCCGGCGCCACCCGCTCGGAGGTCGACCTGGCCCGCACCGCCGACGACCTCGTCGTGACCGTGGGGTCCTACCGCCGCCTGCTCACGCTGCCCACCGCCCTCGCGCGCCTCGACCTCGTCGGCGCGGGCGTGGTCGACGGGGAGCTGCAGGTGCGCTTCGCCGGGGCTCCCGCCGCGGCCGTGGACGTGCCCCCGCGACGGGAGCGCACGTCGTGACCGGGCCGGAGGAGCAGCCGCCGGGCGCTGCGGGCGAGCCGGACGCGCCCAGCGGGTCCGGTGAGGACGTGGGCGACGTGGCCGAGGAGGCCGCGAAGCTCATGGGCGCCCTCGCCGACTGGGCCCGCGACCAGGGCCCCGGCCTCGGCGCAGGCCTGGGTGCGGAACTGGGGTCGGGCCTCGGCGCCGGCCTCTCGGGGCTGGCCGAGCAGGTGGCCGAGCAGGCCGCCCGCGTCGGCGAGCACGTGCACCGCGGTCTCCAGGACAACCTCGCCACAGGTGCCCCCGAGTGCGCCTGGTGCCCGGTCTGCCGTGCGGTCACCGCGGTGCGCCAGCTCAGCCCGGAGGTGCGGGCCCACCTCACCTCCGCGGCCTCCTCCCTCGTGCAGGCCGCCGCCGGGGTCCTGGCCACCCAGGTGCCCGACGACGCCGGCCCCCGCACCACGGGGTCGGACCGCTCGGAGGCCGACCCCACCGGGGCCGCGGCTGAGCGACGCCCGTCCCGGGTGCAGCACATCGACCTCGACGACGACCCGCCCGACCCGGCCCGGCCACCGCGGGCCGAGCAGCCCGACCAGACCCCGCACCACCAGACCCAGCACCAGACCCAGCACCAGACCCAGCACCTCCAGGAGGACCAGTGACGCTCACGTGCGGCATCGACGTCGGCGGCACCAAGATCGCGGGGGGCGTGGTCGACGAGGACGGCAGCATCCTCGAGGAGCTGCGCGTGGTTTCCCCGGCCTCCGACGAGGAGGCCATCGAGCTGGCCATCGCCGGGCTGGTGACCGAGCTGCGCAGCCGCCACGACATCACCCGCGTGGGCGTCGGCGCCGCGGGCTACGTCGACAAGTCGCGCGCCGTGGTGATGTTCGCGCCCAACATCGCCTGGCGCCACGTCGACCTCAAGGCCGAGCTGGAGGCGCGCGTCGACCTGCCGGTGGTGATCGAGAACGACGCCAACGCCGCCGCCTGGGGCGAGTTCCGCTTCGGTGCGGGCCACGACGTCGACGACCTGCTGCTCGTCACCGTCGGCACCGGCGTCGGCGGCGGGCTGGTGCTCGACGGCCACCTGCGGCGCGGCGCCTTCGGTGTCGGCGCCGAGATCGGCCACATGCGGGTCGTGCCGGGCGGGCACCTGTGCGGCTGCGGCAACTACGGCTGCTTCGAGCAGTACGCCAGCGGCTCGGCGCTGGTGCGCGAGACCCGCGGCGCCGCCGCGGGCGGCTCGCTGCTGGCGCGCACCCTGCTCGACCGCGCCGGCGGGGCGGCCGAGGCGATCACCGGCCCCCTCATCACCGAGGCCGCGCGCGAGGGCGACCCCTTCGCCGTGGAGCAGCTGGCCGACCTCGGTCGCTGGCTCGGGGAGGGCATCGCCTCGCTCACCGCCGTGCTCGACCCGGCCGTCGTGGTGATCGGCGGCGGGGTCAGCGAGGCCGGCGAGCTGTTGCTGGGCCCGATCCGCCAGGCCTTCGCGGCCAACCTCACCGGGCGGGGGCACCGCCCCAGCCTGGAGATCCGCAAGGCCCGTCTGGGCAACCGCGCGGGCCTCATCGGCGCCGCCGACCTCGCGCGCTACTGACGTGGCCCCGCCCCACGAGTCGGCGTCGCGCGACGGCGCCGGGCTGTTCATCGGCGTCGACGTCGGCGGCACCAAGGTGCTCGCCGCCGAGGTCGCCCCAGACGACTCCCTGCCGCGCATCGCCCGCCGCTCCACCCCGGGCCGCCGCGTCGAGGTGGGTCTGGTGGAGACCGCCCTCGACGAGGCCGTGCGCGAGGTGGCCGACGGACGACCGGTCGCGGGGGTGGGCCTGGCCGCGGCCGGCTTCGTCGACGCGGCGGGGGAGCGGGTGATGTTCGCCCCGCACCTGCCCTGGCGCGGTGAGGACGTGCGCGCCCGGCTGGCCGCGCGCTGGGAGACCGTGGTCGCCCTCGACAACGACGCCAACTGCGCCGCGCTGGCCGAGTGCGTGGCCGGTGCCGCCCAGGGCACCTCGGAGGCCCTGGTGGTCACGATGGGCACCGGGATCGGGGGTGCGGTCGTGCTGGGCGGGCGGGTGCACCGCGGCACCAACGGCATGGCCGGCGAGTTCGGTCACGCGCAGGTCGTGCCCGACGGCGCGCCGTGCGAGTGCGGGGGCCGGGGTTGCTGGGAGCAGTACTCCAGCGGCAACGCCCTGGTCCGCTTCGCCCGCGACCGCCTCGGCCACGAGCCCACGGTGCTCGAGGAGATGTGCGGTGGCGTGCCGGAGCGGCTGCTCGGCCCGATGGTCACCGAGGCCGCCGAGCACGGCGACCTGCTGGCCCGGCAGGCCTTCGCGTCGGTCGGCGACTGGCTCGGTGTCGGCCTGGCCAACCTCGTGGCCGCCTTCGACCCCGAGGTCGTCGTGGTCGGCGGCGGGGTCTCGGCCGCGGGCGACCGGCTGCTCGAGCCGGCCCGCTCGGCCCTGGCCAGGTCGCTGGTCGGCGCCGCCCACCGCCGCGTGCCCCCCGTGCTGCGGGCCCGCTTCGGCCCCGAGGCCGGTGTCGTCGGTGCGGCGTACCTGGCGCGCGGGGCCGCCGGAGGCTGAGGCCACCCGGGTGCCGACGCCCGCGGGTGGGGCTCAGACCTGGGCGCCGTCGTCCCAGGGGTCGCGGGGCTCGCGCGGCATGCGGGCCACGAGGTAGAGGAACCCGCCGATGAAGGCGGCCACCAGCAGCAGCAGCACCCAGCCGGGGAATCCGACGCCGAGCACGGTGGAGAGCAGGAGCAGGGCCACCACGACCACGGGGGCGCCGAGCACACCGACCCACGCCGCGAGGCGGTCGAGCGGCGGGCGGTCCACCGGCGGCGGCTCCGGCGGCACGAAGCGGTCCTCCGGGGTCAGCGCGAACGGGTCGCGGGGCCCCTCGACGGGGGTCCCGGGCTCCAGGCGCCACCTGCCCACGCGCTCGGCTGGCGGCTCCGGTGCGTCACCGGGGCCGGCCGCGGCGTCGTCGTGGCGCGGCCCCGCCCCCGGGAGGTCGTCGGGGTCGAGCTCGGGGCGGTCGCCGTAGTTGTCGACGATCGCGCGCCAGGCGGCGTCGTGGGGGTCGGTCGACCCGTCCTCGGCGTCGTGGGGTTCACGCTGCACCCGGCCCACGGTACGCGGTCAGCGGGCGGGCGCGGTCACCCGCTCGAGGAAGCGCAGCGTCTCCTCCACGATCCGCTGGGCGTCGTTGTCGAGCGTGGCGACGTGGTAGCTGTCCTCGAGCCGGACCAGCGTGCGGTCGGGCGAGGAGATCCGGTCCATCACGAGCGGCTCGGTGGAGTCGTCGACGACGTGGTCGACGGTGGAGCGCAGGTAGAGCAGCGGGACCGAGATGCGGGGCAGGTCGGCCACGACCCCCGGCCAGGCGCGCATCATCGAGTGGGCCGCCTTGAGCGGCGTGCGGTGGTAGCCGTGCTCGTCGGTGCCGGGTCGCTTGATGTCGTTGACGATGCCGGGGAAGGACGGCACGACGTGCTTGAGCACGGGCAGCAGCCTGACGTCGAGGCGCTTCGTCGCCAGCGCGGGGTTGACCACGACGACGCCGGCCACCCGGGGGTCGTCTGCGTGGTCGGCGGCCAGGCGCAGCACCAGCGCCCCGCCCATGGAGAGCCCGGCGAGCACGACGGCGTCGCAGCGCGCGGCCAGCTCCTCCAGGGTCTCGTCGAGCGCGTCGCGCCACTGCGACCAGCCCACGGTGTTGAGGTCCTGCCACGACGTGCCGTGCCCGGGCAGGCGCGGCACCTCGACGGCGTAGCCGCGGGCTGCGAGCCGCTCGCCCCACGGTCGCATCGAGGCGGGGGAGCCGGTGAACCCGTGGCTGAGCAGCACCCCCACCCGCCGCCCGCCGGTGAGCTCCGGTCGCGCGGGGATCGAGAGCGGCTGCGCCTGCGGGTGGACCTGCGGCTGGGTCTCCATGGCGGCGATCATGCCCTAGTCTTCGCCTGGCGACCCGGGCCGACGGCCCCTCCAGCTGATCGGCGCTGGCGGTCGTGGTGTGACAGGCGTGCGAGGTCGGGGAGGGTGTCTCGGTGTTCTACTGGTTCCTCAAGTGGGTCGCGATCGGCCCCCTGCTCCGGGTCGTCTTCCGCCCCCAGACCTTCGGCGGCGACAACGTGCCCCCCGAGGGCCCGGCGATCCTGGCGAGCAACCACCTCTCCTACGCCGACTGGCTCTTCATGCCGCTGACCCTGCCGCGGCGGGTGACCTTCGTGGCCAAGGCGGAGTACTTCACCGGCACCGGCCTCAAGGGCTGGCTGCAGAAGACGTTCTTCTCCGGCTCCGGCCAGGTCCCCATCGACCGCACCAGCGGCGACGCGGCCGCGGGCGCGCTGGCGTCGGCCAAGCGCGTGCTCGGCGAGGGCGGGCTCTTCGGCATCTACCCCGAGGGCACCCGCTCCCACGACGGTCGGCTCTACCGCGGCAAGACCGGCGTGGCCCGCCTCGCGCTGGAGACCGGGGTGCCGGTGATCCCGGTGGCCGTCGTCGGCACCGATGTCGTGGCGCCCCCGGGCAAGAAGTTCGGCTCGTTCACCCGGCCGATCGTGCGCTTCGGCCGCCCCCTGGACTTCTCGCGCTACGAGGGCCTCGAGAACGACCGCTACATCCTGCGCTCGGTCACCGACGAGATCATGTACGAGATCATGCGGCTCTCCGAGCAGGAGTACGTCGACATGTACGCCACCCGCGCCAAGGACCTGGCCAAGGAGCAGGCCAAGGAGCAAGGCAAGGAGCAGGCGAGGGCGCGCGCGGAGGAGAAGGCCGCCGAGGACTCCCGGCGCCAGGCCTCCTGAGACCGGCGGGCTGAGACCGGTGGGTCCCGCGAGCGCGGCCGCGCGGGCGGTCGAGGACCGGCTGTTCCGGGCGCTCGCCGTGCTGCGGGTGGTGGTGCTGGCCAACGCGGTCGGGCTCAACCTCTACCGCGCGGGGAACTTCCAGCACCCGCGGTGGGCCGCGGCGGCGGTCGTCGCCATGGTCGTGTGGACCGGCGTGGCGCTCGCGGCGTACGCCGTGGTCCGGCGGCGCACGGCGCTGCTGCTCGTGGCCGACCTCGGGCTCGCGGTGGGCTCGCTGGCGGTGACGCCGCTGCTCAAGGGCGACGGGTTCAGCGCGTCGCTGCCCGGCTTCTGGGTGATGGGTGCCCTGCTGGCCTGGGCGGTCCACTGGCGCTGGGCCGGCGGCCTGGTCGCCGGGCTGGTGCTGGGCGGCACCGACCTGCTGGTGCGCGAGGACCTCACGCAGAACAACTACGGCAACGTCTTCCTGCTCGTCATCGGCGGACCGATCGTGGGCTACATGTGCGGCTCGCTGCAGGAGATGGCCACCGAGCGCGACCTCGCGCAGCGCGCCGCCGCGGCGGCGGCCGAGCGCGTGCGCCTGGCGCGCGCCGTGCACGACGGCGTGCTCCAGGTGCTCGCGCTCGTGCAGCGCCGCGGTCGCGAGCTGGGCGGCGACGGCGCGCAGCTGGCCCGGCTCGCCGGGGAACAGGAGGCGGCGCTGCGCCGGCTCGTGCAGGAGGAGGCCTCCCTGGGGCGCGGCGGTGACGGGAGCGACGGGGCCGACGGGGCGGTGCCGGGCTCCGGTGGCCCTGCGACCGTCGACCTCGCGGTCGCCCTGGCCCGCTTCGAGCAGCGGGCCGGCGTGACCGTGGTGGTGCCGGCCGAGCCGGTGCTGCTGCCCGGTCACGTCGCGGGCGAGGTCGCCGCGGCGGTGGGAGCCTGCCTCGACAACGTGGCGCGCCACGTCGGCGAGGGGGCCCCGGCCTGGGTGCTGCTCGACGACCTCGGCGCCCGGGTGGAGGTCTCGGTGCGCGACGAGGGCCCGGGCATCGCCCCCGGCCGGCTGGCGAGCGCCGAGGCCGAGGGCAGGATGGGGGTGAGCGGCTCCGTCGTCGGCCGGCTGGTCGACCTGGGCGGCACCGCCACGCTCAGCACCGGCGCGCACGGCACCGAGTGGGAGCTCGTCGTACGCCGTGACGCGGCGCAGGAGGACGCATGACCATCCATGACACCCATCCCTTCGCCGACCCCGATCCCGACCCCGTACGCCGCCTCCGCGGCCGCACCGGCGGCGCGGTCTCGCTGTGGACCACGGGCGCCGGGCCCGCGCGCGCCGGGCTCACCGTCAGCTCGTTCCTGGTGGCCGGGGGCGAGCCCGCCCGCGTGCTCGGGCTGGTCGACCCCGACTCCGACCTCGCCGACTCCGTCGACGTGGGCGACGCCCTCGTGGTGCAGCTGCTGGCCTGGGGGCACCGCGACCTGGCCGACCAGTTCGCCGGCACGGCGCCCGCGCCCGGAGGGCCCTTCCGGCAGGCGGCGTTCACCGAGACCGCCTGGGGGCCGCGGCTGGCCGACGCCACCACGTGGGCCGGGGTGCGGCTGGTCGCGGCGGAGCCGGCCGGCTGGTCGCGGCTGCTGACCTGCCTGGTCGAGCACGTCGAGGTGGGCGACGACGTCGAGCCGCTCGGCCACCGCCGGGGGCGCTACTCGCGGCTGGGCTGACCCTCACGGTCCGGGGGACCCGCGGCCGACCACGCGTCAGGGCCCGCCGACCTGGGTAGGGTCCGGGCCATGGCGGAGCGAGCGGTGCGGGTGATGGTGGTCGACGACCACCCGATGTGGCGCGACGCGGTCGAGCGCGACCTGCAGGCGGCGGGCTTCGACGTGGTCGCGGTCGCCGGCACCGGGGCGGAGGCGATCGCCCGCTTCCCGGCCGCGCGCCCGCAGGTCGTGGTGCTCGACCTGCGCATCCCGGAGCCCGACGGGGTGGAGGTCACCGCCCGGGTGCTGCGCCACGACCCGTCGGCGCGCGTGCTGATCCTCTCGGCCTCCGGCGAGCAGGCCGACGTGCTCGAGGCGGTGAAGGCGGGGGCCACCGGCTACCTCGTGAAGTCGGCGTCGCGCGAGGAGCTGCTCGAGGCCGTGCGTCGGGTGGCGCGCGGCGACTCGGTCTTCACCCCCGGCCTGGCCGGGCTGGTGCTGGGGGAGTTCCGGCGGATGGCCGAGGGGCCCACCGCGCCCGACCCCTCCCGCGACGCGCTGACCGACCGCGAGACCGAGGTGCTGCGCATGGTCGCCAAGGGGCTGTCCTACAAGCAGATCGCCGAGCGCCTCGTGCTCAGCCACCGCACGGTGCAGAACCACGTGCAGAACACCCTGCGCAAGCTGCAGATGCACAACCGGGTCGAGCTGACCCGCTACGCCATCGAGCAGGGCCTCGACGACGGCTGAGCGACCCGTCCGCCGCGGGTCCGCGCCCCGGGCCGCACGTCGGCGACGTCGCGGCCCCGGTGCCCGTGGGAGCCCCCGCGGGCCCCGCCCTATGCTCGCCGGATGGCAGACCCGGTGCTCGAGCTCGCCGACGAGCTCTACGCGCTGCCGCCCGGTGACTTCACCGCCGCGCGGGACGCCCGGGCCAGGGCCCACAAGGGCACCGACCTGGCCGTCGCGCTCAAGGCGCTGCGCAAGCCGTCGACGGCGGCCTGGGTGGTCAACCTCCTGGTGCGTCGCGAGGCCGCCCAGGTCGACCAGGTGCTCAGCGTGGGCTCGGCCCTGCGCGAGGCCCAGGCCGGCATGTCGGCCGACCAGCTGCGGGCCCTCACGCGTCAGCGCCGCCAGCTCACGGCGGCGGTGACCCAGCAGGCGCGGTCCCTGGCCGCCGAGGCGGGGGTGCGGGTGACGCAGGCCGTGGCCGACCAGGTGGAGGCCACGCTCACGGCCGCCGTGCTCGACGAGCGCTGCGGGGCCGCCGTGCGCAGCGGCCTGCTCGTGGGTCCGCTCGCCAGCACCGGCGTCGACGAGGTCGACGTGGCCGCGGCCGTCGCGCTGCCGGCGGCGCTCGGCCACGCGGCCGCGCCGCGCGAGGCCGCGCCGACGCCGCGACCCGAGCTGCGCGTCGTGCCCGACCCGGAGGCCGACGCGAAGGCCCTGGCCTCGGCCCAGGAGAGGCTCGAGTCGGCGGAGGAGGCGCTGGCGGCGGCTACCGGCGAGCACGAGCAGGCGCAGGCCCACGTGCAGGAGCTCGAGGCGCGCTCGATGCAGCTGCAGGCCGACCTCGACGAGCTGCGTCGCCGCGTGGCCGAGACCGAGGCGCGCGCCGAGCAGGTCGACGACGAGCTCGACGACGCCGAGGACGCCCGTGGCGAGGCGGCCGGCGCCCTCGAGGCCGCGCGTGCCGAGCGCGACGCGGCCGCGGCCGCCCGCGACCGGCTCAGGCCGGCGCGAGCGCGCTGACCGGCACGGCCAGCCCGGCGAACGTGCGGGGGTCGGTGCGACCCCAGGCTCCGACGCGCAGGTCGGGTCGTGGATCGGGCCGGGCGGCGGCCCGGTGGTCGGGCCGGGGAGTCGGCTCGTGCGCCGGCGACGTGGCCTCGACCAGCTCGGGCAGCGCGTCGAGCGGCACGCCGAAGAGGGCGCACAGCTCCTCCGACCAGCCCTCGGCACCCAGCAGCAGCGTCGGCCGGGCGTGGGCGGCGTCGGTGACGTGCTCGAGCCCGCGGGTCATCCGGGCGACGAGGTAGGACTCCACCCCGCCGACGGCGTAGCGGCCGTCCTCCACCAGCGCCCACGTGTGCGGCTCGTGCTCGGCCAGCCAGCGCAGCCGCGGGCCGGCGACCCGGTGGTCCAGCGGCTGGTCGGCGAGGAGCTCGACGTGCGCCGCGGCCCCCTCCGCGCGCAGCTGCTCGCACAGCCCCGTCGTACGACGGTCGCCTGCGGTGATCGCGGGTCGGGGCGCGCCGAGGGTCTCGCGGTCCCAGACCAGCAGCGTGTGGGGGTCGCCGCCGACGGCGACCTCGCCGACCGTCCAGCCCTCGGGCAGCGCCGCGCCCACCTCGGCGACGGCGCTCAGCGTGCCCTGCCAGACCTCCTCGGGGGAGGTCTCGACCTGGTCGGGCGCCGGCCGGTGGTGGCGCAGGGTGAGCGCGGAGGTGGTGATCGTGGCGCCGTTGGGCGCAAGGCCGGCCACGTGGACGGCGGTGGAGGTCACCCGCACGGCCAGCCGCACGCCCGCGCCCTCCGCGCTGGTCGGGCCGCTCATGCCCGGGTCACGGCCGCGGCGCCCACGCGCCCGGGCCGCCGGCGGCGCTCACGCGCCGGTCGAGCGCACGATGTCGAGCACCCGCCGGTCGATCCAGGCCAGCCCGGGGTCGACCCGCATCTCGTAGTTCTCGGTGCCGACCCAGGCGTGGAAGTCGCGCTGGCCCTGGGCCGCGGCGAAGGCGGCGAGCTCGGCCTCGACCTCGGGCGTGACCGGCACCTTCTCCTCCTCGGTCGAGGCGGTGAGGTAGAGGTCGTTGAGGTCGAGCAGCCGGGCCAGCTCGGCCAGCGGGTCGACGTGGTCGTCGACGCGCAGGTCCACGGCGATGTCGTCGAGCCCGCCGTAGCCGGCGCCGTCGCTCACCACGAGCAGCGCGGCCGACTGCCGGCCGCGCTTGTCGCCGCCCGCGTCGTCGCCGGCCGCGAGGGCGGCGAGCAGGCGCCGCGCCAGGGGAGCGTCGGCGGGGGAGCCCTCCCAGGCCGTGCGCATGGCCTCGACCACGTGCTCCCCGGCGAGCACGTTGCCCTGGATCGCGAAGCCCTCACCCGTCGCACCGCCGGCCCAGTCGAGGCAGGCGGGGCCGGTGTGGCTGGCCGCGCCGCCGTCGACGTCGACGATGCCGACCTGGCGGTGGTCGCGGCCCGGGTCCTCCTCGAGCAGCCGCTGCAGGGCGACCTCCGCGGTGGCGCCGTCGTCGAGGTGGGAGAGGGCCATGCCCTTGTAGGCGACGTTGGCGTCGGCCTGGGTCGCGAGTGCGCCGACCTGGGCCACGGCGGCCGGCACGGCCGCACCGACCGCGAGGAACTTGGAGGCCACCGCCACGCCCCAGGACTCACCGTCGGCGGAGCGGGCCACGATCGAGAAGGTCATGGCGCGACCCTAGGACACGCCCGCCCCGCCCCGGCCCACCCCGGCGGCCCGCGCTGCCGGCCACCGCGGACCGCGCTCCCGCCGACCCGCCGGCGGTGGACAGCACCTGGCCCGGAGGTGTGACCGCCACTACAGTCGGGCCCGCCCGCTTCGAACGATCCAAGTCGTCGGCCGGGCCGACCACCGACCACGGCCCGACCGGGTCACCAGGACAGGAGCGCAGATGCGCGTCGGAGTACTCACCGGAGGCGGGGACTGCCCCGGTCTCAACGCCGTCATCCGCGCGGTCGTGCGGCGCGGCACGCGCGACCACGGCTTCGAGTTCGTCGGCTACCGCGACGGGTGGAAGGGCCCGCTCGAGGGGCTGACCATGCCGCTGGGCGTCGAGCAGTGCCGCGGCATCCTGCCCCGCGGCGGCACCATCCTGGGCTCCAGCCGCACCAACCCGTTCTCGATCGAGGGCGGCGTGGAGCGGATCAAGGACAACCTCGCCGCCGACGGCGTCGACGCCCTCGTCGCGATCGGCGGCGAGGACACCCTCGGGGTCGCCACCAAGCTGGCCGACCTGGGCGTCAAGGTCGTCGGGGTGCCCAAGACGATCGACAACGACCTCTCGGGCACCGACTTCACCTTCGGGTTCGACACCGCGGTCAACATCGCCACCGAGGCCATCGACCGCCTCCACACCACCGCGGAGTCCCACCACCGCGTGCTCGTCGTGGAGGTCATGGGCCGCCACGCCGGCTGGATCGCGCTGCACGCCGGCATCGCCGGCGGTGCCAGCGCCGTGCTCATCCCCGAGCAGCCCTTCGACATCGCCGCGGTCTGCGCCCACGTCGAGACCCGCTTCGAGAGCGAGTACGCCCCCATCGTGGTCGTCTCCGAGGGAGCGGTGCCCGCCGACGGCTCGGGCATGACCCTGGCCTCGGGGGAGAAGGACGCCTTCGGCCACGTGCGCCTCGGCGGCATCGGCGACCGGCTGGCCTCCGAGATCGAGCACCGCACCGGCAAGGAGGCCCGCGCGGTGGTGCTCGGCCACGTGCAGCGCGGCGGCACGCCCACGGCGTTCGATCGCTGGCTGGCCACCCGCTTCGGCCTCCAGGCCGTCGACGCGGTCGCCGACGGCGACTTCGGCACGATGATGGCCCTGCGCGGCACCCGCATCGACCGGGTGCCGCTGGCCGAGGGCACCGCCGAGCTGAAGCTGGTCTCTGCGGAGGAGTACGCCGAGGCCGAGGTGTTCTTCGGCTGAGCCCCGGGCACGCCGGGAAGGCCTCCTGCCGCGGGGCGAGTAGCCAACGACCCCCCGCCTGGGGTTGGGTAGGCCCACTCGCACGCATCCACCAGGAGGCACCCTGATGAGCACCCACGAGACCGCCGCGGTGGAGACACCCGGGTCCGAGCCCACCCTGAAGCGGGTGATGGGCCCCAAGCTGCTGCTGCTGTTCATCGTCGGCGACATCCTCGGCGCCGGCGTCTACGCCGTGACCGGCCAGATGGCCGGCATCGTCGGCGGCGTCGTCTGGCTGCCGTTCCTGGTCGCGTTCGTCGTCGCGACGCTGACGGCGCTGTCCTACCTCGAGCTGGTCACGAAGTACCCCCAGGCCGCCGGTGCCGCGCTCTACACGCACAAGGCCTTCGGCATCCACTTCGTCACCTTCCTCGTGGCCTTCGCCGTGATCTGCTCGGGCATCACCAGCGCCTCCACCTCGGCCAACGTCCTGGCCCAGAACCTCCTGGCCGGGCTCGACGGCATCGGGCTGGAGACCGGGCTCTCGACCACCGGCACCACGATCATCGCCATGCTCTTCATGGGCCTGCTGGCCGCGATCAACCTGCGCGGGGTCGGCGAGAGCGTGAAGTTCAACGTCGTGCTCACGCTGGTGGAGATGACCGCGCTGGCCATCGTCATCGGCGTCGGCTTCTACGCCATGGCCCAGGGCGAGGGCGACATCAGCCAGATCACGACCTTCGAGTCGCCCGAGGACAAGGGCCTCTTCCTCGCCGTCACCGCGGCCACCTCGGTGGCCTTCTTCGCCATGGTCGGCTTCGAGGACTCCGTGAACATGGTCGAGGAGACCAAGGAGCCCGAGCGGATCTTCCCGAAGATGATGCTCACCGGCCTCGGCATCGCGGTGATCTTCTACATGCTGGTGGCCATCGCGGTCGTCACGGTGCTCACCCCCGACGAGCTCGCGGTCATCAACGAGTCCGAGGGCCGCGCGCTGCTCGAGGTGGTCGGCAAGGGTGCCCCCGACTTCCCGATCGACAAGGTCTTCCCCTTCCTGGCCGTCTTCGCCGTCGCCAACACCGCGCTGATCAACATGCTCATGGCCAGCCGCCTGGTCTACGGCATGGCCCGTCAGGACGTCCTGCCCCGCAGCCTCGGCAAGGTCTCCCCGAACCGCCGCTCGCCCTACGTCGGCATCATCTTCACCACGCTCATCGCCGTGGCCCTGATCTGGTACGTCGCGACGCAGTCGGACTCGAGCATCGTCGGCGCGCTGTCCGGCACGACCTCGCTGCTGCTGCTCGGCGTCTTCACGATCGTCAACGTGGCCTGCCTGATCCTGCGCCGCGACGACAAGCAGGGCACGGGCTTCTTCCGCTCGCCGGGCGTCACCCCGGCCGTGGCCGCGGTGCTCTGCGCCTTCCTCATCGGCCCGTGGGTCGACCGCGACGTCCTGCAGTACCAGATCGCGCTCGTGCTGCTGCTCATCGGCGTGGCGCTGTGGCTGCTCACCTGGTTCGTCAACCGCGGCGTGCGCGCCAAGCGCACCGGCTTCCGCGACATCGAGCACCTCGAGGACTGAGGCCACGCCGCGTCGCGCGCACCGTCCGGCCCGACCCCGTCCGCATCGCGGGCGGGGTCGCGCTGTTTCGGGGCGCGAGCGGACCCGGCCGTACCCTTGGCCGGTGAGCACCATCCCCGACCTCGCCACCCTGCACGCCCTCGGCCCGGCCCAGCAGCCGACCTACCCCGACCAGGCGGCCGTCGACTCCGCCGTCGCGCAGCTGCGCACGATGCCGCCGCTGGTCTTCGCCGGCGAGTGCGACGAGCTGAAGGGCAAGCTGGCCGCGGTCGCGCGCGGCGAGGCCTTCCTGCTCCAGGGCGGCGACTGCGCCGAGACCCTCGCCGGGGTCACCGCCGACAACGTGCGCAACAAGCTGCGGGTGCTGCTGCAGATGGCGGTCGTGCTCACCTACGCCGCCTCGGTGCCGGTCGTGAAGGTCGGCCGCCTGGCCGGGCAGTACGCCAAGCCGCGCTCCTCCGACCTCGAGACCCGCGAGGGCGTGACCCTGCCGGCCTACCGCGGCGACGCGGTCAACGGCTTCGAGTTCACTCCCGAGGCCCGTGTGCCCGACCCGCAGCGCCTGGTCGACGTCTACAACGCCTCCGCCGCGACCCTCAACCTCGTGCGCGCCTTCACCACCGGCGGCTACGCCGACCTGCGCCAGGTCCACACCTGGAACACCGACTTCGTGCGCGAGTCGCCGGTCGGCCAGCGCTACGAGGAGATGGCCGGCGAGATCGAGCGCGCGCTCACGTTCATGCAGGCCATCGGGGCCGACCCCGACGAGTTCCACCGCGTCGACTTCCACTCCAGCCACGAGGCTCTGGTGCTGGAGTACGAGCACGCGATGACGCGCATCGACTCGCGCACCGACGCGCCGTACGACGTCTCGGGCCACTTCGTCTGGATCGGCGAGCGCACCCGCCAGCCCGACAACGCCCACGTGGAGCTGCTCAGCCGCATCCGCAACCCCATCGGCGTCAAGCTCGGCCCCACCACCACCCCCGACGACGCGATCGCCCTGGCCGCCAAGCTCAACCCCCACAACGAGGCCGGCCGGCTCACCTTCATCACCCGCTTCGGCGCGGGCAAGATCCGCGACGGCCTGCCGCCGCTGGTGGAGAAGGTCAAGGCCGCGGGCCTCGAGGTCGCCTGGGTCTGCGACCCGATGCACGGCAACACCTTCGAGGCCTCCTCGGGCTACAAGACCCGCCGCTTCGACGACGTCATCGACGAGGTCCAGGGCTTCTTCGACGTGCACCGCTCGCTCGGCACCTGGCCCGGCGGCGTCCACGTCGAGCTCACCGGCGACGACGTCACCGAGTGCGTCGGCGGCGGCGAGGAGCTCACCGACATGGACCTCTCCTCGCGCTACGAGTCGGTCTGCGACCCGCGCCTCAACCGCGTGCAGTCCCTCGAGCTGGCCTTCCTGGTCGCCGAGATGCTGCGCAAGGCCTGAGCGAGCCGCGAGGGCGGCCGGGCACGTCGCCGGGCCGCCGTCGTTGCTCGCCCCGCGACCGGGCGACGGGAGCCGGTGCGGGAGGATGACGGTGTGATCGACCTGCGCAGTGACACCGTGACCCGCCCGACCGACGCGATGCGCCAGGCCATGGCCCGGGCCGAGGTCGGCGACGACGTCTACGGCGAGGACCCCACCGTCCTGGCGCTCGAGGAGCGGGTGGCCGACCTGCTGGGCCACGAGGCCGCGCTCTTCTGCCCCACGGGGTCGATGGCCAACGTGCTGGCCGTGCGCGCGGTCGTGAAGCCGGGCGAGGAGGTGCTCTGCGAGGCCTCCGCCCACATCGTGCGCGCCGAGCTGGGGGCCCACGGCGCCTACTCCGGCATCACCTCCCGCACCTGGATCCACCCGCGCGGCCAGGTGGACCTGCCGACCGTGCGCTCGATCCTGGCCCCCGACATGGGTCCGTTCTTCGTGCGCACCGCGGCGATCTCGGTGGAGAACACCCACAACTTCGCCGGCGGCACCGTGCTGCCCCTGGCCGACCTGCGCGACCTGCGCGAGCTGGCCACCGGCGCCGGCGTGGCGGTGCACATGGACGGCGCGCGGCTGTGGAACGCCCACGTGGCCACCGGCACCCCGCTGAGCGAGTACGGCGCGATCGCCGACGTCATGGCGGTCTGCCTGTCCAAGGGGCTGGGCGCGCCCGTCGGCTCCCTGGTGGTCGGCTCGGCCGACGTCATCGCCGAGGCCCGCGTGTGGCGCAAGCGCATGGGCGGCGGCATGCGGCAGGTCGGCATCCTCGCCGCGGCCGGCCTGCACGCCCTCGAGCACCACGTGGAGCGGCTGGCCGAGGACCACGAGCACGCCCGGCTGCTGGCCGAGGCCTGCGGCGTCGACCCCGCCGGCGTCGACACCAACATCGTCGCCGTGCCGCGCGGCGACGCCGCCGAGGTCGTCGCGCGCGCCCGGGAGGCCGGTGTGCTCGTCTCGGCGGTCGGCCCCGCCGTCGTGCGGCTGGTGACCCACCTCGGCGTCGCTCGCGCCGACGTCGAGCGGGCCGCCGGGGTGCTCGCGGGTCTCTGACACGACGGCTCCGAGACCACGACTCCGAGACCACGACTCCGGGACCACGCCACGCCGCGACCCCCGCGCGCGGGGAGGTGGCGGGCCCGCGGGTCAGCCGGCGGTCACGGGCGCGCCGAGGAGGGAGACCTCGCTCAGCGCGGTGTAGTCCTTCGCGTCGGGGCCGTCACCGGGCGCCGAGACCGCCACGATGCGCAGCCGCACGCTGCGCGTGACGGCGCCGCCGGCGTCGAGGGTCTGCAGCTCGCGGCTCTCGTCCAGGTCCTGGCGCAGGGTCGTGCCGTCGTCGAGCACCCACTCCACGGCGAGGACGCGGCGGTTGAGGGAGTACCAGTCGTAGGTCGTGCCGCGCGGGTCGGTCGCGGTCTTGGCGTAGCCGTTGACCAGGCCGACCCGGGACAGCGCCACGGGCTCGGCGAGGTCGAGGACGATCTCGGAGCCGCCGGCGTCGCCGCTCGTGCGCCAGCAGGTGGTGGGGTCGCCGTCGACGAGCCGGGTGTCGTCGTAGGAGGTCGTGCTGCCGTCGGCGACGTCGACGCTGCTGGGGGCGGTGTCGGGCACGGTGATCGACGCGGCGACGGCGACCTCGACCGGGTCGCCGGTCGGGGTGGGGGCGGTCTCCTCGCCGGGGGACCCGGAGAGCGGCGGCGCGGAGGTGGGGGCCCGGTCGGAGGCGCGACCTGCGCCGCCGCGCGTCACGTCGACCGCCGCGGGCTCCGCGGGGCCCTCGCGCAGCACCAGCAGCGCGCCGCCACCGGCCAGCAGCACCACGAAGAGCGCACCCACGACCCAGGGCAGCACCTGGGCGGTGCGGCCGGTGCCGGGCGGCCTCGCGGATCCGGGACCGGCGGCGGGTGAGGCGGCGACCGGGGCACCGCACTCGGCGCAGAAGCGCCCGGTGGGGGTCGCGGCTCCGCAGCGGTGGCAGCTGCTCACGGGTCCCTCCGGGTCGGGGTCGCGGGCACGCGGCCGACCAGGGGCGGGAAGCGGCGCACGGCCTGGGCCAGCTCGCGCAGCTCGGTGTCGACCAAGGCCTGCGGGCCGTCGCACAGGGCGGTCTCGGGGTCGGGGTGGACATCGACGACGAGCCCGTCGGCGCCGACCGCGACCGCCGCGCGCGACAGCGGCACCACCAGCTCCTTGCGGCCCACGGCGTGGGAGGGGTCGACGACCACGGGGAGGTGGCTGCACGCCTGCACGACCGGCACGGCGGAGAGGTCGAGGGTGCGGCGGGTGGCGCTCTCGAAGGTGCGGATGCCGCCCTCGCACAGCACGATGTCGAGGTTGCCGCGCTGGGCGACGTGCTCGGCGGCCATCAGCCACTCCTCGACCGTGGCGGTGGCGCCGCGCTCCAGGAGCACCGGGAGCCCGGCGTCGCCCACGGCCTGCAGCAGGCCGACGTCGCTCATGTGGCGGGTGCCGACCTGGAGCATGTCGGCGTGCTCGGCGACCACGTCGACGTCTCGGACGTCGACCACCTCGGTGACCACCGGCAGGCCGGTGGCCTCGCCGACGTCGGCGAGGATCCGCAGGGCGGGCACGCCGAGGCCCGCGAAGGCGTAGGGCGAGGTGCGCGGCTTGAAGGCCCCGCCGCGCAGCAGCGTGGCGCCCGCCGAGCGGGCCATCCGCGCCGCCTCCAGGGTCTGGGCGGCGGTCTCGACCGCGCACGGCCCGGCGACCAGGGTGAAGGTGCCCGGCCCCACCGGCACCTGCCGGCCGGGACGACCGACCCAGACCGTGGAGCGCTCGGGGTGGTGCTGGCGGTTGACCAGCTTGAAGGGGTCGGAGATGCGGTGCACGTCGGCGACGCCGCGCAGCGTGCGCAGGTTGAGGTGGTGGAAGGACGTGATGTCGCCGACCAGGCCGATGACGGTGCGCTCGAGGCCCTTGCTCACGTTGGCGCGACCGCCCACGCCCTCGACGCGGGCGACGACGGCGGCGACGTCCTCGTCGGTCGCCTCGGGTGACATGACGACGACCATGACGTGCTCCCTCCTCGCCGGGCGCGGGACGGTGCCGGTGGTGTGTCGCGGCACCGTGGTGACCCGCCTCGTGCTGACCCGGGCCCGGGCCCGACCCTAGGGCGGTGACGGCGCGCGTCGGGGGCGTTCCCGGCCCCCGAGACACCGGCGGGTCACACCACGAGGTGCTGGACCTCGCCCTCGACCGTGCGCCGTGGCACCAGCTCCACGACGAGCATCGCGGCCAGCACCATCGCGCCGCCGCCGAGCATGCGCAGCGTCAGGCCCTCGCCGCCGAGGAGCACTGCGAAGAAGGCGGCGAAGACCGGCTCCATGCTCATGATGATCGCGCTGCGCGTGGGCGCGAGGTGGGCCTGGGCCCAGGTCTGGCCGAGCAGGGCGAGGGCGCCGGCGAAGAGCGCCATGTAGACCACCGAGACCCAGTCGCCCGTGGTCGCGGGCAGCACGACGCCGTCGGGCGCGGTGGCGACCAGGCAGACCGCCGCGATGACGAGCAGCTGCACGATCGACATGCCGAGCGCCTGGCGGGCGTCGGACCAGGCGCCCAGGCCCACGATGTGCAGGGCGTAGAGCACCGCGCTCACCAGGGTGATCGACTCGCCGTAGCCGATGGACAGCCCGTCGAGGGTCAGCACGCCGAGGCCGGCGGTGGCGAGGGCGACCGCGGCCCAGGTGACCGGGGAGGTGCGGGTGCGCAGCAGCAGGGCGGCCAGCACGGGGGTGAGCACGACGTACATGCCGGTGATGAAGCCCGAGACGCTCGCCGGGGTGTGGGCCAGGCCGGCGGTCTGGAGGATCTGGGCCGCGCCGTAGACCAGGCCGAGCACGGCGGCGTGGCGACGCGACTCCGCGCTGAGGCGTGCCACGGCGCGCGGTGCGACCAGCAGCATCACCAGCCCGGCGATCGTGAACCGCACGGCGAGGAAGTCGAGGGTCGGCACCCGCTCGAGCAGGTCCTTGATGAGGAAGAACGTGCTGCCCCAGCAGGCCGTCATGGCCAGCAGCGCGGCCGTCGCGAGCAGGGTCGTACGCCGGTCGGCGCCGCTCGCGTCGTGGCCGGGCGTCGACGGGGCCGGGGCGCTCACCGGGCCTGCTCGGACCCGACGCGGGCCCGCAGCCGCTTGAGCAGCGCCAGGTCGGGGTCGCCCTCCTCGCGCGAGCCCGGGGTCTCGAGCACGAAGGGGACCCCGGCGGTGGCGGGGTGGGCCAGCAGCTCGGTGAAGGCGGCCTCGCCGATGTGGCCCTGGCCGATCTTCTGGTGGCGGTCCTTCAAGGCGCCCCGCACGTCCATGGAGTCGTTGGCGTGCACCAGCCGCAGCCGGCCCGGCCCGCCGATCTCGACGACCCGGTCGAGGGTGGCCGCGGCGCCGCCGGGCTCGTCGAGCGGGGCGCCGGCGGCGAAGACGTGGCAGGTGTCGAGGCAGAGGCCGGCCTTGGGGTGGTGGTCGAGGGCGTCGAGGTAGCCGGTGAGGTCCTCCACGCCGGCGCAGAGCGAGCGGCCCTGGCCGGCGGTGGGCTCGAGCAGCAGCCACGGCGCGGCGTCGTCCTCGAGGGTCTCCAGCAACGGCAGCAGACCCTCGCGGACCTGCCGCAGGGCGGCGGCGTGCCGCGCGGACCGGGCGGCCTCGGCCTCGGGGCCGTCGACCCCGGCGGGCGCGCCGGTCTCGACGTAGGAGCCGGTGTGCACGACGACGCCCTCGGCGCCGATCTCGACCGCGCGGCGCAGGTTGTGGGCGACCACGGCGACGCTGTTGTCGTAGGTGCTCGCCGTCGGGGAGCCGAGGTTCACCAGGTAGGGGGTGTGGATGAAGGTGCGGATGCCGCGCTCGGCGGTGGCGGTGCGGAAGGCTGCGTCGTCGGCGGGCCTGCCCGGCGAGAGCCGCCAGCCGCGGGGGTTGCCCACGAACACCTGGAGGGCCTCGCAGCCGAGCCGCTCGGCGTCGGCCAGGGCACCGGCCGCGAGGCCCTTGCCGACGAGGACGTGGGTGCCGACGGGGTTGCGCATGGCGCGAGGCTAGGTCGGCGCCCGTCCGCCCGTGAAATCAGACGAGGAAGAGGGTCACCGTGCTGCCCTTGGGCACCATGTCGCCGGGATCGGGATCGGTGGACAGCACGTAGCCCAGCCCGATGTAGGTGGAGGAGTTCTCGACCCTCACCTCGAAGCCGAGGTCCTCGAGCCGCTCGCGGGCCGCGTCGACGCCGCTGGCGGTCAGACGCGGCATCTCGACCAGCTCGGGGCCCTTCGAGACCACGAAGGTGACGGTCTCGCCGGCGAAGAGCGTGCCGCCGTCGGGGCTCTGGCTGACCACGTCGCCCGCGGCGACCTCGTCGTCGAAGACCTCCTGGTCGCGCACGACGACCAGGCCGCGCTCGGTGAGGGTCTGCTCGGCCTGGTCGGCCGACCGCCCGACCCAGTCGCCCACCTGGAGGGGGCGTCGGCCCTTGCTGACCACGAGGTCGACGGTGGCGCCGGGACGGCGCACGGCGCCGGTGCCGGGGGTGCTGCGGATCACGACGCCCTCGGGCACGCGCTCGGAGAAGCGCTCCCGCACGCGTCCGGGCACGAGCGTGAGGTCGCGCAGCGCGTCCTCGGCCTCGGCGCGGGTGCGACCGGCCAGGCGCGGCACCTCGTACTCCTCGACGCCGAGGGACGTGACGAGGATGACCTCGCGGCCGGTGACCAGCCGCGAGCCGGGATCGGGGTCGGTGGAGACCACGCGGCCCTCGGCCACGTCGTCGCTGTAGACCGGGTCGCCCACGACGACCTCGAAGCCGGCCGCCTCGAGCTCGGTGACCGCGCTGGCGCCGGTCTGGTCGAGCACGGCCGGCACGGTGGAGTAGCGGGCCCAGCCGAACCAGTAGGCGCCGCCGCCGACGCCCACGGCGAGCACGAGCGCCACCACCAGGAGCAGCAGGCCACGGCGCGAGCGGCGCGGGCGGGCGCCCGGGGGCGCGATGCGTCCGCCGGGGTGCGCGGGGTTGCCGCCGGAGCCATCCGTGCTGCCCGCCGGTGCGTCGCGGTCGAGCACCGGCACGGCCACCGTGTCGGGGGAGGTGGTGGGAGCGGCGCCCGGGTCATGGGCGGCCAGGGCCAGGGCGGTCGGGCCGGTGAGACGCACCGGACCGGCCGGTCGCGGGGCCCCCGCGTCGTCGCCCTCGCCCTGCCGGGGCAGCCAGGAGGTGGGCTCGGGCACAGGGCGCGAGCGGTCGGGCCCGAGCAGGGCCTCGATCTCCTCGGGGTCCCACACCTCGGGAGCCGTGTCGCCGGGTGCGGCGATGGCGGCCGACGCGACGCCGGGGGCGGGCCGCACGGGGGAGAGGTCCTCGGTCAGGTCGGCGTCGTCGGCGACACCGGCGGCCAGCGCGTGCTGCACGCGGTGCAGCTGGTGCAGCAGGACGCCCGCGTCGGCCGGTCGCTGGCTGCGGTCGCGCGCCGTGGCGCGGGCGACGAGCGCGTCGACGTACGGCGGGATGCCCGGCACCTGGCGCGAGGGGGCGGGCACGTCGGCGTGGACGTGCTTGTAGGCCACCTGGATCGGGGTCTCGCCCTCGTGGGGCTTGCGACCGGTGAGCAGCTCGTGGAGCACGACGCCCACGGCGTAGACGTCGGCGCGGGTGTCGGAGCGGCCGTCGACGACCAGCTCGGGGGCGAGGTAGGACACCGTGCCGATGAGCACCCCGCCGGTGGCGGTGTGCTGGGTGTCGGCGCTGACCGCGCGGGCCAGGCCGAAGTCGGCGACCTTCACCACCTCGGCGCCGGTGTGGGGGTCCTCGGCGATGAGGACGTTCTCCGGCTTGACGTCGCGGTGGATGATCCCGGCACGGTGGGCCGCGGCGAGGGCCGAGACCACCGGCTCCAGCAGCGCGAGCGCGCGCCCCGGCGGCATCGGGCTCTCCTTGGCGACGGTGTCGCGCAGGGTGTGGCCGGCCACCAGCTCCATGGCCAGGAAGACCACGCCGTCGTCGTCGCCCTGGTCGTGCACGGCCACCACGTGGGGGTGCGAGAGCCGGGCCGCGGCCCGGGCCTCGCGCACGAAGCGGGCGGCGAACTCCTCGTCGTCGCCCAGCCCGGCGTGCATGATCTTGATGGCCACCGTGCGGTCCAGGCGCAGGTCGAGCGCCTCGTAGACGCTGGCCATGCCGCCCCGCGCGATCCGGGCGCCGATGCGGTAGCGACCGTCGAGGACTCGGCCGCCCATGGGGTCGCCCGTCGACGCTGAGGACGCCGTCGAGCCCGTGGGCACGGGCGCGGCGTCGTGCTGCGGCTGCCGTCGTGTCGGCACAGGCGACCCTCCTGCGGTCCGGACGGGGAAGGATCCGGGCTCCTCATCGTACGGTCTGCCCCGCCGGGGGCCCGGGTGCGCGCCCGGTGCGGCGTGGCGCGGGCCCCGGTGCCGGCCCGGACGCGGCGCGGCGGCGTACGGCGTTTCGCCTCCCCAGGACCCAGGTGGAACCATGGTGGCCATGAGCGAGAGTGCGGGCCCGACCCCGGGCGAGCTGAGGCTGGCCGACCACGACCTGTCGGTGCTGGTGCCGACGTGGTGGGACTGGGCGACCGCCGCCCGCGAGCTGGGCGTCACGGTGGCCAAGGTGCGCACCATGATCCGCGACCACGAGCTGGCCGCCGCGGTGCCCTACCCCGGCGCGGGCCAGCAGGTGCCGGCCGACCTCGTGCAGGACGGCTTCCCCGTCAAGGGCGTGCCCGGCCTGCTCACCGTGCTCCACGACGGGGGCTACGACGACCGCGAGATCATCGCCTGGCTCTTCCTCGACGCCGACCTGCCCGGCCGCCCGATCGACGCGCTGCGCGAGAACCGCGGCTCCGAGGTCAAGCGGCGCGCGCAGGCGATGGCCTTCTAGGGCCGGTCGACCGCCGCCGTGGTCTACCGCATCCCGAAGGTCGAGGAGCACCGCCGGCCCCACCCCACGGGCCTGGCGGCGATGGTGGCCGTCGTGGCGCTCGCCGTCGGCATCTGGCTGCTGGCCGGCCGCGACCCCGGCACCTCCACCGGCGCGGGTCCCGAGACCACCGACCCCGCCAGCGGTCTGCCCTACGTCGACCTCGACCGGCTCCCCGACGAGGCCATCGACACCCTGCGCCTCATCGACGCCGGTGGGCCCTACCCCACGCCCGGCGACGGTCGCACCTACCGCAACCTCGAGGGGCTGCTGCCGCTCGAGGTGGAGGGCTACTACTCCGAGTACGCCGTGCCGCTGCCCGCCGACTCCCCTGACGGGACGGCCGCCGCCGACGGGACGGCCGACGGGGCCAGCCCGCGCCGCATCGTCGTCGGCGAGGGCGGCGAGGAGTACTGGACCCCCGACGGCTTCGAGTCGCTGGCCCGCATCCGCACCTGAGCCGCGGCCGGGACCCGGCGGCGGCCGCGGCGGCGTCCTACTGACCGTTGGACCCACTACCCGACCGTCACGACGGTCAGGCAGTGGTCCCAACGGTCAGTAGGACGCGCGGCCGGGCCGCGCAGCAGGTGCGGTTGGCCTCAGGTGCGCCGCTGGGTCGCGGCCACCGCGAGGTCGCGCAGGACCTCCTGGGCGCGCGGGTCGAGCCCGGAGGCCGCCAACGCGCCGGTCGCACGCTCGGTCAGGTGGCCGATGACCTCCTCGACCTGGTCGTGCGCGCCCGAGGCGGTGATGACCTCGCGCAGCCGCTCGACGGCCGCCGCGTCGAGCGGGCGGCCCAGCGAGCGGTCGAGCAGCGCGGCCTCCTCGGGCGCGGCGGCGTCGAGGGCCAGGGCCACGAGCACCGTGCGCTTGCCCTCCACGAGGTCGTCGCCGGCGGGCTTGCCGGTGGTGGCGGGGTCGCCGAAGACCCCGAGCAGGTCGTCGCGCAGCTGGAAGGCCTCGCCCAGCGGCAGCCCGTACGCCGTGAGCGCCGCCAGCTCCGCGGGGCCGGCGCCGGCCAGCGCGGCGCCGACGTGCAGCGGCCGCTCGATGGAGTACTTGGCCGACTTGTAGCGCAGCACGGTCATGGCCGCGTCGACGTCGGCGCGGCCGCGGGCCTGCACCGAGATGTCGAGGAACTGCCCCGCGATCACCTCGGAGCGGCACAGGTCGAAGACCTCGAGGGCCGGCACGACGCGCTCCAGCGGCAGGCCGCAGCGGCGCAGCAGCTCGTCGGCCCAGGTGAGCAGCAGGTCGCCGAGCAGGATCGCCGCGGCGGCGCCGTACTGCTCGGGGTCGCCGGTCCAGCCGTCGCGGCGGTGCTCGGCCTCGAAGCCGCGGTGCGTGGCCGGGCGCCCGCGGCGCGTGTCGGAGGCGTCCATGAGGTCGTCGTGGACCAGGGCGCTGGCGTGCAGCAGCTCCAGCGCGGCGCAGGCGCGCAGCACGGCCTGCTCGGTCTCCGGCGAGGGGTCGGGGTCCAGGGCCCGGAAGCCCCACCAGCAGAAGGCCGCGCGCAGCCGCTTGCCGCCGGCGACGAGGGCGCGGGCCTCGTCGAGCAGTCGGGTGGCGTCGGGTCCGACGGGTGCGAGGCGGGTCACCTGCTCCTCGACGTGGGCGTCGAGCGCGGCCTGCACACGGGCGCGGAAGCCGCTGCCGTCCCACGGCGCGCTCTCCAGCGCCGCCTCGGCGCCGTCCGTGGACCCGTCGGGGGCCTGGTCGGGTCGCTGGTGGGGTCGGTCGTCGGTCGGGCTGGCCTCGCGCGCGCTCACGCCCTGACCCTAGGCGGTGGGTCCAGGTCGCGCGCGACGGCCCGGCGCGGGGGCCGCAGCGTGTCCGACGGGGCCCTCCGGCTCCCGTCCGGCTCCTGCCCGGCGCCCGCCCTGCGGCCGTCCTGCGGCCGTCCTGGTCCCGTCAGGCCCCCGTGGGGGTGGACAGCGCCGGGTCCGCAGACGGGGCGAACCTAGACTGGGGGGCATGACCGACGGCCGTGGACGCTCCCTCGCAGACCTCATCCAGCGGGGCGAGCGGTCGTTCTCCTTCGAGTTCTTCCCGCCCAAGGACGCCGCCGGCGAGGAGCAGCTGTGGCAGGCGGTGGCCACCCTCGAGGCCTACCGGCCCACCTTCGTCTCGGTGACCTACGGCGCCGGCGGCGGCACCCGCGACTCCACGGTGCGCATCACCGGCCGTATCGCGCGCGAGACCTCCCTGCTGCCCATGGCCCACCTCACCTGCGTCGGGCACACCCGCGGCGAGCTCGAGTCGATCCTCGACGAGTACGCCGCGGCCGGCGTGCACCACGTCATGGCCCTGCGCGGCGACCCCAGCGACGGGCCCCGGGCGCCGTGGACCCCGACCGAGGGCGGCCTGACCTACGCCACGGAGCTGGTGGAGCTGGCCCGCGCGCGCGGCGACTTCCGTGTCGGCGTGGCGGCCTTCCCCGAGGGCCACCCCTCGGCGGAGTCGCTCGACCACGACGCCGACGTGCTCGTCGCGAAGGCCCGGGCGGGCGCGGAGTTCGCGGTCACGCAGATGTTCTTCCGTGCCGCCGACTACTTCGCGCTGGTGCAGCGGGTGCGCGACCGCGGCGTCGACCTGCCGATCCTGCCCGGCATCATGCCGATCCTGAACCTCAAGGCCATCCGTCGCCAGGGCGAGCTCATCGGCACCGAGGTGCCCGAGGAGGTCGTGGCCCGCATCGCCGCCCACGACGGTGACGCGGTCTCGATGCGCGCCGAGGGCATCGCCGCCGCGGCCGAGCTGTGCGAGGAGCTGCTCGAGGGCGGCGCGCCGGGGCTGCACTTCTACACGCTGAACCGCTCGCGGGCCACGCTGGAGATCTTCGAGAAGCTCGACGTCAGCGTCTGACGCGGACCCCGTCGGCGGGCCCGACCACCTGGGCCACCAGCGCCGCCGAGAGTCCCACGAAGGGCAGCCCCGCGCCCGGGGTGGCGTGGGCGCCGGCGGTGACGAGCCCGGCGACGGGGGTGTCGGGGCCCAGACGGCGGCGTACGGTCGAGCGGCCCTGCCAGAGCACGCCGAGCGGCGAGCCGCCCCACTCCTGCACCAGCTCGCGGGGTGTGAGGTCGATCCGCGTGACGACGTGGGGCCGGACGTCGACGCCTGCCCGCGCCAGTGCGACGAGCACGTCCTCGGCGAGCCGGCCGCGACCGTGGATCGTCCAGGCGGCGCCGCCGTCCGGGGCCGTGCCGCCTGGCCTGACCACGATCACGGGGTCGCCGTGGAGCACGACCTCGTGCGGGAGGTCGGGCAGGTCCGCCGCGGTCCGCAGGCCGACGTGGCACACGGTCGGGGGGATGGCCGGCATGGTGCGCTCCACCAGCCGGGCGAGGGCGGGCATGCGCCGTGGGTCGACGGCGAGCACGACGACGTCGGCGTCGACCTCGCCCTGGTCGGTGCGGACCGCGACGGCGCGGCCCCCGCGCACCACCACGTCGCGCACCTCGCAGCCCAGGTCGACCTCGACCCGACGGGTGGCCAGCCGCGCGGTCAGCGCCGTCGTGACCTGGTGCAGGCCGCCGGGCACGGTCCAGGCGCCGAAGCGCTGCTCGAGGTAGGACACCAGCCCGGCCCAGGCCGGCACGTTGCGCAGGTCGTGCCCGTCGGCCGTGAAAGGGTGGCCCGCGACCAGGCGCAGCCGCTCGTCGCGGAAGGTGCGGCGCAGGCGCTTGTGCAGGGTCTCGCGGGAGTCGAGCCGTGCGGCGACCTCGCGGGGCAGGGCCTCGCGCTGCCAGGGCACCTCGAGGTAGCCGCGGCGCAGCACCTCCCAGTCGTCGGTGAACGACGCCGTCCAGTCGGCCCACTGCCGACCCAGCCCGGGGGAGAGCGCGTCGAAGGCCGCGACCTGGGGCGCGCGGGTGGCGGGGAGCCGCAGCACGGTGCGGTCCTCGAAGCGGTGCTCGCGCACGAGGTCGAGCGGCTCCAGGTCGAGCTCGCGCTCCAGCGGACGGCCCGACTTGCGGAAGAGGTCGCGCAGCACCGCCGGCACGAGGGTGGAGGAGGGCCCGGCGTCCCAGGTGAAGCCGTCCTGCTCGCGTGCTGCGAGGGCGCCGCCGAGGGCGGTCGAGCGCTCGAGGAGCCGCACCTCGTGGCCCAGCTTGGCCAGCCGGACGGCGGCGGCCATCCCGCCGAAGCCCCCACCGACCACCACCACCCGCGACATGCCCGGAGCCTAGGGCGTCGAGGGGTCGGGCCGGCGCGCAGGACCCGCGCCGCGGGAGGGCGTCGGTGCCGTGAGGAGACCCTCCACCGGGTCGCCGACCGCGATGGGACCCGAGGACAGCGCCCGCAGCACCGACCCGCCCCGGCGACGCAGCGCCGCGGCACCGCCCGGGCCCATGCTGCGCTCCATCAGGGCGCACGGGGCCGCCACCCGCACCACCTCCAGCTCGACCCCGCCCACCCGGAGGCGCGCACCCGGGTCGGTCGGCACCACGCCGTGGCTCACGGTGACGGTGCGCCGCGTCGCCGAGGCCGGCACCGGGGCGCCCAGGGCCTCGGCGGCCTCGAGCAGGGCGTCGGCGGACTGGAGGGTGACGTGGCGGTGACGGGTGCCGTGCCAGCGGTCGCCGACCACGCCTGCGCCCGCCTCGACCTCGACGCGCCGGCGGGGCTCCATCGGCGCGTGCCGCTCCGGCGCGACCCAGAGCTCGGTCACACGGGGCACGGTGGTCGCGTCGGCGTCGGCGTCGGTGGCGGCGGCGTCGGAGGTCGTGGATCCCGGGGCGGTCGGGGCTGTGCTCGACGACCCCGGGGACGGGTCGGGAGAGGTCACGGCGCCGGCTCGACCTCGACCGGGGTGCCGCCGGTGAGGCGCAGCAGCTCGTCGTGGGTGGTCTTGAAGACCGCCGCGGGATGGCCGGCGGCCGCCCACACCACCGGGTGGCGGCGCAGCCAGGAGTCGACGTACGTCGGCACCGGCGCGGGGTGCCCGACCGGGGAGACCCCGCCGATCACCTGGCCGGTGTGGGCCCGCACGAACTCCGGGGTGGCCCGGCGCAGGGCGGCGACGCCCACGACGGTGGCGACGTGGGCGGTGTCGACGCGGTGCGCCCCCGAGGTGAGCACGAGCACGGGGGAGCCGTCGGCGTCGAAGAGCAGGCTGTTGGCGATGGCGCCCACCTCGCAGCCCAGCGCCTCGGCGGCCAGGGCCGCGGTGTGGACGGCGTCGGGCAGCACGACGATCTCGCCCGTGCCGCCCCGCTCGCGGTGGGCCGCCCGGAAGCGGGCGATGCCGGGGTGCTCCTCGCTCATGGTGCGACCCTAGGCGGTGACGCCGACAGCCGTGGTGCGGTCGCCCGGCCGGGGCGGGTCGTGCCGGCGGCGCGCCGCGCGCGCAGGGAGCGGTGTGGTGCGCGTCGCCCCCGCGGCGCCCGCCCCGCGTGGTGGTGCGGGCCGTCCTCCACCTCGTCTGGGACCATGGCCCGGACAGGACGGCTCGAGACGGAGGAACACAGCATGATGCGGCAGCAGCCCAGGTCGTTGACGGTGGCGATGGCGCTGCTCGGGCTGCTGGTGGCCGTAGGTGCCGTCACCGTCGCGCTCACCGCCCTCCTGCGCGACACGCTGATCCTGAACTGGGCCGAGGGACACCGCTCGGCGCGGGAGATCCTGGAGACCCGGGGCCTGGACTACCTCAAGTCCAACGAGCCGATCGTGATCCCGCAGTTCTTTCCCGTGGCCGCCGTGCTCTTCGTCGTGCTCGCCATGCTTATCGCCGTGCTCGTCGTCTTCCTGCGCGACTCCCACAACTGGGCGCGGGTCAGCCTGACCGTGCTGGTCGTGATGATCGCGGTGGCCACCATCGGTGGCATCCGGATCGACCCGCCCGCCGTCTTCGTGGCCATCTCCTACCTCGCCCTGGCCCTCGACATCGGTCTGCTCGTGGCCCTGTGGCACCGCGACACCAACACCTACATGCGCGGCGTCGAGGAGGCCCCGGCGGCCCTCTGAGCCGCCCGGCCCCACCCCGCCTCGCCTCGCCCCGCCCGGCCTCGCCAGACCCGCCGCGGCCAGGCCCACTCCGCCCGGCCTCACCCCGCCCGGCCTCGCCCCGCCCGGCCTCGCCAGACCCGCCGCGGCCAGGCCCACTCCGCCCAGCCCCGCCCGGCCTCGGCACAGACCGGCTCGGCCCCGCAGGCCTCGTCGGCCCCATGGGCCCCAGCTGTCGGCCCGGACCCGCACCTGTCGGCCTGCGCGCGGGCCGACAGGTGCGGGTGTCACCAGCCGACCGGTGACTCCCGCCAGGGCGGGCCGCAGCCCCTCCGCGACCAGGCGGCCCGGGGGCCGCTCGGACGACCCTTGACGCACTGTCCGTGGCGGGCGGTATGGTTCAGCCGTGTTCGAATACATGTTCGAACGCTGCCGACGGGGGCGACCTCGACCCCCGTCCCCGTCGGCGTTCGATCCCGGGTGGCTCCGCCGGAGCAGGGCCTCGTCGGGAGCAGGTCAGGGGGTCGCACGTGGGGTCGACGACCAGGTGAGGTGGAGCATGACAGACGACATCCAGCAGCACGCCCCGCACGGGGCCGAGGTGGAGGCGTGAGCGCGCCGCGGGCGTCGGTGGCCCCGCCCAACCCCTACGCCCTCCCGGCGACCACCCACTCCTACCTCCTGCGGGCCGCGGAGTCGCTCCAGGAGGCCGTCGTGGCCACCGAGGTGCCGGCGCGCTACGCGCTGGCCCACGTCGCCGCGCTCCGCTCGGCGGCCGCGTTGCTGTCGGCGCGGGCCCAGCCGGCGCCGGCGCGGCGTCGACCGCAGAAGAACGCCTGGGTGCTGCTGGCCGAGGTGGCGCCGGAGCTGGCGGAGTGGGCGACCTTCTTCGCAGCGGGGGCCTCGAAGCGCGCCGCCGCGGAGGCGGGGTCGCGGCGCGCGGTCAGCGAGCGCGAGGCCGACGACCTCGTCCGCGACGCCGACCGGTTCCTGGGCGTGGTGGAGCAGGCCCTGGGCCTGGTCCCGCACGCGCCCTCGGCCGAGCGCATCAGCCGCGCCGGCTGAGCCCTCCGCCCCCCTCGGCCGGCCGACCGGCCGCGCGGCGAGAGCGGTGACACGGCTCGGGGCGGGGCCTCGTCGGTCCGGGTGGCTGGATGGTCCGGCCTGAGTCCATGACGAGGGGTTCCCCGGTCGCGCCGGGCGGTGAGGATCGCCCAGGCTCGACCGGGGGCCGCTGTGGCCCCGCCCGCCCCGACGCCCGCACGGGTGTCCCAGTGATCGGAGTCCCGCGCATGCGGCTTCTCGGGCCGCGCCGCACGGCGCAGCTGGTGTCCCTGCTCCTCGTCCCGGCCACCCTCACGGTGGCCCCCGCCCTCGCGCCCGCCGCTCTCCTCGGCGCGCCCGAGGGTTCGATGGCCGGCTCGACGGCCGGCTCGATGGTCGGGTCGGTCCTGCCGAGGGCGGCCAGCGCGGCCGCGCCGGTGAGCGTCGCCACCGCGCGCACCGTGCAGGACGGCTCCACGGCCACGGTGCGCGGCTACGTCGTGGGTCAGCCCACCGCCACGAGCACCGTGGTGACCTCGGGGTTCCCCGACGACTACGCCCTCGCCCTGGCCGATGCGCCGGGGGAGACCGCCACGTCGCGGATGGTCTACGTGCAGGTGCCGAGCGCCTTCCGTGCGTCCTGGGGGTTGCGGTCCAACCCCGCGCTGATGGGGCGCCGCATCGACGTGACCGGCACGCTCGGCGCCTACTTCTCGGCCCCCGGGGTGCGCAACGCCACCGCCTTCGCCCTCGCCGACGGCGGCGGGGGCACGACCCCGCCACCGAGCGGGGGCACCGACGACTACGACAGCACCTACTACGCCGGTGCCGTCGGCAAGACGGGCTCGGCGCTGGAGACGTCGCTGCACACGATCGTCTCGCGCGGTGTCGCGCGGCTCACCTACGACGAGGTCTGGGCCGCCCTGCGCGAGACCGACCAGGATCCCGCCGACGCGAGCCGGGTGATCGAGCTCTACACCGGCGAGAGCCGCCCCGAGACCGACAACGGCGGCGGCGTCGAGCAGTGGAACCGCGAGCACGTCTGGGCCAAGAGCCACGGTGACTTCGGCACGGCCACGGGCCCCGGCACCGACCTGCACCACCTGCGTCCGGCCGACGTGACCGTCAACTCCGCTCGCGGCAACCTCGACTTCGACGAGGGTGGCTCGCAGAACGCCGAGGCGCCGGGCAACTACGCCGACGGCGACTCCTGGGAGCCGCGCGACGCCGACAAGGGCGACGTGGCGCGGATGATCTTCTTCATGTCCGTGCGCTACGAGGGCGGCGACGGCTTCCCCGACCTCGAGGTCAACGACAGGGTCGCCAACGGCACCGCCCCGCTCCACGGCAAGCTCTCGACGCTGCTGCGGTGGAACGCCGAGGACCCGCCGTCGGCGTTCGAGATGCGCCGCAACGACGTCATCTACGAGCGCTTCCAGTTCAACCGCAACCCCTTCATCGACCACCCGGAGTGGGCCGACGCCATCTGGTGACCCACGCCGGCGGCCGCGGTCGGTGGCGGTGACGAGCGGCCACGGGGCGCATCGGTGGCGGTGATGAGCGGCCACGGGGCGCATCGGTGGCGGTGATGAGCGGCCACGGGGCGCATCGGTGGCGGTGATGAGCGGCCACGGGGCGCA
>NZ_JADCLL010000005.1 GCF_015070375.1 Nocardioides kribbensis | reverse complement strand
CGGTGGCGGTGACGAGCGGCCACGGGGCGCATCGGTGGCGGTGATGAGCGGCCACGGGGCGCATCGGTGGCGGTGATGAGCGGCCACGGGGCGCATCGGTGGCGGTGATGAGCGGCCACGGGGCGCAACGGTGGCGGTGCGCGACGGGTGGCGGCGACGCGCGACGCGTCGTAGAGTGACTGGTGGGTCGAACAAACGTTCGATCCACCACCTCCCCGGCGGCCGATGCACCCGCCACCGGATCGAGCCCCAGGGAGTCCGCCCCCGTGCCAGGTGATCGACCCCGGCCCGCCCCCACCGCCGCCCCCACCGCCGCCCCCGTCGCCGCGTCCCTCGCCGGGGGCGGCCCGGCGACGCGGGCGCGGGCCCGTGCGCTCGTCGGTCCCCTAGGGTGGGCGCCATGGCAGCAAGCGAGCGCCCTCCCGCCCGGCCCGACGAGCGGTCCCAGGAGCGGCCCAGCGAGCGGCGGGCGGCGGCACGCACGGCCGTCGTCTGGGCGGCCCTGCAGGAAGCGTTCGGCGCGGGAGGGGCGGGCCGACCGCTCGACGTGCTCGACATCGGCGGCGGCACGGGCGGCCTGGCCGTGCGGGTCGCCGAGCTCGGCCACCGGGTGTCCGTCGTCGACCCCAGCCCCGACGCCCTCGCCTCGCTGGCGCGTCGCGCGCGGGAGAGGGGCGTCGAGGTGTCGGGCCAGCAGGGCGACCTGTCGACCCTGGCCGAGGTGGTGGGCCCCGCGAGCGCCGACGTCGTGCTGTGCCACGGGGTGCTCGAGGTGGTCGACGAGCCGGCGGCCGCACTGGCCAGCCTGCGCGCGGCGATGCGCCCCGAGGCCACCCTCAGCCTGCTCGTCGCCCAGCACCACGCCGCCGTCGTCGCCCGGGCCATGGCCGGACACTTCGGGCAGGCGCTGGCGATGCTCGACGCACCGAGCGGCGCACCGGTCGCCGGCGGACGCGCCCGCTCGGGGCGACGCTTCACCCGTGACGAGCTCGAGGGACTGCTGCGCGGCGCCGGCCTCGAGGTGCTCTCGGTGGACGGTGTCCGCGTCTTCGCCGACCTCGTGCCCGGGTCGCTGCTCGACCTCGAGCCCGGCGCCAGTGCCGCGCTGGTCGAGCTCGAGCGGGCCGTCGCTCGCCGCTCGGAGTACCTCCCCCTCGCGACGCAGCTGCACGTGCTCGCCCGCTAGCGACCGGCCGGCACCCGCCGGCGGGCGCGCTCGCACCGGTGGGCCCCGGGGGTCCCGGTCGTGACCGACCGGGGGGTGGCGGGCCCCGACGCCGCGTTCCCGGACGCGGGCCGGAGCGTCGCGCCACGCGTCGATCGGCGACCGGAGGGCACACCCCGACCGGTGACGCCGATCCTGCACGTCGACATGGACGCGTTCTACGCCTCGGTGGCGCTGCGGGAGCGGCCCGACCTGCGTGACGTGCCCGTCGCCGTCGGCGGCGCCCACCGCGGCGTGGTGCTCGCCGCCAGCTATCCCGCCCGGGCGCACGGCGTCCGCTCGGCGATGCCGATGTCGCGGGCGCGACGGCTCTGTCCCCAGCTGGTCGTGCTGGCCCCCGACTTCGAGCTCATCGGCAGCGTCTCCCGCGCGGTCCACGAGTGCTTCCGCCGGATCACTCCGCTGGTGGAGGTGCTGTCGGCCGACGAGGCCTTCCTCGACGTCGGCGGCGCCGGGCGGCGGCTCGGGCCGCCCGAGGTCGTCGCCGAGCTGGTCCGCGCCACCGTCCACGACGAGCAGGGCATCACCTGCTCGGTGGGGGCGGCCGCGACGGTGTCGGTGGCCAAGCTGGCCAGCCGGCTGGCCAAGCCGGACGGCGTGGTCGTGGTCGCTCCCGAGGACGTCCCCCGCATGCTCCACCCCCTCGACGTCGGCCTGCTCTACGGCGTGGGGGACAAGACCCGCGCCCGCCTCCAGCGACTGGGCCTGCGCACCGTCGGCGACGTCGCCCGCACCCCCCGCGCCGCTCTCCACGAGCTGGTGGGCGCCCGCCAGGCCGACCACCTGCTCGCGCTGGCGTGGGGCACCGACCGCGGCGAGCTCGTCGTGGGGCGTGCTCCCGGCTTCGGCGGTGGTGAGCCCGACTCCTCGATGGGCGCCCAGCACACCTTCGGGCGCGACGTCGCCGACCGCGACGGCGTGCTGCGCGAGCTGCTGCGGCTCACCACCTCGGTGACGGGCCGGATGAGGGGGCGCGACCTGGTCGGACGCACGGTGGCGATCACGGTGCGCTCGACCGACTTCACCACCGTGAGCCGTTCCCGGACGCTCGCGGAGCCCACCGACGTGACGCGCGAGGTCTACGAGACGGCCGTGGCGCTCTTCGACGCGCTGGGTCCGCAGCGGCGCGCCGTACGCCTGGTGGGGGTGCGGGTGGAGGGCCTCGGTCCCCGCGGTGCGGTGCACCACCAGCACGTGCTCGGGGAGAGGGAGCGTGGCTGGTCGGAGGCCGACCGCGCGGTCGACCGCGCCACCCGTCGCTTCGGGGGCGCCGCGGTGCGTCCGGCCAGCCTGCTCTGAGGACCGGCGGCGCGCGACAGAGGTCGTCGTGCCGACGCCGAGCACGTCCCTCGACCCCCGCCGCGCGAGTAATTTCCCGACGCGCCTACCGTGACGTCGATCGCCTGCCTAGAATTGGCGCGACGGTGAGCCCGCCGATCCGCGTGACCCTGGAGGACCCTGTGCCACTCTCCGAAGAGGAGCTGCGACTGCTCGAGCAGATGGAGCGCGCCCTCTCTGAAGAGGATCCCAAGTTCGCCTCCACCCTGCGCGGCACCTCGCTGCGCCGGGCTGCACGGCGCCGCGCGATCCTGGCCGGCGTCGTGTTCGTCGTCGGCATCTGCGTCCTCATGGGCGGCGTGATCAGCAAGGTCTACGCCGTCGGCATCGTCGGGTTCGTGATCATGCTCGCCTCGGCGACCATCGGTCTCAACGCCCTCAAGGGTCAGCAGGCCGCCGCTGCAGCCGAGACCCAGGGCGCCGCGGCGCACCCGTCGTCGGGCTTCACCCTCATCGACGGCGGCCGCGCAGGTCGCTCCGCGCGCGCTGGCAAGAGCCGCGGCGGGCGGCCGTCGCGTCGCCCCCGCAAGACCGGCACGTTCATGGAGCGCGCCGAGGAGCGGTGGCGCCGTCGCCGCGAGCAGAACGGCGGCTTCTGAGCCGTCGCTCGGCCTTGTCCTCATGCGTGACCGATGGCGGTTCGACGCGAACCCGTGCGCTGCGTGCGCGCCTGAGGTGACCGCTGCTCGGTCCTGACCGCTCGGCCCTCCGGCGGCCGTGCTCGACGTCACCGGACGACGGTCCCGGTCGACCACGATCCCGGTCGAGGGCTCCGTCCGACGCCTCCGGTCGACAGCACTCGTCGACGGCGGCGGTCGAAGGCCACCCCGGCCCGCACCGATCGACATGCCTGGCCCCGGTCGACAGACCGGTGCGAGCGGCTCGTCGACGGCGACGTCCAGCCGCCACCCCGGCCTGCCACGGCCGACGTGCCCGGCCCCGGTCGACGGTGCGGGAGCCGGTGGTGCCACGGGTCGGAGCACCCGTCCGCCCCCGCCGTAGCCCGTGGTGAGCGCTGGCCCCCGGCCCGCCCGGCGGCCGCGCTCAGCGGTCGGGCCGGCGCGGCGGCGCGTGCTCAGCAGGTCGGTCGACACCCGGTCGGACCGGCGAGGTCACCCGGCCGGCGCTGCAGGGGTCAGCCGACCTCGTCGACCGTCGCGGCGCCGGTGCGCGTGGCACGCACCTCGGCCCGTCGCGCCTGCGCGCCCGACGGTCGCCGGCCGGCGGTGAGCACCGACCGCGGCCACCACCGCGCCGCGCGGCGCTGGCGTGGTGTGACGCCGGCCAGCAGGGCCGCGACGCAGACGCCCCCGTCGTCGCCCACCTGCTCGCTGGCGGCGGCGGAGTCGGTCGACCCGGCCGGGGCGTAGCGCAGCCGCTCGAGGGCGGTGACGAGCCGATCGGTCGCGGCGGCCGCCTCCGGGGCGGCCGCGGCGCCGCGCGCGGGTCGCTCGACCGGCTCGGCCGCGGGGTCGGCGTACCAGTCGAGGAGCGCGGCGCCGGCGGTGCGCACCGAGCGCCGCTCGGGCCAGGGGTGGCCGAGGTCGAGGGCGGTGGCGCGCAGCTCCTGCCAGACACCCTCGGGACCTGCGGCGAGCCACCGCTCACGCCGGCGGCTCCGCAGCAGGCGCGGCAGGAGCAGCAGCACCCCGAGCGCCAGCAGGCCGCCGACGCCCCCGGCGACGGGGGCCCACGGGAAGGTCGTCGCCGTCGTGTCGGTGTCGTCGGGGCCCTGCGCCTGCGGCACCTCGGGCTCCGCGCTCGGCGCCGGACGGTCGGGCTGCACCGGGGCCTGCGACTGCTCGCTCGGCTGGGCCGACGGCTGGTCGGGCTCGGAGTCGAGCTGGCCACGCGTGTAGTCGGGCACGGCGGCCGCCCGGTCGGCGGGCGTGGGCTCGAAGCGCACCCATCCGGCACCGGCGATGAAGAGCTCGGGCCAGGCGTGGAGGTCGTAGGCGCTGAACTGGTACCGGTCGGGGCCGATCTCGTCGGGGCGCAGGAAGCCGACGGCGACCCGGGCCGGGATGTCGAGCTCGCGGGCCATCACCGCCATGGCCGAGGCGAACTGCTCGCAGTAGCCGACCCGACCGCCCTCGTCGTCGCGCAGGAAGGCCTCGAGCTCGCTCACGCCGTTGCCCTCGTCGGCTCGCGCGAGGTCGTAGGTGAACTCCGAGCGGAACCAGTTCTGCAGGGCCACGGCCTTGGCGTAGCGGGTCGGTGCCTCGGCCGTGACCTCGAGGGCCAGGTCGCGCACCAGGTCGGGCAGCGGGGGCAGGTCGACCATCTCCGCGCTGACGGCGCCGGCGGCCGAGGGCGCCGAGGCGAGCTGGGCGGCGGAGAGGTCCAGCTCGACCCCGGTCATCGAGTAGTCGAGCCCGGCGGTGTCGAGGTCGTCGGCGCTGGCCAGGAAGTCCATGGTCGACTCGTCGTAGCGCCAGTCGCCCTCGGCGCGGATGGCGCGGATCGGCGCCCAGGTGGGCAGCCACCGCGACTGGAAGTCCTCACCAATGCTCACGTCGTAGTCGTAGGAGCGTCGCGCGACGTCGCCCGCGACGCCCTGCAGAGCCGGCACCGCGCCGTCGGGCAGGTTGTCGGTGGGGATCTCGCGGTCCCCGGAGCTCCACGCCTCGCTGGAGAAGCGGTTGAGCACGGCGATGCGCAGGTACGACGGGTCGGGGTCGTCGGTCTGCACCTCGAGCAGGGGGATGTCGCTGCCACGGCGCAGGTCGCGCTGGAGGTCGGTCATGGGGTTGACGATCTGCACGGCGTCGTCGCCGCCCGCGCTCCCCGCGCCGAGGGAGAACACGTCGACGTCGAGGGTCGGCACGCCGAGGGGCACGAGCACGGCCAGCGCCGTCGCCGCGGCACCGACGCTCGCGGCGCCCACCCGCGAGGTCGAGCTGCGGGGGCCCAGGGCGGCCGAGGCGCGCAGGTCGGTGTCGCTGGCCTCGGTCGGGCGGCCGCGCTCGTCGAGCGGACGGCCCCACCGGGCGACCTGCTCGTCCTCCTGGAGGAAGAGCATGACCAGGAAGCCCGCCGCGGTGAGTGCGAAGACCCACCAGGAGAGCCCGGAGTCGACGATGCTCACCGGCACCGCGTAGACCGTGAGGAGGGGCAGGCCCGCCAGCGGCACACGGCGCACGCCGTTGGCGAGCAGGTCGACCAGGAGCATGCAGGCCAGCCCGCCACCGACGAGCAGCGGGTCGAGCGGGGCGGCCTCGGGCGGCACGGGGGCGGCGTACTGGCGTGAGGTCGCCACGGCGGCCTCGACGGCGCGCACCAGCTCGCCCCAGCCGGCACCGAGCGGCACCGGGGTGTCGATGAGCAGCTCGGAGGCCAGGGCGACCCCGACCACCGTCTGCGCCAGCAGCACCACGAGGGCGGGGAGGCGGGCGAGCCGGGCCAGGGCACCCGTGCCGGCGACGACCAGGGCCAGCAGCAGCAGGGGCCGCAGGAACCCGCCCGGGGTCTCGGTCAGCCCCCGCCAGGACACCACCGCGGCCCAGGTGGTGAGGGTGGCGGCCAGGGCCGAGAGCAGCAGGCGCCCGGCGCCCCGGGCACGCAGGTCCTTCGGCGCCGACGCTCGCGCGCGGCCGGTGCTCGGGCGGGCCGGGGACCCGGCCGGTGGCACGAGGGTGGGTGCGCTCACGAGGGTCCTCCACGGGTGGTCGCGCCGGTGCCGCCGCCGGTCCTGATCCCGGTGCCGGGCCCGCTGGTCGCCCCGTGCGGTCGGGGGGCGGTGGCGCGGCTGCGGCCGAGGTCCTGCCAGGCGGCGTCGAGGCGGTCGCGCGGGCCGAGCCCGACGCTGCGCCAGCCCTGCCGGGAGAGCACCGCGGCGCCGGAGGCGCCCGGGGCGGTCGGCACGCCGGTGCCCCAGGCGGCCACGTCGAGGGCGACCGCGAGACCGGCGTCGGCGCCGTGGTGCATGCGGCGCAGCACCGGCAGGTCGGCCTGGGTGAGGTCGCCGAGCACGGCGATGACGAGCCCGCCCTGGCCCTGCTCGCGCAGCCAGCCGGTGTCGAGGTGGGTGGCCCGCAGCGGCTGCAGGACGGCGAGGGACTCCAGGATCGGCCCGGTGTCGAGGGTGGCGTCACGCACGTGCCAGGCCGCGGCGGCGTCCTCGCCCGCGGCGGTGACCAGACGTACGGCGAACCCGCGCCGACCCAGGTGCGCGGCGATGGAGGCGGCGGCCACGACGGCGGTCTCCAGCGAGGAGGCGACGCCCTGGCCGCGGTGGCTGCCGGCGCGGTTGTCGATGAAGAGCGTCGCGCGGGCCTGCCACGGCTGCTCCTCGCGGCGCACCATCAGCTCCCCGGTGCGGGCCGAGCTCAGCCAGTGCACGCGCCGCAGGTCGTCGCCGCGGCGGTACTCGCGCACGGTGACGTCCTCGGCGCTGCCGTGGGCGAAGGCGCGGGGCCGGTTGTCGCCCGACCCGGAGGAGCCGCCGCCGAGGTTGATCGGCGGCAGCGGCACGACCCGGGGGGTGACGGTCAGCGGCACGCTGGTCTGGAAGGACCGGCCGAGCTCGACGAGTCCGAAGGGGTCGCTGACCCGCACCGTCATCGGGCCGACGTCGTAGCGCCCCCGGACGTCGCTGCGCACCTGGTAGCTCACCTCGCGGCGCCAGCCCTGGCCGATGCCGTCGAGCACGAAGCGCGGGCGGGTGCCGAGCACGTAGGGCAGCTGGTCCTCCACCAGGAGCACGGCGTGGGGGGTGCGGCCCTGGTTGGTCATGGTGAGCCCGACCCGGGCGGGCTGGCCGGCGGTGACCAGCTGGGGGCTCACCGTGCGCACCAGGGCGAGTCGGTAGCGGTTGCGGCCGACGTAGGCGGCGGTGAGCAGCGGCAGGGCCAGCACCAGCACACCGACGCGGGTGAGCGCGGGCTGGCCCAGCAGCACGGCGCAGACGACGGCGGTGACGCCTGCGGCGACGAAGGCACGACCGCGCAGGGTGAGCCCGGCGAGGGCCTCGCGCATCGGTCCTCCCTGGGTCGTCCGGCGGTGTCGGCGGTGTCGGTGGTGTCGGCGTGGGGCGGTGTGGCGTGGCGCGGGGTGCTGCGGTGGGGGAGAGGGGCTCAGGCCCGGTCGGGCTCCGGCACCGGCACCCCGGCGAGGATGCGGTCGAGCACGGCCTCGGTGGTGCGCCCGTTCATCGCGGCCTCCACGCTCGGCAGCAGGCGGTGGGCCAGCACGGTGCGCGCCAGCAGCTGCAGGTCGTCGGGCACGACGTAGTCGCGGCCCTCGATGGCGGCGTAGGCCTTCGCGGCGCGCACGAGGTGGAGCGTGGCCCGGGGGGAGGCGCCGAGGGTGAGGTCCTCGGTGGTGCGGGTGGCGCTGGTCAGCGCGACGGCGTAGCGCTGCACCGCGTGGGCGACGTGCACCTGCGCCACGATCCCGGTGATCTTGCGCAGCTCCGAGGCGTCGGTGACGGCCTCGAGGTCGTCGAGGGGGTTGGAGCGGGTGTGGGAGTCGAGCATGGCGATCTCCGCGGAGGCGACGGGGTAGCCCATCGAGACCCGGGCCATGAAGCGGTCGCGCTGGGCCTCGGGCAGCGCGTAGGTGCCCTCCATCTCGACGGGGTTCTGGGTCGCGATGACCATGAACGGCGCCTCGAGGTGGTAGGTCGCGTTGTCGACCGTCACCTGGCGCTCCTCCATCGCCTCCAGCAGCGCCGACTGGGTCTTGGGGGAGGCCCGGTTGATCTCGTCGCCGACGACGACGTTGGCGAAGATCCCGCCGGGGCGGAACTCGAACTCGCGGGTGTTCTGGTTGAAGACCGAGACCCCGGTGACGTCGGAGGGCAGCAGGTCGGGGGTGAACTGGATGCGGCTCACCGAGCAGTCGATGCTGCGTGCCAGCGCCTTGCTGAGCATCGTCTTGCCGACCCCGGGCACGTCCTCGATGAGCAGGTGCCCCTCGGCGAGCAGCACCACGAGGGCCGCGGAGACGACGTCGGGCTTGCCCTCGATGACCCGCTCGACGTTGCCCCGGACCCGGGAGACGACCCGGGCCACGGTCTCGAGGTCGGCGCCTCCAGGGATCGGAGCAACCACGTCGGGTCCTTTCGGTCGTGCACTCGGCGCCGGCGGGCACGGCGCCCGGGGATGACATCACGGTAGGGCGTCGGTGCAACTCGCGTCGCCTGCCGGCGCGCTCGCGTCAGGTCCGGCCCCGGCGGTCACGGTGGTCCGCCGCGCCCCACCAGGCACCCCCGGGGCGCGCCGGGTGCCCCACGCTCCTCCACCCGCGCTCCACCTCCGCCCGGGCCCCGCTCCACCGGCCCCCACCGTGCGCCCCGCAGCAGGTCCGCGTCGCGTCGTCGTACGCCGGGAGCGCCCGGTCGATCTCGGCGCCGCAGGCCGCTGACCTGCGACGACAGCGGTTCGGCGGGGTCCTCGGCCGCTGCGGCGCGCCGCGCCGGCGCAGGGTCTGCTCCCGCAGGTCGGTAGGGCGGGGCGACGAGCGGCCGCGGCCCGGTGGAGCGCTCGCGGGCGCAGAACACCGCCCTGGAGTGGTCGGATGTGGTTGACGGTGGAGGAAGGTGGAGTAAGGTGGTGCGAAGTGGAGGAGGCTCCCGGATCAGCGGAGGTGCGACGTGTTCTTCATGGGCACGTACACGCCGAAGCTGGACGAGAAGGGACGTCTCTTCCTGCCGGCCAAGTTCAGGGACCGACTCGCAGAGGGGCTCGTCGTGACACAGGGACAGGAGAAGTGCCTGGTCGTGTGGCCCGAGGACGTCTTCATGCAGGAGGCCCAGCGTGCACAGAGCACGCCGATGACCAACCGCGACGCCCGTGACTACGCCCGCGTGCTCTTCGCGGGCGCCGAGCAGGGCACGCCGGACAAGCAGGGGCGCATCGGCATCCCGTCGGTGCTGCGCCAGTACGCCTCTCTCGAGCGCGACGTCGTCGTCATCGGCGTGATGGACCGCATCGAGATCTGGGATCCCGTCCGCTGGCAGGAGTACTCCTCCGGCGCCCAGGAGAAGTTCGCAGAGCTCGACGAGCAGCCGCCCGTCTGACCCGGCACCCCCCGGCTCCACCCCGCACCACCGCAGACGGCTCCACCCGCACCACCATCAGCACCACCCGCACGTCCACCACGGATCCGCCGGTCTCGGTACCGGCCCGCTCCCTCGGCCCTGGGGCACCTTCCCCGGCACCAGGACCGAACGCCACCTCGAGTCTTCTCACGGAGCGGGCCGGGACCCGGCTCGGCGGATCCGCCCTTCCCCCGCACCGCCCGCACACCACCCGATCTGGGGTCGACGATGAGCATCACCCACGAGCCCGCGCCGCCGCGGGTGCGCCACCAGGCGCGCGACGCGGTGGTGCTGATGGCGTTCTCCGCCGCGGTCTCCCTCGGTGGCGCCGCGACCCTCCTGCTGCTCTCGAGCCTGGGACGCTGAGGTCGGCTCCATGGCTTCCCCCCGCCACGTCCCGGTCCTGCTCGACCGGGTCGTCGACCTGCTGGCGCCCGCGCTCGACGAGGCCGCCGCCGCCCGGCTGGGCGCGGCTCCCGTGCTCGTCGACTGCACCCTGGGCCTCGGTGGTCACAGCGAGGCCGTCCTCGAGCGGCTCCCCGGCGCCCGCGTCGTGGGCATCGACCGCGACCCCGCCGCGCTCGCGCTGGCCGGCGAGCGCCTGGCGGCCCACGGCGAGCGCTTCACCGGCGTGCACGCCACCTACGACGAGATCGGCGAGGTCGTCGCCGACCTCGGCCTGGGCGAGGTCGCCGGCGTGCTCTTCGACCTCGGGGTCTCCTCCATGCAGCTCGACGTGCGCGAGCGCGGCTTCGCCTACGCCGAGGACGCCCCGCTCGACATGCGCATGGACTCCTCGACCGGCCCGACCGCCGCCGACGTCCTCAACACCTACTCCGCCGCCGACCTGACCCGCGTCCTGCGCGACTACGGCGAGGAGAAGTTCGCCCGCAAGATCGCCGCCGCCGTCGTGCGCCGCCGCGAGAGCGAGCCCTTCACGACGTCCGGGCCGCTCGTCGAGCTGCTGTACGCCGAGATCCCCGCACCGGCCCGGCGCACCGGCGGCCACCCCGCCAAGCGCACCTTCCAGGCGCTGCGCATGGAGGTCAACGACGAGCTGGCCGTCCTGCGCCGCGCGCTGCCGGCCGCCATCGACGTCCTCGGCGTCGGCGGGAGGGTCGTGGTCGAGTCCTACCACTCGCTGGAGGACCGGCTGGTCAAGCAGGCCTTCACCGCCGCGACCCGCTCGGTCGTGCCCGACGACCTCCCCTTCGTGCCCGAGGGCAGCGAGCCGGCCCTGCGCCTGGTCACCCGCGGCTCGGAGAAGGCCGACGCGGGCGAGATCGAGGCCAACCCGCGCGCCGCCTCCGTGCGCCTGCGCGCCGTCGAGCGGGTCAGACCCTCCGACGGGCCCCAGGACCGGCCCCAGGGCCGGTCGGCCGCCCGCACGCCCCGCACCACCCACCGTCCCGACACCCGAGGGGGAGCAGCCCGATGAGCAGCACGGCACGAGCGATCCAGACCAGACTGCCCCGCCTCGCCGAGGCCGCCGTCGAGCGTGCCCGGCTGACCGTCGTGCCCCGGGGCCGCACGAGGGCGGCCAAGGTGCCGTTCGTGACCCTGCTCAGCCTGCTGATGCTCGGCGGCGTCGTGGGCCTGCTGCTGTTCAACACCTCGATGCAGCAGTCGGCCTTCGCCGCCACCGAGCTCCAGGACCGCGCCACCGTGCTCACCGCGCGCCAGGCCTCGCTGTCGATGCAGCTCGAGCGCCTGCGCGACCCGCAGAACGTCGCGCGCCGGGCGCAGGCCCAGGGCCTGGTGCTCCCGGCCGCGCCGCAGTTCCTCGACCTCTCCGACGGCACCGTCACCGGCACCACCGACGCCGCCCTCGCTCCCGGGACCCTCGCGCTCGACCCGCCCCCGGCGCCGCTGCCGGCCGAGCTCCGCCCGCCGGCCCCGACCCAGGCGCCGCCGGAGGGCACCCTCCCCGGCGACCGCGACCGCTCGGGCGACCGTGACGGCTCGGGTGACGGTGACCGCTCGGGCGACCGCGACCGCGACCGCTCGGGCGGCCGCGAGGGCTCGGACGCCGGCGACCGGTCCGGCGACCGGGCCGGCGCCCGCGACGGCAGCGGACGTGAGGGCCAGCAGGACCAGACCGGCGACGACACCGGCGAGGACGCCCCGCGCGGCAACCGCGACGGCGACGCCGGTGGGGGTAGGAACGTCCAGTAACAACCGCACCACCCGCACCACGTGCACCACCCGCACCACGGACCGAACCGCCCAGCACCAGCAGCACCCGGAGGACGAGCGTGCGACAGACCCGCCAGCCGATGCGCAGGACCGCAGCCCGTGGCCCGGCCCGCCCCGCCGGCGAGCTGAGGGGGTCCCCGCAGCTGCGGCTGCGGATCGGCTTCCTGGTCATCGCGATGGTGCTGTCGGTCTTCGTGGGCCGCCTCGTGCAGCTGCAGGGCCTCGACCCCGCGTCCTACGCCTCGATGGCCGCGGCCGAGGGCCTGGAGGAGATCGTGCTGCCCGCCGAGCGCGGCGACATCCTCGACCGCAACGGCGAGCCGCTGGCGGAGTCGGTCGACGGGCTGATGGTCGTGGCCGACCCGGCGCTGACCGCCGACGACGCCCCGGAGCTCGCGCGCTTCCTCGCCAACCGCCTCGACGTCGACTACTTCACGATCCTGCCCCGCCTGCGGGCCGAGGACAGCCGCTTCCAGTACATCGCCCGCAGCGTGCCCGCCGCCCTGGCCACCTCGGTGGTCTCCAAGGCGCGCGCGCTTGGCTACGACGGTCTGGTCACCGAGCGCGACCCGGTGCGGGAGTACCCCGCGGGCGACGTCGCCGCCAACCTCGTCGGCTTCGTCGGCACCCCCCGCAAGAACGGCACGACCAAGCCGCTGGCGGGCTTCGAGCGCACCTTCGACGACCTCCTCGACGGCGTCGACGGCGAGGCGCGCTACTCGGTGGCCGCCGGCAACCGCGTCCCGCTGGGGGAGAACACCACCGTGCCGGCCGTCGACGGCGAGGACCTGCGCACCACCCTCGACCGCGACCTGCAGTTCTACTCCCAGCGCGTGCTGCGCCAGGCCGTGCGCGACTCCGGAGGCGAGTCGGGCTCGGTCGTCGTGCTCGACAGCCGCACCGGCGACGTGCTGACGCTGGCCGACTACCCCACCTTCGACGCCAACCACCCGCTGGAGTCCGACGAGGCCGACCTCGGCTCGCGCGCCGTCAGCGACGTCTACGAGCCCGGCTCGGTCGAGAAGGTCCTCACCGTCGCGGGCCTGGTCGACGCCGGCAAGGTCACCGCCCGCACGCGGCTCACGGTGCCCGGCGTGCTGCAGCGCGAGGGGGACAACCCGATCAGCGACTGGTTCGACCACGGCACCATCCGGCTCACGCTGGCCGGCGTCATCGCCCAGTCCTCCAACATCGGCACCGTGATGGCCACGGAGAAGTACGACGACGGCGAGCTGCGCTCCTACCTCGACGCCTTCGGCCTCGGGCGCACCACCGGCACGGGCATCCGCGGCGAGTCCGCCGGCATCCTGCCCGACGAGAGCATCTGGTCCGACGCGCTGCAGGACCGCATCGCCTTCGGCCAGTCGGTCTCGGTCAACGCGCTGCAGATGGCGGCCGCGGTCAACACCATCGCCAACGGCGGGGTGCGCATCGACCCCAGCGTGGTGCTCGGCTCGGCCACCACCGACTCCGGCCAGCAGGTCGGCACCGACCACGCCACGGAGCGCCGCGTCATCAGCGAGGACGCGGCGCGCCAGACGACCCACATGATGGAGCGCGTGGTCGACCCCGAGGTCGGCGTCGCCCCGGGCGCGGCCGTCCCCGGCTACCGCGTCGCCGGCAAGACCGGCACGGCGCAGCGGGCCAGCAGCGAGTGCCAGTGCTACGACGGCAGCTACACCGTGTCGTTCGCCGGGTTCGCGCCCGCCGACGACCCCCGCTTCACCATCTACGTCGTGGTGCAGAACCCCACCAACGGCGGCGGAGGCGGCTCGGTCGGCGGTCCGGCCTTCTCCAAGATCATGGGCTACGCGCTGCGCCGCTACGCCGTGCCTCCCACCGGCACCGATCCCTCGCGCCTGCCCGTCGAGTGGTGAGCCCGGCCGCGCGCTCCTAGGCTGACCCGATCGTGACCTCGACACCTGGCACTCCCGGCACGCCCGGCGACACCCGCCCCGCAGACCCGCCCCGCACGCCCCTCTCGGAGCTGACGGCGTGGGTGCGCCGCGAGCTGGCGCCGGCCCACCGCACCGCGCCCTCGACCGACCCGACGCTGACCGGCATCACGCTGAGCTCCCAGCGCGTCCGGCCGGGCGACCTCTACGCCGCGCTCCCCGGCGCGCGCGCCCACGGCGTCGACTACGCCGCGGCGGCGGTCGGGGCCGGAGCCGTGGCGGTGCTCACCGACCCCGCGGGCGCCGACCGCGTGCCCCCCGGTGTGCCCGCCCTCGTGGTCGACGACCCCCGCCGTGTGCTCGGGCGGGTCAGCGCCCACCTCTACGGCCACCCCGCCGAGCGGCTGACGATGATCGGCGTCACCGGCACCCAGGGCAAGACCACCACCACGCGGCTCCTCGAGGGCGGCCTGGCCGGCGCGGGGGTGCGCTCCGCGGTGATCGGCACGGTCGGCACCCGCATCGCCGGGGTCGACGTACGCACGGCGCTGACGACGCCCGAGGCCCCCGACCTCCACGGTCTCTTCGCGGTCATGGTGGAGCGCGGCGTCGAGGTGTGCGCCATGGAGGTCTCCAGCCACGCCCTCGTGCTGGGCCGCGTGGACGGCGTGGTCTTCGACGTGGCCGTCTTCCTCAACCTGGGGCGCGACCACCTCGACTTCCACGACACCGTGGAGGAGTACTACCAGGCCAAGGCCGCCCTCTTCGGCCCCGACCGCGCGCGCCGCGCGCTGGTCAACCGCGATGACGAGCACGGCCGGCGCCTGGCCCGGGAGACGCCGCTGCCGGTCGCGACCTTCTCCACGACCGGCGGGGGCGCCGACTGGGAGGCGCTCGAGCTGCGCCCGGCCCCGAGCCGCACCTTCTTCGAGGTGCGCGGCCCGGCGGGCCCGCCGTTCCCGGCCGAGGTGCCCCTGGCCGGTGCCTTCAACGTCTCCAACGCCCTGGCGGCCGTGGCCGCCGCGGGCGAGGCCGGGCTCGACGCCCCCGGCGTGGCCGACGGGATCGCCGCGCTGGCCGGCGTGCCGGGCCGGCTCGAGAGCGTCGACGCGGGGCAGGACTTCGAGGTCGTCGTCGACTACGCCCACAAGCCCGACGCCGTCGAGGCGGCCGTGGCCGCCCTGCGCCCGCTCACCGCGGGCCGGGTGGTGGTCGTGCTGGGCGCCGGGGGTGACCGCGACACCGGCAAGCGCCCGGTGATGGGGGAGATCGCCGCGCGGCTCGCCGACGTGCTCGTCGTCACCGACGACAACCCCCGCAGCGAGGACCCGGCCGCCATCCGCGCCGCCGTCCTGGCCGGCGCCGCCGCGGTGCCCGAGGCCGAGCGCGCCGAGGTGCGCGAGGTCGGCGACCGGCGTACGGCGATCGCCGCGGCCCTCGCCGTGGCCCGGCCGGGCGACATCGTGCTCGTGGCCGGCAAGGGCCACGAGACCGGCCAGGAGGTCGACGGTGTCGTGCACCCCTTCGATGACCGGCTCGTCGCCCGCGAGCTGCTCCTCGCGTCCCTGGCCGAGGGCCGCACCACGACGTGAGGATCGCCACCGGGCGGCGGGGCGCGGAGGCGCCGGCGGCCCTCGTGGGCCAAGATGTCCTGGTTGCCCCGGCGACGTCGGGGAGCACCCCGGCGGCGACGCGGGGCGAGGGACGGCGCGGCGACGCGCAGTGACGGCACCGAGGGAGCGGACGTAGGCGGATGAGAGCGATCCTCATGGGAGGCGGCCTGGCGCTGCTGATCTCGCTGCTCGGGACCCGCGTCGCGATCCGGCGCTTCACCGAGTGGGGCTACGGCCAGGAGATCCGCGACGACGGACCCACCAGTCACCACACCAAGCGCGGCACCCCGACGATGGGCGGCGTCGTCATCATCGGCGCCACCGTGGTGGGCTACTTCGTCGCCAAGCTCGTGACACGCGACCTGCCCAGCGCCTCGGCGCTGCTGCTGCTCTTCCTCTTCGTCGGCACCGGCCTGGTCGGCTTCCTCGACGACTTCATCAAGATCTACAAGCAGCGCAGCCTCGGCCTGCGCAGCAAGGCCAAGATCGTCGGGCAGACCATCGTCGGCCTCACCTTCGCGGTGCTGGCGCTGAGCCCGTGGTTCGCCGACGACCGCGGCCAGCGGCCGGCGTCGTTCTCGCTGTCCTTCATCCGCGACTTCGACAGCTTCGTGCTGCCCGCCGTGGTGGCGGTGGTGCTGATCCTGCTGATCGTCATCGCCACCAGCAACGCGGTCAACCTCACCGACGGCGCCGACGGCCTGGCCACCGGCGCGAGCGTGATGGTGTTCGGCGCCTACACCCTGGTCAACATCTGGCAGAACAACCAGTGGTGCGGCCAGGACGACATCGCCTACGGCAAGTGCTACGAGGTGCGCGACCCCCTCGACCTGGCGATCATCGCCGCGGCCATCACCGGCGCCTGCTTCGGCTTCCTGTGGTGGAACGCCTCGCCGGCCCAGATCTTCATGGGCGACACGGGCTCCCTGGCGCTGGGCGCGGCGCTGGCCGGCTTCGCGGTGCTCAGCCGCACCGAGCTGCTCCTCATCGTGCTCGGCGGCGTCTTCGTCATGGAGACCGTCTCGGTGATGCTCCAGGTGACCTGGTTCAAGGCCACGCGACGCCTCACCGGCACGGGCAAGCGGCTCTTCCGCATCGCGCCCATCCACCACCACTTCGAGATGGTCTGGGACGAGATCACGGTGGTCATCCGGTTCTGGATCATCACCGGGCTGTGCGTCGCCGGCGGCCTGGGCATCTTCTACGCCGAGTGGGTCGCCGGCACATGAGCGCGCCCCGCGACCTCGACTCCCTGGGCCGGCACACGCCCTGGGACGGCGTGAAGGCCGTCGTCGCCGGCTTCGGCGTCTCCGGCTTCGCCGCCGCCGACAACCTCAACCACCTCGGCGCCGACGTCACCGCCCTCGACGAGTCGGCGGCGGGCAAGGAGGAGAAGGCCGAGCTGCTGGAGGTGCTCGGTGCGTCGATCCGCCTGGGGGAGGGCGCCACGGCGACCCTGCCCGAGGACGCCGACGTCCTCGTCACCTCGCCGGGCTGGCGCCCCGACGCGCCGCTGCTCGCGCAGGCGCGGGCCCGCGGGATCCCGGTCTGGGGCGAGGTGGAGCTGGCCTGGCGCCTGCGCGACCCGGCCCACGCCACGCCGTGGCTGGCGGTGACCGGCACCAACGGCAAGACCACCACCGTGCAGATGCTCGACGCGATCCTGCGTGCGGCGGGTCTGCGCAGCGTCGCCGTCGGCAACGTGGGCCTGCCCATCGTCGAGGCCGTCATGGACCCCGAGCCCTACGACGTGCTGGCCGTGGAGCTCTCCAGCTTCCAGCTGCACTACACCGACTCGATGAGCGCGCAGTCGGCGGCGGTGCTCAACCTCGCCGAGGACCACCTCGACTGGTACGCCTCGATGGCCGACTACGCCGCCGACAAGGGGCGCATCTACGAGCGCGTCCAGCGCGCGTGCGTCTACAACGTCGCCGACCCCGAGACCGAGCGCCTGGTGCGCGAGGCCGACGTCGTCGAGGGGGCCCGCGCGGTCGGCTTCACCCTCGGCGTCCCGGGCGTGGGCATGCTCGGCCTGGTCGAGGACATCCTCGTCGACCGCGCCTTCATCGAGGAGCGCGGCACGAGCGCCGCCGAGCTGTGCCACCTCGCCGACCTCGAGGTCGACGGCCACCCGGCCGCACCCCACCAGGTCGCCAACGCCCTGGCCGCCGCGGCCCTGGCCCGCTCGCACGGGGTCTCCCAGCAGGCGGTGCGCGACGGGCTGCGCGGCTTCCGGCCCGACGGCCACCGCATCGCCGTGGTGGCCACCCACGAGGGCGTGACCTGGGTCGACGACTCCAAGGCCACCAACCCCCACGCGGCCGGGGCGTCGCTGCAGGCCTACGACCCCGTGGTCTGGGTCGCCGGCGGACTGGCCAAGGGTGCCGACTTCGACGACCTCGTGCGCTCCGCCGCACCCCGGCTCCGCGGTGTCGTGCTGCTGGGCCGTGACCGCGACGTGATCGCCCGCGCTCTTGCCCGACACGCGCCCGATGTGCCCGTCAAAGTCGTCGGCGGCGACCAGACTGGCGCCACACACGCACCAGCAGTCACACGCACACCAGACACACCAGAACAGGTCATGCGACAGGTCGTCGACGCGGCGGCCGGGCTCGCCCGGTCGGGGGACACCGTCCTCCTCGCGCCGGGATGCGCCTCCATGGACATGTTCGCCAGCTACGCCGCTCGTGGTGACGCCTTCACCGCAGCGGTCCGGGAGAGGACCGGCTAGCGGTCCGACCGGGCCCTCAGGGCCCACGCAGGAAGGGACGCCGTGACCACCACCGCCGAGCGGGGCCCCAGCCCCACCCGCACCGCCCGCCCCGCCCCGCAGGGCCTCGACGACACCCGGTCGATGCCCGCCCCCGGCGGCGCCGCCTCGGCGTGGTGGACGCTGCGCGAGCGCGTGCGCACGACCACGGCGACGGTGCACGACGCGCTCGACCGCCCGCTCACCTCGTACTACCTGCTGCTGGGAGCCTCGACCCTGCTGCTGACCATCGGCCTGATCATGGTCCTCAGCGCCTCGAGCGTGTACTCCTTCACCCAGAACGACGGCGACTCCTACGCCATCGTGCGCCGCCAGCTGATGTGGGTGGTGCTCGGGCTGCCGCTCGCCTTCGTGGCCAGCCGGCTGCCCCACCGGCTGCTGCGGGCCCTGGCCTACCCGGGCTACGTCGTCTCGCTGGCGCTGCTGCTGCTCACCGCCTTCATCGGCGTCGCGGTCAACGGCAACCAGAACTGGCTGGCGATCGGGCCGCTGCAGATCCAGCCCTCCGAGATCGCCAAGCTCGCGCTCATCCTGTGGGCCGCGCACATCTACGCCAACAAGGAGCGCCGCCTCGCGAGCCTGCACCAGGTGATGGTGCCGGTGGTCCCCGGCCTGCTGCTGGCGACCGGGCTGGTCGTCTTCGGCCGCGACCTCGGCACGGCGCTCGTGCTGTTCGCGATCATGCTCGGCATGCTGTGGGTGGTCGGCGCGCCGCTGCGCTTCTTCGCCGTCTGCCTCTCACTGGTGGGCGTCGCCGCCATCGGTCTGGCCGCCAGCGACCCCGAGCGGGTCTCGCGGCTGACCACCTTCGCCGACCCCTTCAAGGACTTCCACGACTCCGGCTGGCAGCCCGCCCACGGGCTCTACGCCCTGTCCAGCGGCGGTTGGTTCGGCCAGGGGATCGGTGCCTCCCAGCAGAAGTGGGGCGACCTGCCCGAGGCCCACACCGACTTCATCTTCGCCGTGCTCGGCGAGGAGCTGGGCCTGGTCGGCACGGTGCTGGTCGTCGCGCTCTTCCTCACCATCGCCTTCGCCGCCCTGCGGGTCGCGCGCCACACCGCCGACCCCTTCGTGCGCTACGCCTCGTTCGGCATCGTGGTCTGGCTGGTCGGGCAGATGGTGATCAACGTCGGCATGGTGCTCGCCCTGCTGCCCGTCATCGGCATCCCGCTGCCCCTGGTCTCCTACGGCGGGTCGGCGCTGCTGCCGTCGCTGATCGCGCTGGGCCTGCTCATCGGCTTCGCCCGCCGCGAGCCCGAGGCGGCCCGGGCCCTCGCCCTGCGCCGGCGCGGACGCTCCAGCGGCGTGGCGGCCGGCCCGCTGGCGGGCCTCACCTCCGGGCGCGGCCGGTCCGATCGCTAGGTTGGTCCGGATGCGCGTACTCCTCGCCGGCGGTGGCACCGCCGGTCACACCTCGCCCCTGCTCGCCACCGCCGACGCCCTGCGCCGGCTCGACCCCGCCACCGAGGTGACCTGCCTCGGCACCCCCCGCGGGCTCGAGACCCGGGTCGTGCCCGAGGCCGGCTACCCCCTCGAGCTGGTGCCGCCGGTGCCGCTGCCGCGGCGCCCCGGCGCCGACCTGCTGCGGGTGCCGGGCCGCCTGCGCGGCGCGGTCACCGAGACCCTCGCCGTGCTCGACCGCGTCCGCCCCGACGTCGTCGTGGGCTACGGCGGCTACGTCTCGGTGCCGGCCTACCTCGCCGCCCGGCGTCGTCGCCTCCCGATCGCGCTGCACGAGCAGAACGCGCTGCCCGGCGTCGCCAACCGTCTCGGCGCCCGCCTCGCCGCGCGCGTGGCCGTGAGCTTCCCCGACACCCCGCTGCGCGGCGCCGAGTACGTCGGCCTGCCGATCCGCCGCATGATCTCCCAGCTCGACCGGGCCGCCAGCCGCGCCGAGGCCTGCGCAGCCTTCGGTCTCGACCCCGCTCGGCCGACCCTGCTGGTGACCGGGGGGTCGCAGGGTGCGACCCGCCTCAACCAGGCCGTCTCCGCCGCGGCGCCCGCCCTCGCGGCCGCCGGCGTGCAGGTGCTGCACGTGCAGGGCAAGCACGGCGGGGCCGACCCGGCCGCGGCGGGCTCCTCCTACGTCATCGTCGACTACGTCGACCGCATGGACCTCGCCTACGCCGCCGCCGACCTCGTGCTCTGCCGCGCGGGGGCCAACAGCGTCGTGGAGGCGGCCGCCACCGGCCTGCCCGCCATCCTCGTGCCGCTGCCGATCGGCAACGGCGAGCAGGCGCAGAACGCGCGACCCGTGGTCGACGCCGGGGGCGCGCTCCTGGTCGACGACGCCGACGTCACCCCCGACTGGGTCGCGGCGACCGTGCCGGGCCTGGCCACCGACGCACCCCGGCTGCAGCGGATGAGCGCGGCGGCCGTGGCCCTCGTGCCCCGCGACGCCGACGAGCGCCTGGCGCGCCTGGTGCTCGAGCTGGGTGCGACGCGCCGCGACCGCACGGGGGGTGCTCGATGAGGGTGCCCGTGCCGTCCACCCTCCTGCCCGCCGACCGGCTCGGCCGGGTCCACCTCGTCGGGATCGGCGGTGCCGGACTCTCCGGGATCGCGCGCATCCTCCTCGCCCGCGGCATCACCGTGTCGGGCAGCGACGGCACCGACTCCCCGACGCTGCAGCGGCTGCGCGAGCTGGGAGCCACGGTCCATGTCGGCCACGCCGCCGACCAGCTCGGCGACGCCGACACCGTGGTCGTCTCGACCGCCGTGCGCGAGGACAACCCCGAGGTCGTGGCCGCGCAGGAGCGCGGGCTGCGGCTGCTGCCGCGCTCGGCCGCGCTGGCCGCGGTCATGGCCGGGCGTCGCGTCGTGGCCGTCGCCGGCACCCACGGCAAGACCACCACCACCTCGCTGCTCACGGTCGCCCTCCAGGCGGCCGGCGCCGACCCGACGTACGCCGTCGGGGGCGACCTCGCCCAGACCGGCACCAACGCCGCCGAGGGCGCGGGCGACCTCTTCGTCGCCGAGGCCGACGAGAGCGACGGGGCCTTCCTGGTCTACGAGCCCACCGTCGCGGTCGTCACCAACGTCGAGGCCGACCACCTCGACAACTGGGGCACCGAGGAGGCCTACGCCGCCGCCTTCGAGGAGTTCGTCGGCCGCATCCGCCCCGGCGGCCTCCTGGTGGCCTGCGTCGACGACGACGGCGCGGCCGCCCTGCGCGCGGTCGCGGCCTCGCGCGACCTCGCCTTCGTGGGCGTCGGCGAGGGCGAGGGCGCCGACCTGCGCGCCGTCGACGTCGTCTTCGCCGGCACCACCTCCTCCTTCACCGTCGTCGACGGCGGGGTCGAGCTGGGTCGGGTCACCCTGCAGATCCCCGGTCGCCACTACGTGCTCGACGCCCTGGCGGCGCTCGGCGCGGCGCTGCGCCTGGGCCACGACTTCGAGGCCCTCAAGCGGGGCCTGGAGTCCTTCGGCGGCACCCGGCGCCGCATGGAGCGCAAGGGCGAGGCCGCCGGGGTGCGGGTCTACGACTCCTACGCCCACCACCCCGTCGAGATCGCCGGCGACCTCCAGGCGGCCCGCTCGGTGGCGGGGGAGGGGCGCGTCGTCGTGGCCTTCCAGCCCCACCTGGTCTCGCGCACGCGCATCTTCGGCGTCGCCATGGGCCAGGCGCTCGGCGCCGCCGACGAGGTCGTCGTGCTCGACGTCTACCTGGCCCGCGAGGACGCCGACCCCGAGGTGACCGGCGCGCTGGTCGCCGACGCGGTGCCGCTGCCCGCCGACCGGGTGGCCTTCGTGCCCGACCTCGCCGACGCCCCGGCCGCCCTCGTCGACCGGGCCCGCGCGGGCGATCTCGTGCTGACCCTCGGCGCCGGCACCGTGACCACCGTCGGCCCGCGCGTGCTCGACCTGCTCGAGCAGCGCGCCGGCGGGGTCGAGGCGGGGCCCCGGCCGTGAGCGACCCGGTCGACCCGCGGACCCGGCGCACCCGTCGCCGCTTCGTGCGGCGTCGCTGGGCCCGGCGCTGGTCGACGCTGCGCTACGTCGTCGTGGGCCTCGTGCTGCTCGCGCTCGGAGCCGCTGCGGTGTGGACCGTGTGGTTCTCCGCGCTGCTCGACGTCGAGGACGTCGAGGTCACCGGCGTCGGGCCGCTGGCCGCAGACCAGGTGCGGGCGGCCGCGCAGGTGCCCGACGGCGAGCCGCTGGCGCGGGTCGACCTCGCCGCCGTGCGCGCCCGCGTCGAGTCGCTCTCCCAGGTGGCCTCCGCCGACGTCACCCGGTCGTGGCCCGACGCGGTGACGATCTCGGTCGAGGAGCGGGTGGCCGTGGCCGTGGTCGAGCTCGGCGGCACGCTGCGCGGCCTCGACGCCGAGGGCGTGGCCTTCCGCACCTACACCGCCGCACCGCAGGGTCTCCCGCGCGTCGAGAGCCAGGTCGACACCACCGCGGAGGCGTTGCGCGAAGCGGCCCAGGTCGTCGCCGCGCTGCCGGAGGACCTCGCGGGTCGGCTCGACCACGTGGAGGTCGAGACCGTCGACCGGATCGTCCTGGCGCTGCGCGACGGCCGCACCGTGGCGTGGGGGAGCGCCGACGAGTCCGCGCGCAAGGCCGAGGTGCTGACCGTGCTGCTGTCGCAGCCCGGCACGGCGTACGACGTGAGCGTGCCGGGCCGTCCGACCGTGAGCGGTCCCGCGGTCGGCTGACCGGGCCTCCTCCGGATCGTCGAGGACGCGCCGGGCGTGTCTGCGCGATCCGGCGTCTCCGTGTGTCTACTGTCGTCGTCACGGCGAGGTTGACATAACTATAACCCTCAGGTTGAGGGTCAGAGTTGAGGGCCCGTCGCTTCCCCGCAGCACCATCCGGCACGACCCCCCAGCAGCACCCCCCAGCACCACCCCCCAGCAGCACAGCAGCACCAACGCCGCCCGTCCCGGTGCGGCGCCCCAGACCACCCGTGCGCGACGCACGGACCCAGCACCACCACCGATCAGCGAGAGGCGAGCCGCCGTGGCAGCAGCACAGAACTACCTGGCCATCATCAAGGTCGTGGGCATCGGCGGAGGCGGTGTCAACGCCGTCAACCGGATGATCGAGGTGGGGCTCAAGGGAGTCGAGTTCATCGCGATCAACACCGACGCCCAGGCCCTCCTCATGAGCGACGCCGACGTCAAGCTCGACATCGGCCGCGAGCTCACCCGCGGCCTCGGCGCCGGCGCCAACCCCGAGGTCGGCGGCCAGGCCGCCGAGGACCACGCCGACGAGATCGAGGAGGTCATCAAGGGCGCCGACATGGTCTTCGTGACCGCCGGCGAGGGTGGCGGCACCGGCACGGGCGGCGCTCCCGTCGTGGCCCGCATCGCCCGCTCGCTGGGCGCGCTGACCATCGGCGTGGTCACCCGGCCGTTCGCCTTCGAGGGCCGCCGCCGCGCCAACTCCGCCGAGGAGGGCATCGCGCAGCTGCGCGAGGAGGTCGACACCCTCATCGTCATCCCCAACGACCGGCTGCTCTCGATCAGCGACCGCAACGTGTCGGTGCTCGACGCCTTCAAGCAGGCCGACCAGGTGCTGCTCCAGGGTGTCTCGGGCATCACCGACCTCATCACCACCCCCGGCCTGATCAACCTCGACTTCGCCGACGTGAAGTCGGTCATGGCCAACGCCGGCTCCGCCCTCATGGGCATCGGCTCGGCCCGGGGCGAGGACCGCTCCGTCGCCGCCGCCGAGATGGCCGTCTCCAGCCCCTTGCTCGAGGCCTCCATCGACGGCGCCCACGGCGTGCTGCTCTCGATCGCCGGCGGCTCCGACCTCGGCCTGTTCGAGATCAACGAGGCCGCCGCGCTCGTCGCCGAGGCGGTGCACCCCGAGGCCAACATCATCTTCGGTGCCACCATCGACGACGCCCTCGGTGACGAGGTGCGCGTGACGGTCATCGCCGCCGGCTTCGACGGCGGCACGCCCAAGCGGCGCGACGAGGGCACGGTCCTGCGCCGCGAGCCCAAGGCCGAGCCGGCCCAGGAGGCCCGCCAGGCGTCCCCGGCGCCGTCGCTGCGTCGCGGCGAGGAGCGCGAGCCCGTCCCCGCGGGCGCGCGGCAGGGCTTCGGCCAGCCGGCGCCCCAGGGCGGCCAGCCCGGCCAGGCCCCGCAGCAGCCGCCGCGCCAGGCGCCGCAGCAGGCCCCGCACCAGGGTGGCCAGCAGGGCGGTCAGCAGGGTGGCCAGTCCGGTCCCACGGGCCCGGCGCCGACCCAGCCGCCCGCCCCGCGGCCGGCGCCGCGGCAGGTGCAGTTCGACGACGACGAGCTCGACGTGCCCGACTTCCTGAAGTAGGTCCTGCCCCGGTGTACGCCTTCCGCACCACCACCGGCCCCGCCGACTCGCTCGTGGACCTCGCGTTCACCGACCGTGTCGGCGGGGTCAGTGCTGCTCCCTTCGCGGAGCTCAACCTCGCCGTCGAGGGCGACGACGACCCCGCGTCGCGACAGCGCAACCTCGAGCTGCTCCTCGCCGACTTCGCGCCGGGCGACCGGGTCGCCGACCTGCTCCAGGTGCACGGCCGCGAGGTCGTCACCGTCGGCGAGCACCCCGCCGCCGAGCGTCCGCACGCCGACGCCCTGGTCACCGACCGCCCCGGCGTGGTGCTCGTCGTCCGGGCCGCCGACTGCGTGCCGGTGCTCCTCGTCGACCCGGTGGCCGGTGTCGTCGGCGCGGCCCACGCCGGCCGACCGGGCCTGGTCGCCGGGGTGGTGCCCGCCGTGGTGTCGCGCATGCGGGAGCTCGGGGCGCGGCGGATCGAGGCCTGGGTCGGACCGCACGTCTGCGGGGGGTGCTACGAGGTGCCCGAGCAGATGCGCGAGGAGGTCGCGGCCGTCGTGCCGGAGAGCCGCGCCACGACCACCTGGGGCACGCCGGCGCTCGACGTCGGCGCCGGGGTGGTCGCCCAGCTGCGCGGCGAGGACGTCGTCGCGCACGACGTCTCCCGCTGCACCCGCGAGTCGCCCGACCTCTTCTCCTACCGTCGCGACGGTAGGGCGGCCGGGCGGCTGGCCGGCGTCGTACGGCGGCGCGCGTGAGCGCCCACGGCACCGCTCCCGGCGACCCGCACCGGCCCACGGGCGGCTCCGTCGCCCCGGCGGAGCGCGCCGCGGAGCTGACGGCCGCCCTCGGGCGTGCCCGCGAGCGGCTCGCCGACGCGTGCGTGGCGGCGGGGCGCGCACGCGACGACGTCGACCTGGTGGTCGTCACCAAGTTCTTCCCCGCCTCCGACGTGCGCGTCCTGGCCGGGCTCGGGGTCACCGACGTGGGGGAGAACCGGCACCAGGAGGCCGAGGCCAAGGCCGCGGAGCTGGCCGACCTCGACCTGTCGTGGCACTTCATCGGCGGTCTGCAGAGCAACAAGGCTTCGGCGGTCGCGGCGTACTCCGCCGTCGTGGAGTCGGTCGACCGTCCCAAGCTCGTCGGTCCCCTCGACCGGGGCGCCGAGCGGCGTGGGCGACCCCTCGACGTGCTGGTGCAGGTCAGCCTGGACCCGCCCGGGGCCGAGGGGCGCGCCGGCGTCGGACCCGAGGCGCTCCTGGCCCTCGCCGACCGCGTGGCGCAGGCCGAGCACCTGCGCCTGCGGGGCCTGATGGCCGTGGCGCCGCCGGCCGAGGACCCCGCCGCCGCCTTCGAGCGGCTGGCCCGCCTGCGCGAGCGGCTGCTCGCCCAGCACCCCGCGGCGACCGTGCTGTCCGCCGGCATGAGCGGCGACCTCGAGCAGGCGGTGGCGGCCGGCGCGACACACGTGCGGCTCGGCTCCGCGGTGCTCGGTTCGAGGCCCACGGTCCAGTAGGGTCCGACTACAACGTTGAGCGCCGATCGCCCCACCCGGGGACGACGGCGCAGGAGTTCCGGAGGACGACTGTCATGAGCGGCGCGATGCGCAGGATCGGCGAGTACCTCGGCCTGCTCGAGGACACCGGCCGGTACGACGACGAGTACGACGGCGACGACACCACCCGTGAGACCCAGGCGGTCCCGGCCCAGCGTCAGCCCGCCCCGGCGGCGCCCCGTCAGCCCGCGGCGCGAGCCGCGTCCGTGTCCGACCTCGCCGAGCGCCGCCGTCCGGCCGCCGGCCCCACCGGAGTGGTAGCCGAATTGTCCCGCATCACGACCCTGCACCCGAGCACCTACAACGAGGCCCGCACCGTCGGGGAGAACTTCCGCGAGGGCGTGCCGGTGATCATGAACCTCTCGGAGATGGACGACGCCGACGCCAAGCGTCTCGTCGACTTCGCCGCCGGCCTGGTGTTTGCCACCCGTGGCACGATCGAGCGCGTCACCAACAAGGTGTTCCTGCTCTCCCCGCCCAACGTCACGGTCGCCGCCGAGGACAAGGAGCGGATCGCCGAGGGCGGTTTCTTCAACCAGAGCTGAGGCCCGTCGTCACGACGAGCCCGGTCCGGCCCCGACAGGAGCTATCACCGACGTGCAGATCGCCGGTTGGATCATCCACTGGATCCTGTTCTTCTTCATCGCGCTCATGTGGGTGCGCTTCATCGTGGACTGGGTGCAGGTCTTCGCCCGCTCCTGGAGTCCGCGCGGACCGCTGCTGCTGGTCCTCGAGGCGGTCTACTCGGTCACCGACCCGCCCATCCAGTTCCTGCGCCGCTTCATCCCGCCGCTGCGTCTGGGGAGCATCGCGCTCGACCTGAGCTTCCTGCTCGTCCTGGTCATCGCGTGGGTGCTGCTCAACGTCAACGACGCCGTCTTCAACATCGCCTGAGCGCCCTCCGGGGCCCCGGCCGCCCACCGGGACCCGCCTGTCCCACCTGTCCCACGACAGGCGCTATTGTTCCCCGAGAAGTTCGCAGCACGACCTCGCGCATCCGCGCGCGGCACGTCTGGGATCCACTTGAACACCACGACTGAGAATGGGTGAGGTCATGCCACTGACGCCTGAGGACGTGAGCAACAAGCGCTTTACTCCCGTCCGGCTGCGCGAGGGCTACGACATGGGGGAGGTCGACCAGTTCCTCGACGAGGTGGAGGCCGAGCTCGCGAGGCTCACCAAGGAGAACGAGGACCTCCGCGCCAAGCTCGCCTCCGCCCAGTCGGGATCGGGCCCGTCGGGATCGGGTCAGGCCGGCTCGTCGTCGGGTCAGTCCGCCCCGGCGACCACCGCGCCGTCCACGCCCGAGCCGGTCACGCAGCCCGTGCCGGTCGCGAAGCCCGAGCCGACGCCGGCCCCCGTGGCCGCACCGGCCGCCCCCGCCGCCGCGACCCCCACGGAGACGATCCGCGTCGAGACGGTGCCGCAGGCCTCCAACGCCGCGGCGCGCCTGCTCGAGATCGCCACCCGCAACGCCGACGAGCTCGTCGACGAGGCCAAGAACGACGCCGACAAGATCGTGGGCGAGGCCCGCACCAAGGCCGAGCGTCTCGAGGCCGAGTCGAAGTCGAAGGCCGACCGCATGGAGTCCGACGCGCGCACCCGCGCCTCGATGCTCGACTCCGAGACCGCCGAGCGTCGCCAGCAGATGTTCGGCGACCTGGAGCGCGAGCGCGACAAGCTCAGCAGCGAGGTCGAGAACCTCCGCTCGTTCGAGCGCGAGTACCGCTCGCGCCTGAAGAGCTACTTCACCCAGCAGCTGGAGGCGCTGCAGAACGGCGCCGAGAGCGCCGCTCCGACCGAGGAGGCCCCGGCCCCCAAGCGTCTGCGCTCCATCCTGGGCGACGAGGAGTCCTGAGCGACTGCTCCACCCGGCTCGATCCGGCGCGGCCGGTCCCCTCGGGGGCCGGCCGCGCCGTCGTCTCCGCGGGCCCGTGACGGAGGGGCCCTGGTCGGTTCACCACCGACTGGCTACCCTCCTGCTCACTGTCCTCACCCCTCTCCCGCCCCCCGGACCTCCCTGCTCCGTCCACCCCCGGCGCTGCGGCGCCCCCGCTCGAAGGCTGTGCCCGTGACCAAGGCAGCACCCACCAAGAAGGCCGCCACCGCGGCCCAGGCCCAGGACCTCGTCGTCAAGGAGGGCGAGTCCGACTGGACCGCCGCCGAGCTCGACGAGGTCGTCGGCGAGCTGCACGAGCAGCACGACCACATCGCCCAGGTGATCGCCGACCAGGAGCAGGAGCTCTCGGGGCTCATGCGCGACTCCGGCGACGGGGCCGGGCAGGACCAGGCCGACGTCGGGGCGAGCAGCTTCGAGCGCGACCACGAGCTCACCGTGCTCAACAACGAGCGCGACAAGCTGGCCCAGATCGAGCGGGCCCTGGCGCGCATCGACGACGGCACCTACGGCGTCTGCGAGTCCTGCGGAGAGCCGATCGGCAAGAATCGGCTGATGGCATTTCCGCGTGCCACACTGTGCATGACATGCAAGCAGCGCGAGGAACGGCGATAGACCCCGAGACCACCGCAGCCCCCGCCGGGCGCTCCCGGGCGCGGGTGTGGGCGCTGTTCGCGACGATCGCCGCCACCGCGTACGCCGTGGACCTGGTCACCAAGGTGCTCGCTCTCGACCGTCTCGAGGGCCAGCCCGACGTGCCCGTCGTCGGGGACCTGCTCACGCTGACGCTGGTCAAGAACCCGGGCGCCGCCTTCAGCACCGGCACCCAGTTCACGGTGGCGCTGAGCTGCATCGCGATCGCCGCCACCGTGGTGGTGCTCGTGCTCAGCCTGCGGGTGCGCTCCCGGCTGTGGGCCGTGGCGCTGGGCCTGCTGCTCGCGGGTGTGACCGGCAACCTCACCGACCGGCTCTTCCGCGACCCCGGGCCGATGCGGGGCCACGTCATCGACTTCCTGATGCTCCCCAACTGGCCGGTCTTCAACGTGGCCGACGTCTGCATCAACGTCGCCGCCGGCCTCATCCTCGTGCAGGCCTTCCGCGGTGTCCGCCTCGACGGCACCCGCGACCGCGACCACGAGCCCGACGACCAGTCCGGCGACCGGACCGGCGACCGGCCTGACGCCGAGCCTGACGACGCAGCCACGGCGAGCGGCCCGACCGCGGGGGACCAGCGATGAGCCAGACCTCCGAGCACCGCAGCCTCAGCGTGCCCGAGAGCCTCGCGGGGGAGCGGGTCGACGCCGCCCTGGCCCGCATGTTCGGGCTCTCGCGCACCCGCGCGGCCGACCTGATCGCGCAGGGCCTGGTGCAGGTCGACGGCGCCGGCGTCGGCAAGAGCGACCGGGTGCTGCCCGGCTCGCTGCTCGACGTGGAGATCCCGACCCTGACCGACCCGCTGACGGTGACCCCCGAGATCGTCGAGGGGATCAAGATCGTCCACGACGACGAGTCCATCGTGGTGATCGACAAGCCGGTCGGCGTCGCGGTCCACCCCTCGCCCGGCTGGACCGGCCCCACGGTCGTCGGCCACCTCGCGGGCGCGGGCTTCCGCATCGCCACCAGCGGTGCGTCCGAGCGCCAGGGCATCGTGCAGCGCCTCGACGTCGGCACGTCCGGCGTCATGGTCATCTGCAAGTCCGAGCACGCCTACTCGGTGCTCAAGAACGCCTTCCGCCACCGCACCGTCGACAAGACCTACCACGCGCTCGTCCAGGGCCACCCCGACCCGCTGGAGGGCACGGTCGACGCCCCGATCGGTCGTCACCCCCGCTCGGACTGGAAGTTCGCCGTGATGGCCGACGGGCGGGCCAGCGTCACCCACTACGAGACGCTCGAGGCGCACCGCTTCGCCAGCCTGCTCGAGGTGCACCTCGAGACCGGCCGCACCCACCAGATCCGGGTGCACATGTCCGCGCTCAAGCACCCGTGCGTCGGCGACCTGACCTACGGCGCCGACCCCGTGCTGGCCAAGCGCGTGGGCCTGGAGCGGCAGTGGCTCCACGCCGTCAGGCTCGGCTTCGAGCACCCCGACACCGGTGAGCACGTCGAGTACGAGACGGAGTACCCCGCCGACCTCGCCCACGCCCTCGAGGTCGTCCGTGACGGGTCCTGACGGACCCCCCGCGCAGCCCGACGTCCTGGTGCGTCCGGGCACGGTCGCCGACCTGGCCGAGGTGGCCGACGTGCACCTGCGCAGCCGCCGCGCGGCGCACCCCGCGATGCCCCCGGGCGCGCACCCCGACACCGAGGTGCGCAGCTGGTTCGCCACCTGGGACCTCTCCGCGCGCGAGCTGTGGGTGGCGCAGGAGGGCGGGCGCGTCGTGGCCTACGCCGCCCTGGCCGGTGACTGGCTCGACGACCTCTACGTGCTGCCCGGTGCCGCGGGTCGCGGGCTCGGCTCGCTGCTGCTGGAGACCGTGAAGGCGCAGCGGCCCGACGGCTTCTGCCTGTGGGTCTTCGAGACCAACACCGCGGCGCGGGCGTTCTACGCCCGCCACGGGCTGGTGGAGCTCGAGCGCACCGACGGCTCGGCCAACGAGGAGCGCGCCCCCGACCTGAGGGTGGCCTGGCCCGGTCGCGAGCCCCTCGTCTTCCTGCGCGGGCTCATCGACGAGGTCGACGACCAGCTCGGCGACCTGCTGGCGCGCCGTGCGGCCCTCACCGCCGCCGTGCAGCCGCACAAGGGCCACACCCGTCGCGACCCCGACCGCGAGCGCGCCATCGCCGTCGCGATGGCGCAGCGGGCACCGGCCCTCGGGGCCGAGCGCCTGCACCGCATCGTCGACGTGGTGATCACCGAGAGCCTCGACGCCGCCCGCGAGGGCTGAGCCGCCGGTGGTGCCGCCGGTGGTGCCGCCGGTGGTGCCGCCGGTGGTGTCGGCGGCGGCTGGCACGATCCCCGGAGCGGTTGACGTAGGCTGATCCCCTTCCCCCAGAAGGTCGATCGGCGCCCGTCCGAGACCGCTGCACCCTGCTTGACCGCTGCCCGATCTCGACCCGGCGAGGACTTCCACACACGATGTCGACAGGCTCCCAGGACTCCTTCGTCCACCTGCACGTGCACACCGAGTACTCCATGCTCGACGGCGCCGCCCGCCTCGGCGCGCTGGCCGACCGGGCCGCGGAGCTCGGCATGCCGGCGGTGGCGATGACCGACCACGGCAACGTCTTCGGGGCCTACGAGTTCTACTCCAAGGCCAAGGCCGCGGGGGTCAAGCCGATCATCGGCATCGAGGCCTACTTCACGCCCAACATCTCCCGCTTCGAGAAGCGCGGCGTGAACTTCTACGGCGGCGGCCCCGACGACGTCTCCAACCGCGGGGCCTACACCCACATGACGTTGCTCTCGGAGTCCACCGAGGGCATGCACAACCTCTTCCGGCTCTCCACGGGCGCGTGGCGCGACGGGTTCTTCAAGCACCCCCGCATGGACCGCGAGCTGCTCTCCCAGCACGGCAAGGGCATCATCGGCACGACCGGCTGCCCCTCCGGCGAGGTGCAGGTCCACCTGCGCCACGGCAACTACGAGGCCGCCAAGCAGGTCGCGGGCGACTTCCAGGACATCCTCGGCAAGGACAACTACTTCCTCGAGCTGATGGACCACGGCCTCGACATCGAGACCCGGGTCAAGGACGGCCTGCTGCGGCTGGGCAAGGACATGGGCATCCCGCTCCTGGCCACCAACGACTCGCACTACGTGATGCGCGAGGACGCCAAGGCCCAGGAGCACCTGCTCTGCATCAACTCCGGGTCCACCATGGACATCCCCGCGGGCGACGGCCCGGGGCAGCGCTTCGCCTTCAACGGCGACGGCTACTACCTCAAGTCGGCCGCCGAGATGCGCGAGCTGTGGCGCGACTTCCCCGAGGCCTGCGACAACACGCTGCTCATCGCCGAGCGTTGCGACGTGGAGTTCACCGAGGGCAACGGCACCTACATGCCGCGCTTCCCCTGCCCGCCGGGGGAGAACGAGGACTCCTGGCTGGTCAAGGAGGTCGAGCGCGGGCTGCACGTGCGCTACCCCTCGGGCATCCCCGACGCGGTGCGCAAGCAGGCCGACTTCGAGATCGGCGTCATCACCCAGATGGGCTTCCCGGGCTACTTCCTGGTGGTCGCCGACTTCATCAACTGGGCCAAGGACAACGGCATCCGCGTCGGACCCGGCCGCGGCTCGGGCGCGGGCTCGATGGTCGCCTACGCGATGCGCATCACCGACCTCGACCCGCTCCAGCACGGCCTGATCTTCGAGCGCTTCCTCAACCCCGACCGCGTCTCGATGCCCGACTTCGACATCGACTTCGACGAGCGTCGGCGCGGCGAGGTCATCCGCTACGTCACCGACAAGTACGGCGACGACCGCGTCTCCTACATCGTCACCTACGGCACCATCAAGGCCAAGCAGGCCGTCAAGGACTCCTCGCGCATCCTGGGCTACCCCTTCGCGATGGGCGACCGGATCACCAAGGCCATGCCGGCGGCGGTCATGGGCAAGGACGTGCCGCTGCAGGAGATCTTCGACCCCGAGCACAAGCGCTACGGCGAGGGCGGGGAGTTCCGCCAGCTCTACGACGCCGACAAGGACGTCCAGCGCGTCGTCGACACCGCCATCGGCATCGAGGGCCTCAAGCGGCAGTGGGGCGTGCACGCCGCCGGCGTGATCATGTCCAGCGAGCCGCTGGTCGACGTGATCCCGCTGCTCAAGCGCCCCGCCGACGGCGCGATGATCACCCAGTTCGACTACCCCACCTGTGAGGGCCTCGGCCTGATCAAGATGGACTTCCTGGGCCTGCGCAACCTCACCGTGCTCGACGACGCGGTCAAGAACATCCAGGCCAACCGCGGCGAGACCGTGGTGCTCGAGGACCTCCCGCTCACCGACGAGGCCACCTACGGCCTGCTCCAGCGCGGCGACACCCTCGGCGTCTTCCAGCTCGACGGCGGTCCGATGCGGGCGCTGCTGCGCTCCATGCGACCCGACACCTTCGAGGACATCTCCGCCGTCGGCGCGCTCTACCGGCCCGGCCCGATGGGCGCCGACTCCCACAACAAGTACGCCCGCCGCAAGACCGGGCGCGAGCCGGTGGAGGCGATCCACCCCGAGCTGGCCGAGCCGCTCGAGGACATCCTGGGCGAGACCTACGGCCTGATCGTCTACCAGGAGCAGGTCATGGCCATCGCGCAGAAGCTCGCGGGCTACAGCCTGGGCCAGGCCGACATCCTGCGTCGCGCGATGGGCAAGAAGAAGAAGTCGGAGCTGGACAAGCAGTTCGAGGGCTTCTCCCAGGGCATGAAGGAGCGCGGCTACAGCGCCGCCGCGGTCAAGACGCTGTGGGACATCCTGCTGCCCTTCTCCGACTACGCCTTCAACAAGGCCCACTCCGCGGCCTACGGCCTGGTGTCGTACTGGACGGCCTACCTCAAGGCCAACTACCCGGCCGAGTACATGGCCGCGCTGCTGACCTCGACCAAGGACGACAAGGACAAGTCGGCCATCTACCTCAACGAGTGCCGCCGGATGAAGATCCAGGTGCTCCCGCCCGACGTCAACGAGTCCTCCTCCAACTTCACCCCCGTCGGCACCGACATCCGCTTCGGCCTGACGGCGGTGCGCAACGTCGGCGCCAACGTCGTCGACGGCATCGTGGCGGCGCGCGAGGAGAAGGGCCGCTACGCCGACTTCAACGACTTCATGGACAAGGTGCCGGCGCTGGTGTGCAACAAGCGCGTCATCGAGTCGCTGGTCAAGGCCGGCGCCTTCGACGAGATGAAGCACCGGCGGCGCGCGCTGGTCACGATCCACGAGACCGCGGTCGACCAGTACGTCGACATCAAGCGCAACGAGGCGATCGGTCAGGACTCCCTCTTCGGCGGGCTCGACGACGACGCGGGCGGGTCCTTCGGGATCACGGTGACGGTGCCCGAGATCGACGAGTGGGACAAGATGACCCTGCTGGGCCACGAGCGCGACATGCTCGGGCTCTACGTCTCCGACCACCCGCTGCTGGGCCTCGAGCACGTGCTCACCAACTCCAGCGACTGCAGCATCGGTCAGCTCATGCTCGACGAGGAGCGCTCCGACGGCTCGCCCATCACCATCAGCGGCCTGGTGACCACGGTGCAGCGCAAGATCACCAAGCGCGGCGACGCGTGGGCGATGGTCACCCTCGAGGACCTCGACGGCGCGATCGACGTGCTGCTCTTCCCCAGCGCCTACCAGCTGGCCAGCACCCTGCTCATCGAGGACGCCATCCTCACGGTCAAGGGCCGGCTGTCGAAGAGCAAGGACCAGCCCGAGATCCACGGCCAGGAGGTCTCGGTGCCCGACATCTCCGACGGCCCCTCGGGCCCGGTCGTCATCAGCATGCCCTCGACCCGCTGCACCCCGCCGGTCATCGAGCAGCTGCGCGACGTGCTCTCCACCCACCCCGGCATGACCGAGGTGCGGCTGCGGCTGATGACGCGCGAGGCGACCAAGGTGATGCGGCTCGACGACCGGCTCCGGGTCACCGCCACCCCGGCGCTCTTCGCCGACCTCAAGCAGCTGCTGGGGCCCGGGTGCCTGAGCGTCTGAACCCCGACGTCGGCGTCCGCGACGGCGGCGCCGCCGCCGACGCGCCCCGACTGCGCGGGCGCCGCGAGTGGGGCCGGGCCGGGGTCCAGGCACTGCTGGTGGTCGTGGTCTTCGCCCTCGCCGGCCTCGGCGCGGCCTGGCTGTGGCACCTGGTGTGGGAGCCCTCGCGGGGCCTGGCCTTCCAGGGGCGCTTCGTCGTCGTCGACCGTGACGGCTTCTACGACCTCCCGCAGCTGCGCGGGCTGTTCTCGGCCACCGGCCTGCTCGCCGTCGTCGCCTTCCCGACCGCGGTCGCGGTCGGGCTCCTCACGGCGCTGCTCCTCGACCGCCACGAGCTCGTGACGCTGGCGGCGGTCGTCGTGGGCGCTGTCGTGGCCGCCGCGCTGATGGCCTGGCTGGGCCAGCAGCTCGGCCCGCCCGACCCCGACGTGCTGGCGCGCTCGGCCGACGACGGCACCACCCTGCTCAGCGCGCTCGAGGCGCCGCGACCGGTGCCGTACCTCGTGTGGACCACCGGCGCCCTCGTGGGCCTGCTGGTGGCCTTCGTCGGGGTGGCCAAGCGGGGCGCCCGACGCGCCCCCGCCGACCCCCGCGCCTGAGCGGCGCCCTGGACCGCCCGGCGGGCGGGGGAGCGACCGGTTAGGACCGGCCCCGCCGGGGTAGGTTCCCGCCCGAGCGCGGCCGACGGGGCCGGCGCCAGGACACCCACGGGAGCCGTCGTGACGAGCAACCTTCCGCCCGGACCGCCGCCCCAGGGCCCGCCACCGCAGGGCCCGCCACCGCAGGGCCCGCCACCGTCGGGCCCGCCGCCGCAGGGCCCGCCGCCGTCGGGTCCGCCCCCCGAGATGCTCGACAGCAGTGGCGGAGGGCGGCTGCCGCGGGAGCGACGGCCCCGCCGCACGGGGCTGCTGGTAGGAGGGGGCGTCGCCCTCGTCGCGGTCGTCGGCGCAGGAGCCTTCGGGGCGGCCTGGTGGTTCGCCGACGGCGCGCAGGCCGCGGAGGCGCTGCCGGCCGGCACGATCGGCTACGTCGGCGTCAACCTCGACCCCAGCGGCGGTCAGAAGGTGGCGGCGCTGGAGACCCTCGAGAAGTTCCCGGCCATCCGCGAGGAGTTCGGGCTCGACGGCCCGGTCGGCGACATCGACGTCAAGCAGACCCTGGTCGACTACCTCGCCGAGCAGACCGACTGCGCCCAGCTCACCGAGGCGGCCGACGCCTTCGGCGACCGCGCCGCCTTCGCCGCGGTCGACACCGGCGGCGAGGAGCCGTCGCCGGTCTTCACCATCGAGGTCGCCGACGCCGACGCCGCCGGCCGGGCGCTCGACGACCTGGCCACCTGCACCGGCAGCGACCCCGCCGAGGGCGGGGGCGGCCCGGCCTACGTCGTGAGCGGTGACTGGATGGTGCTCGCCGAGACCGAGGAGACCGCCCAGGCCGTGGTCGACCAGACCGAGTCCGACGGGAGCCTCGCCGACGACGCCGACTTCCAGCGCTGGACCGGCGAGACCGGCGGCGACGGGGTCGTCACCCTCTACGCCGCGCCGGAGGCGGGCGAGTACCTCGCCGGGGCCTTCGGGCCCGGCCTCGAGGACTCCTCCGACCTGCTCGCCCCCGCGGTGCCGGAGATGAGCGCGTCGGCGCCGGCGCTGCCCAGCGCGCTCTCCGGTGCGGGCCGCGCGGCGGGTGACGGCGTCGTCGGCGCCAGCGCCGGCCTCCCGAGCGCCGCGACCCCGGCCGAGGCGCTCGAGGACTTCGCCGGCGCCGCCCTGACGCTGCGCTTCGACGACGGCGCGCTGGAGATCGAGGCCGCGGGCGAGGCCGCGGTGTTCGGAGGGTCCGACCTGCTCGTGACCGACCGCGGCGCCGACGTCGTCGAGGAGCTGCCCGCCGACACCGTGGCCGCGGTCGGGGCGGGCTTCGAGGAGGGGTGGTTCGGCGCCGTGCTCGAGCAGCTCGAGACGGCCTCGGAGGGCCTCATCGACGCCGAGGGCCTCGAGGAGCTCGCCGGCGAGACCGGCCTGACGCTGCCCGACGACGTCGAGACGGTCGTCGGAGACGCCGCGGCCGTCTCGCTCGGCAGCGGCTTCGACGTCGAGGAGCTGACGGGCTCCGCCGACCCCGCCGACCTGCCCGTGGCGCTCACCGTGCGCGGCGAGGAGGACGACGTGCAGGGCGTGCTCGACCGGCTCGCCGAGGGGCCGCTGGGCTCCGAGGTCGGCACGGTGGGCGTCGCCGGCGGCGACGGCCTCACCGCGATCGGCCTCGACGAGGACTATCTCGCCGACGTGGTCGCGGGGGGTGAGGGCCTCGGCGACTCCGAGACCTACCAGAGGGTCGTGCCCGACAGCGACGAGGCCGGATCGGTCGTCTTCGTCGACCTCGACCAGGTCAGCAGCATCGCCGGGGACTCCTTGCTCCCGCTGCTCGGCGACGACGCCCCCGCGGTCGAGGACAACCTCGACCCGCTGCGCGCCCTCGGCCTCAGCAGCTGGGTCGACGACGACGTCGCCCACCTGGTGCTCCGCGTCTCGACCGACGACTGAGCGCTGTGGCGCGACCCGCCCCCGGGCCGGGTCGTGCCGCAGCGGGGCGGTCCGGCCCCGGCGGGCGGTCGACCCGGCGGGCCGACGGGGTCGGCTCAGTCGCGGGCGACGGCAGCGGTGACGGCGTCGGTCAGGGCGACGAGGTCGACCGGGGCCAGACCGAGGTCGAGCCCGCGCCGCCCGCCCGAGACGTAGACCACGGGGTGGGCGAGGGCGGAGACGTCGACCACGGTGGGCAGGCGCCGTCGCTGGCCCAGGGGGGAGATGCCCCCGACGACGTAGCCGGTGGACCGCTCGGCCGTCGCGGGGTCGGCCATGGCGGCGCGACTGCCGCCGACGGCGCGCGCGAGGGCCTTGAGGTCGAGGCGGCCCGAGACCGGCACCACCGCGACGACCAGTCGGCCGTCGACGTCGGCGAGCAGGGTCTTGAGCACGCAGGCCGGGTCGACCCCGAGGGCGCCGGCCGCCTCGAGCCCGAAGGACTCCGCGCGCGGGTCGTGCTCGTAGGGGTGCAGCGTGAAGGCCACGCCGGCGCGCGTCAGCGCCTGCGTCGCCGGGGTCGCGCCCGCGCCCTTCCTCGCCACCGCCGCGCTCCGTCGTACGCCGGCTAGTTGGGCGACCAGCGGGTGCGGGCGACCTCGGTGGCCGGCAGCGACGGGATGACGTTCATCGCGCGCAGCTCCGAGCGCAGCAGGTCGGTGACCATGACCAGCCGGCTGGCGGCGTCCTCGGCCTCGAGCAGCGCCTGCCGCTCCGGCATCGGCAGGGGAGCGCAGGCCGCGAGCGTCCACGACAGGTAGGACGGGTCGCGCGGCAGGCTGCCGGAGTAGGGGTCGGTGCGGATGTCCGAGAGCGCGGCGCGGTAGGCCGAGAAGGTGGCCCGCGCCCGCTCCAGCACGCCCTCGTCGACGGGGTCGGTGCCCTCGGGCAGCGCGTGGACGTGACCCACGGGGAAGGTCTCGCCGCTCTCGAGGCGGTCGAGTCCGATGCGGTCGAGTCCGACGGCGACGACGTCGAAGGTGCCGTCGGGGTGGGACTCCACCTCGGTCAGCTGCAGGCGCACGCCGACCCGGTAGAGCGACTGGGCTCCGTGGTCACCGACCTCGTAGCCCTCGCGGATGGCCACCGAGGCGAAGACCCGATCCGCCGGGTCGGGGACCCGCAGCAGGTGGTGGACCAGGGCGCGGTAGCGGTCCTCGAAGACGGTCAGCGGCACGCTGACGCCGGGGAAGAGCACCGAGTTCAGCGGGAACATCGGCAGCGTGTCGGTCACGCTGACGACCCTAGACCCCCGGCCCGCACGCCGTGACCCGGACGGGTGGGTCCGTGCAGGGTCCACGCGGGGTCGCCGGTTCGGGTTGCCGGCACCGGGGCTCGTAGGATCAACCCATGATTCGCCGGATCGACCTGCGAGGGACTGCCGCCGACGGCGCTGCCCCCGTCGACTACCGCGCCGCCGTGCCGCGCGCCGAGTTCGACGTCGAGGCCGCCATGCATGTCGTGCGCCCGATCTGCGACGCGGTGCGCGACCGGGGCGTCGAGGCGATCCTGGAGTTCTCCGAGACCTTCGACGGCGTCCGCAACGACGACATCGTCGTGCCCCCGGCGGCGCTGTCGCAGGCCCTCGAGGAGCTCGACCCGGCCGTCCGGGTCGCCCTGGAGGAGTCGATCCGCCGCCTGCGCGAGACCTGCGTCGCCGAGCTCGAGGAGGACACCTCGGTCGAGCTCGGTCCCGGCGCCCGGGTCAGCAAGCGGATGGTGCCGATCACCCGGGTTGGCCTCTACGTGCCCGGCGGCATCGCCCCGCTGGTCTCCAGCGTCGTGATGAACGTCGTGCCCGCGCAGGTCGCCGGCGTCGAGTCCATCGCGCTGACCTCGAGCCCGCAGAAGGAGTTCGGCGGGCTGCCGCACCCCACGATCCTGGCCGCCTGCGCGCTGCTGGGCGTGGAGGAGGTCTACTCCGTCGGCGGCGCCCAGGCCGTGGCGATGTTCGCCCACGGCGCGGGCCCGTGCCGCCGCGTCGACCTGGTCACCGGACCGGGTGCGATCTACACCGTGGCCGCCAAGCGCCTGCTCAAGGGCATCGTCGGCATCGACTCCGAGGCCGGCCCGACCGAGATCGCGGTGCTGGCCGACGACACCGCGGAGCCGGCGTACGTCGCGGCCGACCTGCTGAGCCAGTCCGAGCACGACCCGATGGCCTCCAGCGTGCTGGTCACGACGTCGGTGCAGCTGGCCGACGAGGTCGAGGCCGAGCTCGACAAGCAGGTCTCGGTGACCCGCCACGCCGAGCGCATCCGCACCTCGCTGGGCGGGGAGCAGTCCGGCATCGTGCTGGTCGACGACCTCGAGCAGGGCCTCGCCGTCGTCGACGCCTACGGCGCGGAGCACCTGGAGATCCAGACCCGCGACGCCGCCGCCCTGGCGGCCCGGGTCCGCAACGCGGGCGCCATCTTCGTCGGCCCCCACGCACCGGTCTCGCTGGGCGACTACTGCGCCGGCTCCAACCACGTGCTGCCCACGGGCGGCTGCTCGTGCCACTCCTCGGGGCTCTCGGTGCGCAGCTTCCTCAAGGCGGTGCACGTCGTCGACTACACCCGTGAGGGACTGGCCGCCGTGGCCGACCACGTCGTCAACCTCGCCGAGGCCGAGGACCTGCCCGGTCACGGCGCGGCGGTGCGGGTGCGCTTCGACCGCCCCCTCGCCGACGGGTAGGCGCCGGTGTTCCCGCCCCTGCGCGAGGAGCTGCGCGGCCTCGAGCCCTACGGCGCCCCGCAGCTCGACGTGCCCGTGCAGCTCAACGTCAACGAGAACCCCTACGGCCCCTCGCCCGCGTGCGTGGCCGACATCGCCGACGCCGTAGCCACGGCGGCCACGACGCTCAACCGCTACCCCGACCGCGAGTTCGTGGCGCTGCGCACCGCCCTGGCCGACTACCTCGCCCGCGACACCCCCCACGGGATCGTGCCGGAGCAGGTGTGGGCCGCCAACGGTTCCAACGAGGTCATGCTGCAGCTGCTCCAGGCCTTCGGCGGCCCGGGGCGCACGGGGCTGAGCTTCGCCCCGACATACTCGATGTACCCCGAGTACGCCCGCGACACGATGACCCGCTGGGTCGCGGGTCGCCGCGCCGAGGACTTCACCCTCGACCTCGACGCCGCCCGCGCCCTCGTCGAGGCCGAGCGCCCCAGCGTCGTGCTGCTGCCCAGCCCCAACAACCCCACCGGCACCGCGCTGCCGCCCGAGGCGGTCGCGCTGCTGTGCGAGGCCGTGGGCGAGGACGGCGTGCTCGTCGTCGACGAGGCCTACGGCGAGTTCCGCCGCACCGGCACGCCGAGCGCGCTCGAGCTGCTGCCGCACCACCGCAACCTGGTGGTCAGCCGCACCATGAGCAAGGCCTTCGCCGGGGCCGGTCTGCGGCTGGGCTACCTCGCCGCCGACCCGGCCATCTGCGACGCGATCCGGGTGGTGCGCCTGCCCTACCACCTCTCCTCGGTGACCCAGGCGACGGCGCTGGCCGCGCTGCGCCACACCGAGGAGCTGCTCGGCCAGGTCGACCGGCTGCGCGAGGAGCGCGACCGCACCGTCGCGTGGCTGCGTGCGCAGGGTCACCAGGTCGCCGACAGCGACGCCAACTTCTGCCTCTTCGGCACCTTCCCCGACCGTCACGCGGTCTGGCAGGGACTGCTCGACCACGGGGTGCTCGTGCGCGAGGTCGGCCCCGAGGGCTGGCTGCGCGTGTCGATCGGCACCCCCGACGAGATGGCCGCCTTCCGCACCGCCCTCACCCAGGTGACCGGCCAGACGACCCCGCAGGCCCCCAAGGAGACGACATGAGCAGGACCGCACGCGTCGAGCGCCAGACCAGTGAGTCCTCGGTGCTCGTCGAGGTCGACCTCGACGGCACCGGACGCCACGAGATCTCCACCGGCGTCGGCTTCTACGACCACATGCTCACGGCTTTCGCCCGTCACGCCCTGGTCGACCTGACCGTGCGCACGACCGGCGACGTGCACATCGACGCCCACCACACCGTCGAGGACACCGCGATCGCCCTGGGCCAGGCCCTGCGCCAGGCGCTCGGCGACAAGCGCGGCATCCGCCGCTTCGGCGACGCCACCGTGCCGCTCGACGAGGCGCTCGTGCAGGCCGTCGTCGACGTGTCGGGCCGTCCCTACTGCGTGCACACCGGCGAGCCCGAGGGCCAGCAGTACGTCGCGCTCGGCGGCTCCGGGGTCTCCTACCTCGGGTCGCTGACCCAGCACGTCTTCGAGACCCTCGCCTTCCACGGCCACCTCGCGCTGCACGTGCGGGTGCTGGCCGGGCGCGAGCCCCACCACCTGGTGGAGACCCAGTTCAAGGCCTTCGCCCGTGCCTTCCGCGACGCCGTCGCGCTCGACCCGCGTGAGACCGGCATCCCCTCCACCAAGGGCGCGCTCTGAGCGCCGCGGCGGGGGAGGGCGACTCTCCGGTCACGGAGGGGGCGGACGGACCCGACGTGGTCGTCCTCGACTACGGCTCGGGCAACCTGCGCTCGGCCGTGCGCGCCGTCGAGCGCGCCGGGGCCCGCGTCACCCTGACCTCCGACTTCGAGACCGCGCTGCACGCCGACGGCCTCGTCGTGCCCGGCGTCGGCGCCTACGCCGCCTGCATGGCCGGCCTGCGCGAGATCAAGGGCGACCGGCTGATCGGGCGCCGCCTCGCCGGCGGGCGCCCCGTGCTGGGCATCTGCGTGGGCATGCAGGTGCTCTTCGCCCGCGGCGTCGAGCACGGGGTCGAGACCGAGGGCTGCGACGAGTGGCCCGGCGTGGTCGAGCGGCTCCAGGCCCCGGTCGTGCCCCACATGGGCTGGAACACCGTCGAGGTCGCCGAGGGCAGCACGCTCTTCGCCGGCCTCGCCGACGAGCGCTTCTACTTCGTGCACTCCTACGGCGTGCGCGAGTGGACCCTGGTCACCAACGACCGCACCACCGCGCCCCGCGTCACCTGGGCCGAGCACGGCGGCGACCGCTTCGTCGCCGCCGTCGAGAACGGCCCGCTCACCGCCACGCAGTTCCACCCCGAGAAGTCCGGCGACGCCGGCGCGGCCCTGCTGCGCAACTGGGTCGCCACCCTCCAGCGCGGCTGACCGCCCCACCCCAGCCGCACCAGCCGACCCCAGCCCGCCGCCACGGTCCCGACGTACGCCGGGAGCGCGCCGACCCGAAGGAACCCTGATGTCCGACCACCTCGAGCTCCTCCCCGCCGTCGACATCGCCGGCGGCCAGGCCGTCCAGCTGGTGCAGGGCGTCGCCGGCTCCGAGAAGCGCTTCGGCGACCCCGTCGAAGCGGCGCTGCGCTGGCAGGAGGCCGGCGCGGAGTGGATCCACCTCGTCGACCTCGACGCCGCCTTCGGGCGCGGGCACAACCGCGAGCTGCAGGCCCGCATCGTCGGCACCCTCGACATCGACGTGGAGATGAGCGGCGGCATCCGCGACGACGAGTCGTTGGCCGCGGCGATGGCGGCCGGCTGCCGCCGCGTCAACATCGGCACCGCCGCCCTCGAGCAGCCCGAGTGGTGCGCCCGGGCCATCGCCGAGCACGGCGACCGGGTCGCGGTCGGCCTCGACGTGCGCGGCCGCACCCTGGCGGCGCGCGGCTGGACCCAGGACGGCGGCGACCTCTACGACGTGCTGACCCGGCTCGACGCCGAGGGCTGCGCGCGCTACGTCGTCACCGACGTCAACAAGGACGGCATGCTCCAGGGCCCCAACCTGCAGCTGCTGCAGGACGTCTGCGCGGCCACCGACCGCCCGGTCGTCGCCTCCGGCGGCATCACCGAGCTGGCCGACCTCGAGGCCCTCATGGGCCTGGTCGGCAGCGGCGTCGAGGGCGCGATCATCGGCACCGCGCTCTACGAGGGCCGCTTCACCCTCGTCGACGCCCTGGCCCTGACCCGGCCGGGAGGCGTGTCGTGACCCTCGCGGTGCGGGTCATCCCGTGCCTCGACGTCGACGGCGGCCGGGTGGTCAAGGGCATCAACTTCACCGAGCTGCGCGACGCCGGGGACCCCGTCGAGCTGGCCCGCACCTACGACGCCGAGGGCGCCGACGAGCTGACCTTCCTCGACATCTCCGCCTCCCACGAGGGCCGCGCGACCACGATGGAGGTGGTCTCGCGCTGCGCCGAGGAGGTCTTCATCCCCCTCACCGTCGGCGGGGGAGTCTCCTCGACCGCCGACGTCGACCGGCTGCTGCGCGCCGGGGCCGACAAGGTCGCGGTCAACACCGCCGCCATCCGTCGCCCCGAGCTCGTCGCCGAGATCGCCGACCGCTTCGGCAACCAGGTGCTCGTGCTGTCGGTCGACGCCCGTCGTGCCGCCGGCACCGACTCGGGCTTCGAGGTCACCACCCACGGCGGTCGGCAGTCCTCGGGCCTCGACGCGCTGGCCTGGGCCGTGCGCGCCGCCGAGCTGGGCGCGGGCGAGATCCTGCTCAACGCCATGGACGCCGACGGCACCCAGGACGGCTTCGACCTCGACCTCATCGCCGCCGTGCGGCGCGAGGTGGCGATCCCGGTGATCGCCTCCGGCGGCGCCGGGCGCCTGGAGCACTTCGCCCCCGCCGTCGACGCCGGCGCCGACGCCGTGCTCGCCGCCACCGTGTTCCACTTCGGCACCCTGCGCGTGGGCGAGGTCAAGAACGCGCTCGCCGCCACCGGTCACCCGGTGCGCTGAGACCCGGCGCCGGGCCCTGGTGCTGGCATCCGCTGCCGGGCCCTGGTGCTGGGACACGGCGCTGGGACCGGGCGCTGCGACCGGGCGCTGGGACCGGGCGCTGCGACACGGCGCTGGGACCGGGCTCGAGGGACCGGGCCGGGCGTGCACGCCGCCCCGCCAGCCCCACCCGTCACACCGGTCGGCCCGGACCCGCACCTGTCGCCCGACGCGTGGGCCGACAGGTGCGGGTTTCACCAGCCGGCTGGTGAAACCCGCCGCCCGCCGCCAGCCCTCAGCAGGCGAACCCGGCGGCGCGGAACGCCGCGACCCGGTCGGGCGGGCCGTCGACGGTGACGCCGCGGACCTGGTCGCGACCCGAGAGCAGCAGGGCCAGCTCGACCGGGGCGCCGGTGACCACCACGGGGTCGGCGCCGGCGCGCAGCGTCGTACGACGCCCGGAGTCGGCGTCGCGGACCTGCACCGGCACACCGGCGGGGCGCACGAGCAGCCGCCCGAGGCCGCCGAGGGAGCCCCACACCACGGCGGCGTCGGCGGGCGCCAGGGCGCGCGGCTGCCAGCCGGGCTGCGCGCGCCGGACGTCCTCGTGGTGGATGAGGAACTCCAGCGTGTTCGCCACCCGCTCCACCGGCCGCAGGCGGTACGGCGTCAGCCCGGGGTCGCGCAGCCGCTCGACCAGCTGCGGCAGCGGCCGCCGGCGGGCGCGCGCGACGGCCCGGTCGGCCAGGCCCGCCAGCGGCGGCACCACCGCGCCGAGCGCCGCGACGGGGGAGGTCTCGCGCACCAGGCAGTGGGCGACGAGGTCGGCCACCGCCCACCCCTCGCACAGCGTGGGCGCCTCGGGACCGAGCTCGAGGGCGAGGTCGCACAGGGCGTGGCGCTCGCGCCGGGCCAGCAGCAGGTCGCTCATGACCCGAGCCTAGGCAGCGGCACCCACCGCCCGCCCCGGGGCCGGGCGGCGACCGGGATTCGGGGCCTGTCGGCGCCCGGGAATAGCGTGCGTGACGCGGGAGGTTCTCCTGCGGCCCCCGAGCGCTCCCGCAGGTCCTGCGGAGCGCGGGGCCCCCGGCACCCGAGCGCAGGACGGACGGCACGTGACGCAGACCCAGGAGCGGATCGACCGCGACGCCGCCGAGATGGCCTCGTCGCGGGCCTCCACCACCCGCGACGGGTTCGGCGTGCTGTTCGTGGCCATCAAGCGCGAGCCGTGGATCTTCACGCTCTCCACCCTGGGCAGCGTGCTCTTCGGGGCGCTCACGGTCGCCGACGCCTGGGTGCTCGGCTGGTCGACCGACCACGTGGTGCTGCCGGCCTTCCGCGACGGCGAGATCGACGGCAGCCTGCTGTGGGCGATCCTCGGGCTCTTCGTCGCGGTCGCGATCCTGCGGGCGGTCGGGATCGTCGCGCGCCGCCTCGGCGCCGGGATCATGCAGTACCGCATGCAGGCCCACACCCGCCGTGCGGTGACGCGGCAGTACCTCCAGCTCCCGATGGAGTGGCACCAGCGCCACCCCACCGGCCAGCTGCTCTCCAACGCCAACTCCGACGTCGAGGCCGCGTGGGGCCCGATCGCGCCGCTGCCGATGGCGGTGGGCACCGTGGCGATGATGGTGATCGCGGTGGCCCAGATGCTGGTGGCCGACCTCGTGCTCGCGCTCGTCGGCCTCCTGGTCTTCCCCGCCGTGATCGCGGCCAACCTGGCCTACCAGCGCCTCGCCTCGCCCCTGATGACGCGCGCCCAGCAGCTGCGTGCGGAGGTCAGCGAGATCGCCCACGAGTCCTTCGACGGCGCGATGGTGGTCAAGACCCTGGGCCGCGAGCCCCAGGAGACCGAGCGCTTCGCGGCCAAGGCCCTGGAGCTGCGCGACGTCAACATCCGCGCCGGGCGCATCCGCGCGGCCTTCGACCCGACCCTGGCCGCGCTGCCCAACCTCGGCGTGCTCGTCGTGCTGGCCGTCGGCGTGCAGCGCGTGCTCACCGGGGCCACCGACGCCGGCGACGTGGTCACGGTGGCCTACCTGCTGACCATCGTCTCCTTCCCGATCCGCTCCATCGGCTGGCTGCTCGGTGAGTTCCCCCGCAGCGTGGTCGGCTTCCGCCGGGTCTCCTCGGTGCTCGACGCCACGGGCGAGATGGTCTACGGCGAGCACGCCGTCACGCCCGCGTCCGGCGCCGGCGGCGGCGCCCGCCTCGAGGTCGACGCGCTGGCCTACGCCTACGACCCGGCGCAGCCGCTGCTGCAGGACGTGTCGTTCACCGTGGAGCCCGGCCGCACCGTGGCCCTGGTCGGCGCCACCGCGTCGGGCAAGAGCACCCTCACCTCCCTGGTGACCCGTCTGGTCGACCCCGACGCCGGCCGGGTCCTCCTCGACGGCACCGACGTGCGCGACCTCGCCGCCGGCGAGCTGTCGCGCGCCGTCGCCGTGGTGCCCCAGACCGCCTTCCTCTTCGACGACACGGTGCGCGGCAACGTCGCCCTCGGCGACGAGCTCGACGACGAGACCGTCTGGGAGGCGCTGCGCGCGGCGCAGGCCGACGGCTTCGTCGCGGCGCTGCCGCACGGCCTCGACACCCGCCTCGGCGAGCGCGGCACGTCGCTGTCCGGCGGGCAGCGCCAGCGGCTCTCGCTGGCCCGGGCCCTCGTGCGCCGGCCCCGCCTCATGGTGCTCGACGACGCGACCTCCGCGGTCGACCCCGAGGTCGAGGCCCGCATCCTCGCCGCCCTGCGCGACGGCTCCGGGGGTGCGAGCCTCCTGGTCGTCGCCTACCGCAAGGCCACCATCGGCCTGGCCGACGAGGTCGTGCACCTCGAGGGCGGCCGGATCGTGGACCGCGGCACCCACCGCGAGCTCCTGGCCCGCAGCGCCTCCTACGCCCGCCTGGTCAACGCCTACGAGACCGAGGACCACGCGCCCTCTGCCAGGACCGACCAGCCGACCGACCAGCCGACCGACCAGCCGACCGACGCCACCACCGGAGGCACCCTGTGAGCCGCACCGAGACCGACGCCGCCACCGGCCCCGGCGGTCCCGCGCGCGGCGGGCGCCCGGACGCGGCCGGCCCCGCCGACGGGGCCGGCCGTGAGGACGCGCACGCCGCGACGACCATGGACACCGGCGAGGAGATGAAGGCGCTGGAGACCATCCGGCGCGGCATCCACTTCTCACCCGAGCTCACCGACGGCATCCGCGGCACGCTGCTGCTCGCCGTCCTCGCCTCGGTCGGGCAGGTGATCGTGCCCATCGCGGTGCAGCAGACCCTCGACCGGGGGCTGGGCCGCGCCGGCGGGCCCGACGTGTCCTTCACGGTGTGGATGGGCGTGGCCGCCGCCCTCGCCCTGGTCCTCACCAGCTGGGCCTCCTACGCCATGACGTCGCGGCTGTTCACGACCTCCGAGCGGGGCCTGGCCACGCTGCGGGTCAAGGCCTTCCGCCACGTGCACGACCTGCCCCTGCTGACCCAGAACACCGAGCGCCGCGGGGCGCTGGTCTCCCGCGTCACCAGCGACGTCGACCAGGTCAGCCAGTTCCTGGTCTTCGGCGGGCTGCTCTTCGTGGTGAGCGTCGGCCAGGTGCTCATCGCCACCATCGTGATGCTGTTCTACAGCTGGCAGCTGGCGCTGGTCGTGTGGGTCGCCTTCGCGCCCCTCTTCCTCTCGCTGCGCTTCTTCCAGCGCAAGCTCTCCGACGCCTACGGCACCGTGCGCCGCCAGGTCGGCCTGCTGCTCTCGGCCATCGCCGAGCCGGTGGTCGGCGCGGCGGTGGTGCGTTCCTACTCGGTGCAGTCGCGCACCCAGCGCCGCATCGACGAGGCCATCGACGCCCACAAGGCGGCCAGCACCCGCGCCCAGGGCTTCACCGCCGTCTCCTTCTCCCTCGGTGGCATCTCCGCGGGCCTGGCCAACGCCGGCGTGCTCATCGTCGGGATCTGGCTGGGCTTCGCCGACGACATCACCGCCGGCGAGGTGCTCGCCTTCGCCTTCCTCGTCACCCTCTTCGTCGGCCCGGTCCAGCTCGGCACGCAGATCCTCACCGACGCCCAGAACGCCATCGCCGGCTGGCGCCGGGTCATCGGCATCCTCGACACGCCGGCCGACCTGGTCGACCCCGGCGCCGACGGCGTCGCGCTCCCGCGCGGCCCGATCGACGTGCGCTTCGACGACGTCACCTTCGCCTACCCCGGCGGGCAGCCGGTGCTGCGCGACGTCGACCTGGCCCTCGACGCCGGCACCCGCGTGGCGATCGTCGGCGAGACCGGCTCGGGCAAGTCCACCTTCGCCAAGCTGCTGACCCGCCTGATGGACCCCTCCGAGGGCCGGGTGCTCCTCGACGGCGTCGACGTACGCCGGATCGCCGAGGCCTCGCTGCGCAGCAGCGTGGTGCTCGTGCCGCAGGAGGGCTTCCTCTTCGACGACACGCTGCTGGCCAACGTCCGCTACGGCCGTCTCGACGCCACCGAGGCCGACGTGCTCGCGAGCGCCGACGAGCTCGGCCTCGGCGACTGGCTCGCGGGCCTGCCGCAGGGCCTGGCCACCCGGGTCGGGCAGCGCGGCGAGTCGCTGTCGGCGGGGGAGCGCCAGCTGGTGGCGCTGCTGCGGGCCCACCTGGCCGACCCCGACCTGCTGGTGCTCGACGAGGCGACCAGCGCGGTCGACCCCGCCCTGGAGATGCGCATCGGGCGCGCGCTCGAGCGGCTGATGAGCGGTCGCACCTCGGTGACCATCGCCCACCGTCTCTCCACCGCCGAGAACGCCGACGAGGTCGTGGTCGTCGACCGCGGTCGGGTGGTCCAGCGCGGCCCGCACGACCGACTGGTCACCGAGGCCGGCTCGGTCTACGCCGGGCTGCACGCCTCCTGGGTCGCCCAGCAGGGCGCCTGAGCCCGGGTGGTCGGGGGCCGCACCTCGATGCGGTCCGGCGCCCGCCGCCGGGCGATACTGGGGTGGTGAGCACCCTCGATCCCGCCGTCGCCGCCCGCCTCAAGCGCACCCCCGACGGGCTGGTGCCGGCGGTGGTGCAGCAGCACGACACCGGCGAGGTGCTGATGCTGGGCTGGATGGACGACGAGGCCCTGGCGCGCACGCTGAGCACCGGCCGGGCGACCTACTGGTCGCGCTCCCGGCAGGAGTACTGGGTCAAGGGCGACACCTCCGGGCACCTGCAGTGGGTGCGCGAGGTGCGCCTCGACTGCGACGGCGACACCCTCCTGCTCAAGGTCGACCAGGTCGGCGCCGCCTGCCACACCGGCGACCGCACCTGCTTCGACGCCGACCTGCTGCCCGCCGTCGTGGGTGAGCCCCGTGGCTGAGCCCACCGGCGGGCCCACCGGCGGGCCCACCGGCGCCGGCACCTCCGGGGACGCCGGCCGGAGCGCCGCGACCACGCCGCAGCGCACCCGGGGCCGACGCCTCTTCGCCCCGGTGGTCCTGGCCGGCCTCGCCTCGGCCGGACTCGCGGCCGTGGCGGGAGCCCGGCCGTGGGTGCAGCCCGAGGGCGGGAGCGGGTCCGACGCGGCCATCGGCTACGCCGTCACCGGCACCGACCCGGGGGAGTCGCCGGTGGTGACCTCGCTGGCGCTGGTGCTGCTGGCCTGCTGGGGCGTCGTGCTCGTCGCCCGCGGGCGCGCCCGGCGCGCCGTCGCCGTGCTGGGGGCGCTCGCCTCGCTCGGGGCGGTCGTGGCGGCGGTCTCCGCGTGGCTGACCCTCGACGACGCGGTGGCCGACGCGCTCGGTCCGGCCGGCGGGGGCACCGAGCACACGTGGTGGTCCTACGTCGGCGTCCTGGCCTGCCTCGCCGCGGCCGGCGTGGCGCTGCCCGCCGTACGCCTGGTGCGGGAGTGGCCGGAGATGGGCACGCGCTACGACACCCCCCAGGGCGGCGCCGCCCCGACCCGGGTCTCCACCGAGGACGCCACCAACCTCGACCTCTGGAAGGCCATCGACGAGGGACGCGACCCGACGGCCTGATCCGACGGCCTGACCCGACGGCCCGACCCGACGGCCCGGCGTGACGCCGGCCTCGCCGGGGGCGCTGGCGCGGCGAGGCCCCCGACGCCGCCCGGGGGACCGCCCCTACACTGGCCTCGACGTCCTGCGACGAGATCCGACCGCACCCGCCGCACCCCGAGGAGCACCCGCATGTCCAACAACCACGGCAACACCCCCGCAGCCTGGAGCGCGGTCGTGGTGGGTCTCCTCGGCTTCGTCGTCGGCGGGATCGGGCTCATGCTCGACCCGGTCAGCATGACGATCTTCTACGTCGGCCTGGCCATCATCCTGGCCGCGGGCGTCGTCTTCCTCGTCATGGCCAAGATGGGTCTGCACGAGTCATCGCACTGACCGAGGCCGCCGCCCCGACCGGACCGCGCCCGCGGCCGGGTCGCGAGCGTGCCGCCCGGCTCGCGGCCCCACTCGGGACCGCCGCCGGGCTGGCCCTGGCGGTCGCCGCGCTGCACGTGCGCGACCCGCACCGCGCCGGCAGCTGGGGGCTGTGCCCCTCGTCGCTGCTGGGGGTCTGGTGCCCCGGGTGCGGGGGGCTGCGCGCCGTCAACGACCTGACCCACGGCGACCTTGCGGCCGCCGCGTCGAGCAACCTGCTCCTCGTGCTGCTCGCCCCGGCGGCGCTCGCGCTCCTGGCCGTGTGGACCGTACGCCGATGGCAGGCGCGCCCGCTGCGGGGCGCGGCGACGGTGCCGGGCTGGTCGGTCGGCGCACTCCTCACGCTGGTCGCCGTCTTCACCGTGCTGCGCAACCTGCCCGGAGCGTGGCTGGCGCCCTGAGCCCGCCTGCCCCCGCCCCGCCCGGCGGGGCACCCACCGCCGCACGTGCACCACGACCGGCCACCACCACCGGCCACCACCACCGGCCACCACCGGCGGCGCCGCCCGTCGCCGCCCGACGACACCCGACGCGGCGCCCCGTGACAGACTCGGGGTGCCGACCCAGACCGACGAAGGACCGCTCATGTCCGTGCTCGACGACATCGTCGACGGCGTGCGCGCCGACCTCGCCGTCCGCGAGGCCGCCACGCCCCTGGCCGACCTGCGCGCCGCCCTGGCCGACGTCGACGCACCGCGCGACCCGATGCCGCACTTCCGCGCCGCCGGCTCGAGCGTGATCGCCGAGGTCAAGCGCCGCAGCCCCAGCAAGGGGGCGCTCGCCGACATCCCCGACCCCACCGTGCTGGCGCGCCACTACGCCGCCGGGGGAGCGGCCGCGATCAGCGTGCTCACCGAGGAGCGGCGCTTCGGAGGCAGCCTCGCCGACCTGCGGGCGGTGCGCGCTGCGGTCGGGACCCCGCTGCTGCGCAAGGACTTCATCGTCACGACCTACCAGCTCGTCGAGGCCCGTGCGGCCGGCGCCGACCTGGCGCTGCTCATCGTCGCCGCCCTCGACCACGACACGCTGCACCGTCTGCACGACGAGGCGCGCGAGCTGGGCCTCACCGTGCTGGTGGAGGTCCACGACGAGGCCGAGACCGAGCGGGCCGTGGAGCTGGGCGCCGAGCTCGTGGGCGTCAACGCCCGCAACCTCAAGACCCTCCAGATCGACAGCGACACCTTCGGGCGCCTCGCGCCGCTGGTGCCCGACGACCGGGTCCTCGTGGCCGAGTCGGGCATCTTCGGCGTCGAGGACGTCCGCCGCTTCGTCGGCGAGGGGGCCCGCGCGGTCCTCGTCGGCGAGGCCCTCGTCAAGGACGGCGACCCCGAGGCCGCCGTCCACCGCCTGACAGGAGTGATGGCATGACCACGCAGGTGCACCGGCCCACGTCCCACGACGCCGACGAGCGCGGCTGGTTCGGCGACCCCGCCGACGGCGGCTTCGGCGGTCGCTTCATGCCCGAGGCGCTCGTCGCGGCCCTCGACGAGCTCACCGTGGCCTGGCACGAGGCGATGGCCGACCCCACCTTCGTGGGGGAGTTCGACGCGATCCTGCGCGACTACGCCGGCCTGCCCAGCCCGCTCTACTTCGCCGAGCGCCTCAGCGACAAGGTCGGCGCCCGGATCCTGCTCAAGCGCGAGGACCTCAACCACACCGGCGCCCACAAGATCCGCAACGTGCTGGGCCAGGCCCTGCTCACCAAGCGGATGGGCAAGACCCGCGTGATCGCCGAGACCGGCGCCGGCCAGCACGGCGTGGCCAGCGCGACCGCCGCGGCGTACTTCGGCCTGGACTGCACCGTCTACATGGGCGCCGTCGACACCCGCCGCCAGGCGCTCAACGTCGCGCGGATGCACCTGCTCGGCGCCAAGGTCGTGCCCGTGGAGTCGGGCAGCGCGACGCTGAAGGACGCCATCAACGAGGCCCTGCGCGACTGGGTCGCCAGCGTCGACCACACCGCCTACCTCTTCGGCACCGCCGCGGGGCCGCACCCGTTCCCGAGCATGGTGCGGGACTTCACCCGCGGCATCGGCGACGAGGCCCGCGCCCAGTGCCTGGAGCAGTACGGCGCCCTGCCCGACGCCATCGCGGCCTGCGTCGGCGGCGGCTCCAACGCGATCGGGCTCTTCACCGCCTTCCTCGACGACGACGACGTCGCCATCTACGGCTTCGAGCCCGGCGGCGAGGGCGTCGACACCCCCCGCCACGCCGCGACCATCCACGCCGGCGCCCGCGGCGTCCTCCACGGCGCGCGCACCTACGTGCTTCAGGACGACGACGGCCAGACCGTCGAGTCGCACTCCATCTCCGCCGGCCTGGACTACCCCGGCGTGGGCCCCCAGCACGCCCACCTCTCGGCGACGGGGCGCGCGACCTACCTCCCGGTCACCGACGACGAGGCGATGCAGGCCATGGCCCTGCTCAGCCGCACCGAGGGCATCATCCCCGCCATCGAGACCGCCCACGCCGTGGCGGGCGCGATCCGCGTCGCCGAGCGGCTGGCGGCCGAGAAGGGACCCGAGGCCACCGTGCTGGTCAACCTCTCGGGGCGCGGCGATAAGGACATGGGCACCGCGATCGAGTACTTCGGCCTGGGCGACCCCGCCCGGGTCGCGGAGCAGCCCGTCGGCGGCTCGGCGGCCGACGCCGAGGGCCACGGCAGCGGCGAGGGGGAGCAGAAGTGAGCTCGCCCGGCCCCTCCGCCGCGACCCCGGGAGCCGGCTCCGGTCCCCGGGTCGACGCACCCCCCACCACGGCCCGTGCGGCCGACGCCGCCGCCGCGGTCACCGGGTCGGGCGCCCCGGCCGGCACCACGGCCGGCTCCGCCTTCGCCGCGGCCCGCGCCGAGGGGCGCGCCGCCCTCGTGGGCTACCTGCCCGCCGGGTTCCCCGACGTGGCCGGCGGCATCGAGGCCCTGCGGGTCATGGTCGACTCCGGCTGCGACGTCATCGAGGTCGGCGCGCCCTACACCGACCCGGTCATGGACGGCCCCACCATCCAGGCCGCGGCCCAGCAGGCGCTCGAGCGCGGCTACCGCACCAGCGACGTCCTGCGCACGGTCGAGGCCGTCGCCGCCACCGGCGTGCCGACCGTGGTGATGACCTACTGGAACCCCGTCGAGCGCTACGGCGTGCCGCGCTTCGCCGCCGACCTCGCCTCGGCCGGTGGGGCCGGGCTGATCACCCCCGACCTCACCCCCGACTTCGCCCCGGAGTGGATCGCCGCCGCCGACCAGCACGGTCTCGACAAGGTCTTCCTCGTGGCGCCGTCGTCGACCGACGAGCGCATCGCGATGACCACCGCGGCGTGCCGCGGCTTCGTCTACGCCACCGCCGTCATGGGCGTGACCGGGGCCCGCACCACCACGAGCGACCTGGCCGGCCCCCTCGTGTCGCGCGCGCGCTCCCTGGCCCCCGAGGGCCTCCCGGTCGGCGTCGGCCTCGGCGTCGGCAGCGGCGACCAGGCCGCCGAGGTCGCCTCCTACGCCGACGGCGTCATCGTGGGCTCGGCGTTCGTGCGCACGCTGCTCGACCATCCCGACGACCGCGCGGCCGGCCTGCGGGCGCTGGCCGCCCTCACCGAGGACCTGGCCGGGGGAGTGCGTCGTGGTCGCTGACCTGCTGCCGCAGCTCGCGGCCACCGGCGTGCCGTGGTCGATCCCGAGCCCGGCCGACGGCACCTGGGACCTCGGCCCCGTGCCGATCCGGGGCTACGCCCTGTCGATCATCCTCGGCATCGTCGCCGCGATCTGGATCGGCGAGCGCCGCTGGGTGGCCCGCGGCGGGCGCCCGGGCGAGGTCCAGGACCTCGCGATCTGGGCCGTGCCCTTCGGGCTCGTCGGCGGCCGGCTGTACCACGTCGCCACCGACAGCGGGCTCTACTTCGGCGAGGGCCGCGACCCGTGGGCCGCGCTCTACATCTGGAACGGCGGCCTGGGCGTGTGGGGCGCAGTGGCCCTGGGCGCGGTCGGCGCGGTGATCGGCGCCCGCGTCGCCGGCATCCGGCTGCTGCCCGTGCTCGACGCCATGGCCCCCGGGGTGCTGGTGGCCCAGGCCCTCGGCCGCTGGGGCAACTGGTTCAACCAGGAGCTGTTCGGCGGACCGACCGACCTGCCGTGGGCGCTGCGGGTCAGCGACGACGTCGCCGCCGCCGCAGGCTACGCGCCAGGCACCACCTTCCACCCCACGTTCCTCTACGAGTTCGTCTGGAACCTGCTGGCCTTCGCGCTCGTCATCTGGGCCGACCGCCGCTTCCGGCTCGGCCACGGCCGGGTGGTCGCCCTCTACGTCATGGCCTACACCGCCGGGCGCGGCTGGATCGAGATGCTGCGCATCGACGACGTCGAGCTCTCCGACGTGGGCGGCCTGCGCTTCAACGTGTGGGTCTCGATCGTGCTCTTCGTGCTCGCGCTGGCCTACTTCGTGCTCAGCGCCCGGCGCCACCCGGGCCGCGAGGAGGAGGTCTACCTCGCCGGCCGCGGTCCGGACGCCGCCGGCGCCGGCAGCAGGCCCGACTCCTCCGACCCCGCCGACCCGGCGGGCGAGACCCCCGGCACCCGGGTCGACGACCCGCCGGGCACCCGCTGACCCGTCTCACCTGACGTACGCCGCAGCGCTGCCGGCCGGGTGCCGCGAAACGCAGTGGTAACCTGAGCCTGCCGCGAGGGCCAGCGTCGTCCCCTCCACCGCGGTGCCTGGAGCCTCGTAGGATCACCGTGCCGGCCTCGCCCGGCGCGACCCTCGCTCGACACCCGCTCCACCCCCTGCCCCACCCCCGGCCGCCTCCTCAGCCCCACCACCTCGGACCTTCCCGGCCCGGTGTGCGTCGAGGAGCCCGGCTCAGACGACGACGGGAGAACGACCGGTGCCGTACCAGCACGCATTCCCGCCGCCCCAAGGGCTCTACGACCCCGCGCACGAGCACGACGCGTGCGGTGTGGCTTTCGTGGCAACCCTGACCGGCGTCGCCAGCCATGACATCGTCCGCAAGGGCATCATCGCCCTGCTGAACCTCGACCACCGTGGTGCCGCCGGTGCCGAGCCGAACTCCGGCGACGGTGCGGGCATCCTGATCCAGGTGCCCGACGCGTTCCTGCGCGAGGTGGTCGACTTCGAGCTGCCGCCGCAGCACGCCTACGCCGTCGGCACGGCCTTCCTGCAGGGTGACGGCGACCAGGTCGCGGCCACCCGCGCCGCGATCGAGGCCATCGCCGCCGAGGAGGGCCTCGACGTCCTCGGCTGGCGCGACGTGCCGGTCGACCCCAGCTCGCTGGGCTCCACCGCCCGCGGGGTCATGCCGACCTTCGCGCAGCTCTTCGTGGCCGGTGCCGGCGCCCGCGTGACCGGCATGGGCCTGGAGCGCCTCGCCTTCGTGCTGCGCAAGCGCGCCGAGCACGAGACCGACGTCTACTTCCCGTCGCTGTCCTCGCGCACGCTGGCCTACAAGGGCATGCTCACCCCGGCGCAGCTCGACGAGGTCTACCCCGACCTCAAGGACGAGCGCGTCGCCTCGGCGATGGCCGTGGTGCACTCGCGCTTCTCCACCAACACCTTCCCGAGCTGGCCGCTGTCGCACCCGTTCCGGTTCATCGCCCACAACGGCGAGATCAACACGGTGATGGGCAACCGCAACTGGATGCGCGCTCGCGAGGCCCTGCTGTCCTCCGACCTCATCCCGGGCGACCTCGAGCGGCTCTACCCGATCTGCACGCTGGGCGCCTCCGACTCCGCGTCGTTCGACGAGGTGCTCGAGCTGCTGCACATGGGCGGCCGCTCGCTGCCCCACTCGGTGCTGATGATGATCCCGGAGGCGTGGGAGAACCACACCGAGATGGACGAGGCGCGCCGCGCCTTCTACTCCTTCCACTCCAACATGATGGAGCCGTGGGACGGGCCCGCCTGCGTCGTCTTCACCGACGGCTCGCAGATCGGCGCGGTGCTCGACCGCAACGGCCTGCGCCCCTCGCGCTACTGGGTCACCGACGACGGCCTGGTCGTGCTGGCCTCCGAGGTCGGCGTGCTCGACCTCGACCCCGCCTCGATCGTGCGCAAGGGCCGGCTCCAGCCGGGCCGGATGTTCCTCGTCGACACCGACGAGCACCGCATCATCGAGGACGAGGAGATCAAGGCCGAGCTCGCCGCCGAGCACCCCTATGACGAGTGGCTCCACGCCGGCCTCATCCACCTCGACGACATCCCCGAGCGCGAGCACGTCGTGCACACCCACGCCTCGGTGACGCGTCGCCAGCAGGTCTTCGGCTACACCGAGGAGCAGCTGCGCGTGCTGCTGACCCCGATGGCCAACACCGGCGCCGAGCCGATCGGTTCCATGGGCACCGACACCCCCATCGCGGCGCTGAGCGAGAAGCCGCGGCTGCTCTTCGACTACTTCGCGCAGCTCTTCGCGCAGGTCACCAACCCGCCGCTCGACGCGATCCGCGAGGAGCTCGTCACCTCCCTCAACGGCACCATCGGCCCGGAGTCGAACCTCCTCGACCCCACGCCGGCCTCCTGCCGGCAGGTCGTGCTGCCCTTCCCGGTCATCTCCAACGACGACCTGGCGAAGATCCGCCACATCAACCGTGACGGCGACATGCCGGGCTTCATCACCCACGTCTCCCGCGGCCTCTACGAGGTCGAGGGCGGCGGCGCCGCGATGGCCGCGCGGATCGAGGAGATCTGCCAGGAGGTCAGCACCGCGATCGCCGACGGCGCCCGCATCATCGTGCTCTCCGACCGCCACTCCACCGCCGAGCTCGCGCCGATCCCGTCGCTGCTGCTCACCGGTGCGGTCCACCACCACCTGGTGCGCGAGAAGACCCGCACCCAGGTCGGCCTGCTCGTCGAGGCCGGCGACGTCCGCGAGGTCCACCACGTGGCGCTCCTGGTCGGCTACGGCGCGGCCGCGGTCAACCCCTACCTGGCCATGGAGTCGGTCGAGGACCTCGCCCGCGAGGGCTACTACGTCACCGCCGACCCCGAGAAGGCCATGGCCAACCTGGTCAAGGCCCTCGGCAAGGGCGTGCTCAAGGTGATGTCGAAGATGGGCGTCTCCACCGTCGCCTCCTACACCGGCGCGCAGATCTTCGAGGCCGTCGGGCTCTCGCAGGCCGTGGTCGACAAGTACTTCACCGGCACGACCTCCAAGCTCGGCGGCATCGAGCTGGACACCATCGCCGAGGAGGTCGCGCGCCGGCACGCCACGGCGTACCCGCGCGGCGGCATCCTCCAGGCCCACCGCGAGCTGGAGACCGGCGGGGAGTACCAGTGGCGCCGCGACGGCGAGCCGCACCTGTTCGACCCCGAGACGGTCTTCCGCCTCCAGCACTCCACGCGGGCCGGTCGCTACGACGTCTTCAAGCAGTACACCCAGCGCGTCGACGAGCAGGCCGAGCGCCTGATGACGCTGCGCGGGCTGTTCCGCTTCAAGGACGGCGGGGCCACCGGACGCACCCCGGTGCCGATCGAGGAGGTCGAGCCGGTCTCGGAGATCGTCAAGCGCTTCTCCACCGGCGCGATGTCCTACGGCTCGATCAGCGGGGAGGCCCATGAGACCCTCGCCATCGCGATGAACCGCCTCGGCGGCAAGTCCAACACCGGCGAGGGCGGCGAGGACCCCGCGCGCCTCTACGACCCCGAGCGCCGCAGCTCGATCAAGCAGGTCGCCAGCGGCCGCTTCGGCGTGACCTCGGAGTACCTCACCAACGCCGACGACATCCAGATCAAGATGGCGCAGGGCGCGAAGCCCGGCGAGGGCGGGCAGCTGCCCGGCCACAAGGTCTACCCGTGGGTGGCCAAGACCCGCTACTCCACGCCGGGCGTGGGCCTCATCAGCCCGCCGCCGCACCACGACATCTACTCCATCGAGGACCTCGCCCAGCTGATCCACGACCTGAAGAACGCCAACCCGCAGGCGCGGGTGCACGTGAAGCTGGTCTCCGAGGTCGGCGTCGGCACGGTCGCGACGGGTGTGTCGAAGGCGCACGCCGACGTGGTGCTCATCTCCGGCCACGACGGCGGCACCGGCGCCTCGCCGCTGACCTCGCTCAAGCACGCCGGCGGTCCCTGGGAGCTCGGCCTGGCCGAGACCCAGCAGACCCTGCTGCTCAACGGTCTGCGCGACCGGATCGTCGTGCAGACCGACGGGCAGCTCAAGACCGGTCGCGACGTGGTCATCGCCGCCCTGCTGGGCGCCGAGGAGTACGGCTTCGCCACCGCACCGCTGGTGGTCTCGGGCTGCATCATGATGCGGGTCTGCCACCTCGACACCTGCCCGGTCGGCGTCGCGACGCAGAACCCCGTGCTGCGCGAGCGCTTCTCGGGCAAGCCGGAGTTCGTGGTGACCTTCTTCGAGTACATCGCCGAGGAGGTGCGCGAGATCCTCGCCGAGCTGGGCTTCCGCTCGCTCGACGAGGCCATCGGCCAGGTCGCCACGCTCGACGTCGAGCAGGCGGTGGAGCACTGGAAGGCCTCGGGTCTCGACCTGGCGCCGATCCTCCACGTGCCCGAGCTGCCCGAGGGCGCCGCGCTGCGCAACACCACCGGTCAGGACCACGGCCTCGACAAGGCGCTCGACGTCATCGAGCTGCTGCCGCTGGCCGAGCCGGCGCTGGAGCGCGGCGAGCCCGTGCGCGCCCAGGTCACGATCCGCAACGTCAACCGCACCGTCGGCACGATCCTGGGCCACGAGGTCACCAAGCGCCACGGTGGCGAGGGGCTGCCCGACGGCACGATCGACCTGACCTTCCTGGGGTCGGCCGGTCAGTCCTTCGGCGCGTTCCTGCCCCGCGGGATCACGCTGCGTCTGGAGGGCGACGCCAACGACTACGTCGGCAAGGGCCTCTCCGGCGGGCGGATCGTGGTGCGGCCCGACCGCGCGGCGACCTTCCGCTCGCAGGAGCAGATCATCGCCGGCAACACGATCGCCTACGGCGCCACCTCGGGCCAGGTCTACATCCGCGGCGGCGTCGGCGAGCGCTTCGCGGTGCGCAACTCGGGGGCCTGGCTGGTCACCGAGGGCGTGGGCGACCACGCCTGCGAGTACATGACCGGAGGGCGCGTGGCCGTGCTGGGCAAGACCGGGCGCAACTTCGCGGCCGGCATGTCCGGCGGCGTGGCCTGGGTGCTGGACCTCAAGGACTTCCGGGTCAACAAGGAGCTCGTGGAGCTCGGCCCGGTGACCGACGAGGCGGCCGCGGAGCTGCGCGAGATGGTCCGCGCCCACCACGAGGAGACCGGGTCGGAGGTGGCCGAGGAGCTGCTCGCCGACTGGGAGACCTCCCTGACCCGCTTCACCGAGGTCATGCCGCGCGACTACCGGATCGTGCTGGAGGCCAAGGCGAAGGCCGAGGCCGACGGGCTCGACGAGAACGACACCGCCAACGCGATGATGGAGGCCCTCCATGGCTGACCCGAAGGGATTCCTCAAGGAGGGGCGCAAGGTCGCGGAGCGACGCCCCGTCGAGGAGCGTGTGCACGACTGGAACGAGGTCTACCCCGACGGGATCGGCCGTGCGCTGCTGCCGATCATCACGCCCCAGGCCGGACGCTGCATGGACTGCGGCATCCCGTTCTGCCACCAGGGCTGCCCGCTGGGCAACATCATCCCGGAGTGGAACGACCTGGTCTGGCGCGACGACTGGGAGGGCGCCATCGAGCGTCTCCACGCGACCAACAACTTCCCGGAGTTCACCGGTCGCCTCTGCCCGGCTCCCTGCGAGACCGCCTGCGTGCTGGGCATCAACCAGGACCCCGTGACGATCAAGAACGTCGAGGTCTCGATCATCGACAAGGCCTGGGAGTCGGGCTTCGTGCGGCCCCAGCCCCCGGAGTGGCTCTCGGGCCGCACGGTCGCGGTCGTCGGCTCGGGCCCCGCAGGCCTGGCCGCCGCCCAGCAGCTCACCCGGGCCGGCCACACGGTCGCGGTCTACGAGCGGGCCGACAAGATCGGCGGGCTGCTGCGCTACGGCATCCCCGAGTTCAAGATGGAGAAGAAGCACCTCGACCGCCGCCTCGACCAGATGCGGCGCGAGGGCACCGTCTTCCGCCCCGGGGTCGACGTGGGCGGCGAGCTCACCGGCGAGAAGCTCAAGGACCGCTACGACGCGGTCGTGCTCGCGATGGGCTCGACCACCGCGCGCGAGCTCGACGTGCCGGGCCGCGACCTCGACGGCATCCACCAGGCCATGGACTTCCTGCCCCAGGCCAACCGGGCCGCGCTGGGGGAGCAGGTCGAGGGCCAGGTCACCGCGACCGACAAGCACGTCGTCATCATCGGCGGCGGCGACACCGGCGCCGACTGCCTCGGCACCTCGACGCGTCACGGCGCGGCCTCGATCACGCAGCTGGAGATCATGCCGGAGCCCCCGGGGGCACGGCCGAGCGGTCAGCCGTGGCCGACCTACCCGATGACGTTCAAGGTGTCCTCGGCCCACGAGGAGGCCGGCGAGCGGGTCTACTCGGTCTCCACGAAGCGCTTCGTCGGCACCGAGGGGCGCGTCACCGGCCTGGTGCTGGTCGACGTCGTCTTCGAGGGCGGCAAGCTCACCGAGATCGAGGGCACCGAGCGCGAGATCCCGGCCGACTTGGTGCTCTTCGCGATGGGCTTCACCGGCCCGGAGACCGCCGGCCTCGTCGAGCAGCTGGGCGTCGACCTCGACCAGCGCGGCAACGTCGCGCGCGACGCGTCGTACATGTCCTCGGTGCCGGGGGTCTTCGTGGCCGGCGACGCCGGTCGCGGCCAGTCGCTCATCGTGTGGGCCATCGCGGAGGGCCGCGCGGCCGCCTCGAAGGTCGACGAGTTCCTGACCGGCTCGACCACGCTGCCGGCGCCGGTGAAGCCCACCGACCGGCCGCTGACGGTCTGACCACCGCTGCTGCGCGCGACACGCCGGCGGGAGCCCCTCGAGCGAGGGGCTCCCGCCGGTTTTGTCCGTGGAAAGTGTTGGAACGTTCCAAGACAGCGCTAGGGTGAGGGACGTGCGTAGAGCCAAGATCGTCTGCACCCTGGGTCCCGCGACCTCGTCGCCGAGGCGCATCCGTGAGCTGGTGTACGCCGGCATGGACGTCGCCCGGCTGAACATGAGCCACGGCAGCCACGCCGACCACGCGGAGAGCTACCGCCTGGTCCGCGAGGCCTCCGACGCCAGCGGTCACGGGGTCGGCATCTTCGCCGACCTGCAGGGCCCCAAGATCCGCCTGGAGCGCTTCGCCGACGGCCCGGTCGTGCTGCGCCGCGGCCAGGCCTGGACGATCACGACCCGCGACGTGCCCGGCGACATCGAGAGCTGCGGCACGACCTACAAGGGCCTGCCGGGCGACGTCGGCGTGGGCGACCCGATCCTGATCGACGACGGCAAGATCCGGCTGCGGGTCACCGGCGTCGACGACACCGACGTGACCACGGAGGTGCTGGTCGGCGGCAAGGTGTCCGACAACAAGGGCATCAACCTGCCCGGTGTCGCGGTCTCGGTGCCGGCGCTGTCGGAGAAGGACGTCGAGGACCTGCGCTTCGCGCTGTCCCTCTCGGTCGACTTCATCGCGCTGTCCTTCGTGCGCGACGCGAAGGACGCCGAGGACGTGCGGGCCATCATGCGCGAGGAGGGCGTCATGGTGCCCGTCATCGCCAAGATCGAGAAGCCGCAGGCCATCGAGAACCTCGACGAGGTCGTCGCCGCCTTCGACGGCATCATGGTCGCCCGCGGCGACCTGGCCGTGGAGTGCCCGCTCGAGGACGTGCCGTTCCTGCAGAAGCAGATCATCCAGAAGGCCCGGCTCAACGCGAAGCCGGTCATCGTGGCGACCCAGATGCTCGAGTCGATGATCTCCAGCCCCTCGCCCACGCGGGCCGAGGCCTCCGACGTCGCCAACGCGGTGCTCGACGGCTCCGACGCCGTCATGCTGTCGGGGGAGACCGGGGTGGGGGAGTACCCCGTCGTCACCGTCGAGACGATGGGCCGCATCATCTCCTCCACCGAGCGCCAGGCCCTCTCGGCCGGCGCCGTCGCCGGGGTCCGCGAGATCGACTGGGACCCCCACACCAACGGCGGCGTGATCGCCAAGGCGGCCGCCGAGGTCGCCGAGCGCGTGGGCGCCAAGTACGTCGTGGCCTTCACCCAGTCCGGTGACTCCGCCCGGCGGATGTCGCGGCTGCGCGGCCCGATCCCGATCCTGGCCTTCACCCCCGAGGCGGTCGTGCGCTCGCAGCTCTCGCTGAGCTGGGGTGTGGAGACCTTCAAGACCGCGCCCGTCGAGCACACCGACGAGATGGTGCGCCAGGTCGACGAGCAGCTGCTGCGCATCGGCCGCGTGCAGGAGGGCGACCTGGTGGTGATCATCGCCGGCGCGCCCCCCGGCATCCCGGGGTCGACCAACGCGCTGCGCATCCACCGGATGGGCGACGCGATCAACGAGGTCGCCCCCGCCTACCGTCGCCCGGAGGCCTGAGCCGCTCCGCTCAGGACTTGAGGCCGATGAGCGCGTCGAGGCGGGCGACGCCGGCGCGCGTGGAGACGCTGATCGTGCGGTGGGCCGACTGCCGCCAGGGCACCTCGACCAGGTCGAGGGCCCAGCAGCACAGGCCGCGGATGTCGGCCGAGGCGTTCACGAACTGCCAGCGGGGGTAGTCGTAGCGGCGCACCGTGCCGTCACGCAGCCGCCGCGACGTCCAGTTGGCGCTGCGCGAGCCGTCGGAGTGGAACAGCCCGCGCAGGAAGGCGGCGGGGTGCGCCTCGACCGCCTCGCGCTGCCAGGCCTCGAGCACGATCGGGCGCTCGTGCTTGCGGCCGGGTCCGTGCTGGGGGAACAGGCAGGGCCAGTGGCGCCAGTTGACGTGGACCACCGTCGTGCCAGGAGCGGACACCCGGAACACCCGGGCCCGCGGGCGGACCTGCGCGACCACCGTGGCCACGTCCTCCACGATGCCGGGCAGGGAGGCGTCACACGCGACCCGCAGCGACACGGTGCGCCTCTGCTGCGAGACGCAGCCGTCGCCGAGGTAGTAGCCGAGGAGGACGGCGTAGGGCTCAGCCGCCAGCGGAGCCTCGCCACACGTCGGGCAGTCGACGTCGCGCCGGCGGTGCCGATCCTCCCGCCAGCGCCCGAGCCGCCAGTCGCGGACGGTCGTGCGGGCCACCCCGAGGCGGCGCCCGATCTCGCTGTCGCTGGCGCCACCCTCGTGCTCCCGCCGGGCGGCGGCGACCAGCTCGTCGGGGTGCATGGCCCCAGGATCCCCTCACGCACCGACATTCCTGGGGGAGCCGTACGGGTGCCCCGGGTGGGATTCGAACCCACACTGCATGGTGTTTGAGACCATCGCCTCTGCCGTTGGGCTACCGGGGCCACGACGCGCGCAGACGCTACCCGACGGTGCTACGGGCTCGACAGTCGACAAAAGTCGACCAGATCACTACAGTTTGACTCATGGCGAGGGCAGTGATCGGCAGGGGCGGCCGCTGGGCGCCGTGGCGGTGGGCGCGCGCCAGCCACGAGCGCGCGGTGCGCAACGCCCGCGAGGGTGCCACCGACGCCGCCCGTCGGCGCCTCGAGCGGGCCGAGGTCGAGCTCTTCCTCGCCACGCCCCGCACGGCGCGGCGCGCGCAGCACCCGGCCTGACACCGAGGCGCCGCCTCCCGAGGCCCTCCTGCGCCTCCGACCGAGGTGGGCCGGGTGCAGGCCCCGCCGGTCGGCGCCCCACGGTCTCGCGCACGGCCGCGGCGCGGCGGACGATAGCCTGTCGCCGTGACCGACGCCCCCGCCCCCGCCGCGCCCAGCACCCGGACGGTCGTGATCGCCGAGGACGAGGTGCTCATCCGCATGGACCTCGCCGAGATGCTCACCGAGGAGGGCTGGTCGGTGGTGGGGCAGGCCGGCGACGGCGCCAAGGCCATCGAGCTGGCCGAGCAGCTGCGCCCCGACCTGGTCATCCTCGACGTGAAGATGCCGGTGCTCGACGGCATCGCCGCCGCCGAGTCCATCGCCGGTCAGCGGCTCGCGCCCGTCGTCATCCTCACCGCCTTCTCCCAGCGCGAGCTGGTCGAGCGGGCCCGCGACGCCGGCGCCATGGCCTACCTGGTCAAGCCCTTCACCCAGAGCGACCTGGTGCCGGCCATCGAGATGGCGGTCAGCCGCTTCGCCGAGGTGCTGCAGCTGGAGACGGAGGTCGCCGACCTCACCGATCGGCTCGAGACGCGCAAGGCCGTCGACCGGGCCAAGGGCATCCTCCAGGAGCAGCTGAAGGTCTCCGAGCCCGAGGCCTTCCGCTGGATCCAGAAGACTGCGATGGACCTGCGGCTCTCGATGCGCCAGGTGGCCGAGGGGGTCGTCACCCACGGCCCTGGCATCGCCTCCGGCCCCGGTTCCTGACCGCGGCGCCGGGCGGCGCCCGTCGGTCCCTGGACGACCCGCGCCCGTCTGCGCCCGGGTCGGGGGCCCCCGCGTGCCCGGGTGCCTGCATCAGGGTTGTCACCGTTTGGTGTCGGTCCGTCACAGAGCCCTTGCGCGAGCCCCGCCGACCCCTACACTCCTCGCAGCCCTCGCCGGAAGTGCGTGGAACGACAGGAGTTGTGTGTGGCTTCGCGATTGATGGCGCTCCTCGCGCTCGTGGCGGCCTCGCTGGTGGCGGTCCTGCTGCCACTGGCCGCCCACGCCGGGACGACGAGCCCCAGCCCCAGCCCGTCCAGCAGTCCGTCGGCGGAGTCCTCGGCCTCCCCCGGGGCCTCGCCCTCGGGTGACGCCGGCGCCCCGCAGCCGACGATCGGTCCTGACGAGACCGGCATCAACGTCCTCCTCACCGACAGCTCGAACCTCGACTCCGAGGGCAACGGCACGCCGATCCCCGACGTCGGCCTGACCGTCACCGACGAGTCCGACCAGGAGGTCGGCGAGGGCGTCACCGACGCCGAGGGACGCGCCATCATCGCCGTCCCGGCGAAGGGCACCTACACCGTGACCCTCGACGAGGCGACGCTGCCGGAGGGGGTGGAGCTCGACTCCGACACGCCCTCCTCGGTGACCGTCGTCGCGCGTCTCGACGGCCCCAACAACTTCGGCGCCTTCCCGATCGGCGTCGTCGCGGCCGACACCGCGACCTTCGCCGACAAGCTGGCCGCGGCCCTGGTGTCCGGGGTGAAGTTCGGCCTGATCGTGGCCCTGGCGGCCCTCGGCCTGTCGCTGATCTTCGGCGCCACCGGCCTGACGAACTTCTCCCACGGCGAGCTGATCACCCTGGGCGGCATCTCGGCCTACGTCGCCAACCGCACCTTCGGCCTGCCCGTCATCGTGGCCGGCATCGTGGCGGTGGTCGTCTGCGCGGCCTTCGGCTGGGCCCAGGACCGCGCGCTGTGGAGACCCCTGCGCGCCCGGGGCACCGGCCTGATCGCGATGATGATCGTCTCGATCGGCTTCGGGCTCTTCCTGCGCAGCCTCTACCAGTACTTCTTCTCCAGCTCGACCAAGTCGCTCTCGCAGTACACCAGCCAGGCGCGTGAGAGCTACGGGCCGATCGCGCTGGCCGACAAGGAGCTCGCGATCATCCTGATCGCGCTCGTGGCGATCGCCGCGGTCTGCGTGGCGCTCATGCGCACCCGCCTCGGCAAGGCCATGCGGGCGGTCTCCGACAACCCCGCCCTGGCCGCCTCCTCCGGCATGCGCGTCGACGGCGTCATCAGCTACGCGTGGATCCTCGGCACCGCGCTGTCCGGGCTCTCGGGCGTGCTGCTGGCCATCAACAGCCAGGTCAACTTCCTGATGGGCTTCAAGCTGCTGCTGCTGGTCTTCGCGGCGGTCACGCTGGGCGGCCTCGGCACCATCTGGGGCGCGCTGTTCGGCTCGATGGTGATCGGCCTGATGGTCGAGGTCGGCCCCCTCTTCGGGGTGCCCTCGTCGATCAAGGAGGTCGGCGCCCTCGTCGTGCTCATCCTCATCCTGCTGATCAGACCCCAAGGCATCCTGGGTCGTCGCGAGCGGATCGGTTAAGGACCCCGACATGGACTTCACAGACATCTTCTCGACGGCCCTGACCCAGGCCCTGGGTCCCAACGCCATCGTCTACGCGCTGGCCGCGATCGGCCTCAACATCCACTTCGGCTACACCGGCCTGCTCAACTTCGGCCAGGCCGGGTTCATGGCCGTGGGTGCCTACGGCCTCGCCGTCACCGTGGTCGTGGCCGGGCTGCCCTTCGGCGTGGGCCTGGTCATGGCCTTCGCCGCCCCGCTGCTGCTCGCCGTGCTGCTGGGGTTCCCGACCCTGCGGCTGCGGGCCGACTACCTCGCCATCGCCACCATCGCGACGGCGGAGATCCTGCGCCTGGTCTTCGGCTCGGTGGAGATGAAGGACTACTTCGGCGGCTCCAACGGGCTCACCGGCTACTCCAGCGTCTACAAGGACCTCAACCCCTACTCCGAGGGCATCGACTGGGGCATCGTGCGCTACAGCCGCGACGACCTCTGGTCGGTCACGGTGGGCTGGGTCCTCGTGGCCCTCGGCTGCCTCATCGTGTTCGCGCTGATGCGCAGCCCGTGGGGTCGCGTGCTCCGCTCGATCCGCGAGGACGAGGACGCCGTGCGTTCGCTGGGCAAGAACGTCTTCGCCTACAAGATGCAGGCGCTCATCCTGGGCGGCATGTTCGGTGGCCTGGCCGGTCTGTTCCTGGCCCTGAAGCAGTCCTCGGTCGTGCCGAGCGACTACTCCACCAACATCACCTTCTACGCCTACACCGCGCTGCTGCTCGGTGGTGCGGCCCGGGTGCTCGGTCCCGTGGTGGGCGCGATCATCTTCTGGTTCCTGCTGTCCGGCCTCGGCTCGTTCTTCGGCCAGGCCACCTCGGGCGTCGACCCGCTGATCCCCAGCTGGATCATGGACGACACCCAGTCCAGCCTCGTCCGCTTCATCATCACCGGACTGGCACTGATGCTGCTGATGATCTACCGACCACAGGGGATCTTCGGTGACCGGAGGGAGATCGCGATCGATGGACGCTGACTCGACAGGGCGCGCCGGCCTCGCCGGCGTCCCCACCGACCCCGGGGCCCGCAAGCCCGACCCGCTGATCGTCGGCGACAACATCTCCCGCGCCTTCGGCGGCCTCAAGGCCGTCGACGTGGAGCACCTGGAGATCCAGCGCGGCGTCATCACCGCGCTGATCGGGCCCAACGGCGCCGGCAAGACCACGCTGTTCAACCTGCTCACCGGCTTCGACACCCCCGACACGGGCGACTGGAGCTTCAACGGCAAGCCCCTCAGCGGGGTCGCCGCCTACAAGGTCGCCCGCCGCGGCATGGTGCGCACCTTCCAGCTGACCAAGGTGCTCTCCAAGCTGACCGTCATCGAGAACATGCGCCTGGGGGCGACCGGCCAGCGCGGCGAGCGCTTCTGGTCGGCACCCTTCAAGTCGCTGTGGTCCTCGCAGGAGGACGAGATCACGCGTCGTGCCGACGAGCTGCTGGTGCGCTTCAAGCTCGACGCCAAGCGCGAGGACTTCGCCGGCTCGCTCTCGGGCGGTCAGCGCAAGCTCCTCGAGATGGCGCGCGCGCTGATGGTCGACCCGGAGCTGATCATGCTCGACGAGCCGATGGCGGGTGTGAACCCGGCGCTCAAGCAGTCGCTGCTCGGCCACGTGCAGTCCCTGCGCGACGAGGGCCGCACCGTGCTCTTCGTCGAGCACGACATGGACATGGTGCGTCACATCTCCGACTGGGTCATCGTCATGGCGCAGGGCCAGATCGTCGCCGAGGGCACCCCGGCCTCGGTGATGGCCGACCAGCGCGTCATCGACGCCTACCTCGGCGCCCACCACGACACCGACCTCAGCGAGATGGACGAAGAGGCCATCATGGAAGAGGCCATGGCCGAGATCGAGGGGACCAAGGAATGAGCGGCACCACCGAGCCCGACAGCCCCGAGCGCCGCGCCCACGAGGCCGGCGCCGAGGGCGCCGTCCTGCGGGCCGACAACCTGATCGCGGGCTACCTCCCGGGTGTCAACATCCTCAACGGCGCCGACTTCTACTGCCAGCCCGGTGAGCTGGTCGGCATCATCGGACCCAACGGCGCCGGGAAGTCGACGCTGCTCAAGGCGCTCTTCGGCCTGGTCAAGATCCACACCGGCCAGGTCACGCTCAAGGGCGAGGCGATCACCAACAAGCGGGCCGACCAACTGGTGGCGCAGGGGATCGGCTTCGTGCCGCAGACCAACAACGTCTTCCCGAGCCTCACCATCGAGGAGAACCTCGAGATGGGCTGCTACCAGGCTCCCAAGACGTTCCAGGACCGCTTCGACTTCGTCACCGACCTCTTCCCGACCCTCGGCACCCGGCGCAAGCAGCGCGCGGGCTCGCTGTCGGGCGGCGAGCGTCAGATGGTGGCGATGGGCCGCGCTCTCATGATGGACCCGTCGGTCCTGCTGCTCGACGAGCCGTCGGCGGGTCTGTCGCCGGTGATGCAGGACGAGGTCTTCGTGCAGACCCGCAAGATCAACCAGGCCGGGGTCTCGGTCGTCATGGTCGAGCAGAACGCCCGTCGCTGCCTGCAGATCTGCGACCGCGGCTACGTCCTCGACCAGGGACGCAGCGCCTACACCGGCACGGGCCGCTCGCTGGCCGACGACCCGAAGGTCATCGAGCTCTACCTCGGCACGCTGGGCAAGCAGGCCTCCTGAGCCGGCCCCACCTCGGCTGCGGGAAGCGGTCCCGCTCCTGCGGGAGCAGGAGCGGGACCGCACCCGTGTCGCTGCCGGGTGTCGTCGACCGGGGGCCGGGTCCTCCTTGGCTGCCCTCTCCACGATGGGGGACATGACCGCACTCGCCCGGGAACACCTCGACGAGGCGGGCGCGAGGGCCTGGCTCGGGCTGCTCCGCCCGGCGGTGCTGCTGAGACCCGCCGGGCCGGGGGAGCCGGCGGTGGCGCGGCTCGGTGGGTCGCCCGACCTCCGACCGGGCGCCGACCGCCCGCGGTGGCCGGGTGAGGGTCCGCTGCGCCTCGTCGCCGAGGTGGACCTCGCCGCGGTGGCCGCCGCCGGCCTCGACGCCGGCCTGCGGCTGGCGAGCACCGGACGGCTGCACGCGTTCTGCTACGACGACCCCGACGGCACCGGTGCGATCGTCGACGCCGCCGATCCCGGCACCGCGGCGGGGTGGCGACTGCTCCACCTGGAGGGGGTCGGGCCGGCTCTGGGGGCACACGCCGCGCTCGCCGGCGTCCAGGTCCTCACCTGGCCTGACAGCGAGCACCCGGTGCTCGAGATCGCCGGGGTCGAGCTCCCCGACGCCATGGAGGAGCGTCTGGGGGAGCCGCTCGACGACGCGGTCGGTGAGGACGCGGTCGGTCACCAGCTCGGAGGCTGGGCCCGTCCGGTGCAGGGAGCGGTGGAGTGGGAGGCGGCCGAGGCCCGGCTGGGCGCGGCGACGTGGGACGAGGAGCACCGCCGCGAGGCGCTGCGGTGGCGCCCGCTGCTGCAGGTCGACGGCGGTGCGGACTCCGCCTGGGGCGACGCGGGCTGCCTCTACTGGCTCGCCCGCACCGACGGCACACGACCGCCGGAGCCCTCCGAGCTGGGCTTCACCTGGCAGACCGGCTGAGTCGGCCGGGGTGCCGGGCGCGGTGGTCGCTCCACAGCACGACCAGCATGTGCGGCACTGTCAGGGCCAGCAGGAGCAGCAGCGTCGTGGCGAGCGCGCGGCTCGGGTCGGCGGCGCGCACGGACCCCGCGAGGAGGGCGGCGAGCACGGCCGTGGCCGCGAGGGTGGGCCACGCGGCGCGGCCGGCCAGGACGCGCACCGCTCGGGCGGGGTCACCCGCGGCGACCCAGGAGGCGCAGCGCTGGTCGTCGAGCAGCAGGCGGGCGCAGTGGCGCAGACCGTGCCAGCCGCCGAACCACAGGGCGAATGCGGCGAGCGGCGGCACGACCGCCCCGAGGAGGCCGAGCACCAGCACGTCGGCGGCGACCTGACGCTGGCCCGCCCGCAGCGCGGCCGTCGTCGCCACCGCTGCGGCCGCGACCCAGGTCGCGGCGAGCGCGGCCCGCGCGACGGGCTCGCCCAGGAGCGGCCCGAGCCCGGGGGAGACCGCGGTGCCGACGTCGACCAGGAGCGGCCCGGCGCGGGCCAGCGGCAGCAGCAGGGCGCCGGCTCCCGCGAGAGCGACCGCGACCGACACGACGGGGCCGGGCCGCCACCCGGAGACCTCCCTGACGACCTCGAGCTCGCCGAGGCCGAAGTGCACCACGCTGAGCAGCAGCACCGCGACCAGGGCCACCGGCCCCGCGGTGGCGAGCAGGACCCAGCTCACCGCGGCGACCGCGGCGTACGCGAGGGCGAGCACGGGCCACGGCCGGCGGGCGAGCCGCGCGGCCACGAGGTGGTCGACGGCACCGTGGGGCAGGCCGAGGAGCAGCCCGGCGCCCGCGACGGCGAGCACGAGGGGGCCCGAGACCCCGGAAGGGACCGGTGCCGCCGCCAACGCGACGGCCCCGCCGACGGCCACGACCGCGAGTCGGCGCGACCAGCGGGACGCGGTGCGGAGCACGTCGACGCGCGCCGGCCCGCCGGCGGGGGCGAGTCGGGGCTCGAGGACGGTCACACCGCGAGTATCGACCTCGGCGACGGCCTCGGGGACCCCACGACGGCAAAATCTCAACAAAAGATTGAAATATCTTGTTGAAGTTCGTGTAGAGGTCCACACTGAGGCTGCGTCAGCGGCCCACCACGGCCCGCATCGGCGCAGGTCAGCGCCACTTGCGCTGACCTGAGGGCGCCGTCGCCCTCCTCGGCCACACGTCAACGGAGGTCGTTCCAGTGATTCCCGATCAACTCACCCAGGGCCAGTACGACACGGTCTACAACCTGCTGTCGCTGGTCATCGCGGCCCAGCTGTTCACCGCGCTGTTCCTCGTCGCCGCCCAGCCCCGCGTGCTGCCGCGCTACCGGCAGGCGCTCCTGGTCTCCGCGGTGGTGTGCGGCATCGCCGCCTACCACTACTTCCGCATCTTCAGCTCCTTCAAGGAGGCCTTCGTCACCGACGCGGTCGGGGGCGAGGGCACCTACACCCAGGCCGTCGGTGCGTCGTTCAACGAGGGCTACCGCTACGTCGACTGGCTGCTCACGGTGCCGCTCCTGCTCGTGGAGCTCGTCGTCGTGCTCGCCCTGGCCCGCAAGCTCCAGGCGTCGCTGCTGTGGCGGCTCGTGCCGGCCTCGGCGCTGATGATCGTCCTGGGCTACCCGGGAGAGATCAGCGACAGCGACGCCCTGCGCCACGTGTTCGGCCTGCTGTCGACCCTGCCCTTCCTCTACATCCTCTACGTGCTCTTCGTGGAGCTGACCCGGTCGCTGGACCGCCAGCCGCCGGCGGTGCGCCAGACCATCTCTCGGCTGCGGATCCTGCTCTTCGCCTCGTGGGGGGTCTACCCGATCGCCTACCTGCTGCCCCTGCTCGGCCTCGACGGCTCCGACGCCTGGGTCGGCAAGCAGGCCGGCTACTCCATCGCCGACATCCTGGCCAAGGCGCTCTACGGCCTGCTCATCTACCGCATCGCGCGCCTGAAGTCCTTCGCCGACGACCCGGCCTTCGAGGCCGCGGAGGAGGGCACGGCGCACGAGCGGCCCGCCGCGACGCGGGACCGCGGGGCGTCCACCACCACGGTGGCCTGAGCGGGGGGACCGGTGCGCGCGTCGCCCGGTCCCTCCCGCTCCCGTCCGGGCGGGACGGCGCAGGGCCCCGGAGCGGTGCTCCGGGGCCCTGCGGATGAAGCGGGTGCTGGTGGCGCGGTGCCGCGGTCGGCTCAGATGTCGCCGCTGATGTAGTCCACCGGCGAGATCTTGTTCTGCGCGTCGTACTCGTAGATGCCGATCGACGCCGAGGTCGGGCTGCCCAGGTCGCTCAGCTCGATGGGGCCGGAGACACCGTCGTAGTCGATGTCCTCGCCGTCGGCCAGCAGGCCGGCGCACTCCTCGAAGGTGGTGCACTTCGTGCCCTCGCGGGTCACGTCGGGGATCTGCTCGGCGATGGCGTCACCGGCGTCGCTGTCGGCCGCGATCGCGGCCAGGGCGGAGACGATGGTGGCGTCGTAGGACTCCGCGGCGTAGGCGTAGTCCTTCAGGTTGTCGTCGACCGTGGCCAGGCGGTCCTTGAAGTCGGCCGCGGTCTCGGCGCCCGGGATCGTGCCCTTGGTGCCCTCGAGGGTGCCGTCGGGCAGCGGAGCGGTGGCCGACTTGTCGTAGTTGGCGGTGTTGCCGTCGACGAAGTAGGTCGGCAGGTCCTGCGGACCGGCGCCGGCCTGGATGAGCTGCGGGATGATCGAGGTGGTCTCCTCGAAGGCGACCAGCACGACGGCGTCGGCGCCGGAGCCCGCGATCTCCTCCACCTGCGAGTCGTAGGACTGGGCCTTCTCGCCGTAGAACACGGTGGCGGCGACCTGGCTGCCGGCGTTCTCCAGGTTGGTGGCGATCTGCTCGGCCAGGGTCTCGCCGTAGGCGTCCTGGCGGGCGAGGATCGCGACGTTCTGGCGGCCGTCCTGCAGCAGCAGGTTGGCCATGACCGCACCCTGGAGGATGTCGGAGGGGGCGGTGCGGAAGTAGTTGTCCGGCTCCGCGTAGTCGCCCTCGTCGAAGGCGGTGGAGGTGTTGGCCGGGGAGAACATGACCGCGCCCGAGGACATGATCTTGTCGATCACGGTGAGCGAGACGCCCGAGGACGCGGCACCGACGATGACGTCGGCGCCCCCGTCGAGGAGCTTGTCGGTCTCGGCCGGGGCGATGCCGGAGTCGGTGTCGCCCGAGTCGCCGCGGACGCTCTCGACGTCGGCGCCGAGGACGCCGCCGGCCTCGTTGATGTCGTTGACGGCCAGGTCGACGCCGGCGAACTCCGGCGGGCCGAGGAAGGCGAGGCTGCCGGTCTGCGGGAGCAGCGTGCCGAACACCAGGGTGCCGTCGCCCTCCGCGGTCGGGGCCGAGGACCCGCTGTCGGAGCTGGTGGAGCTGGGCTCCTCGTCGCCCGAGTCGCTGCCGCAGCCTGCGAGCACCATCGCGCTGGCAGCCGCAACGGCGGCGAGGCGGATCGTGGTGGATCTACGCTTCATCTGTCCTCCGGGATCTCGTGGCGCCGTGGTCGGGGTCACGGCACAGGAGGCAACCTAGTGCGCAAGGGCCGCTTTGGTACCCCGCTTGCGCAGGCTGAAACGTTTGTGGCCGATTCGTGACCTTGGGGCCGGATCGGCGCCCCCGGGGGCCCCGTCACGCGAGGATCAGCGGTACGCCGCGAGCGCCGTCACCAGCAGCGGGGCCACGAGCAGCGCCGGCAGCAGGTCGGCCACGGCCACCTCGCGGATGCGCAGCAGCCGCAGCGCGACCCCGACGAGCAGCAGCCCGCCGGTGGCCGTGATCGCGGCGAGCTGGGCGTCGGGGAGCACGTCGCCCAGCGCGAGCCCGACCAGGGTCAGCCCGCCCTGCACGGTGACGACGGTGAGCACCGAGGCGGCCACGCCCCACCCGAAGGAGGCCGCGAAGGCGATGGCGGCGAAGAAGTCGAGGGTCGACTTCAGGTAGAGCTGGTCGGCGCCGTTGCCGAGGCCGTCGTTGAGGGAGCCCAGGATGGTCAGCGGCCCGGTGCAGAAGACCAGCGAGGCCACGACGAAGCCCTCGACGAAGCGTCGGCGCCGCTCGCCCGCCGCCGCTCCCGGTCCTGCGGCGTCCGTCGCCGCGGCGTCCGGTGCTGCGTCACCCGGCCCGGGGCCCCCGCCGAGGCGGCGCTGCAGCCAGGCCCCCAGCTGCTCGACGCGCTGCTCCAGGCGCAGCGTGGAGCCGACGATCCCGCCGACCAGCATGGCGCCGAGGACCACGAGCATCGGGGCGCTGCTGCCGACGGCGTCGCTCAGGTCGGGGGAGAGCACCTCCATCGCCGAGGTGGCGGCGATGAGCAGTGTGACGAGGCCGAGGGCGTCGGTGACCAGCTCGCGGGTGCGGGTCGGCAGCCGGTTGCCCAGCAGGACGCCCAGCCCGGAGCCCAGCAGGACGGTCGCGACGTTGACGAGCGTGCCGGCACCGGGGATCACGGGACTCCTCTGACAGTCGATCGGGAGGGAGCGTAGTCTCGACGGCGCGTCACACGCACGAAGGGGGCTCGCCGGGGGGCGCCCACCAAGGACGGGCCCTGCCGAGGGCCCAGGGGAGGGTCGGGTCGATGACACGCTCGCAGGTCTCGCTGCGGCCCGCCGCGGTCGCCGACGCCCTGTTCCTGGCCGAGCTGTGGGCCGACTCGCTGCGTCGCACCGACCTGCAGGAGCAGGTCGCCGACCTCGAGGTCGTCATCAAGTCGGCCGCCGACTCCCCCGAGCAGCGGCTGCTCGTGGCCGAGCACGACGGTGAGCCGGCCGGGGCGGTCTACCTCCGCGTGGCCACGGTCAGCCCGATCAACCTCGAGCCGGTCGTGCAGGCGCTCTCGCCCCACGTGCTGCCGGCCTACCGCCGTCGCGGCATCGGCCGCACCCTCATGGAGTCGGCCGTCGCCTACGCCGAGGAGCTCGGCGTCGCCCACGTCATGACCGCGGCCGACTCCGGCTCCCGCGACGCCAACCGCTTCATGGCCCGCCTCGCGCTCGCCCCGCAGGCGACCGTCAGGGTCGCCGCCACCGCGCTGGTGCGCAGCAAGATCGAGGCCCAGCGCCCCGGCACCGGGCGCGGGCTCACCAGCCGGCAGCGCGGGCAGGTGCTCGCCGCCCGCCGCTCGCTGCGGCGCAAGGAGTCCCAGGCCGAGGCCTGAGCCCGCTCCGTCGACAGCGCCCCGGCCGGTCCGAGGACCACCCGGGGCGCCGGGTCACATGCCCAGCTGCTCCTTGGGCACCAGCGCGCAGGTGATGCGCGCGGTGCAGACCCGCTTGCCGCGCTCGTCGGTCACCACGACCTCGAAGCACGCCGAGGAGCGCCCCAGGTGCACCGGGGTCGCGGTGCCCGTCACCAGGCCCGCGGTCGCCGAGCGGTGGTGGGTCGCGTTGATGTCGACGCCCACCGCGACCTTGCCGAGCGGGTCGGCGTGCAGCGCCGAGCCCATCGAGCCGAGGCTCTCGGCCAGCACGACCGAGGCGCCGCCGTGCAGCAGGCCGTAGGGCTGGGTGTTGCCCTCGACGGGCATGGTCGCCACGACCCTGTCGGCGGAGAACTCGACGAGCTCGATGCCCATCTTCTCGTTGAGCCCACCCATGCCGTGGGGCAGGGAGGCCATCAGGTCGTCGGTGGACCGGGGTGCGGGGGTCTCGCTCATGGGGCTCAACCTAGCGGGGGTCGCGACACCGGCCGGGCCCTCCGGCGGCGCGGGTGGCGGTGTCCCCGGCGACGGATAGAGTCGCCGGGTGCCCGAGACGACGCCCGCTCCCGACGCCTCCGCCCGCCCGCGACTGCTGCTGCTCGACGGCCACTCGCTGGCCTACCGCGCCTTCTTCGCGCTGCCGGTGGAGAACTTCTCGACCACCACGGGTCAGCACACCAACGCCGTCTACGGCTTCACCTCGATGCTCATCAACGTGCTCCGCGACGAGCAGCCGACGCACCTCGCGGTGGCCTTCGACGTCTCCCGGCAGACCTTCCGGCTGGAGGAGTACTCCGAGTACAAGGCCAAGCGCAACAAGACCCCCAGCGAGTTCGGCAGCCAGCTGCCGCTGATCGAGGAGGTCCTCGGGGCGCTGCGGGTGCCGTTCCTGAAGAAGGACGGCTTCGAGGCCGACGACATCATCGCCACGCTGGTGACCCAGGCCCAGGCCGACGGCATGGACGTGCTGGTGCTGACCGGCGACCGCGACTCGCTGCAGCTGGTCACCGAGGCCTGCACGGTGCTCTACCCCATGCGCGGCGTCTCCGACCTGGCCCGGATGACCCCGGAGGCCGTGGAGACCAAGTACGGCGTGCCCCCGCACCGCTACCCCGAGCTGGCCGCGCTGGTCGGCGAGGACTCCGACAACCTCCCCGGCGTGCCCGGGGTCGGCCCGAAGACCGCGGCCAAGTGGATCGCGCAGTACGACGGCCTCGACAACGTCATCACCCACGCTGACGCCATCAAGGGCAAGGCCGGCGACAACCTGCGCGCCCACCTCGGCGACGTGATCCGCAACCGTCGCCTCAACGCCCTCGTGCGCGACCTCGACCTCGAGCTGCTGCCCGCCGACCTCGCGATGCGTCCCTGGGACCGCCAGGAGGTCCACACCCTCTTCGACGGGCTGGAGTTCCGCGTGCTGCGCGACCGGCTCTTCGAGACCCTGACCTCGGAGGAGGAGGTCGACGGTCCCGGCTTCGAGGTCGGCGGCACCACCCTGGGCGCCGACGAGCTGGGCCCGTGGCTGGAGGAGACCGGCGACGGCGTCGTGGGTCTGCACGTGCGGGGCGCGTGGGGCGCCGGCTCCGGTCGCGTCGACGGCCTCGCGCTGGCCGCCCCCGGTGACCGCACGGCCTACGTCGACACCGCCACCCTGACCCCCGCCGACGACGCCGCGCTGGCGGCGTGGCTCGGCGACGCCGCCCGGCCCAAGGTGCTCCACGACGCCAAGGGCCCGGTGCTGGCGCTGGCCGCCCACGGCTGGACCCTGCGCGGCCTGCAGAGCGACACCGCGATCGCGGCGTACCTCGTGCGGCCCGACCAGCGCTCCTACGACCTGGCCGACCTCACGCTGCGCTACCTGCGCCGCGAGCTGCGCGAGGAGACCGACGGCGACCAGGGCCTGCTCTTCGACGAGGACGAGGCCGTCGCCGACGTCGCGATGCTGCGCGCCCGCGCCGTCGTCGACCTCGCCGAGGCCCTCGACACCGCGGTGGAGGAGCACGGCGGGCGCGAGCTCATGGCGCAGGTCGAGCTGCCGCTGGTGGAGCAGCTCGCCCGCATGGAGCAGGTCGGCATCGCCGTCGACACCGACCACCTGGAGGCGCTGGAGTCCCACTTCGCCGACGAGGTCAAGCAGGCCGCCGACGAGGCCTTCGCCGTCATCGGCAAGGAGATCAACCTCGGCTCGCCCAAGCAGCTGCAGGTGGTGCTCTTCGACGAGCTCGACATGCCCAAGACCAAGCGCACCAAGACCGGGTGGACCACCGACGCCGACGCGCTGCAGGCGCTCTACGTCAAGACCGAGCACCCGTTCCTGCTGCACCTGCTGCGCCACCGCGACGTCATCCGGCTGCGCCAGACCATCGAGGGCCTGCTCAAGACCGTGGCCCCCGACGGGCGCATCCACACCACCTACAACCAGACGATCGCCGCCACCGGCCGGCTCTCCAGCACCGACCCCAACCTGCAGAACATCCCGATCCGCACCGAGGAGGGTCGGCGCATCCGCGAGGCCTTCGTGGTCGGTCGCGGGGCCGACGGCGCCGACTTCGAGTGCCTGATGACCGCCGACTACAGCCAGATCGAGATGCGCATCATGGCCCACCTCTCCGAGGACGCCCTGCTCATCGAGGCCTTCAGGTCGGGGCGCGACTTCCACTCGATCACCGCGGCCCGGGTCTTCGACACCCCGGCCGACGCGGTCACCGTCGAGCAGCGGGCCAAGATCAAGGCGATGAACTACGGCCTGGCCTACGGCCTCTCGGCCTTCGGGCTCTCCCAGCAGCTCGGCATCGAGCCGGGCGAGGCCCGCGGGCTGATGGAGGAGTACTTCGAGACCTTCGGCGGCATCCGCGACTACCTCGAGGGCATCGTCGAGGAGGCCCGTCGCTCGGGCTTCACCGAGACCATCATGGGTCGCCGTCGCTACCTGCCCGACCTCACCAGCGACAACCGTCAGCGCCGCGAGATGGCCGAGCGGATGGCGCTCAACGCCCCCATCCAGGGCTCGGCCGCCGACATCATCAAGGTCGCGATGCTGCGGGTGGAGGAGGCGATCGCCGCCGAGGGCCTGCGCTCGCGGATGCTGCTCCAGGTGCACGACGAGCTCGTGCTCGAGGTCGCCGCCGGAGAGCGGGAGGCCCTCGAGGCCCTCGTGCGCACCCACATGGGCGGCGCCGCCGACCTGGCCGTGCCGCTCGACGTCTCCGTCGGCACCGGCCGCAGCTGGCACGACGCGGCCCACTAGCCACCCCCGGCCGGCCGGCCGCTCCCGTCGCCGGTGGTGCCGGAGGGCGCGGGCGGGCTCAGTCGCCGACGCGCGCCGGTGCCGCCTCGGGGGCGACGGCCGGGCGGTCGAGCAGGGCCAGGGTGAGCAGGCACACGAAGAGGCAGGCGTCGATGACGACGACCAGCACGATGAGCGAGCCCACCGACTCCACCGTCAGCGCTCCCGCGACGAGCACGACGAGCCCGGTCCACAGCGCCAGGATCGCGCGGCCCTGGCGACGGGCCAGGGCGGAGTAGAGGAGCAGCTGCAGCATCGCCAGCAGGGTGCCGACGATGGCGAAGAGCCACAGCTCGGACTTGATGTCGTCGAAGTCGGAGCCGCCGACGAAGAGCAGCGCCAGGTCGGGCAGGAGCAGGGTGCCGCCCAGAGCGCACGCCCCGAGGACCGCGGTGGTCGACAGCGACAGCAGCAGGGCGCGACGGCTGGCGCCGTCGGAGGCCATGCTGGGGAAGGCGATGACCACCACGAACTGCGGCAGGAAGAGCACCGCCTTGACCAGGATCAGACCGGCGGCGTAGAGGCCCGCCTGGTCGTCGGGCAGCACGGCGCGGGCGACCAGGATGTCGGCGTTGGAGAGGGCGAAGAAGGCGAAGAGGGCCTGGCTGCTGCGACCGACCTCGCGCAGCAGCTCCACGCCGGGGTGGCCCTCGGGGGTCTCGACCTCGGGCCGGGGGCGCCGCAGCGCGACCCAGCCGACCAGCACCGGCAGCCAGGCGCCGAGCGCCACGCCGAGCATCGCGGCGAACTCGGTCGGCCACACCGCCATCAGCCCCAGTCCGCAGGCGACGCGGCCGAGCCCCTGGGTGAGGTAGACCAGGGCCAGCGGCTCCCAGCGGCGCTCGCCCTGGAGCACCCCGGCCTGCGCACCCATGAGGGTCAGCGGCGCCGCCGCGAGGGCGACCAGCATCGCGGTGGGCAGGCTGCGGAGCTGGAGCACGGTGTTGAGCACGGGGGAGGCGAGCAGGCACAGCGCGCCGAGTCCCAGCGCGCTGCGCACCCCGACGCCGAGCACGACCCGCTCGATCTCCTCGGTCTGCGCCGGCGCCGCCGAGATCCGCCGGGCACCCGTGGCCTGGAGGCCCAGCGACAGCACGTTGACCACGAGCAGGACGCCCATGAGGGCGGAGAAGGCACCGAAGGGCTCGCGGCCGAGCAGGTGCGCCGCGGCCACGGTGTAGCCGTAGGTGGCGACGTTCATGACGCCCATCGCCACGGCGATCGAGGCGCCGCCGCGCAGGCGCCGGGTCGTCGGCGCGGTCGTGGAGGTCACGGGCACGAACACTACGACGGGGCGCGCCGCCGGTGGTGCCCGGACGCTCCGGCCGGGGTGGTTGGATCACCGCGACCCCGCGCGCGACGGACGACGAGGGCGTCGACGACGAGGGGAGGACGAGGGGCACCGTGACCGACACCGGACAGCACGACCCCTCCGAGCGCCGCGCGGTCGACCCCCGGCCCACACCGCCCTGGCTGGTGCCGCTGTGGTCGCTGCTCCTGGCGGTCCTGCTGCTCGGGCCGGCCCTCGCGCCGGGCTACGTGCTGAGCTTCGACATGGTGTGGGTGCCCGACCTGGCCCTGCGTCCCGACGTGTGGGGGCTGGGCTCGGGGCTGCCGCGGGCGGTGCCCTCCGACGCGGTGGTCGGGCTGCTCGACGAGGTGGTCGGCGGCATGGTGCTGCAGAAGCTCGTGCTCCTGGGGAGCCTGGTCGCCGGCGGCGTGGGGGCCGCACGGCTGGCGCCCGGGCCGACGCCGGTGCGGCTGCTCGCCGTCGGGCTGTGGCAGTGGAACCCCTTCGTGGTCGAGCGGCTCGTGCTCGGCGCCTGGCCCGTCCTGGTCGCCTACGCCGCGCTGCCGTGGCTGCTGCTGCTCGCGCGGGAGTGGCGCGCCGGGGGGCGTGTGCCCCGCCGGCTGTGGCTGGTGGTGCCGCTCGCCTGCCTGAGCGCCAGTGCAGGCCTGGCCTCGGCGCTCGTGCTCGTGCTGGCCGCCTGGGGGCGCGGCCGGCGTCGCGCGGTGCTGGCGATGGCGGCGGCCGGCAACGCGCCGTGGCTGGTGGCCGGGGCGCTGCACGCGTCGGTGGCGACGACCGACGCGGCGGGCGCGCGTCTCTTCGCGCTGCAGGGGGAGGGCGCGGTGCCGGGGCCGCTGGCCGCGCTGACGCTGGGCGGGGTGTGGAACGTCGAGGTCGTGCCGCCCAGCCGCCTGGGCGCCACGGGGTGGGTGGCGCTCGTCGTGCTCACGGCGCTGGCGCTGCTCGGCTCGCGCGCGTGGTGGCGGGCGACGGTGGCGCGGGAGCGGGGGGTGCTGCTGGCCGCGTGGGCGACCGGGTGGCTGCTCGCCGTGCTCACCTGGGCCGCCCCCGACGCGCTCGGCTCGCTGGCGGCGAGCGTGCCGGGCCTCGGCCTGCTGCGCGACGGGTCGCGGCTGCTGCTGCTGTGCGCGCCGCTGCTGGTGCTCCTCGTGGCCCACGGCGCCGGTGTGCTGCTCGCGCTGGCGCGTCGCCCGGCGACCCCGGTGCTGCCGCTGGCGGTGGCGGGCGCCGCGGTCCTGCTGCCCGTCGCGCTGCTGCCCGACGCGACGTGGGGCGCGGCGGGCCGGCTGGGCGCCGTCGACTTCCCGTCGTCGTGGGCCGCGGCCCGCCCGGTGGTCTCGGCCGCCGCCGCGTCCAGCGGGGGCGACGTGCTCGTCCTGCCCGCCTCGAGCTACCGCCAGCCGGCGTGGAACGACGACCGCAAGGTGCTCGACCCCCTCGGTCGCTACCTGGCGCCCGACTACGTCGCCGACGACTCCCTCGTGGTCGACCGCACGGCCGTCGCCGGGGAGGACCCCCGGGCCCGCGCGGCGCTGGCCGCGCTCGACGCGGGCACCCCCGAGGCCGCCGCCACGGACCTCGCCGCCCTGGGCGTCGCGGTGGTGGTGGTCGACCTCGAGGCCGCCGCCGCCCTCTCCGCCGACGTGCCCGAGGTGGCCGGGCAGGTGCTGGTCGACGGGCCCGGGCTGCGGGTCGTGCGCCTCGGCGGGGTCGAGGCCGACCCGGCCCCGCGCACCTGGGTCGTCGCGCTGGTGCTCGCCTGGGCGGCGTACCTGGGGGGCCCCGCGGTGGTGTGCGTGCTCGCCCTGGCGACCGGAGCACGGGCCACGGCGCGCCGCGTGCTCCGGAAGTCGGCGTGAACTCCGCCTGAGACGGCCGTCACTGTTACGCTTCCCCGGAACTCAGGGAGGGGTTTACACAGTGGGAACTATTCTCAGCACGGTCGCGGCCGTCCTCGTCGGCGGCGCCATGGCCACCGCCACCATCGTCGGTGTCGTCTCGTCGCAGACGCAGAAGCCCGATCAGAGCCCGGTGAGCGTCACCGACGCCTCGCAGGTCGTGGGCTACGGCTCGACCAACTGACGCAGCGGCGCAGCGGCGCCGTCACCCAGCGTGCCCGGAGGGGCCGGAGGTCATCGCGACCGCCGGCCCCTCCTGGCGTCCAGGGCCCGCCGGGCCCGTGCGAGCGGGCCGGCGCCCGTGCCCCCGCGCCGCGCCCGCGAGCGGCGGGGCCGCACGTCGGCGACCACCTCGGGGTCCTGGCTCGCGACGTGGCGCCCCTCCACCGCGGCGAGCAGCACGAGGGCGAAGGCCTGCTGGGCGGCCTCCCAGGTGTAGGTGCGGCTGACGCGCCGGGCGCCCTCGCCCAGCCGCTCGCGCAGGGCGTCGTCGGTGAGCACAGACCGCAGGGCGTCGGTGAAGGCGGTCTGGTCGTCGACCAGCAGGCCCGAGTCGCCGTCCTCGACCGACTCCTGGGTGCCCCCGGCGGAGCGGTAGGCGACGGTGGGGGTGGCGTGCATGCCGGCCTCGCCGATCACCAGGCCCCAGCCCTCCTTGAGCGAGGGCAGGGCGAGCACCCAGGCGCGCTCGTAGACCTCGTGCTTGCGCTCCTCGGTGACGTGGCCCTCCAGCGTCACCAGGTCGTCGGCGCCGACGGCCGCGACGTGCTCGGCCAGCTGCGCCTCCCACCAGCCGCTGCCGACGACGCTGAGGTGCAGGCCGGGCACCTCCTCGCGCAGCGCGACGACCGCGTCGACGGCGTGCTCGACCTGCTTGTGGGGCACCACCCTGCCGACGACGGCGACGAGCGGCCGGGGGGAGGGGCCGGGGTCGACCGGCACCCACGGGTCGGTGCCGTTGTGCACCACGGCGACCCGGGGGCCGCGCACCCCGAGCGCCCGCAGCTCGCGGGCGGTGGCGCGCGAGACGGCGACGTACTGGGAGCGGTGGTAGAGCCTCGGTGCGAGGCGCCGCTCGATCCACCAGCCGACCCGGCCCACCAGCCCGGGGTAGACCACGGGCCACTGCTCGCGGTGCACGTGGTGCACGAGCACGACGACGGGGGCACGGGTGACGAGACGGCTGAAGAAGGGCAGGCCGTTCTGCACGTCGACGACCACGTCGGGGTCGCCGAGGTCGCCGCGGCGCAGCGCGCGCATGCCCTCGAGGTAGACCGAGAGCTTCGTGCCGCGCCGCACGAACCGGACGCCGTCGACCACCTGCTCGGGCGGTGCCGCGGCGTGGGCGGCGCAGAAGACGGTGACCTCGCAGCCGCGCGCGACCAGCCCCGCCGCCATCTTCTCCAGGTAGCGCTCCGCGCCCCCGCCCTCGGGGTTGCTGGTGTCGCGCCAGCTGAGGAACACCACCGAGGTGCCGGCCAGCGAGGCGGCCAGCGGGTCGGCCAGCGGGTCGGCCAGCGGGTCGGCCAGCGGGTCGGAGGACGGGTCGGCCGGGCGGTCGGCCGGGGACGGGCGAGCGTGCATCCGGCGGACACTACCAACGCGGCTACCAGCGGGTAGTCTCGCCGCCGTGCGTCGCCCCAGCTCCCTCCTGCCCCGTCGCCGACCCGGCGAGGTCCGAGCCTCCGGACGCGGGCGTGGCCGGGTGTTCCCGACCGGCCCGCGCAGCGCTCGTCGCCGCGCGACCTGGGGGCGGGCGACCCGGTTGCTGGGGGAGTTCCGCCACGAGCAGAGCGATCCCGCGCGCTTCTACACCGCGCTCGCCGACGACTCCGCGACCCAGCTGGGGTCCTACGTCGACCTGCGCGGCGCCACCCTGCTCGACGTGGGCGGCGGGCCGGGCTACTTCCGCGACGCGTTCCGCGCGGCGGGGGCGACGTACTTCTCCCTCGACTCCGACGTCGGCGAGCTCTCCGGCCTCGGTGGCATCGCCGGCGGCACGGTCGTCGGCAGCGGGATGCGGCTGCCCTTCCGCGACGGCGCGGTCGACGTCTGCTACTCCTCCAACGTCCTCGAGCACGTCTCCGACCCGTGGCTGATGTGCGAGGAGATGCTGCGCGTCACCCGGCCCGGCGGCACGACGTTCATCAGCTGGTGCCTGTGGTGGGGTCCGTGGGGCGGCCACGAGACCTCGCCGTGGCACCTCGTGGGCGGCCGCTACGCGCGTCGCCGCTACGCCCGCAGGCACGGCCACGAGCCGAAGAACAAGTACGGCGAGTCGCTGTTCGCCGTCACCGTCGCCGCCGGGCTCGACTGGGCGGCGCGCCAGCAGGACGCCGAGGTCGTGGCCGTCCTACCGCGCTACAACCCCCGCTGGTCGTGGTGGATGCTGCGCGTGCCGGTGCTGCGCGAGGTCGTGACCTGGAACCTCGTGCTGGTGCTGCGCAAGCGATGACCGCCACCTTCCGGCTGCGGCTGCTCGCCGCGTGCCTGGTGGTCGTGGGGGTGGCCTTCGTCCAGGACCCCGGCTACCTCGTCGCCGACACCAAGCTCGACCTCGCCGTCGCGCCCGCCGACTTCCTGGGCCGGGCCCTGCACCTGTGGGACGGCGAGGGAGCCTTCGGCCAGCTGCAGAACCAGGCCTACGGCTACCTGTGGCCGATGGGACCGTTCTTCCTCCTCGGCGGGCTCCTCGACCTGCCCGGCTGGGTGGTGCAGCGGCTGTGGGTGGGCCTGGTCATGGCGGTGGCGCTCAGCGGGGCCGCGCGGGTCACCCGCGCGCTGGGGGTGCGCTCCGACCTGGCCTGCCTCACGGCCGGCTTCGCCTTCGCGCTCTCGCCGCGGCTGCTGACCACGCTCGGCCCGATCAGCATCGAGGCGTGGCCCAGCGCCCTGGCGCCCTGGGTGCTGCTGCCGCTGGTGCGCGGTGCCACGGTGGGCTCGCCCCGCCGTGCCGCGGCCCTCTCCGCCCTGGCGGTCGCCATGGTCGGCGGCGTCAACGCGGCCGCGACCTTCGCGGTGCTGCCGCTGGGCGTGGTGTGGCTGCTCACGCGCACCCCCGGCCCGCGGCGGCGCGCCCTGATGCTGTGGTGGCCGCTGTTCACCCTGCTCGGCACGCTGTGGTGGCTGGTGCCGCTCTTCGTGATGGGCGCCTACAGCCCGCCGTTCCTCGACTACATCGAGACGACGTCGGTCACGACCTTCCCGACTACGCTCTTCGACGTCCTGCGCGGCACCTCGAACTGGGTGCCCTACGTCGACCCCGCCTCGCGCGCCGGCAACGACCTGATCACCACCGCGACCCTCGTGCTCAACAGCGGCGTGGTGCTGCTGCTCGGGGTGGCCGGTCTGGCCCACCGGCGCACGCCGCACCGCTCCTTCCTCGTGCTCTCGGTGCTCCTCGGCGTGCTTATGGTCGGGGCCGGCCACACCGGGGCGGTCGAGGGCTGGTGGGCCGCCGACGTGCGCGGGCTGCTCGACGGCGCGCTGGCGCCGCTGCGCAACGTGCACAAGTTCGACCCCGTGCTGCGTCTGCCGCTGGTGGTGGGGCTGGCCCTCGTGCTCGACCGGGTGCTGGCGCGGGGCCGCGACGACCGTGCCGACGTCGACGCCCCGCAGGGGCCCGGCGCCGGTCCGCAGGCGCGCCTGGAGCGGGTCAACCGCACCGCCGTCGTCGGCATGGCCCTGGCGGTCGTGGCCGGTGCGGCGCTGCCGGCGGCCCTGGGCCGGGTGACCCCGGCGGGCGCGACCCTCGGGGTGCCGTCGTACTGGGAGCAGACCGCGGCGTGGCTGGCGGCCGAGGACGACACGGACCCGGGCGGCACCGACCTGCTCGTGCCGGGCTCGGCCTTCGGGGAGTACGTGTGGGGCGGCCCGCGCGACGAGCCGCTGCAGTGGCTGGCCGACGCGCCCTGGGCGGTGCGCAACGTGATCCCGCTGACCCGCCCGGGCAACATCCGCATGCTCGACGCGATCGAGGAGCGGCTGGCCCAGGGCGAGGGGTCGGCGGCGCTGGTGGCCTACCTGCAGCGCGCCGGGGTCGAGCACCTCGTGGTGCGCAACGACCTGGCCCGCGACGGCGACGTGCCCGACCCCGTGCTGGTGCACGCCGCCCTGGCCGACAGCCCGGGGCTGGAGCGGGTGGCGACCTTCGGGCCCGACGTCGGCGGTGGCTCGCTGCTCGACGAGGTCGACGGCGAGCGGGTGCTCGTCAACGGCGGCTGGCAGTCGCTGCAGGCCGCGGTGGAGGTGTGGGCGGTGCCCGACGGCGGTGGGCTCGCGGTGGGCACCGAGCAGCCCGTGGTCGTGGCCGGCGGCCCCGAGGACCTGCTGGACCTGTCGCGGCTCGGGCTCCTCGACGACACCCCGACCGTGCTCGCCGCCGACGGTGCGGAGGGCGCGGGTGCCCTGGTCGGCGACGACGGCGGCCTCGAGGCCCCGGTGGTGCTGACCGACGGGCTCCGCGCCCGCGAGCGTGGCTTCGGGAGGCTGCACGATGCGGCATCACCGGTACAGACCCGTGACGAACTCGCCAGTCCAGACGGACCAGCCGACGACTACCGATTTGCTGACAGCCACTCCTGGTTGACAGTGGCGCGGCTTGAGGGCGCTGCCGGTCTCGCGGCGTCATCGTCCGCAGCAGATGCCGACGCGGTGGGCGGGTCGCAGCGAGCCGCTTTGGCATACGCCGCGATCGATGGCGACCCGACGTCAGCTTGGACGACTGCGCCCTTTAGTGCCGCGACTGGAACGTGGCGAGTTGATCTCGAAACCCCTATTGACGGCGGGGTGGCCAACCTCGTGGGGGGCTCCAACGCGACCTCAGAGCAATTGGTGAGGCTGCGTACGGAGTCGGGTATCGGCGGGGAAATTCGACTTGGGCCCGGTGACGTGCGCGAGACCGTCCTGCCGGCCGGGGAGACCAGCTGGGTCCAGGTCGAGGACGCCTCCGGGGTGCCCGGCCGTGCGCTGTCGCTGGCCGAGGTCGCGCTGCCCGGGGTCGACGTACGCCGCCGGCTCGTGCTGCCGACCCTGCCCGAGTCGTGGGGCGACCCGGCCGCGGTCGTGCTGCGACGCGACCGCGACGCCCGCCGCGGCTGCGTCGTCGTGGACGGCGACGTGCGCTGCGTGGCCGGCCGCGACCGCGACGACGAGGAGGCCGCCGGCCTGAGCCGCGCGTTCACCCTCGACGCCGCCTCGGCGTGGGACACCCGACTGAGCCTGGTGCCGCGCGGCGGACCGGAGCTGGACCGGCTCGCGCTGCGCGACCAGCCGGTGTCGGTCGACGTCAGCAGCACCGCCGTGCCCGACCCGCGCGGTGGTGCCCTGGCCGCCGTCGACGGCGACCCCGGCACCACGTGGACCGCCGACCCCGAGGACCTGCGCCCGGCGTTGGAGCTCTCCTGGCTCGGGCAGCGCACGCTGCGACGGATCGCGGTCGACGTCGACGAGGACGCCGCCGTGCGGGCCCCGACCCGGCTGCGTCTCATCTGGCCCGACGGGCAGCGCACCGTCGACCTCGAGGACGGACGGGCGCGCCTGGCCCCGATCCGCACCGACCGGCTCCGCCTCGAGGTGCTCGAGGCCGACGGCACCACGAGCCTCGACTTCGCCGCCGCCGGGATCGACCTCGGGGTGGGGATCTCCGAGCTCGACCTGGGTGGGGTGGAGTACCTCCCGCTGGCGCTGCCCACCGAGCCGGTGGCCTACCCCTGCGGCACCGGCCCCGACGTCGTCGTCGACGGCGAGACGCTCCCCACCGCGCTGGAGGCCGCGCCCGCCGACCTCGCCCGCGGCGAGGTCGTCGACGGCCGCCTGTGCGGCGGCGCCACCCTCGACCTGCCCGCCGGCGAGGTGCTGGTCGACGCCCCCAGCAGCGCCGCGCTCGCCGTCGACGCGCTCGTGCTCACCGACCCCGCGCAGGCCGCCCTCCCGCTGGGCGCGGGGGAGCAGGCACTGCCGTGGCGCCGGACCCCGGACACCCGCACGGTGGAGCCCGCCGCCGGCGACGCGCTCGTGGTGCTGCGGCAGAACGCCAACACCGGCTGGCGGGCCTCGCAGGACGGGGTCGACCTGACCCCGGTGGTCGTCGACGGCTGGCAGCAGGGCTGGCTGCTCCCTGACGCCACCGCCCCCTCCGCAGCCACGGGAGCGGCCACCGGAACGGCCACGGGAGCGGAGCCCGAAGCCGCCCCGGTCGAGGCGGTGTTCGCACCCGACCGCGCCTACCGCGCCGGTCTGCTGGCCGGGCTCATCGGGCTGGTGGCCCTGCTCGTCCTCGTGCTGGTCGGCCGCCGCCGCGGGTGGCCCGACGACGCCGCACCGCTGACCGACCGCCGGGTGCCGGGCGCCCTGCTGGCCGGCGCCGGGCTGCTCGGCGCGGGCGCCGTGGCCGGCTGGCCCGGCGTGGTCGTGGCGGTCGTCGTCACGGTGCTCGTGCGGGGTGCGGCCGGGCTGCTGGAGCGCCGGGGGGCGGGCGACGCGCTCGCCTGGGCGGTCGCCGTGCCCGTCCTCGTCGTCGCCGGCGCCTACGCCCTGACGCCCTGGGGCAGCAGCGACGGGTGGGCCGGCGAGGCGGCGTGGCCGGTCTACCTGATGCTGGTGCCGCTGGTGGGGCTGCTCGTCGCCGGACCGGAGGGGCTGCGGCCCCCCGGCCGGCTGGCTGAGCGGCTCCCCACGAGTCCGCGCAGGCGCATCGCCGGGCGCTCGACGAGGCGGTAGGACGCCTCGGCCGCCATGAGCGACAGTGCGAGCGTCAGCAGCCACAGCGGCACGCCGTGGCCCTCGAAGAGCTCCCACGGCGTCGCCCACATCACCAGGTGGAGCAGTGGCAGGTGCAGGCAGAAGACGCCGAAGGAGATCCAGCCCAGCCGCCGCGCCGCCGGGTGGGACAGCGCCCGGCCGTAGCGGCCCGCGGCATCGGCGAAGACACCGGTCACGACCACCAGCAGTCCGACCACGGCGTAGAGCAGGCTCTTGGCCAGCGACTGCCCCGGCGTCGGGGCGTCGAGCATCGAGGGCCCGGCCACCGGGGTCGCGGCCACGAGCATCAGGCCCGCCACCAGGGCCCAGCAGCTCCCGGGCTGGCGGCCCAGCGCGACCAGCGGCGCGGTGAGGCGCTCCCACGCCCCCCGCTCGTGCAGCACGTGGGCCAGCGCGAGCAGCAGGCCGAGGGCGAACCACGACAGGTACGCCGGCAGCCATAGCAGCGGGGCGCCGTCGGTGTGGGGGCCCACCCGGGCCGCGCCGTCGAGGTGCCACCAGGCGGTGACCACGACGAGCGCCGCGATCCCGAAAAGCACCCGGGCCGGGCGCAGGCCGCGGGTCACACGCACGCAGTGCCGGCCCAGCAGCGCGGCCATGAGGGCCGGCAGCGCGAGGTAGAAGGTGACCTCGACCGCCAGGCTCCACATGTGGGTCAGCCCCGTGGGCAGCAGCGGGGAGCGGAAGGTGTCGAGCATGAGGAGCGTGGCGACCCGGTCCCCCCACGACAGGTCGGCGTTGCCGCGCACGAACGCCAGGGCGAGAGCCGCGGTCAAGACGTAGAGCGGGGCGATCCGCAGGAAGCGCTTCCACAGGTAGTCCGGTGTCGCCGGCGTCGGCCTGCGGTCGGCCGTCGCGGCGATCCAGGGGCGGGCCAGCAGGAAGCCGGAGAGCACGAAGAAGAGCGCGACACCGACGTCGAGTCGGGCCAGCAGCGTGCCCCAGAACCCGTTGCCGATGTAGTCGCCGGACCAATACGCGACATGGGTCGTGAGAACTAAGAGCGCCCCCACGGCCCTCAGTGCGTCTAGGGCCGCGAAGTCGGGGCCGCTGCGGGCCGGCGGGGGCACGAGCGAGCCCTGGGGGAGGGCGGCTGCGCCGCCGGGCGCGGTGGCGGCCCCCCGGTCGGCCCGGGCGTGGGACGGTGTGCTCACAACGGACCTCCTGCGACGGCTGTGCCCACCTCCACGACGTCGACGCACATCGTGGTCCCCGGCGACAGCCCGTCCAGGGTGACAGACGACACCGCGGAGGTCACCTCCACGTAGAGGCTGCCCAGGCCGGCGTCCACGGGCGCCTCGACCGTGCGGTCGCCCACCTCGACCGTGACGGTGTCGGCGGCCGACGACAGGTAGCCGACCCGCACCCACCACGTGTAGTCGAAGGCCGTCTCGTCGAGGGGCACGGTGCGGGAGCGTCCCTCGCGCACGGCCCAGCCGCAGCCGGGCCGCGGCCCCTCCTCGGTCACGGCCACCGGGTCGATGACGGCGCGCCGCGGGCGTCCCTGGGCGTCGAGGGCGACGAGACGGTCGGTGACGGAGGGGAAGCGCGCGTTGTCGACGACCACGGGCAGCAGCCTGACCGTCGTGTTGAACGGGTAGAGGTAGCCCGGCACCACCTCGTCGGGCACCACGGTGTCGGCCACGTCGACGGCCCCGTGACCGGCGAACTCGGCCTGGGTCGTGCGCAGGTACGTCTCGCCGGGGTTGTCGGTGTGCCAGATGCGGGCGTAGAGCACCGAGCTCACCACCCCCGCCACCACCACGGCGACGGTGAGGGCGATGAGGACCCGTGGCCCCACGCCCACCAGCAGCAGCGGGATGTCCCGCGGCCGGCTCGAGCCGGGCGCCCCGGCCAGGGGCAGGACGGCCAGGCCCAGGCACAGCACGGCGGCGCAGGCCACGTCGCTGAGGTAGCGGTACTCGAGCCCTGTGATGTCCCCGAGGACGGGGGCACGGGTGACGAGCAGCAGCACGTAGGAGGCCGCGGCGTAGGCGGCCAGCAGCGCCCACGCCCGGGCCGCCCCGGTGCGCCGGAGCACGACGAAGAGCCCGCCCAGCGCGAGGGCGACCCAGGCGAGGTGCACGAGCAGGTCGGGCGGATCGGCCAGCCCGGCGGGCGGGTTGACGTCGCTCCAGCGCCACGGACCGCCCAGCAGCCCGGTGGAGAGCGACCGGCCGAGCATCGTCTCCGCCAGGCCACCGGCCACCGCTCCCGAGGTCTCCTCGGCCAGCGAGGGTACGCGCAGCAGGTAGTGCACGAGGTAGGCCGCCGCCAGGGCGGTGCAGGCGACCAGGGCGGGCCAGCGGCGACGGGCCAGCACGCGCGCACGCCGCGCCGGACCGCCCTCGGCGAACCACCCGAGTGCGTACGCGGCGAGCATCGGCAGCAGGACGAGCGCCTTGACGTAGCCCAGCAGGCCGAACGACAGCGCCAGCAGCGTCACGAGCAGCCAGCGCAGCCGGCCGGTGCGCAGATAGCAGGTCCAGGCGGCGACCGAGGAGAAGAACGCGACCTGCAGCGGCAGCGCGTTGAGGCTGGCCGCCCACCACATGGCGGCCGGCAGGGTCACGGCGCTGGAGAGGTAGAGGGCGAGCAGGGGCACGACCGCCCAGCGGGCCCCGAAGAGCACGACCAGCATCCAGACGCAGGCCGCCGCGGCCAGCAGGTGCAGCAGCAGGGTGGTCGTGGCGGCGAGGGCCCAGTCGACGTCGCCGCCGGTGGTGACGACCCAGGCGAGGAACCTCCCCAGCGGCATGAACTGGCTGTCGAAGGGTGCCAGCAGCAGATGCGGGCTCAGGCCGTAGCGCTCGGCGTCATCAAGCATCTTGAAGTCGTCGACGTAGAACCAGCTCGGGTAGAGCGCCCACGCCCGCAGGGCCAGGTGGGCGGCGACGAGGAGCGCGCACGCAGCGAGCACGACGGGGCGTTCGGCTTCGGCCGACTGCCGGTCGTGGCGTGTGGGAGGCGACACGGCCGGTTGGTCGTCCGAAGTCGTGTGGGTCGACGACGGCGGCTGGTCTGGCACGCCGGCGAGTCTCGCACAGGCGCGCCGCGGGCCACCGATTCCTACTGTTCGGTAACAGCCTGTGACGGGAGGCACACTTCGTCCTCCAGATGGGTTACGGTTCGCCGATCGATCTTTCTGGGAGGGAAGTGGATGAAGATTCTGGGACGGGTCCTCGTGGGCCTGGGGGCATTCCTGGTGGTGGCGGCCGTGGTCGCCCTCACGTGGGCACCGGGGGCCGTCAAGCGCACCCCAATCGACGTGGACTCGGTGACGGTGCTCAGCGGTGAGGCCGCGCGCCTCGACACCGCCACCAACGAGCTGGGTGCGGCGGAGCCGATCTACGCCCTCAGCATCACCAAGAGCGACAGCGAGGCCTCGAGCGACGACACCGCGGTGTTCTTCAACCGCTCCTGCGCCGTCTACGGCACCGAGGCCACCGAGGAGTGCCCGGCCTTCGACGACGAGTCGGTGCTGTCGGGTGCCGACGACTTCTTCGCCACCGACCGCACGACCGCCGAGTCGGTCGAGTCCGACGAGCTGCCGGCGCAGGCCGCGGCCCACGAGGGCGTCGTCAACAAGTGGCCCTTCGACGCGGAGAAGACCACCTACACCTACTTCGACAGCGTGACCGGCGAGGGCGTCGACGCGGTCTACGACCGCACCGAGGACGTCATGGGCCTCGAGACCTACGTCTACCGCGTGGAGATCCAGGACGCGCCGATCGTGGTCAGCGCGCTGCTCGAGCTCAACGGCACCTACGACGACGTCAAGGAGATCTACGTCGACCCGCGCACCGGCGCGATCATCCACCAGACCGACGACCAGCAGCGCTACCTCGACGACGGCACGCAGGCCCTCGACCTGCAGCTGGCCTTCACCGAGGACCAGCAGGCGACCAACGTCGCCGACGCCGAGGAGAACATCGCCAGCCTCGACCTCATCACCCGCACCGTGCCGATCGTCGGCTTCGTCGGCGGCGGCCTGCTGCTCGTCGCCGGCGCCGTGCTCCTCCTGCGCGCGCGCCCGCGCACCGCGGGCACGGCCAGCACGACGCACCGCGACAGGACGCCCGCCGGTCGCTGACCGGTCTCGCGGACCCGTCGCGGGCCGCACCCGCACCACCAGCACCACCCGCAGGCCCCGGACCACACGGTCCGGGGCCTGCCGGCGTCACGGGCCGTCACGGGTCGTCACGGCGCGGGCTCAGCGCAGGTCGCAGGCGAAGATCGCGGTGCCCGGGGTCCAGCGGCCGCGGGTGGCCGACCAGCCGCCCCACACCCGGTCGTGGTGCTCGGGCCACTCCGGCTCCACCAGCCGCACGATCGCGAAGCCGTGACCGGCCAGCACCCCCACCCAGTCGCCGAGGGTGCGGTGGTGCTCGACGTACGACACCTCGCCGGTGGCGTCGTCGACCTCGACGTAGGGCGTGCGGTCCCAGTAGGACTGCGACGCGACCAGGCCGGCCTCGCCGGGGTCGTCGGGGAACATCCAGCGCGTCGGGTGGGTGATGGAGAAGGCGAAGCGGCCGCCCGGTCGCAGCACCCGCGCGGTCTCGGCCACGGCCCGGTCGAGGTCGCGCACGAACTGCAGCGCCCCGAAGGAGGAGAACACGGCGTCGAAGGAGGCGTCGGCGAAGGGGAGGTGGGTGGCGGTCGCCTGCACCGAGGGCACGACCACGCCGGTGCCCTCGTCGATGCGCCGCGAGTGCTGGAGCTGGCGGTAGGACAGGTCGACGCCGAAGGAGCGTCCGCCCTGGTCGCGCACCCAGCGGCTGCACTGCCCGGCGCCCGAGCCGACCTCGAGCACGTCGCGGCCCGCCACCGGGCCGAGCACGCCGGCCTCGGCCTCGGTCAGGCCCTCCGGGCCCCACACGAAGCCGGCGTCGCCGAGGAACTCCCCGTGGGTGGCCTGGTAGTCGTCGGCGTAGCGGTCCCAGTCGGGGCCGTTGGCGCGCCGCGACTCCTCCTCGCCGACGTCGCGGCGCTCCACCCGCACCGGCGGGAGGGGCGGGTGGGAGCGGGAGTCGGGCGCCTGGTCGGGCTGCGGCGGCAGGGCGCTCACGGCGCGAGCGGCGTCGGCTTGCGGCGCCCGGGCAGGCGGCCGGCCAGGTCGCCCAGCGGGCCGACGGCCCGACCGAGCGCGTCGGCCGACTCGGCGAGCGCCGGCACGATCCGGGCCAGCTCCACCAGGCGCGGCTGGATGCCCTCGAGCGTGGCGCCGAGCGCCACGAGCTGGTCGAGGGTGCCGCCGTCGGCGATGAGCTTCTCCACGAAGCCGTCCTCGGTGAGCATCCGGTCGGCCAGCCCGTCCGGGCGCAGCACCTGGTCGAGCACCCCGTCGGCGGCGGTGAGCCGGTCGAGCGCGCCGCCGGTCTGCAGCAGCCGGTCGAGCACGCCCTCGTGGGCGATGAGCTGGTCGAGCGCGCCACCCTCGGCGAGCAGCCGCTCGAGCGCCCCGTCGGGGGCCAGCAGCCGCTCGACCGGGCCGTCGGGCCCCAGCAGCCGCTCCAGCCCGCCGTCGGCGGCGGTGAGCCGGGCCAGCGGGCCCTCGTCGGCCAGCAGCCGGTCGAGCAGACCGTCGCGCTCGAGCAGGCGGGCGACCGGACGACCGGGCTCCATCAGCTCGTTGACGGTGCGGGCCAGCCGCATCGGGCCGTCCTCGTCGGTGAGCAGCTCCACCAGCTGCTGGGCGTAGCCGTGCTCGCCGATGACCCGCAGCACCAGGTCGGCGTAGCCGCCCGGACGGCGCACGGGCCCGTCGGGAGCCGCGAGACGGCCCAGCTGGAGCGTCGTCTGGGTGGCGGCGACCCCGACCCGCACGGGGAGCCTGGCCGCCTCGCCGAGCACACCCAGCACGCCGCCGAGGTCGCGCGGCACCTCCCGCGGCAGGCCCGCGGGCCAGCCCGGCGCCGGTCGACGCGGGGAGCGGGGGGCGGGGCGGCTGGGCACGTCGGGACTCACGGGTTCACCGTACGGCGCAGCGCCGTCGCGCGGAGGCCGTGGCAGCATCCTGGCCATGACGGTGCCCCCCTCCGAGCACGCCCCCGGGCCCGCCTCCGAGCACGCCGGCGCCCCCGGCGGTCTCGCGGCGGGCCTCCGACCGCTCGAGGGCGGCTACTCCGGGGAGACGTTCCTGGCCGAGACCGGGGGTGAGCGCTCGGTCGTGCGGATCTACGCCGGCGGCCGGGGGCCGGCCGCGCCGTCGGTCGACGCGGCGGTGCTGCGGCTGGCGCGCGGCACGGTGCCGGTGCCGCAGGTGCTCGAGGTCAGGCACGGCGACCCCGACCGCGGACTGCCGGGCCTGCTGGTCACCTCCTTCCTGCCGGGCACGCGCGGCGACCTGGTCCTGCGCCGCGCCGACCCGCTGGCCGACCCGCCCGCGGGGTCGGCGGGGGCGAGCGCCGAGCTCGCCTCCGACGAGGAGCTGGCCGCCCTGGGCGAGGAGCTCGGCGCGGCGCTGGCGCGGCTGGCGGGGATCCGGATGCTGCGCTGGGGCCCCTTCGTCGACGCCGACCTCAGCGTCGGGGTGCACGAGCCGCCCTACGACGTCGACGGCCTGCCGGCGCTGGTGGAGGTCTACGCCGACCGTCTCGGCCACCTCACGCCGGCGGAGTGGACGGGCCTGCGCGCGGCCGCCGTCGACGCCCAGGAGGCGCTCGACGCCGTCGACGGGGTGTGCCTCGTGCACAGCGACGCCAACCCCAAGAACCTGCTCCTCGACCCCGCCCGCCCGGCCGGCGAGCGGCTCACCGGCCTCGTCGACTGGGAGTACGCCCACGCGGGGCTGCCCTTCACCGACCTGGGCAACCTCGTGCGCCACCACCGGGCCCCGGTCTTCCAGGACGCCGCCGTCGCGACGTACGCCGACGCCCTGGGCGTCAGCGCGGAGGAGGCCCTGGTGCTCGCCCGGGCCGCCGACCTCGCGGCGCTGGTCGACCTCGCCTCGCGCCGCGACGCCAACCCCGCCGCCGCACGCGCCGACGTCCTGCTCCGCGCGATCGCCCGCGCCGGCGACGCGGCGGTCGACGAGCCCCCGGGCTGAGCCCCGCCGAAGGCGCGTCGGCACAGGGGTGCGGGTTGGACTGCCGCGCGCGCCGCGGCGTAGTCTGGCCAGACGCCTGAAGTCTGCCTGCGTCCCAGACGGAGTGGACCCTCGCTCGCTACCACGCCCAGCCGCCTCGCCCACCGCGTCGCGATCGCCCCGGGCACCGATCCACCGGTAGTGAAACCCGACCTCGGGCGTGCCCGCACGACTTCTGCCCATCCAAGGAAACACTTCCCTTATGACGAGCACCATCTCCATTCTTCCCGACTACGACGCGCCTCAGGTCGCGATCAACGACATCGGGTCGGAAGAGGACTTCCTCGCCGCCATCGACGCGACGATCAAGTACTTCAACGACGGCGACATCGTCGCCGGCACCATCGTGAAGGTCGACCGCGACGAGGTCCTGCTGGACATCGGCTACAAGACCGAGGGCGTCATCCCCTCGCGTGAGCTGTCGATCAAGCACGACGTCGACCCCGCCGAGGTCGTCTCGGTCGGCGACGAGGTCGAGGCCCTGGTCCTCCAGAAGGAGGACAAGGAAGGCCGCCTGATCCTGTCCAAGAAGCGCGCCCAGTACGAGCGCGCCTGGGGCACCATCGAGCAGGTCAAGGAGGAGGACGGCGTCGTCGAGGGCACCGTCATCGAGGTCGTCAAGGGCGGCCTCATCCTCGACATCGGCCTGCGCGGCTTCCTGCCGGCCTCCCTCGTGGAGATGCGTCGCGTCCGCGACCTGCAGCCCTACGTCGGCCAGACCCTCGAGGCCAAGATCATCGAGCTCGACAAGAACCGCAACAACGTGGTCCTGTCGCGCCGTGCCTGGCTCGAGCAGACCCAGTCGGAGGTCCGCCACGGCTTCCTGACCCAGCTGCAGAAGGGTCAGATCCGCAAGGGCGTCGTCTCCTCGATCGTCAACTTCGGTGCGTTCGTGGACCTCGGCGGCGTCGACGGTCTGGTGCACGTCTCGGAGCTGTCCTGGAAGCACATCGACCACCCCTCCGAGGTCGTCGCCGTGGGCGACGAGGTCACCGTCGAGGTGCTCGACGTCGACATGGACCGCGAGCGTGTCTCCCTGTCGCTCAAGGCGACGCAGGAGGACCCGTGGCAGCACTTCGCCCGGACCCACCAGATCGGTCAGATCGTGCCCGGCAAGGTCACCAAGCTGGTGCCCTTCGGCTCGTTCGTCCGTGTCGAGGAGGGCATCGAGGGCCTGGTGCACATCTCCGAGCTCGCCGAGCGTCACGTCGAGATCCCCGAGCAGGTCGTCCAGGTCAACGACGACGTCATGGTCAAGATCATCGACATCGACCTCGAGCGTCGTCGCATCTCGCTGTCGCTCAAGCAGGCCAACGAGACCGCCGCGGCCGCCGACGTGGAGGAGTTCGACCCGACCCTCTACGGCATGACCGCGACCTACGACGAGCAGGGCAACTACGTCTACCCCGAGGGCTTCGACCCCGAGACGGGCGAGTGGCTCGAGGGCTTCGACGAGCAGCGTGCGGTCTGGGAGGAGCAGTACGCCAAGGCGCACGCTCGCTGGGAGGCCCACGTCAAGCAGCAGGCCGAGGCCAAGGTGGCCGAGGTCGAGGCCGGCGAGGCCACGTCGTACTCCTCGGGCTCGACCGAGGACGAGACGGAGTCCGAGGGCGGTTCGCTGGCCTCCGACGAGGCGCTCCAGGCCCTGCGCGAGAAGCTCACCGGCGGCGCGAGCTGACCTGCAGCACCCGCACCACGCAGCACCCGCACGACGCCCGAGGGCCCGGTCACCGAGAGGTGGCCGGGCCCTCGTGGCGTCGGCGGGCGGGGCTGGTACTTTGCCGCCCATGATGGTCTCCCACGAGGCGCGCGTGCTCTTCGTCCACGTGCAGAAGACCGGCGGGTCGACCATCGACTCGATGCTCCAGGCGGTGCTGCCCGACGTCGCCTACGTGCGCGACCTGCCGCAGGGCCGCCACGCCCAGCTGGGTCCGGCGCTCAGGCAGCACCCCGAGCTCGCCGACTACTGGATCTTCGGCTTCGTGCGCAACCCGTGGGCCCGGCTGCTGTCGTGGCACTCCATGATCAAGCGCAACGAGCGCTACGTCGCCGAGGGCAACGCCAAGGCCGCCGAGCGGCTCGCGGGCAACCGGCTGTGGCGCCTGGTGCAGGAGCGCTACCCCGACTTCGAGTCGTTCGTGATGGAGGGGCTCGACCGGCAGGGGCAGCTCAACAGCCCCCAGATCGCCTACCTGCGCACCAAGCAGCGCACGGCCGACTTCATCGGTCGCCAGGAGAGCTTCGAGGCCGACCTGCGCACCGTGCTCGACCGTCTCGGCGCCGAGTGGCCCACGGAGATCCCGCGGCTGAACTCCGGCACCCCCACCGACTACCGCGAGCGCTACACCGACGCGATGCGCGACAAGGTCGCCGAGGTCTTCGCCCGCGACCTCAAGCGCTTCGGCTACGAGTTCTGAGGTGCGCGTCGGACTGACCGGGGGCGTGGCCTCGGGCAAGAGCACGGTCTCGGGCCTGTTGCGCGAGCTGGGCGCCGTCGTCATCGACGCCGACCAGCTCGCCCGCGAGGTGGTCGAGCGGGGCACCCCGGGGCTGGCCCGGGTGGTCGAGGAGTTCGGTGAGGGGCTGCTGACCCCCGAGGGCGACCTCGACCGGCCCGCGATGGGGCGGCTGGTGTTCGGCGACGAGCAGGCGCGGCGTCGCCTCGAGGCGATCGTGCACCCGCTGGTCTTCGAGCGCTACGCCGAGGCCGAGGCGGCCGCCGGGCCCGACGACCTGGTCGTCCACGACATCCCGCTGCTGGTGGAGTCGGGGCGCGCCGGCGACTTCGACGCCGTGGTCGTCGTCGACGCCCCGCGTGAGCTCCAGCTCGAGCGCATGGTCGCCCACCGGGGCTGGACCCGGGAGGACGCCGAGTCGCGCATCGCCGCCCAGGCCACCCGCGAGCAGCGCCGCGCGGTGGCGACGTACGTCGTGGACAACACCGGCTCGCTGGAGGACCTGCGCGCCCGGGTGGCCGAGGTGCACGCGCGTCTGGTCGACGGGTGAGGCGCCGCGCTGCGGGGACGCGGCCGGCGCGGCGGTAGCCTCGCAGGTCGACGACGAGGAGGTCGACATGGTGGCGAGCCGATCGGCGCGCGAGCGCAAGGCCAAGGCCGAGGGCGGTGCCCTGGCGCTGGTGCGGATCGAGGTGGGGGCCGACGAGGCCTTCGTCTACAAGATCAGCTGTGTGCGCTGCTCGACCACGACGGCCAAGGGCACCCGCGCCTGGTGGACCTTCCGCCCCGGCGAGGACAACGGCTACCTCGCGGCCATGGACCGCTGGACCTTCCACCTCACCGAGCGTCACCCCGAGGCCGAGGCGCCCTGCCTGGCCTACCTGGAGGCCGCGCAGCAGCGGCTCCAGGAGCGTCGCGACGCTCGCGCCGGCTCCTAGGCCGGCTCCTGGCCGCCCGCGGCACCTCGGGACGCACGAGAGCCCCCGCCCGAGGGGCGGGGGCTCTCGTGGGTCGTGCGTGCGGTCAGGCGGCCGAGCCGGCGGCCAGGTCGGGGTCGGCGAAGCGGCGCAGCTTCTGCAGCGCCTCCCGCTCCAGCTGGCGGACCCGCTCGGCGGAGATGCCGTGCTTGGCGCCGATGTCGGCCAGCTTGTGCTGGCGTCCGTCGGTGAGGCCGTAGCGCGAGCGGATGATGTCGGCGGCCCGGTCGTCCAGGTGCCCGACGAGGGCGTTGAGACGGTCGCGCGACTCGGTGTCGAGGACGGTCAGGTCGGGACCGGGGGAGGTCTCCTGGGCCATCAGGTCACCGAGGCTGGTGTCACCGTCCTCGTCGACGGGGGTGTCGAGGCTGACGTGCTCGCGGCCCCACGACATGAGGTCGAGCACGCGGTCGACGTCCATGCCGAGCTCGGCGGCGATCTCCGCCGGCTCGGGGTCGCGGCCCAGCTGGCGCTCCAGGGTGCGGCGCGCGCCACCGACCTGGTTGAGCTCCTCCACGACGTGCACGGGCAGGCGCACGACGCGGGCCTGCTGCGCGATGCCGCGGGTGATGGCCTGGCGCACCCACCACGTGGCGTAGGTCGAGAACTTGTAGCCCTTGGTGTAGTCGAACTTCTCGACCGCCCGGATGAGGCCGGTGTTGCCCTCCTGGATCAGGTCGAGCATCGGCATCTGGGCCCGGCCGTACTTGCGGGCGATCGACACGACGAGACGCAGGTTGGCGGTGATGAAGGTGTCCACCGCCTTGCGGCCCTCCTCGGCCAGCCACTCCAGCTCCTCGGCGTTGGCCGAGAGGGGGGCGCCGCCCTTGCGACGGCCGATGCGGCCCTGAGCGAGGAGGTGCTCGGCCATCAACCCCGCCTCGATCGTCTTCGACAGCTCCACCTCCGTGGCGGCGTCGAGGAGCGCGTTCCGGGCGATCTCGTCGAGGTAGAGGCCCACGCTGTCGCGGCCCTCGATCTCTCGGGTGGTCGATGTGGCCCGGGTGCGGGTGGCGGTGCTGCCGGTGCTGCTAGCCATCGGGACCCTCTCCTTCTGCTCGTGGGCGCAGTCGGTGCGTCTCACGTCGTGTTCAACGCCCACCGTGGCCGGAGGATTCCGGTCCTTCGCGGTGGGCCTTCACCCAGCACGACGCTCGGCGACCACCGAGAGTTGCGTGACCAGTCAACTCTCAGCCACTTCTCAGAACCTCACCCCCAAGGACCGGTCGGCCGCCGGTCCGGACGCCGTCCGGCGGCCCACCGCGCCCGGACGGCGCCCCTCACCCGCTCACCGGGGTGTGGTGCCGGCCAGCCCCATCCGGTCCAGGATCCACGCCAGGGTGAAGGCCCGGTCGTGCCACGACTTGTAGCGCCCGGAGACCCCGCCGTGGCCCCCGGCCATCTCGGTGCGCAGCAGCACGTCGGGGCGGGAGTCGGGCCCGGTGGCCCGCAGCTTGGCCACCCACTTGGCGGGCTCGACGTAGAGCACCCGGGTGTCGTGCAGCGAGGTCTCGGCCAGGATCGGGGGGTAGACCTGGTCGCCCACGTTGTCGTAGGGCGCGTAGGAGGCCATGTAGGCGTAGACCTCCGGGTCGGCCTCGGGGTTGCCCCACTCGTCGTACTCGGTGACCGTCAGCGGCAGGGTGGCGTCGAGCATCGTGGTGAGGGCGTCGACGAAGGGCACGCCCGCGACGATGCCGCCGAAGAGCTCGGGGGCCTGGTTGGCCACGGCGCCCATGAGCATGCCACCGGCGCTGGCGCCCTCCGCGACCAGGGTGTTGGGGGTGGCCCAGCCGGTGTCGACCAGGTGGCGGGCGCAGGCCACGAAGTCGGAGAAGGTGTTCTTCTTCGTGGTCGTCTTGCCCTGGTCGTACCACCGCCGGCCCATCTCGCCACCGCCGCGCACGTGGGCGATGGCGAAGGCGGCGCCCCGGTCCAGCAGCGAGAGCCGCGCCACCGAGAAGTAGGGGTCGATGGAGGCCTCGTAGGAGCCGTAGCCGTAGAGCAGGGTCGGCACCGGGCGGGTGCCGCCGCCGTCGTCCTCACGCGCGCCGATGCGGCACACGACCGAGATCGGCACCTGCTCGCCGTCGTCGGCGGTGGCCCACAGCCGGTGCTCCTCGTAGTCGGCGGGGTCGTAGCCGCCGAGCACCGGGGTGCGGCGCAGCAGGGTGAGCTCGCGGGTGCGCACGTCGTAGTCGTAGACCGACGACGGCACGGCCAGCGTGGTGTAGCCGATGCGCACGACCGGCTGGGCGAAGCCGGGGTTGCCGCCCGAGCCGACGGTGTAGACCGGCTCGTCGAACTCCACGAGGTAGTCCTCGCCCACGCCCCCGGGGCCGAGCTCGAGGATGCGCAGCTGGGTCAGGCCGTTGCTGCGCTGGTGGACCACGAGGTGGCCGGCGAAGGCGTCGACGTCCTCCAGGCGCACGCTCGGGTCGTGGGGGATGAGCGGGGTCCACCCGCTGGCGGGCGTGGGAGCCAGGGGTGCGGTGGCCAGCTCGAAGTCGGGGCCGGTGGCGTTGTGGGTGACCAGGAAGAGGTCCTCACCGGCGATGACGGCGTGGTCGAGGGAGTACTCCACGTCCTCGACGCGCTCGGCGAAGACCTGCCAGGCGGCCTCGGGCGTGCCGGGCTCGGCGTGGGTGTCGAGGTAGCGGTACTCGCTGGTGGTCTTCGAGCCCACCGCGACCACGAGGAACCGCTCGGAGCGGGTGCGCCCGACCCCGGTGAAGAAGCGCCCGTCGGTCTCGTGGTGGACCAGCTCGTCGTCGGCCTGGGCCGTGCCGAGGCGGTGGCGCCACACCTTGTCGGGGCGCCAGGACTCGTCGACGGTGGAGTAGAGGCAGTCGACGCCGTTGGGGTGCCAGGTCACCCCGCCCATGACACCGGTCAGCTCGTCGTCGAGCAGGTCGCCGGTCGTGAGGTCCTTGAAGCGCACCGTGTAGCGCTCGTCGCCGACGGTGTCGACGGCGTAGCCGAGCAGGCGCCCGTCGAGGCTGACGGCCGAGCCGCCGAGGGAGAAGAACTCGTGGCCCTCCGCGAGCGCGTTGAGGTCGAGCAGCACCTCCTCGCCGGGCAGGGCCGGCTCGTCGGGGGCGCAGTCCTCGGCCGGCTGCGGCGGCGTCCAGTCGTCGGGGTCGGTGACCGGCACGCGGCAGCTCGCGCCGTACTCACGGCCCTCGAAGGAGCGGGCGTAATACCAGTGACCGCGGTTGCGGGTGGGCACCGACAGGTCGGTCTCGCGGGTGCGCGCCTTGATCTCGTCGAAGACCTGCTGCCGCAGGTCGCCCAGGTGGGCCGTGCGCGCCCGGGTCCAGGCGTTCTCGGCCTCGAGGTAGCCGGTGACGTCGTCGGACTCCTTCTCCCGCAGCCACTCGTAGTCGTCGGTGCGCGTGAGCCCGTGGATCTCGCGGCTGGTGGGGCGTCGGTCGGCCACCGGCGGGGCCGAGGGGGCCGACGGGGCCTCGGCGTCGGGGGCGGCGGGGCCGGACGGTGCGGCGGAGGACTCAGACATGCAGCCGACCCTAGCCAGCACTCCGGCGGCGCGACCGGCCACGGGTCGGTAGCGTCGCGGCGTGCCCGTGGACCTGAACGCCGACCTCGGCGAGGAGATCACCGACGACGCCGCGCTGCTGGGCGTCGTGACCAGCGCCAACGTCGCCTGCGGCTACCACGCCGGCTCCGCCGCGATCATGCGCGCCGTGTGCGAGCAGGCCGTGGCCGCCGGGGTGGCGGTGGGGGCCCAGGTGTCGTACGACGACCGGGCCCGCTTCGGGCGCGTGGCCCTCGACGTCGAGCCCGACGTGCTGCGCGAGCAGGTCGCCGACCAGGTGGGTCTGCTGGCGGGGATCGCCCGGGCCGCCGGCACCTGGGTCACCTACGTCAAGCCCCACGGCGCGCTCTACCACCGCACCCTCGACGACGCCGCGCAGGCCGCGGCGGTGCTGGCGGGGTCGGTCACCGACGACGGGGCCCTGCCCGTGCTCGGCATGCCCGGGGTGCTGCTCGACCTCGCGCGCGACGGCGGTCGGCGCACCGTGCTCGAGGGCTTCCCCGACCGCGGCTACACCCCCGCCGGGCGGTTGGTGCCGCGCTCCGAGCCGGGGGCGGTGCTCGACGACGACGCCCTGGTGGCGGCGCGGGCGGTCACGCTCGCGACCCGGGGGAGCGGCGCCCTCGTGGCAGGTGGCGAGCGGGACGGCGAGCACGGGAACGGTCAGGACGCGACCGGCCGGGGTGGGGACGGTCGGGGCGGGGACGCTCGCAGTGGCGTCGCGCCGGGGCGACCCGTCGAGCGCGCGGTGGAGTCGGTCTGCGTGCACGGTGACCACCCCGGGGCGGTCGCGCGGGCCCGGCGGGTCCGAGCGGCCCTCGAGGCCGCCGGCCTCGACCTGCGGCCCTTCGCCCCGCCGAGCGCGGTCGACGGGCGCACGGGGCGGACGGGGTGAACGAGCGGACGGGCGGCCGGGCAGGCGGGCGACCGCGCGGCGCGGGGTCCGCTGCCGACGGGGCGGTCGTGGCCGGAGCGGGTGGCGACGCCGTGAGCGGTCGCGTCGGTGCGCGGCGGGTGCTGGCGTACGGCCCGCACGCACTGCTCGTGGAGGTGGACGACGCCGACGGGGCCGCGGCGCTGGCCTCGTGGCTGCGAGCGCAGGGCCCGCCCGCGGAGGACGTGGTGCCGGCCGCCGCCACCGTGCTCGTCGACGGGCTGGCCGACGCCGCCGCCCACGCCGCGGTGCGCGACGCGGTCGCGCGCTGGCACCCCAGGGCCGGGGTGACCGACGGGCCGCTCGTGGTGCTCGAGGTCGACTACGACGGCGAGGACCTCGCCGACGTCGCCGCCCTGTGGGGCTGCTCGGTGCAGGAGGCGGTCGCGCGGCACACCGCCCTCGAGCTCACGGCCGCCTTCTGCGGCTTCGCCCCGGGCTTCTCCTACCTCGTCGGGCTGCCCGCCGCGCTCGCGGTGCCGCGCCTGGCCACCCCCCGCACCCGGGTGCCGGCCGGGTCGGTGGCGCTGGCCGACCGCTGGTGCGGGGTCTACCCCACCGCCTCGCCGGGCGGCTGGCGGCTGATCGGTCGCACCGACGCCGTGCTGTGGGACCCCGACCGGCTCGACCCGGGCCCGGCGCTGCTGGCCCCGGGGACGCGGGTGAGGTTCGTGGCGCGGTGAGGACTGGCGCGGTGAGGGGTGGCGCGGTCGGCGTGGGTCTGGGGTGGACGTCATGCGGATCGTGGATGCGCATCCACCTGTCGCATGACGCACCGGGGCGCGACGTCCCCGGGCGCGACCTGCTCGGGTCTGACGCTCACAGCGGGTGCGCGTGACCGGGGCCGTCACGGCGCCGGCGGCCGGGGGTCCCGCGGGTCACGTGGAGGTGCTCGACCCCGGGCCGCTGACCCTGGTGCAGGACCGCGGCCGTCCCGGGCACGCCCATCTCGGCGTGCCGCGCGCCGGGGCCCTCGACCCCGCGGCCGCCGCGCTCGCCGGGCGACTGGTGGGCAACGGGCCCGACGACGCCGTGCTCGAGGTGCTGCTCGGCGGTCTGGTGCTGCGGTGGGGCCCGGTCGGGGCGTGGGTGGCCGTCACCGGCGCCCCCGTCACGGTCTGGGTCGACGGCCGCGCCTCGTCGACCGGCCGCGCGGAGTGGGTGCCGGCGGGCGCGACGCTGCGCCTGGGCCCGCCGCCGGTCGGGCTGCGCTCGTGGGTGGCCGTCGCCGGCGGGATCGCGGTCGACCCCGTGCTCGGCTCACGCTCGCGCGACACCCTGGCCGGGGTCGGTCCGGCCCCGCTGGCGCCCGGCGACGTGCTGCCGCTCGGTCCGCGGCAGGCCCCTCCGGCCCCGGTGGTGGTGCCGCCGGGGCCGGCGTACGACGGGGCGCTGGGGGTCTCCGCGGGGCCGCGGGCCGACTGGCTCGGCCGCGCGGGGTGGGAGCGGCTGCTGGCCACGCCGTGGCGGGTCGGCGGTGGCTCCGACCGGGTGGGGCTGCGGCTGGAGGGCGAGCCGCTCGCGCGGGCGCGCGAGGGCGAGCTGGCCAGCGAGGGGGTGGTGCTCGGCGCGGTGCAGCTGCCGCCCGACGGCCGGCCGGTGGTGTTCCTGGCCGACCACCCGACGACCGGCGGCTACCCGGTGGTCGCCGTGGTGGTGGCCGAGCACGTGGCCCGCTGCGCCCAGCTCAGGCCCGGGGACCCGGTGCGTCTGGTGGCGCGCTGAGGCCGCCGGCGTCATCGCCCGTGTCCTCCCCGACCTCTCCGACCTCCCCGTCGTCGCCCGTGCTGTCGGCGGCACTCTGGGCCGCGACGTCGGTGCTCCCGTCCGCGTCGGTCACCGTGTCGCGCCCGGCGGGTCCCACGGGCTCGGCGGGATCGGCGGGATCGGCGGGATCGGCGGGCTCGGGCGGCAGCCAGGCGTGCAGCTGCGGGTCGTCGGCGGCGTAGGAGCGCACCGGGCCGGCGGTGGTCTCGGCGGTCTCGAAGCGCACGGTGACGACGCCGCGCCCCGAGCCCCACACCCAGCCGCGGCCCATCTCGTCGTGCTCGACGTCGAGCCCCGGGGGCCAGGTCTCGCGGCGCCGCATGGTCGGCAGGTCGACGGGCACCTCGGGCTCGGGCTCGGCGTCGGTGCCGCCGAAGAGGTCCTCCTGCACCCAGTCGGCCAGTCCGGAGACACCGACGCCGAGCAGGCGCACGCCGCCGCTGAGGTCGGCGCTGGCGAGCAGGTCGCCGAGGAGGGAGCGGGCGACCCGGGCGATGGTGCCGGCGGTGTCGGTGGGGGAGGGCAGGGTGCTCGACCGGTTGACCGTGGTGAAGTCGTGCAGCCTCACCTTGATCGTGATCGTGCGACCCGACAGCCCGTGCTTGACCAGCCGGGCGGCCACCTCGCCGGCCTGGCGGGTGAGCAGCCCCTCCATCAGTCGGCGGTCGGTGAGGTCGGTGTCGTAGGTGCCCTCGACGCTGACCGACTTGGCCTCGCGCTCCGCGACCACGGGGCGGTCGTCGAGGGCCCTGGCCAGGTGCCACAGGCCGGTCCCGTGGGAGCGGCCCACGATCCGCACGAGCTCCTCGGCGCTGACCGCCTCGAGGTCGGCGACGGTGACGATGCCGGCGCGACGCAGCCGCTCCGCCGTGGCCGGCCCGACGCCCGGGATCACCGTGGCCTTCATCGGTCGCAGCAGCTCCTGCTCGGTGCCGGGCGCCACCACCGTCAGCCCGTCGGGCTTGTCGAGGTCGCTGGCGACCTTGGCGATGAACTTGCTGGTGCCCAGCCCCACCGAGGCCGTCAGGCCGCCGGTCGCCGCCGAGACCTCCCGGCGCAGCCGCTGGGCGAAGGCGGTGACGGTGGGCGTCTCGAGGTCGGGCAGGTCGGCGCGCTCGAGGTCGACGAACGCCTCGTCGAGCGAGAGCGGCTCCACCAGCGGGGACACCGCGCGCAGCAGGCCCATGACCACGCCGCTGGCCTCGCGGTAGGCGTGGAAGCGACCGGTGAGGAAGGCGGCGTGCGGGCACCGTGAGCGCGCCTCGCGGGTCGACATCGCCGAGTGCACCCCGAAGACCCGGGCCTCGTAGGACGCGGTCGACACCACGCCCCGGCCGCCGACGCCGCCGACCACGACGGGCTTGCCGCGCAGCGACGGCTTGTCGCGCTGCTCGACCGAGGCGAAGAAGGCGTCGAGGTCCAGGTGGAGGACCGAGGCCTGGGCACGCACGTCGGCAACGTACCCGCCGGCCCCGTCCTCGCCCGCGACGACACGGGAGCAGGGGCACCGCGCCGGCCGCCGCGCGTGCGCCTCGGCGCGCCCGGGCCCCGCGCACTCCCTCCCCGGAGGCGGCCCCCGGTCGGGCATCCCGCACCGAGGACCACGAGTCCTCCACCGCGACCCGTGCGCTCGACCCTCTCCACAGGCCTCGCGGTGCGCCCGGCGCGTGCGGCTGCGGCGGGGGAGCGTCGTGCCATGACCACGACTCCCGGTGCCCCCGGCTCCCCCCGCCCCGTCCCGTCCACATCGCGCGCCCCGGCCGCCACGGCCCCGCTGGTGGCCCGCACCCCCGAGGACGTCCTCGCCATGGTGCCGGCGGTGCTCGGCTTCACCCCGACGCAGTCGGTCGCCATGCTCACGCTCGGGGCCGCGCGGGCCTTCCACGCGCGGGTCGACCTGCCCACCGCGGCCCAGCTGGCCCAGGAGCCTGACGGCCTGACCGAGATGGTCGACCTGCTCCGGCAGCCGTGCGTGCGCCACCGGGTGCGTGCCGTGCTGCTGGTCGTCTTCAGCGACGACGAGCACACCGCGCTCGCCGCGCGTCGCGCCCTCGTGCCGGCCTTCCGGGGGAGCGGCATGGAGGTGGTCGACGTGCTGCGCGCCGACGGCCGCCGCTGGTGGCCGATGCTGCGCCGTCACCCCGGAGCCCCGCCCTGGGGAGTGCCCTACGACGTCAGCGAGCACCCGTTCGTGGCGCAGACCGTGCTCGCGGGCAAGGTCACCCACCCCACCCGCGAGGACCTCGACCGCTCCCTCGATCCCGGCCCGGCCGAGGTCGCGGCCCACGCCCGGGTCGCGGGCCTGGTGGCCCAGGGGCCGCTCGCCCCGCCGGGCGACACCGCGGGGGAGCTGGTCGAGGCGATGGCGCTGCGCGACCTGCTGCTCGACCACCACGTCGACGGCACGCTGCCCGACCCCGAGGAGGTCGCCCGGCTGCTGCTCGCGCTGCGCAGCCCACGGCTGCGCGACCTGGCCTGCGCGCTGGTGGAGCGCCGCGAGTCCGCCGCGTGGGCCGAGCTGTGGCGCGGGGTGCTGCGGCTGACGCCGCCCGAGCTCGTCGTCGGCCCCGCCACCGTCACCGCGTTCTGCGCCTGGCTCGCGGGGGAGGGGGCGCTGGCCTGGTGCGCCCTCGACCGTGCCCTGGCCGTCGACCCCGACCACTCCTTCGCCGGCCTGGTCGGCGGGCTGCTGACGGCCGCGGTGCCGCCGGCGGCGTGGGACGCGCCGGGCGGCCCGGGCCGCTCCGACCTGGTCGCCCTCCTCGAGGAGATCGAGGAGCTCGAGGAGCTCGACCGACGAGGGGAGCTCGACGACGACCCCGACGCGGGCCGCGACCACGGCTGGTAGGACGGGACCGGCGGCAGGCGGCCGGCGCCGTGGTCCTCTGCGCCGCCCGCTGTCTCCCGGCGGCCTGTCTCCCGGCGGCCTGTCTCCCGGCGACCTGTCTCCCGGCGACGCGCGCGGCCGCGGGCGGACGACATGGGCGGGTGCGCTCGGCGGGACGACGTCGGCGGGGTGAGGCGGCCGGCCGCCGGGGGCCCTAGGGTCGCGGCATGGGCGAAGAGGTGGAGGCGCAGGAGTTCTCGCGCGCAGACCGGACCAGGCACCGCGAGAAGGTGCGCCGCTGCCTCGACGTGTTCGCACGCATGCTGCGCGAGGCGCGCTTCGACACCGACGACCCGATGACCGGGCTCGAGGTCGAGCTCAACCTCGTCGACGACCGCGGCGACCCGGCGCTGAAGAACGCCGAGGCCCTCGAGGCGATCGCCGACCCCGACTTCCAGACCGAGCTGGGCCAGTTCAACATCGAGATCAACGTGCCCCCGGCCCGGCTGCGCGAGGGCGGGCTGCGCACCTTCGAGGACACCCTGCGCACCAGCCTCAACGAGGCCGAGCGCCGCTCCTCCCAGGTGGGGGCCCACCTGGTGATGATCGGCATCCTGCCCACCCTGGCCGAGGGCCACATGGGCATGCACAGCATCAGCTCCAACCCCCGCTACCGTCTGCTCAGCGACCAGATCCTCCACGCCCGCGGCGAGGACCTGACCATCGAGATCGCCGGGGCCACCGAGCGGCTCGACACCACCTCCGACTCGATCCTCCCGGAGGCGGCCTGCACCTCCACGCAGTTCCACGTGCAGACCTCGCCCGACCAGTTCGCGGCCTACTGGAACGCCTCGCAGGCCATCGCCGGCGTGCAGGTGGCGACCGCGGCCAACGCGCCCTACCTGCTGGGCAAGGAGCTGTGGCGCGAGACCCGCATCCCCCTGTTCGAGCAGGCCACCGACACCCGCAGCGAGGAGCTCAAGGCCCAGGGGGTGCGCCCGCGCGTGTGGTTCGGCGAGCGGTGGATCACCACGGTCTTCGACCTCTTCGAGGAGAACGTCCGCTACTTCCCGGCCCTGCTCCCCGTCACCGAGGAGGAGGACCCGCTCGAGGTGCTCGAGGCCGGCGGCACCCCCGCCCTCGCCGAGCTGCGGCTGCACAACGGCACCATCTACCGGTGGAACCGTCCGGTCTACGACGTCGCCGACGGGGTGCCGCACCTGCGCGTCGAGAACCGGCTGCTCGCGGCCGGGCCCACCGTCGCCGACACCGTCGCCAACGCCGCCTTCTACTTCGGTCTCGTGCGCGCCCTCGCCGAGAGCGAGCGGCCGCTGTGGTCGCAGATGTCGTTCAGCGTCGCGGAGGAGAACTTCCACGCCGCCGCCCAGCAGGGCATCGACGCCCAGATCTACTGGCCCGGCGTCGGACAGGTGCAGGCCACCGAGCTCGTGCTGCGCCGCCTTCTCCCGCTGGCCCACCAGGGCCTCGAGGCGTGGGGGGTGGCGGCCGCCGACCGCGACCGCTTCCTCGGGATCATCGAGCAGCGCTGCCTGACCGGCGTCAACGGCGCGCAGTGGTTCGCCGCGCGCATGGCCGAGCGCGCGGGGGAGGACCGCTACGACGCGCTGCGCGCGGTGCTCCTCGACTACACCGAGCGGATGCACACCAACGAGCCGGTGCACACCTGGACCTGAGCGCGGCCCGGTCGGGTGCCGCGCCGCCCGCGCCTCACCGCACCCGCAGGCGCCGCCAGCTCCGCCCCACCCCGCTGCGGGGGTCGCGCCAGGCGGTGCGGCTGACCACCACCATCACCAGCGGCAGCTCCGCCTCCGCGTAGGCCGCCCGGGCCGCGGCCAGCCACGCGAGGTCGACGTCCTGGAGGGCCAGGTCGCCCAGCCGTACCAGCCACACCACCGGCGCCGTGGGCGCCGCCTCGGCGTGCCCCTGCCGCGTCCGGTCCGCCGCGGCCAGCAGGTCCGCCCGGCGCACCATGGCCGCCACCACGTCGGTGCGCAGCGCCGGGTCGAGATCGGGGTCGTCGGTCCGCGGCACGAAGACCGCGGTCGGCCCGCCCGGCACACCCACGTGCAGGACGGGTGGGCGCACCCGGGTCGGGCCCGAGAGCGCCACGTCGAGCACGGCGCGTCGCAGCAGCGCCTCCATCCCGGGCGCGAGCGGCTCGGTGAGACCGCACGCGTCGCCGGGGCCGAGGGCGCGACGTACGGGTGGGTGGGGCACCGCCCCAGGGTGCCCGCCGGGATCCCCCGGCGCGCCTCGTCGTCCACAGGCTCCCGGAGCGCGCGCGGATCGGTTAAGTTGCCCGGAGGCGATCGACCCGATGACGAGTCGGTCGAGCCGACGACGAAGGAGTGCCGATGGGGACCGTGGTGGTCGGATACGTGGCGAAGGCCGAGGGCGAGGCCGCCCTCGACAAGGCGATCGAGGAGGCCACGCTGCGCGGCAAGAAGCTCGTGGTGGTCAACTCCCACCGCGGCGGCGCCGAGTTCGACGAGCACGCCTCCACCAAGGCCGAGGCCGACATGGACGCCGTGCGCGCGCGCCTCGAGGCCTCCGGCGTCGAGTTCGACCTGCGTCAGCTGGTGCGCGGCTTCGAGCCGGCCGAGGACCTCATCAGCATCGCCGAGGCCAACGACGCCGAGCTGCTGGTCATCGGCCTGCGCCGCCGCTCGCCCGTGGGCAAGCTGATCCTGGGCAGCAACGCCCAGCGGATCCTGCTCGACGCCCACTGCCCGGTGCTGGCGGTCAAGGCCGACTGAGCCCGCTCCCCGCCGGCGCGGCTGGCCCGTCGCGGGACCCTGGGACAGGATGGCGCCATGGCCATCCACATCACCGGCGACGACGCCGCCGACCAGGTGCTCTCCGACGACCCCTTCGCGCTGCTCGTGGGCATGATGCTCGACCAGCAGTACCCCATGGAGCACGCCTTCCGCGGCCCGGCGAAGGTGCTGGAGCGCTTCGGCAGCCTCGACCCGGCGCGGATCGCCGCGGCCGACCCCGAGGAGTTCGCGGCGCTGTGCGCCCAGCCGCCGGCCATCCACCGCTTCCCCGGGTCCATGGCCTCGCGGCTGCAGGAGCTGGCCCGCATCGTCGAGGACACCTACGACGGCCACGCCGAGCGGCTGTGGACCGAGGCCGCCGACGGACGCGACTTCCTCAAGCGGATGACCGCCCTGCCGGGCTTCGGCAAGCAGAAGGCGCAGATCTTCGTCGCGCTCGTGGCCAAGCAGCTCGACGTGCGCCCCGAGGGCTGGGAGAAGGTCGTGGGCGACTACGCCCACGAGGGCTACCGCTCCGTCGCCGACGTCGTGGACCCCGCCTCGCTGCAGAAGGTCCGCGAGCACAAGAAGGAGATGAAGGCCGCGGCCAAGGCGAAGGCCGGCGGCTGACGGCCCTGACCCGCCGTCTGAGAGCCCCGTTCACCTCCCGGCCACCCGCCGGTCGCCGTGCCGTACGCCGCCCCGGGCCGACCCGCCCGGGACGCTCCGGGCCCGGCCGGATGCGGTGTGCTCAGGGCCCCCGTGGCAGAATGACAGCGCGGCTCTTGACGACACCGGGCCTCGCCGCGCCCCCACGCCAGTTGACGAGAGGTGTTCGTGTCCTCGAACGCACGCAAGATCCCTGCCGAGGTGCTCGCCCACCCGGCTGTCGCGTCCCTCATCGAGCAGGGCACCCCCTCCGGGAGCGTCAGTCCTGAGGAGGTGCGCCAGGCCAGCGAGGACGCAGCGGTCGAGCCGCGCCACCTCAAGGCGCTGCTGGCCCACCTCAGCGAGATGGGCATCTCGGTGAACGTGCCGGCCGCCTCGCTGCGCGCCGTCGCTGCCACGTCGACCCGCAAGACCACCACCGCCAAGACGGCCAAGAAGGCGCCGGCCAAGGCCGCCGCCACCAAGGCCGCTCCGGCCAAGGCCGCCGCGACCAAGACGGCGGCCAAGACCACCGCCGCCAAGACGACCGCGGCCAAGACCGCCGCCGCGAAGAAGGCCGCCGCCGCCGAGGTGCCGGTCGTCACCGAGGAGCCGGTGCTCGGCCCCGACGGCAAGAAGATCCTGCCCGACGTGCCCGACGAGCAGTTCGAGAAGGACGTCAAGGCCGACCCGACGATCGTCGAGGACGAGAAGCAGGCCTCCTTCGTCGTCTCCGCCGCCGACGACACCGACGAGCCCGAGCAGCAGGTCATGGTCGCCGGAGCGACCGCCGACCCGGTCAAGGACTACCTCAAGCAGATCGGCAAGGTCCCGCTGCTCAACGCCGAGATGGAGGTCGAGCTGGCCAAGCGCATCGAGGCCGGCCTGTTCTCGGAGGAGAAGCTCGCCAAGGGCGGCAAGATCAGCGCCAAGCTCCTCGAGGAGCTGGAGTGGATCGCCGAGGACGGCCGCCGCGCCAAGAACCACCTCCTCGAGGCCAACCTGCGCCTCGTGGTCAGCCTGGCCAAGCGCTACACCGGCCGCGGCATGCTCTTCCTCGACCTGATCCAGGAGGGCAACCTCGGTCTGATCCGCGCGGTCGAGAAGTTCGACTACACCAAGGGCTACAAGTTCTCGACCTACGCCACCTGGTGGATCCGTCAGGCCATCACCCGCGCGATGGCCGACCAGGCCCGCACCATCCGCATCCCGGTGCACATGGTCGAGGTCATCAACAAGCTCGCCCGCGTGCAGCGCCAGATGCTCCAGGACCTGGGCCGCGAGCCCACGCCGGAGGAGCTGGCCAAGGAGCTCGACATGACCCCCGAGAAGGTCATCGAGGTCCAGAAGTACGGCCGCGAGCCCATCTCGCTGCACACGCCCCTGGGTGAGGACGGCGACTCGGAGTTCGGTGACCTCATCGAGGACTCCGAGGCCATCGTGCCCGCCGACGCGGTGTCCTTCACGCTGCTCCAGGAGCAGCTGCACGCCGTGCTCGACACGCTCTCCGAGCGCGAGGCCGGCGTGGTCTCGATGCGCTTCGGCCTCACCGACGGCCAGCCCAAGACCCTCGACGAGATCGGCAAGGTCTACGGCGTGACCCGCGAGCGGATCCGCCAGATCGAGTCGAAGACGATGTCGAAGCTGCGTCACCCCTCGCGCTCGCAGGTCCTGCGCGACTACCTCGACTGAGGTCCACCCCGGCGCACCGACGCCTCCCGGACGCCCCGTCCGCGCCACCCGGCGCAGGCGGGGCGTCCGTCGTCCCGCCCCACCGCCCGACCCCTCCGCCGGGGCCGCCCGGCGGCGCCTGGCGGGCCTCCGGCGCCGCTCGGGGGAGCGCCCAGGAATGCCGGGGGCGGGACCGGCCTTGGACCCCTGTGACCTCCCGCAGCACCCCGACCACCCCGACGACCTCCACCGCGCCGACGGCGGCGGGGCGTGATGGCCCCCGCGCCCAGGCGGCAGGCGTCGCCTTCGCCTTCCTCGTGGTGATGCTCGGCGCGACCCTCCCGACGCCGCTCTACCCGCTCTACGAGGCCGACCTCGGGTTCGGTCAGGCCACGGTGACGCTGGTGTTCGCGGCCTACGCCGTGGGGGTGCTCGCCGCGCTGCTGCTGCTCGGACGGGCCTCCGACGCGCTGGGACGCCGACGGCTGCTGCTGGTCGCCGTGGCGGTCTCGGCGCTCAGCACGCTGCTGTTCGTCACCACCCCCGACCTCTCGGGCCTCTACCTCGGGCGCGTGCTCTCGGGCCTCAGTGCCGGCATCGCCACGACCACGGGCACCGTCTACCTCGTCGAGCTCGCCCCCGAGGGCGGCCAGGCCCGCGCGTCGCTGCTGGCCACGGTGGTCAACATGACCGGCCTCGGCCTCGGCCCGCCGCTGGCCGGGCTGGTCTCCGAGCTGGCCCCGGCCCCGCTGGTCACGGCGTACGTCGTGCACCTCGGCCTGCTCGCTCTGGCGGTGCCGGCGCTGCTGCTGGCGCGCGAGGTGGTGGTGGCCCCGGGCGCCTCCCTGCGACCGGAGCGACCGAGCGTGGCCGCCGAGGCCCGCGCGGTGTTCGTGCCGGCGTCGCTGGCGGCCTTCGCGGCCTTCGCCGCGCTCGGGCTGGTCACCGGCGCCACGGCCGGCATCCTGGGGCAGGTGCTCGGGGTGAGCGACCGGGCCGCGGTCGGGTTCGTCGTGCTGACCCTCTTCGCCGCCTCCGCCGTGGCCCAGGTGGGCCTGCGCGGCGTCGCGACCCGGACCGCCCTCACCTCCGGCTGCCTGGTGCTCGTGCTCGGCGCCGCGGTGCTGGCCGCGGCGCTGCTGGCCGAGTCGGTGGCCGTGCTGGTCGCGGCGCTCGCGGTGATCGGCGTCGGGCAGGCCCTGGCCTTCCGTGCCGGCACCGCGGCCATCACCGCCGCGGCGCCCGCCGCCGAGCGCGCGCGCACGGTCACGAGCTTCTTCCTCGTGGCCTACCTCGCCATCTCCCTTCCGGTCGTGCTGCTGGGGGCGGCCTCGCTGCGCTGGGGGCTGCGCGACGCCACCCTCGGCTTCGCCGCCGGGGTCGCCCTGATCGCGCTGGCCTCCTTCGTCGCCCAGCTCGTCGTCGAGCGCCGCAGCACCTCCGGCCCCCGAGGCTGACGTCGTGCGGGGGGTGGATGCGCCTCCACGGAGCGCATGACGTCCTCATCGGAGGCGCGGGTGCGCGCGGCCGGAGCGGCCCGGGGCGACTCACCCACCCGAGGGGGTGCAGAAGTTGGGCCGGTGAGGTTGAGTGGGGGCAGAGGACGGTCGCAGCCAGGCCGCCCCAACACCGACCCGCGGTCGATCCGACCGGTCCGGACCAGGAGGGGGCCCGTTTCCGTCATGACCACCCACACCTCGCACCTCGCGCCACCCGAGCCGAGCCTGCAGACCCTCGCCGACGCCGACGTCCTCAGCGGACGCGACGCGGTGGCCGCCGCGGCGGCCTACGTCGCGGCCCAGGCGCTCGCCGACGGCCCGGTGGGCCGCGTCGGGCTCGAGCTGGAGCTGCACCTGGTCGACCTGGCGCGCCCCGCGGAGCGGGTCGCCTGGGCCGACGTGATGGCATTGGTGGCCGCGATGCCCGCCATGCCGTCGGGCAGCTCGGTCACCCTCGAGCCCGGGGGACAGCTGGAGCTCTCCACCCCGCCCCACGCCGATGTCGTCAGCTCCGTGGCCGCGCTGCGCGCCGACCGCGAGGTGCTGCGCGCAGCCTTGGCCGCCCGCGGCTACGCCGCCGTGCCGCTGGGCGCCGACCCCGTGCGCCCGCCGCGCCGGGTCAACCCCCACGCCCGCTACGACGCCATGGAGCGCCACTTCGCCGCGCGCTCCTGCGCCGGCGCCGGGCTGGCCATGATGACGGCCACGGCCGCCCTGCAGGTCAACCTCGACGCGGGTCCCGCCGCGGGCTGGTCGGACCGGCTCGCGCTGCTGCGCTCGCTCGTGCCGGTGCTGGTGGCGGCCTCGGCGGGCTCGCCGTACCTCGGTGGGCGCAGCTCGGGCTGGAGCTCGATGCGCCAGGAGACCTGGCAGGGCATCGACTCCGGGCGCAGCGACCCGGTCACCTCCGGCGAGCCGGGTGTGGCCTGGGCGCTCTACGCCCTCGACGCCCCCGTGATGCTGGTGCGCGAGGGTGCGGCGATGCGCGCGATCACCGAGCGGGTCACCTTCGCGGCCTGGCTGCGCGACCCCGCGCTCATCGGTCGGCCGGCCACGCTCACCGACCTCGACTACCACCTGACCACGCTCTTCCCGCCGGTGCGCCCGCGTGGGTACGTCGAGATCCGCTGCGTCGACGCCTTGCCCGACCGCTGGTGGCCCGCGGTGGCCGCCCTGGTCGTCGGCCTCGTCGACGACCCCGTGGCCGCCGACCTCGCCGCCGAGCTGTGCGAGCCCGTGGCCGGTGCCTGGGAGCGCGCCGCCCGCGACGGCGTGACCGACCCCGACCTGCGCCGCGCCGTCGCCGGCTGCACCGACCTGGCCGCCCGCCGCGCCCCCGCGGGCCTGCGCACCGAGCTCGAGGCCCTCGCGACGCTGGTCGCCGACGGGTCCTCGCCGGGCCAGGAGCTGCGCGCGGTCGCCGACACCCGGGGCCCGCTGGCCCTGCTCGAGGAGGAAGCCCGTGCCTGACCCCGCCCCCGACACCACTCCTGCCACCTCGCTCGACCTCCGCGAGCGCGCCGCGCGGGGCCTGGAGGCCTCGCGCGCGCGCACCCTGGGCCTGACCGACCTCGACGAGCCGGAGCTGACGGCGCAGCACAGCCCCTTGATGAGCCCGCTGGTCTGGGACCTCGCCCACATCGGGCAGCAGGAGGACCTCTGGCTGCTGCGCGGCGGGCGCACCGAGGCCCAGGGCCTCCTGCCCGCGCGCATCGAGAAGCTCTACGACGCCTTCGAGCACCCCCGTGCCACGCGCGTGGGCCTGCCGCTGCTCACGCCCCGCGAGGCGCGGTCCTACCTCGCCGACGTGCGCGGGCGCGTGCTCGACGGGCTCGAGGCCGCCGCCGTCGACGACGCCGAGGCGCTCTTCGCCTTCGCGATGGTCGAGCAGCACGAGCAGCAGCACGTCGAGACCATGCTCGCCACCCACCAGCTGCGCGACGGCACCCCGCTGCTGGGCTCGGGTGCGCCGCTGCCGCCGGGCCGTCCGCTGCCCGCCGACGCCGTGCACGTGCCCGCCGGGCCCTTCGTGCTCGGCGTCGACGGCACCGCGGAGCCCGACTCCCTCGACAACGAGCGTCCGGCCCACGTGGTCGACCTGCCGGCCTTCTCGATCGCGCGGCGCCCGGTCACCAACGCCGAGTGGGCCGCGTTCATGGCCGCCGGCGGCTACGACGACCCCGCCTGGTGGTCCGAGCGCGGCTGGGCCCACCGGCTCGAGGCGGGCCTGGAGCGGCCGCAGTTCTGGTCGCCCGACGGCTCGCGCCGCCGCTTCGGCGTCGTCGAGGACGTGCCGCCCGACGAGCCCGTGCAGCACGTGTGCTTCTTCGAGGCCGAGGCCTACGCCGCCTGGGCCGGCGCACGCCTGCCCACCGAGCAGGAGTGGGAGAAGGCCTGCGTCTGGGACCCCGCCCTGGGCCGGCGGCGCCGCTGGCCGTGGGGCGACAGCGAGTGGACCCCCGCCCTGGCGAACCTGGGCGGCGACGCGCTGCGCCCCGCCCCGGTCGGCGCCTACCCCGCCGGCGCCTCGGCCTACGGCGTGGAGCAGATGATCGGCGAGGTCTGGGAGTGGACCACCTCGGGCTTCGAGCCCTGGCCGGGCTTCGCCCCGATGCTGTACGCCGACTACAGCGCCCCCTTCTTCGGCGGCGACTACCGCGTGCTGCGCGGCGGGTCGTGGGCCGTCGGCGGGGCGAGCATCCGCCCGTCCTTCCGCAACTGGGACCACCCGCAGCGGCGACAGATCTTCAGCGGCCTGCGACTGGCGTGGGACGGTGTGTAGGCACCTGGCGTGGCTGGGGGAGCCCCGGAGCGTGGCCGACCTCGTGCTGCGCCCGCCGCACGGCCTGCTCACCCAGTCCTACGCGCCGCGCCGCCAGGCCCGCGGCCTGATGAACGCCGACGGCTGGGGCGTCGGCTTCTTCGCCCCCGACCGGGAGGAGCCGGTGCGCTGGCGCTCCTCGCGCCCGCTGTGGGCCGACCCGTCCTTCGCCTCGGTCGCGCCGGTGCTGACCTCCGGGGCCGTGGTCGCCGCGGTGCGCTCCGCGACCGTGGGGATGCCGGCCGACGAGACCGCCGCCGCGCCCTTCACCGACGGTCGCTGGCTGCTCTCGCACAACGGCTCGGTCGACCGGGCCGCGCTGCCGGCGACCCACGCGGCCGAGTCGGTCTGCGACTCGGCCGTGCTCGCCGCCCACGTGCTCGCCGAGGGGCCCGACCGGCTGGCCGCCACCGTGCTCGCCGTGGCCGAGCGGGCGCCTGCGGCGTACCTCAACCTGCTGCTGGGCGACGGCGAGCGCGTGCTCGCCACGACCTGGGGCGACCCGCTGTCCTACCTGGTCGAGCCCGACGGGGTGGCGGTGGCCAGCGAGCCCTGGGACGACGACCCGCGCTGGGTCGACGTGCCCGACCGACACCTGATCGAGGTGACCTCGTCCGGGGTCGCCGTGACCCCCCTGGAGAGCTGACATGCCCGCCCCCGAGACCCCCGGCGCCATGGGCGTCCACCTCGACCCCGGCGCCCTGGCCCGGCAGATGGCCGACGACGTGCGCGACGGGCTGGCCCGCAACCCCAAGGTGCTGCCGCCGAAGTACTTCTACGACGGTCGCGGCAGCGAGCTCTTCGACCAGATCACGCGGCTGCCGGAGTACTACCCGACCCGCACCGAGCGCGCCATCCTGGAGACGCAGGCCCGTGCGGTCGCCGCGGCCGCCGGAGCCGAGACCCTGCTGGAGCTGGGCAGCGGCACCTCGGAGAAGACCCGTCTGCTGCTCGAGGCGATGACCGAGGCCGGCACGCTGCGCCGCTTCGTGCCCTTCGACGTCGACCCGGTGGTGCTCGAGGAGGCCAGCCTCGCCGTGCACACCGACTTCCCGGGCCTGGCCGTCGAGCCCGAGGTGGGCGACTTCGAGAAGCACCTCGGCGAGCTGCCGCGCCACCCGCGCACCGCGGTCGCGTTCCTCGGGTCCACGATCGGCAACCTCGACCCCGACCAGCGCCGCTCCTTCCTCGCCGGTGTGCGGGGTGTGCTCGGCGAGGACGGCTGCTTCCTGCTGGGCACCGACCTGGTCAAGCCGGTCGAGCGGCTCGAACGGGCCTACGACGACGCCGCGGGCGTCACCGCCGCCTTCAACCAGAACGTGCTGCACGTGATCAACCGCAGCCTGGGCGCCGACTTCGACGTCGACGCCTTCGCCCACCGCGCGGTCTGGGTGCCCGAGCACGAGTGGGTCGAGATGCGCCTGGAGTCGCTGCGCGAGCAGACGGTGCGCCTCGCGGCCCTCGACCTGGAGGTGCGCTTCGCCGCCGGTGAGCAGATGCGCACCGAGATCTCCACGAAGTTCCGCCGCGAGGGCGTCGAGGCCGAGCTGGCCGCCGCGGGCCTGCGCGTCGAGGAGTGGTGGACCGACCCGGCCGGCGACTTCGCGCTCTCGCTGTCGCGCCCGGCCTGACCCCGGGAACGCCGACGGCCCCGGACGTGGAGTCCGGGGCCGTCGGGGCGTAGGTGGGGTGGGACCGCGTGGGTCGGTGTCAGCTCAGGAGCCGGCGGCCGGGGAGCCGCTGAGCTTGTGGGTCTCGTCGACGACGTTCGCCGCGACCTCCTTGAGCTTGTCACCGTGCTCCCGGGCGTGGTGGGCGCAGAAGAGCAGCTCACCGCCCGACTGGAGCTCCACACGGAGGTAGGCCTGGGCGCCGCAACGGTCGCAGCGGTCTGCGGCAGTCAGCGCAGAGCTGGGGGCAAGTGCAGTAGTCACATCGGCCTCATTTCTAGATCATCCGGTGTTGATCTCAACGTAGCGGCGGGGGCCAAGATTCCCGGAGCCGTGTGGCCCCGGACACGTGGTCCTCGTGCTGCCTCGGTGGTGCCTGAGTCGTGCGGTGCGTCTCCCCGGCCGGGGCTGCTGGTGCGCCGCGACGTCGGTGTCGCGGGCCCGGTCTGCTGCGGCCCTCGGGAAGGGGTTCGGCGGTGGAGCGTCGGTGCTGAGGTGTTGTCGGCCTCTGGATCGGATCTTGTCCCAGATACCGTCCCGACAGTCTCACCCCTGCGGGCGCCTCCCGGGCGGACCGGCCGATATCCGGTCGAGTTCGTGTCCACATCGTGATGGACCCCGGGGAGGGGCGAGCCTGCGGAGACTGTCGGTGCCTCACCGGTAGATTCGGCACCGACACCACCCCGGATTGCCGACCCCGGACCGCGCAGGAGCCCCACGATCGCCGACAACACCTACAACGCCGCCCACCTGCTGGTCCTCGAGGGGCTGGAGGCGGTGCGCAAGCGACCGGGCATGTACATCGGCTCCACCGACACGCGGGGGCTGATGCACTGCCTGTGGGAGATCATCGACAACGGCGTCGACGAGGCCCTGGCGGGTGCGGCGCACCGGGTCGAGGTCACGCTGCACCCCGACGGCTCCGCCGAGGTCCACGACGACGGGCGCGGCATCCCGACCGACAAGGAGCCCAAGACGGGGCTGCCCGGGGTCGAGGTGGTGGCCACCAAGCTCCACGCGGGCGGCAAGTTCGGCGGCGGGTCCTACGTCGCGACCGGCGGCCTGCACGGGGTGGGCCTCTCGGTGGTCAACGCGCTGTCGTCGCGCATGGACGTCGACGTCGAGCGCTCCCCGGCGGTCCAGGGCATCTCCTTCCAGCGCGGCGTGCCCGGCGTCTTCGACGCCGACGGGCTGGGTCCCAGCGGTCGCGGCGCGGGCTTCGAGCCCCGCTCGGGGCTGACCCGCAAGGGCGCCCGGGTGGCCAAGGGCCGCTCCGGCACCCGCATCCGCTTCTGGCCCGACCGCCAGATCTTCACCAAGGAGGCGCAGTTCGTCTACGACGAGCTGGTCACCCGCGCACGCCAGACCTCCTTCATCGTCCCCGGCCTCGAGCTGGTGCTGCGCGACCTGCGCGGTGCCGAGCCGGTGGAGGAGTCCTTCCGCCACGACGGCGGCATCTCGGAGTTCACCGAGTTCCTCGCCGCCGACGAGGCGGTGACCTCGGTGCTGCGGCTGCAGGGCATGGACACCTTCACCGAGACCGTGCCGCTGCTCGACGAGCACGGCCACATGACCCCGCAGGAGATCGAGCGCGAGCTGCACGTCGACGTCGCGGTGCGGTGGGGCACGGGCTACGACACCGAGCTGCGCTCCTTCGTCAACGTCATCGCCACGCCCAAGGGCGGCACGCACCTCAGCGGCTTCGAGCAGGCCGTGACCAAGACCTTCAACGACGTCATGCGCGCCACCAAGGCGCTCAAGGTCAACGACGCCGACGTCATCAAGGACGACGTGCTCGAGGGCCTCACCGGCGTGGTCACCGTGCGCCTGGCCGAGCCGCAGTTCGAGGGCCAGACCAAGGAGATCCTCGGCACGCCGGCAGCGCGCTCGGTGGTGCGCAAGGTCGTGGCGGCCGAGCTCAAGACCTTCCTCACCTCGACCAAGCGCGAGGAGAAGGCCCAGGCCAAGCTGGTGATGGAGAAGGTGGTCGGGGCGTCCAGGACCCGCATCGCCGCGCGCCAGCACAAGGAGACCCAGCGCCGCAAGAACGCCCTGGAGTCCTCGGCCCTGCCCTCCAAGCTCGCCGACTGCCGGGCCAACGACAACGACCGCACCGAGCTGTTCATCGTCGAGGGCGACTCCGCCCTCGGCACGGCCAAGCTGGCCCGCAACTCCGAGTTCCAGGCGCTGCTGCCGATCCGCGGCAAGATCCTCAACGTGCAGAAGGCCTCGGTCGGCGACATGCTCAAGAACACCGAGTGCGCCTCGATCATCCAGGTGGTCGGCGCCGGCTCGGGCCGCACCTTCGAGATGGAGGCGCGGCGCTACGGGCGGATCATCTTCATGGCCGACGCCGACTCCGACGGCGCCCACATCCGCTGCCTCCTCGCCACCCTCTTCTTCAAGTACATGCCCGACCTGATCGCCGAGGGGAGGGTCTACTCCGCCGTGCCGCCCCTGCACCGCATCGAGCTGTCGAACCCCAAGAAGGGCATGGACAAGTACGTCTACACCTATTCCGACGACGAGCTGCAGCGCAAGCTCGCGGAGCTGTCCAAGAAGAACGTGCGGTGGAAGGACCCCGTCCAGCGCTACAAGGGGCTGGGCGAGATGGACGCCGACCAGCTGGCCGAGACCACCATGGACCCGCGCCACCGCACGCTGCGCCGCATCACCGTCGACGACGCCGACGTCGCCTCCCAGGTCTTCGAGCTCCTCATGGGCTCCGAGGTCGCCCCACGCAAGGAGTTCATCGTGCAAGGTGCCTACGACGTCGACGTGGAAGCGCTGGACGCATGAGCGCGCCGTGGCGCGACGCGGCCTCCGAGCCGGTCCGTGACGACCTCGACTCCCTGGCCGGCGAGGCCGTCACCCGGGCCCAGGCCCTGCTGGAGGAGTCGGGGGAGTTCTACCCCTTCGGCCTCAGCGCCGACGCCGAGGGGCTCGCGCTCGTCGGTGCCGACGACCTCGGCTCGCACCCGCAGGCCGGCGAGGTGCTCGACGTGCTGGTGGCCGGGCTCCACGCCTCGCGCGACACGCTGCGGGCCACGGCGCTGGTCTACCCGGTGAGCGTCGAGGGCTCCGCGGCCGTGCGCGTCGAGCTCGAGCACCGCGACGGTCCGGCGCTCGAGGTGCTGGTGCCCTACACCGTCAACCGGCGGCGCACGAAGGTGACCCTCGGCGCCTCCTCGGTCGCGGAGGGCCCGCGACAGATCTGGGTGTGACTCCGGTCTGGGTGTGGCGCCGGACCGACCCGGTGGTGGCCGCCTGAGTCGCGGCCGAGGCGCGGGGTGCGTGGCCGACGGGCCGCCGTCGTAGGGTCGGGGCCATGGAGAACGACGCACCCACCGTGGCGTGGCGAGAGACCACCCCAACGCCCGTGCAGGGCGACCTCGACGCGATGGTCGTGCTCGCCGTCCGCACCGCGAGTGACGCCCTCGCCAAGCGGGAGGGGTTCCAGCCCTTCGCGGTGCTCCTCGGCGACGACCGCCGCCCGCAGCTGTCGTGGGTCGACCCCCGCGTCAGCGGCCCCCGCCCGACGGCCGCCGACCTGCTGCCGCTGCTGGTGTCGGCGGCCCGGGAGCAGCGCGGGTCCCTCCTGGGCGCAGGCGTCGTGGCCGACACGAGCATCGACGGCGGCGACGCGATCCGCGTGGAGCTGGAGCACCGTGACGGCGGCCCGGCCCTCGTCGTGGTCGTGCCCTACCGCCCGAGCTGGGTGGAGGGCGAGCTGAGCCTGGGCGAGCAGCGCGTGGCCCTCGGCACCCGTCGGGTGTGGGGGCAGCCCGCCGGTTGACACCGGGCGGGGTGAGCCGGGCGGGGTGAGCCGGGCGGGGTGAGCCGGGCGGGGTCCGGGTCCCGTCCCGGAGCTCGCCACGACCGAGGTGCTGGCGGCCCCGGTGACGGCCGGTCCGCTCGCAGGTCGAGGCGCCTACGCCGCGGCCGTGGGGTGCGGCCGGGCCGCGGGCACGACGTACCAGGAGCGGCCGGGGCGCTCGGTGCCGAGCGTGACGACCCCGGGCAGGGTGACGGCGGTGTCGGCGTCCCCGGGGCCGCCGCCGGCCGGGGCGCTCCGGGTCTCGGCGAGCGAGGACGCCGGGTCGGCGACGGGCTGGTCGGGGGCGGTGGTGCTGACGATGTCCATGCGCCCAGGCACCGCCCGTCGGCTGTGCCGGGGCTGTGCCGCGCCGAAACGCTCGCTGAGCGTCGTACGGCGGACCTGACGGGGGCTCGGTCTGACGAGGCAGTCTGTGGGTCGGTCGAACGTTCGACCGACCCACGGATGCCTGCGGGCCCCATCGGTGCGTCCGGGGCGGGCAGGGAGGGTCAGACCTTCTGCTCGAGCAGCCCGGAGTCGACGTCGTAGAGGAAGCCGCCGACCAGCACAGAGTCGGGCACGAGCGGGTGGCTGCGCACCTTGGCGACGTCCTCGGCCAGCGCGGCGACCTGGTCCTCGACCACGTGGAACTGCTGCCACGAGGCGTCCTGGCCCGCGGAGGCCGCCACGCGCTCGCGGAGCTCGGCCTCGGAGTTGCTGGCCACGGCACAGCGCGTGTGGGGCACCACGAGCACGCGCTGCACGTTGAGCAGGTGCACGCCCAGCACGAGGGCCTCCAGGGCCTGCGGGGTCACCCGCCCGCCGGGGTTGCGGAAGATCTTGGCGTCGCCGGGGACGAGGCCGATCATGCCGAGGGGGTCGATGCGCGAGTCCATGCACGTCACGAGGGCCACACCGGCTGCGGCGACGCCGTCGAACCCGCCGTAGCGGAAGTCCTCGGCGAAGGTGCGGTTGGCGCTCATCAGGTCGTCGAAGTCAGCCACACCCCGAAACTAGCGGAGGACGCCACGGTGGGGGAGGGCGCTGTCGCACCGTGGACCGCGACACAGGTCACACCGACGCCGCTCGCCGTCTCGGGCGCCGCGCCGGGCGCCGCTAGCCTCGCCCGGGTGCCCCACCAGCCCGGCCAGCCCGCCCCCCACCGCCCCGCACCCTCCGACGGCGGACCGCTGCGGGACCCGGCCACGGGGGTCGGCTGGTCCGACGTGACCGCGACCTACGCCCGGACCTTCGCCCTGCTCTGCGCCGGCGCCGTGGAGCCGCTGCTCGACGCCGCCGGCGTCGGTCGCGACGACCTGTCGCTGCGCGGCGCTGCAAGCGGGACGCCGGCACCGGCCACCGGCACCGGTGGTCGCGGTCGCACGCGGCTGCTCGACGTCGGCACCGGCACCGGGTCGGTGGCGGCCGCCGCCGTCGTCCGTGGCGCGCAGGTCACCGCGGTCGACCCCGACGCGGCGATGGTGGCCTGGACCGGGCGGGCGGTGCCCGAGGCCGAGGTGGCGCGGGCGGGCCTGCCCGGCCTGCCGTACGACGAGGGCGCCTTCGACGTCGTCGTGGCGGGCTTCGTGGTCAACCACCTCGCCGACCCGCGCGCCGGCGTGGCCGAGCTCGCGGGGCTGGTGGCGCCCGGTGGGCGCCTCGCGGTGACGATCTGGCCCTCGGGTCAGAACGCGCAGTCGAGGCTCTGGGCCGCCGTGCTCGCCGACGCCGGGGTGGTGACCCCGCCCTCGGTGGGGCTGCCGCCCGACCGCGACTTCCCTCGCACGCTCGACGGTCTGACCGACCTGGTGGCCGCGACCGGGCTCGAGGTGGCGGTCGAGGCGGTGCGGTGGACCCACCGCGGCGACCCGGCGTCGCTGTGGGAGGGCGCCAGCGCGGGCATCGGCGGCATCGGCGCCACCGTGTGCGCCCAGGACGACGCGACCCGCCTCCGGCTGCGCGCCGCCTACGACCACCACGTGGCGGCCCTCGTGCGCGACGGGGAGCTCGCCTTCGAGACCGAGGCCCTGCTGGCGGTCGGGCGTCGGCGCTGAGGCCGATCGCCGCCGTCGGCGACGTCATGCGAAGCGTGGATGCGACTCCACGGTGCGCATGACGTCCGTGGCTGGGGCGGGTGGGTCAGGCCCCGCGGGGCGGCATGGTGGCGGCGTCGACCGAGCGGGTGTCGGCGGTGCGGAAGACCACCAGGGCGAGCACCCCGGCGATCGCGGCGCACACCGCGGCGCCGAGGAACACGGTCTGCTCCTGGGCGATGCCCGCCAGGCGCAGCAGGTCGCTGAACTCCCGGCACCGCCCCACGCCCTCGCCGCAGACCTCCACGATGGAGGGGATGGACTCCTCCTCGGCGTAGTAGCGCCGCAGGCCGATGGTGGTGAGGGCGGAGATGCCGACCAGCATGCCGACCATGCGGGCCACGACGACCATGGCGCTGGCCAGGCCGTGCACCGCGTCGTCGGTGGCGGCGAGCACGGCGGCGTTGACGGGGGCCAGCGCGAGGCCGAAGCCGAGGCCCGCGACGACGAGGGCGATCGTGTAGGACCAGCCCTCGAGGGTGTCGAGGTCCCAGCGCGACATCAGCACGAAGCCGATCGCCGCCAGCGCCATGCCGCCGGCGGTGACGACGCCCGCCGGCACGCTGCGGGTGAGGTAGCCGCCGAGCACCGCCCCGACCGGGAGCGCGACGAGGAAGCGCAGCAGTACCAGCGCCGCCATCAGCTGGGAGTCGGGGTAGGCCGTGGTGCGCGCGAAGAGCGGCACGTCGATGAGGGCGGCGATGAGCGCCGCGCCGACGAAGAAGGAGACGAGGACCGCGCCCCACGCGGGGGTGCGGCGCAGCGCCCCGCGCGGCACGAGCGGGGCCGGGCTGCGGCGCAGGTGCACGACCAGCGCGAGCGTGGCGACGCCGGCCCCGAGGAGGTACCACAGCCCCTGGTCGGAGAAGACCTGGATCTTGGGGTCGGCCGTGGCGAAGGCGAGGATGACCCCTCCCAGCGCCGCCGCGAGGAACAGCGCACCGACGACGTCGGCCTCCCGCAGGCTGCGCGTCCACGCGCGCAGGTCGACCAGCGGGTGGCGGGCCGTCGCGCAGCGCACGACGAGCAGCAGCAGGGCCACCATGGCCGCCACGCCGGCCGGGGTCAGCCAGCGGCCGTCACCGGCGTAGGGGATGAACACCTGACCCCAGGTGACGTCGCGCAGCACCTGGGTCGGCCGCAGGAACACCAGCGCCCCCAGCGCGAGCACGGCCAGCGCCAGCACCACCCCGAGCGGGTCCGGCAGCCGTCGTCGTACGTCGCGCCCTCCGCTCGAGCCGGGGCCGGGCCCCGGGTCGGCGAGACCGCCGGTCCGGGTCGCGACCACCCGCACCGCCGCGGCCAGGACGAGCCCGACCGCGAGGTTGAGCAGGAAGATGGCGCGCCAGTCGGCCACGGCGAGCACGGCGGCGCCGAGCAGCGGACCGAGCACGCTGCCGATCTCCTGCACCGCCGAGACCAGTCCGAGCGGCACGGCGCGGCGGTCCTTGGGGTAGAGGTCGGCCACCAGGGCCAGCGTGGCCGGCACGAGACCGCCGCCGCCGACGCCCTGCAGGAAGCGGCCGGCGACCATGCTGGGCAGGTCGTAGGCCAGCGCGGTGACCAGCGAGCCCAGGGCGAAGAGCACCAGGCAGGCCACCAGCACCGGCACGCGCCCGCGCAGGTCGGCGATGCGGCCGATGAGGGGCAGCATCGCAACGTAGCCGAGCAGGAAGCCGGAGATGATCGGCGCCGCCCGCTGCAGCTGGTCGGGGGAGAGGCCGACCCCGCGCATCATGTCGACCAGGGCGAGCACCACGACGTAGGTGTCGGCGGCCGCGAAGGCCACTGCGACCGCGGCGACGGTCAGCATGACGCGCGTCGCGCGGCCCGCTCCCTCGGCCGACCCGGCCGGTCCCGCGGGCCTCGACGGTCCGGCCGACCCCGCTGGTCCGACCGGCCCCGTCGACCCGGCGCTCACGCCGGCCTCACGGGGCGGTGATCTCCTGCTCGATGCCGTACTGGTCGAAGTCGACGGTGTAGGTCACCTGGTCGCCGCCACCGTAGAAGGCTCCGGTGACGACCATCTGGCGCAGCTCGCCGTCGTCGGTGACGGTGTAGGCGACGTCGAAGTCACCCTCGGCGGTGGGCAGGATGTTGGCGGCGGCCGTGCCCGGCACGGTGCCGGTGTACTCGGTGAGCACCTCGGTGTTGTCCTCGCCGCCGCGCACCTGGTCGCCGGCCTCGACGTCGGTGGTCTGCGTCAGCAGCGACGAGAACCCGGCGTCGGTCGACAGCAGCTGCGCGGGGTCGGCGGGGGCGCCGTAGTCCGACGGGTCGACGACCTGGTAGTCGGAGGTCAGCGGCAGCTGGGCGTAGGTCTCGCCGTCGACCGCCACGATCGGCACGACGGGCTCGATGCCGCTCAGCCTCACGGTGATGGTGCCCTCCAGGGCCAGCGACGGCTCGTGGGTGCCGACCACGTCGGCGCCCACCAGGCCGGTCTCGCCCTCGGGCAGGCCGTCGGAGGTCAGCACCACGTGCACGCCCGGGGTGGAGTCGAGCTGCTCCTTGGCCTGGGCCAGCACCTCCTCGGGGGTCGCGTCGTCGTCGCCGGCCGCCCCCGAGCCCCCGCCGCCGGTGCAGGCGCTCAGCGCGGTCAGCAGGACGGCGCCGGCGGCGAGCCCCGCAGTACGGCGGGCCGAGGCCGCGCGGGCCGGGTGGGGGGCGGGGGTGGCGACGCGGGCACGACGGGGCAGACGCATGGGATCAGCCTTCCACACCGTCGGGAGCCGACGGCCCGACTCCCGCGCCGTCGTCGGCGCCGCCCCTCGGCCCGTCCGTCCCGCGACCGGTCGAGGCGTCCGCCGGGGCGACCCGCGCACCGACCGGGCCCGCCACGGCCGCCACCGGCTGGGCCACCGGCACCCCGGAGCCGTCGCGGCGACCAGTGGCCTCGGGCAGGTCGACCGGGGCGCCGCTGGCCGCGGCGGCGCGGGCGGGGGCCGTGCCGGCCCAGGCGAGCACGAGGGTGTCCTCGCCCTTGAGGAAGCGGTGGCAGCGCACGCCGCCGGTGGCGCGGCCCTTCGTCGGGAACTCGGTGAACGGCGCGACCTTGACCGAGCCGGGCTCGGTGCCCGGCAGCGCCGTGGAGGAGCCCGACGCGGTGACCACCACGGAGCCCTCGGGCGCCGCGGGGTCGACCACCCCGAACCACGCGACCGTCTGCCCCGGGGTCAGCCGGATGCCCGCGATACCCCCGCCGGTGCGGCCCTGGGGCCGCACCGCCTCGGCGGGGAAGTGGAGCAGCTGGGCGTCGGTGCTGACGAAGCAGAGCGTCTCCTCGCCGGTGGCGAGCTCGGCGGCCCCGACGACCTCGTCGCCGTCGGCGAGCCGCACGACGTCCCACTCGTCGCGGTTGAGCACCTCGGGGTTGACCCGCTTGACCACGCCCTGGCGGGTGCCGAGGGCGAGCCCCGGGCCGTCGGTGGCCAGGGTGCACAGCGCGAGGGGCCGCTCGCCGGAGGCGAGCTGGAGCATCTCGCTCACCGGCAGGCCGCCCTGGAGGTTGGGGTCGTTGGCCGAGGCCGGGATCACCGGCAGGTCGAGCACGCCCAGGCGCAGCAGCCGGCCCCGCGAGGTCAGCACGCCGACCTCGCCGCGGGCGCTGGTGGCCACGGCCGAGACCACGACGTCGTGGTTGGTGCGCCCGCCGCCCACGCCCGGGGGCTCGGCGTTGCTCGAGCGGGCCAGCAGGCCGCTGGAGGACAGGAAGGCGAAGCAGGGGTCGTCGGCGACCTCCAGCGGCACGCTCGCGGCGGTGACGGTCGTGCCCGCCGACTCCAGCAGCACGGTGCGGCGCGGGGTGCCGTAGGTCGTGGCCACCTCCGCCAGCTCCTCGGAGACGACGCGGCGCAGCATGGCCTCGTCGCCGAGGATCGCGTCGAGGTCCTCGATCTCGCGGCGCAGCTCCTCGCTCTCCTTCTCCAGCTCGATGCGGCTGAAGCGGGTGAGCCGGCGCAGCTGCATCTCGAGGATGTAGTCGGTCTGGGCCAGGCTGAGGTCGAAGACCTCCATGAGCCGGGCCCGCGCGGCGGCGGTGTCGTCGCTGGTGCGGATGACCTGGATGACCTCGTCGATGTCGAGCAGGGCCACGAGGAGGCCCTCGACCAGGTGCAGCCGCTCGGCCTTCTTGTTGCGACGGAACTGCGAGCGGCGCCGCACGACCTCGTAGCGGTGGGCGAGGAAGACCTCGAGCATCTGCTTGAGGCCGAGCGTGCGGGGCTGCCCGTCGACGAGCGCCACGTTGTTGATGCCGAAGCTGTCCTCCATCGGCGTCATCTTGTAGAGCTGCTCGAGCAGCGCCTCGGGGTGGAAGCCGTTCTTGACCTCGATCACCAGGCGCAGGCCGTTGTCGCGGTCGGTGAGGTCCTTGATGTCGGAGATGCCCTGCAGCTTCTTGCCCTGCACGAGCACCTTGATCCGCTCGACGACCTTCTCGGTGCCCACGCCGTAGGGCAGCTCGGTGACCACGATCCCCTTGCGGCGCCCGATGGTCTCGATGCGAGCCGTCGCGCGCATCTTGAAGGTGCCGCGCCCGGTCTCGTAGGCGTCGCGGACCCCGTCGAGACCCACGATCTTGCCGCCGGTGGGCAGGTCGGGGCCGGGCACGAAGCGCATCAGGTCGTCGACGCCGGCCTGGGGGTGGGTGATGAGGTGGCGCAGCGCCTGCACGACCTCGACCAGGTTGTGCGGGGCGCAGTTGGTGGCCATGCCGACCGCGATGCCGGTGGTGCCGTTGACCACGAGGTGCGGGATCGCCGCCGGCAGCACCGACGGCTCCATCTCGCGGCTGTCGTAGTTGGGCCGGAAGTCGACGGTGTCCTCGTCGATGCTCGCCGTCATCGCCACTGCGGCCGAAGCCATCCGGCACTCGGTGTAGCGCATGGCGGCGGGGGAGTCGTCGGGCGAGCCGAAGTTGCCGTGCCCGTCGACGGTCGGCACGCGCATCGACCACGGCTGGGTCATGCGCACCAGCGCGTCGTAGATGGCGCTGTCGCCGTGCGGGTGCAGCCGGCCCATGACCTCGCCCACGACGCGGGCGCTCTTGACGTGGCCGCGGTCGGGGCGCAGGCCCATGTCGTTCATCGTGTAGAGGATCCGGCGCTGCACCGGCTTGAGGCCGTCGCGGGCGTCGGGCAGCGCGCGGGAGTAGATGACGGAGTAGGCGTACTCCAAGAAGCTGCTGCGCATCTCGTCGCCGACGTCGATGTCGAGGATGTGCTCCTCGAAGTCGTCGGAGGGCGGGGGAGGAGCGGTACGCCTGGCCATGCGGCCCATTGTCCCGGTCGCCGCCGACGATCCGCGCACCCCCACGCCGCGCGCCGCCCCGGTGGTCGAGGAGCGGGCCCGTCACCGGTGGTTGAGGAGCGAGCGCCAGCGAGCGTCTCGAAACCACGACTGCCGCCCGGTGGTTGAGGAGCGAGCCCTGGCGAGCGTCTCGAAACCACGATTGCCGCGCCGGTGGTTGAGGAGCGAGCCCTGGCGAGCGTCTCGAAACCACGATTGCCGCGCTGGTGGTTGAGGAGCGAGCCCTGGCGAGCGTCTCGAAACCACGATCGCCGCGCCGGTGGTTGAGGAGCGAGCCCTGGCGAGCGTCTCGAAACCACGATCGCCGCCCCGGTGGTTGAGGAGCGAGCCCTGGCGAGCGTCTCGAAACCACGGCCACGGTTCTCCACAGGCGCGCCCCGAGGCGGTTGTCGGCGTCCCGAGTCTGAACGAAGGTCGAGCCATGGGCTGGACCTACATCCTGGAGTGCGCCGACGGTTCCCTCTACGTCGGCAGCACCGTCGACCTCGAGCGCCGCGTCGGTGAGCACGACGCAGGGGTCGGTGCGGCCTACACACGGCGCCGACGGCCGGTGCGGCTCGTCTGGTCGGCGCAGTACGCCTCGATCGAGGAGGCGTTCCGATACGAGAAGCAGATTCAAGGGTGGCGCCGCGCGAAGCGCGAGGCACTCATCAGGGGCGAGTTCGAGCTGCTGCCGCAGCTGGCGAGCCGTGCGCGTCGCGGGTGAGTGACGAGGGCGGTTTCGAGACGGTCGCTGGCGCTCCCTCCTCAACCACCGTGGTCGGGGGGTGGTGTCGAGACGGTCGCTGGCGCTCCCTCCTCAACCACCGTGGTCGGGGGGTGGTGTCGAGACGGTCGCTGGCGCTCCCTCCTCAACCACCGTGGTCGGGGGTGGTTTCGAGACGGTCGCTGGCGCTCCCTCCTCAATCACCGTGGTCGGGGGTGGTTTCGAGACGGTCGCTGGCGCTCCCTGCTCGATGACCGTGGTCGGGGGTGGTTTCGAGACGGTCGCTGGCGCTCCCTCCTCAACCACCGTGGTCGGGTGGTGGTTTCGAGACGGTCGCTGGCGCTCCCTCCTCGACCACCGTGGTCGGGGGTGGTTTCGAGACGGTCGCTGGCGCTCCCTCCTCAACCACCGTGGTCGGGGGTGGTTTCGAGACGGTCGCTGGCGCTCCCTCCTCAACCACCGGGGGAGGCGGGACCCGGTAGATTTCGGGGCGTGGACACCTCCTCGGCACCGATCCCCGCACCCCCGCGGCACTGGGAGGCCGACGTCCTGCTGCGCGACGGCCGATCGGCCCACATCCGGCCTATCACGCCCGACGACGCCGAGCTGCTGGTGGAGTTCTACTCCCGGGTCTCCGACCAGTCGAAGTACTACCGGTTCTTCTCCCCGATGCCGCAGCTCTCGCCGCGCGACGTGGAGCGCTTCACCCGGGTCGACCACCAGGACCGCGTCGCCTTCGTGCTGCTGCTCCAGCAGCGGATGATCGCCGTGGGCCGCTACGACCTGGTGCGCCCGGGGGAGGCCGAGGTCGCCTTTCTCGTCGAGGACGCCCACCAGGGCCGCGGCATCGCGCAGCTGCTGCTCGAGCACCTGGCCCAGGCCGGGCGCGAGCGCGGGCTGGAGAAGTTCGTCGCCGAGATCCTCCCCGACAACAGCCGCATGATCCAGACCTTCCGCGACGCCGGCTACCGCGTGGCCAGCGAGTACGAGGACGGCGTGCTGCAGCTGGAGTTCCCCATCGCGCCCACCGACACCGCGGTCGGCGTGATGCACGGGCGCGAGCACCGCGCCGAGGCCGCGTCGATCGAGCGCTTCTTCAACCCCCGCTCCGTGGCCATCGTCGGGGCCAGCCGCCGCCAGGACACGATCGGCCAGACCCTGGTGCGCAACCTCGTCAATGGCGACTTCACCGGGCGCGTCTACGCCGTCAACCCCACCGCCGGCGCGGTGTCGGGGCTGCCGGCCTACAAGTCGGTCTCCGACATCCCCGACGACGTCGACGTGGCCATCGTGGCCGTGCCGGCCGACGCGGTGCAGGACGTCGTGCTCGACTGCGCGGCCAAGGGCGTGCACGGGCTCGTGGTCATCTCCTCGGGCTTCGCCGAGACCGGCGAGGAGGGCCGCCAGCGCCAGCGTCGCCTGGTGGGGCTCTCGCGCTCCTACGGCCTGCGCCTCATCGGCCCCAACTGCCTGGGCGTCATCAACACCGACCCGGCGGTCTCGGTCAACGCCTCGCTGTCCTCGGTGATGCCGCCGCGCGGTCGCGCGGGCTTCTTCTGCCAGTCCGGTGCGCTCGGCTCGGCCATCCTGGAGAAGGTGCAGAACCGCGGCCTGGGCCTGTCGACCTTCGTCAGCGCGGGCAACCGCGCCGACGTCTCGGGCAACGACCTCCTGCAGTACTGGGAGGAGGACGAGTCCACCGAGGTCGTGATGATGTACCTGGAGTCCATCGGCAACCCGCGCAAGTTCTCCCGCATCGCCCGCCGGGTCTCGCTGCGCAAGCCGATCGTGGCCGTGCGCTCGGGCCGCACCACCCAGGGCGTGCCGATGGGCCACGCCGTGCGCAAGATCGCCGCGCCCCCGCAGGCCGTCGACGCGATGTTCCGGCAGGCCGGGGTGATCCAGGTCGACGCGCTGGAGGAGATGTTCGACGTCGCGCAGCTGCTGGCCCACCAGCCGCTGCCGCGCGGGCGCCGGGTGGCCATCGTCGGCAACTCCGACGCCCTGGGGCTGCTCGCCGCCGACGCCGCCGCCGCGGTCGGCCTGGTCGTCAACAAGTCGGTCGCGCTGGGCGCCGAGGCCGGCGCCGACGACTTCGAGGACGCCCTCGACGCCGCCATCGACGACCCCGACGTCGACTCGGTCGTCGCGGTCTACATCCCCCCGCTCAACGTCTCGGGGGAGGAGGTCGCCAACGTGCTCGCCGCCATCGGCGAGCAGTCCGACAAGCCGCTCGTCTCGACCTTCCTCGGCGTCGAGGGCGTGCCCGAGCTGCTGCGCGTGCCCGACGTCGCCGGCTCCACCGCCGGGCGCGGCTCGGTGCCGTCCTACCCCGCCGTCGAGGCGGCCGTGCGGGCCCTGGCCCACGTCGTCGAGTACGCCGTGTGGCTGCGCACCCCCGACGGGGTGCCGCCGGACCCCGACGCCGTCGACCAGATCGGTGCGCGCAACCTGCTCAACGAGCTGCTCGCCGAGCACCCCGACGGCCTCGAGGTGCCGACCCCGGCCCTGCGCGAGCTGCTGGCGACCTACGGCATCGACCTGTGGACCGCCCACCCGGTGCACACCCTGGACGAGGCGACCGCGGCCGCCGACGAGCTGGGCTGGGACGTCGTGCTCAAGGCCACCGCCGAGCACCTGCGCGAGCGCCCCGACCTCTCCCACGTGTGGCGCAACATCGACGACCGGCGCGAGATGGCCGACGCCTGGCAGTCGCTCACCACCCTCATCGGCGACCCCGTCGAGTCGGGCTTCGTGGTGCAGAAGACCTCACCGGTCGGCGTGCCGGTGGCCGTGCGCAGCATCGAGGACCCGCTCTTCGGACCGGTGGTCTCCTTCGGCATCTCCGGGCCGATCATCGAGCTGCTCGGCGACAAGGCCTACCGGATCCCGCCGCTGGGGGAGCGCGACGCCGCGGCCATGGTGCGCGAGGTGAAGTCCTCCCCGATGCTCTTCGGCTACCGCGGCAGCGAGGTGGTCGACATCGGGGAGGTCGAGTGGCTCATCCGGCGGGTGGCCCAGCTGCAGAACGACCACCCGCAGATCAGCTCGCTGGAGCTGCCGCTGGTGCTCGCCGGGCCCCACGGCGCCTCGGTGCTGACCGGCCACGCCCGCATCGACCCGGTGGCCGACGCCCGCTCCGACTGGTTCGTGCGGCGCCTGCCCAGCGCCCCCGGCGACACCATCCCGAGCTGACCGCGCGCCGCCGCGGGGCGCGTGGCGGACCGGGCCCCGTCACGCCGTAGGATCCCGGCCATGGTGATCTCCGACAGTGCGCGCCTGCTCTTCGTGCACGTGCAGAAGACGGGCGGCTCGACCATCCAGCGTGCGCTCGAGCCGGCGCTCCCCGACGCCCGCCAGGTCAAGGGGATCGACCGCCACGCGATGCTCGGCGGCATCCTGCGCGCCGAGCCCGACCTCACGCCGTACTGGACCGTCGGCTTCGTGCGCAACCCGTGGGCGCGGATGCTGTCGTGGTTCCGCATGGTCGAGCGCTTCCGTGACACCGAGCGCGACGGCACCCAGGTCATCGAGCGCAAGAACCAGTTCATGCAGGGCGTCGCCGAGAGCTGCCCCGACTTCGAGACCTTCATCATGAAGGGCCTCGACGAGTGGACCCGGCTCCAGACGCCACAGGTGCGCTACCTCACCACCCGCACCCGCCGCGCCGACATGATCGGGCGCCAGGAGACCCTCGAGGCCGACCTGCGGGCCGTCTTCGCCCGCTTCGACCTGCCCTGGACCCCGCTCAAGAGCGTCAACGTCGACAAGTCCCGCCCCGACTACCACGACGAGTACACCGACGCGATGCGCCGGCGCGTGGAGTCGGTGTTCGCGAAGGACATCGCCGTCTTCGGCTACTCCTTCTGACGCCGTGCCCGACCGGCAGCCCGACCGGCAGCCCGACCACCGGGACCCCTCGCGCCGACGGGGGCCGCGGCGCTGGTCGCGCGCGGCCGCGACCCCCGCGGCGCCCGCGGCGGGGTCCGCAGCCGCCCGTGACACACTGACGACCATGCGCGCTGCCCGGACCGACGACCGCGACCGCACCAGGGAGCTGAGGGCGGCCATCGACCGCACGGGCTACTACCCCGAGGTCGTCTCCGACGGGGTCGCCACCGCCGTGGCCGGCGAGCAGGTGCTCGCCTTCTTCGTCCACCACGAGCCGACCTTCGAGCACGACGAGGTGCGCCGCCACCTCAGCGTCATCGTGCTCACGCCCTCGCGCCTGGTGCTGGCCCACACCGACGAGCACGCCGGCGACGACCTGCTGCCCGAGCCCTACACCTCGACCTCCACCGAGGCCGTGCGGCTCTCGTCGGTGACCTCGGTGGTCGTCACCCGCATGGTCGCCAACCCCACGTCGGGGCCCAGCCACCCGGCGGAGGCCGTCATGACCATCGGCTGGGGCGGCGTGAGCCGCCTCGACCTCGAGCCGGCCGGCTGCTCCGACCCCCAGTGCGACGCCGACCACGGCTACACCGGCGTCCTCGCCTCCGACGACTTCTCGCTGCGCGTCTCGGCCGCGGCCGACGGCGGCGAGGCCGTCGCCGGCCTGCTCGCCTTCGCCGAGGAGCTCTCGGCGCGCACCCACCTGGCCTGAGGCCCGACGTGCCCCCCGCCCCCGACGGGACCACCCCGCGCGGACCCCGCGACGCGCGCTTCCTGGAGCCGGCGTACGGCGTGGGCTCGCTGGGCGACGTCGTGCCGGCCGTCGCGGGCGCCCTGGGGCTGCCGGTCGACTTCTTCGCGGGTGGGCGGCCCGCGGGGCTGCTGCTGCCCGACGCGCCGGCCTACGTCGTCTTCCTGGTCGACGGCCTCGGCGCTCGTCTGCTGCAGCGGCACGCGCACGCCGCGCCGTACCTCTCCGCGCTGGCCCAGGGCCACGCCGCCGCGACCTGCGGGGTGCCGTCGACCACCGCCACCAGCCTGACCTCGCTCGGCACCGCGCTCGTGCCCGGCGCGCACGGCGTCGTCGGCTTCACCTCCCGCGTGCCCGGCACCGACCGGCTGCTCAACGCCCTGCAGTGGTCGAAGCGGGTCGACCCCACCGAGTGGCAGCCGCAGCGCACCGCCTTCGCACGCCTCGGCGCCGCGGGGGCCTCGGTGACGGTGGTCAACAAGCGCGAGTTCGCCGGCAGCGGCCTGACCGTCGCCGCCCACCGCGGGGCCGACTACGTGGGCGCCGACAAGGTCGGTGAGCGGATCGCCGCCGCGGTCACGGCCTCGGCGCAGCGCCCGTCGCTGACCTACCTCTACGACGGCGACCTCGACTGGACCGGGCACCGCCACGGCGTCGCCTCCAGCCAGTGGCTCCAGCAGCTGGCCATGATCGACGCCGAGGCCGAGCAGCTGCGCGAGGCGCTGCCCACCCACGTGCGGCTGCTGGTCGTCGCCGACCACGGCATGGTCGACGCCCCCGACGACAACCGCGTCGACGTCGACGTCGTCGACGCGCTGCGCGACGGGGTGGCCCTGCTGGGCGGGGAGGCCCGCTTCCGCCAGCTCTACTGCCAGCGCGGCGCCGTCGACGACGTCGTGGCCGCCTGGCGCGGCGTGCTCGGCGACCGGGCCGAGGTGCTGGCCCGTGAGGACGCCGTGGCGCGGGGCTGGTTCGGCGAGGTCTCGTCGTCGGTGCTGCCGCGCTACGGCGACGTCGTCGTGGCCTGCCACGGCGACACCGTGGTGCTCTCCTCGACCGACTTCCCCTACGAGACCGGCCTGGTGGGCTTCCACGGGTCGCTCACGCCCGACGAGATGCTCATCCCGGTGCTGATCGACTGACCCCGTGCGGGCGGTCCCGGCTCCGACTCCGACTCCGACTCCGTCCCGGCTCCGACCCGGCTCCGGCCCCGGACGGGCCGCGTCGGGTCAGCCGAAGGGCAGCGGCTCGGGGGCCAGCGAGACCGCCTTGGCCCGCGCCGCGGTGAGGCGACGGCGGTGGTGCTGGCGGCACAGGACCTCGTAGGCCACGTCGGCGTCGGACTCGGGGGCCGCGGTGACCGGCGTGCCGTCCTCGGCCGCGGTCTGCTCGACGTCGCCCACCACGATCACCTCGCCCTCGGTGACCATCACGCCGTTCTCCGTGCGGGCGTTGTGGGTGGCGCGCTTGCCGCACCAGCACAGCGCCTCGACCTGCAGCACGTTCATCCGGTCGGCGAGCTCCACCAGGCGGGCCGAGCCCGGGAAGAGCTGGGTGCGGAAGTCGGTGAGGATGCCGAAGGCGAAGACGTCGATCTGGAGCTCGTCGACGACCTTGGCCAGCTGGTCGATCTGGTCGCCGGTGTAGAACTGCGCCTCGTCGCAGATGAGGTAGTCGATGCGACCGCCCTGGGTCAGCGAGGTGACGACGTAGCGCCAGAAGTCGAAGTCGGGGTCGACCTCGAGGGCGGCGTGCACCAGGCCCAGCCGGCTGGAGACCTGGCCGTTGCCAGCGCGGTCGCGGGTGACGAAGATGCGGCCCTGGCGGCCGCGTGCGGCGTGGTTGTGGTTGGTCTGGAGCGCGAGGGTGCTCTTGCCGGAGTCCATCGTGCCGGTGAAGAAGTGCAGTTCGGCCACGAGGGGTGATCCTGTCACGGCGCGTCCGGGCCGCACGCGGCAGGATGGGCGCCATGAGCGACCAGCAGACCGGCAGGGTGAGCGACCGGCCCGGCGACGGGCCCGGCGGCCAGGGGAGCGACCCGGGGAGCGACAGGGGGAGCGACCGGGTCCCGGCCCCGCTGATCGGTGCCGAGGAGCTGCGCGCGCGGCTCGGGGAGGTCACGGTGCTCGACGTGCGGTGGCGCCTCGGCGGTCCGCCGGGCCGCCAGGAGCACGCCGCCGGCCACGTGCCCGGGGCGGCGTACGTCGACCTCGACGCCGACCTGGCCGGCGCCCCGGAGACCGGGCCCGGCGGCGGTGGGCGCCACCCGCTGCCCGACCCCGGGGCCTTCGCGGCCGCGATGCGCCGGGCCGGGGTGTCGCGGGACCGGCCGGTGGTCGTGGCCGACGACTGGTCGGGCCGGGCCGCGGCCCGCGCCTGGTGGCTGCTGCGCTTCCACGGCCACCCCGACGTCCGGGTGCTCGACGGCGGCTGGTCGGCCTGGGTCGCGGCGGGCGGCCCGGTCGAGACCGGGCCCGTGACGCCGGCCCCCGGTGACCTGGCGGCCGACCCGGGGCACCTGCCGGTCGTGGGTCCGCAGGACGTGCCGGACGTGGCCGTGCTCCTCGACGCCCGCGCCCCCGAGCGCTACCGCGGCGAGGTCGAGCCGGTCGACCCGGTGGCCGGCCACGTGCCCGGCGCGGTCAACGTGCCGACGAGCGAGAACCTCCGCCCCGACGGCCGCTTCCGCCCGCCGGCGGAGCTGGCCGAGGTCTACGCCGCGGTCGGCGCGGTGCCGGGCGCCGAGGTGGCGGCGTACTGCGGCTCCGGGGTCACCGCCGCCCACGACGTGCTCGCCCTGGAGCTGGCCGGGGTGCGCGCCGCGCTCTACCCCGGCAGCTGGAGCGGCTGGGTCACCGACCCGACCCGTCCGGTCGAGCGCGGCTGAGCCGCGCCCGGGGCGCCCCCGGGCCCGAGGTCACCAGTGCCCGAGGTCACCAGTGCACGCCCCGGAAGAGCCGCGCCAGCATGATCTGCTCCGACTCCCGGGCGGTGCCGTCGCCGCGGGCCGCGGCGGAGTCGGGGAAGACGTGGTAGGCCATGTTGAGCACCCGGAAGGCGAGCTTGGGGGCCAGCGTGTGGACCACGGCCCCGGCGTTGCCGAGGGCGGTGTTGATCTCGTGGGGGCGCTCCACCATCGCGGTGATGACCAGGTCGGCGGCCTGCGCCGGTGAGATGGTGGGGAACTTGTCGTAGATCTTGGTCGGCGCGATCATCGGCGTGCGCACGAGCGGCATGTGGATGCCGGTGAACGTGACGCCGTCGCCCACCAGCTCGGAGCTGACGACGTTGCTCCAGGAGTCGAGCGCCGCCTTGGAGGCGACGTAGGCCGAGAAGCGCGGCGGGTTGGTCTGCACGCCGATCGAGGAGACGTTGACGACGTGGCCGCGGCCCTGCTCGCGCATGGTCGGCAGCAGGCCCATCACCAGCCTGATCGCGCCGAAGTAGTTGAGCTGCATCGTGCGCTCGAAGTCGTGGAAGCGGTCCTGCGACAGCGCCAGCGAGCGACGGATGGAGCGTCCGGCGTTGTTGACGACGACGTCGACCGAGGGCAGGTCGGCCACCAGCTGGGCGCACAGCGCGTCGATGGCCTCGAGGTCGGAGAGGTCGCAGGGGTAGACGTGGGCGGTGCCGCCGCGCCGCTCGATGACCGCGCGCGTCTCCTCCAGCTTGTCCTTGCCGCGGGCCACCAGCACGGGCACCCCGCCGGCCTGGGCGACCTTGAGGGCGGTGACCTGGCCGATGCCGGAGGAGGCGCCGGTGATGACCACGTGCTTGCCCTGCAGCGCCTGGCGCGCTGCGCGGTCGCGCCCGGTGGTCTCGTCGAGGTGCTCCTCCCAGTAGCCCCACAGCGTGCGGGCGTAGGACTCCAGGTCGGGCACGGCGATGCCGGAGCCGGCCAGCGCACGCTCGGTGCGGCGGGAGTCGAAGACCGCGCTGAAGCTGGTGTGGGCCAGCACCTCGGCCGGCACACCGGCACGCGAGGTGACCGGGTCGAGCACGGCCTGCACCAGGCCGTTGCCGACCACCTTGCCCAGCAGCGCGGTGGGGCGCAGGGCGCCGGGCAGCCGGCCCAGGGGGCCCGCCGTGGTGACCCGCCGGTCGAGCGGGGTCGCGAAGGTCGGGGCCCCGGCAGCGGCGCAGAAGGCGTTGACCATGTCGACGACGGGCTGCGGCTCGGGGTTGACCAGGTGGAAGGCCTCCCCGTCGTGGCCGGGCAGGTGGGCGAGGTGGTCCATGGCGGCCGCGACGTAGTCGACCGGCACCACGTTGGTGTCGCCCAGGTCGACGCCGACCAGGGGGAGCCACGACGGCAGCGCGTCGCGCAGCCGCTTCATCAGCGGGAAGAAGTAGTAGGGGCCGTCGACCTTGTCCATCTCGCCGGTCTGGGAGTGGCCGACCACGATCGCGGGGCGGTAGACCCGCCACGGCACGGTCGCCTCCTCGCGCACGATCCGCTCCGACTCGTGCTTGGTGCGGTGGTAGGCCGAGGGCAGGTGCTGGCCCTCGTCGAACATCGTCTCGTCGAAGCGCCCGCGGTGCTCCCCGGCCGCGGCCACCGAGGAGACCTGGTGGAAGCAGCCGACGCGCAGGGCCGAGGCCAGCTCGAGGGCGTGGCGGGTGCCGCCGACGTTGAGCGCCTCGTTGGTGGCGTCGTCGGCGGTCATGTCGTAGATCGCGGCGAGGTGGAAGAGGTGGTCGACCTCGCCGGCGTGCTCGGCCACCCACGACGGTGCCACGCCCAGGCCGGGCTCGCCGAGGTCGCCGACGACGGTCACCACGCGCTCGGAGCCCCAGCGGCGCACCAGCGCCTCCAGGCGCCCCATCGAGCCGGCCCGCACCAGCACGAACACCGTGCCCTCGCGGTGGTCGAGGAGCTCCTGGACGAGGTGGCGGCCGATGAACCCTGTGGCGCCGGTCACGAAGTACGACATGGCGGGAGGGTACTCGCTGGCTGGCCGGTGTGCCGCGGGTCGACGGCGTCGTCCGGCGCTCCGCCGGGTGCGGGCCCGGTGACGTCGCGACCGGCTCGGACGAGGGGGCGGCGAGCCGCTCAGTCCTGCTTGCCGCCGCCGAACATGATCTCGTCCCAGCTGGGCACCGAGGCGCGGCCGCGGCTCTTCTTCACCGGTCGCCGCACCGGCTCGGGCGCGGGCTCGGGGGCGGGCTCCGGAGCCGCCTCGACGGGTGCGTCGTCGAGGGCCGCGGCGTCGGCGGCCTCCTCGCGCTCGGAGGCGTCGAGGTCGGGGGCGTCCGGGCGCGCGCGGGGGGCTGCGGTGTCGAGGAAGGCCTCCAGCGGCGCCTCCGACCCGAGGCCGGCGGCGCGCGCGGCGGGCCGCCCGGCGGCCGGGGTCCCGGCGGGTGCGTCGGTGGGTGCGTCGGTGGGGGAGACCATCTCGATCGCGTCGTCGCCGAGCGGGAGCTCTTGGTCGGCGTGGTCGACGCGGGTGCGCGGGGCGCGGGCGCCGGGAGCCGGGTCGGTGTCGCCAGCACCCGGGGCCCCGGGGGAGTCGGGCGCGGCGGTCAGGCGGCGCTGGCGGGCGCGCTCGAGGTCGTCGTGGGCCTCGGGGGCGGGCGTCGTGGCGACGGCCTCGCCGACGACCCAGCGGGCGTCGTCGTTGTCGAGCAGCACGTAGTTGCCCGGCAGGTCGAAGGTGAACTCGGCGGTGCCCTGGCGCTCGGCGGCGGTGTACTGCGCCACGAGCGACCATCGGCCGTCCTCGCGGCGCCAGGAGTCCCACTCGACCTGGTCGGGGTCGACGTTGTGGGCGCGCAGGTGGGTGGCCACCGCGTCGCCGAGGGTCCGCGCGGTGGAGCCGTCGCCGCCGCGGCGGCGTACGGAGGAGCGCTGGGCGCGCTGGGCGACGTGCTCGCGCTCGGCGAGGACGGGGCCGGCGTAGGCCATGATCCGGTCGAGGCTGGTGCGGGCGGCCTCGGCGACGGCCTCGGGGGTCTCCCCGGCCCGGATCCGGGCCTGGATGTCGCGAGGGCGGAGGGCGCTGTCCATGGTGTTCTCCAACTGACCGGTGCGTGAGGTCTCTGCGCGCAGTGCGGCTCGCAGGGGTGCGTCGTTGTCGAGGGTGAACTCGACCCCGGCGTCACTGACCAGGAGCAGGTGCCTCCCGTCCTCGCTCACGCCGGCGAGGGTCAGGTGCACCATGGACCGAGCCTACGCCAGCACCGCCTCGTGGGCGCGGACTGGCTCGGCGCGCCCGCCGGGACCGGTACGACGAGCGCCCCCGCACCGGGGGCGGCCCGGTCGTGGTGCCGCGCGCACACGCCGCCGCGGGGCTGGCCGCCCCGCTCCGGTGCCCGGTCGACGCGCCTGACCTGCGGTGACGGTGTCCGCGCGCTTTCCGCGCAACCGGTCGCGCGTCGGTAGCCTCCGGGCGTGAGCACGTCGGACCCCAGCAGCACGCTGGCCGTCACCCTGGTGGTCCTCGACCTGCTGGGCATCTTCGTCTTCGCCATCTCCGGGGCTCTCGTGGCGGTGCGCAAGGACCTCGACGTCTTCGGCGTGATCGTGCTGGCCGGGGTCACGGGGCTCGGCGGCGGCTTCCTGCGCGACGTGCTGATCGGGGCGGTGCCGCCCGCGGCCCTGGCCGACTGGCGCTACCTCCTGGTGCCGCTGGCCGCCGGGCTGGTCACCTTCGTCCACCATCCCGCGCTGGGCCGCATGGAGCGGACGGTGACGGTCTTCGACGCCTTCGGGCTCTCGCTCTTCTGCGTGGCTGGCGCGCTGAAGGCCCTCGACTACGGCCTCGGTCCGCTGCCCGCCGCGCTGCTGGGCATGGCCACCGGGGTGGGCGGCGGCATGGTGCGCGACGTGCTGGCCGGGCGCGTGCCCGTGGTGTTCCGCGGCGAGCTCTACGCCATCCCGGCGCTGGCGGGTGGCGCCGTGGCCGTGGTCGGCGTGCGCGCCGACCTGCCGACGGTGGCCGTCTCGGTCGCCGGCGCCGCGGTCTGCCTGGCCTGGCGGCTGCTGGCGGTGTGGCGCGGGTGGCAGGCGCCGCTGCCGCGCGGCTCGGCCAGCGTCTAGGCCAGCGTCCAGGCCCGGCCAGCCGACCAGCCAGCCGTCGGGCTCCACGACGAGGAGGACCGCGGCGTCGAGCCATGCGCCCGCGGTCCGCTCGGCCGCTCGGCCGGGTACGGCTTACTCCTGTCCTCCCGGTGGGGTGAGAAGTGGCGGCGAATGACGGGTCGGAGGGCCTCGAGGCTGTCGTTCGCCGCCACTTCTCGGTCCTGGCTGGCTGGCCCGACCGGCGTCCCGGTCCGGACGGCGAGGCCCGCCGGACCTCGGCGTCGAGCCACGCCCCCGCGGTCCGCGCGGCCGGCTACGTCGCACCCCTGCCCTCCCGGTGGGGCGAGAAGTGGCGGCAGACGACGGGTCGGAGGGGCGCGGGGCTGTCGTTCGCCGCCACTTCCCGGTCCCGGGTCGCTGGCCGGACCGGCGGCCCGGTCCGGACGTCGATGCCCGCCGGACCGCGGCGTCGAGCCACGCCCCTGCGGTCCGCTCGGCCGGGTGCGACGCACCCCTGTCCTCCCGGTGGGGCGAGAAGTGGCGGCAGACGACGGGTCGGAGGGGCGCGGGGCTGTCGTTCGCCGCCACTTCCCGGTCCCGGGTCACTCGCCCGACCGGCGGCCCGGTCCGGACGTCGATGCCCGCCGGACCGCGGCGTCGAGCCATGCGCCCGCGGTCCGCTCGGCCGGGTGCGACGTACCCCTGTCCTCCCGGTGGTGCGAGAAGTGGCGGCGGACGACGGGTCGGAGGGCCGCGAGGCTGTCGTTTGCCGCCACTTCCCGGTCCCGGGTCACTCGCCCGACCGGCCGTCCGCTCCGGACGGCGAGGCCCGCCGGACCGAGGCGCAGTCGCACCCCTCGGCCGGACCCGTCGGCCGAACCCGTCGGCTGGACCCTTTAGCCGGCCATCTCAGCCGGGCGGCCGCAGCGGGTCGGGCTCGACGGGGGCGCCGGTCGGCACGGCGCGACCACCGGGGTCGGTCGCGGCGGCCGTCGCGGCGCCGGCACCGGTGGTGGTGTCGCCGCGGGTGACGTCGTCGTGGGGGGCGTCGCCCGCCGACGCGGCGGTGGGCTCCGCGTCGTCGCCGCGGGGCAGCAGCTGGGCGGCGACGGCGGCGAGCAGCCCGGCCACCACCGGCACGAGGTAGGCCGCTGAGGCCCCCCGGGCGTCGACGACCACGCCGCTGAGCGTCGCACCGGGCGCGACGCCGGCCACGAGGCCGGTCTGCATGATGGCCATGCCCTCGGTGAGGCGACCGGGCGGCACCGTGCGCTCGGTGAGCGAGAGCGTGGCCACCAGCGTGGGGGCGATGGCCACGCCGCCCACGAGCAGCAGCAGGCCCATCGCGACCATCGAGTCGACGAACAGCAGCGGCACCATGGCCGCCGCCATCGCGAAGGACCCCCACCGCACCCGCACCGCGGGGCCGCGGCGCCAGGTGATCGCCCCGGTGACGACGCCCGAGAGCAGGCTGCCCAGGGCCCACAGCGCGAGCAGCGCGCCCGCCCAGGCCTTGGCGTCCTGCTCCTCGGAGAAGGCGACGGTGGTGACCTCGGCGGCACCGAAGAGCACCCCGAGTGCCGCGCTGACGACCGCCAGCGGAGCCACCGTGCGCCACGGCATGGCGGGGCGGGGCCCGGTGGCGGCGTCGTGGCGCTGCCGGGGCGGCTCGGTCGCGCGCTGCGAGGCGAAGAAGAGACCGCCGGCGACGCCGGCGACGACCGCGACGGCCAGGCCGGCCACCGGGTGCACCGCGGTGGCCAGCAGGGTCACGGTGATCGGACCGAGGATGAAGCAGGCCTCGTCGACGACCGCCTCGAGGGCGAAGGCGGTCTGCACGTCGGCGGGCCGGGAGAGCACGTGGGACCAGCGGGCCCGCACGCAGGAGCCGATCTGGGGCAGCGTGCCGCCCGCGACCGCCGCGGCGGCGTAGGTGGTGGCCATCGGCCATCCGTCCTGCACCGACCAGACCAGCAGCACCATGGCGACGCCGAAGAGCACGCTGGCGGTGCTGAGAACCAGGCCCTGGCCGAGCCGGTCGACCAGGCGGCCCTGGGCGATCGCCAGCAGCGCGTTGGCGACCATGTAGGCCGCCGAGACCGCACCGGCCACGCCGTAGGAGCCGGTGGAGGCCTCGACCAGCAGCACGATGCCGAGGCCGGCCATCGAGATGGGCAGGCGAGCGACCAGACCGGTCAGGGAGAAGAGCAGGGCGCCCGGCTCGCGCAGCACCCGCTGGTAGGACGACAGCATCACCGCGAGCCTAGGTCGCGCCGGGCAGGCGGGACCAATCCCAGCCGGGGCGTGACACGGGTCGCACGCCCCGGCGTCGAGGCGAGCCCGAGGGGTGAGGGACACCGGGGCCGCGCACCTACGATGAGGGGCGTGAGCAACGACCCCGCGGATGTCCTGACCGACGTCGACGTGACCCCCTACGACGCCCTCCTGCTGGTCTCCTTCGGCGGCCCGGAGGGTCCCGACGACGTCGTGCCCTTCCTGGAGAACGTCACCCGGGGTCGCGGCATCCCCCGGGAGCGGCTCGAGGAGGTCGGGAAGCACTACCACCTCTTCGGCGGTCGCTCGCCGATCAACGACCAGAACCGTGACTTCCTGACCGCGCTGCGCGCCGACTTGGCCGAGGCCGGCATCGACCTGCCGGTCTACTGGGGCAACCGCAACTGGGACCCCTACCTCAAGGACACCCTGGTCCGGATGGCCGCCGACGGCGTGACCCGCGCGGCCTGCTTCGTGACCAGCGCCTACTCCTCGTGGAGCAGCTGCCGGCAGTACCGCGAGAACCTCTGGGACGCCGTGGAGGGTCTCGAGGGGGCGCCGCGCCTGGACAAACTGCGCCACTACTTCAACCACCCCGGCTTCGTGGAGCCCAACGTCGACGCCGTGCTGGCCGCGCTGGCCGACCTGCCCGACGACGTCCGCGACGGCGCCCACCTGGCCTTCGTGACCCACTCGATCCCACTGTCGATGAACGACGCCAGCGGTCCGCCCGAGCAGGGCGGCGGCGCCTACGTGCGCCAGCACCTCGACGTCGCCGACGTGATCACCCGTCGCGTCGCCGAGGAGACCGGCCGCACCCACCCCCACGAGCTGGTCTTCTGCTCCCGCTCGGGCGCCCCGCACATCCCGTGGCTCGAGCCCGACGTCAACGACCACCTCGAGAAGCTGCACGGCGACGGGGTCCCCGCGGTCGTGATGGTGCCGGTCGGCTTCGTCTCCGACCACATGGAGGTCATCTACGACCTCGACACCGAGGCCATGGAGACCGCGGCCGAGCTGGGCCTGCCCGCGCGGCGCGCCGCCACCGCCGGCACCGACCCGCGCTTCGTGGCCGCCGTGCGCGACCTGCTGGTCGAGCGCGCCACCGTCGAGCGCGGCGGCGAGGTCGCCCGCGCGGCGGTCGGCTCGACCGGGCCGATGTGGGATCGCTGCCCCCGCACCTGCTGCTCCAACCCCCGCGCCGAGCGTCCCGCCCTGTGCGGCTCCGACCCGGTGCCGGCCGACGCCGCGGCCACCGTGCCGGGCCAGGCCGTGGTCGTCGCGTGAGCGGTCCCGCGGACCGCTCCGCACCGGCCGCTCCCGCGGACCTCGCCGCGATCGCCCTCGCGGTGGCCCGGGAGGCCGCCGAGCTGGTGCGCGAGCGTCGGGCGCGCGGGGTCGAGGTCGCCGCGACCAAGACCAGCGACATCGACATCGTCACCGAGGTCGACCGCGCCAGCGAGGTGCTCATCCGTCGGCGCCTGCTGGAGCACCGCCCCGACGACGCGATCCTGGGCGAGGAGGGCGACGACCACGCCGGCAGCTCCGGGGTGCGCTGGGTCGTGGACCCCATCGACGGCACGGTCAACTTCCTCTACGGCATCCGGCAGTACGCCGTCTCCATCGCGGCCGAGCGCGACGGGGAGGTGGTCGCCGGGGTGGTGCTCAACGTCGCCGACGGGCACACCTACCTCGCCCACACCGGGCCGGGCGGTGCCGACGACCGTGCGGGCGCGGTGGTCACCCGCGACGGCGAGCCGATCGCGGTGCGCGCCGCCCAGCCCCTCGCGGAGATGCTCGTGGGCACGGGCTTCTCCTACGACCGTGGCGTGCGGGCGCTGCAGGCGCGGGCCCTCGTCGAGCTGCTGCCGCGCGTGCGCGACGTACGCCGGCTGGGCTCGGCCGCGCTCGACCTGTGCGCCGTGGCCGAGGGCAGCCTCGACGCCTACGTCGAGGAGGGCGTGCAGCCCTGGGACCACGCCGCCGGCGGGCTGGTCGCCCGGCTGGCGGGCGCGCGCACCGAGCTGCTCACCGGGGTCGGTGGCCTGCCGCTCATGGTCGCCGCCGGCGCTGAGACCTTCGACACCTTCCGCGACGCCGTGCACGGCGCCGGGTTCGCCGCGGGCGGGCCCACCGCCCCCGCCACGACCCCCACCGCGACCGGAGCAGGGCTGTGACCTGCGACGACGCGGCCGGGACGAGCCGGTTGGCCGGCGCCACGACGGGGAACCGGTGGGCGGGCACCAGGAATAGCGTGACGTCACCGGATGTTCACGCGTCGCCACACCAGACCGGTGTGCGCGAGCCGGATCCGATGGTGCACAATCTGGCGCCGACGAGGACCGACCGGCAGGACGAGGGGAGTGACTGACGATGGCGACTGACTACGACGCACCGCGCAAGAACGAGGAAGACCAGTCCGAGGAGAGCATCGAAGAGCTCAAGGCGCGTCGCCACGACAAGAACTCCGGCAAGGTCGACGAGGACGAGGCCGAGGCCGCAGAGGCCTTCGAGCTCCCCGGCGCCGACCTGTCGCACGAGGAGCTCGCGGTCGAGGTGAAGCCCAAGCAGGACGACGAGTTCACCTGCATGAGCTGCTTCCTGGTGCACCACCGCTCGCAGCTGGCCGACAGCAAGAAGATGATCTGCTTCGACTGCGAGTGAGCACCCCCGCGTCGCGCACGGCCTGCGCGGCGCCGCACGACACGACGAGGGCCGCACCCCCAGGGTGCGGCCCTCGTGTCGTGCCGGCCGTGCGGAGCTGGTCCCAGGCCGGACTCAGCTGGTGGGCGTGGACGCCTGGGAGGCGTCCTGGCCGTCCTTCTGCAGCTCGGCGGGCAGGTGGCCGGTCGACTTGGCGTAGTAGTGCGCGGCCTTGCGGGCGGCCAGCATGCGCGCGATCTGGATGAAGGTGCCGCTCGCGGCCGCCCAGGCGACGGCCTCCCAGATCTCCACGTCGGGGTCGGCGGGGTTGGCGGGCGGGTTCTTGCCCGTCGCGGCCTTCCACGAGGTGTTGAGGGTCTTCTTGGCCACCGTCGCCGCGCCGATCGCCGCGGCGAGGGAGAAGACGGACCAGATCTTGGAGGAGCCACCAGATGCCATGAGGCCGACCCTACCGTCGCTCAGCCGGCGTGCTGCTCACCCTGCGCGGTGGTCGGGCCCGCCCCGCCCGTCCCGCGGGGCGACGCCGCGGCCGCGGTGAGCGCGGCGGCCAGGGCGTCGGGACGCCGGGTGCTGAGCAGCCAGTACGGCGTCGGGTCGGCCGGGTCGGTGAGGTGCACCCGCACCGCGCGCTTGCGGTAGGGCCGCAGCAGCAGGAAGGCGCGGGCGTCGGCGTCGCGACCGGCCGCGAGGCGGGCGGCCTCGGGGGTGAGCGGCTCCACGGCACCGACGTGCTCCAGACCGATGCGGGCGCGGCCCGCACGCAGCTCGCCGTCGGCGACGCTGATGACGGCGTTGCCGTAGGCGAGCAGGAGGGCGGCCATGAGGGCCACCGAGAGGCCCGCGACGACCCAGGCCACCACGCCCGGCACGGCGACGACCACGGCCAGCCAGAGCGAGGCGACGAGCATCGTGCCCTGCACCCACCAGCGCAGGGGCACGGCGAGTCGCTCGCGGTAGGTCGGGGTCACGCGGCTCAGTTTCCCACTCCCGCCCGCCCCGCGGCGACCTGGGGCGGGTGCGAGCCGCGCGGGGGCCGACCGGGGAGCGCCGTGCACGGCGCGGCCCGGCGCAGCGCGGGGCTAGGGTCCGGGCCATGAGTGACCTCGAGCTGCCCGTGGTGCGCCTCGACGCCGACCTGGCGCTGCCGGCGTACGCGCGTCCCGGTGACGCCGGCGCCGACCTGCTGACCACCGTCGACGTGACGCTGGCCCCCGGCGAGCGCGCGCTCGTGCCCACGGGCATCGCGCTGGCGCTGCCGGAGGGCTACGTCGGGCTCGTGCACCCCCGCTCGGGGCTCGCGGCGCGTCACGGCCTGTCCATCGTCAACAGCCCGGGCACCGTCGACGCGGGCTACCGGGGCGAGGTCAAGGTGCTCCTCGTCAACCTCGACCCGGGCGAGCCGATCCTGCTGCGACGCGGTGACCGGGTGGCGCAGCTGGTCGTGCAGCGCGTCGAGCGGGTGCGTTTCGTCGAGGTCGACCGGCTCCCCGACAGCGAGCGCGGCCAGGGGGGTTACGGTTCTACCGGAGGCTTCGGCCAGGGCTGACCCAGGGCCGCACCTCCGCAGCGCGCCCGCCGCGCCGCCGCACCCGTCCGGGGCGGTGCGGGCGGGCCGACCCAGACGATCCACCGAGGAGCAGGCTCTCGTGAAGTTCCGCCGCAAGTCCCAGGTCACCGCCGAGGAGCTCGACGACGCGTCGCAGCCCCAGGAGCCGGCCCGCGGCCCCTTCGACGCCGAGGACCTCCCCGACGACGGCGTCACCCGCGCCGACCTCGGCTCGCTGCTCATCGAGCCGAGCGCCGACCGCGAGCTGCGCCTGCAGGTCGAGGAGTCCACCGGCAAGGTGCAGGCGGTCATGCTGGCCGGCCCCGACGGGGCGCTGGAGCTGCGCGCCTTCGCCGCCCCCCGCAACGGCGACCTGTGGAGCGAGGTCAGGCCCCAGATCGCTGCCGACATGACCCGCCGCGGTGGCACCGCCACCGAGGTCGAGGGCCCCTTCGGCGTGGAGCTGCAGTGCCAGCTCGCCACCCAGCTGCCCGACGGCCGCACGGGCACGCAGCACTCGCGCATCATCGGCGTCAACGGCTCGCGGTGGCTGCTGCGCGCCACCCTCATCGGCGGTCCCGCGCGTGAGCCGGAGACGGCGGCCGACTGGGAGCACGTCATCACCCGGGTCGCGGTGCGCCGCGGCGAGGGCGCCATGCCCGTCGGGGAGGCGCTGCCGGTCTCGCTGCCCGACAACGCGCGCAAGGTGCAGCCCGCCCAGCGCACGGCCCAGGAGACCGGCCAGCAGCTCACCCAGCCGACGGGGGAGTAGGTCATCCGTGGGTGAGAAGAGCCGGCTGCGCCGCAGCATCAGCAAGTGGGCCAACAGCTCCGACCAGCACGCCCGCGACCTGCGCAAGACCTACTGCGAGCCCGGCCACGACACGATCGCCGCCGCGCCCGACCGTGAGCGCGTCGTGCTGCGCGGCACGCTCCGCACGGTGACGCTGCGCCCGCGCGGCGGGGTGCCGGCCCTGGAGGCCGAGCTGTTCGACGGCTCCGGGGTCATCACCATCGTGTGGCTCGGCCGCCGCCGCATCGTCGGGATCTCCCCGGGGGTGTCGATGCAGGTGCAGGGTCGCATCGGCTGCCACGACGGCGTGCGCGTCATGTACAACCCGCGCTACGAGCTGATCCCGTGAGCGACCCGCTCCGTCCCGCCGGCGACCCCGTGTCCCGGTCCGCCGACCAGCCCGGCGCGCCCGTCGACCAGCCCGAGCACGACCCCGGGGTCGAGAGCGTCGAGGCCGTGGTGCGCGCGCAGCTGGCCAAGGCCCTCGGTGGGCGTCGCGGCATGGTCGAGGCCGCCGTGCCGACCCTCCTCTTCACCGTCCTGTGGCTGACCACGCGCGAGCTGAACCTCGCCATCGCGGTCGGCGGCGCGGCCGCCGCCCTGGCCCTGGTGGTGCGGCTCGTGCAGCGCTCCACGGTGCAGTTCGCCGTCAACGCGCTGGTCGGCATCGGCATCGGCTGGTTCTTCGTCGCGCTCTCGGCGCGCAACGGCGGCAGCGCCGACGAGCAGGCGCTGGCCTACTTCCTGCCGGGCCTGATCTACAACGGCGTCTACGCCGTGGCGATGGGGCTGACCTGCCTCATCCGCTGGCCGCTGGTGGGCTTCATGGTCGGCAGCGTCACCGGCGACCCCACGGCCTGGCACGCCGACAAGCAGGTCGTGCGGCTGTGCACCACGCTGACGTGGCTGCTGGCCGTGCCGTGCGTCGTGCGGGTCGCCCTCCAGCTGCCGCTGTGGCTGGCCGGCCAGTCCGGCGCCATGGACGTCGACACGGTCGTCGCCGCGCTCGGCGTGCTCAAGATCGCGCTGGGCTGGCCGCTGCAGCTGCTCGCCCTCGGCGCGATGATGTGGGTGCTCGGCCGCAACCGCACGCCGGTTTCGCCCGCCACCGCCTGAGACCGGCCCGGGCGCCGCGCGGACCCGGCGTACGCCGGTCGGCTCAGCCGCCGTGGGAGGAGGGCGCGAGCAGCCGCTCGAGCTCGTCCTCCTTCTCGGCCGGCACGACCAGCAGCAGCTCGTCGCCCGACTCCACCGGCTGCTCCGGGGTCGGCACGTAGACCTGGCCGTCGCGCAGGATGGTGACGAGCGCGCAGTTGTCGGGCAGCGGGATGAGGCCCGAGGGCTTGCCGACGTAGGGCGAGTCGCTGGGCAGCGTCATCTCGACCAGGTTGGCGTTGCCCTGGCGGAAGGTGAAGAGCCGCACGAGGTCGCCGACGCTCACCGCCTCCTCGACCAGGGCCGACATGATGCGCGGGGTCGAGACGCTGACGTCGACGCCCCACGCCTCGCTGAAGAGCCACTCGTTGTTGGGGTGGTTGACCCGCCCGACGGTGCGCGGCACCCCGAACTCGGTCTTGGCCAGCAGCGAGGCGACCAGGTTGGCCTTGTCGTCGCCGGTGGCGCAGATGAGCACGTCGCAGCGCTCCAGCCCGGCCTCCTCCAGCGACGACATCTCGCAGCAGTCGGCCAGCAGCCACTCGGCGTCGGGCACCCGCTCGGGCTTGATGGAGCCGGCGTTCTTGTCGATCAGCAGGACCTGGTGGCCGTTGCCGATCAGCTCGCGGGCGATGGAGCGGCCCACGGCGCCGGCCCCTGCGATGGCGACTCGCACGTCAGTGCTCCTCAGGTCCTCGGTCGAGCACGGCGTAGGCGTGGGCCGCGTTGTCCTCGCGGATCACCAGGTGGAGCATGTCGCCCTCCTGCAGGATCGTCTCGCGCGAGGGCAGCATGCCCTCGCCGAGCCGGTCGATCCACGCGATGCGGCTGCGGCTCTGCTCCTGCATGGCCACGGTGCGGTGGCCGATCCACGACTCGGGCACCGTGACGTGGTCGACGCGGATGGTGCCGCTGGGGTCGCGGAAGTCGGGCTCCGCGCCGGCGGGCAGGATCCGGCGCAGCACCTGGTCGGCGGTCCACTTCACGGTCGCGACGGTGGTGATGCCCAGGCGCTGGTAGACCTCGGCGCGGCCGGGGTCGTAGATGCGGGCGACCACCTGCTGGAGGCCGAAGGTCTCGCGGGCGACCCGCGCGGCGATGATGTTGGAGTTGTCGCCGCTGGAGACCGCGGCGAAGGCGTCGGCGCGGCGGATGCCGGCCTTCTCCAGGACCTCCTGGTCGAAGCCGTAGCCGGTGACCTTGTCGCCGTTGAACCCCGGGCCGAGGCGCCGGAAGGCGTCCGGCTCGCTGTCGATGATGGACACGGTGTGGTTCCGGTCCTCGAGACTGCGCGCGAGCGTCGAGCCGACGCGGCCGCAGCCCATGATCACAACGTGCACGCCGTCACCGTATCGCCTAGGGCTCCGGGCCGTGCGTGCCGTAGCGTTCCGTCGCGTGGGAGTTGGCGACGTCTCGAAACGGATCCTGCTGGGACGCAAGCTGCGCAGCTCCCAGCTGGGGGAGACGCTGCTCCCCAAGCGCATCGCGCTGCCGGTCTTCGCCAGCGACGCGCTCTCCTCGGTGGCCTACGCCCCCGACGAGGTCTTCATCATGCTCTCGCTGGCCGGTGCCTCGGCCTACATGTGGTCGTGGAAGATCGCGATCGCCGTCGCGATCGTGATGGCGGCGGTCATCGCCTCCTACCGCCAGACCGTCCACGCCTACCCCAGCGGCGGCGGCGACTACGAGGTCGCCACCGTCAACCTGGGCCCGAAGGCCGGCACGACGGTGGCCAGCGCCCTGCTGGTCGACTACATCCTCACCGTGGCCGTCTCGATCTCCTCCGGCGCCCAGTACGCCGCGTCGGCCATCCCGGCGCTCAGCGGGCACGAGGCGACCTTCGGCTCCCTGCTGGTGCTGCTGCTGATGGCGATGAACCTGCGCGGCATCCGGGAGTCGGGCAGCTTCTTCGCGGCGCCGACGTACCTGTTCATGGTCGCGATCCTCGGCATGTGCGGCATCGGGCTCTTCCAGCTCTTCACGGGCAACCTGCCCCGCGTCGAGAGCGCCGACCTCACCATCACCCCCGAGCCGGGCCTCGAGGGCCCGCTCACCACCTTCGCGCTGCTCTTCCTGCTCGCCAGGGCCTTCTCCTCCGGCTGTGCCGCGCTGACCGGCGTCGAGGCGATCTCCAACGGCGTGCCGGCCTTCAAGCGGCCCAAGAGCAAGAACGCCGCCACGACGCTGCTGCTGCTCGGCATGATCGCGATCTCGATGATGGTCAGCGTCATCGTGCTCGCCCGCCAGATGGGGCTGAAGTACGTCGACCCCCACGACCTCGACCGGCTCACCCGCGACGGGCAGGCGCTGCCGGCCGACTACGACCAGCACACCGTCATCGCCCAGATCGCCGAGGCGGTCTTCCGCGACTTCCCGCCGGGCTTCTACCTCGTGGTCACGGTCACCGGCATCATCCTGGTGCTGGCCGCCAACACCGCCTTCAACGGCTTCCCGGTGCTCGGCTCGATCCTGGCCAACGACGGCTTCGCCCCCCGCGCGCTCGGCTCGCGCGGCGACCGGCTGGCCTACAGCAACGGCATCGTCTTCCTGGCGGTGATGGCCATCGTGCTGATCCTGGCCTTCGACGCCGAGACGACCCGGCTGATCCAGCTCTACATCGTGGGCGTCTTCGTGTCCTTCAACCTCAGCCAGCTCGGCATGATCCGCCACTGGACGCGGCTGCTGCAGACCGAGCGCGACCCCGCCGAGCGGCGCCGCATGGTGCGCTCGCGCCTGATCAACGCCATCGGGCTCAGCTTCACCGCCGTGGTGCTCGTGATCGTGCTGGTCACCAAGTTCCTCGCCGGTGCCTGGATCACGATCCTGGCGATGATCTTCTTCTACGCCCTCATGCGCGGCATCCGCGGCCACTACGACAAGGTCTCCGCCGAGCTGGCCGCCGACGAGGAGGACCGGGTCATGCCGACCCGCGTCCACGCGATCGTGCTGGTCTCCAAGCTGCACAAGCCCACGCTGCGCGCGCTGGCCTTCGCCAAGGCGACCCGGCCCAACGTGCTGGAGGGCATCTACGTCTCCGTCGACCCCGTGGCCACCGACAAGCTGCTCGCCGAGTGGGACGAGCGCAAGATGGACGTGCCGCTCAAGGTGCTCCACTCGCCCTACCGCGAGCTGGTGCGCCCGATCGTGGAGTACGCCACCGAGATCCGCCGCTCCAACCCGCGCGGGGTGGTCGCCGTCTACATCCCCGAGTACGTCGTGGGACGCTGGTGGGAGCAGCTGCTGCACAACCAGACCGCGCTCGTGCTCAAGGGCCGCCTGCTCTTCACCCCGGGGGTCATGGTGACCTCCGTGCCCTACCAGCTGCGCTCCTCGCAGATCGCGCGCGAGCGCCAGCTGTCCGACGACTTCCGCGTGCGACCCGGAGACCTGCGCCGAGGCCAGGTCGACGAGCGCCACCCCGACGAGCTGAGACGATGACCCGACACCCCCGCGCCCGCGCCGCCCGCCCCCGAGCCGCCCGTGGACGCTCCCGCGTCGGCGAGCGCTTCGAGGTCGAGGTCGGCCCCGTCGCCCACGGCGGTCACTGCGTGGCCCGTGTGCCCGACGGCGAGGACCTGCGGGTCGTCTTCGTGCGCCACGCGCTGCCCGGCGAGCAGGTCGTGCTCGCGATCACCGAGGGCACCGACGGCGACCGCTTCTGGCGCGGCGACGCCGTCGAGGTGCTCACCGCCTCCCCCGACCGCGTCACCGCGCCCTGCGTCTACTCCGGCCCCGGCGGCTGCGGTGGCTGCGACTTCCAGCACGTCGAGCTGGGCGCCCAGCGCGGGCTCAAGGCGGCCGTGGTCGCCGAGCAGCTGCGCCGCCTCGCGGGCCTCGACCTGGCCGTCGAGGTCGAGGCCGTGCCCGGCGACGACCACGGCCTGCGCTGGCGCACGCGCATGCAGTACGTCGACCTGGGCCAGGCCGACGACGGCGCACGCCGCGTGGGCATGCGCAAGCACCGCTCCAGCGAGGTCGTCGCGATCGACGACTGCCTCATCGCGCACCCCGAGGCCCGCGAGCCGGGCCCCGGCACCCTGAGCGAGACCGTCAGCGCCACGACCGCCGCCGGACCGGTCGGGCCGCACGACTTCACCGTCGCCGCCGACGGCTTCTGGCAGGTGCACCCCGGTGCGCCGGCCGCCCTCGTCGGCGCCGTGCTCGACGCGCTCGCCCCGCGGGCGGGGGAGTCGGTGCTCGACCTCTACTCCGGCGTGGGCCTCTTCGCCCGCTTCCTCGGCGAGGCCGTCGGCGCCGACGGCCGGGTCGCCTCGGTCGAGGCCGACCGCACCGCCTCGGGCCACGCCCGCAGCAACCTGGCCCCGCTGCTCGAGCGCGGCACCGGCGTGGAGATCGTGTGCGGGCCGGTGGAGAAGGTGCTGGCCCTGCGCGCTCAGGAGGGCCCTGACAGCGTCGACCTCGTCGTGCTCGACCCGCCGCGCACCGGCGCCAAGCGGGTCGTGGTGGAGCAGGTCGTCTCCCGCTCGCCGCGCGCGGTGGCCTACGTCGCGTGCGACCCCGCCGCCCTCGCCCGCGACGTCGCCATCTTCGCCGAGCACGGCTACCACCTCACCTCGCTGCGCGCCTTCGACCTCTTTCCGATGACTTCACATGTTGAGGTCGTGGCGCAACTTGTGAAAAGCGGTTCTGAGGTGCGGTGATGCGGCGCGGGACCTCGGCGTCGGACGCTCAGAACGTGCCTTGAGGCCCACTTTGGGCTCACTTGGTTGAGAGACGGTGACCAAAGGACTCTGTGCGAAGGGAAGTGGGGAGCGACGTGCTATCGACTAGCGGTCGCCGACCGCTTTGCGACTCGGCTCGCGCCGAGCCCCGCGACCCAGACCCCGGCGACCATGGCGGCCACGACCACGAGCGAGGAGACGTTCAACTGGGCGACTCCGGAGAGGCCGTGGCCGATGTTGCACCCGCCGGCGATCCAGCCTCCGGCCCCGAGCAGGAGGCCTCCGGCCGCGAGCTGGACGTAGCGGACGGGCTCCTCGCCACGGAGCCAGAAACCGACGGCAGTACGAGCGGCCAGGGTGCCACCCGCGACGATGCCCAGGAGGAAGGTGATCAACCAGTAGTTGGGGGAGCCGCCGGCGATGCTCGCGACGGCACCCACCGAGCTGGGGCCGAAGCTGGCGCCGCCCAGGGCCGCCAAGGCCCACCCGCTGGTGATCGCGATCCCGAGTCCCAGTCCGATCCTTCGCCAGCCCCACTGCCAATCGTGGGCCGGGGACTCGCGACCCGGCCGCAGCCACAGAGCGATCGCGACGCCGAGGAGAAGCAGGACGGCCACGCCGAGGCGCGGCACCCCGAGCAGGCCGGGGATGGTGGCAGCCTCGCCACCCGCAAGCACCGTCGGACCGGGCAGCCTGAGCTGGCGGGCGACCAGCTCACCCGCTGCCCAGCCGGTCAACCCGACCACGGCACCGAGCATGCCTGAGCCCAGCTTGTAGAACAGCCCCGAGACGCATGACTTGGCCACGACCATCCCGATGCCGATGATCAATCCGCCGGTCACGTTCGCCACCGGGCGGAAGGCCAAGCCCTGGTTGAGCCCACTGGTGCCCGGAAGGAGGAACAGCAGCGCGAGGCCCACCGAGGCCAGCGCCACGCCGAGGGCCCAGCCTCGGACCAGGAGGAACCGGCCGTCCAAGGAACCGCGGATGGCGGAGTGGAAGCACAGCTGCCCCCGCTGCAGCACGTAGCCCATGGCCACGCCCGCCACCGCTCCGGTGATGACGGAGGTGATCATGCCCAGGTGCGGACGGCGCCAACGACGGACGGCCAGGTCATAGTGGCTCCAGGTGGGGTGTCAGCATTCGTCGATTCTGCCTGCCCCGTCCCACCCGAGGTGCGACGGCGTCCGAGGGCGGCCCGCTCGAACCATGAGTCACACCCTGTGACGATCGGCGCGCGACGCGGGGAGAGCGTTCGGATCCCCTTCAGGAGGCGCCGTTGATGCGGAAGTCGACGGTCTCGACCTTGGAGGCGACGCCGATGATTTCGAGGTCGCGGCGGTCGATGTGTCCGTCGGCGTTCTGGTCGGTGACCACGGCGGGCGCGTCGTTGTAGATGCCGTCGTGGTTGAGGTCGTCGATGACGGCGACGGTCAGCGTGGTGGTGACGTCCTTGCCGGCGATCGGGGCGCCGACGATCCAGGTGTCCCAGATCTCGACGTCGTTCTTGGAGCGGTCGGTGACGCCGGTGAGGTTGAACAGGTTGGCCAGGTTGGTTCCGGGGCCGGAGAAGCCGGGCAGGGTGCTGTTGGTGGTGCTGGTGAGCACGACCAGGCCGGGCATCCGGTCGTCGGCACCGGTCGAGAAGCTGCCGGGGAAGGGAGCGGTGTTGTTGTGAGCGGCCGGCCCGGTCAGCTGGTTGGCCGTGAAGCCGGTGCCCGCCAGCGTGGTGTCGTCGAACTCGATGTCGAGGTCGACGAACCACCCGGCTCCGGCGATGCCGGCGTTGTCGCCGCGTGCGGGGGCGAGGATCTCGACGTCCACGGACTTGGCCGCTTGATGGCGGTCGCGGTGCCCGGCCCCAGGGGCGGCGGAGGCCCCACCGGCGGTGGCGGCGTAGGTGCCGCCGAGCGCCGCGGTCACGGTGAGGGCGGTGAGGGCGGTGAGGGCGGTGGTCATCTTCTTCATGGTGGGTCCCTTTCGTCGGATGTCACGCAGGTGTACGCCGTCTCCGGCGGATCGGTTCACCGGGTGGCGGCGGAGAGGACGAGATCACCGTTGGAGTCGGTGACGCGCACCTGGGCCACGTCGCGCGTGACGAATGCCGCCGCCCCGGTCACGTGCGCCTCGCCGTTGCCGGTCGATCCCCAGGTGGCGACCTGCTGGCGCTCTCCCGCGGGTGAGACGAGCCATGCGACGAACTGCTCGTCCTGCGGGAGCCCCCGCAGGTCGAGCTCGACCGAGGTGCCCCACGGCTTGGCGCTCAAAGAGGTTGCACCGGTGGCGCTCACTCCCGCCGGTGCGCTCAGCGCGAGAGTCGTTCCGACCGGTGCGTCGGGTCCGAGGACCAGCGCCGTGCCGACACCCGCTCCGGCGACCAGCACGACCGCGGCGGCCGCGGTGAGGAGGAGCCGGCGACGTCGACGGCGGGTCCGCAGGGCTCCGATCGCGTCACCCAGGGCAGCATCGGAGGTTTCGCGGTGTGCTGATGCCGGTGCCCCGTCCCGCAGCAGCGCCGGCAGCCCGGCGTACGTCGCGAGCTCGTCGCGGCATGCGGCGCAGGTCGGGAGATGGGCCTCGAGCCGAGCCCGGTCGTCGGCGTCGAGACCGCCCAGGACGTAGGGGCCCAGCAGCTCGCGCAGCCGGGTGTGAGCGCGGTCCTCTTCTTGCTGGTTCATCGCTCGACTCCCATCTCTTCGAATGCGGTGCGCAGGATGCGGATCGCGTAGTAGGACCGTGACTTCACGGTGCCCGGGCGCAGTCCGAGGGTGCTGGCGGCCTCGGTGACCGTGGCGCCGCGGTAGTAGAGCTCGTCGACCACGGCCCGGTGCTCGGGTGAGAGCCGGTCCAGCGCCTGCTCGACGAGGTAGGCGTCGACGACTGCGTCGGCGCGGTCACCGACCGACTGGGCTGCCGCGGTGTCGTCGTCGCCGATGAGTCGTGGGCGGCGCTCGTCGGCGCGCCACAGATCGATGACCAGGTTGCGGGCCACCGCGAACAGGTAGGCCCGCGGCTCACCGCGGGTCGGATCGATCTTGTCCAGGTTGCGCCAGCCGCGCAGCATCGTTTCCTGCACGACGTCCTCGGCGCGGCCCCGGTCATCGACCAGGCGCAGCACGAAGGTCATTAGGGCCGTCCCGTGCCGTAGGTAGAGCTCGGTCAGCACCCGCTCGTCGGCCTCGTCCGGCCTCCCGGGTGCCCGCGAGCCCGGGCGTAGCGATCTCACGAGCCTGGGTACGACGCGCTCTCGGGATCGGTTCACGGTGTCGCGCCCAGCACGACGGCTCCGTGCGGGCTCACGGGGCAGCGAAGCGCTTGAGGCGGTGGAGCATCGCGCCGAGGACCGGTGCGGCCTGGTCGGTGGCGAAGATGTTCTGCGCGTGGGCCGAGCCCGGCAGGATCGTCACCTCGTTCTCCTCACCGGGCGAGGACGCGGCCAGCTCCATCGAGACGTGGGCCACGGGCTCGTCCTTGCTGGCCACGAAGAGCTTCGGCTCGTCTCCGAGCCCCTCGACCGTTGCGTTCGGCGACAGCAGGATCAGCTGATCGGCCAGCTCTGGGTCCTGGGTCGCGAGATCGAGGATGGCGTCGGCCCCAGCGCTGGCGCCGACGAGCGCGACGTCAGCGACTCCCTCGGCTTGTAGCTGTTCCACGGCATCGCGAATCGCATCGGGGTCGATGTCCTCGACCGCGATTACACTCGCCCCCTGGTCGGCGATCGCGACGGCTTGCCTCTCCCAGCTGGCCGCGTCGAAAGCAGCGCCATGCGCGAGGACAACTCCGTAGTCTCCCTCACCCCACCTCAGCGCCGGGGCGCCGGCCACGGAGATGCTCTTCCCCGAGGAGCCGCCGCCCGAAGTGCTGTTGGTCGTCTGAGGCGACCCTCCGCAGCTGACGAGGGCCAGGACGACGACCGGTGCCATCGCGGTTCGCCTCAGGCTTTGGAGCATGTCCACCACATTAGGTCGCTCAAAGGCCTCGAGTACTTACAGGAAGCTGACGGCAGATGGCTGCGCACCAGGCAGTGGGCCGTTCACCGGCAGAGATCCGCGGCTCGTTCCAGAGCGGCGGTGGTTCGGCGGAAGGCCTCCTGGCGCCGGTGTCCGTTGGCGGGTGAGGGATGGGGAACGGCCAGGGTGGGGACGAGGACCGGGTGCTCGGCGAGCGTGAGGTACCGCATCCAGCCCTCCAGCGCCGCGCTGCCGAAGGGCACGACCACCCGGAGGTCGACCAGTTCGGCGAGCAGGGCGCTCAAGGCGGGGCGGGCCTCTTCCAAGTCGTTGACCCGGGGGCTGCGGAGTCGACCTTCAGGTCCGGTCAATGCCCAGGGGACGACGTTCCACCGCAGGCAGCGCGCCGGGTCGAGCCTGGAGGGGGTCAGCGCCCGGCGGACCTGTCGGGTGGTGGGATCGTCGTTGTCGAGCGAGCTGAAGCCGAGGTCACCCGCGGCAACCGTCTTGGGGCCCGGCGCCTCCATCAGCAGCAGGACCCGGGCGCCCGTGCCAGCGCCGTCGGGGTCGAACCAGGGCACGAACCTGGTACCGCTCGGACCTCCGAACCGCCACCCTTCGACCAGCTCGTTCAGCCGACCGACCGGAACGTCATGGACGCGGGCTCGCTTGCTTGCGGGGTCTGGTCGCACGCAGTCAGTTCCAGCCCACGAGCGCGACACCGGTCGCGATGCAAAGGCGCACGAGGCCGGCGACCTCCGGGAGTGGGAGCGCTTGCTCGTCGCGGACAGGAGGCGACCACGTCATGAGCAAAACCCTATGCCGAGCGTGACCGAGCCGCCTGCTCGCGCCTACACGTCCGCGATGCTGGGACACAAGGCCGTGTTGTGGGTCCACACCACGAAGCCGGTGATTAGCAGGCCTCGCTCGCGGACACCCTGCAGGAAAGGAAGGGAGGTGGCACACATGCGGCTCACCAAACCAGGAGTTCAGATCGAGATCGTGGCGCTCTACTCGCTCGGCTTGCTCGTGGTGCTCGGAACCGTTGCTCGTGGTCCACCGATTCGTTGTGTAGGGGCTATGGTCAGCGTTCGGTCGTTCGCGCGATCGCCACAAGATCTCGCACCGCGCCCGTGGGCGGGTTCTTGGTTCCGACCCAGACGGCGCGGAAGTACCGTCTCAGGTCGAGGTCCAAGACCGCCACGACACTCAGGCTCCCGGAGTCCACGTCGCGCGCGACGACGCGACGGCTGAGGAACGCCGGCGCGCTGCCGGCAAGGACCGCCTCACGAACAGCGGTCGCGGTGGTGAGCTCCACCTCCGGGTCGCCCACCACCAAGCCATGCTTGGCCAGGGCGATCTCGAGAACCTCGCGGGTGCCCGAGCCCTCCTCACGACTGGTCAGCGCAAGTGCTGCCACCTCCTCGGGCAACAGAGGGGTGCGTCGTCGACTCAGCGGTGCGCCGGCCGCCGCGACCAGGACGAGCTCGTCCTCGGCGACGGTCACAGACCGCACCGCCGCCGGCGCCTCGACTCCCTCGACGAAGCCGACGTGAGCCGTTCCTGCGCGAACCGCTTCGACCACGTCGCGGCTGTTGGAGGCATGGAGACTCACAGCCGTCGCCCGGTAGCCCTCGCTTTGCTGTCGCTGGCGCAACTGCACCAGCCAGCGGGGGATCAGACTCTCCGCGATCGTCATGCTGGCCCACACCACGAGCTCGCGACTACGGTCGCCGCGCAACCCCTCGATCGCGGTGTCTACCTCGTCGGCCAGATCGAGCAACCTCGCCGCCCACTCGGCTACGACCACGCCGGCCTCGGTGAGCTGTGAGCCACGTGCGCCGCGTCGTAGGAGCGTCAGGCCCGTTTGGGTCTCCATCGCCCGCACACGTTCGGACGCGGCCTGCTGGCTCATGCCGTTGGCACGGGCCGTGCCACCGATGCTGCCATGCCGGGCGATGCCCACGAGCAGGCGCAGTGCATCGAGATCAGGGAGATGCGGAGTGGGCACAAGCCAAACCTACGGCAGTCACAAGCCCTGGTTGTGCATGCACAACTCGGCGGGGACTACTGACCCACCGTGTGCACTCGCAGACTCAAGTCATGAGCATTCTTGAAGCCCGCACCAGCACCAGCGAGCGCCCCGCAGATCGTCGTACTTTCCTGACCGCTCTCGAGGGACAGTCCGCGTTCGGATTCATCGGCCCGAACTGGTTCGCCTCCGTGATGGGCACCGGGATCGTCGCGAACGCCGCCGCGACCCTGCCCGTCAAGGTCCCCGGTCTGCTGCCTTTCGCACGGATCGTGTGGATCCTCGACGTGATCCTGCTCGCCGTCATCAGCGCGGCGACAATCATCCACTGGACGCAGCACCCCCGCACCGCGCGGGGACACCTCGACAACCCGGCGATGTCCCACTTCTACGGCGCCCCGGCTATGGCGCTGATGACCGTCGGAGCCGGCGCCCTGCTGGTCGGTCAGCCGCTGGTCGGCCAGGGGACAGCGGTGGGCATCGACTTCGTGCTCTGGACCGCCGGCACCCTGCTCGGTCTGTGGACCGCGGTGGCGGTGCCCTACAAGGCCTTCACCACCCACGAAGTGAAGCCGGACGCCGCCTTCGGGGGCTGGCTGATGCCCGTCGTACCGCCCATGGTCAGTGCAGCCACCGGCCCCCTGCTGCTGCCCCACCTGCCCGCCGGTCAGTGGCAGCTCACCATGCAGCTGGCCTGCACGATGATGTTCGGCCTCACCATCGTCGCCAGCCTGGTCGTGATCACGATGATCTGGACCCGCCTGGTGCACCACAAGGTCGGAGCCGCAGCCGCAGTCCCCACACTGTGGATCGTGCTCGGCCCGCTCGGCCAGTCGATCACCGCCGCGCACACCCTGGGCGCGACAGCCACCGACGTCTACCCCGCACCGTACGGGCGCGCCTTCGAGGCCATGGGGCTCGTCTACGGCGCACCCATGTGGGGATTCGCCATGCTCTGGCTCGCGCTCGCGATCGCCATCACGATCCGCACTATGCGAGCAGGCATGCCCTTCTCGCTGACCTGGTGGTCCTTCACCTTCCCAGTCGGCACCGTCGTCACCGGGACGTCAGGACTGGCCGCCATCACGGGTGCGCACTTCCTGGCAGTCGCTGCAGTGCTCTTCTACGCCGGCCTCCTGCTCGCCTGGGGCACCGTGGCAGCTCGTACCGGGCGCGGAGTGTTCTCCGGCCACCTGCTGCGCGCCCCGGCCTAACCTCCCTCGGCCCCGGACTGTGCTGATCCGGCACGTCAGCATGGTCGGGCTCGGTCGCGAGCGACTGGATTCGACACGTCATCGAAATGTCAGGCAGCGATGTGAGTCAGGCCTGCGCTTGGCGGTCGAGTCGGTGGCGGAGGGTGCGGTACTCGATGCCGATGGCGAGCATGACGACGCCTGGGTGACAGCTGGCGGGCAGGGTGAGGATCAGGATGCCGGATGACTTCGTCATCGCGCGCAACACCGAACCCGGATCGACGCTCCCGTACCTGCTCCGGATCCCGCTCGAGGAGGGAATCATCCTCAAGGCGAAGGACGTGTGGCCGCGCACCGGCAAGGTCTACTGCCACCGGCTCGAGGAGTGGCCACCCGACGCCGAGATCGTCGAGCAGGTGGCGGTGCGGTCCTGCGTACGACGGGGCGCGGCGAGCTCTCCGCGATCCCGCGCGCCGCCGTGGTCGTCGAAGAGGGCTACTCGCGGGGCGTCAAGGTCGACTACGTCCGGCCGAGTCTCGTGGCCGACGGGATCGCCGAGTGCCAGATCCGGTTCCCCAACGTTCCGATCATCTTCTGCGAGACCCGCAAGCTCGCCCAGGAGTGGACCTACCGCTTCCTCGCAGCTGCGCGCGTAGGACTGGCCGAGGAGATGGTCGGCGCCAATGCCGCACGAGCCCTCGAATCGGCACCGCCGCTCGCGCCCGCACCGCCGACCCCGGCGTACGTACGTCGCTGGGCGTCCACGCACGACATCGTCGTCTCCGACCGCGGCCGGATCCCCGTGGCGGTGATGGATCAGTACCTCGAAGCACGCGCTCGCGGCGACACCTGAACATGCAGTTGATTGCGACCGTCGGTGCCCGCAGACACGAGGGCTCGGAATGGGCTCGCTTTGATTCGCAAGCTCCCTCAGCGACGTGCTGACGACGTCAGACCTCTCGGGCGGCATCGCTGCAGGTCAGAGGTCAGTTTCGCCTCCTGACCGCAGCTGACCGCAAAGGATCGCGTCTACGCTCAGGAGCGTCGGCGTCTTCCCGATGACGCACCACGTGGAGTGCGTCGCCCTGCTGGAGCAAGCGGGCGCCGACCCGCGCTGACCCGCGCTGAGGCTGCTCGGGCTCCCGTGGTCGACGGCACGGACCGGCCGCAGGGTCCCGAGGGGGCCGCGCGCTGCTCCCGCGGCCGCCATACTGGACGCGTGACGAGCCGCAAGCCTTCCTCCCGCACCTCGCAGGCCCCGGCTGCGGAGCTCGACGAGGCCAGGCTGACCGACCTTCGGCGGTGGAACGTCGGCCTGACGGTGCTCCACGCCGCCCAGGCGATCGCGGTGCTGGTGCTCGCCTCGGACTTCGCGATCGACGTGTCGACGGCGTACCCGGAAGGCCCCCCGGGTAGCCGTGTCCCTGCTCCGACCGTGGCCTTCGACGTGCCGATCGGCCTCGCCGTCTCCGCGTTCCTCGCCCTGGCCGCGCTGGACCACGGTCTGACCGCGACGGTGCTCCGCACCCGTTACGAGCGCGACCTGAGGCGGGGGATCAACGTCTTCCGCTGGGTCGAGTACTCGGTCAGTGCCACGATCATGATCCTGCTCATCGCCTTCTACGCCGGCATCACGCAGGTCAACGCCGCGATCGCCATCATCGGCGCCAACGTGGCGATGATCCTCTTCGGCTGGCTCCAGGAGACGATGAACCCGCCCGGCAGGTCGTCGACGACCATGCTGCCGTTCTGGTTCGGCTGCATCGCGGGCGCCGCGCCGTGGGTCGCGATCACCGTCAACATCGTCGGGTCCGAGACCGTCCCCGGGTTCGTGTACGGCATCTTCGTCTCGCTCTTCGTGTTCTTCACGTCGTTCGCGCTCAACCAGTACCTGCAGTACCGCGAGGTCGGGCCGTGGCGCAGCTATGCGTTCGGGGAGAAGGCCTACCTGGCGCTGAGTCTCGGCGCGAAGTCCGCGCTGGCCTGGCAGATCTTCGCGGGGTCCCTGGCCGGCTGAGGGCACCGGGAGCACCAGCGGCCCGCGGGCCCGGCCGTGGAGACCTGCGCGGTCGGGTCGAGGCCGACCGACTCGTCGCCGGCCCCTCCCTGACCGGCCGGGCCGCCTCAGCGGCGAGCAGCGTAGACCCGGCGCACGACGTCCTCGACGTCGGGCTCCTCGATCGACAGGTCGAGCACCTCGGCGTGGTCGGAGACGGCGGCGAGCACGCGCGCGGCGGTGGTGGTGTCGGGGTCGAAGGAGAGCCGCTGGCGCAGACCGCCGCCCTCGCTGCCCAGGTGGCGTACGTCGGGCAGGCCGGTGAGGTCGGGGGTCGCCCCCGCGAGGTCGACCACCAGCACCCGCTCGGCGCCGACGGTGCGCGAGAGCCCGGCGAGGTCGCCGTCGAAGACCAGCGCGCCGCGGTCGACCAGCAGCACGCGGTCGCAGAGCCGCTCGACGTCGCCCATGTCGTGGGTGGTCAGCAGCAGGGTCGTGCCGTGGGCGCGGCGCTCGGCGACCAGGAACTCGCGCAGCCGCTGCTTGGAGAGCACGTCGAGGCCGATGGTGGGCTCGTCGAGCACGACCAGCGCGGGGGAGTGCAGCAGCGCCGCGGCCACCTCGGCGCGCATCCGCTGGCCCAGCGAGAGCTGGCGCACCGGGGTGCCGAGGACGTCGCCCATCTCCAGGCGCTCCACCAGTTCCTCGGTGCGGGCGCGCTCAGCGGCGGCGTCGAGGGAGTGGATCGCGGCCAGGATCCGGAACGACTCGCGCACCGGGAGGTCCCACCACAGCTGCGAGCGCTGCCCGAAGACCACGCCGACGCGACGCGCCAGGCGGCGCCGGTCCTCGACCGGACGCAGCCCGCAGGTGCGCACCGTGCCGGAGGTCGGCACGAGGATGCCGGTGAGCATCTTGATGGTGGTCGACTTGCCCGCGCCGTTGGCGCCGATCCAGCCCACCGCCTCCCCGGCGCCGACCGTGACGGTGAGGTCGTCGACGGCCCTCACGCGGCGGCGGCGCAGCCCGTCGCGCACCGTGAACTCCCGGGTCAGCCCGTGGGTCTCGATCACGGGCCCGGTCTCGCCCGGGCCGCCCGGTGTCGTGGGACCGCTCATCCGCCGCCTCCTCGGTAGTGGCGCACGCCGGTGCGCCAGCTCAGTGTGGCCAGGGCCCAGGCCCACACCGCGGCCAGCGGTGCGCACCAGCCCAGCCAGCCCGGCAGCCAGTCCGACCCGGGCAGGTCGAGCAGGGCGAGGGCGGGCAGGTAGGCGGTGAAGGCCATGGGGAAGAAGAAGCCGAAGACGACCACCAGCGGCCGCGACCACACGCTGGCCGGCTGCGAGGCGGCGTAGCGCCCGCCGTAGACGAAGGCGTTGGTCAGCTCGGCGCCGTCGAGGAGGAAGAACTGCAGCCCGGCGGCGGTGACGAAGAGCGCGGCGAAGGTCGCGATCCCGCTGGCGACGGCCACGAGCAGCAGCGCGACGGTGGCCGGCGACCACGCCACGTCGTTGACCACGAGCCCCGCCACGAGGGCGGCCAGCCCGACGGCCGCGCGGGCCAGGCGCCGCAGGCTCAGGTCGCTGGTGACGAGCTGGAGCAGCAGCGGCTGGGGGCGCAGGTAGAAGACGTCGAGGGTGCCGGCGCGCACGTAGGTCGGCAGCGTGTCGCAGTGGCCGAAGGCGAGGTCGGCGAGCGAGAAGCAGAGGTCGGCGAGGCCGAAGACCAGCAGCACCTGCGCGAAGTCGATGCCCCCGAGCCGGTCGACGTTGTGGAAGAGCACCCACACCTCGGCCAGCTCCACCACCCCGACCAGCAGCGAGCTGGCGAGGTCGACGCCGAAGCCGACGCGGTAGGAGCGCTGGGAGCGCGCCCGCGACCCCAGCACCGCGAGGTACGGCGCAGCAGCGCGCCGCCCGCGCGCGAGCGGTCCGCGGCGGGTCCCGGCGGGCGCGGCGGACCCGGATGCGGTCCCGGGTGCGGGCCGGGCCCGGGTCGGCTCAGCCACCCTGCACCTCCAGGCGGACCCGCCCGGCGCGGGTGAGCAGGTGACCCGCGAGCAGCACGAGAGCCAGCCACCCGACCTGGGCGGCGACCATCGCGAGGGCGCCGAGGCCCTCCACGCGCCCCGACAGCACGTCGACGGGGTACATCAGCATCGACGGGAAGGGCGTGGCCTGGGCGAGCGCGACCAGCCAGGAGGGGAAGAGCCAGATCGGCACGAAGAGGCCGGCCAGGAAGCCCGAGACCACCATGTAGAGCACCTGGAGCCCGCGGGCGTCGACCAGCCAGAAGCCGGCGGTGGCCACGACGTAGACCGTGGCCCACGACAGCACGATGCCGAGCAGCACGCTGAGCGCGCCGAGGGCGTAGGACGCCGGGTGGTCGGGGGTGGCCATGCCCACCACGAGGGCGCCGAGCACCACCGAGGGCACGCCGCGGGGGAGCAGCGCGAAGAGCGCCTGGCCCACGGCGGTGGTGATCGTGGCGGCCTGCACGTCGAGGGGGCGCAGGAAGTCGACGGCGATGTCGCCGGTCTTGATCCGCTCGGCCACGTCGGTGCGCCCGAAGAGGTTGACCGAGCCGAGCAGACCCTGGGAGAGCCAGATGTAGGCGCTCATCCGCGCCGCGTCGTAGCCGGCCAGCTCGCCGCCGGCGGCCTCGACGGTGGCGAGCAGCACGGCCACCTTGAGCAGCCCGAAGGTGGCGTTGGCGACCAGCCCGCCGAGCGCGGCCAGGCGGTAGGTCGAGCCGCGCCGGAAGCCGGCGACGAGCAGTCGCCAGTAGGTCCGCCCCGAGCCACGCACAAGCGCGAGAACCTACCCGCCGCGGCGACGCGCCGCAACGGAGCTGCGCGCCCGACGCGGCGCGGCGTACCGCGATCGCTCGACATGATGTATCTTGATATCAAGACAAACTGACGGTGATCGGTCGCTCGGTGTTAGGGCAGCCTTCCTTTTGAGGGGGTGCGTCCCGACGGCAAGATGGCAGCGGCGAACCAGAGACGGCGACGCGCACGCGTCGCACCAGAGGAGATGAAGGCGCATGCCCAGTCAGGACAGCTTCGGTGCCAAGAGCACCCTGGACGTGGACGGGAAGTCCTACGAGATCTTCCGCCTCGACGCGGTCGAGGGAGAGGGCCTCGACGTCGCGAGCCTGCCCTTCAGCCTCAAGGTGCTGCTGGAGAACCTCCTGCGCACCGAGGACGGCGCCGACATCACCGCCGACGACATCCGCGCGATCGCGGGCTGGGACGCCGACGCCGACCCCAGCAAGGAGATCCAGTTCACGCCGGCGCGCGTGATCATGCAGGACTTCACCGGCGTGCCCTGCGTCGTCGACCTGGCCACGATGCGCGAGGCCATGGCCGAGCTCGGCGGCGACGCCAGCAAGATCAACCCCCTCGCCCCGGCCGAGATGGTCATCGACCACTCCGTGATCGCCGACGTCTTCGGCACCCCCGAGGCCTTCGAGCGCAACGTCGAGATCGAGTACGAGCGCAACCGCGAGCGCTACCAGTTCCTGCGCTGGGGCCAGGGCGCCTTCGACGACTTCAAGGTCGTCCCCCCAGGCACCGGCATCGTGCACCAGGTCAACATCGAGCACCTCGCCCGCACGATCTTCACCCGCGAGGTCGACGCCGGCGACGGGACGACCAGCCTGCAGGCCTACCCCGACACCTGCGTCGGCACCGACTCCCACACCACCATGGTCAACGGCATCGGCGTCGTCGGCTGGGGCGTGGGCGGCATCGAGGCCGAGGCGGCCATGCTCGGCCAGCCCGTCTCCATGCTCATCCCGCGCGTGGTCGGCTTCAAGCTCAACGGCGACCTGCCCGAGGGCACCACCGCCACCGACCTCGTGCTCACCATCACCGAGATGCTGCGCAAGCACGGCGTGGTGGGCAAGTTCGTCGAGTTCTACGGCCCCGGCGTCTCCGCGCTGCCCCTGGCCAACCGCGCCACCATCGGCAACATGAGCCCCGAGTTCGGCTCGACCATCGCGGTCTTCCCGATCGACGAGGAGACCACGAAGTACCTCAAGCTCACCGGCCGCTCCGAGGAGCAGCTCGCGCTGGTCGAGGCCTACGCCAAGGCCCAGGGCCTGTGGCACGACCCGTCGGCCGAGCCGCGCTACTCCGAGCGCCTCGAGCTCGACGTCTCCACCGTCGTGCCGTCGCTGGCCGGCCCGAAGCGCCCCCAGGACCGCGTCGAGGTCACCTCGGCCAAGACCGCCTTCCGCGGTGCGCTGAGCGAGTACGTCGACGAGGGCGACAACGACCCCGACGACGCCGCGGGCGCCACCGGCTACGACGAGACCGTCGAGGAGACCTTCCCGGCCTCCGACGCCCCCTCCCACGAGGGCAACGGCTCGGCCCCGCCGCGCGACTACGTCTCGGCCGCCCCGGCCGACGGCGGTCGCCCGAGCAACCCCGCCCTGGTCACGCTGGCCGACGGCACGCAGTTCGAGCTCGACCACGGCGCCGTCACCATCGCCGCGATCACCTCGTGCACCAACACCTCCAACCCCTCGGTGATGATCGGCGCGGCCCTGCTGGCCAAGAAGGCCGTCGAGAAGGGCCTGCAGCGCAAGCCCTGGGTCAAGACCACCCTCGCGCCCGGCTCGAAGGTCGTCTCGGACTACTACGAGAAGTCCGGCCTCACGCCCTACCTCGACAAGCTCGGCTTCAACCTCGTCGGCTACGGCTGCACGACCTGCATCGGCAACTCGGGCCCGCTCATCCCCGAGGTCAGCCAGGCCGTCAACGACAACGACCTCGCCGTCGTCTCCGTGCTCTCGGGCAACCGCAACTTCGAGGGTCGCATCAACCCCGACATCAAGATGAACTACCTGGCCTCCCCGCCGCTGGTCGTGGCCTACGCCCTGGCCGGCTCGATGGACGTGGACCTGTTCACCGACCCGCTGGGTCAGGACACCGACGGCCACGACGTGTTCCTCAAGGACATCTGGCCCAGCGCCGCCGAGGTCGAGGACGTCATCGCCGACGCCATCACCTCGGAGATGTTCACCAAGGACTACGCCGACGTCTTCGCCGGCGACGAGCAGTGGCAGTCGCTGCCCACGCCCGAGGGCAAGACCTTCGCCTGGGACCCCGAGTCCACCTACGTCCGCAAGCCTCCGTACTTCGACGGCATGCCCGACGAGCCGGCCCCGGTCACCGACATCGAGGGCGCCCGCGTGCTCCTCAAGCTCGGCGACTCGGTCACCACCGACCACATCAGCCCGGCGGGTGCGATCAAGAAGGACTCGCCGGCCGGCAGGTACCTCGCCGAGCACGGCGTCGAGCAGCGCGAGTTCAACTCCTACGGCTCGCGCCGCGGCAACCACGAGGTCATGATCCGCGGCACCTTCGCCAACATCCGCCTGCGCAACCAGATCGCCCCCGGCACCGAGGGCGGCTTCACGCGCGACTTCTCCGCCGACGGCTCCGGCGACGTCACCACCGTCTTCGAGGCCTCGGAGAAGTACATCGCCGAGGGCACCCCGCTGGTCGTGCTGTCGGGCAAGGAGTACGGCTCCGGCTCCTCGCGCGACTGGGCGGCCAAGGGCACCGCGCTGCTGGGCGTCAAGGTCGTCATCGCCGAGTCCTACGAGCGCATCCACCGCTCCAACCTCATCGGCATGGGCGTGCTGCCGCTGCAGTACCCCGAGGGCCAGAGCGCGGAGTCGCTCGGCCTGACCGGCGAGGAGACCTTCTCGGTCACCGGCGTCACCGCCCTCAACGACGGCTCCACCCCGAGGACCGTCAAGGTCGTCGCCACCGGTGGCGGCCACGACGACGTCGAGTTCGACGCCGTCGTGCGCATCGACACCCCCGGTGAGGCGAACTACTACCGCAACGGCGGCATCATGCAGTTCGTCCTGCGCAACCTGCTCAAGGCCTGACCGAGCCGGGCCCGTCCCAGGACGGGCCGACCCGCTCCACCACCGGTGCCCCGGACCGCAGCTGCGGTCCGGGGCACCGGTGCGTCCGGGCGCGTGCGGGTGGGGCCGGGCGTCTCACCGCGGAGGCGGCATCAGGGCGAAGAGGTGGTCGAGGACGACCTCGGGGGAGGTGCGCAGGCCGTCGTGCTCGTGCTCGTCGGTGACCCAGGTGCTCAGCGTCGGCACCAGGGCGGCGGTCTCCAGCGACAGCGTCGCGTCGACGTAGGGGTCACGGGCGTAGACCGCGGCCGCGCAGGGCACGTCGACCTCGCCCAGCGCGTCGGCGTCGTAGAGCCGCGGCCAGGCGCGGTGGGCCAGCAGGTCGGCGGCCCCGGCCAGCGGCGCCAGCTCGGAGTCGTCGGCGATCGTCTCGGGGAAGACGTGCTCGCCGACGAAGAGCGTCGGGTCCGCGCGGAACTCCTCGGGCAGGGTGCGCGCCGCGGCCCAGCCCGTCGTGGTGCCGTCGGCGTAGCAGGACTCCTGGAGCAGCGTGTAGAGCGGGTTGCGACCGCCCCACGGCACGAGGTGGGCCAGGTCGTGGCGGAAGGCGCGGGAGAGCGGGTCGAGCTCCAGCAGGTGGTGCATCGTCTCCGCGCCGTAGGACATGCCGAGCACGCTGCCGGCGTTGCGGAGGCGGACGGGGGTCAGCCGGTCGCCGCCGGGCAGGACGATGCGGCCCTCGGCAGCCAGGTCGTGCACGCGTCGCACACGGTCGCGGTCGGCGGGGTAGCGCTCGTGGAAGAGCCGGTTGCGCTCCAGGACGGTCGGGTAGGTCGCGGCGTAGACGTCGTCGACCGGGCGGGCGACCGGCGGCAGCCCGCCGGTGAAGTAGCCCGCGGCCAGCGACCCCGGCGCCACGGTGAGGTAGTGCAGCAGGCAGAAGCCGCCGAAGGACTGCCCGAGGACCGACCAGCGCTCCACGCCGAGGTGGGCACGCAGCAGCTCGGCGTCGGCGACGATCGCGTCGGCGCGGAAGAGCGCGAGCCGGTCGGCCTGCTCCTGCGGGGTGGCGCCGAGGTCGGCGGGCTCGCCGATCGGCGTGGAGCGGCCCGTGCCGCGCTGGTCGAGCAGCACGACCCGGAAGTGGCGCAGGGCGTGCGCCACCCAGCCGGGCGCGGTGGGGCCGAAGGTGGGCCGGGTCGCCTCCGAGCCCGGACCGCCCTGGAGGAAGACCAGGTGGGGCCGCTGCTCGCCGCCCGGCGCGACGACCTCGCGGGCGAAGACCGTGAGGGTGCCCCGCGAGGGGTCGGCGTGGTCGAGCGGCACCTCCAGCTCGTGCTCGAGGGTGGTCGTGCCGTCGGGGAAGGTCGTGCGCTGGGGGGTCACGGGCCCAGTCTGCTCCCGCCGCCACCTCGACGTGCCGGGCGAGCACCTCCGTCGGCGCGGCGGAGCGGGGCCCCCGGGCGCCGGGTGCACCAGACTGGCCCGATGCCCTCCACCACGACCACCCCGGCCGAGCCCGCGTCGCGCGCCCGGGCCCTGCTGGCCACCGCCGGCCGCCTCGTCCTGACCTGGGTGGTGCTGGTCGCCGTGGTGCTCAGCGTCGGCTGGCTGCTCACCCACACGCTCGCCTCCTCGGTGGGCGGGTGGGACGACGACGTCTCGCGCGGCATCGCCGACGAGCGCACCCCGGGGCTGGGGGAGGTGGCCGACGTCGGCACCCTGCTGGCCGACACCCCGGTCGGCATGGCCGTCGCGGCGCTCTCGGCGCTGGCCTTCGCCGCCTGGCGTCGCACCTGGCGCCCGCTGGTCTTCGTGGCGCTCGTCGTCGCCGGCACCGGCGGGATCTACGCCGTCGGCACCCACCTGATCTCGCGCGACCGGCCCCCGGTGCGGATCCTCGACCCGGGGCTCGTGCCCGACCACAGCTTCCCGTCGGGCCACGTCGGCACCGCGGTCACGGCGTACGGCGCCCTGGCCCTGCTCGCCCTCGCCTACTCCGCCGCCGCGCGCCCGTGGGCGCTGGCGATCCTCCTCGTGCCGGTGCTCGTGCTGGCCGCACGGCTCTACCAGGGCGCCCACCACGTCACCGACGTCGTCACCAGCGTCGGCTACGCCGGCGCGTGGCTGCTCGTCGTCGGCCGCGCTGTGCTGCCGGCTCCGGTGGGGCGCACGGGCGCCGGTGCCGCTCGTGCCGACGGGTCGGGCCGGGCCTCCTGACCGAGGGCCGGCGAGCCTCGGGCGCCCGCGGCTGGAGGAAGTCCGCCGCCGGGCCCCTCCCTTCCCGGGGCTCGCGACGTGTGGGTGGATGAGGACAGGAAGGACCCCCACCCATGAGCGACGACCTGCGCGAGACGATGAGCCTGCTCGCCGACCGGGCCGACCCGAGCGGCCCGCCCCCCGCCCCCGACGAGCTGTGGGCGCGCGGCGCGGCGTACCGGCGTCGGCGCCGTGCGGTGGGTGCTGCGGGCGTGGCGGCGGTGCTGGTGCTGCTGGCCGCCCTGGGCGGGCTGGCCTGGGACCGGGGGCGCGCCGAGGTCCAGCCGGCGGGTGCGGTCGATGCGGGGTTCGGCGGCGGGCTGCGGCTGCCCGACACCTTCTTCACGCCGAACGACTGGCTGCCCGCCGCCGAGGCGCCGACGGGCCCCCTCGTGGCCACCGTGCCGTGGAGCGACGCCGGCTGGCTCGGCAGCCGACCGGGGCTGGTCGGGGTGTCGGCGACGGGGGAGTACGCGTTCCTCCCGCTCGTCGACGCCGCGCACGGCGACCTCACCACCGCGCTGTCGGCGGACGGTCGGTGGCTGGCCTGGTGGACCAGCGGCGGTGCGATCACGGGTGCGCCCGTCGACCCCGCGGCCTCGGGCACCGACGCGCCGGTCACGGGGCTGGCGGTGATGGACACGACGACCGGGGAGGTCCAGCGGCGCGAGGTGGTGAGCGAGCACGGGCTCCAGCCCGAGGGCCTGGCCTGGGCCGGCGACACGCTGTGGTGGTCGACCTTCGCCTTCACCGACGTCGGGAGCGCCGCGGGGAGCACGTCCTCCTTCCTGCGCGCGGCGGCCTGGGACCTGTCCAACGGCACCAGCATCAGCCTGGGGGTCGCGGACCGTCCGGCCTACGTGCCGGGGATGGGCGCCGCCGACAGCGGCTCGTTGGTGGCGACCTCCGGGCGGAGGGTGGTGCGCTTCCCGGGCCCCGGCGCCCGGGAGGTCCTCCGGGGCGACCGGCAGCTCCTCGGGGCGGCGTTCGCCTCCTCCGAGGGTCGCACCGTCGTGACCACCGCCTACGCCCGCGGCACCGGGCGGTTCGCCGACCGGCCCACCGAGCCGGTGCTGGCGACCCCGGCGGGAGACGGACGCCTCACGGTGCGGCCGCTGCGGGTGGAGGGCTACGCCCCCGAGACCCTGACGCCCGTGGGATGGCGCGACGAGACCCACGTCGTGCTCGCGGCGAGCGACCTCGAGACCGCCTTCGTCTCCGTCGACGTCGCGACGGGCGAGACGGAGGTGGTCAGCCGCGCGGAGCTGCAGGTCGCGTCGGCGCAGGTCTCGTTCGCCCAGGGCGTCTGGTCGGCGCCCGAGCGCGACGTCGTCGCGCCGCCCGACCCCCTCGACCCGCGGGCGGTCGCCGCGCTCGGCGTCGTCGTGGTGCTGCTCGGCGCGGCCGGCGTGGGGCTGTGGAGGCGACGTGTCCGCCCCTGACAGCTTCACCTCCTACGTGCTGGCCCGCCGCGGTGCGCTGCTGCGCACGGCCTACCTGCTCACCGGTGACGCCGACGACGCCGAGGACCTCGTGCAGGTCGCGCTGGTCAAGGCCAGCGGCGCGTGGCGCAGGATCGAGGACGACCCCGAGCCCTACGTGCGCCGCATCCTGGTCAACGAGAACGTCTCGCGGTGGCGACGGCGTCGGTGGCGGGAGGTGTCCACCGACCGGCTGCCCGAGGTGGGCCACGACCCCGTCGGCGCGCACGACCAGGCCCTGGTGCTGCGGGCGGCCCTGCAGGCCCTGGCGCCGCGGCAGCGCGCCGTGGTGGTGCTGCGCTACTTCGACGACCTCACCGAGCGCCAGACCGCCGAGCTGCTCGGCGTCTCGGTCGGCACGGTGAAGTCCCAGGCCCGCGACGGCCTGGCCCGCCTGCGCGAGGCGCTGCCGGCCCCGGCGGTGCCGTGAGGCGAGCGGAGGGCGACCGGTGCGGCCGGAGGAGCAGCCCGTCACCGACGCCCCGGCCTGGCACACTGCCGTCGTGAGCAGACCCGGCCCCGGCGTCCCGCAGTCCCCGCAGTCCGTCCCGCAGCCCGCGGCGCCGTCCGCGACCGCTGGGTCCGCCGCTGGGCCCCGCACGCCGGGCTCGGCGCGACGCCGGCTGCTCGCGACGGGCGCGCTGGTGGTGGTCGCGGCGGGGCTCGGCTTCGCCGTGGGTCGTGACGCCCGGGTCGTGGAGGAGGACGTCAGCTGCCTGTCGGCGCAGGGCACTATCAGCTGCGAGCTCGAGGACGGGTGGACCGTCTCCGTGCCGCGCGACGTCGCCTGGACCGACCGTCGCGGTGCCTTCCACCAGGGTGGTCGGCCGACCTGCCTCCCGCCCACCGGGATCGGCCTCGAGGGCCCCGTGCGCGTGTGGTGGGTCGCCGTCGACGAGCAGGGAGTGGGCCAGAGGCAGGTCGTCAGGGTCGCCTGCTGACCCCACCCGCCGAGCCCGTCGGCAGGGCCGCTCCCGGGCGGTGCTCACGGTCGAGGACGGCGGCGCGGCTACGGTGGGCCCATGATCGTGGCCTTCAGCATCACTCCCACCAGCGGCGACGACACCGGCGGCGTCTCGGAGGCCGTCGCGGCCGCCGTGCGCGTCGTGCGCGAGTCGGGGCTGCCGTGCGAGACCAACGCGATGTTCACCAACATCGAGGGGGAGTGGGACGAGGTGATGGCCGTGGTCAAGCGGGCCGTCGACGTCGTCGCCGCTGTCTCCCCGCGCGTCGGGCTCGTGCTCAAGGCCGACATCCGCCCCGGGTGGGAGGGTCAGCTCAGCGCGAAGGTCGAGCGCGTCGAGCGGATCCTCGAGGGCTGATGAGCAGCCTCCCGCCGCCGGGCCCGCCCCCGGCCGGTCCGCCGCCGGGTCCGCCGGGTCCGCCGCCGGCCGGCCCGCCCCCGCAGGCGCCGCCGGGCTGGTCGCCGTACCCGGTCGGCCCGGAGGGCCCCCCTCCGCCCGCGCCGCGACGCACGACCCGGCTCGTGCTGGCCCTGGTCGGCGCCGTCGCGGTGGTCGCCGCGGCCGTGGTCGTGCCGATCCTCGTGACCCGCTCGGAGGAGCCGGTCGAGCAGCAGGCGACGCTCGCGGCCATCGAGCAGTACGCCGACCTGCGCCGCGACCACGTCGAGGGGTCGGTGGACTACCCGCAGTCGCCGCCCGTCGGCGGCCCGCACGCCCAGGAGTGGCTCGACTGCGGCGCCTACGACACCCAGGTCCCGGCGGAGAACCTCGTGCACGACCTCGAGCACGGCACGGTGGTGCTCACCTACGAGCCCGGCCTGCCCGCCGACGACGTCGCCGCCCTCGCCGACGCGCTGCCCGCCAACGGGATCCTCTCGCCCTGGGAGGGCCAGGCCGCCCCGGTGGTCGTCACCGTGTGGGGCGTGCAGCTGGAGCTCGAGGGCGCCGACGACCCGCGCCTGGCGATGTTCCTGCAGGAGTTCGGCCACGGCGAGACCGCCCCGGAGTTCGGCGCCTCCTGCGAGGGCGGCATCGACCCGGCCGACGCCGCCGGGGCCGGCACCCCGGTCTGAGGCCGGCGGGCCCCTCCGCGCCCGGCCGCCCCAGCGCCCGGTCCCGGCTGCGGTGTCGGAGCGCGGCGCTACCCTCGCCGGCGTGACCCAGGACGCTCTCGCCCCGCTCGCCCTGCCCGCCGTCGACGACCGCGACGGGTGGCGTGCGCTGCTCGAGACGCGCAGCACCGGCGGGCTGGAGGCGGCCCGCGCGCTGGCCGACGGGCTGCGGGCCCTCGAGCCCGGCGACCCGGCCGCGCTCCAGCGGTGGAACGACCTCTTCGTCGAGCTCTCCAACGCCTTCGCCGTCTGCTCGCTGCTCGCGCAGGTGCACCCCCACGCCCCGCTGCGCGAGGCGGCCGAGGCCAGCGAGCAGGAGCTGCACCGCTTCCGCACCGCCCTGCTGCTCGACGCCTCCGTCTTCGAGCGTCTCGCCGCCGTGCCCACCGAGGGCCTCGACGACGGCGGGCGGCGCGTGCTGGCCGACGCGCTGCGCGACTTCCGCCGCTCCGGCGTCGACCGCGACGAGACCACCCGGGCCCGCCTCACCGAGCTCTCCGAGCGGGCCAGCGACCTGGCCCAGACCTTCTCCCGCAACATCCGCGACGGTGCCGCGGTGACCCGGGTGCCGGCGGCGGCGCTGACCGGTCTGCCCGCCGACTACGTCGCGGCCCACCCGGCCGACGCCGAGGGCCGGGTCGCGATCACCACCGACTACCCCGACACCCACCCCTTCCTGGCCTTCTCCACCGACCGGGAGGCCCGCCACGCCGTCGCGCGCACCTTCTTCACCCTCGCCCCCAACAACGACGTGGTGCTGCGCGAGCTCTTCGACGTGCGCCACGAGCAGGCCACCACGCTCGGGTTCCCCGGCTGGCCCGACCTCGACGCCGAGGTCAAGATGATCGGCACGGGCGAGGCGATCGGGGAGTTCGTCGACCGGATCGCCGCCGACGCCCTCGCCGCCTCCGACCGCGACGTCGCCGTCCTCCTGGAGCGCGCGCGCCGCGACCACCCCGAGCTCGAGCAGGTCGACGTGGCCGACAGCCGTCACTACGGCGAGCTCGTGCGCCGCGAGCAGTACGACGTCGACGCCCAGGCCGTGCGGGAGTACTTCGACTTCACCCGCGTGCGACAGGGCCTGCTCGAGGTCACCGGGCGGCTCTTCGGTCTCACCTACACCGCGGTGCCCGACGCCCCGACCTGGCACGAGGAGGTGAGCGTGCACGACGTGTCCCTCGACGGACAGCTGCTCGGGCGCGTCTACCTCGACCTCCACCCGCGCCCGGGCAAGTACAACCACGCCGCGCAGTTCGACCTGGTCAGCGGCGTCGCCGGTCGCCAGCTGCCCGAGGGCGTGCTGGTGTGCAACGTCGGGCGGGGACGCATGGAGCACTCCGAGGTCGTGACGCTCTTCCACGAGTTCGGCCACCTCATGCACCACGTGCTCGCCGGTCGCCACCCGTGGGTGCGCTTCTCGGGCGTGGCCACCGAGTGGGACTTCGTCGAGGCGCCGAGCCAGATGCTCGAGGAGTGGGCCTGGGACGCCGACGTGCTCGCCACCTTCGCCACCGACGACGCCGGCACCCCGATCCCCGCCGCTCTGGTGGAGCGGATGCGCGCCGCGGAGGAGTTCGGGAAGGGCTACTACGCGCGCACCCAGATGTTCTACGCCGCCGTCTCCTACCAGTTCCACCGCGACCGGCCCGCCGACCTCGGCGCGCGCCTGCACGAGCTGTCGCAGCAGTACGCCGCCTTCGCCGCGCTGCCCGGCACCCACTTCCACACCGGCTTCGGTCACCTCGGCGGCTACACCTCGGCCTACTACACCTACATGTGGAGCCTGGTGATCGCCAAGGACCTCTTCTCGGCCTTCGACGCTGACGACCTCTTCGCCCCCGACGTCGCCACCCGCTACCGCGACACGGTCCTGGCCGCGGGCGGCAGCAAGGACGCCGCCGACCTGGTCGCCGACTTCCTCGGCCGCCCCTACGACGCCCGTGCCTTCCGGGCCTGGCTCGAGGGCTGAGGACCCGCCGCGGGGAGTCGACCGGCGGGGTGTGGGTCGGGGCAGCACCCGGCTGGCACGATCGGCGCCATGGACTCAGAGACCCGGACCTTCCACACCGGTGACCGCGAGCGCGTGCTCGACCTCACCGCCGAGGTGGCCGACTTCTGCGCCGGCCGCGGCAGTGGGCTCGTGCACGTCTTCGTGCCCCACGCCACCGCGGGCATCGCGATCCTCGAGACCGGCGCCGGCAGCGACGACGATCTGCTCGCCGCGCTATCCGACCTGCTGCCGGCCGACGACCGGTGGCGCCACCGTCACGGCTCGCCGGGCCACGGCCGGTCCCACGTGATGCCTGCGCTGGTGCCGCCGTACGCCACGGTGCCCGTGCTGGAGGGTCGGCTGGCCCTCGGCACGTGGCAGAGCATCTGCCTGGTCGACCTCAACGTCGACAACCCCGAGCGCCAGGTGCGGCTGAGCTTCCTGGGGGCGGCGTGAGCGCGGGCCCGGGCGGGCGCGACCTGGTCGTGCGCCCGGTGCACCCCCAGGACCGGGAGTCGATCACCCGGGTCGTGACCGCCGCCTTCGGCGAGGAGGGCGAGGTCGTCGCCCGCCTGGTGGAGCGGCTGGAGGCCTCGCGGGCGGTGGCGCTGGGCCTGGTCGCCGAGGTCGGCGGCGCCGTCGTCGGCCACGTGATGCTCACCCAGTGCTGGGTCGACACGCGTGAGCGGCTGCGCCAGGTGCTGGTGCTCAGCCCGCTGTCGGTCGCGCCCGACCACCAGCGCGCCGGCGTGGGCGGCGCGCTGCTCGCGGCCGCGCTCGACGCCGCCGAGGCCGACGGGTGGCCGGCGGTGTTCCTGGAGGGATCGCCGGCCTACTACTCCGCGCGTGGCTTCGCCCCGGCCGGCGACCACGGCTTCGAGCGACCCTCGCCCCGCATCCCGCACGCCGCCTTCCAGGTCGCCCTGCTCTCGACCCACGACGGCACGCTGACCGGGCCGCTGGTCTACCGCGACGCCTTCTGGGAGCTCGACTGCGTGGGGCTGCGCGACCCGCTCCTGGCTGAGCTGGAGTCCGAGCCGGAGTCCGAGCCGGGCGGCCGGTCGGAGGGCCGGTAAGCGGGAAGAGGCACCCGGCGCAGGCCGGGTCTGAGCCTCGCCCACGGCAGGGGTGCGAGCGCAGGCGCCCGGAGTCGGGCACGATGGGACGGTGCCTCGTCCCGCCGCCCCGGGCCCCTCCGGTCGGAGCTCGTCGTACCGGACCGCGTCCGAGAAGAGCGCCGCCGACCGGAGCGCGGCCGACCTGCGCCGCGCCGGCGGTGCGCCGCGCGACCTGCGGGTCGGCCTGGTGGCCGCGGTGGGGGTCAACCTCGTCGTCGCGGTCGCCTTCTGGGCCGCCGCGGTGCTCGAGGTCGGCTACGACGGGGTGGCCTACGACCTCGAGCTGTGGTCCGATCCGGTCTGCCTCTTCCTCGCCGTCTCCTCCGCGGCGGCGCTCGTCTGCCTCTGCCTCACGGAGTGGCGGCGCCTGGGCTTCGGGCTGCTGGCGGGCACGCTGCTCGTCCTACTCCTTGACGCGACCTGGCTGTTCGTCCACGTGGCGCTCCTCGGGTCCTGAGGTCGGTCGCGCCGGCCGGGGTCAGCTTCTCGCCGGAGCCGGAGCCCGGCCGACAGGTCGCGCACTGATCGAACAGATGTTCGATCAGTGGAGTAGGGTGGGCGCCGTGAGTGCTCCCGTCGCCCCGCCCGGCTGGCCCGCCGAGGTGCGCGCCCCGGGGGCGCCCGAGTGGGAGGCCAGTGCCGAGGCCTGGCTGCTCGACCTGTGCCCGCCCGACTACCGCTCCTACCCCGTGCTGCGTCGCCACCTCGTGGTGCTGGCACGCTTCGCGGTGCTCCACGTCGAGGCGGGTCAGCTGGCGTGCCGCCGGGGTCTGAGCGAGGCCCGCGCCGAGCTGCGCGGGCTGGTCGAGCCGGAGGTCGTCGACGCCGTCGTCGACACCTGGCTGCGGGAGGACGCCCGCCTGGCCGGGGCGCGGCGCGCCGTGGGGCTGGTGGAGGAGGCCGTGCGGGGACGCCGCTTCCGTCCGCAGCTCTGACCCTTGCACCCTCCGCGGCCGGACGGCCGGACGGCCGGACGGCCGGACGGCCGGGCGTGCGGGCGTGCGGGCGTGCGGACGGGCGTGCAACGGGCCTCGCCTGCGGTGCGGGTCGCGGGGCGTCATGCGGAGGGTGGATGCGCATCCACGCGGCGCATGACGTCCGGGGCGGGCCTCGCTCCCGCATCGCCCACACCGCGGTGCAGACGACCCAACGTCCGCACGTCCAGGGGTTGAACGAACGTTCGATCAACCCCCGGCACTGCCCCAACGTGGGCCACTCCGCGGTGCGAACACCCCGGGGCCGCACGTCTCGGGGTCGGACGCGAACGCTCGACCAACCCGCGGCACTCCTCCAGCGTCGGCCACACCGTGGCGCGGATGACCCCGGGCCCGCACGTCCCGGGCCTGCAGTGCCGGGTGCGGGCCGAGGCGGTCAAGCGTGCTGGGGTCGACGCGGGTCGCACGGCTCATGCGGAGGGTGGACGCGCATCCACGCAGCGCATGACGTCCGGGTGCGGCGCACGACGTCCGCAGCCGCGACTCGGCCGACCCACCACGAGCGCGCCGGGGCTGGGCCGGGTCCGCGCGGCCGAAAGTCGACCGGGCCGTGCGACAATCGCCTGGTCATGTCCCACGGCACCGCCCTCCCGTCGACCCCGGCCGCCGAGCCGCGGGTCGACCCGGTCGTGCTCTGGCTCCGCGCGGCCCTGCTGGCCACGGTGACCCTCTTCCTGGGAGCCGCCGGCCACGTCACCGCTGACGGTCTGCTGCCCGGCCCGGTGGTGATGACCCTGCTCACGGCCGTGACCCTCGTGCTGAGTGCGGCGCTCCTCGCCCGGCCGGCCTCGACGCTGCGCCTGGTCACCCTGCTGGTCGGCGGTCAGGCCGCCGTCCACGTGGTGCTCAGCGCCACCGCGGGTCACGTCGGCGACGCCCCGACCACGGCCACGCCGGCCGGGGGAGCGGCGCACGCCGCCTCCGCGTCGCTGCCGCAGGTCGACGGGCGACGGGTCGGCTCGCTGCTCGACGCCTACACCGGCCCCGCCGGCGACCTCGCCTCCGGACCCTCGCTGACCCTCGGCCACCTGGTCGAGGACCTGGCCGCCCATGCCCCGATGATGGCCGCCCACCTGCTGGCGGCCGCCCTCGTGGGCCTGTGGCTCGCTGTCGGCGAGCACGCGCTGTGGGCCCTCGTGGCCCTCGCCGGTGCCGTGCTCGCCGCGCCGTGGCGCCTGCTCGCGGCCTGGGCCCGCGGGCGGTCGCTGCCGGCCCCCACGCGCGGCCGCCTCGTGCCGACCTCCCACCACCCCGCGCCGGTCGTGGCGCACCTGGCGCGCAGCGTCGTACGCCGGGGACCGCCGGCCCTCCTCGCCTGACCGCACCCCGGTCCGACCGCACGAGGCGGTCGGCCCTCGTCAGCATCGTCCGACGCGACGGCCCCGCCGTCGCGCGTCCCTGCGTCCGCACCCACCGCTGCCGCGCCACGCCCCGGCCCGGGCCCGCCACCACGGGCCCGCCGGGGCTCGGCCCGCGCGGTCGCCCTGCGGCGCCGTCTCGAGGAGAGACCGTGACCGACTCCATCGCCCGTCCCGGCGCACCCACGCGCGCCACCCCGACCCGCCCGCCCACCGACCCGCCCACCGACCAGGCGGCCCCCACCGCCACCCCGGCTCGCCGACCGCGACCACCGCGCGACGAGCGCGCCCGCAAGAAGGGCGGGTCGGGCCTCTTCCGCGCGATGTGGCGCTGGCACTTCTTCGCCAGCTTCCTCGTGGTGCCCGTGCTGCTCGTGCTGTCGGTGACGGGGCTGATCTACCTCTTCCGCTTCCAGATCGAGCCGCTCATGCACGGCGACCTCATGCACATCGACACCCCCGCGGCCACCGAGGTCCGCCAGTCCTACGCCGCCCAGCAGACCGCGCTCGAGCGGGTCTACCCCGACGTCACCGTGGTCTCGATGCGCGAGCCGCTCGAGGCCGACGACGCCACGGCCTTCTCCGTGGTCGAGGCCGACGGCAGTCCGCGCGACGTCTACGTCGACCCCTACGGCCCCGACGTGCTCGGCTCCCTCGACCCCGACACGACGCTGTCGGGCACGGCGGTGAGGATCCACGCCGACCTGATGGCCGGGCGCTTCGGCGACCACCTCATGGAGCTCGGCGCCTGCTGGGCGATCGTGATGGCGCTGACCGGCTACTACCTCTTCGTCCGCGGCGCCAAGGCCCGTCGCCGCGCCCGGGCCAAGGACCGCCCCGGCGCCCGGCTGCGCTCGCGGCACGGGTGGCTCGGCGCCGGCGTCGGGGTCGGGCTGCTCTTCCTGCTCGTCTCGGGCCTGCCCTGGACCGGGGTGTGGGGCGAGACGGTGCAGAAGCTCGCCACCGACCGTGGCAGCTCGCTGTGGAGCACCGACCCGGGCGCCCTGTCCGACCCCACCTCCAGCCTCGACGAGTCGCTGCCGCACAGCCACGTGCAGGACGTGCCGTGGGGCATGGGCGCCTCCGAGGTGCCCCGCTCGACCGGCGACCCCGAGGGCAGCGTGGCCAACATCGACACCGCCGTCGAGGTGGCCGAGGCCGAGGGCCTGCGCCACCCCTTCACCGTCGCGGTGCCCGACACCAGCACCGACGAGGCGGGGGTCTACTCCGTCATCGGCTACGCCTTCGACGCACCTTCCGACGAGCGCACCGTGCACGTCGACCGCTTCGGCGGCGCGGTGGTCTCCACCTACGGCTTCGACGACTACCCCACCCTGGCCAAGGTGGTCTCGCAGGGCATCGGGCTGCACGAGGGACGCAGCCTCGGGCTGTGGTCGTTCTGGGGTGCGGCGCTGATGTGCGTGGGCATCATCGCGGCCTGCGTCACCGGTCCGCTCATGTGGTGGCGCCGCCGCCCGCGGGGTGCGGCACGCATCGGCGCCCCGCGTGGACGCATGCCGCTGCGCGGCAGCCCCGTGCTGCTCGTCGGCCTGGTCGCCCTCGGGATCGTCCTGCCGCTGTTCGGTCTGTCGCTGCTGGTGGTGCTGGCCCTCGACCAGCTCGTGCTGCGACGGGTGCCGGCGCTGGCGGGGTGGTTCGACACCGTGTGACCCGCCCGGCGGGGCCTCGTGCGGGTCGTGGGGACGCCTCCACCTCTCGCACGACGTCACCGCCCGGCCGCCACGTGCGATCGGCGGCCACACCGAGCGCCGTACGGCGGCAGCGCACCCCGAGCCGGGGCGAACCTCAAGAGGGTCGCCCCGGCTTGCGCGTTCCTTGAGGCAACGTCGTGGATCTGCCGCGTCGTGGCTTGAGGCTGGAGCGCCAGAGTTCTGGTCATCAAGCAACAGCGACCGGCGCAGGGCTGGTCCACCCGACTCGAAGGACTCCCGATGCGCACTGCACACCGCAAGGCCACCACCCGCAAGGTCTCCAAGGGCGCCACCCGCCTGGCCGCCTCGGTCGCCCTCGTCGCCGGTGCGGCGTCGGTCGCCGGTCTCGGCACGTTCGGTTCCTTCACCTCCACCACCAGCGCCACCGAGGCCACCACCACCGGCACCGTCGTGCTGACCGCCAGCAACCCGGCGCGCGGCTTCGACGTCGCCATCCCCAAGCTGGTGCCGACCGACACCGTGCAGCGGGCGCTGACGCTGACCCGCGGCTCGGCCGACGAGACCTTCGGCTCGGTCGCGCTGACCACGACTAGCTCCACCGCCAACGTCCTCACCGGCGACGCCACCAAGGGTCTGCAGATGCGGATCGACCAGTGCTCGCAGGCCTGGACCCAGGTCGGCTCCACCAACGCCCTGACCTGCGGCGGCACGGAGACCCCCGTCCTGGCCAGCGGTCGCGTCCTCCAGGCCAACACGATGCTGCCGGTGGTCACCACGGCCCTCAACGCCGCGGCGAAGACCTCCTTCCTCCGTGTCACCCTCACGCTGCCCGAGGCCGCCGACAACACCTTCCAGAACCTCACCAGCACCATCAACTACTCCTTCCTCGCCACGCAGCGCGCCGGCGACTTCCAGTGACCCCCTCCCGCGCGGCCGCGGACGCCGCTGCCGGCCGCGCGGGAGGCTCGGCCCCGGGTCGCAGGGCGACCTGACCCTCCTCTCCCGTGCGGCCAGGGGTGCCCTCGTGGCCGCACGGGTCTCCACCGCCCAGCCCGCCCCGCCAGCCCGACCCAGACCAGACCAGACCAGACCGGATCAGCGACCAGGAGGACACGATGAGCAGCTCGACCGCCACCACCGCGGCGACCGAGTCCTCCGCCAAGCACCGCGGCGACGGGTCGAGCAGGGTCGTCGTCCGGCCCACGGCCGGCGGGGCGCTTCACGTGCTGGGCAACGTCGTGACCAGCCTGGTGCTGGTGGCCTGCCTGGCCGCCTTCCTGCTGCTGGCCGTGGGCCCGCACGTCTTCGGCTACCGCACGGCCACGATGCTCACCGGGAGCATGGAGCCGGGGATCAGCCCGGGTGACGTCGTGGTGACGGTGCCGCGCCCGGCCGCCGACGTCGAGGTCGGCGACGTGATCAGCTACCACATCCCGATCGAGGACCACCGCGTCGAGACCCACCGGATCACCAAGGTGGTCCGGGGCGACGACGGCAGCGTCGCGGTGCAGACCCAGGGCGACGCCAACGAGGGCGTCGACCCCTGGACCGCCACGCTCGAGGGCGACACCGTGTGGCAGATGACCGCGGTCGTGCCTCACGTCGGCAAGGCCATCCAGTGGCTGCGCGCGCCCGTCGTGCAGCACGGCGTGCTGTGGGGCGCGCTGGGCCTGCTGGTCGTGCTCGGCCTGGTGCGCATCTGGGCCCGCGACGAGGACGGCGAGCCCGGCGCCGGGACGCCCGAGACCGCCGACGGCACCGACGAGGTCCTCCGGGAGCCCGCCGGGTCCGAGCGGTGAGCGCCGAGGACCTCTGCGGCGGCGTGGCCGTGCTCGACGAGTCGGTCCTGGGGGAGCTCGCGCTCGACCTCTGCCCCGCCTCGGCCCTGACCTTCGCCCGGACCTACCGCCGCATGCTCCCCGGGCGCGTGACCCGGGTGACCAGCGTGCTCGCCCCGCCCGCGGCGGCGGCCACCGAGCCCGCCGACGTCGACGTGCTCGACGCGGTGCTCAGCCTCGGCACCTCGGCCGCAGCCGTCGGCGCCTGCTGCCTGGCGGAGGTCGCGCAGGGCCTCGCGCGCGACGTACGCCGGGGCGACCGCGAGGCCGCTCGCTGCCGTCTGGCCCGGTTGCGCGACGTCACCGGGTGCACCGAGCGCGCGCTCGACGGCTACCTCGCACGCAGCTGACCCGCACGACCCACCGACCACCGGCCGCCCGCGGGCCGGGGGAGACAGCCCTCTGAGGCGCCTGGGGGGAGGCGCCTCAGAGGGCCTCCATGCGGTAGCCCACGCCTCGCACGGTGTGGATGAGCCGGCCGGCGCCGAGCTTGCGGCGCAGGTTGCCCATGTGCACCTCCACCAGGTGCGTGTCGGTGGCCCACTCGGTGCCCCACACCGAGCGCAGCAGCGACTCGCGGCTCCACACCCGCGCCGGGCTGCGCATCAGCTCGGTGAGCAGGTCGAACTCCGTGCGCGTCAGCGTCAGCTCCCTGTCGTCGCGGAAGGCGCGCCTCCCGTCGACGTCGACGCGGAGCGGGCCGTGGTCGAGCACCTCGTGCGACGGGGGCGCCACGGGGGCCGCGGGTGCCGGCGGCGTCGCGGTGGGGTCACCGGTCGCCGGTGCCCGGCCCTCGCCCACCGGGAGGCGGCGGGGGCGTCGGAAGAGCACGTTGACCCGGGCCTTGAGCTCGCGCACCGAGAAGGGCTTGGCCAGGAAGTCGTCAGCGCCGGTCTCGAGGCCGAGGAGCTTGTCGATCTCCTCGTCGCGGGCGGTGATCATGATGACGTAGGCGTCGGTGAGCTCGCGCATGCGACGACAGGTCTCGATCCCGTCGATGCCGGGCAGCCCGAGGTCGAGGGTCACCAGGTCGGGGTCGAGGGTGCGGATGGTCTCCACCCCGGCCAGGCCGTTGTCGACGGTGGTGACCGCGAAGCCCTGCGACTGCAGGGAGAGCTCGATGAGCGCGCGGATGTCTTCGTCGTCCTCCACCACGAGGGCGCGCCGCTCCTCGGTGGTGGTGCCGCTGCCGTTGGTCATGCTCCCCGTGACTGACATCGAGACGATCCTCTCAGACCTTGAGGATTCCTTGAGGCAAGTCGGCGGATCGGTTGAGGCCCTCCGGACAGACTCGTCCTGTCGCCCACCCGTGGGCGAGGACCCGACCGACGACCCGACCCCGAGCCAACCGACCGCGCCAACCGACCGCGCCACCCGACCGCGCCGCCCCGCCGAGAGGACGCCATGAGCAACAGCCTGCGTCGCCGTGTGCTGGTGCTGGTCGCGCTCACGGCGTTCCTGGTGTGCCTGCCGCAGCTGGCCTCGGCCCGCTTCTCCGGCCAGCAGCAGGCCTCGCTGAGCGTCGGCACAGCGGGCATGGTGGCGCCGAGCGGTGTCACGGGCACCTACACGTGCACGCGCAGCGGCTTCTCGGAGGGGATCTCGGTCACCATCACCTCGGTGGCCGACCCCGGGCCCGCCGGCGCCTCCTACCCCCTGGTCCTCACGGGGGGCAACGCTCCGCGAGCCACCGCCACCGCGGCGACCTCGACGTCGACCACCACCCTGTCCACCTCCGGACTGATCGACCTCGGGTCGACCGACTACACCCTGACCGTCACCAGCCGCATCGGCGGATGGACCGGGGACCCCCTGGTCCGCACGATCACCTGTCCCGCGGCGCAGACCAGGACCGGCCCTCTCTGAGGCCCCGGGTCGGGCTCAGGTCGGGCTCGGGCCGACTCGGTGACTGCGTCCGGTCTAGCCCGGAAGCGCACAATTTCCGACCAATACCTGTCATCGCGTGTTTTACCGATGCCGGCGCGTCACACTGGGGGAGCCAGGTCGCGACTGATGCCCCCCAGAAGCCGCGGCCTGGCACACACGTCCTCGTCGAGCCCCGCTCCGAGACCCGTCCTCGCCCCGCTTGGTCCGCCGTCCTCCGGGCCCCTCCACCCGGCCCAGCCTCCGAGCACGTGACGCGTATCGCGTCGCCCCGGCGGCCCACGTGACTCGGGCGAAACACCCCCGACACGCGCGCCCCCTACGGTCCGGCTACCGCCCCGCCGTCCGAGGAGACACCGATGAGCGCCAATCCCGTCCGCCTGCAGGCCATGAGGGCCGTCGAGGCCACCGTCGCTCCGCCGATCAGCTTCGACCCCGGCGAGGAGCCCGGCGCCATCTTCGGGCAGAACGTCTTCAGCCTCACCGTGATGCAGAAGCGGCTGCCGAAGAGCGTCTACAAGTCGGTCGTCTCCACCATCGAGCGGTCGACGCCGCTCGACCCCGACGTCGCCGACGCGGTGGCCTCGGCCATGAAGGACTGGGCGATGGAGAAGGGCGCCACGCACTACGCCCACGTCTTCTACCCCCTCACCGGCCTGACCGCGGAGAAGCACGACAGCTTCCTCGACCCGGTCGGCGACGGCACGGCCTTCGCGTCCTTCTCCGGCAAGACCCTGGTGCAGGGTGAGCCCGACGCCTCGAGCTTTCCCAACGGCGGGCTGCGCAACACCTTCGAGGCGCGCGGTTACACCGGATGGGACGTCATGAGCCCGGCCTACGTGCTGGAGAACCCGAACGGCAACACGCTGTGCATCCCCACCGTCTTCATCTCGATGACCGGCGAGGCGCTCGACCACAAGACCCCCGTGCTGCGCTCGCAGCAGGCGATGTCGGTCCACGCCAAGCGGGTGCTCACGCTCTTCGGCCACGACGACCCCGACAACGTGGTGGCCTACTGCGGCCCCGAGCAGGAGTACTTCCTGGTCGACAGCCACTTCTTCATGGCCCGCCCCGACCTGCTCAACGCCGGGCGCACCCTCTTCGGCGCCAGGCCGCCCAAGGGCCAGGAGTTCGACGACCACTACTTCGGCGCGATCCCCGAGCGCGTGCTCGGCTTCATGATGGACACCGAGCGCGAGCTCTTCAAGCTCGGCATCCCGGCCAAGACCCGCCACAACGAGGTCGCGCCGGGCCAGTTCGAGGTGGCGCCGATGTTCGAGCGGGCCAACGAGGCCTCCGACCACCAGCAGCTGCTCATGACCACCTTCAAGTCGGTCGCGCGCAAGCACGGCATGGAGTGCCTCTTCCACGAGAAGCCCTTCGACGGCGTCAACGGCTCGGGCAAGCACGTCAACTTCTCCCTGGGCAACGCCGAGCTCGGCAGCCTCCTCGTGCCGGGGGAGACCCCGCACGACAACGCGCAGTTCCTCGTCTTCTGCGCCGCGGTCATCCGCGGCGTCCACCAGTACGGCGGGCTGCTGCGGGCCTCGGTCGCCTCGGCCTCCAACGACCACCGCCTCGGCGCCAACGAGGCCCCGCCGGCGATCATCTCGGTCTTCCTCGGCGACCAGCTCGCCGACGTCTTCGACCAGATCGCCAAGGGCGGTGCCACCCGCTCCAAGGAGCGCGGCACGCTGACGATCGGCGTCGACACGCTGCCCAACCTCACCAAGGACCCGGGCGACCGCAACCGCACCAGCCCCTTCGCCTTCACCGGCAACCGCTTCGAGTTCCGCGCACCGGGGTCCAACCAGACGGTGGCGGGCCCGATGGTGGTGCTCAACACGATCATGGCCGAGGCCCTCGACCACTGCGCGAGCTTCCTCGAGGACGCCGTCGCGGCCGGCACCGACTTCAACGAGGCCGTGCAGGCGCTGCTGACCCAGGTCATCAGCGACCACGGTGCGGTGATCTTCAACGGCAACGGCTACTCCGAGGAGTGGCCGGTCGAGGCCGAGCAGCGGGGGCTGAAGAACCTGCGCACCACCGTCGACGCCCTGCCCGAGCTGATCGCCCCCGAGGCGCTCGCGCTGTTCTCGGCCTACGGCGTCTTCAACGAGCGCGAGATGCACAGCCGCTACGAGATCGGCCTGGAGCAGTACGTGCTCAGCGTCGGCGTCGAGGCCAACCTCACCCTGGAGATGGGCACGACGATCGTCCTGCCCGCGGCGCTGCGCTACCAGACCGAGCTGGCCGGCAACGTCGCGGCGCTCAAGGCGGCCGGCGTCGAGGCCGACACCTCCACGCTGCTGTCGGTCTCCGAGCCGCTGGCCGCGCTGCGCGCCGGTCTGGCCGACCTCGGCGCCGCGCTCGCCCACGAGCACCCCGCCGACGCCCTGGCGGCGGCGACCGCGGTGCGCGACGGGGTGCTGCCCGCGATGGCGGCCGTGCGTGCGGCCGCCGACACCCTCGAGGGCCTCGTGGCCGACGACCTGTGGTCGCTGCCGACCTACCAGGAGATGCTCTACGTCCTGTGACCCGCACCGTGTTCTGCGCTGTGACCCGCGCGGGGCCCCGCGTCGTGGCCTGCGGCGCGACCCGCGCGGTCGTCGCGGGGCGGTGACGCCCCGAGGAGGCCCGGGAGGGTCTCCTCGAGCACGTCGCGCAGCGCGGTCACGGGGGCCGGTGGCCCGGCGCTCGACCACACCAGCTGCACGACGCGCTCCGCGCGCCGCGCCCCGGCGTCGAGGGCGACCTCGACCGTGCCGGGGTAGTCGACACCGGCCGGCACGACGGTGAAGCCCAGGCCCGCCGCGACCAGCCCGCCGGCGGTCGCGAGGTCCTCGCACTCGTACGCCGGGCGCCGCGGAGCGCCCGCCTCGCGCATCATCGCGTCGGTGATGGTGCGCAGCCCGTAGCCGGTCGCCATCGCCACGAAGGGCTCCTCGGCGAGGTCGGTCAGCGCGACCTGCCCCGCGCGGCCGTCCTCGGCCCCCCGCGAGCCGCGCCCCGAGGCCCCGTGGTCGCCCGGACCCGCCAGGTGGTGACCGCGGGGGAGCAGCACGCGCAGCGGCTGCGTGCCGAGCACCAGCGAGGCCAGCCCCGTCCCGGTCGAGGGCTCGAGCACGGCCACGAGCGCGAGGTCGAGACGGCCGCCGGCCACGTCGGCGACGAGGTGCTCGGCGCCGCCCTCGGCCAGCTGCAGGGTCACCCGTGGGTGACGGTCGTGGAAGACCCGCAGCGCCCGCGGCACCAGGTCGGCGCCGAGGGCGTGCTGGAAGCCGAGCCGCACCCGGCCGGCCCCGGGGTCGACCTCGGCCCGGATGGCGCGCAGGGCCTCCTCGACCTCCGCCACGGCCCGCTCGGCGGCGTCGGCCAGCAGTCGCCCGTGACGGCTGAGTGCGATCCCGCGTCCCCGGCGCAGCAGGAGGGGGGCGCCGACCTCGGCCGACAGTCGCGCCAGGGAGCGGCTCAGGGTCGGCTGCGGCACGCCCAGCTCGGCGGCGGCATCGGTGACGTGACCCGTGCGCGCCACGGCGAGCAGCTCCTCGAGCGGTCGCAGGAAGCCGGCGGAGTCATGCTGCACGCGCATGAGTCTAGGTCGACCGGTGCATTGGAGTCATCAGCGGCGGCACGAGAGACTGGGTCACGTGAGACGCCCGAGCGACCTGGACCCCACGGCCACCCGCGCCGGCGTGCCCGTCGCGCCTGCGCCGGCCGGTCCCGCGGGGCACCTCCCGGGCTCGCGCGACTTCCGCCGCCTCAACCTCGCGATGGGCGCGGCGGGGCTGGCCGCCTTCGGCATGCTCTACGCCACCCAGCCGCTGCTGCCGGAGATCGGCGCCGACTTCGGCGTCGACGCCACCCGGGCCAGCCTCACCATCTCGGTGACCACCGGCCTGCTGGCGCTGCTCGTCATCCCCGCCACCCGCATCGGCGCCCAGCGCGGACGCGTCGCCACGATGCGGCTCGGCCTGCTCGTCGCCGCGGTGCTGACGCTGCTGAGCGCGGTGGCGCCGACGTACCCGCTGCTCCTCGTGGCGCGCGGCCTCACCGGTGCGGCCCTGGCGCTGGTGGTGGGCGTGGCGATGGGCCACGTCGCGGCCGAGGTCCACCCGCGCGGCCTGGCGACGGCGATGGGGCTCTACGTCGCCGGCAACTCCCTCGGCGGCGTCGGTGGGCGCGTGGTGACCTCCGCGGTCGTCGACCTCGCCGGCAGCTGGCGCTGGGCCGTGGTGGCGCTGGGCGTCTGCGCCCTGCTCGCGACCCTGGCCTTCCTGCGCCTCGTGCCGGGGCCCGCGGCGGGCGTGGCCAGCGCCATCGGGGTGCCGCCGCCCCCGGGGCGGGTGGTCGACCTGCTGCGCGACCCGGCGGTGCTGGCGGTGCTGGCTCTGCCGTTCCTGCTCATGGGCGGCTTCGTGGCCACCTACAACTACCTCACCTACCGGCTCACCGGTCCGGCCTTCGAGCTGCCCGCGGCGGTCGTCGGGCTGGTCTTCCTGGCCTACCTCGCCGGCACCGCGGCGTCCGCGGTCGCGGGTCGCGCCGCCGACCGGGTCGGGCGAGCGGTCGTGCTGGTGGTGTCGGTGGCGGTGATGGGCGCAGGTCTGCTGCTCACGCTGCCCGACGTGCTGTGGCTGGTGGTCGTCGGCCTGGTCGTGCTGACCTCCGGCTTCTTCGGCGCCCACTCGGTGGCCAGCGGCTGGGCCCCGGTGGTCGGCTCGGCCCAGCCGGCGCGCACCAGCGCGCTCTACGTCGCCTCCTACTACGTCGGCTCGTCGGTCTTCGGCGCCCTGGTCGGGCTCGGCTGGCACGCCGGTGGCTGGCCGCTGACGGTGGCCTGCGTCGGCGCCCTGGTGGCCCTCGCGGGCGTCGCGACCGCGGTGCTCCTGGCCCGCACCGGCAGCTCCTCTCGGCGCTCGGCCGCCTGAGAGGGCCGCGGCCCCGCGCCCTGTCCCGCTCGGTCCCGCCCGCCGTCGCGGACCGGTCCGACCCCGCACGGACCGGGCGGGGCCGGGAGGCACCCCGAGGGGTGGTTCGTCCCCGCGGAGCCGGCCGCACCATGGAGGCAGATGAGGCGGGAGGTGCACCGTGCAGCCCATCCCCGAGTCCGTGGCCGCGGTCGACAACCTCGACGCGGCCTCGGTGGACGACGACGTCCTGCGCTGGCTCTGCCTGCTGGGCGAGCGGGCCCGCGAGGTCGTGCCCGACTGCATCGGGCTCACGTGGGAGCACGCCGACCTCGGTCTCGTGCTGACGGTCGAGGCCTCGGCCGCCGAGCGTGCGGCGAGCCCCTGCCTCGAGACCGCGACGTCCGCGGTGGCCCAGCCCGCGGCGTCCGACGATCCTTGCCAGGAGTCGTCGTGGAGCACGTCGGGTCGCGCCTCGGCCGCCCGCGGTGTCGGGAGCACGCTGACGATGCCCATCCTGAGGGCCGGCGACGTCGTCGGCACGATCGACCTCTACGCCGCCTCGCCCGGCGCCTTCGTCGGCCGGCACGACGAGCTGGCGCGCCTCTTCGACGCGTGGGCGCCGGGCGCCGTGTCCGACGCCGACCTCGGCTTCGCCCGACGCGTCGAGGCCTGCGAGGCTCCGCGTCGCGCCGAGGACCGCGCCGCCATCGACACGGCCACGGGCGTGTGGGCCGCCCTGCTCCACCTCGATGTCGTGTCGGCGCGCGAGCGGCTGCGCGAGACCGCCCTCGGGCTCGGGCTCACCGAGGCGGAGCTGGCGCGGGCCGTGATCGGCCGCGCCTCACCCTGACCCCGCACGCGGATCACCTCCCCACGGGTGGGACGGCTCGCCCCCGGGGTGCGGCGTGAGTAGGGTCGGGCTCGTGTCGACCGATTCCCCCATCCGCCTCGCGATCGTCAACGACTACGAGCTGGTCGTGAAGGGCCTCGCGGGTGCCTTGGCGCCCTTCGCCGACCGGGTCGAGGTCGTGGAGCTGGCCGTCAACGTGCCGGTCGAGAGCGACGTCGACGTGGTGCTCTTCGACAGCTTCGCCCAGACCCAGGGCGCCTGCACCGAGCTGCGCGACCTGGTCCACGAGGTGGGCTCCGCCGGTGCCCGCCTGGCCGTCTACAGCTGGAACGTCGACGAGGCCCTGGTGCAGGACAGCCTCAAGGCCGGCGCGTCGGGCTACCTCGCCAAGTCGATGTCGTCGGCCGACCTGGTGGAGTCGATCGAGCGCGTGCACGCGGGCGCCCGGGTCGTGCCGCCGATGGGCAGCGGTGGCGACGACGAGGGCGCCGAGGACGACGCCACCGGCGACGCCGTCAGCTGGCCCGGCCGCGACCTGGGCCTCTCGGGCCGCGAGAGCGAGATGCTCGCGCTGATCGTGCAGGGCCTGACCAACCAGGAGATCGCCGAGCGCACCTACCTCAGCATCAACTCGGTCAAGACCTACATCCGCACCGCCTACCGCAAGCTCGAGGTCACCAGCCGCTCCCAGGCCGTGGCCTACGGCATGTCCCACGGCTTCGAGCCCGACCGCTCGCGGATGCTGCAGCGCGACTGAGCACCGCCCGGCGCGGTCGTCGCGGAGGTGGGCCCCGACGTGACGAGACCCCGCCGGCGACTGCCGGCGGGGTCCCGCTGCTGGGTGCCGTCGTGACGACGGCTCAGCGGAAGAGCACGTCGGTGCAGCCCGTGCACTCGTAGGAGCGCACGGTCAGGCCGTCCTCGAACTCCACGCCGCGCAGGTCCCACAGGTGCTGGTGGGTGCGGGGCAGGTCGAGACGGACCCCCTCGGCCCGCAGCGGCTCGGGAGCCGACAGCGGGGCCGCGGTGGCCAGGTGGAGCACGGGCGGGTCGGTGGGGCCCTCCAGCGAGTGGGCGGCGCTCACGCGGCTGCTCAGCGCGGGGGGAGGGTGTCGCGACGCTCGGTCACGTGCACGCTGCGCGTGCGCTGCTGGTTGACGATGAGCGACACGACGATCGCGAGCACGCCGGCGGCGAGCAGGATCCACCCGAGGGTGGTGTCCTCCACGTTGGCGAGGTCGAGGGTGATGACGTCGAGGACGAAGACGAGTCCGACGACGATGAGGACGATGCCCAGGCCGATGACCATGAGATGACTCCTTCTGAGACTCCGTGGAGCGGAGGTGGTGCGCGTGGGGTGGGGCTGACGGCGGAAGCCGTCCGATCCACGATGTCGGAGTGCCCGGGTCCTCACAAGAGCCCCTCAGGGTGAACTCAGGTGCGCGCGGCCGGGGTCGAATACCATGCCCGAGGGCGCCGATGCGCCCGTCGGGCCCAGTGTCCCGACCCGACGTGGCAGGAGGGTGCCCCGTGTCGCAGCGTGCCGAGGTCGTCGACCCGCAGGGGTCGGTCCCGCCCGACCACCTCCACGACCCGGACCACGGACCGGACCACCACCCGGACCACGACGGCGGCGCCGCGGCCGGTGGCGGCGGTGCGGCGTACGCCGACCGCGCGCTGGGCTGGCTGCTGCTGCTCGGCGGGCTGGTCGGGGGGCTGGCGGCGTTCACCCTCGCGGTGGAGAAGATCAAGCTGCTCACCGATCCCTCCTACGTGCCCAGCTGCAGCATCAACCCCGTGCTGAGCTGCGGCTCGGTGATGGCGACCGACCAGGCCTCGCTGCTGGGCTTCCCCAACCCGCTGATCGGCATCGCGGCCTTCCCCGTGCTCGTCGTGACGGGGGCGCTGGTGCTGGCCCGGGTGCGGCTGCCGCGCTGGTGGTGGCTGGGGCTGCAGGCCGGGGCCACCGTGGGCCTGGTCTTCGTGGCCTGGCTGATCGACCAGAGCCTCTACAGCATCGGCGCGCTGTGCCCCTACTGCATGGTCGTGTGGAGCGTGGTCGTGCCGGTCTTCTGGTACGTCACGCTGCGCAACCTCAGCAGCGGCGTGCTGGGGGAGCGGGCCCGCGACTCCTCGCTCACCGCGCTGCTGCGCGACGCCCACGCGCTGGTGCTGCTCCTCGCGCTCGTCGTCGTGGTGGGTCTCATCGGCGTGCGCTTCTGGGACTACTGGTCCACGCTGCTCTGAGCCTCGCCCCGGGTCTGCTCGCGCGCCACGTCAGCGGGTCGTCCCGGGGGAGCCGCACCCATCAGCACCACCAGCACCCGCCCCAGCAGGTCGTCGGCGACCGAGCCGGGGTCGGCGTGCCGCTCAATGGCCAGCCCGTTGGAGAGCGCCATGAGCACCGTGGCCAGCTCCTCGGCCGGCAGCGGGGCGGCGACCCCGGCGGCGTCGACGTGCTCGGCGATGGCGGCGGTGACCGCCCCGTGCAGGTCACGACGGCGCTCGCGGAAGGCCTGCGAGCCCTCGCCGCGCACCGCGCGCTGCCACAGCTCGAGGAAGAGCAGGTGCCAGTCGCGCTGCTCCTCGGCGGCGGCGCTGAGCCGGTCGCCCAGGTCGCGGGCCTGCTGCTCCAGGGGCACCGCCACGTCGCTGACGGCGGCCAGGCCCAGGTCGAGGTAGGCCGAGATCCGGTCCTCGGCCAGGGCGTCGACCAGACCGTCCTTGCTGCCGAAGTTGGAGTAGACGGCGCCCTTGGTGAAGCCCGCCGCGCGGGCCACGTCGTCGAGGCTGGTGGCGTCGATGCCGCCGCGGGCGAAGAGCTCGGCCGCGGCGTCGAGCAGGGCACGACGGACCTCGTCGCGCGGGGGTCGACGACGCACGGCGGGATCGGGAACGCCATCAGCGGCGCCCGCGGTGGTGGGGCGGTGCTCGGGGGAGGTTGACATCGGTCGCTACGATACTCACCAGTACTCGATACCGATCGGTATCCCAGGTCGTGGCCGGTGTCGGCGAGGAGAGGTGGGCCCATGAGCATCCAGGAGCAGGTCGGCGGCCGGGCGGCCTCGGCGGTGCGGTGGGGCTTCGGCCACGCGCTGCCGGCCACGGCGATCCGCAGCGCGGCCAAGCAGGGCGACCTGCACGGGCGCCTGATCGAGGCGACCCGCGACGGGGAGACCGTGCCGCTGGAGCTCTTCGAGGCGATCCGGGCCGACGGCCCGCTGCACCGCTCGAAGTTCGCCTTCGTCACCGCCTCCCAGCCGGTGGTCAAGGAGGTGCTCACCAGCGCCGACGTGCGGGCCGGGGTGGAGTTCTCACCCGGCGGCGTGCTCGGTCGCATCGGCCACTGGGCCGCCCGGCAGGCGCCGATCGGTCCGCTGACCCCGCCCTCGCTGCTGGTGACCGAGCCGCCCGACCACACCCGCTACCGCAAGCTCGTCACGCGGGTCTTCTCGGTCAAGGCCGTGCAGGGTCTGCGCGAGCGCACCGAGCAGATCGCCGCCGGGCTGCTCGACGACCTCGAGGCGCAGGCGCGCCGCGAGCCGGGCGCCGCGGTGGACCTCGTCGAGACCTACTGCGCCCAGCTCCCGGTCACCGTCATCGCCGAGATCCTCGGGGTGCCCGCCGCCGACCGCGGCCGGGTGCTCGACTTCGGCACGGGCGCGGCGCCCAGCCTCGACCTGGGGCTGACCTGGGGCGGCTTCCGGCGCGTGGAGTCGTCGCTGACCGACTTCGAGGCGTGGCTCAGCGACCACATCGACCAGGTGCGCCGCAGCCCCGGTGACGACCTGTTGAGCCAGCTCGTCACCGCCCGCTCCGACGACGGCGTGGCCCTCACCGACGCCGAGCTCAAGGCCACCGCCGGTCTCGTGCTCGCCGCGGGCTTCGAGACCACGGTCAACCTCCTCGGCAACGGCGTCGCCCTGCTGCTCCAGCACCCCGACCAGCTCGCCCGGCTGCGCTCCGAGCCCGGGCTGTGGCCCAACGCCGTCGACGAGGTCCTGCGCTACGACCCGCCCGTGCTGCTCACGGGGCGGATGACGCTGCGCGACACGACGTTCTCCGGGGTCCCGGTGCCGCGCGGCGCCGCGGTCACCACGCTGCTCGCGGCCGCCAACCGCGACCCCGACGTCTTCGCCGACCCCGACATCTTCGACGTGGCCCGTGAGAACGCCGCCGACCACGTGTCGTTCTCCTCTGGGCGCCACTACTGCCTGGGCGCCGCCCTGGCGCGGATGGAGGGCGAGGTCGGCCTGCGCGCGGTCGTCGAGCGCTTCCCCGACCTCGCGCTCGCCCCCGGCGCCCGGCGCCGCACCACCCGCATCCTGCGCGGCTTCGACCGGCTCCCGGTCACGCTGGGCTGACGCGGCCCGCCGTACGCCCGGGGGCCTCAGCCGGCCAGGTCGTGGGTGCGCAGCCAGGCGTCGACGGCGGCGTAGGCGGCCGCGCGGGGCTCGGCGAGGGAGAGGAAGACGTCGTGGCGGGCGTCGACGACGGGCACGACCGTGGTCTCGGAGCCCAGGCAGCCCGACCAGCGGGCGATCTGGCGCACGTCGAGCACGGTGTCGGCGCGGTCGCTGCGCTCGGAGTAGCGCGAGGAGTAGTAGGTCTTGTCGGAGCGCAGCACCAGCGAGGGCACGCCCACGTCGAGCCCGCGGTGGAGCCTGGCGTGGCCGCGGCGCACGGCGTTGAGCCAGCCCACGGTGACGGGGAACCCCTCGAGCGGCTTCATGACGGTGTCGAACTCCCACTCCCCGGTGCCGCTGACGTGGAGCGTCTCGCCGTAGGTGCCCTCGGGCAGGTCGAGGGCGCGCAGCGGGCGCACCCTCGACAGCGCCCGCACCGCCCAGGTGACCGGGCCGCGCATGACCGGCTTGCCCTGGAGGTCGAGCCAGGGGCTGTTGAGCACCAGCCCGGCGATCGGCGCGAGCCGGCCCGCGCGGCGGCGCCGGTCGAGCCACAGCGGGGCGATGAGGCCGCCGGTGGAGTGCGCGACCACGGTGACCGGCACGCCCGGGTGCGCCGCGGCCACCAGCTCCAGGGAGCGGTCGAGCTCGGCGTCGTACTGCGCCAGGTCGCTGACGAAGTGGGCCGTCTGACCCTCGCGGCGCGCGCGACCGCACTTGCGCAGGTCGAGGCCGTAGAAGGCCTGGCCGCGCTCGGCGAAGAAGTCGGCCAGCTCGGTCTGGAAGAAGTAGTCGGAGAAGCCGTGGACGTAGAGGGTCGCGCCGCGCACGGACTCGCCCTCGCGCACGCCGCGCCGCACGAGCACCGCCGCGACCTCGCCCTCGCCGTCGGGGTCCTCCCCGAGGTCCATCACGTGCTGCTCGTAGCCCTCGCCGAGCAGGTCGGGGGTCCAGGTGACCCCGGTGGCGGTGGCGTCGGCGCTGTCGGTGCTCATGGCTCCGATGATGGCAGGGCCGGGCCACGCCGCGGGAGGCTTCCCCCTGTCCGGACACCGCGCCGCGCCCTGCGGCCCTGCGCTGGGTACGCCGGCGGCGCCGGCTCAGCCGCGGACCGGCAGGCGCGGGTCGATCACGGTGATGCCGGCCGGCGACGCGGTGGCGACGCCGGGCAGCAGCCTCGCGCCCTCGTCGAGGTCGACGACCCGCTCGAGCAGGTCCTGGGGGCGCAGCGCGCCGCGCTCGACCTCGGCGAGCAGGGCGGGGTAGTCGGCCGCGGCCATGCCGTGGCTGCCGAGCACGTCGATCTCCCAGGCCACCACCCGGTCCATCGGCACCGGCGGGTGGCCGTCGACGGCGGGCAGGAGGCCGACCTGCACGTGGCGCCCGCGGCGGCGCAGGCTGTGGATCGCGTCGGCGCAGGTGGCCGCGCTGCCCACGGCGTCGAGCGCCACGTGGCTGCCGCCGCCGGTGAGGTCGTGCACCTCCTCGGCGACCCGGCTCGGCCCGGGGCCGACGTCGCGCCCTGCCTCGTGCCCGTCGGTCGGGTCCGCGGCGAGCACGGTGTGCTCGGCGCCGAGGCGTCGGGCGAGGTCGAGGGCGGCGGGGGAGCGGTCGACGGCCACGACCCGCGCCCCGCGGGCCACCGCGATCATCACCGCGCTGAGGCCGACCCCGCCGGCGCCCACGACGGTGACCCACTCGCCGGGGCGGAGGTCGGCGCGGGCGCTCAGGGCGCGGTAGGCGGTGGCGAAGCGGCAGCCCAGGCTGGCCGCCGCGGCGTCGCCGACGGCGTCGGGCACGGCCACGAGGTTGGTGTCGGCGGCCCGCAGCGCGACCAGCTCAGCGAAGGAGCCGTCGTGGGTGAAGCCCGGCTGGGTCTGGTCGGGGCAGACCTGGGCCTGGCCGCTCGTGCACCACGCGCAGCGCCCGCAGCCGCAGACGAAGGGCGTGGTCACGCGGGCGCCCACGCGCCAGCGGCGTACGTCGGGGGCCACGGCGACCACCGTGCCCGCCAGCTCGTGGCCCGGCACGAGCGGCAGGGTGACGCCGTCGTCGTGGCCGGCCCACGCGTGCCAGTCGCTGCGGCACAGCCCGGTGGCGTGCACGCGCACCACCACCCCGCCCGGGGGCGGCTCGGGGTCGGCGACCTCCCGCACGACCGGTGCCTGCCCGTACTGCTCGACGACGACTGCTCGCACCGGTGCTCCCCTGGGTGTCGCGACGGTCCGCGGCTCCGTGGTCGGCGCCGCGGGCGCATGTTACTGACCGTTGCGACCACTACCTGACCGTCATGACTGTCAGGTAGAGGTCGCAACGGCCAGTAGGACCCGCGCACCCGGGCCACCCCAGCACCCCACCGGTACGGCGAGCCGCGTGACGCCGGCCGCGCGGGCGGCGATCATGGTCAGGTTGCGTGCAGGTGGCGGCGGGGATGATCGGTCCCGGCGCCCGCCACCCGGGCGCTCCGGGCCGGGAGTCGGCTCCGGCGCACGGCTCCTGGAGGCCACTGTGTTCGACCTGATCAACGGACTGCCGGTCCACCCGCTCGTGGTGCACGCCGTGGTGGTGCTGCTGCCGCTGGCCGTGCTCGGCACCATCGCCCTCGCGGTCCGGCCCCGCTGGCGGGTGACCTTCGGCCCGCTGCTGGTCGGCATCGCCGCGGTGGCCACGGTGCTGGTGCCGGTGGCGACCTCGAGCGGAGAGGCGCTGGAGGAGCGGGTGGGCGACCCCGGCGAGCACGCCGAGCTCGGCGAGCAGCTGCTGTGGTTCGCGATCCCGCTGCTGGTGCTCGCCCTGGTCATGGTGGTGCTCGCGCGCCGCTCGGCCGCGGGCAAGCCGGCCCCGGGCCCCTCGTGGCTGACGACCGTCGTGGCGGTGCTCGCCGTCGTGGCCGCGCTGGCCACCGCGGTGCAGGTCTACCGCGTGGGCGACTCGGGCGCGAAGGCGGTCTGGGGCGACCGGGTCAGCGCCTCCGCGCCGCGCTGATCCGCGACCGGGCCCAGGACACGCCGCCGTGGCCCGCATCGGGGTCTGCGAGGACCAGGAGAGCATCCGCAAGGTGCTCGTGCGCGGTCTGCGACAGGCCGGTCACGACGTGGTGGCCGCCCACGACGGCGGGGAGGCGCTGCGCCTCTTCGCCGACGACACGGCCCTGGGCGCCCTCGTGGTCGACATCGGCCTGCCCGACGCCGACGGCCGCGACGTGGTGCAGGCGCTCCAGGCGGGCGGGCAGACCGCCCCGGTGCTCTTCCTCACCGCGCTCGGCGAGGTGCGCGACAAGCTCCAGGGCTTCGCCGCCGGCGCCGACGACTACGTCGTGAAGCCCTTCGACCTGGCCGAGCTGCTGGCCCGCCTCGACGTGCTGGTGGCCCGGCGGGCCCGTGCGCACGCCGACGCCGCGGGTCGAGGCGGGCTGCGGCTCGACCCGGTCGCCCACGCCGCGCGCACCGCCCACGGCGAGGTGCTGCTGACCCCCACCGAGTACCGCATGCTCGCCGCGATCCTCGCCCGGCCCGGCGAGGTGGTGCGACGCCGCGTCGTGGTCGCCGCGGCCTGGCCCGACGGGTCGGTGGTGCACGACAACACCGTCGACAGCTTCCTGCGGCGCATCCGCTCCAAGCTGGCCGGCATCGGGTCGCCGGTGGTCATCGAGACGGTGCGCGGCATCGGCTACCGGGTCGCGGAGTCGTGAGGTGAGCGGCGCCGACGGCGCACGCGGCCCCCGTGCGCGCGGCCGCCGCGGACTGCCGGTGTGGCCCGGCGCCGCTGCCGACGTGGGCTCCCTGCGTCGCCAGCTCGTGCTGTGGACCGCCGTGCTCGGCGCGGCGGTGGCCCTGGCCCTGGTGGGCGTGGTGCACGCCGTGGTCGACGGGGCCTCGCAGGACGCCGTGGCGCGGGTGCTCGACGACCGTGCCGCCACGGTCGTGGCCGCGGCCGAGGCCACGCGGGCAGGCACGGTCAGCGTGCCCGACGACCTGCTCGGGCCCGCCGTGGCGCTCTACGACGACCGGGGGCGGCTCGTCGGGGGCACCGTGCCGCCCGCCCAGGCCGACACCTTCGCCGATCTCGCCGGATCCACCAGCGAGCGCAGCCTCACGCGGGGGGAGAGCTACCGGGCGCTGGCTCGTCCCTTCGTCGTCGAGCAGGAGGCCGCCGGCCCCGGCGAGGGCGTCGGCCCCGGCTCCGGTGAGGGCTCGGCCTCGGGTGCGGCCGGGGCACCCGTGACCGCCCGTGGCGTGCTGGTGGTCGCGGAGTCGCTGTCGCCCTACGAGGCCGACGAGCACGTCGCGCTGGTGGTGGCGGTGGTCGCCGGGCTGATCATCGTGGGGCTGGCGACGCTGCTGGTCTCGCTGGCCAGCCGGCGCGTCCTGCAGCCGGTCGCGGCGATGGCCGCGACCGCCGAGGACTGGAGCGAGCACGACCTCGACCGCCGCTTCGACCTCGGAGCCCCGACCAACGAGATCCGCGCGCTCGGCCGCACCCTCGACGCGCTGCTCGCCCGCGTCGCGGACGCGATCCTCGCCGAGCAGCGGCTGACCTCCGAGCTGGCCCACGAGCTGCGCACCCCGCTGACCGCCGTGCTCGCCACGGCCGACCTGGTGGCGCTGCGCGGCGACCTCGACGAGGAGCTGCGCACCGACATCGCCGACATCCAGAGCGCCTGCCGCGCGATGGCGGCCACCGTGACCGGGCTCCTCGACCTCGCCCGCGACCGCTCGGGCCCGGTCAGGGCCGGCAGCGGGCTGCGGGAGGTCGTCACCAGCGTGTGCGCCGAGGTCGACCCCGACGGCCGCGTCGAGGCCCGGGTCGGGGCCGGCGTCGACCTCGCGCTCTCCCACGACCTGGCCGTACGGGCCCTCGCGCCGGTAGTGCGCAACGCCGTCGAGCTGGCCCACCACGTGCTCGTGCGCACCGAGCGCGACGGCGACCTCGTGCGGGTGGTCGTCGAGGACGACGGCCCCGGGGTGGCGCCCGAGGACGCCGACACCGTCTTCGAGCCCGGTCGCTCCGGGGTCGGCAGCAGCGGTCTCGGCCTCGCCCTGGCCCGCCGGGTCGCCCGCAGCGCCGGCGGCGACGTCGTCCTCGACCCGGTGGCCGGCGACACCGGGGGGCGTACGTCGGGCCCCGCAGGCCCGCACGGGGCCCGCTTCGTCGTCACCCTCCCGGCCGCCCGCCCCCACGCCTGAGCCGCTTCAGCGGCTGAGCCGCTCGGGGCGGTCGGATTGCTGGAGTAGCGCAATTGCGCGGGCGTGGTGGGGCTGCCGGGTCGGGTTTGCGCTGGTGGTGCGGTGTCGGGGGCGGTCGGGTTGCTGAAGTGGCGCAATTGCGAAGGACGGCATGGGCCTGCGGTGCGGGTTTGCGCGGGTGGTGCGGTGTCGGGGGCGGTCGGGTTGCTGGAGTGGCGCAATTGCGTGGGCGTGGTGGGGTGCCGGTGCGGGTTTGCGCTGGTGGTGCGGTGTCGGGGGCGGTCGGGCTGCTGGAGTGGCGCAATTGCGAAGGACGGCATGGGCCTGCGGTGCGGGTTTGCGCGGGTGGTGCGGTTGCCGGGGCGGTCGGGTTGCTGAACTGGCGCAATTGCGCGGGCACGGCCCGCCGCCGGAGCGGGTGTGCGCGGCTGGTGCGGTGCGCGACGCGATCCGACCGCTGGGGTGGGGCCATTGCGCGGACGGACGAGCGGAACCTTCGGGCGAGTCGGCCAGGCCCGGACGGTGCCACCACCGACGTCCGCGCCCCACCCCGCGGGCGGCCGTCAGCCCCAGGTCGGTGCGGCCAGTCGCGAGCCCGGCGGCTCGGTGAGCACGCGCAGCGCCAGCTGGGTGGTGGCGGGCACGCCGAGGTAGCCGACCACGCGCGAGACGCGGTCGGGGTCGAGCGGCAGCAGGCCCGGGGTGCCGGGCACGTCGGGGGTCAGCCCCAGGTCGACCGGGCGGCCCGACATGATCGCGAGGTTGAAGTCGAAGCGCTCCCGGGCGCCCGGTGCGGTGAGCCGCTTGAGCAGCCCGGCGCCGATGCGGCGCTGGCCGGTCTCCTCGCAGTAGGAGTCGAGCGCGGCGACGAGGTTGGCGCCGTCGCAGTGCTCGATGTCGGCCCACACCGAGCGCATCGAGCCCATCTGGGAGAGCAGCACCGGCGCGGTCTTCTCCCCGATGCCGGGCACGCCGGGCAGGTTGTCGCTGGCGTCGCCGCGCAGGGCGGCGTACTCGAGGTAGTGCTCGGCGGCGATGCCGTAGAGCGCGAAGAGCCGCGCGGGGTTGAGCAGCGGGGAGGCGTTGATGCCGCCGTTGATCAGCCGCAGCACGCGGGTGTGCTCGCTGATGTGGGCGAAGGAGTCGCGGTCGGAGGTGATGATGACGCACTCCCACCCGTGGGTCTCGGCCCACACCGCGGCCGAGGCGCTCACGTCGTCGGCCTCGAGCCCGGCCGGGGTGACGGTCTGCAGGCCCAGGGCGTCGAGGAGCGCCGCGGCCCGCTCGAGCTGGTCGACGAGGGTGGCGTCCTTGGCGGCGCGTCCGGCCTTGTACGCCGGGTACATCCGCTCCCGCACCGAGTCGCGGCGGTCGTCGAGCCCGAAGACGACCGCGTCGGGGGCGAACTGGTCGATGGCCTCGAGGATCTGGCGCAGCATGCCGTGCAGCGCCCACGCCGGGCGACCGCCCTGGTCGAGCAGCGCCGACTCCGCCCGCGCGTGGTGGTTGCGGTGCAGCAGCGACGGCGCGTCGACGGCGAGCAGCAGCTTGCGGCCCTGGGCGGGCGTCGCAGTCACGGGCGGGGCACTCACAGGGGAGGCGTCGGTCGGTTCGGTGGTCATGGCGGTGAGGACACCGTACGCACCCCACCGGCCCCCGGGCAGTGAGGGCCGGTGGCCCGCCCGGTCGGCCGCCCGAGCGCCCGGGCAGCGGCTCGTGCAGACGCCCAGGCAGACGACCGGGCCTCCGCCCGGGCCGGTGGGCGACTGGGGCCCGCTCAGGCCAGCTGGCCGGGCGGCTCGCTCTGCACGGGGCGTCCGGCGCCGGCGGCGGCGCACTGGCCCAGGGTGATCTCCTTGTAGCGCGCGAAGTCGGGCGAGGTGGCGGCGGCCTCGAGGTAGTCCCCGGGGGCCAGCTCGGCGTAGTACTCCACGGCCTCCAGCAGGTCGGCGGCCTCGGTGGTGGGGTCGTCGTCGACGGCCTCCCGGGCCAGGGGCACGGCCTCCTCGAAGCGGCGCACCGTCTCCTCGTAGTCGCCGAGGTTGAAGGCGTCGATGCCCAGCACCACCTGGCGGCACGCGCCCGGCACGGCGGCGTCGGGGTCGCCCGGCGCGGGCGCGGCGTCCTGCGAGGGGGCGCCGTCGTCGCTCCCGGAGGGCGTGCCGGGGTCCGACGGGGCGGGCGTCGTGCTCGACGTCGCGTCTGCGCGGGCTGCGGCCCCGTCGCCGGCCGGGTCGTCGTCGCTGCACCCGACGAGCAGGGCCAGCAGCGTCACGGGCGCGGCGAGGGCGGCGGAGCGTCTCATGCCGAGGAGCCTAGGCCGCTGCTGCGCGGGCGTGGTCGGACCAGAGGTGGCCGGGCGCCCGGGCCGGGCGTCCGGATCGGTGCCTGGGTGCGGTGCCGGGGGCGGCGCGGTCAGGCCCCGACGTACGCCGCGAGGTGCTGGCCGGTCAGCGTGGTGCGGGCGGCGACCAGGTCGGCCGGGGTGCCCTCGAAGACGACGCGGCCGCCGTCGTGGCCGGCGCCGGGGCCGAGGTCGATGACCCAGTCGGCGTGGGCCATGACGGCCTGGTGGTGCTCGATCACCACCACCGAGCGGCCGGAGTCGACGAGGCGGTCGAGGAGGGCGAGCAGGTGGCGCACGTCGGCCAGGTGCAGCCCGGTGGTCGGCTCGTCGAGCACGTAGACCTCGCCCTTCTCGGCCATCTGCACCGCGAGCTTGAGGCGCTGGCGCTCGCCCCCGGAGAGCGTGGTGAGGGGCTGGCCGAGGCTGAGGTAGCCCAGGCCGACGTCGCGCAGCCGCTCGAGCACGGCGTGGGCGGCCGGCACCCGCGATTCGCCCTCGGCGAAGAAGGCCAGGGCCTCCTCGACCGGCATCGCGAGCACCTGCGCGATGTCGCGCCCGCCCAGGGTGTGCTCGAGCACGGCGGCCTGGAAGCGTCGGCCCTCGCACTCCTCGCAGGGCGACTCGACGGTGGCCATCACGCCGAGCTCGGTGAAGACGGCCCCGGCGCCGTTGCAGGTGGGGCAGGCGCCCTCGGAGTTGGAGCTGAAGAGCGCGGGCTTGACGCCGTTGGCCTTCGCGAAGGCCTTGCGCACGGGCTCGAGCAGACCAGTGTAGGTGGCGGGGTTGCTGCGTCGTGAGCCCTTGATGGCGCCCTGGTCGACGACGACCACGCCCTCGCGACCGGCGATCGAGCCGTGCACCAGCGAGCTCTTGCCCGACCCGGCCACGCCGGTGACCACGCAGAGCATGCCGAGGGGCACCTCGACGCTGACGTCGCGCAGGTTGTGGGTGGCCGCGCCGTTCACCGCGAGGGTGCCGGTGGGGGTGCGCGGCGTCGCCTTGAGCGCCACCCTCTCGTCGAGGTGGCGCCCGGTGAGGGTGTCGCTGGCGCGCAGCCCCTCGACCGTGCCCTCGAAGACGATCTCGCCGCCGGCCGCGCCGGCGCGCGGGCCGAGGTCGACGACGTGGTCGGCCACCGCGATGGTCTCGGGCTTGTGCTCGACGACCAGCACGGTGTTGCCCTTGTCGCGCAGCTCGAGCAGCAGGTCGTTCATCCGCTCGATGTCGTGGGGGTGCAGCCCGATGGTGGGCTCGTCGAAGACGTAGGTGACGTCGGTCAGCGAGGAGCCGAGGTGACGGATCATCTTGGTGCGCTGGGCCTCCCCGCCCGAGAGCGTGCCCGCGGGGCGGTCGAGGGAGAGGTAGCCCAGCCCGATCGCGGTGAAGGAGTCGAGCAGGTGCTGCAGGCCCGCGAGCAGCGGCGCGACCTCCGGGGCGTCGAGGGCGCGCACCCAGTCGGCGAGGTCGCTGATCTGCAGCGCGCACAGCTCGGCGATGTTGCGGCCCTCGATGCGCGAGGCGAGCACCGCGGTGGTCAGCCGCGTGCCCTGGCAGTCCGGGCAGGTCTGGAAGGTGACCGCGCGGTCGACGAAGCGCCGCACGTGGGGTTGCATCGCCTCGGGGTCCTTGGAGAGCATCGACTTCTGGATCTTCGGGATGATCCCCTCGAAGGTCAGGTTGACGCCCTCGACCTTGATCTTGGTCGGCTCCGCGTGGAGCATCGTGTCGAGCTGCTTCGCGGTGAAGGTCGAGATCGGGGCGTCCATCGGCAGCCCCATCCCGGCGAAGAGGCGGCCGTACCACCCGTCCATGGAGTAGCCGGGCACGCTGAGCGCCCCGTCGGCCAGCGACAGCGTGTCGTCGTAGAGCGCCGTCAGGTCGATGTCCTTGACGCTGCCCGTGCCCTCGCAGCGCGGGCACATGCCACCGAGGTAGACCGCGCCCTTCACGACGCTCTTCTCGGTGCGCCCCGCCCGCTCGGTCGACATCACGCCGCTGGCCCGTCGGGTGGGCACGTTGAAGGAGAACGCCGTCGGCGGTCCGACGTACGGCGAGCCGAGCCGGCTGAACAGGATGCGCAGCATCGCGTGGGCGTCGGTGGCGGTGCCGACGGTCGAGCGGGGGTTGGCGCCCATGCGCTCCTGGTCGACGATGATCGCCGTGGTGAGGCCCTCCAGCCGGTCGACCTCGGGGCGCGCCAGCGAGGGCATGAAGCCCTGCACGAACGCGCTGTAGGTCTCGTTGATCATCCGCTGCGACTCCGCGGCGATGGTGGCGAAGACCAGCGAGCTCTTGCCCGACCCCGAGACGCCGGTGAAGACGGTGAGCCGCCGCTTGGGCAGCTCGACGCTCACGTCCTTGAGGTTGTTCTCCCGGGCGCCCTGCACCCGGATCAGGTCGTGGCCGTCGGCGGGGTGCCCCGCAGGAGGTGCCGTGGTCTCGGTCATGGTCTCTCCTCGCGGTGTGGGTGCCACAGGGTAGTGAGGGGCTCCGACAGCGCTCAGCGACCGGGAACGGGGCTCGCCGCCGTGCGGTCGGCACCGGCGTCACCCGCGACCGGGCCACCGGCAGGGTGCCCGGCGGAGCGCTCGTCCGAGTCTTGCGCCGAGCCGCCCGCGGCGCCACCCTCCGATGCTCCCGGGACGGGCGCCGACGCGCTCGCGGCGAGCGGCACGGTGAAGCGGAAGCTGGCCCCGTGGCCGGGCTCGCTGTCGACCCAGATCCGCCCGCCCTGGTGCTCGACGAGGGAGCGGCTGATGGCCAGGCCCAGGCCTGAGCCGTCGCGCTGCCTGACGTCGCTCTCGTCGAGCTGGCGGAACCGCTCGAAGACCGTCTCCTGCGCCTCCCGCGGGATGCCGGGGCCGGTGTCGGTCACGCTCACCTCGGCGGCCCCGTCGCGCACGACCGCCTCGACGCGCACGAGCCCACCGCGGGGGGTGAACTTGACGGCGTTGCCGACCAGGTTGGTCAGCACCTGGGTGAACCGGTCGGCGTCGACCCTGACCCGCGCCTCGACCGGACCGGCCTCGAGGACGATGCCGGCGGCGTCGGCGACGGGCTCGAGCGCGGCGAGCACGCCGGCCACGAGGGGAGCGGCGTCGTGGTCGGCGAGGTCGAGCGGCAGGCGTCCCGACTCCAGCCGGTCGACGACCAGGATGTCGTTGATCAGCCGGGCCAGCCGGTCGGTGCCGCGCAGGGCGACGTCGACGACCCGCTCGGCGGCGGGCGACAGCTCGCCGACGTCACCGTCGTGCAGCAGGTGGAGCGCGCCGTGGATCGAGGTCAGCGGCGTCCGCAGCTCGTGGCTGACCACGGAGATGAACTCCGACTTCAGCCGGTCGGCGGCGCGGCGCTCGGTGGCGTCGCGGAAGACGACCACGGCCCCCCTGGCCCGTCCGTCGGGCCCGGGTCGGGCGCCGTCGGCGGTGATCTCGACCGGCAGCACGCTCCCGTCGGAGCGGCGGAAGCCGTGCTCGGCGTCGCGCACGGCCCGGCCGCCGAGCGCGGCGTCGAGGGCGCAGAGCGGCGCCTCGACGACCGGTCCGGGGTCCGCCGTCTCCGCCGCGGCGCCCGGGTGCTCGGCCGCGGTGTGCACACCGTGCAGGCGCCGGCACGCGGGTGCGCCCACCAGGGCGTCCGCCGTCGACCCGAGCATCCGGGCGCCGGCGTCGTTGACGAAGTCGATGCGGCCCTGGGCGTCGAGGCCGAGGATCCCCTCGCCGACGGACTCCAGCAGGTGCACGTGGCGCGCGGTCAGCGCGAGGTTCTCCTCGGTGCGCTCGGCCACGCGCTGCTCGAGCCCGACGCGCAGGCGGTGGTTCTCCCACCCCAGCCAGACCTGGCGCACCACGGCGAGGACGACCACGAGGAGCACCAGCCGGCCGCTGGCCCCCTCCGACCCACCGACGGCCAGGGTCGTGGCCAGCGCGGCCAGCACCGCGAGGTCGGGGGCGGCGGCGCTGAGCAGGCGGGCCCGGGCCGAGGGCGTGCCCGGCTGCTCGGGGGGTGGGGCGAGGGCGGCCAGGCCGAGCACCAGGGGGGCGGCGACGTAGGGCACGTCGGTCAGGAGCATCGACTCGTAGGACCCGTCGAGGGTCACCAGCGCGAAGGCGGAGTCGGCCACGGCGTAGCAGATGAAGCCCAGCCCCAGCAGGGCCAGGTCGGCACGTGGCCGGGCCGCGCCGCCGCGCAGCAGCAGCAGGCTCGCGACGCACACCAGCAGGACGTCGAGGACGGGGTAGCCGGCGTTCACCGCCGCGCCGAGGCCGCTGCCGAGGGAGGAGAAGACGTCGCGCAGCAGCACCATGAAGGCGACCAGGACGACCGCGCAGCACACCACGGCGGAGTCCAGGAGCACCCGCGCGCGGCTCACCGCGACCCCGCGACCGACGGGGAAGAGCAGCAGCCCGGCGAGCGCCGGGGGCGCTGCGAGCAGGTAGAAGAGGTCGGCGACCGAGGGGTAGGGCACCGGGGCGGAGGCGATGTCGTAGACCGTCCAGACGCCGTCGGCCACGGCGTAGCCGACCAGGGCCACCAGCACCAGGCCCCAGGCGCGTCGCGCCGGGCCGGGCCGGCTCCGCCGCACCCGCAGGGCGACGGCGGCCGCGGCGAAGAGGTCGGCGGCCATGGTCGCGGCGTCGGCGGCGATCCAGGCACGGTCGGGGCCGCTCCACGGCCCGAGCATGAGGGCCGTGGCCACCACCAGCACGGTGCCGGCCGCCGCTGCCGCCCACCGGAAGAGCCGCCATCCCTCGTCGTCTGCGCGCACCCGTGCCTCCCCTCCCGCCCGCCGTGCGCCGGGCCCTGTCCGGCCCGGCTCCTCCGGGGCGATCGTCCCACGTCGTGCGCCCGGTCGGGACCGACTCGGTGACACCCGCCGCCTCGACCAGCAGCGGGGGAGCGAGGTGCGGCTGTGGTCGCCGCAGATGGGCCGGTGGGTCGGGCGCGGTGGTGGCGTGCGGGCGCTCGGCCCCGTCGAGGGTGTCGTGGAGTGCGCGGGAGCCGTGGACCACCGGCAGCGTGGTGGCCGCGGCCCCGGCGAGCAGGGTCTCGGCCTGCTCCCGCCACCCTCGACCTGCGCGGGAGCGCCCGTCGGCCGGCGCCCTGGTGCCACGACTCACCGGGTCCACGGCGTCCCGGGCGCCTGTCGGTCGCGGTGCGCTCAGGCCCGCGGGGAGCGGCCACGCACGACCTGGGCCGCGCCGAGCTCGGCGCCCCACTCCTCGGCGCCCCGCTCCTCGGCGCGGTCGACCTCGCCCGCGACGAGCGGGCCCTGCAGGTCCTCGACGTAGAACGACCGCGGGGCGTCCTCGACGAGGTAGTGGTGGCGGCGCAGGATCCGCGCGGCCTTCACCGCGGCCGAGCCCGGCAGGTGCCGCACCTTGGTGACACGGGTGTCGAACGTCGCGGCGTGGTGCGCCCCGGGCGGGGGCTCGGGCACCTCGGCCAGCCACTCGCGCATGCCGCGCTCCTCGTGGTCGAGGGGCGCCCCCTGCTCGATCGCCTGCGCGCGCGAGGAGGCGCGGCTCAGCGAGAAGGCGTGGGTCGGGGCGCCGACCACCAGCACGTCGTCGTCGGGCACCGTGGGACCCACCGCGCCGGCCTCGGCCACGTCGACCACGTCGGTGCTGACACCGGCACGCTCGAGGCCGCGGGCGACGGCGTCGGCGACGAGGCGGGTGTTGCCGAACATCGACTCGTGGGCCACGAGGGCCCGGGCACCGGCCCCCCGGTCGCGGGCCTGGTCGGGTGCGGGGCCGGGCCGGTCCATCGGGTGCTCCTCGTGGGTGGGGGCTGCTGCCCCCAGGCTCGTACGTCGACCCCGCCGACGCACCGGCCGGGCGCCCCGGGCCGGCGGGCCGAAGGTCCCTGCGGCACTGCGACCCGCCGGTCCGCCGGCCCCGCTCGCGGGAAGGCGCCGCTCGGGACGGAGGTCCGCCGCGGAGGGACGTCCGTCCCTGTCGGCCCCGGCCGCCGTCGCGCAGGCTCGAAGGGCGTCGTCCCCGGCCGTCGGGGGCCCGGGCGCACGACCGAGGTGGGGAGTGCGATGGCAGGCAGCAGGCGTGCGGAGCGGGCCAGCGGGGTCGGCTCGGACGTGGGGGTGGTCGCGGCCCTGGGCCGCTGGCCCGGTGACGAGGCGGTGCTGCGCCGGGCGGTCGAGGGGGCCGTGCGGCGCGCGACCTGCGTGACGATCCTCCACGTGGACGACCGCCGTGCCTCCGGCGGGCGGGTCGGCCCCGCGAGACCGGTGCTGCCGCGCACCCACGAGGAGCACGCGCTGCTGGTGGCGGCCGAGCGCGCTGCGCGCGAGTGGCAGCCGGGGCTCGTGGTCCACACCGTGCTCTACGCGGGCTCGGTGCTCGAGGGGATCCTCCAGACCTCGCGGCGCGCCGACCTGGTGGTCGTGGGCACGAGCGGCGCGCCGGCCGACCCCGTGCGAGGCGGGCCCGCCCCGACGGCCCCGGACCCGACGGAGGGCCGCGAGCCGGTCACGGCCGCGGTGGTGGCCCGAGCCGCAGCCCCGGTCGACGTCGTGCCGACCGGGACCGCGCCGCGCTGAGCCGAACCGGGTCGCGCTGAGCCGGGCTCAGCCGAGCCGGCCCCATCTGGCCCGAGCCGAGCCGGGCCGCTGGGAGCGCTCCGGGCGTCCGGCCCGTGCAAGGGCGGGGCGCCCGGTGCTCAGCGCGTGCGGCCGAAGAGCCGCCCGAGCAGGCCGGGCCGCTCCTCACGGGGGTGGCCGGCGCACCGGTCGGCGCGTGGCACGCGGGCCATGACCTGGTCGACGTGCTGGCCGCAGCCGGCCCAGGTGGTCTTGCCGCACTGCTTGCAGGTGACTGCTCGGCACACGGTGGTGCTCCTTCGTTCGAGGTGGTGGTGGGGAGGTGCAGGTGGTGCGTGGTGTGGTCGGGAGATGGTCAGCCGTGCGAGAACGTGACGGTGGGCAGCACCCGTCGCAGCCAGGCGGGGGTCCACCAGGCGGCGCGACCGGTGAGCCGCAGCATGACCGGCAGCAGCACGAGCCGCACGAGGAAGGCGTCGAGCAGCACGGCGACGCCGAGCACGATCCCCATCTCCTTGGGCGGCAGCGGCCCGGAGAGCGCGAAGGTGAAGAAGACCGCGACCATGACGGCGCCGGCGGCGAAGATGACGCGTCCGGAGTGGGCCAGCGAGCCGACCATCGCGTCCTTCGGGTCGCCGGAGCGCTCGTAGTGCTCCTTGGCGGAGGCCAGCAGGAAGACGGTGTAGTCCATGGCGATGGCGAAGATCATCGCGAAGAAGAACACCGGCGCCCACGCGTCGAGGAAGCCCTGGCTCTCGAAGCCCAGCAGGTCGGCGCCGATGCCCTCCTGGAAGACGAGGCGGGCGACCCCGAAGGCGGCCGCGGTGGACAGCAGGCTCGCCAGGGTGCCGAGCAACGAGATGAGCGGGGCCTGCAGGGCCACGAGCAGCAGCAGGAAGCCGAGCACGAGCACGACGGCGATCACCAGCGGCGTGGACTCGTCGAGCTGGGCCTCGAGGTCGAGGTTCTCCACCGCTGCGCCTCCGACGAGCGCGCTGTCGGGCAGGGCGGCGCGCAGGCGGTCGACGGTGTCGGCGAGGGCGGGGTCGGAGGGGTCGACGGTCGGGACGGCCTGGAGGAGGACCAGCCCGCTGTCGTCGGCCGCCGGCTGGGCGGGCAGGGCGCCCGCGATCCCGGGGTCGGAGGCGAGCACGCTGCTCGCGGCCTCGGAGTCGGCTGCCGCGGTCACGACCTGGAGCGTGCCGGGCGCGCCGTCGCCGAAGGAGTCCTGGACCAGGTCGTAGCCGATGCGGGCGCTCGCGTCCTCGGGCAGGACCTTGATGGACGGCATCGCCGTCGTCAGGCCGAGGATCGGCGCGGCGAGGGCGAGCAGCACGACCAGCGCGCCGAGACCCCAGACGACGGGGCGCCTCCAGAGCCGCTCGCCCCACGCGGCGAAGGCCGCGGAGCGGTGCTCGCCGGTCCTGACCCAGGGCAGCGAGAGCGTGTTGATCGTGTGGTCGAGCGTGAACAGCACCAGCGGGAGCAGGGTGAGGGTGGCGGCCAGGACGAAGACGACCGAGAGCATGATGCCGCCGGCCATCGACCGGAACGACGGCGAGGGCACGAGCATCACCGCCGACAGCGAGACCAGGACGGTGGCGCCGGAGAGCAGCACCGCCTTGCCGGCGGTGTCCATGGTCTCCGCGACCGCCTGGCGTGCGGAGCGGCCGGCGCCCATCCGGGCGGCGCGGTAGCGCACCACGAGGAAGAGCGCGTAGTCGATGCCGAGCGCGAGGGCGAACATCATCGCGAAGTTCATCGCCCAGATGGAGACCGGGACGAGCTCGTTGATCAGCACCAGCGATCCCGCGGAGGCGACCAGCCCGGCGAGGGTCAGGATCAGGGGGAGGCCGGCGGCCACGAGGGCGCCGAAGGCGAGCACCAGGATCGCCATGGTCACCGGCCAGGAGACCATCTCGGACGTCAGCATGGCCTCGAGGTTGGCCTCGTTGAAGTCCGACCACAGCAGCGAGGAGCCGGTCGGGTTCACCTGGACCCCGTCGACGGAGAGGTCCTGGAGCTCCTCCTTGAGGTCGGTGGCCACCCGCACCATCTCGTCGGTGTCGACGCCGGCGCCGGCGAGCACGATCGCGGTCGAGCCGTCCTGGCTCAGGGTGGCGCCCGGCTGCGGGGCCACGACGTCGGCCAGACGGGGCTCGCGCTCGAGCACGGCGGTGATCCGGGCCAGGACGTCACGGCCCGCGCCCTCGGTGACGGGTCCGTCGGTGGAGTGGACGACGACCTGGATCGCGGAGGAGGCGTTGCCGCCGAAGCTCTCGCGGGCCAGCTCGCGCGCCGCGACGGACTCCGAGCCGTCGGCCTGCCAGCCGGCGCCGGAGAGGTTGTGCTCGACCTGCGGGGCGAAGGCGCCGAGGCCGACGACGAGCAGCAGCCAGACCCCGGTGACGAGGCGGGCGTGGTCGGTGACCCAGACGCCGAGGCGCCCCAGCGGCCCGGGTCGCGCCTCGGAGGCGTGACCCGCCGCGGCGGGGCCGGAGTGCCGGCCGGCGCGCTGGTCGGGTCGCCGGCCGGCCTCCTGGTCGGGCGGGGTGTCGGCGTCGCTGGCGCGGCGCGGGCTCGTGGTGCTCATGGTCGGTCCGTTCCTGGTGCGTCGGATGAGGGACTGGTCGGGTCGCGCGGAGCGCGTGGTCCTGCGGTCGCGGTGCGGCCGGGTCACAGCAGCGCGGGGAGGGCCTGGGTCGCGGTGTAGGCGGCGACGGCCAGGACGAGGGCGGTGAAGGCGGCGGAGAGTCGACGGGTGTCGACACAGTCGGCGAGTCGGGCTCCGACCACGGCGGTGAGGGCTGAGGCGGCGGTGAGGGCGAGCACGAGACCCCAGTCGGGGGCCGGGCCCACACCGGCGCGGGTGGCCAGCGCGGCGGCGCTGGTGATCGTGATGACGACCAGCGACGTGCCGGCGGCGTAGGGCAGCGGGAGGGCGAGGGCCAGCAGCAGGGCGGGCACGACGAGGAAGCCGCCGCCCACGCCGAGGAAGCCGGTCAGCCCGCCCACGAGGGTCGCGGTGAGCAGGACCTTCAGCGCGCGCGGGCAGGCGCAGGCGAAGGTGGGGGAGAAGGTGAAGATCGGGTCGTCCAGGGCGGGTCGCGCGGCGTGGGAGGGCCCGTCTCCGGGGCGGCGCACGAGGCGCACCGCCATCAGGGCACCCACGAGGAGCATGAGCGCGGCGAAGGCCGCGAGGAGGACGTCGTCGTCGACGTGGGCCGAGGCCTTGGCGCCGAGCACCGCCCCCCCGGTCGCCACGGCCCCGAAGGCGACCCCCCGCGCGAGCAGCACGTGGCCGGACCGGGCGGCCGCGACGGCCCCTGCCAGGGAGGTCGTCGCGACCACCACCAGCGAGCCGGTCGTGGCCTGGGCGGGCGACTGGCCGAGCAGGTAGACCAGCACCGGCACGGCCAGGATCGACCCCCCACCGCCCAGCGCGCCGAGGCTGAGCCCGATGAGGGCGCCGGCCAGGAGGGCCGCCAGCAGGGTCGTCTCGGGGGTCACGGGGCGCCCGGTCGGTCGGGTCGCCGCCCGGTCGGGCGGCTCATGCCGAGAGGCCGACGAGGTGCAGGCCCACCGCCTCGGCCTGGTCGAAGGTGTCGTCGATCGCGACGGGGCGCCGGCCGTGGGCGTCGAGGATCGACGCCGCCACCGAGGCGCGGTAGCCGCCGGCGCAGTGCACCCAGACCTCTCCGGGCGGCACCTCGCCGACCCGGTCGAGCAGCTCGTGCAGCGGCACGTTGACGGCGCCGGCGACGGCTGCCGCGGCGTGCTCGTCGGCGCGGCGCACGTCGAGCACCACCACGTCGCGGTGGTGACGCACCTGGGCGAGGTCGGCGAACGTGGCGGTGGCGAAGCTCGCGGGGGCACGGGTGCTCCACTGCTCCGGGCCGCCGGTGGCGTGGGCCGCGGGCCGGTCGATGCCGATGCGCACCAGCTCGCGCTGGGCGGCGGCGACGTCCGCGGCGCTCTCGCCGAGCAGGGTGAGCGGGGTGCCCCAGGGCACGAGCCAGCCGAGGTAGGTCGCGAAGCCGCCGTCGAGGCCGAAGTTGAGCGTGCCGGGGGCGTGGCCCGCGGCGAAGGCGGTGCGGTGGCGCAGGTCGACGACCCACTCGCCGGCCTCGATGCGGCGGCGCAGCTCCTCGGCGTCGGCCCGGGCGGGCGGGCTGAGGTCGGGTGCCGAGGGGCCGGCGGCGTTGGCCGGGGCCATGTGGGCGTAGTAGGCCGGCCAGGCGCCGAGACCGGCGAGCAGCTCGTCGACGTAGGACTGCTCGTCCTGGGTCAGCACGGGGTTGGTCGAGCGCTCCCGGCCGATGGTCGAGGAGGTGGCGTCGGACTGGGTCGCGGAGCAGAAGGACCCGAAGCCGTGGGTGGGGAAGACCTCGGCCTCGTCGGGCAGCAGCGCGGCCAGCCGGTGCGCGGAGGCGTGCTGGTGGCGCACCAGGTCGTGGGTGTGCTCGGGCCCGAGCAGGTCGGGGCGACCGGTCGCGCCGAAGAGCAGCGAGCCGCCGGAGAAGACCCCGACGTCCGTGCCGGTGCCGGTGCCGGTGCCGACGTCGCACAGGGCGTAGGCGAGGTGGGTGAAGGTGTGGCCGGGCGTGGCCAGCGCGGTGAGTCGCATCCGCTCGCCCACCGCGACCACCTCGCCGTCGGCGACCGGGGTGCGCGCGAAGGCGACCTCGTCGGCGCCGTTGACGACGTACGACGCTCCGGTCGCCTCCGCGAGGGCGAGGCCGCCGGTGACGTAGTCGTTGTGCAGGTGGGTCTCGAGCACGTGGGTCAGCCGCACGCCGTGGGCGTCGAGCAGGTCGAGCACCCGGTCGATGTCGCGCTGCGGGTCGACCACGAAGGCGACCTCGCCGTCGTGCACGAGGTAGCTGCGGTCGCCCAGCGTCGGGGTCTCGATCGGGACGACCGTGAGACCGGTGCCGGTCGTGGTGCCGGTCGTCGAACCGGCGGGGGAGGAGGTGGCGGGGGAGGTGGCGGTCATCGGGGTCAGCCCCTCTCGACCGGGCGGCCGGAGCGGATCCACGCGGTGGTGCCGCCGGTGACGTTGACCGCCTCGAGGCCCTGGGCGGTGAGCAGGTCGGTCATGGCCGCGCTGCGGTTGCCGCTGGCGCACACGACGTGCACCGGCCGCGAGGGGTCGAGCTCGCCCAGGCGCGAGGGCAGGTGGCCCATCGGGATGTTGCGGGCGCCGGGCACGCGGCCCTCGGCGTACTCGCCGGGCTCGCGCACGTCGACGACCACGGCGCCGCCGTCGATCGCGGCGGCGAGCTGGTCGATGTCGATCTGCCTCATGTCGGTCCTCTCCGGTGCGGGCGAAGTATCCCCGTGGGGGGTTCCTGTCGTCGACGTTAGCATAACCCCCCGGGGGGATATAGCATCGACCGTGAGAGCACCTCACGAGCACGATCGACAGCACGAGGAAGGCCCCGCTGATGAGCGACTACACGATCCGCGTCACGACCCACCGCCCCTACGCCGAGGCGGTGGCCGCGGTGAGGGAGCAGCTCGCCGAGGTCGGCTTCGGGGTGCTCGCCGAGATCGACCTCGCGGCCACGCTCGAGGCCAAGCTCGACGTCGACGTCGCGCCGCAGGTGATCCTCGGCGCGTGCCGCCCGCAGCTGGCGCACCAGGCGCTTCAGGCCGAGCCCTCGATCGCCGCGCTGCTGCCGTGCAACGTCGTCGTACGCTCCGTCGACGACACCACCACCGTGGTCGAGGCCTTCGACCCGGCCGTCATGACGTCGTTCGTGGGGGAGCCCAGCGACGCCCTGCGCGCGGTGTCGGAGGACGCCCGCACCCGCTTGACCACCGCGCTGACCGCGCTCGAGGACGGAGCACACTGATGGACCTGCAGCCCGACGACATCAAGGCGATCATCACGCGCATGAAGCGCGCCAACGGCCACCTGGCCAGCGTCATCCGGATGATGGAGGAGGGGTCGTCCTGCGAGGACGTCCTCACCCAGCTCGCCGCGGTCAACAAGGCCCTCTCGCGCGCCGGCTACGCCATCGTCGCCACCGGCCTGCAGCAGTGCCTCGCCGACGGCGAGGGGCTCGACGGGGTCGACACCAAGAAGATGGAGAAGCTCTTCCTCGCCCTCGCCTGAGGACGACGCGCGGGGCGTCATGCGATCGGTGGATGCGCATGCACACCTCGTACGACGTCCCGCCCCGCACCCGGGGGCACACAGCGCCCGCGGCCGGTGCGACCCCCTCGATCCCCGGGTCGTCGGCGCCCTCTGGGATGCTTGCTCGTCGCGGCGCGAGCCGCGACGGGCGACAGGCGGCAGTGAGAGGGCAGGGATGAGCGAGATCGCGGGGGAGCTCGCGCGCGTGCGCGGCGCGTTCTCCCAGCCGACCCTCACGCTGCTCCACCAGCGTCAGGCGCCGGTGGTGATCACGATCTTCCGCGCCGCCTTCGGCCGCGACAACAAGCCGATCCCCACCGGGCGGCTGCACACGCAGGTCGAGGAGCACCTCGCCGCGATCCGGCACGCCGACGAGGGCGAGGTGCCGGTCGGGGAGGGGCGCGAGATCTGCCAGCGGTGGATGCGCGGACGCTGGCTGGTGCGCTCCCTCGACGAGGGCGGGCGCGAGGTCTACACGCTGACCTCCCACGCCCAGCAGGCCCTCGAGCTGGTCAAGAACCTCGCACGTGACCGCGCCACCCTCAGCGAGCACCGCATCGCCACCCTGCTCGGCACCGTGCGCCGCTTCAACGCCGAGGCCAACCCCGACCGCGCCTCGCGGGTGGAGCTGCTCGACGCCGAGATCGCCCGGCTCCAGGCCGAGCGCGACCGTCTCGTCGACGGCGCCGAGCTGGTCGGCGTGAGCGAGGACTACATGCAGGAGGGCTTCACCGAGCTGCTCTCGCTGGTCTCCGCGCTGCCCAGCGACTTCGCGCGCGTCGAGGAGCGCTTCGCCACCATCCGCAGCGAGATCCTGGCCGCCTTCCGCGCCGAGGACCGCCCGGCCGGCGAGGTCATCGACGACTACCTCGCCCGCGCCGACGCCCTGATGACCGCCACCCACGAGGGCCGCGCCTTCGAGGGCGCCTTCGCGCTGCTGCGCGACGAGGAGCTGGTCGGCCGGCTGCGCGACGACCTCACCGCGCTGCTCGAGCACCCCGTCGCCGACGGCGTGCTCGGCGACGCCGACCGCGCCGAGCTGCGCGGCACGGTGCGCCTGGTGCGCGAGGGCCTCGACCGCGTGCTGGCCCAGCGCGCCCGGGTGACGGCCACGCTGCGCGACTACATCGTCTCCCGCGACGTCGAGCGCGACCGCGAGCTGGAGCAGACGCTGCGCCAGGTCGAGTCGGAGCTGGCCACCTGGATGGCCACCACCGGGCCCCGCGCCACCCTCGAGCTGGCCCTGCTGCCCAGCCGGGCCGGCGTCGAGCACCTGCGCGAGCGCTTCTACGACCCCGCCGACGACGTCCTGCCCGACCGCATCGCCACCGCCGGCCCCGACGAGGCGCCGGCGGTCTCCCTCGACGCGCTGCGCGCCCAGGGCGGCCCCCAGCTCGGGTCGCTGCGCGAGCGCCTCGACCTCGCCCTGGCCTCCACCCACCCGCCCGACTCCCTGGGCGCGCTCTTCGCCGGCCTCGAGCCCTCGCTGCGCCGCCCGGTCGAGATCCTCGGGCTGCTCCACCTCGCCGCCGACCACGGCTGGGAGGCCGAGCAGGAGCTGGAGACCTACGCCGCCGTGCGCGCCGACGGCTCCACCCGCACCTTCACCGCCCCCCGCACCCCGCTGCGCGGCTCCCCGCCGAGCGCCGAGGCCGGCACCGCAGGCACGGCCGGCGCCGAGACCCCCGACCCGCAGCACCGACCCGAGAGCGAGGCCCGATGACCGACGTCGACACCGCCGACCTGCGCCGCGACCCCGACCTCGCGCCCGAGCCCGCCCACGACTCCGGCATTGCGTCCGGTCACGACTCCGACGGCGACCTGGCCGCCCACCTCGACGTGCGGGTCCCCGACGGGGGGTCGGTCTCGCTCTTCGAGGGCGACGAGGGCGGCCTGGAGCTGGCCCAGCGCCACGTGCTGGTCACGCTGCTCAAGCAGCGCTTCGTCAGCGCCCGCACCCACCCGCGCGACTGGCGGGTGCTGGTGGAGCACGAGCGGGTGCTGCGCTCGCGGCTCAACGACCTCTTCCTCGAGCTGGCGGTCGACCGCGAGCGCGAGGTCGCCTGGAAGCGGCAGGCGACCTCCGAGACGGGCGCCCGCTTCCCGACGCTGCTCTACGACGCCGCCTGGTCGCGCGAGGAGACCATCGTGCTGGTGCACCTGCGCGACCGGTTGCGTGCCGGCCTGGCCGCGGGCGACGCGCGCGTCTACGTCGACCGCGACGACCTGGTCGCCCACGTCGCGACCTTCCGTCCCGCCCACGTGACCGACGAGGCCGCGGAGGAGAAGCGGGCCCGCAACGCGGTGCTGGCCGTCGCGCGCACCGGCCTGCTGATCCCCACCGCGGCCGAGGAGCGCTTCGAGGTCAGCGAGGCCGTCGAGGCGCTGCTGCCGCTCGAGCTGCTCCAAGAGCTGCTGGAGGCGCTGCGGCGCGCCAACGGCTCCGACGTACCGGCTGCGCCGGAGGCGCCGGTCGACCTCTTCGGCGAGGTCGCGCCCGAGCACGACGCGAGCGAGGAGCAGGCATGAGCGTGCACGAGAGCGACCGGCTCGACGGCCCGGTCCCCGACGAGCCCACCGACGAGATGGCCGACGAGACCGGCGAGGGCCTCTTCGACCGCGGCGTCGTGGCGACGCCCAAGGACGACACCATGCAGTGGCGCGCCAGCCTGCTGCAGCTGGTCAACTGGGGCGGCTTCTCGGGGCTGACCACGATCCCGCTGCGCGGCGACGCCACGATGATCTCGGGGGCCTCGGGCGTGGGCAAGAGCACCGTGCTCGACGCCTACACCGCGCTGATGATGCCCTCCGACGCGAAGTTCAACGGCGCCTCCAACGACGCCGTGGCCGGTCGCGCGCGCGGCGCGGGTCAGCGCAACCTGCTGTCCTACCTGCGCGGCGCCGTCGACGTCGTCGACGACCCCCGCACGGGCCGGCCGGTGGAGCGGCTGCTGCGCGGCCAGGGCGGCGACACGTGGGGTGCGGTGGCGATGACCTTCGTCAACGACCGCGGCGGGCGCTTCACGGTGCTGCGCACCTACTACGTGCCGAGGCGTGCCACCCGCTCCGCCGACGTGCAGATGCAGCTGGTCACCCACGACTCCGGGCTGGAGCTGACCAGCCTCGAGGTCGCGGTGCCCGAGCGCTTCCACGCCACGACGCTGAAGAAGCTCTTCCCCGGCATCCGGGTGCACCGCACCTACGCGGAGTTCTCCGCCGTGCTCCACGCCCGCCTCGGCATCGGCGCCAACGGCGACGGCGCCAAGGCGCTGCGCCTGCTGGCGCGCATCCAGGCCGGCAACCAGGTGCGCAGCGTCGACGAGCTCTACAAGGACATGGTGCTCGAGCGGCCCGCCACCTACGCCGCCGCCGACCGCGCCATCGAGCACTTCGACGACCTCGAGGCCGCCTACACCGCCATGCGCACCGAGGAGGCCAAGCTCGAGCTGCTCGGCCCCATCACCGGGCTGGAGGAGCGCCGCCGCGGCGCCACCCGACGCCTCGCCGAGCTCGACTCCTACGGCGTGACCCGCTCCGGCGACACCCCGCTGCGCCGCTGGCTGCTCCAGACCCACCTGCGCCTGATCGAGACCGCCACCGACGCCAACCGCCGCGACCGCACCACCACCGCCGGGGAGCTGGCCGCCGCGGCGCGCGACGAGCGCCGCCTGGTCGCCGACCTCGACGCCGCCCGCGAGGCCCACCAGGACGCCGGCGGCTCCGCGCTGGAGTCGATCGCCCTCGGCCTGGAGCAGGAGCAGTCCGTACGCCAGGAGCGCCAGGCCCGCCGCGACGCCCTGGAGGAGCGGCTGCTGCCGCTGCTCGCCGCGGCCGACTCCGAGGCCCGCGACCTCGAGGCGTCGCTGCGGTCGGCGGAGTCCTTCAGCGTGCTCCAGCTCCACGCCCGCCAGTGGCTCTCGGGCTGGGAGCGTCACCAGCAGCAGACCCGCCGCGAGCGCGACGCCGCCCGCGACCGGCGCTACCCGCTGAGCAAGCGGCAGTCGGACCTGCGCGCCGAGCGCGCCTCGCTGGAGAGCCGTGCCGGTCGCGTGCCGGCCCCGCTGCACGAGCTGCGCGCCGAGGTCGCCCGCGCCAGCGGGCTGAGCCCCGAGGAGCTGCCCTTCGTGGCCGAGCTGCTCGACGTCGCGCCCGACGAGGCGCGCTGGCGCACCGCGGTCGAGACCGTGCTGGGCGCCAGCGCCCGGGTGCTGCTGGTGCCCCTCGACCGGCTCCAGCACTTCTCCTCGGCCATCGACGGGCTGCGCCTGCGCGGGCGGCTGAGCTTCGAGGGCGCCCCGCTCGACCTGCCCGACCTCGGCCCCGCCGACCCCGAGCGGGTCGCGGGCAAGCTGGTCTTCCGCTCCTCGCCCTTCTCCGGGTGGGTGCAGGCCCACGTCTCCGAGCCCTCGCGCAACGCGCTGTGCGTCGAGGACGCCGCCGACCTCGCCGGCCCCGGCCTGCGGGTGACCCTGGCCGGGCAGACCCGCAGCGGTCGCCGCGGCAGCCACGGGCGCTCGGAGGCCCGCAGCATCATCGGCTTCTCCAACGACGAGGCCGTGGCCGAGGTCGACGCCGAGCTCGCCGCGGTGGAGCGCGACCTCGGCGCGCTCGACGCCGAGCTGGTCGAGCTCGACCGGCGCAGCAGCAAGCTGGAGCTGCAGCGCTCGTCGTACGACGCCGTGGTGACCGCCCGCTTCGCCGACCTCGACGTCGAGGGCAGCCAGGAGCGCATCGACGACCTGGAGCGCCGGCGCGCGGAGATCCTCGGCGCCGACGACCAGCTGCGCGCCACCGAGTCGCAGGTCGAGGCGCTGGCCGCGCGGCTGGAGGACACGCGCCGGCGGCGCTTCGCCCTCGAGCAGCGCCAGCGCACCCTCGAGGAGGTGCACGGGCGCCTCGTCGACGACGAGGACCTGGTCAAGGACCGCCTCGAGACCATCCTGGCCTCCGGCGCGGTCGACCTCACCGAGGCCCAGTCGGGCGCCCTGGCCGCCGACTTCGCCGCGGCCGCCGCCCCGGCCGACCCCGAGGCCCTCGACCGCTTCGCCGAGACCTCCCAGCGCCTGGCCGAGCGGCTGCGCGCGGCCGTGGCCGACACCGAGACCGAGATCGCGCGGGTCGAGGACGAGCTGAGCGCGGTCTTCCGGCTCTACGTCGCGCGCTGGGAGTCGCCCAACCTCGGCACGTCGGTGGCCTCCTACCCCGACTTCGCCCGCATCCTCGCCGACATCCGCGGCACCGGGCTGGCCGAGCGCCGCACCGAGTGGCGCCGCCGGCTCACCGAGTGGAGCGGGCAGGACCTCGTGCCCCTGGTCGGGGCGATGGCAGCCTCGATCGAGGACATCGAGGACCGCCTCGAGCCGATCAACGCGATCCTGCGGCGCCTGGAGTTCGGCGGGGCCGGCGACCGGCTGCGCATCCGGCTGCGCCGACTCAGCCCCGCCCACGTGCAGGTCTTCCTCAAGGACCTCCGCGCGCTCTCGGCCGCCTCCCCGGCCCGGCTGGAGGAAGCCGACCTCGAGCGCCGCTTCACCGACCTGAGCCGCTTCATGGACCAGCTGCGCCTGCCCGCGCAGTCGGGGGAGCGCGCCGGCGAGCCGACCGACCGCGACCGGCTGCTCGACGTGCGCCGACACGTCGAGGTCAGCGCTGAGCGCTACGACTCCGCCACCGGCGAGCTGCGCGCGACCTACCGCACGCTGGGGGAGAAGAGCGGCGGGGAGAGCCAGGAGCTGGTGGCCTTCATCGTCGGCTCGGCGCTGCGCTTCCGCCTCGGCGACGAGATGCGCTCGCGGCCCCGCTTCGCCCCGGTCTTCCTCGACGAGGGCTTCGTCAAGGCTGACTCCGACTTCGCCGGCCGCGCCGTGCGGGCCTGGAAGGGCCTGGGCTTCCAGCTCGTCGTCGGTGTGCCGCTCGACAAGGTCACCGGCCTGGAGCCGCACATGGACGAGCTGCTGGCCATCACCAAGAGCCCCGAGACCCACCAGTCGTGGATCACCCCGATCACCACCGAGGCGAGGTCGGCCGGGGTCGGGGCGGGGGCCTGACGCCGGCTCGACGCACGGGCGAGGGCTGCCTAGGCTGCTGCCCTCGCCTCACCCCTGGGGCGGACGGGCTACGGCAGGTCTCGATCCTGTGTGGCGACCGTGATCCGTGAACAGTGGTCCGACCACATCGGCAGGGGTTGCCCGGCGGGCCCGGTCGGTGACCGGGCCCGCCGAGCTCCGACGGCTGCGTTCCGCTGTCGTGGCCCGGTCTCAGTGGGTGTGCGGCGCGACCGTGCGGCCCTCGCTGGCCTGCACGACGACGAAGCCCTGGCCGCTGAAGGCCAGCTGGAAGGCCTCCCCGGAGCCGCGGCCGATGAGGGCGCCGGCGCCCGCGGTGCGGCGTACGGAGGTGCTGAGCGAGGACGACCACGCCACCGCCGACTGGATGTCGGCGAAGGTCGGGGCGTCGACGTTGAGCACGACGGGCTCGCCGTGGGTGCTGATGGCGACGGTGCCGGTGCCGGTGAAGGTGGTGTTGAAGACGCCGCCGGCCATCATCGAGGCGCCCTCGACACGCTTGATGTCCCAGGTCAGCGAGCTGTCGAAGGCCAGCACGTTGCTGCCGTTGACGGTGAGCGAGTCGTTGTCGAGGGTGACCAGGTGGATCTCGGAGGCGTCGTCGGCGAAGAAGACGTCGCCGCGGCCGGTGACCTTCATCAGCGGCATGCCCTCACCGGTGATGGCCTTCTTGAGGAACTTCCCCATGCCGCCCGCGCCCTGGTAGGCGAAGTCGACCTGCCCCTGGTAGGCCACCATCGCGCCCTGTCGCGCCATCACCTCGCCGTCGAGGGCCACCTTGAGCATCCGGGGGTTCTGCAGCGTGAAGCGCTCCGCGCTCTCGGACTCGAGGTTGGTGCCGAACAGGTTGCTGCGCATGGGGGCTCCTTCGTGTCGTGGGGTGTCGCTCGCAGGCTACGGGCCGCCGGCGCGGGGCGGGGCGACTCACGACGGATCGCTGCGACGACGTGCCACGACGTGGCACGAGGTCGTGGCGCCGGCGCCGTGCAGGTGTGAGGCTCGCAGGACCGAGGCCGCTCCCGCCCCGGCCGCGACCGGTGCCGTCAGAGAGGAACGACAGATGCCGCACTACCTCATCTTCTTCAATCAGCAGTGGGTCGGCGACCACGACGAGGCGTGGTACCAGACCCGCGTCGAGCCCTCGACCGCCGTCGTCCGCGACATGAGGGAGCAGGGCGTCCTCGTCTTCGCCGGCGGACTCGAGGAGGACCTCGCGCAGGCCGCAAGCGCCGACGCCACCAGCGGCACCCCGGTCGTGACCGACGGACCGTTCACCACCACCGAGGAGTGGCTGGGCGGCATGACCATCATCGACGTCCCCGACGACGAGACCGCCCGCCGGTGGGCCGGCAGGGTCGCCGAGGGCTGCGGCTGGCCCCAGGAGGTACGCCGCTTCACGGGCGGCTCGATGCGCGGCGCCGCGCCGGGGGAGTGAGGCCGTCACTGGCTCGCAGGAGTCGCCCCGCATCGACGAGCACCCCGGTCGGCCGACGGACTTGGGCGAGGCGTCGCCCGCTCGGAACGTGCACCCGGGCTGCGTCGTCAGCGGCGCATTGACGCGCGTTCGAGGTCGTGCGTCAGCATCATCAGCAACGGGCCGTCGCTCCCGCTAACTGATCGGGTGGTCGTGCACGGCCGAGGAGAGGTGGACGCCGTTCAGCTCCAGGTAGAGCTGCCGCTCCGTGACGGTGAGCGTCATCGTGTTGCGGCGCTCCATCGTGTCCACCGCTGCATCGATGAACCCGGGGTCGAAGTTGTGCAGCACGATCTCGCCGGCGCGGTGGATCCTCGCCCCGGCCCACTGCGCGAGCACCTTGGCCGGATCGCGGTGCGTGTAGATCGTCGTGCGCTCGGCAGCCTTGCTGCCCGTGTGAAGCCGCGCGGCATCCGGTGCGCCGACCTCGATCCAAGCGAGCAGCTTCCCGCTCAGGTCCCGGACCAGCACTGCCGGGGCGTCGGTCGCCGAGATGCCCTCGCTGAATGCAATGCCCTCTTCGTGCTCGAGACAGTAGGCGAGCACGCGCGTCACGAGGTACGCCTCGGTCTCTGACGGGTGCCGCGCCGCGCGCAGCGTGAACTCCTCGTAGACGCCGCGATCCGTGTCGGCCAACTCGACTTGAAACGTGTGCATCGTCGCGCCGGCCGCCATGGGGCTCAGCCTAGTCCGGGAACGGGCACCTCTCGCGCCGCCCGCAGGGCCTGGGACACCGCCCCCTCGACGGGCTACTTCACCTCTGACCGCCGCAGCGTCACCAGCCCGATGACGAGAGGCAGCACGATCCACAGCGCTGTGGTCGAGGCCAGCATCGCCCACTCCTCGGCCGTGTCCGTGGCGCCCTCGAAGAGCTGCACCTGCGTGTAGTTCCAGTCGATCCACGGCTGCAGGTCGAGGAACCACTCCCGCACCAGTCCGAGCAGTTCGAGCACCCCGGGCATGACGAGGGAGACCACGAAGTAGCCGACGATCGCCGCGGCGGAGGCTCGCAGGACGACGCCGAGGGTGAAGCCGATGGCCATGCCGACCAGGTTGCCCAGCACGATCTGGGGTGCGGCGGCGAGCGAGACGTCCCAGACGGTGTCGACGCCGGCGAGGGCTGAGCCGGCCAGGTTGCCGACGGCGCCCACGGCGAAGGCGAGCGCCATCGAGACCAGCCCGACCACGAGGGTCGCGAGCGCCTTGGCGCCGATGACCCGTGAGCGGTGGGGCACGAGGGTGAAGGTGGTGAGCCCGCTGCGCTGGCTCCACTCGCTGGTCACCGACAGGATCGCGATCATCGGCAGGATCACCGACATGGGCAGGCCGATCGCGGTCGCGAAGCTGTCGTAGGTGACGGCGTCGTCGGGGGCGAGGACGATGACCGCCCCGGTGGCGAGCACCGCCAGGACGCCGATGCCGACCAGCAGCCAGAAGCCAGAGCGGGTGTCGAACATCTTGCGCAGCTCGATCACCACGAGCCGCCTGGTCGGGACCGGGCGCGTAGTCCTGCGGCCCAGCACGGCCCCCGGGGCGGGCGTGGTGGTCGGGGTGACGGTCGTGGCGCTCATGCCGCGACTCCTTCGCGTTGGGTGGCGGCGGTGAGGGAGAGGAACATGTCCGCGCATGGCGTGACGCGTTGATCGAGTCGCCGGTGAGTTCGCCGCCCCTGGAAGAAGTGCTCCGCCTCTCCCGTCGCTCCACACGGCACCGCAACCTTCTGGCATGCGGCGCCCTACTTGCTGCAGCGGTCGTCTCCGGTTCAGCTTATCAACTGACGTCCGGGGTTCCCGGTCAAGGCCAAGTAGCTTCCTCGGGCGAAGAAAAGGTGCAGGCCGATGTGATCAGCGGAGTCGCTGTGGAACCCGGACTTGTTTTCGACAAAAGCGGAGTAACCGTTACGCGAGCGCACTGGGATGGCTCTACTGGGCGCCTCGAGTTCGTTAGCTCCGCGAGCTACAGTTCGGCGTGTGGCGCCATAGCCACGTCGAGTAGCACCGCTAACGTCGTAAGAATTGTGGTCGTGGCGCGCAGTAAAGGAGGCTTGTGCACTGCGGACGCGTCACGGGTGACGGTCCGTATTGGTCCCCTGGACTCGCGGCCAAAACGCGTCGAAGTTCTAGAGAATGGTTCGACCGCTGAATATGTGGTCGACACCCGATAGGAACAGAGGCTGCAGGTCTCCAGGCCCTTGCTGACGGCTTGGCGCCGTCGGGTGAGCATCGTTTTCCATGACCTTGGGGTGCTCGTGCGAAGCAACGGCCTGGGGTCTTGGGGAGGAGTTGCGCTCGGCCTTGACGGGGCTGCAACGCGGCTGTGTCCGCCATGCGTGGGCCTCGGGACTCCTAGAGAGTCGGCGTCCGGCGCGGCGATCACGAAAGAATGTGGACCGCGAATTGGTCGACCAGATCGTCTGTAGGTTTTGCAGGAGGGCAAGCGCCTGGATTCGGGACTGCTCTGTCGGGCATACCAACTACAGACGGATACAATCTGCGGCAATTGCGCCGTGCCCCGTCCCGCATCGGCGGGACGGGGCACGGTGTTCAACGAACCGGGTTATCACGTGTAGAAGCGGTCGGAGAGCTTCATGTCGCTTTCGTAGTGAAGTTCGATTCGCCAGCCGTACTCGTCCTCGGGGATGGACAGATTGACGGTGCAGGCGCGCTTTCCATCGCCAGCCGTCGGGTCGGTGACGTCGGCCCGAATTGACCCATCGGGTCGACGAAGATAAACGTATGCATCAACGGAGGCGTTCAGTCCGTTATTGACACAGATTTGGTCGGTCTCGTCGATGTATTTTCCGACGACCGCGCCGTTTCGCAGGGTGATGGTCATGTCGTTCGCGGAGGCCGCCGGCATGTTGCCGACGATTACGGCTCCGGTCATTGCCAGAGCGGCGGGGGCAATGAGGGCTTTGCGCAGATGCTCGTTTCGTTAAGTTCTCTTCGTGGATGGGGTGTTGCGATGCGCCTGCGACGTTTGCCTAACAATTCAATTGGACGTGGCGAATGGCTCGTTGAGGCGTATCGCAAATGCGAGTGATATCCACTTGCACGTCGAAATTTTCACCCACGAGACCTACGTCACCAATAGTCACACCCAGCCATTGACATCGGACCAACGCGCTGGGTCAGGCCGTGTTGTACGTGGGCGGGAGGACCGCACTTCGTACTGTGAGGTAGCGATGCCGCTGCTTCGGGCGGGGCGGTCTGGTTTGACCGCGTCCGTCGGCACCGGAATGGAAGCGATTAGGTTGGGCTCCGCCATGACCTGCGGCGTCAGCAACCTGAGGTCGCCGACGCAACTCACAGCGTCTTTGCACAGTCCCGAGCCGGACCGGGCTGCTGCGCACCACCCTGCAAACCTTAAGTGCACCTACTCGACGGGCCAGCGCAGGTTAGACTCGTCCTCCAGCTACAGGCGCAGGACCGACCGGCGTCTTGCAACCTCCGGGGGCAGTTTCATGAGTGCCAGTGACTGAGCGGCGCGCCACAAGACGGCAACGTGACGATGCTTCAGCGGAACTCGGCGACCGACCTTCGGCGATTGGTGCCGGCGACCCTCGGGTGGGGACGCGTCGCGCGCGGATCAAGACGCGGCACACCGTCGCCAAAGTCATTGGAACGACTCTGCTGGTGCTCGGTATGGTCAGTGCCCTTGGCGCTGCGTGGCTGTATCGCGAATTGAACAGTTCGTTCACGCGAGAAGATGTCGACGGTCAACTGACCAACCGGCCTGAAAAGATAGAAGTCGAAGCGCCGCAGGAGCCCCTCAACATTTTAGTTCTCGGCGACGACACTCGCTCCGGCGACAACGCCATCGACAATGAAACCGGCGGGGGATCGGACACTACAATCCTCATGCACCTCTCGGGTGACCGCGAGAGTGCATACGGCATCAGCATCCCCCGCGACTCTCTTGTGGATCGGCCGTCGTGTACTTCGGAAAGTGGATCCACGATTCCAGGTGAGCTAGATGCAATGTGGAATGCTGCATACTCTGTTGGGGGTGCCGCCTGCACTATCCAGCAATTTGAGCAACTGACGGAAATTCGAATCGACAATTATGTAGTTGTTGACTTCGCCGGCTTCTCGGCCATGGTCGACGCCATCGGGGGCGTCGACGTCTGCATCCCGGAAGACATTTCCGACCCTGAGCATGGCATTCAGATTTCGGCGGGCACTCGCAGTCTTACCGGTCAGGAGGCACTTAATTACGTGCGAGTCCGCAATATTGGCGACGGTTCAGACATATCGCGTATCAAGAGGCAGCAGGCCTTCATTGCGGCCATGGCGCAACGCGTGGTCTCCAGCGACACTCTTACCAAGCCGACTCGGGTCATCTCATTCCTGAAGGCAGCGTTGGCGTCATTGACGACCGACTTCGGATCTCTTCGTCAACTAGGACAGTTGGGGTACAGCTTCAACTCCATCGGCCTGGATAACGTAAAATTTGTTACGGTGCCATTCGAATACTCTACTGCGGAGCCTGGTAGAGTCGAATGGCTACCCCAAGCTCAGAATCTATGGGAGACCGTTCGCCGTGACCAGCCCTTGAGTAAGGGAGTTGCAACCGGCGCGATCTCGGCTGACAATGTGCCCGGTCTCAATGATGGTCAGGGTGATCGCAGTGGGCGAGGCGCATCGAGCAACGCCAGTGACGATGAACTTGCATCTGCGGGTCTGTGTACTTAGTTAGGGCGGTCAACCCCAATTCGTCGTTGATGTACCTCCAACGAATCTGACTGGTCTCAGCGCTTGCGGCCAAGGCGGCGTCCCCGGTGGTTTTTATCAGGTAATAGCCTGGCCAGCGGCCCGCGTGTGGCACGGAGAGCCAGTTGCTAGGTCTTCGGGAGAGATGAAGGGCCCGGGGTCTTCATCGGTGCTTAGGCCGCCGCGGCGTCGATCTACAGCAGACGGGCGTTGTTTTCGGTATCGAACCGGTCCAAGATGACCGCACCCAGTTCGATGCCAACCGCCGCCGCGGTTCTAGGTGTACTCGGCAGGGAGGTTCATGACAGTCGGCTGATCGGGGGTAGGCCTCCGATGGCTGAGTGGCGTCGTCGAGTGTTGTAGTAGTCCAGCCAGGGCGCCAGTGCTGTGGCGCGTTCGTCGTTGGTGAGGAAGACCTGGTGGTACGCCCACTCGGTCTGGACGGTTCGGTTGAACCGCTCGACCTTGCCGTTTTGCCATGGACAGTGAGCCTTGATGGTGATGTGCTGGGCGCCGATCGAGTCGATGGCGTCGGCGAAGTCGCGCGAGCGGGTGTCGTTCAGGGCGTTGTCGCTGATCACCTGGCGGATGCTGATGCCATGCTCGGCGAAGAAGTCGGCGGCGCGGGTCAAGAAGGCCGCGCAGGTCGCTCCGGTCTCGTCGGTGAGGATCTCGGCGTAGGCCAGTCGGGTGTGGTCGTCGACCGCGGCGTGGACGTAGTCGTAGCCGACACGGCGTTTGTAGTTGGGGCGCTCGCCGCGACCATGTGCCTTCCATCCGCCGCCGTTGGGGATTCGGCCGATCTTCTTGACGTCCACGTGGACCAGGTCGCCTGGGGTGTCGCGTTCGTAGCGCACTGCGGTGGTCTTGGACGCGCGGATGACCTCGCCGGTCAGCGGGTCACACGTGTGCAGCAGCGGCACCAGGTGTCGACGCAAGATCGGGCCCACGGTGCGCGCGGGGATTCCGAGCTCGGGTCCGATCCAGTCCTGTCCGCGGCGTTCGTCGCGACGCATCTGGAGGACTTGCTGCTCGACCTCGGGTGCGACACGGCGTGGGCAGTGGTGCGGTCGTGAGGATCGGTCGAGCAGGCCGGCCTCGCCTTCGGCGCGGAATCGGGCGATCCAGCGGTGGGCGCACTGGCGCGAGACGCCGAGTTCTTTGGCGACGTGAGCAACAGGTCTGCGGTCGTCAATCACGCGGGAGACGAGCAGACGACGGCCATGCAGAGTCAAACGAGCGTTAGCGTGGGCCACGAGGACCTCCTGGGCGAGCGGATGACTTAGACATCTCCACTAAGCCGGGAGGTTCTCCTCCTTCACAAGACCCGAACCGTCACCAACGTCTCTGCCGAGTACATCTAGCAGTCAGTCGCTAAGCGACACGTCCCTCAGGCGCCGCGCGTCTTAGGGGCGGAGAGACGCACCTTCGCAAAGACCATCACCTGACCGTCAGCCGCGTTTGAGCAACCGCGGTTACTTGGTCATGAGTACGTACAGGACCCACGACAAATGCGGCTCCGGCTGGCTACTTCACCTCTGACCGCCGCAGCGTCACCAGCCCGATGACGAGAGGAAGCCCGATCCACAGCGCGGTGGTCGAGGCCAGCATCGCCCACTCCTCGGCCGTGTCCGTGGCGCCCTCGAAGAGCTGCACCTGCGTGTAGTTCCAGTCGATCCACGGCTGCAGGTCGAGGAACCACTCCCGCACCAGTCCGAGCAGTTCGAGCACCCCGGGCATGACGAGGGAGACCACGAAGTAGCCGACGATCGCCGCGGCGGAGGCTCGCAGGACGACGCCGAGGGTGAAGCCGATGGCCATGCCGACCAGGTTGCCCAGCACGATCTGGGGTGCGGCGGCGAGCGAGACGTCCCAGACGGTGTCGACGCCGGCGAGGGCTGAGCCGGCCAGGTTGCCGACGGCGCCCACGGCGAAGGCGAGCGCCATCGAGACCAGCCCGACCACGAGGGTCGCGAGCGCCTTGGCGCCGATGACCCGTGAGCGGTGGGGCACGAGGGTGAAGGTGGTGAGCCCGCTGCGCTGGCTCCACTCGCTGGTCACCGACAGGATCGCGATCATCGGCAGGATCACCGACATGGGCAGGCCGATCGCGGTCGCGAAGCTGTCGTAGGTGACGGCGTCGTCGGGGGCGAGGACGATGACCGCCCCGGTGGCGAGCACCGCCAGGACGCCGATGCCGACCAGCAGCCAGAAGCCAGAGCGGGTGTCGAACATCTTGCGCAGCTCGATCACCACGAGCCGCCTGGTCGCGACCGGGCGTGCTGGCCTGCGGCCCGGCACGGCTCCTGGGGCGGTCGTGGTGGTGGGGGTGACGGTCGTGGCGCTCATGCCGCGACTCCTTCGCGTTGGGTGGCGGCGGTGAGGGAGAGGAACATGTCCTCGAGCCCGGCGCCCTCGGCGGAGCGGAGCTCGGTGAGGGCGATGCCGGCGGCCAGGGCCACGGCCCCGACCTGGGAGGGGTCGGCGTCGGTGCGCACCGAGCCGTCGCCGGCGAGCGTGCTGGGCAGTCCGGCCAGCTCCAGTGCGTGGGCCAGCTCGCGCGGCGCCGCCGAGCGGGCCAGCGTGCCGGCCGCCGCGAGCAGCTCCTCCTTGGTGCCGGAGGCGACGATCCTGCCCCCGCCGATGACGACCAGGTCGTCGGCGATGACCTCGATCTCGTGCAGCAGGTGCGACGACAGCAGCACGGTGCCGCCGCGGCCGGCGAAGTCGGTCAGCAGGTCGCGCATCCACCGGATGCCCGCGGGGTCGAGCCCGTTGGCGGGCTCGTCGAGGATGAGCACCCGGGGGTCGCCCAGCAGCGCGGCCGCGATGCCAAGGCGCTGGCGCATGCCGAGGGAGTAGTGGCGCACGCGCCGCCTGGCCTCGGCCGGGGTCAGGCTCACCAGCTCCAGCATCTCCGCGACACGGGAGCCGGGCAGGCCCATGGTGGCGGCGGCTATCGCGAGAGTCTCGCGTCCGGTGCGACCGGCGTGCTGCGCGGAGGCGTCGAGGAGCACGCCCACCTCGCGGCCGGGGTTGGGCAGGTCGGCGAAGCGGACGCCGTCGATCGTGGCCGACCCCGAGGTCGGCGCGGTCAGGCCCACCACGACCCGCAGGGTGGTGGACTTGCCGGCCCCGTTGGGCCCGAGGAAGCCGGTGACGCGGCCGGGCCGGGCGGTGAAGGAGACGTCGTCGACGGCGGTGACGCCGGCGTACGTCCTGGTCAGCGACTCAACGGTGATCATGGGCTCGACCCTCACGGTCTGGTGCAGCGGGCATGGTGGCCTCCTGGGACGGTCCGCGCCGGGTGCGCAGGACCAGAGCCCCACCGTGGCGGCGCGCGGGGTCGTGGGGCATCGGCCGTGAGGCCGCGCGTACGTCGTGCCTTCGGCCGGGCGCCGGGTCAGACTTTCGGCCGGTCCCCGCGCGGCGCCGGATCCCTAGGCTGGGCCGGTGAGCAACCCGCTGCGCTCCCTGCTGGAGGAGCCCCGTCCCTCGGCCCCGCCGGCTCGCGTCCGGCGCGATCGGGCGCTCCTGGCGTTCGTGGTGGTCTGCGTCCTGCTGGAGGGAGCGCTGCGTGCCGACCTGGCGACGCCGGTGCTCTCGGTGGTGGTGACGCTCGGGCTCGCGCCTCTGCTGCTGTGGCGACGCACGCACCCCTTCGCGGTGGTGGCGGCGACCTTCGGCACGATCGCGGTCGTCGACCTCGGCCTGCTCGCCGTCGGCGCCCCCGTGCTCGACGTCTACTCGATGCTCTACGTCCTGGTGCTGCCCTACGCGCTCGTCCGGTGGGGCTCGGGGCGCGAGGCGGTGGCCGGTCTGGGCGTCATCCTGGTGCCGGCCACGATGGCGGCGGTGGTCAGCTGGACCGGGCTCGCCGACGCGGTCGGGGGCTACGCCGTGCTGGTCTCCTCCATCGTGCTGGGCTGGGCCGTGCGCTCCCAGCACGGCGCCCGGGAGCGGCGGCTGGCGCAGGCGAAGTCGGAGGAGCGGGTGCTGCTGGCGCGCGAGCTGCACGACACCGTGGCCCACCACGTCTCGGCCATCGCCGTGCAGGCCCAGGCCGGGCGCGCGCTCGCCGCGACCAGCCCCTCCGCGCCGCTGGAGGCGCTGCGGGTGATCGAGGTGGAGGCCTCGCGCACGCTGGCGGAGATGCGGGCCATGGTGGGGGTGCTGCGCAGCGACGCGCCCGTGGCCTACGCCCCGCAGCCCGGCGTCGCCGACCTCGCGCGGCTGGCCGGGGCCTCGCCCGCCGGCCCGCGGGTGGAGGTCGGCGTCTCCGGTGACGTCGCCGGCCTGCCGGCGGCGATCGACGCCGCGGTCTACCGGATCGCGCAGGAGGCGGTGACCAACGCCCTGCGCCACGCCCGCCACGCCACGCGGGTCGACGTACGCCTCACCGGTGACACCTCGACCCTCACCCTCCTCGTGCGAGACGACGGTGACCCCAGCACCACCGACCTCAGCACCACCGACCCCCGCACGACCGACCTCGGCGCCGCCGATGCCACCCCGGCGGGCTTCGGCATCGCCGGCATGACCGAGCGCGCCCAGCTCCTCGGCGGCACCTGCCAGGCGGGCCCCTGCCCGGACCGCGGCTGGGCCGTCACCGCCACCCTGCCGCGACGGGTGCCGGCGTGAGCATCCGCGTGCTGGTCGCCGACGACCAGGACCTCGTGCGCACCGGACTGCGCCTGATCCTCGGCACGCTGGAGGGCATCGAGGTCGTGGGGGAGGCGCGCGACGGTCAGGAGGCCGTACGGCTGGCCCGCGAGCTGCGCCCCGACGTGTGCCTGATGGACATCAGGATGCCCGTGCTCGACGGGGTCGAGGCGACCCGGCTGCTGGCCGGACCGGGTGTCGAGGACCCGGTCGCGGTGGTCGTCATCACCACCTTCGACCTCGACGAGTACGTGCACGGCGCGCTGGCGGCCGGCGCCTCCGGCTTCCTGCTCAAGGACGCCGGACCCGAGCTGCTCGGCGAGGCCGTGCGCGCCGCCACCCGCGGCGACGCCCTCATCTCGCCCAGCATCACCCGCCGGCTGCTGGCGACCTTCGCCGGCACGGGCCGCACGGCGCCTCCCGCCCAGCCGCTCGACGCGCTCACCGAGCGCGAGGAGGAGGTGCTGCTCACCGTCGCCCGGGGGCGCACCAACGCCGAGATCGCCCGCGAGCTCCACATCAGCCTCAGCACCGTGAAGACCCATCTCGGCAGCCTCATGGCCAAGCTCGGCGCCCGCAACCGCGTCGAGCTCGCCCTGTGGGCCCACGAGACCGGTCGGGTCCGGGACTGAGCCCGGCGCGCCCGGCTGCGGCTAGGTCGCCCACCACGGGAATTGTGGAACGATCGGTCATCAATCGGTATCGTGGCGGTGTGGGACGCAACCGCCTCTTCAACGAGGCCGACGTGGTGCAACGGGCCACCCACGCCTTTCTGGTCGCTGGCTACGAGGGGACGTCGGTCGGGGAGCTCGTCACGGCCACCGGACTCCACCGCGGCAGCCTCTACCAGGCTTTCGGCAGCAAGCGCGGACTCTTCCTCGCCTGCCTGCGCCACGTCGTCACGGACCGGAGCGGCGACGTGGCCATGGACCTCGTGCTCGTCGCGCTGCTCGAGCTCGCTCCTCGGGATCCCGAGGTCCGTGGCCTGCTCGCGGACCAGCTGGACCGACGCGGCGTCACTGCCCACGACCTGGGCGCGAGACTCCTCGCCCGGGCCCTCATCCACCCATCGGAGGACTGACGTGCAGAACAACCTCACCCTCGACAGCAGCCGTCTGGTCGTCGAGCCGATCGGGCTGAACAAGCTCTGGGGACTGCGACGCCGGATCGTGGTGCCCACCGATCAGGTGCGCGGGGCGACGTACGACCCTGAGGCCACCCATGCGGGCAAGGGACTGCGCCTCCCGGGTCTCGCGCTTCCCGGGACGAAGTGGGTCGGTACCTTCCTGAAGGACGGGCAGAAGAGCTACTGGAACGTCCGCGCTGGGGGGCAGACCATCGTCGTGGAGCTCGGTGCGCAAGCGCCGTTCACCCGGCTCTTCCTCACGGTCGACGATGCCCGTGCCGTGGTGGACCGCATCAACGCTGTGGCTTCTGCCTGACACCGTTGCTCCGCCGACGAGCCTCGCGCGCGCCGGACGAGTGCTCCGCCGTCGCGTGCCGAGACCGTGGCAGGCGTCGACCTCGCCCGGGGTCGGCGTGGGGCGACCGGTGCCGTCAGGCAGGCAGGTCGGCGCGTGAGAAGGCCCCCGATCCGCAGTGGTGCGGATCGGGGGCCCTCCTGGTGCTGACGACGTGGCTCAGATGTCGTAGTAGAGCTCGAACACCGTAGGGGCTGTTGGCCGGTGTTGGCAATCTCCCGAAAATGCCGTTTGACCTGCGGAAACGCTGATCTGGCGCAATGGTCAACGTTGGCCGATTTCGGCCTCGAACGGATCTCCTGCGGAATCCCTGCGGAATTTGGCGGAGTCGCGACGAACGCAGTACGCCGCCCTACGCCTGGTTGCCGCCTCCGTACTTTCTCCCCAGGCCGACTGCGGTTGCTGCAAAGGCGGCTGTGCCCACGACGGCCGGCCCCTTGTCCTTACTCTGCTGGATCGCCTTCGACCCGAACTCCACAACGGGCGCCAAGGGGCGCGGCTCCCATGCTCGGCGGTCCGCATCGACCCCCAGCAGCCCGAGGAATTCGTGGACATCGGCGGCGACGCTGTTCCCGGCGTTGATGATGAACAGCGACTTGTCGCGGGTCAACGGCAGCCGCTTGTTGGCACGGCCGACCGCTGTATCCATCCGCCCCAGCAGTTCGGCGGTGTGCCCAGTGATGAGCTCGAGGCGATCGGCTCGATCGGCTTCGAGGCCCTCCCGCCGCGCGTTGAGCACCTCCGACGACTCGTCCATCGCCTTGTCGAGTGCCAGCACGTCGAAAGCCTCCTGGAGTTGGAAGGTGTCAGCCAGGACCGCCAACCACTTCAGGACCTCAGGCTTGACGTCCTCGGCGGCCGCGGCGATCCCGCGAACGTTCTTGCGGCTCTCCATCTTTGTGGCGATGGCTTCAAGCTGGAGGAGTGCGTAGCCCTGCACATCTGCCAGCTTCCCCGACGCGTTCTGCACCTCTGACCAGGCGTCGGCCGTGACGCGCCCCTCCCGGTCCCGCATCGTCATCGCCCGCCTGATCTGAAGGCGTGCGCCACGCATGTCCTTCAGGACAGTGTCGTCAACCTTGCCGAGGACCTCATCGACCTTGGTATCGATCCTGTCGAGGTAGGCCACGATCTCGGCCATCGTCTGCTGGCCAGCGATCTGTGCCATGACCCCCGCCACGCCAGAGAGCGCCGCGGGATTGGTGAGCAGCGACCCCATGTTTTGCTCAGTCTGGAGCCAGCTCTTCACTCTGCCGGGCACCCCGATCATGAGGTGACTGACGCCGTCCGTGTCAGTCTCCATGAGACCGTGCTCATTGACGAGTCGGGCGGACTCCTCCGTCAGCTTGATCCAGCGCCCGGAAATGGCGGAAAGCTCAGATGCTGCCTGTGCGATATCGGCGCCGAGACCCAAGAGAGCCTTGACCCGTCGCAGGTCAAAGCCCTGGGACATCGCCCAGACACCTTCGTCGCGCAAGAACTTCTCGACAGCCTTCGGCTCGCCGATGACCGCAAGGCCATCGCCATCGCTGACGAGCTGAATCTCGTTGTCCATCGCCACTTCCTCGGGCTTCTCGGGTCAGGCCAACGGTAGTGGGCACATCCGACGAATCAGGTTGTTTGGCTGCGCTGGTCAGGAGTTGGCGTGCTTGATGACGTCGAACGCCGTGCGCCTGGTGTCCTCGTCGCGACGGACCAGCTCGTGCTCAAACTGGGATCGGCGCATGAACCGTGGCCTCGACGACCGCGGCCCAGTGGCTACGCATCGGCTCAGGCACCTCCATCTCGTTCCAGAGGTCGATCAGCAGCGCGCCGTCGAGGTAGAGGCGCAGGCTTCCTTCGTCGCCGTACGTGAGGAGTCGCTCGTAGACGAGCTTGCGGTCCGCGCGGATGGAGAGGTCCCACCAGAACTTGTCGTTGTCGTCGTCGATGAGGTCGAAGAACTTGATCGTGCGGAAGCATGCGGGGGCTTCCAGGCGCCACAGCCGGTCGGGGACGGTGAACGGGAATCGGAATCCGGGCGGTTCTGGGTGCTCGGTGAAGCTCACCCGCGGCTGGAGCGCGATGTTCCAGCCGGCGACGTTCACGATTCGCTCCGCGACGGCGAGGCCCGGGCTCTTCTTGCCCCGTTCATAAGCCGACAGCGTTGGTTGTGAGGTGCCAGCGAGGGCCGCGAGCTCGGCCTGGCCGAGTCCGCTCGCGAGACGCGCCTCCTCGATGACCGTCCTCGGCTGGGGTCTCCAGTTGGTCACACCTGCATCGTACATATCTACCCAGATCTAAATTCCACGATCTGGGGACACTCGCACACCTACCTGTCACCCAACCCGGGGCGGACAGGAAGGAGCAGCGTGATGAGCGTTGCCAAGTGCCTGGGCGTTGACGACATCAACGCCCCGAATATGCGAGAACTACGAGCCGAGTGGCCGCAATGGAGGCAGGTGTCGAACGAGCTGCCGGACGTCGCCGACCTGAAGGACCTGCCGCGCTGGATGCAGGACGCCGAGCCGACCCGACGCGACCAAGTGCTGGCGGCTCTCCGGAGGATTGCCGAGGGGGACCGACGGGCGTACGTCGCGCTCGCGTGGCTCCTGATGCCAGGTGCCGCGCGAGTCGCCGGCCGCATAAGCCGCCTGGCTGAGGAGATCGACGCGGTCGTGGCTGGCCAACTCTGGGTCCAGATCTGCGAACACGATCCCGCAGACGACAGGTACGTCGCGAAGAAGATCCTCGATCGGGTCTACCGGGAGTCGATGGCCGAGCTCGGCGTCGGCGATCTTGCCAAGCGTCGTGATGAGGCGTGGGCGATGACGGTGCTGGTCGACGCCTTCGATGAGTCCATCCCGGCCGGACCCGCGGACGACGAGGTGGCGGGCAGGAAGGTCCTGGCCGATCTGCTCCAGCGCGGGATCGACTCGGGCAAGCTGGCGCAGGGCGATCGCGACCTTCTGCTCGACCTGGCGCACGCGGCCGAGCAGATCGACGCACCGGGCCGGCGCGGTCGAGGTGGGCTGATGACGCCGTCGGTCACGCAACTGGTGGAGGAAGTCCATGGGATGTCTTCCCGCTCGATCCGTCGTCACGCAGCCGGTGCCATCAAGGCAATGCGGGAGGAGGCCGAGCGCGGGCACCTGGCGATGTGAGCCGTCAGCCGTGCGGCGGCAGGAGGCCCTTCAAGCGCTCGACGGCGTCCGCGAGAGGCGCCAGGCGCTTGTCGATCGTGAGCTGGATGATCTCGGGATTCGTCGCGAAGTAGTGGTGAGCGAGGAAGTCGCGCATGCCCGCGATGTCGCTCCACTGGATGTCGGGCTCCGTCGCTGTCAGCTCGGGACTGAGTCCCTTCACCGCTTCGCCGATCTCCAGGAGTCGCATAGCGACGGCGTCCATGACGATCTCAACAGAGATCGGGCCATGTTGGAGGTGGGAGCGGATCGACGTGATGGCCGTGGCGATGTCATCGAGGCGGTCGGCGTCGGGGCGGCTCACAGTGGCAGCAAGTCCTTCGCGGCGCGTGAGCGCACGCGCTCCTTGAGGCCGTTGCGCGGCACCAAGTCGACGGGCACACCGAGCACGTCTTCCAGTTCGCGCTTGATGCCGATGATGTCGATGATGTCGGTCCCGGCCGGGAAGTCGACAAGCAGGTCGACGTCGCTGTCTTCGCGGTCGTCGCCCCGGGCGGCGCTGCCGAAGATCTCGGGGTTCGTGACGCCATGGCGGCGCAACACCTCGAGCAGCTCACCACGACGGGCGGCCACACGCTGGCCCGTGGGGCCGCTGAGCGGCTTTCGGGCAGGCGCTGCTGTCTCGGACATGGGCCTATCGTATCTGCCGCGTTGAGGCTTTCGCCGATCTACAGCCCCAGCGACGGGCCGGACTGACGCTGGCTCGGACGCGGGAAGGGCTCGATCGACGGCACCGCCCGGCGCTGCCTCCGCGGCGTGGCGAGGTCCCTGACCCGGAAGGACAGCGCGGCGGTCGGGTGGTCGATCGGCAGCGGCTTCCGTGCGGCGGCGAGGTGGAGGAGGCGCCCGGCGTCGATGCCCTTGCGGGCAAGATGGTCGAGGTACTTCGCAAGCTCTCCGGTCTGCTCGTCACGCCTGCCGACGTACTCAACGATGCGGTCGGCCCAGACCTTCACGGCCTCGCCGTAGCCGGCGTTGATCCGGCCGTTGAGGTTGCGGTGGTACGCCACTTCCCGGTCGTCGTGCGGTACGGGCCCGGCCATCGTTCGCTCGTCGGCGGGTACGCCGGAGGCTGCTCGCCAGACGGCCAGTTCGCGCCTGAGTTCCGGGGTGAGGATGTCGTCGTACTTCGCCGTCCACTCCGGCAGCACGGGATCCTCGGCGACCTCGGCGGCGAGCGACGAGACTCGGCGGGACCGGGCGGCGAGGTACGGGCCCCATGCCGAGTGCGACGCCGCCTCGGAAAGGATGCCGGCGAGCCAGGGGAGCGGGCCAGGCTCGGCGAGGTCGGGATTGGCTCGCATCTGGGACGTTGCGAGCGCAACTGCGTCCGCGTATCGAGCGACGGCGTCCTGCAACTGCGCGGCGGGCGACGTGGCACGGGCCTGTGTCGACGTGGCGGAGACGGCGGCTCCGTCGCGGGCGAGGATGCCTTCGAGCACCTCGGCCGCCGTCATCGCCCGCTCGACCGTCGGCGACGGCAGCGCGTGCGTCGGCTCGTCGGAGAGCACGATGTGGGCGTGGTTCTCGACCCGGCCGCGCGTGAGCATCGTGTAGAGCATCTGTCGGTCCTCGGTGCCGGTGACGATCCCGTGGACGACGTCGGTGGTGATGCCCTGGGCGGTGTGAACGGTCGAGGCGTAGCCGAGCTCGACATGCTGGCTCACGTACGCGGCGGGCAGCGTTGCGTGCAGCCGCGACGTGGCGTGCCGCACCATCAGGGCGTCGTCGGCGCGTACGTCGGTGACGATCCAGCGGTCGCCGTTCTTCACCCAGTCGGTGCCGCTGACCCCGAGCCGTCGGTCGTTGCGTCGGCTGATCACCACGTCCCCGCGGTGCGCCGAGCAGCCGTCGGCGAGACCGACCGACCCGCCCACAACACCGCGCGATGCCTGCGCGCGAAGGTTCAGCTCACGCACCAGCTCGCGGGTCGGCGCGAGCATCGTGCAGTCGCGCCCACCGGCACGTTCCCGTGACCACGCTTCGAAGACGTCGTCGAGGCACGACGCCACGTCGCCGACGTGGACGCGGTCGTTGTCCAGGTAGAAACCCAGCGCGACCCGGTCGCCATCGCGAAGAGCCAGCGACGCCTCACCTTCGGCGCGGTCGGTGAACCGCACCAGCTCGTCGAGCCGAATGACACCGTGGGTGGCGGCGATGTCGCGCAGCAGTCCACCCGCGCCAATGGCGGCGAGCTGACGGTCGTCGCCGATCAGCCGCACCGACGCTCCCCGCGCCACCGCGAGCTCGACGACGGACGCCAGGGTGAGGGTGTCGGCCATACCGGCCTCGTCGATCACGACGAGCGTGCCCGGCCCGATCGAGCCGACAAGGTCGGAGGCGGGGACGTGGGCAAGGTCGTGGGTGAGCTTGGCCAGCGTCTCGCACGGCATCCCGGTCGCCTCGGCGAGAGCGGCGGCAGCCGCCGCAGACGGCGCGAGCCCGAGCACGCTGCAGCCGCCCTCGGTCCACACACTCGCCAGGACTTGCATCGCGGTGGTCTTGCCCGACCCGGCCGGAGCCAGCGCGAGCTGCACCCGCGCTCCTCTGGTGGCCATCGCGGACACGAGCACCTCCTGGCCACGGTTGAGCCGTACGCCGTCAAGTCCGGAGGCCAGCACCGACAGCTCGACCTTATCGGCCGACCACGCCAGCCCGTCGTACCGTCCAGCAAGAGCGACGATGCGCTGCTCGGCCTCCAGCACGCTGCGGCTGGTGTAGTGGTCGCGGCCGGTGTGCCGGTAGACGCTGGTGCCGTCCGAGCGCCGCAGCCCGGTGGGCTCAGGGATCGGGTCTACGTCGGGGGTGAGGTTGACCGACAACCGGCCGAGGGCGTCCTCGACGATCCACTCGACGACCTCGGCCACTCGATCAGCCGGTACGGCGACCTCGCGCACCTGCCGCTGCGCCTCGGCCCGTAAGTGCCAGACCTGCCACGTCGCCCGCCGCGACTCCACCTCCGCGATCACCCGCCCCGCTGCCTCGCGAATCCAGGACGCCGTCACGGACCGTTGAGCCGCGGCGCGGGGGAGCGAGGACACCATGTCGTCGATCGACCTCGCCGAGCCCAGCACCTCAACCGCCTCGGCCCGCCACGTCGTCCGCTGCTCGGCTTCCGACCTCGGCTCGTGCTTGGCCTCCCGGGTCTCCAGGTTCGCCTGCTGAGCCAGCGCCACCGCCTCCACTGGCGTCGGCGGCCGACCATGCGCCCGCTTGAACTCCCGCGCCAGCTCCCGCTGCCGTGCCGTGATCGCCTTGCGCCGCTCCGACCACCGCTCACACAGGTCGGCAGGAACTCCGTCGATCTCCCGTACCGGCCGCTTGTCCCGCGCGCCACCCGACCGCTCGACGAACACCACCCCGAGCGCATCGACCAGCCGCCGCTCCAACGCGGTGTTGTAGGTCTCCGACGCGGCCACGACGTGCTCGTGCAGCACCGTGCCGTAGATCGACAGCCACTTGCCCGAGCGCGTCTGCACCTTGTTGGCGACGGCGACGTGGGTGTGCAGGTCGGGGTCGCCGGCCCGGGAGTCGCGGTGGGTGAACGCGGTCGCGACCAGCCCGCGGGTCTCGACCTGCCGGGCACCGTTTCGCCCCTCGCGGGTGAAGACCGCCTCGCGCTCGATGAAGGCAAGCGCATCGCGGACGGCAGCATCGTGTGCCTCCTCGATCGCCCGGGCGAGGTCGGCAGGTGCAACGGCCCACAGCGCGGACACCGACTTCACCGGCGAGAACGTCAGGTCGAACCCGGCCACCGCCGTCTGTCGTGGCCGGGAGTAGCGAGCCAACGCATCCGACAGCTCCCGTGCAGAATTCGGCTCTCGACCGTGGTCGGCGACGAACCGCTCACGCGCGACCTCGGAGCGCACCCGGGCGACCACGTCGTACGGCGGCACCCCGGTGGTTGAGCCGCCCTCGGTGGTTGAGCTTGTCGAAACCCGAATCCGCCGGGCGACCTCGGCGTTGAACCCGTCGACGCCGGTGTTGTCGTAGGTCTTGTACGCCGCCCCGAGCGGGTCGCCCGTGAGCGGGTGCGACCCGGTGCCGAACAGGTGCTTCATCTGGTTGGCTGTGACCACGTCGCCGGTCTCCAGGCCGTCGATGCCGACGAGTCCGGAGCCGGCCCAGCGCCCGGGCGACTCGCCCTTCCCCGAGTAGTAGTCGGCCAGGGGAGTGGCGCCCTTCTCCGTCGAGTCGAGCGCGGCGACCTGTCGGGTCAGGTACTCATACCCCGACCCCGCCGAGAGCTTGTGAAGCGTCATGGTCACATCCCAAAGGGACGCGCGCAGAACGCGAGTGGCCACCGCCCGAGCTGTGGATGAAAGAGGTGTGTGGGGAGGAGGAGAGCGTGGTGATGGACCGGGGAGGCGAGGAAGGAGAGAGAGGGACGGAGGGAGGGCGAGAGGGATGGGGAGGGAGAAGGGAAGGGAAAGGGCGGAAGGGGGAAGGAAGGCGGAGGTCAGGTGAGACGCGCGTGAGGTCGAAGGTGAACCAGTCCGCGCCGACGGACAAGGGAGCGACACTTCCGCGACAGACGAGCGTGCCGGCCGTCGGGAAGTTCGGGTGGCTAGTCCTCGTCGGGCGAGGCAGACCGACGCTTCGCGTATTTCGGAAAGAAGTATGTGTTGTGCGCTTGCTCCACGGTCAGCGAACCCCTTCGGATGTCGTGCATCGCCGCCGTGAGGTCCTGGGGAGCCGGCACTCCTGAGAGCGAGAACGTGAACGCATCGGAACCGTAGAGCGATTCGTTACTCGTGAACTGATTGAGAAACGCGACCGAGTCCTGGACCGCCTCCGCCCAGAATCGAACGAACCGGAGTCGCCGGAAGGCCATGTACGGAGAGGTGACCAACTCAGAGAAGGTTCCGCGACCGTCCCATCCGATGGGTGCCGTGGTCGCAGCAACGGCGAGGTTCTGCGTTTCTACAACCTTGGAGAACGAGTAACCCTCCCATGACAGCCGGTCGACATCTGCCCCGATCACCTTGGTGGCATCGACTTGCCTGAGTTCTCGGACTGCGTGCGCCCAGTGGCCGAGGTTCGGACTCCGAAGGCGAAGTCGATGAACGCGGGATCCCGGGATGATCACCGCTGGTTGGCCAGCATCAGGTGACACTTGGGAGAGACCGGAACGCATCTGTCTCACCGACCAGTTGGGGATGAACCCCAGGGTCGGTAGGGATTCGCTCTGCCCCTCGGAGGGTCCTGGCCGGCCGAAACGACGCGACTTCGCACGGTTTACCTGCTCGGGGAGTGAGTGCAGCTCCAGAAGCAAGTCCCTGCCGCCCGTTGACTCCTCAAGTAGGCCATCGACAAAATCGCAAAGGATGGCGGCCGGGTCGCGGTCGTAGCCCGTGTGGTTGAAGTCGTTCAGCAGGGCGAACATCACCTCGGATGCTCGGGACCACTCGGCACCCACTGGAGCCAACGAAATCTCGTAGGCGTAGCGCTGTTTCCGGAGATCGTCCTTGAGCATGCCTGTGTAGAAGCCGCCGCGCTCAAAGCTGGACCGTCTCCGAGCGAGGTGTTCTGCCTGATACAGACTCCAGGGATGTGCGCTGAGTCTTGGCTGAGGGCTCTCGCCGCTACGCATCGCTATCCTCCTCGTCGATGTCGAGTAGGCGGAGATACTGCTCGATCTCAGTCGGCGCTTCGGCACCTGCGGAAATCGCGCGCGGGCGCAGCCAGCGTGCGTAGAACATCCCCTCAAAGTGGCCAGATCGCACCGACCTCAGGATCCTCGTCGCTTCCTCCGTTAGGGACTCTGGCTGCGGGTCGTCGTCATACCCGAACCCGCCGAGATCGAAGAGTCCTCTCGGCACGCCCAACTCATCGAGAGTCTGGTTGGCGCGGATCTCGATGTTCGAGCGCTCGATGCCGCCCGGGGTGAGTGCGAATAGTGCCGACTCTGAGGACAAGGTTGCCGCCGCCCGCCCCAACAGCTGTGTAGGCCGCTCGGCGTCCGTGAAGAGCCCGACCCAAAGCGACTCGAACGGGGCGAAGATCGCGGGCTCTCGCGTGACCTCGGACATGGTGAGAGCGATGCCGCACAGTTGGAGGAACCTGACGTAGGGCTCCGCGACGTAGGAGTTGATCACGCTCCGGTCGTGACGGCGAACCGTTGCGAGCAGGCGCTGGGTCGCGACATCTCCGGCCCAGTAGAGGAGCCCCACCTTCTGACGCAGTTCGTTTGGGTCGCCAGGTTCGCGCGTGAGTACTTGTCTCAGGACGTTCTCGTGGGCTCGGTAGTAGGCCCACCCGAAGTGATCTGGCCGGTCGGAATCAGGGGCCGAGTCGACGGTCGCCGCGAGACGTGCAACCGGCAGTTCCAGTCGTTCTGTGAGCGACACTGCGCGTCTGTCAACGGCGGCCGTATCGGTGTCGGGCCAGCGATCGTCCTTCTCGATGTGAACGGATTCGCACGCGTCTAGGAGTTGGCGTTCGAAGCGAAGCATCGTCCCGAGCTTCTCCGTCAGCTCCGTCGCGCGGCTGAGCGCGGACCCAGCTGCCCAAGACCGGGTTCCTCCGATCTCGATAACCCACGGCCAGATTTCGTTCTCCAGGAACGAAACGAGGTGCTCCACTTCATCGATTGCTTCGGTGGCCAACGCTCGAGAGACGAGCTGAGTCAGCGCGCTATCCGGGGTCACGCGTTCGCCCTCGATGTCGACTTCAGTTTCGAGTGCCTCGCGGAGATTGGCGGTGATCTCAAGGACCAACTTTCCTGCGACGATGCGCTTTGAGGCGTCGGCAACGAGCGCGCCCACGCCCGGTATCAACTGGCGCATGCGTTCGTAGTAGTCCATGTATCCGAGGCAGGCACTGAGCAACTCCAAGAGGACATGGTCGACGAGATTGTGTGCACTTGCCTCGCCGGGGAGCGCAAAGTGCTGCTCTCGTGACAGACGTGACCCAGGCTGCCCAGCCTCGCGCGAGACGTCTATGGCTCCCTGCTCCCGCGTGTATTCGCCCACTGACGCCATGGCAGCGAACGTCGTCGAGGTCAGCCACAGTCGAAGTTCTTCGAACTGTCCCCTACTTGCGAGGGCTCGCGACAGGGGCGGTAACCCACGGAGGGCGCTCTCGATTGATCGCAGATCTCGGCCAGCCAACAGACGCTCGGCGAAGTCGGCGACCCACCGCTCGAACCACAGGTCGTCCACGACCTCTGTGCCAACGAGCGTGGTGCCCGTCGCCAAGGCGACGCTCACCTCCGAATGGGACGACAAGAACCAGTCCTTCGACTGGGTACGCGTCGGGTTCCATCCAGGAAGGGTTCGTATCGTGTGCTTGCGCTGGGAGTAGGACTCCCAGATGAGCAGGAGGTTCATTGCGGCGGACTTGACCCGGGGGTCGTAGCTAGCAGAGATTCCGCGATCCCCGGCCCTCTCGTACTCCCTGTCGAGAATGAGAGTGACCAAGTCGCTGAGCGTCTCCAGATTGCTTCGGATGCGGGCATTGGCTCGCCGCACCGCAACGGGCGAAGGAGCCTTGCGCTTACCGAGTTTGTAGGCGCGGTGCACCCAGCGATTGAGGTCGCGCTGAATCTGGGGAAATAGAGACGTCGGCTCCAGCAGCACGAACAACGTGATCCAAATGCGTCCGAAGGAGAGCACGACGAGCGCGGCGGACAGACCTGCGGCCACCAGCGTCAGGTGGGTTGCCGTTCGGCCGATAACAGGGAGTGCCAGGACCATCGCGATGTACACAACGGCCGGAGTGAAGAAGGCCGCGTACCAGCGTGACTCAGGCTGGCGAACGATCTGATCTCGCAGGTTTTTTGTCGCATCCTTATATGTGGTCGAGACAACGAAGGTGACCGTTGCAAAGTAGACCGCGACGAACACCCCGGCCACTCCGATTGCCGCTGTTGGCAAGGCGGCTGAATCGAAAGTGTGTGGAACACGCGACGTGAGCCACGCCGAACTCTGCTCGATCCAGTTGGGGAGTGAGCTGAGCCAGCCTGGTCGGTGTCCATTGGCATGAGCGACCGCTTGTGTAAGCACCAGGGCGAGTAGCGGCGGGACAATCAGTGCCAGGGACTTCGCGAGCGCGCGGCCACCGATACGGACGAGGGACGAGACATCCGCCGCACGAGAGACGGTGGCGATCCGTGCAGAACTGAGGCGATTTCCAAGCTTCTGGCTCCGTGAAAGCAGGCGCCAGTAGCGGCGAGACTCCATCGCCCGCAGCCTCAGTCGCATCTTGCGGGAACTCATCTCAGCGCTCCAGCGGTGCCGCGACCTGGATGGGTAGGAGGCACGTGTCGGCGGCGCTTGATCACGCCACCTCTTCGGGAAGAGCGGTCTGCTTGATGTGTTGGAGAGTGTCGACGATGACCTCGACGTCGGCGTCGGGGAAGAAGTAGTCGGGTCCGGTGGGGGCGCGGTCGGTGTAGGGCGACTCGAAGAGGCGGGCCGGCTCCATGACGCCGTTTTTGGTGAGCTCGTCGACGATGAGGTTGACGAAACGGACCTGGTCGGCGGAGAACCTGGTGCCGTCGAGGTACCTCTCGAAGGCCTCGATGGCGGCGGAGCGGTCCAGGCCGATGAGGTTGCGGACGAAGATGCCAAGACCGCCGCCCTGCTCGGTGGCCCAGGCGATGTCGACCTGCTGGCCGCCGGAGGCGACGAGCATCTGCTCCAACTCGCTCAAGTCGTCGGACGTGAGCTGCTTGTTGCGCCGAAGCCGCTGGAGGGCGAGGTTTTCGAGGTGCTCGCGGAGATACGCCTCGGCCTTGGCGCGGAAGCGTTCGAAGTTCGTGCCGGGCGTGACGCCGGGAAGCACGACCTCGACTCCTTCGCCGATGGTGTCCTCGAAGTCGGTGTAGATCGGATTGCGTGGAGTCTTCTCGATGAACCTGACGAGTCCGCGGAGGCGTAGGCGGGCGAGTTCGAGCATGGGGAGGGTGACGTCGATCCACCACCCGTCGCCAGCGACCGACTCCAGCAGGACGGCCTGCTCGGCGACGCTGGGGATGGTCGTCTTCCCGAGCAGCGCGCCAGCGATCCGCTGCGCCGTTTCACGCAAGCGTTCGGCCAGGACAGCGTCCCCGTCGAGCTGGGCGAGCTGGCGGCGCAGGATGAGCAGGTCGAAGCGCTTGGCGTCCTCGTCGTCGTCGCGGACCGAGGACGGCAATCCGGCGAGCCCGAGCAGGTCTTCGGAGTCCTCCGGCTTCAGTGCCTGCCAGGCGTCGGCGGCGCCGAACTTCTCGACTGCCCTACGGTGCGGCCGCACAACGAAGTTGTCGAGGTTCATGCCGGCGACGACCTCGTGAAGGGTCGCAGCGGTCGAGGCCCGCAGGTCGGGTTCGTCCTCGCTGAGCGCCGTCACCAGGCCGAGCCGGGCCTCGAACAGCCGCTGGGAGAGCGACTTCTGGATCTGGCCCTGTGAGCCGGGGAGGTCCTGGCTGAAGTAGTCGAGGTTGCCGCAGAAGTCGAAGACGAGGAAGTCGTTCTTGTCCTCGCCGGGCGCGAACAGGTCGGGGCAGAGCCGGGTGCCGCGGCCGATCATCTGCCAGAACTTGCTCTTCGAGCGGACCATCTTGAAGAAGACGAGGTTGACGACCTCGGGCACGTCGATGCCGGTGTCGAGCATGTCGATGCTGATGGCGATGTGCGGCGCCTTGTCCTTGATCGAGAAGTCGTCGATCAGCGACTGGGCGTACGGCGTGCCGTGGGTGATGACGCGGGCGAAGCGCCCGGCGAGCTCGGGGTAGGCGAGGTTGAACCGCTTCTCGATGAACTCGGCATGCTTCTGGCTCTTGGCGAAGATGATCGTCTTGCCCAGCCGATCGCCGCTGGTGACCTTGTAGCCCTGCATCATCAGGGTTTCGAGGACCTTGTCGACGGTGTCTTCGTTGAACAGGAACCGGTTGAGCTCTTCGGCCCCGACCTCGTCGGGGGGCCCGTCTTCGCCCCAGTCGAGGACGTCCCACTCGTCCTTCTCTTCTTCGGTGAGCTCGTCGTACTTGATGCCGGAGCGCAGGAACTGGGTGCCGACGCTGATGCCCTTCGGCGGCACGAGGTAGCCCGCTTCGACTGCTTCGTCGAGGGAGTAGTTGTCAGTGGGTATGCCGTCTTCGAGGTGGAACAAGCGGTAGGTGTTGTGGTCGACCTCGTCCTTGGGTGTCGCGGTGAGGCCTATGAGAAGTGAGTCGAAGTAATCGAAGATCGCGCCGTACTTGGCGTAAACGGAGCGGTGGGCCTCGTCGATCACGATGAGGTCAAAGTAGCCCGGCCCGAAGCGGCGAGTGCCGTCGTCGATCTCGTTGATGAGGTTCATCATCGTTGGGTACGTCGAGACGTAGACGCGTCCTTCGACCGCCTTCTCGGTCACGAGGTTGACCGTCGTCGAGCCAGGCAGGTGTTGCTTGAACGCATTCGCGGCCTGGTTGACCAGGGCGGTTCTGTCGGCGAGGAAGAGCACCCGCTTGACCCAGTTCGCCTTCTGCAACAGATCGACGAGCGCGATCGTGGTGCGGGTCTTGCCCGAGCCGGTTGCCATGACGAGGAGGGCCTCGCGCTGCTTGCGGTCGAACGCATCGCCCACGGCCTTGATGGCCCGCACCTGGTACGGCCGACCGGCGATGTCGGTGTTCGCCTGCGCAGACGACAATGCGAGGTTGGTCTGGCGGCGCTGGATCAGCAGCTCCAGCTCGTCACGGGTGTAGAAGCCTTGCGTCTCGCGCGGCGGGTAGCCGCCGGCGTCGTCCCAGATCCGGTGCTCGTAGCCGTTGGTGTAGAAGATCACCGGGCGGCGGCCGAACTGCTTCTCTAAGCAGTCGGCGTACAGCTTGGCTTGTTGTTGACCCACCTCCGGCGACTTGGCGGTGCGCTTGGCCTCGACCACCGCGAGTGGCAGACCATCGGCACCCCACAGGACGTAGTCGACGAAGCCCTTGCCCTCTGCGTTGGGCATGCCGGTGACGGGGTACTCGCGGTCGCGCTCCTGATCCAGGGCCCACCCGGCTTCGTGCAGCAGGACGTCGATGAACAAGTCGCGTGCGGCTGCCTCGTCGTAGTCGCGGGTGTCCGGCGCCGCCGCTGCCTGGGCTGCTGCGATTTGCGCCTTCAGAACGGCGATCTCGGCCTCATGTGCGGTGAGCCGCTCGTCCTTCTCGGCCAATGCGCGCGCGTGTGCTTCGTCCTGCTCCTTGAACCGAGCCGCGAGGCGAGCGACCTCCTCGCGAGAGAGGGGAGCGGCCTTCGCAGCGAGGGCCGGGTCGAACTGCGCTTGCAGCGGCACCACGCTCGGCTGTGGCGAGTGGTGGTACGAAGTCCACACGACGACGTGGAACAGTTCGCGCAGCACCGCGAGCGACACGTCAGGCCGGATCTGCCGGTTCTCGTGGACGGCGGTGTTGGCGATGCGACGGATCGCGGTCAGCTTCTGCGTGATGCCCTGCGGCACCTTGGCCTTGAAGGCGGCGTCGTTGATTTTCGCGGCGAGGTCGTCGCGGTAGGGGATGGGCAGGGAGAGGACGTCGTAGAGGTAGCCGACGAGCTCCTCGACCACGCGGCGGCTGTAGAAACACGCCGAGCGCGGATCCGACGACAGGTACGACTCAGCCCTGGCGCAGTCGTCATGCAGTGACGGCACCGTCTGACGGACGAAGTCGAAGTTACCCATACCGGTGAGTCACTCCCCGTCTTTGTCGAGACCGAAGTGGTCGGCGAGACGTTCCAGCGTGAACTCCTGACGGAGCTTGCACGAGGTGTTGGGGTTGTAGAACAGGCCTGGCTCGTTGTAGGCCCCGGTCAGGGGAACGGCAGCCAGCCATTTGACCGCTAGCACCCACTCGGAGATGTCGTCCGCCTCCGTCTGGCCCGGTTCGCCGTGCTGATAGTTGCCGCGCAGCTCCTGCTGAGCCAGGGGTGTCCACGCGCCGCCCTGCTGGACGAGTGCGGCATCGAAACGCTTGGCCTCGGCGAGAGTTACCCCGACCCCGACATAGCCACTCCCCGGCACGTAGACGTTGACACGGTCGCCTACGGGGATGGTGCGCAGCGTCCCTGACGACCGCGGCGAGCCGCCGGCTGAGACGAATCCGAGCTCCAGTGCGTCTTGCCAGTCGCGGCCGTGGGTGCCGAAGTTGACGTACCAGTCCTGACCGTTCCACTGGGCGCGCTTGCCCTTCTTCGAACCGGGTGCAGCCGGGATCACCTGATCGTCGACCAGCCAACTCCGCGCGAGGTAGCGCCGACCCTCGTCCTCCAAGTACGAGAAGAAGACCGCATTCACGGGCACGCCAAAGCCACGCAGATAGGTGACGATCCGCTCCGAGCCGGCGTCCAGCTCGCTCGCGACAATTGTGAGGTGCAGTTCGCCGTTCAACTCATCAGGCGGCGGACTACCGAAGACGCGCTCGAACGCGACCTCGAACCGCTCGTCGAGATGCCCACTGGCGATGTCGATAACGTCATCCCGCGACAGGGTCGAGACCCAAGAGCCGTAGTCGAGCACCTGGGCGACCACCTCGCGAGGAGTCTTGTCGCGCTTGAGTTCCAGCAGGTGCAGGTTGCCGTCAGCGTCGATCGCCAGCAGGTCGAGTCTCTTGCCGTACGGCGTCAGCGCTTCGCTCCCGATGACCAAGAGCCGATCGCCGAGTAGCGACGGGTCCTGTGCGAGGAACTCGTGCAGATCCTTCTCGGCCGGGAGGACCGAGGTGGACAGCGGTCGCGGCTTGTCGTCGTCGATACGCCACATCCTCATCTCAACAGGCATGGGTCACAGCTCCCCTCGGAAGGCACATGACTGGAAAGAGGCGAAGAGCGCGTCGGCGGCCGTGTTGGCGCGCTGGACCGCTCCGCGCTGCGAATCGATCCGCTGCACGCGTCCGGCGAACTCGTGCTGAAGATCGACCGCGGGCACTGGCAGTCGGACGCCGCCGATCTTGCCTGCGCTGATCGAAGGCTGCCCCGAGACGCCCGCATATTGATTCAGATTCGCGAGGGTGAGCGCAGGAAGTAGGTAGCCGAGCGTGAGGTCATCCCGTAGCAGGGTTGCGATCAAAGCGTTATCCGTGACCCAAGCGTGGGGTTGCGTGATGTGAACGGCCCCGCAATACGCGCCGACCCGACCCACGACGAGGCGAGGCTCTTCATACGTGTACTCGTCGTGCCAGCCGTTGACGCCATTTCCTCCGTAAACCGGGTACACGCCGCCATGTTGTTCCTTCGCCGGCAAGAACTTCCCGCTCTTCCACTTGATTAGGTCCTTCAGTGGAGCACTGTCGAGCTGAGCGGTCCGGCTGAACATGTCGTGGAAAATCGATTGGGTGAGCGCATCCAGTTTGGTGAGGACTTGGCGACGCGTGGTGCGTAGTGCGTCGGCGTGGTCGAGGATCGCGGCGATGCGGCGCTGCTCGGTGAGGGGTGGCAGCGGGATCGGCATCGCGTTGAACTCGGCGGGCGGCAGCGACCGACGTCGGGCCGTACTCCCCTTCATCTTGCCGACGTAGTACTCAATCGCCCGTGGTGACTTGAGGAATCGCTTCAGGTACGCACGGTCTGCGAGCGATTCATCTCGCAGGTTCCAGACTCCGTAGGCGGGGCTCACGAGAGCGGCGTCGTGATGAAGTTGGAAGTCGAGAACTCCTTCATTGATCGGGAAGCCGACGACGAGCTGACCGCGCCTCACGACCTTGTAGTCGGACGTGTCTAAGCTAGCGATGCGCTTTTTGAACCGGTCGGTCTGCGCGACCAGGCCGTCGTGCATGGTCATCGACAGCACCGGGTAATCGGTGTTCCTCGCGCGCTGCACCTGAGCGGGAGCGACCAGTGCTCCAAGCTCCACGGTCTTCACGAGAGCATCGCCTTCAGCTCGGCGAGGCCTTTGGCGATCTCGTCTTCGAGGGTCTCAATGTCGGCGATGATCTCCAGCGGGGCGCGGTGCTCGATGTCGTCGTGAACGATCTCCTTGTACCGGTTGAGCGATAGGTCGTAGCCCTGGGAGACGATGTCGGCCTTGGGGACCAGGAAAGACTGCTCAGTGCGGGCTCGGTTCTTCTCGTCGACGAGGTTCTGCCAACGGGTGAGCACGTCGGGTAGGTCGTTGGTCTCGACCGGGCTGCGCTTGTCATCGAGGGAGAAGCCGTCGGCCCGGACGTCGTAGAACCAGACGTCGTCCGTCCCGCCCGAATTGGTCTTGGTGAAGAACAAGATGGCGGTCGAGACACCGGCGTACGGGCGGAAGACACCTGAGGGCAGCTTCACAACTGCGTCGAGTTTCTGGTCCTCCACGAGGATCGTGCGAAAGTCCTTGTGCGCTTTGGACGAGCCGAAGAGCACGCCATCGGGCACGATGACGGCGGCCCTGCCGCCGGGCTTCAGGAGCTTCAGGAACAGCGCGAGGAAGAGCAGTTCGGTCTTCTTGGTCTTGACGATGCGCTGGAGGTCCTTGGCAGTGGACTCGTAATCGAGCGACCCGGCGAACGGCGGATTGGCGAGGATGAGCGTGTACTTGTCTGCGTCGCCGGCCGCCCCCTCGGAGAGGGAGTCGCGGTAGCGGATGTCGGGGGACTCGATGCCGTGCAGCAGCATGTTCATGCTGCCGATGCGCAGCATGGTGGAGTCGAAGTCGTAGCCGTGGAACATCGACCGGTGGAAGTGCTTGCGCTGCAATGAGTCGAGCAGGGCTTCGGTGTGGGTGCCGCGGACGTACTCGCTCGCAGCAACGAGGAAGCCGCCGGTGCCGCAGGCCGGGTCGCAGATCTCGTCGGACGGCTGCGGGGCGGTCATCTTGACCATCAGATCGATGATGTGGCGCGGCGTGCGGAACTGGCCGTTTACGCCGGCTGAGGCGATCTTGGAGAGCAGGTACTCGTACAGGTCGCCGTTGGTGTCGCGGTCAGCCATCGGGATGTCGTCGAGCATGTCGACGACCTTCGACAGCAGCGCCGGAGTCGGGATGGTGAAGCGGGCGTCCTTCATGTGCTCGCTATAGGTGGTGCCGTCACCGAGGCTCCGCAGGAACGGGAACACCTCGTCGGCGATGGTCTTGTGCATGACCTCGGGCGAGGTGTTCTTGAACTGGCCCCACCGCAGGTGTGCCTGGCCGGGCAGGAACACCGGGCTCTCGACATCGGTCTTGGTGACGCGGGACTTCTTCTCGGCGAGTGTCTGGATGTCGTCCAGGCGGCGGATGAACAGCAGGTAGGTGATCTGCTCGATGACCTCCAGCGGGTTGCTGATGCCGCCAGACCAGAAGGCGTCCCAGACACGGTCGATCTTGCTCCTCAGCTCACCAGTGATCACAGGCGTCACTCTAGTGAGAGCGCGGGGTTCAGGCTTGGACATCGAGGACCTCCTGCTGTCCGGACCGTCCGAGGCAGCCAAGCAGCGTCCCACAGCCGACCGACAGACCCTCACGTCGCTGGCCACTCGGCCGACGTTCTGGGCCTTTAGGGGTAGGACCAACCCCGACAGGCAGGAGCCGACCATGACCGAGTACCTCCACCGCGACTCGACCCTCCGCGACGAACTGCTCACGATCGAGGAGGTCGCCGAGCTGCTCCGGATGCCAGTGGCCTCGCTGCGCTACTGGCGAGTGCTGGGCACGGGGCCGCGCGGCTTCATCATCGGAAGGCGGCTGCGCTACTGGCGCCAGGACGTCCTCGACTGGCTCGACGAGCAACGCGAGTCCACAGGCCGCGGAGTGGCCTGATCGATCCACAGGCACGGGGATCGCCGACACCGCCGGGTGGCGACGAGTGCTAGGGCGGACAGATGAGCAAGCAGCCTAGGATTACGCCTCGGCAACGACGCTCCCAACGCGGAGCCGTCGAGGATCGCTGGCGCAAGCGGATCAAGGACGAGGACGGGATCACCATCGAGGTGCCGTCGGCCGTCGCGGGCACGGTGACTCGCTGGCGCGCCAGGTACGTCGACGACGCCGGCCGCGAACACACGCGCGCGTTCGACCGGAAGGTTGACGCGCAGAAGTGGATTGAGAAGCAGCTCTCCGCTCTGCTGCGCGGTGACCACGTCACACCCAAGGACGCCAAGCTGACCGTGGGGGAGTGGTGCGACAAGTGGCTTGCCGGCTACGGCACCCGGCGCAAGTCGACCGTGCGGCAAGCCGTTGCTCACATCAAAATCATCAAGGCGCACTTCGGGTCTGTGCCGCTCTCGGCGGTGAAGCCGTCCGACGTACGCACCTGGACAGCAGTCCTCAAGGACGAAGGTCGTGCCGACTCCTACACCTACGCGCTCCACGCTCGCCTCTCGCAGCTCTTCACCGACGCCGTCCACGACGGGCTCGTTGTGCGCAACCCGTGCTCGCGTCGGACGTCGCCAGGGATGGGGAAGCAGCGGCCGTACGTCGCAACGACGCGACAGGTGTGGGCGCTCTACGACGCTGTACCCGAAGGTGTGCGTCGGGCGATCCTGCTCGGAGCCCACGCAGGGTTACGGCTGGCCGAGGCGGCAGCGATTCGTGTCGAGGACGTCGACTTCGCGACGGGGGTAGTTTCGCCTGCGCGTCAGTGGCTCGACGAGCCGCTCAAGTCCGACATGAGCCGGACACCAATCCCGATCCCCAAGGAGATGGCGCGCCTCCTTGCCGAAGCGATCCAGTGCGGTGACGGGCGATTCCTGGCCAGCGATCAGTGGGGAAACCCCGCCGGACCGTGGACGATCGAACGCGGGGTGCGGGCCTGCCGCAGGGCGGCGGGTCTGCCCGACGACTTCCGGTTCCACGACCTGCGCCACTACTTCGCCTCGCTGCTCATCGCATCTGGGCTCGACGTCAAGGTCGTCCAGGCACGGCTACGGCACGCGTCCGCCAAGACCACACTCGATACCTACGGCCACCTTTGGCCCGAGCGTGACGACTCCTCCCGAGCAGCTGTCGCGGCGGTGTATCGCGAACGAACTTCAGAAGGCGAGAGTCGCGATTGACCGGCCCATCTTGTCGCATGCGATCAACGAGCATCGACCTTCGGCCGGCACGTGCCTGCTGCAGGAAGGTCCGGAGCATTCCAGAATGGGCTAGGCCTTCTTGACCCTCCCAGCATCTTCAACGTCGTCGTCGGCCTTCGCCGCGACGCCTTGCTGGGAACCGCCGCATGACGCACGCAAGATAGACCCTTGGATGGTGGCGTCCCATCTGCGTAGTGATCTGGACGCCTCCACCATGAGGCACCTGTTCCAACTGCTGAGCGTCCCCGCCATGCCACCGGTAGTGACGTCCGGCAGCGTGGTCTATGGATCGCTGGAGCGTGTCACTGCGGATGCAGGCGACGGCCACAGGGTGATCCTTCGAGTGAACCTCTCGCGGCACTCTCCGAAAGGACCGTCCACAGTGACCGTCAGCTCCAGTATCGATCCGGCTCCCTGCTCGAGGAACAGTTGTCTCGGCCTCTCCTGATCTACTGCGCGAGCTGCTGCAGACCTTAATCAACACGCAACTCTCGGCCGAGTCCGACTCGGTCTGCGGCCCCCGCCTTCCACCACTGCACCTCGCAAAAGCGATGGCATAGGGAGGGTCCGCTGGTGACAGCCATCCGGAGGCTGAGTGCTCATAACGCCAGCGAACATGGTAACCAACGAGCCGCGCGCTTGTAGACCTGCGTCCTGCCGTCAGTCAGCGATTCAACGTGCGATTGGGAAACCTAGATGTCAAGAACGCTCGCCCAGGGGAACAGCTCGTAGTATTCGGAGCGCCTGGGTCACGGATTCATATCCATCCTCGTCCGAGATCGAGTCGTCGGTGATTGCAAAGTGCATTGCCTTGTTCCTGTCATCGCGGACCCTGTCAAACAGCTTTAGGCAGAATTCATGATCCAATCCAATTCCGGTCGCATCCCAGATCTCCGGTTGCTTAAGAGCGCTCAGATACTCGCCGAACATCATGTCCGTCGCGCCACGGAATCCTTTCTTCTCTTGTCGATTCTTGACGAGATGACCTTGGAGCAAAGGCAGTGGGGAGCGGTCCAGCAGAATCCGCAACCTGCTCTCAATTTCTTGAAGCTTGATGTAGATGCTGGCGGCTTGATCGAAAGCGCGAGCAAGGTCACTTGCCGTCACGATGCCGTCGATGCGGCCATCGGGGACCTTATAGAGGAGATACTCCTGTGCGATCAAGGTGTCCACGAGGTCTAGGAAGTCGTCGCTTGAGGAGGCGACATGTCCCGCACTCTCCATCGCATCCGATGCCACTGCGACCGAAAGATCTACACGTGATTGCGCGAGACTACGCCAAGTCACGACGCCGTAAAGCGACTTCTTGTCCGACGAAAGAACAGGAATCTGCGAGATGTCGCGACTTATCATAATGGCGCGAATCTTCGAAACCCGCATTTCGGGGCCGCAAGATACGAGATGCCCAATCTCGCTTGGAAAGGCAGACAATGGCAACGATGCTGCCGTATCGGCTATCGGCAACTGGTCTCGAAAGTCTGAGATGACGACCTCGCCGTAGTAGTCCGCAATTTCGATAGCCGGCGTGCATACCAATCCATGACTCTTAAAGAGGTCATTGAGGGACTGAGTGACATTCTTTCCCCGTCTACTGTTGCCATGTAGGCGGATTAAGCGTTCAGTCGCAATACGCCATGGCGATCCCTTCTTCACTAGAACAAGAAAATCGACTATGCGCTGAACATCCTCGGATTCATACATTTCCTCGGTGAAGACCTGAAGATCATTTGAATCATCGCCTTTGGACATGCGGCCACTCTATGCCTACGGAACCCCCGGAAGTAAGCTCTCATCACGGCAAGCATCCCTCCAACGGCCCTTCACAGGACGCGGGTCAAATGTCAACTACCTGCCGACTAGTCCTCGGACCCGCCTGTCTGGACCGCTGGGTCGGACTTGGGCCGTAGTGGACACCGGCAATACGAAGTCAGCGATAGTGACCAGACGACCTGTAGTCGTAGCGGTAGTCGACGGCATCGCTCTGCCCGGTTCATGCACTCATACTTAGAGTCGAGCTTCGATCGGAGTATGGGTCGTGGCCTTTGAGCGGTCTTAGCCTGAGCACGAGCCCCCCTTTGCTCTGGTGACCCGATCCGCACGAATCCAAGAGTCGGCGAACGGCTAAGCCATCCCGCGATGCGAGGTTTCGCGGATGCGTCCTTCCACCGCCTATCCCTGTCGGGGAAGCTGCCTCACGGGACCGTCGGACCCCGGCCCGGGATCCACAACGAGCATCCCGCGAGCTGTGCGCTTCCATGTCTGACCACCTGCATCTCGGAAGTAGACCTTCGGGAGAAGAGCGTCGGGGACCCAGTCATCGGCGCTAAACGGCTCGACATAGATCCACTCCGCAGTGGCACCCGGTCCGACCGCACCAATGTCAGCCCGAATCGTGTTCCCGTCGGCGGGGCTGACGAAGTCGACGAAGACCTCATACACGGCAGCATCCGACGCGTTCCTGACACGGATCGATGGACAAGAGGGCTGAGCGAAGGTCGCGCCGTCCAAATCTGACTTCCATTCCGCCCAACACGTCACGCGCGACGCTTGCTCGCGCCTTCGATCATTCGCTGCTTCGCGGCGATCGCGCTGGCCCTGAGCGAGGAGGAACAGCGAGGTTCCGATTGCCACGAGGGTTCCAGCAGCGCTGATGGGCTCCAACCATTCGTTCATGGGATGACGATCTCGCAGGCCACCGACATTCCAACTCCACATGCGCCCAGGACCGCGTCTGTCCGCCACATCCGGACGTTCCGGCGGCGACCCCGGGTGGAGAGCGGAGCGTAGGGCGCAACGGGGCTGGCCGGCTCTAGGGACGCCTCCTGCTCGGAACCGGTCGCGGGTGTCCCTATTCGGTGATTACATAGAATCGCCGAAGACGGCGCCACCAAAGGCTCGAGACCTATCGGCCGGAATCGGTGGACTTTCCGACTCCGATTAGGCGCTAGCGTGACCCACCCCGATACGAGCGACGAGTTGCTTGTGATGCTCAACGGCGAAGCCGTCCCCATCTCCCGAACCGGGTTCGAACTGCTCTTCGGCAACTCACACCGTCGCGCCTACGCCGACATCCGCCACGCCGGCGAGGATGGCCACATCAACTGGGCTGACCTAGTGCACCACGCCCGCGCCGCCGACATCCCTTGGACGCTGTTCTTCGCCCCGCTCGAGTACATCCGCGCTCAGGTGAAGCGGAAGATTGCGCTATTGCTTAGGGGTACCTCCAAGCAGGCGTTCTCGATGAACTCCCGGCACGAGGTGCAGTTGGCTGACGTTGAGCTCATCGTCAAAGACCTACTCCGCAAGCAGCAACACCTCAAACGACTCGACCCTGGCCTGGAGAGAAATAAGGTCGTCAGCTGCCTCGGCAAGCCGGCCAAGTCCAAGCGCTCAGTGGTGGAAGACGCCAACATCCTCCGCGCCGCCCTGGGGTTCACACTTGCTGAACTGCATGCCCACGGCAAGAAAGAGCGCGCGTTCGACTACCTCATCGAACGCTTCGAGGCTCAGCAGGTATTCGTTTCGCGCAACCAGCCCGGCTACATGCTTCAGAGGGTCCCGCCAGGCGTCAAGTTCTCCGGGCTCACGGTCAAGGACATCAAGATTCCGTACCTGTTCCTGGCGTCGGGCGATGAAGGCGACTTCGAACCCGCAGGGCGGAAGATCTTCACGATGGTGCTCCTTGCGACCCTCATCGCCTACGGCACCTTTACGCCCGTCACGTTCGAAGACAAGACCGGCGACGGCGACATGAAGCGCGAGTACGAGGTCGCCGGCGAAGTTCTCATGCCCCGCGGCGAGGTCAAACGACTGTCGGTGCCTGACCTGGCGGCGGCCCGCACGTACGCCGACGCGTACAAGGTCACACCATCTGCGTTCGTGATGCGCGCCTGGAGGCTGGGTCTCATCGACCGCGAAACCGCCGACGCCTGGCTCGACGACTTGGCTCAGGCGTGGCGCGAACGCGAGAAGAAGCCACTTGCCGGCCAAGCCAAAGCGATCAACGCCGTCAGGAGGTACTGCGGCCCGGAGTACTTCTCCCGCATGCTCAGCCAACTTGGCTCGGGTCGGATTGACGTTGGTGAGTTCCGGCGCAGCGTTTGCCTGAATCACCTGTCAGCCTCCGAGATACGTGATCTGGTGGCTGCCACATGATCGGCGACATCCCGCTCTACCTCGTAGACAACAACGCCCTCTTCCGTTTCCCCCCAGCCATGCGAACGTCCAATGAGTTCCGAAGAGTGGTGCGGCTGCCTTCCGAGGTAATCCACGAAGCTGGCCAATACGCGACCAGGTACGACCTGTCGCCTCTCGAGTACAGGCCCACCCCGACGGTTCTTCGGCACCTCAAAGTGGTGATGAACCAGGTCCCGACTGACGGCTTCGAACTCATCGACCTGTACGCGGGCGAAGGCGCGGCCGACCCGCTTCTCGTCGCATGCGCCCTAGACGCTGCCAAGCAGCGCAGTCAGCTCCTCGTTGGTGAGGTCTACACAGTGGTCAGCGACGACATCGCGGTCCGCGAAGCCTGCGAACGCCACCAAGTGAGGTGGATGAGCGCGGCAGACTTCGCTGAGGAGTTGTCCCAAAAGCACAGTGACTGAGCGCGCCCACAAGGAGTGGATCTCCGCGGAAGGCCGTTAGGTTCTGGGTCTGCGAGTACAACAACCGAATCAACTTGCACGGGTCACGACGGTGCGTCACTCCGCCGCCAGTCGGCGCGAGTCGAAGCGCACTCACATGGCACATGAGCGGGCGTGTCCTCGGGTGCCTGAGCGCTACGAGACCAGGAACGGCCGCACGGCATTCATGTTCCAACCATGCGGTCGGCGTCGCTCGTAGGCCGGTCGTCTAAGCATCCGCTGAGGTGACGTCACCTCTGACTAGCCCCGCTCCCTCGTCGGAGACGACAAGCGACGGCCGTTAGCGGAGTGTCGGAGGCGGGCGCCACACTGAGAGTGCAGGTCATAGACCTATCGAAAAAGATCGAGAAAGTCCGGGGGGAAACGGCCGGGGCTGCACTTAAGAGGGGAACGACAGGGAGCTTGCGAGCTGCCGTTGCCCGATGAGGAGAGACGCATGGCTGCGAAGTCGGAGCGCGAGCCGGGGGGAGCCCGGACGCTTCGGCGAGCCACTACAACGTCATCCGAGGGACCAGGTGCCCGAGGCATGGCTGGTTGAGTCTGACCACCAGGACCTGGCTGACAGCGTCGACCGGCTCCAGGGCGACGTCGACCTTGTGACGGCGCTGGCGTTGGCGAAGTACGAGGGGGACCTCTACGACTACTTCGCCAACGAGCTCGCCAAGTACGGCTACGCCGTGCTGAAGAGCTGGATCGCCAAGAAGATCATGTTCGAGCGATGCAAGCAGAAGGGCTTCGGGCTGCGAGTCCTGGAGCGGGACTTCACCCAGCAGGAGATCGAGGGCCTGGCCAACTACACAGTGGCCATGGCCCTCAACTATTTCCGGGAGAAGGTGCTGATGAAGCGCCGGTGGGACCCGACCAAGGGTGCCTCGCTCCGCACTTTCTTCATCGGTCAGTGCGTCTTCCAGTTTCCGAACATCTACCGAGACTTCTTGGACGACCTGGACTCCGACTGGCTGCACGGCTACACCGACGACGTGTTGGAGATGGACTTCTACACCGAGCACACGTCGCCGGTCGACCGGCGAGTCATCGCGGCGATCGTTTCCTCGCAGGCCATGGCTGAGATCACCGACCGGCGGGTTCGTAGGGCCATGGTCATGACGGCAGAGGGCTACACGCAGCCCGACATTGCACGTGTTCTGGGGGTTTCTACCAAGGCGGTGGAGCGGATGCTCGCGCGTGCGCGCGAGAGTCTTCCGCGGAAGGAGTTGGGGTGACAAGCAAGAACATCAAGGCGCAGGTCGAGCGGAGCTCGCTCGGCACGCGCTCAGCCAAGGCGGCGAGGCGGACGGTGTCCGACGACGTGTCTCGGCGCATTGTGGCCAACGCGGCGAGTGGCCGGTACGCGACAAAAAGTCCGAAGAAATCCGGGGGGTAACCGGCACTTCGGCACTTACACAGAGATGTCAGGCGGTCAGAACGACCAACTGATAGAGCCCCACAAAATGTGTGGCTCTCCAACCAGCAGGAGCCAGTCGAAGAGCCATCACGGGTAGCAGCGAGAAGACTACTCGATGAGTTCCTGCACGAGGTCCTAAGGAGGACCTAGTGGCTAACCGCAGCTCGATCTCCGGGCGATACATCAGCAACGCCGCCGCGGCTCGTCATCCCAAGACGTCGGTCCGTGAGACCGGCGCCAACCGCAGTTCCGGGACGCACTACCGGAACGCTGGCAACGGGCAGTTCGTCACGCCCGCCCAGGCCGCCCGCAACCCGAAGGGCACCCTGAGGGAGCAGGGCTGATCTAGCAGTGCATCGGCGGACGTCGGCTGGGGAAGCGGCGCCCGCCGATGCTATGCCTCGAGCAGATGGGCCATGTAGACGTACGGCTTGGATGCATCGAGCGCCTGGTCAGCGATGTACTCAGTAACCTTGGGCGCCTGCCGAACCCCGCGGGTTTCGTAGGTGGGTCATATCGCCGCCTTTCCGCTCTCGCCCGACCCTGGTTCGGACCTCCACTAGGGCCCGGTACCGCGTCAGTGAGCGAGCCGAAGGCCTGCCTTGCCAGCGAGCCGAGGGCGCGGCCTTGCCTACGTCCCGAAGGCATGCATGAGCGCCCGAGGGACTTGCACCACGCGCATTAACGCGACGCGATGCCCGCGAGAAGCCGTCCAGGACTCGATGTCATTTACGTCGGCCCTCACATCCTCCGCGATCGCGATGATCCCGAGAGCGACTTCCACACCCGGATGCCGGAGGTACTCCTCCAATACCGCATGCGCGTCCTTCAACTCTGCTGAAAGCTCCGAGCCGTCTTTCGCAAACTTCAGTTCCACCGCGATCCGTGAGTCGGCCAACGCAAAGTCGGCTGACCTCTTGGCACCTGAGACTTTTACCACGAATGGCTCCCGGCTGATCGGAAGAAACGAAGCAAGGACCAGCTCCATCAGGTTTTGTAGGTCGTACTCCACGGACAGCGTCACGTGGCTCCCCTTGCCACGCTTTGCGTTGCCGTCCCCGCGCATCCGGGTCGCCGCAGTTATGGCGTTGCGGACGACGTCCACGACGACTTGAGCGGACAAGGAGAGATCGTCCTCCAGGATCGACGGAAGCCTTCGAGTGACGAGCAGGTTGTCTTGGCGGACGGGCACAGCAGCCCGCGGAAGCGGCGCCATTGACATCGCGTACTCGTAGTCGTCACGGAACCGCTGACGCCGGAGGCCCCCCAATCGATCTAGATCTGCGACCGGGAAGAGGTCGATGAGACTCAGATTCTCGACTGCAAGCATGCTCCCGTTGACCACGCTGAACGCTGAGCCGCCTTGCTCAAGCCACAGGTCGAGGGGCTGGTACTGACGGCTCGACTCACGAAAGTCGACAAGCACGTCGCCGCTTGCTGGTCCCGACACAAGCAGATCTACGTCCGAACGGACCTTGCCGGGGTACTTTCGGCTACCGAACAATGACACTCGATCGACGCCACCCACTCCGTGCGCAAGATCCGCAGCGAGATCCACCAGATCCATGAAGTACTCCACCGGCGCAGAGTATCCGCGCAGGGCGGCGTTGCGGTCGACCACGCGCGGGGCGTGCTCCGGTCTCTTGTCGCTGCCGCCTTCTCGGGAACAAGACCGGCCGCCTTCGTCTAGCGTCATAACACCGCCTGCGAACGCGCTGAGTCACGCCTCGGGCTAGCGTCGCTGGCCAAAGAGCTTGGCGCGTTGGCGGCGGGCGGGCTGAGCCAAGCCATTCGCCGCACGGAGCGTTCCATGTCCGACTCGACCGTCTTCCCGTTCCAGCCCATCACCATGACCACGGCGCGGGTGGCAGCCGTCTCATACCTCGCCCGATACTCGGGCCGTACGCACCGGCTCTACGCCTACCAGCTCCGGCGCTGGTTCACCTGGTGCGAAAACAACGGACTGGATCCCCTCCTAGGGATCCAGCGTGCCCACGTCGAGCTGTACATCCACCAACTCGGCGAAACCGGCCTGATGGACTCCTCCATCGTCACGATGATGCACGGCGTCCGCGGCTTCTTCCGGTTCGCACACATCGACGGCCTGATCGCAGCCGACCCAGCCATCTACGCACGACTTCCCAAGATCCAGCACGACGAGTCCCGCACCCAAGGACTCGACCGGCTCGAGCTCATCCGCTTCCTCCAAGACGCCCAGACCCTCACGGTGCACCACGGGGCGCTCGCATTCCTCCTCGGCATCAACGCCCTGCGCGCATCCGAAGCAGCCGCGGTACGCATCGAGGACTACGCGGAAACGCTGCGGGGACACCGAGTCCTGCACCTGGTCGGCAAGGGCAACAAGCCCGCCACCATGCCGATCACGATCCCAGTGCTGCGTGTCCTTGAGGCCTGCCGAGGACAGCGATCCGACGGGCCGCTCGTCCTGAGACCGACCACGGGAAAGCCGATCGACCGCCGAGACGTTTACCGGATGGTTGTGCGGGTCGCCAAGGTGGCGGGGATCCCCCGACACATCAGCCCACACTCACTGCGACACGCCGCCATCACCAACGCCCTCGACGCCGGCGTCCCGCTACGCGACGCGCAGATCCTGGCGCGCCACGCCGACCCACGCACGACCGAGCACTACGACCGCGCCCGCGGAAACCTCGACCGACACGGCGTCCACTTTCTCACCGCCTACGTCGCTGGAGTGTGAACGTCCTGCGTCCCGTGCGCCCAGAAGGGTAGGCGCCCCTTTCCGAGGGAAGACAAGGCCTTGTCGCTGACACGTCGCGACGTTTCCTCGTTTCCCCCCGGCGATTCAGTCCATTCGACTTCAGGACGCGATGTGGGCCAGCATTGCCCAATGGCAGCCGGCGCGACGATGCACACGTTCGAGATCGAGCTGGCCGACATGGATCGGGGCGTCTACGAGCAGTTCACGCTTCGGGCGGCGCGGCATCCGTCAGAAACCGAGGCGTACCTCGTGACGCGTGTGCTCGCCTACTGCCTCGAATACGAAGAGGGCATCGCGTTCAGCGAGGGGATCTCGGCGGCCGCCGACCCGGCGGTGCTCGTGCGCGACCTAAGCGGAAAGCTGCTGGCCTGGATCGAGGTTGGGGCGCCGGACGCCGCGCGCCTTCACGCGGGCAGCAAGGCTGCTGAGCGAACGACCATCTACACGCACCGCGACCACACCAGGGTGCTGGCGCAGTGGGCGGGCGTGAAAATACATCGCGCAAGCGAGATTGTCCTGCACAACTTTGATCCCGGGTTCATCGATTCCGCCGTGGACGCGATCGAGCGCCGCAACGCGCTCACGCTCACTGTTACCGAAGACAGCTCTACCTCGAACTAAATGGCGTGCACCTTTCGTCGGCGGTCCACGATCATCCGATCAGTTAGTGGCGCGGGCTCCCCTCGCTATCGGCCCCGCTGTTGCCGAGCAGCATTTCATCGGTGCCAGCAGGCCACGCCCACTCCGCCGCCTCAGCCCCCCATGTCAGGCCGCGGGAGTCACGTCGACGATCAGTGGAACGTGATCGGACCGACGCGGTAAGACCCAGTCGTCGTAGCTGCCGACGGTCATCGAGAGCCTGCTCGCCCACTCCTTAGGGACGAAGGCATGATCAATGTGGAACGGGTGTTCCCGACGGAGCCAGCGGTAGTACGTGGGCTCGAGGGGTGCGCCCATCGCCCGGGTTGCAGTGAAGGCGCTCACGAGCCCGCGCTCTTCGAGCAGCCGCACATTCTCCGTGTGAGCCGCGGCAGTGGTGGCGATGGGAGCATTGAAGTCACCTGCCAGCACGACCGGGCCGGCGAGCTTCGGCAGGACGTCATCGATGACGCGCCGTGCCTGCGAAGTGTATGAGCCGAAGAGCTTGGGCTCTACACCCCAGAATCCCAGCAAGGTGAACGAAGTGGGTCCAGTCACGGTCATGGGGAGCAGCCCCGCCGTCGGCTGGATCTCGGTATGTGCTGTCACCCGCCATGGCTCTTGTGCAAAAACCCCCAGCAGCTTAGGAGCGCCGACGAGTGGCTGCACGTAGCTGGACGTGAGTCCGCGAACTTGGAGGGCGTCAGCTGTGATGCGGGTGCGCTCAGCAACGACAGCAACATCGAAGTTCAACTCCCGCAGATGGGCGTAGTTGGAAGAGAACTTCTCGCAGCAATTCCAGGCGATGAGGCGCATGCACGAGAGTGTGTCCGGCCGGCCCTGCGGCCAGCCAAGCACCCCTGGGTCAGGCCCTTGAGGTCCTGTGGTCTTGGAGCGTCATACCCTCGCGAGTCGGACGCACGGATCAGCCGAGATGCGCGTTGATCTGACGGAGGTCAAGCGTTGAGAGAGGATCAGTTCCGTCGTAGCAAGAGCGCACCGGAGGGTACGAGTCATGTCGGACGAGGAGTACGTCGCCACTCTGCTGGCCATCCTGACCAACACCGCACCAACCGGGATTGACCCCTCCGACCCCTACGGGGAGGCCGATGACGGCATCGACCGCTTCGACGGCTTCGGCCGAGACGTGATGGTCTGCGGCCTTCAGCGCGTTGATGGCCCGCACGGTGACGAGCTCGAGGTGTCGTTCATCCTGAAGCTGCCGAGTGGAGACCCTGACTGGCATGGCGTGCCAGCGGGTGGATCGGTCCGTGTTCCGTTCGATGCGGAATGGCGCCGTCTGAGCGAGTTCGACGACCCTGCTGCCTACGCACCTAAGGTCGCCATGCGGGTGATGTCGGCTGCTCGGGACCATGCCACGAAGCACCAGCACGAAGGTCGCCTGGTTCGGGAGAGAACCGAGTGGCGGACCCGGGCGCGAGAAGGATTACCGGACCGGGAGACCCAGCGGCAACTGCTTCTACAGACGCTGGCCGGGGAGGGAGAAGCCAGCCAGGTGGCGCCAGACCGGTTCGAACTGCGTCTGCGCCAGGACCACCAGGGCGACCCGACCGACGAAACTGCGGGTGCTGCAGCGCTAGATGCGGTACCGAAGGTGATCACGTTCGTGCTCACTCCCGAGGAGTGGGAGGAGGTACTGATCGACCAGGACGATTTGGGGCTCTACCTCGCCGAGACGCTCGCGGATCCGGACCCGGATGAACGATTCGTGGTGTTCCACAACGGGTCTCTACACCGATCGACCAGGGCCCAGCTCCCACCCGTGCAAGGCAGGGGTCGTGAGCGCGCGTGGGCTCGGCTCCGGGCCCAGCATCCCCTGGGGTCCGGCGACGGCTGGTACGCCGACGACCCACACGGCCGGGACCGACGGAACGACTCCCAGCGGCGGCTACCGCCGCAGCAGTGAACCCGGCATTCGCTCATGCCGCCGATGGCGCGCGGAACTGCCGATGAGAGGGCGAGCGACGCCGGGGGTACTGGCGCACGGGACCGGCGGCGACGAGACTGCGTCACATGTGCATGTCCGTAGCCAGTGCGTCGCGCCTGCTGGCCGTGGCGGCGATGGCTCTTGCGCACTGGGGGCGTGCGACTCGGCTTCGAGCCCCGCCTCCGACGTCGTCAAGGAAGCGGAGTCGGTCAGCGATTCACCTACCCCCGCTCCCGACAAGGCTGAGAAGTCAGTCGGTTCCTCCGCCGAACGTCTATGTGCCGACGCGGCCCCAGATGACGCCAAACTGCTTGGCGCGTGGCCGACCACTGTCCATGTCGTCAGGCAGCGCAGAGGAGGACCCGCACCTGCACCGGGTGGCTCCCGGCCCCCTCACCCGTGGGCGGGCCTTGATGGTTCACAGCCTGCCGCATGGTGCACATTCAGTCTCGATGGCTCGTACGCGGTTAGCGCGGCCACCGGGGATGGACCACTCATCGACTTCATGGTGACGGAGACGCCACCCGGTAAGTACCCGGACGGTCCGAAGATTCCCTGACGACCGCGAAACGCCCTCTTCTGCCGCGATCCGCGCGGACTGGAGGAGCCCCATTCCGCAAAGGTGCGCGTCCTCCGAGGTCTTGAGAACCGCTAACGGCGAGTGCGGCCGTCGGTGTGTGAGCCTCGAACGGCGCGTGGAGCGAATCTCCTGCGGAATCCCTGCGGAATTTGGCCCGTTTCGAGCCAACGAGAACGGCCCCCGATCCTGCGTCTCCGCAGGTCAGGGGCCGTTTCCCGGTCTTCGAGATCTTAGATGTCGTAGTAGAGCTCGAACTCGTGCGGGTGCGGGCGCATCTGCACGGGCATGATCTCGTTCTGGCGCTTGTAGTCGATCCAGGTCTCGATCAGGTCGGGCGTGAAGACGTTGCCGGCCGTCAGGAACTCGTGGTCGGCCTCGAGGGAGTCGAGGACGGCGTTGAGCGAGGTCGGGACCTGGTCGATGTCGGCCATCTCGTCCGGCGGCAGCTCGTAGATGTCCTTGTCGATGGGCGACGGCGGCTCCATCTTGTTCTTGATGCCGTCGAGGCCGGCCAGCAGCAGCGCCGAGAAGGCGAGGTAGGGGTTGGCCGACGGGTCGGGGCAGCGGAACTCGATGCGCTTGGCCTTGGGGTTGGACCCCGTGATCGGGATGCGCACGCAGGCCGAGCGGTTGCGCTGGGAGTAGACCAGCGAGATCGGGGCCTCGAAGCCGGGCACCAGGCGGTGGTAGGAGTTCACCGTGGGGTTGGTGAAGGCCAGCAGCGAGGGCGCGTGCTTGAGGATGCCGCCGATGTAGTGGCGGGCCATGTCGGAGAGGCCGCCGTAGCCGGTCTCGTCGTAGAACAGGGGCGAGCCCTCGTTCCAGATCGACTGGTGCACGTGCATGCCCGAGCCGTTGTCGCCGAAGATCGGCTTGGGCATGAAGGTCGCGGTCTTGCCGTTGCGCCAGGCGGTGTTCTTGATGATGTACTTGAACTTCATCACGTCGTCGGCGGCCTTGAGCAGCTCGTCGAACTTGTAGTTGATCTCGGCCTGGCCGGCCGTGCCGACCTCGTGGTGGGCGCGCTCGACCTGCAGGCCCGACTTCTCCAGCTCGATGACCATCTCGTCGCGCAGCTCGCCGAAGTGGTCGGTGGGGGCCACGGGGAAGTAGCCGCCCTTGTACTTCACCTTGTAGCCGCGGTTGTCGTTCTCGAACGAGTCACCCGTGTTCCAGGCGCCGGCCGAGGAGTTGATCTCGTAGTAGCCGGCGTTCTGCTTGGTCTCGAAGCGCACGTTGTCGAAGACGTAGAACTCCGCCTCGGGGGCGAAGAACGCGGTGTCGCCGATGCCGGTGGTCTGCAGGTAGGCCATCGCCTTGCGCGCGATGTTGCGCGGGTCGCGGGAGTAGGCCTCGCCGGTGAGCGGGTCGTGGATGAAGAAGTTCACGACCAGGGTCTTCGAGGACCGGAAGGGGTCGATGTAGGCCGTGGTCGGGTCCGGGAACAGCGACATGTCGGACTCGTGGATGGCCTGGAAGCCGCGGATCGAGGAGCCGTCGAAGGACAGGCCGTCCTCGAAGACGGACTGGTCGAACGACGACACCGGCACGGTGAAGTGCTGCATGACACCGGGCAGGTCGCAGAAGCGCACGTCGACCATCTCGACGCGCTCGTCCTTGATATAGGCGAGCAGCTCGTCGCTGTTCTGGAACATTCGTCCTCCTTGGCTGTCCATCTCGTGGGGCAGCCGGCGGTCTGGGAGTGGACAGCCCGGTGCGACGTTGCGCCGGACGGATGCGGCCCACCCTAGGGAGATAGGCGTTTCCTGACCGTATCGGTTGTGTGTCGTGCATGTAACAGCAGGCACGCCCAGTGGTCAGGCTCCGGCGGCGGCGCAGGAGCCGCTGGCTAGCCTGGGGGAGTGACCAGCGCCGCCACCGGACCCGCCCCCGCCGTCGACACCGCGACCTGGCCGCGGCGGATGCTCGCGCTGCTGGTCGACTGGGCCGCCTCCACCCTGGTCGTGGTGCTCTTCGTCGGCTTCGAGGACTACTTCGAGGTCGGCAGCAACCTGCAGTCGTGGACCCTGCTGGTCTACGTCGTCGAGGCCACCGTGCTGACCTCCACCGTCGGCGGCTCCTTCGGCCAGGTCGCCACGCGACTGCGCGTGGTCTCCCTGCCGTACGGCGCCCCCGTGCCCTTGCTGCGCAGCCTGGTGCGCCACGTGATGGTCATCCTCGTCATCCCGCCGCTGGTCTTCCGCCCCGACGGGCGCGGCCTGCACGACGTCGTCGCGGGCTCGGCCACCATCACCCTGCAGACCTACCGCGGGATGCTCGCGCGCTGAGCCCGGATCGTGACCTCCGGGGAGGTTTGCCGGACGCCGGTCGTTGGGACTCTCGAGACAGACCCCCACGACGACACGAAGGGCACCCCATGTCACGCACCACCACCTGGAGCCGCACCCTGCGCCGCTCCGCCGCTGCCGCGGTCGTCCCGCTGGCCCTCGTCTCGCTGAGCGCCTGCGGCAGCGACGAGTCCGCCGACGACACCAGCTCCAGCAGCGCCGACTCCGGCAGCGACACCGGCAGCGACTCCGGCTCCGAGGGCGACTCGGGCTCGGAGGGCTCGACCGAGGAGACCCTCGCCGAGGGCGACGAGGTGCCTGCCGACGAGATGGCCGACATCCTCTCCGCCTCCTTCGAGGACGCCACGACCGCCACCTTCACCATGGAGACCGGCGGCTCCACGGCCTTGCAGGCCGAGGGCGAGGCCGACTTCTCCGAGAACCCGTACTCCATGGAGATGCAGATGAAGGCCGGCGGCCAGGACCTCACCATGGTCCTGGAGGACAACGTCATCTACATGCAGGGCATCGCCGGCGACGGCTGGGTCAAGATGGACCTCAGCGACCCCAACAACCCCTTCGGCTCGCTGATGACCGAGCAGATGGACCCGCGCACGATGTTCGACTCGATGGAGAAGGGCATCCAGTCCGCCACCTTCGTCGGCACCGAGGACGTCGAGGGCGAGAGCCTCGACCACTACTCCATCGTGCTCGACGGCAAGGCCCTGCTGGAGAACCTCGACCCCGAGATGGCCGGGCTCGCCGAGTCGCAGATGCCCGACACGATCGCCTACGAGATCTTCCTCGACGACGAGGGCCTCTTCCGTCGCGCCGAGGTCGACATGGGCGCCACCGGCCCCATGACGATGACCTACGACAACTGGGGCGACCCGGTCGACATCGAGGCCCCGCCGGCCAGCGAGGTGCAGTCGATGGAGGACCTGATGGGCTCCATGGGCGGCATGAGCTGAGCCCCACCACCCAGCACGACGACGAAGGGCGCCTCCCTGGCCGGGGAGGCGCCCTTCGTCGTAGGTGGTGCGGTGGGTCAGCGGCCGCGCATGTTCTGCCGCATGCCCTTCATGTTGGTCGGCACCGGCCCCTTGGGCAGCGGTACGGCGGAGCGGTTGGCGTCGAGCGCCTTGAGCCGGTTGAGGATGTCGGTGATCTCGGCGGGCTTCACCTGGCGACCGAGCTTCTGGACGTGCTTGACCAGCTTCGGCAGCGGCACCTGGCCCTCCTCGCGGCCGCAGACGACCTCGTGGATCGGGGCGCCGCCGGCGACGCGCTCGTGCTTGCGGCGCTCGGCGGTGAGCAGTTGGCGGGTGCGGTGGGGGTTGCCCTCACCGATGAGCACGATGCCCGGAGGGCCCACGACGCGGTGCACGACGTCCTGCTGGCGGGTGAACGCGACCGCCGGGGTGGTCGTCCAGCCGCGGCGCAGCATGCGCAGGGCGGCCGCGGCGGCGCCGGGCTGCCCCTCCATCTGCCCGTAGGCCGAGCTCTGGGCGCGGCGGCCGAAGACGATGAGCGCGGCCAGCGAGCCGAAGAGCAGCGCACCGATGGTGGAGAGCACCCAGGCGAGGGCGCCGGAGCCGGGCAGGATCCAGAAGATCGCGAAGCCGACGGCGGCGGCGACCACGAAGGCCAGCAGCAGCCACAGCCCGATCTTGGGGTCGGTGCGCTTGGTGATCTTGTAGGTCTCGGCGAACTGCTTGCGCCGGCTCATCGCCTCCGGCGCTGCGGGTGCGCCGGACTTCGCGGCGGCGTCCTTCTTCTTGGCCATGCGGGCGTGCTGCTCCCAGTCGTGTCGGTCGTGCTCAGGCCGAGGCGCCGGAGCGGGCCTCGATGGCCTGACGGTACAGGCGCCCGGCGCGGTAGGACGAACGCACCAGCGGGCCCGAGAGCGCGCCGGCGAAGCCGATCTCCTCGGCCTCGGCCTGGAGCTCGACGAACTCCTGCGGCTTGACCCAGCGCTCCACGGGGTGGTGGCGCACCGAGGGGCGCAGGTACTGCGTGATCGTGATGAGGTCGCAGCCGGCCTCGTGCAGGTCGCGCAGCGCCTGCGAGACCTCCTCGCGGGTCTCGCCCATGCCGAGGATGAGGTTGGACTTGGTGACCAGGCCGAAGGCGCGGGCCTGGGTGATGACGTCGAGGGAGCGCTCGTAGCGGAAGGCCGGGCGGATCCGCTTGAAGATCCGCGGCACGGTCTCGACGTTGTGGGCCAGCACCTCGGGGCGCGACTCGAAGACCTCGGCCAGCAGGTCGGGCTTGCCGTTGAAGTCGGGGATGAGGTTCTCGACGCCGGTGCCGGGGTTCATGTCGTGGATGGCGCGCACGGTCTCGGCGTAGAGCCAGGCGCCGCCGTCGGGCAGGTCGTCGCGCGCGACGCCGGTGATGGTGGCGTACTTCAGCTGCATCTTCTGCACCGACTCCGCCACGCGACGCGGCTCGTCGCGGTCGAGGGCCTCGGGCTTGCCGGTGTCGATCTGGCAGAAGTCGCAGCGGCGCGTGCACTGGTCGCCGCCGATGAGGAAGGTGGCCTCGCGGTCCTCCCAGCACTCGAAGATGTTGGGGCAGCCGGCCTCCTGGCACACCGTGTGGAGTCCCTCGGACTTCACCAGGCCCATCAGCTCGGTGTACTCCGGGCCCATCTTGGCCCGGGTCTTGATCCACTCGGGCTTGCGCTCGATGGGGGTCTCGGCGTTGCGGACCTCGAGTCGGAGGAGCTTGCGGCCGTCAGGAGCAGGAGCAGTCGTCACCCCTCGACTCTACGCCGGTGGGCCAGGTCACGAGGAGTCGGCGAGCTCCGGCCGGCACCGGTGTGCCCGTGCGGGCGCCGGCCGCCCAGGTCGGGGAGCGGGCGGGCTCAGGGCACGTCGCGGCGGCGGAACGACACCACGGAGACCGCGCCCAGCGCGAGCAGCACGACGCCGACGTAGGAGCCGCCCTGCACGGCGCCGATGCGCTGGGTGGCGTCGCAGTCGAGACGGGGTCGGGCCATGCCGGTGAGGCAGGCGGGCTCGAGGCCGGAGTCGTCGTAGTAGGTGACCTCGTTGGTGACCGCGGCCATCACGTTGAGCTGGGGCTGCCAGCGCTGGGTCTCCTGCCCGCCGAGGACGCCGATGAGGGTGCCGCCGAGCACGGTGAGGGCGAAGACGACGCCGAGCGTGGCCACCGTGCTGCGCAGCAGCATGGTCAGCGCGTAGCCGCCGAACGCCGCGCCCGCGGCCACCAGGCCCGTGCGCAGGCACTGCTCGACGCCGTCGAGCAGCATGCCGTCGGCGGCGCTCAGGTCGCGGGAGGAGGCGATCGCCAACAGAGCGAGCCAGCACGCCAGGCTCACCAGCAGCGCGACGAGGAGCCCGACCGCGCCGACGGCGAGTGCCTTGGCCGCCCAGACGCGCCCGCGGCGGGCCTCGAAGAGCAGCTGGTTGCTCATCGACCCCGTGTTCCAGTCGTGGCCCACGAAGGTCGTGCCGAGCAGCACGAGCAGCAGCACCAGCACCGCGGCGACGACGAGCATCGCCCCGCTCTCCAGCGAGTCGGACAGGTCGAGCGGGCTGCGCCCGGCGTACGACGACACCACCGCGAGGCGGCAGGCCTCGGGGAGCTCGGCGGCCGCGACGTCCTCGAGGCCGTAGAACTCCGGCGTGCGGCCGCAGGAGCGCACCTCCTGGCGCAGGAACCGGCCGCCGAAGTCGCTCTCGGCCGAGGCCAGGTCGGCCTCGGAGAGGGGGCGGGTGCCCCACGCGGTGGCGCCGACCACGACCGCCGGCACCAGCACGGCGGCCGCGAGCAGCAGCACGACCGCGCGGCGCCAGCGCAGGCGGGTGAGCTCGACCTTCAGCAGGGCGCCCATCAGCGGCCTCCCAGGGTGTCGTCGGCGGTGAGGGCGAGGAAGTAGGACTCGAGGTCCTGGCGCACTGGGGTCAGCTCGCTCAGCCACACCCCGGCCTCGGCCAGGACCCGGGTGACGCGGGCGGGGTCGTCGGTCTCGACGGTGAGGGCGTGGTCGGGCTCGGAGCCCGGGTGGTCGGCTGGGTGGCCGGCGCGGTGGTCGCCTGGGTGGTCGCCTGGGTCCTCGGCGGGGCCGGTGACGGCCAGGCCGGCCGCGCGCAGCACGCGGGCGGCGAGGACGGGGTCGGGCGTGACGACGCGGTGGGCGGCGGCGCCGGCGAGGAGGTCGTCGACGGTGCCGCTGGCCAGCAGCCGGCCGTTGCCGATGATGGTGGCCGAGGTGCACACCTGCTGCACCTCGGCGAGGATGTGGGAGCTCAGCAGCACCGTGACGCCGGCGGCGCCGAGGTCGCGGACGGTGTCGCGCACCTCCCGGATGCCGGCCGGGTCGAGGCCGTTGGTGGGCTCGTCGAGGATGAGCAGGTCGGGGTCCTTGAGCAGGGTGGCGGCGATGGCCAGGCGCTGCTTCATGCCCAGGGAGTAGGAGCGGTAGCGGTCGGCGTCGCGGCCGGTCAGCCCGACGGTCTCCACCGCGGCGTCGACGCGCGCGTCGGGGGCGCTGATGGAGCGGGCCAGGAGGAGGAGGTTCTGCCGACCGGTGAGGTGGGGGGAGAACTTCGGCGACTCGACCACCGCGCCCACGCGGCCGATGACGCTCGGCAGCCGCTGCGGCACCTCCTCGCCGAAGAGGCGCATCGAGCCGGCGGTGGCCCGTGAGAGCCCCAGCAGCATGCGGATCGTCGTCGTCTTGCCCGACCCGTTGGGGCCCAGGAAGCCGTGGACCCCGCCGGCGGGCACCGCCAGGTCGAGGCCCTGCACGGCCACCCGCCGGCCGCCGCGGCGCGACGTGTACTCCTTGCGCAGGCCGCTGGTCTCGATCACGAGCGCGCTCACCGGTGTCCTCGATCCTCCCGACGTCACGGCGTCGGTCGGGTGATCAAAGCAGCCGCCCGCCGGCGGCGCGCGGGGGCGCGCCGCAGGAGGTCTTTACCCGCCACGGTCGCACTCGCGTCGGGGGCCGGCGCCGGGCGTGGGGTGGGACGTCGTGCGGAGGGTGGATGCGCATCCACGGTGCGTATGACGTCCGGGCCCGCCGCGGCGAGGAGCGCCGGAGCGGCGCGGTCAGCGGGAGGACGCGGGGGCGAGGATCTCGATGCGGGGGGCGCGGCCGGGCTCGGGGCGGGGCTCGTAGTCGGGGGTGGGGGTGTAGTCGTCCCACGCCAGCAGCGCCCGCAGGTGCTCGGTGAGCACCGGCAGGACCTCCGCGACGGTGACGTCGCGGCCGGCCTCCTGGCTCAGCGAGGTGACGCCGGCGTCGGCGATGCCGCAGGGCACGAAGCGGTCGTACCAGCCCAGGTCGACGTCGCAGTTGAGCGAGATGCCGTGCATGGTGACCCCGCGGCTGACGCGGATGCCGATCGCACCGACCTTGCGCTCGGGGCGCGTGCCGGAGCCGGGGGAGTCGGCGCGCAGCCACACGCCGCTGCGGCCGGGCACCCGGGCGGTGGTGACGCCGAAGGCCGCGCAGGTCGCGATCATCGCCTCCTCCATGCGGCGCACGAAGTCGACGACGAGCACGTGGTCGGGCAGGCGGACGATCGGGTACGCCACCAGCTGGCCCGGCCCGTGGTAGGTGATCTTGCCGCCGCGGTCGACGTCGAGCACGGGCGCGCCGCCCGGGTCGGCGGGCCGCTCGTGGGGGTCGGTGCGCTTGCCCGCGGTGAAGGTCGGGGGGTGCTCCAGCAGCAGCACCGTGTCGGGCGCCTCACCGGCCACGACCTGGGCGTGCACCTCGCGCTGGAGGTCCCACGCGGCGAGGTAGTCCACGGCCTGCGCGCCGAGGCCGACCGTGCGTACGTCGAGGTCTCTCCCGCTGCTCGCCATGGCCCCGATGCTACTCGCGGGCGTGCGCCCCCGCCCCGGCCCGTGCACAGGAGGCTGCCACCTGTGGACGGCCCGCGGGCGCCGATCGCCAGGTGGGTAGGGGGGACCCATGCTGCGCCTGCTGCTGACCGCCGTCGTCGTCACCTCCGCCGTCGTGCTGGGCGGGGTCGGCCTGCGGGGAGGAGGGCCCGGCCACGACCTGCGGCCCGCGGCCGCGGTGGCCGAGGGCCTCGGGGCGCTCGACGCGCCCTCCTCGAGCGCCGACGGTGGGTCCGTGACCGCGGGTGGTGGCCACCCGAGCGGTGGGGGCGGGGCGCTGGCCGGGCGCCCCGACCCGCGAGCGGGGGCCGCCGACGGGTGGTCGGCCGAGGAGCGCCGGGCGGCGCGCGTGGTGGCGCGGTGGGACCGGCAGCGGGCGGCGGCGTGGGCGAGGGCCGACTTGGAGCGGCTGGCGTCGCTCTACGTCGACGGCTCGGCCGCCGCACGCCACGACGTCGCGATGCTGCGCGCCTGGACGGCGCGCGGGCTGCGGGTGCGGGGCATGACCACGCGGCTGGTCGACGTCGAGGTGCTCCGTTTCGGCGGGGCCGCTCGGGGGACCGGTCGCCCCGCGGCCCGGCTGCGGCTGCGGGTGGTCGACCGGCTGGTCGGCGCGCGGGCGGTGGGGCGCGGGGTCGACGTACGCCTGCCGCGCGACCGGGCGACCGCCCGCGAGATCACCCTGGTCCGTGAGCGGGGTGGCTGGCTCGTCGCCGAGGTCGTGCCGGCCTGAGGCGCCCGCCCGGCCCGGCCCGAGCCGCCGCGGGCAGCGGTCAGCTCAGGCCGCTGCGGACCACGGCCTCGACGTCGGGGTCGTGGAAGGTGTAGCCGGAGTCGAGCAGCGCCTTCGGGGTGACGTTGAGCGAGCCGAGGATCTCCGGGCCCATCGCGCCGGCGGCGGTGCGCAGCAGCGGAGCGGGCACGAAGGCGACCGCGGGCCGCTTGACCCCGGCGGCGAGGGCCTTCGTGAACTCCGCGTTGGTCGGCGTGGTCACGCAGCACAGGTTGAAGGGGCCCGACGCCGACTCGTGCTCGGCGAGGTGGACGGTGGCGTCGACCCAGTCGCGCAGCGAGATCATCGCCATGTGCTGGCTGCCGTCGCCCAGCTTGGCGCCGAGCCCGAGCTTGAAGACCAGGCGCAGCTGCTTGAGCGGGGGAGCGGCGGCGTCCATCACCGGCGCGGTGCGCAGCACGCACACCCGGGCGCCGGCGTCGACGGCCGCGTCGGCCGCCGCCTGCCACTCCCGGGTGACGTCGGTGAGCAGCGCGTGGCCGCGGCTGTCGGCCGACTCGGTGAGCAGCGCGTCGCCGTGGTCGCCGTAGTAGGAGATCCCGTTGCCCGCGAGGTACGCCGGAGGGCGCTCGGCCTCCGCGATCACCTCCGCCAGCAGCCGGGTGGTCGTCACGCGGCTCTCGCGCAGCTCACGGGCCCAGGTCTTGGAGTGCGGGTTGCCGGCGGTCGGGGCGCCGGCGAGGTTGACCACCACGTCGGCCGACTGCACGAGCCCACGGTCGACGGCCCCGGCGTAGGGGTCCCAGGTCGACTCCGACGGGCCCTTCGCGGGGCGGCGGGTCAGCGCGGTGACGGTGTGGCCGCGCCCGCGCAGGGCGCCCACGAGGTGGGAGCCGAGGAATCCGGACGAGCCGGCGATGACGACGTTCAGGGGCATGGCCCCACCCTGTCACCCACCGGGAAACCCCGGCTCCCCCTTCGGGCCCGCACCTGGCGCGCGGCCGGTGCGGCCGGGTCGGGCGCGCCACAGCGGGCTCGGGCGGGCCGTGGACGCGCCGACGGCGCGAGGTCGGGGACCTCGCGCCGTCGGGTGGTGCGGTGGTGCGTCAGACCTCGAACTGGCCGGCTTCGAGGCGCGCCTTGACGTCCTGGAGGAAGCGGCCGGCGTCGGCGCCGTCGACCAGGCGGTGGTCGTAGGTCAGCGCGAGGTAGACCATGTGGCGCACGGCGATGGTCTCGCCGAGGTTGGCGTCGTCGATGACGACCGGGCGCTTCACGACGGCACCCGGGCCGAGGATGGCGACCTGGGGGCGGTTGATGATCGGGGTGTCCCAGAGGGCCCCGACGCTGCCCAGGTTGGTGATCGTGAAGGTGCCGCCCGACAGCTCGTCGGGACCGATCTTGTTGGTGCGGGTGCGCTGCGCGACGTCGGCGATCTTCTTGGCCAGGCCGGCGATCGACAGGTCGCCGGCGTCCTTGACGACCGGGGTCAGCAGACCCTTGTCGGTGTCGACGGCGAAGGCGACGTTCTCCCGGTCGTAGTAGGTGATCTCGCCGGCGTCGATGTCGATCGTCGCGTTGAGCTTGGGGTGCTGCTTGAGCGCGTCGATCGAGGCCTTGGCGAAGAACGGCAGGTAGGACAGCTTGACGCCCTCGCGGGAGAGGAAGTCGGCCTTCTTCGCCTCGCGCAGCCGCGCGATGTTGGTGACGTCGACCTCGACGACCTGGGTCAGCTGCGCCGCGGTGTGCAGCGAGTCGACCATGCGCTCGGAGATGATCCTGCGCAGGCGGCTGACCTTCTCCGTGGTGCCGCGCAGCGGCGACGGGGTGGTCGAGGGCGCCGAGGCACCCGACGCGGCGGGCGCCGCGGCCGGGGCGGCGGCCGCGGGAGCGGCGGCCGGAGCCGGCGCCTCCTTGGCCTTGGCGGCCTCGAGCACGTCCTGCTTGCGGATGCGACCGCCGACGCCGGTGCCGGTGACGGTGGCGAGGTCGACGTCGTGCTGGTTGGCCAGCTTGCGCACCAGCGGGGTGACGTAGCCGGCGGCGTCGTTGCTCGACGAGGAGCCGGACTCGCCGGTGGAGGGCGACTGCGCGCTGGGCGCGGGGGCCTTCTCGGCGGCCGGGGTGGTGGCCTCGGCGGGCTCGGGCGAGGCGGCGGGGGCGGCCGGGGCGGGGGAGTCGGACTTCTCCTTCTCCGGGGTCTCGTCGCCGGCGGGCAGCGAGCCCTTCTCCTCGAGGATCCGCTCCTCCTGCTCGGCCTTCTTGGCAGCCTCGGCGTCGTCCTTGGGCTGGGCCTCGGGCGCGGCGGAGTCGGTGGGCTCCTCGACCGAGGCGCCCTTGTCGCCGATGACGGCCAGCTCGGCGCCGACCTCGACGGTCTCGTCCTCGTCGACCTTGATGGCCAGCAGCGTGCCGGCGACGGGGGAGGGGATCTCGGTGTCGACCTTGTCGGTGGAGACCTCGAGCAGCGGCTCGTCGACGGCGACCTCGTCGCCGACCGACTTGAGCCAGCGGGTCACGGTGCCCTCGGTGACCGACTCGCCCAGTGCGGGCAGGGTCACCGAGGTGCCCGAGCCGCCGCCGGAGCCGCCGGCGGGGCCGGACTTCTCCGACTCGGGGGTCTCGTCGCCGGCAGGCAGCGAGCCCTTCTCCTCGACGATCTGCTGCTCCTGCTCGGCCTTCTTCTCGGCCTCGCCCTCGTCGGCCGGCTGGGCCTCGGGGGTCGCGGACTCGGTGGCCTCGGAGGCCTCGGGAGCGTTGGCGCCGCCGCCACCGTCACCGCCGGCCTCGCTCTCGTCGCCGATGAGGGCCAGGACGGCGCCCACCTCGACGGTGTCGTCCTCCTCGGCCTTGATCTCCAGGAGGGTGCCGGCGACCGGGGAGGGGATCTCGGTGTCGACCTTGTCGGTGGAGACCTCCAGCAGCGGCTCGTCGACCGCGACGGTGTCGCCCACGGCCTTCAGCCAGCGGGTGACGGTGCCCTCGGTGACGGACTCACCCAGGGCGGGGAGGTTGACTTCGGTGGCCAATGTGAGTTCCTTCGCTCGCGTTCTTCGTGTGGTGTGGGGCTGTGCGTCTGTGGTGGGGCGGGTGGAGCGGGGCGGGACCAGGGACGGCGCGCGCCCGGCGGGCGCGGGGCCGCCGGGGCCAGCCTAGGAATGCGCGTGCAACGGCTTCCCGGCGAGCGCCAGGTGGGCCTCGCCGAGGGCCTCGTTCTGGGTGGGGTGGGCGTGCAGCAGCGGAGCGACGTCCTCGGCGTGTCCCTCCCAGTTGTAGATCAGCTGCGCCTCGCCGATGAGCTCGCCGACGCGGTCGCCCACCAGGTGGACACCGACGACGGGGCCGTCGACGCGGCGGACCAGCTTGACGAAGCCCTGGGTCTGCAGGATCTGGCTCTTGCCGTTGCCGCCCAGGTCGTAGGTGAGGCTCTGCACCGCGTCGGCGCCGTACGCCGCGATCGCGGCCTTCTCGTCGAGCCCGACCGAGGCGACCTCGGGGTGGGAGTAGGTCACCCGCGGGATGCCCGTCTCGTCGATCGGGGCGGGCTCGAGCCCGGCGATCTCCTCGGCGACGAAGATGCCCTGCGCGAAGCCGCGGTGGGCCAGTTGGAGGCCGGGCACGATGTCGCCCACGGCCCACACGCCGGGCACCGAGGTGCGGCAGCGCTCGTCGGTGGTGACGAAGCCGCGGTCCAGGGCGACGCCCTGCTCGTCGTAGCCCAGGCCCTCGGTGACGGGGCCGCGGCCCACGGCCACCAGGAGCAGCTCGGCCTCGACGATCTCCTGCTCGCCCTTGGCGGTGTCGACGGTGACCGCGACACCCTTCTCGGTGCGCGCGACCGACGCGAAGCGGGTGGAGGTGCGCACGGTGATGCCGCGCTTGCGGAAGGCGCGCTCGAGCACCTTGGAGCAGGCCTCGTCCTCGGCCGCGACCAGGCGCGGCAGGGCCTCGACCACGGTGACCTCGGCGCCGAAGCTGCGCCAGACCGAGGCGAACTCCGAGCCGATCACGCCGCCGCCGAGCACCACGACGGAGGCGGGCACGCGCTCGAGGCGCAGGGCGTGCTCGGAGGTGAGCACCCGCTCGCCGTCGACCTCGAGGCCGGGCAGGCTGCGGGGGGTCGAGCCGGAGGCGAGGACGACGTGGCGGGCGGTGTGGGCCGTGCCGTCGACCGTGACCTCGTGGGGCCCGGTGAGGCGGCCCTCGCCCTCGATGACGGTGACCCCGCGCGAGCCGACGAGGCCGGTGAGGCCCTTGAAGAGCCGCGCGACGACGCCGTCCTTGTAGGAGTTGACGCCGGCCATGTCGATGCCCTCGAAGGAGGCGAGCACGCCGAAGCGCTCCGACTCGCGGGCGGCGTCGGCGACTTCGGCGGCGTGCAGGAGGGCCTTGGTGGGGATGCAGCCGACGTGGAGGCAGGTGCCGCCCAGTCGGTCCTTCTCGACCAGGGCGACGCGCAGGCCGAGCTGGGCGGCGCGCAGGGCACAGGCGTAGCCCCCCGAGCCCGCACCGAGGATGAGAACGTCGAAGTCGGTGTCGTGAGCGGGGCCGGCCACCGTGGTCCTTCCGTGCGCCGTGAGCAGGGGTGCGCCTCGTGAGCGCGGACCCATCTTTGCACTTCTTCAGGGTGTGTCCACACCGGCCTTCGGCGGGGCGGGCAGACTAGGGGCATGGCGTTCCTCGACCGATTCCGACGAAGCAGCGCGACGAAGATGCGCAAGCCGGCCCGTGACGGCTTCCGCACGGGCTCGACGCGCGTGCGCGCCTCGGACTCCGTCGACCAGGAGCACCTGCAGTCCTGGGTCGGCGAGCGCCACGGCGTGGAGGGCTTCGTCGAGCCCCGCACGGCGGTCTCCGACGTGACCCTGCTGCTCGTGGCGCACGACGGGGAGTGGACGCGGCGGCGGGTGCCGTCGGTGGAGTGGGCGCACGCGTTCTGCAACCGCCACCAGGTGCCGTCCTACGACGCGGCCGTCGTCGGCGTGCCGCAGCGCATGCGCGACTACAACTCCCGGATGAAGGCGCAGCGCAAGCAGCAGGGCCTCTAGCCCGCCGCGGCGGGGCGGGCCCCGCCGGGCCCGCCCTCCGACGGTCGCGCCGGGACTACTCCGCGGCGGAGAAGGCCCGGGCGTAGTCGACGAGCGTGGCGACGGCGAAGCCGGTGCCGCCGGCGGTCACGTGCCCCGAGGCGCCGGAGCCGAAGGACGGCCCGGCGATGTCGAGGTGGGCCCAGGGGAGTTCGGCGGTGAACTCGCGCAGGAAGGCGGCGGCGAAGAGTCCGCCGCCCCAGCGCACCCAGTCGTGCTGGGCCAGGTCGGCGACCTTGCTGGAGCGGACCCGCTCGCCCATCTGCTCGGGGATCGGCATCGGCCAGTGCGCCTCGCCGGCGACCTCGGAGGCGGCGAGCACGTCGTCGACGACCGAGCGGGTGCCCATCACGCCGGCCACCTTGTCGCCGAGGGCGACGACCATGTGACCGGTCAGCGTGGCGACGTCGAGCACGACGTCGGGCTCGGTCTCGGTCGCGCGCACGAGGGCGTCGGCCAGCACGAGGCGGCCCTCGGCGTCGGTGTTGGAGATCTCCACCGTGGTGCCGCCGTAGATGCGCAGCACGTCGCCGGGGCGGGTGGCGCTGCCGGAGACCATGTTCTCGGCCATCGGCACGAAGGTGCTGACCTTGACCGGCAGACCGAGCCGGGCGATCGCGAGCGTGGCCTGCACGACCGCGGCGGCGCCGGCCATGTCGGACTTCATCTCGCTCATCGAGGCGGCCGGCTTGATGGTCAGGCCGCCGGAGTCGAAGGTGATGCCCTTGCCGACCAGCGCGAGGTGGCGGGTGGCGCCCTTGGGGGCGTACGTCAGCTCGACCAGGCGCGGCGGGGCGCTCGAGCCGGCGCCGACGCCGAGGATGCCGCCGCAGCCGAGGTCGGCCAGCGCGGCCTCGTCGTGCACGGTGGCGGTGACCTTGTGGCCGCGTGCGACCTGCTTGGCGTTGTCCTTGACCGCGGCCACGACGGCGTCGGCGAAGGCCGGTGGGGTCAGGTCGCCGGGCGGGGTGTTGACCCAGTCGCGGGTGGTGGCGACGGCCTCGGCGACGACCTGGGCCTCCTCGAAGGCGGTGGTGGCCTCGGCGCGGCGCGCGACCGGCGACAGCACGGCGACCTCGGCGACCGTGGTGGTCGTGGCGGTGTCGCGCTGGTAGGCGGTGAAGCGGTAGCCGCCCAGCGCCCACCCCTCGGTGACCGAGCGGACCAGCGCGGCGGAGTCGGCGGGCAGCGCGAGCGCGACGCTCGCGGCGTTGGTGACGGCACGGGCCGCGGCGCCGGCGCCGCGGCGCACGGTCTCCGGCGTGGCCTCGGCACCGAGCCCGACGAGCACGAGGGTGGGGGAGGCGATGACGCCCCCGGTGGGCACGCGGGTCGTCTCGCCGACCTTGCCCGTCAGCGCCAGCATCGCCAGCAGCGGGCGCAGCTTGCGGCCGTAGGCCTCGCCCACCGCCTCCGCGCCCGGGGCCAGCACGACCCCGTCGCCGCTGCTCACGACCCCCACCACCACGGCGTCGGCCTTGGTCTTGGCGGGGTTGGCGTTGCGCAAGGTGTACGTCGTCACCGGGGCAGGTTAACCGTCGGCGCCTCACGCTAGGTTGAGGCCATGGCCGAGGACCGTGCACCCGACCCCTCCCGCGACCCCTCCCGCGACCCAGCCGGTGGCGTCACGCCGCCCGACGCGCAGGGGCTGGTCCGCTCGCCGCTGCACGAGCGCCACGTCGCGCTGGGCGCCAAGCTGGCGGAGTTCGGCGGCTGGTCGATGCCGCTGGAGTACCCCTCGGGCGTGGTCAAGGAGCACACGGCCGTGCGCGAGGCGGTCGGCCTCTTCGACGTCAGCCACCTCGGCAAGGCCAGCGTGACCGGCCCCGGCGCGGCCGACTTCGTCGACGCGACGCTCTCCAACGACCTGCGCCGCATCGGCCCGGGCCAGGCGCAGTACACGCTGTGCTGCGACGAGCAGACCGGCGGCATCGTCGACGACCTCATCGCCTACCTCCACGACGAGGAGCACGTGCTGCTGGTGCCCAACGCCGCCAACACCGCCGAGGTCGTGCGCCGGCTGGCCGCGGTCGCACCGGCGGGCGTCACGGTGACCGACGAGCACCGCGACCACGTCGTGCTCGCCGTGCAGGGCCCGCGCAGCGACGACCTGCTCGCGGCCGTCGGGCTGCCGGTGGGCCACGACTACATGAGCTTCGCCGTCGCGCCGTACGCCGCGCATGGCCTGACCCACGACGTGGTCGTGTGCCGCACCGGCTACACCGGCGAGCGCGGCTACGAGCTGGTCGCCCCCGTGGCCGCGGCGCTGGGCCTGTGGGACGCGCTGGTCGCCGCGGGGGAGCCGCTGGGCCTGCTCGCCTGCGGCCTGGGCGCGCGCGACACCCTGCGCACCGAGATGGGCTACCCGCTGCACGGGCAGGACATCTCCCTCGACGTCACCCCCAACCAGGCCCGGCTCGGCTGGGCCGTGGGATGGGGCAAGGACGCCTTCTGGGGCAAGGAGGTGCTCACCGCCGAGCGTGCCGCCGGGCCCCGCCGCCGCCTCCAGGGGCTGGTGGCCACCGGCCGCGGCATCCCGCGCCCCCACATGACGGTCTCGCTGACCCCCGACGTGCTGCTGGGGGAGATCACCTCCGGCACCTTCTCCCCGACCCTGCGCAAGGGCATCGGCCTCGCGCTGCTGCCCAGCTTCGTGGCCGACGACGCCGAGGTCGGCGTCGACGTGCGCGGGCGGCGCGAGGTCTTCCAGGTCGTCCGCCCGCCCTTCGTCGCACCCTCCGTCAGGACGTGATCCGCGTGAACCTGCCCGACCAGCCCCCGACCTTCCGCCAGCCCACCCCCGCCGAGCTGCCGTGGTGGTGGCGCCTCGAGGACGCCTCCGGTGAGGAGGTGAGCGTGGGCGCCGACCTCTCCGGCGAGCGCTTCGCCAACCAGGCCGACGCCGAGTCGTGGGTGGGGGAGTGCTTCGGCGACCTCGCCGCCGAGGGCGTCGACGCCGTCGTGCTCTTCGAGGGCGAGCGCCGCGTCTACGGCCCCATGTCGCTGCACCCGTGAGCGGGGCGCCGTTGCCCGGCGCGGTGGTCGAGCGCCGTTTCAGCCAGGTCGACGTGTTCAGCGCCGAGCCGCTGCGCGGCAACCCCGTGGCGGTGGTGCACGACGCCGAGGGCCTCGACGAGGCCGACATGGCCGCCTTCGCCCGGTGGACCAACCTGTCGGAGACGACCTTCCTGCTGCCGCCGACGACACCGGGCGCCGACTACCGGCTGCGGATCTTCACCCCCGGTCGCGAGCTCCCCTTCGCCGGTCACCCCACCCTCGGCTCGGCCCACGCCTGGCTCGAGGCCGGCGGGAGGCCGGCCGCCGACGGGGTCGTGGTGCAGGAGTGCGGCGCCGGGCTGGTGCGGCTGCGCCGTGGCGAGCGGCTCGCCTTCGCCGCGCCGCCGCTGGTGCGCTCCGGCCCGGTCGACGAGGCCGACCTCGCCCACGTGCGCCGCGTGCTCGGCGCCGGGCCCGGAGGCGGGCCCACAGGTGGCTCGGGGGTCGAGGTGCTCGACGCGGCCTGGGTCGACAACGGCCCCGGCTGGCTCGGCGTGCTGCTCGCCGACGCCGCCGCGGTGCTGTCGCTGGAGCCCGACCTCGCGGCCTTCGGCGACCTCAGGCTCGGCGTCGTCGGCGTCCACCCCGCCGGCACCAGCGACGCCGACGTCGAGGTGCGGGCCTTCGTGCCCAGCCTCGGGGTCGGCGAGGACCCGGTCACCGGCAGCCTCAACGCCGGCCTGGCCCAGTGGCTCGCGGGCGACCGGCTGCCCTCGGCGTACGTCGCCTCGCAGGGCACGGTGCTCGGGCGGCGCGGGCGCGTGCACGTCAGCACCGAGGCCGGCCCCGACGGCGAGCCCGTCGTGTGGGTCGGCGGCGACACCGCCACGACGGTGGCCGGGCAGGTCCGGCTGCCCGCCGGGCCGCGCCGGTAGGGTCGCGCTCGTGCAGGCCTACCTCGACCTCGTCCGGCGGATCCTCGACGAGGGCGTGGCCAAGGGCGACCGCACCGGCACCGGCACGCGCTCGGTCTTCGGCCACCAGATGCGCTTCGACCTCTCCGCCGGCTTCCCGCTGGTGACGACCAAGCGCATCCACACCCGCTCGGTCTTCGCCGAGCTGCTGTGGTTCCTGCGCGGCGACACCAACGTCACCTGGCTCCAGGAGCGCGGGGTGAGCATCTGGGACGAGTGGGCCGACGAGCACGGCGACCTCGGCCCGGTCTACGGCGCGCAGTGGCGCTCCTGGCCCACCCCCGACGGCCGCCACGTCGACCAGCTCGCCGAGGTCGTCGAGCAGATCCGTCGCGACCCCGACTCGCGCCGTCACCTCGTCTCGGCGTGGAACGTCGCCGACATCCCGTCGATGGCGCTGGCGCCCTGCCACGCGCTCTTCCAGTTCTACGTCGCCCCCGCGATCGACGGCGGGCCCGCGCGGCTGTCCTGCCAGCTCTACCAGCGCTCCGCCGACGTCTTCCTCGGCGTGCCCTTCAACATCGCCTCCTACGCGCTGCTGACCCACATGGTCGCCCAGGTCACGGGCCTGGCCGTCGGCGACTTCGTGCACACCCTCGGCGACGCCCACCTCTACTCCAACCACCTCGACCAGGCGCGTCTCCAGCTGACCCGCGAGCCGCGACCGCTGCCGACGCTGTGGCTCGACCCCAGCGTCACCGACCTCGGCTCCTTCGAGCTCGAGCACGTCGCCGTCGAGGGCTACGACCCCCACCCGGGCATCAAGGCGCCCATCGCCGTATGACCCCCGGCGGGCGGCGGGTGCTGCTCGTCGCCGCGGTGGCGCGCAACGGCGTCATCGGCGCCGACGGGGCGATCCCGTGGCACCTGCCCGCCGACTTCGCGCACTTCAAGGCGCTCACCCTCGGCCACACGCTGCTCATGGGGCGCGCGACCTACGACTCCATCGGTCGTCCGCTGCCCGGGCGCACCACCGTCGTGCTCACCCGCGACCCCGCCTGGTCGGCCCCGGGGGTGCTCGTCGCCCACGACCTCGACGCCGCGCTCGCCCTGGCCGACGACCAGCCCGAGGGCGCGGAGGTGAGGGTCGCCGGCGGCGCCGCGGTCTACGCCGCCGTGCTCGCCGCCTCCCGTGCCGACGGCGCGGGCCTGGCCGACGAGCAGGTCGTCAGCGAGGTGCACCTCGAGCCCGCGGGCGACACGACCTACCCCGCGATCGACCCCGCGCTCTGGCACGAGGCCTCCCGCGAGCCGCAGGACGGCTTCGACGTCGTGCGCTGGGTACGCCGCTGACGCTCGGCCCGGCCGCCGCGGCGCGGGCCTCGGGGTCGGCGGGGACGGTCGTACGAGCGGGGACGTCATGCAGAGGGTGGATGCGCCGCCACGTCTCGTACGGCGCCCGAGGCGGGGGCGGCCGCGCCTCAGAGTCGGCTCAGCGGCAGCCGCACGGTGAAGGTGCTGCCCTCGCCGAGCTCGGACTCCAGCCGGATCGAGCCGCCGTGGCGCTGGACGATGCGCCGCACGATGCTCAGGCCCAGGCCGGTCCCGGGGCGGGCGAGCGCCTCGGGGTTGGTGGAGCGGAAGAACTCGGTGAACAGCTCCTCCTGGTCGGGCTTGCTGATGCCCAGGCCGGTGTCGCGGCACACGAAGCGCACGAAGCGCTCGCTGCGCTCGACCGAGACGGTCACCTCGCCGCCGGCGGGGGTGTACTTGACGGCGTTGCCGACGAGGTTGAGCGCCACCCGCTCCAGCTCGTCGTGGTCGCCGCTGATGAGCAGCGGCCCGCCGTGGGGCTGGAGCACGAGCCGCACACCGTCCTCCTGGGCGTGGAGCCGGAAGGCGGCCACGGCGTCGACGGCGAGCTGGTGGAGGTCGACGATCGCGGCCTCGGAGGTGGCCTCGCGGTCGGTGAGCCGCTTGAGGGTCAGCAGGTCGTCGATGAGGGAGAGCACCCGGTCGAGGTTGCGGCGCACGACCTGGAAGCTGGCCGCGGGCGCGGCGGCCGGGTCGTCCTCGATCAGCTCCAGGTGACCCTGGATGGAGGTCAGCGGGGTGCGCAGCTCGTGGGAGACGGTGGAGATCAGGTCGTTCTTGTACACGTCGAGGGCCTCGAGCTGCTCGACGAGCACGTGCTCGCGCTCGAGCAGCCGGGCGTTGAGCACCGCCTGGCCGAGGTGGCGGGCGACCTGGCTGGCCGCGCGCACCTCGTGGGTCGACCAGCCCGCGGCGCCGGTCTCCGCTCCGCTGCCCGCCCCGTCGGCGGGCCCCTGAGCGCCCCCGTCGCCGGCCACGCCCCCGGCACCGGGCACGGCACCGGGCACGGCCCGGTCGCCGGTGCCGGCGCCGTCGCGACGAGCGAGCACGACGTAGCCGAAGCAGTCGGTGCCGGCGCCCATCGGCGCCATCAGCATGCTGCTCAGGTCGTTGCCGTGCAGGTGGGCCAGGACGGCGGCGCGCTCGGCCTCGTCGCCGATGTCGGTGCGCGGGCTCAGCGGCTGGCTGACCCAGCCCGCGGCCCCGCCGGCGACCGGGCGGCGGGTCGCGGTGTCGAGGTGGCGGGTGTGGGTGGTCAGCATGGCGCCGTCGGCGCTCACCGTGGTCAGCGACACCGTGCCGGCGGCCCAGTGGTCGCAGGCCTCGCGCGTCGCCCAGGCCACGACGGGGGCCGGGGTCTCGGCGTGGCCGGTGGGGAAGCGCGCCCCGTGGTCGGTGCCGGGCAGCGCGCCGGCGCCGACGACCCTGACCCGCACCCAGTCCGAGCGCAGCGCGGCGGCGATCGAGGCGGTCGCACGGTCCACCACCTGGGCGGCGTCGAGGCTGGCCACGGCCTCGCTGTTGATCGCGTCGACCGCCGCGCCCAGGCGCACCTGCTCGGCCAGGTCGACGGCGCGCCGGGCGTTGCCGAGGGCGATGCCGGCCAGGTCGGCGTACATCTCCAGCTGCTCGCGCCGCGCGGCGTCGGGGCGGCGGCCGTCGAGGGGCAGGTCGACCGAGAGCAGGCCGAGCAGCTCGCCCTCGGGGGAGCGCAGCGGCGCGCGCAGCGTGTCCTCCGGCCGCCACCGGTCGGGGTCGTCGGGGGACGGCTCGTCGCGGGGGGCCGCGGCGTCGGCGACGGGGATCCAGCCGTCGGTGGGCAGGTCGGCCAGCCGCTCGGCGGGGATGAAGAGCAGCGAGCCCCACGCGTCGGCGAGCGCGAGCTCCTCCTCCATGAGCGCCAGCGGCACCAGCGTGCCGACCAGCTGCTCGCGCGCCTCGGCGCTGCCCGCGACGCTGACGATCTCCAGGGTGGCGTCCTCGCGCAGGTAGCTGATCGCCGCCACCGCGAAGCCGACCGTGGCCGCGGCGCCCTCGGCCACGGCGTCGAGCACCGAGGCGACGTCGCCGCCCAGGTTGAGCCGTCGCATGATCTGGTAGACCGGGCGCAGGTCGCCGGTGACCGTGCGTGCCGTCTCGTCTGTGGCCTCCACCGTCGCCTCCCGCGTGGTCGGAGGCGTCATCCTCGCAGGTCCGCGACGCTCCGGCGGGGTTGCGCCGCGCCGGGCTGCTGGCAGCATGGCGGCATGGATCTGCGTGTGTTCACCGAGCCCCAGCAGGGCGCCACCTACGACGACCTGCTCGCGGTGGCCCGCGAGGCCGAGACCCTCGGCTTCGACGCCTTCTTCCGCTCCGACCACTACCTCGCGATGAGCGGCGACGGCCTGCCCGGGCCGACCGATGCCTGGACCACCCTGGCCGGGCTGGCCCGCGAGACCAGCACGATCCGCCTCGGCACGCTGATGACCAGTGCGACCTTCCGCCACCCCGGGCCGCTGGCGGTGCAGGTGGCCCAGGTCGACCAGATGAGCGGGGGGCGCGTCGAGCTCGGGATCGGCGCCGGGTGGTTCGCCGCCGAGCACGAGAAGTACGCCATCCCGTTCCCGTCGGTGGGCGAGCGCTTCGACCGCTTCGAGGAGCAGCTGGAGATCGTCACCGGGCTGTGGGCCACGCAGGGCGGCTTCACCTACGAGGGCCGCCACCACGTCGTGCGCGACTCCCCGGGCCTGCCCAAGCCGGTGCAGACCCCGCCCCCGGTGATCATCGGCGGGCTCGGCAAGCGGCGTACGCCGGAGCTCGCGGCGCGCTTCGCCGACGAGTTCAACCTGCCCTTCGTCGACACCGCCACGACCCGCGAGCAGAGCGCCCGCGTCGCCCGGGCCTGCGAGGCCGTCGACCGCGACCCCGCCTCGATGACGTGGTCCAACGCGCTCGTGCTGTGCGTCGGCGCCGACGAGGCGGAGGTCGCCCGCCGGGCCGCAGCCATCGGGCGCGACGTCGACGACCTGCGCGTCAACGGGCTCGCCGGCACCCCGGCGGAGGTCCTCGACCGGATCGGCGCCTACGCCGCGGAGGGCTGCCAGCGGCTCTACCTCCAGGTGCTCGACCTGCACGACCTCGACCACCTGCGGCTCGTGGCCGCGGAGGTGGCGCCGCACCTGCCCGCCGGCCGCGCGGCGTGACCGGTCCCGCGACGCGGCGACCGGGCGGGATAGCCTGCCGCCATGACTGCTGAGGCGACTCCCGGGGCCCCGACGGCACCCTTCGGCACCGTGCTGACCGCGATGGCCACCGCCTTCGCCCCCGACGGGTCGCTCGACCTCGAGAGCACCCAGCGCATCGCCCGCCACCTCGTCGCCCACGGCCACGACGGCCTCGTCGTCTCGGGCACCACCGGCGAGTCGCCGACCACCACCCCGGCCGAGGACGGCGAGGTGCTCGCCGCCGTGCGCGACGCCGTCGGCCCCGACATCGTCCTGGTGGCCGGTGTCGGCACCAACGACACCCGCACCTCCATCGGCCTGGCCAAGCAGGCCTCGCAGGCCGGCGCCGACGGGCTGCTGCTGGTGACGCCCTACTACAACAAGCCCGGCCAGGCCGGGGTGCTGCACCACTTCCGCCAGGTCGTCGGGGCCAGCGACGTGCCGGTGATGCTCTACGACGTGCCGGGCCGCACCGGCACCCAGCTCAGCCTGGAGTCCTACGCCGAGGTCGCCCGCTGGGAGCAGGTGCTCGCGGTCAAGGACGCGGTGGGCGACCTGGCCCGCGGCGTGCGGATCAGCCAGCTCGGCCTGGCGCTCTACTCCGGCGACGACATCGCCAACCTCGGCTGGCTGGCCCACGGCGCGGTCGGCTTCGTCTCGGTCGTGGGCCACGTCGCCGGCGACCAGCTGCGCGCCATGCACGACGCGCACCGCGCGGGCCGTGTCGGTGAGGCCCTCGACATCTACACGCGGATGCTCCCGGCGATCGAGGCCGTCATGGGGGTGGCCAACTACGGCGCCACCACGGCCAAGGCGAGCCTCGAGCTGCTCGGCGTGCTCGACAACCGACGGGTCCGCTCGCCGCTGCTGGAGCTCGACGACACCGAGGTCGCCGCGCTGCGCACCGGCCTCAAGGCCGCCGGCCTGCTGCCCGCCTGAGGCCCGCTGGGCGCGGGATGCCCGCCGTGCCACCACCGCCGGTCCACCGGGGTCCGCCCACCCCGGTGGGGGAGTGGTGACGGCTGGGGCGCGACACGCTTCCTGTGGTCCCTGTGACTGGAGTGGCGTTCCTCTAGGTTAACCAGCATGGCGACCCGTACGTCTTCCCCGCCGGGGTCGCGGAGCACGAGCACGTCCACGTCGACGTCCCCCACGACGTCCCGCAACGGCTCGAGCGCCCGACCACGGAGTACCCCGACCACCTCGACCGCGCGCAGCAAGGCGACCGGCAAGCGGCCTGCGCCCAAGAAGAAGACCGCAGCCCGTCCGGCGAGCCGGACGGGTGGTCGCTCGACGGCCAAGCGGCCCGCGACCAAGCGCCCCGCTGCGCGTCCGGCGCCGCGCGCCGTGCGCACCGGCCGCGGCCCGGTCGCGCGCCTCTTCGACGCGGTCCTGCGCGGCGTGGTCGCCACCTGGCTCGCCCTCGCCCACGGCGTGGGCGCCCTGGCCCGCGGCATCGGTCACGGTGCCCGCGAGCTCGACCCCGAGCACCGTCGCGACGGTGCGGGCCTCTTCGTGCTCGCCCTCGCGGTCGTCGCCGCCGCCGCCGTGTGGTTCCAGCTCGGTGGCAGCGCCATGGAGATCACCCGCACCGCCGTCACCGGCTCCGTCGGCAAGGTCGGCTGGCTGGTGCCGCTGGCCCTGGTGGTCGTCGGCTGGCGCACCATGCGCGACCCGGTCGGCAACGGCCCGGCCGGTCGTCAGGTCATCGGCTGGAGCTCGCTGGCCCTCGGTGTGCTCGGCATCGTGCACATCGCCGGTGGCAGCCCGCAGCCCGTGCGCGGCGACGCCAGCCCGCTGCAGGAGGGCGGCGGCGCGATCGGCTACGTCGTCTCCTCACTGCTGCTCGACCTGCTCCGCGAGGAGTACGTCGTCGTCCCGCTGCTCGTGCTGCTCGCCGTCTTCGGCCTGCTGGTCGTCACCGCCACCCCGCTCTACCAGGTGCCGGTCAAGCTCGCCGACCTGCGCGACCGCGCCCTGGGCCGCGACCTCTACGAGGACGACGACGACACCCGGGCCACCCGCTCGCGCCGCGGGCGCCACGACGCCGAGGACGAGATCGACCCCGAGATGGGCGACCCGGCCTACGACAGCCCGGTGCTCAGCGACCGCGAGCTGAAGAAGCGGCGCCGCAAGGACCCCATCGAGGTCGCCATGGAGCAGGAGGTCGCCACGGACGCCGGCGTCGACCTCTTCGCCCCCGAGCCGCGCACCCCGGCGGCGAAGCCGTCGGCGCCGCGCCCGGTCGCCCCCGCGCTCGCCGACCTCGGCGAGGACGACGAGCCGGAGGCCAAGGAGGAGCTGGTCCCGCCGCCGCACACGCCGCTGCCGGCGCGCGTGGAGCAGCTCGCGCTCTCCGGCGACGTCACCTACCACCTGCCCGCCGGCGAGGTGCTCAAGCCCGGCTCGGTGCACAAGGCCCGCTCCAAGGCCAGCGACGCGGTCGTCGACCGCCTCATGCAGGTCATGGACGAGTTCAACATCGACGCCCAGGTCACCGGCTACACCCGCGGCCCGACCGTCACCCGCTACGAGGTCGAGCTCGGCCCCGCGGTGAAGGTGGAGAAGGTCACCGCGCTGAGCAAGAACATCGCCTACGCCGTCGCCTCGGCCGACGTGCGGATCCTCAGCCCGATCCCCGGCAAGTCGGCGATCGGCATCGAGATCCCCAACGTCGACAAGGAGATCGTCTCCCTCGGCGACGTGCTGCGCTCCACGACGGCACGCTCCGACCACCACCCGATGATCGCCGGGCTCGGCAAGGACGTGGAGGGCGGCTTCGTGGTCGCCAACCTCGCCAAGATGCCGCACCTGCTCGTCGCGGGCGCCACGGGCTCGGGCAAGTCGTCGTTCATCAACTCGATGATCACCTCGATCCTCATGCGCTCCACGCCCGACGAGGTGCGGATGATCATGGTCGACCCCAAGCGGGTCGAGCTCAACGCCTACGAGGGCGTGCCGCACCTGATCACCCCGATCATCACCAACCCCAAGAAGGCCGCCGAGGCGCTGGCCTGGGTCGTGCGCGAGATGGACATGCGCTACGACGACCTGGCCAACTTCGGCTTCCGCCACATCGACGACTTCAACAAGGCCGTCAGGGCGGGCAAGGTCGAGGTGCCGCTCGGGTCCGAGCGCCAGCTCTCGCCCTACCCCTACCTGCTGGTCATCGTCGACGAGCTGGCCGACCTGATGATGGTCGCCCCGCGCGACGTCGAGGACGCGGTCGTGCGCATCACCCAGCTGGCCCGCGCGGCCGGCATCCACCTGGTGCTCGCGACGCAGCGGCCCTCGGTCGACGTGGTCACCGGCCTGATCAAGGCCAACGTGCCCTCGCGCCTGGCCTTCGCCACCTCCTCGCTCGCCGACAGCCGGGTCATCCTCGACCAGCCGGGCGCCGAGAAGCTGGTCGGCCAGGGTGACGGCCTCTTCCTGCCCATGGGCTCCTCGAAGGCCGTGCGCGTGCAGGGGTCGTGGGTCACCGAGGCCGAGATCGCCCAGGTGGTCAAGCACTGCAAGGAGCAGCTCGAGCCGACCTACCGCGAGGACGTCACCGCCCCCGCGGCCAGCAAGCGCGAGCTCGACGACGACATCGGCGACGACATGGACCTGGTCATCCAGGCCATCGAGCTCGTCGTGTCCACGCAGTTCGGGTCGACCTCGATGCTGCAACGCAAGCTGCGTGTCGGCTTCGCCAAGGCGGGCCGCTTGATGGACATCATGGAGAGCCGTGGCGTCGTCGGACCCAGCGAGGGCTCCAAGGCCCGCGACGTGCTGGTCAAGCCCGACGAGATCGACGGCGTCATCGCGACCCTGCAGGGGGAGATGTGAACGACATCCGCACCGACCTGACCGAGCCCGCCGAGGGCGCCACCGAGAGCCTGGCCGCCGACGAGCACGGCGTGCACGGCGAGGTGCCGCGCACGGTGGAGGTACGCCGCAACGGCGTGCTGGCCGGCGCCATCGGGGGCGTCGCCGCCCTCGTGGCCGCGGCCTACCTCGCCCGCGCCACCGCGACGGGCGCGGCGCTCGACTGGGCGCTCTGCGCCGTGATGGGCCTCGTGGCCGTCGGCCACGCCCTGGTCGTGCGCGACGCCCGCACCCCGCTCTTCGTCGCCGACGACCTCGGGGTGCGCCTGCGCACCGGCCGCACGTGGCGCGGCCTGCCCTGGACCCAGATCGAGGCCGTCGAGGTGCTCCCGCGCCGCCGTGTCGTGCGCGACGGGGCCATCGACGTCCTGGCCGGCGACGACGACCCGATCTCGGTGCCGCTGTCGGTCTCGACCCGCGTGGTCGGCGTCGAGCCCGGCGCCACCGTCGTCGACGCCCTCGACGCCCTCGCGGGCGGCGCCGTCGAGGTGGTCGAGATCGAGGGCTACGAGTACCTCGACGACGAGGCCTGGGCCGCCGTCCACGACGGCGACCCGGCGACCGGGCACACCGAGGCCCCCGCGGCCGACGCCGACGCCGAGGCCGGCGCCGAGGTCGAGGACGAGGTCGAGCGGCCCGTGACCCAGCGGGTCGCCACCGAGCAGCCCCCGGCGGCCGGGACCGACGAGGTCCCCGCAGCCACCGCGCCCCCCGCCGGACCCGACGACACGGCCGTGCGCCCCGCGGTGGGTGCGAGCGCTGCGGCGTACGCCCCCGGCGACGACGGCGGCGGTCTCGCCCACGAGGAGGCCGAGGAGGACGCGGGTCGCTCCCACGACCCCCGTCCCGCGCTCGCCCAGGCCATCGGCGACCTGGCCTCGCGGCTGCCCTGGCGCCGCGAGCGGGCCGCCGACGGCGACTCCTCCGACGACGACTCCTCCCGCGACGCCCCCGCCGGGACCGGCGCCGTGCGCGGCCCGGGCTCGCCCGTGGGCGCGCCCGTCATGGGGCGCCCCGAGGTCACCCCGAGCGCGACGCCGAGCCCGCTGCGCGAGCCCGTCGTGGCGGTGCGCAGCGAGATCCGCACCGACCTGGTGCACGGCGCCAACGCCCTCGACCTCGCCGACGACGAGTCCGACGACCACACCCGCCGCGGCCTCCCCGAGGCGCGCGAGCTGCGCCGCAGCGGCAGCGTGAGCCTGGTCGAGGACACCGTGGTGTGGGGTGACCGGGTCAGCCCGATCGCCACCGCCGGCGACGCCGTGGCACCCATCGTCATCGACGACCTCGGCGCCGAGCCGGCCGAGGATCCCGTGATCGGCCCCGAGCTGGCCGCGGCCCGGACCCGTCTGGGCCTCAGCGTCGACCAGCTGGCCGAGCGCACCCGCATCCGCCCGCACGTCATCGAGTCCATCGAGGTCGACGACTTCGCCCCCTGCGGCGGCGACTTCTACGCCCGCGGCCACCTGCGCACCCTCGCCCGCGTGCTCGGCGTCGACGTGGCGCCGCTGCTCGCCGACTACGACGCGAGGTACGCCGACGCCCCGATCAACCCGCGCCGCGTCTTCGAGGCCGAGCTCGGGGCGGGCGGGGCGATCCGCGGCACCCGCGGCGGCCCGAACTGGTCGATCATGATCGCCGCGGTCATGGCGCTCGTGCTCTGCTGGTCGGTCGCGCGGCTGGTCATGGACCAGCCGGTCGACCTGCGCGACCCGGCCCCGAACCTGCCGGCCGCCGTGCAGTCCTCGGCCGGGGCCCGCGTGCCGGTCACCCTCACCGCCGCCGGCGGCGGCGCCACGGTGTGGGTGCGCGACGGCGACAACGAGCTGGTCTTCAAGGGCACGCTGACCTTCGGCCAGGTCAAGGTCATCGACAAGGTCTCCCAGCCGGTGCGCGTGCAGTCGTCCGACGGCTCCGTCGAGGTCGCCGTCGACGGCCAGGACCGCGGCGCCCTCGGCGCCACGGGCAAGACCGCCCAGGACACCTTCACCGTCGAGGACTGACCGCACGGGCGCGACCCGCACACCGCCACCCGGCCCCGAGGAGCAGCTGCTCCTCGGGGCCGCGGTGCGTCCGCGGCAGGCTCGGGTGGCGGCGGGAGCGGGACGTCATGCGACGGGTGGATGCGCATCCACGGTGCGCATGACGTCCGCGGCGGGGGCGCCGCGGGCCCCACGCGTCAGGCGCGGCGGTAGCGGCGCTCGGGGCGCCCGGAGCCGCCGTACTGCAGCCGCACGGCGAGGCGTCCCTGGGCGACGAAGTGCTCGAGGTAGCGCCGGGCGCTGACCCGGGAGATGCCGACCGCCTCCGCGCACTCCGCGGCCGAGCGCTCCACGCCGTCGTCGAGGGCGGCGAGCACGGTGTCGGCGGTCTCGCGGCTCAGGCCCTTGGGCAGCACCTCGCGGCCGCGGTTGAGGGGGGCGAAGGCGGCGTCGATGTCGTCCTGCCCCGGGGTGGCCGAGCCGGAGAGGGCGGCGCGGGAGGCGCGGAAGGCCTCGAGGCGCCAGTGCAGGTCGTCGGCCTCGAAGGGCTTGACCAGGTAGTGCGCCGCGCCGCCGGCGACCGCCGCGCGCACGGTGTCGGCCTCGCGGGCCGCGGTGACCATGACGACGCCGACGTCGTTGCCGGCACCCCGCAGCCGGCGCAGCACCTCGATGCCGCTGAGGTCGGGCAGGTGCACGTCGAGCAGCACCAGGTCGGGGGAGAGCCGCTCGATCTCGGCCAGCGCGGTCTCGCCGGTCGCGGCGACGCCCACGACCCGGAAGCCCTCGGCGCGCTCGACGAAGCGGGTGTGGATCGAGGCGACCATGAAGTCGTCGTCGACGACCAGCACGGTCAGGTCGGTCGGCTCGGTCACGGCGCTGGGGTCACGGTCCTGGGGTCGGTGGGATCGGCTCGGTGGGGTCGGGCAGCCGCGCGGTGAAGACGGCGCCCTCGGCATTGTGCACCGAGACCGACCCGCCGCGCCGCTCGCACACCACCTGCACCAGTGCCAGACCCACCCCGCGCCCGCTCGCGTCGCCGGGCTTGGTGGTCACCCCGCGGCGGAAGACGGCCTCGCGCCGGTCCTCGGGCACCCCGGGTCCGGTGTCGGCGACCTGCACCACCACGGTGCCGTCGCCCTCGCGCACCAGGCGCACGTCGACCCGGCCCGCGCCGCCCGCGCCGCCGCCCGCGCCGCCGGCCACGACCGCGTCGACGGCGTTGTCGACCAGGTTGCCCAGCACGGTCCCGACGTCGGCCGACAGCTCGGGGTCGAGGCGGGGGAGCGAGGTGTCGTCGCGCAGCAGCAGCTCGACGCGCCGCTCCGCGGCCAGGGTGGTCTTGGCGATGAGCAGTGCGGAGACCGCCGGGTCGTCCACGCGGGCCAGCACGTGGTCGGTGATCTCGGCGCGACGCCGGTTGAGGGTGCCGAGGAAGCCCTGGAGCTCGTCGTACTCCTCGAGCTGGAGCAGTCCGGAGATGGTGTGCAGCTGGTTGCTGAACTCGTGGGTCTGCGCGCGCAGGGTCTCGGTGACGCTCTCGCGGGCGGTGAGCTCGCTCTGCATCGCGAGCAGCTCGGTGCGGTCGCGCAGGGTCGTGATGGTGCCGATGCGGCGCCCGCCGGCGGTGACCTGGTTGCGGTTGGTCACCAGCACCCGGCCCGCGACGACGAGCACGCCGTCGCGCAGGTCGTCGGGGGCCAGCAGCAGGTCGCGCACGGCGTCGCTGACCGGCAGGTCGGCCAGGGCGCGGCCCTGCGTGCCGGGCGGCAGGCCGAGCAGCTCGCGCGCGCTGTCGCTGACCACCGTGACGACGCCGTCGCCGTTGACCGCCACGACCCCCTCGCGGATCGAGGTCAGCAGCGCCTCGCGCTGGTCGGCGAGCGCGGAGATCTCCGCCGGCTCCAGGCCCCGCGTACGCCGCTTGATCAGGCGCGCCAGCAGCCAGGAGCCGGCCAGGCCGAGGGCCAGCCCGCTCAGCAGCACCACCAGCAGGTCGGCCGTGGTCTGGCGCAGCCGCTCGGTGATGGGCGGGTAGTCCTCGGTGACGACCACCAGCCCCACCACGCGCGGGGGCCGGCCCGCCCGGCCCGGCGTCGCGGCGCGGGCGCCGGCGTAGACCGGCACCTGCGCGGCGATGACCCGGTTGCCCCGGTCGACGATGTCGCCGGTCCAGGTGCGCCCCTGCGCGGCGTCGGGGCCCAGCTGCACCTGCTCGCCCTCGCGGGTCGGGTCGGTGGCGACGAAGGCCGTGCCGTCGGGGGAGGTGAGGTAGACCGTGCTGGCGCCCACGTCGTTCTGCCGCTGCTGGGTGTAGAAGGCCAGCGAGCGCGCGTCGTCCGTGCCGAGCAGGCCCAGCTGCACCGCCGGGGTGTTGGCCAGGCTGTCGGCGGCGGCGCGCAGCCGGGCGCCCCGGGTGTCGCGGAAGTCGGCGTCGCTCTGGCGCACCGACACCACGCTGGTCACCAGCACGACCAGCAGCAGCACCACCAGCTGGAGGATCAGGAACTGCCCGGCCAGGCTGAGGTGGCGGCGCGACGAGGGCTCGCGCTCGGTCGCCGCCCCGGGCGACGGCGGCGTCGAGCCGGCCCCGGCCCGGGCGCGCTCACCGCGACGTGACCACAAGTTCCACAACCTCCTTTGGTTGCCTAATCGTGACGGCCGACACAGCCTGCGTGACGATCGACACGTCCCACCCCGTCGACTCCCCAGGAGAGACATGTTCCCCGCAGCACCCCGGGCCCCGCGAGGGGGCCCACGCCGTGACCGCCGGCCTGGTTGGCCCGGTCCGCGACGCGCCCGCGTCGTGGCGGCCGCGCTGGCCACGGCCCTGGCCCTCACCGCCTCCTCCTGCGGCGTGACCCGCGGCGACGACAGCGCCGACCTCGACATGTGGATCCCCAACAGCCCCGGCGGCGGCTACGACCAGACCGGCCGCGCGGCGGTGGGGGTCATGGAGCAGGACGACATCACCGGCGGCAGCTTCCAGGTCACCAACATCCTCGGCGCCGGCGGCGCGGCCGCGATGAGCCAGCTGATGGGCCAGGAGGGCAACGAGCACCTGCTGATGACCATCGGGCTGGGGGTCGTGGGCTCGACGTACTCCTTCGCCTCCGACGCCCGGCCGCAGGACGCCACCCCGATCGCCCAGCTGATCGAGGAGCAGGAGGGCGTGCTCGTGCCGGCGGAGTCGCGGTTCGAGACCATCGACGACCTGGTGGAGGCCTGGAAGGCCGACCCCGGCTCGATCGTCGTCGGCGGCGGCTCCTCGCCCGGCGGCCCCGACCACCTCTTCCCGATGCAGCTGGCCGAGACCGTGGGCATCGACCCGCAGGAGGTCCGCTACGTCACCTACGACGGCGGCGGCCCGCTGACCAGCGCCCTGCTGGGCAACAAGATCCAGGTCGGCTTCTCCGGCCTCAGCGAGTTCGAGGGCCAGATCGCCGCCGGCGACCTGCGCGTGCTCGCGGTCTCCGGCGAGGAGCGGCTGACCGGCGAGGCCGTCAAGGACGCCCCGACCCTCACCGAGTCGGGCATCGACCTGGTCTTCATCAACTGGCGCGGCGTCCTGGCCCCGCCCGGCATCTCCGAGGAGCGTCAGGACGAGCTGATCGCCTACCTCTCGGAGATGCACGACTCCCCGCAGTGGCAGCAGACGCTCGAGAAGAACGGCTGGATCGACGCCTTCCGCACCGGGGACGACTTCGAAGCCTTCCTGCTGGAGCAGGACGACCGCGTCTCGTCGACGCTCGAGGAGCTGGACCTGCTGTGAGCACTCCCACCACGACCTCGCCCGGCGCCCCGGGCACCCCCGGCGGGCACGCCCCGGCCGGTGACCACCGGCCCGAGGGCGGCGTCGACAAGGCGCAGTACCCGCTGGCCGCCCTGCTCGTCGTCGTCGGCGCCTACACCTTCTACGACGCCTCCACCCTCAGCGTCGGCTTCGGCGACCCGGTCGGCCCGCGGGTCTTCCCCTACGTCATCGGCGCCGTGCTGGTGCTGCTCGGCGTGCTCCTCGCCATCGCCACGGCCCGCGGCTCGAAGGCCGAGCCCGAGGGCGGCGAGGACGTCGACCTCGCCCAGCGCGCCGACTGGGCCACCGTGGCCAAGCTGGTCGGCGTCCTGGCCTTCACGATCGCCACGGTCGACCTGCTCGGCTGGGCCGTCACCGGCGCCGTCCTCTTCGCCGGCGCCGCCTGGGCGCTCGGCTCCCGCACGCTGATCCGCGACGTGATCGCCGGCCTCGTGCTGGCGATCGGCAGCTGGTACGCGTTCTACGTCGGCCTGGGCATCCCCCTGGCCCCCGGCATCCTCGATGGGATCTTGTGATGGGTGACTTCGACCTCCTCTGGGGCGGCCTGCAACAGGCCGCGACCCCCGAGAACCTGCTCTTCGCCGCCGTCGGCGTGCTGCTCGGCACCTTCGTCGGCGTGCTGCCCGGCATCGGCCCGGCCATGGCCGTGGCGCTGCTGCTTCCGGTGACCTTCGGCCTCGAGCCGACCCAGGCCTTCATCATGTTCGCCGGCATCTACTACGGCGGCATGTACGGCGGCTCCACCACCTCCATCCTGCTCAACACCCCCGGTGAGTCGGCGTCGGTGATGACCGCGCTGGAGGGCAACAAGATGGCCAAGCGCGGCCGGGCCGCCCAGGCGCTGGCCACCGCCGCGGTCGGCTCGTTCGTCGCCGGGACCATCGGCACGCTGCTGGTGGCCTTCTTCGCCCCGCCGCTGGCCGACGTCGCGGTGCAGATCGGCGCTCCGTCGTACTTCGCGATCATGCTGCTGGCGCTGGTGATGACGACCGCCGTGCTGGGCTCCTCGGCGCTGCGCGGCTTCATCGCGCTCTTCCTCGGCCTCACCATCGGCCTGGTCGGCCTCGACCCCAACACCGCCCAGGCCCGCCTCGACCTCGGCCTGCCGCAGCTGATCGACCCCCTCGACATCGTCGTCGTCGCGGTCGGCATCTTCGCCCTCGGCGAGGCGCTGTGGGTCGCGGCCCACCTGCGCCGCAGCCCGCTGCAGATCATCCCCGTCGGCCAGCCCTTCATGGGCAAGGACGACTGGAGGCGCTCGTGGAAGCCGTGGCTGCGCGGCACGGCGCTGGGCTTCCCCTTCGGCGCCATCCCCGCCGGCGGCGCGGAGATCCCGACGTTCCTGTCCTACGTCTCGGAGCGCAAGCTGGCCAAGAACGACGAGTTCGGCAAGGGCGCCATCGAGGGCGTCGCCGGGCCCGAGGCCGCCAACAACGCCTCGGCGGCCGGCATGTTCGTGCCGATGCTGGCCCTGGGCCTGCCGGTCACCGCCACCGCCTCGGTCATGCTCGCCGCGCTCCAGGGCTACGGCATCCAGCCCGGCCCGCAGCTGATGACCGACCAGGCCGACCTGGTCTGGACCCTGCTGGCGAGCCTGCTGATCGGCAACCTGCTGCTGCTGGTGCTCAACCTGCCGCTGGCCCCGCTGTGGGCCAAGCTGCTGCGCATCCCGCGGCCCCAGCTCTACGCCGGCATCCTGTTCTTCGCCTGCCTGGGGGCCTACGCCACCAATCTCGACCCCTTCGACGTGGGCCTGCTGCTCGTCTTCGGCCTGCTCGGGCTGATGATGCGCCGCTTCGGCCTCCCGGTGCTGCCGCTGATCCTCGGCGTCATCCTGGGCCCCCTCATGGAGGGCAAGCTGCGCGAGGCGCTGAGCATCTCCGGCGGCGACTTCTCCGGCCTGGTGAGCGAGCCGCTGGCGGTCGTGGTCTACGCGATCATCGCCCTCGCCGTGCTGGCGCCGGTCGTGGTGAGCCGTGTCCGTGGACCCCAGGCACCGGCCGTCCCGGCCAGCGCCACCGACGGTGCAGTCGCCGACGCGGCCCCCGAGAGCGACGATGAGAAGGTGGGTCGATGAGCGACCAGACGCACGACCGCACGCAGGACCAGGCCGGCACCCCGGCGTCGCACGACGCGAGCAGCGCGAAGGGCTGGGTCGTGGTGGCCTGGGCCCCCGACGAGTTCGGCGCCGTCGCCCTGGCCCACGGCGTCTTCGAGGCCCGCGACCGCGGCCGCGGTGTGCTGGTGGTCAACGCCACCAAGGGCGACGCGCTGGTCGACGACCGCTACGCCGGCCCCGAGGCCCTGCAGCAGGTCGAGCGCGAGCTCGCGGCGGCCGGCGTGCCCTTCGAGGTGCGCCAGTCGGTCGGTGGCGACGTCGCCGACCAGGTGCTGCAGGTGACCAGCGAGGTCGACGCCCGCCTCGTGGTCATCGGGCTGCGCCGGCGCACCCCGGTCGGCAAGCTGCTGATGGGCAGCGTGGCCCAGCGCATCCTGCTGGCCGCCACCTGCCCGGTGCTGGCGGTCAAGCCCGGCGAGCAGCCGGGCTGACCCGTCCAGCGTCCGTCGACCCGCCCCTCGACGCGCCCCCGTCCCCGGTGCCCACGCGCCGGGAGCGGGGGCGCGCGCGTGTCGAGGGTTCGTGCCCGGCCCCGTGCGGGCGGCATACTCGGGGGCGATCATGACGACTGAATCCCTCCCCGCCTCCCTCCCCGCCCGCGACGACGCCGACACCCCGGCCGACGGCGAGCTGCTCTCGGTCGCCATGGTGACCCTGGGCTGCGCCCGCAACGAGGTCGACTCCGAGGAGCTGGCCGGCCGGTTGGAGGCCGGCGGCTTCCGCCTCGTCGAGGACCCCGCCGCCGCCGACACGGTGGTCGTCAACACCTGCGGCTTCGTGGAGGCCGCGAAGAAGGACTCCGTCGACACCCTGCTCCAGGCCGCCGACCTCAAGGCCTCGGCCGGCACGGGCGGCAGGGCCCAGGCCGTCGTCGCCGTCGGCTGCCTGGCCGAGCGCTACGGCAAGGACCTGGCCGAGTCGCTGCCCGAGGCCGACGCGGTGCTCGGCTTCGACGACTACCCCGACATCGCCGCCCGGCTGCGCTCCATCGTCGCCGGCGAGGTGCACCACCCGCACACCCCCCAGGACCGGCGCCTGCTGCTGCCGATCTCGCCGGTCGACCGCGCCGCCTCCACCACCCCGGTGCCCGGCCACGGTGACCAGGTGCCGCCGGCGGCCCCCGTCGCGGGCTCGGCGGCCGACCCGGCGACGGTCGGTGCCGGCGGCCCGGCGACCGGCCCCCGCGCCGTACGCCGCCGTCTCGACTCGGGCCCGATGGCGGCGCTCAAGCTGGCCAGCGGCTGCGACCGGCGCTGCTCCTTCTGCGCGATCCCGGCCTTCCGCGGCTCGTTCGTGAGCCGCCGGCCCTCCGACGTGCTCGCCGAGGCCCGCTGGCTGGCCGAGCAGGGCGCGCGCGAGCTCTTCCTGGTGAGTGAGAACTCCACGTCCTACGGCAAGGACCTGGGCGACCTGCGCCTGCTCGAGACGCTGCTGCCCGAGCTGGCCGCGGTCGACGGCGTCGAGCGGGTCCGGGTGTCCTACCTCCAGCCGGCCGAGACCCGCCCGGGCCTGGTGCAGGCGATCGGCGACACCCCCGGCGTGGTGCCGTACTTCGACCTGTCCTTCCAGCACGCCAGCGCCACGGTGCTGCGCCGGATGCGCCGCTTCGGCGACCCCGAGTCGTTCCTCGGCCTGCTCGAGCAGGTGCGCGCCGCCGCCCCGCTGGCCGGGGTGCGCTCCAACGTGATCGTCGGCTTCCCCGGCGAGACCGAGGACGACCTGCAGACCCTGTGCGACTTCCTCGTCGCCGCCCGCATGGACGTCACCGGCGTCTTCGGCTACTCCGACGAGGACGGCACCGAGGCCGCCTCCTACGACGGCAAGCTCGACGACGACGAGGTCCGCGCCCGCGCCGAGCACGTCACCGCCCTGGTCGAGGAGCTCAACGCCCAGCGGGCCGAGGAGCGCATCGGCGAGCACGTCGAGGTGCTCGTGGAGTCGCTCGGCGAGGACGGCACCGCCGAGGGCCGCGCCGCCCACCAGGGCCCCGAGGTCGACGGCACCACGACGCTCGAGGCCCCGCGCGAGGGCGCCCACGCCGTGGGCCGCCTGGTCGCGGCCACCGTCGTCTCGACCGACGGCGTCGACCTGCTCGCCGAGCCCACCGGAGGAGTCCGATGACCCAGCCCGAGGTCGAGCCCGTCTCGCCGAGGCCGAGCAACCTCAACCTGCCCAACGTGCTCACCACGCTGCGCATCGTGCTGGTGCCGTTCTTCGGCGCCGCGCTGCTCGTCGACGGCGGCGACTCCGGCACCTGGCGCACCGTGGCCTGGGTGATCTTCTTCGTGGCCATGGCCACCGACAAGATCGACGGCGACATCGCCCGAGCGCGCAACCTGGTGACCGACTTCGGCAAGATCGCCGACCCCATCGCCGACAAGGCGATCACCGGCATGGCCTTCATCGGGCTCTCGATCGTGGGGGAGGTGTGGTGGTGGGTGACGATCCTGGTGCTGCTGCGCGAGTGGAGCGTCACGCTGCTGCGCCTCTCGGTGCTCAAGCGTGTGGTGATCGCGGCCGCCGACCTCGGCAAGCTCAAGACGACCGTGCAGGGCCTGGCCCTCGGCCTGCTCGTGCTGCCCCTGCTCGACCCCGACCTGCCCTCGTGGCTCGAGACGCCCGGCGAGGTGCTGTTCTACGTCGCCCAGGCGCTGCTGGCCGTGGCCGTAGCCCTCACGCTGTGGTCGGGCGCCGAGTTCTACCGCGGCGTGTGGCGCCAGCGCCACGAGCTGCGCGGGAGCGGCAAGTCGTAACCCAGTTGTCACCTGACGACCCGGTCGCGCAGCGCTGATCCGGGGTTAGGGTCCGGAGGTCAATCGCCCATTTGGTGTGAAGGATCTCCCACTCGTGCTATCTCGCTCCTGGTCCGGACGGGCCACCCGTCCGCTCGCCGCGTCGCTGGGCCTCGGCCTCGCGGCCGCCGCCCTCTCGGTCACCACCGTCGCTCCCGCCCAGGCCGTTCCGTCGGCCCCGGCTCCGCGAGCGGACAAGGTCGTCGACCTCACCCTGCTCAACATCAACGACTTCCACGGTCGCATCGACGCCAACACCACGAAGTTCGCCACCACGGTCGAGGGGCTCAAGGCCGCCAACGGTCCCAAGCGCACGCTCTTCCTCAGCGCCGGCGACAACATCGGCGCCTCGCTCTTCGCCTCCAGCCAGTTCAAGGACCGGCCGACGCTGAAGGTGCTCGACGCGCTGGGCCTCAAGACGTCGTCGGTGGGCAACCACGAGTTCGACCGCGGCTTCGACGACCTCGACGGCCGCGTGGACAACGTCGCCGACTTCTCCTACCTCGGGGCCAACGTCTACGCCGAGGGCACCCGCACGCCGGTCCTGCCGGCCTACGACACCTTCAAGCGCGCCGGGGTCACCGTCGGCGTCATCGGCGCCGTGACGGAGGAGACCGCGAGCCTGGTCAGCCCCGCAGGCATCGAGGGCATCGAGTTCGGCGACCCGGTCGCCGCGGTCAACCGCGTCGCGCGCCAGCTCTCCGACGGCAGGCCGGGCAACGGCGAGGCCGACGTGCTCGTGGCGGAGTTCCACGAGGGCGCCGGCGAGGGTGCCCCCGCGGGCGCCACGCTGGAGGAGGAGGTCGCCGAGGGCGGCGCCTTCGCCCGCATCGTCACGAGGACCACGCCGAAGGTCGACGCGATCTTCACCGGCCACACCCACAAGCAGTACGCCTGGGACGCCCCCGTGCCCGGCACCGAGCGCACCCGACCGGTCCTGCAGACCGGCTCCTACGGCGAGAACATCGGCCGGATCACCCTGAGCGTCAACCAGCGCACGGGCCGGGTGAAGGCCTACACGCAGGAGAACGTCGCCCGCGTCGCCGAGGCCGACCTGTCCTACCCCGCGGTGGTCAAGGTGCAGCAGATCACCAACCGCGCGCTGCGGCTGGCCGCCGAGGTCGGCAACCAGCCGGTCGCGGAGATCACCGACGACATCACCACCGCGTTCTCCGGCGGCAGCTACGGCCCCGACGGCTACACCGGTGGCACGCGCGACGCCCGTGCGGAGGAGTCGGCCCTGGGCGACCTCGTCGCCAACGCCCTGCGCGACGGCGTGCAGGACTTCGCCGAGCCCGACCTCGGGCTGACCAACCCCGGCGGCCTGCGCGCCGAGCTGCTCTTCGCCGGCGACACGACCAGCAACCCGGCCAACACCGACGGCGTGGTCACCTTCGCCGAGGCCAACGCCGTGCTGCCCTTCAACAACACCGTCGCGATCGTCCGGCTCACCGGCGCCGACCTCAAGCAGGTGCTCGAGCAGCAGTACCAGACCAACGCCGACGGCACCGTGCCCTCGCGTCCCTACCTGCAGCTCGGCATGTCCGACAACGTCCAGGTCACCACCGATCCGACGGCCGCCGCCGGCTCGCGGATCACCTCGGTGCTCATCGACGGCGAGCCGCTCGACCCGGCGCGCACCTACACGATCTCGACGCTGTCGTTCCTGGCCACGGGCGGCGACAACTTCCGCGCCTTCACCAACGGCACCTTCACCGACACCGGCCTGCTCGACGCCGAGCTCTGGCGCGACTACCTGGCCGGCAACGACCCGGTCTCGCCCGACTTCGCCCGCCAGCAGGTCACCGAGTCGGGCCTTCCCGACGCGCTCGTCGCCGGCGAGGAGGCGAGCTTCACCCTCTCGAAGCTCAACCTCACCTCGCTGGGCAGCCCGGCCAACACCGAGCTGACCGCGACCTACGTCGACGGCTCGACCACGAGCCCGCTCGGCACCTTCCCGATCACCACCGACAACGGTGGGAGCGCCACCGTCACCCTCACCGTGCCCGCCGGGTCCTCCGGCGGCGTGGTCGAGCTGGTGGCCGCACCGAGCGGCACCACCGTCACCGTGCCGGTCTCGGGCACCCGCTGAGCCGCTGACCCCCAGCACCACACCGTCCTGACCGGGGCCGCCGACGCACGTCGGCGGCCCCGGTCACGGCGGCCACCGGGGCGCCCGTCGGGCGCACCCACGAGCACGTCCCGCACGCACCCCTCCCTCGGAAGGTCTGTCATGCCCCTGTCCCCTCGAGCCACCCGCCGGGTGGCTCTGCCCGTCGCCGGGGCGTTCAGCCTCGCGGCGGTCGTCACCGGCCTCGCCGGAGCCCCCGCCCTGGCCGCGCCCGACGCCTCCGGTCTCGTCATCAGCGAGGTCTACGGCGGCGGCGGCAACACCGGCGCCGCCTTCACCCACGACTTCATCGAGCTCTACAACCCCACCGCGAGCGCCGTCAGCGTGACCGGGATGTCGGTGCAGTACCGCAGCGCCACCGGCACCAGCGCCCAGGTCACGCCCCTCTCGGGCTCCGTGCCCGCGGGCGGGCACTACCTGGTGCAGCAGGCCGCCGGCACCACGCCGGCCGCCGCCCTGCCGACGCCCGACGCGACCGGCACCATCGCCATGTCCGGAAGCAACGGCGTCGTCGTGCTGGCCTCCTCCGAGACCCCCGTGAGCGCCACCGGCGAGCTCGCCGGCGCGGCCGGTGTCCTCGACGCCGTCGGCTACGGCACGACGCCCACCTCCTTCGAGGAGCGCAACACCGGCGTCGCCCTGACCAACAGCACCTCGGCCGCGCGCACCGCCACGGGCACCGACTCCGACGACAACGCCGACGACTTCGTCGAGGGCACCCCGGTGCCGCAGAGCTCGGGCGGCGCCGGTGAGCCCGAGCCCGAGCCCGACCCGGTCGAGGTCACCATCCCCGAGATCCAGGGCACCGGCGCGGCCTCGCCGCTCGACGGCGACCCGGTCATCACCTCCGGCGTCGTGACCGCGGCCCCGCGCTTCCTCTACGGGTTCTACCTGCAGACCCCCGGCACGGGCGGGTCGGTCGACCCGGCCTCCCGCACCGCCTCCGACGGCGTCTTCGTCTACTACCCCAACGGTGCCGGCAGCGTGAGCGTGGAGCCCGGCGACCACGTCGAGGTCAGCGGCGACGTCGACGAGTACGCCGGTCAGACCCAGGTCGTCTCCTCGGCGGCCGAGACCACGGTGCTCGACACCCCGGCCGCGCCCGTCACGGCGACCACCACCACGGCGTGGCCCGCCACGGCGGCGGAGAAGGAGGCGCTGGAGGGGATGCTCTACGACCCCACCGACGACTTCACGGTCACCAACACCTTCTCCACCCACCAGTTCGGCGAGGTCGGCCTGGCCCTGGGCGACACGCCGCTCATCCAGCCCACCGAGGTCGCCGACGCCCAGGACACCGCGGCGATCCGCGCGGTCGAGGCCGACAACGCCGCTCGGGCCATCGTGCTCGACGACGCCTCCGGCACGACCTACGCCCCGGGCACCAACGGCAAGACGCTGACCCCGCCCTACCTCTCCAACACCGCCCCCGTGCGGGTCGGAGCGGCGGCGACGTTCACCGACGACGTCATCCTCACCCAGGGCGGGTCGCCGAGCGCCCCGACGTACCGCTTCCAGCCGCTGCAGACCGTCAGCGGCCCGGACTACACCGCGACGTCGCCGGCGACCTTCGAGAACACCCGCACCGACGCGCCCGACGAGGCACGCATCGAGGCCGACGGCGAGAGCGACCTCAAGGTCGCGTCCTTCAACGTCCTCAACTACTTCACCACCCTCGGCGACGCCGACGACGACAACGTCGGCGACGGCGGCTGCACGACGTTCCCCGACAAGGACGGCGACGGCAACTCCGTGGGCGGGGGCTGCGAGCAGCGCGGCGCCTGGGACCCCCAGGACCTCGCGCGGCAGCAGGCCAAGATCGTGTCGGCCATCAACGCCCTCGACGCCGACGTCGTGGGTCTCATGGAGATCGAGAACTCGCTGGTCGTCGACGGCGACGCCGACGAGGCCACCGAGACGCTGGTGGCGGCGCTCAACGCCGACGCCGGCGCCGGCACGTGGGCGGCCAACCCGTCGTCGACCGAGCTGCCCCCGGCGGCCGAGATGGACGTCATCAGCAACGCGATCATCTACAAGCCGGCCGCCGTCGAGCGCAGCGGCGAGGCCCGTGCCCTCGGCACGCTGAGCGGCTCGGGCGAGGCCTTCGACAACGCCCGTGAGCCCATCGCCCAGGCCTTCACGCCGACGGGCGGCGACGAGCCGTTCCTCTTCGTGGTCAACCACTTCAAGTCCAAGGGCTCCGGCGCCGACGACGGCACCGGGCAGGGCAACGCCAACCCCGACCGCGTGGCCCAGGCCACCGCGCTGCGCGACTGGGTGCCCGGTGTGCAGCAGGAGAGCGGCGCCGAGGGCGTCCTGCTCGTCGGCGACTTCAACTCCTACTCCCAGGAGGACCCGCTCCAGGTCCTCTACCAGGCCGGCTACACCAACATCGAGGACGGCGAGGGCGCCGACGCGGAGTACTCCTACTCCTTCAGCGGCCTCTCCGGCTCCCTCGACCACGTGCTCGCCAACGACGCCGCGCTCGAGGCGATGACCGGGCACGACATCTGGAACATCAACTCCGGTGAGTCGATCTACATGGAGTACAGCCGCTACAACTACAGCCCGACCGACTTCCACACCGACGGCCCGTTCCGCTCCTCCGACCACGACCCGGTGGTCATGGGTCTCGACCTGGTCGAGGACGTCGTGGCGCCCCCGGCCGCGGAGCTGGCGCTCAAGGTCAGCAGCACCCCCAAGAAGGTCAAGGCCGGCAAGACCAAGGTGACCCTGCGGGTGAAGGTCACCGCCGATGGCGAGCCCGCCCGCGGCGGCACCGTCACCGTGCGGCTGCCCGGCGGCGAGACCCGCACCGCCACGACCAACCGCCAGGGCGTCGCGAAGATCCGCCTCGCACCCTTCGACCGGGTCGGCACCAAGACCCTCCAGGTCGAGTGGAGCAAGGGCGACGCGACCGTCGGCGGGACCTCCACGATCCGGGTCGTGAAGTGACCGACTGACCCGCCCGACCCGCACCAGCACCGACGGGGCCCTGCCGACCGGCAGGGCCCCGTCCTGCGTCCGGCCCGCCGGACCGCGGGACTCCGTCAGCGGCGCTCGGCCGCGGCGAGGTGGAACGCCGCCTGCACGAGGGCCAGGTGGCTGAAGGCCTGGGGGAAGTTGCCGACCATGCGCTCGGCCCCCGGGTCGTACTCCTCGGCGAGGAGGCCGACATCGGTGGAGAGCCCGACCAGCCGCCCGAGCAGGGCCCGCGCGTCGTCGAGGCGACCGACGACGGCGTAGGCCGAGGCCAGCCAGAACGAGCACGCCAGGAAGGGGTGCTCGTCGCCGGAGAGCCCGTCGACTCCGCTGGCGGTGCGGTAGCGGAGCACGAGCCCGTCACGCAGCAGGTCCTCCTCGACGGCACGGATGGTGCCGGCCAGACGCGGGTCGTCGCCGGGCAGCAGCCCGATGGTGGCCAGCACCAGCAGCGAGGCGTCGACCTCGCGGGTGCCGGGGTGCTGCACGAACGTGCCCCGCTCGGAGTCCCACCCCTCACCAAGCACCAGGTCGCGGGCGGCGTCGCGCTCGCGGCGCCACCGGTCGACGTCGCCGGGCAGACCCCGCTCCTCGACCGCCCGCACGGCCCGGTCGAAGGCGACCCACACCATGGCGCGCGAGTGGGTGAAGTGGCGCGGCTCCCCACGGATCTCCCAGATGCCGTGGTCGGGATCGCGCCAGCGGGTGACCAGGTCGTCGACCAGGGCCCGCTGCAGCGCCCAGGCGTTGGGGTCGTCGTCGCCGAGGTGCTCGCGCACCAGCGCGAGGGCGTCCATCACCTCGCCCAGCACGTCGTGCTGGCGCTGCCCGACGGCGCCGTTGCCGATCCTCACCGGGCGTGAGCCGGCGTAGCCCGGCAGGTGGTCGAGCTCCGACTCGGGCAGCCGGCGGGAGCCGTCCACGGCGTACATCACCTGCAGGTCCTCGGGGTCGCCGGCCACCGCGCGCAGCAGCCAGTCGCGCCACGCCGCGGCCTCCTCGGTGTAGCCGGCCTGCAGCAGCGAGGCGAGCGTCAGCGCGGCGTCGCGCAGCCAGCAGAAGCGGTAGTCCCAATTGCGCTCGCCGCCGAACTCCTCGGGCAGCGAGGTCGTGGGCGCCGCGACGATGCCCCCCGTCACCTCGTGGGTCATCAGCCGCAGCGTCAGCAGCGAGCGTCGCACGGCCTCGGGGTGGGGGAGGTCCTGGCGGCACACCTGCGCCCACGCCTCGTCCTCGGCCACCGTCTCGGCCACCCGCGCGTCGAGGTCGCCCAGGTGACCGGGCTCGACGTGCGAGGGCAGCCACACCATCGCGAAGGACAGCTCCTCCCCGGCGGCGAGACTGAACTCGTCGGCGTGGGTGTGGTCGACCGCCACCGGGAGCCGCGGCCCGCGCAGCACGAGCTTGTCGGGGCCGGCCACCGCGGTGATGACGTCCTCGCCGCCGAGGCACTCGCGACGCACCCACGGCCGGATCCGGCCGTAGTCGGGGCGCAGCCGCCACTCGTGACGCATCGGCACCGTGCCGCTCACGCAGACCAGGCGGCGCACCAGGTCGGCCCGCTGGTCGCCGCGGGGCATCACGTCGGTCAGGGTCACCACGCCCGCGGCCGTGGTGAAGGTCGTCTCCAGCATCGCCGAGGAGCCGAGGTAGCGCCGCTCGGTGGCGTAGGGCACCGTCGGCACCAGCTGCCAGTGGCCGTGCTCCGGCGTGCCGAGCAGGGCGGCCAGGCAGGCGGGAGAGTCGAAGCGAGGCAGGCAGAGCCAGTCGACCGAGCCGTCGGTCCCGACCAGCGCCGCGGTGCGCCGGTCGCCGATCAGGGCGTAGTCCTCGATGGGCAGCGGCATGCCGGGGAGCCTACGGGCGGTGCCCTCGCCCGGCCCCCGCCCGACCGGCACGACACCGCACCCGCTGTGGCAGGGTCGGGGCATGCTGCGACGCCCCGCCCCCGACGACCTCACCGAGGTCGCCACCCGCCTGGTCGACCGGCTGCGCGCCGAGGGCGCCACCGTCGCCACCGCCGAGTCGCTCACCGGCGGCCGCCTCGCGACGGCGCTCACCGCCGTGCCGGGTGCGTCGGCGGTCTACCGCGGCGGGGCGGTCACCTACGCCACCGACCTCAAGGTCTCGCTGCTGGGCGTGCCCCAGGAGCTGGTCGACGAGCACGGCGTCGTCTCGGCCGACTGCGCCGCCGCGATGGCCGGGGGCGCCCGCCGGGTCGCAGGCGCGACGTACGCCCTGGCCACGACGGGGGTGGCCGGGCCCGACGCGCAGGAGGGGCGCCCGGTGGGCACGGTCTTCGTCGGCGTGGCCGGCCCCGAGGTCACCTCGGTGCTGTCGCTGGAGCTCGCGGGCACCCGCGCGCAGATCCAGGAGAGCACGTGTCGCGAGGCGCTGCTCGGCCTGCTGGTGCACCTCGACCAGGAGGCCGCCGCCGGTCCCGGGGAGCCCCACGACGACGCCGACCCCGGGGACCTCCGGGTGGAACAGAACCCTCTCCGGTAGCGTTGGCATCCTTGATCGACCCGGAGATCGACCGGACAACCCACGGAGGCTCGCATGGTGCTCTTCCGCCGCCTGCTCGGCGACGTGCTCCGCGCGCAGCGGATGCAACGGGGCATGACCCTGCGCGAGGTCTCCGAGCAGGCCAGGGTCAGCCTGGGCTACATCTCCGAGATCGAGCGCGGCCAGAAGGAAGCCTCCTCCGAGCTGCTGTTCTCGCTGTGCCAGGCCCTCGACGTGCCGCTCTCGCTGGTGCTCCGCTCGGTCTCCGACGCCGTCGCCCTGGAGGAGGCCGCCACCGCGGCCACACCGCTCCCGGTGCCGCGCGCCGCCGGCCCCGTCGTCGCCTCCGCCGCCTGACCCGCCGCGGCCTCGGAGCGCGTCGGGCTGTCGCTCAGGACCGGCCGGGCCCCGTGGGCACGGGCTGGCACGACGGGCAGAAGTAGATCGCGCGCTCGCGGCCGGCCGGGCCCTGCAGGTCGACCTCCACCCTCGTGCCGCAGCGCCGACACGGCGCGTGGTCCTGGCGGTAGACCCACGTGCGCCGGCGCTCGCGCAGGTCGCCGGTGGTGGACTGGACCGCCCGCTCCTTGTTGAGGTCGAGCATCTGGCGCCCACGGCGCACCATGCGCGGCAGGTCGCGCACCTCGCCGACGGGCACGCGGGGGTGCACGCCGGTGACGAAGCACAGCTCGGCGACGTACATGTTGCCCAGGCCCGCCAGCCTGGTCTGGTCGCGCAGCGCGTCGCCGACCTCGCGGGCGTCGTCCTCGTGGAGGCGGCGCAGCGCCTCGTCCTCGTCCCAGTCGGGGCCGAGCAGGTCGGGTCCGAGGTGGCCCACGACCGCGTCCTCGTCAGCGGTGGGCAGCAGCTCCACGATCCCCAGGGAGAACCCGACCGCGTGGCGCGGCCCCACGTCGAGCACCACGCGTGCCTGGTGGGCCGGGCGGGGCCAGCGCGCCCCGGAGTCCAGCACCCGCCAGGCGCCCTCCATCTTGAGGTGGGTGTGGAGGGTCCAGCGACCGGTCGGGTGCTCGATGCGTGTGAGCAGGTGCTTGCCGCGCGAGACCGTCGCCCGCACGCTGCCCCCGGACAGGTCGGTGGTGGCGTGCTGCGGCACCCGGAAGTCGGTGCGCACGAGCACCCGGCCCGAGAGCGAGCGGTCGAGCAGCCGGGCGGCGCGGAAGACGGTGTCGCCCTCAGGCACCCCGGCTCCTCAGCTGCAGCCCGCGCGGGGTGGCCAGGAAGCCGGCCGACTGCAGCGCCTCGCGCAGCGGGGTCGTGCCGCCGCCCAGCAGCGGGGCGCCGTCGGCCTTCTCCACCGTCATCCGGCCCAGCGCCCCGGCCCGGGCGGCGTCGGCGAGCGACTGGGCGCCGAGGGTGAGCCGGTCGACGTCGTCGGTCCAGGTGAGCAGGGTGCGGCCGCCGCGCTCGACGTAGAGGGTGAGCTCCCCGTCGACGAGCACCACCAGGCCGCCGGCCTTGCGGCCGGGGCGGTGGCCCTTCTCGCCCTCGGCGGCCTCGCTGGTCGAGGGTCGCGCGGGCCAGGGCAGGGCCGCGCCGTAGGGGTTGGCGGGATCGGTGGCGGCGAGGGCGACCGCGAGGGGCTTGGCGTCGCCGGATCCCTCGGCGGCCTCGGAGAAGGTCCGCAGCCGGTCGATGGACCCCGCGGTGCCGAACTGCGCTGCGCCCAGGCCACTGACGAAGTAGCCCCGTCGGCAGCGACCGGAGTCCTCGAAGGCCGAGAGCACCTTGTAGACCGCGGCGAAGCCGCCGGCGACGCGCTCGCTCATCACGGCACCGCGGATCACCACGCCGTGACGCTCCAGCAGGTGCTCGGCGCTGGCGTGGGCGCGGCGGGTCGGGTCGGCGTCGACGTCGGGCAGCAGCGCCCAGCGGCCGGCGGTCTCGGGAGGGCCGGTGCGTGGCGCGGGTCGGGCGCCGCCGCGCCCGCCGGTGGTCGACGACATCCGCAGCCGCGGCGGCGGGCGCTTGCTGCGGTGGGCCGAGGAGCCACCGCGGGGCAGCGCGCGCAGCGGGGTGAGGGTGTCGTTGCTGACCCGCCCCGACCAGACCAGGTCCCACAGCGCCGCCGAGACGGCCTGGTCGGTGGCGCTCTGGCCGGTGGCCTGCACCTGCTGCACGAGCTGGCGGAAGAACCACGCGCCGCCGCCCTCGAGGGAGTCGAGGATGGCCTGGTGCAGCTCGCTGTGGTCGAAGGGCTCGTGGGCGGGCAGCGTCAGCGGGGCCTGGTCGGCGAGGTGGAGCGACACCCAGCCGTCGGAGCCCGGCAGCGCGCCATGACCCGACCAGACGACCTCCCCGGAGGCGGTGAGCTCGTCGAGGTACGACGGCTCGTAGTCACGCACCCGCGCCGAGAGCACCAGCGGCTCCAGCGCCGAGGCGGGCACGGCACAGCCGGCGAGCTGGTCGACGGCGGCGAGCACGCCGTCGACGCCGCGCAGGCCGCCCCGACCGCTGGTGGAGGCGGCCCACACGTGCTGCCAGGCCGGCAGGAAGCGGCCCAGCGCCTCGGGGTCGACGGGCTCGACCTCCTTGCGCAGCCGGGCCAGCGAGCGGCGGCGCAGACGGCGCAGCACCTCGGCCTCGCACCACTCGCTGCCCGAGCCGTGCGGTCGGAACTCGCCCTCCAGCACCCGCCCCGAGGCGGCCAGGCGCTGCAGGGTGTGGCGCACGACCGCCGTGCCGAGGCCCAGGCGCGCGGCGACGTCGTCGGTGGTGAAGGGTCCGTGGGTGCGCGCGAAGCGTGCGACCAGGTCGCCCAGCGGGTCGTCGACGGGGTCGGTGAACGCCTCCGGCGTGCCCGGGGGCACGGGGGTGCCCAGACCGTCACGCAGGCGGCCGACGTCCTCGATCGCCGACCAGCGCTCGTCGCCGGCCATCCGCAGCTCGACCACGCGGCGGCTCTGCGCGAGCGCTGACAGCCACCCGGTGACGTCGGCGTCGGGCACGCTGCGCGCGGCGATCTCGTCGGTGCTCAGCGGCCCGAGCAGGCGCAGCAGGTCGGCCACGCCCTCGGCGTCGCGGGCCCGTCGCTCCTCGGTCAGCCGCTGGAGCTCGGCGGCGACCTCCTCGAGCACCTCGGGGTCGAGCAGCTCGCGCAGCTCGGCGCGGCCCAGCAGCTCGGCGAGCAGGCCCTGGTCGAGCGAGAGCGCCGCGGCGCGGCGCTCGGCGATGGGGGAGTCGCCCTCGTAGACGAACTGCGCGACGTAGCCGAAGAGCAGGCTGCGGGCGAAGGGCGAGGGCGACGGCGTGGCCACGTCGACCACCTGCACCTCGCGCTGCTCCACCCGTCGCATGAGGCCGATCAGGGACGGGAGGTCGTAGACGTCCTGGAGGCACTCACGCACGGCCTCGAGCACGATCGGGAACGACGGGTACTTGGAGGCGACCTCCAGCAGCGCCGCCGAGCGCTGACGCTGCTGCCACAGCGGTGAGCGGCGACCCGGGTCGCGCCGGGGCAGCAGCAGGGCCCGGGCGGCGCACTCGCGGAAGCGGGAGGCGAAGAGCGCCGAGCCACCGACCTCCTGGGTGACCAGGTCGTCGACCTCGTCGGGCTCGAAGACCACCAGCTCCGCGCCGGGCGGCTCGGCGTCGGTGTCGGGGATGCGGATGACGATGCCGTCGTCGGAGGCCACGGCCTGGCCGTCGACGCCGTAGCGCTCGCGCAGGCGTGCGTTGAGCGCGAGGGCCCACGGCGCGTGCACGGGGGTGCCGTAGGGCGAGTGGAGGACCAGGCGCCAGTCGCCGAGCTCGTCGCGGAAGCGCTCGACGAGCAGGGTGCGGTCGCTGGGCAGGGTGTTGGTGGCCTCCAGCTGCTCGTGGAGGTAGGACACCAGGTTGCCCGCGGCCCACTCGTCGAGACCCTCCTCGCGCACCTTGGCCTCGGCAGCGGGGCGGGGCAGCGCGGCCAGCTCCCGGGTGAAGGCACCGATGGCCTGGCCCAGCTCGGCGGGGCGGCCCAGGCTGTCGCCCTTCCAGAAGGGCAGCCGGCCCGGGATGCCGGGAGCCGGGGTGACGAGGACCCGGTCGTGGGTGATGTCCTCGATGCGCCAGCTGGTGGCGCCGAGGGCGAAGACGTCGCCGACGCGCGACTCGTAGACCATCTCCTCGTCGAGCTCGCCGACGCGCCGCCCCGGGCCCTCGCCGCCGACCAGGAAGACCCCGAAGAGGCCGCGGTCGGGGATGGTGCCGCCGCTGGTCACCGCCAGGCGCTGCGCGCCGGGCCGGCCGGTGAGCTCGCCGGTGACGCGGTCCCAGACGATGCGCGGGCGCAGCTCGGCGAACTCGTCGGAGGGGTAGCGGCCGCTGAGCAGGTCGAGGGTGGCGTCGTAGGCCGAGCGGGGCAGGGCGGTGAACGGCGCCGAGCGGCGCACCAGGGCGAAGAGCTCGTCGGCGTCCCAGCCCTCGAGCGCGGTGATGGCCACGACCTGCTGGGCCAGCACGTCGAGGGGGTTGGTCGGCACCCGCAGCGACTCGATGGCGCCGGCGCGCATGCGCTGCACGGCGACGGCGGTCTGGGCGAGGTCGCCACGGTGCTTGGGGAAGAGCACCCCCCGTGACACCTCGCCGACCTGGTGGCCCGCACGGCCCACGCGCTGCAGGGCGCTGGCGACCGAGGGGGGCGACTCGATCTGCACGACCAGGTCGACCGCCCCCATGTCGATGCCGAGCTCGAGGCTGCTGGTGGCGACCACGGCGGGCAGGCGGCCGCGCTTCAGGTCGTCCTCGATCAGCGCGCGCTGCTCCTTCGAGACCGACCCGTGGTGGGCCTTGGCGATGACGACCGCGCCCTCCGGGCTGCCGCCGGAGGACCCGGACTGGGCCATGACCTGGGCCGGCGGGCGCGACGGGACGGTCCGTCCGCTGCCGTCGTGGTCGTCGGCCAGGTCGTCGGCCAGGTCGTCGGGTTGGTCGTCCCCGTGGCCGGCGCCGTCACCGTGGGGGTCGCCGTCGTGGTCGTGGGCGCCGGCGGGCACGGGCACGAGGTCCCCGGCCTCGGGCTCGACGCCGGCGCGCTCGTTGGCGATCTCGTTGAGCCGCGAGGTGAGGCGCTCGGAGAGCCGCCGGGAGTTGGCGAAGACGATGGTCGAGCGGTGCGACTCGATGAGGTCGACGACGCGCTCCTCGACATGGGGCCAGATCGAGGCCGCCCGGGTGGCCGAGCCCTCGCCGTCGGCGTCCTCCTCGTCGTAGCCCCCCGGGGCGGTCATGTCCTCCACGGGCACGACGACGCTCAGCTCCCACTGCTTGCGGGACGGCGGCGCGACGATCTCGACGGGCGCGGAGCCGCCGAGGTAGCGCGCGACCTCCTCCAGCGGCCGCACGGTGGCCGACAGCCCGACCCGCTGCGCCGGCCGCTCCAGCAAGGCGTCGAGGCGCTCGAGGGTGAGCGCGAGGTGGGCGCCGCGCTTGCCGCCGGCCACGGCGTGGACCTCGTCGACGATGACCGTCTCGACGCCGCGCAGCGACTCGCGGGCCTGGGAGGTGAGCATCAGGAAGAGCGACTCGGGCGTCGTGATCATGATGTCGGGCGGAGCGGTGGTGAGCTTGCGGCGGTCGGCCGCGCTCGTGTCGCCGGAGCGCACGCCGACCCGCACGTCGGCCACCTCGGACCCGAGCCGGTCGGCGGTGTGCCGGATGCCCGTGAGCGGGGAGCGCAGGTTGCGCTCGACGTCCACGGCCAGCGCCTTCAGCGGGGAGACGTAGAGCACCCGGCAGCGGCGCTGCTTGTCCTCCGGCGGCGGGGTCGACAGCAGCCGGTCGAGCGACCACAGGAAGGCCGACAGGGTCTTGCCCGACCCGGTCGGCGCCACCACCAGGGCGTGCCGGCCCGCGCCGATCGCCTCCCACGCGCCGGCCTGCGCCGGGGTGGGCTCCGCGAACGCCGCGGCGAACCACGTGCGCGTCGGCTCGCTGAAGCGCGCCAGCGGGTCGGCGGGCGGCGCGGCCGCGGGGGTGGGAGGGGTCACCGGGCCAGTCTCGCCGACGCCACCGACAGCCGGGCTCCCCCCGACGGCTGGGCCCGCCCCGGCCACTCGCCCCGCGCCGTGGTGAGGCCCGTGACGAGGACCGGGGTGATGTCCGGCTCGGCCCCTGCGGCGCGGCGGCGGGTGGGGCGGGGGAGCGGAGGCGTCCTGTCGGCGCTCGGGCCTAGGGTGCCTCACGTGACGGCGACCGACTCGATGATCTGGGCCCAGGGCCTGCGCAAGGGGTTCGGCGACGTCGAGGCCGTGCGCGGCATCGACGTCGACGTGCGCCGGGGCGAGGCCTTCGGCTTCCTGGGGCCCAACGGCGCCGGCAAGTCCTCGACCATGCGCATGGTGGCCGCCGTGTCGCCCATCAGCGGCGGTGAGCTGCGCATCCTCGGTCTCGACCCGGCCGTCGACGGTCCCGAGATCCGCGCCCGCATCGGTGTCTGCCCGCAGGAGGACACCCTCGACACCGAGCTGACCGTGCGGGAGAACCTCTTCGTCTACGGCCGCTACTTCGGCCTGCCGCGCAAGGAGGTCCGTGCCCGCGTCGACGAGCTGCTGGAGTTCGTGCAGCTGACCGAGAAGGCCGGCTCGATGGTCGAGGACCTCTCCGGGGGCATGAAGCGCCGCCTGACGATCGCCCGCTCGCTGATCAACCGGCCCGAGGTCCTGCTGCTCGACGAGCCGACCACCGGCCTGGACCCCCAGGCCCGTCACGTCGTGTGGGACCGGCTGTTCCGCCTCAAGCAGCAGGGGGTCACCCTGGTCCTCACGACCCACTACATGGACGAGGCCGAGCAGCTGACCGACCGGCTCGTGGTGATGGACAAGGGGCTCATCGTCGCCGAGGGCTCCCCGCTCGACCTGATCGCCGAGCACTCGACCCGCGAGGTGGCCGAGCTCCGCTTCGGCGTGGCCCAGGAGGGCGACACCCACGAGGTCGTCGCCCGGCAGGTCGAGGACCTCGCCGACCGGGTCGAGGTGCTGCCCGACCGGCTCCTGCTCTACTCCCACGACGGCGAGGAGACCGTGGCCAAGGTCCACGAGCGCGGGCTGGAGCCGGTCGCCACGCTGGTGCGCCGCTCCACGCTGGAGGACGTCTTCCTCCGCCTCACCGGCCGGACCCTGGTCGACTGATGGCCGCCACGACACCCGGAGGCGCCGGCAGCCCCGACCCTGCCCGGGCCACCGCACCCGCCAGCACGCTCGCCGGCGCGCTCCGGCTGCTCGACTACTGGCTGACGGTCTACCGCCGCACGTGGAAGGGCACGATCGTCTCCTCCTTCGTCACCCCGCTGCTCTACGTCGTGGCCATGGGCGTGCTGCTCGGCGGCTTCATCGAGGGCGACCCCGCCGAGCTCGAGGGCGCCACCAGCTACCTCGCCTTCGTGGCGCCCGGCCTCGTGGCGGCCCAGGCGATGACCACGGTGATCGGGGAGACGACCTACCCCGTCATGGACATGGTGAAGTGGCACAAGGTCTACTTCGGGATGATCGCGGCGCCGCTGCGCGTGGGCGACATCATGCTGGCCCACCTGGCCTTCGTGCTCTTCCGGGTCGCGCTCACCTCCGCGGTGTTCCTCGCGGTGATGGCGCCCTTCGGGGTCTTCAGCAGCGTCGGGGGAGTGCTGCTGGCCTTCCTGGTGCAGCTGCTGGTGGGCCTGGCCTTCGCCACCCCGGTCTACGCCTACGCCGCGGGCGCCAAGGACGAGAGCGCCTTCAACCTCATCTTCCGCCTCGGCATGATCCCGCTCTTCCTCTTCTCCGGGGCCTTCTTCCCCGTCGCCAACCTCGACGCGCCGCTCGAGCTGCTGGCCACGATCACCCCGCTGTGGCACGGCGTCGACCTGACGCGGATGCTCACGCTGGGCCGGGTCGACGTGTCCGCGGCGCTGGTCCACGTCGCCTACCTGGTGGTGCTGGCCGCGCTCGGCTGGCGCTGGGCCGCCCGGCGCCTGCAGCGGAGGCTGATCGCCTGATGAGCGCCGTCACCGCCGCCGTCGCGCGCCAGGCCGCCTCGCCCCTCGGGGCCCGCGAGGCCACCGCCCTGCTGCTCTACCGCAACTTCCTCGCCTACCGCCGGGCCTGGTACATCTTCCTCACCGGGTTCCTCGAGCCGGTCTTCTACCTGTTCTCGATCGGCGTGGGCGTCGGCCAGCTCGTCACGGGCTTCGAGGTCGACGGCCGGACGATCGAGTACGCCGCCTTCGTCGCCCCCGGCATGCTCGCGGCCTCGGCCATGAACGGCACGATCCTCGACGCCACCTTCAACTTCTTCTTCAAGCTCAAGTACAACAAGCTCTTCGACCAGATGCTGGCCACGCCGCTGACCACCATGGACATCGCCCGCGGCGAGCTGAGCTGGTCGCTGCTGCGCGGCGGCATCTACTCCGCGGGCTTCCTGGTCGTCATGCTGCTGATGGGCCTGGTGTCGTCGTGGTGGGCGGTGCTCGTCGTGCCCGCCGCGCTGCTCATCGGGCTGGCCTTCGGCGGGGTGTGCATGGCGCTGACCACCTTCATGCGCTCCTGGCAGGACTTCGAGCTGGTCACCCTGGCCACGCTGCCGATGTTCCTCTTCTCCGCGACCTTCTTCCCGGTCACGGCCTTCCCCACCTGGCTGCGCTGGGTCGTGGAGTGCACCCCGCTCTACCGCGGCGTCGTCCTGTGCCGCGAGCTCACCACGGGCACGGTCTCCTGGGCCTCGGCGGTCTCGGTGGTCTACCTCGTGGTGATGGGCGTCGCCGGACTCCTCGTCGTGCGCCGCCGCCTCGACCGGCTGCTCCTCACCTGACCACGGGGGCTCGGCCTCAGGCCACCCTCGGTCGGGGGCCGTCGGCGGCGCGAGGCATCATGGGCTTCATGCGGCACACGGAGTTCTGGGAGCGTCTCGACCACGCCCTCGGCACGGCGTCGTCGCGGTCGTGGGCGAGCTTCTTCGTGATGAGCGAGCTCGGCGACCGCACGGCCCAGGAGGCCCTCGACGCCGGGGTGCCGCCCAAGCAGGTCTGGGCCGCGGTGTGGAGCGCGCTGGCCCTGCCGGCCTCCGAGCGCTGACCCGGAGCGCCGACCTCGGGCACCCACCCCGAGCACCGACCCGGGCGCGTCGACCAGCACCCCCGGCGAGGGCCGGGGTGAGGGCTGGCACAGTTGCGGCCATGAACGCGACCGCAGACGTCGCCGTGATCGGCGGCACCGGCTTCTACTCCTTCCTCGACGACCCCGAGCAGGTCAGCGTCGAGACCCCCTACGGCCTGCCCTCGGCGACCATCTCGGTCGGCACCGTGGCCGGGCGCCGGGTGGCCTTCCTGCCGCGCCACGGCGACCACCACGACTACCCGCCCCACGCCATCCCCTACCGCGCCAACCTCTGGGCGCTGCGCTCGCTGGGTGTGCGCCAGGTGCTCGCGCCATGCGCCGTCGGGGGGCTGCGCGAGGAGGTCGCGCCCGGCGACATCGTCGTGCCCGACCAGCTGGTCGACCGCACCTACCGCCGCATCCCGTCCTACGTCGAGAGCGGCGCGGTGCACCTGCCCTACGCCGACCCCTACTGCGAGCGCCTCGGCGCGGCCGTGGCCGGCGCCGACCCGGAGATCAAGGCCGGCGGCGCGATGGTGGTCATCGAGGGCCCGCGCTTCTCCACCCGCGCGGAGTCGCAGCACTACGCCGCCCAGGGCTGGTCGCTCATCAACATGACCGGCCACCCCGAGGCGCCGCTGGCCCGTGAGATGCAGCAGTGCTACACCGCCATCGCGCTGGTCACCGACATGGACGCCGGCGTCGAGGCCGGCCAGGGCGTCGGCCAGGAGGAGGTCTTCGCCCTCTTCAAGGCCAACCTCGAGCGGCTCAAGGGCGTGCTCACCCGCACCATCGAGAGCCTCCCCGACCCCGACGGGTGCACCTGCTCCACCTGGGCCGAGGGCATGGAGCTGTCCTACGGCATCCCGACGCCCGACGGCGCCGGCGAGCAGGGCGAGGAGGCCGGCGCGTGAAGGTCCTGCTGACCGGCTCGGCCGGCTTCATCGGCGCCGCGGTGGCCGAGGCCCTGGAGGCCGACGGCGACGAGGTCGTGCGCGTCGACTGGATGCTCGACATGGCCCACGGCGAGGCCCGCCCGCCCGTGGGCACCCACCACGTCGACGTGCGCGACGCCGACGCGGTGAGCGCGCTGCTCGACGGCGTCGACGCGGTCTGCCACCAGGCGGCCGTCGTGGGGGCCGGGGTGAAGGTGGCCGACCTGCCGGCCTACGCCTCGCACAACGACTACGGCACGGCCGTCCTGCTCGCGGCCATGCACGAGGCGCGCGTCGACCGCATGGTGCTCGCCTCGAGCATGGTCGTCTACGGCGAGGGCCGCTACACCTGCCCCGAGCACGGCGACCAGGCGCCGGGGCCGCGCACCGTCGCGGCGCTGGAGTCCGGCGACTTCGACAACCACTGCCCCGTGTGCGGCGGACCGCTGGGCTGGGCCCTGGTCGACGAGGACGCCCGCCTCGACCCGCGCTCCAGCTACGCCGCCAGCAAGCTGGCCCAGGAGCACTACACCTCGGCGTGGGTGCGCCAGGCCGACGCCGCCGCGGTGGCGCTGCGCTACCACAACGTCTACGGCCCGGGCATGCCGCGCGACACGCCGTACTCGGGGGTGGCGGCGATGTTCCGGTCCTCCCTCGAGCGCGGCGAGGCGCCCAAGGTCTACGAGGACGGCGCGCAGATGCGCGACTTCGTGCACGTCAGCGACGTCGCGCAGGCCAACGTCGCCGCGCTGCGCGCCGTCGTGGCCGCCCCGACGGGTCACTACGCCGCCTACAACGTCGCCTCCGGGCGACCGGTGGGCATCAAGCAGGTCGCCGAGCTCGTCGCCACCGGCACCGGCGCCGACGGGGGCGCGGAGATCGCCCCCGAGGTCACCGGCGGCTTCCGGCTCGGCGACGTGCGCCACATCGTCGCCTCACCCGAGCGCGCCCGCGCCGAGCTCGGCTTCGCCGCGGCCATCGCCCCCGAGGAGGGCCTGCCCGCCTTCGCCACCGCGCCGCTGCGCGCCTGAGGCACGGTTCGGGGCGGCCGGGTGCCGGCCGCCCCGACCGGGCTGGGCTGGGCTACCAGCTGGTGTACATCAGGTGCTGCAGCAACAGCGCCGCGACCAGTTGCAGACCCAGCCCCCAGCGCCGCCAGCGCTCGGGCAGGAAGGCCGCGCCGATCATCATCCACGGCACGAACGGCACCCAGATCCGCTCGACCTCGGCCTTGCTCATCCGTGAGGCGTCGGCGACGGCCACGGCCAGGGCGGCGCTGAGCACGAGCAGCAGCGGCGAGGCGAGCACGTCGCGCCCCAGCTGGCGCGCCCTGAGGCCGGCCACGGCCAGCGCCGAGCCGAGCAGGGGGCCCGCGCTGAGCACGAGCGCCGCGATGTTGCCCCACAGCCAGTACGACGCCGGCCGGTCGGCGGCGATGCCCTCCCAGTAGCGGTCGTGGAGCACGGGGTAGGCCTCCCACCACGCGAAGCCGCCCGCGGCGAAGCCGAGCACCACCACGAGCGCGGCGCCCGCGGCGACCGGCAGCGGCAGCCAGGAGCGGGCCAGGGCCAGCACCGCCAGCGCGGTGAGGCCGAGCAGCGGCAGGCCGTAGGACGTCATCACCATGGCGCCGAGCAGCAGGCCCGCCAGGGTCGACCACGCCAGCAGTCCGCGGCGCGAGGCGTGGCGGGCCCCGAGCGCCAGGCAGGCCAGGCCCCAGGCGCCCAGGGCGCCGAAGAGGGCGTCGGCGGAGACGGCCATGAAGACCGCCGCCGGGGCGAGCACGAGGAAGGGAGCGGCCCGCCGGGCGAGCGCCTCGTGACCCAGCGCGCGCAGCGTGGTCATCACCGCCAGCGCCGTGGTCGCGGCGAGCACGGTCACCACGATCCCGGCCGCCAGGTCGCCGCCCAGACCGACCCGCACCAGCCCGACGAAGAACAGCAGCGCCAGCGGCGGGTGGCCGGCGACGTGGGTGGGCCAGTTGTCGGGGGAGGAGTAGGAGATGCGTCCGACGTACTCCTGGAGCAGGGTGCCGATCCCGTCGACCTCCCGGGCGGTGGGGAGGTACTCCACGTCGCTGCCCAGCACCCGGGAGAGACCCGAGCTGCCGTCGACCAGGGCCAGCGAGACCATCCAGGCCAGCGCCACGACGTACGACACGAGCAGCAGCCGCCGCCACGGGAGGGTCTCCGCCCACCCGGCGAACCAGCGCCATCCCACGAGCGCGACCAGCAGCGCCGGCACCGTGCCGGGGCCGAACAGCTTGGGGTCCCAGAACCCGTGCAGCGGTGGCACCGCGAGGTCGGTGTAGGAGCGCGGCGCGCGCGTCCAGGTCTCCCAGTCGAGGACGCGGGGCACGACGATCGCGAGCGCCACCAGCACGACGGCGACGCCGAGGCCCCAGGCGGCGGCGCGGGCGCCGGAGCGGTCCTCGACCGGCGCCGCTCCCGCCGGGGCCGGGGGCGGGTCGGTCAGAGGGGGGCTGGTCGCCATGCCCAGACCCTAGCCAGCCCACCGGTGGCGCCCGACAGCGACGACCCGGGCCCGCGCGGTGCCGCAGCCACGCGCGCGATCGCGCACGACACGCGGCGCACGCTGCGGGAACGCCGGGGGAACGACACGCGAACGTCTGGCCTCCCGGGTGAACACCCCCGAGCACCCCGTGCGGTTCGATGGGGCGGCCGGACCGACCGGCGTCACCTCTTCGTAAGGGTTCACCGCCACGATGCCACCTACCGTTGACGACGTGCCCGTCTGCGACCTCGTCCTCCCCTGCAAGGACGAGGCGCCTGCCCTGGGCGACCTGATCCCGCGGGTGCCCGCCCGCTTCTCGGTGATCGTCGTCGACAACGGATCGGTCGACGGCACGGCCGCGGTCGCCGAGCGGCTCGGCGCCCGGGTCGTGCGCGAGAGCGTGCCCGGCTACGGCTCGGCCGTGCACGCCGGGCTCCTCGCCGCCACCCACGACTACGTCGCCTTCATGGACGGCGACGGCTCCTTCGACCCCGCCGAGCTGCTGCCGCTGCTCGACGACGTCGCCTCGGGCCGCGCCGACTTCGCCGTGGGCCGGCGCCGCCCCGTGCAGCGCGGTGTGTGGCCGTGGCACGCCCGCGCCGGCAACGCGCTGATCGTGGCCTGGCTGCGCCGGCGGATCGCGATGCAGGCCCACGACATCGCCCCGATGCGGGTCTCGCGGCGCCAGGACCTGCTCGACCTCGGTGTCGAGGACCGCCGCTTCGGCTACCCCGTCGAGCTGCTGCAGAAGGTCACCGTCGCCGGGTGGCGGGTCTCCGAGCGCGACGTCGGCTACCACCCCCGTGCCGCCGGCACCCGCTCGAAGGTGTCGGGGTCGGTCAAGGGCACCGTCCGCACGGCGCGCGACTTCTGGAAGGCCCTCGCATGAGCAGCACCACCCCCACCCCGTACGCCGCAGGCGCCGACCCGGCCGCGGCGCCGCGGATGCTGGTCGTCGCCAAGGCACCGGTCGCGGGGCGGGTCAAGACCCGCCTCGGCGCCGACATCGGCATGGACCTGGCCGCGGAGATCGCCGCCGCCTCCCTGCTCGACACCCTCGTGGCCTGCACCGACGCGGTGGGCCCCGACCGCTGCCACCTCTCCCTCGACGGCGAGCTGCTCGACGCCGTGCACGGCGAGCGCATCCGCCGCCACCTGCACGGCTGGCAGGTCACCCCGCAGGTCGGCGACGGCTTCGACGAGCGACTCGTGCGCGCCCACGCCGACGTGGCCGCCGCCGGCCCCGGCCCGGTGGTGCAGGTCGGCATGGACACCCCGCAGGTCACGCCCGACCTGCTGCTCGGTGCGGCGGCACCGCTGGCCGACCACCACGCCGTGCTCGGCCCCGCCGAGGACGGCGGCTGGTGGGTGCTCGCCCTGCGCGACCCCCTCGCCGCCGCCGCGCTGCGCGGCGTGCCGATGTCGACGCCCACCACCCACGACGACACCCGCGCGGCGCTCGAGGCGGCCGGCCTGGCCGTCGCCACGACCGCGGTGCTGCGCGACATCGACACGGTGGCCGACGCCGACGCGGTCGTCGCCCTCGTGCCCGGTGGCCGCTTCGCCGCGGCCTGGAGCCCGGAGGTGGCCTCGTGAGCGTGCGTGACGAGTCCTTCTCCGCCGTCTTCACCCACGCCCTGCGGGGCATGCCGTGCCGCGTGGTGGGCCTGGGCCCCGAGCCGTCGCCGCTCCCGGTGGCGGACTGGACCCGCGAGGCCGACGAGGCCGACCACGCGCTGCTCGCGTGGTGCGTGGGCCCCACCATCGACATCGGCTGCGGACCGGGCCGGCTCTCCGCGGGCCTGGCCGCGCGCGGCCACGTCGTGCTCGGCATCGACGTGGTCCACGAGGCCGTCGAGCAGACCCGACAGCGCGGCGCCTCGGCGATCCTGCGCGACGTCTTCGAGTCGATCCCCGGCGAGGGGCGCTGGGAGTCGGCGCTGCTCGCCGACGGCAACGTCGGCATCGGGGGAGACCCCGTGCGGCTGCTGCGGCGCGTGCGCGAGGTGCTCGACCCGCGCGGTCGGGTCGTGGTCGAGGTGGCGCCGCCGGGGGTCCCGATGACGACCACGTGGGCCAGCATCGAGGGCGACGACGTGCGCAGCCGGCCCTTCCGCTGGTCGGTGCTCGGGGTCGACGACATCGCCCACGTGGCCGAGGCCGCGGGCTGGGGCGTCAGCGCGTGCGAGCCCTTCGCCGGGCGCTGGTGCGCCGTGCTGGAGGAGCAGCTCGCCCCCGTCGCGGCGGTCCCCCTCGCACCCGCAGGCGCGGCACGCCACCTGCAGGACGTCTCTCGGGACCCCCACCACCCCGAGGAGCCGACGACCTGATGACGAGCCCCAGCGCAGGACCCCTCGCCCGCACCCGGACGGGGACGTGACGACGTGGCGGTGATGAGCCGGCTGGCCGAGCGCCTGCCGAGCGAGGACAGCTTCCGCTCCGAGCTGCGCAGTCCCACCGTCGCCGCCCGCGTCGGCCTGTGGCTGGGCGTCTGCTTCACCGTCTGCTTCCTCACCGGGCTGGTCAGCCACTACGCGCAGAACGTCGACCACCCGGTGCCGTTCCCGGCCTCGCCCTCCTGGGGCTACCGCGTCACCCAGGGCCTCCACGTCGTCACCGGCACCGCCGCCGTGCCGCTGCTGCTGGTCAAGCTCTGGACGGTCTTCCCGCGGCTCTTCGCCCGGCCGGGCCGCGGAGTGCGCGCGCTGGCCGTCACCGCCCTCGAGCGGGCCTCGATCCTGGCGCTCGTCGGCTCGGCGGTCTTCCTGCTCGTCACCGGCCTCATGAACTCCGCCCAGTGGTACCCCTGGGCCTTCTCCTTCCGCTCCACCCACTACGCCGTGGCGTGGGTGGCGATCGGCTCGCTGGTCGTGCACGTCGCGGTCAAGCTGCCGGTCATCCGCGCCGCGCTCGGCGCCGACGTCGACGACACCACCCTCGACCGGCCCCGCACCGACCGGCCCGGGACCGACGGACCCGGGACCGACCGGCCGACCGAGCGCGGCGGCGGGCTCTCCCGGCGCGGCCTGCTGCGCACGACCTGGGCGGCGGCCGGCCTGGCCGTGCTCGCCACCGCGGGCAGCACGGTGCCGCTGCTGCGCAAGGTCTCCGTGCTCGCCGTGCGCACCGGTGACGGCCCGCAGGGGCTGCCGGTCAACCGCTCCGCCGCGGCGGCCCAGGTCACCACCGACGACGTCGGCGACTCCTACCGCCTCACGGTGGCCCACGGCTCGCGCACCGTCGAGCTCGGCCGCGAGGACCTGCTGGCGATGACCCAGCACACCGTCGACCTCCCGATCGCCTGCGTCGAGGGCTGGTCGGCCGACGCCACCTGGACCGGGGTGCGGGTCGCCGACCTGCTCGCCCTGGTCGAGGCCCCCGCCGACAGCGACCTGCGGGTGACCTCGCTGCAGCGGGCCGGTGCCTTCGGCACCACCGCGCTCCAGGCCTCCTTCGTCGAGGACGACCGCACGCTGCTGGCCCTGCAGGTCAACGGCGAGACGCTGAGCCTCGACCACGGCTTCCCCTGCCGGATCATCGCCCCCAACCGTCCCGGGGTGCTCCAGACCAAGTGGGTCACGTCGCTCGAGGTGCTCGCGTGAGCGCCCCGACCGGGGTCGCGCCGACCCCGCTGGGCCTGCGCCTGGCGCTCGGCGCCGTCGGCGTGGCCCTGGGGCTGTACGGCGCGTGGCTGCTGTGGTCGCGCGCCGAGCCCGCCCAGGTGCTCGACGCGCTGCTGTGGGCGGCCTCCGGCGTGGTGCTCCACGACGCCGTGCTCGCCCCGCTCGTCCTCGTGCTCGTCGTGGTGGGCGCGCGCGTCGTGCCCCGCCCCTTCCGTGCCCCCGCCACGGTGGGTCTCGTCCTGCTGGGCAGCCTGACCCTGCTCGCCGTGCCCGTGCTGGGCCGCTTCGGCGAGCGCGCCGACAACCCCACGCTGCTCGACCGCGACTACACCGCCGGCTGGGTCGCCGTCGCCGGGCTCGTGCTGCTCGGGGTCGTCGTGGCGGGCCTGCTGCGGCGACGCGCGCGGCACGCCGCCGGCCCGGTCGCCCCCGACCCGCCCGGCCCGTCCGACCGCCCCGGCCCCGCCGGTCGCTGAGCGTGGCCCTCGTGCTCGTCGTCGACGACGACCTCACCGTGCGCGAGGTCGTCGTGTCCTACCTGCGCGCCCACGGCCACGAGGTCGTCGAGGCCGGCGACGGCGAGGCGGCGCTGGAGCTGATGGGCTCCCGCCCGGCCGACCTCGTGGTGCTCGACCTGATGCTGCCGGGCATCGACGGGCTCGAGGTGTGCCGTCGGCTGCGGAGCAGCGGCGACGTGCCGGTGGTGATGCTCACCGCCCTCGGCGAGGAGGGCGACCGGGTCGCCGGCCTCGAGCACGGCGCCGACGACTACGTGAGCAAGCCCTTCAGCCCGCGCGAGCTGGCCCTGCGGGTCGACTCGGTGCTCCGGCGTACGTCGGAGCCGGCCGAGGTCGTCGGTCCGCGGGTCGTGGTCGACGGCGACCTCGAGGTCGACGCCGCACGTCACACGGTCACCCGGGCGGGCCGCGAGCTGGCCCTGACCGCCCGGGAGTTCGACCTGCTGTGGTGGTTCCTCACCCACCCCGGCGTCGCGGTCAACCGCGACGACCTGCTGCAGGAGGTCTGGGGCTGGTCGGTCGGCGACCGCTCCACCGTCACCGTGCACGTGCGCCGCCTGCGCGAGAAGGTCGAGCAGGACCCCACCCACCCACGGCGGCTGCTGACGGTGTGGGGCGTGGGCTACCGGTGGGAGGCGTCGTGAACGGCGAGCAGGCGCAGGTCGTCCTCGTGGCGGCGGTCGCGGCCGTCGTCGTGGGCGTCGTCGGGCTGCTGCTGGCCTGGCTCGTGCGCCGGCTGTCGATCCGCTGGCAGCTCGGCCTCGCCGCGGTCGTGCCGGTGGCCGCGGTGCTCGCCGGGGTGCTCGCGGCCTCCCAGCGCATGTTCATCAGCGACGACGACGTCGAGGTCGTCACGCTCGTGGCCGGCGCCGCCACGGTGGTCGCGCTGGCGGTCGCGCTCGCCCTCTCGCGGGCGGTCACCCGCTGGTCGCTGTCGCTGCGCGAGGAGGTGCGGCGGGTGGGCTCCGGCTCGCCGTACGTCGGCGGGGCCCGCGGGCCCTCGGAGTTCCGCGCGCTGTCCGAGGAGCTCGCCACCGCGCACGCCCGGCTCGAGGAGGCCCGTGGGCGCGCGGCGCGCCTGGAGGACTCGCGCCGCGAGCTGGTCTCCTGGGTCTCCCACGACCTGCGCACCCCGTTGGCCGGCATGCGGGCGATGACCGAGGCGCTCGAGGACGGCATGACCCCCGAACCCGAGCGCTACCACCGCCAGATCCGGGTCGAGGTCGACCGCATGGTCCGCATGGTCGACGACCTCTTCGAGCTCTCCCGCATCCACGCCGGCGTGCTGCGGCTGGCCCCCGAGGCCGTCGTGCTGGGCGACGTCGTCAGCGACGCGATCGCCGCCGCCGACCCGGTGGCGCGGGCCCGCGGGGTCAGGCTCGGGGGAGCGGTGCCCGGCGGTCTCGAGCTCGTCGCCGACCCCTCGGGGCTCTCGCGCGTCGTCTCCAACCTGGTGATGAACGCCGTGCGCCACACACCGCCCGGGGGCACGGTGCACGTCGAGGGCACGGGCCTCGCCGCCGGGGTGCGCGCCGCCGCGGGGGACGCCGCGGGGGGCGGTGCGGGGGGCGACTGCGTGGAGCTCGTCGTGACCGACGGCTGCGGCGGCATCGGGGCCGTCGACCTCGCCCGGGTCTTCGACGTGGCCTGGCAGGCCGAGCCCTCGCGCACCCCTGACGACGTCACCGGTCGTGGGGCCGGGCTGGGCCTGGCCATCGTCAAGGGCATCGTGGAGGCCCACCGCGGCAGCGTGCACGCCGAGGACGTCACCGAGCAGGGAGTCGACCAGGGGGGCCGGCCGACCGGCTGCCGCTTCCGGGTCGTGCTGCCCGTCGACGGCCCCGGGCCGCCCGACGCGGTGGTCCCGGCCCCCGTCGCGCTCTCCTGACCGTCGGTCCGACGAGCACGCCGTCGACCGGGCGCCGCCAGGGCGCGGCGTGTCGACTGGGGTCGAACACGTGTTCGGGCTACCGTGCAGGGGACGGCGCGCAGATCGGCGTTCTCCACAGTCCCGGGTCACCGTTCCCCGACTGTCGGCGGGCTCCTCTAGCGTTCCCGGCACAGACGTTGCACGACACCACAGACCACACCGTGGAGGGCCGAGCGCCCTCCGCCCCAGGACGGAGACATCATGGCTGGAGACCGCGACAAGGCCCTCGACGTAGCGCTCGCCTCGATCGAGAAGCAGTTCGGCAAGGGCTCGGTGATGCGCCTCGGCGACGAGACCCGCGCGCCCCTCGAGGTGATCCCCACCGGGTCGATCGCCCTCGACGTCGCCCTCGGCCTCGGCGGCCTGCCGCGCGGTCGCGTGGTGGAGATCTACGGCCCGGAGTCCTCCGGAAAGACGACGGTCGCCCTCCACGCGGTGGCCAGCGCCCAGCGCAACGGCGGCATCGTCGCCTTCATCGACGCCGAGCACGCCCTCGACCCCGACTACGCCAAGGCCCTCGGCGTCGACACCGACGCCCTGCTGGTCTCCCAGCCCGACTCCGGTGAGCAGGCCCTCGAGATCGCCGACATGCTGATCCGCTCGGGCGCGCTCGACCTGATCGTCATCGACTCCGTGGCCGCGCTCGTGCCCCGCGCCGAGATCGAGGGCGAGATGGGCGACAGCCACGTCGGCCTCCAGGCCCGCCTGATGAGCCAGGCGCTGCGCAAGATGACCGGTGCGCTCAACAACTCCAAGACCACCGCGATCTTCATCAACCAGCTGCGCGAGAAGATCGGCGTCATGTTCGGCTCGCCGGAGACCACGACCGGTGGTCGCGCGCTGAAGTTCTACTCCTCGGTGCGCCTCGACGTGCGCCGCATCGAGACGCTGAAGGACGGCACCGACATGGTCGGCAACCGCACCCGCGTCAAGGTCGTCAAGAACAAGGTCGCGCCGCCCTTCAAGCAGGCCGAGTTCGACATCATGTACGGCAAGGGCATCAGCCGCGAGGGTGGCCTGATCGACGTCGGCGTCGAGGCGGGCCTGGTCCGCAAGGCCGGCGCCTGGTACACCTACGACGGCGACCAGCTGGGTCAGGGCAAGGAGAACGCCCGCACCTTCCTGCGCGACAACCCCGACCTGGCCAACGAGCTGGAGAAGAAGATCCTCGAGAAGCTCGGGGTCGGCCCCACTGTCGACGCCGAGGTCTCGCTGCCCGGTGACCCGGTCGGCGTCGACGACTTCTGATCGTGACCCGGTCGCAGCGACCGGTCGACCGCGACGTCGACCCCCGGCCCGCCCCGTCGTGGGCCGGGGTCGACGCGACTGAGTCCGACCTGGGCGAGCCGGCGGTCTCCCCGTCCTGGCGTGGCGACGTCTCGGTGGGCGTCGACGCCTGGACCCAGCGCTCCGAGCGGTCTGCGCCGTCCGCGCGGTCCGGCGGTGCCGAGGGCGCGGCCGGGGCCGACGGGGCCTCGCGCTCCTTCGGGGAGGCGAGGTCCTCGGGTCGCCGTGGCTCTCGGGCCCGCGGCGGGTCCGAGGGTCGGCGGCAGGGTCGTAGCCGCTCGTCGGCGGGCCAGCCGCCCCCCGACCGTGCCGCGCTGGGGCCCGAGGCCGACCCGGAGTCGGTGGCCCGCACGATCCTGCTCGACCAGCTCACGGGCCGTGCCCGCAGTCGCAAGGAGCTCGGCGACAAGCTCGCGCAGCGCGAGGTGCCCGACGAGATCGCCACGGCGCTCCTCGACCGCTTCGAGGAGGTCGGCCTCATCGACGACGAGGCCTTCGCGCGGCTCTGGGTCTCCTCCCGCGGCGCCGGCGGGGGTGGCAGCAAGTCCCTGGCGCGCCGCGCGCTGAGCCAGGAGCTGCGACGCAAGGGCGTCGACGACGAGGTCGCCCGCACGGTCCTCGACGAGATCGACCCCGACGACGAGGAGCAGGCCGCGCGCGAGCTGGTGCGCAAGAAGCTGCGCTCGCTCTCGCGCGTCGACGACGTCACCGCGACCCGCCGTCTCGTCGGCATGCTGGCGCGCAAGGGCTACGGCTCGGGCCTGGCCTTCTCCGTGGTCAAGCAGGAGCTCGCCGCCTCCGGTCGCGACGAGCCCGACCCCCTCGACTGACGCGAGGTGGTGGAGGAGCGAGCGCCAGCGAGCGTCTCGACACCACCTACTCGCCGCACCGTGGTCGAGGAACGTGCCCCGCCCGCCCGCCCTCGCCCCGCCCCCCGCTCGACGCTGCGGCCGGCCTCCCGCCACAATGACCGGGTGGCCGACGAGCGCGAGATCCTGACCTACGACCTCTTCGGCACCGCGGTGCGCGACCTGGCCCAGCAGGTGGTCGACGACGGCTACGAGCCCGACCTCGTGCTGGCCATCGCCCGGGGCGGTCTGGGCCTGGCCATGGGGTTGGGCTACGCCCTCGACGTCAAGAACCTCTCGGCGGTCAACGTCGAGTTCTACACCGGCGTCGACCAGCGCCTCGACGTGCCGATCATGCTGCCCCCCACGCCTGCGGCCGTCGACCTGTCGGGCCTCAAGGTGCTCATCGCCGACGACGTCGCCGACAGCGGACGCACCCTGGAGTCGGTGCTGGCCTTCTGCGCCGACCACGTGGCCGAGGCCCGCTCGGCGGTGGTCTACGAGAAGCCGCAGAGCGTGGTGAAGCCCGACTACGCCTGGCGTCGCACGACGCGCTGGATCAACTTCCCGTGGTCCACGCAGCCGCCGCTGGTGACCCGCTCCACCGTGGTCGACGCGTGAGCGCCTCGCTGCTGCGGCTGCCGACGGGCCCGGTGGACCTGCGCGGCCTGCCCACCGACGCCACGCCCGACTTCGCGCACGGCAAGACCGCCGGCAAGGTCGCGCTCGCCGAGCTCGGCCCGCGGCTGGGGGAGCTGCAGGAGCGGCTCTTCTCCGAGCACACCACGGAGCACCCCCGCAGCGTGCTGCTGGTGCTGCAGGGCATGGACACCTCGGGCAAGGGCGGGGTCCTGCGGCACACCCTGGGGCTCGTCGACCCCCAGGGTCTGCGGATCACGTCCTTCAAGGCCCCCACAGCGGAGGAGCGGGAGCACGACTTCCTGTGGCGCATCCGTCGCGCGCTGCCCGGCCCGGGGCTGATCGGCGTCTTCGACCGCTCCCACTACGAGGACGTCCTCGCCGCACGGGTCAGGGGCCTGGCCCCGCTCGAGGAGATCGAGCGCCGCTACGCCGCCATCAACGACTTCGAGGCCGAGCTGCTGGCCGCCGGCACGACCGTGGTCAAGTGCATGCTCCACATCAGCGCCGACACCCAGCGCGAGCGGCTGCTGGAGCGCCTCGACCGACCCGACAAGCACTGGAAGTTCACCCCCGGGGACATCGACGACCGCCAGCTCTGGCCGGCCTACCGCGCCGCCTACGAGACGGCCCTGGAGCGCACCAACACCGAGGTCGCCCCGTGGCACGTCGTGCCCAGTGACCGCAAGTGGTACCGCAACCTCGCGGTCGGGCGCCTGCTGCTCGACGCCCTGGAGGGCCTCGCGCCCACCTGGCCCCCGGCGCGCTACGACGTCGCGGAGCAGCGACGGCGCCTGCTGCACGAGGCCGACCCGGATCCCGACCCCGATCCCGACCCGGAGGGGAGCGCGGCGTGAGCCCCGACCACCCGTCCGGTGCCGCCGACCGCGCCGTCGACGACGGCCCGCTGCCCACCGTGGCCGTCACGCGCTACGTCACCCCGCTGCGCGAGGGCGGCAGCCTGCCGGGCATCGTCGAGGCCGACGACCTGGGCACCTACGTGTGCAAGTTCCGCGGCGCGGGCCAGGGCGTGCGGGTCCTGGTCGCCGAGGTCGTGGTCGCCGAGCTGGCCCGTCTGGTCGGGCTGCGCACCCCGCGGCTGGTCGCCCTCGAGCTCGACGCGGAGATCGCGCGCTACGAGGCCGACGAGGAGGTCCAGGACCTGCTGGTGGCGTCGGTGGGGCTCAACCTGGGTGTCGACTTCCTGCCCGGCTCCTTCGGCTACGACGGCGAGCGGGCGGCCACGACGCCGGGCGGCGGCACCGCGGCGGTGGCCGAGGAGGCCGCCCGGGTGCTGTGGCTCGACGCGTTCTGCGCCAACGTCGACCGCAGCTGGCGCAACCCCAACCTCCTGGTGTGGCACGACGACCTCTGGGTCATCGACCACGGCGCCTCGCTGTACTTCCACCACGCCTGGAGCGGCGGCGTCACCGACCCGGCCCGCTTCGCCGCCCAGCGCTGGGACGTCTCCGACCACGTGCTCGGCGCCCACGTCGGCGGCCTCGGCGCCGTCGACGCGGCGATCAGCGACGTGCTGACGCCCGAGGTGCTGCCCGGCGTGCTCGAGCGCGTGCCCGACGCCTGGCTCCAGCCCGTGCCCGGCGCCGAGACGCCCGCGGCGCTGCGCGCGGCGTACGTCGCCTTCCTCACCGCCCGGCTCGGCACCCGCCAGTGGCTGCCGGGGGCCGACGCGTGAGCGGCGTGCCGGCCGGGTCCGCCGGCGCCCCGACGCGTCCGCTGATGGCCTACCAGTACGTCGTGCTGCGCTGCGTGCCGCGCGCCGACCGCGAGGAGTTCCTCAACGTGGGCGTGGTGCTCTACTGCCAGGCCGGCGACTTCCTGGGCACGGCGTGGCACTGCGACCGCGAGCGCCTGACCGCCTTCAGCGCCGGGCTCGACGTCGACCAGGTCTGCGCCTCGCTGCGCTTCGCCGAGGCCGTCAGCGCCGGGGACGAGCGCGGGGGTGCGGCCTCGCGCCACCCGGTGGGACAGCGCTTCGGGTTCCTCAAGGCACCCAAGAGCACGGTGGTGCAGCCCGGTCCGGTGCACGGCGGACTGACCGCCGACCCCGCCGCCGAGCTGCGGCGCCTGCTCGCCTGCCTGGTGACCTGAGCCCGGTGTGCTGAGGGCCCCGGTGGGCCGAGACCCGGGCCCCACCACGGGGCGGGCCCGGGATCAGACCGGGACGAGCTCGACGGCGCCGACGGCGTAGCGGGCCAGCACGGTGCGGGCGACCTCGGGGTGGGCGCCCAGCGGCTCGGAGACGGCCACCGCACCGGCCTCGAGGGCCAGCTCGGCGGAGCGGTCGGTGGCGCAGCCGGGGGAGAGGAAGAGCGAGGCCACGGCGATGTGGCGACGGCCCTCGCCGCGGAAGGCGCGCACAGCCTCGCCGGTGGCCGGCGGGGAGACCGAGGCGAAGGCCGCGGTGACGGGCAGGCGGTGGTGGGCCCCCCACAGCCGGGCGAGGCGGGCGACGGCCTGGTTGGCCAGCGGGTCGGTGGAGCCCGACGCGGCCAGCACGAGGGCGTCGAGCTCGCGCACCCGCGACTGGCGCAGCGCCTCGCGCAGCCGCACGTCGAGCACCTCGAGGAAGCACGGCTCCAGGCCGAGGATGGCCGTCGAGCGGATCTGCAGCCCCGGGTGCCGCTCCGCGGCCGCGGCCACGGCGGAGGGCACGTCGGCGGCGAGGAGCTGGCCCTCGGTCAGCAGCAGCGGCACGACCACGATCTCCTCGTGCCCGGCCTTGACGAGCCGGTCGACGACGGTCTGGAACGCGGGCCGGGCCGACTCGAGGAACGCGCGCTCGACCTTGAGGTCGGGGCGCATCGCGCGCACCTCGTCGACCAGCGCGGTGATGGTCGCGGAGGAGCGCGCGTCGCGGGTGCCGTGGGCCAGGGCGATCAGTGCCGGAGCTGCCATCGGAGGTGGCCTCCCTTGTCGTGGTGATCTCGGTGGGGCGGGGGTCCCGGGCCCAGCGGCGCTGCTGGTGGGTGTGGTGCTGGTGTCGTGCGGTGGGTGTGGAGCGGTCCTCGGGTGGTGCGGGTGGTGCCGGGGGCAGCGGTCACATGTGGATGCCGCACTCGGTCTTGTTGGTGCCGGCCCAGCGGCCGCTGCGGGCGTCCTCGCCGGGGGCGACGCGACGGGTGCAGGGGGCGCAGCCGATCGAGGGGTAGCCGTCGTAGACGAGCGGGTTCACGAGGATCCCGTTGTCGGCGATGTAGGTCTCGACCTGCTCGTCGCTCCAGCGGGCGATGGGGGAGACCTTGACCTTGCCCTTCTTGGCGTCCCAGCCGATGACCGGCGCGATGACCCGGTTGCGGGTCTCGGCGCGGCGCAGGCCGGTGGCCCAGGCGTCGTAGCCCGCGAGCGAGCGGGCCAGCGGCTCGACCTTGCGCAGCTTGCAGCACAGGTCGGGGTCGGTCTTGTAGAGGTCCTTGCCGTACTCCGCGTCCTGCTCGGCCACGCTCTGCACGGGGGTGATCGTCAGCAGGTTGACCGGCATCGTCGCCTCGACGGCGTCGCGGGTGCCGATGGTCTCGGCGAAGTGGTAGCCGGTGTCGAGGAAGACCACGTCGATGCCGGGCACGACCTTGGAGGCCAGGTGCGACAGCACGGCGTCGCCCATCGAGGAGGTCACGCAGAAGCGCTCCCCGAAGGTGGCGGCGGCCCACTCGATGATGTCCTCGGCCGGGGCGAGCTCGAGCTCGGCGCCCCAGTGGGACACGAGGTCGCGCAGCTCCTCGGGCGAGCGGCCTGCGGTCTCGATGGCTCGGTTCGCGCGCGCCGTGAGGGTGGTGGCGGCGGTCATGTGGCGGCTCCCTGGGTCGTGGTGCCCGGCCGGATCAGGCCGAGCATCCTCAGGGAGAAGGCGCGCAGGCAGGAGCGGCATTCCCAGCTGCCGTGGGGGGAGCTGATCTGACCGTCCTGCGAGACGACCTCGTGCGGACGCAGGTCCTCGTCACCGCAGTAGGGGCAGTGGAAGGGGATGCCGCGCCCGCTCATGAGGCCGGCTCGAGGGTCTTGTCGCCCTTGAGGAGCTCCTCGTCGGCGCGGGCGACCCACGTCGTGAAGGACTCCTCGGTGCCGGTGCGGTCGGCGAGGTAGTTGACGACCAGGGTGGCGACGTAGTCGCCGAGCCCGGCGCTGGTGACCTTGTGGGCGCGCAGCTTGCGACCGAAGTTGGCCTGCAGCCCGGTGGCGCCGCCGAGGTGGACCTGGAAGCCCTCGACCTGCTGGCCCTCGTGCATCACCAGCTGGCCCTTGAGCCCGATGTCGGCGACCTGGGTGCGGGCGCAGGCGTTGGGGCAGCCGTTGACGTTGACGGTGATGCCGTCGGGCACCAGCGCGTCGAGGTCGGGGAAGCGCTGCTCCAGCTCGGCGATCAGGTCGCGTGCGCGGTCCTTGGTGTCGACGATGGCCAGCTTGCAGAACTCGATGCCGGTGCAGGCCATCGTGTTGCGGCGCCAGCCCGAGGGCCGGCCCGAGAGTCCGAGCTCGTCGAGGTCGTCGAGCAGGGCGTCGACGGCGTCGGCGGGCACGCCGATCAGCACGATCTTCTGGTACGGCGTGAGCCGCGCGCCCTCCACGCCGTGGCGCTCCATCGCGTCGGCCAGGCCGACCAGCAGCGTGCCCGACACCCGGCCGGCGGTCGGCGCGACGCCGACGTACTTGCGCCCGTCGGTCTGGTCGTGCACGCCGATGTGGTCGCGGTGGCCCACCGGTGAGGCCGGGGACTCGCAGGAGACGAGCTGGCGCTTCAGGTACTCGGTCTCGAGGACCTCGCGGAAGCGCTCGACGCCCCAGTCGGCGACGAGGAACTTCAGCCGCGCCCGCGAGCGCAGCCGGCGGTAGCCGTAGTCGCGGAAGATCGAGGCGACGCCCTCCCAGACGTCGGGCACCTCGTCGAGGGGCACCCACACGCCGAGCTTCTGGGCGAGCATCGGGTTGGTCGAGAGCCCGCCGCCGACCCAGACGTCGAAGCCGGGGCCGTGCTCGGGGTGCACCGTGCCGACGAAGGCGATGTCGTTGGTCTCGGGGGAGACGTCGTGGGAGGGGTGGCCGGTCAGGGCGGTCTTGAACTTGCGGGGGAAGTTCGAGAAGGCCGGGTCGCCGATGTAGCGGCGCTTGATCTCCTCCAGCGCCGAGGTGCCGTCGATGATCTCGTCGGCGGCCACGCCGGCGACGGGCGAGCCGAGGAAGGGGCGCGGGGAGTCGCCGCAGGCCTCGAGGGTGCTGAGCCCGGCCTCCTCGAGGCGCTCCCAGATGGTGGGGACGTCCTCGACGCGGATCCAGTGGTACTGGATGTTCTCGCGGTCGGTCACGTCGGCGGTGTCGCGGGCGAAGTCCTGCCCGATCGTGCCGAGCGCCCGCACCGTGGCGGGGGGCAGCAGGGCGCCGTCGGAGCGCACGCGCATCATGAAGAACTCGTCGTCGAGCTCCTCCTCGGCCAGGGTGGCGGTCTTGCCGCCGTCGAAGCCCGGCGCGCGCTGGGTGTAGAGGCCCATCCAGCGGAAGCGGCCGCGCAGGTCGGCGGGGTCGATGGAGGCGAAGCCGCGCTTGGAGTAGACGTTGAGGATGCGCGCCCGCACGTTGAGCGGGTTGTCGTCCTTCTTGGACTGCTCGTTCTTGTTCAGCGGCTCCATGTAGCCGAGGGCCCACTGACCCTCACCGCGCTTGGGGCGCGGACGGGCGGGGCGGGGGGCGGCGGCCTGCTCGGTGGAGAGCTGCTCAGTCATGGGGTGGGGTTCCTCGGGTGCGTGTCTCGGCGGTGAGCGCGCGACTCTTCACGGGTCGGAACCACGTCGTCGGGGTTCGCTGCGACCTCGGAAGACCGGGCGCCCGCGGTCGGTTCGTGCGGGCGGTGCGTCGGGTGTCGCCGGGTGGGCGCGACGCGGGTCAGTGAGGTCGACACATGGAGCTGCGGGTGCGCCCGAGGTCCACGTGGCGTCGGACCACGAGGAAGGCGGACGTGGCAGCGGAGATCATGTCAAGGAGTCTCAGTCCTCGGACCGTCCGCCCACAAGGCGAAATCCCATGATGTGAGATCTGCATCCGCATGGTGAGACGGCCCACCGCGGGACCGCGGCCCGCCACGGGGTCGTGCGTCCCATGTCACACCACCGTGACCTGTTCGCGACCATCCGCGGGGCCGGCCCGGCCGCGTAGGCTGAGGGCCATGTCGTCCACGCCCGACCTCACCAGCAGCGTCTACTCCCAAGCCCTCGAGCTGATCGCCTCGGTGGAGCCCCGCATCGCGGAGGCGACGCGGCAGGAGCTCGCCGACCAGCGCGCCTCGCTCAAGCTCATCGCGAGCGAGAACTACGCCTCGCCCGCCGTGCTGATGACGATGGGCACCTGGTTCAGCGACAAGTACGCCGAGGGCACGGTCGGTCACCGCTTCTACGCCGGCTGCCAGAACGTCGACACCGTCGAGACGCTGGCCGCCGAGCACGCCCGCGAGCTCTTCGGCGCCGAGTACGCCTACGTGCAGCCGCACTCCGGCATCGACGCCAACCTCGTGGCCTTCTGGTCGATCCTGGCCCACCGCGTGGAGTCGCCGGCCCTGGCCGAGCTGGGTGCGCGCAACGTCAACGACCTGACCGACGAGCAGTGGGAGACCCTGCGTCGCCGGCTGGGCGACCAGCGCCTGCTGGGCATGTCGCTCGACGCCGGCGGCCACCTGACCCACGGCTTCCGGCCCAACATCAGCGGCAAGATGTTCCACCAGCAGCAGTACGGCACCGACCCCGAGACCGGCCTGCTCGACTACGACGCGCTCGCCGCCAAGGCGCGCGAGTTCAAGCCGCTCGTGCTGGTCGCGGGCTACTCCGCCTACCCGCGCCGGGTGGACTTCGCCAAGGTCCGCGAGATCGCCGACGAGGTCGGCGCCACCCTCATGGTCGACATGGCCCACTTCGCCGGGCTCGTGGCCGGCAAGGTCTTCACCGGCGACGAGGACCCGGTGCCGCACGCCCACGTCGTCACCAGCACCACCCACAAGTCGCTGCGCGGCCCGCGCGGCGGCATCGTGCTGGCCACCGAGGAGTACGCCCCCTCGGTGGACCGCGGCTGCCCGATGGTGCTCGGCGGCCCGCTCTCGCACGTGATGGCGGCCAAGGCCGTCGCGTTCGCCGAGGCCCGCCAGCCGGCGTTCCGCACCTACGCCCAGCAGGTCGCCGACAACGCCCAGTCGCTCGCCGAGGGCTTCCTGGGCCGCGGCGCCACCCTGGTCACCGGCGGCACCGACAACCACCTCGTGCTGCTCGACGTCTCCTCCTACGGCCTCACCGGCCGCCAGGCCGAGTCGGCGCTGCTCGACGCCGGCGTCGTCACCAACCGCAACTCGGTGCCCGGCGACCCCAACGGCGCCTGGTACACCTCCGGCATCCGCCTGGGCACCCCGGCGCTGACCACCCGCGGCTTCGGTCACGACGAGTTCGACGCCGTCGCGGAGCTCATCACGATGGTCCTGGAGAACACCCAGCCCGGCACGACCAAGGCCGGCGGCCCCTCCAAGGCCTCCTACGTCCTGGCCGACGGCGTCGCCGCCAAGGTCAAGGACGCCTCGGCCGAGCTGCTCGACAAGCACCCGCTCTACCCCGGCCTCGAGCTCTCCTGAGCCCTCCCCCCGCGCCCGACCACGGCCGGCACCCCGCGAGGGGTGCCGGCCGTCGTCGTACGTCGGGACCGTGGCAGCCTGGAGCGGTGACGGAGCCGACCCACCCCGACCAGCCCCACCCCGACCAGCCGGCGCCCACCTACCAGTGGGCGGTGACCAGCGACCCCGACGTGCTGCACGTGCAGCTGCCGCCGGTCGCGGTGGTCGACGGCGACCGGGTGCGCGACGCGCTGCGGGCCCTCTTCACCCGCCGCGGCTTCGCCGCGCTGCGCGACCCCGAGGACCTGCGCGCCCGCGCCGCCAACGGGTGCGTGCTGCGCCTGGTCGACGACCGGAGCGCCGAGCTGGTCGTGACGATCAGCGAGGGCGTCGGCGTCACGCGGGTGCCGGTGCCGCACCACGACCCGGCCTGGTCGGCGCGCGTGCTGGCGGCCGGCGAGGTCACCGTGCTGGTCACCGAGGCCGCGATCGACCCCAGTGGGGCCCTGACCCCGGAGCGCCTCGCCGCCGACGTCGCCGCCGGCGGCGTCAGCCTGGCCCGCGTGCCCGCCGGAGAGCTCTGACGCGACCCCTCCGCGGCGAGCCCGGCCCGGCGCGTGCCACGGCGGGGGCGCCGCGCGTCTGGTGTCCTGCCGTGGACCCCACCTCCCGCGCCGCGACGGACGCCGTCGACGACGACCCGGAGCGCCCGCGCAGCACGCTCCCGGGCCGTGGCCTCGTGCCCGAGCGGTGGCAGGCGTGGCGCGTGCTCCTCGGTGCGGCCTGGGTCGGGGTGCTGGCCACCGTCGTCCTCACCGGCGTGCGCGACACCGGGTGGGCCGACCTGACCCAGGCGGTGCGCGCGGGCGAGGTCGACCGGGTGGAGGTCGTCGGCGGTCTGCCCGAGGGTGCACGCGGCACCGCGACCGTGGAGGTCCTCTGGCGCGACGGGCTCCTGCGCCGCTCGACCGAGGTCGTGGAGCGCCGACCCCTGCGCGCCTCGCCCGACGGCACGCCGCTGGGTCCTCGGGGCTCGGTCGGTCGCGGCCTGCGCGCCGCCGACGGGTCGCCCCCGGTGGTCCCGGACGTCGGCGCGGCACTGACCGCCCTCGACGCCGGCTCCGCCCCCGGGCTGGTCCTGGAGCGCGGCGAGGCGTCGCAGGCGTCGTGGCACACGGAGGTGCGCCTGGCCGGCTTCCGCACCGGGGGCACCCTGGCCGGCGCCGCTCTCGTCTTGCTGGTGCTGACGGTGCTGCTCCTGGTCCGCGGCCCCGAGCCGCGTCGGGCGACCCGGTGGGCGTGGTGGTGGATCCTGCTCACCCTGCCGCCGCTGGGGCTGGCGGCGTACCTGCTGCTGGGCGGCCCGGGCCGGTCGACGACCGGTGGCGAGCCCGCGGGGGCCGGGCGCGACGGGCGGCTCACCGGAGGGTGGGCCTTCCTGCTCACCGTCCTGCTCGGGTCGGCGTCCTCGAGCCTGCTCTGAGGCCGGGGCGGCGTGCTCAGCGCCGCCAGCGGTACTCCAGCTCGGGGCGTCCCCCGCGCCCGTAGCGCGGCTGCCGCTCGGCGAGCTCGGAGTCGGCGAGGTGCTCGAGGTAGCGCCGCACGGTCACGCGGGAGGCCCCGACGGCCTCGGCCACCTCCGAGGCCGACCGGGGGCTCCCGGCGTCGCGCAGCGCCGCGGTCACCTCGCGCAGGGTCTCCGCGCTCATCCCCTTGGGCAGCACGGTCGCGGCGGCGGGGGAGCGCAGGCTGCCCAGCATCCGGTCGACCTCGTCCTGGGCCATCTCCGCCGAGGAGGCCGCGAGCCGGTCGCGGTAGGCGGCGTACTGCTCGAGCTTGGCGCGGAAGGTGGGGAAGGTGAAGGGCTTGAGCAGGTAGAGCACGACGCCCTGGGCCACGGCGTGCCGCACGACCTCGGTGTCACGCGCCGAGGTGACCGCGATGACGTCGCACAGGTGGCCCGAGGCGCGCATGCGCTGCAGCAGGCCCAGCCCGTGGCCGTCGGGCAGGTGCAGGTCGAGCAGCACCAGGTCGACCGGACGGCCCTCGGTGCGCGCCTGCTCCAGCAGCCGGGCGGCGTCGCCGGCCGAGCGCGCGGTGCCGGCCACCGCGAAGCCCGGCACGCGCCCGACGTACGCCGTGTGCGCCTCGGCCGCCCGCGCCTCGTCCTCGACCACCAGCACGCGCACCTCGGCCGCGGGGCCGGTCACGGGGTCGCCTCCGCGGTGTCACGGGCGGAGCCGGTCGGCGGCGGGGCCGTGGAGCCCAGGCCCAGCACGACCTCGAACTCCGCCCCGCCGAGGGGGGAGACGCCCACGGTGACCTCGCCGTGGTGGCGGCGGGCGACCTGGGAGACCAGGGCGAGACCGAGACCGCGGCCGTGCCCGGCGCTCGCCTTGGTCGACCAGCCGCGCTCGAGCACCCGGGCCGCGGAGTCGGGGTCGAGGCCGGGGCCGGAGTCGCCGACGGTGACCCGCAGCCGCCCGCCGTCGGGCTCCCCCCGCCGCCCGCTCAGGTCGGGGCTGGCGTCGGTGCTGGGGTCGGTGCGCAGGTCGACGTGCACCCGGCGCTCGGGGCGCGAGGTCACGGCGTCGAAGGCGTTGTCGACGAGGTTGCCGAGCACCGTGACGAGGTCGCGGGCCGGCACCTCGGAGCCGTCGCGGACCTCGCCGGTGATGACCAGCTCGATGCCGCGCTCGACGGCCTCGGAGGTCTTGCCGAGCAGCAGGGCGGCCACCACCGGGTCGCCGGTGGCGCCCACGACCCGGTCGGCCAGCAGCTGGGCGACCTGGAGCTCCTCGGTGGCGAAGTCGACGGCCTCCTCGGGGCGACCCATCTCGATGAGCGACACCACGGTGTGCAGCCGGTTGGCGGCCTCGTGGTTCTGCGAGCGCAGCGACTCCGTGAGCCCGCGCACGGCGTCGAGCTCGCCGGTGACCGAGCGCAGCTCGGTGTGGTCGCGCAGGGAGACCACCGAGCCGACCTCGTGGCCGTCCCACGACGCAGGGGCCGAGGAGACCACCAGCATGCGGTCGCCGGCGAGGTAGAGGTCGTCGGACTCCGCGGTGCGCCCCAGGGCGGCCGCGACGAGGCCGGGGGCCAGCCCGAGGTCGTGCACCGAGCGCCCCACGACCTCGTCGCGCTCGCGGCGCCCCTCGGCGACCGGCTCGGGCAGGCCGAGCAGCCGACGGGCCTCGTCGTTGACCAGCTGCACCCGCCCGTCGGCGTCGATGAGCAGCAGCCCCTCCCGCACGGCGTGCAGCACCGCGGAGTAGTACTCGTACATCCGGGTGATCTCGCGCTCGCCCAGGCCGTGGGTCTGGCGGCGCAGCCTGCGGCTCACCAGCCACGCGCCGAGCAGGCCCACCGCGAGCACGGCCACGGCGGAGACCGCGATCAGCACGAGGTCGTCGCCCAGGGCCTGGTCGATGGCCTGCACGGTGATGCCGACCGAGACCAGCGCGACCACCGTGCCGGCGTCGTCGAGCACCGGCACCACGGCGCGCATCGAGGGCCCGAGGGTCCCGGTGTACTGCTGGGTGAGGATCCCGCCCTGCGGCGCGTCGCCCAGGTCGCCCACGAAGGGCCGGCCGATGAGCGCGGGGTCGGGGTGGCTGTAGCGGGTCCGGTCCAGGGCCATCACGGTGACGAAGTCGACGTCGGTGTCGCGGCGGACCTCCTCGGCGTAGGGCTGGATGCGCACCGCGGGGTCCTCGGTGCGCAGCGCCGCGACCAGCGCGGGGGAGTCGGCCACGGCGCGGGCCACGCCGACCGCGCGGTCGGTGGCGGCCACCCGGGCGTCGCGCCGGGCGTCGTACGTCGCGAGCGCCAGCGACGCCACCACCAGGACCACGACCACCAGCACCTGGAGCAGCAGCACCTGGCGGGCGACCGACCCGTCCCGCCGCTCCGACCTCCGCACCTGCGCATTGTGCCCCACCGGCGTGCCGCCGCCCGTCCAGCGCCCGTCGGCCGTCGGTGCCCGCGGAGCGGACGTCGGCGTCCGCGAACTCAACGACCACAACGGTGACCACGGTCACAAGCGGTGCGAGCGTGCTCGGGTCGGGCACGGGCCCGGACGAGACACGGAGGAACCCATGAGCAGCAGCACCACCGCGAAGCCGGGCCGCACGGCACCGCGCAACCGCACGCACTACCTCTACATCGCCGTCATCGTGGCGGTCGCCCTCGGCATCCTGGTCGGCATCGTCGCGCCCGACTTCGCCAAGGAGCTCAAGCCGCTCGGCACCGGCTTCGTGGCCCTGATCAAGATGATGATCCAGCCGGTCATCTTCTGCACGATCGTGCTCGGCGTCGGCTCGGTGGCCAGCGCCGCCCGCGTCGGCAAGGTCGGCGGCCTCGCGCTCGGCTACTTCATCACGATGTCGACCTTCGCCCTGGCCATCGGCATGGTCGTCGGCAACATCCTCAAGCCCGGCGACGGCCTCCAGCTCGACGAGTCGGCCGCCTCGGCCGGCCAGGAGCAGGCCGCCGGCGCCCACAGCAGCACCGCCGACTTCCTCGTCGGGATCATCCCCGACTCGATGCTGTCCTCGCTGACCTCCGGCGAGGTGCTCCAGACCCTGCTCGTCGCGCTGCTCATCGGCTTCGCCCTGCAGCGCATGGGCCGCAGCGGCGCCCCGATCCTGCGCGGCATCGAGCACGTGCAGCGCCTGGTCTTCCGGGTGCTGGCCATGATCATGTGGGCCGCCCCCGTGGGCGCCTTCGGGGCCATCGCCGCCGTCGTCGGCGAGACCGGCGTCGGTGCGCTGAAGTCGCTGGCCGTGCTGATGATCGGCTTCTACATCACCTGCGCGCTCTTCGTCTTCCTGGTGCTCGGCACGCTGCTGAAGGTCGCCACCGGCGTCAGCGTGTTCAGCCTCTTCAAGTACCTCGGCCGCGAGTTCCTGCTCATCGTGTCGACCTCCTCCTCCGAGTCGGCCCTGCCGCGCCTGATCGCCAAGATGGAGCACGCCGGCGTCGACAAGCCCACCGTGGGCGTGGTCGTGCCCACCGGCTACTCCTTCAACCTCGACGGCACCGCCATCTACCTCACGATGGCCTCGCTCTTCATCGCCGAGGCCCTCGGCGACCCGCTGTCGATCGGCGAGCAGATCTCGCTGCTGTTCTTCATGATGATCGCCTCCAAGGGCGCCGCCGGCGTCACCGGCGCCGGCATGGCCACCCTGGCCGGTGGCCTGTCCTCGCACCGCCCCGAGCTCGTCGACGGCGTCGGCCTCATCGTCGGCATCGACCGCTTTATGTCGGAGGCCCGCGCGGTCACCAACTTCTCGGGCAACGCGATCGCCACGATCCTCATCGGCCACTGGACCGGCGGCCTCGACCGGCCCCAGCTCGACCGCGTGCTGAGCGGGCAGGACCCCTTCGACGAGACCACGATGATCGACGACCACGGCGACGACGCCCACCTCGACCAGGCCGAGGTGGCCCCCGCCGGGCCCGCCGGCCCGGTGCGCCCCACGCAGTCGGTCTGACCCGCACCTCCGCTCGACCACCGGGCCCCCGTCGCACCCGCGACGGGGGTCCGCTGCGTCGTGGGCCACCCACCGCGACCGCTCCCGCAGCACGCGCTCGGGGTGCCCGGATCGGGGTCCGGCGGGCGATACCGTACCGACCATGGCCACCCCCACCCCCCAGTCCGCCGAGGGGTCGCCGCTCCTCGCGTGGGGGCGGCGCGCGGCCGAGACACTGTGGCGGCTGGTGGTCGCCACCGTGGGCGCCTGCCTGCGCTTCCGGGTGACCGGCCTGGCCGCCGAGGCGGCGTTCTTCGCCGTCGTCTCCGTGCCGCCCCTGGTCTTCGCCCTGGCGGGGGCGATCGGCTACGTCTCCGAGCAGTTCTCCGCCGCCCAGGTGGCCGACGTGCGCGCGGCGATCCTCGAGATCTCCTCGCGCGCGCTGACCGAGGGCGCGGTGCGCGACGTCATCGAGCCCACCATCGACGACGTCCTGGGCGGCGGCCGCTTCGACGTGGTCTCGCTGGGCTTCGTGCTCGCGCTCTGGTCGGGCTCGCGCGCGCTCAACGTCTTCGTCGACACCATCACGATCATGCACGGCCTGGGCGGCCACCGCGGGATCGTCAAGACCCGCGCGCTGTCCTTCGTGCTCTACGTCCTGGCCATGATCACCGGCGTCGTCTCGCTCCCGCTGGTCGTCGCAGGCCCGAGTCTCGTGGGCCGCTGGCTGCCCGAGCGTGCCGAGGTGCTCATGCACTTCTACTGGCCGCTGGTGCTGGTGCTGTGCATCTGCTTCCTGGCCACGCTCTACCACGTGTCGGTGCCCGTGCGGACCAACTGGAGCTTCAACCTGCCCGGTGCCGTCTTCTCCCTCGTGGCCTGGATCGCGGGGTCCTACGCCCTGCGCTGGGTGCTCACCGTCACCGCGTCGGACTCCCGCTCGATCTACGGCCCGCTCGCCGCACCGATCGCGGTGCTGCTGTGGCTCTACCTCGTCGCCATCGCGGTGCTCATCGGGGCCGCGGTCAACGCCGCCTTCGACACCGTCTTCCCCCAGTCGACCACCTCCCGGGCCCGCACCGAGTTGGTCGCCCGCCTGCGCCAGCGGCTGACCCGCGAGCGCGCCGACGACGAGCCGGACGCACCCCCCGCCACCGAGCCGGCCAGCAGTCCTGCCGTCGGTCCGGCGCCACCCGCAGCGTCACCCGCGGCACGACCCCCGGCAGCGTCCCCGGCTCCGCCGGGGGGCCACGAGCCGCCTCCCACCCAGCCACTGCGTGCGCTGCGGCGCGGGTCGGCGGTCCCCGAACCGGGGCGGGTCGGCGGCGGCGCGGGCCGGGTCGACTAGATTCGGCGCGTGCCCGACGTACCCGAGCCCACCGCGGGCGGCAAGCGCGGGATGATCTCGCTGCCCGACCGCCAGCGCAGCCCGCTGTGGGAGCTGGGGCGGCGCCTGCTGCTGGCCACCGCGATCCTGGTCGGCACGGTGCTGCTGGTCTACTTCGACCGCGAGGGCTACCGCGACGGCAACGACCCCGGGTCGAACTACGCCGTCGACTTCAAGGACGCGATCTACTACACGACCGTCACCCTCAGCACGACCGGCTACGGCGACATCGCGCCGGTCTCGGAGACCGCGCGCATGGTCAACGCGTTCGTCATCACCCCGGCCCGCATCGCCTTCCTGGTGCTGCTGATCGGCACCACCCTCGAGGTCCTCGCCTCGCAGGGCCGCGAGCTGTTCCGGGTCTCCCGGTGGAGGAAGCGCATGCTCAAGCACGTCGTCGTCATCGGTTACGGCACGAAGGGCCGCAGCGCGGTCGACACGCTGATCAACAACGGCCTCGACCGCGAGAGCGTGGTGGTGGTCGACCCCAGCCCCGCGGCGCTCCAGGACGCCCACGCCGACGGGCTCGCAGTCGTCACCGGGGACGCCACGCGTCGTGAGGTGCTGCGCCGCGCCGGCTGCGCCACCGCCGAGCAGGTCATCATCACCACCGACCGCGACGACTCCAACGTGCTGGCCACCCTCACCGTGCGCCAGCTCAACCCCGACGCGTGGATCGTCGCGGCCGTGCGCGAGCAGGAGAACGCGCCGCTGATGAAGCAGTCGGGCGCCGACTCCGTCATCACCTCCTCCGACGCCGTGGGCCGCCTGCTGGGCCTGTCGTCGATGTCGCCGACGCTGGGCTCGGTGATGGAGGACCTGCTGACCTACGGCGACGGCCTCGAGGTCGCCGAGCGCGACCTGCTGGTCAACGAGGTCGGCAAGCAGCCGCAGTCGCTGCCCGACCAGGTCATCGCCGTGGTGCGCGACGAGAAGGTCTACCGCTACTTCGACCCGGTGGTGACCCGGCTGGCCCGTGGCGACCGCCTCGTCGTCGTGCGACCGGCCAAGGAGCTGCCGTGGGCGCCGCGCCCCGGCACCCACAACGAGGAGTTCGCCACCGAGGACTGACCCGCTCCCGGCCACCCGACCCCTCCTGTGTGTCGAACAGGTGTTCGACCGTGTGGGACAATGGGGCGGTGAGCAGAGGAGCGCGGCAACGGCGGGGCGACGCGCCCCCGGGGCGCCCCGGACGACGCCCGCCCGGGTCCTCCGGCGGCCCGACCCAGCCCTCGCTGGGCGTCTCGGCGCTGCACGGCACGGCCGGGGGAGTGGAGGACTGCCCCGTGCGCCACTGCTGGGTCTCCGGTGCCGTCGACGTCGACGGTGTGACCCGGCCCGGGATGCTCGTGGAGTGGCGGCGCGGCGCGGGCGGCTGGGAGGGGCTCGTCGTACGCCCCGAGCGCCGGGCGCCCGGGGTGTGGGTGCTGGTGCAGCAGTGGGTGCCGGCGCGCCTGCTCAGCCCCCGCTGAGGCCGCCTTGCCCTCCCGTGCCGTGTCGGGCCTCCCGCGTGGCCCGTCGCCGTCTGCCAGGGTGCAGTGCGCCCGCGCCTCCCGAGCCGTCGTCCTGGCCGACAACCGGTGGGCGCTGCTCGGCCTCGTGCTGCCCCTGGCCGGCGGGCTGCTCCTGCTCGGCGGGGTGCGCCAGCGGGGGCTGCGGGCCCCGGGCCTGCTGCTGGCCTCGTCGGTGCGTTTCTGCCGTTCTGGCTCGACGTTGTCACCCCATGAGACCGGCGCTCGCACGTCGCGCACCGGTCCGTGGCTGTTCGAAGCCGACTCCGGGTGGACCGCGTCGCGCTCGTGCGGGAAAGCAGAAGGCCCCGCCTCCCTGGGAGGGAGCGGGGCCAGACCTGCGGTGTAGCTGTGGTGGGCGATACTGGGTTTGAACCAGTGACCTCTTCCGTGTCAAGGAAGCGCGCTACCGCTGCGCCAATCGCCCGAGGTGGAGACGGGATTTGAACCCGTGTAGACGGATTTGCAGTCCGTTGCCTCGCCTCTCGGCCACTCCACCGTTGGAGGTCAAACCAAGAGAGAGACCTCTCCGAGCGGACAACGAGACTCGAACTCGCGACCTCAACCTTGGCAAGGTTGCGCTCTACCAACTGAGCTATGTCCGCTTGCTTCCGACGTTCCCGTCGGCGTGCGGTGAAACAGTAACCCAACGCCTGAGGCGTGCCAAATCCGGGTGTCGGGCGTGTTGCGGGGGCATGTCCGGCGGTCGTCACGGGGCCCTGGGAGCCTCCGCCGGCCCCCCCGGCGGCCCGTGTCGCGGGGTGCCCGCGCCCTCCTAGAGTGGCGGCCATGCGCGCCTGGATCGACGGTCACCTCCTGCCCGACCCCACCGCCCCCGCCGTCGGGGTCACCGACCACGGCCTCACCGTGGGTGACGGCGTCTTCGAGGCGGTCAAGGTCGTGGAGGGGCGTCCGTTCGCGCTGACGCGCCACCTCGAGCGCCTGCGCACGAGCGCCGCCGGCCTCGGGCTGCCGAAGGTCGACCTCGACCTGGTGCGCCGGGGCGTCGCGGCGGTCCTGGCCGAGGAGCACCTCGCGCTGGGTCGCCTGCGCATCACCGTCACCGGGGGACCGGCCCCGCTGGGCTCGGGTCGCGGCGACGCGGCGCCCACCGTCGTCGTCGTGGCGGCGCCGATGCCGCCGGCGGCCGCGCAGGTGGCCGTGGCGACCGTGCCGTGGCCGCGCAACGAGCGCGGCGCACTGGCCGGGCTGAAGACCACGTCGTACGCCGAGAACGTGGTGGCCCTCGCCGAGGCGCACCGGCGCGGCGCCGACGAGGCCGTGGTGGCCAACCTGGCCGGCCACCTGTGCGAGGGCACCGGCTCCAACGTCTTTTACGTCGTCGACGGCGAGCTGCGCACCCCCACGCTGGGCAGCGGTTGTCTCGCCGGGGTCACGCGGGCGCTGGTGCTGGAGTGGTTCGGCGGCCGGGAGGTGGACGAGCCGATCGACGTCGTGCGCGGGGCCAGCGAGGTGTTCCTGGTGTCGACCACCCGCGACGTGCAGCCGGTCGTGCGCTGGGACGACGTCGACCTTCCCGCCCCGGGGCCGGTGACCCGCGCGGCGCAGGCGGCCTGGAGCGAGCGCGAGACGAGCATGCTCGAGGAGGCCCGCACGCCGGGCGACTGAGCCGGCGCGACGCCCGCGGGGCGGACCCGGACGGGCCCCGATGTGTGGGTCGGCGCGGGATGGGTTATCGTTTCCGCCGCATCACCGCGGGCGATTGGCGCAGTGGTAGCGCGCTTCGTTCACACCGAAGAGGTCACTGGTTCGAACCCAGTATCGCCCACCAGATCACGCACGAGGCCGGTCCCCACGGGGCCGGCCTCGCGGCGTTCCTGGGCCGCTCGGTCAGGGCCGTCCGGCGCCGCGTGGGCCGGAGCGGCGAGGTGTGTCCCGCCGCTCCGGCCGCTGGTGAGTCCCCCCGGTCACCGGCACGGGTCCAACGAGGCGCCGCGCAAGCGGTTACGCCCCGGTCGCCTCCTCGGTGCGTGCGTCCTGTCGACGCCGCGATGTGGTCCGAGAGGGGGAGGACGTCCGTGCCGGCGGGCGTCCGGGCGCCGACGACCCGCCCTCCGACGAGACCCCCGCCCTGCGTCGCGGCCCCGACGGCGTGCCGGCCCGCCGAGCGACGGGCGGCGTCCGGGTCGTCCGGCGGCGGTCCCATCAGCCCCACGCGTCACACCGGTCGGCCCGGACCCGCACTTGTCGCCCCGCGCGTGGGCCGACAGGTGCGGGTTTCGCCAGCCGGCTGGCGAAACCCGCGGGGCCGGCCACCGACCTCAGTGGGTGAGCTTGAGACCGGCGACGCAGGCGACGATGCCGAGCAGGAGCAGCACCCGCACGACGGAGACCGGCTCGGCGCCGGTGGCCATGGCCCAGCCGGCGGTGGTGGCGGCGCCGATGCCGACCCACACGGCGTAGGCGGTGCCGACGGGCAGCTCGCGCAGGGCCCAGGAGAGGCCGGCCATGCTGGCGGCGGCGGCCACGAGGAAGACTGCCGCGGGCCCGAGGCGGGTGAACCCCTCGCTGCGGTCGAGGGCGGTGGCCCACACGGCCTCCAGGACACCGGAGACGACGAGGACGATCCAGGACATGGTGAGCTCCTTGGGCATCGTCTTGTCGCTGGCCGGGTACGACGCGCCTCGTCCGGGTGCCGGTCTGGCGCGGCCATCGTGGCACGCCCGCGTCGCTGGCCCGAGGCGGTCCGCCCCGCGCCCGCCACGCCCCTGCCCACTGGCCCGCCCACTGATCCCGCCCACGCGTCCGCCCACGCGTTCCCCCACGCGCCGCCCACGCGTCCGCCCACGCGCCGGCACGGCGTCGGCACGGCACCGGCGTGGCGACGGCCACGGAATCAGCGCCGGCCGGGCGGGGTTGGAGCCAGCATGACCACCATCGGACTCATCGGAGCAGGCAACATCGGCAGCACCGTCGCGCGACTCGCGGTGCGTGCCGGACACGACGTCGTCGTCAGCAACAGCCGCGGGCCGGAGACGCTCTCCGACCTCGTGGCCGAGCTGGGCGAGCACGCCCGCGCGGCGACCGCGACCGAGGCGGCGGAGGCCGGCGACGTCGTCGTCGTGACCATCCCGCTGAAGAACTACCGCGAGGTGCCGGTCGAGCCGCTGCGCGGCAAGGTCGTCATCGACACCAACAACTACTACCCCGAGCGCGACGGTCACATCGCCGAGCTCGACGACGAGTCGACCACGACCGCCGAGATGCTCCAGGCCCACCTGCCGGAGTCGCAGGTCGTGAAGACCTTCAACAACATCTACTTCGAGCACCTGCTGCGCCTCGCGCGCCCCTCGGGCGACCCCGAGCGCAGCGTGCTGGCCATCGCCGGCGACGACGCCGCGGCCAAGCGGACGGTGACCGAGGTGCTCGACAGCCTCGGCTACGATGCCCACGACGCCGGCCCGCTCAGCGAGGGGTGGCGCTTCCAGCGCGACACCGCGGCCTACGCCGACCTCTACGCCGGCGAGCGCGGCTTCGACCCCGAGGGCGGTCGCCGCGTCGACGAGGCGTTCCTCGTCCAGCAGCTCGACGCGGCGAAGCGCTACCGCGACATGGCCTGACCCTCCCGCACCACCCGCACCACCCGCCACGCCCCGACGCCGGCCGGTGCGCGGGTGGAGGCGGCGTACGACGAGCGCGGCCCGCACGGCCCCGGACAAACCCGGGAGCCGTGCGGGCCGCGCTGTCGCTACCCTTGACCCGGCTCGTCCGAGCCGCCCGCCGGCCCGTGGCCGGTGGCGCCGCCCCACCGTCAGGAGACCCCCGTGCCCGACCTCAAGATCGCCCTCGTCCACGCCGGTGAGCGTGAGGTGCGGGAGGTCACTGCGGGCACCAAGGCCTGGGAGCTGTTCACCGACGACACCTCGGTCATCGCCGCCCGGGTCGGGGGCGAGCTCAAGGACCTCTCCCACCCGCTGAGCGAGGGCGACGAGGTCGAGGGCGTGGCCATCGACTCCGCCGACGGCCGCGACATCCTGCGCCACTCCACCGCGCACGTGATGGCCCAGGCCGTGCAGCAGCTCTTCCCCGAGGCCAAGCTCGGCATCGGCCCGCCGGTCACCGACGGCTTCTACTACGACTTCGACGTCGAGACCCCCTTCGTGCCCGAGGACCTCGCCAAGATCGAGACCGCGATGCGCAAGATCGTCAAGGAGGGCCAGCGCTTCGACCGCCGCGTCACCACCGACGCCGACGCGATCAGCGAGCTGGCCGAGGAGCCCTACAAGATCGAGCTGATCGGCCTCAAGGGCTCCGGTCGCAGCGACGACGCCGCCGAGGGCGCCAGCGTCGAGGTCGGCGCCGGCGAGCTGACGATCTACGACAACGTGCGCCGCAACGGCGACGTGGCGTGGTCGGACCTGTGCCGCGGCCCGCACCTGCCGACCACCAAGCGCATCCCGGCCTTCAAGCTGATGCGCTCGGCGGCCGCCTACTGGCGCGGCGACGAGAAGAACAAGCAGCTCCAGCGCATCTACGGCACCGCGTGGGAGACCAAGGAGGCCCTCGAGGAGCACCTGCACCGCCTCGAGGAGGCCGAGCGCCGCGACCACCGCAAGCTCGGCCGCGAGCTCGACCTGTTCTCCTTCCCTGACGAGATCGGCTCGGGCCTGCCCGTCTTCCACCCGCGCGGCGGCGTGATCAAGCGCGAGATGGAGGACTACGTCCGCCTGCGCCACATCGAGGAGGGCTTCGAGTACGTCGGCACCCCCCACATCGCCAAGGAGGGGCTCTTCCACACCTCGGGCCACCTGCCCTACTACGGCGAGGGCATGTTCCCCGCGCTCGACGTCGACGGCATGGACTACCGCCTCAAGGCGATGAACTGCCCGATGCACAACCTGATCTTCGACGCCCGCCAGCGCTCCTACCGCGAGCTGCCGCTGCGGCTCTTCGAGTTCGGCTCGGTCTACCGCCACGAGAAGTCCGGCGTCGTGCACGGCCTGACCCGCGTGCGCGGCTTCGCCCAGGACGACTCCCACTCCTACTGCACCCCCGAGCAGGCGCCGGGCGAGGTCAAGCACCTGCTCGACTTCATGCTCAGCGTGCTGCGCGACTTCGGCCTCGACGACTTCTACCTCGAGCTGTCGACGCGCGACGACTCCAAGCCCGACAAGTTCGTCGGCTCCGACGAGGACTGGGCCGCGGCCACCGCCGTGCTCGAGCAGGTCGCCACCGAGTCGGGCCTCGAGCTCGTGCCCGACCCGGGCGGCGCCGCGTTCTACGGCCCCAAGGTCTCGGTGCAGGCCAAGGACGCCATCGGCCGCACCTGGCAGATGGGCACGGTGCAGTACGACTTCAACCAGCCCTCGCCCGACCGCTTCAACCTCACCTACGTCGCCCCCGACGGCTCGCGCCAGCAGCCGGTGATGATCCACTCCGCGAAGTTCGGCTCGATCGAGCGCTTCCTCGGCGTGCTCGTCGAGCACTACGCCGGCGCCTTCCCCCCGTGGCTGGCCCCCATGCAGGTGCAGGCCATCCCGATCGCGGAGCGCCACGCCGACTACCTGCACGACGTGGCCCGCCGCATGCGCACCCAGGGCCTGCGCGTCGAGGTCGACGACTCCGACGACCGGATGCAGAAGAAGATCCGCAACGCCCAGCTGCAGAAGGTGCCGTTCATGATGATCGCCGGCGACGACGACCTCGCCGCGGGCGCCGTCTCCTTCCGCTACCGCGACGGCCGCCAGGACAACGGCGTGCCGCTCGAGGAGGCGATCGCGCGCGTCGCGGCCGCCGTGGAGTCGCGCGAGCAGGTCTGAGGCCGGGTCGTGGGCCGGGTCGTGGGCCGGGTCGTGGGGGAGCGGGCCGCCCGGGGCCGGCGTACGTCGGGCCGCACGGGCGCCCGGTCGGCCGCGGCGCTGGCCGCGCTCCTGGCGCTGAGCGCCTGCGCGGGCGGGCCCGGCGGCTCGGGCGGCGACGTCGCGCCGCGCGAGCAGGCCGAGCAGCGTGTGGCCGCGGGCGAGCCGCCGCTGGTGGAGCCACCGCGCTCGGCCTCGCCGGTGGACTCCGGCGCCAGCGGCGGCCGTGGCGACCCCGACGCGCCCGACCCGCAGGACCTCGAGGACCTCGCGGCGCTCGCCGAGGGTGAGGCCCGTGCGCAGGAGCGCAGCGTCCCGGCCTTCGACGGGCCGGTGCTCGGCGGCGACATCAGCTGGCCGCAGTGCCCCCGGGGCCTCGGCATCCCCGAGAAGCGCACGCTGGGGCTGCCCCCGCCGCTGCCGGAGGCGCGCTACGTCGTGATCGGGCTGACCAACGGCCCCGGCTTCGTGGCCAACCCCTGCCTGGCCGACCAGGTGGCCGAGTCGCGCGAGCGCGACCTGCTGGTCTCGGCCTACGCCGTGTCGTCCTTCCCCAGCGCCGCCGAGCAGGAGACCCACGGCGCCGACGGCCCCTACCCGGCCGGCTCGCGGCTGGGGCGGCTGGCCAACACCGGCTACCAGCAGGCGCGCTACAACGTCGCGTCGATGCGCGCGGCCGGCCTGGAGACCCCGGTGGTCTGGATCGACGTCGAGCCGGTGCCCGACTTCGCGTGGAGCAGCGACCCCACCGCCAACGCCGCGGTGGTGCAGGGCGTCGCCCGGGGCTACACCGACGCGGGCTACCGGATCGGGGTGTACTCCACCCCGCTGCTGTGGGAGCAGGTCGTCGGCCCCCTGGAGCTCGGCCTGCCCGAGTGGCGCGCCGCCGGCCAGACCTCGCGCGCCGAGGCCGCCTCCCGCTGCGGGGACGACTGGGTCATCCAGGGCGGTGAGGCGGTGATGGGCCAGTGGGTGGAGGCCTCCCGCGACCAGAACGTCACCTGCGGCGACGTGCACCTCGACCTGGGTCGCTGGTTCCACCGCTACTGACGCGCCGGCGCCCGGCGGGACGGCGTGGCGCCCTCACCCCTCCGGTGGTTACCGACGGGTAAGTGCGACGTGGTGTCGCGCTCACCATTTACACCGACACGGTGTCGCACTAACGTCCGTGGGACTGCAGCACGAGCCCCGCAGCAGCGGGGCTCCGGCCACGACGACGACGCCACGACGAGGTGCGAGATGACCGCGACCCCCACGCTCCACGACACCGCCGCCCCCGCCCGTGCGACGGCCTCCGCCGACGACGCGGCGGCGCGCGCCGAGCGCACGCAGGCCTACGAGCACCGGCTCCGCACGCTCTCCGAGGCCTCGGTGCACCAGCACTTCGACGCCTTCCTCGACATCGCCTGGGACGACCCCGACCACGCCATCCGTCTCGACGACCCGCGCTGGGTCCTGCCCAGCGTCGACGTGCTCGGTGGCACCGACTGGTACCGCTCGCTGCCGCTGGAGGAGCAGATCCGCGTCGGCATCTACCGCCAGGCCAACATCTGCAAGGTCGGCCTGCAGTTCGAGCAGATCCTCATCAGCGGCCTGATGAACTTCGCCTTCAACCTCCCGAACCGCTCGGCGGAGTTCCGCTACTCCACCCACGAGGCGACCGAGGAGTGCCACCACACCCAGATGTTCCAGGAGTTCGTCAACCGCTCGGGCCAGGACGTCCCCGGCGGGCGCCTGCTCTTCCGGATGGCCGGCCCCTTCCTGCCGCTGGCCGCGCGCTGGGTGCCGTTCGGCTTCTTCTACGGCGTGCTCGCCGGCGAGGAGCCGATCGACCACGTGCAGAAGTCGGTGCTGCGCGCGGGCGACGACATGCACCCGCTGCTGCAGCGGATCATGCAGATCCACGTCGCCGAGGAGGCCCGCCACATCGGCTTCGCCCACCAGTACCTCGAGCACCAGGCGCCCAAGCTCACCCGCCGCCAGCGCGCGGTGCTCTCGGTGCTGGTGCCGGTCGTGATGCGGGTGCTGTGCGACGAGATCCTCGTGCCCAGTCGCCGGATGCAGCGCGACCTCGGCATCCCGCGCCAGGTGGTCAAGGACCTCTACTGGCGCGAGCCGGAGTCGCGGAAGTTCCTGCGCGACCTCTTCGGCGACGTGCGCATGCTCGCCGAGGAGACCGGGATGATGAACCGCGCCTCGCGAATGGTCTGGCGCTGGATGGGGATCGACGGCCGCCCCAGCCGCTTCCGCAGCGAGGTCGCCTCGGCCGCGGCCTGAGCCGCTCCCGAGCCGCCTCGAGCCCTGCCACAGCCCGGCCGACCCCGGCCGGCACCCGAGCGAGCGGACCCCTCCCGTGCCCTACGTCGTCACCCAGTCGTGCTGCAGCGACGCCTCGTGCGTCGTGGCCTGCCCGGTCAACTGCATCCACCCCGCCCCGGGCGAGCCCGGCTTCGCGACGGCCGAGATGCTCTACGTCGACGCCGACTCCTGCGTCGACTGCGGGGCGTGCGCGACGGCCTGCCCCGTCGACGCGATCAAGCCGCACACCAGGCTGAGCGAGGCGGAGCTGCCGTTCCTCGACATCAACGCCGCCTACTTCGACGTCTTCCCCCACGCCGACCGCACGCCCCTGGCGGTGGTGGCCGCGCAGCGTCGGATGAAGCGGCCGCGGCCGGTGCACGTGGCCGTGGTCGGCGCGGGGCCCGCGGGGCTGTACGTCGCCGACGAGCTGCTGCGCCACCCGGAGACACGCGTCGACGTGCTCGACCGGCTGCCCACGCCCTACGGCCTCGTGCGCGCCGGCGTCGCGCCCGACCACCCGCACACCAAGCGGGCCACCACCCTCTTCGCCGCCATCGAGGCCGAGCCCGGTTTCCGGTACCTGCTGGGCGTGGGGGTCGGTGAGGGCCCGGGGGCCGCGGTCACCCACGCCGAGCTGGTGGCGCACTACGACGCCGTCGTCTACGCCGTCGGCGCGGCCAGCGACAAGGCGCTCGGCGTGCCGGGTGAGGACCTGCCCGGATCGCTGTCGGCCACCGACCTCGTCGGCTGGTACAACGGCCACCCCGACAAGCAGGACCTCGCGGTCGACCTCGGTCACGAGCGCGCGGTGGTGGTGGGCAACGGCAACGTCGCCCTCGACGTCGCCCGGGTGCTGACCGCCGATCCCGACGAGCTGGCCGGCACCGACCTGGCCCGGGTGCCGTGGGCGGTGCTCGCCGGCAGCGGGGTCCGCGAGGTGGTCGTGCTCGGGCGCCGCGGCCCCGACCAGGCGGCCTTCACCCTGCCCGAGCTGGTCGGCCTGGCCGCGCTGCGCGGCGTCAACGTCGTGGTCGACACCCAGGGGGCGGCGCTGAGCGAGGGCGAGGCCCCAGGCGTCGAGGGCGACCTGCGGCGTCAGGTGCTCGCCGAGCTCGCCTCCCGCACCCCCGACCCGGCGCTGCGCACGATCGTGCTGCGCTTCCTCACCTCGCCGACGCGGCTGCTCGCCGGACCCGACGGGCGGGTGGGCGGGATCGAGCTGGTGCGCAACGAGCTGGTCGCCGACGCCGCCGGGGTGCCGCGCGCGCGGTCGACCGGCGAGACCGAGGTGCTGCCCGTCGGGCTGGTGCTGCGCTCGGTGGGCTACCACGGCGAGCCCGTCGACGGCCTACCCCACGACGCCGCCACCGGCACCGTGCCGCACACCGCCGGACGGGTGGTCCCCGGCGTCTACGTCGCCGGCTGGGTCAAGCGCGGCCCCAGCGGCTTCATCGGCACCAACAAGGCCGACGCCCAGGAGACGGTGTCCACCCTGCTCGACGACCTCGACGCCGGCCTCGTCGCGGGGCCCGAGGCGTCCGTCGGGGGGCCGCGGTCGCACCGGGGCGACCTGGCCCGGGTGCTGCGGGAGCGAGGCGTCGCGGTGGTCGACCTCGCCGGGTGGCGCGCGATCGACGCCGAGGAGCGCCGCCGCGGTGCCGCTGCGGGGCGCCCCCGGACCAAGGTCGTCGACGTCGCGGAGATGCACCGGATCGCGGCGCAGACGGCGGACGCCCGGCCGCGCCGGCGGACCCTGCTCGGCGTACGGACCGCGGGCAGGGCCTGAGCGCGCGATCCCACCCGAGCCCCGGCCGAGCCCGGGCGCGCGGTCGGCGCTGCGACCAGCGCTGGGCTCAGCGCTTGCGGTCGGTGAGCTTCTCCACCCCGCTCGTCGCGGCGTCGGCCGCCTTGTCGCGCTTGGCTCCGCGCTTCTCCTTGAGGGACTTCCCGGACTTCTTCGACAGGGCTTGGCGCGGGGACTTGTCGCTCATGGCGGTTCCTCTGGTGGAGGGCCTGGATGGCCCCGTGCGATCGACAGTACGCCGGTGCCACGGGTTAGGGTTGTCAGCACAGCGACAGCGACGCGCCGACGGGCGCACGGGACGGGGTGGGGATGGCGTCGACCGAGCGCGGCCGCCCCGACGGGCGCCAGGCGCGCTGGGACCGCCACAACCAGGAGCGGCGCCAGCAGATCATCGACGCCGCCCTCGCGGTGATCGAGGCCGGTGAGCCCGGCGCCGAGGTCCACGTGCAGCAGTACGCCGAGCAGGCCGGCCTCAGCCGCACCGTCATCTACCGCCACTTCGCCGACCGCGCCGACCTCGACCGGGCCGTGCAGACCGCGATCGTCGAGGGGCTGGCCGCCGAGCTGCTGCCCGCCGTCACCCTCGACGGCACCATCCCCGAGATCGTCGGCCGCGTCGTGCGCACCTACGTCGACTGGGCCACCACCCATCCCGCGCTGCACCACGTGGCCGAGCAGGACACCTCCCTCGACGGCTCCGGCCCGCTCCAGCAGGGCATCGAGCGGATCGCCGCCCAGGTGGTCGAGGTGATCACCACCGCGGTCGACCTGCTCGACCTCGAGGTCAGCGAGGACGAGCGTGCCGCCCTCGACCCGCTGGTCTTCGGCCTGGTGGGGGCCGTCTTCGGCGCCGTGCGCCGCTGGATGGCCAAGCCCGAGCAGACCCCGCCCGCCCCGCTGCTGGTCGCGCTGACGACCGACTCGGTGTGGTTCATCCTCCAGGGCCACGCCCGGAGCCTGGGGCTGGAGCTGCGCTCCGACCAGCCCATCGAGCAGCTGCTCGAGCAGGCCTCCGCCGCCGTCGACGCGGCCGCGCGGGTCGAGACCAGCGACCTCGTCGACCTCCCGCCCGCCCGGGTCGAGGGCCCCCGGTGAGCGGGCGAGGAGCCGAGGACGAGGCGGTCCTGGTGCAGGACGGCATCGGCGAGCCCGACGGCCTCGACCGGCTGTGGACGCCCCACCGGATGGCCTACATCCGCGGGGAGAACAAGCCGGCCGACGCGACGTCGGGGGAGTGCCCCTTCTGCCGGATCCCCTCGCTGCCCGACGAGGACAGCCTCGTGGTGCACCGCGGCCGGCTGAGCTTCGTGCTGCTCAACCTCTACCCCTACGCGCCGGGCCACCTCATGGTGTGTCCCTACCGCCACATCGCCGACTACACCGAGACCACCGACGAGGAGGCCGCGGAGATCGCCGACCTGACCCGCACCGCCATGCGCGTGGTGCGCTCGGTCTCCGGGGCGGGCGGCTTCAACATCGGCATGAACCAGGGCGAGATCGCCGGGGCAGGCATCGCGGCCCACCTGCACCAGCACGTCGTGCCGCGCTGGCCCGGCGACCAGAACTTCATGCCGATCATCGGGCGCACCAAGACCCTGCCCGAGCTGCTCGGCCAGACCCGCGCGCTGCTCACCGACGCCTGGCCCTCCTGAGCCGTGGCCCCTCCCGCGCCGCGCGACCGGCGTCCCGACCCCGCCGACGTGGAGCTGGCCGTCGCGCTGGTGCGCGACGCGGGGCGCCTGGCGCTGCGCATGCGCGGCGCCGGAGCCCTCGACACGACCCGCAAGACGTCGGTCTCCGACGTCGTCACCGCGGCCGACCACGCTGCGGAGCGGCTGGTGCTCGAGCGGCTCGCCGCGCTGCGCCCCGACGACGGCGTGCTGGGGGAGGAGGGCGCCGAGCGGGTCTCGCGCAGCGGCCGCACCTGGGTGGTCGACCCCGTCGACGGCACCTACAACTTCGTGCGCGGTCTCACCGGGTGGTGCTCGGCCCTGGCCCTGGTCGAGGGCGACCCCTCGCGCCTCGACGCCGCCCTGCTGGGGGCGGTGCACCACCCCCACGACGACACGACCTGGGTCGGCGGCCCGGCCCTGCCGAGCACGCGCGACGGCGTGGCGCTCGACCCGGTGGTCGACCGCACCCTCGACCAGGCCTGCGTGGCGACCTACCGCCACCCCCCGACCCACGCCACCCCGGCCGGCCTGGCCTGGGGCCACGCCCTGGCGCCCGCGGCGACGGTGCGGATGCTCGGGTCGGGGTCGATGGACGCCGCGCTGGCCGCCGGCGGCGTCGTCGACGTGGTCGTGCAGCACTCCGTGCCGGACTGGGACCGACTGCCCGGCGAGGCGCTCCTGCGCGGGGTCGGGGGCGTCGCGCGCCTCGTCGAGGCCGCGGGCCGGCGCTGGTACGTCGCCGGCGCTCCGAGCGCGGTGGCCGAGGTCTGCGACCGCCTGGCCGAGGCGGGTGCCGGCGCCGCGGCGCCGGGCCGCTAGCCTGCTCCCGCCATGATGGAACGTTTCCGCGCCTTCTGGACGAAGGTCATCGCCCCCGTCGCCCACCTCCTGATCCGCCTCGGGGTGAGCGCCGACGTGGTGACCCTCGTCGGCACCCTCGGGCTCAGCGCCGGCGCCCTCGTCTTCTTCCCCCAGGGCATGCTGCTCACCGGTGTGCTGGTCGCGACCGCCTTCGTCTTCAGCGACCTCATCGACGGCTACATGGCCCGGTCGCAGGGCAAGAGCAGCAAGTTCGGCGCCTTCCTCGACTCCACCCTCGACCGCATCGGCGACGGCGCGATCTTCATCGGGCTCTCGCTCTACTTCGCGGGCCCGGGCGACAGCACGCTCTACCTCGTGCTGTGCCTGGTCTGCCTCCTCATGGGGGCGGTGACCTCCTACGCCCGCGCCAAGGCCGAGGGCCTCGGCTTCACCGCGAAGGTCGGCATCGCCGAGCGCGCCGACCGTCTCGTGGCCATCCTGGTGATGACCGGGCTGAGCGCGATCTTCGACGCCCCGATCCTGCTGCACGTCGTGCTGTGGGCCCTCGCCGTGGCCAGCACGGTCACCGTGGTGCAGCGGATCTGGGTCGTGCGCCAGCAGGCACTCGCCGACATGTGAGGACCCTCTCGTCGAATGGGTCGGGCAGGTAAACGGCCGTAGAATTCGTCCCATGGCTGACACCGCTGGCACCCCGTCCGAGACCACCGGCACCGGCACCACCCGCGTCAAGCGCGGCATGGCCGACATGCTCAAGGGCGGCGTGATCATGGACGTCGTCACCGCCGAGCAGGCCAAGATCGCCGAGGACGCCGGCGCCGTGGCCGTCATGGCCCTCGAGCGGGTGCCCGCCGACATCCGCGCCCAGGGCGGCGTGAGCCGGATGAGCGACCCCGACATGATCGACTCGATCATCGAGACCGTCTCGATCCCCGTCATGGCCAAGGCCCGCATCGGCCACTTCGCCGAGGCGCAGGTGCTGCAGAGCCTCGGGGTCGACTACATCGACGAGTCCGAGGTGCTGACCCCGGCCGACTACGCCAACCACATCGACAAGTGGCAGTTCACCGCCCCCTTCGTCTGCGGCGCCACGAACCTGGGCGAGGCGCTGCGCCGCATCGCCGAGGGCGCGGCCATGATCCGCTCCAAGGGCGAGGCCGGCACGGGCGACGTCTCCAACGCCGTCATGCACATGCGCACCATCGGCGGCGAGATCCGCCGGCTCTCCTCGCTGCTGCCCGACGAGCTCTACGTCGCCGCCAAGGAGCTCCAGGCGCCCTACGACCTGGTCAAGGAGGTCGCCGAGCGCGGCTCGCTGCCCGTGGTGCTCTTCACCGCCGGCGGCATCGCCACCCCGGCCGACGCCGCGATGATGATGCAGCTCGGCGCCGAGGGCGTCTTCGTGGGCTCGGGAATCTTCAAGTCCGGCAACCCCCAGCAGCGCGCCGAGGCCATCGTCAAGGCCACGACCTTCTACGACGACCCCGACGTGGTCGCCAAGGTCTCGCGCGGCCTGGGCGAGGCGATGGTCGGCCTCAACGTCGACGAGATCCCGCAGCCGCACCGCCTGGCCGAGCGCGGCTGGTGACTCCCGGGCCCGCCGCGCCCTGACGGGCCGGCGGGTCGCCCGGCACGGCGTCGGCTCGGCCGACGCCGCCCGTCGCCGCAGGGCTCGGCGCAGGGCTCAGGGCAGCGCAGGTCTCAGGGCAGCGCAGATCTCAGCGCAGCGCAGATCTCAGCGCAGCTCGGGGCAGGGCAGGCGCGCCCGGTCACGAGCCGTGAGGGCGTCGTAGTCGCCGACCAGGTCGAGCACCCGGCCCGTGGTGTCGAGGTAGGCGCGGAAGTCGTAGGGCGCGGCCGCCCAGTAGAGCTGGGGCTCCCCGCCGTCGGCGACGGTGTAGCGGCCCGACGGCTCGCCCATGAGGTCGACCACGACGCCCGACGGCGACCCGGGCTCGAGGTCGCACCACGCCGCGACCCACTGCGCGGTGACGGCGTCGTCGACGGCCCCGCCGCCGCGGGCCACCGTGGCCAGCACCCGCCACCGCGCGTCGTCGTAGGTCATCGTCACCGTCTGGTCGCGGCCGGGCAGGTCGGCCGCCAGCACGGTCCGCTCCGCGGTGGCCGAGGTGACCTCGAGGCCGGCGACGTCGGTCTCGAGGGTCTCGGTGGGCTCGTCCCACAGCACCCCGACGAAGCCGGTGCAGGGGTCGCCGAGGCCGGCACGACCCAGCAGGATCGCCCTGCCGCGCAGCTCGATCGTCAGCTCGGGCGCCTGCCGCGCACAGGCCCCGGCGGCGTCGCGCGCCGCGAGCGCCCCCAGCCACGCCAGGTACGCCGACTCCGCGGCCGTGCCGCCGCCGGGCGCGCCGGGGCCCGCCGTGGCGTCGCCGGCGTCGGATCCCGCGTCGGACCGCGCGGCGGACCCGGCGTCGGGTGCACCGGTGTCGGCGGGGGCGGTGGCGACCGACGGGTCCACCGGGAGCGGGGCGGCCCTGCGCGGGGTGCCGGGGTCGGTGCAGGCGCCGAGCCAGAGGACGGGGGCGAGGAGCAGCGCCGCGACGGCGACGCGGGCCCGGGTCATGGCGTCAGCCTGCCACGCGGCGTACACCCCCGGCGGCGCACGGACGGGCGGGCCCGTCCGGGCCATGCCACGACCCGCGCCGCGCACCGACGGGCGGGCCCGCCCGGGCCATGCCAGGACCCGACCGGGTGGACCGGGTGGACGGACGGGTCATCGACGCGCGGAAGCCTCCGACGGGCGCCGTGCCGACCGATGGGCACGGGGAGCCGGTTGCCGCCAGGGCGCTGCCGGAGCCAGGAGGGCGTCGACGTGCGCACCATCGTCAAGGGATCACTCGCCGCGGGCGCAGGCGTCGTGCTGCTGCTCGGCGGAGCCGGCACGCTCGCGGTGTGGACCGACGCCGAGGACCTCCCCGGCACCGGCTCCACCAGCGGCTACCTCGACCTCACCGACCCGGTCTGCGACCCGTGGGAGCTCGACGGGGGCGCTGCGTTCACGACCCAGCTGATCGTGCCGGGCGACGAGCTCAGCCACCGCTGCACCTTCACCCTCGACGCCGCGGGTGAGCACCTGTCGGCGACCTTCGAGACCTCCGACCCCGTCGTGACCGAGACCAACGCGCTGGTCGACGACCTCGTGGTCTCCACCGCCTACACCGTCGCCGGCGTCCCCGTCGACCCGGAGGCCGGCGGGGTGGCGGTGCAGGACGGCGACGTCGTCACCGCGGTGGTGACCGTGTCCTTCCCGCTGGGGTCCGACAACGCCAGCAACGTGCCGACCGCCGGGCTGCAGGCGACGCTCGAGGACATCACGGTCACCGCGACCCAGGGCCACTCCGGCTGAGGCCGTGCGCGTCGTGACGTGGGTCCGTCGCGTCGCCCGGGTCGCGGCCTGGGCGGCGACACTGCTCGCGCTCGCAGCGCTGACCGTGGGGCTGGTCGTGCCGCGTCTCGCGGGCGGGTCGGCCTACACCGTGCTCACCGGCTCGATGCGGCCCGGACTGCCACCGGGCACCCTGGTCGTGGTGCGGCCGGTCGAGACCGGCGAGCTGCGCACCGGCGACGTCGTCACCTACCAGCTGCGCAGCGACGAGCCCGCCGTCGTCACCCACCGCGTCGTGGCCGTGGGGGTCGACGGGGCGGGCGAGCTGCGCCTCACCACTCGGGGCGACGCCAACGACGTCGCCGACCCCGTCGGCGTGCGGCCCGAGCAGGTGCGCGGACGGCTCTGGTACGCCGTGCCGCACCTCGGCCACGTCGGGCGGCTGCTCAGCGGGGAGCAGCGGCGGCTGGCCGGCCTCGTCCTGGCCGGCCTGCTGCTGTCCTACGCCGCCTCGGCGTACGCCCGGGCGGTGCGGGAGCACCGCGCCGCGTCGTCGCGGCGCACCTCCGTCGCAGCGGGGCGGCACCGGGCCCCGGTCGAGCACCCCCGCGAGCGCGCCGATGCCTAGCCACCGCGCGACCCCCGCCCGCGGCGGGGTGCCCCGGCCGCTGCGGTCGCTGCGGGTGCAGGCGGCGCTCGGTCTCGCGGTCGTGGCCTGCGTCGCGACCACCGGCACCTGGGCGGCGTGGACCGACGAGGTGCCGGTCAGCGGCGCCACCGTCACCGCGGGGAGCATCGACCTGACCGTCGACGGCGGCAACGCGGTGACCGGCTACGCCTCGCTGTCGGTGGGGGCGATGGTGCCCGGGGGCAGCGTCGCGGCGGTGCTCACCGTGCGCAACGCGGGCACCGCCCCGCTGCGCTGGACCGCCACGTCGACCGCGACCAACGCCGACGGCAAGGGCCTGGCCGCGGCGCTGGCGGTCAAGGTGACCGGCGACACCGCGGTCTCGGGCAGCGCCCCGGCCACCACCTGCGCCGGCACCGCCCTGGCCGGCGCGGGCTCCACGCTCGGCGGGGCGCTGGTCGGGACCGGTCGCACCCTGGCCCCCGCCACCACGGAGAAGGTCTGCGTGCAGCTGACCCTGCCCGGCACGGCGGCCAGCGGCTTGCAGGGCGCCACGACGGCGGTGGCCCTCACCTTCACGGCCTCCTCGGACCTGTCGTGACCCCGCGGCACCGGGGCGGTCCACGTCCGCACGGCCGGGCCCGCGCCGCGGCGCACGCCACGCTGGCGGCGCTGGCGCTCGCCGCCGGCCTGCACCCGGCGCCGGCGCAGGCCGCCCCCTGGACCGACACCGTCGGCGTCATCGGCACCACCCTGGGCGCAGCCACCGTGCCGGCGCCGGCCACGTTCACCTGCACCGGTCTGGGCCTCGGCAGCGTGCGGTTCACCTGGTCCGCGGTGGCGGGCGCGACGAGCTACACGGTCTCCTACGACGGCGGAGCCGGGTCGGTGACCACGACCGGCACCTCGGTGGACCTGGCGGGCCTGCTCAGCGGGGGCACGGCCTGGGTGCGGGCCCACGTCGCCTACCCGTCGGTGACCTGGTCCTCGGTGCCCTCGACCACCCGCACCTACACCTTCGTCGTCGTGAGTCTCTGCGGCTGACCCGCGCCACCGCACCCGGGTCCCGTCCTGGCCCGCACGGAAGCCGGTGAGTAGTCCGTCCGGGCCGGTGCGGCGCCGGTCGGGCAGAACCCCTGACCCGTCGTGACCATCTCCGTCCGGCGGCCATGACCCCGGCTGCGAGGGTCCGTTGAGGAGGTGTCTTGCCCGCCACCCACCGACCGGAGCCCCTCATGAACAAGACCACCAAGGGTGCCCTCGCGGCGTCCACCGCCGCCGTGCTGCTGCTCGGGGGCGCCGGCTCGCTGGCCTACTGGACCGACAACGACGTCGTGCAGCCCGGGTCCTTCGCCAGCGGCGAGATCAAGCTGACCAACGGCACGTGCGCGACGAGCTGGACCTACGCCCCCGGCAACGCCAAGGCGGGATCCGTGGTGACCGCCATCGTCCCGGGGGACAAGATCACGAAGACCTGCACCTTCACGGTGCTCGCCAAGGGCGACAACCTGTCGGCGACGCCGACCCTCCCCGCGGTGATCCCCGTCCGCAAGACGTCGTCCGACCCGGGTACGTCCACCCTCGACGCCACCGCCGCCGCGACCTACACCACCACCAGCGGGTTCACCGCGGGCAAGCTGACCCCCTCGAACAACAACGACACGCTGAGCGCGGCCATCACGGTCTCCTTCCCGTACGGCGACGCGACCACCAAGAACGCCAACGACACCCAGAACCTCATCGCCGCGGTCGACGCGCTCACGGTGTCCCTGGTGCAGGACAACCCCAACCCGGCCTGATGCGCAGCCGCAGCCGCAGCCGCAGCCGCAGCCGCGGCACAGCGCGGGGCTGGGCGGGGCAGGTCGCCGCCTGGACCGTGCTGCTCGCGGTCGCGGCGGTCGTCGCGGCCGGGGTCGTCGTGCCCCGGGTGGTCGGGGCGACGCCCTACACGGTGCTCACCGGGTCGATGGCCCCGACCTACCCGCCGGGGACCCTCGTCGTGGTGAGGCCCGTCGACGCCGACGACGTCGGCCCGGGCACGCCGGTGACCTTCCAGCTGGAGTCCGGACGGCCCGAGGTCGTGACCCACCGCGTCGTCGGCGTGGCCTACGACCTGACCGGCCGGCGGCTGTTCACCACCCAGGGCGACGCCAACCCGGTGCCCGACGCCGAGCCCGTCGAGGCCGCGCAGCTGCGCGGCGAGGTCTGGTACGCCGTGCCGCACCTCGGCCGCGTCAACGCGCTGCTCACCGGCCACCAGCGCCAGGTCGCGGTGTGGGTCGTCGGCGGTGGGCTGCTCGCCTACGCCGGCGCCATGTTCGTCGGAGCCGCCCGCGAGCGGGGTCGCCGCCCGCGCCCGACCCACCTGCGCACCGCCTGACCTGCACCGCCTGACCTGCACCGCCTGACCTGCACCGCCTGACCTGCACCGCCTGACCTGCACCGCCTGACCTGCACCGCCCACCGCGACCGTCCGCGGGTGCGCCGCCGACTGCTCGACCGACCGCCCGCCCGCCCGCCCGATCCAGGAGAGGAGCCACCGTGTCGCACGCCCGTCGCCTCCGCGCGGTGCTCGTCGCCGCCGTCCTGGTCGCGCTGCCGGTGAGCACCGTCGCGATGCGCCCGGTGGCCGGGCCGCCCGAGGCCGGGCCGGGCCGGGCCGAGGAGTCGGCGCTGCGCGACACCGACGTGTCGTCGTACCTCGCGGTGTCGCGCGACCGCGCCTTCGACACCGCCTGGGACGGACCCGTGTGGGGCCGCGGGGTCCGCTGGGTGCCGGGGGACCGGCGTGCGGGGGACTTCTGGGTGCGCAACGACGGCCCGGCGCCGGCCGACCTGACCCTCACCGTGGCCTCGCGCGGCGCGAGGCCGCTGCTGAGCGCAGACCGGTTCAGCGTGCGGGTGGCGGGTCGTGCGCGTCGCGGTGCTCCCAGCGGCGACCTCACGCGGAGCCTCGCCCGGGTGGAGGGGTCGCTGCGGCGCACCGCCCCGGTCGTGCTCGCCTACCACCTGCGCCCGGGCCGGCTGGTGCACGTGCGGGTCATCGCCGCCCTGGCCTACACCGCCGGCAACCGCACCCAGGGCCGGGGATCGCGCGTGTCCCTCGAGCTCCGCCTGACCCAGGACGTCAACGGCTTCCGCGACGACACGGTGGTGCTCCGTGGCTGAGCACCGCAGGAGCCGGCGGCCGTCCCGGCCCGCGCGCACCCGCTCCACGGGCCGCCGTCGGGCAGTGATGGCGCGACGCGGTCGGGCCACCAAGGGCTGGGCGGCGCTGGCGCTGGCCGGCGGACTGGTCCTGGGCGCCGGCAGCCAGGGCACCTTCGCCTTCTGGAGCGACACCGACACCGTGGCCAGCGGCTCCTTCACCACCGGGCGCCTCGACCTCACCGTCGACGGGGCCCAGGGCAACCCCACCGCCTACGCCGCCACCAACCTCGCGCTCGCCACGATGGTGCCGGGCGAGAGCGTCGCCGCGACGCTCACCGTGCGCAACGCCGGCGACGCGCCCTTCACCTTCCGCGCCAGCGCCACCAAGGCGGGCGACCTGGCCACGCCGCTGGTGGTCGAGGTGCTCGCCGGGTCGACGCAGACCGGCGACGACGCGACCTACCCCCGCACCGAGGGGTGCTCCGGCGGCACGCCGCTGTCGCCCACCACGGCGACCCGGCTCGACGTCGCCGCCTCGCTGACACTGTGCGTCAAGGTGAGCCTCCCCTTCGAGACCGCCGACACCTTCCAGTCCAAGACGACCCCGAGCACCGTCTCCGTCGCGCTCGCCGCCACCCAGGTCGCCGCGTGAGCCGCGCAACGCTCGTGGTGCTAGCGCTCCTGCTGGGGCTGGGTGTCGGAACGACCCTCGGGTCGAGGACCCCCGCGACCCTGGCCGCCTTCTCCGACTCCGCCGCCGCGACCAGCGGAGGGCTCACCAGTGGGGCGATCGCCAAGCCGACCTCGCCGGTGGGCAGCCGTTCGCTGGCGGGCGCGGTGACCCTGAGCTGGGCGGCCACACCGGCGGGCACCGGCACGGCCGGCACCTACCGGGTGCTGCGCTGGAGCGCGCCCACGGGCGGCACCAGCGTGCAGGCCTGCGCCACCACGGCCCCCACCACGACCTGCTCCGACGCGGGCGCGCCGCTGCTCGCCACCGCCTACTACTCCCTCGTCGCCACTGTCGGCGCCGCCTGGAGCAAGGAGTCGGACCGGGTGGCGGTGCCGGTGGCCGGCTCCTCCGACACCGTCGCCCCCGCGCTCTCCGTGGGCTTCCCGACCACCGGCACGTCCTTCTCGTCCGGCTCCATGTCGACCAAGGTCGCCGCCGGCTGCCCGGCGGGGGGAGTGGCCTGCGGCTCCACGTCGGACAACGTCGCCACCACCGCGGTCACCTACCGCCTGGAGCGGCGCAGCGGCGCCGGCCCGGTCAGCGTCACCGAGTGCTGGAACGGGTCGGCGTGGTCGGGGGCCACCTGCCTGCTCGGCCAGCAGCCGGCCACGCTGGTCGGCGGCACGGCCTGGCGGGTGCCGGGGCTGCTGGAGCCCGCCTACCCCAACGCGTTCGGCGCGGCGGCCTTCACCCTCACCGTCCGTGCCGTCGACGCCGCCGGCAACGCCACCACCGCGACCAGCACCTTCTCCACCACCTGACCCGCCCCGCGCGCTCCCACCTGCCCGCGCGGGGATCCGGGCCCGGCCCTACGATCGCCCGGTGCCGTCACCCCGCATCGGAGTCCTCGCCCTCCAGGGCGACGTCGTCGACCACGTCCGCGCGCTGCGGGCGCTGGGGGCCGAGGCGACCGGCGTACGCCGCGCAGCGGAGCTGGCCGCCGTCGACGCGCTGGTCGTGCCGGGCGGCGAGTCGACCACGATGATCCGCCTGGCGAGGGTCTTCGACCTGCTCGGACCGCTGCGCGAGCGGATCGCCGAGGGCCTGCCGGTGCTCGGCACCTGCGCGGGGATGATCATGCTGGCCGACCGCGTCGAGGACGCCGCGCCCGGGCAGGAGACCCTCGGCGGGCTGCACGTCACGGTGCGCCGCAACGCCTTCGGGCGCCAGGTCGACTCCTTCGAGGGCCCGCTCGACGTGGCCGGCCTCGACTCCCCGGTGCACGCCGTCTTCATCCGGGCGCCCTGGGTGGAGGCCGTCGACGACGACGTCGAGGTGCTCGCGCGTGTGGCGCACGGTCCGGCCGTGGGTAGGATCGTCGCGGTCCGGCAGGGCCCGCTCATGGCCACCTCGTTCCACCCCGAGGTCGGCGAGGACACCCGCATCCACGGGTTGTTCCTCGACCTGGTCCGGGAGCGCTGACCGGCCGGCGCAGCACTTCGACAAGCACGACCGCCCCGGTGCGCCGGGAGCAGGGCGTGGACGGACGGGAAGAGGGAACGCATGTCGGGGCACTCCAAGTGGGCGACCACCAAGCACAAGAAGGCCGCGATCGACGCCAAGCGCGGCAAGATGTTCGCCAAGCTGATCAAGAACATCGAGGTCGCGGCCCGCATGGGCGGCGGTGACCCCACCGGCAACCCGACGCTCTACGACGCCATCCAGAAGGCCAAGAAGTCCTCGGTGCCCAACGACAACATCGACCGCGCGGTCAAGCGCGGCTCCGGTGCGGAGACCGGCGGCGCCGACTACCAGACGATCATGTACGAGGGCTACGGCCCCTCCGGCGTCGCGATGCTCATCGAGTGCCTCACCGACAACAAGAACCGCGCCGCCATGGAGGTCCGCACCGCCATGACCCGCAACGGCGGCTCGCTGGCCGACCCGGGCTCGGTGTCCTTCCTCTTCCACCGCAAGGGCGTCGTCGTGGTGCCCGCGCAGCAGGAGGGCAAGACCGTCTCCGAGGACGACGTGCTCGAGGCGACCCTCGAGGCCGGCGCCGACGCCGTCAACGACCTGGGGGAGGCCTTCGAGGTCGTCTCCGAGCCCACCGACCTGGTGGCGGTGCGCACCGCGCTGCAGAGCGCCGGCATCGACTACGACTCCGCCGACGCCTCCTTCGTGCCCGACATGCAGGTCGCGCTCGACAAGGACGCCGCGGCCAAGATGTTCCGCCTCGTCGACGTCCTGGAGGACCTCGACGACGTGCAGAACCTCTACGCCAACTTCGACGTGGCCGACGACGTCATGGCCCAGCTCGAGGACGCCTGACCCGAGGCTGCACCCCGGCCCGCGTGTCGCCGCGGCGCAGGTCGGTCGTGGTGGGTAGCGTTGCCTGCGAACACATGTTCGACGCGACGCCGGCCCACCGAGGTCCGGCGCGAGGACCAGGAGGCGCGATGCGGGTGCTCGGGATCGACCCCGGCCTGACCCGCTGCGGCCTCGGGGTGGTGGAGGGGTCGGTGGGCCGCCCGCTGACCCTCGTCGACGTCAACGTCGTGCGGACCTCCTCGCACCTGCCGGTCGCGGAGCGCCTGGTCACCATCGAGAAGGGCGTGGACGCCTGGCTCGACGAGTTCTCACCCGACGCCGTCGCGGTGGAGCGGGTCTTCGCCCGCTCCGACGTGAGCACGGTGATGGGCACGGCGCAGGCCAGCGGGATCGCCATGGTGTGCGCGGCGCGACGCGGGCTGCCGATCGCGCTGCACACCCCCAGCGAGGTCAAGGCCGCGGTCTCGGGCAACGGTCGCGCCGACAAGCAGCAGGTCGGGGCGATGGTGACCCGGATCCTGCGCCTCGACGCGCCGCCGAAGCCGGCCGACGCGGCCGACGCCCTGGCCCTGGCCATCACCCACATCTGGCGCGGCGGGGCCCAGCAGCGCCTCGACGCCGCCGTCGGGGCCAGCGGCGCGCGCGCCCACCGGCAGGCGCAGGTCGACGCCCAGGTCAGGGCCCAGCGGGCCGTCCAGCAGCAGGCGCGCAGGCGCGCGCTGGAGCAGGCCGCCGAGGTCGCGGCCGGGAGGAGCAGCAGGTGATCGCGTTCGTGCACGGCCAGGTGGCCACGGTGGGCCTGTCCAGCGCCGTCCTCGAGGTGGGCGGCGTGGGGCTGGAGCTGCTCTGCACCCCCGGCACCCTGGCGTCGCTGCGCGTGGGGCAGCCGGCGACCCTGCCCACCAGCATGGTGGTGCGCGAGGACTCCCTGACGCTCTTCGGCTTCCTCGACGACGACGAGAAGGCCTGCTTCGAGCTCGTGCAGACCGCCTCCGGCGTCGGCCCCAAGCTGGCCCAGGCGGTGCTGGCCGTGCTCGCGCCCGACGACCTGCGCCGCGCGGTCTCGGCCGAGGACGTCAAGACCCTCACGCGTGTGCCCGGCATCGGCCAGAAGGGCGCGCAGCGGATCATCCTGGAGCTCAAGGACCGCCTCGGCGCGCCCGTCGGCGGTCGCTCGGCGCCGGCCGCCGCCTCGGCCGAGCCGTGGCGTGAGCAGGTGGCGACCGGTCTGGTCGGTCTGGGCTGGTCGGCGAAGGACGCCGAGAAGGCCGTCGACGCCGTGGCCCCCGAGGCGGGGCCGGTGCCCGACGTCGCTGCGCTGCTGCGCGCCGCGCTGCGCTCGCTGAGCAGGGCCTGACGTGCGCGAGGAGGACCTCGCGGCCGCCGAGGACGCCTACTTCGGGTCCCTGACCGCCGCCGAGGCCGAGGGCGACGAGCGTGCGGTCGAGGCCGCGCTGAGGCCGCGCAGCCTCGACGAGGTCGTCGGTCAGGCCCGGGTGCGCGACCAGCTGGGCCTGGTGCTGGAGGCAGCGCGCATGCGCGGGCGCTCGCCCGACCACGTGCTGCTGTCGGGGCCGCCCGGTCTCGGCAAGACCACGCTGGCCATGATCATCGCCCACGAGATGACGGCACCGCTGCGCCTGACCAGCGGCCCGGCCATCACCCACGCCGGCGACCTGGCCGCGATCCTGTCGGGGATGAACGAGGGCGAGGTCCTCTTCGTCGACGAGATCCACCGGATGTCGCGGCCGGCGGAGGAGATGCTCTACATGGCGATGGAGGACTTCCGCGTCGACGTCGTCATCGGCAAGGGGCCCGGCGCCACCGCCATCCCGCTCGAGATCCCGCCCTTCACCCTCGTCGGAGCGACCACCCGTGCCGGGCTGCTGCCCGGCCCGCTGCGTGACCGCTTCGGCTTCACCGCCCACCTCGAGTACTACGAGCCCCACGAGCTCGACCGCATCGTGCACCGCTCGGCGGGCCTGCTCGGGGTCGAGCTGCGCCCCGACGGCTCCAGCGAGATCGCCTCGCGCTCGCGCGGCACCCCGCGCATCGCCAACCGCCTGCTGCGCCGGGTGCGCGACTTCGCGCAGGTCCGCGCCGACGGCGTGGTCACCCTCGACGTGGCGCGCGCGGCGCTGGACCTCTACGAGGTCGACGAGCTCGGCCTCGACCGGCTCGACCGGGCCGTGCTCGACGCGCTGTGCCGCCGCTTCGGCGGCGGCCCCGTGGGGGTCTCCACCCTCGCCGTGGCCGTGGGGGAGGAGCGCGAGACCGTCGAGGAGGTCGCCGAGCCCTTCCTGGTGCGCAACGGCTTCCTGGCCCGGACCCCCCGCGGGCGCATCGCCACCCGCGCGGCCTGGCACCACCTCGGCCTGGCCGCACCCGCCGCGGTCGCCGACACGGCGCTCTTCGACGACTGAGCGGTCGCGCGCCGCGTGGCCGCGACGCCGCCACCCGCCGGGCCCGCGCGACCTGGTCCGAGAGGGTGTGGCGGTGCGCGCCCCGCCGGGCACGGTGGTGCACGACGTGGCCTGGGCCACGGCTACACTTTGCCGTCGGTCGCCCCCGGGACTCCTCCGGGGTCCCGCGGCCCTGCACCCACTCCCTGCTCGAGAGGTCTTGTCGTGTCGACGCTCGTCAACCTGCTGCCGATCATCCTGATCGCGCTGGTGTTCTGGCTGCTGATCATCCGGCCGCAGACCCGGCGCCAGAAGGAGCTCGTGCGGATGCAGGGCTCCCTCACCGTCGGCGACCGGGTGATGCTGACCTCGGGCGTCTTCGGCGAGGTCCGCGAGATCACCGACGAGCACGTCGGGGTCGAGATCGCCGACGGCGTCGTGATCCGCGTGGTGCGCGGGGCGATCGGCTCGATCATCCCCGCCCACGACCCGCTCGAGGACCCGACCGACGGGCCGGCTCTCGGCGAAGGCCGCACCGAGACCGAGGAGCGCTGACGTGGCGCGCCCCTCGACCCGTCCGGGCCGCACCCTGGTGGTGTTCTTCCTCGGCGTGGCGATCCTCTACGGGCTCACCGCGCTGGCGGGCACCTGGAAGCCGGCCCTGGGCCTGGACCTCCAGGGCGGCACGCGCATCGTCCTGATCCCCGACGGCGACCCCTCGCAGGAGAACCTCGAGGAGGCCCGCCAGATCATCGACGACCGCGTCAACGGCTCCGGCGTCTCCGAGGGCGAGGTCACGACCTCGAGCGGCAACATCACCGTCGAGATCCCCGGCGAGGACCAGAGCGACCTCGAGGAGACCGTGCAGCGCACCGCCCAGCTCCGTTTCCGTCTCGTCGCGTGCTCCCCGCTCCTCGGCACCGCCTGCGGCGCGGCCGGCCAGGTGAGCACCGACCCCGGCACCCAGGTGCCCGGCGCCACCAGTCCCGGTGGCCAGCAGGGTGGGCAGCAGGGCGGCCAGCAGGACGGCACCCAGCAGGGTGGCCAGCAGGACGGCACCCAGCAGGGTGGCCAGCAGGACGGCACCCAGCAGGGCGGCCAGCAGGACGGCGCCGGTCAGAGCGGCAACAACCGGCCCGCTCCCGGCTTCGCCCAGCGTGACCTGTTCACCTCCGGCACGGCCTCGCCCAGCCCCAGCGACCAGCCCAGCGGCCAGGCCGGCGACGGTGCGAGCACCAGCCCCTCGGCCCAGCCCTCCGGCAGCGCCTCGCCCTCGGGCAGCGCCAGCCCGGGCGCCGCCGCCGGCGGCCAGGCCGCGATCGACAGCTGCCTGGCGGCCGCCGCCGCCGACGAGACCCTGGCCGACCCGCTGGCCTGGATCAACAGCCCCACCCCGGCGTGCGCCGAGGCGTTCACGGCGTACCAGTGCCCCGCCGAGGGCACCGGCCAGGCCATGCCCGACGACCCGGCCACGCCGCTCATCACCTGCGACGACGAGGGCATCCCCTACCTGCTGTCGAGCTCGATCATCGAGGGCACCGACCTCACCGACGCCGCCGCGGGCATCCCGCAGGGCCAGGTCGGCTGGGCGGTCACCCTGTCGTTCAACGGCGAGGGCACCGACACCTTCGGCGAGGTCTCCCAGGCCCTGGCCGGCCAGGAGCGCCCCTTCGCCATCGTGCTCGACGGCGGCGTGATCTCCGCGCCCACCATCGACACCCCCATCCTCAACGGCGAGGCCCAGATCACCGGCGACTTCGGCGAGGAGGAGGCCGACAGCCTGGCCACGAGCCTGAAGTACGGCTCGCTGCCGATCGCCTTCGGTGACACCTCGGTCGAGACGATCGGCCCCTCGCTCGCGGGCAGCCAGCTCAGCGCCGGCATCTACGCCGGCGCGGCCGGCCTGCTCCTGGTGATGCTCTACTGCCTGGTCTACTACCGCGGCCTGGGCCTGGTGGTCGTCGGCTCGCTCGCCGTCGCGGCGGCCATCACCTACGCCATGGTCCTGCTCCTGGGCGCCGGCGCGGGCTTCACGCTGACCCTGCCCGGCATCGCCGGTCTCATCATCGCGGTCGGTGTCACCGCCGACTCCTTCATCATCTTCTTCGAGCGCATCCGCGACGAGATGCGGGAGGGCAAGTCGATGCGGGTCGCGGTCGAGTCGGGCTGGCAGCGCGCCCGGGTCACCCGGCTGGCCGCCAACGTCGTCTCGCTGCTCTCCGCGGCGGTCCTCTACATCTTCGCGACCGGCGTCGTGAAGGGCTTCGGCTTCGCGCTGGGCCTCTCGACGCTGATCGACCTCGCGGTGCTGTTCTGGTTCACCAAGCCGATGGTGTCCTACCTCGCGCGCTACTCGTTCTTCAACGGCGGCGGTCGGCTCTCCGGCCTCAGCCCCGAGACCCTGGGCATGGACCGGGTCCCGGCCACGGCAGGAGGCAAGGCCTGATGGGCACGTTCTCACGGCTCGGCAACGACCTCTACGGCGGTCGGAAGTCGATCGACTTCGTCAACAAGCGCGGCCCCTGGTACCTCGTCTCGGTGCTGCTGGTGGCCGCGGCGATCGCCATCGTGCTGCTCAAGGGCCTCAACTTCGGCGTGGAGTTCACCGGCGGCACGCAGTTCGACGTCGACGTCGCTGCGAGCTCCGCGACCCAGGACACCGCCGACGAGCTGCGCCAGGAGATCGCCGACTCCGGGATCGAGGCCGCGGGCACGCCCACGGTCACGACCTCGAGCCGCGACGCGCTCATCGTGCAGACCGAGAACCTCTCCAACGCCGACAACGACGCGATCCTGCAGATCATCGACGACGTCACCGGCGCGTCGGGCGACGCGATCTCCCAGACCGAGATCGGCCCGAGCTGGGGCCAGCAGGTCGCCCAGCGCGCCGTGCTCGGCGTGGTCATCTTCCTCATCCTCGTGGTGCTCTTCATCTGGGCCTACTTCCGCGAGTGGAAGATGTCGGTGGCCGCGCTGGTCGCGCTCTTCCACGACATCGCCATCACGATCGGCATCTACGCCCTCTCCGGCTTCCCCGTGACACCGTCGGCGGTCACCGGTCTGCTGGCGATCCTCGGCTTCTCGCTCTACGACACCGTCGTCGTCTTCGACAAGGTCCGCGAGAACACGACGTCGGCCGAGCTGCGCCGCACCCGCTACACCTACGCCGAGGCCGCCAACCTGGCGGTCAACCAGACGCTGGTCCGGTCGATCAACACCGCGATCGTCGCGCTCATCCCGATCGGCGCGATCCTCTACGTCAGCACCGTGCAGCTGGGCGCGAGCTCCCTGCAGGACCTGGCGCTCTCGCAGTTCGTCGGCATGGCGGTCGGTGTCTACTCCTCGATCTTCCTGGCGCCCCGCCTGCTGGTGCACATGAAGTCCTCGGAGACCGAGGTCAAGCTGGAGGAGAAGCGCGCCAAGGCCCGGGCCCGGGCCATGGCCGACCCCTACGCCACCGTGCCGAGCTTCGCCGAGGACATGCCGGTCGAGGACGAGCCGGGCGCCGACCCGGCCGACCGCCCGGTCGTCGACCGCGACCGGCCGCAGATCGCCGGCAACGCCCCGCGCACCGCACCCCCGCGGGCCTCGGAGGCGGTGGGACGCGGTCGGGTGGTGCCCCCGTCGCGGGGTCCGGTCGCCGACTCCCGCGCCGCCGGTCGGCAGCAGCCCTCGCGCCAGACCCGCTCCAAGCGCGGCAAGAAGTGACCTCGCCCGGCGAGGACCCGCTCGCCCCCGCCCGTGACGCCCTGGCCCGGTTGATCCTCGACGTGGCCGACTACCCCGAGCCGGGCGTGGTGTTCAAGGACATCACCCCGTTGCTCGCCGACCACGACGGCCTCAGCGCCGTGGTGGCCGCGCTGGCCTCGGCCGGGCGCTCGGGCGCCGACAGCGTGGTGGACAAGGTCGTCGGCATGGAGGCGCGGGGCTTCATCCTGGCCGCGCCGGTGGCGCTGTCCCTCGGTGCCGGCTTCGTCCCGGTGCGCAAGGAGGGCAAGCTGCCCCGTGAGACCCACGGCGTCTCCTACTCGCTGGAGTACGGCGAGGCCACGCTGGAGATCCACCGCGACGCCATCGCCCCCGGCGACCGCGTCCTGCTCGTCGACGACGTGCTCGCCACCGGCGGCACGGCGCGCGCGACCCAGCAGCTGGTCGAGCAGTGCGGCGGCAGCGTCGTCGGTGTGGCGGTGCTGATGGACCTGTCCTTCCTGCCGTGGCGCGAGGCGCTCGGCGAGCTGCCGGTGACCACGCTGATGACGGTCTGACCCGGCCCGGCCACGGACTAGACTGACCAGGTGACCGAGGAGCGCACGGCCCCGCAGGCCGGGTCCGGTGCGCCCGGCCCCGCCGACTCCTCCGCGGGCGCCGCGGCGGACGCCGCCTCGTCCCCGTCCTCGTCCGGCCCTGCGCCGCGTGTCGAGCCCGGCACTCCGGTCGACCGCCCGGGCGCGCCGCGCCAGCCGACCCGCACGCCCCCGCGGCGCCCCGACCGCGTCGCCGACCACCGCCAGGTCGAGGCGCCGTCGTCACGCAGCATGCGCTCCCGGCTGGCCCGGATGGGCACGCGCAGCGGCCAGAGCGGCACCAACCCCGTGCTCGACCCGCTGTTCCGCGCCGTACGCGCCAACCACCCGAAGGCCGACCTCGCGCTGCTCGAGCGGGCCTACGCCACCGCCGAGCACCACCACGGCTCGCAGATGCGCAAGAGCGGCGACCCCTACATCACCCACCCGCTCGCGGTGACGACCATCCTGGCGGGCATCGGCATGACCGAGCCGACGCTGGCCGCGGCCCTGCTGCACGACACCGTCGAGGACACCGACTACACCCTCGAGCAGCTGACCAAGGACTTCGGCGAGGAGGTCGCGCTTCTCGTCGACGGGGTGACCAAGCTCGACAAGGTCCGCTACGGCGAGACCGCCGAGGCCGAGACCATCCGCAAGATGATCGTCTCGATGTCGCGCGACATCCGGGTGCTGGTCATCAAGCTCGCCGACCGGCTGCACAACATGCGCACCCTGCGCTTCGTGCGCCAGGAGACCCAGGAGCGCAAGGCCCGCGAGACCCTCGACATCTACGCCCCGCTGGCCCACCGGCTGGGCATGAACACCATCAAGTGGGAGCTGGAGGACCTCGCGTTCGCCACCCTGCACCCCAAGATCTACGACGAGATCGTGCGGATGGTCGCGGAGCGGGCGCCCTCGCGCGACCAGTTCATGGCCGAGGTCATCAACCAGGTCGAGGCCGACCTGCGCGAGGCGAAGGTCAAGGCGAAGGTCACCGGTCGCCCGAAGCACTACTACTCGATCTACCAGAAGATGATCCTGGGCGGTCGGGAGTTCTCCGACATCTACGACCTGGTCGGCATCCGCGTGCTGGTCGAGGAGGACCGCGACTGCTACGCCGTCCTCGGCGTGCTGCACTCCCGGTGGAACCCCGTGCTGGGGCGCTTCAAGGACTACGTCGCGATGCCGAAGTTCAACATGTACCAGTCGCTGCACACCACGGTGATCGGTCCGCAGGGCAAGCCCGTCGAGATGCAGATCCGCACCTTCTCCCAGCACCGCCGCGCCGAGTACGGCGTGGCCGCGCACTGGAAGTACAAGGAGGACGGCCGCGCCGGCCTCGACACCGACCGTCGCGCCGAGCCCGGCCAGACCGGCGGCGACATGACCTGGGTGCGCCAGCTGCTCGACTGGCAGAGCGAGGTCGAGGACCCGGGCGAGTTCCTGGAGTCGCTGCGCTTCGAGATCAATCGCGCCGAGACCTACGTGTTCACCCCGCGCGGTGACGTGATCGCCCTGCCCTCGGGGGCCACCCCCGTCGACTTCGCCTACGCCGTGCACACCGAGGTCGGCCACCACACCATCGGCGCGCGGGTCAACGGCCGGCTGGTGCCGCTGGAGTCGACGCTGGAGAACGGCGACGTCGTGGAGGTCTTCACCTCCAAGTCGGTCAACGCCGGGCCCTCGCGCGACTGGCTGACCTTCGTGAAGTCGCCGCGCGCCCGCTCCAAGATCCGCCAGTGGTTCACCAAGGAGCGGCGCGAGGAGGCGATCGAGCAGGGCAAGGAGCAGATCGCCAAGCTGATGCGCAAGGAGGGGCTGCCCCTCAAGCGGCTGCTGTCCCACGAGTCGCTCACCCTGGCCGCCGAGCACTTCAAGATCAGCGACGTCTCCGCGCTCTACGCCGCGGTCGGCGAGGGCAACCTCTCGGCCCAGGCCGTCGTACGCCGCGTCATCGACCTGCACGGCGGCAGCGAGGGCGCGCAGGAGGACCTCGCCGAGGCCGTGACGATCACGGGCCGGCGCGGTCGCAGCAAGGTCGCCGGGGCTGGCGACGCCGGCGTGGTGGTCAAGGGCGCGCCCGACGTCTGGGTCAAGCTCGCCAAGTGCTGCACGCCGGTGCCGCCCGACGCGATCCTCGGCTTCGTCACCAAGGGCGGGGGAGTCTCGGTCCACCGCCAGGACTGCACCAACGCCAGCTCGCTGCAGTCGCAGCCCGAGCGGCTGCTCGAGGTCGAGTGGGCGCCGGACTCCAAGTCGACCTTCCTGGTCAACATCCAGGTCGAGGCCCTCGACCGGGCCCGGCTGCTCTCCGACATCACGATGGCGCTCTCCGACGCCCACGTGAACATCCTCTCGGCCAACCTCTCCACCACGCGCGACCGCGTGGCCAAGAGCCGGTTCACCTTCGAGATGGCCGAGACCAAGCACCTCGACACGGTGCTGCGCGCCGTGCGCGGCGTCCCCGGCGTCTTCGACGCCTACCGCGTCACCCAGTAGTCCGCGCCGCGGCGCCGGTCGACCTCTTACTGACCGTTGAGACCTCTACCTGACAGTCATGACGGTCAGGTAGAGGTCCCAACGGTCAGTAGGACGCGAGGGCCGCGGCGCTCAGCCGGGGCCGACCGAGGTCAGCCGGAGAAGTCGGCGCTGGCCCGGCGGGCCATGTCGAGGAACTGCCGGCGCGAGGCCAGGTTGTCCTCGAGGTCGGCGACCTTCTTCTGGTCGCCCTTCTCGCGGGCCTTCTCCAGGTCGGCCTCGACCTGGGCGATGGCCGACTCGAGCTTGGCGACCATGTCGGAGGCGCGGGCCGACTTCTCGGGGTCGGAGCGCTTCCACTGGTCGTCCTCGACCCCGCGGATGGCCTGCTCGACCGCGCGCATGCGGCCCTCGAGCTCCTTCATCCGGTCGCGCGGCACCTTGCCGGCGGCGTCCCACCGGTCGGCGAGGTCGCGGAAGGTGCGCTTGGCGGCGTCGAGGTCGGTGACCGGCACGAGCGCCTCGGCCTCGACGAGGATCTGCTCCTTGACGACGGCGTTGCCGGCGAACTCCTGGTCGAGCGCGGCGTTGGCGGCGTCTCGCGCGCCGAAGAAGGTGTCCTGGGCGCCGCGGAAGCGCTTCCACAGCGCGTCGTCGGCATCCTTGGGCGCGGGGCCGGCGGCCTTCCAGTCGCGCATCAGGTCGCGGTAGCGGCCCGACGTCGGGCCCCAGTCGGTGGAGCCGGCGAGCGCCTCGGCCTCGGTGGCCAGCCGCTCCTTGACCACGCGCGCCGACTCGCGCTTCTCGTTCTGCTCGGCGAAGTGGCTCTTGCGGCGGCGGGTGTAGGCCGTGCGGGCGGTGGAGAAGCGGCGCCACAGGGCGTCGTCGGAGGCGCGGTCGATGCGGGGGAGCGCCTTCCACTGCTCGAGCAGGTCGCGCAGGCGGTTGGCGCCGTTGCGCCAGTCGGTGCCCTCGGCGAGCTTCTCGGCCTCCGCGACCAGCTTCTCCTTGGCCGCCTTCGACTCCGCGGAGCGCTGCGCCTTCTCGGCGCGCCGGGCCTCGCGCTGCTGCTCGAGCACCGGGGCGAGCGCGTCGAGCCTGGCCTCGAGGGAGGCGAGGTCGCCGACGGCGTTGGCGTCGGTGACCTGCGCACGCACCTTGCCGAGGGACTCCGTCGCCTCCTCGGGCGACATCACCCCCGACTTGATGCGCTGCTCGAGCAGCTCCACCTCGAAGGCCAGCGCGGCGAAGCGCTCGGTGAAGAAGGTCAGCGCCTCCTCGGGCGTGCCCTCGGGGTACTGCCCCACGGAGCGCTCCCCGTCGGCGGTCTTCACGTAGACGGTGCCGTCGTCGTCGACGCGGCCCCACTGCTCGCTCGTCACTGCGGTTCCCTCGGTCTCGGTGTCACTCGGTGGTCACTCGGTGGACGCGAGGCCCCATGCTAGTCAGACCGTGGCCGCGGGGGCCGAGGCGCCCGCCAAACCGGTGCGACGAGGGCCCGGGAGCCTCGCTAGGGTGAGGGCGTGCTGATCGCCGGATTCCCCGCAGGCCCCTGGGGCACGAACTGCTACGTCGTGGCCACCGGGCCCGGGGCGGAGTGCGTCGTGGTCGACCCCGGCAAGGACGCCGCCGACGGCGTCGCCGAGGTCGTGCGCGAGCACCGCCTCAAGCCGGTCTCGGTCCTCGTCACCCACGGCCACCTCGACCACATGTGGTGCGTGGCCCCGGTGGCCGGGGGCTACGACGCCACGGCCTGGATCCACCCGGCCGACCGCCACCTGCTGAGCGACCCGATGGCCGGCATGTCGCCCGAGACCAGCCGGATGCTGCTCGGGCAGTCCTACGAGTGGGCCGAGCCCGACGACGTGCGCGAGCTCGCCGACGACCAGCACCTCGAGCTCGCGGGCCTGCGCTTCGTCGTCGACCACACCCCGGGCCACACCGCCGGGTCGGTCACCTTCCGCACGCCGTACGCCGCCGCGGCGGGGCAGCCCGACGTCTCCGAGGTGATGTTCTCCGGCGACCTGCTCTTCGCGGGCTCCATCGGTCGCACCGACCTGCCCGGCGGCGACCACCCGACCATGCTGCGCAGCCTCGCCAGCAAGGTGCTGCCCCTGGCCGACGACGTGGTCGTGCTCCCCGGTCACGGCGAGCAGACCTCCATCGGGCGCGAGCGCGCCACCAACCCCTACCTGCTGGACCTGGCCGACGGCGACACCGACGGCCCGGCCCGCGTCACCCGAGGTCTCTAGAGCCGATGAACACCAAGATCCGCCCGCTCAGCGGGTTCCCCGAGCTGCTGCCTGCCCAGCGCGTCGTCGAGCAGCAGGTGGTCGACACCCTGCGCCACGTCTTCGAGCTGCACGGCTTCGCCGGCATCGAGACCCGCGCGGTGGAGCCCCTCGACCAGCTGCTGACCAAGGGCGAGACCTCCAAGGAGGTCTACGTGCTGCGCCGCCTGCAGGAGCAGGAGGGCGGCAAGGACGCCGGCCTGGGCCTCCACTTCGACCTCACCGTGCCGTTCGCGCGCTACGTCGTCGAGAACGCCGGGAGGCTGGAGTTCCCCTTCCGCCGCTACCAGGTGCAGAAGGTGTGGCGCGGCGAGCGCCCCCAGGACGGCCGCTACCGCGAGTTCACGCAGGCCGACATCGACGTGGTCGGGCGCGACACGCTGTCGTTCCACCACGACGTCGAGGTGGCCCGGGTGATGCTCGACGCGCTGCGCCGCATCGACTTCCTGCCCGGCTTCCGGCTCCAGGTCAACAACCGCAAGCTCCTCGAGGGCTACTTCCTCGGCCTGGGCCTCGACGACCCCGCCCCGGCGATGACGGCGGTCGACAAGCTCGACAAGCAGTCGCCCGAGGCCGTGGCCGCCCTGCTCGTCGAGGGCGGGCTCGACGCAGACCTCGCCCGTCGCTGCCTGGCCATCGCCGAGATCTCCAGCACCGACACCTCCTTCGTGCAGCAGGTGCGCGACCTCGGTGTCGAGCACCCGCTGCTGGAGGAGGGTCTCACCGAGCTGGCGGCCGTCGTCGAGGGCTGCGCGGGCCTGGTCGGCCCCCGCGTCGAGGTGGTCGCCGACCTGAGGATCGCGCGCGGCCTCGACTACTACACCGGCACGGTCTTCGAGACCCGCATGCGCGGGCACGAGGCGCTCGGCTCGATCTGCTCCGGCGGTCGCTACGACGCCCTGGCCACCGACGGCCGCACCACCTACCCCGGTGTGGGCATCTCGCTGGGCGTCAGTCGGGTGCTGGTGCCGTTGATCTCGCGCACCGGGCTGGTGGCCGACCGCTCGGTGCCCAGCGCCGTGCTGGTGGCGCTGGTCGACGACGCGCCGGAGGCGCGTGCCGCGAGCGAGGCCGTCGCCGACGCCCTGCGTGCACGCGACGTCGCCTGCGAGGTCTCGCCCAGTCCGCAGAAGTTCGGAAAGCAGATCCGCTACGCCGAGCGCCGTGGCATCCCCTTCGTGTGGTTCACCACCGCCGAGGGCGGCCACGAGGTCAAGGACATCCGATCCGGGGAGCAGGTGACGGCCGACCCCGCCGCCTGGACCCCGCCCCACGAGGACCTGCGACCGCAGGTGACCTCGCACGACCCACAGGAGATGACGAAGTGATCCGCACCCATGACGCCGGCGCCCTGCGCGCCGAGCACGTCGGCCAGACCGTCACCCTCGCCGGGTGGGTGGCCCGTCGACGCGATCACGGCGGCGTGGCCTTCCTCGACCTGCGCGAGGCCAGCGGCGTGGTCCAGGTCGTCGTGCGCGACGAGGACGTCGCCCACAGCCTGCGCAGCGAGTTCTGCCTCAAGGTGACCGGCGAGGTCGCCACCCGCCCCGAGGGCAACGCCAACCCCGGTCTGCCGACCGGCGAGATCGAGGTCATCGTCTCCGACCTCGAGGTGCTCAACGCCGCGGCCCCGCTGCCGTTCCCCATCGACGACACCGGCCACGGCTCGGGTGACGTGGGGGAGGAGGCGCGACTGCGCCACCGCTACCTCGACCTGCGCCGCGCCGGCCCCGCCGCCGCCCTGCGCCTGCGCAGCAAGGTCAACAAGGCCGCCCGCGACGTGCTCGACGCGCAGGGCTTCGTCGAGGTCGAGACCCCGACCCTGACCCGCAGCACCCCCGAGGGCGCCCGCGACTTCCTGGTGCCCGCCCGCCTGCAGCCCGGCAGCTGGTACGCCCTGCCGCAGAGCCCGCAGCTGTTCAAGCAGCTGCTCATGGTCGCCGGCATGGAGCGCTACTTCCAGATCGCGCGCTGCTACCGCGACGAGGACTTCCGCGCCGACCGCCAGCCGGAGTTCACCCAGCTCGACATCGAGATGAGCTTCGTCGACCAGGAGGACGTCATCGCCCTCATGGAGGACGTGCTGGCCGCCATGTGGAAGCTCATCGACGTCGACATCCCGCGACCGATCCCGCGCATGACCTACGCCGACGCGATGCGACGCTACGGCTCCGACAAGCCCGACCTGCGCATGGGCCTGGAGCTGGTGGAGTGCACCGACTACTTCGCCGACACGCCGTTCCGCGTGTTCCAGGCGCCCTACGTCGGTGCCGTGGTCATGCCGGGCGGGGCGAGCCAGCCCCGCAAGAAGCTCGACGCCTGGCAGGACTGGGCCAAGCAGCGCGGCGCCAAGGGCCTGGCCTACGTGCTGGTGCAGGACGACGGCTCGCTGACCGGCCCGGTCTCGAAGAACATCACCGACGAGGAGAAGGCCGGCCTGGCCGCCCACGTCGGCGCCGCGCCCGGCGACTGCATCTTCTTCGCCGCCGGCGCACCCAAGCCCAGCCGGGCGCTCCTCGGCGCCGCCCGCCTCGAGATCGGCCGCCGCGGGGGCCTCATCGACGAGAGCGCCTTCGCCTTCACCTGGGTCGTCGACGCCCCGATGTTCGAGCCGGCCTCCGACGCGGTGGCCAGCGGCGACGTCGCCGTGGGCGCGGGTGCCTGGACGGCGGTGCACCACGCGTTCACCGGCCCGAAGCCGGAGTTCGCCGACACCTTCGACACCGACCCCGGCAGCGCGCTGGCCTACGCCTACGACATCGTCTGCAACGGCAACGAGCTCGGCGGCGGGTCGATCCGTATCCACCGCGAGGACGTCCAGAAGCGGGTCTTCGCCGTCATGGGCCTCAGCGAGGAGGAGGCCCAGGAGAAGTTCGGCTTCCTGCTCGACGCGTTCAAGTACGGCGCCCCGCCGCACGGCGGCATCGCCGTGGGCATGGACCGCATCTGCGCGATGCTCGCGGGGTCGGACTCCATCCGCGACGTGATCGCCTTCCCGAAGTCCGGCGGCGGCTTCGACCCGCTCACCGCGGCGCCTGCGCCCATCACCGCCGAGCAGCGCAAGGAGGCCGGTGTCGACGGCCCGCCCGCGAAGGACGTCCCGGCCCAGGCCTGATCCACCGGACGTGCCCCACCGGCGAGTCGTCTCGACTGCCGAGACCAGATCGTTACTCGCGGTTGACCGCCGGTGGGGCACCGAGCACATAGAGTCGCTCGCGGCGCAGGGCCCCGGCCCTGCTCCGTGTCCAGTGTTCGTAGTGGAGAGGTGACTCGGTGAGCCTGACGGCATCGAGCGTGGAGCAGCCCGGCGACTCGGAGTTCCACGAGCCCGAGGGGGACGACAAGGCGGCCGGCAAGGTCGGCGTCGAGGGACGTTCGCCGGCCAAGCTGGCCTGGGCCCGCTTCCGCAAGGACCGGCTGTCGATGGTGTCCTTCTCCGTCGTCGTGCTCTTCTTCGCGATCGCGGTCCTGACCCCGATCCTGGTGGCCGCCGGCGTGCTCAAGCCGCAGGACTCCAACCAAGACCTGCTCAACCTGATGACGGGCGGCCTGCCCACCGAGGGCATGAGCCTGGCCCACCCGTTCGGCATCGAGCCCGGCACCGGGCGCGACCTGCTCTCGCGGATCCTGCTCGGCACGACGCTGTCGATGACCATCGCCCTGTCGGGCGCGATCATCACCGTCATCATCGGCACCGTGCTCGGCATCATCGCCGGCTTCACCGGCGGCGTGGTCGACGGCGTGATCGGTCGCATCATCGACCTGACGCTGTCCTTCCCCAGCACCCTGATGCTGCTGGCGCTCTCCCAGGTCGTGGTCGACCGGATGCTCGACCTCGGCATCCCCTCGGGCCCCAACGGCGCCTTCGTCAACGGCTTCTACATCGTCATCGTGCTGGCCGCCTTCGGCTGGCCACCGGTGGCCCGGCTGATCCGCGGCCAGGTGCTCTCGATCCGCGAGCGCGAGTTCGTCGACGCCGCCCGCCTCATGGGCGCCTCCCGGCCCCGGATCTACTTCAAGGAGATCCTGCCCAACCTCTGGGCCCCGATCCTCGTCTACTTCACGCTGCTGATGCCGGCCTACGTCTCGGCCGAGGCAGCACTCAGCTACCTCGGCGTCGGGATCAAGAACCCCACCCCGACCCTCGGCAACGTGCTCAGCGGGGCGCTGCTCTACGCAGACTCCTACCCGCTGTTCTTCTTCACCCCCGCGATCTTCATCGCGGTGATCGTCATCTCGTTCAACCTCCTCGGCGACGGTGCGCGCGACGCGCTCGACCCGAAGGCCGGTCGCTGAGACGACCCCCGTGGGCCTCGGCCCGCCCCCAGGACTTTCCGCAGGAAAGACGCGCCGACCCCGGCGAGAACACAAGGAGAAATCACATGGGTAGGACACGGAAGCGCTTCGTCGCCCTCGCGACGTCCGCGGTTGTCGCCGCCAGCCTCGCCGCTTGTGGCGGCGACGGCGGCAGCAGCAGCAACGACGGCGTCGGCAACCAGGAGGGCCAGGAGGTGACCGAGGCCACCAAGGGCGGCTCCATCACCTACCTGCAGTCCTCGGTCACCGAGCACCTCGACCCCCAGCGCGTCTACGTCGGTCGCGACATCTCGAACCTGGGCCGCCTGGTCTACCGCAGCTGGGTGCAGTTCCCCAGCGGCACGACCGACGCCACCGAGGGCACGACCCCGATCGCCGACCTCGCCACCGACACCGGCACCGCCAACGAGGACGCCACCGAGTGGCAGTTCACGCTGAAGGACGGCCCGGTCTGGCAGGACGGCGAGCCCATCACGTGTGAGGACTTCGCCTACGGCGTCTCGCGCACCTTCGCCACCGATGTCATCACCGGCGGCCCGAACTACATCATCGGCTACCTCGACGTCCCCACCGCCGACGACGGCTCCTCGCAGTACAAGGGCCCCTACACCGGCGAGGGCCAGGAGCTCTTCGACCAGGCGGTCTCCTGCGACGGCAACACGATCACCTACAAGTTCAAGAAGCCGTGGCCGGACTTCCCGCTGGCCATCGCCTCGCTGCGCGCCTTCGACCCGGTCCGCGAGGACCAGGACAAGGGCGACCGCTCCGACCTGGTGCCCTTCTCCAGCGGCCCCTACATGCTCGACGGCGAGTGGGACGAGGACTCCGGCGGCACCTTCGTGCGCAACCCCGAGTGGGACGGCGAGGAGGACACCAACCGCCAGGCGAACTTCGACGACATCACCTTCGAGGTCGGCGTCGAGCCCGAGACCATCATCGAGCGCCTGATCGCCGACCAGGGCGAGGACACCACCGCCATCGCCGCGCAGAACATCACCTCGGCGCAGTACAACCAGATCACCGGCGACGTCGCCGAGCGTGCGGTCAACATCCAGTCGCCGTTCACCAACTACCTGGTGCCGAACTTCAACCGGATCGAGGACGTCAAGGTCCGCCAGGCCCTCGCGCTGGCGACCAACCGCGCGGCCTACATCGGCGCCCTCGGTGGCGAGCTGGCCTCGACCCCGGCGCAGACGATCGTCAGCCCCGACGTCCCGGGCCACCAGCCCCTCGACACCTTCGGCTCGCCCGAGGGCGGCGACGTCGAGGGCGCCAAGGCGCTGCTCGAGGAGGCCGGCGTCGAGACGCCGTACCCGATCACGCTGACCTACCCGATCGGGTCCGCCTCCTCGGAGAACGCTTTCGCGCTGCTGAAGGAGACCTACGACGAGGCCGGCTTCGATGTCACCCTCGACGGTCTGGACCCCTCGGGCCCGTACTACGAGACCATCCAGAAGCCCGACTCCGACTCCGACCTGATCTGGGGCGGCTGGGGTGCTGACTGGCCCTCGATCTCGACCGTGCTCCCGCCGCTGTTCGACAGCCGCCTCAACCTGACCGCCAACTCCAACGGCCAGGACTACGGCAACTACGACAGCGACGAGGCCAACGCCCTCATCGACGAGGCGCTCGCCGAGACCGACCTCGACGCCGCCAACGAGCTGTGGGGCCAGCTGGACCAGCTCCTCGCCGACGACGTCGCCTACATCCCGCTCGACACCACCAACTTCTACTACCTGCGTGGTTCGGGCATCGAGAACTACGTGAACTCGGTGTCCACGAGCGGCTACCCCGACCTCGGCGTCATCGCCGTGGCCGAGGACGCGCAGTGACCCCTGCTCCCTGAGCAGGCACCGCCGCAGCACCGCAGCACCGCCGTCGCTCCCGGGTGACGGCACCACCCGCAGCACCGCGTGTCGACGACACGCACCGACCGTGCGGTCCCACCCCCCATCAGGGGGCGGGGCCGCACGGTCCCGCGAGGCGGCACTCCTGCCGCGCGCCGGGCCACCGCCCGGCCCCTCGCACGGCGCGGCCACCGCCGCGTCGCGTACCGACGAGAACTCCTGAGGTGAACGTGTTCGCATACGCCCTTCGACGCCTGTTCAGCGGTGCGCTGCTGCTCGTCGTGATGAGCATGGTCACCTTCCTGCTGTTCTACGCCAGCTCCAGCACGCCCGAGCGCTACGCCTGCGGCCAGAAGTGCACCGCCCAGCAGCTCGAGCAGACCAAGGCCGCCCTCGGCTACGACGAGCCCATCACCACGCAGTGGGCGAAGTTCGCCAAGGGCGTCGTCGCTGGCCGCGAGTTCCCCGACGACGAGGCGCTGCGCGAGGCCGCCCCCGAGCTGGTCACCCAGTGCGAGGCCCCCTGCCTGGGCTACTCCACCGGCTACGGCGAGACCGTGCGCGACCTGATCTCCGACAGGCTGCCGGTCTCGGTCTCGCTCGCCCTGGTCGCCTTCGCCCTGTGGATCATCATCGGCGTCCTCCTGGGCGTGATGGCCGCGTTGTTCAAGGGACGCGTGCTCGACCGCGGCATCGTCGCCCTGTCCCTGATCGCCTTCGCCTTCCCGACCTTCTTCGTCGGTCAGATCTTCCTGACCTACGTCTCGATCCGCTGGGGCCTGGTCGACACCCCGCGCTACAGCCCGATCGCAGAGGCCGGCCCGTGGGCCTGGCTCACGGGGCTGATGCTGCCGGCGATCACGCTGGCCCTGGTCTACATGGCCGGCTACATCCGGATCACCCGGGCCTTCGTGCTCGAGACCCAGACCGAGGACTACATCCGCACCGCGCGGGCCAAGGGCCTGCCGCAGCGCACCGTGATCGGCAAGCACACCCTGCGGGCGGTGCTCACGCCGCTGGTGACGCTGTCGGGGCTCGACCTCGCCGGCCTGCTCGGTGGTGCGATCATCACGGAGTCCATCTTCAACTTCAACGGTGTCGGCAAGCTGTCGGTGACCGCGATCGCCCGCTTCGACCTCCCGCTCATCGTGGGGATCGTGCTGCTGGTCGCCGCCATCGTGATCGCCGCCAACATCATCGTCGACATGCTGTACGCGGTCATCGACCCCCGCGTCCGGCTCGGATAAGGAGCACCTCGATGTCTGCCACGACCCAGTCCGGTCCGGCACCCCGCCAGGCGGGGACGAGCGAGCCGCTGCTGGTGGTCGAGGACCTCAAGGTCCACTTCCCGACCAGCGACGGCGTCGTCAAGGCCGTCGACGGCCTCAGCTACTCCGTCGAGCGCGGCAAGACCCTCGGCATCGTGGGGGAGTCGGGCTCCGGCAAGTCGGTGTCGAGCTCGGCCATCATGGGCCTCTTCCACGGCTCCAACGCCCAGCTCGGCGGTCAGATCCGCGTCGACGGCACCGACGTGCTGCAGCTCAGCGAGAAGGAGATGCGCGGCCTGCGCGGCCGGGAGGTCTCCATGATCTTCCAGGACCCGCTGTCCGCCCTGCACCCGTACTACACGGTCGGCGCCCAGATCGTCGAGGCCTACCGCGTGCACCACGACGTCAGCAAGAAGGTCGCGCGCAAGCGCGCCATCGAGATGCTCGACCGCGTCGGCATCCCGCAGCCCGACCAGCGCGTCGACTCCTACCCCCACCAGTTCTCCGGCGGCATGCGCCAGCGCGCGATGATCGCCATGGGCCTGGTCAACGACCCGTCGCTGCTGATCGCCGACGAGCCGACCACGGCCCTCGACGTGACCGTGCAGGCGCAGATCCTCGACCTGCTCCAGGACCTCCAGCGCGAGTTCAACTCCGCGGTCATCATCATCACCCACGACCTCGGCGTGGTGGCCGAGATGACCGACGACACCCTGGTGATGTACGCCGGTCGCGGTGTGGAGTACGGCCCGACCAAGGAGATCCTCACCCACCCCGAGATGCCCTACACCTGGGGCCTGCTCTCCAGCGTGCCCGACGTCGTGGGCGACACCTCCGCCAAGCTGATCCCGATCCCGGGCAACCCGCCGAGCCTGCTCAACGCGCCCAGCGGCTGCGCCTTCCACCCGCGGTGCACCCACCGCGACAAGGTGCCCGGCGACCTGTGCACGACGACCCTGCCGGAGCTGGTGCCCGGCAACCGGTCGATGGGCCACCTCAAGCGGTGCCACCTCGCCGACCCCGAGGCCATCTACCAGACCGAGATCCTGCCTGAGATCGCGCCTGATCTCGTCGACGAGGAGCGTTGATGTCCACCACGGAGAACGGCGACCAGGTCGCCACCCGTCCCGAGCCCGTCGCGGCGCACGCGGCGTCGGAGAACCCCGAGGACGCCCGCACGCTGCTGTCGGTGGAGAACCTCAAGATGTACTTCCCGGTGAAGTCCTCCGGGCTCATCCACCGCAAGGTCGGCGACGTCCAAGCCGTCGACGGGGTCTCCTTCGAGGTCAAGGCCGGCGGCTCGCTGGGTCTGGTGGGGGAGTCGGGCTGCGGCAAGTCGACCACCGGCCGGCTCATCACCCGGCTCTACGAGCCCACGGCCGGACACATCCGCTTCGAGGGCGAGGACATCGCCTCGGTGCCCGAGCGCAAGCTCAAGCCGCTGCGCCGCGAGATCCAGATGATCTTCCAGGACCCCTACACCTCGCTGAACCCCCGCCACACCGTCGGGTCGATCATCGGCACCCCGCTGCGCATCCACAACGTGGTGCCCGAGAAGCAGGTCCTGCCGCGGGTCAAGGAGCTGCTCGAGATCGTGGGGCTCAACCCCGAGCACTACAACCGCTTCCCCAACGAGTTCTCCGGCGGCCAGCGCCAGCGCATCGGCATCGCCCGCGCGCTGACCCTGAACCCCAAGCTGCTGGTGGCCGACGAGCCGGTCTCGGCCCTCGACGTGTCGATCCAGGCCCAGGTCATCAACCTGCTCCAGGACATCCAGCGCGAGTTCGGGGTGGCGTTCCTCTTTATCGCCCACGACCTGGCCATCGTGCGCCACTTCTGCCCCGAGGTCGCGGTGATGTACCTGGGCAAGATCGTGGAGATCGGCGACCGCGACAGCATCTACAACCAGCCGCGCCACCCCTACACCCAGGCGCTGCTCTCCGCGGTGCCCGACGTCAAGCAGGCCGCGGTCGGCGGTCGCCGCGAGCGGATCCAGCTCGAGGGCGACGTGCCGAGCCCGATCAACCCGCCCTCGGGCTGCCGCTTCCGGACGCGGTGCCCCATCGCGCAGGACATCTGCGCGCGCCTCGAGCCGCCGCTGCTGCAGATCGGCAAGAAGCACAAGGTCGCCTGCCACTTCCCGGGCGCGCTGGGCCAGCACCCCAACGAGCCGCTCACCGCGGGCATGCTGGGCGTCGACCACCAGGGCAACCCCGACCCCGGGGCCAGCCCCAGCCCCGACCTGACCGACAAGCCGGGCTACGACGACACCTGGTTCGACCTGGACACCAGGACTTTTGGCCGAGCCTGAGGGCCTCTTCGACACCGGTCCGCCGTCCCCTCCCCGAGGGGGCGGCGGCTCGCTGTCGGCCCAGCAGGGCATGGCCGCGCCGCTGGCGGTGCGGATGCGCCCGCGCACGCTCGACGAGCTGGTCGGCCAGCAGCAGCTGCGCGAGCCCGGGTCGCCGCTGCGCCAGCTGATCGACGACCAGCGCTCCCTGTCGCTGCTGCTGTGGGGGCCGCCCGGCACGGGCAAGACGACGATCGCCTCCATCGTCAGCCAGTCCACCGACCGCCGCTTCGTCGAGGTCTCGGCGGTCTCGGCCGGGGTCAAGGAGGTGCGCGCGGCCATCGACGCCGCGCGCGCCGAGCTGGCCCGAGGCGGCGCGGAGACGGTGCTCTTCGTCGACGAGGTGCACCGCTTCAGCAAGGCCCAGCAGGACGCCCTGCTGCCCGGGGTGGAGAACCGCTGGGTCTCGCTGGTCGCCGCGACCACGGAGAACCCCTTCTTCAGCGTCATCTCGCCGCTGCTCTCGCGCAGCCTGCTGCTGCGCCTGGAGTCGCTGAGCGACGACGACGTGCGCGGGGTCATGGGCAGCGCGCTCACCGACGAGCGGGGGCTGGGCGGGCGCTTCACCGTCGACGACGACGCCCTCGACCACCTCGTGCGGCTCGCCGGCGGCGACGCCCGGCGCTCGCTGACCTACCTCGAGGCGGCCACCGGCGCCGCCGCCGCCCGGGGCACGAGCGTCGTCGACCTCGCGACGGCCGAGACCGCCGTCGACCGGGCCGCGGTGCGCTACGACCGCCAGGGCGACCAGCACTACGACGTCACCAGCGCCTTCATCAAGTCGGTGCGCGGGTCGGACGCCGACGCCGCGCTGCACTACCTGGCGCGGATGATGGAGGCGGGGGAGGACCCGCGCTTCATCGCCCGGCGCCTGGTCATCCTGGCCAGCGAGGACATCGGCCTGGCCGACCCGACCGCGCTGACCACCGCGGTGGCCGCCGCCCAGGCCGTGCAGCTCATCGGCATGCCCGAGGCGGGTCTCAACCTCGCCCACGCCACGATCGCGCTGGCGGTGGCCCCGAAGTCCAACGCCGTCACCACCGCGATCGCCGCGGCGAGCGCGGACGTGAAGGCGGGCAGGATCGGGCCCGTGCCCTCGCACCTGCGCGACGCGCACTACGGCGGCGCCAAGAAGCTGGGCCACGGCACGTCCTACGTCTACGCCCACGACGCCCCGTTCGGCATCGCCGAGCAGCAGTACGCCCCCGACGTGGTGGCCGACGCCAGCTACTACCAGCCCACCGACCACGGCGCCGAGGCCGCCGTGAAGGAGCGCTGGGAGCGCATCAAGCGGCTGGTGCGGGGCCGCGCTCGTGGCCGCTGACCCCGCGATAGGGTCGGTCACCATGACGCAGCAGTGGAGCACGCCGGGGTGGGCGCTGCCGGTGGTCCTCGCTCTGGGCGTGCTGCTGCTCGCCGCCCTGGTCGCGACCGGCCTGGCGCTGCGCGGCGTACGACGCTCCGCGGCGCGGGCCGAGGCGGAGGCGAGGACGGCGACCGCGCAGCTGCGCGAGCGCCTCGAGCTGCTGGAGCGCCGTCTCGTCGCCCTCGACGCCCCGGCGCGGACGCGGGCGGCGGAGGAGGAGTTCGTCATCACCCACCTCGGCGCCGACGACGCGGTCGACGAGACCACGGCACGGGCGGACGGCGCGTCGCCGGCCGCCCGCCCCGACGCGCCCCTCTTCGCCGACCTCGTGCTGCGCGAGTCGGTCGTGCAGGCCGCCTCGCTGGCCGCCGGCGTGCGTCGCGCCCTCGGCCCCGAGGTGCGCCACCGCGTGCGGCTGGAGATGCGCCGCGAGGTCAAGCGCGCCCGCAAGCAGCGCCGCACCGACCAGCGGGAGGCGCGCCGCGCCGCGCAGGCCCGGCAGCGCGCCGGCCTCGACCTCTCGCGGGAGCCCGCGGCGTGAGGCGGGCCGCATGAGCCGGGGGCTGTGGTTCGCCGCAGGGGCCGGCGCCGGGGTGTGGGCCATGGTGCGGGGGCGCCGCGTGGCCGAGGCCCTCACGGTCGACGGGATGCGCGACCGGGTCGGCGCCGCCGTGGTCGGGGCCCGGATCCTGCGCGAGGAGGTCGCCCAGGGCCGCGCCGACGCCGAGCCCGCCGTGCGGGCCCGGGTGGGCGGGGCCCTCCAGGGGGCCGTCCGCCCGGAGCTCAGCGCTCCGCCGCCCGTCGCGGACCCGGCGGCCGACACCCCCACCGGCACAGGCACCGGCACGAGCACCGCCACAGACCCGAGCACCGACACCGCCGCCCGCGCGACCAGCGCGGACCGGCACCACCCAGGACAGGAAGGCAGCTGATGGAGACCGCGGAGATTCGCCGGAGGTTCCTCGCGCACTTCGAGCGCGCGGGCCACACCCCCGTCCCGTCGGCGTCGCTGCTGCTCGACGACCCCAACCTGCTCTTCGTCAACGCTGGCATGGTGCCCTTCAAGCCGTACTTCCTCGGCCAGGAGACCCCGCCCTACGACAAGGCGACCAGCGTGCAGAAGTGCGTGCGCACCCCCGACATCGAGGACGTCGGCAAGACCACCCGCCACGGCACGTTCTTCGAGATGTGCGGCAACTTCTCCTTCGGCGACTACTTCAAGGAGCGGGCCATCGAGCTGGCCTGGGACCTGGTCACCAAGCCGCAGTCCGACGGCGGCTGGGGCTTCGACGAGGCCAGGCTCTACCCCAGCGTCTACGTCGACGACCCCGAGGCCGTCGCGCTGTGGCGCAAGATCACCGGACTGCCCGACGACCGGATCGCGCGGCTGGGCAAGTCGGAGAACTACTGGTCGATGGGCGTGCCCGGCCCCGGTGGCCCGTGCTCGGAGATCCTCATCGACCGCGGCCCCGCCTACGGCGCCGACGGCGACTTCTCCGCCGAGGACCGCTACCTGGAGTTCTGGAACCTCGTCTTCATGCAGGACGAGCTCTCCGCGGTGCGCTCGAAGGAGGACTTCGACATCGCCGGCTTGCTGCCGAAGAAGAACATCGACACCGGCATGGGCCTCGAGCGCGTCGCGTTCATGACCCAGGGCGTCGAGAACATGTACGAGATCGACGTCATGTTCCCCGTGATCCGGATGGCCGAGCAGCTCACCGGGCGCCGCTACGGTGCCGACCCGGTCGACGACGTGCGCTTCCGGGTGGTGGCCGACCACGTGCGCAGCGGCATGATGCTCATCGGCGACGGCGTGACCCCGGGCAACGAGGCCCGCGGCTACGTGCTGCGCCGGCTGCTGCGGCGGGCCGTGCGCTCGATGCGGCTGCTGGGCTACGAGGACCCGGCGCTGCCCGAGCTGATGCCGGTCAGCCGCGACAAGATGGGCGAGACCTACACCGACCTCCACACCGACTGGGACCGCATCTCCCGGGTGGCCTTCGCCGAGGAGGAGGCCTTCCGCAAGACCCTCCAGGCCGGCACCCACATCTTCGACCTGGCCGCGGGCCAGGTGAAGCAGGCCGGCGGCACCCGCCTGGCCGGCGACCAGGCCTTCGCGCTGCACGACACCTACGGCTTCCCGATCGACCTGACGCTGGAGATGGCCTCCGAGGCCGGGCTGAGCGTCGACGAGGAGGGCTTCCGCGCCCTCATGGGCGAGCAGCGCCAGCGTGCCAAGGACGACGCGCGCTCCAAGAAGGGCCAGCACGCCGACACCGGGGTCTACCGCGGCATCCTCGACGGCCACGGCCCCACGGAGTGGCTGGCCTACGAGACCCTCGAGACCGAGTCGCGCGTCCTGGCGGTGCTCGCCGGCGGCGTCGGCGTGCCGGTGCTGCGCGAGGGCGAGGTCGGCGAGGTCGTGCTCGACCGCACGCCCTTCTACGCCGAGTCGGGAGGGCAGGTCGCCGACGCCGGCCGGCTCGTCGCCGACGGTGCGCTGCTCGAGGTGCTCGACGTCCAGCGCCCGGTGCGCGGCCTCGTCGTCCACCAGGTGCGGGTGCTCGAGGGCGAGCTGGTGCAGGACGCCACCCTCCACGCCCGCGTCGACCCCGCCTGGCGCACCGGCGCGCGGCAGGCGCACTCCGGCACGCACGTGGTCCACGCCGCGCTGCGCGAGGTGCTCGGCCCCTCGGCGCTGCAGTCGGGCTCCTACAACCGCCCGGGCTACCTGCGCCTCGACTTCGGCTGGACCACCGCGCTCGACCCCGACCAGGTCCGACAGATCGAGCAGGTCTCCAACGCCGCGCTGCGCGCCGACCTGCCTGTGGGCTGGCAGTACATGACCCTGCCCGAGGCCAAGGACTGGGGCGCCATCGCGCTCTTCGGCGAGACCTACGACAACACCAAGGTCCGTGTCGTCGAGATCGGCGGCCCCTGGTCGCGCGAGCTGTGCGGCGGCACCCACGTCGACCACTCCTCCCAGATCGGCACGATCGTGGTGACCGGTGAGGCGTCGGTGGGCTCGGGCAACCGCCGCATCGAGGCCCACACCGGCATCGAGGGCTTCGACTACCTCGCGCGCGAGCGCCACGTCGTCGGCCAGCTGACCACCCTGCTCAAGACCCGGCCCGACGACCTGGTCGGACGCGTCGGCGACCTCGTCGAGCGGCTGCGCGCCGCCGAGAAGGAGGTCGAGAAGGCCCGGCTCGCCCAGCTCCTCGCCGGCGGCGAGACCATCGCCGCACAGGCCAGGCAGGTCGGGCCGGTGCACGTCGTGGCCCACCGGGTCGACGGTGCCGGGGGCGGCGACGCGCGCACCCTGGCCATGGACGTGCGCGGCCGGCTGCCCCAGGGCGAGCCCGGCGTGGTGGTCGTGATCGGTGTCGTCGACGACAAGGTCGCCGTCGTCGCCGCCACCAACGACGCCGCGCGCGAGCGCGGCCTCTCCGCCAACGACCTGGTCCGCGCCGTCGGCCCGCTGGTCGGGGGCAAGGGCGGGGGCAAGGCCGACGTCGCGCAGGGCGGCGGCACCGACGCCTCCCGCGTCGACGAGGCCCTCGACCTGGTCGTCGCCGAGGTCGGCCGCACGGCAGGGGCCTGAGCGGTGCGCCACGGAGTCAGGCTCGGCATCGATCCGGGCGACGCCCGGATCGGCGTCGCCCGCAGCGACCCGACCGGCTTCCTGGCCACGCCGGTGGAGACGGTCAAGCGGGGCCGGGGCGACCTGTCCCGCCTGGCTGCCATCATCGCCGAGATCGGCGAGGACTCCGAGGTGCTCGAGGTGGTCGCCGGCCTGCCGCGGTCGCTGTCGGGCGGGGAGGGTCCGGCCGCGGCCAAGACCCGGGCGTGGGCGGCGACGCTGGCCCGCCGTGTGGCCCCGGTGCGGGTGAGGCTGGTCGACGAGCGGCTCACCACCGTGTCGGCGGAGGCTATGCTGCGCGGCAGCCCAGGGGGCGTCCGCAAGGGCCCCAAGCAGCGGTCCGTGGTCGACCAGGCCGCGGCGGTGCTGATCTTGCAGCACGCACTGGACACCGAGCGCGCCACCGGGAACCCTCCCGGCGAGCTCCTCGGTGACGACGTCGAGGAGCAGCATGAGTGAGCACGACCGCGACCCCGCGGACGGCGCCCCCAGGGACGCGGCCCCGGACGACGGTGCGGCCCACGCAGCGGCGTACCCCGAGCAGCCCGAGCAGCCCGAGCACGACGACTCCCCGCTGCCGCTGAGCAGCGCCCCCGACCTCGGCGGGCGCCGTCGCAAGAAGCGCAGCCGCCTGCCCGGCTGCCTCGCGGTGCTGGTGGCGCTGGCCGTGCTCGTGGGCGGCGGCTACCTGGTCTACGACCGGGCGAGCAGCTTCATCGCCGACCAGTTCAGCGACCCCGAGGACTTCGAGGGCCCCGGCTCGGGGCGCGTGCAGTTCGAGGTCGCCTCCGGCGACAGCTCCACCCAGATCTGCCGCAACCTCAAGGACGAGGGCGTCGTGGCCTCGGTCGACGCCTGCGTCGGTGCGGCCACCGACAACCCCGACTCCGCGGCCATCCAAGCCGGCTTCTACCGGCTCAAAGAGGAGATGTCCTCGGCCGACGCCATCGACGTGCTCGTCGACCCGGCCAACGTCATCACCGACTCCGTCACCATCCCCGAGGGCCTGCGCGTCGTCGACATCGTCGCGATCCTGGCCGAGCAGACCAAGGTCACCACCGCCGAGCTCGAGGCCGTGCTCGACGACCGGCGCCTGCTCGCCGACCTCGGGCTGCCCGACTACGCCGAGGGCAACCCCGAGGGCTACCTCTTCCCCTCGACCTACGCCTTCGCGCCGCGCGAGGACGCCGAGGGCATGGTGCAGGCGATGCTCACCCGGTGGCGCCAGGCCGCCGACGACGCCGACCTCGAGGCCTCGGCCGAGCGGCTCGGCATCAGCCCCCAGGAGCTGATGACCATCGCCAGCCTCGTCGAGGCCGAGGGCCGCGGCGACGACATGCCCAAGGTGGCACGGGTCATCTACAACCGGCTCAGCCCCGACAACGACGAGACCGCCGGTCTGCTGCAGATCGACGCCACGGTCAACTACGCCCTCGGGGAGTCGGGCATCGCCCGCCTCACCACCGACGAGATCGCCTCGGTGGCCGACTCGCCCTACAACACCTACGAGCAGCCCGGCCTGCCGCCGACCCCGATCGAGGCGCCCGGCGACGCCGCCATCGCGGCGGCCGCCGCGCCGGCCGAGGGCGACTGGCTCTACTACGTCACGGTCGACCTGCGCACCGGGGAGACCAAGTTCGCCGATACCTACGACGAGTTCCTGGTCTACGAGGCGGAGTTCGACGAGTACTGCGCCACCCAGTCCGACCGCTGCTGAGGCGTCCCGGATGCGCTGCGCCGTCGTCGGCGACCCCGTCGGTCACTCGCTCTCACCCGTCCTGCACCGCGCGGCCTACGCCGCGCTCGGCCTGGACTGGACCTACGAGGCCGTGCGCGTCGCCTCCGGCACGCTGCCGGAGGTGCTCGCGGGCCTCGACGACTCGTGGCGCGGGCTGTCGCTCACGATGCCGCTCAAGCGCGAGGTGATGGCCCTGGCCGTCGGCGCCCGCGGCGAGGTCACCGAGCGGGCCCGGCTGGTCGGCGCCGCCAACACCCTGCTGGTCGACGAGCCCCGGCTGCGCGCCGACAACACCGACCTCCCCGGCGCCGTCGCGGCGGTGCGTGAGCGGTGGGACGGCGAGGTGGCCCGGGCCGTCGTGCTCGGCGGGGGCGCCACGGCCGCGTCCACCGGGCTCGCCGCCTGCGAGCTGGGCGCCCGCGAGGTCGTGGTGCTCGCGCGCACCCCGGAGCGCGCCGCCGAGACGGTCGACGCGATCCGCCGCCACCCCGGCGGGGCCCACGTGAGGGTGCTGCCCCTCACCACGCCGGCCGAGGAGGTCGGCCCCGCCGAGCTGGTGGTCTCCACGGTGCCCGCGGCCGCCCAGACCCCCGACCTGGTGCTGCGCTGGGCCGCCACGCCGGTCGTCTTCGAGGTCGTCTACGACCCGTGGCCGACGCCGCTCGCCGCGGCCGCGGCCACCGCCGACGGCACGGTGCTGGTGACCGGCCTCGACCTGCTGGTGCACCAGGCCGCCCTCCAGGTGGAGTTCATGACCGGACGTCCCGGCCCCGTCGACGTCATGCGCGCCGCGGGCGCGGCCGCGCTCGCCGCGCGGGCACCGGCGTGAGCGACGCCGCGGCCGAGCTCCTCGTCGTGGCCCTCGCCGCCCTGGGCTGCGGTCTCGCCGGGCTGGGCGTGCCCGCGCTGATCCGGGCGCTGCCCGAGCCCCCCGCGCCCGCGTCAGCCGCGGATCCCCCTGCGGATCCCCCTGCCGATCCCGCCGCCGGTGCAGCGACCGGGACCCTCGTGGGCGCGGAGGCCCCGCACGGGCCGACCGCCGGGTCCGGACCCGCGAGCGTCGCCCGGCCCGCCGAGCCGCCCAAGCCGCTCTACGTCGACCTCGCGGCACGTCCCCACCTGGGCCCGTGGGTGGCCCTCGTCTCCGCCATGGCCGGCGGGCTGGTCGCCCGTGCCGTGCTCGGTGACGGGCTGACCGAGGACACCGCGTGGGCCCTGGCCTACGCGCTGCCGGTCGTGCCGCTGTGCGTCGCCCTGGCCTACGTCGACGGCCACACCCGCCTGCTGCCCTCGCGCCTCGTGCTCCCGGCGACCGGCGCGCTGGTGCTGCTCGCGCTGGGGGAGTGGGCGGTCACCGGCGAGCACGACGCGGTCCTGCGCGCGGGCGTCGGCCTGCTCGTCGCGCGCTCGCTCTACTGGCTGCTGTGGGCCGTGCACTCCGCCGGCATGGGCTTCGGCGACGTGCGCCTGGCCGCGCTGCTCGGGCTCGTGCTCGGCCGCCTCGGCGTCGCCGAGCTCGTCGTCGGCGTCTACGCCGGCTTCCTCGTCTTCGGCCTGCCGGGTCTCCTGCTCGCCCTCGTGCGCCGCGACCGCGCCCTCCTCAGGGCCGCCTACCCCTTCGGGCCGTTCATGGTGGTGGGCGCGCTGATCGGCGTGCTGACCGGACCCGCCGTGATCGACGCCCTGCTGCGCTGACGCGGGAGCGCTGCGGGGCCGGTCTCGGGACGCGACGGGGGTCGTCGGCCCCGCGTGGCGCCGTGGGAGACTGCCGTCATGCTGCGTTGGCTCACCGCGGGCGAGTCCCACGGCCCCTCCCTGGTCGCCGTCCTGGAGGGGCTCCCCGCCCACGTCCAGGTCACGAGCGACGACATCGCCGACTCCCTGGCCCGCCGCCGTCTCGGCTACGGCCGCGGCGCGCGGATGAAGTTCGAGCAGGACCAGGTGACGATCACCGGTGGCGTGCGCCACGGGGAGACCCAGGGCGGACCGGTCGCGATCATCGTCGGCAACACCGAGTGGCCCAAGTGGGAGAAGGTCATGTCGGCCGACCCGGTCGACGCCGAGGAGCTGGCCTCGCTGGCCCGCAACGCGCCGCTCACCCGGCCCCGTCCCGGTCACGCCGACCTGGCGGGCATGCAGAAGTACGACTTCCCCGACGCCCGCCCGATCCTGGAGCGGGCCTCGGCCCGCGAGACCGCCGCCCGGGTCGCGCTCGGCCGCGTGGCCAGCAACTTCCTGGCCCAGGCCTGCGGTGCCACCATCCTCTCCCACGTCATCGAGCTCGGCGGCGTGCGCGCCCCCGACGGGCTGTGGCCGGGTGAGGGCGACCTCGAGCGCCTCGACGCCGACCCCGTGCGCTGCCTCGACCCTGCGACGAGCGAGGCGATGGTGGCGCGGATCGACCAGGCCCACAAGGACGGCGACACCCTCGGCGGCGTCGTCGAGGTGGTCGTGCACGGACTCCCGCCGGGCCTGGGCTCCCACGTCCACTGGGACCGGCGCCTCGACTCGCGCCTGGCCGGAGCGCTCATGGGCATCCAGGCCATCAAGGGCGTCGAGGTCGGCGACGGCTTCGCCCTGGCCGCCACCCCCGGGTCGCTGGCCCACGACGAGATCGTGCCCACCCCCGAGGGCATCCGCCGCACGAGCGGCCGCTCCGGGGGCACCGAGGGCGGCATGACCACCGGCGAGGTGCTGCGCGTGCGCGCGGCCATGAAGCCGATCGCCACCGTGCCCCGCGCGCTGCGCACCGTCGACGTCGCCACCGGCGAGGAGGCGGTGGCCCACCACCAGCGCTCCGACGTCTGCGCCGTGCCGGCCGCCGGCATCGTCGCGGAGGCCATGGTCGCCCTCGTCGTGGCCGAGGCGCTGCTGGAGAAGTTCGGCGGCGACGCGCTGTCGGAGACCCGGCGCAACGTCGAGACCTACCTCGACGCACTGACCTACCGGTGAGCGCAGGCAGCCCCGCCGTCCGTCCCCGCGTCGTGCTCGTGGGGCCCATGGGCGCGGGCAAGACCACCGTCGCCGACCTGCTGGGCGCCCGCTGGGGCGTCGGGGTCCGCGACACCGACCGTGACGTCGAGGCCGCCGAGCAGCGCGCGATCTCCGACATCTTCGTCGACGACGGGGAGCAGCACTTCCGCGACCTCGAGGCCGCGGCCGTCGCCGCCGCGCTCGCCGAGCACCCCGGCGTGCTGGCCCTCGGCGGGGGAGCGGTGCTGCGCGAGGACACCCGCGCCCTGCTCGCCGGCCACGTGGTCGTCTTCCTGCGCGTGGGGCTCGCCGACGCGGCCTCCCGGGTCGGCCTCGGGGTCGCCCGACCGATGCTCATGGGCAACGTGCGCGGACGGATGAAACAGCTGCTCGAGGAGCGCACGCCCGTGTACGAGGCCGTCGCCACCCACGTCGTCGACACCGACGCCCGCACCCCCGACCAGGTCGCCGACGCGATCGAGGAGCTCCTGCCGTGACCGACCCGACCGACGGCCCGACACCCGACCCGACCCGATCGTCCGACCTGACGGTGCTGCACGTCGGCGGCGCGTCGCCCTACGACGTGGTGGTGGGCCACCGGGTCACCGACCGCCTCCACGACCTGCTCGGCCCCGGCGTGCAGCGCGTGGCGTTCCTCTACGCCGGGGCCCTCGGCGAGCTCGCCCAGCCCGTCGTCGACGCGCTGCGGCCCCACCACGACGTCCTGGCGCTGGGCCTGCCCGAGGGCGAGGCCGCCAAGACCGCCGGCGTGCTGGTCGACGTCTGGGAGGCGCTCGGCGCGGCGGGCTTCACCCGCTCCGACGCCGTCGTCACCTTCGGCGGCGGCGCCACCACCGACCTGGGCGGCTTCGTCGCGGCCAGCTGGCTGCGCGGCGTGCGGGTCGTGCACGTGCCGACCACGCTGCTGGCGATGGTCGACGCCGCCGTGGGCGGCAAGACCGGCATCAACACCGCGGCGGGCAAGAACCTCGTCGGCGCCTTCCACGAGCCCGCCGGCGTGCTGTGCGACCTGGCCCTGCTCGAGGGGCTGCCCCGCGAGGAGCTCGTCGCAGGGCTCGGCGAGGTCGTCAAGTGCGGCTTCGTGGCCGACCCGGTCATCCTGGACCTGGTGGAGGCCACCGACCCCGCCGACCTGGTCGCAGGCTCGCCGGTGCTGCGCGAGCTCGTCGAGCGCGCCATCCGCGTCAAGGTCGACGTCGTCGTGGCCGACCTGCGCGAGACCGGCGGGGCCGACGGCCACCCCGGTCGCGAGGTGCTCAACTACGGCCACACCCTCGGCCACGCCATCGAGCGCGCCGAGGGCTACGCCATCCGTCACGGCGAGGCCGTCGCGATCGGCTGCGTGTTCGTCGCCGAGCTGGCGCACCGCGCGGGCAGCCTGCCTGCAGCCGTCGTCGAGCGGCACCGCAGCGTGCTCGCCCGGGTGGGCCTGCCCACCGGCTACGCCGGGGCGGCGTACGACGACCTGCTGGCCACGATGCGGGTCGACAAGAAGACGCGCGGCGACCAGCTGCGCTTCGTGGTGCTCGACGACGTCGCGCGACCGCGCGTGCTCGCCGGGCCCTCCGACGCCGACCTGCGGGCGGCCTTCGCCGCCATCACGACCGACGCGGGGAGCACGGCCACCACGGGAGAGGGCGCATGAGCGTCCTCGTGCTCAACGGGCCCAACCTCGGCCGGCTCGGCAAGCGTCAGCCGGAGATCTACGGCTCCACCACCCACGCCGAGCTCGCCACGCTGTGCGTCGAGTGGGGCCGCGACCTCGGGCTCGAGGTCGAGGTGCGCCAGACCAACCACGAGGGCGTGATGGTCGACTGGCTCAACGCCGCGGCCGACGACGGCCACCCGGTGGTGCTCAACGCCGCGGCGTGGACGCACTACTCCTACGCCGTCTACGACGCCTGCGCCCAGCTGACCGCACCCCTGGTGGAGGTGCACATCTCCGACCCCCACGCCCGGCCCGAGGAGTTCCGCCACCACTCGGTGGTCACCCCGCACGCCGTCGAGGTGGTCAAGGGCCTCGGTGTCGACGGCTACCGCGTGGCGCTCGAGGTCGTCGCGCGCAGCAGCGCCGGCTGACCGGCCCCACCGCCGAGTGCGGGGCTGCGGTCCGCGCCCGGTAGACTCAGGCGTTCGTCCGAGACGCCTCGGGCGACACTCCGACTCCCCGACGCAGTGAGGCTGAACCGCGCAGATGGCATCGACCAACGACCTCAAGAACGGCATGGTTCTCAACATCGACGGTCAGCTCTGGGCTGTCGTCGAGTTCCAGCACGTGAAGCCCGGCAAGGGCCCCGCCTTCGTGCGCACCAAGCTGCGCAACGTCGAGTCGGGCAAGAACGTCGACAAGACCTTCAACGCCGGCACCAAGGTCGAGACCGCGACCGTCGACCGCCGCACCATGCAGTACCTCTACAACGACGGCACCTCGTTCGTCTTCATGGACGTCGCCACCTACGACCAGCTCGAGGTCGCCCCGGAGATCCTCGGCGACGGCGCGAACTTCCTCCTGGAGAACCAGGAGGCCATCGTGGCCACCAACGAGGGCCGCGTGCTCTTCGTCGAGCTCCCCGCCTCGGTCGAGCTCGTCATCACCTTCACCGAGCCCGGCCTGGCCGGTGACAGCGCCACCGGCCGCACCAAGCCGGCCACGCTCGAGACCGGCCACGAGATCCAGGTGCCGCTCTTCATCAACCAGGGCGAGAAGGTCAAGGTCGACACCCGCGACTCCTCCTACCTCGGTCGCGTCAAGTCCTGATGGCGGCCCGCTCCAAGGCCCGCAAGCGGGCGCTGGACGTGCTCTTCGCCGCCGAGATGCGCAGCGAGGCTCCCCTGGAGCACCTCGAGCGCGCCGTCGCCGACGGCGAGGGCCCGCAGCACGCCTACACCGGTGAGCTCGTGCGGGGCGTGGTCGAGCACCAGGCCCGCATCGACGAGTTGCTCGCGACCTACTCCGAGGGCTGGACCCTCGACCGGATGCCGGCCGTCGACCGCAACGTGCTGCGCCTGGGCGTCTTCGAGCTGCTGTGGGCCGACGACGTGCCCGACCCGGTGGCCGTCTCCGAGGCCATGGCCCTGGTGCGCGACCTGTCGACCGACGAGTCGCCGTCCTTCGTCAACGGCGTCCTGGGCGCGGTCATGCGCGACAAGGCCTCCCTGGTCTGAGCGCCACGACCGCCCTCGGCGGCCGCCCCCGCCCGGGTCCCACGATCGGGTGATCCGTGGGCCCGCCAAGGCGGGCAGGCTGGCGCCATGAGCGAAGAAGTGAGCGTCGACCTCGTCGTCATCGGCCTCGGCCCCGGGGGCGAGGCCCTCGCCACGGGTGCGGCGCAGGCGGGGCTGCGGGTCGTGGCCGTCGACAAGCACCTCGTCGGCGGCGAGTGCCCCTACTACGGCTGCATCCCCACCAAGATGATGGTGCGCGCCTCCGACGCGCTCGCCGAGGCCCACCGCGTCGGCGAGCTGGCCGGCGATGCGACCGTCGTGCCGTCGTGGTCGCCGGTGGCCCGCCGCATCGACACCGAGGCCACCACCGGCTGGGACGACCAGGTCGCGGTGGACCGGCTCGTCGACGCCGGCGCCACGGTGGTCCACGGCGTCGGCCGCCTCGACGGCACCGGTCGGGTGGTCGTCGAGGCTCCCGACGGCGGCCGCACCACCTACGTCGCCCAGCGCGGCGTCGTGCTCAACACCGGCACCCGCCCCGCGGAGCTGCCCATCGACGGGCTCGCGGGCACGCCGTACTGGACCAACCGCGACGTCGTGCGCCTCACCGAGCTCCCGGGCTCGGCCGTCGTGCTCGGCGGCGGGCCGATCGGCTGCGAGATGGCCCAGGTGCTCGCCCGCTTCGGGGTGCGCGTGACGATCGTGCAGCACGGCGAGCGTCTGGTGCCCGGCGACGAGCCCGAGGCCGGGCGGCTGCTGGAGGAGGTCTTCGCCGCCGAGGGGATCCGGGTGATGACCGGCGTCGAGACCACCTCGGTCTCCTACGCCGAGGGCGCCTTCACCCTCGTCCTCGACGGGGAGGAGGGCGAGCGTCTCGTGGCCGACAAGCTGCTCGTGGCGGCCGGGCGCACCCCCAACCTCGACGACCTGGGGCTGGAGACGGTCGGCCTCGACCCCACCGCCCGCACGATCGAGGTCGACGAGCGCCTGCGGGCGGGCGACCGGCTGTGGGCCATCGGCGACATCACCGGCCACGGGGCCTTCACCCACGTGTCGATGTACCAGTCGGCGATCGCGACCCGCGACATCACCGGCGAGGAGGGCCCGGCGGCCCGCTACCACGCCGTGCCCCACACCACCTTCACCGATCCCGAGGTCGGCGGCGTGGGCCTCACCGAGCAGCAGGCCCGCGACGCCGGCCTGCGCGTGCGCACGGGCAGCGCCCCGCTCGAGCAGTCCTCGCGCGGCTTCACCCACGGCCCCGGCGGCCGCGGACTGGTCAAGGTGGTCGAGGACGCCGACCGCGGTGTGCTGGTGGGGGCCACCGCCATGGGTCCCGCCGGTGGGGAGATCCTCGGCCTGCTCGCGCTGGCGGTGCACGCCGAGGTGCCGGTCGAGGTGATGCGCACGATGATCTACGCCTACCCGACCTTCCACCGCGCCGTCGAGACCGCCCTGGGCGACCTGTCCTGAGCCGGCGCGGGCGCCCCCGGGTCGGACGGCGCGAGGGCCTCACCCTCACAGGTGGCCCAGGACCCGGGCGCGGAGGGTCCCGGAGGGTCTAGGTTCAGCCTCCATGGGAGAGATGACGCGCAAGGCTGGCGACGCCACCGACCGGGCCGAGTCGAGCGACTGGCTCGACCACGCCGTGCGCGCGGGTCTCGTCGCCTACGGCGTGGTGCACCTGATGATCGCCTGGATCGCGCTCCAGCTCGCGCTGGGCGACCAGAGCGGCTCGGCGTCGAGCACGGGCGCGCTGCAGCAGCTGACCGACGAGCCCTTCGGCAAGCTGGCGATCTGGCTGATCGCGATCGGCATGCTGCTGCTCGTCGTGTGGCGCGTCCTCGAGGCCGTCGGGGGGCACCGCGGCGAGGAGGGCAAGGACCTCTGGCTCAAGCGGGCCTCGTCGGTGCTCAAGGGCGTCATCTACGCGGTGATCGGGTGGAGCGCCGTCCAGGTCGCCACCGGATCGGGCTCCAAGGGCGGCTCCGACGACACCACCGCCACGGTGATGAACATGTCGGGTGGGCAGTTCATGGTCGGCCTCGCCGGCGTGCTCGTCATCGCCTACGGCGTGGGTCAGATCGTGCGTGCCTGGACCGAGAAGTTCCGCGAGCACCTCACCGCGGAGGGCAAGAGCGGTGAGGCCGGGACGGCCTACATCTGGTTCGGCAAGGCGGGCTACGCCGCCAAGGGCGTCGCCATCGGCATCGTCGGCGGACTCTTCCTCTACGCCGCCTACACCCACCAGGCCAAGAAGTCCGGCGGGCTCGACCAGGCCCTCCACAAGGTGCTGCAGCAGCCCTACGGCCCCGTGATGCTCGGCGTCATCGCCGTCGGCATCGGCTGCTACGGGCTCTTCTGCTTCGCCCGCGCGCGTCACCTCTCACGCTGACGTCGCCGGGACCGCGGGGTCGGGCCGACCCGGTCGCCGCACCGGGCATGCTGGGGCGATGACCTCCACGCCCCCGCCGGTCGACCCGACCCCGCCGACCGGGCTCGTCGGCCTCACCGCCACCGACGCCGTCGGCGAGCTCGACGCCGCCGGCCGCCCCCACCGCCTGCTGCGCCCGGGCACGATGCGCACCCTCGACTTCCGCCCCGACCGGGTCAACCTGCTCCTCGACGAGGACGACGTGGTCGTCGAGGTCACCCTGGGCTAGGCACCACGGCCAGGGCGCCGGCAGCTGCGGCACGAGCGGGTGTGACACGGGCGGGTCGAGGGAAGGAAACCGGCACGCCGCCCCGTCTCTCGGAGGACCCATGACGCAGCAGCAGCCGCACGACCCCCGGCCCGCGACCCAGCCCGGACCGCAGCCCGGGCCCCAGCCCGGGACCCCGCCCGGGTCGCGCCACGAGTCCGCCGACACCAGCGACCGGCTCCACCGGCCGGAGGACCTCGCGGCCCACGCCGCCGACCGTGCGCCGACCCCCGACCGCAGCGGCCCGCCCCCGGGCGACGGCTCCCCGGTCACCGACCACCTGGCCGACCCCCTGGCCGACCCCCTGGGTGACCCCCTGACCGACCCCTTGGCCGATCACCTGGCCACTCCGCCCGACGTGTCTCCGTCCGACCCGTCGGCCGACCCCGTGAGGGACGCAGACCGAGTCCCTGCCGGCCCCCCGCCGGCCGTGGGTCCGCCGCAGTGGACGCCGACCTCGCCACCACCGGCCTCCCCGGCCACCTCGCCGGCCCCGCCACCGTCCTCCCGGCCCGCTGGCCCGCCTGCTGGCCCGCCCGTGGGCCCGCCGGCCGGCCCGGCGCCGACCGTCGCGCCGACCGTCGCGCCGACCGCTCCGCCGGCCACCGCGGGCGAGGCGGGCGCCGGCGGCGTACCGGCGCAGCCGCGACGCTTCATGTCGGCCACCGACTTCCTCGACCGCCGCGCCGACGTCGCCGACCACGGGCCGGCCACGTGGGGCTGGCGCGGACGGGTGCGCCGGTGGAGCGGTGGACTCCTCAGCCCGGCGATGGGCCGCGCGGAGGCCGCCCACGAGCGCGACCGCGCCGCGGTGCAGCGCGAGCTCTCGGGCCCGCGCACCATCGCCTTCGTCAACCCCAAGGGCGGGGCCGCCAAGACCACCGGCGTGCTGGCGGCGGGCTACACCTTCGGCACCGTGCGGGGCGGCGGAGTCGTGGCCTGGGACAACAACGAGACCCGGGGCACGCTGGGCATCCGGGGCACCCGCGGCCACCACCGCAACACCACCCGGGAGCTGCTCGGCGACCTCGGCCGCTTCGACGACGTCGCGCAGTCGCGCATCGGCGACCTGGGGTCCTACGTCCGCACCCAGGGCGACGCCCACTTCGACGTGCTGGCCTCCGACGAGCGGGCCGACGTCACCGGCACGATCCGCGCCGACGACTTCGCCGCCGTCCACGGGCTGCTCGAGCGCTTCTACCGGATCCTGCTCGTCGACACCGGCAACAACATGCGCGCCGAGAACTGGCTGGCCGCAGCCGCGGCCGCCGACCTGCTGGTGGTCACCAGCACCGTGCGGGAGGACACCGGCTACAGCGGGCTGTGGATGCTCGACGCCCTCCAGGACGCCGGTCACCCCGACCTCAAGCACAAGACGGTGACCGTGCTCTCCGACCCCTCCCCGAAGGTCGACGCGGCGCTGGCGCGCGACCTCGTCGACGTCTACGAGCAGCGCACCCGCGCGGTCTACCGCGTGCCCTACGACCCCGCGCTCGTCTCCGGCTCCGTCGTGCCCTACGCCCGGTTGTCCCAGGAGACGCGCCGCGCCTGGCTCACCGCCTGCGCCGGCATGGCCGCGACCCTGTGAGCCCGGCGGACACCGCCACCGGCCACGGGGGCGCGGCAGGGGCCTGAGGCCCTCCACGGGAACAAGTCCCGCGCCCGGGGCGCTACGCCCTCCATGCGAGCAGTCGTCTACAGCAAGCCCGGTCCCTCCTCCGTCCTCGAGGTCGTCGAGCGCGACCTGCCCGAGCCCGGGCCCGGCGAGGTCCGGGTCCGCCTGGTGCGGGCGGGGGTCAACCCCACGGACTGGAAGTTCCGCGCCAACGGCATGAACGGCGACTTCACCGAGGTCGCCCCTGGTCAGGACGGTGCCGGCGTCGTCGACGCCGTCGGCGAGGGTGTCACCACCCACGCCGTGGGCGACCGGGTCTGGCTGGTGCTGGCCCAGTCGGGTCGCGGCCTCGGTACGTCGACCCAGCACACCGTGCAGCTCGCCGAGCGCGTCGTGCCGCTGCCCGAGGGCGCGTCCTTCGACCTCGGTGCCTCCCTCGGCGTCCCGGCGGTCACCGCCCACCGGGCGCTCACCGCGGGGGAGACCACCGCGCGTCTGGCACCGGGCTCGATGGCCGGACAGACCGTGCTGGTCGCCGGCGGGGCCGGTGCGGTGGGCAACGCCGCGATCCAGCTGGCCGTCTGGGCCGGCGCCACCGTGGTCACCACGGTCAGCGGTGAGGAGAAGGCCGACCTGGCCCGCGCGGCCGGCGCCCACCACATCGTCAACTACCGCACCTCCGACGCCGCCGCCGAGATCCGCGCGGTCGTGCCCGAGGGCGTCGACCTGGTCGTGGAGGTGGCCCTGGCGCAGAACGTCGGCCTCGACGTCGAGGTGCTCCGCAACCGCGGCACCCTGGCCTACTACGCCGACAACGGCGGGGCCGAGGCGACCGTGCCGGTGCGGGCCACCTTCGCCAAGAACCTGCGCCTCCAGGGCCTGCTCCTCTACACCCTGGGCGCCGACCTCGTGCAGGCCGCCGCCGAGGACGTCACCGCGGCCGTGTCCGCCGGTGCCCTGCGCGTGGGTGCGGAGGCCGGCGTGCCGCTGCACCACTACCCGCTGGAGGAGACGGGCGCCGCGCACGACGCCGTCGAGGGTGGCGCCGTCGGCAAGGTCCTGCTCGACATCGCCGAGGCCTGATCCGGCCCGGGGCCCGGAGCCCTGGAGCACCTGCGGGCCGCGGGGTCCGACGTCGTGGCGTCGGACCCCGCGGCTGCTAGGGTCGGCGCCGATCGACATCCTTTAACGAGCCGTCCCGTGAGGCGGAGAAGGAGGTCCGGCGGCACCGTGTGCGCCCAGCCTGCAGCACCCGACGACCCGACGGCCGGAGGCCGCGTCGTCCTCGACGCCCGTGACATCGCCCGGGCCCTGACCCGGATCTCCCACGAGATCCTCGAGCGCAACAAGGGCGGCGCCGACCTCGTCCTGCTGGGCATCCCGAGCCGTGGCGTGCCGCTGGCGCAGCGCATCGCCGAGCGTCTCGCCGCGGTCGAGGGCATCGAGGTGCCGGTGGGCTCGCTCGACGTCACGATGTACCGCGACGACCTGCGCCTCAAGCCGGCCCGTGCGCTGCTCCCCACCCAGATCCCGCCCGGCGGCATCGACGGGCGCACCGTGGTGCTGGTCGACGACGTGCTCTTCTCCGGGCGCACCATCCGCGCGGCGCTCGACGCCCTCGGCGACATCGGCCGCCCGCGCGCGGTGCGGCTGGCCGTGCTGGTCGACCGCGGTCACCGCGAGCTGCCCATCCGGGCCGACTTCGTGGGCAAGAACCTGCCCACCTCGCTGGTCGAGCGCGTCAGCGTGAGACTCGAGGGCGTCGACGACCTCGACGCGGTCACGATCACCGGGCCGCCCCCCGGCCGGAGCGACCAGACCGGCGGCACGGAGGTGCGGGCGTGAAGCGGCACCTGCTCAGCGCGGCCGACCTGACCCGCGACGACGCGGAGCTGGTGCTCCGCACAGCGGCCGAGCTCCGCTCGCTGGCCGACCGGCCGATCAAGAAGCTCCCCGCTCTTCGCGGGCGCACCGTGGTCAACCTCTTCTTCGAGGACTCCACCCGCACCCGCATCTCCTTCGAGGCCGCGGCCAAGCGCCTCAGCGCCGACGTCATCAACTTCGCCGCCAAGGGCTCCAGCGTGTCCAAGGGCGAGAGCCTCAAGGACACCGCGCTGACCCTGGAGGCGATGGGGGCCGACGCCGTGGTGGTGCGCCACGGCGCCAGCGGCGCACCCCACCGCCTCGCCCACTCCGGCTGGGTCCGCTCCAGCGTGGTCAACGCCGGCGACGGCACCCACGAGCACCCCACCCAGGCGCTCCTCGACGCCTTCACCCTCACCCGCCACCTCGGCGCGGCCGACGGCGGCGGTCTCGACGGGCGGCGGGTGGCGATCGTGGGCGACGTCCTGCACAGCCGGGTCGCACGCTCCAACGCGCTGCTGCTGCAGACCCTCGGCGCCGAGGTCACGCTCGTGGCGCCCCCGACGCTGATGCCGGTGGGCGTCGGCTCGTGGCCGGTCGAGACGTCCTACGACCTCGACGCGGTGCTGCCGAAGGCCGACGCCGTGATGATGCTGCGCGTGCAGCGCGAGCGGATGAGCGGGGGCTTCTTCCCGACCCCGCGCGAGTACTCGCGGCGCTACGGCCTCGACGGTCGCCGGATGGCCACGCTGCAGGACCACGCCATCGTGATGCACCCCGGCCCCATGGTGCGCGGCATGGAGATCACCGCCGACGTCGCCGACTCCCCGCGCTCGGTCATCGTCGAGCAGGTCACCAACGGCGTGGCCGTGCGGATGGCGGTGCTCTACCTCCTCCTCAGTGGCGCCGACCTCTCCGCCGACGCTCCGCTCCTCCCGACAGAAAGCGCACCCGCGTGACGACGTACCTGCTCCGCAACGCCTCGATCCTCGGCGGCGAGACCACCGACCTGCTGCTCGCCGACGGCGTGGTGGCCGCGGTCGGTCCCGACCTGGCCGCCGGCCCCGGGGCCGACGGCGCGACGGTGGTCGACGCCACCGGCCTCCTCGCGCTGCCCGGACTGGTCGACCTGCACACCCACCTGCGCGAGCCGGGCCGGGAGGACGCCGAGACCGTCGACACCGGCACCCGTGCCGCGGCGATGGGCGGCTTCACCGCCGTGCACGCCATGGCCAACACCGAGCCGGTCGCCGACACCGCCGGCGTCGTCGAGCAGGTGTGGCGCCTGGGCCGCGAGGCCGGTCACTGCGACGTCTTCCCGGTCGGCGCGGTCACCGTCGGGCTGGCCGGCGAGCGGCTGGCCGAGCTCGGCGCGATGGCCGACTCCGCCGCCCGGGTGCGGGTCTTCTCCGACGACGGCCGGTGCGTGAGCGACGCGGTGCTGATGCGGCGCGCGCTGGAGTACGTCAAGGCCTTCGACGGCGTCGTCGCCCAGCACGCCCAGGAGCCGCGCCTGACCGAGGGTGCGCAGATGAACGAGGGCGAGCTCTCGGGCCGCCTCGGCCTCACCGGTTGGCCGGCGGTGGCCGAGGAGGCGATCATCGCCCGCGACTGCCTGCTGGCCGCCCACGTCGGCTCGCGGCTGCACGTGTGCCACGTCTCGACCGCCGGGTCGGTGCAGATCGTGCGCGAGGCCAAGGCCCGCGCCGCGCGCGAGGGCGGCTGGGAGGTCACCGCCGAGGTGTGCCCCCACCACCTGCTCCTCACCGACGAGCTCGCCGCGACCTACGACCCGATCTACAAGGTCAACCCGCCGCTGCGCACCGCGGCCGACGTCGAGGCGCTGCGCGCCGGACTGGCCGACGGCACGATCGACGTCGTGGCCACCGACCACGCCCCGCACCCCCACGAGGACAAGGACTGCGAGTGGGCCGCGGCGGCCTTCGGCATGCTGGGCCTCGAGACCGCGCTGTCGATCGTGCAGGAGACGATGGTCGACACCGGGCTGCTCGACTGGGCCGGCGTCGCCGAGCGCATGTCGGCCGCGCCCGCGCGGATCGGCCGCCTCGCCGAGCACGGTCAGCCCCTCACGGTCGGCGCCCCGGCCAACGTCGTGCTCTACGACCCCGCCGTACGCCGCGTCGTCGACCCCGCGACGTCGGCGTCGCTGTCGCGCAACACCCCCTACCGCGGCATGGAGCTGCCCGGCCGGGTCGTGGCGACGTTCCTGCGCGGCACCCCGACCGTGCTCGACGGCGCCCTGGTCTGAGCCGGCCGGACCCCACACCGGGCGCCCCGACCGGTCGAGCGTGCCGGGACCCCGGTGAGCCCGGGCCGGCGGCGGTGCGCCCCGACCCCTGCCGCAGTGCGGTGGTCGAACGTGCGTACCACCGGAGCGTGGATGCCTCTGGGGCCTTCCGCGCCTCTGGGCGTGTGGTGGAGCCGGCGCTGGTCGGAACGCGGGTTGATCGAACGTTCGTCCAACCAGATCGTGGTCCTCGGCTGCGGGCTGCGGGCTGCGGGCTGCCGTCTCGGCGACCGCTGCGGCCCCTCGTGCGGCGGATCCGGTGTCGCTGCCGTGGCGGAACGGCCGAGCGTGCGGCCGAGGGTGCGCCAGTCGGCGCACGGGTTGATCGAACGTTCGTTCAACCAAATCGTGGTTCTCGGCTGAGGGCTGCTGGCCGCCGGCTCCGCGACCGCTGCGGCCCCTCGTGCGGCGGAGCCGGCGCCGCTGCCGTCGCAGTGCGGCCGAGCGTGCGGCGGAGCGGGCGCCGGTCCGAGCGGGTTGATCGAACGTTCGTTCAACCAGAACGTGGTCTCGTGCCGCGGGCTGCGGGCCGCCACCTCTCGCGACGGCTGCGGCCCCTCGTGCGGCGGAGCCGGCGCCGCTGACGCGGCGGATCGGCCGAGCGTGCGGTCGACCCGAGCACGGCTCCGCGGGGAGGGCCTCACCGACGGGAGGCCCGTCCCGGTCGCGCGGCGCGCGAGACACTGTGCCGGTGAGCGACCCGATCCGGCGACTGCTGGCCCACCCGCCGGACCTCCCGGTGGTCGCGGGACTGCCCGCGCTGCGTGTCGCACTGGAGGACCACGGCGCCGCGGTGGTGCAGGCGCCGCCCGGCACCGGCAAGACCACCCTGGTGCCGCTGCTGGTCGCCGACCTCCTGGGCGGCGGGGGCGGTCGCGTCGTGGTGACCCAGCCGCGCCGCATCGCCGCACGCGCCGCGGCCCGGCGTCTGGCCCACCTGCTCGGTGAGCCCGTGGGGGAGACGGTCGGCTACACGGTGCGGGGCGAGCGACGCGCCGGACCCGCCACGCGGGTCGAGGTGGTCACCACCGGGGTGCTGCTGCGGCGGCTCCAGCGCGACCCCGACCTGCCCGGGGTCGGGGCGGTGGTGCTCGACGAGGTGCACGAGCGCCACCTCGACGGTGACCTGACGCTCGCCCTGCTCGTCGACGTCCGGCAGAACCTGCGCGAGGACCTGCTGCTCGTGGCGATGTCCGCGACCGTCGAGGCGACCCGCACGGCCGCGCTCCTCGGCCCCGAGGCCCACCACCCCACGGACGCGTCCGACGGCACGGGCGCGGTGCCGTCGCACCAGGATCCTGGCGACGACAGCGACGACAGCGACGACAGCGACGACAGCGACGACAGCGACGGCAGCGACGACAGCGACAGCAGCGCCAACAACGGCGGCGCCACCAGCGACGAGGGCGCCCCGCGCGGCGCAGGTGCGGGGTCGCCCGGCGCCGTCAGCACCGCCGTGCCGGTGGTGGACGTGCCCGGCGCGCTCCACCCGGTGCAGCGTCGCTGGTGCCCGCCACCGCCCGCCGTGCGCCGCGCCGACGACCGCGGGGTGACCCCGGCCTTCCTCGACCACGTGGCCGCGACGACCCGCGTCGCGCTCGCCGAGCACCCGGGCGACGTGCTGGTCTTCGTGCCGGGCGTCGCGGAGGTCGACGGCGTCGTGCGCCGGCTCGCGCCAGCAGCTGCCGCCGCCGGGGTCGACGTCCGTCCGCTGCACGGTCGCCTTCCGGCCGTCGACCAGGATCGCGCGCTGAGCCCGGGGGAGCGCCGCCGCGTCGTGGTGTCGACCGCGGTCGCGGAGTCGTCGCTCACGGTGCCGGGGGTGCGCGTGGTGGTCGACGCCGGGCTGTCGCGGGAGCCGCGCACCGACCACGCGCGCGGTCTGGCCGGCCTCGTCACGGTGCGGGTGAGCCGCGCCGCCGCCGAGCAGCGGGCCGGACGCGCCGGCCGCGAGGCCGCCGGGGCGGTGCTGCGCTGCTGGTCGGAGGCCGAGCACGCCCACCTCGAGGCCCACCCGCAGCCGGAGATCCTCACCGCCGACCTCACGGCCCTCGCCCTGGAGCTCGCCGTGTGGGGCGTCCCCGACGGCGCCGGCCTCGCCCTCCTCGACCCGCCCCCGCCCGGTCCGCTCGCGCTGGCCCGTGCCACCCTCGCCGGCCTCGGCGCCGTCGACGACGCCGGAGCCGTCACCGCTCGTGGCCGCGCGATCGCCGGGGTGCCCGCCGACCCGCGGCTGGCGCGGGCGCTGCTCGACGGCGCCGCGGCGGTGGGGGCCCGCCGGGCCGCCGAGGTGGTGGCCCTCCTGGCCGACGACGTCCGGGTCCCCGGCGGCGACCTGGTCGCGGCGCTGCGTGCCGTACGCCGGGGCGGCCCGGCCTCGGCCGCGTGGCGCACCACCGCCGAGCGGCTGCGGGCCTCCCTGCCCGCCGACCACGGTGGCGGCGCCGCGGCCCCGGCGATGACCGACGACCTCGCCGTGGGCGCGGTCGTCGCCCTGGCCCACCCCGACCGGATCGCCCGCAAGCGGGCCGGCTCGGAGGCCTACGTGATGGTCGGCGGCACCGGGGCGGTGCTGGGCCGGGGCGAGTCGGCCCTGCGCGGGCTGGAGTGGCTCGCGGTGGCGGGCGTCGACCGCCGCTCGGGCCAGCGCGACGCCACCGTGCGCTCCGCGGCCCCGCTCGACGAGGACCTGGCGCTCGAGGCGGCCGCGCCGGTGTGGCGCGAGGAGGACGACGTGCGCTGGGAGCAGGGTCGGGTGCGGGCCCGCCGGGTGACCCGGCTCGGTGCCGTCGAGCTGGCCAGCAGCACCCTGGCCCGGCCGCCCGCCGAGCTCGTCGCGGCCGCGGTGCGCGACGGGCTGCGCCGCGACGGTCTCGCGGCCCTGCCCTGGTCGGAGGCCGCGCACGCCCTGCGCCGACGACTGGCCTTCCTGCGCACCGCGGTGGGGGAGCCGTGGCCCGACGTCTCCGACGCCGCGCTGCTGGAGTCCGCGGAGTCGTGGCTGGGCCCGGAGCTGGCCCGCGTGCGCACGGCCCGCGACCTGGCCCGTGTCGACGTCCTCGGCGCGCTGCGCCGGCTGCTGCCCTGGCCGCAGGCCGGGCGTCTCGACGAGCTGGCGCCCGAGCGGCTCACGGTGCCCAGCGGGTCGGCGGTGCGCCTGGACTACGAGGGGGACCAGCCGGTGCTCGCCGTGCGCGTGCAGGAGGCCTTCGGGTGGGCCGAGACCCCGCGGGTGGCCGACGGGCGGGTGCCCGTGCTGGTGCACCTGCTCTCCCCGGCCCGCCGCCCGGTGGCGGTCACCGCCGACCTCGCGTCCTTCTGGGCCACCGGCTACCCCGCGGTGCGCGCCGAGCTGCGCGGTCGCTACCCGAAGCACGCCTGGCCCGACGACCCCTGGACCGCGCCCGCCACCCGGGGCACGGGCCGGCGCCGCTGACCCGGCCCGGGCCCGGGGACGCGCCACGGCCCGGACACCGCACCGGGCCACGGCCCGTCCGCTGCTAGGCTCGGCGCCGCTCGAACATCCTTTAACGATCCGTCCCGTGAGGCGGAGAAGGAGGTACGGCGTGCCCACGCATGCCCCCGCGGTGCTCGTCCTCGAGGACGGCCGCACGTTCCACGGCGAGGCCTTCGGAGCCGAGGGCGAGACCTTCGGCGAGGCCGTCTTCAACACCGGCATGACCGGCTACCAGGAGACGCTCACCGACCCGTCCTACCACCGCCAGGTCGTCGTGATGACCGCCCCTCACGTGGGCAACACCGGCGTCAACGACGAGGACCCCGAGTCCCGCCGCATCTGGGTGGCGGGCTACGTCGTGCGCGACCCCGCCCGCGTGCCGAGCAGCTGGCGCAGCCGCCGCACCCTCGACGAGGAGCTGGCCGCCCAGGGCGTCGTCGGCATCTCCGGCGTCGACACCCGCGCCCTGACCCGCCACCTGCGCGAGCGGGGGGCGATGCGCGTGGGCATCTCCACCACCGAGAGCGACCCCGCCGCCCTGCTCGAGCGCGTGCGCGCCTCGGGCGAGATGGCCGGCAGCGAGCTGGCCGGCGAGGTCTCGACGACCGAGGCCTACGTCGTGCCCGCGGTCGGCGAGCGCCGGCTGAGGGTCGCCGCCCTCGACCTCGGCATCAAGACGATGACCCCCCACCGCATGGCCGAGCGCGGCATCGAGGTGCACGTGCTGCCGGCGACGTCGACCCTCGAGGACGTGCTCGCGGTGAGCCCCGACGGGCTCTTCTACTCCAACGGCCCCGGCGACCCGGCGGCCACCACCCGCCAGGTCGAGCTGCTCCAGGCCGCGCTCGACGCGGGTGTGCCGTACTTCGGGATCTGCTTCGGCAACCAGCTCTTCGGCCGGGCCCTGGGCCTGGGCACCTTCAAGCTGGTCTACGGCCACCGCGGCATCAACCAGCCCGTGATGGACCGCACCACCGGCAAGGTCGAGGTCACCGCCCACAACCACGGCTTCGCCGTGGCCTGGCCCGAGGGCGTGGGCCACGACGAGGCGTTCGCGACCCGCTGGGGCCCGGCCTCGGTGAGCCACGTCTGCCTCAACGACGACGTCGTCGAGGGCCTCGAGCTGCGCTCGCCCGACGGCGACCTGCTCGGCTTCTCGGTGCAGTACCACCCCGAGGCCGCGGCCGGCCCGCACGACGCGGCGTACCTCTTCGACCGCTTCGTCGACCTCATGCAGTCCCGGGGCCGGTCCGCCGCCGGGCCCGCCACCGCCGCGAGCACGGGAGGCAACTGACATGCCCAAGCGCGAGGACATCAAGAGCGTCCTGGTCATCGGCTCCGGGCCGATCATCATCGGCCAGGCCTGCGAGTTCGACTACTCCGGCACCCAGGCCTGCCGGGTGCTCAAGGACGAGGGCATCCGCGTCGTCCTGGTCAACTCCAACCCGGCCACGATCATGACCGACCCGGAGTTCGCCGACGCCACCTACGTCGAGCCGATCACCCCGGAGTTCGTGGAGAAGGTCATCGCCAAGGAGCGTCCCGACGCCCTGCTGGCGACCCTCGGGGGCCAGACCGCGCTCAACGCCGCGATGGCGCTCGACGCCGCCGGGGTGCTGGAGAAGTACGACGTCGAGCTCATCGGCGCCTCCATCGAGGCCATCGACCGCGGCGAGAACCGGCAGGTGTTCAAGGGGATCGTCGAGGACCTCGGCGGCGAGGTGGCGGGCTCGATGATCTGCCACACGATGGACGACTGCCTCGCCGCCGTCGAGCGCTTCGGCTACCCCATCGTCGTGCGGCCCTCCTTCACCATGGGCGGCACCGGCTCGGGCATCGCCTTCGACGAGTCCGACCTGCGCCGCATCGCCGGCTCCGGCCTGGCCGCCAGCCCGACCACCGAGGTGCTCCTCGAGGAGTCGATCCTCGGCTGGAAGGAGTACGAGCTCGAGGTCATGCGCGACACCGCCGACAACGTGGTCATCATCTGCTCCATCGAGAACCTCGACCCGATGGGCGTGCACACCGGTGACTCCATCACGGTCGCGCCGGCGATGACGCTCACCGACCGCGAGTACCAGCACATGCGCGACATGGCCATCGGCATCATCCGCGAGGTCGGCGTCGACACCGGCGGCTGCAACATCCAGTACGCCGTCAACCCGCGCGACGGACGGCTCGTCGTCATCGAGATGAACCCCCGCGTCTCGCGCTCCAGCGCCCTGGCCTCCAAGGCCACCGGCTACCCCATCGCCAAGATCGCCGCGAAGGTGGCCATCGGCTACACCCTCGACGAGATCCCCAACGACATCACCACCCGCCCCGACGGCACCAGCACCCCGGCCTCCTTCGAGCCCACCCTCGACTACGTCGTCACCAAGGTGCCGCGCTTCGCCTTCGAGAAGTTCCCCGGCGCCGACCCGGCCCTGACCACCCACATGAAGTCGGTGGGCGAGGCGATGGCGATCGGACGCAGCTTCACCGAGTCGCTGCAGAAGGCGCTGCGCTCCCTGGAGTCCCCCGACGCCGTCTTCGACTGGCACCAGGAGCACGTCGAGCTCGACAAGGCCGCGCTGCTCGAGGTCATCGCGACCCCCCACGACGGTCGTCTGCGCAAGGTCATGGACGCCATCCGCGCCGGCGCGACGCCCGAGGAGATCTTCGAGGCCACCGGCATCGACCCGTGGTTCGTCGACCAGCTCGCCCTCATCAACGAGGTCGCCGTCGAGGTCACCGCGGCCGAGGAGCTCACCCCGGCCCTGCTGCGCCGGGCCAAGCGGCACGGCTTCTCCGACGCCCAGATCGGCAAGATCCGCGGCATGAGCGCCGACGTCGTGCGCGGCGTGCGCCACGCGCTGGGCATCCGCCCGGTCTACAAGACCGTCGACACCTGCGCCGCGGAGTTCGCGGCGGCCACGCCGTACCACTACTCCTCCTACGACGAGGAGACCGAGGTGCTGCCGCGCGAGCGCGAGGCCGTGGTCATCCTCGGCTCCGGGCCCAACCGCATCGGCCAGGGCATCGAGTTCGACTACTCCTGCGTGCACGCCTCGCTGGCGCTCTCCGAGGCCGGCTACGACACCGTCATGGTCAACTGCAACCCCGAGACGGTCTCCACCGACTACGACACCTCCGACCGGCTCTACTTCGAGCCGCTCACGCTCGAGGACGTGCTCGAGGTCGTCCACGCCGAGATGGCCGCGGGTCCCGTCGCCGGCGTCATCTGCCAGCTCGGCGGCCAGACCCCGCTCGGCCTGGCCCAGGGCCTGGCCGCCGCGGGCGTGCCGATCGTCGGCACCTCGCCCGACGCCATCGACCTGGCCGAGGAGCGCGGCGCCTTCGGGCGGGTGCTCGCCGAGGCCGGTCTGGTCGCCCCCAAGCACGGCACCGCCACCTCCTTCCCCGAGGCCCAGCGCATCGCCGCCGAGATCGGCTACCCCGTGCTCGTGCGGCCCTCCTACGTGCTCGGCGGGCGCGGCATGGAGATCGTCTACGGCGACGAGTCGCTCCGGGCCTACCTGGAGAAGTACGTCGCCGCCGGCCTCATCAGCCGCGCCGCGCCCGTGCTGGTCGACCGCTTCCTCGACGACGCCGTCGAGATCGACGTCGACGCGCTCTACGACGGCACCGAGCTCTACCTCGGCGGCGTCATGGAGCACATCGAGGAGGCCGGCATCCACTCCGGCGACTCCTCCTGCGCGCTGCCCCCGATCACCCTCGGCGAGCACGAGGTGGCCCGCATCCGCGAGGCCACCGAGGCCATCGCCGCGGGCGTGGGCGTGCGCGGCCTGCTCAACATCCAGTTCGCGCTGGGCTCCGACATCCTCTACGTCCTCGAGGCCAACCCGCGCGCCTCGCGCACCGTGCCCTTCGTGTCGAAGGCGACCTCGACCCCGCTGGCCAAGGCCGCCGCGCGGATCATGCTCGGCGAGAGCGTGGCCTCGCTGCGCGCCGCCGGGGTGCTGCGCTCCGAGGGCGACGGCGGCAGCCTCCCGCCCGACCAGCCCATCGCGGTCAAGGAGGCGGTCATGCCCTTCAACCGCTTCCGCACCGCCGACGGCTCCCAGGTCGACACCGTGCTCGGCCCGGAGATGAAGTCCACCGGCGAGGTGATGGGCCTCGACCGCGACTTCGGCACGGCCTTCTCCAAGTCGCAGGCCGCGGCCTTCGGCCCGCTGCCCACCGAGGGCAAGGTCTTCGTCTCGATGGCCAACCGCGACAAGCGCTCCATGATCTTCCCGGTCAAGGTGCTCGCCGACCTCGGCTTCGAGATCCTCGCCACCCAGGGCACCGCCGAGGTGCTGCGCCGCAACGGCGTGGCCTGCACCGTCGTGCGCAAGCACTTCGAGGGCCCAGGCCCGCAGGGGGAGAAGACCACCGTCCAGCTCATCCACGACGGTGAGATCCAGCTCATCGTCAACACCCCCTACGGCGCCGGTGGCGGCGGTCAGGCCCGCCTCGACGGCTACGAGATCCGCACCGCCGCGGTCATGGCCAACGTCCCGTGCATTACCACGGTCCAGGGCCTCGGCGCGGCCGTGCAGGGCATCGAGGCGATGCGCCGTGGCGACATCGGGGTGCGCAGCCTGCAGGAGTGGGCCCAGGTCACCCAGCACGAGTCGCAGCGGGGCCGGTGAGACCCCCGTGGTGAAGCCCTACGCGCTGCTCTTCGACCACGTCGCGACGCGCATCGACCCCGAGCGGGCCCACCACCTCGGCTTCGCCGGCATCCGTGCCGGGGCGCCGCTGCTCTCCCGGCTCCCGTCGCCCGGCGCCCCGGTGCGGGCGATGGGCCTGGAGTTCCCCAACGCCCTCGGCCTGGCGGCCGGCTTCGACAAGAACGCCGTGGGCGTCGACGCGCTCGCGGGCCTCGGCTTCGGCCACGTCGAGGTCGGCACCGTCACCGGGCTGGCCCAGCCCGGCAACCCGGCACCGCGGCTGTTCCGGCTCACCGCCGACCGCGCCGTGCTCAACCGCATGGGCTTCAACAACGAGGGCGCGCGGGCCGTGGCGGAGCGCCTGGCCCGGCGCGCCGTACGCCGGCCGCGGGGGAGCGGACCGGTCCTCGGCGTCAACATCGGCAAGTCCAAGGTCGTGCCCGACGACGACCAGCGCGCGGTGGAGGCCGACTACGAGCGCAGCGCCTCGCTGCTGGCGCCCCACGCCGACTACCTCGTGGTCAACGTGAGCTCGCCCAACACCCCCGGGCTGCGCTCGCTGCAGGCCGTGGAGCGGCTCGAGCCGCTGCTGGCCCACGTACGCCGCGTCGCCGACCGCGCGACGCCCGGGCGCCGGGTGCCGCTGCTGGTCAAGATCGCCCCCGACCTCGCCGACGACGACGTGCTGGCCGTGGCCGACCTGGCGGTGGCCGGTCGGCGCGACGAGGTGCTCGACGGGGTGATCGCCACCAACACCACGATCTCCCGCGAGGGCCTGCGCACCCCCGCCGCGGAGGTCGCCGCGCTCGGCGCCGGCGGCGTCTCCGGCGCTCCGCTCGCCGCGCGCGCCGAGGCCGTGCTGCGGCTGCTGCGCGGTCGGGTCGGCGACGACCTGACGCTGGTCGGGGTCGGCGGCATCGACGGCCCGGAGGCCGCCGCGGCCCGCCTGGCCGCCGGGGCCGACCTCGTGCAGGCCTACACCGCGTTCGTCTACGAGGGTCCGGCGTGGCCCCGGCGGGTGGCCGGCGCTCTCGCCGGCTCCGGGGACGCCCCCGCGTGAGCCCCACCGCCCCCGTCCCGCCGGCCACGCAGCCCGGTCGCCAGAGCCCGCCGCAGGGACCGGTGCACACCACGGCCGAGGTGCTGGCGACCAAGCGGGTCGGCGCCTACCAGCACCTCACGCTGCTCGCGCCCGGCGTCGCCGAGCGCTTCCGCCCCGGCACCTTCCTCGCCGCCTCCGTCGGCACCCTCGGCGACCACCTGCTGGGCCGCCGCGCGCTGTGGATCCACCAGGTGCGTCCGGTGGGCGGGCACGGGCTGGCGCTCCAGGTCGTCGTGGAGCCGGTGGGGCGCGGCACCGGCTGGCTGGCGGGGCTGCGGCCCGGCGCGCGCCTCCCGGTGACCGGCCCGCTGGGCCGCCCCTTCGCCCTGCCCAAGGAGCCGGTGGCCACCGTGCTGGTCGGCGAGGGCTACGCCGCGGCGCCGCTCTTCCCGCTCGCCGAGCGCCTGCGCGAGCGGGGCTGCGCGGTCAGCCTCGTGGTCGGCGCGGCCGACGAGCCGCGGCTGCTCTCCGCGCTGGAGGCGCGACGCTCGGCGCGCTCGGTGGTCGTGGTCACGGGCGACGGCTCGGTGGGCGTGCGCGGGCGCGTCGGCGACGTCGTGCCCGAGACGCTGCGCCGGGCGGGCGCCGAGGTCGTCTACGCCGCGGGCCCCGCGGCCACGCTGCACGCCGTGGCGCTGGCCGCGGAGGAGCACGGGGCCTGGAGCCAGGTCGCTCTCGAGCAGCCGCTGACCTGCGCCACCGGCCTGTGCCACGGCTGCCCCGTGCCGGTGGTCGGCGAGGACGGCGTCGCCCGCACCGCCCGCGCCTGCGTCGACGGCCCGGTGCTGCGCGGCGACCGCGTGCGCTGGGACGACCTCGACCTCGATCTCGACCGGCGCCCCGGTCCCGACCGCGACCTGCCCGGACCCGTCGGTGGTGCGTGGTGAGCACCTCGCTGGGCGGCATCACCCTCGCCGGCCCCGTCATGGTCGCCGCGGGCTGCGGCGGCACCGGGCGCGAGCTGGCCGGCTACTCCGGGCCGGCCGGGCTCTCGGCCTACGGCGCCTTCGTCACCCGGACCCTGACCCGCGACCCGCGCCCCGGCGGGCCCGCGCCGCGGCTGCTGGAGTCGCCGGCCGGGCTGCTGCACGCCACCGGCCTGCCCAACCCCGGCCTCGACCTGTTCCTGGCCACCGAGCTGCCCTGGCTGGTGCAGCAGGGGGCGCGCGTCGTGGTGTCGGTGGCCGGCCGCTCCCTGGGGGAGTACGCCGAGATCGCGCGCCGCCTGGCCAGCGCACCCGGCGTCGCCGCCATCGAGGTCAACCTCTCGGCGCCCGACGCCGTCGTGGCCGGGGTGCTCGACGCGCGCGAGCCGTTCCACGCCGGCGGGGCGATCGCCGCGGTGCTGCGCGAGCTGCCCCGTGGGCTGCCGGTGCTGGCCAAGCTGCGCCCCGACCTGCAGCGCGTGGTCGAGACCGCCCGCGTGGCCCGCGACTCCGGCGCCGCGGCGGTCGTGGTCGGCAACGCGCTGCCCGCGGCCATGCCCGACGGTCGGCCCGCGGGCCTCAGCGGACCCGCGATCGGCCCCCTCGCCCTGCGCTGCGTCACCGAGGTCCGCGCGGCCCTGCCCGGTCTCCAGGTCGTCGGCGCCGGAGACATCGCCACCGCGGCCGACGCCCGCGCCCACCTGCGCGCCGGCGCCACGGCGGTGCAGGTCGGCTCGGCCCTGCTGCACGACCCCACCGCGGCCGCGCGCATCGTCCGGGAGCTGGCCGACGACCCGGCCGTCGCTGCGACCTCCGACCCGTCCTCCGACCCGACCCCCGACCCGACCTCCGACCCGACCTACGACCCGACCTCCGACCCGACCTCCGACCCGACCCCCGCACCGGGAGACCGCCCGTGACCGACCGCACGACCGATTCCGAGGCCGCCCGCACGACCCCCGCGGCGTTCGGCGCTCGCCTGCAGGCCGCGACGGCGGCCCGCGGCCGGCTCTGCGTGGGCATCGACCCCCACGCGGCGCTGCTGCGCGCGTGGGGGCTCGACGACGACGTGGCCGGCCTGGAGCGCTTCGCGCTGTCGGCGACCGAGGCGCTGGCGCCGTACTGCTCGGTGCTCAAGCCGCAGTCGGCGTTCTTCGAGCGCTTCGGGTCGCGCGGCGTCGCGGTGCTCGAGCGCGTGGTCGCCACCGCCCGCGAGGCGGGCAGCCTGGTGCTGATGGACGCCAAGCGGGGCGACATCGGCTCCACCTCGCAGGCCTACGCCGAGGCCTACCTCGACCCGTCCTCGCCGCTGGCCAGCGACGCGGTGACGGTGAGCCCCTACCTCGGCTTCGGCTCGCTGACCCCCTTCGTGGAGACCGCCCGTGCCCACGGCGCCGGGCTCCTGGTGCTCGCGCTGACCTCCAACCCCGAGGGCCCCGAGGTGCAGCACGCCACGGCGCCCGACGGCCGCAGCGTGGCCGGCGTCGTGCTCGACCACCTCCGTGCGCTCAACGCCGGCGTCGACGACGACGCGCTGGGCTCCTTCGGCGCCGTCGTCGGCGCCACCGTCGACCCGACCGCCGAGGACCTCGACGTGCGCGGCCCCCTGCTCGCCCCCGGCTTCGGCGCCCAGGGCGGCACGGTCGCCGACCTGCGCAGGGTCTTCGGCCCCGCGGCGCGCCTGGTGCTGCCCAGCTCCTCGCGCGAGGTCCTCGCCGCCGGCCCGGACCCCGTGGCGCTGCGCGACGCCGTCGCACGCACCCACGACGCGCTCGCCGCGCTCGGCTGAGCGCGTGCCCGCGCCGTCGGTGGGCCGCCGGGCTAGGTTCGGCGCCGTGAGCCCCTCCACCGTCGTACGCCGCCGTCGCCGGTCCCAGCTCCTGCGGCGCGCCTCGCGCGCCCCGCTCGTGCTGGCGCTGGCCGGGGCGCTCCTGGCGGCGGGGTGCGCCGAGCCGGACTACTGCGAGACGGTGGGGGAGAGCCAGGAGGCGATCACCGAGGCCGTCGCCGACGGCGGGCCCGGCGCCCTCATCGGCGTCCTGCCCGAGCTCGAGGCGCTCCAGGCCAGCGCCCCCGACGACGTGGCCGACGAGTGGCAGCAGGTGGTGGGCAGGCTGGAGGCGCTGCGCGACGCGCTGGAGACCGCCGACGTCGCCCCCGAGGACTACGACCCCGACGAGCCCCCCGACGACCTCTCCGACGACGACCGCGCCCGGATCACCGCGGCCGCCGACGACCTGGCCTCGCCGGCCACCGTGCAGGCCCTGGCCAGCGTGGAGCAGCAGGTGCGCGACGTGTGCCAGACCCCGCTCTACCTGTGAGCGGGTCGACGGGAGCCCGCGGGTGCAGCGCGCGTCCCGGGGTCAGCCGCCCCTCGTTGCCGCCGTCTGAGAGTTCTGACTAGATTGACCCTGGCCCCCTCCACCGTCGCGTCGATCAAGGACCTCTCACCCGTGGCTCTCCCTCCCCTCACGCCCGAGCAACGTCAGGCCGCTCTCGACAAGGCCGCCGCGTCGCGCCGTGAGCGGGCGGAGGTGAAGAACCGGCTGAAGAACTCCGGGGCCTCCATCGTCGACGTGCTGCGCGAGGGCAGCACCAACGAGGTGATCGGCAAGATGCGGGTCGTCGACCTGCTCCAGTCGCTGCCGGGGCTGGGCAAGGTGCGCGCCCGCCAGGTCATGGAGCGGCTCGGCATCGCCGAGAGCCGCCGGGTGCGCGGGCTGGGCATCAAGCAGGTCGCCGCGCTCGAGCGCGAGTTCGGCCCCCGAGACGCCACGTGAGCGCCGCCACGCCCCCCGAGACCTCCACCGCCACCCCCGTCACCCCCGACGGCCCGCCGACGCGGCTGCTCGTGCTCGCCGGCCCCACCGCCGTCGGCAAGGGCACCGTGGCCGCCGCGGTGCGCGAGATGCACCCCGACGTGTGGATCTCCGTCTCGGCCACCACCCGGGCGCCCCGCCCGGGCGAGGTCGACGGGGTCCACTACCGCTTCGTCTCCGACGAGGCCTTCGACCGCATGGTCGCCGAGGACGAGCTGCTGGAGTGGGCCGTGGTCCACAAGCGGGCCCGCTACGGCACCCCGCGCGGACCGGTCGAGGAGGCCCTGGCCGCCGGCCGGCCGGCCATGCTCGAGATCGACCTCCAGGGCGCGCGCCAGGTGCGTCGCACCATGCCGCAGGCCCTCTTTGTCTTCCTCAAGCCCCCCTCCTGGGACGAGCTGGTGCGCCGGCTCGTCGGACGGGGCACCGAGACCGCCGAGGAGCGGGAGCGACGCCTGGAGACCGCGCAGGAGGAGCTGGCCGCCGAGCCCGAGTTCGACGTCACCGTCGTCAACCACGAAGTTCACGCTGCGGCCGACGACTTGGTAACCTTGATGATGCTCCAGCAGGAGCCGTCACGGCCCGACCGGCCCTGACCCGTTCCAACCCCAGCGAGGCTTCCGCGTGTCTGCTCCCAACATCGCCGCCGAGGGCGTCACCAACCCCTCGATCGACGACCTGCTCACCAAGACCGACAGCAAGTACAAGCTGGTCCTCTACAGCGCCAAGCGCGCCCGCCAGATCAACGCCTACTACTCCCAGCTCGGCGAGGGCCTGCTGGAGTACGTCGGCCCCCTCGTGGAGACCCACGTGCAGGAGAAGCCGCTGTCGATCGCGCTGCGCGAGATCAACGACGACCTGCTGACCTGCGAGGACGTCGACCCGGCCGAGCTCGCCGCCGAGGAGGCCGCTGCCAAGGCCGCCGCCCTCGACGCGTCCTTCGCGCCCGGCGACGAGTGATCCTCCCCTGAGCACCAGCACCACCGACGAGGCCGCCCCCCACGACGGGGAGCGGCCTCGCGTCGTCCTCGGCGTCGCCGGCGGCATCGCGGCCTACAAGGCCTGCGAGCTGCTGCGCCGGCTCACCGAGTCGGGCCACGACGTCACCGTGGTCCCCACCGCCGCGGCGCTGGAGTTCGTCGGCGCCCCCACCTGGTCGGCGCTGTCAGGCAAGCCGGTGGCCAGCGACGTGTGGACCTCGGTCCACGAGGTGCCCCACGTGCGCATCGGCAAGTCCGCCGACCTCGTCGTGGTCGCCCCCGCCACCGCCGACCTGCTGGCGCGCGCCGCCCACGGCCTGGCCGACGACCTGCTCACCAACACGCTGCTCACCGCGCGCTGCCCGGTGGTGCTCGCCCCCGCGATGCACACCGAGATGTGGGAGCACCCCGCCACCGTCGCCAACGTCGCGACGCTGCGCTCGCGCGGCGTGCTGGTGCTGGAGCCGGCGGAGGGCCGCCTCACCGGCGCCGACACCGGCAAGGGCCGGCTGCCCGACCCCGGCGAGATCTTCGAGACGTGCGTGCAGGTGCTCGCCCGCTCCGGCGACGCCGCGCCGGCCCAGGACCTCGCGGGTCGCCGCGTGGTCGTCTCCGCCGGCGGCACCCGCGAGCCGCTCGACCCCGTGCGCTTCCTCGGCAACCGCTCCTCGGGCCTCCAGGGCTGGGCCCTGGCCCGCGCCGCCGTGGCGCGGGGGGCCTCGGTGACGCTGGTGGCCGCCAACGCCACGCTGCCCGACCCCGCGGGAGCCCGCGTCGTGCGCGTGGAGACGACGGCCCAGCTCCGCGAGGCGGTCCTGGCCGCCGCGGAGGGCGCCGACGCGCTCGTCATGGCCGCCGCCCCGGCCGACTTCCGGCCCACCGAGGTCAGCACGGCGAAGATCAAGAAGGCCGACGACGGCGCTGCCCCGCCGATCGCGCTGGTGCAGAACCCCGACATCCTGCGCGAGGTGGCCGCCCGACCCGTCGGTCCGACCCGGCCCGGCGTCGTGGTCGGCTTCGCCGCCGAGACCGGCGACGCCCACGCCGGCGTGCTCGACCTGGCGCGGGCCAAGCTGACCCGCAAGGGCTGCGACCTGCTCGTCGTCAACGACGTCAGCGGGGGAGCGGTCTTCGGCAGCCCCGACAACGACGCCGTGGTCCTGGCCGCCGACGGCGCCGCCGTGGAGGTGGGCCACGGCTCCAAGGCCCACCTGGCCCACGCCGTCTGGGACCAGGTGACGCTCCGGCTCGGCCCGGTCCCACCCGACCGGCCGCCGGGCCCCGGCCAGCCCCCCGGGTGAGCCGCACCCGACCGGTCCCGGCGTACAACTGAGACCGGCGTCCCGCACTGTGGGACGGTCGTTATCGTTGCGCGCACCACCAGCACTGCCCGCAGCACCCTTCCTACGAGAGCGAGAAGCACTGTGCCCGGACGTCTGTTCACCTCGGAGTCCGTGACCGAGGGTCACCCGGACAAGATCGCCGACCAGATCAGCGACTCGATCCTCGACGCGATGCTCGAGCAGGATCCCCACTCGCGGGTCGCGGTCGAGACGCTGCTGACGACCGGCCTGGTTGTCGTGGCCGGCGAGGTCAGCACCACCGGCTACGTCGACATCAAGAAGGTCGTGCGCGACCGGATCCTGAGCATCGGCTACGACCACTCCGACAAGGGCTTCGACGGCGAGACCTGCGGCGTGATGGTCGCCATCGGCGGACAGTCCGGCGACATCGCCCAGGGCGTCGACACCGGCTACGAGTCGCGCCTGGAGGAGTCCGTCGACGCGATGGACAAGCAGGGCGCGGGCGACCAGGGCCTGATGTTCGGCTACGCCTGCGACGACACCCCCGAGCTGATGCCCCTGCCGATCAAGATCGCGCAGACGCTCTCCGAGCGGCTCTCGGAGGTCCGCAAGGACGGCACCATGGACTACCTGCGCCCCGACGGCAAGACCCAGGTCACCATCGAGTACGACGCCGACAACCGACCCGTGCGCATCGACACCGTCGTGCTCTCCACCCAGCACGCCGACGACGTCGACCTCGCCACCGTGCTCCAGCCCGACGTCAAGAAGCACGTCATCGACCCGGTGCTCTCGGCCTTCGACATCTCCTCCGAGGGCTACCGCCTCCTGGTCAACCCCACCGGCCGCTTCGTCGTCGGTGGCCCCATGGGCGACGCCGGCCTGACCGGTCGCAAGATCATCGTCGACACCTACGGCGGCATGGCCCGCCACGGCGGTGGCGCCTTCTCGGGCAAGGACCCCTCGAAGGTCGACCGCTCCGCGGCCTACGCCATGCGCTGGGTGGCCAAGAACGTCGTGGCCGCGGGCCTGGCCCGCCGCTGCGAGGCCCAGGTCGCCTACGCGATCGGCAAGGCCCAGCCCGTCGGGGTCTTCATCGAGACCTTCGGCACCGGCACCGTGCCCGACGAGCAGATCCAGCAGGCCGTGCTGAGCGTCTTCGACCTGCGCCCGGCCGCGATCATCGCCGACCTCGACCTGCTGCGCCCGATCTACGCCAGGACCGCGGCCTACGGCCACTTCGGCCGCGAGCTCCCGGAGTTCACCTGGGAGCGCACCGACCGCGCCGAGGCCCTCAAGGCCGCCGTCGGCGCCTGAGCCCGCACCCCGCACGACTCCTGCACCACCCGCACCACCACCCGCACCCGCCGGCCCCTCGGGGCCGGCGGGTGCGCTGCGTCCGTGGCTGCGTCCGTGGCTGTGTCCGTGGCTGTGTCTGTGGACGGGCGGTCGAGGGCCGACGGGCCGGTCGGCGGACGCTGGTAGACATCTGCCCGTGCCCCCTGCCGACCCCCGCCGTGACGAGCAGCCCGAGCTGCTGCCGGGGCTGGTGCGCGCCACGCTGAAGGAGTCGCAGGTCAAGGCGCGCGCCACCCGCGAGCGCAAGCGCCGCGAGGTGGAGATCGCCGAGGTCGACCCCGTCGCCCGGGTGCTCGTCGACGTGCCGCTGGCCCACCTCGACCGTCCCTTCGACTACGCCGTGCCGGCCGCGATGGCCGACGACGCCCGCCCCGGGGTCCGGGTCAAGGTGCGCTTCGCCGGGCACGACGTCGACGGCTTCCTCGTCGAGCGCGCCGCCTCCTCCGACCACCCCGGCGTCCTCCAGCCGCTGCGCCGCGTCGTCAGCCCGGAGCCGGTGCTGCTGCCCGGCGTCGCGGCGCTGACCGCGGCCGTGGCCGAGCGCTACGCCGGAGCCCGTGCCGACGTGCTCCGCCTCGCCGTGCCCCCGCGCCACGCCGGTGCGGAGAAGGAGGCCCTCGGGGAGCAGCCCTCCGGTGACCTGGCCCCGCTGCCCCCGGCCGCGGTGTCCGCCCTCAGCGCGCAGGGCCGTGAGGCGTGGGCCCAGCACCCCCACGGCGCGGCCTTCCTCGCCCACCTCGCCGAGGGCGGAGCCCCCCGCGCGGTCTGGGGCCCGCCACCCGGCGCCGACTGGCCGCACCTGCTGGCCCTGGCGGCGCTCGGCGCGCCCGGGGGAGCGGTGCTCTGCCTGCCCGACGGCAAGGACGTCGCGCGGGTGGCCGAGGCCCTCGAGCGGGCCGCCGCCGCTGCCGGGCTCCCCCCGCAGCACGCCGTGCTCACCGCCGACACCGGTCCGGCGCAGCGCTACCGCGCCTTCCTCCAGCTTTCCCGGGGCTCACGCCGGATCGCCGTCGGCACCCGCGCCGCGGCGTTCGCGCCGGTGGCGCGCCCCGGCCTGGTGGCGATCTGGGACGACGGCGACGACAACCACGCCGAGCAGCGGGCGCCCTACCCCCACGCCCGCGAGGTGCTGCTGCTGCGCGCGGCCGAGCAGGGCTCGGCCGCGCTGGTCGGCGGCTTCACGCGCACCGTGGAGGGCGACCACCTGGTCCGCACCGGGTGGGCGCGCGAGCTCGTCGCCGACCGCGGCACGCTGCGCCGGGCGGTCACGGTGACCGTGGCCGGGGCCAGTGAGCACGACCTGCGCCGCGACCCCCACGCCCGCACCGCGCGGCTGCCGACCCAGGTGCGCGACCTGGTGCGTGACGCGCTCGGCTCGGGGCCGGTGCTCGTCTCGGTGCCGCGGGGTGGCTACGCCGCCTCGCTGGCCTGCGAGCGCTGCCGCACGCCGGCGCGGTGCGCGGTGTGCTCCGGCCCCCTCCACCTGCGTGGCGCGGCCGACCCCCCGGCCTGCCGGTGGTGCGCGACGCCCGCGCCGGGGTGGGCGTGCCCCGAGTGCGGCCACCGGGGGCTGCGTGCGCCGGTGGTCGGCGACGCCCGCACCGCCGAGGAGCTGGGGCGCTCCTTCCCCGGCACCCGCGTCCGCACCTCGTCGGCCGGCGGGGAGGTGCTCGCCCGGGTCGAGGCGCGCCCGGCGATCGTGGTGGCCACCCCCGGGGCCGAGCCCGTCGCCGAGGGCGGCTACGCCGCGGTGGTCCTGCTCGACACCTGGCTGGCCCTGGCCCGCACCGACCTGCGCACCACCGAGGAGGCGCTGCGCCGCTGGGCCAACGCCGTGGGCCTGGTGACGCCGGGGGGTCGAGCCCTGGCCGTCGGCGACCCGGCCCACCCCGCGCTGCAGGCCCTCGTCCGGTGGGACCCCGCCGGCTTCGCCGAGCGCGAGGCCGAGGAGCGTCGTAGCGCCCACCTGCCGCCCGCCTCGCGCCTGGCGACGATCTCGGGGCCGGCGGGGGCGGTCGACGACGCCCTGGTGCTCCTCGCCGCCCCCGAGGGCGCGGAGGTGCTGGGGCCGGTGCCGGAGGGCGAGGGTCCCGACCACCCCGAGCGGGTCGTGGTGAGGGTCCCGCGCCACCGCGGCCCGGAGCTCTCGCGCGCCCTCGGCGACCTCCAGCGCCTGCGGTCCTCGCGCAAGCTCGACCCGGTCCGCATCCAGGTCGACCCGCCCAGCCTCGGCTAGGGGGCCCGACCCGGCGGGCCTAGACTGGGACGTCGACGGTGGAGGTGGGCGACGGTCGTGATCGGCCACCGGTCCACCACCGATCCACCGCCGACCGACCGCACATCCGTCGCCCCGCCAAGGAGTCCCGTGGCCGTCCAGCCCATCCGCCTCTTCGGTGACCCCGTGCTGCGCAAGCCGGCGCTCGAGGTCGTCGACTTCGACCGCGAGCTGCACAAGCTCGTGGCCGACCTCACCGACACCATGGTGGAGGCGCCGGGGGCCGGGCTCGCGGCGCCCCAGATCGGCGTCGGGCTGCGCGTCTTCACCTGGCACGTCGACGGCGAGCTCGGTCACCTCGTCAACCCGCGCCTCGAGCTGTCGGAGGAGGAGCAGCACGGTCTCGAGGGCTGCCTGTCGATCCCCGACCTGTCCTTCGAGTGCACCCGCGCGCTCTCGGTGGTGGCGCGCGGCTTCGACATGCACGGCGAGCCGGTCACCGTCCACGGCAGCGACCTGCTGGCCCGCGCCATCCAGCACGAGACCGACCACCTCGACGGGGTGCTCTTCGTCGACCGTCTCGACCAGGCCGCCCGCAAGGCCGCGATGCGCGAGATCCGCGAGGCGGAGTGGTTCGGCCTGGAGCGCCCCACCGTCAAGGTCAGCCCCCACGCCACCCGGGGTTTCGGCCTCTAGCCGGGCCGACGGGCCCCGGCGCGACCCGTCCTCCGACCCCGCTGCGGTCCACTCCCACGAGCCAAAGCACGAGCCACAGCACGAGCCACAGCACGAGCCACAGCACGAGCCACAGCACGAGCCACAGCACGAGCCACAGCACAGCCACAGCACAGCCACAGCACGAGCCACACCGGCGGTGAGCACCCGTCGCGCACCGTCACCACCTGAGGAGAGCAGTGAGAGTCGTCTTCGCCGGTACCCCCGAGGTCGCCGTCCCGTCCCTGGAGGCCGTCGCGGCCTCCGGCCACGAGCTCGTCGGCGTCGTCACCCGGCCCGACGCGCCGTCCGGACGGGGCCGCAGGCTCACCGCCAGCCCCGTCGCCCAGCGCGCCGTCGAGCTCGGGGTGCCGGTGCTCAAGCCCGAGCACCCGCGCGACCCCGACTTCCAGGAGGCCCTGCGGGCGCTGCGCCCCGACTGCTGCCCGGTCGTGGCCTACGGCGCCCTGCTGCCCCAGTCGGCCCTCGACATCCCGCCCCACGGCTGGGTCAACCTGCACTTCTCCTGCCTCCCGGCCTGGCGAGGGGCGGCTCCCGTGCAGCACGCGGTGTGGGCCGGCGACGAGGTCACCGGCGCCACGACCTTCCGCATCGTCAAGGCCATGGACGCCGGCCCCACCTTCGGCGTGATGACCGAGCGGATCCGCCCCACCGACACCGCCGGCGACCTGCTCGGCCGCCTCGCCGAGGGCGGAGCTGGGCTGCTCGTGGCGACCCTCGACGGGATCGAGGACGGCTCGCTCGTCGCCCGCGAGCAGCCCGAGGACGGCGTCAGCCTGGCCCCGAAGATCCTCGTCGAGGACGCCGAGGTCGACTGGCGCGAGCCGGCCCCCGCCGTGGACCGCCGGATCCGGGCCTGCACCCCCGGGCCGGGTGCGTGGTCGACCTTCGAGGGCGAGCGGATCAAGATCGGGCCCGTCGAGATCACCGACGGAGCGCTGCCGCCGGGCGAGATCGTGGTCGGCAAGAACCACGTCGTCGTCGGCACCGGCACCCACGCGGTCAGCCTCGGCGAGGTCAAGGCCTTCGGCAAGAAGCAGATGCGCGCCGCCGACTGGGCCCGCGGGGTGCGTCTCGAGAGCGGCGCCCGGCTCGGCGCGCCCGCAGACGTCCCCGACGCCAGCGCCGCCCCCGGCGCCGAGCCCGGCACCGAGCCGACCGCGTGAGCGGGCCGGCCGACCGGCGCGCGGCGGGCGGCGCGGCCCCGGGGCGGCGTCCGCCCGCGCGGCGGCCGGCCGGGGGGCAGGTGCGGGCCGACCCGGCGCGCCT
>NZ_JADCLL010000004.1 GCF_015070375.1 Nocardioides kribbensis | reverse complement strand
TCGCCCAAGTCGCCTCCGCCGCCGACGACACCCGCCACGGCGCCCACAACACCCTCGAGTCCGCCACCGCCCTGGCCACCATGGCCACCGAGCTCAAGGCCCTCGTGGCCCGCTTCCAGGTCTGAGGAGGAGACGACGCCGGGGTCGGGTGACCCGACCCACACGAGGAATGGTTGTCGGGGACAACGGTCGGGGATACCGTTGCCCCCGACAACCTTCTACCCGTCGTGAAGCGAGCAGACCCCGTGACCCAGACGTCCCCGTCCACCCCGGCCTCCCCGGCGGCCCCGCCCGTGGCGGACGCTCCGATGACGCACCGCCAGATCCTGGAGGCCATGAGCGGCCTGCTGCTGGCGATGTTCGTGGCGATGCTCTCCAGCACGGTGGTCACCAACGCGCTGCCCACCATCGTCGCCGACCTCGACGGCAGCCAGACCGGCTACACCTGGGTCGTCGTCGCCACGCTGCTGGCCATGACCGCCACCACCCCGATCTGGGGCAAGCTGGCCGACCTGTTCAGCAAGAAGCTGCTGGTGCAGCTCGCGCTGGTGGTCTACTCGGTCGGCTCGCTCATCGCCGCCTTCGCGCCGTCGATGGAGGTGCTGATCGGCTCCCGCGTCATCCAGGGTCTCGGCGTCGGCGGCCTGACCGCGCTGGTGCAGGTCGTCATCGCCAGCATGGTCTCGCCGCGCGAGCGCGGTCGCTACTCCGGCTACATCGGTGCCACGTTCGCGCTGGCCACGGTCAGCGGGCCCCTCATCGGTGGCCTGATCGTCGACTCGCCCCTGGGCTGGCGCGGCTGCTTCTTCGTGGGTCTGCCCGTCGCCGCGCTCGCCTTCGTGCTGCTCCAGAAGACCTTGCACCTGCCCGTCGTGCGCCGCCAGGTCTCCATCGACTACCTCGGCGCCACCCTCATCATGGCCGGCGTCAGCATCCTGCTGATCTGGGTCAGCCTCGCCGGCAACCAGTTCGCCTGGGCCTCGGCCACCACCGCCGCCATGGTCGTGGGCGGTCTGCTGGTGATCGCCGCCGCCCTCTACGTCGAGGGCCGGGTCGCGGCGGAGCCGATCATCCCGCTGCACCTGTTCAGGGACCGCACCATCGCCCTGGCCACCGTCGCCTCCACCCTCATCGGCGTGGCGATGTTCGGCTCCACCGTCTACCTCAGCCAGTACTTCCAGGTCGCCCGGGGCATGAGCCCCACCGAGGCCGGCCTGATGTCGATCGCCATGGTCGGCGGCCTGCTGGTCTCCAGCATCGTCACCGGCCGGATCATCTCCGAGACCGGCCTGTGGAAGCGCTACCTCGTCGGCGGCATGGTGCTGGTCGTCGTAGCCCTGGGCCTGCTCGGCACCATCGACGACACCACCAGCCTGGTCGTCATCGGCCTCTTCATGGCCGTCCTGGGCGTCGGCCTGGGCGCCACGATGCAGAACCTCGTGCTCGCGGTGCAGAACAACGTGGCGCTCAAGGACATGGGCGCCGGCAGCTCCGTCGTCGCCTTCTTCCGCTCCCTCGGTGGCTCCGCCGGCGTCTCGGCCCTCGGCGCGCTGCTGAGTGTGCAGGTGGCCGACAAGGTCGCCAGCGGCCTCGCGGCCATCGGCGTGAGCGGGGGCAGTGAGACCGAGAGCCACTCCATCCCCGACCTGGACACGCTGCCCGGGCCGGTGCGCGAGATCTTCCAGTCGGCCTTCGGTGAGTCCTTCGGCCACCTGTTCCTCGTCGCCACGCCCTTCGCGGTGCTCGCCCTGGTCTGCGTGCTCTTCATCGAGGAGGTGCCGCTGCGCACCACCAACGACCTGGTGCCCGACACGGCGCCCGGAGCCGACGAGGGCAGCGACCTGCTCGAGGCCTCGACGCGCCGGGCGGCCGGTGCCGCCACCGGCGCCGACACCACGCCCGGGTCGCTGGTCGAGCGCGAGCAGCCCACTACGCTGCGGTCCTGATGACCGCGCGCACGGAGCACCTGATGAAGCTCGAGCAGGAGGTCGGCGTGCTGATCCGCCGGGTCCGCCGCGTGATCGGCGAGCGCGCGCTCGCCGTCCACGAGGAGCTGCAGCCGGCCTCCTACCTCATGCTCAGCTACCTCGCCGACCACGGCGCGATGCGCTCCTCGTCGATGGCGGAGGCCTTCCACATCGACAAGGGCGCCATCAGCCGCCAGGTGCAGCACCTCGCCGACCTGGGTCTCGTCGAGCGCACCCGCGACCCCGAGGACGGCCGGGCCTCGCTGGTCGCCGCGACCGACGAGGCGGTGCGCCGCCTCACCGACGTGCAGGAGCACCGCCGCAAGTTCCTCGACGAGCGGCTCGGCGACTGGGACGAGAGCGAGCTGGCGGCCTTCGCCGAGGTCCTGCACCGCTACAACAGCGCGCTCAACCAGCCGACCGACCGCTGAGCGAAGGCACGCGGGCCGCCGACCCCGGCGCGGGGTCGGCGGCCCGTGGCCTGCCGCTCAGTCGCCGGTGGTGAGCCAGACCGCGGTGTCGACCGGCAGCAGGTCGGAGACCGGACCGCTGCTGGCCACGACGTCGCCGGCGGGGCGGGTCACCGGCGTCGCGCCGCAGTTGACCACGACGGTGAGCGGGCCACGACGGAAGGCCAGCACGTCGCGGCCGAGGTCGAGCAGCTCGACCTCGTCGCCCGCGGTCTCGGCGAAGGCGCGGCGTGCCGCGAGCGCCTTCTGGTAGAACGCCAGCGTCGAGTCGGGGTCGGCCTGCTGGGCGGCCACCGTCAGCGGGGCCCAGTCGTCGGGCTGCGGCAGCCACGGCTGGGCGTCGCCGGGGCCGAAGCCGTAGGGGGCGGCGTCGCCGCTCCACGGCACCGGCACGCGGCAGCCGTCGCGGCCGACCTCGCCGGTGCGGAACCACGACGGGTCCTGGCGGTGCTCGGGCTCGACGTCGACCTGCTCCAGGCCCAGCTCCTCGCCCTCGTAGAGGTACGACGAGCCCGGCAGCGCCAGCATCGCCAGGGTCGCGGCACGCGCCCGCGCCAGGCCGACCGCACCGCCGCCGTAGCGGGTCACGTGGCGCACGACGTCGTGGTTGCTCAGCACCCAGGTGGGGCTCGCGCCCACGCCGGAGAGGGCCTCGAGGGTGCCGGTGACGACCGACGCGAACTCCTCGGCCGACCAGGGGGCCAGCAGCCAGGAGAAGTTGAAGGACTGGTGCATCTCGTCGGGGCGCACGAAGCGGGCCATCGACTCGGCCGACTGCGTCCAGGCCTCGGCGACCATCATCCGGTCGCCGTCGTAGGAGTCGAGGACCGTGCGCCAGCGGCGGTAGACCTCGTGCACCTCGGGCTGGTCCCACATCGGCTCGTCGCGCATGGTCCGCTCGACCATGCTGGAGACCGCCTCGGGGTTGATCTCGCCGCTGGCCGGGGTGTCGCCCTCGTCGACGACCTGGTCGCGCAGCGACTCCTCCTTGACCAGGCCGTGGGCCACGTCGACCCGGAAGCCGTCGACGCCGCGGTCGAGCCAGAAGCGCAGGACGTCCTCGAACATGTCGCCGACCTCGGGGTTGCGCCAGTCGAGGTCGGGCTGGGTGGAGTCGAAGAGGTGGAGGTACCACTGTCCGTCCTCGACCCGCGTCCAGGCGGGCCCGCCGAAGACCGAGCTCCAGTTGTTCGGCGGCTGCGAGCCGTCCTCGCCCCTGCCCTCGCGGAAGAGGTAGCGGGCGCGCTCCGCGCTGCCCGGCCCGGCGGCCAGGGCGGCCTGGAACCACGCGTGGGCGTCGGAGGTGTGGTTGGGCACGAGGTCGACGATCAGCTTGAGGCCGAGCTCGTGCGCGGTGGCGACGAGACGGTCGGCGTCCTCGAGGGTCCCGAAGAGCGGGTCGATGTCGCGGTAGTCGGCCACGTCGTAGCCGTGGTCCTTCTGCGGCGAGGTGTAGAAGGGCGAGATCCACAGCGCGTCGACGCCGAGGTCGCGCAGGTAGGGCAGCCGCGAGGTGATGCCCGGGAGGTCGCCGACGCCGTCGCCGTCGCTGTCGGCGAAGGAGCGGGGGTAGACCTGGTAGATGACGGCGTGACGCCACCACTCCGGGGCCTCGGAGCTCTTTGGATCGTTCAAAGTCATGTCCACAAGTCCATCACACGATCCGGCCCCGTGCCCAGCCCTCGCGCCCGGGCCGGGCGGCCCCGTGGTCAGCGGTCCTTGATCGCCCCGTAGCGGTCCAGCGCCTCCAGCCGCTCCGCCTTGTGGTCGACGATCGGCTCGGGGTAGCCCGCCGCCTCCCGGTCCTGCGAGGACGGCTCGTGCGGGTCGGCGGCGTCGGCCAGCTCCGGCACCCAGCGGCGCACGTAGTCCGCCTGCGGGTCGAACTTGCGGCCCTGGGTCGTGGGGTTGAAGACCCGGAAGAAGGGCGAGGCGTCGGTGCCGCTGCCGGCGGTCCACTGCCAGCCGTGGTTGTTGCTGGCCAGGTCGCCGTCGACGAGCCAGTGCAGGAAGTGGCCGGCGCCCAGCTGCCACTCCAGGTGCAGGTCCTTGACCAGGAAGCTCGCGGTGATCATCCGCACCCGGTTGTGCATCCAGCCGGTCGCCCGCAGCTGGCGCATGCCGGCGTCGACGATGGGGAAGCCCGTGCGGCCCTCCTGCCAGGCGGCGAGCTGCTCGCCGGGGGAGTCGTAGGCCATCCGGGCGTACTCCGGCTTGAGGTACTCGCGCGCCGTCTCGGGGCGCCGCGCCAGCACGTCGGCGTAGAAGTCGCGCCACGCCAGCTCGGTGCGGTAGGTCGCCGCGCCCCGCGAGCGGCGCTGCGCCAGGTCGGCCAGCAGCGTGCGCGGGTGGACCTCGCCGTACTTGAGGTGCACCGACATCCGGCTGGTGCCCTCCACCCCGGGGCGGTCGCGGTCGTCGTCGTAGTCGTCGACGCGGTCCAGGAACTCCTCCCAGCGGGCGCGGGCGGCCCTCTCCCCGGCCTCGGGCAGCTCGAGCCCGGCGGGGAGGTCGGGGTCGGGCACGTCGGTGGTGCCGTCCTCGAGCTCGACCCAGCCGCCGCCCGACGGCGGGTCGACCGGCGCCCGCCAGCCGTGGTCGTTCCAGGCGCGGGAGAAGGGCGTGAAGACCTGGTAGGCCTTGCCGGAGCCGTTGACGACCCGCCCCGGCGCCACGGCGTACGGCGAGCCCGTGCGCACCAGCTCGATCCCGGCCTCGCCGAGCGCCTCCTCCACCCGCTCGTCGCGCGCGCGGCCGTAGGGCCCGAAGTCGGCCGCGACGTGCACGCGCCGCGCGCCGACCGCCTTCGCGGCCAGCACCACCCGTCGCACCGGGTCGCCCCGCACCACCGAGAGCCGCGTGTGCCGCTGCCGCAGCTGCGCGTCGAGGGCGCGCAGCGACGCGCCGAGGTAGGCGCGGCGGCTCGGCCCGGCCGGGCCCCACAGGTGGGGGTCGAGCACGAAGAGCGGGAGCACCGCCCCGTCGGAGGCGGCCTCGAGCAGCGCGGGGTTGTCGCCCAGGCGCAGGTCGCGGCGGAACCACATCACGGAGGTCGTCGAGTCAGCCACCCGGCGACCCTGCCACCCCCGCGTCGCCGTGGCCTCCCCCCTCCGGTCCCGTTCCGCCGCGCCGGGCGCCGGTCGGGACGAGGTGCGCGATGAGGGACAATGGGGGTGTGAGCGACCTCATCGACACCACCGAGATGTACCTGCGCACGATCTACGAGCTCGTCGAGGAGGGCATCGTCCCGCTGCGCGCGCGGATCGCCGAGCGGCTGCACCAGAGCGGCCCCACCGTCTCGCAGACCGTGGCGCGCATGGAGCGTGACGGCCTGCTGACGGTGCAGGGCGACCGCCACCTCGAGCTGACCGAGGAGGGCGACCGGCTCGCCACCCGTGTCATGCGCAAGCACCGCCTCGCCGAGCGGCTGCTCATCGACGTGATCGGCCTCGACTGGGAGCTGGTGCACGAGGAGGCCTGCCGCTGGGAGCACGTGATGTCGGAGACCGTGGAGCGCCGGCTGCTGGAGCTGCTCGACCACCCGACCGAGTCGCCCTACGGCAACCCCATCCCGGGCCTGGAGGAGCTGGGCCAGAGCCGGGTCGGGGAGGAGTTCATGGCCGGGGTCGAGTCGTTGGCCGACGTCGCCTCCGCCGAGGAGGGCCGCGTGCTCGTGCGCCGCATCTCCGAGGAGATGCAGAAGGACGAGGCGCTGATGAGCGCCCTGCGCCGGGTCGGCGCCCTGCCCGACAAGACCGTCACGGTGGTGCAGACCGGCGAGGGCGTGCTGGTCGGCTCCGGTGGCGAGACCGCGGAGGTCCTCCTCGACGCCGCCGACCACATCTTCGTCAAGCGCCTCTGAGCCTCGGCCGTCGTCGACCGGGCCGTCCCCGCACCGCGGGGATGGCCCGTTGCTTTACCCCCGTGCTGCGGAACGCGCACCACCTGCGGTGTCGGGTGGCCGAAATCGCGGCGCGCTCAGGGGCGGGCGGGCATGATGGTGCTCGACGCACGACTCTCGGAGCACTGGTCCAGACCGGTGCGGTGCGCCGTGACCGCCGGCGTCCCCCCTCGTTGTCCCTGCACACACGCACACGCCTGGACCTGAGGGAGGTCGCCATGAGCATGGCGAGGGGAGTGCTCGAGATGGAGCTCGTGGAGGTGCCGGCGACGGCGCTCGAGCTCGGTGTGCTCGAGGGAGACATCGTGGTCAGCCACGTCGGCACGCGCCTGACGCGCGGCCTGGAGATCGACGAGGAGGTCGTCGTGCTCACCGCCGACGGCGAGTTCCTCAGCGCCCGCGTGGTCGACCTGGAGTTCGACCTGGCCGACACCCGCTACGTCCTGCGCCGCGGCGTGCGGATGCCCCCCGAGCTGGCCTGGGAGCGCCTCGAGCAGGGCGACGGCCTCGCGCCGCGCGGCCCCGCCGCCGGGTCGGGCGAGTCGGTGCAGTCCCTGCTCGACCTGCTGGGCGACCTGCGCGACCGCGACCAGCGCGACTGACCGGGCGCAGGGTCCGACCGCGGCTCCGGCCCGGGACTCAGCCGACGCGCCGCGCGGCGAGGTCGGCCAGGAAGCCCGAGCACCCGGCCTCCACGGCGTACGTCGCGAGCGCGTCGCCGCGCGTGGCGCCGCGGTTGACCACGACCACCGGGGTGCCGGCGCGCGCCGCCCGGCGCACGAACCGGAACCCGCTCATCACCGTCAGGCTCGACCCGACGACCAGCAGCGCACCTCCCGCGCCCAGCGCGTCGACGGCGTCGTAGCAGCGCTGCACCCGCGGGGCCGGCACGTTCTCGCCGAAGAACACCACGTCGGGCTTCAGGGTGCCGCCGCAGTCGCAGTCGGGCACGACGAAGGACTCCGTGAGCGACGCCTCGAGCTCGACGTCGCCGTCGGGCCGGGTCTCGGCGTCGTCGTGCCCTGCGCCGAAGTCGGGGTTGAGGGCGCTGAGCCGCTCGTGCAGCGCCGCGCGCGAGGTCGTGCGGCGGCAGCCCAGGCAGACCACGTCGGCGATCCGTCCGTGCAGGGCCACCAGCCGCGGGCTGCCCGCACGCTCGTGCAGTCCGTCGACGTTCTGGGTGATCAGCAGGTCGGGGTCGACCTCGACGAGCGCGCGGTGCCCGGTGTTGGGGTCGGCGTGACGCATCCGGCCCCAGCCCAGGTGGCTGCGGGCCCAGTAGCGGCGGCGGGCCTCGGGGGTGGCCACGAACTCCTGGTAGGTCATCGGGGTGCGGGTCGGCGCCTGCGGCCCGCGGTAGTCGGGGATCCCGGAGTCGGTGGAGAGCCCGGCGCCGGTCAGCACGACGAGGTCGCGGTCGGCGAGCAGGTCGAGCGCGGCGGCACGGGTGGCCGGGTCGTGGGCGGCCGCGTCGGGGTCGCGCTGCTGCGACGGGGAGGTCGCGGCGGGGGAGCGGGTGGGCAGCAGGCTCACCGGGCGTACCTCACCTCGGCCCGCGCACGCGCCTTGGCCGCCTCGACCTCGCGGTCCTTGGGCGGCGCGGCGGTCACGAGGTCGTCGAGGAGGTGCTGGGTCAGGTGGGCGATCTCGCGCACGGCGCGGTCGAAGGCCTCCTGGTTGGCCTGCGAGGGCTTGGAGCTGCCGCTCACCTTGCGCACGTACTGCAGCGCCGCCGCCGTGACCTCGTCTCGCGTGGCCGGCGGCTCGAAGTTGTGGAGCTGGCGGATGTTGCGGCACATGCGACGAGCCTACGCCGCCCTCAGCGGGCCGGCGGCTGCTCGGAGCCCGGTGCCGGACCGGGCACGGGGGCGAGCCGGGCCGCGTCGAGCAGGGTCGTGGACCGGTCGGTGAGCAGCACGACGCGGCGGTCGGCCAGCAGCACCGTGCGCACGCCGCGGGCCTCGGTGCCACGCGGCAGGGGCAGGGTGCGGGCCGAGACGCGACCGTCGGCGAGCGTGACCACGGCCAGGTGCGGTCGGGTGCGTCCTGGTCCGTAGACCACGCTCAGCGCGGTCCGGGCACCGGGCAGCCAGGTCAGCTGCCGCGGGTCGACCGACGCGCCCAGCGTGGTGCCGGCGGCGAAGTGGTGGACGCCCAGGGGGCGGGGGTCCGCGAGGTCGCCCAGGTCGAAGAGGCCGACTTGCGCACCCCACGCGCCGCGGTCGGGCCCCTCGCCGATCCCCAGCAGCCGGCGCGGTCCGAGCGGGTGGAGGTGGGCGGAGAACCCGGGCACCGTCAGGGTCCCGAGCAGCCGCGGCCGGTCGGGGTCGGAGAGGTCGACGGTGTGGAGCGGGTCGACCCGGCGGAAGGTCACCACGATCGCGAGGTCGTCGAACCACCGCACCGACTCGATGCTCTCGAAGCGGCCCAGCCCGTCGACCCGGCCGGCCTCGACGAGCCGGTCGCCGTCGCGGCGCAGGGTGGCCACGGCGTTGGCCGGCCCGGTGCCCTGGGCCGGTCCGAGGGCCAGGCGGAGCACCCCGTCGACCTCGTCCATGGCCCACCGGTCGGCGAGGGCGCCGAGCACCTCGCCGGAGGCGACGTAGGAGGTGGAGACGCCCTCGAGGTCGAGCTCGTGCACCGTGGTGAGGCCGGCGCCGGCCGCGCCGGTAGGGTCCCAGCCCGCCCAGGCGGGGGCGGTGGCGACGTAGAGCCGCTCGTCGGAGGCGTAGGCGAGGTCGGTGTCGACCAGCAGGCCGGAGCCGCTCGGGTCGACCAGGCTCCGCGCCGCCGACTCCGGGGTGGCCGCGTCGAGGCCGAGCACCGCCAGCGTGCCGAGACCGGCCTCCTGCGACGGCACGGCGACGTCGTCGCAGGCCACGGTGGGCGCGGTGGTCGACGCGCCGTCGGCCGCCAGGTCGTCCACGGTGGCCCCGGGCAGCCAGTCGGCCGCGGTGGCGGCGCGCACGACCTCGCGGTTGGCCAGGGTGGCCGCGGTCCTCCCGCCCGCGCGGCGCGGCGTGGTGAAGGGCAGGTCCGGCCGGCCGGAGGACAGCACGAGCCGCACCACCGTGCCGTGCTGCACCGCCCGCACGAGCCCGGCGTCGTACGCCGTCGACGCGGTCACCCGCGGGTCGGTCGGGTCGGAGACGTCGACGGTCAGGACCCTGGTCGACGTCGCGATCGAGGTCGAGGCCGGCGTGCCGGCGATCCGCGGGGTGGTCGCCGCGCCCCGGTCGCGACCCACGACCACGACGGTGTCGCCCACCAGCAGCAGCTCGGGGTCGACCAGCGACGTCGCGGTCAGGTCGAGCGAGCCGAGCCCGACGACCGCCGAGCCGCCCACGTCGTGGGTGCTCAGCGTGCCGCCGGCGACGCGCACCAGCAGGGAGCCCTCGGTCTTGACGGTGTCGGGCTCGTCGACGCCGGCCTCCTGCACCGTGGTGCCGGTGGCGCTGGGGTCGGCCCGGGTCATGCCCGCGGTCGGGCCGCTCGCCGCCCGGGCCGACGCGGCGAGCTCCGGCGCGCCGTCCCGCGCCGCGAAGAAGGGCGAGTCGAGGAAGAAGTACGGGTCCTCCCAGCCGTGGGGGCCGACGAGGTCCTCGCCCAGGTCGGCGTACGCCGCCGCGAGGTCGGCGCACGAGTCGGCGGGCACGAGGTCGCCGCCGAGCCAGGCGGCCCGTGCGGCCCCGTCGCCGGTGGTCCGGAGGCCGGCGGTCCCGAGGTCGGGGCCGGCCGGGCCGGCGGGCCCGTCGCCCGCCGGCGCTGCGCCGCACCCCGCGGCGAGCGCGCCGGTGAGCAGCACGGCGAGCAGCGTCGCGACCGTGGGGCCGGGCCGCCCGGCGCGGGCCCGACGGGGCGCGACGACGGGACGGAGGAGGCGGGGCGTGGGGGTGACGGGCACGGGGCTGTGACGGCGGGCGGCCCGTGCTGGTTCCCGGCGACGACGCGGTGCGAGGATGACGGGCATGCCCGACTCCCGCGAGCTCGACCTCGTCCTCTTCGGCGCCACCGGCTTCACCGGGGGCCTCACCGCCGAGTACCTCGCCCGCACCGCGCCCACCGGGCTGCGCTGGGCCCTGGTGGGTCGCAGCCGCGACAAGCTCGAGCGCGTGCGCGCCCGCCTGGTCAGGATCGACCCCGCCCTCGCCGACCTGCCGCTCCTCGAGGCCGACGCCACCGACGCCGCGGGCCTGGCCGACCTGGCGGCGCGCACGAAGGTGGTCGTCACCACCGTCGGGCCCTACCTCCAGCACGGCGAGCCGCTGGTGCGCGCCTGCGCCGAGGCCGGCACCGACTACGTCGACCTGACCGGCGAGCCGGAGTTCGTCGACCGCATGTACGTCGCCCACCACGTCACGGCTGCCCGCACCGGTGCCCGGATCGTGCACGCCTGCGGCTTCGACTCGATCCCGCACGACCTCGGTGCGCTCTACACCGTGCAGCAGCTGCGGGCCAGCGGCCCGGTGGCCATGCGGGGCGTGGTCCGCGCCAGCGGCATGGTCTCGGGCGGCACCTTCCACTCCGCCATCGGCGCCTTCGCCCGGGCCAAGCAGATGAGCGAGGCCCTCAAGGCCCGCCGCCGTGCCGAGCCGCGGCCCGAGGGCCGCTCCTCGCGCGCGGTCGCTGGCAAGCCCCACCGCGACAAGGCCCTCGGTCTGTGGCTGCTGCCGATGCCCACCATCGACCCCCAGGTCGTCGCGCGCAGCGGGGCGGCGCTGGAGGCCTACGGGCCGGAGTTCCGCTACTCCCACTTCGCCGGCACCAAGACGCTGCGCTACGCCGCCGGCGGCGCGCTCGGCGTCTCCGCGATCGGCCTGGCCGCCCAGGTGCGCCCGCTGCGCAACGCGCTCCTCGGCCGGATCAAGCAGGGCGAGGGCCCCGACGAGAGCCGCCGTGCGCGGTCGTGGTTCACCGTCGACTTCGTCGCCGAGAGCGAGGGACGCTCGATCCACACCCGCGTGTCCGGCGGCGACCCGGGCTACTCCGAGACCGCGAAGATGCTCGCCGAGTCGGCGCTGTGCCTCGTGCTCGACGAGCTGCCCTCCACCGCCGGCTGCGTCACCACGGCCCAGGCGATGGGTGACGCGCTCATCGCGCGGCTGGTCGCCGCCGGCCTCACCTTCGAGGTCGTGGCCTGAGTCCCGCCTCGGCGGGGTGCGCCGGCGGCTAGGCCCACAGCGACCCGGGGCGGCCCCCGTCGAGGGTGACCACGCCGCCGTTGACGATCGCGGCGTGGGGCGAGCAGAGGAACGTCACCGCCGTCGCCACCTCGTCGGCGGTGATCGCACGCCCCAGGGCGTTGTCGGCGGCCTTGACCAGGTAGTCGCCGTCGTCGGCGTTGCGCTCGGTGACGGTGAGGCCGGGGTGCACGCACACGGCGCTGACGCCCTGCGGCCCGAGCTCGTCGGCGAGGTTCTTGGTGAGCGCCACGACGGCGATGTTGCGCACGGAGCCGGTGATCGAGCCGGTCTTGCGGGCGTTCATGCCGGAGACGTTGACGATCCGCCCGCCCCCGTCGAGCAGGTACGCCGAGGCCGCGCGCACGACGCGGGCGTAGCCCAGCGCCTTGGTGTCCATCTCCACCAGGAACTCCGCGTCGTCGAGGCCGGCCAGCCCCGGGGTGCGCCCGCCGCTGGCCCGCGGGGCGGCGGCGTTGACCACCACGTCGAGGCCGCCGAGCTCGCCCGCGGCGCGCTCCACCGCGGCCCGCACGGCGGCGTCGTCGGTGGTGTCGGCCTGCACCGTCACCGCCCCCTCGAGGGAGGCCGCGGCCCGCTCCAGCGCCTCGCCGTCGCGGGCCAGCAGCGCCACCCGCGCCCCCTCCGCGCTGAGGCGACGTGCCGTCGCCAGGCCGATGCCGCGGTTGCCGCCGGTGACGAGCGCTCGGGCGCCCGAGAGTCCCAGGTCCATGCGCCCGAGCCTAGGTCGCCGCTGCCAGCGCGGCGCCGCGCTCGGGCCCGGACGGCCGGACCGCCGGTGGCGCCCCAGGGCAGGAGTCGAACTTGCGACCTTTCGCTTCGGAGTCCGCGCGACAGGTCTGCGCCGGTCCACCGAGGTCTGTCCCGGTCCTGACCGTGTTCTCTACGTTCCGCTGGTAGGTCGCCGGTTCCACTCGCTTCAGCCTCCGACCAGGAGGAACGCGCGGAGCGGTCCCTGATCCGAGGCTAGTAGCGCGCTCGTAGCGCGGCGAGCCGACCCATTCTGGCCTGAACACCCCTTGGCCTCAGGTGGACCGCCGAGCGTAAGCCGGTCCAGTAGAGTGGTAGGCGAGCCGGTCGTCCCGGGGACAACTGAACATCACGCACGACCCGTACTGGCGGCGCACGTGCCGTACGGTCGGGCTGCCGGAATCGGTGCGGGTGTACGACCTCCGACACTTCCACGCAAGCACGCTGCTGGACGCGGGCATGAGCATCAAGGACGTTCAGGAGCGGCTCGGCCACGCCAACGCGACCATGACCCTGGATCGGTACTGGCACAGCCGAACCGACGGTGAGGCGCGCCGCCAGCGTGGCGCAGCAGTGGCCGCCGCGATGGGCCGCGATGTGATGGAGAACGTGACACCAATCGCGACCAGACGCTCAGGCCAAACTGGTTGAGCGACCGCCTAATGACTGTCGGGTGGGGGCTCTGACGGCGAGCCCGTTGAGGAGGAGGGAAGTGCCTTCCGCCGTCGCGCGCTAGGAAGGGGTCTCTCCCTCGCGAGTGCCTTGATCCCAAGGTCTGTCCGCACGACACGAACATACGCAGTCATGGCTTCGTACAACTCGGTGTGTGAGCCGCCACCCCACCCCCAGGAGTAGAACGCTCGGCTGCACACCTCCGCGGCGGCAAGGCCCGCATCGGAAGCATGGAATTGGAGCCGCACCAACGCGTTGTCTACGCGCTTGTTGCCCGCGTCGTACCCCATGTCGCCCGGGAGCCCGCCGGTTTGCTCTTCCAGTTCTAGTGTGGCCTGCTCTGCTGAGGCGAGAGTGGCATAGAACTCTTCATACGCCGTCTTGCGTTCGTCGTAGCGCGCCTGGCGCTCCTCGTGAAGCCGCGCCTGTTCGTCGCGCTTGTCCTGTGCTGCCTGCCGCCTGCTTTCGAGGTAGACGTTTGCGCCCGTCGCGAGTCCGCCCGCGCTCAGAGCAGAGAGCGCGGCGATGAGGGCACCCTGAACGGCTGGATCCATGTGACACACCCAAGCACAGGCGGCGGGACGCGGCGCGCGCCATCGCGCTTCGAGGCGAGTTGAAAGTCGCCATCATGGCGCACGCGCGACGTGGGGCTGGTATTGAGGCTTCGGCGTGTCGTGCCCCCGTCTGTCGGTGTTGGCAGCCACCATCGAGACAATCGAGAGGAAGGAGGTAGACACCATGGCTGGCAAGAAGCGCAGCGGCGGCGGTGGCAAGCGGGTTCGTTCCGCGATCACCGGTCGCTACGTCACTCCGGCTACGGGGCGGCGTCACCCCAAGACGACCGTGACCGAGTCAACCAAGAAGTAGGCAGGTACGTCGCTGTAGGCGGGGAAGCCGCGCAGCGTCTAAGAAGCCCCACCCGACCCGAAGTGCTAACGACACCTCGGTGCGAGTGGGGCTCTGCTGTATTCAACCAATTGACTTCAGTGTGCTGGTAGTGGGCTGCACTACCCGGTGCGGGCTCTGGCCTCGATACCTACGTTGGCGTGTTCCGCGCCGGGCTACCGCTGCGCGTAGTTACCCTCACCCCATATACGCGCGCAGGATGGAGACAGGCCGATGGGGGGTCTCTGGGCGCTGGAGCCTGCTACCGAGGCGAAGCACCGGCTGTACAAGCGATATCTCGACGCATGGTGGCCGATCATGCTGCAGCGGGCGCACGTCAGCCGCGTGACCTACGTTGACGCCTTCGCCGGGCCAGGCGAGTACGTCGATGGCCAGGAAGGCTCCCCGATCTTCGCGCTTGACCGGTTGTTGAGTCATGTGGCCCGCCCGCGCATGAACTTGACCAGGCAGCGGGTGACCCTGATCTTCATCGAAGAGAATCAGAAGCGACGTGACCACTTGGAGGCGTTGCTCGAAAAGCGGTTCGGGGCGCTTGATGAGTTGCCTGTGACTGTGCGCGTGGAGAAAGGCCGAGCCGAGCGCGACACCCTTCCCCTGCTTGACGAGACGAACGCGTGGGGCTCGCCCATCCTTGCCGTGTTCGATAGTTGGGGAAACGTCGGTGTGCCCTGGGTGGACCTCCGGAAGATTGCAAGCAATCCGTCTAGCGAGAACATCGTGACCTTCGGACCCAACTGGTTCAGTCGCCGGGAGAACCAAGAGCCAGAGAAGCTTGACCTCATCTTTGGCGGGCCCCAGTACTGGCAGCCGAGCAACGACGATCTGACGTCTACGGACCGATGGCGAGAATGGCTGGAGACTTACCGAGGCGCGCTTAAGCGGGCGGGTCACGAGTACGCCCTGACTTTTCAGGTGATGCCGCGCACTGGTCAGCCGTTGTATCTGGTCTACGGGACGGGGCATCCCTCGGGCGTGAAGGCGTTCAAGGATGCCATGTGGAAAGTGGATGTCTCCGACGGCATGCGCTTCAACGACCCACGCACTACAGCAGGCAAGCAGGCGGCCATGGCTGACCTACAGCCCTCGCTGTTCGATGCGCCCGATGACGTTCCCGATCCGGAGCTGCTCGGGTTCGTCGATGACCTCATGGACAAACCAGGGACCTCGGTTCAGGACGTGTGCGACTTTCTCATCCGTGAGACGTCACGCTGGCGTGAGACCGACGCGCGACCCGCGATTCGCCATCTGCTCGAAGAGGGCCGTATCGCCCGGAACCCGGCAAAGGGTCACTTGACTAGCACGACTCGGCTCCGACGAGTGACCTAGCCGACTAGTTCTGGCATCTCATCCCATGTGCGACCGTCGAGTTCGCGACCGCCTGCCTTGGCCCTGATGCCGCCCCACTGTTTGAAGAAGAACGGGGTGCGCTGGTCCACGCAGGTGTCCCGTAGATCCCGGAACCACTCAGGGTTGGCAGGCCGGGCATTGAATCCGCTCTCACCGCCCGCGATAACCCAGTCGATGCCTTCGAGGGGTATCTGCGGCAATGGTCCCAACAGTGGCTCGCAGGACAGGAACCGAACGGCTGCCGGAACCTTCGCCAAGTCGCGGATGCGGTCGTACTGCTCAGAGGACTCGACGCTCACCCCCATCCACACGTTGCGGGGCCAGTCCAGCTTGTCGGCTATCCGCGCCAAGCGATGCGCGCGCTTGGTCAGGACTTGATATGTATGGTGAGGAGTGTCGCCCATCACGTCAAAGACTTGCTTGATGAAGTCGATGGGGACCCGGGCGTGAAAGAGGTCGCTCATCGAGTTCACAAAGACGACACGCGGGCGCTTCCACGAATAGGGGATCGCGAGCGCGTCCGGATGAACGGTCACGCCAAAGCCTGGGCCGCTCGTGCGCGGGTCGCCATCGTTCTGATACTTGGGATTACCCATGGCTTTGAGCCGCTTGGACAGCGTCAGCGCGTAGCAGTTGTCGCATCCGGTCGAGACGCGGTCGCAACCGGTCGTGGGGTTCCACGTGGCCTCAGTCCACTCGATCGCACTCTTGTCGGCCATGAGCGCACTGTAGCCACTCTGAATGTCGAACACGTGTTCGAACTCGGCGCGTCGTCGATCTAACCCTTTGCGAGGGGGTGGGAGGTTCGGAGCGACCGCTGAGGGCCGTCAACGCGCGAGAGGCCGTTTGCACGCGTCCAGCGGGGCCTCCCCGCCTCTTAGTCGGTGCGGTTCAGGGTTGCCGGCGTTCTCGGTGGGGACGGACGCGAGCCGAACTCTGGCCGAAGCGGGGCGGGGCGACTCGGTACCGGTCCGGAGCGGCCTCCCGCGTCGGTTGGTAGCGCGGGAGTAGCGCGGCACGCGGATTCGACCAACCCGGTTCGCAGGCCGTACCCGCGCCGACCAGGCGAAACATTGGTGCCCCAGGCAAGAGTCGAACTTGCGACCTTTCGCTTAGGAGGCGGCTGCTCTATCCACTGAGCTACTGGGGCGGGCCGCGCGCATCGATGCGGACGACACCCACGGCGGGGAGCAGTTTGTCAGCCGAGCGTCGCAAGAACCAACGCGGCCCCGAAGTGCGGACGTGCGAGCGGTCGGTCGCGGACCGTGGGCCGGTCGTCTCGCCGCCCCTCGCGGCGCGGCGGCACGGGTCGCCGCTCGGCGCCACAGCGCTCCGCGGGTCTGACAGGCTGCCGCCGTGACCCCCACCGCCGCGCCGTACGCCGACGACGAGATCGTCGTCGTCGCCCTCACCGAGACGCACTGGAGCGCTGTGCAGGCGATCTACGCCGCCGGCATCAGGACCGGGCACGCCACGTTCGAGGCCGAGCCACCGACCTGGCGGCGGTTCGACCAGACCCGCCTCGCGGACCACCGCCACGTCGCCGTCGACCAGCAGGGCCGGGTCCTGGGGTGGACCGCCGCGTCCGCGGTCTCCGACCGTCGCGTCTACGCCGGCGTCGTCGAGCACGCGCTCTACGTCGACCCGGACGCACGGGGACGCGGTGTCGGGAGGCGGCTCCTCGAGGCGCTCGTGCAGTCGACCGAGGAGGCCGGGATCTGGACCATCCAGTCCGGGATCTTCCCCGAGAACGCTCCCAGCCTCGCCGTGCACCGCTCAGCCGGGTTCCGCCCCGTCGGCACCCGCGGACGCGTCGGACTGATGACCTACGGGCCGAGGGACGGGGAGTGGCGTGATGTGGTGCTCGTCGAGCGACGCAGCGAGAGGGTCGGGGCCTGACCGTACGCGAGCGCCGGTCGGGCGTCGCGGCCGAGCCTCGTGCTTCCGCGCGCCTCCTCATCGGGGTCCGCGACGGGCGGCACGGCGAAGTCGAGCGCCTCCGGCGCGGCGGTTGGGCGCGCGAGGTGATTTGGGTGTAACGCGGCTGCCGCCGCACACTAGGTCGACCCGTCTACCGTGGGTCCGCATCCCCGACTCCCGAGGTGACAGTGCCCGACCAGACCGAGCACGGCTCGACCGGCCAGCCCGACGTGGCGACTCCCGACACCGCCGTGACCCGCACCGGGAAGCGACGCGCACGACGACGCCGTTCCCACACGGTCCTCAAGGTCGTGCTCACCACGGTGCTCGTGCTCGCCATGGTGTCGGGGCTGTCGGTGACCTACCTCTACCGCCACCTCAGCGGCAACCTCACGGTGCTCGACATCGACGACCAGATCGTGGGCGAGCGCCCTGACAAGGTCGAGGTGGCCGGACCCCAGGAGCCGCTCAACATCCTCGTCATGGGCTCCGACAGCCGCGACGGGGAGGGCAACAACATCGACGGGCTCACCGGCGGCGGCGAGCGCTCCGACACCACGATCTTCCTGCATCTCTCGGCCGACCGCGAGCGCGCCTACGGCGTGAGCATCCCGCGCGACTCGATGGTCGACCGCGCCAGCTGCAAGACCGGCGACGGCGAGACCATCCCGGCAGCGTCCTACCAGATGTGGAACACCGCCTTCGAGCTCGCCGGGCCCGCCTGCACGGTGCAGCAGTTCGAGCACCTCACCGACATCCGCCTCGACCACTTCGTCGTCGTCGACTTCGAGGGCTTCGAGGACATGGTCGACGCCGTGGGAGGCGTCGAGATGTGCATCCCCGAGACCATCGACGACCGGGCCCACGGCATCTACCTCGAGGCCGGCACCCGCGAGCTCGAGGGCCGCGAGGCGCTCAACTACGTGCGCGAGCGCTACGCCGTCTCCGGCGGCAGCGACATCGGTCGCATGAAGCGCCAGCAGGCCTTCATCGCCTCGATGGCCCACACCGTGGTCTCGGCCAACACCCTGGCCAACCCCGCGCGGCTGCTCGGCTTCCTCGAGGCCGCCACCGAGTCGCTCACCCTCGACGACGACATGGGCAGCCTGGCCAAGATCGCCAAGCTGGGCTACGAGTTCCGCGACATCGGGCTGGACAAGATCCAGTTCCTCACCATCCCCAACACCGTCGACCCCACCGACCCCAACCGGTTGGTGTGGACCGACCAGGCCAACGACGTCTGGAACGCGCTGCGCAAGGACGAGCCCCTCACCAAGGAGCTCACCAGCAGCGCCATCAGCGCCGGCAACGTGCCCGGCACGACCGGGGCCGGCGGCTCCGGCGGCAGCGGTGGCGGCGGCGGGGCCGGCGCCGAGGCGAAGGCCGAGGAGCTGCGCGCCGCCGGTCTGTGCGCCTGATGGCGACCGCGGGCGACACGCCGGACAACCTCCCGGCCGAGACGGCGTGGCAGCGCCGCAAGCGCCTGGCCGAAATCTTCGGCGACGCGCTCCCCGAGACCACCCGCGACGAGCGGGACGCCTCGGGGGAGCGCGAGCGCCGCGACGGCGACACCTGGCTGCGCGAGCAGGTGCCGCCGCACCACGGGTCCTGACCGACGGGTCCCGGCCCGCCGGGCGGGCCGGTCCCGGCCCGGGTCAGGCGCCGGGGGTCTGCTGGCCCTTGAGCGCGTCGCGGATCTCGCGCAGCAGCATCGTGTCCTCGGGCGTGCCGGGAGGGGCGCTGGGGAAGTAGCGCTCCTTGGCCTTGGTGAAGGGCGTGACGATGAAGAAGTAGACGACCGCGGCCATGATCACGAACGAGATGAGCGCGGTCAGCCACGCGCCGACGGAGACGCCTCCCGGCTCGTACTCGGAGAAGTCGGGTGTGCCCCCGATCTTGCCGATCAGGTCCATCAGCACGTCGACGGTCGCGGTGACCACGGCGGCGAAGGCGGCGGCCATGATGAAGGCCGTGGCCAGCTCGACCAGGTTGCCGCGGAGCAGGAAGTTCTTGAATCCACCGAGCATGGGCTCTCCCTCGGGTGCGCGGGACGGGCCGGTCCCGCCCCCGGGCGGCACGCTAGCGGGCCCACGCCCAGGTGAGGAAGGTGCGCACGGCGGCGTCGGCCAGGCCCGCGACCAGTACGTCGGGGGCTGCGACCACCACCACGCGACCCGTCGTGCCCAGGCCCGATCCCGTCTGGCCGCCGGTGTCGGTCGCCGACCCGTCGCCCGGCAGCGCGACCACCTGGACGCCCGGCGCCACGACCCGGGGCTCGGCGCCCTGCGGGTCGGTGGCGATGAGGTCGATCCGGTCGCCCACGCGCAGCAGCCCGGCCATCTCGGCGTCGGGCAGCCGCACCGGCACCGCGGTGAGGCCCTCGGGGGCGAGGGCGGGCCCGACCAGGCGCACGTCGGTCACGGCCTCGCCGCGGCGCAGCGGTGCCGCGAGCACCCGCCCCACCGGGTCGGGCGCCAGGCCGGCCGGCTGCGTGCCCGGCACCTGCTCGACGCGCACCAGGTCGGCGGCGGTGAGCTCGGTGCCGGCCGGCAGGTCGTGCGCCGCCACGAGCAGCGGGCGGGTCGGCGCCGCCGGGGCGGTCGCTGCCCGGAGGCCGGCGACCACCGCGATCGCGGTCAGCAGCGCGGCGAGCACCCGGCGCCGGGCGAGCACGGCGCGTCGGACGGCGAGCAGCGACTCACGCCACCGGCGACGCGACGGGGCGTGGGGCCCGTCGGCGGCCGTCGTGCGTGACCGGTCGGCGACGGACGCGGGAGTCGGGGTCGAGCGCATGGCCCGACGCTAGGCCGGATCACCGGGCCGTGCGGCGGCCTCTCCACAGGCGCGGTGCGGGCCGGTCGGCCCGTGTCAGCTCGAGCTGGCGGCCGGCTTCGCGGACGAGGACGAGGACGACGACGAGGTCGACGGCGTGGAGGACGAGCCCGACGAGGACGAGCCGGAGTCCGACCCCTTCGACGAGCCCGACCCGCCCGAGGCGGCCGGCGCGGCGGGCGTGGTCGAGGACGACCCGGCGTCGGAGGAGGTCGTGGTGGAGCGGCTGTCGTTGCGGTAGAAGCCGGAGCCCTTGAAGACGACGCCCACGGCGTTGAACACCTTGCGCAGGCGCCCGTGGCACTGGGGGCACTCGGTGAGCGAGGCGTCGGAGAAGCTCTGGAACTGCTCGAAGGCGTGCCCGCACTCGGTGCAGGCGTACTGGTAGGTCGGCACGGTTCTCCCCGGTCGGACTCGACGGCTTCCGGGGGAGGGATTGGCACTCCGACCCGGCGACTGCCAATGCTACGCCAGGGCACAATGAGGTCCACCATGACCGACCCCGCCGCCCCGTCCTCGCCCGATCCGACCCAGGTCGGCCCGGCCTCGTGGCCGCGGCGCATCCGCCGGGCCTGGGCCTCCGGCTGGGGCGTCTTCCGCGGCCTGCCCCGCTCGCTGCGCGTCTCGACGTACGTCGTGGTGGGTCTCGTGCTGGTGCTGCTCGCGGGCCTGGTGACGGCCACGGTCGTGGTGCGCCGGCCCTTCCCGCAGACCACGGGCGAGGCCAGCCTGCCGGGCCTGGAGGGCGAGGTGGAGGTCGTGCGCGACGACCACGGCGTGCCGCAGCTCTACGGCGACTCGGTGGAGGACCTCGTGCGCGCCCAGGGCTACGTGCAGGCCCAGGAGCGCTTCTACGAGATGGACGTGCGCCGCCATGCCACCGCCGGCCGGCTGGCCGAGCTCTTCGGCGAGGCCGCCCTGGAGAGCGACCTGGTGGTGCGCACGATGGGCTGGCGCCGGGTGGCCGAGGAGGAGCTCGGCCTGCTCGAGCCCGAGACCCGCGCCGCGCTGGAGGCCTACAGCGAGGGCGTCAACGCCTACCTCGACCAGCACGACCCCTCCGAGATCGCGATCGAGTACACCCTGCTCGACCTCAGCGGCCTCGACTACCGCCCCGCCGACTGGACGCCGGTCGACTCCCTGGCCTGGCTCAAGGCCATGGCGTGGGACCTGCGCGGCAACATGTCCGACGAGATCGACCGGGTGCTCACCGCCGCCGACGTCGGCCCGGAGCGCGCTGCCGAGCTCTGGCCGCCCTACCCGTACGACGAGCACGCGCCGATCGTCGACCAGGGGGCGGTGGTGGACGACGTCTTCGAGCAGGACGCCGAGCGGGGCGGCTCCCGCAACCCGGTCCGCCCGCCGTGGCGCGCCGACCAGGTCGCGGCCCTGCGCGCGGTCGGTCGCGGTCTGGAGGACCTGCCGGCGTGGCTGGGGCGCGGCGACGGCGTCGGCAGCAACTCCTGGGTCGTCGACGGCGAGCACTCCACGACCGGCGCGCCGGTCCTGGCCAACGACCCCCACCTCGGGGTCGGGCTGCCCGGGGTCTGGATGCAGATGGGCCTGCACTGCCGCACGGTGTCGCCCGCCTGCGCCCTCGACGTCGCCGGCTTCACCTTCTCCGGGGTGCCGGGGGTGGTGATCGGCCACAACGCCGACATCGCCTGGGGCTTCACCAACCTCGGCCCCGACGTCACCGACCTCTACCTCGAGCGCATCGACGGCGACAGCTGGATCCAGGACGGCGAGCGCCGCCCGCTGCGCACGCGCACCGAGACCGTGGAGGTGCGCGACGGCGACGACGTCACCCTCGAGGTGCGCGCCACCGCCCACGGGCCGATCCTCTCCGACGTCTCCGGGGCGATCGGCCGGGTCGCCGACGCCGAGGCGGCCGACCCGCCCGGGGGAGCGGTGCGCGAGGGCGAGGAGCTCGCGGTGTCGCTGCAGTGGACCGCCCTGCGCCCGGCCCCGACCGCCGACGCGATCCTCCAGCTGAACCTGGCCACCGACTGGGACTCCTTCCGGGCCGCCGCCTCCTCCTTCGCCGTGCCGGCGCAGAACCTCGTCTACGCCGACCGCGAGGGCCACATCGGCTACCAGGCGCCGGGGCGGATCCCGATCCGCAAGTCGGGCAACGACGGGCGGCTGCCCGCCGCAGGCTGGCGCTCGGAGAACGACTGGACCGGTGACTACCTGCCCTTCAGCTCGCTGCCCCACGTGCTCGACCCCGAGGACGGCTTCGTCGTCACCGCCAACCAGGCCGTGGTCGCGCAGGACTTCCCCTCCTTCTTCACCGACGACTGGGACCGCGGCTACCGCTCCCAGCGCATCCGCGACGTGCTGGAGGACCGCTTCGCCGACGGCGGCACGGTGTCGGTGGGCGACATGACCGACCTGCAGCTCGACACCGCCAGCGCGCTGGGGCCGGTGCTCACGCCGTACCTGCTCCAGCAGCGGATGCCCGGCGGCTACTACACCGGCGGGCAGCGCCAGCTGCGCGACTGGGACTTCACCCAGCCCGCCGAGGGCCCGCAGAGCGCGGCGGCGGCCTACTTCAACGTCGTGTGGCGCACGGTGCTGCAGCAGACCTTCGACGACGAGCTCTCGCCCGAGGTGCGCCCCGACGGCGGCCAGCGCTGGTGGGCCGTCATGGAGCGGCTGCTGCGCGAGCCCCGGGACCCGTGGTGGGACGACGTCACCACCGAGGACGTGGTCGAGACCCGCGACGACGTGCTGCGCCAGTCGATGCTCGACGCCCGCGACGAGCTGACGCGCCTCGACGCCCACGACGCCGACGACTGGGAGTGGGGCCACCTGCACCGCCTCGAGCTGCGCGAGCAGACCCTCGGCGACTCCGGCATCGCGCCGGTGGAGTGGCTGGTCAACCGTGGCGGGTGGAAGGCCGGTGGCGGCGGCTCCGCGGTCGACGCCACGGCGTGGGACGCGGCCGAGGGCTACACCGTGACCGCGGCCCCCTCGATGCGGATGGTGGTGTCGCTGGCCGACCTCGACGACTCGCGGTGGATCAACCTCACCGGCGTCAGCGGCCACCCCTTCCACCCCCACTACACCGACCAGACCGACCTGTGGGCGCGCGGGGAGACCCTGGCCTGGGCCTTCAGCCCCGACGCCGTGCGCGACGCCGCCGACGACACGATGACGCTGGCGCCCGCCGAGGAGTAGACCGGAGACCAGACCGGTGGAGCAGGCCGGGGCTCAGCGCAGTCGCACCACGCCGGCGGGGCTGACGGCGGCGGTGACGGGCAGGTCGTGGGCGTCGACGGGCACGTCGAGGCCGACCTCCTCGTCGTGCAGCAGCACGCAGGTGACGGTGCCGACCGGCACCCGGGCGAGCGCCCGGTCGTAGGAGCCGCCCCCGCGGCCGAGCCGCTCCCCGCGCGGTGAGACGGCCAGGCCCGGCACGAGCACCACGTCGGCGGTCGCGACGGCCTCGGGGCCCAGCCGCCGGCCCACGGGCTCCAGCAGGCCCCGGCCGGCGCGGGCGAGCGAGCCCGGCCCGGCGTACGCCGCCCAGTCGAGGTCGTCGTCGGGGAGCAGCACGGGCAGCAGCACGCGGCGCCCCGAGGCCTCGAGGGCGTCGAGCAGGGGAGCGGTGCCGGGCTCGTCGCCGACCGCGACGTAGGCCGCGACCGTGGCCGCGCGGCGCACCTCGGGCGCGGCCAGCAGGTGGGCCGCCACGGCCGCCGCGACCTCCGCCCGCTCGCTCAGCGGGCGCCGACGACGGGCGGTGACGAGCCGGTCGCGCAGGGCGGTCTTGGCCGCGGATCGGGCGGGAGGTTGCGAGGCGGCCACCCCGGAAGCCTACGATCGACATCATGGGTTCACCTGGCTTGCACATGGCGCGCGACAAGATGGCCGCCGCGGGGGTCGACGAGGTCGCGATCGACACGTTCTCCCACTACTACCGCCTCCTCGAGCACGGCGAGACCGGGATGATCCCGGAGTCGACCATCGAGCCGGTCGACATGGAGTCGCTGGCCGACGTCGAGGTCTCCGACGAGGTCGCCGCGCAGGCCATCCGCACCACCGCGGTGATCAAGCTCAACGGCGGCCTCGGCACCTCGATGGGCATGGACCGCGCCAAGTCGCTGCTGTGCGTGCGCCGCGGGCTGTCCTTCCTCGACATCATCGCCCGCCAGGTGCTGCACCTGCGCACGCAGTACGACGCCACCCTGCCGCTGGTCTTCATGAACTCCTTCCGCACCTCGGGCGACACCATGGCCGCCCTCGCGCGCTACGACGACCTGCCGGTCGCCGGTCTGCCGCTGGAGTTCCTGCAGAACAAGGAGCCCAAGCTGCGGCTCAAGGACCTCGCCCCGGTCGAGTACCCCAAGGACCCCGACCTGGAGTGGTGTCCGCCCGGGCACGGTGACCTCTACACCGCGCTGCGGGGCACGGGCCTGCTCGACGAGCTGATCGCGGCGGGCTACGAGCGCGTCTTCGTCTCCAACTCCGACAACCTCGGCGCCGTGCCCGACGCCCGGGTCGCCGGCTGGTTCGCCGCGAGCGGCGCGCCCTTCGCCATCGAGGCCGTGCGCCGCACCCCCTCGGACCGCAAGGGCGGCCACTTCGCGCGCCGTCGCTCCGACGGCCGGATCGTGCTGCGCGAGACCGCGCAGACCCTCGACGCCGACAAGGACGCCCTGGCCGACCTCGACCGGCACCGGTTCTGCTCCACCAACAACCTGTGGTTCGACCTGGCCGCGATGAAGGCGGCCCTCGACCAGCGCGACGGCATCCTCGGCCTGCCCATGATCCGCAACGTCAAGAACGTCGACCCCGGCGACAAGTCCACCACCGAGGTCGTGCAGATCGAGACCGCGATGGGCGCCGCGATCGAGGTCTTCGAGGGCTCCACGCTCATCGAGGTCGGTCGCGACCGCTTCGTGCCGGTCAAGACGACCAACGACCTGCTGGTGCTGCGCTCCGACGTCTACGACCTGGGGCGCGACTTCGTGCTCGACCAGACCGCCGACGAGGTGCCCTTCGTCGACCTCGACGGCGACTTCTACAAGCTGGTCGGGGAGTTCGACAAGCGCTTCCCCGAGGGCGCGCCCTCGATGAAGGCCGCCTCCTCGCTGCGCGTCGAGGGCGACTTCACCTTCGGCAAGGGCGTGCAGGTCGTCGGCGACGTCGCGCTCTCGGCGCGCTCGGCCCAGCGCCTGCCCGGCGGCGAGGTCCTCACCGGCGAGGGCTCCACGGCCGGCGCCACCGACGGTCGTGCCCGTGGCTGACGCCCCGATCACCGTCGAGCAGCACCTCGCGCGGGTGCTGGAGGCGATCACCCCGCTGGGCCACGTGCAGCAGCCGCTGATGGAGACCCTCGGCCTCGCGGCCGCCGAGTCGGTCACCGCCGGCATCGCGCTGCCCTCCTTCGACAACTCCGCCATGGACGGCTACGCCGTGCGCCACGCCGACGTCGCCGACGCCGGCGAGGAGTCGCCCGTCGAGCTGCCCGTGGTCGGCGAGATCGGCGCCGGCAACGCCCAGCTGCTGACGCTGCCCCCCGGCACGGCGGCCAAGATCATGACCGGCGCGCCGGTGCCCAGCGGCGCCGACTGCGTCGTGCCCTACGAGTGGACCGACCACGGGGTCGCGCGCGTGCGCATCGAGCGCTCGCCCTCGCCGGGCCAGCACGTGCGGGTGGCCGGCGACGACGTCTCGGTGGGCGACCTGCTCATCGAGGAGGGCACCGTCCTGGGTCCGCGCCACCTCGGGCTGCTCGCCTCGGTGGGCCGCGCCAGCGTCGCCTCCCGGCCCCGCCCGCGGGTGGTCATCCTCTCCACCGGCACCGAGCTGCGCGAGCCCGGGCAGCCGCTGGGCCACGACTCGATCTACGACGGCAACTCCTACCTCCTGGCCGCCGCCGCGCGTCGCGCCGGGGCGCTGGCCTACCGCGTCGGGATCGTGCCCGACCAGCCGCGCGCCTTCCTCGACGCGCTGGCCGACCAGCTCGTGCGCGCCGACGTCGTGGTGACCTCGGGCGGGGTCTCGATGGGCGACTTCGACGTGGTCAAGGAGGCGCTGCGGCCGCTGGGCACGGTGTGGTTCGGCCCCGTGGCGATGCAGCCGGGCAAGCCCCAGGGCTTCGGCACCGTGGGTGACGACGCCACGCCGATCTTCTGCCTGCCGGGCAACCCGGTGTCCTCCTACATCTCCTTCGAGATGTTCGTGCTGCCGGCGCTGCGCAAGATGATGGGGATCGCCCCCCACTCCCGCCCCCTGGTGCAGGCCCGGCTGACCCACGCCATCACCTCGCCGCCGGGTCGGCGCCAGTTCCTGCGCGGGGAGTACGACGCCGCCTCGGGGCAGGCCACCGTCACGCCGGTCGGCGGGTCGGGCTCGCACCTGGTCGGCGACCTCGCGGCCTCCGACGCGCTCATCGTGGTGCCCGAGGACACGCTGTCGATCGGCGCCGGCGAGCCGGTGCAGGTCATCCGGCTCGACGAGGAGTTCTGATGGGCGAGCGCCCGGGCGGGCTCACCCACGTCGACGAGACCGGCGCCGCGCGCATGGTCGACGTCTCGGCCAAGGCCGTCACCGCCCGCACGGCCTCGGCCTCCGGGCGGGTGCTGGTCTCGCCCGAGGTGGTCGGCCTGCTGCGCGGGGAGGGCGTGCCGAAGGGCGACGCGCTGGCCGTGGCCCGCATCGCCGGCATCATGGGCGCCAAGCAGACCCCCGCCCTGATCCCCCTGTGCCACCCGCTCGCGGTCTCCGGCGTCACCGTCGACCTCGCCGTGGCCGACGACGCCGTGGAGATCCTCGCGACCGTGCGCACCACCGACCGCACCGGCGTGGAGATGGAGGCGCTCACCGCGGTCTCGGTCGCCGCGCTCACGGTCGTCGACATGGTCAAGGCGGTCGACAAGGGCGCGGTGATCACCGACGTGCGCGTCGAGACCAAGACCGGCGGCAAGTCGGGGGACTGGGCGCGATGACCCCCGAGCCGACGACACCGGCCGCGCCCGCCCACGGCCTGCCCGCCGCGGTGGTCGTGGCCTCCAACCGCGCCTCCGCCGGCGTCTACGCCGACACCACGGGCCCGCTCATCGTCGAGGCGCTGCTCGGGCTGGGCTTCGAGGTCGGTGAGCCGGCGGTCGTGCCCGACGGGGAGCCGGTGGCCGCGGCGATCCGCGCCGCGGTCGAGGCGGGGGCCCGCGTGGTCCTCACCACCGGCGGCACCGGCCTCACCCCCACCGACCGCACCCCGGAGGCCACCCGCAGCGTGGTGGAGCGCGAGGTGCCGGGCATCGCCGAGGCCATCCGTGCGCACGGCGTGGCCAAGGGCGTGCCGACGGCGATGCTGTCGCGCGGGCTCGCCGGCGTCGTCGGCACCACCCTGGTCGTCAACCTCCCCGGCTCGCGCGGCGGCGTCAAGGACGGCCTGGCGGTGCTGACGCCCGTGCTGGTGCACGCGGCCGAGCAGGTCGTGGGGAGCGACCATTGAGCCGTGACCAGCGACCCCCGCGGTCGGCCTGGCCCGTGGCCCTGCGCCACGAGGAGGTCACCGTGCGTCCGCTGCGCCGCGGCGACGCCGACGCCTGGCGCGCGACGAGGCGTCGCAACGCCGCCTGGCTGATGCCGTGGGACGCCACGGTGCCGCCGGGCGGCGACGACCGGCCCACGACCTTCCGGGCGCTGGTGCGCCGGCTGCACCGCCAGGCCCGCCACGACACGACGTACCCCTTCGTGGTCGAGGTCGACGGCCGCTTCGTGGGCCAGGTGACCGTCAACAACGTGGTGCGGGGCTCCGCGCTCTTCGCCTCGGTCGGCTACTGGCTCGACCGCGACGCCGCGGGTCGCGGCATCATGCCGCGCGCGGTGGCGATGGTCATCGACCACTGCTTCACCGGGCTGGGCCTGCACCGCATCGAGGTGGCGATCCGCCCGGAGAACTCCAACTCCCTGCGCGTGGTCGAGAAGCTGGGGCTCACCGAGGTCGGCTACGCCCCGCGCTACCTCCACATCGACGGCGCCTGGCGCGACCACCGGCTCTACGCCGTCACCGCCGAGGACTGCCCCGACGGGCTGCTGCGCCGGGTGGTCTGAGCCCGCTCCCAGCAGCTGATCTGCGACACACGGGTTGACATCCGAGAGCCCCTGAGGCAGTGAACCTAGGCTGCGGGGGTGGACCTGAGCGCATTCATCTTCCTCGCCCTCGCCGTGGCGTGGGCCGTCTACCTGGTCCCGAAGGCCCTGCGCCACCACGACGAGGTGACGCGGAGCCGCTCGGTGGAGCGCTTCTCCCAGAGCATGCGGGTGCTGGCCCGGCGCGAGCCGGTCGACCGGCGCGACGCACGCCTGGTGGTGCAGCCCGGCCGGGCCCCCTCGGGCCCCGTGGTGACCACCAAGGGCGGTGCCGCGGCCGGCCCCGCCGGCGAGGCCGTGCGCCTGGAGTCCACGGTGTCCGTCTCCTCCCCGGCACCCGCGCCCCCGACCGACGCGACGGTCGACGCCGCCGGTGCTCCGACCCGTACGCCGTCGCCGGTGGCCCGTCGCGCGGCCGCGCGCAGCGCCGCGCGCCGCCGTCGCAACGTGCTGGCCGTCCTGCTGCTGGCCCTCGTCGTGGTCGGCGTGCTCGCCGCGACCGCGGTGGTCTCCTGGTGGTCGCTCACCGCCCCCGGCGCCCTGCTGGTGGCCTGGCTGGTGGCCTGCCGGCTGATGGTGCGCCAGGAGCGCGGTCTGGGCCGCGCCCGCCGCGCGCCCGGCACCCCGGCCGGCACCGCTGCCGAGACCGGCGGGACCGGCGCGACCGAGGACGCCCCCCACGCCGCCGTCACCTTCGTCTCCGAGGTCGTGCTCGACGTGGCCCTGGCCGCCGGGCCCCTCGAGGCGCCCGCGCCCGAGCCGCGCGAGGAGTTCGAGCTGCCCGGCGAGGTGACCGAGGAGATCAGCGCCGTGCAGGCCGACCCCACCCCGGACGCCGCCCTGTGGGACCCCGTGCCGGTCACGCTGCCCACCTACGTCTCCAAGCCCGCCGCGGCCCGCCGCACGGTGCGCACCATCGACCTCGACGACACCGGCGTGTGGACCTCCGGGCGCTCCGAGGCCGACTCGGCGCTGGCCCGCGAGGCCGACGACCAGGCCCGCGCGGCCAAGGCCGCCCGCGAGGAGGGGTCCTCCCGCCGCACGGGCTCCTGACGGGCATCGGATTCGTGACGGCGCCGCGACGGTGCTAACGTTTCCCACCGCATCGCCCGCCGCTCGTCGGCGGTGACGCACCCGGGGCTGTGGCGCAGTTGGTAGCGCGTCTCGTTCGCAATGAGAAGGCCAGGGGTTCGAATCCCCTCAGCTCCACCGATCGACGCAAGGCCCGCAGCCCTCAGGCTGCGGGCCTTCGTCGTGCCAGGCGCAGGGCGTCGGCGATCGCGGGCCAGGCCAGCGCCCCGAGCCGCTGCGGCGCGCCCGCGTCGCCACCCACCTGGTAGGGCCGGCGCAGGTCGGGCGCTTCCTCGCCGGGCAGCACCACGGGGTGACCGGCGGCGGGATCGACCACCACCGTGGTCGCGAGTCCGGCCGCGGCGCGGCGCGCGGCGATCCGCCGGGCCTGCCCCTCGCTGTCCCACACCCGGTCGTCGCCGCCGGCCACGAGCACCACGTCGCCGCCGATCCGCTCCACCGGGAGGGTGGCCGCGGCCACCGCCTCGGGGGCCGCCCGCGCGCGGCTGCGCTCGTAGACCTCCACGAAGGCCGGGTCGGGCGGCGGGGTCCAGGTGCGGTCGAGCGGCACGAACGGCACCGGCTCGCCCCGGAGTGTCCACTTCGTGCGCGGCGGGTCGTCGTCGCTCTCCCGGGCGCCCTCCCAGACCACGTCGGTGGGCGCCAGCGCCACCACGGCGTCGATGCGCTCGTCGTGGCAGGCCAGCAGCAGCGCGGCCTCCGCGCCGTACGACGTGCCGAGCGCGGCCACCCGCCGGCACGACGCGGCGAGCCGGTCGAGGGCGCCGGCGAAGGTCTCCAGCGGCACCTCGCACGGCTGGGCCGGCTGGCCCTGCCCGCCGAACCACCGCAGCGCCACCGCGGTGGCGCCGCGGGCGGCGAGGAGGTCGGCGCGCCCGGTGTCGAGGCGGCCGCTGGAGCCGGCGAGCACCAGCACGCCGGTGCCGCAGTCAGCCGCGGGCACGGGGGCGGACCAGTGGATGTCGGGGGTGGGCCTCACGTCCTCAGCGTTGCACGATCCTCACGCTGACCAGCTCGTGGCCGTCGGGGGCCTCGGCGTCGAGCAGGGCCAGGAAGTCGGCGGTGGAGCGGGGGGCGGGGCCCTCCACGTGGCGCTCGACCTCCTCGCCCCACGCGTCGCGCGGTCGGTAGGTGCAGGTGAGCTTCATCGTGCGACCGTACGCGTGTCGCGGGGCCGCCGTGGCCCGCCGCCACCGGCGTGACGCTGCCGTGACGGAGGGCTGACGCGTGGGTGCCGCCCCGCGCCCGGCGCACCGCCCGGCCCGCCCTCGCCCGGGGTCCGCCGGGTCCGTCGAGCAGGTGACCTCCAGGGCGCGGAGGCAGGACCGTCGGCCCTCGGTGCCCCCGGCGGTCCGCCGCTGGCCGGGCTCGCCCGGCACCGCGACCACCTGACCGCGAGGGGGCCGGCTCAGGGCGCCGACACCGGCACGACGGCGACGGCTCCGAGGGCGTGCTCGACCACGATGGGGGCCACCGAGCCGTAGAGCAGGTCCTCCAGCGGTCCGTCGACCTGGTGGCCGACGACCACCAGGTCGGCGTCGCGTGAGGCCTCGACGAGGTTGTGGTCGGCGAAGCCCCGGCCCAGCCTGACCTCCACGTCGACCTCGGGGAACTTCTCGGCCATCCCGGCCAGCGACTCCGCCACCAGGGCCTGCTCGTCGGCGAGCTCGGGGGCGGGCAGTCCGCGCTGGATCGCCAGGGCCTCGGTGGCGTCGAAGTAGGAGTGCTGCACGATCAGGGGGCGCCCGCGGAAGGACGCCATCCGGAAGGCGAACTCGACGGCCGGGAGTGAGCGCGCGGTGCCGTCGACACCGACCAGCACGCCGGTCCGCGGGCGCTGCGGGTCGTCGGGTCGCCGCACCACCACCGGGCAGGAGGCGTGCTTGGAGACCGAGACGCTCACCGAGCCGAGGAGCAGGCTGCGCAGCGGGCCGCGGCCGCGGGAGCCGAGGACGACCATCGCGGCCTGGCGCGAGAGCCCGAGCAGCACGCCACGCGGGTCGGCGCTCGACATCACGCGGTGCACGACCACGCCGGGCGCCCGCTCGTGGGCGGTCGCCTCGGCGGCGCCCAGCAGCGCGGCCCCGCCCTCGCGCACCTGGTCGAGCAGCAGGCCGTAGTCGATCGCCGTGGTGGCGTACATGCCGGACGCCGGCACCTGCACGGGCTCGAGCACGTGCACCAGGGTCAGCGGGCGCTGCTCGAGGTCGGCCTGGTCGCAGGCCCACACCAGCGCCTGGGCCGCCGTCTCCGACCCGTCGACGCCCACGACGATGCTGCCCGGCGGCACGTGGGCGGTCTCGCCGGCGCTCGCGGCGGGCAGGGTCTGGTCGTCGGGGCGAGGGGAGAGGTCCATGCCGCCAGCCTCGACGCACCGTGCGCCGCGGGGCAGGGGCGGACGTCCTGACGTCGGGGGTCGTGCGTCCCGGCCCCGCCGCGAGTCGAACCCGAGTAACTCAAGTGTGTCACTATGGTTTGGTACGCCACTCGACCCGACGCGCCCAGGAGCAGCCATGACCAGCACCCTCGACCGCCCCGAGGCCGCCCTCGGCGGCGACCGGCTCGACGTCCACGGGCTCGACGTCCACCAGCTCGGCGCCCGCATCGGGGCGCGCGTCGACGGCGTGCGCCTCGGGGGCGACCTCGACGAGGCGACGGTCGCCGCCGTGCGCGGGGCCCTCCTGCGCCACAAGGTCGTCTTCTTCCGCGGCCAGGACCACCTCGACGACGCCGCGCACCAGGCCTTCGCCGAGACCATGGGCCCCCTCACCACCGCCCACCCGACCGTCAACACCGGCAGCGCCCGGGTCTTCAGGGTCAGCGCCGACAAGGGCATGGCCGCCAACGCCTGGCACACCGACGTCACCTTCGTCGACCGGGTGCCCGCGATCAGCGTCCTGCGCGCCGTGGAGCTCCCGCCCTTCGGGGGCAACACGGTGTGGGCCAACACCGTGGCCGCCTACGACGCGCTGCCCGCCTCGCTGCGCGCCCTGGTCGACGACCTCTGGGCCGTCCACACCAACTCCTACGACTACGCCCAGCACGAGGAGGACTCCGAGGAGCCCGACGCGCACTACACCCGCGCCGACTTCACCTCCCAGCTCTTCGAGACCGAGCACCCCGTGGTGCGCGTGCACCCCGAGACGGGGGAGCGCTCGCTGGTGCTGGGCCACTTCGTCAAGGCCTTCAGCGGCCTGAGCTCCGCGGAGTCCGTGGCGGTCTTCACCCTGCTCCAGAACAGGATCACCCGGCTGGAGAACACGATCCGCTGGACCTGGCAGCCCGGTGACGTGGCCATGTGGGACAACCGCGCCACCCAGCACTACGCCGTGGCCGACTTCGGCACGGCCTACCGCGAGATGCGCCGCATCACCGTGGCCGGCGACGTGCCGGTGAGCATCGACGGGCGTCGCAGCCGGGTGCTGCGCGGCGACGCGCAGGCCTACTCGCGCATCGACGAGCTGATCAGCTGATGCCGCTGCTCGACCTCGTCGACCCCGCGACCGGCGGCGTGCGCTCGAGCCTGGCGACCAGCGACACCGCTGCGGTGACCCGCGCGGTCGACGCCGCCGCCGCGGCCTTCCCCGACTGGTCGCGCAGCACGCCGGGGGCGCGTGCCGACGCGCTCCTCGCCCTCGCCGGCCTCGTGGAGGAGCACGCCGAGGAGCTGGCGCTGCTGGACTCCGAGGACGTCGGCAAGCCGGTCCACCACGCCCGGGAGGAGCTGCCCGGGGTGGTCGACAACCTGCGCTTCCTCGCCGGCGCGTCCCGGGTGCCGAGCGCCGGCTCCGCCGGGGAGTACGCCGCCGGCCGCACCTCCACGCTGCGCCGCGAGCCGCTCGGTGTGGTCGCCCTCGTCACGCCGTGGAACTACCCGCTGCTCGAGGCCGTGTGGAAGGTCGCCCCGGCGCTGGCCGCCGGCAACACCGCGGTGGTCAAGCCCTCCGAGCTGACCCCGCGCTCGACGCTGCGGCTGGTCGAGCTGGCCGCCCGCGTGCTGCCCGCGGGGGTCCTCGGGGTGGTGCTCGGCGGGGCAGAGGTGGGCCAGGCCCTCGTGCGCGACCCGCGGGTGCGTCTGGTCTCGCTGACCGGTGACAGCGCCACCGGCAGCGCGGTCGCAGCGACCGCGGCCGAGTCGCTGACCCGGGTGCACCTCGAGCTGGGCGGCAAGGCACCCGTCGTGGTCTGCGACGACGCCGACCTCGACGACGCCGTCGCCACCCTGGTGCCGGCCGGCTTCCTCAACGCCGGCCAGGACTGCACCGCGGCGTGCCGGGTGCTGGTGGCCGACTCGGTCCACGACGCCTTCCTGGCGGCGTACGTCGAGGCCGTGCGCGACCTGCGCGTCGGCGACCCCGCCGACGAGGACACCCGGCTGGGCCCGCTGGTCAGCCGGCGCCAGCTCGACCGCGTGGCCGGCTTCGTCGACCGCGCGGTCGCGGGCGGGGCCCGGGTCGAGGTGGGCGGGCGCCGGCTCGAGCGCCCCGGCTGGTTCTACGCGCCCACCGTGCTGACCGGGGTGGGGCAGCGCGACGAGGTGGTGCAGCGCGAGGTCTTCGGCCCGGTGGTGACGGTGCAGCGGGCTCCCGACGACGAGGCCCTGCTGGCCCTGGCCAACGACGTCGAGCAGGGGCTCGCGGCCAGCGTGTGGACCGCGAGCCTGGCCCGGGCCGACCGCTTCACCCGAGGCCTCGACTTCGGCACGGTGTGGGTCAACGACCACCTGACGACGGTCTCGGAGATGCCGTTCGGCGGGTTCGGTGCGTCGGGCTACGGCGCGGAGCTGTCGACCCGCTCGATCGACGACTACTCCCGTTTCAAGCACGTGATGACGCGCGTGCCGCGCTGAGCGGCGCGCGCCCGGGCCGACCGGTGCCGACCCGGGCGGGGAGGCTCAGGAGACGGCGCGGAAGGGGTCGTGCTCGGCCAGCAGCTTGTCGACGCGGGCCTGGTCGAGACGGGTGGTGACCGCGCTGTTCTCCTGGTTGTCGCGCACGACCTTGGCCAGGGTGAAGGAGGAGGAGACCAGGAAGAGCGTGGTCATCGCGAGGAAGGCCCGCACCCACGGGTCGACCGGCAGGTAGAGCACGGCGATCGCGAGGCCGAGCAGGGCGGCGCCGAAGGAGATCGCGGCCTGGGCGAAGAAGGCCGTGGTGTTCTGGGTGCTGCGGGGGTTCGGCGAGCTCATGGTGGTCCTCCTGGTCGGGGCCGGGGTGGCCGGTGTGCCCACCAGCCTGGCGGCGCCCGCCGCGCCGCGCCTGAGCCCGAGTGCTTAACCGGCCCGGGTGCGGCTACCATGGTCGCGGCGCCTCCGGGTGCCCCGGCGCCCGTGGCGCCAGGGGCGGCCCGCAGCCGCCAGGCGGTCACCACCCGGTGGCCGCGGCTCCACGCCGAGACCGGCAGCAGCCCCTCGGCGTCCCGAACCCCCGTGGTCGGGTCGGGGCCGAGACACGCGATGGACACGTGACGCAGCGGCCGCCCGGCCCGTGCGTCCGAGACGGTCGCCGCGCCGCCGGCGCGGGCCGCCACCCCGCGACGGGGTCGTGCACGCCGGGCGCTCCAGAGGAGGAGTACGTGGCTCGACGAGACCAGCGCCGCTCAGGCGGGTCCCGCACCGCGACGCGCCAACGGCGCGTGCGCGACATCGACAACGAGGGCATCATCCCGGTGCTGGCGCGCGCCGTGCGCGAGGTCGAGAACGGCGTGGCCCGCGGGTCGGTCGCCTCCTCGCTGCGCACCAAGTTCCAGGTCGTCGCGATCCTGGTGCGCGAGGAGCGGGCCCGCGTCAAGGCCGACGAGGAGGTCACCGAGGCCCAGCGCGCCGAGCAGCTCAAGCGCCTCGACGGCGTGGCCACCATCCTGGCCAAGACCGCGGCGCGCGACACCTCCCTGCTGCAGCTGCTGGCCGAGGACGCGCGGCTCTCGGAGTCGGCCGCCCTGCTCAAGCGCGAGATGCTCGAGGCCGCCGGCATCGAGCAGCGCGTCGTGGCCGACCGCGAGGAGACCCCGGCGACCGGCCTGGCCGAGAAGCGGATCGTGCCGCAGTCGGTGATCGCCCGGAAGCTGGCCAACCCCTTCCTGGTGCCCGACTTCGCCAACGCCGAGCCCACCGAGCCGCGCCCGCGGCGCCTGGCCGGCTGGGAGCTCATCGGCCCCCTGCTGCGCTCCTTCGAGTACGCCGGCGGCCACTCCGCGTGCATGCCGCTGCCCGACACCGCGTCGGTGGCGGCGCCGGGCCGCCTGGAGCTGATGCACCACCAGGCGCAGGTCGTGCAGGCCGCCGCCGACGGCCACCGCACCTTCCTGCTGGCCGACGAGCCGGGCCTGGGCAAGACCGCCCAGGCGCTCCTGGCCGCGCAGGCGGCCGGGGCCTACCCGCTGCTCGTCGTGGTGCCCAACGTGGTGAAGACCAACTGGGCCCGCGAGGCCGAGCGCTGGACGCCGCACCGCGCGGTCACGGTGGTCCACGGCAACGGCGACACCGTCGACGGCTTCGCCGACATCGTGGTGGTCAACTACGAGATCCTCGACCGCCACGTGGGCTGGCTGGGCGACCTCGGCTTCCGCGGCATGGTGGTCGACGAGGCCCACTTCATCAAGAACAAGACCTCCCAGCGCTCCCAGCACGTGCTCCAGCTCTCCGAGCGGATCCGCGCCCGCATCGCCCGGCCGCTGCTGATGGCGCTCACCGGCACGCCGCTGATCAACGACATCGAGGACTTCCGCGCGATCTGGCAGTTCCTCGGCTGGACCGACGACAAGACCCCGCGCGCCCGGCTGATGGAGAAGCTGGAGGAGACCGGGATGACCCCGGCCGACCCGGCGTTCTACCCCGCGGCCCGCGCGGCCGTCGTCGACATGGGCATCGTGCGGCGCCGCAAGGTCGACGTGGCCTCCGACATCCCCGCCCGTCGCGTCGCCGACCTGCCCGTCGAGCTCGACGACGAGATCGGCCGCTCCATCCGCGAGGCCGAGCGCGAGCTGGCCCGCCGCATGGTCGCGCGCTACGACACCGCGCTGGCCACCCGCACCTCGGGCCGCACCGTGGCCGGCATCGACCACGAGCTGGTGCGCCGGGTCGCGACGTGGGAGCGCGAGGACACCACGACCACGAAGACCGACGAGAACGTGTTCTCGATGATGCGGCGCATCGGCCAGGCCAAGGCCGGTCTCGCGGCCGACTACGCCGCGCAGCTGGCGCGCAACGTCGGCAAGGTCGTCTTCTTCGCCAAGCACCTCGACGTCATGGACGTCGCGGAGGAGACCTTCGCCAAGCGGGGCATCAGCTACGCCTCGATCCGCGGCGACCAGACCCCGCGCGTACGGCAGAAGAACATCGACGCCTTCGTGGAGGACCCCGACGTCCAGATCGTCGTCTGCTCGCTGATGGCGGCCGGCGTGGGGCTCAACCTCCAGGTGGCCTCCAACCTGGTGCTCGCCGAGCTGTCGTGGACCGACGCGGAGCAGACCCAGGCCATCGACCGGATCCACCGCATCGGCCAGGCCGAGCCGGTGACGGCGTGGCGGATCATCGCGGCGCAGACCATCGACACCAAGGTCGCCGAGCTCATCGACAGCAAGGCCGGTCTGGCCGCCCGGGCGCTCGACGGCTCCGACGACGAGGTGTCCAGCTCGGTCGACGTGCAGCTCGAGGCGCTGGTGGCGCTCCTGACCGAGGCGCTCCAGGCGCGCGGCTGAGAGCCGTCCCGGGGCCCGGCCCCGGGACGGCTCAGCGAGCGGTCGCGGGGCTGCCGGTGCCGAAGACCAGCTCCGGGCCGGTCGGCAGCTGGAACTCCGCGCTGACCGGTCGGCACCGCGGTGCCCTGACGTCGCAGGCGACGACCACGGTGCGCCCGCTGGGCCCGGCCGAGGAGCCGTCGGCGCTCGCCGCGCCGTAGTAGGTGTCCTGGTCGATCCAGCCGCCGAGCTGGAACCACCGCTCGCCCGGGTCGAAGCGCACCGGCACCCCCGAGGCGGCGTCGTAGGCCCGGGGCGGGGTCGCTGCGCCCAGGGGGTGGATCAGGTCGCCGGCCGGCGACAGCAGGGCGCGGGCGTCGGGCCGCTCACCGTCGCGGGCCAGCCTCAGGTGGCCCGCCGTCGTCCGCACGACGTCGACCTCGGAGCCCAGGGAGCGGTCCACCCGCAGGTCGTCGGGGGCCGGCCCGCCCGGCCCGCCGTCGAGCGGCAGCCGGGTGACGCCGTCGACCAGGGGGTCAGCGACGTAGGCGGCGTCCTCGTCGAACCCGAGGAACGTCGGGGGCTGCGCGGCGTAGAGCGCGGCGACGTCGACCGTGGGCCGCGCGGGACGGGTCCGCAGCACCTCCTTGCCGGTGGTCACGTCGAGCACGACGGCGACCGCCGCCGCGACGCCGGCCGCGTCGGTGGGCCCGTGCACCCGGTCGAGCAGGCCCAGGTGCCGCCCGTCGGTGGACAGGGCCAGCCGGTCGGTGTCCACCTCCGCGACCGCCACGGGGTCGGCGCCGTCGGTGAACCACAGCGTGCCGCGGGCCAGGTAGTAGACGCCGGCGGTCGTCACGACGAACGCCTCGGGCGCGGGGCGCACGTCGAGCTCGACGTCACCCACGTGCAGCGACCGGCCGACGGCCCACGCCGGCGCGGCGACGTCGTAGGTCGGGGCTCCGACCGGCACCGTCAGGTCGCCGGCCGCGCCCTCCTCACCCGCCGGTGCGCACCCGGCGAGCGCCGCGGCGAGTGCGAGCACGAGGGCCGGCACCTGGGTGCGCGTGCGTCGCGAGAGCATCCGCCACCGCCGTTCCTCGGCCCGTGCGGGGGCTCCGAGCAGCTCCCGCGTCGACGCCTCCCTTCCTACCCGGCGACCCGCCCCTGGACCCGCGGATCCCAGCGGGCGGCCATCACGATCCGGTCTCGATCCGCGGCGCCGGACCGGTGGGGTCGACAGGAACGCTGCCACCGATCTGCCGGATCGATGTGGGAAACGGCCCGCCGCGGTTGATAATCGACGCCATGACCTCGCCGTCGACGATCCCCGGAGCCCCTCGGCGTCGCTCGTCGGTGCCCAAGCGCGTGGCCCAGGCCGTGCTCGCCGGGGTCCTCGCGCTCGGGCTCGTGCTCGCCACGACCGGGGCCAGCGGCGAGCACCCCGGTGAGCAGGTCACCTCGGTGCTCGCGGGACAGCCGGTGCGCCTCAACCTGCCGCCCACCGACGAGCCCAAGGGCGTGGCCGTCTTCTTCCACGGCCAGGGCGGCAACGTCAACGACAAGATGGACGGTCCGTGGCTCGACGCGCTGCGGCGCGACGGCTGGGTGGTCGCCTCGTCCCTCTTCCACCGGGAGGCCTGGGGCAACCCCGCCTCCACCGAGGACACCGAGCGCCTCATCGCGTGGGCCGAGGAGCAGGGCGGCGCGGAGGTCAAGCTCTTCATCGGCACCTCGATGGGCGCCACCACCTCGCTCAACGCCGTCGTGCACGGCATCGAGTCGCCGCCGTGCTGGTACGGCGTGAAGGCCGCCGTCGACATGCGCACGATGGGCAACGTGCCGGGCGCCGACGGCTTCATCCGCGCCGCCTACGACGGCGAGCCGTGGCCCTTCGTCCGCAACCCCGTGGACAACGCCTCGCGCTTCCCCGCCGACGTGCGCTACCGCTTCGTCGCCTCGCCCGTCGACCCCTACGTGCCCTTCGAGGACAACACCGAGGTCATGGCGGGGCGGCTGCGCGAGGCCGGCGCCGAGGTCACGGTGCGGCCGGTGCAGGGCCCCCACGACGACCCGTCGCACTACAGCGCCTTCGACCTGGTGCGCTTCGCGAACTCCTGCGCCTGAGCAGGCCCAGCGACACCCCCAGCGGGCGGGCCAGCTGCTCGGCGTACTGCGTGGTGACGTGCCCGCCGTCGCGGTAGGGCACCGTCGAGCCGACCACGGCGGGACAGTCGTCGCCCGCGCAGAACCACTGCCGCGTGCGCACCGAAGCGACACCGACGGCGTCCGCCGCCCGCACCTGTGCGGCGGCCGCGGCGCGGTGGTCGGGACGCTCGTGGGTCAGGCAGGCCCGCAGCGACCGCGGGCGCGAGGACAGGCACGGCCCCGGGTCGTCGGCCAGGATCGGCACGTCGGCCAGCAGCACCGTCCGCCCCGCCGCGGCGTCGAGTCGCTCCAGCAGGGCGGTCGTGCCGCGACGCACCGCGCGGGCGGTCTCCTCGGGGTCGTCGACCACCTCGCCGTCGACGAGCACGCCCCTGCTGGTGCCCGGTGAGCTCGAGACGACCACGAGGTCGGGCTGGAGCCGCTCGACCTGCTCCAGCGCCCAGCGCTTGAAGTCGTCGCAGGCGGTGAAGGGCTCCGTGGTGCCGCCGCGCAGCGAGGTCACCAGCCACGGCACGCACTGGGGCTTGGCCAGGTAGTAGGCGCGGTAGCCGGCCTGCTCCGCGATCGGCTCGAGCGCCGGGATCCAGTGGCGGGCGTGGGAGTCGCCCAGCAGCACCACGGTGCGCTCGGCGTCCTGGTCGCCGCGGGGACACAGCTCGCGGTTGGTGTCGTCGCGGTAGTCGCAGCCGGCGAGGTCGGCGGTGGAGTCGAGCAGGCGGGTCAGCGGGGGGCTGAGGCGACGCGGCACGGCACGCCCCTCACGGCTGGCCCGCGCCGAGGCGCGCACCAGGGCGGTGGCCGGGTCGTCGGTGCCGAGCTCGCGCCGCCAGTCGTCGGGCAGCGTGATCGCCGCGCCGCGGCCGACCTCGCCCTGCGTGCGCTGCACGTAGGCGCCGGCGGCCACCGCCGAGGACACGACGAGGGCCAGCGTGGTGGGGTAGAGCACCAGCCCGCGCCACGGCAGCGCGAGGCCGCGGGCGCGGCGTACGGGGTCCTCGACGAGGCGCGTGGTGAGCGCGGCCAGCAGCAGGGTCAGCCCGGCCAGGGCGATCTTCTCGCCGAGCGTGAGCGCCCGGTCGACGTGCACGGAGGGGATGACGACGAGCGGCCAGTGCCACAGGTAGATCGAGTACGACCAGCCGCCGAGCAGCTGCAGCGCACGCAGCGACAGCGCCCGGTCGACCAGCGAGCGCGTGGCCGTCGCGCCGGCGAGCAGCACCGCGAGGGTGCCGAGCACGGGCACCAGCGCGGCGGTGCCGGGGAAGGGGGTGGCCGGCGTCAGCCGCAGGCAGGCCCAGCCGACGGCGGCCAGCCCGGCCAGCGCCAGCGGCTCGACGACCGCGCGGGGCAGGGTGCGCCTCGCGGGCCAGGCGGCGACGGCCACCGCACCGAGCGCCCCCAGAGCCAGCTCCCACGCGCGGGTCAGGCTCGAGAAGTACGCCGCCGTCGGGGTCTCGCCCGTGCGGTGCGCCGACCAGGCCAGGCTGGCGGCGGCCACGACCACCAGCACACCGGCCAGCGCTCCCAGCGGCACCGGCTGGGCGGGCGGGGCGGGCTGGTCGGGCCCGGCGGCCCGGTCGGAGGCACGGGCCCGGTGGCGGCGCCGGGCCAGGAGCACGACGGCGAGCAGCAGCAGCGGCCACACGACGTAGAACTGCTCCTCGACCGCCAGCGACCAGTAGTGCTGGACCGGCGAGGGGGAGAGGTCCAGCGCGAAGTAGTCGGTGCCGCGCTCGGCGAAGCGGACGTTGGCCGCGAAGGCCGCGGCCCACACGACGTCGACGAACGCCTCGGGGGCGCGCAGCGGGCCCAGCCACAGCGCCGAGGCGACCGCGGTGGCCACCAGGACCAGCGAGGCCGCCGGCAGGATCCGTCGGGCGCGGCGGGCGTAGAAGTCGGTGAGCGAGAGGCCGCCCGTGCGGGCGACCTCGCGCAGCATGAGCTGAGTGATGAGGAAGCCCGAGACGACGAAGAACACGTCGACGCCGACGAACCCCCCGGTGAGGGGGCCGAGGTCGAGGTGGCCCAGGACGACGGTGACGACCGCGACGGCACGCAGTCCCTGGACGTCGGTGCGCAGGTGCGTTGCGCGCGCGGGGGACGGGCTCACTGGCCACCACGCTAACCGCCGCGCGCTCGGTGAGCCGGGCGGGGGACCCTCGGCGCGGCGGCGCCCGGGTCAGGCGGCGCGCAGCAGGCCGGGGCCGAAGACGAAGCGGGCGACCTCGATCCGCAGGGCCACGCGGGCGGGGTTCTCCCGCGGCTGGCGGTAGCGCGCGGCGTACCGCTCCTCGGCCCGGGCGACCTGCTCGCGGTCGTCGACCACCTCGGCGGTGCCCTCCACGGTCGACCACCGCGCGCCGTCGACCTGGCAGGCGGCCACCAGCCGGGAGCCGGCCGGGTCGGCGAGGTTGAGCGCCTTGCGGCTGGTCGCCGAGGTGATCACCCACGCACAGGCGCGCTCCGGGTCGAGCGCGACCCCCACCGGCACGACGTGCGGGCGCCCGTCGGGCCGCAGGGTGGTCAGCGTGCACAGGTGGCGCTCGGTCCAGAAGGCCAGCAGCGGCTCGGGCAGGCTGTCCCAGCCGGGGGTGAAGGCGCTCATGACGGGCAGCCTAGGCGTCGCCGGCCACCGTGGCCGGCCCGACCTCAGATCCAGCGGGCGAACCACATCCGGTCCAGCCACTCGCCGTTGGTGAGCAGCCCGTTGGTCCAGATCGGCCAGAACCACGCGAAGTTGACCAGGGTCAGCACGAGGAAGGCCCCGGCGACGACGACGCCGACGGTGCGGCGGGTGGAGGGGCCGCGCCGCCGGCCGACCAGCGCCCCGATGGCCAGCGTCAACGACAGGACGATGAAGGGCAGGGTGACGATGGCGTAGAAGGAGAAGATCGGCCGGTCGTCGTAGGCCAGCCAGGGCAGCCAGGTCGAGGCCACACCGACCACGGCCAGGCCGTGGCGCCAGTCGCGGGCCCCGATCCACATCGCGGCCGAGAACACCAGCGCCAGGATGCCGGCCCACCAGATCGTGGGGGTGCCCAGCAGGAGCACCTGACGCAGGCAGTCGCTGCCCTCCGGGGCGGTGCAGCCGCGCGTGCCGGGCTGGATGCCGGTGTCGGCGGCCACGCCCACCGAGCGGTTGAGCAGCAGCCACCCCGCGGGCTTCGAGGCGTAGCTGTGGGTGGAGCAGTCGAGGAAGTTGGTGTGGAAGGTGTAGACGTCCTGGTGGTAGTACCAGAGCGAGCGCAGCGACTGCACGACCTCGGCCGGGCCGGAGGCGTCGGGCTCGGTGGCGGTGGGCCAGCGCGCGTCGGGGTCGGGGTCGTCGGAGACGAAGGAGTCGCCCTCGCAGTGGCCCTGCCCGGTGAACTGCGTGTACTGCGTCGAGGAGAGCGCCTCCTCGTACTGCCCGGCGTGCACCAGCCACCCGCCCCACGTGCCGACGTAGACCACCGCGGCGACGCCGACCAGCTGCACGAAGGCCGGCAGGCCGTCGACCACCGCCGAGCGGAGCACGGCCGCGCGCACGCCGAAGGAGCGCCGCGCCCCGCTGCTCCACAGCCACACCAGGACGCCGAGTGCGGCGAGGGGGTAGAGCGCGGTCCACTTGGTGCCGATCGCCAGGCCGAAGCAGACCCCGCCCAGCAGCAGCCACGGGCGCAGCAGCAGCCCGCGCACGGGTCCCCACCCCCCGGTGAGCGGCACGGGCTGCAGGCGGGCCATGCGGGCGCGGTGCCAGTCGCGGTCGTTGACCAGGCACGCCACCGCACAGAGGGTGAAGAAGGCCAGGAAGATGTCCAGGAGCGCCAGGCGCGACAGCACGAACTGCAGCCCGTCGAGCATGAGCAGCAGCCCCGCGACCAGGCCGAGCACGGTCGACCCGGTGACCCGTCGCGCCAGGCGGCACATCACGAGCACCATGAGGGCGCCCACGACGGCCGAGGCGACCCGCCAGCCGAAGGGCTCCATGCCGAAGACCTTCTCGCCCAGCCCGATCAGCCACTTGCCGACCTCGGGGTGCACGATCATCGACGGATCGCCCTTCCACACCCCCGTGGTCGTGCCGGCGAGGATCTTCTCGTCGGCACCGTCGACGTACTCGCGGACGTAGCCGTGGTTGACCAGCGACCACGCGTCCTTGGCGTAGTAGGTCTCGTCGAACTCGAAGACCTTCGGCTCGCCCAGGCGCCACAGCCGCAGCACGAGCGCGAGCAGGGCGAGGCCCAGTGCGGCCGACCAGCCGATGAAGGGGTCCTCGACGCCCAGCCGGCCCCTGGCCCGCTGCCACGCGGTCGGGAGGGTCTCGCCGGCCGCGGTCCCGGAGAGCCCGCGTGCCGCTCCCGGGCGCGGCGCCTGCGTGGTCGTCACGGGGGTGGACTCTACGGGGCGCCACCCCGGCGCCGCGGGGCTTCGCGGTCGAGGGCCGAGCGCGACGCGGCGCGGGATCGGGCATGATCGGCCCATGCCTGCCGCCCCCGACCCCGCCCGCACCGGGCCGCCCCGGGAGCCGGGGGAGCCGGGGGTGCTCGTGCTGGCCGCGACCCCGATCGGTCGGGTCGCCGACGCCCCGCCCCGGCTGTCGCAGGAGCTGGCCGACGCCGACGTCGTGGCCGCGGAGGACACCCGCCGGCTGCGGCGCCTCACCACCGACCTCGGGGTGACGGTGACCGGGCGCGTCGTGTCGTACTTCGAGGGCAACGAGAGCGCCCGCACCCCCGCGCTGCTCGAGAGCCTGCTGGCCGGCGACCGCGTGCTGCTGGTGACCGACGCGGGCATGCCGAGCGTCTCCGACCCGGGCTACCGCCTCGTGGCGGCCGCCGTGGAGGCCGGGGTCCTCGTCACCGCCGTGCCGGGACCGAGCGCCGTGCTCACCGCGCTCGCGGTGAGTGGGCTGCCGGTCGACCGGTTCTGCTTCGAGGGCTTCCTGCCGCGCAAGGCCGGCGAGCGGGCCCGTCGCCTGGCCTCGCTGGCCGCCGAGGAGCGCACGATGGTGTTCTTCGAGGCCCCCCACCGCACCGAGGCCGCGCTCGCCGCGATGGCGCAGGCCTGGGGCGAGGACCGCGCCGGCGCGGTGTGTCGCGAGCTGACGAAGACCCACGAGGAGGTCCGGCGCGGGCCGCTCGGCGAGCTGGTGACCTGGGCCGCCGAGGGCGTGCGGGGCGAGGTGACGATCGTGGTGTCGGGGGCGGCTGTCACCATGGCCGTCGACAACGACCCCGCCAGCCTGCGGGCCGCCGTGGCGGACCTCGAGGCCGGCGGCACCCGCCGCAAGGAGGCGATCGTGGAGGTGGCCCGCATGGCCGGAGTGCCCAAGCGCGAGGTCTACGACCTCGTCCACAAGCAGGACGGGTCCGCCGGGGGTGGGGTCCGGTGAGCGCCCGCCACCCCGACCGCGTCACCGAGGTCCACCGCGACGGGCTGGTGCTCGACGTCATCGACGAGGGCCCCCTCGACGGCGACCCCGTCGTGCTGCTGCACGGCTTCCCCGAGCGCGCCACCTGCTGGCGCTCGGTGGCTGCGCTGCTGCACGCGCAGGGCCTGCGCACCTTCGCCCTCGACCAGCGTGGCTACTCCCCGCGCGCCCGTCCCCGCGGCCGCCGCGCCTACCGCGTCGCCGAGCTCTCCGCCGACGTCGCCGCCCTGCTCGACCTGCTGGTGGGCGAGCCCGGGCCCGGCGGCGTGCGCGGCCAGGAGAGCAAGGTCCACGTCGTCGGCCACGACTGGGGCGCCATCGTGGCCTGGCACGTCGCCACGACCCGCCCCGACCTGGTGCGCTCGCTCACCGCCTTCTCCGTGCCCCACCCCGCCGCCTTCGTCTCCTCACTCGTCTCTTCGCGCCAGGGCCTGCGCAGCTGGTACGTCGGGGCCTTCCAGCTCCCGGGCGGTGCGGAGTGGCTGGCGGGACGCGGCACGTTCGAGCGGCTGCTGCGCCGCGGGGGGATGAGCGCCGACGAGGTGGCCCGCTTCCGCCGAGAGATCCTCGACGACGGCGCGCTGCCCGGGGGCCTGGCGTGGTACCGCGCGCTGCCCTGGACCGACCGCGAGGCCGCCCGGCAGCAGGTCACCGTGCCGACCACGATGGTGTGGAGCGACGGTGACTCCTTCATCGACCGCGGTGCGGTCGAGCGCTGCGGCCGCCACGTCGACGCGCCCTACCGCCTGGTCGTGATGCCCGGGGTCACCCACTGGATCCCGACGCAGGCCCCGGAGCCCGCCGCGGCCGCGATCCTGGCGCGCGCCGAGGCGTCGTGACCGGGCCCGACCCCGCGGCGGGGCCGGCGGGCCCCACCCGTGCCCGGGCCGCGGTCGACGAGCGGGGCAGCCGGCGCAACCGCGAGCGGCCGCCGGCCCCCGACCCGCTGCCGCACCCGGTGGTCGACAACCACTGCCACCTCGACATCGCCGACGCGGGCGAGGGCGACGACTGGCTCTCCACCGCCGACGCCCTGGCCGCGGCCGCGGCCGTGGGCGTGACGCGCATCGTGCAGATCGGCTGCGACCTGCCCGGTGCCCGCTGGGCGGTGGAGGCCGCCGCCGCGCACGACGCGCTCGTCGCCGGCGTCGCGCTGCACCCCAACGAGGCCCCGCGCCTGGCCGCGGAGGGGCGCTTGGAGGAGGCCCTCGCCGAGATCGAGGAGCTGGCGCGGACCCACGACAAGGTCCGCGCGGTGGGGGAGACCGGCCTCGACTTCTTCCGCACCGGCGAGGACGGCCGGGCGGCCCAGGAGGAGTCCTTCCGCCGTCACGTCGACCTGGCCAAGCGGCTCGACAAGACCCTGGTCATCCACGACCGCGACGCCCACCAGGCCGTCCTCGACGTGCTCGACTCCGAGGGGGTGCCGGAGCGCTGGGTGATGCACTGCTTCTCCGGCGACGCCGCCTTCGCCCGGGCCTGCCTCGACCGCGGCGCCCACCTGAGCTTCGCCGGCACCGTGACGTTCAAGAACGCCGACGCGCTGCGCGAGGCGCTCGTCGTGGTGCCGCGCGACCGCCTCCTGGTGGAGACCGACGCGCCCTTCCTCACCCCGACGCCGTGGCGGGGTCGACCCAACGCCTCCTACCTCGTGCCGCTGACCGTGCGGACGATGGCGGAGGTGCGCGGCGACGACCTCGAGCAGCTCTGCGCGGCGCTCGACGCGGCCACCGAGGCCGCCTTCGGTGGCTCCTGGTGAGTGTTTTTACCTTCCGCCCCGCCCGACCGGTCGGGTCACGGCGTTCTGCCTGGTGAGGCGGGCTGAGACCGGTCCCTACCCGGGCCCCGACCCGGGGAGAGCCTGCTCACGTTTTCCGCAAGATCCGCCCGACGGGTTTGCGTGACCCCCGTGCCGGCTGGTCCTCTGGAGCACAGACCGCCGGGATCGGGACCGATCCGGCCGGGCCTCCGACGCTCGCACAGCGAGCGCGGGCAGCGCCCCCGCACCCCTCCCGCCGCCGTGTGGGAGTGGCGCGCGGGAGCAGGCCGGGCCTCCCGAGAACCGGAGAGCACGACGTTCGGAGCAGTGTGCCTTCCCAGCAGACGAGCAGCCTCGCCCACCGTGTGGGCGCCCTCATCGCCGCAGCAGGGCGCAGCCGCGCCCTGGTCGTCGGACTCACCGCCGTGGTGGTGCTGGCCGTGGCCGGCACGACCCTCGGCTACGCCTCCCTCGGCAAGTCGGTGACGGTCTCGCTCGACGGCCAGGAGCGCGAGATCACCTCGCGCGCCGGCACCGTCGGCGAGGTCCTCGAGGCCGAGGGCATCGAGGTGGGCCAGCACGACGAGGTCGCCCCCGACCTCGGGGAGTCCGTGGAGGACGGCAGCGCGATCAGCGTGCGCTTCGGTCGCCCGCTCGAGGTGAGCGTCGACGGCGAGGAGGAGACCTACTGGGTCACCGCCACCGACGTCGCCGGGGCCCTCGACCAGATCGGCCGCGGGTTCACCGACGCCGACCTGTCGCTGAGCCGTGGCGGCTTCATCGACCGCAGCGGCGCCTCGCTCGAGGTGGTCACGCCCAAGCGGCTCACGCTGGCGCTGGCCGGCAAGAAGCCGGTGGAGCGCGAGATCACCGCGCTGACCGTCGAGGACGCCCTCGACGAGCTCGGCGTCGAGGTCGACCGGAGCGACAAGGTCCGTCCCTCCCTCGACACGGCGCTCGAGGACGGCGACAAGCTCGTCTTCACCGACATCCGACGTGTCGAGCGCACGGTCAAGGGCGAGAGCCTGCCCTTCGACACCGTCGAGCGCTCCGACTCCTCGCTCTACGACGACCAGACCTCGGTGGTCCGCGAGGGCCGCGCCGGCAGCCGCAACGCCACCTACGCCGTGACCATCCGCAACGGCGAGGTCGTGGCCCGCAAGCTCGTGCGCAGCACCCTCACCTCGGCGCCGGTCGACCGTGTCGTCGCGGTCGGCACGAAGGAGCGCCCCGCCCCGGAGCCCGAGCCCGCCGCCCCCGTCTACAGCGACGGCGGCACCGTGTGGGACAGCCTCGCCCAGTGCGAGTCGGGCGGCAACTGGGCCATCAACACCGGCAACGGCTACTACGGCGGCCTCCAGTTCAGCCTCGGCACCTGGCAGGCCTACGGCGGCACCGGTCTGCCGAGCAGCGCCTCGCGCGAGACCCAGATCGCCATCGCCACCAAGGTGCGCGACGCCTCCGGCGGCTACGGCGCCTGGCCGGGCTGCGCGGCGTCCCTCGGCCTGCCGACCTGAGTGCTGGCACTACGCTGACCCGCATGTCCCACCCCTCCGCCGGTCCCGCGGTCCCACGACTGCTCGGGCCGGCGGAGGTGCGTCTGCTGGCGGCCGAGCTCGACCTGCGCCCCACCAAGCAGCGCGGCCAGAACTTCGTCATCGACGCCAACACCGTGCGTCGCATCGTGCGCGCGGCCGAGGTCACCGCCGCCGACACGGTGCTCGAGGTCGGCCCCGGCCTCGGCTCGCTCACGCTGGCCCTGCTGGAGACCGCGGGCCGGGTCGTGGCCGTGGAGGTCGACCCCCTGCTGGCCGGTCGCCTGCCCGCCACGATCGAGGAGTTCGCGCCCGGCCGGGCCGACCGCTTCGAGGTCGTGCTCGCCGACGCCATGCGCGTCGCGGAGATCCCGGGGCTCCCGCCGACCGCCCTGGTGGCCAACCTGCCCTACAACGTCTCGGTGCCGGTGCTGCTGCACCTGCTCGGGCTGCTGCCCAGCCTGGAGCGCGGCCTGGTCATGGTGCAGGCCGAGGTCGCCGACCGGCTCGCCGCCGAGCCCGGCTCGAAGGTCTACGGCGTGCCCTCGGTCAAGGCGGCGTGGTACGCCGACGTGCGCCGCGCCGGCTCCGTGGGCCGCAACGTGTTCTGGCCCGCGCCCAACGTCGACTCCGGGCTGGTCGCCTGGACCCGCCGCGAGCCGCCCGCCACCACCGCGACCCGCGCCGAGGTCTTCGCCGTGGTCGACGCCGCCTTCGCCCAGCGCCGCAAGGCCTTGCGCGGGGTCCTGCGGGGCCTGGCCGGCTCGGCGGAGGCCGCGACCGCCGCGCTCGAGGCCGCGGGGGTCGACCCGATGGCTCGCGGTGAGTCGCTGCGCGTCACCGACTTCGTGCGGATCGCCGAGGCCCTCGGGGCCGTCGCCGGGCCCGGCCCTGACGGCTCCGTCGGATCGAGCCCGGGGGAGGCGCCGGCGTGAGCGTCACGGTGCGGGCCCCCGCGAAGATCAACCTCCACCTCGGCGTCGGCTCGCTCGGCGCCGACGGCTTCCACCCGCTCGCCACGGTCTACCAGGCCATCGGCCTCTACGACGACGTCACCGTGCACGACGCTCCCTCGTGGGCCGTGGAGGTGCGGGGCGATCGCCACGTGCGCGTGCTCGACGTGCCCGCGGACGACGACAACCTCGCCGTGCGCGCCGGGCGCGCCCTGCTGGCCCACCACGGCCTCGAGCGGGCCGCACGCATCGAGATCCACAAGGGCATCCCGGTGGCGGGGGGCATGGCGGGCGGTTCGGCCGACGCGGCGGCCACCCTGGTGGCCCTCGACCGGCTCTGGGACCTGCAGACCCCCGACGACGACCTGCTGGAGGTGGCCGGCCGGCTGGGCAGCGACGTGCCCTTCGCCCTCCTGGGCGGCACGGCCCTCGGCGAGGGCCACGGGGAGCAGGTCAGCGCGGTCGACGACGCCGGTGCCTGGTGGTGGGTGGCGGTGCTCAGCGACCGCGGCCTCTCCACCCCCGAGGTCTACCGGCGCTTCGACGAGAGGCTCGACGGCCTGCGCCTGCCGGCGCCCGAGGTGCCCGGCGCGCTGCGGGTCGCGCTCGGCCAGGGCGACCCCGGCCGCCTGGCCCAGACCCTCGCCAACGACCTGCAGGCGCCCGCGCTCGACCTGCGGCCCGACCTGGCCGCGGTCTTCGAGGCAGGCGCCTCTGTCGGTGCACTGGCCTCGCTGCTCTCCGGCTCCGGGCCCACGGTCCTCATGCTGTGCGACGGGATGCCCCACGCCCAGGAGGTCACCGCCGGCCTCACCGCGCTGGGTCACGAGTCCGTGCTGGCGGCCCCCGGTCCGGTCGCCGGCGCCCACGTGGTCGAATACGCCTGACATGCCCAACCTCCTCAACCTCGAGCGCGTCTCGAAGTCCTACGGCGTGCGGCCCCTGCTCACCGACGTCTCGCTCGGCATCGGCGCCGGCGAGCGCATCGGCATCGTGGGCCGCAACGGCGACGGCAAGACCACGCTGCTCGAGGTCATGACCGGCCTCGAGGAGCCCGACACCGGTCGCGTCTCGCGCCAGCGCGGGCTGCTGGTGGGCTACCTCCACCAGGGTGACGAGCTGCTCGACACCCACACCGTGCGCGAGGCCGTGCTGGGCGGGCGCTCCGACCACGAGTGGGCCGCCGACTCCCGCACCCGCGAGGTGGTCGAGGTGCTGCTGGCGGGCGTCACCCTCGACCGCTCGGTCGCGGGCCTGTCCGGTGGGGAGCGCCGCCGCTGCTCGCTGGCCGCCCTGCTGCTGGGCGAGCACGACCTGGTCGTGCTCGACGAGCCCACCAACCACCTCGACGTCGAGGCCGTGGCCTGGCTGGCCGCCCACCTGGTGCAGCGCAGCTCGGCCATGGTCGTGGTGACCCACGACCGCTGGTTCCTCGACGAGGTGTGCCAGTGGACCTGGGAGGTCCACGACGGCCAGGTCGACGCCTACGAGGGCGGCTACGCCTCCTTCGTGCTGGCCAAGGCCGAGCGCTCCCGCCAGGCGGCCGCCGCCGAGACCCGTCGCTCCAACCTGGCCCGCAAGGAGCTGGCCTGGCTGCGCCGCGGCCCGCCGGCGCGCACCTCGAAGCCGAAGTTCCGCATCGACGCCGCCAACGCCCTCATCGAGGACGTGCCGCCGCCGCGCGACCGGCTCGAGCTGCAGCGCTTCGCGACCCAGCGCCTGGGCAAGGACGTCGTCGACCTCGAGGACGTCGACCTCGTGCGCGGCGAGCGACGTCTGCTCCACCACGCCACCTGGCGCCTGGGCCCGGGGGACCGCGTCGGCATCGTCGGCGTCAACGGCGCCGGCAAGACCTCCGTGCTCTCGCTGCTCTCCGGCGCGCTGGCCCCGGCCTCGGGCAAGGTCAAGCACGGCCGCACGGTCGCGCTGCAGCACCTCACCCAGCAGCTCGACGACCTCGACCCCGACGGTCGCGTGCTGCCCACGCTGGAGTCGATCCGGCGCGTCAGCAAGACCCTCGACGGGGTGGAGCTGACCGCGACCTCGCTGCTCGAGCGCTTCGGCTTCACCGGTGACAAGCTCACCACCCGCATCGGCGACCTCTCCGGTGGGGAGCGCCGCCGCTTCCAGCTGCTGCGGCTGCTGCTGACCGAGCCCAACGTGCTGCTGCTCGACGAGCCCACCAACGACCTCGACATCGACACCCTCAACGTGCTCGAGGACTTCCTCGACGGCTGGCCCGGCACCCTCGTCGTGGTCTCCCACGACCGCTACTTCCTCGAGCGGGTCACCGACTCGGTGTGGGCCCTGCTCGGCGACGGCCAGATCGCGATGCTGCCGCGCGGCGTCGACGAGTACCTCGAGCGGCGCACCGCGGCCCTCGCGGTCTCCACGACCCCCACCACGAGCGAGGCCGCGGCGACGGCCGCCACCGCCGCGGCTGCTGCAGCGTCCCCGGCGGGCGCCCCTCCGGCGGCGGCGTCCTCCACCCGCGCCAAGGCGGGCTCGGCCGAGGAGCGCGCCGCCCGCAAGGCGGTGGCCCGGATCGAGAAGCGCCTGGCCCGCATCGCCGAGCAGGAGGCCGCCCTCAACGCCCAGGTGGTCGAGCACGCCCAGGACTACGCCCGCCTGGCCGACCTGGGCGCCGAGCTCGCCGTGCTGGCCGACGAGCGCGACGAGCTCGAGCTGGAGTGGCTCGAGGCCGCCGAGGTGCTGGAGTAGCCACCCGCGTGGCCCTCTCCCCCGGGAGGGTGACCGGGGCCCGATTTTCCTGGCGTGAGGTGCGTCACTCAGGTCTCATGGGGGTACGCCGATGAGGACGGTGTACCCCCGACCGCGAGGAGGCCCGATGGCGACCACCCGTCACCGCGACGTGCTCGTGCTCTCCGGTGGTGCCTCGCGGGGCGCCGTGCAGGTCGGCATGGTGCAGGCGCTGCTCGAGTCGGGCGTGCGCCCCGCCGCCTACGTCGGCACCTCGGTGGGCGCCCTCAACGCGACCTTCCTGGGCAGCCACGACGGACCCGACGCGGGCGAGCAGCTCGCGCGACGCTGGCGCGGCATCGACACGCGTGAGGTCTTCGCGGTCAGCCACGGGACCCGTCGGGGACACCTCGCGCGACACCCGGCCCCGCTCTGCGCCGCCGACGGGGTCGCGCGGCTGGTGCGGCGCTGGGCGCCGTACGTGAGGCTGGAGGACCTGCCGGTGCCGGTGCGGGTGGTCACCACGCGCCTCGACAGCGGGGTGGCGGTCTACCACGACCGCGGCGACCTCCTCGACGTGCTGCTCGCCTCGACCGCGCTGCCCGGTGTCTTCGACCCGGTGCGCCTCGCCGACCCGACCTCGGGCTGGCAGGTGCCTCACGTCGACGGCGGCCTCGCCGACCTCGTGCCCGTCGCCGGCGCCCGCGCGCTGGCGCCCACCCGGGTCTGGGTGCTCGACGCCACGGTCCCGACCCGCATCGAGCGGGTGCGCTCTCCGCTCGACGCCCTGCTGGCCGGGCTCGCGGAGTCGTTGCGGGTGCGCCCCGCGGTCGACCTCGGCGACATCGAGGTGCACCACCTGACCGCCCCCGACCTGGGCGTGAGGATGCACGACTTCCGCCGCACCGAGGAGCACATCGCGCTGGGCCGGGCCTCGGTCGCCGCCGCCCTGGCCGGGCCGGCCGACCAGGTCGAGCCCGTCGCTGTCCCGGCGGCCGAGGCCCCGGTGACCGGGCTCGCGGCCCCGGTCGCGCCGCAGCGGCCCGAGCCGTCGGTCGCCGCCTGACGCGAGCCGGTCCGCGCGCGGACGGGCGCGGGTCAGGAGAAGGGCACGAGCAGGGTGCGCAGCAGGCGGGCCAGCTGCTCGCGCTCGCGCACCGGGAGGTCGACCAGCAGCGCGTGCTCGGCGGCGATGAGCGCCCCGAAGGCCTCGTCGACCGCCGTCTTCCCGTGCGGGGTGAGCCGCACGATGACCCCACGCCGGTCGTCGGGGTCGGGGGAGCGCTCCACGAAGCCGCGGGCGGCGAGCCGGTCGACCCGGTTGGTCATGGTGCCGCTGGTCACGAGGGTCTCGCGCAGCAGCCGGCCGGGGGAGAGCTCGTAGGGGGCGCCGGCGCGACGCAGCGCGGCCAGGACGTCGAACTCCCACGACTCCACGTCGGCGGCGGTGAAGGCCTCGCGGCGGGCCAGGTCGAGGTGGCGGGCGAGGCGGGAGATCCGGCTGAAGACGGCCACCGGGGCGAGGTCGAGGTCGGAGCGCTCGCGCGCCCACGCCTCGATCAGCTCGTCGACCTCGTCCCGCATGGGGCCAGCCTAGGCCAGATCGAGAATCTTGACGTCAAGAGGTGTTAGTGTCTTGACGTCAAGACACTTCTCACGCGTGACGACCCGATGGAGCGAGGACGACGTGCACGACCTGACCTGGGACCCCGAGCGCTACCTCACCTACGCCGACCAGCGCGGTCGTCCCTTCGTGGAGCTGCTCGCCCGCGTCGGCGCCACCACCCCCGACCTCGCCCCCGCCGACGTGCTCGACCTGGGCTGCGGCCCGGGCAACCTCACCGAGCTGCTCGCCCGGCGCTGGCCCGACGCCACCGTGCGCGGCCTCGACAGCAGCGCCGAGATGGTCGCCGCGGCCCGCGAGCGGGGCGGGCCGGTCGACTACGAGGTCGGTGACCTGCGCGACTGGGCCGAGCGCGCCGAGGAGCAGGTCGACGTGCTGCTGACCAATGCCACGCTCCAGTGGCTGCCGGGCCACCTCGAGCTGCTGCCGCGCCTGGTCGCGCGCGTGCGCCCGGGCGGCTGGTTCGCCATGCAGGTGCCGGGCAACACCGGCGAGCCCAGCCACGAGCTGCGCCGCGAGCTCGCCGCGGAGGCGCCGTACGCCGCCCACACCGCGGGGGTCTCCTCGCCCGCCAGCCACGACGCCGTCGCCTATTTCGACGCGCTGGTCGCGGCCGGCTGCGTCGACGTCGACGCGTGGGAGGCCACCTACGTGCACGTGCTCACCGGCGAGGACCCCGTCTTCACCTGGATCTCCGGCACGGGCGCGCGACCGACCCTCCAAGCCCTGCCCGACGCGCTGCGCCCCGACTTCGAGGCCGAGCTGCGCCGCCGCCTGGCCCGCGCCTACCCCCGTCGCGCCGACGGGTCGGTGCTGCTGCCCTTCCGTCGGGTCTTCGCCGTCGCGCGGGTGCCGGAGGTCCGGCGGTGAGCGCCCGGCTCCACCACGTGCAGGTGTCGTGCCCGCCCGGGGGCGAGGACGACGCGCGCCGACTCTGGGTCGGGGCGCTGGGTCTGGTCGAGGTCGAGAAGCCGCCGGCGCTGCGGGCGCGGGGCGGGGCGTGGTTCCGCTCCTACGACGAGCAGGGCCGGGTCGTCGCCGAGGTGCACGTGGGCGCCGAGGCCGACATGGTGCCCGCCCGCCGCGCCCACCCGGCGCTGCTGCTCGACGACGAGGCGGCCCTCGAGAGCGCTGCCGACCGGGTCGCCGCGCTGGGCCTGGAGGTCGACCGCAGCGAGCGCGGCACCTTCCCCGGCTACCTGCGCCTGCACGTCAGGGACGCCGCGGGCAACCGCGTCGAGCTGCTCGCCCCGGGGCCGGACTGAGGGGTCGGACCGGGGATCTGACCGGGCGCCTGGGCGGGGTCCGGGGCTGGACGGCAGCGCCGCCCGAGGGCGACCCCTCGGGCCAGGCGGGGGGAGCCCGTCCCGAGGGGCCGTCCACGTGCGGCGCCGCCGGCGCCGGCCGTGACGGCCGTGGTGCCGGGGCGCGGTGGGGGCACGACCCGGCCGGTGCGGTCGACGGTAGCACCGGCGGGGCCTCCCGGTCCGACCGGTCGAGACCTGCGGTGCGGCGGTCCCGGGCGTGCCGCGCGGGCGGTGGGACGGGTGCTGGCGGCAGAAGTTACCGTCGAGTAATGTGCGGCCCATGAGTCAGGTCCTCTCGCTGTGGCGCACCACCAGCAACCTCCCCGTGATCGGCCGGAGCGTCGGCACCCGGGTGTTCTCGGTCCTCTTCGGTCAGAAGGCGCCCTACTTCGCCTCGATCCGCCCACGCTTCACCGTGCTGGAGCCCCACCGCGCCGAGCTCGTGATCCCGAAGCGTCGCGCCGTGCACAACCACATCGGCACCGTGCACGCCATCGCGCTGTGCAACGGCCTCGAGGCGGCCATGGGTGCCCTGGCCGAGGCCTCGATCCCCTCCGACAAGCGCTGGATCCCCCAGGGCATGGAGGTCCGCTACACCGCCAAGGCGACCAGCGACATCACCTGCATCGCCGAGACCGACCCCGAGCAGTGGTCCTCCGAGACGCTGCCCGCCGCCGGGGGCGAGGTGCCCGTGCGGGTGCGCGGGGTGCGCGACGACGGCACCGTCGTCATCGAGGGCGTCATCCGGCTCTGGGTCACCCCCAAGCCCGCCCGCGCCTCCTGACCCGGCGGCCGGGCCGGGGCCGGGCCCGGGGGGTCGCAGCGCGCGTTGGGTGGGCGCCACGGTGCCGCCGTACCCTGGGACGGCCATGACTGCTGCCCCCGAGACCGTCCCCGCCACCGTCGAGTCCGCCGAAGCCACGGCCGACGTCGCGGCGGCGACCCGCACCTACGAGGTCCGCACCTACGGGTGCCAGATGAACGTCCACGACTCCGAGCGGCTCACCGGCCTGCTGGAGGACGCGGGCTACGCCCCCTTCGCCCGCCCCGGGGCCGGCGAGGCCGGCACCACCGCGGAGGCCGTGCCCGACGTGGTGGTCTTCAACACCTGCGCCGTGCGGGAGAACGCCGACAATAAGCTCTACGGCAACCTGGGCCACCTCGCCTCGGTCAAGGCCCGCCACCCCGGCATGCAGATCGCCGTCGGCGGCTGCCTGGCGCAGAAGGACCGCTCGACGATCACCGAGCGCGCGCCCTACGTCGACGTCGTCTTCGGCACCCACAACATCGGCTCGCTCCCGGTGCTGCTGGAGCGGGCCCGGGTGCAGGAGGAGGCGCAGGTCGAGATCCTGGAGTCGCTCGACGTCTTCCCCTCCACGCTGCCGACCAGGCGGGAGTCGGCGTACGCCGCCTGGGTGAGCGTGTCGGTGGGCTGCAACAACACCTGCACCTTCTGCATCGTGCCCGCGCTGCGCGGCAAGGAGCGGGACCGCCGCCCCGGGGAGATCCTGGCCGAGATCGAGGCGCTGGTGGCCGAGGGCGTCAGCGAGATCACCCTGCTGGGGCAGAACGTCAACGCCTACGGCGTGGAGTTCGGCGACCGGCAGGCCTTCTCCCAGCTGCTGCGCGCCTGCGGGAGCATCGAGGGGCTGGAGCGGGTCCGCTTCACCTCGCCGCACCCCGCGGAGTTCACCGACGACGTCATCGAGGCGATGGCCGAGACCCCCAACGTCATGCCCTCGCTGCACATGCCGCTGCAGTCGGGCTCCGACAAGGTGCTCAGGGACATGCGCCGCTCCTACCGCTCGGCGAAGTTCCTCGGGATCATCGAGCGGGTGCGTGCCGCGATCCCCGACGCCGCGATCACCACCGACATCATCGTCGGCTTCCCCGGGGAGACCGAGGACGACTTCGCCGAGACGCTGCGCGTGGTCCGCGAGTCGCGCTTCGCCAGCGCCTTCACCTTCCAGTACTCCAAGCGCCCCGGCACCCCCGCCGCGACGCTGCCCGACCAGGTGCCGCCCGCGGTGGTCAAGGAGCGCTACCAGCGCCTGGCCGCCCTGGTCGACGAGATCGCCTGGGAGGAGAACAAGGCCCTCGTGGGGCGCACCGTCGAGCTGATGGTGGCCGAGGGCGAGGGCCGCAAGGACGCCGAGACGCTGCGGCTGTCGGGACGTGCGCCCGACAACCGTCTCGTGCACTTCGCCGCCCCCGAGGAGCGCGTGCGCCCCGGCGACCGGGTCACGGTGGAGATCACCCACGCCGCTCCGCACCACCTGGTCGCCGACCGCGTACTCGGCTCGCGACGCACCCGGTCGGGCGACGCGTGGGAGGCCCGCACCGCCGCCCCCGCCGCGAGCGCCGGCGTGGGGCTCGGCATGCCGGGCGTCGGCGTGCCGGCCCCGCTGCCGCCCGTCAACGCCTGCGGCTGACCCGCGCCGACCCGAGCGGTCGGGGCCGGTGGGCGCCGTAGCCGAACGGGCACAGTCGTCACGTGCCGCCCGGCGGGCTGCGGTACGACGGGGCGCGGCCGGCGGGTCGGGACGCCGGCGGGCGACTGTGCCCGTTCGGCTCCGCGGCTGTGGAGAGCACCCGCACCACCACGCCTGCGCCGGGCACCATCGGCGCATGGCGTCGGCGTGCGTGGTGGAGGTGCTGACCCGGCTCGGCGGGGTGGCCTCGCGGCACGACCTGGTGGAGGCGGTGGGGAGTCGGGCCGAGGTCGACCGCGCGCTCGCTGCCGGCGACGTGGTGGTGCTGGCCCGCGGCCGCTACGCGCTGCCGGCGGTGGACGAGGCGCGCGCCGCCGCCCACCGGCTGACCGGCACGGTGTCCCACCTCAGCGCCGCGCTCCACTGGGGATGGGCGGTGCTCACGCCGCCGTCGCGACCGGTGGTCACGGTGCCGCGCAACCGCAGGGTCACGCCGGCACAGGCACGCGGCGTGCAGGTGCGCTGGTCGCGCCTCGACCCCGCCGTGGACGTCGAGGACGGTGTCACCGCACGGGAGCGCACGCTGCGCGACTGCCTGCGCCACCTGCCCTTCGCCGAGGGCCTCGCCGTCGCCGACTCCGCGCTGCGCGCAGGGGTGCCGCGGTCAGCGCTCGACCGAGTGGCGCGGGAGGCACGTGGTCCTGCGACCGCGCAGGTGCGGCGCGTGGCGGGTGAGGCGAGCCTCCTGGCCAGCGGCCCCTTCGAGTCGGCGCTGCGGGCCGCGGCCCTCGACGTACCGGGGCTGCGGGTGGAGCCCCAGGTGAGCATCCACGACCCGGGCTTCCTGGGGCGTCCCGACCTCCTCGACCGGCGGCTGCGCCTGGTGCTGGAGGCCGACTCGTTCGCGTGGCACGGGTCGCGCAGCGCGCTCGCCGAGGACTGCCGGCGCTACGACGCCCTCAGCGTGGCCGGGTGGCTCGTGCTGCGCTTCTCCTACGAGGAGGTCGTCGGCCGGCCGCACCGTGTGACCGAGACCCTGCGGGCCGCCGTGGCCGAACGGGCACAGTGCCTGTGCCCGGGGTGCCGCACCGTCCCTGACCCGCGCGACGTCGCGGGTCGACCACCGTGCGGGCCGGGCTGATCGGCACTGTGCCCGTTCGGCTCCGGCGGCGTCCGGCGTGGGCGACGCTCAGACGGGGGCGTCCTCGTCGTCGGCGTCGGGACCCTCGTCCTCGCCGCCGGGGGAGCGGGTGGCCTTGGTGCTGGTGTCCTCGCGCTCGCGGGTGGCCACGGGGGAGTCCTCGGTGGCCGGGTTCGACTCCGGGGGGAGGTCGGGCACGATGACCTCCTGCTCGCCGGTGTCGAGGGCGTCGGCGCCCCCGGGGTTGGGCTCGCCGGGCTCGATCGAGGGCTCCGGCATCGGGCCCAGGTCGCCCTGGTCCTGCGCGGTGGTCTCGTCGGTCTGGTCCTGGGGGGTCTCGCTCATCGGGGCCTCCTGGGTGTCGGGGGTCGGGTGTGCGGGGGTCGGGTGGAGTGCTGCGGCGGAGGGTCCGCCGGCTGCGTCAGAAGCCGAAGGTCGAGTACGGCGTGGTCGTGCCGGCGCCGAGGGCCGAGAGCACGGCCCGCTCGTGGGGCACCACGGGCTGCGGCAGCTCGCCGAGCTCGCCGAGACCCACCCAGCGCAGGCCGGCGCACTTCTCGGGCTCGACGACGCGCGGCTCCCCGGTCCAGGCGCGCGCGGTGAAGAAGAAGTCGATGCGCTCGTCGATCGGCTCGCCGCCGCGGGTGCGGTGCATCGCGGTGACGAAGGTGAGGTCGAGGTCGCTCACGCCGAGCTCCTCGGTGGCCTCGCGCTGGGCGGCGGCGTAGGCCGTCTCGCCCTGCTCCACGTGGCCGGCGGCGGCCGCGGCCCAGTGGTCGTCCATGTAGCCGGTGCCCCGGCGCAGCTGCAGCAGCACCTCGGTGCCGTGGGCCCCGTCGCGGGTGAGGAAGACGTAGGCCGCCGGGACGACCACGAAGCGACCGAGCTCCTGGGGGGTGCGGCCGGCCGGGGTGGAGGCGGTGGTCACTGGGACGGCTGGTCCAGGGAGGTCTCGGCGTTCTCCTCCTGGGCGGCCTCGGCGGCCTGGTCGCCGTCGCCGCCGCCGGGCAGGTCGCTGGAGTGCTCCCCGGGCGGCTCCTCGGTGAGGTCGTAGGCGTCGTTGCGCTCCTCGGGCACGGGCTGGCTCATCGGGGGCCTCCTGCGGGGCCGGTGGGCCCGGTCGGACCCGCGGGGCCGGCGGGCCCGTCGCGGAAGTCGTCGTTCTTGCCGTCGAGCTTGTCGAGGCCGTCCTTGGCCTTGGCCACGCCCTTGGCGATCTTGTCGCTGTGCTTGCCGCCGGTGCGCTTGTCGGCGGCCGCGGCGGCCTTGTCGATGCCACCGGAGATCTTGTCGCCGTGCTTGTCGACGGCGTCGCTGACCTGGCGCTTGACCTTGTCGAGCCTGGCCTTGTCGAAGAGGCCCATGTCGTCTCCTGTGTCGCCTCGGGATGGCTGGGATGTCGCGTCGTGCCGGGTGGTCGCCGCGGGGGCGGTCCGTGCTTGCCACACTAACGACATGACCAGCGCCGACGGGACGCCCGAGGGGGTGTGCGGACCCGTGCCCGTGGTGGCGGTCGTCGGGGCGACGGCCTCGGGCAAGACCGCGCTGTCGCTCGACCTGGCCGAGGCGCTGGGCGGCGAGGTGGTCAACACCGACGCCATGCAGGTCTACCGCGGCATGGACGTCGGCACGGCCAAGCTCCCGGTCGGGGAGCGCCGGGGTGTGCCGCACCACCTGCTCGACGTGCTCGACGTGCGCGGGTCGGCCAGCGTCGCGCAGTTCCAGCGGTGGGCCCGCGACGTGGTCGACGACCTCCGTGGGCGGCGCCGCGTGCCGGTGCTGGTGGGTGGCTCGGCGCTCTACACCCGCGCCGTGCTCGACCGCTTCGACTTCCCGGGCACCGACGAGGCCCTGCGCTCGCGGCTGGAGGCGGAGCTGGCCGAGGTCGGGCCGGTGGCGATGCACGCCCGCCTCGCCGCCGTCGACCCGGAGGCCGCCTCCCGCATCCTGGTCGAGAACGGTCGGCGCACGGTGCGCGCACTCGAGGTGGTCGAGCTCACCGGTCGCCCCTACAGCGCCTCCCTGCCCCGCCTGGAGTACGTCGGGCCCGCGACCGTGCAGGTGGGCGTGGACATCGACCGGCCGACCCTCGACGCCCGCATCGAGCAGCGGGTCGACGCGATGTTCGCCGGCGGCCTGGTGGCCGAGGTGGAGCGGCTGCTGGGCGAGGGCCTGGCCGAGGGGCGCACGGCGGTGCGGGCCATCGGCTACCGCGAGGTCGCGGCGTACCTCGCCGGGGAGCTGGGGCTCGAGGAGGCGCGCGAGCGCACCGTGAGCGCGACGCGGCGCTTCGCGCGGCGCCAGGACGGGTGGTTCCGCAAGGACCCCCGGGTCGTCTGGGTGCGCCACGACGACCCGGAGCGGCTCGACCGCGCGCTGGAGGCCGTGCACCGCGCCGTGGACGGGGCAGGATCGACCCCGTGACCCGGGTGACCTACTACACCGCGACCACGCTCGACGGCTTCCTCGCCGACGAGCACGACTCCCTGGACTGGCTCTTCACCCAGGACACCGACGCCGACGGGCCCATGGGCTACACCGGCTTCATCGCCGGCATCGGGGCGATGGTGATGGGCGCGACCACCTACCAGTGGCTGCTCGACCACGCCGCCGCCACCGGCGAGCCGTGGGGCTACGACATCCCGTGCTGGGTCTTCACCCACCGCACCTTCCCCGAGGCCGAGGGCGACGTCCGGTTCGTCGGCGGCGGGGTGGAGGAGGTCTGGCCCGAGGTCGTGGCGGGAGCGGCCGGGGGCGACGTGTGGGTCGTCGGCGGCGGCGACCTGGCGGCGCAGTGGGCGCTGGCCGGCCACCTCGACCGCCTGGTGGTCTCGATCGCGCCGGTCACGCTGGGGGCGGGGCGCCCGCTCTTCCCCCGTCCCTTCGACCTCAGGCTGGTCGACCTGGCCCGCAACGGCGACCTGCTCTGCGCGACCTACGACGTGGTGGGCCCGCGCGGCTGAGGCCGCGCCGAGGGGTCGCCACCGCGGGCCGGTGAGGCCTGCCGTCGGTCGGCGACCTGGTGCAGGATGGGCGGCACCCGCAGGCCGCCCCCGGGCCGCCGCCGACCACCCCACCTCTCGGAGCCCCGTGATGCGACGCCCCCGCCCGCCCCGTCCCTCCCGCCTGGCCGCCGCGGTCGCGGCGCTCTCCTGCGCCCTGGTGGCCGCGCCGGCCCTCGCCGCGCCCGACGCCCCCGACACCGGCTCGGACGTCGGCCCCGTCGGCCCCGTCGGCGTGGTCGGACCGGCCGACGCGCCCGCCGCCCGCGCCGGGGTGCCGCCCAAGCAGGCCACCGCGGTCGGCACCGGGGGCGCCGTCACCTCGGTCGACCCCTACGCCACCCGCGTCGGCATGGCCGTGCTCAAGCGCGGCGGCAACGCCGTCGACGCCGCCGTCGCCACGGCGGCGGCGCTGGGCGTGACCGAGCCCTACAGCGCCGGCATCGGCGGCGGGGGCTACTTCGTGCACCTCGACGGGCGCACCGGGAAGGTGTCCACCGTCGACGGGCGCGAGACCGCCCCGCTGTCGGTCCCGCGCGACGCCTTCCTCGACCCCGGGACCGGTGAGCCCTACCCGTTCACCCCCGACCTGGTGACCAGCGGCGTCTCGGTCGGCACGCCCGGCACCCTCGCCACCTGGGAGCGGGCCCTCGAGCGGTGGGGCAGCGTGCCGCTGCGCCGCGCGCTGAGGCCGGCCGCCCGGCTGGCCCGCACCGGCTTCGAGGTTGACCAGACCTTCGCCGACCAGACCGAGGACAACGTCGAGCGCTTCTCGGCCTTCCGGTCCACCCGGCGGCTCTTCCTGCCCGGGGGCGAGGTCCCGGCCGTGGGCTCGACCTTCCGCAACCCCGACCTGGCCGCCACCTACGACCTCGTCGGCCGGCGCGGCACCCGGGCGTTCTACCGCGGCGACCTGGCCGGCGACGTCGTACGTGCCGCGCGGCGCCCGCCGGTCACGGCCTCGACCGACCTGCCGGTGCCCCGCGGGCACCTCCAGCGCCGCGACCTCGCCGCCTACCGCGCGGTCGACCGGGCCCCGACCCGCGTCGACTACCGCGGCTACGACGTGTGGGGCATGGCCGGGTCCTCCAGCGGCGGCACGACCGTCGGCGAGGCGCTCCAGGTGCTCGAGCGGTTCCCCCTGCCGGAGCTCGACGACGTCGACGTGCTCCACCACTACCTCGAGGCCAGCGCCCTGGCCTTCGCCGACCGCGCGGAGTACGTCGGCGACCCCGCCTTCGTCGACGTGCCCCGCCGGCGGCTGCTCTCGGAGCGGTTCGCGGCCTCCCGGGCCTGCCTGATCGACCCCGACCGCGCCGCGACGAAGCCCGTGGCCGCGGGCGACCTCGACGCCACCGGGGCCGACTGCGACACCGCCCGCGCCGGGGCGGTCGCGGAGGACCACGAGAACGTCGAGACCACCCACCTCACCACCGCCGACCGCTGGGGCGACGTCGTCTCCTACACCCTCACCATCGAGCAGACCGGCGGGTCGGGCATCGTCGTGCCCGGGCGCGGCTTCCTGCTCAACAACGAGCTCACCGACTTCAGCCTCGAGTTCGACCGCACCGACCCCAACCGGCTCCAGCCCGGCAAGCGCCCGCGCAGCTCCATGGCGCCCACGATCATCACCGAGCAGGTCGGCGACGGCGCGGGGGAGCGCACCGTGCCGGTCCTGGCGATCGGCTCGCCCGGCGGGTCGACGATCATCACCACGGTGCTGCAGAGCATCGTGGGCTACCTCGACCGCAGCCTGCCGATCACCGAGGTCGTCGCCGACCCGCGCGGCTCCCAGCGCAACACCCCCGCCGTCAGCGCCGAGCCCGGGTTCATCGACCGCTACGGCGCCGCCCTGGAGGCCTACGGCCACGACCTCCAGCCCGCCGGCGACGCCTTCACCTCGCAGGCCGAGATCGGCGCCCTCACCGCGATCGAGTTCGGCCCCCGCAGGCGGCTCACCGCCGTCGCGGAGCCGGAGCGCCGCGGCGGGGGCTCGGCCCGGGTCCTCGACCCGACCGGCTGAGCGGGAGGATCGACCCATGCCCGCGCACCGCACGCCCTACCCCTTCCTCAAGGGGCACGGCACCGAGAACGACTTCGTGCTCCTGCCCGACCACGACGGCACGGTCCACGGCGACCTCGACCCCGCCCGGGTCAGGGCGCTGTGCGACCGCCGGGCGGGCATCGGGGGCGACGGCGTGCTGCGCGTCGTGCGCACCGCGGCCCTCGACGGCGGGGTGGCCGGCCCCGGCTCGCCCGCACCGGAGGGCTCCCCGGAGTGGTTCATGGACTACCGCAACGCCGACGGGTCGGTCTCGGAGATGTGCGGCAACGGCATCCGGGTCTTCGCCCGCCACCTGGTCGAGGAGGGCCTCGCCGACCCGGCGCGCCCCCTCCCGGTGGCCACGCGCGACGGGGTCAAGACCATCCGGCTCGAGGGCGACCTGGTCGCCGTCGACATGGGCCCGCCGGCCCTGCTCGGCCACACGGAGGTCACCGTCGGCGCGACCCGCTGGCCGGCGCGTCACGTCGACATGGGCAACCCCCACGCGGTGGCCTTCGTCGACGACCTCGCCCCCACCGGGCCCGTCGGGGCCCTGCGCGAGGCCCCCGGGCACGACCCCGCGGTCTACCCCGCGGGCGTCAACGTGGAGTTCGTCGTACGCCGGGGGGAGCGGCACGTCGCGATGCGGGTGCACGAGCGCGGCTCCGGCGAGACCCGCTCGTGCGGCACCGGGGCCTGCGCGGTCATGGTGGCGGCGGCCGAGGCCGACGGGCTCGGGCCGGCCGACGGTGCGGAGTACCGCGTGGACCTGCCGGGCGGCACGCTCACGATCGCCTGGACCCCGCAGGACCGCGTGCTGATGACCGGCCCGGCCGTCGTGGTCGCCCGCGGCACCACCGCGCTGTAGCACCCGCGCCGACCGTGACAGCGGCGCTGTCGCGGGAGTACCAGGAGGTGGGAGCGGGTACTCCGCGCCCACTATGCTCGCGGCCATGGACATCAACGGATGCAGTGCCATCGTCACGGGCGGGGCGTCGGGCATCGGCGCGGCCGCCGCCCGCCAGCTCGCCGCCAAGGGCGCGGTCGTCGTGGTCGCCGACCTCCAGGCCGACAAGGGCGAGGCCCTGGCCCACGAGATCGGGGGCGTCTTCGCCCAGGTCGACGTCACCGACACCGAGCAGATCAAGGCCGCCGTCACCGCCGCGGCGCAGATCGCGCCGCTGCGCGCGGTGGTCAACTCCGCCGGCATCGGCTGGGCGCAGCGCACGATCGGTCGCGACGGGGAGTTCGACTCCGCCCACGACCTCGAGGCCTACACCCGCGTCATCGCGATCAACCTCATCGGCACCTTCGACATGACCCGGATCGCCGCCACGGCGATGAGCCGCAACGAGCCCGACGCCGACGGCTGCCGCGGCGCCATCGCCAACCTGACCAGCGTCGCGGCCTTCGACGGCCAGATCGGCCAGGCGGCCTACTCCTCCTCCAAGGGCGGCGTGGTCGGCATGACCCTGCCCGTGGCGCGCGACCTCTCGGCCTCCGGCATCCGTCTCAACACCATCGCGCCGGGCCTGGTCGACACCCCGATCTACGGCGAGGGCGAGGACGCCGAGGCGTTCAAGGCCAAGCTGGGCCAGAGCGTGCTCTTCCCGCACCGCCTGGGTCGCCCCGAGGAGCTGGCCAGCATGGTGGTCGAGACGATCACGAACTCGTACATGAACGCCGAGGTCATCCGCGTCGACGGCGGCATCCGGATGCCTCCGAAGTGACGCTCCCGGGCCGCTGCGGCGGCCCTCCCTCGGCCGGCGGGGTGGGGCGCGGCTTGAGCGCTCCCGGGAGACTGGGGCGGTGACCGGTCCCCTGGAAGCCGCCCCCCGCCTCGTGGCGACCCACGCCCCCCGCGACCCCGAGGGCGTCGTGGTCGTGCTCCACGGCGGCGCCAACCGGCAGGGCGACCCGCGGGTCAGCCCCACGCAGCTCTCGGTGCTGCGCATGGTGCCGACCGCGCGGCGGGTGGCCCGCGCGGGCGGCCGACGCCTGGCCGTCGTACGTCTGCTCAACAGCCACCGGGGCTGGGCCGCCGACCACACCCCCCTCGACGACCTGCGCTGGGCGATGGCCCGGCTGCGCGAGCAGTACGGCGACCTGCCGGTCGGCCTGGTCGGTCACTCCCTCGGCGGCCGCGCCGCCCTCCTCGGCGGCGCGCAGGACGGCGTGGTGAGCGTGGTGGCCCTCAACCCGTGGGTCTACCCGACCGACGGCGTGCCGCTGCCGGGGCGCCGCGTGCTGGTGGTGCACGGCCAGCAGGACCGCATCGCCCAGCCCTCGCACGCCGAGGCCGTCGCCCGTCGCATCGCCGCCTCGACCGACGTGGGCTTCATCCGGGTGCCGGAGGGCAAGCACGCGATGCTGCGCCACGGCGGGGACTTCGACGGCTACGCCGCGCAGTTCAGCGTCGCCTCGCTGCTCGGCGCCGACGCCGTGCGCCTCGACCCGCCCGTCGCCCAGGTCCTCGCCGGCGAGGAGTGGGTCACCGCCTGACCGGCCCGGTGCGGCCGCTCAGCCGAGCCGCAGGTCGCTGAGGTCCAGCACGAGGTCGGCGCGGGGCGCGGCAGCCTCCACGAGCCGGGCGTTGGGCCCGTCGACCCGCTCGACCCACGCCCGCGCCTCGGCGGGCGACTTGCCGAACTCCTCGTGACGCGTCACCAGGCGCGCGAGCCGCAGCGGCTCCGCGACGCGCAGGTGCCACACCGCGTCGAGCTGGTCGTGCACCCGGGCCCAGGCCCCGTCGAGCAGCAGGTAGTTGCCCTCCACGACCACGAGGTCGACGCCGCCGGGCACCGGCAGCGCGCCGGCCAGCGGCTGCTCCAGGCCGCGCTCGAAGGCCGGTGCCATCACCAGCGACTCCCGGCCGCGCACCCGGGTCAGCAGCGCCGCGCAGCCCTCGGGGTCGAAGGTCTCCGGTGCGCCCTTGCGCGCGAGGAGCCCGCGGCGCCGCAGCTCGACGTCGGCGAGGTGGAAGCCGTCCATCGGCACGACCGCCGCGCCCGAGCGCGCCGCCAGCAGCGCGGCGAAGGTCGACTTGCCGGCCCCGGGCGCGCCGGTGAGGCCGAGCATCCGCGCCCCACGCTCGCGCAGGCCCGTGAGCAGCGCGTCGAGAGCGGTGTCGAGGGCGGGTCCGTGGGAGGGCAGCCGGGTGACGCCGGGAGCGCCCGGGGCGTCGGGGCGGCTCGCGGCACCGGGGCCGGCAGCGGTCGGGTGGGGCACCCGCCGATGATCGCGCAGCGCGGGCGCCGGTGGGCGGATCCGGTGCGGCCGGGGGAGTAAACCCGCTCGCGGTGTTGTTCCCCCACACCTACCCTGGAGGCATATGACCCACGCACACGACCTCACCCTCGACTCCGACCTCGAGCCCGATCTCGACTCCGGGCTCGACTCCGCGCTGGCCGAGACGGCCGACTGGGAGGACCCCGACGTCGAGTCGGGCTACGCCGCCGACGGGCCCGACCCGGAGGACGACCCCACCACGGGCGCCATGGACCTCGCCGAGCGTCACCAGCTGCGCAGCGTGGCCAGCCTGCGCACCGAGCTCGAGGACATCACCGAGGTCGAGTACCGCCAGCTGCGCCTCGAGCGCGTCGTGCTGGTCGGGGTGTGGACCGAGGGCACCACGCAGGACGCCGAGAACTCCATGGCCGAGCTGGCGCTGCTGGCCGAGACCGCGGGCTCGGAGGTCCTCGACGCGATCTACCAGCGTCGCCAGTCGCCCGACCCGGCGACGTACGTCGGTCGCGGCAAGGTGGAGGGCCTCAAGGAGATCGTCGCGGCCACCGGCGCCGACACCGTCATCTGCGACGGCGAGCTGGCCCCCAGCCAGCTGAGGAACCTCGAGGACCGGCTCAAGGTCAAGGTCGTCGACCGCACGGCGCTGATCCTCGACATCTTCGCCCAGCACGCGAAGTCCAAGGAGGGCCAGGCCCAGACCGAGCTGGCCCAGCTCAACTACATGAAGCAGCGCCTGCGCGGCTGGGGTGGCAACCTCTCGCGCCAGGCCGGTGGCCGGGTCGCCGCCGGCGCCGGCATCGGTGGTCGCGGTCCGGGTGAGACCAAGATCGAGACCGACCGCCGCCGCATCAACACCAAGATCGCCAAGCTGCGCCGCGAGCTCAAGGAGATGAAGGGCACCCGCGACACCAAGCGGGCCGACCGCAAGCGCCACCAGATCCCCGCGGTCGCGATCGCCGGCTACACCAACGCCGGCAAGTCCTCCCTGCTCAACCGGCTCACCAGCGCCGGCGTGCTCGTCGAGGACTCGCTCTTCGCGACCCTCGACCCGACCACGCGCCGCACCACGACCTCCGACGGTCGCGTCTACACGATGAGCGACACCGTCGGCTTCGTGCGCCACCTGCCCCACCAGCTGGTCGAGTCCTTCCGCTCCACGCTGGAGGAGGTGGCCGACGCCGACCTGCTGCTCCACGTCGTCGACGGCTCCCACCCCGACCCCGAGGGCCAGCTGGCCGCCGTGCGGGAGGTACTGGCGGAGATCGACGCCGGCGACGTGCCCGAGCTGGTGGTCATCAACAAGGCCGACGCGGCCGACCCCATGGTCATCGCCCGGCTGCGGGCCCGTGAGCCCCACTCCGTGGTCGTCTCCGCCCGCACCGGCGAGGGCATCGCCGAGGCCCTGGCCGTGATCGAGGCCGAGCTGCCCCACCCGGAGGTCGCCTTCGAGGCGCTGCTGCCCTACGACCGGGGCGACCTGGTCAACCGGCTGCACCAGGAGGGCGAGATCGACAGCATCGAGCACACCGCCGACGGGTCCGTCGTGCGCGGCCGCGCGACCGAGGCGCTGGCCGGCGAGCTCGCGCCCTACCTCCTCGACGCGGGCGTCGGCACCGCCACGATCGGGTAACGACCGGTCCCGATGTGCTGCGCGGCCCCCGGGTCGTGCCGCACCCTGGTCGCGTGGGGATCCTCGGGACGCGCCGTCGGCGCCTGCTCGCCGGCGTGGCCGGGCTCGGCGCCGTCGTGGCGACGCTGCCGCTGTGGCTGGGGGCCGGCGCGACCGGTGAGGGCGCCTCGCGCTGCGAGACCTTCGCCGCGCAGTCGGCCGCCCGCGCCGCGGCCGTCTCCGGCAGCGGCGCGCCGGTGCTCGTCGTGGGTGACTCCTACTCCGCCGGCCTCGGCCTCGACGACCTCACCACGTCGTGGCCCGCCCGGCTGCCCGGCGAGGTGCACGTGGCGGGCTTCTCCGGCTCCGGCTTCAGCCCCGGTGCCTCCTCCTGCGGCGCCCGGGTCGCCTACGACCGCCGCGCCCCCGAGGCGCTGGCCCGCCTCGCCGCCGACGACCCCGCCGGCGCCGACGACGCCGTCGTGGTGCTCGAGGGCGGCCTCAACGACGTCGACCAGCCCTCGGGCGAGATCGCGGCCGGCTTCGAGCGGCTGCTGGCCGGTCTCGAGGGCCACCGCGTGGTCGTGGTCGGCCCGCCGCTCGCGCCCGAGCGCGCCGCCGCGGTGCCCCGCGTCGACGCGCTGCTGGGCGAGCTGGCCCGCGCCCACGGAGCGGCGTACGTCGCCACCTCGGGGCTCGACCTGACCTACCTGCCCGACCGGCTGCACCTCACGCCCGAGGGCCACCGGGTCTTCGGCGACCACGTCGCCGCGGCGCTCACCGCAGGCCAGCCAGCCCGGTGAGGTCGGCCAGCACCTCGTCGAGGCGCGCCACCAGCGACAGGTGGCCCTCGTCCTCGAACAGGTGCGCCCGCGCGCCGGGCACGTGCTCGGCCAGCCACGCGCCGTGGGAGTAGGGGACCATCGCGTCCTCGCGGCCCTGCCAGACCGCCACCGGCACGGTGATCGAGGCCAGGTCGAAGCCCCACGGCGCGACGCAGGCCAGGCCGTCGTCGCGCACCCCGACCACCCCCTGGGCGCCCGCGCGGCGGAAGGTCTCGGCCAGCCACTCGGCGTAGGTGTCGTCGAGGGCCGCCTGGTCGACGGGGGTGAGCAGACCGCCCATCGCCTCGGTGAGGTCGGCGGGGGAGGCCTGGAGCACCGGCAGGAACTCGCGCTCGAGGTAGGCGGCGTAGGCCTCGGGCCCCGCGGCGGCCGCGGTGTACTCCGCGACGTTCTCCGGGGCCATGCCCGCCGACCAGTCGAGCCCCGCGCCGTCGTGCGGCGCCACCCCTGCCAGGGTGGCCGCGGCCCGGCAGCGCCCGGGCAGCAGCGCCGCGGTGGCCAGGGCGCGCGGCCCGCCGCCCGACCAGCCGAGGGTCACCAGCTCGTCGACGCCGAGGTGCTCGAGCAGCTCGACGGCGTCGGCGACGTCGTCGGCCATGCGCGGCGGGCCCTGCTCGGGACGCCGGGGGCTCGAGCCGCCGTAGCCGGCCCGGGAGAAGGTGATCAGGCGCAGCCCCGCCTGGCGCGCGGCCTCGTCGACGGGGGCGTAGGCGACGGCCGCGCTGGGGGAGCCGGAGTGGTAGAGCCACGGGAAGCCGTCGGGGTCGCCGCCGGTGAGGTGCTCCAGGGTGCGGCCGTCGGCCAGCGTCAGGGTGTCGGTGAGGGTGTCCACCTCGGCAGCCTAGGTGGTGCGGCGCCGGTGCGGCCCCGGCCCGACGGGGGTTCTCCACCGGTGCCGCTCGGGGCCCGTCGGGCTGTCGGCGAGCGCGGTTAGGGTTCTCTGGTGCCGCAGACCCCCGCCCCCAGCCAGACCGCCCCCGCGGCGCCCGCCGCGAGCCCCGGCGACGCCCGCGCGGTCACCCGGGTGCTGTCGGCGGCCGTGGCCGCGCTCGGAGGGCAGGAGCGGGCGGGTCAGGTGCAGATGGCCGAGGCCGTCTCGCGCGCGCTGGAGTCGGAGGAGCACCTGCTCGTCCAGGCCGGCACCGGCACCGGCAAGTCGCTGGGCTACCTCGTGCCGTCCCTGGTCCACGACGGCCGGGTGGTCGTCGCCACCGCCACCCTGGCCCTGCAGCACCAGCTCGTGGAGCGCGACCTGCCCCGCCTGGTCGAGGCGGTCAAGGACCAGCCCGGCGTCGACACCTCCTACGCCGTGCTCAAGGGCCGCTCCAACTACGCCTGCCTCCACCGCATCCGCGAGGGGGTGCCCGACGACCAGGGCGCGCTCGTGCAGATGCCCGAGGGCTCGATGGGCCAGAAGGTGCTCGAGCTGCGGGCCTGGGCCGAGGAGGAGGCCGAGCAGGGCGGGTCGGGCGAGCGCGACGCCGCGCCGCGCCACACCGACCGCGAGTGGCGCCAGGTCAGCGTCGGCCACCGTGACTGCCTGGGCGCCAGCAAGTGCCCCTTCGGCCAGGAGTGCTTCGTCGAGCTCGCGCGCGAGAAGGCCCAGCGCTCCCACCTCATCGTCACCAACCACTCGCTGCTGGCCATCGACGCCATCGAGGGCGTGCCGATGATCCCCGACTACGACGCGGTGGTCATCGACGAGGCCCACGAGCTCACCGCCCGGGTCACCCAGGCCGCCACCGACGAGCTGGCCGTCGGCGACGTCGAGCGCGCCGCGCGCCGCTCCCAGCGCTGGGTCGACGGCAGCGAGGCCGACGACCTCGCCGACGCCGCCGGCGCGCTGCGCGACGCCATGGACGCCTCCACCCCGGGGCGCTTCGAGCAGCTGCCGCAGCAGCTCGGCGACGCCCTCGAGCTGGTGCGCGACGCCGCGCGCACCTGCCTGTCGGCCTACCCCCGCGAGCAGAAGGAGGCCGGCGAGGGCGGCGACGCCGGGCGCGCGCAGGCCCGTGGCTCGGTGCAGGAGGTCTTCACCACCGCCGAGCGGATGGCGGGTCTCTCCGAGCACGACGTGCTCTGGCTCAACGAGGGCGGCCAGGCCGGCGCCTCCCGCATCCCTCCGCGGCTCCACGTCGCGCCGCTGCAGGTGTGGGGCCCGATGCGCGACAAGCTGCTCTCGGAGAAGACGGTGGTCTTCACCAGCGCCACCCTCATGCTCGGCGGCGACTTCAACAACGTCGCGACCGGCGTGGGCCTCAAGCCCTCCGAGCGCGTCGACGTCGGCAGCGACGTCACCGGCTCGGGAGCGCTGCCCTGGCGCGGTATCGACGTCGGCAGCCCCTTCGACTACGGCCAGCAGGCGATCCTCTACGTCGCCCGCCACCTGCCGCCCCCGGGGCGCGACGGTCTCGCGCAGGCCCAGCTCGACGAGATCGTCGACCTCGTCGACGCCGCCGACGGCCGCACCCTCGGGCTCTTCTCCAGCCGCCGGGCCGCCGAGGCCGCGGCCGAGGCGGTGCGCGAGCGGCTGCCGCACCTGACCACGCTGGCGCAGGGCGACGCCCAGCTGCCCGAGCTGGCCAAGCAGTTCGTCTCCGACCCCCACACCTGCCTCTTCGGCACGCTCACGCTGTGGCAGGGCCTCGACGTGCCCGGCGAGACCTGCCAGCTCGTGCTCATCGACCGGATCCCCTTCCCGCGGCCCGACGACCCGCTGATGAGCGCCCGGCAGCGCGCCGCCGACAAGGCCGGCGGCAACGGCTTCATGCAGGTCGCCGCCACCCACGCCGCCCTGCTCATGGCCCAGGGCGCCGGCCGGCTCATCCGCACCACCAGCGACCGCGGCGTCGTGGCCGTGCTCGACCCCCGGCTGGCCACCGCCCGCTACGGCGGCTTCCTCAAGGCCAGCCTGCCGCCGATGTGGACCACGACCGACCCGGCCGTGGTCCGCAAGGCCCTCGCGCGCCTTGCCGCCGGCTGAGGGCTCAGATCCGGGCGCGACCCTCGTAGAGCGCCGCTCCTGATGGCAGCCCGAAGAACGACGCCACGGTGGGGGCCACGTCGAGGGTGCGGGCGTGGGCCGAGGACGCCTTCCCCCGCGGCACCCGCGGGTGGCCGCCGGCGAGGAAGAACGGGATGGCCCGGGTGGCCGGGTGGCCGTGGTTGCCGGGGATCGGGTTGGAGGTCAACGGGTCGGGGTCGCTGAAGCGCCACCCCGCCCGGCAGAAGACCACGACGTCGCCGGCCTCGGGGCCCAGGCGCAGCCACTCGGCGCGGCGGTCCCACGCCCTCAGCACGCCCTCGGTCTCCTCCGCGATCGCGCGGATGCGGCGTACGGCCTCGGCGCGCCGGCTCGACGGGCCGGTCCAGTAGACGAGGTCGGCGCCGCCGTTGTCGGCGATGACGACGTTGCCGGCGAGGAGGGGGTCGGCCTCGAGCGGGGCCTGCAGCGAGACGACCTGGGTGGGCAGCGACCAGTCCATCGAGTGGTCGGCGAGCACCACGAGCATCGAGTGCTCCCAGCGGCCCGAGCTCTTGAGCTCCTCGACGAACCGAACGACCAGGGCGTCGGTGGCCGCCAGTGCGGTGCGGCGCGCGAGCTGGAGGGTCGTGCCGGTGAGGTCGGAGTGGCCGAAGCGGTCGATGTCGCCGAGGTTGACGAAGACCAGGTGCGGGTCGAACTCCTCCAGCATCGCGAGCGTGGCCTGCATGGTGAAGACGTCGGGGGCGTAGCCGGCCACCGGGACGATCGGCATCGGCTCCCAGCGGTGGGTGGCGCGCTCGCCGAAGACGCCGTAGAGGTACTCCTTCGACAGCACCGTGCCCGTGCGCAGGCCGCGGCGGTTGAGCCGCTCGATCACCGTCGGCACCTTGATGTCGCTGGCGCGGTCCATGTCGCGGATCGCGCCGAGCTCGCGGTCGAGGATCGCGTTGGCCGGCACGCCGGTGCGGTCGGGGCGCTGGCCGGTCATCATCATCACGTGGTTGGGGATGGTCTCCATGACCGGCATGGAGGAGGCGCGCGGGAAGCGCAGTCCGCCCTCGCGGAGGGCGTGGAGGTTCGGGGTCAGGCCGCTGTCGATCTCCTCGGGCCGGCAGCCGTCGACGACGAGCACGTAGGCCCGCCTGCGGGTGTCGGCCCCGCCGGCGGCCCGGGCGACCTGTGTGCCGGCGAGGGTGGAGAAGAGCAGTCCGGCGGCGCCGGCCGTGATCGCCGTACGCCGACCGGTGCGCAGCTCGCCGAGGCCGCGGGCGAAGGGGCGCTCCTCGTGGCTGTCGTGGTGGTCGCAGTGGCCGCGGGGAGTGGGCGTGCACATCAGGCGTCACCCCCGACGGGGGCGTCGACCTGCTCGATCCGGCTGGTGCCGGCGGCGGTGGCGAAGGAGACCGACCACGTGATCGCGGTGTCGCGGTCGTCGCGGGCCCCGATGACGTACCAGTCCATCTGGGCGCGGGCGGGGGTGACGTCGAGGACCGAGAAGCCGTGGTCGTCGAAGTCGAGGTACTTGATGTGGCGGTTGTTGGCCAGGATGGCCTGCTCCACCAGCCTCGAGGTGGTGTGGGGCGGGGTGCCGGTGATGTCCTTGAGGTTGTTGGAGGTCACCGAGGTGCACACGAACTCCACGCCCAGGGAGTCGCCGACCACCGGGTAGGTGGAGGTGTCGAGCGGCAGCTCGCAGGCCCAGGCGGAGTGGATGTCGCCGGTGAGGAACACGGTGTCCTTCACCTGGTGGTCGTCGAGGTGGGTCAGCACCTCGCGGCGGTCGGCGGTGTAGCCGTCCCACTGGTCGACGTTGTAGGGCGCACCGTCGCCGGGCAGCAGCCCCGTCACGTCGTTGACCGGCTGGACCAGCGCGTCGGGCAGGTCGGCGAAGGTCACTGGCGCGATCATCACGGGGTTGCCCACCACCTTCCACTGGGGCCGGTGGTCGCGGCTCAGGGAGTCCTTGAGCCAGGCCATCTGGCGCGCGCCCGTGATCGTGCGGTCGGGGTCGCTCACGGCCGGGTCGACGGCAGGGGTGGCCACCTGCTGGTCGCGGTAGGTGCGCAGGTCGAGCATGCTGATCTCCAGCAGCGTGCCGAAGCGCAGCCGCCGGAAGAGCCGGGCGCCGTCGCCCAGCGCGGCCGTGCCGTCCAGGCGCACGGGCATCCACTCGTCGTAGGCGCGGTGGGCGCGGGCCCGCCGGCGCCGGTAGTCGCCCTCACCGCCCTCGCCGGTGCCGGGGGTGTGGTTCTCCGCCCCGCCCCGCCACTGGTCGTTGGTGACCTCGTGGTCGTCCCAGGTGACGATCCAGGCGTAGCGGGCGTGGGCGTCCTGGAGGTCGGGGTCCTGCTTGTACTGCGCGTGGCGCTGGCGGTAGTCGGCCAGCGAGACCATCTCGTGGTCGGGCACGTGGCGGCGCACGTCGACGTTGTCCGCGCCCATGCCGTACTCGCCGGGGCCGTACTCGTAGAGGTAGTCGCCGAGGTGCACGATCGCGTGCAGGTCCTCGCGCGCGGCGAGCCCGCGGTAGGCGGAGAAGAAGCCGGCCTGGAGGTTGGCGCACGACACCACGCCGAAGCGGAGGTGGTCGGGGGAGGCCTGGGGCGCGGGAGCGGTGCGGGTGCGACCGGTGCGACTGGCCTGGCCGTCGAGGCGGAAGCGGTAGTAGTAGTCGGTCGCCGGGCGCAGGCCGGTGGCGTCGACCTTGACGGTGTGGTCGCGGCTGGGCCCGGTGCGCACACGTCCGCGGCGCACCACGCGGCGGAAGCGGGGGTCGGTGGCGACCTCCCAGACCACCTCGACGGAGGGGCCCCGGCCCGAGCCGGGGGTGCTGCCCGGGGTCGGGGTGACCCGGGTCCACAGCACCACGGCGTCGGGCAGCGGGTCGCCGGAGGCGACCCCGTGGCGGAAGACGCGGGCGCGGCGGGCGGCGGGCCGCGAGGGGGCCGCGGTGGCGCGGTCGGCGCCGACGCGCAGGCCGAGGGCGCCGACGCCGACCGCGCCCCCGGCCAGGACCGTACGCCGGCGCGGGGCCGGGCCGGTCGAGTCAGGCACGGGGGAGGACTGCGGGGTGGTCTCGCTCGTGGTCACGTCTCGTTCAACGACGCGGTGGCGGCGCCGTGACGGCCTCGCGGCGACCCGCACCGATCGTTCACCTGCCGGGCGCGGTCCCGTCACCCGGCAGGGACGGCCCTCCCGGTGAGGGTGAAGCGGAGCCCGTCGTCGACCGGGCGACCACCGCAGGGCCACGTGCTCGTCCCGCCGTTGCTGCAGTTGCGGTAGCGGGCGCTGCCGTTGACCAGCGTGACCTCGACGTAGGAGGTGCGGGCCGAGGAGAAGCCGACCCGGGTGACGGCGTCGCCGGCGCGGTCGAGCCGCAGGACCCGGGTGGAGGGGGTGCCGGAGGTGGGCACGACGGTGACGACCGCCGCGGAGCCGCGCGTCGGTGACGGCAGGTCGAGGGACAGCCGCAGCCGCCAGCCGCCCCCGAGGCCGGCGCCCGGGGTGAAGCGCTGGCTGGCGCTGCTGAGGTGGTCGAGGTAGACGCGCTGGGCGCCCACGGAGCGCTTCGAGCCCGTCAGGGTCGTGCGCTTCCACAGCGGGGCCTTGGGGTAGGACTGCGCCCTGCCCTCGGCGTAGGCGCGGCCGGGGCGCAGGTTGGCGTCGGCGAAGCGGGCGAAGGACTCGCTCAGGGACACGTCGTGCTGGCGGCGCAGCACCTGCTCGACGGCCTGGGTGGAGTACTCGTCACGGTCGCCGGCGGCGGCGCCGGCGCGCTCCCAGATCGTGCGCACCAGCACGGGCAGTCCGCCGACCGCGGCGGGGTGGCGCTCGGTGAGGTGGCGGAAGAAGATCCAGTCGCCGTAGACCGCGAGGTCCTCGTCGCGGTCCATCGACTGCCGCGGGTGGGAGAGCGGGCTGTCGGCGAGGTACTGCACGTTGTCGTCGACGGAGTCGAAGAGCTCGTCCTCGGCCCAGGTGGCGGTGGCCTCGATGAGCCAGCCGTCCTCGCCGGCGTCGTAGGCGTACTGGACGGCGTGGAAGTACTCGTGCGCCGCGGTCACCTGGAGGTTCTCGGTCGGCAGGTTCGTGGGGAACTGCCCGGTGCGGTAGTCGTTGTCGAGCACGCAGTAGGCGGGCACGTCGCGCGCGTCGTCGGGCACGTCGTCGTCGGAGGTGCAGTAGCCGTAGAAGCCCATGCTGCCGACGTCGCCCAGGTAGACGTCGGTGCGGGCGTCGCCGCCCTTGGCGCCGTCGGGCAGCGGCGTGCGGTAGCCCGCGCCGGCGTAGGTGTCGTGCACGTCCTGGAGCGTCGAGAGTGCGAAGTCGACGTAGTCCGGGACGCCGTTGCCCGCACCACCGGCGCCCCCGCTCGCGTCCTTGGCCGGCACGTTGTTGCCCGAGGCGCCGCCGACGACGTAGTGCACGCACAGGTCGTCGGTGCAGATGCGCTGCACGGCGTCGCCCTCGTAGTCGAGGTAGCCGTCACCGCGCCTGTCGGTCGGCCGGGCGAGGTAGGCCGCGGCCTCCGCGCGGTCGGCGGGGGAGAGGGCGTTCATGCTCAGCGCGAGGTCGCGCAGCGCGCCCGTGAGGTCGGCCTCGCCGGCCTGCGTCAGGGTCTGCTGGGCCTCCGCGGGGCTGGTCGCCGGGTCGACCAGCGTCTCGACCACCTGGAGGGCCGCGAGGGCCTGCTCGTCCGGCGTCCCGGTCTCGTCCGGGCCCGGCAGTCCAGGCAGCCCCGGCAGCCCCGGCAGCCCCGGGACCCCGGGCACCCCGGGGAGGTCGACCTGGGGGGCTGCGACGGCCGTGCCGGGCAGGACCGGGACGCACAGGGCGCCCGCGAGGAGCAGGGCGGATAGGGGACGAAGGCGCACGTCGGGCACTCCAGTGGGTCGAGGGTTCCGGCTGTCCGTCCAGGCTCTCACGGCTCGCCGACACGCACGCCGGCCCGCCCTCCGTGGGGGAGGACGGGCCGGCGCCGGGTGTCCCGGGTGGGTGCGCCTCGGGCTAGACGCTGCGCAGGACGGCGGTGACGACGCCCAGGATCGTGGCGTGGGTGCCGTCGATCGGGTCGTAGGCCTCGTTGTGCGGCATCAGCCAGACCTGGCCGTTCTTGCGCTGCAGGGTCTTCACGGTCGCCTCGCCGTCGATGAGGGCGGCGACGATGGTGCCGTTGTCGGCGGTCTGCTCCTTGCGGATGACGACGTAGTCGCCGCTGCAGATCGCCGCGTCGATCATCGAGTCGCCCACGACCTCGAGCAGGAAGAGCTGCCCCTCGCCGACGAGCTGCTTGGGCAGGGGGAAGACGTCCTGCACCTGCTCCTCGGCCAGGATCGGGCCGCCGGCCGCGATCCGGCCGACGACCGGGACGTAGGTGGCGGCCGGCACGGAGTCGCCGACCCCGGTCTCGTCGTAGCCGCTCTCCTCGGCCGCCGAGATCGACCGGCGTGCGGCCATCACCTCGGGCAGGAAGACCTCCAGCGCCCGGGGGCGGTTGGGGTCGCGCTTGAGGAAGCCCTTCTCCTCGAGCACCTTGAGCTGGTGGGCGACGCTCGAGGTGCTGGTGAGGCCGACCGCGTTGCCGATCTCGCGCATGCTCGGCGGGTAGCCGCGCTTCTCGATCGCGTCGCGGATGGTGGCCAGCACCCGCAGCTGCCGCGGCGTGAGGCCGGTGGCGTCGGGCGCGCCGTCGGGCAGCTCGGTCACCGTGCCGTCCGCCGTGCCGCCAGTCGGGCCCTGCGTGGGACCGCCCCCGGTCCGCCCCCGGGTGTCCTTGGTCGCCATCGTCTGCCTCTCCGCTGGTCGGTGCCACCGATCGGTGTCGCTGGTCGCCCGGTCGGGCGATGTGCTCACCATGCCAGGAGGCCCCGAGGGTTTCAAACACCTGTTCGAACGGCGTGTCGGACCGTCCGTGCCGCTCCAAGTCGGCAGGTCCGGGCCTCCGTGTCGGGCCGACGGTCGAACAGATGTTCACTCGACCCCTTGTGCTGTTCGAACGCGTGATCTAACGTCGTACACATGTTCGATCGAACGTGTGGTCGAGCCGGTGCGCGACGGCGGTCCTCCAGGACTGTCGGTGGTCACCACTAGACATCACCTCGTCCACCTCGAGCTCCACCCCACGGCTGACCGCCCCCTTCCCCAGGAGGTCCCCATGAGCACCACGATCCAGCACCCCGCCGCATCCCGTGTCGCCACGCACCACGTGCGGCTGACCCGGCGTGGGCGACTCGTGGTGTTCACGCTCTCGCTCCTGGCCATCCTCGCCGTCGGCGTGTGGCTGGCCGCCGGGTCGGTGGCCACCTCCCAGGCGCAGCCCACCGAGGTGATCGTGGTCGGCACCGGCGAGACGCTGTGGGACATCGCGGCCGACGTCGCCGACGACGGTGACGTGCGCTCGACCATCGCCGAGATCCAGCAGCTCAACGACCTCGACGGCGGCATGGTCGCCGCGGGCCAGCGTCTGCGCATCCCGCTGGCGTGACCTCGGGCGCCGCCGTCGGCGCCCCCATCGACATCACCGGTCGCCTCGACCCCGGCCGGTGAGCAGCGGGGAAGGTGCAGGAGGGCGGGCCCCACCGGGCCCGCCCTCCTTTGCCGTCCAGGGGTGCTGCCGGCCGGTCAGCGCGCGGCGCGGCGTCCGCCGGGCGGGCGGGGCGCGGCCGGCTCGAGGTCCTCGGCGCCGCTGCCGTCCGGGGCGACACCGGTCGGTGCGGTGGTGATGCCGAGCTCGCGGAGCAGGCGTGCCACCAGCAGGAGGCCCACGAAGAGGCACGCCACCGCTCCGACCGAGGCCAGGGCGAGGAACGCCCACGAGCCGGAGTCGCCGTCGCGGGCGGCGGTGCCGAAGTCGATCGCGGCGTAGACGAGGTAGCCCCAGGCCACGACGGCCGCCGTCACGGCCAGGGCCAGCGCCAGCAGGCGCGGGCGCAGCTGGCGGGGCGCCCGGGTGCCCTTGCGCGAGCCCGCTCGCTTGCCCGCTGTCGCCACGGGCTCATTCTGTCCGATCGGCAGGGACTTCGCAGCGCGACACCACCATCGCGTCGCGCCCGTCGACCCGAAGCCCTGACCCGGTGCCCTGACCCGGTGCCCTGACCCGGTGGCTGGCACGGTGGGGGGCATGGAGGTCCTCCCCGACATCGTGGCCACGGAGCCGGCGATCGTGTTCTGCGGCCTGGCCGGCGCCGACTCGACCCGCACCCGGGAGCACTACTACGACTCGCCCGGCAACTCCTTCTGGGAGTCGCTGCACCTGTCCGGTCTCTCGCCGCGTCGGTTGCGCCCGGAGGAGGACCGTGAGGTGGCCGCCCTCGGTCTCGGCCTGACCGACCTGGTCGGCCACTGGGACCCGCGGTGGGTCGAGGTCGACGAGCTCGTCGCCAAGGTGGAGCGCTGGCGGCCCGACTGGCTGGCCTTCACCAGCAAGGGTGTCGCCCACGAGGCCGCGCGTGCGCTGGGTCGACGCGCGCACCCCCGTCTCGGCGCCCACGACTGGTACGCCGGGACCGCGCAGGTCTTCGTGCTGCCCGGGACGAGCGGGGCCAACCATCGTCGTGACTACGACGGTCGGCCCACGCGCGTCGCGTGGTGGCGCGAGCTGGCCCAGCTGGCCGGTCGCGCCTGAGTCGTCAGCCGACGGTGAGCACCATCCGGAAGCGGGCGTCGCCGGCCATCATCCGGGCGTAGGCCTCGTTCGCCTGCTCCAGCGGCATGGTCTCGATCTGCGCCTCCACGCCGGTGAGGGCGCTGAAGTTCAGGGTGTCCTCGCTGTCGGCCGCAGTGCCCGAGGCGTGACCGGCCACGGAGCCGTTGATCGGGATGAGGGCGGCGGCCGGCACGGGGATCGGCTGCTCGGCCGCACCGACCACGACCAGCTCGCCGTCGACGCCCAGGCCGGGGATGGTCGAGGCGACGGCGTCGCCGTTGGTGACGGTGGAGAGCACGACGCGGGCGCCGCCGAGCTTGGCCAGCTCCTCGCCGGGGTCGGTGGCGGTGGAGTCGATGTAGGTGTGCGCGCCCAGGCCCAGGGCGAGGTCGGCCTTCTCGGTGCCGCGGGCGATGGCGGCGACGCGGAAGCCCATCTTGGCGGCGTACTGCACGCCGAGGTGGCCCAGGCCGCCGACGCCGAGCACGGCGACCAGGTCGCCGGGGCGCGCGCCCGTGCGGCGCAAGCCGTTGTAGGTCGTGACGCCCGCGCACATCAGGGGGGCGGCGAGCTCGGGGGCGAGCTCCTCGGGCATGGCGGCCATGGCCGCGGCGGGCACCAGCACGTAGTCGGCGTAGCCGCCGTCGCGCTGGACGCCGGGGATCTGGGTGTTCTCGCAGGCGATCAGCGCGCCCATCCGGCAGGGGCGGCACCAGCCGCAGGCTCCGCCGTACCAGCCGACGCCGACGCGCTGGCCCTCGCGCCAGCCCGGCACGCCCTCGCCCAGGCTGTGCACGGAGCCGGCGACCTCGTGGCCGGGCACCACGGGGAAGCTGACGCCGGGGTAGACGCCCTCGCGGGCGAACATGTCGCTGTGGCAGACGCCGCAGGCGGCGACCTTCACCACGGCCTCGCCGGGCCCCGGGGTCGGCACCGGGCGCTCCTCGAGGGTGAACTCCTGGCTCTTGGCCTTGACCACCATGGCTCGCATCGTCTCGCTCATGGCACGGACGCTAGGCCGAGCGGGGCGCCGACCGGCTCACCCCATGCGGCAGGACGCGGAGCCCCGTCGAGCCGCGACACGCCCGGACCGCGGTCGGTACGGACCACCGTGCGGTCACCGTCGCACCCCGCTGACCTGCGGGTTTGGCGGAGCTCCCGACGCGACCCGGCGGGACACGCCGAACAGGTTGCGCGGTGTGCGCGACGGGCGTACGGTTCCCCTACATCTAGTACTTACACGGATGTAGTTATCCACATCTAGTGCACAGCGCCAGGGTGGATGGTTCACAACAGGCCCGGTGTTCTCCACATGACCGGGCGTCTTATCCACAGCTCCTGGCCACCCGACGAGGGTGTCACAGGCGCGCCGCCACGCTCCTGCAGCCGTCCCGCACCGTCCGTTCGACCCGTCCGAGAGGAGACCTGTCGTGCACTGCCCGTTCTGCCACCACGCCGACACCAAGGTCCTCGACTCGCGGGTCGGCGACGACGGCGGCTCGGTGCGCCGGCGTCGGCAGTGCCTGGCGTGCAAGGAGCGGTTCACCACCGTCGAGCTCATGCCGCTCGCCGTGGTGAAGCGCTCCGGCGCGACCGAGCCGTTCCACCGCGAGAAGGCCGTCGCCGGTGCCCGTAAGGCCTGCAAGGGCCGGCCGGTCACCGAGGACGACCTGGCCTGCCTCGGCCAGGCCGTCGAGGACGCCCTGCGCGGCCTCGGTCAGGCCGAGGTCCCCGCCCACGAGGTGGGGCTGGCCATCCTCGCGCCGCTGCGCGAGCTCGACGAGGTGGCCTACCTCCGCTTCGCCAGCGTCTACAAGGCCTTCGAGTCCGCCGAGGACTTCGAGGCCGAGATCGCCCAGCTGCGCACCCACCGCGCCGAGCAGCTCACCGAGCTGGTCGAGGGGCGCGACCCCCAGCCCACCACGGGCTGACCCAGACCGCCCGGCAGGCAGTGGGGAAGCTGCCTGCCGGGCGCACCACCTCCTCCCCACCGGACCGACCCCCACGCCGGTCCGCCCCCCGAGTGTCGGTGGTCAGCGCGACCATCGACACGAGCCCGACCACGCACCACACGACCAGCACGCGACACAGCCAGCACGCGACACAGGGAGAGCAGCACATGACGGAGACGATGAGCGGGGCCCAGACCGGCGCCTCGGCGGCGGGCAAGGGCCTGACCTTCGAGCGCACGTTCAGCACCGCCGGCGTGCACCCCTACGACGAGATCACCTGGGAGCGCCGCGACGTCGTCCAGACCAACTGGAAGACCGGCGCCACCGTCTTCGAGCAGAAGAACGTGGAGTTCCCCGACTTCTGGTCGGTCAACGCCTCCACGATCGTCACCACCAAGTACTTCCGCGGCGCCGTCGGCTCCGACACCCGCGAGCAGAGCCTGCGCGAGCTCGTCGACCGGGTCGTGAAGACCTACCGCAAGGGCGGCGAGGACAACGGCTACTTCGCGTCCCCGGCCGACGCCGAGGTCTTCGAGCACGAGCTGACCTGGCTGCTGGTGCACCAGTACTTCTCGTTCAACTCCCCGGTGTGGTTCAACGTCGGCACGCCCTCCCCGCAGCAGGTCTCGGCCTGCTTCATCCTCTCGGTCGACGACTCCATGGACTCGATCCTGAACTGGTACAAGGAGGAGGGCTTCATCTTCAAGGGCGGCTCCGGCGCCGGCCTCAACCTCTCCCGCATCCGCTCCTCCAAGGAGCTGCTCTCCTCCGGCGGCACCGCCTCGGGCCCCGTCTCCTTCATGCGCGGCGCCGACGCCTCCGCCGGCACCATCAAGTCCGGCGGTGCCACGCGCCGCGCGGCGAAGATGGTCGTGCTCGACGTCGACCACCCCGACATCGAGGAGTTCGTGGCGACCAAGGCGCGCGAGGAGGACAAGATCCGCGCCCTGCGCGACGCCGGCTTCGACATGGACCTCGGCGGCGACGACATCACCTCGGTGCAGTACCAGAACGCCAACAACTCCGTGCGCGTCTCCGACGAGTTCATGCGCGCGGTCGAGAACGGCACCGACTTCGGCCTGCGCTCGCGCAAGGACGGCTCGGTCATCGAGACCGTCGACGCCCGCGACCTGTGGCGCAAGATCGCCACCGCCGCGTGGGAGTGCGCCGACCCGGGCATGCAGTACGACGACACCATCAACGACTGGCACACCAACCCCGAGACCGGCCGCATCACCGCGTCCAACCCCTGCTCGGAGTACATGTCGCTCGACAACTCCTCGTGCAACCTCGCCAGCCTCAACCTGCTGAAGTTCCTCAAGGACGACGACACCTTCGACGGCGCGCTGTTCGCGAAGGCCGTGGAGTTCATCATCACCGCGATGGACATCTCCATCTGCTTCGCCGACTTCCCGACCGAGTCGATCGGCCAGACCACCCGCGACTACCGCCAGCTCGGCATCGGCTACGCCAACCTCGGCGCGCTGCTCATGGCCATGGGCCTGGGCTACGACTCCGACGGCGGCCGCGCCATGGCCGCCACCATCACCTCGCTGATGACCGGCACCTCCTACAAGCGCTCGGCCGAGATCGCCGGCGTCGTGGGCCCCTACACCGGCTACGCCCGCAACGCCGACGCCCACAAGCGCGTCATGCGCAAGCACCAGGCCGCCAACGACACGGTGCGCCCGGTCCACATCGCCGACGAGCAGGTCCACAAGCTGGCCACGGCCGCGTGGGCCCAGGTGCAGGAGCTCGGCGCGAAGCACGGCTTCCGCAACGCGCAGGCCTCGGTGCTCGCGCCCACCGGCACCATCGGCTTCATGATGGACTGCGACACCACCGGCATCGAGCCCGACTTCTCGCTGGTGAAGTTCAAGAAGCTCGTCGGTGGCGGCTCCATGCAGATCGTCAACCAGACCATCCCGCGCGCCCTGCGCAAGATGGGCTACCAGCCCGAGCAGGTCGAGGCGATCGTCGACCACATCGCCGCCGAGGGCCACGTCATCGAGGCCCCGGGTCTGCGCCAGGAGCACTACGAGGTCTTCGACACCGCCATGGGCGCCCGCGCCCTGGCCCCGATGGGCCACGTGCGGATGATGGCGGCCTGCCAGCCGTTCCTCTCCGGTGCGATCTCCAAGACCGTCAACCTCCCCGAGACCGCCACGGTCGAGGAGATCGAGGACGTCTACTTCCAGTCCTGGAAGCTCGGCCTCAAGGCCACCGCGGTCTACCGCGACAACTGCAAGGTCGGCCAGCCCATGTCGAGCGGCAAGGGCGACAACAAGGGCACCGACTCCAACAAGAGCGCCGACGCCGCCCCGGTCGAGACCAAGGTCGTCGAGAAGGTCGTCTACGCCCCGACCCGCAAGCGCCTGCCCAAGTCGCGCGTCTCGCGCACCACCTCCTTCACCGTGGGTGGCGCCGAGGGCTACATGACCTCGGGTGCGCACGCCGACGGCGAGCTCGGCGAGATCTTCCTCAAGCTCGGCAAGCAGGGCTCGACCCTGGCCGGCGTCATGGACGCGTTCTCGATCGCGGTCAGCATCGGCCTGCAGTACGGCGTGCCGCTGGAGACCTACGTCTCGAAGTTCACCAACCTGCGCTTCGAGCCCGCCGGCCTCACCGACGACCCCGACGTGCGGATGAGCCAGTCGATCATGGACTACATCTTCCGCCGCCTGGCCCTGGACTACCTGCCCTTCGAGCAGCGCCAGGCCATGGGGATCTACTCCGCCGACGAGCGTCAGCGCTACCTCGAGACCGGCTCCTACGAGCCCGTCGTCGAGACCGGCGGCGCCGCGGAGCTCATCGACGAGCCGGTCGCCTCGGCGCCGGTCGCCGAGCCCGAGACCGTCGAGGGTGTCGTCACCCACGACACCGAGGGCGCCTCGCAGCGCGAGGTCCCGGCCCAGCCGGCCAAGGAGGCCCACACCTCCGCCGAGCTGATGGAGAAGATCACCGGCACCGCGATCGACTCCCCGCTGTGCTTCACCTGCGGCACCAAGATGCGCCCCGCAGGCTCCTGCTACGTCTGCGAGGGCTGCGGCAGCACCTCCGGCTGCAGCTGAAATCAACCGAGGGTTCCGTGTCCCCTGCGGGGGCCGGATCTGCTCGAACAGGAAGTGAGAACTGCCTTGAACTAACCAAGATGCGGTGTCCCCCTTGGGGGGGCTAGCTCCCCGACAGTGGGACACCGCATCTCCGGGGTCGAACTTGGTTGGGCCAGTCGCCGACTGGCCCGCGAACCTCCGTCAACGACCCCAGGTGGAAGAGGAACATCGTGATCAGCCAGACCCAGCACACGAACCAGGGCGACGCCTCGGCGCTGGATGCTGCCTCGAACGACGGCGCTGATCCGATCCGACTCATCCCCAACCTTGACCGGCCCGGCCTCCCGCAGTGTGGGGAGCCGGGCCGGCCCCACGTCTGGCACCTGTCGAGCGCTATCCGCTCTCGTGCCGCGGCCTGCGTCGTCGCATCGCGCTGGCCCACGAAGCTCTCGCCGACGGTTCAGCGTCGGTGCGAGGTGATCAACTGCACGCGGGCCATCGAGGCCCACACAAGAACTCGAGGCCCGGTCCTGGCAGACCGGGCCTCGGGGGCACCGACCGAGTGGCCGAGTGCGGGGCGTTCACCCGTATGTGACCACCCCCGGTGCCGGCTTGTCCATACGGCATCAGGGGCGGGGGTGAAGAGAGAGATGACCAAGAGGAACACGAGGCAGACGAGCGCGAAGGCTGCGTCGGCTGCCAGCAAGGTGCTGAGCAACCCGAAGGCGGGCAAGGCCGCGAAGTCGGCTGCCGCCAGCGCGTTGTCGCAGACGCCGAAGCGGAAGTGACTCTCGGCGGCCCTCCCTACGGGGAGGGCCGCCACCACGGCCGTGCCGTCCGGCACGACCACTCTCTTCAACCTCTAGGAGGCCCGCATGAAGCGGACCGTGGACAACTCGTTCATCAAGCTCGACGAGAACCTCAACCTCGACCCGTTCGTGCGCCAGAAGGCGCAGACGCTGCACAACACCATCCGCGACGACCTCACCAAGGCCGGGCTCATCGCGGGCAGCTTCCTGCAGGGGTCGTTCGCCCGCAAGACGATGCTGAAGCCGCTAAAGGACGTCGACATCGTGTGCCTGCTGCCCCCCTACCTGTGGGAGCAGCTGCGCGGCCCCGACGGCCCGGGCAGGGCCATGGAGTCGTTCAAGGCGCCCATCGTGGACCGGTGGCCCGACGTCCAGTTCGACGTGGGTGACGAGCCGTCCGGCAAGGCGCTGCGGCTGACGCTCAGCGACGTCGACTTCACCATCGACCTCGTGCCGGCCTTCGACACCGACAACGACTACGTCCTCATCGGTGACCGCTTCGAGGGGACCTGGGAGCAGAGCAACACGCGCATCCAGCTGAAGCGTGTCTCTGACCGGAACCAGGCCACGGACGGCCGGTTCGTCCACCAGGTCCGCGAGGTCAAGGCGTTCACGAAGCACCACGAGGAGCTCGACTTCGTCTCCGGCATCGTCGTGGAGTCGCTCGCGTACGCAGTCGTCGGCCGCAAGATGCTCGACAAGGACGCGGTGGCTGCCGTCCTGGCGTACGCCAAGGACGGCGTCAAGGGTCCGGTGCTCGAGCCGGCCGGAGAGGACGACGTCACCATCAAGTGGACCGACGAGGAGCGGGAGACCGCTGCCCGGGTGTACGCCGAGGCCTCCCGCAAGGCGTCCGAGGCGCTCCGGCTCGAGCGTGCCGGCGACATGGACGGCGCCATCAGCGTGTGGCACTCCCTGTTCGGGGACGCGTTCCCCGACGCGCCGATCCGCCCCGTCCTCGACGTGATGACCGCCTTCGCGGCCGGCAGCGTGTCGAGTGCGGGACGTCCGAGCACCACGACGGTCGCGCAGCAGGCCGCGGCCCCGGGCCGCTCCTGGACCCGCGGACCGGACGGTGGCCAGGGCTCGGTCTTCGGCCTGCCGGGCACGTGGCCCTCGCGCTGAGCGACGTCCTGGACGACCCGGCGCGCGTGCGCCGGGTTCTCCAGGACGAGGTGTTCGGCGTGACCGTCGACGACCTTCGTGAGCCTCGGTACGGCGGCCTGGTCATCGACCTCACGTTCGCGCCCCTGCCCGAGCTGGGAGTGGCCGGCTACGGCGTCGAGCGCGGCCGGGTAAGCGTCCGACCTGACGGCGCCATCTACGCGTTCCCACTCGGGCCGGACCGCACCTGGCACCACCGCAACCCGTCCCCGCTCGGGCCCCGGTTCGGGAAGCTCGCCGGCGACCTGTGCCTGTGGTACCCGAAGGACCCCCGGGCGCTGCGATGGGAGTGGGACGACGGCCTGGAGCAGTACGTCACCCGTGTGCATCGCCACCTGCTCTTCGAGGAGTACTACCGCCGCGAGGGTCAGTGGCCGGTCGAGGACGCCCCGCACGCTGAGCGTGTCAACGGCGCGCACCCCATCCGTAGCGCCTTCATGCGCGAGGAGGAGCGACGATGGGCGTCCTGACCATTCACCTGTTGGCCGCCGAGGTCGCCACCCACGTGGCTGAGGCCGGCGGGGCACCCGCAGCGCCCGGGAGTGAAGACCCCTCGACGAGCGTGTGGCTCCTCGTCGTCATCACCTTGTTCGGCTCATCCGTCCTTGCTGGGCTCATCACCAGCGTGCTCGGGAATCTGCGGGCCGCCGCGACCGCTCGTCGCGAGGGGTACGCGAACGCAGTCCGGTCGCTCATCTCGCGTGGGGAGTACCCGTACCGGGTCCGGCGCCGGGTCTCCGATGACCCTGCCGTGCTCACCGCGCTGGTGGAGCGGGGCCATGACCTTCAGGAGCAGTTGGCTGCGTGCCGGACCTGGGTGGCCTCCGAGCACGGGGACCTCGGGGACATGTTCGAGCAGGCGCTCGCCGCCGTCGACGCAACGGTGAAGCAGGCGACGGGGGACGCGTGGAACCAGCCGCCCATCACAGCCGCCTCCGGGATGAACCTCAACGGCTGGGGACCGGGGGACCAGTGGCCGCACGTCGCCAAGCTGGAACGTGCCATCACGTATCGCTTCGGATGGCGTCGACTGCTGCCTCGGAGACTTTGGCGCCTCCAGCCCTGATCCGACTTCGACAGGCGGCACGCCGCATCTGGGTAGTCCGGATGTGATCCCCCGCAACTACGGTGATCTTGACGAGTTCGACTCCTCATCAGGGTCACCGTTCGTTGCGAGGGAGATCCCGTGGCGCACGAGGTCAAGGTCCGGCAACCGCTCGCGGCCCTAGACCTCGACATCGCCGAGCGGGCTCTCGGCGAGCGTCCCCTGGACCGGCGCAAAAGGGACCACGTCCCGGCTCATCGACCTGTCACGATTGCCCGCCGGTTTCGGCTAGTTCGCTGCGGCGAAGCGCCGAAACGCGGTGACCTGCGGGAACGCGGCCGCACACGACTTCCCCGCTAGTGAGATCTGGCACCGCGTTCACCGCGTTCCCGGAACGTGGGAACGCCCGGACATTCTGATGAGCGGGCGTCACCACGAGCCAACGACTGCCGCCGGGGGGCCACCAGGCATCATGAGGACTTGTGTCAGCACTCATGATGCCCGGAGCCCCCGTCGCCGACGCCGTGCTCGCCGACGTCCGTGCCCGCGCCGCGGTACTGGTCGCTGCTGGCCACGTCCCCGGCCTGGCCACGTTGCTCGTCGGTGACGACCCAGCTAGCGCTGGGTACATTCGGATGAAGCAGGAGAAGGCCGCCGAGCTGGGCTTCACCTCTCCACATGTGCACCTACCGAGCAGCGCGACCCAGGCCGACGTGCTCGCGGTGATCTCGGAGTTCAATGCCGACACGGCGGTGGACGCCATGCTCTTCCAGCACCCTGCGCCCCGGCACATCGACTACGACGCGGCGCTCGCGACGGTCGACCCCGACAAGGACGTCGACGGGATGCAGCCGGTCAACGTCGGACGTCTCGCCCTGGGGCTGCCCGCGCCCGTCGCCTGCACACCGGCTGGTATCGAGGCGCTGCTGGCCCACTACGAGATCCCTGTCGCTGGCCAAGACGTCTGCATCGTCGGACGCGGTGCCACCATCGGTCGTCCGTTGGCGCTGTTGCTCTCCCAGAAGCGGGACGCCGCGAACGCCGCAGTCACCGTCGTGCACACCGGTGTACCCGACTGGGCCGAGTACACCCGCCGCGCCAGCATCGTCGTCGCCGCCGCGGGCGTTCCCGGCATGATCCGGCCCGAACACCTGACCCCCGGCGTCACGGTCGTCGGCGCGGGCGTGCGCTATGAAGGGCGACGTCTACTGCCCGATGTCGACGAGTCCTGCGAGGCCGTTGCCGGTGCTATCACGCCGCGGGTCGGCGGAGTCGGCCCGACAACGATCGCCATGCTGTTCCGAAACGCGGTCGAGGCCGCCGAGCGGCACGCCCGAACCTGAGCGGCTGCGTCTACCGGGGGTCTACCCCTGTCCCCACGCGGTCGTCCCCTGCCCGCGGTCGTTGGGAACCGCCAGGCTGACGGCTTGCCCGGCCGGGGACATCAACTCTCCTGTCCGGTGCAGGACTGGCCGAGGTTTCCTCGAGGGTGCACCCATGCTCCGTTCGCTGTTGCTTCCGGGGGATCACTCCCACTCGCTGTCGGGCCGGCAGGTCTGGGCTGCGATCCGCCCGAGACCGGGGATACTAGGTGCATGCGAGGGGATCGAAATGCGGGGGGACAGGGGCCCTTCGCCCAAGACCTCGTGACGCCTCCAGCATCGCCACCGGCTCGATCCCTCCAGCACACAGGGACCGGGCCGGTGGCCGTTGCGGACCAGACGAGGCCCAGCTGCTGTGCGGTGACGGTGGGCTCGCGCAGTCCAGGCAGCGACCGAGCCGTCCCCAGCAATCCCGACCGTCACGGGACCTGGGCGAGCCCCCACAGGGACAGGGTGGTCACGAGCGGCAGGGCCGCCACCATGAGGCCGAGGGCCGTGGTGCCGCGGCTCCCGGCCGGCCGCTGGACGATCAGGGCGAGGGCCAGGAAGCCGGTGGTGGTGAAGGCGAGCACGGTGGGCGTGAAGGGGAACGCTCCGCCGCACACGCGCGCTGCCCACCCGGTGAGCGGAGCGTAGGTGCCGGCCCAGGCGGTGTCACACGTGGGACCCCAGTCGATCATCAGGTAGCCACCGAGGCTGCCGGTGACCACCCACACCGCAGCGAGGAGCGGCCGCGGCGACGTCACGACGGGCCGCCGCCGATGCCCGTGCGCACGGAGTACAGCTCGGGGAAGAACGTGAGCTCGAGCGCGCGCTGGAGGAAGCCGACGCCGGAGCTGCCGCCGGTGCCGGTCTTGAAGCCGATGGTGCGCTGCACGGTGCGCAGGTGGCGGAAGCGCCAGAGCTGGAAGGCGTCCTCGAGGTCGACGAGGTCCTCGCAGATCGCGTAGCCCTCCCAGTGGGTGCGCGGGTCGTCGTAGAGGGCGGCGAGCACCGGCACGAGGTCGGGCCGCTCGACCCAGGCCTCGCGGACGTCGCGGCCCAGGACGTCGGCGGGCACGTCGTGGCCGTGACGGGCCAGGAAGGCCAGCAGGGCGTCGTAGACGGTGGGGGTGTCGAGCAGGTCCTGCAGCTCCCCGCGCACGGTCGGTTTGGCGTCGAAGACGCGGAGCATGCGGGCGTTCTTGTTGCCGAGGATGAACTCCACCCCGCGGTACTGGTGGGACTGGAAGCCCGACGAGGGGCCGAGGGCGTCGCGGAACCCGCCGTACTCGCTGGGGGTGAGCGTGGCCAGCACCGACCACTGCTCGGTGAGGGTGCGGAAGATGTGCTTGACCCGGGCCAGCGCCTTGCGGGCCCGGTCGACGTCGTCGGCCTCGAGGTAGCCGCGCACGCCGCGCAGCTCGTGGAGGACGAGCTTGAACCACAGCTCGGTGGTCTGGTGCTGGACGATGAAGAGCAGCTCGTCGGGGTGGACCGGGTCGCTGACCGGGTGCTGCGCGGAGAGCAGCCGGTCGAGGTCGAGGTAGGTGCCGTAGTCCAGCGCCTCGCGCAGGTCGGTGCGGATGCCCTCCTCGAGGGGTCGCTCACCGTGCTCCAGGGCCATCGGGTCTCCTCCGGTCGGGGTCGACCCCCGGGTCGGTGGCCGCGGCCACGTCACACGGAGGCGGCCGTGCCAGAGCCTGCCACGCCGCCGGACCGAGCAGGCCCCGACTGTCGGTGGTCGCCCCTAGCGTGACGGGCATCGCAGCGGCACCGGGTCGCGGCGCGACGGGGACGGGGCGTGCGGTGACGCAGCTGACGGGATCGTGGCGGGAGCTCCGCCGGCGACTGGGCGACCGGCTGGCCGAGCTCGGGGACGGCGAGGTGGTGTCCCTCGGGCTCGAGGTCGTGGACACGGACACGGGCCAGAGGCCCGGCGTCAGGCTGACCGGGTGGGGTGCGGGCATGGTGCGGGCGGAGGTGGTGGCGGGTGCAGACGCCGACGCGGCCCTCCGCCGGGGTCTGCTCGACCTCGGGTGGCTCGACCCCGCCGCGGAGCCGGGCGAGGAGCCCGACGCCGCGGTCCTGGGGGTCCTCGACCGCCCGCGAGCGAGGGCCGACGAGCTGGCGGCGCTGGCCGTGCTCGCGCTCACGGAGGTCCTCGGTTGTCCTGACCCGGCGTTCCTCGTGACCGATCTCGACCTCCGGGGCCTCCGGTCGGAGGGCGGGCAGGAGCCGACACGGACGTCCCCGGCGCCGCTGGCCACGATGCCCGAGGGTGTCGAGCACCTGCAGGAGATGGTCGACGAGGTGCTCCTGGAGCTGTCGGAGGGCGAGGAGCTCGAGCGCGACGAGGACGGCGACGTGCCGGTCCGGGTCGGCCTGTCGACGGTGTTCGTGCGGGTCCTCGACGACGTGCCGGTGGTGCGCCTCTTCGGGTGGCTGGCCGTCGACCTGCCCGACCACGCTGCAGCGCTGCGCGAGGTCGCCCTGCTCGCGGCGCGCATGCCGTTCCTCCAGCTGCGGGCGGTGGAGGGCGAGATCGAGTTCGGCCACGACCTGCACGCCCTGCCCTTCGCGCCCATGCAGCTGCGGGTCGTGCTGTCGCGGATCATGCAGGAGATCGACGAGGCCGCGCGCGACACGGTGGCGCGGCTCGGTGGCCGGCGCTACCTCCAGCCGCCGACGGAGCCGGCGCCGGCAGCCCGCACGGCGGCCTTCGAGCGCCTGGCCCGCCTCGGGCCCGGAGCCGTCGACCTCGCGGAGGCCACGCCCCTGGCCGCCGTGGTCGAGCTCATGGCCGACGCCCGGCTCGCCCCGGAGCTGGTGGCCGAGCTGTTCGACCACGACCGGCGCCTCATCGTGGCCCACCTCGTGGGTGTGCGTGCCGGCCACCTCGACGTGACCGGCGTGGACGTCGAGGAGCTGCTCGCCGGCCTGCGCGCTGCGCTGCGCCTGGTGGTGTGGCGTCAGTCCCGCGAGCGGGAGCCCGCCCCGCCGCGTCCCGTGGTGGCCCGGAGGCGCGAGCGCCAGCTCTCGTTGCTGCCCGACGACGAGCCCGGGCTCGAGCTGTTCGACCCGGGGGAGGAGGCGCGCTGGGCCTGAGGACAGGCGTGGCTGCGACCACCCCGACGGGCCCTTGCGCCGTGCTCCGCGCGGACTACCGTCGAGAAGGCCGGTGAGCGCGGCACCAACGAGGGTGCGGCGTGATCGCCGGCGGCACGGAGAGGACGCGAGATGAGCGACTACCAGGTGGTCAACCCGTCGACGGGCAAGGTCGAGAAGGAGTACCCGACGGCGACTGATGCCGAGGTGCAGGACGCGCTGGCGCGCTCGCACGCGGCGTACGGCCAGTGGCGCACCACCGACAAGTCCGAGCGCACCGCGGTGCTGCACAAGGTGGCCGACCTCTTCGACGAGCGCATCGACGACCTCGCCGCGATCATCGCCCGCGAGATGGGCAAGCCGCTGCGCGAGGGCAAGGGCGAGCTGCAGCTGGTCGCCTCGATCTTCCGCTACTACGCCGACGAGGGCCCGGGCCTGCTGGCCGACGAGCCGCTGAGCCCGTCGATGGGCGGCAACGCGGTCGTGCGCAAGGAGGCCGTGGGAGCCCTGCTGGGGATCATGCCGTGGAACTTCCCGTACTACCAGGTGGCCCGGTTCGCCGCGCCCAACCTGATGATCGGCAACACCATCCTGCTCAAGCACGCCCCCCAGTGCCCGGAGTCGGCGCTGGCCATCGAGCAGATCTTCCACGACGCCGGCCTGCCGGCCGACGCCTACATCAACCTCTTCGCCACCAACGACCAGGCCGCCGACATCATCGCCGACCCCCGCGTCGTGGGCGTCTCGGTCACCGGCAGCGAGCGCGCCGGCGCCGCGGTGGCCGAGGTCGCGGGCCGCAACCTCAAGAAGGTCGTGCTCGAGCTCGGCGGCTCCGACCCCTTCATCGTGCTCGACGCCTCCGACCTCGGTGCGGCGGTCAAGACCGCCGTGCGCGGACGCATGGGCAACGCCGGCCAGGCCTGCAACGCCGCCAAGCGCATGATCGTCGTCGACGACCTCTACGACGACTTCGTCGAGCAGTTCACGCAGAGGATGTCGGCCCTGCAGCCGGGCGACCCCTTCGAGGACGGCACCGGCTTCGGTCCGCTGTCCTCCGAGGGCGCCGCGCAGACCCTGGTCGAGCAGCTCGAGGACGCCAAGGCCAAGGGCGCCACCGTGCGCACCGGTGGCAACCGTGTCGACCGCCCGGGCTCCTTCGTCGAGGCCACGGTGCTCACCGACGTCACCCCCGACATGCGGGCCTACGGCGAGGAGCTCTTCGGACCCGCCGCCGTCGTCTACCGCGTGGCCGACGCCGCGGAGGCCATCGAGCTGGCCAACGCCTCCTCCTTCGGCCTCGGCGGGGTGGTGTGGAGCGACGACGTCGAGAAGGCCCAGCAGGTCGCCGACCAGCTCGACACCGGCATGGTGTGGATCAACAGCGCGCAGGGCACGGCCGCCGACCTGCCCTTCGGCGGCACCAAGCGCTCCGGCGTGGGCCGCGAGCTCGGCCCCTACGGCATCGACGAGTTCGTCAATAAGAAGCTCATCTACACCCCCCAGGGCTGACCCGGGGGGGGGTTGGCCCGCAGACCCGCGGGTGAACGGCGCACGACCGCACGGGGCCGGTCGGACGAACACCGTCCGGCCGGCCCCGCCTGGCGTGCGGGGAGCGGCAGCGGCGGTTTCCGCGCAGCCGCGCCGCGGCCTATCGTGGACGCCGAGACAGACGAGCCACGGGCGTGGCGCAGACGGACGGGGGAGGTGGTCGCCGTGAGCGGTGAACCTCCCAGTCGTCCCCGTCCCGCTGCCTGAGGTAGCCCCGCCCGCCGCGCCCACCGCCCGGCGCCGCCCGTCCGCGGAGGAGTCTCCCGTCATGTCCGAGCGCCCGTTCCTGCCCCTGCGCCACCTCGCCGGCCGTCGTCGTGCGCCCCACCCCGCGCCCGCCGCGCCCGCCGCCGCGGCGGCCCCCGACAGCACGCGGGTGGGCCACGAGACCCTCGTCGACGCCGCGGTCTACGTCGACGGCGACCGCGTCGAGTCGCTGAGCAGCCTCGCCGACACCTACCGCTGCCTGCGCGAGCGCGGCGACGAGGCCCCCGACGACGGCGCCATCGCCTGGATCGGCCTCTACCGCCCCGACCAGCACGACCTCGCCTCGCTGGCCGAGGAGTTCGACCTGCACGAGCTGGCGCTGGAGGACGCGATCCTCGCCCACCAGCGGCCCAAGCTCGAGCGCTACGACGACACCCTCTTCGTCGTCCTGCGCGCCGCGAGGTACGTCGACGCCACCGAGGAGGTGGAGTTCGGCGAGGTGCACGTCTTCGTCGGCCCCGACTTCGTGGTCAACGTGCGCCACAGCGAGGCCCCCGACCTGGCCGCCGTGCGCCGGCGCCTGGAGAGCAACCCCGACCTGCTGCGGCTGGGACCGGAGGCGATCCTCTACGCCATCCTCGACCGGGTCGTCGACGGCTACGCCCCGGTCGTCGCTGGCCTGGAGAACGACATCGACGAGATCGAGGTGCAGGTCTTCACCGGCGACCCGGGCGTCTCGCGGCGCATCTACGAGCTGACCCGCGAGGTCATCGAGTTCCAGCGGGCCACCGGCCCGCTGCTCACCGTCGTGCGGCGCCTGACCATGGGCTTCGCCAAGTACCGCACCGACGAGGAGCTCCAGCGCTACCTGCGCGACGTCGAGGACCACCTCGTGACCGTCACCGAGAAGGTCGACGGCCTGCGCCAGCTGCTGCGCGACATCCTCACCGTCAACGCCACCCTCGTGGCCCAGCAGCAGAACGAGGAGATGAAGAACCTCAGCGAGGTCAGCATCTCCCAGAACGAGGAGGTCAAGCGGATCTCGGCGTGGGCCGCGATCCTCTTCGCGCCGACCCTGGTCGGCACGGTCTACGGCATGAACTTCGACTCGATGCCCGAGCTGCACTGGCGCTTCGGCTACCCGATGGCCGTGGTCATGATGTTCATGGTCAGCGTCGTGCTCTACGTGGTCTTCCGCCGGCGCCGCTGGATCTGAGCAGACTGGATCTGAGCAGACCCGCGGGCGCCGGCGGACCACGCCGGGGTGGTGCTCAGGCGCAGTTGTCGCACTCGCCGGTGGGCGGGATGGCCATGAAGCAGGTGGGGCAGATGTCGGGCTGCGCCTCCTCGCGGTTCTTCTTCCGCTCGCGGGTGACGACCATGTCGTAGCGCGGGGAGAGCGCGGCGTTGCCGCCGTCGGCCGGGAGGGTGGCGTCGGCCCAGCGGTAGCACTCCATGCGGGCCAGGGCGGCGTGCTTCTCGCGGGCCAGCGGGTCGCTGATCGGGTCGGCGTCCTGCAGGCGCAGCACCTCGTCGTAGGCCTCGCCGACGGTGCCGTGCACGCCGTGGACCACCAGGGCGGTCAGCGGGGGCTCGCCGGCGGCGTGGACCTCGGCGGCGACGCGGGCCAGCACGCGCCCGATCCAGTTGCTGGGGTTGCTGCGGGTGCGCACGCCGGTGTCGGCCTGCAGCCGCCCGGCGAACTCGGTGTGGGTGATCAGGCCGTGGTAGGTGCCGGCCACCTCGGTCAGCACCGGGCGCGCGGCGGCGACCCAGACGTCCTCGCCCTCGGCGGCGGTCACGGGCTCGGCGGGCGCCTCCGGCTCGGAGGTCTCCTCCGGGTCCGGGGTCTCCGTCTCGTCGCGGTCGTCCTCGAGGGCCTCGTCGGGCTCCACGTCGGTCGGGCTGGCAGGGGTCGTCGTCTCGAGGCTCATGACGTCCGTACTGGAGCTGGCACGTGTCGGGCGTGGTCGCGCGGCGCCGTGCCCCGGCTCCCTCACCCTCGACTGTACGGCGAGGACGCCAGCCGCACCGAATGCGCCGGCCGACGCACCGGTGTGCCGGACGCCTTCCCGAGGCGACCGGCGAGGTTCACCCGCAGGACCACCCCGCGCCACCTCGGTGGTGTGGCCTCGGGGCATGACCGATCTCGGACGCCCTGCCGCCAGCCCCGCCAGCAACCCGGCCGCCAGCCCCGCCGGCGGCGTCACCCCCGCGCCGGTGGGCCGCCGCGCGGTGCTGCGTGCGGGCGCGCTCACCGCCGGTGCGCTGACCACGCTGGGCGCCACGAGCGGGGTGGCGGCCACCTCGCCGCAGGTGCGGCAGGCCGCGTCGGCCGGTGGGCTGGTGACGCGGCGCCTGACGCTGCCCTCGGGCGTGCAGAGCGGCGACGTCACCCCGCGCGCCGCCGTGCTGTGGGCGCGCTCGAGCGGGCGCGGGCGGCTCGTGGCCCACCTGCGCAGCGGTCGACGACGCCGTGTCGTCCGCGGTCCCTGGGCCACCGACGCCTCCGACCTGACCGCGAAGATCGCCCTCGACGGGCTCGCCCCGGGCCGGGAGTGGGAGGCCGAGCTGGCCTTCGAGGACGAGCAGGGCCGGCGCGGCGAGGCCCGGGTCGCGCGGTTCTCGACCCCGTCGCTGCGCCCGGCGGCCACCAGCTTCGTGTGGACCGGCGACACCTGCGGCCAGGGCTGGGGGATCAACCCCGACCTCGGCGGGCTGCGGGGCTACGCCGCGATGCACGCCACGCGTCCCGACCTCTTCGTCCACGCCGGCGACACCGTCTACTCCGACGGCCCGATCGCCGCGGAGGTCGTCGAGCCCGACGGGCAGGTCTGGCGCAACCTGGTCATCCCCGAGGTGACCAAGGTCGCCGAGACCCTCGCGGAGTTCCGCGGACGCCACCGCTACAACCTCATGGACGACAACGTGCGCGCCTTCTACGCCGACACCCCCGTCGTCGCGCAGTGGGACGATCACGAGACCACCAACAACTGGTGGCCCGGCGAGGTGCTCACCGACGAGCGCTACACCGCCGAGCGTCGCGTCGACGTGCTCGCCGCCCGCGCCCGGCGCGCCTGGCAGGAGTGGCAGCCGATCGCCGACCCCCGCGCCCACGGGCGCGGCAGCGGCTTCGCGGAGGCCCGGATCTACCGCAAGGTCTCGCGCGGGGCCCACCTCGACGTCTTCTGCCTCGACATGCGCACCTTCAAGGACCCCAACACCCCCGGCCTCGAGCAGGAGCGCACCAGCGTCCTGGGCCGCGAGCAGCTCGACTGGCTGGTGCGAGAGGTGCGCCGCTCGACCGCGACCTGGAAGGTGATCTCCGCCGACCTGCCGATCGGGCTCGTCGTGCCCGACGGCAGCGCCCAGGAGGGCCTGGCCAACCGCGATCCCGGCGCCCCGCTCGGCAAGGAGCAGGAGATCGCCGAGGTGCTCAGCGCCTTCAAGCGCCACGGCGTGCGCAACACCGTGTGGATCACCGCCGACGTGCACTACTGCGCGGCCCACCACTACGACCCGGCACGCGCTGGCTTCACCGACTTCGACCCCTTCTGGGAGTTCGTGGCCGGGCCGATCGCCTCGGGCACCTTCGGACCCAACGACCTCGACGGCACCTTCGGGCCCGAGGTGGTCTTCAGCAAGGTCGCGGGCACGCCGGGGGAGTCGCCGCGGGCGGGCAACCAGTTCTTCGGCCACGCCGCGATCGACCGCGCCGGGCTGCTGACCATGAGCCTGCGCGACCAGTCCGGCGCGGTGCTGTTCAGCCGCGATCTCGAGCCGCAGCGCTAGCGGCGTACGTCGTGCCGCGCCGGATCAGGCCGGGGCCGCGATGTTGACCAGCCACGTGACGCCGAAGCGGTCGGCGCACTGGCCGAAGACGTCGCCCCACACCTGCCGCTCCAGCGGCACGTGCACCTGGCCGCCCTCGGCCAGCGCCTCGAACCATCCGCGCAGCCGGGGCTCGTCGTCGCCGCTCAGGCTGAGGGTCACGGTGTCGCCGGGGGCCACGGTCATGCCCGGCGGGACGTCGGCGGCCATCAGCGTGACGCCGTGCTCGCCGCGCAGCATGGCGTGCATGACCTGGTCGGCGTGCTCGCCCTGCTCGCCCATCTGCGCGAAGGTCATCACGTCGAGCTCACCGCCGAAGAGCGACTGGTAGTGGGTCATCGCCTCGCGGGCGGTGCCGTGGAGGTGGAGGTAGGGGTTCAGCAGGACCGGCATCGGGGCTCCTCGGGTCGGCGGCGGTCGGGCAGTGGCGCGACCGGTGTGCGGGTGTGCAGACCGGCGGTGTCCCGTGGAGTCATCGGCGTGACGCCGGGCGGCGGTGAGAAGGGTCACCGGGTGTCGGCTTGATCGGCACCCGGGGGGCCGTGGCAACCTCGGTGCCTCCTCCGGCACACCGGAGGCACCCGGCCCGAGCCGAGGCCCGTCACGGCGCCGGGGTGACCCCAGCAGCACGCAGTGACGGGCGCGGGAGACCCGAGCAGGACGCCGCGGCGCAGCCGCGGCTCGGGGTGGAGCCGGAGCGACCGCGAGGGAGCACCGGCCGGGCACAGGCGCCCGAACCCGACAGGACCCCTTCCGCAGGCGATGCCTGAGGACCACCGATGACCCACACCCGCATGCGCACCCTCGGGGCGACCCTCGTCGCCGCCATGGCCACCAGCACGGTGCTCGGCACCGGGCTCACCCTCGACACCGCGCGCGCCGCGGAGGCGGCACCGGCCGAGCGCCAGAGCGCCCAGACCGCCCGGGGCACCGAGACCACCCGGACCGCCGACGCCCGCCGTGACGACGGCCCGACCCGTGCGGAGCGGATCCTGGGCGTGGCCCGCGCCCAGGCCGACGACGTCTACCGCTACGGCGCAGCCGGGCCCGACGCCTTCGACTGCTCGGGCTTCACGCAGTTCGTCTTCCGCAACGCCGTCGGCGAGGCGCTGCCGCACTCCTCGGCGGCCCAGGTCGACCGCACCCAGCGCGTCACCCCCGCCGAGGCCCGCCCCGGCGACCTGGTCTTCTTCTACGACGGCGGCGGGGTCTACCACGTCGGCATCTACGCCGGCGACGGCTACATGTGGAACGCCGCCAACTCCGAGGCCGACGTCGAGCGCACGAAGATCTGGACCGACCAGCGGTTCTTCGGCCGGGTGCGCTGAGCCCGGCACGCCCGTCCCGGACCGCCCGTCGGGGCCACTCGTCCGCGGCGCACCCCCCTCCGGCGCTCGCCCGGAGGGGGGGTGTTTCCCCAGATGTGGGCATCAGTTCGCCGGCTCCCGCAGACGTGGGGGGTGCACCGCCCTAGACTCCGAGGACCGGGCACCCCCACCCGGCTCTCGGTCTCGTGTGCGCGGAGGCAGCAGGTGCGGCAGGTGCTGGTCAGGTCCGGAGTGGTCCTCGGCGTGCTGGGCGCGCTCCTGGTGCCCTCGCTCTCCTCCCCGGCCTCCGCCGCGGGCGACGCCACCGTCGTGGTGCGCGGCACCGACCTGCCCGTGGGCGGCCCGATCGAGCTGTCCTACGTCGGGTGCGCGCGGCTCTACGAGCGCACGGCCGAGGTGCCGCAGCCGTTCGTCGGGCTGGGCCCCGACCAGGCGCCCGCGGGGGAGCGCAGCCTGCGCTACGACCTCGCCGGCGGCACGGCGCTGGGCTCGCTGAGCTACGCCCGCTCGATGGCCTCGACCACGACGTCGGGCCTCTCGGTGCAGGCGCCGCGCGGCGCCGCGGGCGTCGCGTGGGTGGGCTACCAGGAGCCCGCCGACTTCGGCACCACCACCTACTGGTTCGGCCGCGCCGACGTCTCGGCGCCCGCCGGTGCGTGGACCAGCGTGGAGACCACCGGCCTCACCTACACCTGGTCGCGCTACGACATGGCCACCCGCCGCGCCGTCGGCGGCGCCACCGCCGCCCCCTCGACGCTCGCGGCGATGATCGCCGAGCGCGGCGACGGGCCCGGCTTCCGCACGGTCGGCTTCGGCTGCGACGGCAACCGCTTCGCCCTCGACGCGCTGCGCGTCGGCGACGCCACCGGCACGACCACCTACGACCTCGAGGGCCTGACCACCACGACCGTCATGGCCGCTCGCCCGGCCCCGAGGGGCACGGTGCTCACCGGCGTCCTGCGCGACGGCTCCGGCGAGCCGGTCGTGCGCGGCACGCTCGTGCTCGAGCGCCAGGTCGCCGGCGGCTGGGAGACCGTGCAGGTCGTCCCCGCCGAGGCCGTCGACGCCACGGTCACCGTCACCCCGGAGCAGACCACGACCTACCGCTGGCGCTTCGCCGACCGGCCCCTGGCCGAGGGCAGCGTCTCCGAGCCGACCACGGTCACCGTGGCTCCCGGCCAGCAGCCGACCCAGCAGCCCGCCCAGCAGCCCACCCGGCAGCCCGCCCAGCGCTGACCCCTGCGGGCCCGGCCCGTAGCCTCGCCCCGTGCAGTGCCACCACTTCGACGCGGGTCGCTGCCGCTCGTGCGCCTGGATGGGTCAGGCCTACGACGACCAGGTCGCCGCCAAGCAGCGTCACTGTCGCGGGCTGCTGGCCGCGTGGCCCGACCTGACGTGGCTGGAGCCCCACCGCAGTCGCGAGGAGGGCTTCCGCAACAAGGCCAAGATGGTGGTCGCCGGCACGCTCGAGGCCCCGACGCTGGGGATCCTCGACCCGTCGGGGGCCGGCGTCGACCTGCGCGACTGCGGCCTGCACGAGCCCGGCCTGGCCGCCGCCCTGCCCGCCCTGGCCGACTTCGTCACCCGCGCCGCGGTGGCGCCGTACGACCTCGCGACGCGGCGCGGCGAGCTCAAGCACCTGCTCGTGACCCGCTCGCCCGACGGTGAGCTCATGGTGCGCTTCGTGCTGCGCTCCACCGAGCCGGTCACCCGGATCCGCAAGCACCTCCCGGCCCTCCACGCCGCGCTGCCCGAGCTGGTGGTGGTCTCGGCCAACGTGCAGCCCGAGCACAAGGCCGTGCTGGAGGGCGAGCGCGAGATCGCGCTGAGCCCGCGCGAGACGCTGGCGATGCGGGTCAACGGGCTCACCCTGCGGCTGCGGCCCCAGGGCTTCTTCCAGACCAACACCGAGGTCGCGGCCGCGCTCTACCGCCAGGGCCGCGACTGGGTCGAGGAGGTCGCCCCGGCCTCGGTGTGGGACCTCTACTGCGGGGTCGGCGGCTTCGCGCTGCACGTCGCGGCCCCCGGGCGCCTGGTCACCGGGGTGGAGGTCAGCGAGGAGGCGGTCGCCGCCGCGCGCGCCACCGCCGAGGACGCCCGGCTGCCGGGCCTGCGCTTCGAGGCCTCCGACGCCACGACGTGGGCGCAGGCGCAGGAGGCCGGCCCCGAGCTGGTGGTGCTCAACCCGCCGCGGCGCGGCGTCGGGCCCGAGCTGTGCGCGTGGCTGGAGGGCTCCGGGGTCGGCCACGTCGTCTACTCCAGCTGCAACGCCGTCTCGCTGGCCCGCGACCTGGCCGCGCTGCCGTCCTTCGCCCCGCGCCTGGCGCGGTTGTTCGACATGTTCCCCCAGACCACCCACCACGAGGTGATGGTGCTGCTCGAGCGCCGCTGACGGGTCGCTGACGGGTCGGGGGCGTGGGCCGGCGTGGCTAGAGTCGCGGCCATGGACCACCGCACCCTGGGCCGCACCGGCCGTGACGTCTCCACCGTCGGACTCGGCACCTGGCAGCTCGGCGCCGACTGGGGCGAGGTGAGCGAGCACGACGCCCGCGCCGTGCTCGAGACCTCCCTGGAGGCCGGGGTGACGCTGTTCGACACCGCCGACGTCTACGGCGACGGCCGCAGCGAGCAGGTCATCGGCCGCTTCGTGGCCGACCACCCCGACGCCGCGCTCACCGTGGCCACCAAGATGGGCCGCCGCGCCGAGCAGGTGCCGGAGAGCTACACCCTCGAGCACTTCCGCGGCTGGGTCGACCGCTCGCGCCGCAACCTCGGCGTCGACCGGCTCGACCTGGTCCAGCTGCACTGCCCGCCCTCGGCCACCGTGACCTCCGACGCCACCTACGAGGCCCTCGACACCCTCGTCGACGACGGGGCGATCGCCGCCTACGGCCTCAGCGTCGAGACCACCGACCAGGCCCTCGACGCGATCGCGCGCCCCCACGTGGCCAGCGTGCAGATCATCCTCAATGCCTTCCGGCTCAAGCCGCTCGACGCCGTGCTGCCCGCCGCGGAGGAGGCCGGCGTCGGTGTCCTGGCGCGCGTGCCGCTGGCCTCGGGCCTGCTCAGCGGGACCTACGACGAGACCACCACCTTCGCCGCCGACGACCACCGCACCTACAACCGTGACGGCAGCGCCTTCGACGTCGGTGAGACCTTCTCCGGGGTCGACTTCGCCACCGGCGTGCGGGCCGCCCAGGAGTTCTCCGCCCTGGTCGCCGAGCACGGCCCCGAGGGCGCCACGCCCGCCCAGGTCGCCCTGGCCTGGGTGTGGCAGCAGCCCGGCGTCACCACCGTCATCCCCGGCGCCCGCAACCCCGGGCAGGCCCGGGCCAACGCCGCCGCCGGCGCGCTGCCGCCGCTGGCCCCCGCCCTGCTCGAGGGCGTCCGCGACCTCTACGACGCGCGCTTCCGCGCCCAGGTGCACCACCGCTGGTGATCCTGCCCGGGCCCCGTGTGGCCGGGAGCGGCGGGCACGACGTACGGTCGGGGGCGTGGCCGAGGACTACTGCGAGCTGTGCGACCTGCCGCTGAGCACCTGTGTGCACGGGATGCCGAAGCGTCCCCCCGAGCCCGTGGCGCCGCCCAAGGCGACACCGGTGCGCCGCCGCAGCACGGCGGCCCCCTCGGGGTCCACCGCGCGGGTGCCGGGCTCCTCCAAGTCGGCCGCCGCACCGGCCAAGCCGCGGCGCCGCACCCACCAGGACGACTTCAAGCCCTACATCATCCGGGTGCTGCAGGAGGTCGGCGGGGAGCGCGAGGCCGAGCTGGTGATGCTCGAGCTCGAGGAGCGCATGGCCGAGGTGCTGCGCGAGGGTGACCGCGAGGTCGGCCCCACCGGTGAGGTGCGCTGGCGCACCGCCGTGCGGTGGGCGCGCAAGGAGCTCGCCGACGACGGCTTCCTGGTGGCCCCCCGCCCGGGCGTGTGGCAGCTCACCGACCGCGGCGCCGAGCTGCCCGCCGACGCCCTGGACTGACCCCGCCGCGCGGCCGGGCGCCGCTCAGGGCACGGCGACGGCGATCTCGTCGCCGAGCCGCGCGCCGCGCAGCAGCCCCATCTCGTCGCCCGACCAGAACATGCCGGGGTCGTAGAAGTTCGTGGGGCGGTCGTCGTCGAGCAGCCCCATCGCGGTGTAGGTGGCGGCGACCACCTCGGCGCAGTAGGTCAGCTCGGCCGGGGCGGCCCGCCGGATCCGGCCCCGCGCCCAGCGCCCGGCCAGGGCGACCGTCGAGGGGAACGGCGTGCCGTCGAGGCGGGCCACCGTGCGCAGCACGGCGTCCTCCATCTCCCGGGTCACCGCGGTGTCGAGCTGGCGCAGCCAGGCGCGCTGCTCGTAGCGCCCGCACCACTGCTGCACCGCCTCGCGCAGGTCGTGCAGCTGCACCCCGCGCTGGTGCTGCCCGGTCCACACGTCGCGCAGGCCCTTGCCCAGCTCGGCGTGCCACATCAGCGGCGGCAGGTCGTCGAGCACGACCGCCATGCCGACGTGGTTGACCGGCGCGTTGGTCAGCACCCGGATAGCGTGGTCGGCGGTGGAGCGCCCGCGGAAGAGCCACAGGTCGCCGGTGCGCGTGAGGTCCACGGCCACGTCGAGGGACAGCGGGGCGGACGGCGAGGACATGAGGAGGAGTCTGCTCGATGAGGTCGACGAAGGTGTGGAGGCTGCTCGGCGTCGCCGGGCTCGCCGGGGTCGCGGCCACCGGGGTGGTCGTCGCGCGCGACCAGCGGCGCCGCTCGACCCTCGGCGCCGACGAGGTCCGCGCCCGGCTGCACGAGCGGTTGGCCCAGGCCGACGGGGCCGAACGAGTCGACGGGGCCGAACGAGCCGACGGGGCTGAACGAGCCGACTGAGCCTGTTTCGCTAGCGAAACCGTGGTGCGCGTGGTCCGGCGCGGCCGGCACCGGCGTGTCCCGCCCGGGCGCCGGTGTCCTGTGGATCGCCCCGCCCGCCTGTCGGCGTCGCGACGTACGGTCCTGCCATGGACCTGAGCGACGCCTTCGCCCTCGCCGAGCACCTGCTCGAGCGCCACGGGCCGCCGGGGTGGAGCGTGGAGCTCGACTCCGCCAAGCGTCGGGCCGGGGTGTGCCGCTTCGGGCCGCGGGTGATCGGGCTCAGCGCCCCGCTGACGGTGCTGCACTCCGAGGCCGAGGTCCGCGACACGATCCTCCACGAGATCGCCCACGCGCTGGTGGGCCCGCGCCACGGTCACGACGAGACCTGGCGCCGCACCGCCCTCGCGCTGGGCTCCTCGGGGCGTCGCTGCGTGCCCGCCGACGCCCCGGGCGTCGAGCCGGCCTGGCTCGGCGTGTGCGCGGCGGGACACACCTCGGGGCGCCACCGCCGCCCCGAGCGGGTGATGACCTGCGGGCGCTGCTCACGCCGCTTCGACCTCGCCCACGTGCTGACCTGGACCCACCACGGCCGCCCAGCGGTGCACCACCCCAACTACGAGGCCGAGCTGGCCCTGCTGCGCACGGGCGGTCGACCCACCCGGCTGCCGGTCGGCTCCCGGGTGCGGGTCACGGTCGCGGGGGAGCACCACGGCCGGGTCGGCGTCGTGGTGAAGGTCGGCCGCACGAGCTACCACCTGCGCGCCGGCCGGGCGGTGCTGCGCGTGCCCTTCGCCTGGGTCGAGTCGGTCTGACCCGTCGGCGCTCGCCGCGCCGGTCGCCGCGCCGGTCTCCCCCCGGGTGAGCACCACGGCGCGGCCCGGGTGCTCCACTGGTCGCGTGTGCTTCTCCCTCCAGGCCGACCTCGTCGCCGGCGCCGTCGTCCTGCCCCTCGGCGCCCTGGCCCTGCGCGAGGTGCGCGCGCCCCGCGAGCTGCCGCTGGCCGCGCTGCCGGTGCTCTTCGCGGTCCACCAGCTGGTGGAGGCCCTGGTCTGGGCCGGTGCCGACGGGCTGGTCTCCGACACCACCGCCCACCGCGCCGCGCTGGCCTACGTCGTCTTCGCCCTGCCCTTCCTGCCGCTCTACCTCCCGCTGGCGGTGCTCCTGGTCGCCCGGCCCGACCGGCGGGGTCTCGTCGCGCCCTTCGTGGCGCTCGGGGGAGCCGTCGGCGCCTACATGGCCTGGCACCTGTGGACGGGCGGGGTGCGGACCACGGTGCGCGACCACGCGATCGTCTACTACGTCGGCCTCGGCGAGCCCGAGATCTCCACCGGCCTCTACATCGTGGCCGTGGTCGGCGCCTGCGTCCTGGCCGGCCACCGGTGGATCACGGCCTTCGGCCTGGCCAACCTCGTCGGCCTGCTCGTCGTCGGCTACGCCTACGCCGACGCGTTCGCCTCGCTGTGGTGCGTCTGGGCCGCGGTCTCCTCGGTGCTGATCCTGGTGCACCTCGCGCGGGTCGAGCGTGGGACCGACCCGCGCGGTGACGGGGAGAGCCTGCAGCCACGCACGGACGCCGCCCGGTGAGCGGCCCGCGCGAGCGGCTGCTGGCCGAGCGGGAGCGGGTGGCCTCGCGGCTGCGCGACCTCGAGGGCGACCACCGCGGTGTGGTCGAGGCCTCCCGCGACACCAACGCCGACGACGAGCACGACCCCGAGGGCGCCACGATCGCCTTCGAGCGCTCCCAGGTCGACGCGTTGGCCAGGCAGGCGCGCCACCACCTCGACGAGGTCGACGCCGCCCTGGCCCGCGAGGCCGCCGGCGACTACGGCCGCTGCGAGCGCTGCGGCAGCGAGATCCCGGACGAGCGGCTCGACGTACGGCCCACGGCACGGACCTGCGTGACCTGCGCCTGACCCCGGGCCACCGGCGCGACGCGCCCGGGCTGCGCCGGGCCCCCGTGTCGATCGACACAGCGCACGGGGTTGGGCGTCGCGACGTCGGCTCCATACTGGGAGACGTATGGCTGACGAGACCCCCACACCCCAGAAGCTCGACATCGACTGGCTGAAGACCGCCGCCGGTGCGCTCGCCGCAGTGTCCTCCGCGGTGCTGCTCTCGACCCTGGGTGCCGCCGGCACCCTCATCGGCGCCGCGGTCGGCTCCGTGGCCGCGACCGTGGGCACCGCTCTCTACTCCGAGGGTCTGGCCCGCAGCCGTGCCGCGGCCGCGAAGGCCCAGGAGGCGGCCCTGTCGAAGGTCGGCATCGCGCAGGCGGAGGTACGCCGCGCCGGGCGCAGCGACGCCGACACCGCGGCCGTCGGGGCCCACCTGGACCACGCCGACGAGAAGCTCGCCGAGGCCAAGGCCGGCCTCGACGAGGCCGTGCTGGAGTCGCGCACCGGCTGGCGCGACCGGCTCGCCGGCCTGCCGTGGAAGCGGATCGCGATCCTGGCCGCCGGCATGTTCCTGGTCGTCATGGTGGCGCTGTCGCTCTTCGAGGTGGTCTCGGGACGCTCGGTCTCCAGCTACACCGGCGGCAGCGACCGCGACGGCGGCACCACGATCTCCCGCCTCACGGGCGGCTCGTCCTCCGGCGACGACGAGCCCACCCGGGACCCCGGCCAGGGCAGCGACCCGTCCGGCGCCTCCACCCCCACCGCCGACCCCACGGCCGAGCCCACCGACGACCCGACCGCCGAGCCGAGCGACGAGGTCACCGACGAGCCGACGGAGGAGCCCACCGACGAGCCGACCGAGGAGCCGACCACGGTGCCCTCCACGACCCCGACCCCCAGCGCCGTCCCCACACCGACGCCGACCTCCTGACCGCTCCTCGAGGGGCCGAGCCCCTCAGTCGTGCTCGGGCGGCCGGGGATCAGCCACGAGGTGTCGACTCCCGCCCGATCTGCTCTCGCGCCAGACGGGCCAGGTCCTCGAGCCAGACGCGGTTGGTCAGCCCCAGACCGGTCGGGTCCAGACAGAACCCCGCCCGTTGCATGGCCTCTCCCAGCTCGTCGTCGGTCAGCCCGGCGGCGAGGAGCTGCTCGACCTGGTCCAGCAACTCGGGGCCCGCGTCCGGTTCGTCGCGGAAGAAGTCCTCGACGACGCCCTGCGGCGTCTCGAAGTCGTAGGGCCAGTCCTGGTGGAAGTAGGCCCCACCGAGCTGCTCGAAGGCGGGTGTACGTGGCATGGCAATCTCCTCTAGACATCGGGAAAAGCGGTCAGGACGCGCCATCCGTCGTCCATCCTGTGGTCGCGGACGAGTACCACCCGGACGTTCGACGTCGTGTGGTGTGCAGTTCTGCTGACAGTCACGCCCGTGACGTCGTCCAGCGTGGCGTGCAGCGTGAGTTTGCCCGAGCCGGCGGTCAACCACTCGGCCACGTCATCGCCCCGCATCCTCAGCGCTTGAGCGATCGCGCGCTCCGCCGCTGGGACATCCGCGAACGAACTGGCAAAAGAGATCCCAGGCTGACTCCGAAGGCGTGCCAGCAGATCCTCGAGAGTCTTGCCCACGTGCCGCTCGATCGTGTGCGACCCGCGCACCTCGTGCGTGCGCAGCCACCCTGGGCCGGGGTCCCAGGGCCTGGGGGCGACGACCCGGATCTGCCCCGCCTCGTCGGAGAGCCCACCGGAGCGGGCGTAGCGGAACTTCTCCAGCCGGCTGCGGGCGACGGTGACGCGGACGGCGGTGTTGCGCACGGAGGCGGCGAGCACCTCGTTGGCGGCCCGCAGCCGGGCCGCCACGGCGAGGACGTCGGGGGTGATGGCGGCGACGCGGGTGCCGGTGAGGGCGGTGGCGCCGACGGTGCCGCCTCCGCCGGTGACGGAGTTGAGGAGCATGCCGGCGCCCTGGATGACGACGGTCTCGGCCAGCAGCTGCACGACGAGGGCGACGACCTCGGCCCGGTGGGACTCGACCTGGTCGGCGTACTGCTCGCAGGCTCGGCCCAGGCCGTAGGCCTCCTCGGCGATCGCGGCGAGCTGGTCGGAGACCTCCTGGCAGGCGTCGACGGCGAGCGGGATCTCGGGGGACAGCTCGCCCCCGAGGCCCCGGACCGCGGCGTCGCAGTCGGCGGTCAGGTCGGCGACGGCGCGCGCGCAGTCGACCCACGTGGCGCCCGCGGCGCGCAGCTCGCCGACGTCGGCGCTGGGCCACGCGAAGCCCTGGATCAGGTCGATCACCCAGCCCAGCCCCGTGGGGACGGCCGACCAGTCGCCGCCGAGGGCGGTGGGCGGCGGGCAGGGCATCGCGCCGACCCAGCCCAGGTCGCCCGGCCCGCCGGCGGGGGAGACCTCGCCGTCGGGCGCGACGACCGACCCCGGCACCACCACACCGCGGAGCACGGCCCCGGCCTCGGCCCGCTCGTGCTCGGCGCGTGACGTCGCGGTGAGCCGGCCCAGGCAGGCCAGGGCCGTCACGCAGTCGCCGAGCCCGGCGACGACCTCGGCGGCCGCGGTGTCGTAGGCCGCTGCGAAGTCGGCGGACGTGGCGTCGTCGCCGGCCATGCCGCCGAGACCGGAGAGGGCGTCGGTGAGGTCGTCGAGGTGCTCCGCGCAGCGGCGGTTGCCGGTGGCCAGGGCGCGCTCGGCGGTGAGGAAGCCCGCGCCGTCGACGTCGATCCTCACCGCACGGCCCCCCAGGCCGCGAGGTTGGAGGCGACCGCCGCCTCGTAGCGGTCGTGGGCCACGCCCGCGGCCGTGCGCAGGTCGGCGAGCGCCTCCCGCATCTCGTCGTACGCCGCGGTCCAGCGCGCATGCGCCTGGTCGTGCGCGTCGGCGGCGGCGCCCGTCCACGTGGCGTCGAGTCGCGCCACCCGGGCCGCGACGCGGTCGAGCGCCGCGTCGAGCTCGCGCTGGGTCGCACCGGCCGCGTCGACGACCCGCTGGAGCTCCGCGAGGTCGACCCGGAAGCCGCTCACCGGGAGCCTCCGACGCCGCTCCCGTCGAGCCGGGCCGCCAGCGCTGCGAGTCCGTCGGCCACACCGACGTCGAGGTCGGTTACGTCGCGGTGGTGCCGCGCGATCCGGTCGGCGGTCTCGTCGAGGGCCGCGACGACCGCGTCGGCGGCCCCGGCCCAGTCGGCCCAGGCGACCGCGAAGGAGTCGGCGGCCCGGCCGCGCCACACGGCGTCGAGGAGCCCGTCGACCTCGCGGCCGAGGCGGGCCCGCGAGCGGGCGAGGTCGGCGGCCACGTCGCGCAGGTCGGCGACCGCGGCGTCGGTGGCCGCGTGGTCGAGGGCCAGCGTGCCGGCGGGGCCGGTGGTGCCGGCGGGGGCGTCGAGGGGCATCGGATCTCCCGAGAGGTCGTCGTAGGACCACCCTGACCCGAGGGGGAGCGCCGCGACAGCCCCGGTCGCCGATCTGTGGACAACCCCGCGGGAGGGGTCAGACGAGGTCGCCGGGGTCGGCCGGCACGTCGACCGACTGCGAGCGCAGCGCGTCGAGGGGGATGATCTCGAGGGCCCGCTCGCTGGTCGCGGCGAGCACGACGGGGGCCGCGACGCCGTCGTGGAGCGCCTGGAGCCAGCGCACGGCCACCACGCACCAGCGGTCGCCGGGGTGCAGCCCCGGGAAGCCCCACTCGGGGCGCGGGGTGGCCAGGTCGTTGCCGACCGAGCGCTGGTGGGCGAGGAACTCCTCGGTCATCACCGTGCACACCGCGTGCAGGCCCACGTCGGCCGGGCCGCAGGTGCACGTGCCGTCGCGGTGGAAGCCGGTCATGGGCTCGGTGCCGCAGGGCTCGAGCTCGCCGCCGAGCACGTTGAGCTCCGGTGTGCCCTCGGGTCGCATGGCGCCACTGTGGCAGGTCCGGCGGCTCCGCGGACAGTGTTCGCGGCGACCGCTCCTCGCTAGCGCGGTCAGCGCCCGACCATCACCCCGACCGGCTCGGGGGTGAAGCCGGGGAAGACCTGGGCGGCGGAGGCGTCGGTGCGCGACAGGACGACCTCGGAGAGCACCGAGCGGAAGTCGGTGGTGACGGTGAGGTCGGCGTCGAGGGAGTTCTCCAGACCGGGCCAGCGGCCGTAGTAGCGCCCGCCCTTGACCCCGGCACCGGCGAGGAACATGACGTTGCCCCAGCCGTGGTCGAGGCCGTAGTTGGAGTTCTCCGAGACCCGTCGGCCGAACTCCGAGATGGTCAGCAGGGTGACCCGCTCGCGCATCGAGCCGAGGTCGGCGAAGAAGGCGGCGATCGCGGTGGCCAGGTCGTTGGCGTTGTACTTCATCGCGCCCCAGTCGAGGGTGCCGAGGTCGGCGTGCATGTCCCACTCGCCCTGGTCGACGGTCACCAGGGAGACGCCGACGTCGCCGCGGATGGTGCGGGCGACGGCGGCCAGCGCCCGGCCCAGGTCGCTGTCGGGGTAGGCCGCGCGGTTCTCCGGCTGGGCGCGCACGGGGCCGAGGTCGGCCACGGCCGCCATCGCCGAGCGCATGCCACGGGCCATCGGGGCGGTGGAGGAGCCCCACATCTGCGACAGCGAGCGCAACCGGGCCTGGTCGGTGTCCCACTGGTCGTTGCCGGCGACGACGGCGTCGGAGATGTTGCGCAGCGACATGATCGGCTGCTCGCCGTAGAGCGAGGCCGGCGGGGAGGAGGAGCCGATGCTGACGCCCTGGAGCGGCGAGTCGCCGTCGAGGCCGCCGAGCAGGCGGTTGAGCCAGCCGCTGCGCACGCTCGAGCCCGGGTTGGCGTCCTCGACCAGCTCCATGGCCGCGAAGTGCGACCGGTTGGCCACGGCCATGCCGGTCGCGTGCACGGCGGCGAGCTCTCCCGACTGCCACATCGGGAGCAGGGGCGCGAGGTTGGGGTGCAGCCCGAAGAAGGCGTCCTTGCCCAGCAGCTTGGCCGCGGGCACGGCGATGCGGGGGCGCGCGGCGTAGTAGGCCGGGTCGCCGTGGGGCACGACGAGGGAGAGCCCGTCGGCGGCACCGCGCATCGACAGCACGACCACCACCGAGCCGTTCGGTGCCGGCGCGACCCCGGCGGCCATGGCCGGCGCGGCGCCGTAGGTGACCATCGCCGAGCCCACGGCGTACGCCGCGCCCGTGAGCCCCAGCCCGCGCAGGAAGCCGCGGCGCGAGAGCGCGGTGGCGGCGGCGTAGTCGGGGCACCCGCACGGGTCGCCGGTGCGGGAGGCGGTGCGGGCAGCAGAGGTCGTCATCGTCGTCACGCTCACCGGAGGTAGTGGTCGGGGTGGTCGAGCAGAGCAGCGAGCAGGCGCGGGAAGTGCCACTTCATCAAGGCGTGGTCGGCGGTGATGGTGGCGTCGGGGGCGATGCCGGTGGCCGTGCACGCGCCCTGGAGCAGCGAGGCGGAGGACGGACGGGCGTGCACGCGGCGGGCCATGTGGTCGACCAGGTCGCGGAAGACGATCGGGAACTCCGGCACCCACTCGGTGGGCTTCTTGTAGGTCGTGCCGTGCTCGGGCCACCACCCGCCCGACATCGACCAGTGCATGGCCATCGAGGCCAGGGCGCGGGCCGGGGAGTCCCAGGCGGCGTTGGTGAGCGGCTGCCCGTCGGGGCGCGGCCAGGCGAAGGGCTTGAGCCCGATGGTCTCCGACTGCCAGATCATCGCGTTGGCGGCGGCCTCGCCGTCGCTGGGCGGCTCGAGGGGCAGGCCGAGGGCGCGGTAGGTCGCGACGACGTCCTCGGCGGGGTCGCGCAGCTTGGTGCGCCGCGAGGTGCGGAACTCGCGGCTGTTGACCAGCTTCATCAGCACCGGCTTGATGGCGGTGTCGTTGGCCAGGTAGGTCGCGGCGAGCCTCTCCACCAGCGCGTCGCTGGGGGTGTCGCTGACGAAGCGCAGCGCCAGCTTGCGCGCGATGCGCCGGGCCGTGGCGGGGTGGTGGGCCAGGTGCACGAGGTAGGCCCGCACGACCTCGCGCCCGTCGGCGGCGGCGTTGTCGTGGCTGAAGCCCGCCACCTGCACCGGCCCGGTCCAGTGGTCCTCGGGGCGGTAGGTGGCGGCCCAGGTGCGCCACAGGTCGACGCGGTAGCCGGTGAGGATCCGCGCGGAGGCCTTGACGTCGTCCTCGGTGTAGTTGCCGACCCCGACGGTGTGCAGCTCGAGCAGCTCGCGGCCGAGGTTCTCGTTGGGGTGGGCCTTGGTGGAGGTCGCGCCGTCGAGGAAGATCAGCATCGAGGGGTGGGTGATCGCCTCGACCAGCATCTCGTCGAAGCGCCCGAGCGCGTGGCGCCGCATGATCTCGCCGTACGGCGCGCGCCACACCGCCTGCGCGTCGCCGATCGCCGGCACGTGGAGGTGGCCCTCCCAGAACTCCGTCATGACCTCGAGCACCTGCTGGCGCGAGGTGATGCGCCGCGCCATCACCCGGCGCGCGTAGTCGTACATGACCTCCCACGTGCCGCGGACGTCGGTGATCTGGCGCTGCCAGAGGTCGGCGGGTCCGCGGTGGAGGTCGGGCCACCAGTCGGCGAGGGCCTCGGCGCGGGCGGAGTCGGCGCTGGCGAGCTGGTCGCGGAACCACGCCATCCCGCCGCCGGCGGCCTTGACCTCGGCGGTGAGCTCGGGCGTGACGCCGTAGGAGAAGCGGGTGACCAGGTGGCGGGCGCCGGCGCCCAGGACGGGCGTGCGGGCGTAGCGACCGGGGGCGTAGGTGGCACTCACGAGGCGGGGGGTCCTCATCCGTGGGGTGGTGCGGCGGGGGGTGCAGGGGGGTGTCGAGGGGGGCGACACGGTGATCTTCGGCCGCGACGCGCCGAGGCGGAGGGATCGGCTGCAGAACGGGCCGTCAGGCGGGCGGCATGGCCCGGACGGGCCATGCCCGGATGGCCCGGACGGGTCATCCGGGAGAGGTGGGCGGGGTGCGGTCGAGCCGTTCGCGGCGTCGGTGTCGCCGAACGGCGCACGGAGCGTCGCGGCGTCGGTACGTTGCGACCGTCCAGCCCGCGGCACCCCGCCCCGGGCCCGCCCCCCGGTCACGAGGATCCCCGATGAGCGACAGCACCCCCTCAGCCCCGCCCCCGCCGCCCGAGGGCTACCGCCCCCCGCCGCCGGCCGGCTCGCCCTCCTCCTACGGCGCGCAGCCGCCCTCGCCGTACGGCGGCTACGGCGCGCCCGCCGCCTACGGCGCCCCGGGTGGCGCGCCCCTCGGCAAGGTCCGCGGCACCGGCGTCTGCATCGTGCTGGCCATCGTGACCTTCGGCATCTACTCCCTCTACTGGTACTTCAAGACCCACGAGGAGATGAAGCAGCACAGCGGCCAGGGCGTCGGCGGCGGCGTGGGCCTGATCCTGGCCCTCTTCGTCGGGTTCGTGATGCCCTACCTCACCGCCAGCGAGGTCGGCGGGCTCTACAAGCGTCGCGGCCAGGAGCCGCCGGTCAGCGGGCTCACCGGCCTGTGGTACTTCCCCGGCATGTTCATCCTCGTCGGCCCGATCGTGTGGTTCGTGAAGACCAACGGCGCCCTCAACCGCTACTGGGAGTCGCTGGGCGCCACCCGCGACTGACCCGCACGGAACACCCGGGACGCTCCCGGGGTTGGCCCGACGTACCCTCGTCACCGATCCCAGGAGCGTCTCCCCGTGCCCATCTCCGAGCTGTTCACCCCGATCACCCTGCGCGGCGTCACCGTGCGCAACCGGGTCTGGGTGGCGCCGATGTGCCAGTACTCCTCCGTCGACGGCCTGCCCGACGACTGGCACCTGGTGCACCTCGGCTCCTTCGCCCGCGGCGGCGCCGGCCTGGTGATGACCGAGGCCGCGGCCGTGGTGCCCGAGGGCCGCATCACCCCGCAGGACGCCGGCATCTGGGACGACGCCCAGCGCGACGCCTGGCGCCGCGTCGTCGACTTCGTGCACGGCCAGGGGGCCACGGCGGCGGTCCAGCTCGCCCACGCCGGGCGCAAGGCCTCCGCGGCCCGCCCCTGGGCCGAGGGCCAGGTGGCCTCCGACGCCGAGGGCGGCTGGGAGCCGGTCGGCCCGTCGGCCGAGGCCTTCCCGGGCCTGCGCGACCCGCGTGCGCTGACGGTCGCCGAGATCGAGCAGGTCGTGGCGGCCTTCGGGGCCGCCGCGGTGCGCGCCGTCGAGGCCGGCTTCGACGTCGTCGAGGTCCACGCCGCCCACGGCTACCTGCTCCACGAGTTCCTCTCCCCGCTCTCCAACCACCGCGACGACGAGTACGGCGGCCCCTTCGAGCACCGCGCCCGCCTCCTGCTCGACGTCGTGCGCCGGGTCCGCGCGGCCGTCGGCGAGGACGTGCCGCTGCTGGTGCGCATCTCCGCGACCGACTGGGCCGAGGGCGGCTGGGACGCCGACTCCTCGGTGCGGCTCGCGGGGCTGCTGCGCGAGGCGGGCGTCGACCTGGTCGACACCTCCTCGGGGGGCAACCTGCGCGTCGACATCCCGGTGGAGCCGGGCTATCAGGTGCCGTTCGCGGCCCGGATCCGCGCCGAGGCCGGCATCGCCTCGGGTGCGGTGGGCCTGATCACCGAGCCCAAGCAGGCCAACGACGTCATCGCCGAGGGCTCCGCCGACGTGGTGCTGCTGGCCCGCGAGCTGCTGCGTGACCCGCACTGGCCGCTGCGCGCGGCCCACGAGCTCGGCGTCGAGCCGGGGGAGGGCGTCGACTGGCCGGTGCAGTACCGCGCGGGGGCGGCCGGCTGGTGAGGCCGGTGGGGTCGGCGGGTGTCACCAGCCGGCTGGTGACACCCGCGCCTGTCGGCCCACGCGTCGGCCGACAGGTGCGGGTCCGGGCCGACAGGTGAGGTCTCAGTAGGTGAGCGAGGCGCGCACGTGCTCGGCGTGGGCGAGGGCCTGCTCGATGAGCTCGCCGACGTGGGTGTCGTAGAGCCGGTACTCGCGGTGGCGACCGTCCTGGGTGGAGGTGACGAAGCCCAGGTCGCGCAGCAGCCGCAGCTGGTGGGAGACCGCCGACTGCTCCATGTCGAGCGCCTCGGTCAGAGCACCGACCGTCGTCGGGCCGTCCTGCAGCACCGCCAGGATCCGCAGTCGGTGGGGGCTGGCCAGCGCGCGCAGGGTCGCCGCGACCGCGGCGGCGGCGTCGACGTCGAGATCGGGGCGGCGCGCCTGCCCGGTCGTCTGGTGGCCCATGGCCGCCACCCTACCGAGACTGATGACGACTTCTTCATATGATGTACCGTTCATGCGTCAGCCGCCGCGACGAGAGGCAGCCCGTGAACGACCGCGACCACAGCCACGACCACAGCCACGACCACAGCCACGCCGGCGGCCTGCGGGGCGCCGTGCGGGAGTTGCTCCACCCGCACAGCCACGACGCCGCCGACTCCGTCGACAGCGCCCTGGAGGGCAGCGCCGAGGGCATCCGGGCGGTCAAGGTCAGCCTGGTCGTCCTGCTGCTCACCGCCGCGGTGCAGGCGGCGCTCGTGGCGGTCACCGGCTCGGTGGCGCTGCTGGCCGACACCATCCACAACGTCTCCGACGCGTTGACGGCGCTGCCGCTGTGGGTGGCCTTCGCGCTCGGGCGGCGCCGGCCGACCTCGCGCTACACCTACGGCTACGGCCGCGCCGAGGACCTCGCCGGCATCGTGGTGGTCGTCATGATCGCCGGCTCCGCCGTGCTCGCGGGCTACGAGTCGGTGCGGCGCCTGCTCGACCCCGCGCCGCTGAGCCACCCCTGGGTGGTGGTGGCCGCCGGCCTGGTCGGCTTCGTCGGCAACGAGCTGGTGGCGGCCTACCGGATCCGGGTCGGTCGCCGGATCGGGTCGGCCGCGCTCGTCGCCGACGGCCTGCACGCCCGCACTGACGGCTTCACCTCGCTGGCCGTCGTGCTCGGCGCGCTCGGCGTGGTGGCGGGCTTCCCGCTGGCCGACCCCCTGGTGGGGCTGGTCATCACCGTGGCCATCCTGCTCGTCCTGCGCACCGCCGCACGCGACATCCTGTGGCGGCTGATGGACGCCGTCGACCCGGCGCTGACCGAGCGGGCCGCCGACGCCCTGCGCTCGACCCGCGGTGTCGTGGAGGTGGAGTACCTCCGGCTGCGCTGGGTCGGCCACCGCGTGAGCGCCGAGGCCGGGGTGGTGGTCGCGCGCGACCTCGACCTGACCGCCGCCCACGACATCGCCCACGACGCGGAGCGTCGGCTGCTGCAGGACGTGCCGCGGCTCGACACCGCGACCCTGCACGTCAGCCCGCGGGCCCTCGACGGGGCCGCTCAGAGCACCGAGCGGTAGACCTCCACCGTGCGGGCCGCGATGGCGCCCCAGCTGAAGGACTCGATGGCCCGCTGCCGGCCCGCGCGCCCCATCGCGGCGGCCCGGTCGGGGTCGGAGACGACCTCGACGAGCGCCGCGGCGAAGTCGGCGACGTAGCGGTCGGGGTCGAGGGGCGTGCCGGTGCCGTCGGTGGCCTGCTCGATCGGCACGAGCCGGCCCGTGGCGTCGGGGCCGGCGCCGTCGACGACGACCTCGGGGATGCCGCCGGTCGCGGTGGCCACCACCGCGGTCTCGCAGGCCATCGCCTCGAGGTTGACGATGCCCAGCGGCTCGTAGATCGAGGGGCAGGCGAAGGCGGTGGCGGCGCTGAGCAGCGCGACCACGTCGGCGCGCGGCAGCATCTCGCGGATCCAGACCACGCCGTCGCGCTCGGCGGCCAGGCCGGCCACCAGCGTCTCGACCTCGGCCTGGATCTCCGGGGTGTCGGGGGCCCCGGCGCACAGCACGATCTGCACCTCGGGCGGCAGCTGCGCCACCGCGCGCAGGAAGAGCGGCAGCCCCTTCTGCCGGGTGATCCGGCCGACGAAGACGACCGAGGGCCGGTCGGGGTCGACGCCCTGGGCGCGCACCCGGTCGGGGGCGTCCACGGGCGACCACAGGTCGGTGTCGATGCCGTTGTGCACGGTGTGCACGCGGTCGGGGTCGACGGCGGGGTAGGAGCGCAGCACGTCCTCGCGCATCGCGGCCGACACCGCGATCACCGCGGCCGCCGCCTCGTAGGAGGTGCGCTCGACCCACGACGACAGGGCGTAGCCGCCCCCGAGCTGCTCGGCCTTCCAAGGCCGCAGCGGCTCCAGGGAGTGCGCCGAGACGACGTGCGGCACGCCGTGCAGCAGCGAGGCGAGGTGGCCGGCCATGTTGGCGTACCAGGTGTGGGAGTGCACCAGGTCGCTGCCGGCGCAGCCCTGCGCGATGGCGAGGTCCACGCCCAGGGTGCGCAGGGCCGGGTTGGCGCCGGCGAGCTCGCCCAGGTCGGCGTACGACGAGGTGCCGGGCTCCTCGCGCGGGGCGCCGAAGGCGTGCACCCGGGTGTCGGGTCCGTCGGGCATCGCGCGCAGCGCACGCACCAGCTCGGCGACGTGCACCCCCGCCCCGCCGTAGATCTCCGGGGGGTACTCCTTGCTCAGGACGTCGACTCGCACGCAGAGGAACCTACTCGCCCCGGGGGCGACACGCCGCGCGGGAACAGCGCCCGTGGACGCCGAGTTGGGGCGGGCATGAGCACCCGCCCCGTGAAGGTCCCCGACGCCAGCCACCCGATCTCGGTCACCGCCACCGGCCAGCCCGTCACCGTCAGCGTCGACGGCCACGTGGTCGCGCGCACCGACGCCGCGCTCAGCCTGGCCGAGGCGGGCTACCCGCCCGTGCAGTACGTGCCGATCGGCGACGTCGACCCGCTCGTGCTGACCCGCACCGAGCACGCCACCTACTGCCCCTACAAGGGCGAGGCCGGCTACTACAGCCTCGTGGTCGGGGGCCGCACGCTGGAGAACAAGGTGTGGACCTACGACGCGCCCTACCCCGCGGTCGCCGAGATCGCCGGTCACGTCGCCTTCTACCCCGACGTCGTGGACGTGCGCGTCGGCTGACCTGCCCAGCCGGGGGTCCGGGGCGTTACGGTGACGCCATGAGCGCCTCCCGCAAGAAGGTCCTGGCCATCGTGCTCGCCGGCGGTGAGGGCAAGCGACTGATGCCGCTCACCGCCGACCGGGCCAAGCCCGCGGTGCCCTTCGCGGGCATCTACCGCCTCATCGACTTCGCCCTGTCCAACGTCGTCAACTCCGGCTACCTCCAGGTCGTGGTGCTGACGCAGTACAAGAGCCACAGCCTCGACCGTCACGTCACCCAGACGTGGCGCATGTCGACCATGCTCGGCAACTACGTCACCCCGGTGCCGGCCCAGCAGCGCGTGGGCAAGCACTGGTACCTCGGCAGCGCCGACGCGATCTACCAGTCGCTCAACCTCATCAAGGACGAGAAGCCCGACATCGTCGTCGTGGTCGGGGCCGACCACGTCTACCGCATGGACTTCTCCCAGATGGTGGCCCAGCACGTCGAGAGCGGCGCGGCCTGCACCGTCGCGGCGATCCGGCAGCCCATCTCGCTGGCCGACCAGTTCGGCGTGATCGACGTCGTGCCCGACGAGCCGAGCCGCATCCGCGACTTCCTCGAGAAGCCCACCGACCCGGTGGGGCTGCCCTCCAGCCCCGGCGAGGTGCTGGCCTCGATGGGCAACTACGTCTTCGACGCCGACGCGCTCGTCGAGGCCGTCACCCGCGACGCCACCACGCCCGGCTCCAAGCACGACATGGGCGGCGACATCGTGCCGGCCTTCGTGCGCCGCTCCCAGGCCGGCGTCTACGACTACCGCGACAACGTCGTGCCCGGCGCGACCGACCGTGACCGCGGCTACTGGCGCGACGTCGGCACGCTCGGGTCCTACTACGCCGCCCACATGGACGTCGTCTCCCCGCTGCCGGTCTTCAACCTCTACAACTTCGACTGGCCGATCTACACCGCCTACGGCCCGCAGCCCCCGGTCAAGATCGTGCAGGGCGGCGACGGCACCAAGGCCGAGGTCGACGAGGCCGTGCTCTCGCCCGGGGCCGTGGTGACCGGCGGCGCGGTCAGCCGCTCGGTGCTCTCGCCCGCGGTGCGGGTGGAGTCCGGCGCCGAGGTCAGCGGCTCGGTGCTGCTCAACGGCGTGCAGGTCGGCGCCGGCGCGGTCGTGCGCAACGCCATCCTCGACAAGAACGTCGTGGTGCCCGCGGGCGCGCAGGTCGGCGTCGACCCCGAGGCCGACCGGGCCCGGGGCTTCGTGGTCGAGGACGGCCTCACCGTGCTCGGCAAGGACCAGCCCTTCCCGGCCTAGGTCGCGGGCGGCGGGTCCGCGAGCAGCCCCGCGGCCCGCGCCGGCTCGGCGTAGGCCACGGCGAGGGTCTCGGTGGTCTCGTGGGCGTTGAGCCCGCTGGGGTTGGGCACGATCCACAGCTGTGCGCCGGCCAGGGGCTCGGGCTGGCGGCCCTGCTGCGCACGGGGCAGAGCGAAGGCGGTGCGGTAGGCCGTGACGCCGGCGACCGCGACCACGCGGGGGCGCACCCTCTCGACCAGCGCCGTGAGCCGCTCGGCTCCGGCGCGCAGCTCTGCGGCGCCGAGCTCGGAGGCCTTGGCGGTCGCGCGGGGTGCGAGGTTGGTCAGCCCGATCCCGCGCTCGCGCAGACGGTCGCGGTCGACGTCGGTGAAGCCCGCGGCCGGGTCGACGGGGTGCTCGATCACCCCGGCGCGAAGCATCGCGGGCCAGAACCGGTTGCCCGGGTGGGCGAAGTGCGTGCCGGTCGCCGCGGTCCACAGGCCGGGGTTGATCCCGACCACGAGCAGCCGCACCGGGTGCGCGTCGTCGCCGAGCACGTCGGGCACCTCCGCGTCGCGGAAGCCCTCCAGCTCGGCGCGGGTGAAGGTCTGCCGCGGGCTCACGCGCCGAGCCTGCCACGCCGGCGCCGCGCTGCCCGCGGGAACCCCGCGCCGCGGGCTACCGTCGGAGCACCATGCGCCTCCTCCTCGGGACCCTGACCGTGCTCGTGCTCGCGTCGGGCTGCGCCGACGACCAGACCTCGGGGTCGGCCGCCGACCCGGTCCGCACGGCTGCGGAGCCCGAGGTCGTCGCGCTGCTGAGCGCCACGGCGGCGGGTGGCCGGGCGGAGGCGGAGCCGACTCGCCTGCGCGAGCCGGGCGACGTGGCCGCGCTGGTCGCCGACCTGCGGGGGCCGCTGGTGGGCGAGGTGCGCCGTGCGGTCGAGGGCACCGACGTGCCGCAGGGGAGCGAGCTGGTCGGCGGCGTCGTGGCGGTGGGCTGCGAGCCGGCCGAGGACGTCGCGGTGGAGGGCGCCGGTGAGGGGCTGCGGCTCGAGGCCGTCCCCGCCGCCGCGACGGGTCGGGAGTGCCTGGCGCCGGTGACGACGGTGGCGCTGGTGCTGGTCGACGACCGGGCCGACGACCGGGCCGACGGCTGAGCCGGCCGACGACCGCGCCGGCCGGACCGGGTCAGCCGCGGGGCGCGGCGTAGGTGACCAGGAGGCTGTTGGCCACCGACCGCTGGAAGTCGTCGGAGGGCTCGTTCTCGACCGCCAGCCCGCCGTCGCCCTGCTCGGCCACGAGGGTGGAGGAGCCACCGCCGTCGAGGTTGAGCGCCTCGTCGGCGCCGAGGTCGATCATGAGGTCGGCCAGCTCGACCATGGTGTGGCCGCGGCTCTGCTGGGAGCGGCCGTCGACCACGAGCACGAGCACCTCGCCGGTGTCGGAGTCGATGCCCACCGCCGTGCGCGGGTGCATCTCGCGGTCGTCGACGACCTGCACCACCCCGTCGTCGACGAGGAACTTGTTGCCGGTCACGACCATGCGCGGGGCGCCCTCGAGCGACCAGGTGGTGCGCACCGGCGTCCCGACCCGCAGCGCGCGCAGGGAGCGGGCCCCGTCGCCGCGCCCGACGAGCAGCCGGCCGTCGATCCTGGCCCCGGGCTGGAGGCGGGTGCGGTTGGCGACGACCCGGCCGCCGCGCACGACGACGAGTCGCACGTCCTCCTGCTGGCCCTGCACGACCTGGTAGCCCGGCGAGCGACCCCACCGGGGCGTGTAGATCCCGACCCCGCCGGGAGCCACGAAGTGCGAGTTGAGGTTGGTGACGTCGATGCCGGGGCGGTCGACGACCGAGGCCCGCAGGCGGACCGTGCCGATGTGGGGCGCGCCGTGGGCGCCGAGGTAGAAGGCGGAGTTCCACCCCGAGGCACGGGCGTTCATGACGCCCCCGGCCTGCGAGCGGCCGACGCCGAGCGGGGCGCCCGTGCGGCCGATGTCGTAGAAGTCGCCGTTGACGGCGCCGACCGCGGCGGGCCGGTCCTGGGCCATGTCGAGCACGGTCTCGGTGGCGGCGACCCGGCCGGGGTTGGCGTAGTCGAGGCCCACCCCCCTCACCGAGGGGTCGACCACCAGCAGGTGCGCGCGGACCGGGCCGCGGGCGTCGGTCTGGCTCCACTCCCGCAGCTCGACCCCGGGGGCGACCTGGCGCACCGAGACGACGCTGCGGGTGAGGAGGCGGCGCTCGCCGGGGCTGACGGGCGCCGCCAGGGTGCCGGCGAAGCCGTCGGAGGTCTGCCGGTCGCGGCCCTCGCCGGCGGCGGTGCCCGGCCGGGTCGCCGGGGCCCCGGCGGGGCTCGCGGCAGGGCTCACGGAGCCGGCGGGAGCGGGGTCGTCGGGGGTCGCCAGGGCCGGGGCGCCGAGGGCGAGCAGCCCGCTCAGCGCCGCGGCAGCCAGGGGTCGGGAGACGCGCACGGCATGAAGGCTAAGCCTCTCACCGGTGCTTGCGGGGCAGATGCACCACAGTTCCCTCCAGCACCACCAGTCCCGGGGTGCGGCTGCCCGTGCCGGCGAACACGTCGCTGACCGGCGAGGCGAGCAGGTAGAGCCGCTGACCGCGCGGCACCCGCACCGCCACCGAGGGCAGGGCGATGCGCCGGGCGGCACCCGTGACGGGGGTCGGCTCGTGCAGCGGCAGAACGTTGTTCTGCACCAGCCGGGCGTCGGCCGGGGAGGTGCCGACCGCCAGGCCGTAGAAGGCGCGGCTGCCCACGCCCGGGGCGGTGACGTCGGCGGTGAGGTACGGCGTGCCCGCCACCGTGATCGGTCCCTCGGCGACCGGCGTCGCGACCGGCACGCCGAGGGCCGTGGAGGTGGCCACCGTGCCCACGTCGTAGGTCGTGGTGGCCCGGACCGACCCGGTGCTCACGCACGTGCTCGCCGGTGTGGCCAGGTGGTAGCGGCCGTAGCCCTCCAGCGTGCGCCGCCCGCCCCGCAGCGCGTGGTCGAGGAAGCGGAGGGTCAGGGCGGTGAAGTCGCCGCCGGCCAGCTTCTCGCTGCACGGGTCGGAGGTGACGTCGACGCCGCGGGGGAGCAGGGCCGGCAGCACGTGGCCGCCGTTGTAGCCCACGAAGATGCTGCGCTCCCGTGCCCGCTGCGTGAGGGCGGAGCGGAAGGTGCGCAGGCCCTGCTCGAGCGGGAAGAGGGAGTCGGTGGTGCCCTGACCGAGGAGCACGGGGATGTCGAGGCGGCGCCCCTGGCGCACGTGGAAGCGGGGGCCGTTGTCGGCGAAGTCGGCCTCGAGGTCCTCGCCTCCGGGCAGGGAGCCGTCGGGCCACGCGCCGGTGGCCGCGCCCTCCACCAGCGCCTTGTAGACCGCGGGCGGCAGGGCGTCGCTGGGCAGGGCTGCGGCGGCGAGGGCAGCCGCCCAGGCGGTGCGCACGACGCCCTCGGGGGCCAGGCTCTGGCCCAGGTCGTGCCAGGTGATCTCGGGCGCCAGGGCGTCGAAGACGGGCTCGCCGCGCAGGCGCAGCTCCTCGAAGGCGCCCACGAACTGGTAGCCACCGCCGTAGGAGCCGCCGATCGCACCGAGGCGGGGATCGCCGGGGCCGTCCTGCTCGACCCAGGCCAGGCGGCTGACCATGCGCACGAGGCGGCGTACGTCGGTGCCCTCGAGCGCCGGGTCCTCGACGTGGGCCTGCCCGCCCGACTCGCCCCAGCCGCGCTGGTCGAAGGAGACCACGCCGTAGCCCGCGTCGGTGAACGCCGCGAAGGCCGCCGGGTCGGTGGTGCGGCTGCCGCCCCAGCCGTGGCTGTGCACCACCATCGGCACCGGGTCGCGCCGGCTGGCGTCGGCGGGCCGGAAGACGGTGAAGCAGATCGCGACCGGCTCGGTGGAGCCCGGCTCGGGCACGCTGTCGAGGCAGCCGTCGTCGACCCGCACCTGGGCGGCGGCCGCGGCCGCCGGTGCCGTCAGGGGGGAGTGCGGCACGGCGAGCACCGGCGCGGCCACCGCGGCGGCGGCGGCGGCGGTGAGCAGGGCGGTGCGGACGGTGCGACGGCTCATGGGTGCTCCTCGGAGGTGACGACGCCTCCTCAACGCGCGAACGAGACCGACGTCACGCGCCGCCGGACCGACGGGGGCCGGCCGCCTCAGGAGCAGGGCACCGAGCCCAGGCGGGCCAGACCCTCGCGGTCGCCCTCGCCCAGGGTGGTGCGCCCCAGGTTGTCGGCGTTCATCAGCTCCTCGGGGTCGTCGACGTGGCCCAGGCCCACGACGTGGCCGAGCTCGTGCACCAGGATGGCGCGCATCTGCTCGCGCCCGCCCGGCTCGTCGGCGAGGCGGTCGTAGACGTCGGTGTCGAGGGCGACCATGCCGGTGACGTAGTAGCGCCGGCCCAGGCCCTGGCTGGTCGCGCTGCCGCCGAGCCCGGCGACGTCGCCGGCCAGGCGCGGCACCTCCTCGGCGTCGGACCAGCCGATGAGCACCGGCGCGGGCCGACCGAGCAGGCTCTCGCGCCGCTCGAAGTCGCGGTCGTCGGTCACCCCCTCGTCGCTGAACCGGAAGCCCGTGGCCCCCTCGATCTCGGCCACCGACTCCGAGACCAGCTCCTCCCAGCCCTCCGGCGCCCCCTCGGGGTTGACCACGTAGGTGATCGGCTCGCAGGGGTTCCAGCTCACCGGCTGGCGGCCCCCGCGCTGGGTGAGGCTGAAGTCGTAGGACCCGCCGGTGTCCTCGACGCCCACGAGGTCGCCCAGCCGGTCGTTGCGACCCAGCAGGTCGCGCATCCGGTTGCCGAAGGCGCCCGGGTCGCGCATCAGCAGCAGCGTGGTCACCACGACCGCCACCAGCAGCCCCGGCAGCACCGGCCCGTGGGCGCGGCGCTCGCGGCGCGGCCCCGACGTACGCCGGCGCGCGCCCCACGGCTCCCGGACGGGACGGTGGGTCGGGCTCGCCCCCAGGCCGTGGGCCTGGTCGAGACGGTCGAGCTCGCGCAGGCGCCGCTCCATCTCCCTGGCCCAGCGCCGCTGCGCGCGTCGTTGCGAGAACCCCACGGCGCCATTCTCACCCGGCGCTCCACACCGGCGTGGCCGGACGGGCGCAGCGGTGTCGCACTAGGGTCGGCGGCGTGCCGGTGTGGAACACCTTCGTAGAGGGCGACAACCTCGCCGTCCTGCGGGCGTGCGCCGCGCGCGGCGAGGTCTTCGACCTGGTCTACATCGATCCGCCCTACAACACCGGGCACGCCTTCGCCTACGCCGACGACCGCCGCGGCGCGCCCGGGGAGGGCCGCCACGCCGCCTGGACCGCCTTCATGCGCCCCCGCCTCGAGGCGGCCCGCGACGTGCTCGCCGACACCGGGGCGCTCTTCGTCAGCATCGACGACCACGAGGCGGCCCACCTGCGGCTGCTGCTCGACGACGTCCTGGGCGAGGAGGGCTTCCTGGCCCAGGTCGTGGTCAACCTCAACCCCAAGGGCCGCCAGCTCGGCGGCGGCTTCGCCACCAGCCACGAGTACCTCCTGGTCTACGCCCGCGACCCGCGCCGCTGCGTGCTGCAGGCCAGCAGCCCCGACACCGTCGACGAGCGCGACTTCCCGCTCACCGACGCCGCGACGGGGCGGCGCTTCCGGCACCTGCCGCTGCGCAACACCAACAAGAAGTTCAACCCCACCACCTCCCGCACGCTGCACTTCGCGGTGTGGGGCGACCCGGTTACCGGCCGCGTCGCCACCGCCCCCTTCGACGGCGCGGTGGAGATCGAGCCCGTCTTCGGCGACGGCCGGCCCGCGGTCTGGCGCTGGAGCCGCCCCCTCATCGACCAGCGCCCCGACGACCTCGTCTGCCGCACCGTCAACGGCGTGCGCGGCCCGCGGGTCGACGTCTTCCAGCGCGACTGGCTGCACCCGGGCCGGCGCAAGAAGCTGACCACGATCTGGCTGGCCGAGGAGGTGGGCTCCACCGACACCGCGGTGGCCGAGCTCAAGGAGCTGGTGGGCCACGTCTTCGAGTCGCCGAAGCCCACCGGCCTGCTGCGCCGCGTGCTCGCCACGATGCCCGCCGACGCGCGGGTGCTCGACTTCTTCGCCGGCAGCGGCACCACCGGCCACGCGGTGGCGCTGGCCAACGCCGCCGACGGCGGCAGCCGCGCCTGCACGAGCGTCGACGTGGCCGCGCCGACCCGCGTCGGGTCCAACGCCCACGCCGCGGGCCTGGTCACGGTCGCCGACATCACCCGGGCGCGGCTGCGCGCCGTGGCCGAGACCGTCGGCGGCGGGCTGGAGGAGCGGATCGAGCCGCCCGCCTGACCCGTGGCCGACCCCGGGTCACTCCACGCCGGCGGCCTTCTCCAGGGCCGCGACCTCGTCCTCGAGGAAGGTCAGCAGCCGCTGCAGGTGCGGCACGGTGCGGCGGCAGCCGGTGAGGCCGAAGGCCATCTGGCCGTCGTAGGAGGTGCAGGTGATGTTGAGGGCCATGCCGTTGATCGGGATCGACAGCGGGTAGACCCCCGTCATCCGCGCGCCGTTCCAGTAGTGGGTCGTGCGGGGGCCCGGCACGTTGCTGATGATGAGGTTGTAGGGCGAGCGGACGATGCCCTGCATCCGCAGCAGCGGCGGGATGATCGCCGGCGCCTGGCCCATCGCGGTCATCGCGATGATCTGCGTCGGCGTCATCGACGACAGCGCCTCCTTGCCGTCGACCATGGAGCGGTGGATGCTGCGCAGCCGGTCGGCCGGGTCCTCGAGGTGGGTGGCCAGCTGGGCCAGCACCGCGCCCACGGCGTTGCCGCCGTCGGCGGAGGCGATGTGGGAGGACTTCGCGTTCAGCCCCACCGGCACCATCGCCACCATCGGCTGGTCGGGCAGCGCGTCGAGCTCGAGCAGGTAGGCGCGCATCGCGCCGCTGCACATCGCGAGCACCACGTCGTTGAGGGTCGTGCCGGTGGCCCGGCCGATGGCGTGCAGCCGCTCGATCGGCCAGTCCTGGGCCGCGAAGCGTCGGGCGCCCGTGATCGGGCGGTTGAACATCGTGCGCGGCGTGCGCAGCGAGACCGTGGTCGTCTCGTTGCGCACCCCGCGGGCCAGGGTCCGCACCAGGGCCGAGGGCATGCCCGCGGCCTCGGCGCTGATGCCCAGCGCCGTGCGCGCCGCCCGCAGCGGCAGCTCGGCGAGGCTGCGGTCGCGGGTGGTGGCCAGCGCCTTCGACCGGGTGGGCGGGCGGTAGCCCCACGGCGCGGGCATGTCGCGCTCGTCGGGGTCGGTGCCCAGCACGCTCTGGAGCAGGCGCATCGCCGAGACGCCGTCGACCAGCGCGTGGTGCGACTTGGTGTAGAGCGCCACCTTGCCGTCGGCCAGGCCCTCGATGACGTGCGACTCCCACAGCGGGCGCTCCCAGGCCAGGCGCGTGGAGTGCAGCCGCGAGCACAGCTCGAACAGCTCGCGGTAGCGGCCCGGCTCCGGCAGCGCGCTGTGGCGCACGTGGTGCTCCACGTCGAAGTCCTCGTCGGGCACCCACACCAGCTGGCCCGCGGTGCGCAGCGAGCGGTGGGGGCGCTTGAGGAAGAGCGGTGCGATCTCCTCGACGTCGCGCATCTGCTCGTACATCTCGCGCACGTAGTGAGGGCCCGCGCCGGCCGGCTTCTCGAAGAGCTGCAGCCCGCCCACGTGCATCGGCATGTGACGGTTCTCGGCCAGCAGGAACGCCGTGGCGGTGGGGTCGATCGGAGTGACCACGAGGGGGCCTTTCGCTGGCAGGGGGCTGCTCGGCGGCGGCCCGGGGGCCAGGATGTCTCGCCGTGACGGCCGCCACAAGGTGAACGGTGAACTCACGGCGAAGTGACGGCGACCGCAGGGCGGTGTGCGTCACCCCGGCTGAGGGGTTCCCCTCGTCCTCGCGCGCGGGTCTTGCCGGGCCCCGGCGGCGGCCGCAGGCTCGACGTACGCCGTCCCTCCGACTCCCGGGAGCCCTCGTGGTCCGCCGTCTCCTGCCCTCCGTCCTCGTCTCCGCGGCCCTCGCCGCGGGCGCGGTCGTGCTGCCGAGCGCGGCGCACGCCGCCGACTACTCCGCGCCGCTGCGCACCGCCGTCAGCGACCTGCCGACCGCCACCGAGGTGCGCACGGGCTACTCCCGCGACCTGTTCACCCACTGGATCGACGCCGACGGCGACGGGTGCAGCACCCGCAACGAGGTGCTCATCAGCGAGGCCGACGACCCGGTCACGGTCGGCTCGGGCTGCGCGCTGTCGGGCGGGCGCTGGTACTCCTACTACGACGGCGCGTCGTGGACCGCCACCTCCGACGTCGACATCGACCACATGGTGCCGCTGGCCGAGGCGTGGGACTCCGGCGCCCGCACCTGGTCGAGCGCGACCCGCCAGGCCTACGCCAACGACCTCGGCGACCACCGCTCGCTGGTCGGGGTCACCGACAACGTCAACCAGGCCAAGAGCGACCAGGACCCCGCCGAGTGGCTGCCGGCCCAGCAGGTGTGCCGTTACGTCTCGGAGTACGTCGCGGTCAAGCACCGCTGGCGGCTCAGCGTCGACGCGGCGGAGAAGGCGGCGCTGGCCTCCGTGGCCGACGGCTGCACCAACACCACGCTGACCGTCACCCTCGCACGCTGACCCCGGCCGGACCCTGCCCGACCCGGGCCGGCCCACGAGTCGTCCACAGGCGCCCGCGCCCGTCGGTCCCTCCCCAGGCGGCCGCGGGCGGGCCCGGCGGGGCCCGGATCTCCCTAGCGTCGTCGTCGACACCGGATCCCCCCGGTGCGCGACCCTCGGGAGAGACACCATGACCAGCTCCACCCTGCGCCTGGCCGTCGCGGCGGCCGGCCTCACGCTCGCCGCCACCACCGGCTCCCTCGTTGGCGTGGCCGCGGCCCAGGCCGACCCCACCCCGCCGGCGCCCGACACGATCGTCAGGGTCACCGGCGACGCCCAGACCGGTTTCGGCATCAAGTACTACGACGGCAGCTCCGCCTTCCCCCCGCGCCTGCGCGAGGCCCTCGACGACTGCGCCGACTACCCCGCCCGGATCGGGCAGGCGCGCTGCCGCACCAAGGTCAAGACGTGGTACCGCGACCTCGCCGACACCAAGCAGGCGCTGAAGTGGGCCCGGAGCGCGGCGTGAGGTCCCCGGCCCGGGTCACCGCCCTGGTCGGCCTCGCCGGTGCCGTGGCAGGGGTCGGCCTGCTGCTGCCGGGCGCCAGCAACGGCACCCAGGCGCCGGCGGAGCCGCCGCCCGACACCATCGTCGAGGTGACCGGCGACGCCGCCAACGGCTTCGGCGTCCACCACTACGACGGCACCGCGCTCTACCCGCCCACCGACTCCGAGGCCGCGGCCGAGTGCGGGGAGTACGACACACGGGTCGCGCGGGTGCGCTGCCGCACCGAGGTGCGGGTCTGGTACCGCGACCTCGCCGACCTCCAGCAGGCCCTCGACTGGGCCCACCGCTAGGTCGTCCGCCCGCGCCGCTCCGGCCACGGCGGGGCCTCGGGGTCTGGCACGATCAGGACCATGGAGGCCCCGCCGTTCGACCTCGTGTGGAGCCGCTCGCGCAGCTCGGCGCGGGTGCGGGTCGCCCGCTGGCGCTCCAAGCGCTGGCAGATCCTCCAGTGCGCGGTGGCCGCCGCCGTCGCCTGGCTCATCGCCAGCGACCTGCTGGGTCACGACGTGCCCGTCTTCGCGCCCATCGCCGCGGTGGTCAGCCTCGGCACCTCCTACGGCCAGCGGCTGCGCCGGGTGGCGGAGGTGACGGCGGGCGTGGCCATCGGGGTGCTGCTGGCCGACCTGCTCATCGTCTGGCTCGGCGGCGGCGCCTGGCAGCTGGGGCTCATCGTGGCCCTCGCCATGACCGCAGCGGTGCTGCTCGACGCGGGCACCCTCTTCGTCAACCAGGCCGCGATCCAGTCGATCTTCGTCGTGGCCCTGCTGCCGGGGTCGGGCGCCTCGCTGACCCGGTGGACCGACGCCCTCATCGGGGGCGGCGTCGCCCTGGTGGCGGCCACGGTGGTGCCGGCGGCGGCGCTGCGGCGCCCGCGCGAGCAGGCCGCCGTCGTGCTGCGCAAGGTCGCCGAGCTCCTGCGCGGCGCCGCCGACGTCATGGTCGACGGCGAGGTCGAGCGCGGCATGGCCCTGCTCGACGACGCCCGCAGCACCGACGCGCTCATCCGCCAGCTCCAGTCGGCGGCCGACGAGGGCATGGCCATCGTGGCGTCCTCGCCGTTCCGGGTGCGGCACAAGCCGGGCATCCGGCGCATGGCGGAGCTGGTGGGCCCGATGGACCGCGCGATGCGCAGCACCCGGGTGCTGGTGCGCCAGGTCGCGGTCGCCGCCTACCACCGCCGACCGGTGCCCACCTCCTACTCCGCGCTGGCCCGCGACCTCGCCGACGCCGTCGACGTGGTGGTCGAGGAGCTCACCCAGGACCGCCAGCCCACCGCGGCGATGCCCGCGCTGCTGGCGGTGGGCATGGCCACCGGCTCGGTCGAGCGCGCCGAGGAGATGACCGCCGAGGTCGTGCTGGCCCAGCTGCGCTCCGTCGTCGTCGACCTGCTCATGCTCACCGGGCTCTCGCAGCTGGAGTCGACCGACGCGCTGCCCCCTCCGCCGCGCTGAGCCGGGTGGGGCGGGCGGGCCGGGTCACAGCTCGGCGCGCAGCTCCTGCACCACCGAGTCGACGACCGCCACGAGGTCGCCGCCGGTGCGCTCGGCCACCGCCCGCTGGCGCTGGTAGGAGGCGCCCCGGCGGGGGATGTCACCGACCAGGGCGAGCTCCTCGGAGCAGCCCAGCCGCTCCGCCACCGGGGCGAGGCGCTCCAGCAGGTCGGCCAGGTCGTCGGTGACCAGGCGCTCGGTGGAGTGCTCGTCGAGGATCACGATGGCCTCGAGGCCGTAGCGCGCCGCGCGCCACTTGTTCTCCTGCACGTGCCACGGCGGCATGGTGGGCAGCTCCTCGCCGGCGGCCAGCCGGGTGTCGAGGTCGACCACGAGGCACTGGGTGAGCGCGGTCAGCGCCGCGAGGTCGGAGAAGGTGGAGACGCCGTCGCACACCCGGCTCTCGAGGGTGCCGAGGTGGGCGGCGGGCCGCACGTCCCAGCGGATCTCGGAGAGGTCGTCGATCACGCCGGTGGTGAGCTGGTCGCGGGCGAAGCGCTCGAACTCCTCCCAGGTCGCGAACTGGAAGGGCAGCCCCGCCGTCGGCAGCTGCTGGAACATGAGCGCCCGGTTGGAGGCGTAGCCGGTGTCGACCCCGGCCCAGATCGGGGAGGAGGCCGAGAGGGCCTGCAGGTGGGGGTAGTGGTTAAGCAGCGACGACAGCACCGGCATCACCCGGCGCCGCTCGGGCAGGCCGACGTGCACGTGCACGCCCCAGATCAGCATCTGCCGGCCCCACCACTGGGTGCGGTTGATCAGCTCCTCGTAGCGGTGGCCCTCGCTGAGCTGCTGGGTGGTCCAGGAGGCGAAGGGGTGGGTGCCACCGCCGTAGAGGTCCACGCCCAGCTCGTCGGCGGCCGGCACGACCGCCTCCAGGGTGGCGCGGAGGTCCTCGACGGCGTCCCCGACGGTGTCACAGATGCCCGTCACCGCCTCGACGGTGTTGCGCAGCAGCTCCTTGTGGAGCCGCTCGGGGTGGGGCAGCCGGGGCCCGGCGAGGGCGGAGAGGTCGGCGGCGCAGTGGGTCAGGTCGCGGTCGGTCTTGTCGACCAGCGCGAGCTCCCACTCCACCCCGAGCGTGGGGGTCGGCGACCCGTGGAAGTCGATGCGCACGCGCCCAGCGAACCACACGGCCGGCGTGAGGCAGATCGCAGCGGCGGAGTTTGGCCTGCCCGGGGCAGGCCCTGCGAGCATCGCGGCCATGTCGGAGAACCGTGAGCTGAACCTGACCCTGGACTTCTGTCTCCGGGTGGGGGAGGTGCTGCTGTCCTCGGGCGCCGGCGCGGCCGACGTGACCGCGACGATGCTCTCGCTGGCGCGCGCCCTCGGCTTCTGGCAGGCCGAGTGCGACATCACCTTCACCTCCCTGGAGATGTCGCACCAGACCAGCCCCGACGAGCCCCCGGTGATCGCCACGCGCCAGGTCAAGCAGCGCGTCATCGACTACCAGCACCTCACCCGCGTCGACCACCTCGTGCGCGACGTCCTACGCGAGGACCTCGACCTGCGCCAGGCCCGGGCCGAGCTCGGCCGCATCGTCTCCACCGGTCACGACCGGCCCCGCTGGGCCGTCACCGGGGCCTGGGCCGCGATGAGCGCCGGCGTGGCGATGCAGCTCGGCGGCGACGCGGCCGTGGTCGTGCTGGCCCTGCTCAGCGCGGTCACCATCGACCGGCTCCAGCTGCGCATGGCCAAGCGCCGGATGCCGGCCTTCTACCAGCAGGTCGCCGGTGCGGGCGCCGCGACGCTGATCGCCGCGGCCGCCGCGGCCAGCCCGCTGAGCATCGACGTCTCGCTGGTCATCACGGCCAACATCGTCATGCTGCTGGCCGGCGTCGGCTTCATGGGCGGGCTCCAGGACGCCCTGACCGGCTTCTACATCACCGCCGGCGCCCGGCTGACCGAGGCGATCCTGGCCACGGCCGGCATCATCGCCGGGGTCAGCGGCGGGCTCAGCCTGGCCAACGTGGTCGGTGTCCAGATCCCCGAGATCGACCCCGGCCGCGTCGACATCCAGAGCGTGGGGCTGATGATCGTGGGCTCGGCGCTGGCCGCTGCGGCCTTCGCCTTCGCCTCCTACTCCCCGGGGCGCATCCTCGCCCCGATCGCGGGCATCGCCGCGGTGGCCATGGGCATCTCGACGTCGCTGGCCCAGCCGGGCCTGGGGCGGGCGTGGTCGGTCGGCACCGCGGCCTTCTTCGTCGGCCTCGTCGCCTTCGCCGTCGCCGGCCGGATGCGGGTGCCCCCGCTGGTGGTCGTGGTCTCGGCGATCGTGCCGATGCTGCCCGGGATCTCGATCTACCGCGGCCTCACGCTGCTGGCCGAGGGCGGGCGCCGCGACAGCTCCGAGGGCCTGCTGGCCATGGTCACCGCGGCCTCGGTCGCGATCGCGCTGGCCGCGGGCGTCATCCTCGGGGAGTACGTCGCCCAGCCCCTCAAGCGCGAGGCGCAGAAGCTCGAGGTCAGGCTCTCGGGGCCGCGACTGGTCGGCCCGGTGCGCGTGCGCAGCCGTCGCCCCGGCTCCTCGGCGCAGACCTCGCGCCGCGGCCGCTCCCGGGCCCGCGCGGAGGACGCCGACGACGGCAGCACGGGCGCCACGGGGGTCACGGGCGACGACGGGGCCGGGTCGACGGCTCAGCCGGGCTGAGCCAGCCGCTCGAGCCAGACCTCCGCGCTCCCGTCGTACGGCGCCCTGCGCGCGGCGACCGCGGCGTGCACCGCGTCGCACGACGCCCGGGCGGCCGCGACGACCTCGGGCGGGTAGGCGTAGCGCACCCGGTGCTCGGCGAACTCGTCCTCGTCGTCGACGTAGTCGCTCCCGTCGGCGCGACGCACCACGTCGAGGTCGAGGTCGACGGCGGTGACCACCGGGCCGTCGGGCCCCGCGAGCCAGCGGGGTGGCGTGGTGATGTCGACGTAGACCGACGCCCACGTGCCGGGGGCGTGGAAGGTGGCGACCCACCACTGCGCGGTCGCGACGGGCAGCAGGGTGACGGTGTCGACCTCGGAGACGAAGGCGGCGCCGGGGCGCGCGTGGTGGGTGCCGCGGGGCACGCCGACCCAGTCGCCGTGCTCGTCGGCGCCGAGGTGCACGCCCGCCATCCGCCAGTGGGGCCGATCGCCCCACTTGGTGGTCTCGATGCGGACGGGCTGCCCCGGCGCCGGTCGCACGGGCCTCAGACCACCTGGGTCTTGGGCGGGAGCACCTTCTTCGACACCTTGGCCACGACGTCCTGGTAGCGGGAGCCGGCCAGCTTGCCGAAGGTGTGCAGCGCGTGGGCGTCGAGACCGACGAGCACCCGGGCCTGGTTGCGGGTGATGCCGCGCACGATGATCGCGGCGGCCTTCTCCGGGGTCATCTTGGCCAGCTTCTCGTCGAAGAACTTGGCCGTGGCGGCCTGGTCCTCGCCCGCGGAGACGCGGGAGTTGCGGGCGATGGCGGTCTTGATGCCGCCGGGGTGCACCGAGGTCACGCCGACCGGGTGGCCGGCGATGAGCATCTCCTCGCGCAGGGCCTCGGTCATGCCGCGCACGGCGTACTTGGAGGCGTTGTACATGCTCTGCCCGGGCATCGAGATCAGCCCGAAGAGCGAGGACAGGTTGACCACGTGGCCGTCGCCGGAGGCGATGAGGTGGGGCAGGAAGGCCTTGGTGCCGTGCACCACGCCCCAGAAGTTGATGCCGATGATCCAGTCGATGTCGTCGTACTCCAGCTCGACCAGGTCGCCGGCCAGCGCGACGCCGGCGTTGTTGACGACCACGTTGACCCGGCCGAAGTGGTCGACGACCGCGGCGGCGTAGGCCTCGAAGGCGTCGCGGTCGGCGACGTCGAGCCGGTCGGTGCGCACGTCGCGGGCGCCGGCGGCCCGCGCCTGGCGGGCGGTCTCGGCCAGGCCGGCCTCGTCGACGTCGGAGAGGGCCAGGCGCGAGCCCTTGCCGGCGAGGTTGAGGGCCAGGGCCCGGCCGATGCCGGATCCGGCGCCGGTGATCACGACGACCTTGTCGGTCAGCGTCTTCATGCGTTCACGTCCTCACGTGTCGGGGTGCTGCGGGGGGCGGGGTCGGTGTGCGGCGCGCCGACGGCGTAGGCCGGGGTGTCGAAGCGGGCGAGCAGGCGGCGGAAGCCGAAGGTGGAGCGCGGCCACAGGGTGGTGTTGCGCCCGTGCTCGTCCTGGTACCAGCTGGAGCAGCCGCCGGTGCTCCAGACCGTGCGGTCCATGCGCTGCTGGAGGCTCTCGTTCCAGGCGGCGGTGGCCCGCTCGGTGGGCTCGACCGTGGCGTAGCGGTGCCGGCGCATGGTGCGGATCGCGTCGCGCACGTAGGCGACCTGCGACTCGATCATGAATACCATGCTGGAGTGGCCCAGGCCGGTGTTGGGGCCGACCAGCAGGAAGAGGTTGGGGAACTCCGGCACGGTGGTGCCCTTGTAGGCCGCCATGCCGCTCTCCTTCCAGCGCGCGGCCAGGGTGCGGCCGGTGCGGCCCACGAGGTGCTCGGTGATGGGCAGCTCGGTGGTGTGGAAGCCGGTGGCGACGATGACGACGTCGACCTCGCGCTCGGTGCCGTCGGCGGTCACGATGCCGCGCTCGGTGAGCCGGGCGATCCGGTCGGTGACCACCTCGGTGGTCGGGCGGGCCAGGGCGGGGTAGTAGCGGTTGGAGATGAGGATCCGCTTGCAGCCGATCTGGAAGTCGGGGGTGACCTTCGCGCGCAGCTCCGGGTCGCTGATCGAGCGGGCGATGTTGGCCTCGGCGGCCTTGCGCGCCGGCAGCAGCACCGCGGGGGCCAGGGTGAAGGGCGGCACGTAGGACTCGCGGCCCCAGTAGATCGCCGTGCGGTAGGCCTTCTGCAGCCCGGGCACGTGGCGCAGGGCGGCCTTCTCCAGGCGCGAGTAGGTGCGGTCGTGGCGCGGCATCACCCAGGGCGCGGTGCGCTGGTAGACGTCGAGGTGCTCGGCCCGCTCGGCGACCTCGGGGATGATCTGGATCGCCGAGGCGCCGGTGCCGATGACGGCGACGCGCTTGCCGCTCAGGTCGGCGGTGTGGTCCCAGCGGGCGGAGTGGAAGACCTCGCCGCCGAAGGACGCCAGCCCCTCGATGTCGGGCAGCTTCGGCTCGGAGAGGCCACCGGCTCCGACGACGAGGTCGCGGGCCAGGTAGTCGCCGCGGCTGGTCTCGACCAGCCACGCCTGCTCCTCGGCCCGCCAGGTGGCGGTCTCCAGCGCGGTGTCGAACACGAAGCGGTCGAGCACGCCCGACTCGCGCGCCACGCGCTGGATGTAGGCCTGGATCTCCGGCTGGGGCGAGAACGACATCGACCAGTCGGGGTTGGGCGCGAAGGAGTAGGAGTAGAGCTGGCTGGGCACGTCGCAGGCGGCGCCGGGGTAGGTGTTGTCGCGCCACGTGCCGCCGACGTCGCCGCCCTTCTCGAGGACGACGAAGTCGCGCTCGCCGTCGGCGTCGAGCTGGATCGCGGCGCACAGGCCCGCGAAGCCGGCGCCGACGACGAGGTGGTCGACGCGGCGCGCGCCGGCCGGGACCGGGGTGGTGTCGGTGGTCATGGTCACGAGGGTATTGGCGTTATTGAAAAAGTGTCAATAGAGTGGGGTCCGTGACCCGCAGCACCTCCTCCCGCACCCGGCTCAGCCCCGACGAGCGCCGCGCCCAGCTGCTCGACCTCGGCGTGCGCCTGCTCGCGACCCGCTCGGTCGACGAGCTGAGCATCGACCTGCTCGCCGAGGAGGCCGGGATCTCGCGGGGGCTGCTCTACCACTACTTCGGCAACAAGCACGCCTTCCACGAGGCTGTCGTGCGCCGGGCCGCCGACGACCTCATCGAGCAGACCGCCCCACCCACCGTGGGCGACCCGATCGAGCGGCTGCTGCTGTCGATGACCGCCTACCTCGACTACGTCGTGGCCAACCACGAGGGCTACCTCTCGCTGGTCAAGGGCGCCGCCGGCGGCAACGAGACGCTCCGCGAGATCTACGAGGAGGCCCGCTCGACCCTCACCGACCGCATCTTCCGCGAGGACGCCCAGGGCCAGCTCGTCCCCGACACCCCCGCGAGCCGGCTCATGGTGCGCGCCTGGGCGGCCATGAACGAGCAGCTGGTGCTCGCCTGGATCGAGCACCCCGCCGGCATCTCCCGCGACGACCTGGTGGCGATGATGGCGGGCTCGCTGCCCGCGCTGGTCGGGGTGCTGCCGCCGGCCGCGCAGTCGACCGCGCCGTCGACCGGGTCTCACTCCACCCCGGCCGAGAGGTCGTAGAGGCTCACGCCGTCGACGCTCTGCGCGGTGAAGGTCGACTCCACCCAGGCCGTGATCTCCGCCGCCGCGTCCGAGCCGCCGTCGGACCCGCCCACGCCGGCGCCGGGACCGCCCATCGTGCCGCCCCCGCCGATGAACCAGTGGATCTCGCCGTCCGCGACGTACTGCTGGAACTCCTCGAGGGTCGGGCTGGGGTCGCTGCCGTTGAAGCCGCCGATCGCCATCACCGGCTCCTGGGTGGCCAGCTGGTAGCCCGACGCGGTGTTGGAGCCCACCGCCGCCGCGACCCAGGTGAAGGAGTCGGCGTCGCTCGTGAGCAGGGCGTCGATCGCCTCGCTCGACGTGCTGGCCTCCAGCAGCCCACCGGTGCTCGCCCCGGGCGCAGCGCCCGTCGTGCCGGGGCCGCCCATCCCCCCGGGGCCGCCCATCCCGGCGGGGCCGCCCGTGCCCCCGGGGCCGGTGGTGGTCGTCGGTCCGGCGGTGGGGATCGAGCCGGTGTGCGGGGTGGCGGCGGTCGACAGCGCGTACGCCGTCGGGCCGGCCAGGGCCGCGACCAGCGCCGCGGCCGCCACGACCCGGCCCGCGCGGCGGGGCAGGTGCCGCACCCCGGCGAGCGCCAGCGTGGCGAGCGCGCCGACCGCGGCCACGACGTACTTCAGCCAGGGGTGCCAGTCGCCCGCCCGGTCGAGCAGCACGAAGGCCAGCGACGCGGTCAGTGCCGTGGTCGTGGCGAGCACCCCGCTGACCAGCAGCGAGTCGCGGTGCGACCACGCCGACCAGGCGCCGATGCCGACGAGGGCGGCGATCGCGGGGGCCAGGGCGACGGTGTAGTAGGCGTGGAAGATGCCGCCCATGAAGGAGAAGGTCACCGCGGTGACCACGAGCCAGCCCAGCCAGACGGCGAGCGTGCCGCGCAGCACGCGGGGGCTGCGGGGGCCACGGGGGCCACGGGCCGATGCCGGGCCGCGGCGCCAGGTGAGGGCCAGCGCCGTCGCCCCCAGGACCACGGCGGCGGGCAGCAGCCACGCGACCTGCCCGCCGATCTCGCTGCCGAGCAGGCGCAGCGCCCCGGTCTCGCCCCAGCCGCCTGCGCCGCCCACCGAGCCGGTCTCCTCGCCGGTGATGCGGCCCAGACCGTTGTAGCCCAGGGTCAGCTCGAGGACCGAGTCGCCCTGCGAGCCCCCGATCCAGGGCCGCGAGGACGCGGGCCACAGCTCGACGACCGCGACCCACCAGCCACCGGCGAGCACCATCGAGGCGAGGGCGAGGAGGAGGTGGCCCACCCGCCGTCCCAGCGGCACGGCGGCGAAGAGGGCGTAGGCGAGGAGGAAGGCCGGCAGCACCAGGAAGGCCTGGAGCATCTTGGCCAGGAAGGCCAGCCCGACCAGCGCCCCGGCCAGGGCGATCCACCGCGCCGGTCGGGCCCCCTCGAGGGCGCGCTGCACGGCGTACGCCGCGGCCACCAGCAGGAGCACCAGCATCGCGTCCGGGTTGTTGAAGCGGAACATGAGCACCGCCACCGGCGTGAGCGCCAGCACGGCGCCGGCCAGCAGGCCGGCCCCGGCCGACCCGGTCACTCGCCGCACGAGGGCGTGCAGCAGGGCGACGGCGCCGACCCCCATCAGCGCCTGCGGCACGAGGATCGCCCAGGAGGAGAGCCCGAAGGCCCGCACCGAGAGCATCATCGGCCACAGCGACAGCGGGGTCTTGTCGACGGTGATGGAGCTGGCGGCGTCGGAGGAGCCGGAGAAGAAGGCCTTCCACGACTCCGAGCCGGCCTGCACGGCGGCGGAGTAGAAGGAGTTGGCCCAGCCCGAGGCGCCGAGGCCCCACAGGTAGAGCAGGGCCGTCGAGCCCAGGAGCAGGGCGAGCGCCACGCGCTCCCGGGGGAGTCTCAGGACCCCGGGAGCGGTGGCGCCCGCGTCTGGGTGGGTGGTCGCTCGGACGGGTGCGGCGGTGCTGGTCGACATGACCGCCAGCCTGCGGCCGCCGGCTGGGGCGACCTCAGGGCCGCGCTGTCAGCGGCCTGTGACCCGCGAGGGCCACCCGGCGCCGAGCCTACGCCGGATCGACGGCCCGGACGACCTCGGCCAGCTGGTCGAGGCCCCAGGCGAGGTCCTCGGCGGTGATGACCAGCGGCGGGGCCAGGCGGATCGTGGAGCCGTGGGTGTCCTTGGCCAGGACGCCGCGCGCCATGAGCGCCTCGCAGACCTCGCGACCGGTGCCGACGGCGGGGTCGATGTCGATGCCGGCCCACAGGCCGCGGGTGCGCACGCGCAGCACGCCGTGGCCCACCAGCGCCTCGAGCCGGTCGCGCAGCACGACGCCGAGCTCGGCCGCGCGGTCCTGGTGCTCGCCGGTGGCCAGCATCCGCACGACCTCGAGGCCGACGGCGCAGGCCAGCGGGTTGCCGCCGAAGGTCGAGCCGTGCTGGCCGGGACGCAGCACGCCGAGCACGTCACGGTCGGCGGCGATGGCCGAGACCGGCACGATGCCGCCGCCGAGCGCCTTGCCCAGCACGTAGACGTCGGGCACGACGCCCTCGTGGTCGCAGGCGAAGGTCTTGCCGGTGCGGCCCAGGCCGGCCTGGATCTCGTCGGCGACCATCAGCACGTTCTCGCGCGTGCAGACCTCGCGCAGTCCTCGCAGGAAGCCGTCGGGGGGCAGCACGACGCCGCCCTCGCCCTGGATCGGCTCGATGAGCACGGCGACGGTGTCGGCGTCGATCGCGGCCTCGATGGCCTCGAGGTCGCCGTAGGGCACCATCTGGAAGCCGGGGGTGAAGGGGCCGAAGCCGTTGTGGGCGTCGGGGTCGTCGGAGAAGCTGACGATGGTCGTCGTGCGGCCGTGGAAGTTGCCGGAGGACACGATGATCTTGGCTTGGCCGGGCGTCACGCCCTTGACCTCGTAGCCCCACTTGCGCGAGACCTTGATCGCGGTCTCGACGGCCTCCGCGCCGGTGTTCATCGGCAGCACGAGCTCCTTGCCGCACAGGTCGCCCAGCTCGGCGCAGAAGTCGGCGAAGCGGTCGTGCACGAAGGCACGGCTGGTGAGCGTGAGGCGGTCGAGCTGCTCGTGGGCGGCGCGCAGCAGGCCGGGGTGGCCGTGGCCGAAGTTGAGCGCGGAGTAGCCCGAGAGGAGGTCGAGGAAGCGCTTGCCGTCGACGTCGGTCATCCAGGCGCCCTCGGCGTGCTCCACGACGACCGGCAGCGGGTGGTAGTTGTGCGCCGTGCGCGCCTCGGCGCGCTGGTAGAGCTCGGTGCTGCGGGCGACCTCGGTGGTGGCGGTCGTGGCGTCGGTCAGGGATGCCGTCATGGCTCGTCTCCTCCTGGAGGCCCGTCCCGGCGTGCGGGAGGGTCGGGGCGGGTCGGTCGGATCGTGGGTTGCGTCGCGCGACCTCCCCACACCACCAGGCACGGGGACGGAATCCGAGGATTGTCAGACAATCCCTCACGAGAGTAACCCCACGTACGGCGGGCCGCCGAATGCTCGACGGCCCCCTCGACCGACCCGGTCGCCCCGGGGTCGACCCTCAGTCGATCCTCAGTCGACCGCCCCGGGCAGGGTCACCTCGACCGCGGTGTCGCCCGGTCGGCTGACGAGCGTGACCCGGCCCCCGTGGGCCGTCACGATGGCCTCGACCAGCGCCAGCCCGAGCCCCGCGCCGCCCGGTGCGGCCGCGCCGCCGCGGGTGCGCGCGGTGTCGCCGCGGGCGAAGCGCTCGAAGGCGTGGTCGAGCAGCTCGGGCGGGAAGCCCGGCCCGTCGTCGTGCACCCGGAACCCGTCGGGCAGCGCGGTGACGGTGACCGTGGAGCCGGCGGGGGTGTACTTGCGGGCGTTGGTGAGCAGGTTGGTGACGACCTGGTGCAGCCGCTGCTCGTCGCCGTCCACCTCGGCTGGCGCCTCCTCCGGCAGCTCGAGGCGCCAGTGGTGGTCGGGGGAGAGCACGCGGGCGTCGGAGACCGCCTCGAGCAGCAGCCGGGTGAGGTCCACCGGCGCCGACTCCAGCGGTCGTCCGGCGTCGAGGCGCGCGAGCAGGAGGAGGTCCTCGACCAGCGAGGTCATCCGCCCCGACTCCTCCTCCACCTTCGCCAGGGCGGTGGTGACCGCGGTGGCGTCGTCGGGTCGGCGGCGGGCCAGCTCGGTGTAGCCGGCGATCGTGGCCAGCGGCGTGCGCAGCTCGTGGGAGGCGTCGGCCACGAACTGGCGCACCTGCAGCTCGCTGCGGTGGCGGGCCTCCAGCGACGACCCCACGTGGGCCAGCAGCGTGTTGAGCGCCGAGCCCACCCGGCCGACCTCGGTGCGCTCGTCGGTGAGGTGGGCGGGCACGCGCTCGGTCAGGTCGATCTCGCCCTGCGCCAGCGGCAGCTCGGCCACCGTGTGGGCGGTGTCGGCGACCTCGCGGAGGGGTCGCAGCTGTCGGCGTACGACGAGCAGGCCGGCCAGGCCGGCGACGGCCCCGCCGAGCAGGATGAGCACCACCTCGGTGGTGACCAGGGTCGACACCACCCCGTCGAGGTCGTCGGTCGGCAGGCCCGCGGCCACGGTGTAGCCGCCGGTGGCGGTCTCGCGCACGGCCACGCGGTAGGACCCGACGCCGGGCAGGTCGACCTCGCGCGGGCGGCCGTCGGCCGGGAGGTCGGCCAGGAGGTCGAGGGCGGCCGTGGAGAGCGCGCGGGTGCCGGGCCGCCCGTCCTCGCCGGGGGTCAGCACGCAGCCGGCCGGGTCGGTCCCGGCGTCCTGCTCGAAGAAGGCCGTCAGGGTGCCGACCGACTGCCCGCGGCCGGGGTCGTCGCCGTCGCCCGGCCCCCGGTCACGGTCGTCGAGGTCGTCGGGCACGCCCCCGGCGGGCGGGGCGGGGGTCGAGCAGGGCACGAAGAACTGCGACGCCGCGACGTACTCCGCGCGCTGCAGCGCCGCCCTCACGTCGTCGTCGACCTGGCCGAGCAGGTAGGAGCGCACGGCGAGGGTGGCGACGGTGCCGATGAGCAGCGAGACGAGCAGCACGAGCGCCACGGCCGTGACGACCAGGCGGGAGGTGAGGGAGGCGAGGCGGCCCACGGCGTGCCGGCGCCTAGGCGGCGGGCTTGAGCACGTAGCCCGCGCCGCGCATGGTGTGGATCATCGGGTCGCGACCGGCGTCGATCTTCTTGCGCAGGTAGGAGATGTAGAGCTCCACCACGTTGGCCTGGCCGCCGAAGTCGTAGTTCCACACCCGGTCGAGGATCTGGGCCTTGCTGAGCACCCGGCGGGGATTGCGCATGAGGAAGCGCAGCAGCTCGAACTCGGTGGCGGTCAGGCTGATCTCGGTGCCGCCGCGGAAGACCTCGTGGCTGTCCTCGTCGAGGGACAGGTCGCCGACGGTGAGCACCGACGACTCGGCGGCCTGCTGGGCCCCGGCGCGCCGCATGAGCCCCCGCAGCCGCGCCACGACCTCCTCCAGCGAGAAGGGCTTGGTGACGTAGTCGTCGCCACCCGCCGTCAGACCGGCCACCCGGTCCTCGACGGCGTCGCGCGCCGTGAGGAACACGACGGGCACGTCGGGGTCGTGGGTGCGCATGCGACGCAGCACCTCGAGGCCGTCGAAGTCGGGCAGCATCATGTCGAGCACCACGGCGTCGGGACGGAAGTCCTTCGCGGCGGCCACCGCCTTCGTGCCGGTGTGGGCCGCGCTCACCTCGAAGCCCTCGTAGCGCAGCGCCATCGAGATCAGCTCGGCGATGTTGACCTCGTCGTCGACGACGAGGACGCGCAGGGGACTGCCGTCGGGTCGGGTGAGCTCCATGGCTCCACTCTGGCCCAGGTGCCTGTGAGTCCGCTGTGGGCGTCCTGGGTGTCGGACGTGCGTGCCGTGACGGTGCGGGCGGCGGTGACGACGGGGCGCGACGTGGTGCGGGGGGATGCGCGACGAGACCGGGGCCGGCCCTCCGTCGGCCGTGGGTCAATCGCCGGTGGTGGTGGCGCCGGTGGTGGTGGCGCCGGTGGTGGGGGCGCCGGTGGTGGTGGTGGGGGTGGTGGGGACGGGGTCGGTCGAGGCGTCGGGAGGAGAGGTGGGGTCGCCGGGGGAGCCCGGCGCGTCGGCGGGGCCGTCGTCCGACGGCTGTCCCGGGAAGGTCCCCTGCTGCACCGGCGGTCGTCCCCTGAAGCCGCCCGGACCGCCCGGCCCGCCCGACCGGCCGTCGTCGGACCCGCCCGCCGCGACGCCGAGCACCGCGCCCCCGGTCCCGCCGATGAGCAGGCTGGCCAGCGCGACGGCCACGACGCCCCGCAGGGCGAGCGCGCGTCGCCGCCACCCCCCTCGGACGGGCGGGGCGCCCTCGGCGTTCGGACGGGAGACGGCGGGGTGGTCGGGCGTCTGGTCACTCATGCCGCCAGCGTCGACGCCCCCGCTGTGCCCACCCTGTGCCCCGACCGTGAGTCCGGTGGGCCGATCCGGGCCTCGGTGGTCGAGGAGGCACCGCCGGCGAGCGTCGTCCCTGTGGATCGTCTCGTCGTGACCCGTCGGTGTTCGAGTTCGGTGTTCGAGTTCGTCGTCAGAGGTCTCGGGCACCCGGCCACGGACGGTCGGTCGGTCGCTGCGAGCGCTGCCAGCGCCGGCCCCGCCTCGCGGAGCTGCCTCGCCTCTCCGGCCGGCCCGCCCGAGAAGTGGCGGCAGACGACCGGTCGTGGGCCGCCGGAGGTGTCGTCTCCCGCCACTTTCCGACGCCGCGGTCGCCGCGGTCGGCGCGAGCGCTGCCAGGACCGGCGCCGCCTCGCGGGGCTGCCTCGCGTCTCCGGCCGGCCCGCCCGAGAAGTGGCGGCAGACGACCGGTCGTGGGCCGCCGGAGGTGTCGTCTCCCGCCACTTTCCGACGCCGCGGTCGCCGCGGTCGCCGCGAGCGCTGCCAGGACCGGCGCCGCCTCGCGGGGCTGCCTCGCGTCTCCGGCCGGCCCGCTCGAGAAGTGGCGGCAGACGACCGGTCGCGGGCCGCCGGAGGTGTCGTCTCCCGCCACTTGGCGACGCCGCGGTCGCTGCGAGCGCTGCCAGTGCCGGTCCCTCCTCGCGGGGCTGCGTCGTGTCCCCGGCCGGCGCGCGCGAGAAGTGGCGGCGTACGACTGGTCGAGGGCCGCCGGAGATGTCGTCTCCCGCCACTTGGCGACGCCGACCACCGGGCCGACCCACGGGCCGGGCACCGGACCGGTCGGCGGGTCGATCCCCGTGGGTACGCCGATCGGTCGAGCTCCTGATCCGGCCAGCGACTCCGACGGGCCGGGCCGGTAGCCACCAGCGACACGTCGGTCGAAGGCGCGAAGCCAGCGTCGAGACGGGTCACGCCCGCAGCTGGACCGCAGCCCATCACCACCGGGGCTCCGACCACGCGCCCCTGCGCCGCGCACCGCCACCGCCTCACGACCACCGGCTCCGCGGGCAGCCCCCCCTGGACCCACCACCGCACCCCCGACGGCACCTGGACCACCCCCAAGGCCGGACCGACCCCCCAAGGCTGGACCACCCTGGTCCGCCCCGGCCGAGCCGGTCACGCCGGCAGCCCGACAGCGGGCGGCACCCCTCGGGCCGACCCGTCCCCCGCGTCGCCGGGCCGGGCGGACGGGCCAGGGCGTCAACCCGTTGGCCCCCGTCACCCGGCCGCAGGCAGAATGGGGAGCATCATGTCCTCCCCGCGCCCGGCCGGAGAGCAGGCGCCGCCCGAGCTCTCGATCACCTACCCCGCCGAGCTCCCCGTCACCCAGCGCCGCGACGACATCGCGCGGGCCATCCGCGACCACCAGGTCGTGATCGTGGCCGGGGAGACCGGCTCCGGCAAGACCACGCAGCTGCCCAAGATCTGCCTCGAGCTCGGCCGCGGCCGGCGTACGACGAGGAAGGGCCGCGACGGCAAGGAGCGCAGCTCGGGCGGGCTGATCGGCCACACCCAGCCGCGCCGGATCGCGGCCCGGTCGGTGGCGGAGCGGATCGCCGACGAGCTCGGCCAGCCGCTGGGGGAGGAGTCGGTGGTCGGCTACCAGGTGCGCTTCACCGACCGCACGACCCGCTCGACCCGGGTCAAGCTGATGACCGACGGCATCCTGCTCGCCGAGCTGCAGCGCGACCGCATGCTGCGTCGCTACGACACGATCATCATCGACGAGGCCCACGAGCGCTCGCTCAACATCGACTTCCTGCTGGGCTACCTGCGCCGCCTCCTGCCGCAGCGACCCGACCTCAAGCTCGTCATCACCTCGGCCACCATCGACCCGGAGCGCTTCGCCGCCCACTTCGCCGACCGCGACGGGAAGCCGGCCCCCATCATCGAGGTGTCGGGGCGCACCTATCCCGTCGAGGTCCGCTACCGCCCGCTCATGGTGCTGCCGGAGGAGGCGGGCGACGACCAGGACGAGGACGGCGAGGTCGTCGTGCGCGACCAGACCGAGGCGATCGTGGAGGCCTGCCGCGAGCTCTTCGCCGAGGGGCCCGGCGACATCCTGGTCTTCCTGCCCGGCGAGCGGGAGATCCGCGACACCGCCGAGGCGCTGACCGAGGCCACCCAGGGCACCCGCGGCGGCGGCACGGAGGTCGTGCCCCTCTACTCCCGGCTCTCGGCCGCCGAGCAGCACCGCGTCTTCAGCTCCCACACCGGGCGCCGCATCGTGCTGGCGACCAACGTCGCGGAGACCTCGCTGACCGTGCCCGGCATCCGCTACGTCGTCGACACCGGCGTCGCGCGCATCAGCCGCTACTCGCTGCGCACCAAGGTCCAGCGGCTGCCGGTGGAGGCGATCAGCCAGGCCTCGGCCAACCAGCGCTCCGGGCGCTGCGGTCGCGTCGCGGCCGGCGTCGCGATCCGGCTCTACTCCGAGGAGGACTTCGAGGCGCGCCCGGAGTTCACCGACCCCGAGATCCTGCGCACCAACCTGGCCAGCGTCATCCTGCAGATGACCAGCCTCGGCCTCGGCGACGTGGGACGCTTCCCCTTCGTCGAGCCCCCCGACCGGCGCAACGTGCAGTCGGGGGTGCAGCTGCTCGAGGAGCTCGGCGCGCTGCCCTCGACCGGCGCCCCGGAGGCCCGCCGGCTGACCCGGCTCGGGCAGCGCCTCGCCCGGCTGCCGATCGACCCCCGCCTGGGCCGCATGATCCTCGAGGCCGAGCGGCTCGGCTGCGTGCGGGAGGTGCTCGTGGTCGCGGCCGCGCTGTCGCTGCAGGACCCCCGCGAGCGCCCCGCGGAGCAGCAGGCCCAGGCCGACCAGCTCCACGCCCGCTTCAAGGCCGAGGGCTCCGACTTCCTGACCTGGCTCAACCTGTGGTCGCACCTGCGCGAGCAGCAGCGCGAGCTCTCCGGCAGTGCCTTCCGCCGCATGTGCAAGCGGGAGTTCCTCAACTACCTGCGGGTGCGCGAGTGGCAGGACTTCGAGTCGCAGCTGCGCCAGGTCTGCAAGGAGATGGGCATCGAGGTCGGCCGACCCGCCGACCAGCCCGACGCCGACGGCATCCACCAGGCCCTGCTGTCGGGTCTGCTGTCGCAGATCGGTCTGCTGGAGGAGCGCGAGAAGGAGGCCCCGGGCGCCAAGGCGCGCACCGGTCGCCGCCCGATGCGGGAGTACCTCGGCGCGCGCGGCGCCCGGTTCGCGATCTTCCCCGGCAGCGGCCTGGCCCGGAAGCCCCCGCAGTACGTCATGGCCGCCGAGCTGGTCGAGACCGGCCGCCTCTGGGCCCGCCAGGCCGCGGGCTTCGACCCGGCCTGGGCCGAGCGCCTCGGCGGCGACCTGGTCAAGCGCACCTGGTCGGAGCCGCACTGGTCGAAGAAGCGCGCCTCGGTCGTGGCCTACGAGCGGGCGACGCTCTACGGCGTGCCGCTGGTCGCCGACCGGCTCGTGGCCTACGGCAAGGTCGACAAGGAGCTCTCGCGCGAGCTCTTCATCCGCCACGCGCTGGTCTACGGCGAGTGGGCGCAGCTCACCTCGGGCCGCCACCGCTTCTACGCCGAGAACCTCCGCCTGCTCGAGGAGGCCGCCGAGCTCGAGCACCGCGCCCGGCGCCGCGACATCGTGGTCGACGAGCACACCCTCTTCGACTTCTACGACGCCCGGATCGGCCCCGACGTCGTCAGCGGCTCGCACTTCGAGCAGTGGTGGAAGCAGGAGCGCCGCCGGCGCCCCGACCTGCTGACCTTCGACCCGGCGATGCTGACCCACGACGCGGCCGCCGAGGTCAGCGAGGCCGACTACCCCGAGCAGTGGGCCGCCGACGAGGGCCTGACGTTCCCCATCGCCTACCACTTCGAGCCGGGCGCCGCCGACGACGGCCTCACCATCGACGTGCCCGTCACCACCCTCAACCGCGTCGGTGCCGACGACTTCTCCTGGGTCGTGCCGGGGCTGCGCGAAGAGCTGGTCACCAGCCTGATCCGCAGCCTGCCGAAGAACCTGCGCGTCAGCTTCGTGCCCGCCCCCGACCGGGCCCGCGACTTCCTGCGCGAGGTGCCGGCGGGCGAGGAGCCGCTGCTCGACGCCCTCGAGCGCTGGTGCCGCTCGACCACCGGCGTCGTCGTGCCCCGCGAGGCGTGGGACTGGACCAAGGTGCCCGAGCACCTGCGACCGACCTACCGCGTCGTCGACGACACCGGGGCAGAGCAGGCCCGCGGCAAGGACCTCGAGGCGCTCAAGGAGCCGTTGCGACCGCGCTTCGCCCAGGCGATGGCCGAGGTCGCCGCCGACTCCGGGGTCGCCCGCAGCGGCGAGACCGGTTGGACCTTCGGCACCATCGAGCCCTCCTTCGTGCAGACCCGCGCCGGCCACGAGGTCCGCGGCTTCCCGGGGCTGGTCGACGAGGGCGCCAGCGTCGGGCTCGCGGTCGCGGGCTCCGAGGACGAGCGCGACGCCCGCCACCGCCTGGGCGTCGCGCGGCTGCTGCTGCTCGAGCTGCCCTCGCCGGTCAAGCGGGTGCTCGACTCCCTCACCAACGCCGAGAAGCTCGGGCTGGCCGGCTCGCCGTACGCCTCGGTGGCCGAGCTGCTCGAAGACTGCCGTGCCGCCGTGGTGCAGGCCGTCGTCGACGCCCGCCCGCCCGCCCGCACCCCCGAGGCGTACGCCGCCCTGCGCGAGGCCGCCGGCCGCGACCAGGAGGCCCACCTGCGCGCCGTGCTCGGGGACGTGGTGCGCGTGCTCGACGCGTGGCGGCGCACCGAGAAGTCGCTGTCCGGCCGCGCCGACATGGCCATGCTCCCGGCCCTCACCGACATGCGCGCCCAGCTGGCGCGGCTGGTGCACCGCGGGTTCGTCGCCGAGGCGGGCACGACCTGGCTGCGCCGCTACCCGACCTACCTCGCCGCGCTCGACCAGCGCCGGGCCCGTCTCGACCAGGGCGGCGCCGCCGCGCACCGCGACCGGCTGCTGATGGACCAGGTGGCCGACCTGCAGGCCGCGTGGGCGCACCGCACCGAGGCGCTGGCGCCGGGCCGCCCGCCGGGGGAGGCGCTGCGCCAGGTGCGGTGGCTGCTGGAGGAGTGGCGGGTCTCGCTGTGGGCCCAGCAGCTCGGCACCGCCGTGCCGGTCAGCGACCAGCGGATCCGCAAGGCCCTGGGCTGACGGGTCCGTGGCCGCACGGCCCGGGCGTAGTGTCGAGCGGGTGACCCAGCGCCCCCACCACCGGCCCATGCGCAAGGCCGGGGCCTTCTTCGACGAGTTCGTCGGCGGCGACGACCCCGCCATGGTCAGCGAGGCCGCCGACCGCGCCGCCCACCTGCTGGTGCGCGGCGCGGCCGACTCGCGTGACGACGCCGTGGCCGAGCGGCTGCTGCACCTCGCCGAGACCGAGGGCATCGAGACCATCGCCGAGGTGTGGGCCGGCTCGCCGGCCGACTCGCTGGCCGGCTGCCTGTGGCGGCTCTTCGTGCTGCGGCAGTGGGTGCACGCCGACCCGACCGCCGTGGCGCGCGAGTTCGAGGCCGGGCGCGCCCGCGCCCAGGTGGCGCGGGTCGTCGCCGGCGTCGCTGACCCGCCGACGCCCGAGGGCCTCCAGGCGATGGTCGACCAGGTGCTGCGCGGCATCGTCGCCGGCGACTTCGCCGACGTGCTCTTCCGCGCCGCGGCCTTCTCCCGGGTCGTCGCCACCGGTCGCGCCGGACTGCCCGAGCGCACCGACGCCGAGGTGCAGCGCATGCTCGGGCTCTCCGAGCAGCTCGAGGCCGCGGGCCACGCCGAGCTGGCCTCGCGCCTGGCCTGAGCCCGCTCCCGCGGGAGCGGTGCGGTTGGACGACGGGCCCCGGGTCGTTAAACTCTCACTCAGGAGCACGCCGGGCCGCGGCAGCCCCGGGTCCCACAATAAGCCGCTACGAGCGGCCACGCGCCGTGAGGCGCTCCCGGTCCGGCGTGCTCCGACTAGCGTGGCGACCATGAGCTCCCGTCTGAGCACCGCCCTCCGCGTCGTCCGTGCCCTGCGCCGGAGCACCCGCCCGGCTCTCCGGCCCGGGCCCCGGTCGGGCCCCCGGTCCGGGCCCCGTCTCGACTACGCGCCCCGCGCCGACGGCCGCCCCGACCCCGGCGAGGTCGTCTGGGCCTGGGTGCCCTACGAGGAGGACGACGGGCGCGGCAAGGACCGCCCGGTGCTGGTCCTGGCCCGCGCGGCGCGCGGGCGGCGGCTCGTGGCGCTCATGCTCACCAGCAAGGACCACGACCGCGACGCCGCCGACGAGGCGCGCCACGGCCGGCACTGGCTCGACGTCGGCGCCGGCGGGTGGGACCGCGAGGGCCGCCCGAGCGAGGTGCGGCTCGACCGGCTGCTCGACCTCGACCCCGCCTCGGTGCGCCGGGAGGGCGCGGCGCTCGACCGCGCGCGCTTCGACGAGGTCGTCGCGGCCGCGCGGGCGCTGCACGGCTGGCGCTGAGCAGGCCCCGAGACGGCCCGGCACGGCCCGGCCGAGGCCGCACCACACCCCTGAGGGCCCGCTCGGTAGGCTGACCCGCGGCGCCCCACGGGTGTCTCAGGCAGTGTCGGAGCGCGGGACGGGGTGTCGGTGAGCAGGTTCGGACGATCGGGCCGGCGGCGTACGTCGCTCCTGGCAGTGCTCGCGCTCGGCGCCTCCCTCGGGCTGGCCGCCTGCTCCGACGAGGGAGGCGACGCCCCCGCCCCGCAGCCGGAGCCGACCGGGCAGACCTCGCAGGTGCCCCAGGTCGACCTGACCTTCGGCGCCTGGGGCGCCCCGGAGGAGATCAGCGCCTACCAGCAGGCCGTGCGCCAGTTCAACCAGGTCTCCGACGCCAGCCGCGTGGAGCTGCGCTCCTGGCCCACCCGCGAGGCCTTCGTCGCCGCGCTGCGCCGCGGCACCGACGTGCCCGACGTCTACCTCGCCTCGCGCCGCGACCTGACCTGGCTGCGCGAGCAGGGCTGGACCCGTCCCGTCGACGAGCTGCTCGACGAGCGCGACGTCTCCTTCGGCGACGTCTACTCCCGCGACGCCCAGGAGGCGTTCTCGGCCGACCTCAAGCTGCAGTGCATGCCCTACGGCGTCTCCCCGATGGTCATCTACTACAACGAGGACCTCGTCGACCTCGACACCATGGCCGAGCGCGGCATCTCGGTGCCGCCGGAGTCGCACTCGCGCTTCACCTTCGACCAGTTCCGCGCGGCCGCGGAGTTCGCGGCCAAGCCGCGCCGCGGCACCCGCGGCGTCTACATCGACCCCACCCTGCGCGGCCTCTCGCCCTTCGTCTACGCCGGGGGAGGAGAGGTCTTCGACGACGAGGACCAGCCCACGTCGCTGGACTTCTCCAGCGACGACACCCGCGAGGCGCTCGAGACGACCCTCGAGGTGCTGCGCGACCCGCGCCTGACCCTCAGCCAGGACCAGCTCGACCAGGCCTCCGGGCTGGAGTGGTTCAAGCGCGGCAAGGTCGGCATGATCGCCGGCTTCCGCGACCTCGTGCCCGAGCTGCGCGAGGTCGACGGACTCGACTTCGACGTGCTGCCGATGCCGACCCTCGACACCACCGCCACCATCGGCGACCTCACCGGGCTGTGCCTGGACCCCGACACCGAGAGCCTGGTGGAGTCGGCCGACTTCCTGGTCCACATGATCTCCTCGCCGGAGGTCGCCGTGGTCACCCGGGCCGGGCACCTCGTGCCGGCCAACCAGGAGGTCGCGCTCTCGGAGGACTTCCTGCAGACCGACGAGCAGCCGGCCAGCGCGGGCGTCTTCACCTACACCAACCGCTTCATGGTGCTGCCGCCGCTGCTCGACACCTACAGCGAGCTCCAGGCCGCGGTCGACCCGACCATCGGCGAGCTGGTCAGCGCGCCGGGCGTGCTGCCGCTGGACGAGCTCACCACGCAGATCGACGAGGAGTCGCGCGAGGTGCTGGAGCAGCCCGTGGAGGACGACTCCGAGGAGGAGTGAGGCTCAGTCCCCCTCGGCCGGCTCCTCCACGGGGAGGTCGGCCTCGAGGATCGCGGCGGTGAGCACCGGCTCGGCCAGCGCGACCTGCCACGGACGTGCGCCGTAGCCGCTCAGCAGGGCGGCGACCGCCTCCGCGAGGGCCGCGGGCTCGCGGGTGTGCGGCGGGTCCCAGAGGGTGCGGCGCAGGTAGTCGGGGGTGAGGACGTTCTCGACCGGGAGGTGCTGCTCCTCGGCGAGGGCCGCCATCTGCTCGCGGGCGAGCTGGAGCCGGCGGGCGGCGACCGGGTCGCGCTCGGCCCACGCGCGGGGCAGCGGCGGGCCGTCGGAGCGCGGCGAGCGCGTCGGCAGGTCCTTCTCCTCGGCCTCGGCGGCGCCGCGCACGGCGGCGACCCAGCGGCTGGAGTAGCGCTCCGCGCCGCGGCCGTGGAAGCCCTTGGTGCCCAGCAGGGCCGCCCGGTCCTCCGGCATCGCGGTCGCGGCCGCCACGATGGCGGCGTCGGGGATGATCCGCCCCGGCGTCACGTCGCGCTGCTCGGCGATCTCGTCGCGCGCCTCCCACAGCGCCTTGGCCGCGCCCAGCGAGCGTCGTCCCCGCACCCGGTGCAGGCCCGACGTACGCCGCCAGGGATCCACCCGCGGTGTCGGCGCGAAGCCGCGCAGCGCGTCGAACTCCTGGCGCGCCCACTCGTCCTTGCCGGCCTCGACCAGCTCGGCGGCGAGCCGGTCGCGCAGCTCGACGAGCACCTCGACGTCGAGCGCGGCGTACTCCAGCCACGGCTCGGGCAGCGGCCGGGTCGACCAGTCGACCGCGGAGTGCTCCTTCTTCATCCGGGCGCCCAGCAGCGTCTCGACGAGCGTGGCCAGCCCGACGCGGGGGTAGCCGAGCAGCCGGCCCGCGAGCTCGGTGTCGAAGAGCGCGTCGGGGTGCAGGCCGAGCTCGGTGAGACAGGGGAGGTCCTGGGTGGCGGCGTGCAGGATCCACTCGGTGCCCGCCAGCGCCTCCTGGAGCGGGGCCAGGCTCGACAGGCCGATCGGGTCGACGAGGAAGGTCGTGGACCCCTCACGGCGCAGCTGGATGAGGTAGGCGCGACCGGAGTAGCGGTAGCCCGACGCGCGCTCGGCGTCGATGGCGACCGGGCCGGTGCCGGCGGCCAGCGACGCGCAGACCTCGCGGAGGCCGGCGTCGGTGTCGGTGAGCGGCGGCAGGCCGTCGCGCAGCGTCAGCAGCGGCAGCTCGGGGGCCTGCTCGGGGGCCTGCTCGGGGATCGGGGTGGTGTCGGGCTCGTCCGTCATCAGCGGGTGGGGCCGCGCTGACCGCGGCGGCTCGGCATCATCGTGACCCCGTCGGGCACGGGAGGCAGGCCCGCGGCGGTGCACAGCAGCTCACCCCAGGCCTCGACGTGCGGGGCGAGGTCGGGGGCGCCGTCGTCGCCGGGGGCGGGCGTCCACGACGCGCGCACCTCGATCTGCGCGGTGCGCCCCTCCTCGGCCATGCCGCCGAAGCTCTCGGTCGTCACCGTGGTCACGGTGCCCGAAGCGGCCAGGTGGGCGGCGCCGTGGGACTCCAGCGCCTCGGCCAGCCAGGACCAGCCGACCTCGGGCAGCATCGGGTCGGCCACGAGGTCGACGTCGATGTCGGCGCGCGCGTAGGCGACGCAGCGGAAGGTGCCCTCCCAGGCGTCGTTGCCGTCGGGGTCGTGGAGCACGATGATCCGCCCGGTGCCGACGTCGGTGCTGTCGACCGTCACGTCGGCCGACAGCGCTGAGGCGTAGGGGGCGATCCGCTGTGGCGCCGGCATCTGCTCGCAGAGCACCTCGGGGCGCAGCCGCGCACCCTGCATGCTGGCGACAGCCTGCCGGAACTCGGGGGGCTGCGCGTCCGCGCCCGCACCCGGGCGCGTCTCCTGGCGGACGACCATGGGGCCACAGTAGGTCGGGAGGACTCGAACCGATGTGCGAACACGCCGGGGGGAGTGCGACCCTTGTGCCCGTGACGACTGCCACCGCGCCCGCGCAGGACCTCGCCGACAGCGCCTTCCTCAAGGCCGTCCGGGGGGAGCCGGTGCCCCACACGCCGGTGTGGTTCATGCGCCAGGCGGGCCGCAGCCTCCCCGAGTACCTCCGGGTGCGCGAGGGCGTCGGCATGCTCGAGTCCTGCATGGACCCCGACCTGGTGGTCGAGATCACGATGCAGCCGGTGCGTCGCTACGGCGTCGACGCGGCGATCTTCTTCTCCGACATCGTGCTGCCGCTCAAGGCCGTCGGGGTCGATCTCGACATCAAGCCCGGCATCGGCCCGGTGGTCGCCGAGCCGGTGCGCACGCTGGCCGACGTCGCCGCCATCCCCGACCTGACCCCCGAGCACGTGCCCTTCATCACCCAGGCCGTGCAGGGTCTCGTCGGCGAGCTCGGCGCCACCCCGTTGATCGGCTTCGCCGGCGCGCCGTTCACGGTCGCCTCCTACCTCGTGGAGGGCGGGCCGTCGAAGGAGCACGCCAAGACCAAGGCCATGATGTTCGGCGCCCCCGAGGTGTGGGAGGCGCTCATGGCCAAGATCGCCGGGATCGCCGCGGCCTACCTCGAGGTGCAGGTCGCCGCCGGCGCCTCTGCCGTGCAGCTCTTCGACTCCTGGGCCGGCGCGCTGACCCCGGCCGACTACGTCGAGCACGTCATGCCCCACTCGGCCCGCGTGCTCGAGCGGGCCGGAGCGCTCGGCGTGCCGCGCATCCACTTCGGCGTCGGCACCTCCAACCTGCTGGGCCTGATGGGTCAGGCCGGTGCCGACGTGGTCGGCGTCGACTGGCGTACGCCGCTGACGCAGGCCATCGGTCAGGTCGGCGACCGCGCCGTGCAGGGCAACCTCGACCCGACGCTGGTCTTCGCCCCCACCGACGTCATGACCTCGCGCGCCGCCGAGGTGATCGAGGCCGGCCGCGCCGCCCGGGGGCACGTGTTCAACCTCGGCCACGGCGTGATCCCCTCCACCGACCCCGACCAGCTGGCCCGGCTCACGGAGTTCGTGCAGTCCTACCCGCTCTGAGCGAGCGCACCAGCAGCGCGAGCGGCACGCCGAGCAGCAGCGCCACGACCGCGAAGGGCAGCACGGCGCCGAGCGCGGTGGCCGCACCCACCGCCACCGACGACAGGCCGTCCCAGCCGGCGGCCAGCCCGGCCAGGAAGCCCGAGCGGTCCTCCTCGGGCCGCTGGGTGGCGGCGGGGTCGGGGGTGCGGGTGAGCCTGAGGGTGATCGTCGACAGCGAGGTCTGGTCGGTGAGGTAGGCCTGCTGGGCCAGCAGCGAGTCGAGGTCGGCCTGGCGACGCGTCAGCTGACCCTCGATGCCGATGACGGCGCCGATGGTCTCGGCCCGCGCCAGCAGGGCCTCGATGCGCGCGATGCTGGCGCGCTGGGCCCGCACCCGCACCTCGTTGTCGACCACCTGGGTCGTGACGTCCTCGCTCGCGCGGCGCGAGTCCTCGGTGACCCCGATGCCCTCCAGGGCCTCCATCGCCACGGCGAAGTCCTCGCTCGGCACGCGCAGCACCAGACGGGTCGACTCCACGGCGCCGTCCTCGTCGCTGCTCGACCGCTCCTCCGCGACCGTCCCACCGGTCTGGTCGAGCACGTCCTGCACCTCGTCGCGGGCCGCCGCCACGTCGTCGGCGCGCACCTCGAGGCTGCCGGTGGAGATGATCGCCGGTGCGGCCGGCTCGACGGCCGCGGGCCGGGCGCGAGCGGCGGTGCCGCCGGCGCCGCCCTCGACCGCCGAGGACAGGGCCGACTCGGGCCCGACGGCGTCGGCGGCGGCGTCGGCGGTGCCGGCGGTGTCGGCGGTGCTGGACGCCTCGTCGGAGCCGCCGCCGGAGCAGGCGGTGAGGCCGAGGAGCAGGGCGAGCAGGAGAGCGGTCGGCAGGGCGGCCGGGGCGCTGCGGTGGCGTCGGGTCATGCCCCCTGGGACGCCGCGACGGCCAGGGTGGTTCCGCTGCTGCGCCGGCGCGCCAGGTCGACCAGCAGGCCCCGCAGCTCGCGCACCTGCACCGGCACCCGGTCGGGAGCGCGGTGGCGCAGCACCAGCGACACGACCGTGCGGTCACCGGCGATGGGCCGGGTGGTGAGGAGGCCCGCGCGCTCGAGCGGGTCGTCGACGACGCTGTAGTCGGGCAGCACGGTGAGACCCAGCCCCTCGGCCACCATCACCTTGCCGAGCTCGGCGCCGTCGGTGCTGTGGCAGGCGGCCGGCATGTGGCCGGCGAAGAGGCGGTGGGCGAAGCGGTGCATCAGGTAGCCCGCGCGCATGGTGACGAAGCGCTCGGCGCGCAGCTGGTCGACGCTCACCTCGGCGTACGCCGTGAGCGCGTGACCGGCCGGGAGCACGGCGACCGGGCGCCCGTGGAGGAGGTCGGTGCCGACCAGGTCGGTGGGGGTGTCGTCGCCGGAGAGCACGTTGACCAGGCCGAGGTCGAGGGAGCCCTCGTGCAGGCCGGCGTCGATCTCGGCCTGCTGCATGGTCATCACCTCGACCGTGGTGCCGGGGTGGCTGTCCTGCAGTCCGCGCACGGCCGGCACGAGCAGGCTGGAGGTGGCGGCGTTGACCGTGCCGAGCCGGATCAGCCGGGCCGAGGCGGTCTGGTCGCCCGCGGCGGTGCGCAGCCGGTCGACGGCCTCGAGCACGTCGACCATGTTCTGCAGCAGGTCGCGGCCCTGGCGGCTGATCCGGGCGCCGGACCGGCGCCGGTCGAGCAGCGTCACGCCGAGCTCGCGCTCGAGCTTGCTGACCGCCTCGCTGAGCGCCGGCTGGGAGATGTGCAGTCGCTCGCTGGCGCGGCGCAGGGAGCCGTGCTGGGTGACGGCGGCGAGGTACTCCAGCTGCTCGATGCGCACCGGGGATCCTTCCTGGGAGGGGCGGGTGTCGGCTTGCCCCCGGGACTCCGCGACGTCATAGTCGACCAAGTCACTAGACAAACCGTGTCATGACTGTAGCCGAGGAGCGCCCATGTCTGTCCAGCCGTCCGTCCAGCCCGCCGCGCGGTCGTCCGTGGGGCGGGCCCCCGCCCGGGAGGCCGCCGTGCCGTTCGTGCCCCACGTCGCCGTCGACTCCCCGCGACTGGCGGGGCTGCGCGCGACCTACGCCCCGCTGTGGGAGCGGATCGCGGCCGGGGCCGTCGGGCGCGAGCTCGACGGCGAGCTGCCGGTCGAGCAGGTCGCCTGGCTCAAGGCGGCCGGCTTCGGCGCCGTGCGCGTGCCGCGCGAGCACGGCGGGGAGGGGCTGTCGCTGCCGGAGGTGACCCAGCTGTGGATCGAGCTCGCGGCGGTCGACAGCAACCTCCCGCAGGCCTTCCGCGGCCACTTCGCCCTCGTCGAGGACCGGCTGTGGCAGCACGCCCGCGGCTCCGACCAGGCGCGGTGGTTCGACCGGTTCGCCGCGGGCGAGATCGCCGGCAACGCCTGGTCGGAGGTCGGTGCCACCGAGATCGGCACGCAGCGCACGGTGCTCACCCGCCTCGCGGGCGGCGACTACCGCCTCGACGGCACGAAGTACTACACGACCGGCACCATCTACGCCGAGTGGGTCGACGTCTACGCCCTGCGCGACGAGGGCGACGAGGGCGACGAGGGCGAGGGTGGCGCGGGGGTCGGCGGCGCCGACGACTTCGCCATCGCGATCGTCGACACCCGTCGCTCCGGGGTCAGCGTCGTCGACGACTGGGACGGCTTCGGTCAGCGTGGCACCGGCAGCGGCACGACGAGCTTCGACGCCGTGCGCGTGCCCGCCGAGGACGTGCTCGCCTTCGAGGAGCGCTTCCCGCACCAGACCGCGCTCTACCAGCTCAACCTGCTCGCGACCCTCGCCGGGATCGGGCGTGCCGCGCTCGCCGACGCGGTCACCGAGGTGCGCCGCCGCGAGCGCAACTACTCCCACGCCAACGCCGCCCGGGTGCGCGACGACGCGCAGGTGCTCGCCCGCATCGGCGAGATCGCCGCCGCCGTCTACGCCGCGGAGGCCGCCACGCTGCGGGTCGCCGAGGCCCTCCAGGCCGTCGCCGACTCCGCGCACGGCGACCCCGAGCGCACCCGGCGACTGGTCGAGGTCGGCGAGATCGAGTCGTCCACCGCGCAGGTCGTCGTCACCGACCTCGTGCTGCGCGCCACCAACGACCTCTTCGACACCCTCGGCGCCTCGGCCACCGCGCGCGGCCGGGCTCTCGACCGGCACTGGCGCAACGCCCGCACGGTGTCGTCGCACAACCCCCGGATCCTCAAGGCGCGGGTGGTCGGCGACCACCTCGTCAACGGCGCGACCCCGCCGTACGCCTGGTCGATCGGGGCGACGCGCCGCGACCGGTGACGGGTCCGGCCGGGCGGTGAGAGGCGCTGCCTGTCACCCCGTCGCCCCTTCCGGTGGGGCTCAGGGGGGTCCTGCCTTGCATCCGCACCAATTGTCCAGCAACCTTATCGACATAAGCGGCTTCGGCCGCGAGAGACCACGAGGAGTCCCCATGACCGTGCAGCAGACCCGCGGTGAGTCCGGCGTGCAGCCGGGGCACGAGCCGCTCAAGTTCGCCTACTGGGTGCCCAACGTCAGCGGCGGCCTGGTCGTCAGCAAGATCGAGCAGCGCACCGACTGGAGCTACGAGTACAACAAGCGCCTGGCCAAGGTCGCCGAGGACAGCGGCTTCGAGTACGCCCTGTCGCAGGTGCGCTACATGGCCTCCTACGGCGCGGCCTACCAGCACGAGTCGACCTCGCTGTCGCTCGCGCTGCTGCTCGCCACCGAGCGGCTCAACGTCATCGCCGCGGTGCACCCCGGCCTCTGGCAGCCCGGCGTGCTGGCCAAGTTCATCGCCTCCGCCGACCAGATCTCGGGCGGGCGCGCCGCGATCAACGTCGTCTCCGGCTGGTTCAAGGACGAGTTCACCCAGCTCGGCGAGCCGTGGCTCGAGCACGGCGAGCGCTACCGCCGCGCCGAGGAGTTCATCCGCTACGTCCGCGAGATCTGGACCAGCGACCACGCGGAGTACCAGGGCGACTTCTACCGCCTGCACGACTTCGACCTGAAGCCGAAGCCGCTGGAGGTGCCCGGCCGGGCCCACCCCGAGATCTTCATGGGCGGCAACTCCACCGACGCCCGCGGCATGGGCGGTCGGGTCACCGACTGGTACTTCATGAACGGCAACACCCCCGAGGGCGTCGCCGAGCAGGTCCGCGACGTCACCGACGTGGCCCGGGTCAACGGCCGCCCCGAGGGGGCCGTGAAGTTCGGCGTCAACGGCTTCGTGGTCGCCCGCGACAGCGAGGCCGCGGCCCGCCAGGTGCTGCACGACATCATCGACCAGGCCGACGTCGAGGCCGTCGAGGGCTTCGGCTCCGCGGTCAAGCAGGCCGGCCAGTCGACGGGTGACAAGAAGGGCATGTGGCAGGACTCCGACTTCTCCGACCTCGTGCAGTACAACGACGGCTTCCGCACCGGCCTGGTGGGCACGCCCGAGCAGGTCGCCCACCGGATCATGGAGTACAAGCGGCAGGGCGTGCAGATGATGCTGCTGGGCTTCCTGCACTTCATCGAGGACGTCGAGCACTTCGGTCGCGAGGTGCTGCCGATCGTGCGCGAGCTGGAGGCCGCCGAGCTCGCGAGGGTCGGCCGGTGACGACGCTGACCGCCCCCGCGACGGTGTCCGTGCTCGACGCCGACGCCGCGCTGCGCGTCGCCGCCGACCTCGCGGGCGAGCTGGCGCAGGGCGCCGTACGCCGCGACGCGGAGCGGGTGCTGCCCGCCGCGGAGCTCGACCTGCTGTCGGCCTCGGGGCTGCTGGCGATCACGGTGCCGGCCGAGCACGGCGGCGCCGACCTGCCGGTGGAGGTCGTGGCCGAGGTCTTCCGCCTGCTGGCCGCGGGCGACCCCAGCGTGGCCCAGGTGCCGCACAGCCACTTCGTCTACGTCAACGCGCTGCGCCACCAGGGCACGCCGGCCCAGCAGGCGTTCTTCTTCGGCGAGGTGCTGCGCGGGCGCCGGCTGGGCAACGCCCAGTCGGAGGTCGGCACGAAGCACGTGCGCGAGCACCGCACCACCCTGACCGAGACCACCGCCACGACCGGACCCACGGCGGACGGCGGCCGCACCTGGCGCCTCGACGGCGAGAAGGGCTACAGCACCGGCGCGCTCTTCGCCGACTGGATCCCCGTGCTCGCCCACCTCGGCGAGGACGGCCCCATGCACGTCGCGTGGGTGGAGCGCACCGCCCCGGGCGTCACGGTCGTCGACGACTGGGCCGGCATGGGCCAGCGCACCACCGCCAGCGGCACGGTGCGCCTCGAGGGCGTGGCGGTCGACGACTCGCGGATCACGCCCTACCACCTGACCTTCGAGGGCCCGCAGACCTACGGCGCCTTCGCCCAGCTCCTGCACGCCGCGATCGACGCCGGGATCGCCCGCGCGGCGGTCGAGGACGCGGCGAGCTTCGTCACGACGATGTCACGGCCCTACCCCGACGCCGGGGTGGAGCGGGCCGCCGACGACCCGCTGGTCGTGCACGCCTTCGGCGAGATGGACCTCGCCGTGCGCGGTGCGGAGGCCCTGGTGGCCGAGGCCGGGCGCGCCGTCGACCGCGCCGACGCCCACCTCACGGTCGAGAGCGTCGGGGCGGCCAGCCTCGCCGTGGCCGCCGCGCGCGCCTCGACCACCCAGGTGTCGGTGGCCGTCGCCAGCCGGCTCTTCGAGGTCGCCGGCACCCGCTCGGCCCTCGACGGGCTCAACCTGCACCGCCACTGGCGCAACGCCCGCACCCACACGCTCCACGACCCCGCGAGCTGGAAGGTCCAGCACCTCGGGCACCACGCCCTCGAGGGCACGCTGCCGCCCAACCACGGTCAGATCTGAGAGGAAGAACCCCCCATGAGCCCGTTGACGTTCCACTGGTTCCTGCCCACCAACGGCGGTGACGGCCGCCAGGTCGTTGGCGGCGGCCACGGCGTGAGCGCCGGGCCGTCGGGTCGACCCGCCGACGTGCCCTACCTCGGCCAGATCGCCCGCGGCGCCGAGCAGATGGGCTTCGAGGCCGCCCTCACCCCGGCCGGTGCGTGGTGCGAGGACGCCTGGCTCTCGACCGCGATGCTGAGCCAGGTCTCCGAGCGGCTGAAGTTCCTGGTCGCCTTCCGGCCCGGGCTGGTCGCGCCCTACCTCGCCGCGCAGATGGCCGGCACCTTCCAGAACCTCACCGGCGGCCGCCTGCTGCTCAACGTGGTCACCGGTGGCGAGAGCCACGAGCAGCGCATGTTCGGCGACTTCCTCGACAAGGAGGCCCGCTACGCCCGCTGCGACGAGTTCCTCGAGATCGTGCGCCGGCTGTGGGCCGGCGAGACGGTCGACTTCGCCGGTGAGCACCTGCAGGTCGAGAGCGCGAAGCTCGGTCAGATCCCCGACCCGGTGCCCGCGATCTACTTCGGTGGCTCCTCGCCGGCGGCCGGCAGGGTCGCGGCCAAGCACGCCGACGTCTACCTCACGTGGGGCGAGCCGCCGGCCGCGGTGGCCGAGAAGGTCGACTGGATCCGGAAGCTCGCGGCCGAGGAGGGACGCGGTGCCGAGCGCCCGATCCGCTTCGGCATCCGGATGCACACCATCGTGCGCGACACCGCCGAGGAGGCGTGGGCCGAGGCCGACCGCCTGCTCGCCGGCATCGACCCGGCCTCGATCAAGGCCGTGCAGGAGGGCCTGCGCAAGAGCGAGTCGGAGGGCCAGCGCCGCATGCTCGACCTCAACGGCGGCAGCAAGGACGACCTGGAGATCCACCCCAACGTCTGGGCCGGCGTGGGCCTCGTGCGCGGTGGCGCGGGCACGGCCCTCGTGGGCAGCCACGAGCAGGTCGCCGACCGGATCGAGGAGTACCACTCCGTCGGCATCGACGAGTTCGTCCTCTCCGCCTACCCCCACCTCGAGGGGGCCTACCACTTCGGTGAGGGCGTGCTGCCGATCCTGGCCGAGCGCGGTCTGTGGGAGCACCCGGCCCCGCCGGTGCACCACACCACCGCCGTGCCGTTCCAGGCCGCCGGCCGCACGGCGGCGTCGTGACGGCCCGCCCCCGCGTGGCGGTGGTGGTCGGCAACCCCAAGCCGCGCTCGCGCACCCTCGGGGCCGCCACGCTGCTGGCCCGCGAGCTGTCGGGGGAGGAGCCCGACCTGACCGTCGACCTCGCCGAGCTCGGCCCGGCCCTGCTCGACTGGTCCAGCGCGGTCGTCGCCGACCTCGTCGAGGCCGTGGGGGAGGCCGACCTCGTCGTGGTGGCCTGCCCGACCTACAAGGCCACCTACACGGGTCTGCTCAAGCTCTTCCTCGACCGCTTCGGCGCCGGCACCGGCCTGCGCGGCGTCGCGGTGCCCCTGATGCTCGGCGCCGGCCCCGCGCACGCCCTGGCCCCCGAGCTCACCCTGCGCCCGGTGCTCACCGAGCTCGGCGCCACCGTGCCGGTGCGCGGCCTCTACGTGCTCGACCAGCACCACGACGACCCGGCGGCCTACGCCGACTGGCTCGCGACGGCGCGGCCCCGCGTGGCCGCCCTGCTCGACCCCGCGCCGCACCTCGCGCTCCACCCCCACCTCCCGACAGGAGCCCCCGCATGAGCGTCACCGCCCTCTCCACCAACCAGGACCTCGACCCCCAGCGCCTGCGCGAGGCCTTCGGCATCTTCCCCAGCGGGGTCGTCGCCGTGGCCGCGCAGGTCGACGGACGCCCGGTCGGGCTGGCCGCGAGCTCCTTCACCTCGGTCAGCCTGGAGCCGGCGCTGGTGTCGTTCTCGATCGCCAACACCTCCAAGACCTGGCCCGACCTGCGCCGCGCCGACCACCTCGGCGTCACCGTGCTGGCCGACCACCACGGCGGGGTCTGCCGCCAGCTCGCCGGGCCGGTCGACGAGCGCTTCACCGGCATCGACATCTCCACCACCGACGACGGTGCGGTGACCCTCGACGAGGGCCTGGCCCGCTTCGACTGCTCGCTCTACCGCGAGGTCGAGGCCGGCGACCACACCATCGTGCTGCTCCAGCTGCACGCCGTGGAGTCGGTCGAGGGCGCGGTCGCCGACGCCCCGCTGGTCTTCCACCGCAGCGGCTTCGGACGGATGGCCGCCTCGGCCTGAGCCCCCCCCTGCCGCTGCCCCGGCGCCACCCCCCGACTCCCACGCCGCGACGACCCCGCACCCGGTCGTCGCGGCGTGGGCCGCTCTGAGACGCTGGTGGCATGGCTGCACCCGGCACCCCCCGCGCCCTGGCCGTGGTGGTCGGCGGCGGCATCGCCGGCCTCGCCGCGGCCCGCGACCTGGCCGAGGCCGGCCACGAGGTCGTCGTGCTCGAGGCCGCCGACCGCGTCGGCGGCAAGCTGCTCCGCCACGAGGTCGCCGGGGCGTTGGTCGACGTCGGCGCCGAGGCGATGCTCAACCGCCGAGCCGAGGGCGTCGACCTGGCCCGCGCGGTCGGGCTCGAGGTCGAGCACCCGGCCGTGGTCAGCTCGCGCATCCACAGCCGCGGGGCGATGCGGCCGCTGCCGCGCTCGCTCATGGGGGTGCCGCTCGACCTGGCCGCGCTCGAGGCCTCCGGCGTGCTCTCGCCCGAGGGCCTGGCCCGGGCCGCCCGGGAGGTCGACCTTCCCGCCAGCGACCTGGGGGACCTGGGCGACCCGGGGGCCGACGTCACCGTCGGCGACCTCGTGGACGCCCGCTTCGGCCCCGAGGTGACCGACCGGCTCGTCGAGCCCCTGCTCGGCGGGGTCTACTCCGGTCTGGCCCGTGAGATCTCCGCGCGCGCCGCCGTGCCGCAGCTGGTGGCGCTGGCCGCCCGCGGCTCGGTGGTCACCCACGGCGGCGCGGTGCCCACGACGTACGCCGGCCCGGTCTTCGCGGGGCTGTCCGGCGGCATGGGAGCGCTGCCCGACGCGGTGGTCGCCGCCGGTGGGCTGCGCGTGCGCACGGGCACCACCGTGCGCGGCCTGCGCCGCACGCCCGAGGGCCTCGAGCTGCTGCTCGGCCCCACCACCGACCCCGAGCTGCTGCGCGCCGACCTCGTCGTGCTGGCCACCCCGCCCGCGCCGACCGCGCGGCTGCTCGCCGACGTGGCGCCCGCCGCCGCGAGCGAGCTGGCCGCGGTGGAGACGGCCTCGGTGGCGGTGGTGACCCTCGCCGTGCGGGCCGCCGACGCCCCGGCGCTGGCGGCCGCCGACACGTCGGGCTTCCTGGTGCCACCGGTCGAGCGGCGCCGGATCAAGGCGGCGACGTACTCCTTCTCCAAGTGGGCGTGGGTGCGCGAGGCCGGCCGCGGGCTGGTCGACGGCGACGACGTGCTGCTGCTGCGCACCTCGCTGGGCCGTCACCGCGAGGAGCGCACCCTGCAGGCCGACGACGCCGAGCTCGTCGCCGCGTCGCTGTCCGACCTGCACGCGCTGACCGGGCTCGACGCCCGCCCCGTCGACACCCACGTGCAGCGCTGGGGCGGCGGGCTGCCGCAGTACGCCGTGGGCCACGTCGCGCGCGTCGCGCGGGTGCGGACCGCGGTCGCGCAGGTGCCGGGCCTGGCGGTCTGCGGGGCGGCCTACGACGGGGTCGGCATCCCCGCAGCCGTCGGCTCGGCCCACCGCGCGGTGCGCGAGCTGCTGGCGACCAGGGTCACGTGGGCCGACGAGGCCCCGCGCGGCATGATGGAGCCATGAGCGACACCCAGACCAACGCCGCCCGGCTGCGCGAGATCAACGACTCCATCCGCTACACCACGTGGTCGGTCTTCCGTCTCGACCGGGTGCTCGGCGACGCCGACCGCGAGGCCGAGGGCGCCGAGGTCGAGAAGCTCCTCGCCGAGCTGGCCGAGGAGGGGGTCGTGGTGCGCGGCGTCTACGACGTCGCCGGGCTGCGCGCCGACGCCGACGTCATGGTCTGGTGGCACGCCGCCGACTCCGAGGCCCTCCAGTCGGCCTACCACCGCTTCCGCCGCACCGCGCTCGGCTCGCGCCTGGCGCCGGTCTGGTCGCAGATGGCGCTGCACCGGCCCGCGGAGTTCAACAAGTCGCACGTGCCGGCGTTCCTCGCCGACGAGGAGCCGAAGCGCCACGTCTGCGTCTACCCCTTCGTGCGCTCCTACGAGTGGTACCTCCTGCCCGACGAGGAGCGCCGCGACATGCTCAAGGAGCACGGCATGCAGGCGCGGCCCTACCCCGACGTGCGCGCCAACACCGTCGCCTCCTTCGGCCTCGGCGACTACGAGTGGATCCTCGCCTTCGAGGCCGACGAGCTGCACCGCATCGTCGACCTCATGCGCGACCTGCGCGCCAGCCGCGCCCGCCGCCACGTGCGCGAGGAGATCCCGTTCTACACCGGTGCCCTGGTGCCGGTGGCCGAGCTGGTCCAGCGCCTGCCCTGAGCGGCGGCCGGCTCAGGCCACGACGGTGCCGGAGCGGGCGGTGAGCTCGGCGTACGCCGCGGAGATGCGCGCGGCGACCGGGCCGGGCGCGCCGTCGCCGATGGTGCGCCCGTCGATCGCGACCACCGGCGTGACCCCGCCCATGGTGCCGGTCACGAACACCTCGTCGGCGGTGTAGAGCTCCACCAGCGAGTGCTCGCACACCTCGGTGGGCAGGCCGAGGTCGGCGCAGAGCCCGAGCACCGTCTCGCGGGTGATGCCCTCGGGGCACGCCCGTGTCGTGGAGGTGCGCACGCGGCCGCCGGCGACGTGGAAGACGTGGGTGGCGTTGGTCTCGGCCACGAAGCCCGCGTCGTCGAGCATGAGGGCGTCGTCGGCGCCGGCCACCGTGGCCTCGACCTTGGCCATGATCGAGGTCAGCAGGTTGTTGTGGTGGATCTTGGGGTCGAGGGAGTCGGCGCGGTGCCGGCGCACCGAGGAGGTCGCCAGGGTGATGCCGGAGGCGTCGTAGACCGGTGACTTGAACTCCGCGAGCACGATGAGCGTGGGCCCGGAGGTGTTGAGCCGGGGGTCCATGCCGCTGGTGACCTTGACCCCGCGGGTCAGCGTGAGGCGCACGTGCACGTCGTCGTGCATGTCGTTGGCCGCCAGGGTGCGGCGCAGCTGCTCGACGATCTCGGCGTCGGAGGGGATCTCGGCGAAGGCCAGCGCCTTGGCCGAGCGGCGCAGCCGGGCGAGGTGCTCGTCGAGCCCGAAGATCCTGCCCCGGTGCAGCCGCAGCCCCTCCCAGACGGCGTCGCCGCCCTGCACCACGGAGTCGAAGGGGCTCACCGCCGCCTCGTCGCGGTGGGTGATCCGGCCGCCGACGTTGACCTGGAGGTCGGCGTTGCGGGGGTCGAACTGCTGCAGCATTCAGGACTCCTGGTCGGTGGCGGGGCGCAGCCGGTGGGGGGCCAGCGCGTCGTAGAAGGGGCGGCAGCGCTCGAGCAGCGGCGCCAGGCGCTCGGGCAGCGGGTCGTGCCCGCCGGGGGAGGAGGTGGCGAAGCCGGTGGAGGCCTCGACCCCGGCGTACCAGTGCGGGGCCCAGACGCCGTCGGTGTCGCGCGGGCCCGCGGGCCAGGACAGCATCGCCTCGTCGAAGGCGAGACCGAGCGCGGCGCACAGGGCCGTGAGCGTGCCGCGCGGGTCGCGGAGCACGTCGGCGGCGTCGACCACCGGGCCGCCGAAGCGCTCGAAGAGCGCCAGCTGCTGCGGCAGGCCGAGGTCCTCCAGCGTCGGCTCCTCGCGCACCTTGGCGTAGGAGGTGAGCACGCGCTCGGGGTCGCGCACGAGGAAGGCGTGGCGCAGCCCGGCCAGCGCGCCCTGGTCGAGGTCGGGGAGCACGTGGTGGGTCATGTGCTTCTGGTACTGCACCGGCGTGGGCACGGGGCCCGCGGTCAGCTCGCGCACCAGCGCCTCCCAGTCGGTCGACTGGGAGGCGATGACCTCGTCGCGGCCGGGGTGGTCGAGACCGGTGGCGGCGAGGTAGGCGGCGTAGAGCGGCTCGTCGACGACGGTGCAGTCGGCGCGGTGCTCGAAGCTGCGCATCAGGGCCGTGGAGAGGTTGCGCGGCCCCGACCACATGGCGACCCGGAGAGTCACGCCGACCGACCTACGCCTTCTCCTCCAGCGTGAGGCTGATGGAGTTGATGCAGTAGCGGTCGCCGGTGGGGGTGCCGTAGCCGTCGGGGAAGACGTGGCCCAGGTGGGAGCCGCAGCTGGCGCAGCGGACCTCGACGCGCTTCATGCCGTGGCTGGTGTCCTCGATGTACTCGATCGTGTCACTGATCGGCTGGTAGAACGACGGCCAGCCGCAGCCGGAGTGGAACTTGGTGTCGGACTCGAAGAGCGTGGCGTCGCAGGCCTTGCAGCGGTAGACGCCCGTGGTCTCGGTGTCGGTGTACTTGCCGGTGAAGGCCCGCTCGGTGCCGGCCTTGCGCAGGACGGCGTACTCGTCGGGGGAGAGCTGCTCGCGCCACTCGGCGTCGGTCTTCTCAACGGAGTAGGTCATACCCCCAGAGTACGTCGGGGAGGTTCACCCCTCCGACCCGTTGACGCCAGTGGGAGAACGCCTGTTCACTGGGCCGATGGCAGGGACGATCCCGTGGGAGCGGGTCCGCAGGGCGGGCTCGAAGCTGACCACCCCGTTGCACCCCGACGACTACCTCTCGCTGGTCAACCCGCTGTGGTCGACCCGCGAGCTGCGCGGCCGCATCGAGGAGGTCGTGCCCGAGACCGAGGACGCCGCCACCCTGGTGATCCGGCCCGGCTGGGGCTGGCGCTACGACCACAAGCCCGGCCAGTACGTCGGCATCGGCGTGCAGGTCGAGGGCAAGTACCAGTGGCGCTCCTACTCGGTGAGCTCAGCGCCCAAGCGCAGCGGCCGCACCATCGCGATCACGGTGCGTGCCATGCCCGAGGGCCTGCTCTCCTCGCACCTGGTCAACGGCCTGGCCCCCGGCACGATCGTGCGCCTCGCGCTGCCCGAGGGTGACTTCGTGCTCCCCGACCCCCCGCCGGCGCGGATGCTCTTCCTCGTGGCCGGCTCCGGGGTGACCCCGGTGATGTCGATGCTGCGCACGCTCGACCGCCGTGGCTCGATGCCCGACGTCGTCATGCACTACTCCTCGCCGACGGCGGAGCGGATGATCTTCCGCGACGAGCTCGACCGGCTCGAGGAGGGCCACGAGGGCCTCACCGTGCACCGCCTCCACACCGACACCGAGGGCATGCTGGCGCCCGCCGACCTCGACCGCGTGTGCCCCGACTGGCGCGAGCGCGAGACGTGGGCCTGCGGACCCGGCCCGATGCTCGACGCGCTCAGCGAGCACTTCGAGGCCGAGGGGGTCGCCGAGCGGCTCCACCTCGAGCGCTTCTCGCTGAAGCTCGGCGACGCCGGCGGCGAGGGTGGCACGATCTCCTTCCGCAACTCCGGCAAGACGGTGGACGCCGACGGCGCCACCACCGTGCTCGAGGCCGGCGAGCAGGCGGGCGTGGGCATGCCCTACGGCTGCCGCATGGGCATCTGCCACACCTGCACCGTCACCCTCGTCTCCGGCGCGGTGCGCGACCTGCGCAACGGCGAGGAGTACGCCCAGCCCAACGAGCAGATCCAGACCTGCGTGACCGCCGCCGCCGGCGACTGCACCCTCGACATCTGACCCACCCGACCCACCAGCCCCCCGCACCGCTGCACCCACTGGAGGACCCATGGCCATCTCGGACGTCCGGGAGTACACCCACCTCACCGACGAGGAGGTCGAGCAGATCGGCCGCGAGCTCGACGCGATCCGCGCGGAGGTGGAGGAGTCGCGCGGGGCCGCGGACGCGGCGTACATCAACCGGATGATCAAGGTGCAGCGCGGCCTGGCCTTCGCGGGCCGCGTCACCCTGCTCGCCTCGCACCGCAAGCCCGCCTGGGCGGCCGGGGCGGCGATGCTCGGCGTGGCCAAGATCCTGGAGAACATGGAGATCGGCCACAACGTCATGCACGGCCAGTGGGACTGGATGAACGACCCCGAGATCCACTCCTCCAACTGGGAGTGGGACACCGCCCAGCCCGCGGAGCAGTGGAAGCACTCCCACAACTACGTGCACCACCAGTTCACCAACGTGCTCGGCCACGACAACGACATCGGCTACGGCATCCTGCGCATGGCCCGCGAGCAGAAGTGGCACCCCGCCAACCTCGGCCAGCCGGTCTACAACGCGCTGCTCGCCAGCCTCTTCCAGTGGGGCGTGGCCCTCCACGACCTCGACATCGAGGCCATCCGCAAGGGCAAGAAGGACCCGAAGGAGATGAAGCGCCAGCTCGGGCAGATCTGGCGCAAGGGCCGCAACCAGGTGCTCAAGGACTACGTCGTCTACCCCGCGCTCAGCGGGCCGCACTGGCGCACGACCCTCACCGCCAACGCCACGGCCAACGTCACCCGCAACCTGTGGTCCTACGTGATCATCTTCTGCGGCCACTTCCCCGACGGTGCGATGCACTTCACCGAGGAGGAGATCGAGGACGAGACCCGCGCGGAGTGGTACCTGCGCCAGATCCTCGGCGCGGCCAACTTCGAGGGCGGCCCGCTGCTGCACATCATGTCGGGCAACCTGGGCTACCAGATCGAGCACCACCTCTTCCCCGACCTGCCGAGCAACCGTTACGGCGAGATCGCGGTCAAGGTCCGCGCGCTGTGCGACAAGTACGACATCCCCTACACGATCGGGCCGCTGCACAAGCAGTACGGCCAGGCGCTGCGCACCATCATCAAGCTCTCGGTGCCCAACGGCTTCACCACCTCCGACAAGCCCGAGCCCCCGAGCCCCGACCGTGCCCCGGTCGAGCGCGGCCGCAAGAGCGACGCCGAGCGTCCCTCGCGCCGGGCCGAGCTGGGCGGCTGGTCGCGGAAGGCGTCATGATCCGGGGCCTCAGCCGTGACGTCGACGCCGTCGACGCTCCCTTCGCCTGGGAGCGCGACGACGCCGGCGACCTCCAGCTCGTGGCCCGCCGGGTGACCCAGTGCGCCCTGAGCCGCATCTGCGGGGCCTGCGCGGAGTCGCTGGGGCGCCCGGTGGCCTTCGTCGGCGACGACCTGGAGATCGGGCGCAACGCCTTCCACGCCCCGCCCCTGCACCTGACGTGCGCAGCCGACCTGGCCGCCCGGGTCGACCACTGGCGGGTGGTCACCACGTCGGGCTTCGAGTTCGTGCGCGCCACCGCCGAGGACGAGGACCGCCGACCGGTCTTCAGCCCCAACTCGCTGCTGGGCGAGGCCTCCCGCGGCTGAGGGCCGCCCCACCGACCCCGCGCCGCGGGAGCCGGGACATCCGGGGGGAGCCCCGGTCCCGCGGTGTCGGACCCCGGCGGCGAGGCTCAGAAGCCGGTGGTGTTCCAGGGGGCCGGACCGGCGTGGTCGGTCATCGCGGCCCACGTCGCCACGTCGGACCCGGTGACCCGACCCGCGGCGGCCGCGGTGAGCACGGAGCGGTCGCCGAGGTAGAGGGCTCCGAGCGTGTCGACGCCGAGCCGCACGCCGGGCGCCTCGTCGGTCGCCTCGACCCGTGCCCGTCCCTGCCCGGTGGTGACCCGGAAGGTCCCCGCGGCGTGACCGAGCGGGTCGTCGACGCCCAGCACCACCGTCGCGTCGGCGCTCCACGGCCGAGCCTCCAGCGCCGCGACCGGGTCGAGCACGCGCAGCCACAGCACGTCGCGCACCTCGGTGGTGGTGACGACCCGGGGGTCGGTGAGCGCGAGGTCGAGCGGGTCCTCGACCGGGGCTGTCGCGCGCGCCTTCGCGGTCAGGTCGAGGTCGGCGAGGAAGCGCCACAGCCGCAGGTGCACCTGCGGGCCCAGGGCCTGCAGGTCGCGCACCTCCACCAGCCCGCCGTCGGTGTCCTTGACACGGAAGCGGACGTAGCCGTCGGGCGTGCCCGAGGGGTCGAGGTGCACCGCCACCCGCGACGCGCGGTCGGGGCCACCGGTCTCCCAGTCGTGCTCACCACTGTCGTGGACCGCGTGGTGGGCCGGGCGCGCCACCATGCCCCGCGTCGTGGCCAGGACCCGCGCGAAGACCTCGCGGCACACCGGGTAGGCCTCGGCGGGCGTGGCCAGCTCGAGCGCCCCGGTGTCCTCGACCTGGTCGCGCAGGGCGAAGCGGGCCGTGAGGTCGACCTCGATGCGCCGGCGGCGGGTGGCCACGCCGAAGCCGTAACGGCCGTAGATGGAGCCCTCCGAGACCGTGAGGGCGGCCAGCGGCAGCCCCCGGTCGGCGGCCTCGGCGAGGTCCTCGCCCATCAGCCGGCGCAGGAGGCCGCGGCGGCGGTGGGTGGGGGCCACGGTGACGTCGGTGATCATGTGCAGCGGCAGCAGGCGCCCGCCACCGACGTTGACCTGCTGCTGCCAGCTGGTGAAGGTGCCCACCGGCGCAGGCGTGCCCGCCACCCGGCTGGTGCGCGGCCAGACCGCCCGCAGCACCGCGTCGTCGGCGCGGGTCGAGTCCAGCCAGCGGCGGTGCTTGTCGTCGTCGAGCCCGCCCTCGTGGAAGCCGAGGCTCCAGGCGTCGGCGTACGCCCGCAGGCGGGCGAGCTCGCCCGCGTCGGTGCTGTGGACGTCGAGCCGGTCGACGACCAGGTCGGGGTGGGGGTCGGGGTGGTGATCGGAGAGGGGGTCGGGGCGCACGCGGTCACGCTACGGCGCGTGCGCCGCCCGTCACGACCGGGTTTCGCCGCTACGGTGGCGCCCATGGCGAAGGCGAGCGCGGTCGAGGTGCAGGCGGGCGGGCGCGCTGTGCGGGTCTCGAGCCCCGACCGGGTGGTCTTCGAGGCCACCGACCGCACCCCGGAGGTCACCAAGCTGGGCGTGGCGGAGTACGTCGCCTCAGTCGACGACGGGCTGATGCGGGCCCTGCGCGGTCGTCCCACGGCGCTGGAGCGCTGGACCTCCGGCGTGCGCCCCGGCATGCGGCTGGCCACGGGCCCGCAGGACAAGGACGCCGACGCGTTCTACCAGAAGCGGGTGCCGAAGGGGGCGCCCGACTACCTCGAGACCGCCCGCATCACCTTCCCCTCGGGTCGCACCGCCGACGAGATCTGCCCGACCGAGATCGCGGTGCCGGTGTGGTGCGCCCACATGGGCGCGATCACCTTCCACCCGTGGCCGGTGCGCCGCGACCCCGCGGTCGAGGGCTGGCAGGACCGCCCCGACGAGCTGCGCATCGACCTCGACCCCCAGCCCGGCACGACCTTCGCCGACGCCGTGCGCGTCGCCGGCGTGGCCGACGGTCTGCTGCGTGAGCTCGGTCTGGTCGGGTGGCCCAAGACCTCGGGCAACCGCGGCGTGCACGTCTACGTGCGCATCCGCCCGGAGTGGGACTTCACCGACGTGCGCCACGCCGCCATCGGCCTGGGCCGGGAGCTCGAGCGCCGCGACCCCGGCGTCACCACGAACTGGTGGAAGGAGGAGCGCGGGCAGCGGATCTTCGTCGACTACAACCAGAACTGCCGCGACCGCACCATCGCCTCCGCCTACTCCCTGCGCCCGCTGCCCGGCGCGCCCGTCTCGACCCCGCTGTCGTGGGAGGAGCTGGCCGAGCTGCGCGACCCCCGCGAGCTCAACATCGTCACGGTGCCCGAGCGGCTGCGCGAGCACGGCGACCCGTGGGCCGGCATCGACGACGCGGCGGGCTCGCTCCAGCCGCTGCTCGACCTCTGGGAGGAGCTGCCCGGCGGGGAGCTCAACTACCCGCCCGACCACCCCAAGATGCCGGGGGAGCCGCCGCGCGTCCAGCCCTCGAAGAAGGTGGCCGCCCACTGGGACGACGACGGCAACCGGGTCGAGGCGTGAGCCTGCTCCTCCACCTGAACGGACCACCCGGCATCGGCAAGTCGGCCCTCGCCGCCCGATGGGCGGACGCCCACCCGGGCACGCTGCTCCTCGACGTCGACGCGCTGCGCACGTGGGTCGGTGGGTGGCGGGAAGACTTCGCCGCCACCGGGGAGGTGGCCAGACCTGTCGCGCACGCGATGGTCACGGCCCACCTGCGCGGCGGGCGCGACGTGGTGCTGCCGCAGCTGCTCGCCGACCCCGCGGGCCAGGCCGGCTTCGAGCGGGCCGCGCACGCTGCCGGGGCCGACGTCTGCTCGGTGCTGCTGCGGGCACCGGCGGCCGAGGTCGCCGCGCGGCGCGCGGGACGCGGGGACTCGACGCCGCTGGCGCGGGCGGTCGCGGGCGTGGTCGACGGCGAGGGTGAGCAGGGTCCGGCGCTGTGGATCTCGCGCCTCGAGGCGCTCACCGGGCAGCGTCCCGACCTCCTCGACCTCGACGTGGGTGGTCTCGACGAGGCCGCCTCGCTGCGGGCGCTCGAGCACCTCGTGCGGCGCGCGGTGCCAGGATGGGGTGCGTGAGCACCCGATGATCCTCATCGACCCGCCCAACGCCGCCGGCCACGGCCGGCTCTGGTCGCACCTGGCCAGCGACACGTCCTACGACGAGCTGCACGCCTTCGCGCGGGCGCAGGGCTTCTCCGAGCGCGGCTTCGACCGCGACCACTACGACGTGCCCTCGGAGTGGTACGACGACGTCGTGGCCGCCGGTGCCACGCCGGTCAGCAGCCGCGAGCTCGTCGCCCGGCTGCGCGCGGCGGGGCTGCGCACGACGCAGAGGCGGGGGCGCCCTAGCGGCTGACGGCCTCGGAGCGGCCCGTGCGGGCCCCCAGCGAGGCGAGCTCGGCGTCGAGGTTGGCGCGGGCGGGGGCCTCCCAGGTGCGGCGGGCGTGCGCGGTGTGGAAGAGCTCCGGCTTCTCGGCCAGGCTCTCCAGCACCCGGGCGCGGCCCTCGTGGAAGGTCTGGTCGTCGAGGTGGGCGTACTCGCGACGCACGGCGGCGACGTAGTCGTCGTAGCGCGCGCGGGGCGCGGCGAGGATGGCCAGGTCGGCGTCGGAGAGCGCGCAGCCGGCGGCGTCGTCGTCCTCGGGCTGGTGGGTCTCGGTCAGCCGGACCAGGCGCACGACCTCGGCGACCTCCTCGGCCGGCAGGTGGGTGGCGAGGGCGTGCTCGGCCCAGGCGGCCGAGCGCTCCTCGGCGTCACGCTCGCCGTCGTAGACCCCGTCGTGGAACCACGCGGCGAGCACCACCGGGCGCTGCGGGTAGGCCGCACCCCGCGCGGCGAGCTCGTCGAGCCGGTCGAGCACCTCGGCGAGGTGGCGCAGGTCGTGGTAGCCGCGGCTCGGGTCGCCGTAGGCGGCCAGCAGTGCGTCGCGCACGTCGGTGGCGCCGGCGAGCGGCCAGCGTGAGGAGAGGTCCGGATGCGGAGGTTCCATGGGTCCATTCAACGGGGACGCACCCACCGGTGCCAGCCCGGGTCGGGGGTGGATCAGGCGTCGGCGGCGGCGCGGGCGGCCTGCGAGGGCGTCATCGCCCACCGGATGGTGCCGGTGGCCAGGCCGCCCAGCGCCCGCACGACGGTCCGCTCGCCCACCGGCAGCCAGGGCAGCCGCAGCGGCAGCCGGGTCCACACCGGCATCAGCGCCACGGCAGCGGCCACCAGCACGCCGTAGGGCGCCCGCGCGGGCAGGGGGAGCGGCGGCTTGAAGAGCAGGTAGCCCACGGCCTCACGCGCCTCGGGGGTGCCGCGCAGCTCGGGGCGGTAGGCGGCCAGCACCTCGCGCAGCTCGGCCTCGGTCTGCGGCGGGTCGACGACGCCCAGCTTCTCGGCGATGACCCCGACCTGGGCGACGTACTCGTCGCGCCCGGCCTGGTCGAGCGGCTGCTTGCCGTAGACCTGGTGGGCCAGCAGGAAGGAGTCGACCTCCGCGACGTGCACCCACCTCAGCAGGTGGGGGTCGGAGGCGGCGTACGGCGTGCCGTCGGGCATCGTGCCGGTGACCTTGGCGTGGATGCGGCGCACGACGTCGACCGCGGTCTGGGCGTCCTCGGCGTGGCCGAAGGTGGTCGTGGCGAGGAACGTGCTCGTGCGCGCCAGGCGGCCCCACATGTCACCGCGGTAGCCCGAGTGCTCGGCCACCGCCCGCATCGCCGCGGGGTGCAGCGTCTGCAGGAGCAGCGCCCGGATCCCGCCGATGAACATCGAGGCGTCGCTGTGCACCCGCACGATCGCGCTGTCGGGCTCGAACCACCGCGGCCCGGGCCGGTTGTGGATCCGGTCGCTCTGCTTGGCGCCGTCGGGCCCGGCCACGCGCTCGAACAGCGCCTGGCCCAGCCGGTCGCGCACGCTCACCCTCGCGGTCCCCATGCCCCGAGCCTACGGACGGGGCGGTGGGGCTTAGGCCGACCAGGTGCGGACCCAGAGCGTGTGCTCGGAGTCGGCCAGGGCCTTGATCGCCGACTCCGGGACGGGGTCGGAGGTGTCGGTGACGACGTAGCCCTGCTCGCCGGAGGTGGCGAGGTACTGACCGGTGACGTTGCTGCCCGACTCGGCGATGAGCTGGTTGACCGAGGCGAGCACGCCGGGCACGTTGACGTGGAGGTAGCCCAGCCGGTGCCCGCTCTGCAGCTGCGGGGCCATGACGGCGGGCAGGTCGACCGACAGCTCGGTGCGGCCCTCGAGGGCGAAGCCGGCGAGCTTGTTGGCGACGAAGAAGCCGATCTCCTCCTGCGCCTCCTGCGTGGAGCCGCCGACGTGCGGGGTGAGGATGACGTTGTCGAGACCGCGCAGCGGCGACTCGAAGGGGTCGCCCTGGGCCTTGGGCTCGATCGGGAAGACGTCGAGGGCGGCGCCGGCGATGTGGCCCGAGAGGATGTGCTCGCGCAGCGACTCGTTGTCGACGACCATGCCTCGCGCGGCGTTGATGAACAGCGAGCGCGGCTTCATGCGCGCGAACTGCTCGGGGCCGAAGAAGCCGGCGTTGCCGGGGCGGCCGTCGACGTGCAGCGTGACGACGTCGGCCTGCTCGAGCAGGTCGTCGAGGGTCTTCATGCGCTGCGCGTTGCCGTGGGCCAGCCGGTCGGCGGTGTCGAAGAAGATGACCCGCATGCCCATCGACTCGGCCAGGTTGGACAGCTGGGTGCCGATGTTGCCGTAGCCCACGATGCCGAGGGTGCGACCGCGGATCTCGTGGCTGCCCTTGGCCGACTTGTCCCAGACACCGGCGTGCATCTTGCCCGACTTCTCGTGCAGGCGACGGGCCAGCGCGATGATCTCGCCGATGACCAGCTCCACCACGCTGCGGGTGTTGGAGAAGGGCGCGTTGAAGACGGCCAGGCCGCGGGCCGCGGCCGCGGCCAGGTCGACCTGGTTGGTGCCGATGCAGAAGCAGCCGACGGCCTGCAGGTCGGTGGCGGCGTCGAGCACCCGCTCGGTGAGGTGGGTGTTGGAGCGGATGCCGAGCAGGTCGACGCCGGGGAGCGTCTCCACGAGCTCGTCCTCGGAGAGGGAGCCGGCGCGCAGCTCGACCTCGAAGCCGCGACCCTCGAGGATCTGGACGGCGAGCGGATGGATGTTCTCGAGCAGCAGTGCCTTCACTCCGACAAGGGTAGAGAAGCCGCGCCGCTGCGCCGAAAACCCGATGAGGCGTGGACGCCGCCCGTGGTCTGCTGGGCGCATGGAGCCCACCCTCGACCGATTCCGCGCGCTGGCCCGGAGCGGACCGTGGCGCTGGCGCACCCTCGAGGTGCGCTTCGTGGAGGGGACCGCGGCTCCGGCGGAGGCGAGCCTCGACCGTGCGCGCGGCACCCTCGTCGTGCGGGACCCCCGGGGCATCCACCACGTCGCGGCGGCGCCGCACTCCGCGCCCGGGCGACCGTGGGCGGTCACGCCCGCGCTCGACGCCGACGGACTGGTGGCCAGCCGCCCCACGCGTGCCACGGCCGACAGGAGGATCGACTACGCCGACGCGATGTGGCAGTCCTACCTCTGGGTCGCCGTGCTCGACCCCGTCGAGCTGAGCTCGGGGGTGCTGCTCGACGACCTGCGCGCCGGCGAGGTGGCCGGCAGGAGCGTGTGGTGGGCCCGCGCGGTCCCGGTCGAGGGCTACGACCCCACGTGCAGCTGCTGTCCGCTGCTGTGGTCGCGGGTCAGCGACCGCCTCGAGTACGGCGAGGAGCGCGACCTCACCGGCATCGACTACCCCAGCGCCCACGACGTCGCCCTCGACCTGGGGACCGGCGCGGTGGTGCGGGTGGTGCCGCTCGACGGCGACCGACGCGGGGCCTGGTCCCTCGACGTGCTGGCCGTCGACATGGTGGGCTGAGCGTCGACGTCTCGGCCGCGAGGCAACCGGACGACGCTCTCGTGCGTCTAGGAGTCGGTGGGCAGACCGCCCACCCCGAACGAACGGACCTCACCCGTGCTCCAGCGCCCCACCCGCCGTGCCGCCGCGGCGCTCGCCGCCATCCTGCTCCCGTTGACGGCCGCGGCCGTCGTGCCCACCCCGACCGCCGCCGCGCCGCCGGCGCCGGGCGCCACCTCGGCCGACCGCGGCGCCTGGCAGGTGTCGCGGGTCGACGCCGCGACGTGGCGGGTGGCGTGGACCGCGCCGGGCCGGCTGCCGCTGGGCTCCGACCGCCCGACCCTCGCCGGCGCCGGCCTCGGCTTCGGGGCCCCGACCGTGAGCGCCGACGGGCGCACCGTGAGCGCCACGGTGCGCTCCGCGCAGCGTCCCGACCCCGCCGACCTCGACGTGCTGCTCTCGGGCGACCGCCTGGACGAGTCCGGGCTCGACGCGGCCCGGGCCACCGCGCCGCTCGCCGCGGGTCGCGCGGCCACCGCGCCGTACACGCAGGGCTTCGCCGAGCTGGCCGACGACCCCGGGGTGGCCGGGCCGTTCGCCACCGTCGCCAGCGACTACGAGCTCGATCCGGTCAAGCTGCCGGGGATGCCCGAGCCGGTCGAGATGGTTGGCCACGTGGTCGAGCCCGCCGCCGACGCCGCGACCGGGCCCCGGCCGCTCGTGCTCTTCCAGCACGGTCGTCACGGCGTGTGCTACGACCCCGACCGACCGCGTGCCTACAGCTTCGACTGGCCCTGCGCGGGCCGCTTCGAGGAGATCCCGAGCCACCTGGGCTACGTGCAGACCCAGGAGCTGCTGGCCAGCCAGGGCTACGCCACGGTCTCGATCCGGGTCAACGGCATCAACGCCCAGGACTACCGCCTCGACGACGGCGGCGCCGACGCCCGCGCCGAGATCATCGCGCGCCACCTCGACCACTGGGTCGACCTGGCGCCCTCCCACGACGTCGACCTCGACCGGGTCGTGCTGGTGGGCCACAGCCGCGGCGGCGAGGGCGTGGACCGCGCCTCGATCCAGATCCCGCTGTCGGCTCCCTACCGCGTCGCCGGTCAGGTGCTCATCGCGCCGACCGACTTCGGCACCCAGACCGCGCCCTACGTGCCGACCGTGACCCTGCTGCCGGCCTGCGACGGCGACGTGTTCGACCTCCAGGGCCAGCGCTTCACCGACTACGGCCGTGACGTCGCCCCCGACGACACCTCGCTGAAGAGCTCGGTGCTGGTGCTGGGCGCCAACCACAACTTCTTCAACTCCGAGTGGACCCCCGGCGTGGCCGCGGCCCCGTCGGTCGACGACTGGTTCGGCGGGGAGATTCGCTCGTGCGGCACCGCCGACCCGCGCCGTCTCGACGGCGCCGAGCAGCGTGCGGTGGGCGCGACGTACACCGCCGGGGCTGTGCGGCTCTTCACCGGCGACGTCGCGGTGCTGCCGCTCTTCGACGGCTCGCGGGTCACCGCGGCGTCGGCCGGCGACGCCGAGGTGCTCAGCCACGCCGTCGGTGGCGGGCGCGACGTGCGCGCGCCCGGCGACGAGGCCGGACGCTCCCTGCCCGACGGCGCGGCCTCGCGCTTCTGCCGCGGCACCGCGTCCTACGCCCAGCGCGCCGCCGACTGCGGGCGCGGCATCACGGGCCAGGTGACCCCGCACTGGACCACGTCGGGGGAGCGCACCCCGACCCACCGCTTCCTGGAGGTGTCGTGGGACGCCCCGGGCCAGCGCGCCGGACTGGTGCTGGAGGAGCCGCTCGACCTCGCCGGGCGTCGGCTCGAGCTGCGCACCCTCGTCGACCCGCGGCTGGGCGACGTGCAGGTCGACGTGCGCCTCACCGACGCCGACGGCGCCACCGCCGTGGTGACCCCGGAGGGCGACGGCGTGCTGCGCGCGCTGCCGCGCGGCAGCACCAAGATCTGGGGGCAGACGCTGCTGGTCGACGCCTCCAAGGCCGCCGGCATCGACCCCGCCCGCGTCACCGCGGTCGACCTGGTCGCGCGCAGCGGCGACGGGAGGGTCTGGGTCGCCGACGTCTCGGCCGCCCCCGACCGCCTCGCCGCCGTGCCGCAGCGGCGGATGGCCACGATCAGCTTCGCCGACGTGCGCCGGCCCGAGGGCGACGGCCCCGCGCCCGCCACGGTCAACCTGCCCTTCACGGTCACCGGCCTGACCCGCCCGGCGCGGGTGCTCGTGCTCACCACCGGTCAGTCGCGCGGCTCGCTCGAGCGCTACGTCCTCGACCTCGCTCCCGGGCAGACCAGCGGCGTCGTGCCGCTGACCTACCAGCCCGACGACGAGCGCGGGGCGCGTCGCTACGATTTCCAACTCACCGCCTGGGCCCTCGACGGCGTCATGACCGACCAGTACGTCGCCCGCGCGTCGGTCCTCGACGACGACCGCCGGGGCCGCGGCTGAGGCGGCCCGGCCGGGCCGGTCAGGGGCGCGCGGTCAGCAGGAACTGCAGCCGTACGTCGTGCCCGGGCGCCGCGCCGTGGGCCCGGTCGAGCTCCAGCAGCCCGGTCAGCGGGGTCACCTCGACGTCGCGGAAGCCGCCGTCGCGCAGCGCCTGGGCGCTGGCCTCGATGCTGCCGGCCTCGGCCAGGGGGAGCGCGGCGCGCACGGTGTCGTCGTAGGAGCCGGTGAAGTCCTCGCTGCCGTGGCCCCCGAGCCCGTCGGGGAACCACGTGCTGTCGACCATGGCCAGCACCCCGTCGGGGCGCAGCACGCGGCGCCAGGCGGCCAGGGCGGCGGCGGGCTCGCGCAGCGTCCAGAGCACGTAGCGCCCGGCGAGCACGTCGAAGCTGTCGTCGGGGAAGTCGGGCGCGACCATGTCGCCGCGCAGCAGCCGCGGCGGACGGGTCGTCGGGGGCAGCTCGGCGACCCGCTGCCGCGCCACCTCGAGCATGCCGTCGGCCAGGTCGATGCCGGTGACACGGTGCCCGAGCCCGGCGAGCAGGGTGGTGACGTAGCCGCTGCCGCATCCGAGGTCGAGCACGTCGGCCGGGGCCGGGGGCAGCGCCGCCGACCACACCTCGGCCCACAGCTCGCGGTCGCGGCCCCGGTGCTCGGGCCGGTGCTGGCCGGCGTCGTAGGCCGGGGCCCGGCGGCTCCAGTAGTCGTTCATGCGGTCCTGGACGCTCATGCGGGGGCTCCTTGGTGGGTGGGCTGGAAGAGCAGGTGGACCTGGCCGTCGACCTCGACCCGGCGGATGCCGATGCCGTAGACGGGCTCGAGGACGGCCGGGTCGAGCACGGTGCCGGCCGGCCCGGCGGCCACGACCGCGCCGTCGCCGAGCAGCACGAGGTCGTCGCAGTAGCGGGCGGCCAGGTTGAGGTCGTGCAGCACCACGACGACCGCGGTCGGGTCGGGGCCCTCGACGAGCCCTCGCACCAGGCCGAGCACCTCGTGCTGGTAGCGCACGTCGAGGTGGTTGGTCGGCTCGTCGAGGAGCAGGTGGGTCGCCTGCTGGGCCAGCGCGCGGGCGATGAGCACGCGCTGCCGCTCACCTCCGGAGAGCCCGGCGAAGGCGCGGGCGCCGAGGTGGTCGGCCCCGACCCGGCGCAGGCAGTCGAGGGCCAGCGCGTGGTCGTCGGCCCCGAGGCGCTGGAAGGTCGACAGGTGGGGTCCGCGCCCCAGCAGGACCATCTCCGCCACCGTCAGGGCGGTCTCGCCGCCGCTCTCCTGCACCACGACGGCGAGGCGCCGGGCCGCCTCCCGCGGGCCGAGCGACGCGGCCGGGTCGCCGTCGACCTCGACCTGCCCGGTGGGGGAGCGCAGCGCGCCGTGCAGCAGGCGCAGCAGGGTCGTCTTGCCGCTGCCGTTGGGGCCGATGAGCCCCAGCACGCGGCCGGGGCGGGCGAGGAGGTCGACGCGGTCGACGACGCGGCGGCCGGCGTAGGCCCAGGAGACCCCGGTCGCGGTGATCACGCCCCGAACCTCGCCACGATCGCCTCCAGCCCGTCGACCGACAGCGGGCTGGGGGGCTCGGTGAAGTTGAACAGCTGCGTCATCACCTCCCCCTCGCGCACGGCGGTGAGCCGCTCCGCGCCGGGGAGCCCCACCAGGGCCTCCTCGACCGCGGCGGGGTCGCCGTCGGTGTGGAGCAGCACGAGCACGTCGGGGTCGCGGCCCAGCAGCTCCTCGAGGGTGACCTCGAAGACCCGCTCGTCGACGTCGCCGAAGACGTTCTCGAGGCCGGCGGCCTCCAGCTGCGGGTGCGCCATCGACCCGGTGCCGTAGGCGTACGTCGTGCCTCCGCCCACCGTGGGGTAGAGCACGGCGGCCGTGCGCCCCGACGGCTCGCCGACCGCGGCCTCCACGGCGGCGAGGCGCTCCTGCAGGTCGGCGGTGGCGGCGGCCGCCTCGTCGGGACGGTCGAAGACCTCGCCGTAGAGCGCCAGCTGCGACCAGACGTCGTCGAAGCCGGGCTCGCTCCCGCCGGTCTCGCACAGTGCCGGCTCCTCCAGCAGTGGCACGTCGACGGCCTCGAGGCTGCTGCGCGAGAGGTTGTCGACCTCGCCCAGCACGAGGTCGGGCCGCTGGGCGACGACGACCTCCTTGGAGATCTGCAGGTGCCCGCCGGTGTCGGTGTCGCTGGTCAGCTCGGGGATCGCGTCGAGCTCGGCGAGGGTCTGCTCGTCGTAGTACTCCGACGGGTAGAGCCCGGCGCGGGCGACGACCCGGTCGAGCACGCCGAGGTCGTGCAGGTAGGGCACCGCGGCGCTCTTCAGCATCACCACCCGCTCCGGGGCGGAGGGGAAGGTGACGTCACTGCCGCAGTTGGCGACCGTCACCGGCTCGCCGCCCGAGGCGCTGCCCGACGCGTCGGTCGAGGTGCCGCAGCCGGCGAGCGCGAGGACGGAGGCGGTGAGGACGGAGGCGGTGAGGACGGAGCCACGGGGGCGGGGCATGGGTCTCCTAGCTGGGGAGGGGGCGGGGGAACGGGGAGGGAGGGGTCAGGCCGCGGTGGCGTGGAGGCGGCGGATGAGCAGCAGGAGGAAGGGGGCGCCCACGACCGAGGTGATGATCCCGATCGGGATCTCCTGCGGCTGGAGCAGCACGCGGCTGGCGACGTCGGCCCAGACGAGGAGGATCGCGCCCATGAGCGCGGCGGTGGGCACGACCCGCACGTGGCCGGCGCCGACGGCGCGGCGCGCGAGGTGGGGCACCACGAGACCCACGAAGCCGATGCTGCCCGCGGCGGCCACCAGCACCGCGACGCACAGCGACACGACCAGCAGCAGCAGGGTCCGGAAGCGGTCAGGGGAGACCCCGAGGGTGTGGGCGGTCTCGTCGCCGACGGCGAGCGCGTCGAGCCCGCGGCCCCACACCGCCAGCAGCGCCACGGTGAGGATCACGACGACGGCGACCACCGCGAGCGGGGCATCCCACTGGGCCAGGCCGAGGGAGCCGAGCAGCCAGAACATCACCGACCGCGCGCCCTCCGCGGAGCCGGAGGCGAAGACCAGGAAGCTGGTGAGCCCCGACAGCGCGTAGCCCACCGCCACCCCGGCGAGCAGCATCCGGGTCGAGGTGAGCCGCCCGCCGGAGCGTGCCACCGCGAGCACGAGCGCGGAGGCCGCTACGGCGCCGAGGAAGGCGCTGGCGGGCAGCGCGTGCTGTCCGAGGCCGGCGCCGAGGCCGAAGAGGATGGCCGCCGCGGCGCCGGTGGAGGCGCCGGAGTTGATGCCGAGCAGGTAGGGGTCGGCCAGCACGTTGCGGACCATGGCCTGGAGGGCGACCCCGCACACGGCGAGCCCGGCGCCGACGAGCACGGCGAGCACGACCCGCGGCAGCCTCACCTGCCAGACGATGGCGTCGCTGGTGGGGTCGACGGCGGCGGTGCCGGGGAGTCCCAGCAGGTGGTGGCCCACGATGCGCGCCACGGTGGCGGGGTCGATGCCGACCGCCCCCGCGCCCACCCCGACCAGCACGGTGGCGACCAGCCCGGCCCCGAGGCCGAGCAGCCAGAGCGTCGTACGTCGTCGTCGGGCGCGGAGGCCGAGCGGGTCGTCCGCCCGTCCGGGCGCGGGGCCCGGACGGGCGGACGGGGTGGCGGTGGGGATCACGACGCTCCGAGGTTGTTGCGAACAATGCGCAACAACGTACCAGTCGCCGTAGGCCTGGCTCAGTCGCCCTTGACGTTGACCACCTGCCGTAGCACGTGCCTGACCTCCACCAGGTCGGAGGCGTCGGCCATCACGCGATCGATGTCCTTGTAGGCCCCGGGGATCTCGTCGAGGAAGGCCTCGGAGTCACGCCACTCGATGCCCGTCATCGCCTCGCGCAGCTGCTCGCGGGTGAAGGTGCGCCGGGCCCGTGCCCGCGAGTACTCCCGCCCCGCGCCGTGGGGTGCGGAGTGCAGCGAGACCGGGTCGCCCCTGCCGACGACGACGTAGGAGGCGGTGCCCATCGACCCGGGGATCAGCCCCGGCCGACCGGCCTCGGCGTTGATGGCGCCCTTGCGGGAGAGCCACACGTCGCGACCGAAGTGCCGCTCGCGCTCGGTGTAGTTGTGGTGGCAGTTGATCTCCTCGGTGCGCACCACAGCCTCGCCGACCCACTCCTCGACCTGGCGCACCACGCGGTCCATCATCTCCTCGCGGTTGAGCAGCGCGTAGGTCTGCGCCCACCGCATCTGGGCGACGTAGGAGTCGAGCTCCGCGGTGCCCTCGACGAGGTAGGCGAGGTCCTTGTCGGGCAGCGGCACCCACCAGCGCTCGCAGAGGTCGCGCGCGACGGCGATGTGGTGCTGCGCGATGCGGTTGCCCACCCCGCGCGAGCCCGAGTGCAGGAAGAGCCAGACCCGCTGCTCCTCGTCGACGCTCACCTCGATGAAGTGGTTGCCCGAGCCCAGGGTGCCGAGCTGGAGCTCCCAGCGCCGGGCGTACGCCGCCGGCTCGAAGCCGGCCTGCTCGGCGAGGCGGGTCAGCAGCTCGAGCCGCTCCCGGGTGTGCTCGCGGCTGACCCGGCGGTTGGCGCCGCCGGCCGAGAGTGGCACCGCCCGCTCGATGGCCTCGCGCACGGGGCGCCGGTCGGTGGGCAGTCGGTCGGCCGTCCACTGGGTGCGCACGGCGATCATGCCGCAGCCGATGTCGACGCCGACGGCGGCGGGCATGATCGCGCCGAGGGTCGGGATGACCGACCCGACGGTCGCCCGCAGACCCAGGTGCGCGTCGGGCATCAGCGCGAGGTGCGGGTGGATGAACGGCATGCGCGCCGTCGTCATCGCCTGCTCGCGGGTGGTGTCCTCGAGGATGGAAGCCCAGCTGAGGAGCTTCGGGGTGATCTTCTCCATCGTCCTTCCCCTGATCGGTCGCCGACCACGGTGGCCGGCGACCGGCGACGCTACGGAGCAGGAATCGGGTTGCACCCCCGGTTTTGCGCGTGCAGGGGCGCGGCGGGCGAGGATGCGCCCATGCGCCTGCCGACCGACCGCCTCCTGACCGTCACCGACGACGGCGGGCTCGACCCGCTGCTGCCCGCCCCGGCGGAGATCGCCGTGGCCGTCGTGCTCGTGCTCGCGGTGCTCGGTCTCGTCGTGTGGCTGGTGCGCCGGGCCCGCCGCGGCCGCTGACCCGGCCGGCGGCCCCGGCGGGCGGCCCCGGCGGGGGCCTCCTCAGGCGGGCAGGTCCTCGGCGTCGACGATGCGGTAGGCGTAGCCCTGCTCGGCCAGGAAGCGCTGGCGGTTCTGGGCGAACTCCGCGTCGACGGTGTCGCGCGAGACGATCGTGTAGAAGTGCGCGGTCTTGCCCTCGCTCTTGGGCCGCAGCAGCCGGCCCAGGCGCTGGGCCTCCTCCTGGCGCGAGCCGAAGGAGCCGGAGACCTGGATGGCCACCTCGGCCGAGGGCAGGTCGATGGAGAAGTTGGCCACCTTGCTCACCACGAGCAGGCCGATCTCGCCGGAGCGGAAGGCCTCGAAGAGGCGCTGGCGCTCCTTGACCGTCGTCTCGCCCTTGATGACCGGGGCGTCGAGGGCCGCGGCGAGCTCGTCGAGCTGCTCGATGTACTGCCCGATGACCAGGGTGGGCTGGCCCGGGTGCTGGGCGACCAGCTCGCGCACCACCTCGACCTTGTGGTGGGTGCAGGCGGCCAGGCGGTAGCGCTCCTCGGGCTCGGCCGTGGCGTAGACCAGCCGCTCGTCGGTGGGCAGCGAGACCCGCACCTCGACGCAGTCGGCCGGCGCGATCCAGCCCTGCGACTCGATGTCCTTCCAGGGCGCGTCGTACCTCTTGGGCCCGATGAGGGAGAAGACGTCGCCCTCGCGGCCGTCCTCGCGCACCAGGGTCGCGGTGAGGCCGATGCGCCGGCGCGCCTGGAGGTCGGCGGTCATCCGGAAGATCGGCGCGGGCAGCAGGTGCACCTCGTCGTAGACGATGAGGCCCCAGTCGCGGGCGTCGAGCAGCTCGAGGTGGGGGTAGGCGCCCTTGCGGCGCAGCGTGAGCACCTGGTAGGTCGCGATGGTGACCGGCTTGATCTCCTTCATCGCCCCGGAGTACTCGCCGATCTCGTCCTCGGTGAGCGACGTGCGCTTCACCAGCTCGTCCTTCCACTGCCGCGCCGAGACGGTGTTGGTCACCAGGATCAGCGTGGTGGCCTTGGCGTGGGCCATCGCGGCCGCGCCGACCAGCGTCTTGCCGGCGCCGCAGGGCAGCACGACGACGCCGGAGCCGCCGTGCCAGAAGGAGTCGGCGGCGTCGCGCTGGTAGTCGCGCAGGTGCCACTCGCTCTCGTCGAGGTCGATGGGGTGGGCCTCGCCGTCGACGTAGCCGGCGAAGTCCTCGGCCGGCCAGCCCAGCTTGAGCAGCGCCTGCTTGAGGTTGCCGCGCTCGGAGCCGTGGACCACCACGGTGTCGTCGTCGAGGCGGGCGCCGATCATGCCGGCGATCTTCTTGGCCCGCAGCACCTCCTCGAGCACGGGGCGGTCGGAGCTGACCAGGGTCAGCCCGTGCACCGGGTGCTTCTCCAGGCGCAGCCGGCCGTAGCGGGCCATGGTCTCGGCCACGTCGACCAGCAGCGAGTGCGGCACGGCGTAGCGGCTGTACTCCAGCAGCGTGTCCACGACCTGCTCGGCGTCGTGGCCCGCGGCGCGTGCGTTCCACAGCCCCAGCGGCGTGAGCCGGTAGGTGTGCACGTGCTCGGGGGAGCGCTCGAGCTCGGCGAAGGGGGCGATCGCCTTGCGGCAGTCCTGCGCCCGCTCGTGGTCGATCTCGAGCAGCAGGGTCTTGTCGGACTGGACGATGAGGGGGCCGTCGTTCACCTGGCGAGTCTACGGAGCCGCCGGGCGGCGGGCGGTCGGCTCAGGCCGGCGTACGCCGTCGCGCGCGGTGGGCGGCCACGTGGACCCGCGAGGCGCACCGCCCGGAGCAGTAGCGCCGGGAGCGGTTGGAGGAGGTGTCGACCCACACCTGCGAGCAGCGCGGCTCCCCGCACACGCCGAGCCGGGCGGCGCCGAGGTCGGCCACCAGGGTGGCCAGGCCCACCAGCGACTCGGCGAGGAGCTGCTCGGCCACGGCGTCGGAGCGACCCCCGACGGCCAGGCGCAGGCCCGAGGGCGCGTGCGGGTCGGGCGTGAGCCGCGGGGTGACCGGGTGCGCGGCCAGCAGGGCGTCGAGGGCCTCGACGGCGGCCGCGTCGCGGCCCTCCGCGGCCGCCCGGAAGACGGGGTCGAGGTCGCGCTGCAGCCGCCGCACGAGCATGCAGTCGCGGTCGGTCACCCGCGCGGCCAGCGAGGGGCGCTCCGAGAGCACCGCGACGAGGTCGTCGACGTCGAGCACCGTGGCGTTGACCAGCCGGGCGGCCTGCTCGGCGTGGCCCGCGACGTCCATGGCGCCCAGCCTACGAGCCGGCGGCGCCGGGCTCGACGGGCTTGACCGTGGTGATCCGGTGCACCGCGAAGGTCCGCACGTCGTCGACGCGGTGGTCGCGCGCGGTGAGCTGGCCGCCCTCCACCGCGAGCGGGTCGACGATGCGCTCGGTGCGGGTGCCGTGGTTGTCGACGTAGCCGATGAGCACGCTCAACCCCAGCTCGACCGCCTCGCGCAGCGCCGCCAGCGAGCCCGACGGGGTCAGGGCGCTCGCGGGCGCCTGGAGCCGGGTGCTGGTGGCGCGGTCGCCCGAGCGCACCGCGGTGACCACCGCGGCCACGCGCGCGCCCTCGCGGGCGTCGCGCTGGCCCGGCGAGCGACGCTCGCGGGGGGTGCGGGCGCGCAGCTGGTCGGGGCGGGCCACGTGGACCGTGCCGTCGGGGGCCTCGACGACCGGCGCGGCACCGAGCTCGCGCAGCCGGGGCAGCAGCAGGTCGATCGGCAGCGTCGAGACCAGCACCGTCGGGGCCAGGCGGCGCAGCTCCAGGCCCGCGGCCTGCGGGTGGCCGAGGATCTCCGAGAGCGCGGTCTCGTCGTCGGCGCGCAGGAAGGCCTCGGCGTGCCCCACCCGCACCGAGCCGAAGGTCCGTGCGGTGTCGTCGACCAGGTAGGTCAGCGGCTGCGGCACCGGCGTGCGCGAGACCGAGCCGAGGAAGTCGTGCAGCTCCACCGCGGTCCAGCCGGTGTCGAGCGCGCGCCGCACGGAGCCGGGGGTGAAGCGGTAGACGGTCGCGCCGCCGCGCGACTCCACGTCGGCCACGACCTGGAGGCGCCGCGCGAGCGCCGACTCCAGCGGCCCGGGGGCCACCGCCGTCAGGTCGGCCTGCAGCAGCACGTGGTCGAGGGGCTCGGGCAGCAGCGGCGCGAGCTCGGCCGCCGCGCGGTCCGGCTCGTCGGCGACGAGCGGGCGGGCGAAGCCGGCCAGCCCGCCCAGGCCGGTCAGGCCCAGCGCGGCCGCCTCGGCGACGACCCAGCCGACCTGCTCGGTGCGGGTGCGGGGCCGGCGCGGACGCAGCCACGACAGCCGCGCGTGCAGCGAGGGCGGCCCGGTGCCGCTGGCCAGCACGCGCCCCGGCCCGGCCGAGGCCAGCGCCTCGAGCGTCATCCGGCGCGTCTCCACGACGTGCACCCCCGAGAGGTCGGGCGACAGGGCGTTCCACGCCTTGCCCGCGGTGTCGCGGCTGCCCACCATGCCCGGCAGGCGGGGGCTGTCGAGCCACGCGGTGACGAGCCGGCGCCACCGGTCGGCCGCGGGCCGCGCGGCCCAGGCGTCGTAGTCGTCGCTGGGCAGCCAGGCCGGCGCCCCGTCGGCGCCGACGCCGGTCGCGAGCAGGCCCGCCGCGACGGCGGTCTCCACCAGCAGCGCGGTCGTCGCCTCGTCGACGTGGAGGAGCAGCGCTGCGGCCCGCAGGTCGCGCACCCCGAGACCGCCGCTGCGCAGGGCCGAGGGGGGCCGGGTGCCCCAGGCGTCGAGGAGCAGCTCGGTGCGTCGTACGGCGTCGAAGGCCGCGCCGGCGGCGGTGCGGTCGACGAGGGCCTGGTCGCGCTCGGAGGTGACCAGCTCGGGCACGGCGTCGACCGGCTCGGTGGTGGTGCGCCCGCCGCGCAGCGCGAGGCCCACCTCGCCGGGCACCACCACGGTGCCGCCGCCGCGGGCCACCAGCAGGCGGCGCGACAGCAGCTCCTCGGCGGGGGTGGTGGCGTCCTCGGGCAGCACCGTGTGGCGTGCGGCGCCGGTGGTCGCCTCGCCGCCCTGGGCGGCGACGTGGTCGAGCATCGCGCGCGCCGCGGGGGAGAGGGCGGCCAGGTGGGACGCGACCGCGTCCGGGTCGGGCGCGGGCTGGCTGCGCGGGCGCAGGCCGCTCACCCCGACGTCGCCGCCGCCGGTGAGCAGGTCGGCCACGCCGGTGAGCGGGCGGGGGCCCGACGTCGACTCCCAGACGAGCGCCACGTCGACGAGGTGCTCGAGCGCGGCACGGGCCCGGGCGGGGTCGGCGTGCACCAGCGAGGCGACTTCGTCGGGTGTGGTTTGACCTGCGACGACGAGGGCATCAAGGACGCAGAGCTCGAGCCGGGACAGCTGGTCGAGCGTGCGCAGCAACGACGACCGGGTGGCAGCCCGCGAGGCGAGCTGGCTGGAGTCGTGAGGGGCGGGAGTGGCGAGATCGGGTCGAGCGACGAGCAGACGGGACAGCCGCTCGTCCGACCAGGCGCGCAGCTGGTCGGCCAACGATCGGTACCCCGTCTCGGACATCCCTCCCACGCTACCGACCCGGTCCTCGTCGCGGGCGTCGGTCCGCCGATGAGCCGCCCCCTGGGACAGGTCGAGCTGCAGCACGGGGCGGCCACCGACGTCGGGCTGGTGCGCCAGGTCAACGAGGACTCCTTCCTCGTCGCGCCTCCGGTCTTCGTCGTGGCCGACGGCATGGGCGGCCACGACGGCGGCGACGTCGCGAGCGCGATCGTGGTCGAGGAGTTCGCCCGGCTGGCCGACGAGGGCTACGACCCTCGTCGCGGCGCGGAGGTGGTCGCGGCCACCCTCACCTCCTGCCAGCAGCGCATCGAGCAGTACGGCGCGCACCAGCGCCTCGGCGGCGCGGGCTCCTTCCACGCCGGCACGACGGCCGTCGTCGCCCTGCTGGTCGAGGACGCCGGGGAGACCAAGTGGCTGCTGGCCAACCTCGGTGACTCCCGCATCTACCGCTTCAGCGAGGGCGTGCTCGAGCAGGTGAGCGTCGACCACAGCGTCGTGCAGGAGCTCGTCGAGGCCGGCACGATCACGGCCGACGACGCCGCCGTGCACCCCGAGCGCCACATCATCACCCGCGCCCTCGGTGCCACCGAGGGCGCCGAGGCCGACTACTTCCTGCTGCCCCTGCCGGCCGTCGAGCGGCTCCTGCTGTGCTCCGACGGGGTGACCGGCATGATCGGCGACGACCACGTCGCGCGGATCCTCGCCGCCGCCGCCGACCCCCGCGACGCGGCCGAGCAGGTCGTGCGCGCCGCCGTCGCCGCCGGGGGCAAGGACAACGCCACCGCCGTCGTCGTCGATGTGGTGGGATTGGCCCACGACCACCCCTACGACTCCGAGCGCCAGCGCGTGAGCCTGGAGCAGAAGCTGGGAGCCCTGCCGTGACCCCCTCCCCCTCGCGTCCCCGGTCCTACCGGCCCGGTGACTGGTACGCCGTGCTGGGCCCCGACGTCCTCGTGGCCCTGCCCCCCTCCGAGCGCGGCCGCGTGGCCGCCCTGTGGGAGATGGTCGACGACGGCGCCGACGGCGACGCCGTCCTCGACGCCCTCATCGCCGGCGGCCTGCGCCACCTGCCGGGCTTCGTGCTCGTCAGCGAGGTCGACGGCACGACCCGCGCCGTGGTGCGCGGCTCGGTCACCTGCACCCTCACCGCGGGGGGAGAGGTGGTCGAGCTCGACGGCACCGCGGCCACGACCTGGGTGGAGCGCTCCCTGCCCGGGGTCACCGCCACCACCGTGTCGGTCTCCGGCGACGCCGCCGGGCCCGACCTCGTGATCGGCCCCGGGCTGGTGCGCGTCGCCCGCGTCGACGACCCACCCGCCTCCGTCGAGGCCGCGCCCGCCGCACCGCTCGACGTGCCGGCGCCTCTCGACGTCCCCGCCCCCGTCGACGTGCCCGCCCCCGCGGAGGTGCCGCAGGTCGAGGAGGAGCCCTCGCCGGTGGTCGCCGCCGCGGCGGAGGCCGCGGTGCCCGACGAGCCCGCGGCGGGGCCCGCGGCCGAGCCCGAGCCCGAGCCTGCCGCCGAGCCCGTCGAGCCGGCGTACGAGGACCTGCCGACCGAGCGCTTCGACAGCCTCCCTCCCGCGCCGCCGGCGCCCCCCGCGTGGGGGCCGACGAGCCCGCCGCCCAGCGCCCCGCCAGCGGCCCCCGAGCCCGACCCGACTCCCGACCCCCAGCCCGACCCCCAGCCCGACCCGCCGCCGGCCGACCACGACCACGACGGCATGACCCGCGCCGGCAGCTGGGACCCCGACGAGTTCGCGCGCCCCCAGGCCGGCATCCCCGGCCAGCCGCAGGCGCCGTCGGTCACCTCGCGTCCCGTGGCACGGCTCGTCGTGTCGAGCGGCGACACCGTCGACGTCGACCGGGTGGTCCTGGTCGGCCGCGCCCCCGAGGCGCGGCGCTTCACCTCCACCGAGCAGCCGCGCCTGGTCACGGTGCCGAGCCCGCAGCAGGAGATCAGCTCCACCCACCTCGAGGTGCGCCCCGGGTCGGGGGCCGACCACGGCAGCGCCGTCGTCACCGACATGGGCTCGACCAACGGCACCGTGCTGGTGCAGCCCGGTCTGCCCTCGGAGTCGCTGCAGCCCGGCATCCCGGTGCAGCTGATCCCCGGAGCGCTCATCGACCTCGGCGACGGCGTGACCATCCAGGTCACCCGGCCCTGAGGCGCGTCGAGGTGTCCCACGTGTCCGCCCGCGAGGCGGCTCCCACCAGCTTCCCCGCGGCCGAGCTCGACCGCCGCTTCTACGCCTTCACCCTCGACCGCCTCGTGGCGTGGGGTCTCTACGCCGCCGCGGGCTGGGCCGCCTGGGCCTTCCTGGCCGACGGGTCGGGCACCCTCGTGGCGGTGCTGGCCGTGGTGGGGGTCGTGCTGGTCGTCTCGCTCGCCTCGGCGGTCGTGCTGGGCCTGCGGGGGGTGTCGCTCGGCAAGGCCGCCGTCGGCCTGCGCGTCGTCGCCGTCGGCACCGGCGAGCCCATCGGCGTGGGCCGTGCGCTGGTGCGCCAGCTCGTGCTCGGCGTGGGTGCCCTGCCCACCTTCGGCCTCGGGGTGGCGACGCTGGCGTGGACCGCGGTCATGGACGCCAGCGCCCGGCGTCGCGGCTGGCACGACCACCTGGGGCACTCGGTGGTCGTCGACGTGCGGCCCGCGCCCGAGGTCGAGAGCGAGGCCGAGCGCCCGCGCGCCGTCGTCAACCTCACCGCGCTGCGCCTGGCCGCGCCCGAGCCCGAGCCGGTGACCGCTCCCGCGCCTGCCCCGGCCGCCGTGCCCGCCCCGGCCCGTGCCGAGCCCGCGCAGGCCCCTCGGGCACCGCGGGCCCCCCAGCCGCCGCCGCCCCCGCCCCCGTCGCCCCCCGCGGGGCGCCGGATCCGCACCGAGCCCGCACCGCCCGCCGCCCCGCCGCCGTCGCCGACCACGGCCCCCGCGCACTGGCGGGTCGCCTTCGACACCGGGGAGTCGTTCGTCGTCGAGGGCCTCGCCCTGGTCGGTCGCGGGCCGCAGGCCCGAGGCGGGGAGGACGTGCGCCACCTGGTGCCCCTGCCCTCCTCCGACATGTCGCTGTCGAAGACCCACGCCCAGTTCCTCGTCGCCCCCGACGGCGCCCTGGTGGTCATGGACCGCGGCTCGACCAACGGCTCGATGCTGGTGCGCTCCGGTGTCACCCGCGAGCTGTCGGCGGGCAAGGCGGTCACGCTGCTGCCGGGCGACAAGGTCCGCTTCGGCGACCGCTCCATGGACGTCTCGCGCGAGTCGTGACCCCCGGGTCGGCCGGGCTGCGGGCCGGTCACGACTCGGTAACGATGGCCTGTGCCTCTTCCGGTGCCCGGGGTCGGGCGTGTCGACTGCACGAGGTCGACCGCCCGACCCTGCCGTGATCCGACGGGGCTCGCCGAGCGGCCTGTCTCGGGCGCTGGAGCGCCACTCGGAACCGTCCCAGGAGGATGACTTTGCGCAGGTCCAGACTCGCCGTCGTCGCGAGCACGTCACTGGTCGCCGCAGCGCTCGCGCTGCCGCTGACCGCTTCGCAGTCCGGCGCCGCGCCGGCTGCCCCGGCCGCCTCGGCGGCCCCGTCGGGCGAGGCCGCTGCGCCCCGCCCCACCGACTCCCTCACCATGCCCTGGCAGGCCAAGTACGAGGCCGAGCGCCAGGTCGCCGTGGAGAAGCGCCTGCGCAACGGCGGCTCGGGGGAGAGCCAGAAGATCGGCAAGGACACCTACGGCCGCGTGGCCCAGTCCGGCACCGACAAGATCTTCGTCGTGCTGGCGGAGTTCGGCGACACCCGCCACTCCGCCTACCCCGACGGTGGGACCACCGAGGGCCAGGAGCCGGCCACCACCTACGACGGCCCGCTCCACAACGAGATCCCGAAGCCCGACCGCGCCACCGACAACTCCACGCTGTGGCAGGCAAACTACGACCGCAAGCACTACCGCGACATGTACTTCAACCGGATGCGCACGTTCTACGAGCAGCAGTCCTCCGGTGAGTACTCCGTCGACGGCGACGTGACCGCCTGGGTGAAGGTCCCCTTCAACCAGGCCCGCTACGGCCGCAACACCTGCGGCGACATCGTCTGCAACAACACCTGGTTCCTCATCCGCGACGGCCTCGCGCAGTGGACCCAGGACCGGCTCGACGCCGGCCAGTCGATGGAGCAGATCCAGGCCTACCTCAAGACCTTCGACCAGCAGGACCGCTACGACTTCGACGAGGACGGCGACTTCTCCGAGCCCGACGGCTACATCGACCACTTCCAGGTCGTGCACGCCGGCGGCGACGAGGCCGACGGCGACCCGACCTACGGCGAGGACGCCATCTGGAGCCACCGCTGGTACGCCCAGATCGAGCCGCTCGGCACGGGCCCGGCCGACGGCGCCCAGCTCGGCGGCGTGAACGTCGGCGAGGGCGGCGTCTCCGACGCCAGCGGCGCCAACGTGCAGATCCCCGACAACCCGACCGGTGTCTGGGTGGGCGACTACACCATCCAGCCCGAGAACGGCGGCCTGTCGGTCTTCGCCCACGAGTTCGGCCACGACCTCGGCCTGCCCGACCTCTACGACACCTCCGGCAACACCGGCGGCGCCTCCAACAGCGTGGAGTTCTGGAGCCTGATGAGCCAGTCGCGCGGCACGCTGCCGGGCGACCCGGGCATCGGTGACCGCCCGCAGCCCTTCGGCGCCTGGGAGAAGTTCCAGCTCGGCTGGCTCGACTACGACGTCGCCCGCGCCGGACGCAGCTCCACCCACGTGCTGCGACCCGGTCAGTCGACCTCGGGCAGCGCCGCCAACGGCCTGATCACGATCCTGCCCGACAAGGAGGTCGTCTCCCAGCTCGGCGAGCCGGCCGCCGACGGCGGCGAGCGGTTCTACTACTCCACCTCCGGCAACGACCTCGACACCCGCATGACCGCGGCCGTCGACGGCGGGGGCGAGCTCACCGCCACGACGCGCTACGACATCGAGGAGGGTTGGGACTACGCCTACCTCGAGGCCTCCAGCGACGGCGGCGAGACCTTCGCCGGCGTGCCGACCAGCGTCAGCTTCGAGGGCGAGGACGCCAGCGGCCTCAACCCCGACGGCACCGGCATCTCGGGCACGACCGACGGGGCCTGGGTCGACCTGACCGCCACCCTGCCGGCCGACACCGACACGATCCGCTTCCGCTACCGCACCGACAGCGCCTTCGTGCTCCCGGGCTTCGCGGTCGACAACGTCGCGGTCGACGGCGAGACCGTGGGCACCGCCGAGGAGGGCGACACCGCCTTCGAGCTCGACGGGTTCACGACCTCGACCGGCACCGAGGTGGAGGAGTTCCTCAACGCCTACATCGTCGACAACCGGCAGTACGTCGGTCGCGACAAGCAGCTGAAGCACCTCTACAACTTCCCGGACCTCGAGAAGAAGCCCGACACCGTGGAGTTCTTCCGCTACGCCCCCGGTGCCCTCATCTCCTACTGGGACACCTCCTACACCGACAACAACGTCGGTGACCACCCCGGCTCCGGCCAGGTCCTGCCGGTCGACGCGCACCCGGACTTCGTCCACTACGCCGACGACACGCTGGCCCGCACCCGGGTCAACACCGCCGACTCCGCCTTCGGCCTGCGCCGCATCAAGGCCCAGACCCTGAGCAACGCGGGCCGCGAGTTCACGGTCCCGGCGCGACGCGCCCAGCCCGTCTTCGACGACACCCGCCCGTGGTGGTTCGACAGCGACGAGCACGGCGTCGGCACCCACCCGGGCTTCTACCAGCCCGGCTGGTTCGGCGTCGACGTGCCGCAGACCGGCACCACGATCCGCGTGGTGAAGGTGGCCAAGAACGGCAACATGACGGTGAAGGTCGGTCGCTCGAGCTGACCCGCCCGTCCTCCTCGGACCCCGTCGATCACCGGATCGGCGGGGTCCGTCGTCGTCGGGGCCCCGGCCGCGGCCGGCGCCAACCCCGCGACAACGTGACGGGCATTACGTTGCTCCCATGGAGTCCTACGCCGCCGGAGAGACCACGCCCCCGCTGCTCGAGGAGACCATCGGGGAGAGCTTCACCCGCACGGCCACGACGTACGCCGAGCGCGAGGCCCTCGTGGAGGTCGCCACCGGGCGCCGGTGGACCTGGGCCGAGCTCGACCGCGACGTCGACGCGGTGGCCCGCGGGCTGATGGCCGCGGGCCTCGAGCCCGGCGACCGGGTCGGCATGTGGGCGCCCAACTGCGCGGAGTGGACGATCGTGCAGTTCGCCACGGCCAAGGCCGGGATCGTCCTGGTCAACGTCAACCCCGCCTACCGCACCCACGAGCTGGCCTACGCGGTCGAGCAGTCGGGCATGCGCCTGCTGCTGGCGACCAGCAGCTACCGGGGCAGCGACTACCGTGCCACGGTCGAGCAGGTCCGCGGGGACTGTCCCGCGCTGGAGCGGGCCGTCTACGTCGACACCGACGACTGGGCCGACCTGGTGGCCGCGGGGGAGGCGGTGGCAGCCGAGGCCCTCGCCGAGCGGCAGGCGGGGCTGCGCCCCGACGACGCCATCAACATCCAGTACACCAGCGGCACGACGGGCTACCCCAAGGGCGCGACGCTCAGCCACCGCAACATCCTCAACAACGGCTTCATGGTCACCGAGGCGATCAACCTGACCCACGAGGACCGGCTGTGCATCCCGGTGCCCTTCTACCACTGCTTCGGCATGGTCATGGCCAACCTCGGCTGCACCACCCACGGCGCGACGATGGTGATCCCCGCGCCGAGCTTCGACGCCGCCACCACGCTGCGCGCGGTGCAGGACGAGCGGTGCACCGTGCTCTACGGCGTGCCCACGATGTTCATCGCCATGCAGAGCCTCCCCGACGTCCACGCGCACGACCTGAGCGCGCTGCGGGGCGGGATCATGGCCGGCTCCATCTGTCCGGTCGAGGTGATGCGACGCTGCATCGACGACATGGGGATGAGCGAGGTGTCGATCGCCTACGGCATGACCGAGACCAGCCCGGTCTCCTGCCAGACCCGTGACGACGACGACCTGGAGCGACGCACCGCCACCATCGGCCGGGTCCACCCGCACCTGGAGATCAAGGTCGTCGACCCGGTCAGCGGGCTCACCGTGGAGCGCGGCCGGCCCGGTGAGCTGTGCACCCGCGGCTACAGCGTGATGCTCGGCTACTGGGAGGACCCCGCCAAGACGGCCGAGGCGATCGACGCAGACGGCTGGATGCACACCGGCGACCTCGCCGAGATGCGCGAGGACGGCTACTGCACGATCGTCGGCCGGATCAAGGACATGGTGATCCGCGGCGGGGAGAACATCTACCCGCGCGAGATCGAGGAGTTCCTCTACACCCACCCCGACGTCGAGGACGTCCAGGTCGTCGGCGTCCCCGACGAGAAGTACGGCGAGGAGCTGTGCGCCTGGCTGCGGATGCGACCCGGTGCGGCCCCCCTCGACGCCGCCGCCGTGCGGGCCTTCGCCTCGGGACGGCTCTCGCACTACAAGATCCCGCGCTACGTCATGGTGGTCGAGGAGTTCCCGATGACCGTCACCGGCAAGATCCGCAAGGTCGCCATGCGCGAGGAGAGCGCCAAGGCGCTGGGCCTGGCCTGAGGGCCCCGGCCCGGCGCTCAGCGGCTGACGACGACCGGGATGCTGGCGCGGGTGCCGTCGCCCCCGCGCCACACGACCGTGCCGTCGTCGCCGCGAGGCGCCCCGGGGCGTGCGGTCAGCGTCAGGGTGAAGCGGGCCGACTCGCCCGGGTCGAGGCGCACGGCGGCCGGGGTGACCACCGCGCGGTGGTGGGCGAAGCCGCGGGCGGAGGAGGAGAAGTAGAGGGCGCGCCCGCCGACGTTGGTGATCGTGCGTCGCGTGCGGCGCTCCTCGGCACCCAGCAGCACCGAGGGCAGGTTGAGGACCTGCTCGGGGTCGCGTCCGGCGAGCCGGCCGTCGATGAAGGCGCGGTAGTCGGCGGGGTCGGTGAGGTAGACCAGCCCGGGGCGCAGGGCGCGCTCGGCCCGGACCCGGCCGGCCCCGGCCCGCAGCGGCGACGTGCCGCGCACCGGCGCCGCGCTGGTGGCGAGTGCGGAGCGCACCGCGGTCGCCGACCACCCGCGCCGGTCGACGAGCAGGGCGGCGGTGCCGCTGGTGATGGCCGTGGCGGCCGAGGTGCCGGAGGCGAAGGCCCACCGGGTGCCGCGGACGTCGGAGGGCACGGCACCGAGCACGCCGGTCGCCGGGGCCACGACGTCGGGCTTGACCACCGCCCCGGCGGGGTCGCCGGAGCCCGACCACGCCAGGACCTGCGACGCGGAGCGGTCGGTGCCCAGGGAGGTGAGGGTCACACGGGCCAGCGGGTGGGAGCGCGACCAGGTGCGCACGGCGTCGCCGTCGGCGCGGTCGAGGTGCACCGTCGGCACGCTGTGCAGGTCGGTGTCGAGCGACTGGCGCCGTACGTTGGCCAGCACCATGCCGACGCCGTCGGCCCGCTCCACCGCCGCGGACTTGTCCACCCGGCCCACCCGGCCGCGGTCGCACAGCACCACGGCACCGGTCACCCGCGCAGCGTCGAGGCTGCCGGGCGCGCACACGCGGGCGTCGTCGATGCGGGCACCCGGCGCGCTGACGTCGGCCCCGACCACGAGCCGTGCCGGCCCGACGTCGCGCGGCGAGGCCATCAGGCCCTCGACCACGGGGCCACCGCCGCCGAGCGCCACGCTCCCGCGACGGTCGGGACCGGTGGTGCCGCCCACGGTCGTCACCCAGGGCGAGGGGTGGGAGGCGAAGGCGCGCTCGCCGTCGTTGCCGGCGGCGGCCACCACCACGACGTCCTGCTCGGCCGCGCCCAGCAGGGCGCGCTCGAGCACGTCGAAGCCCGGGCTCCCGCCCACCGAGAGGTTGAGCACGTCGACGCGGTCGTGGGTGGCGCGGTCCACCGCCGAGACCAGGTCGGCGGTGGAGCACCCGTCGTCGGCGGGGTCGGGCGCGGTCCAGCAGGCCTTGTAGACCGCCAGCCTGGCCTGCGGCGCGACGCCGGCGTAGGACCCGAGCTCGTCGTCGTCGACGCGCACGGCGACCCCGGCGTTGCCGGCGGCGATCGAGGCGACCTGCGTGCCGTGGCCGTCGTCGTCGCGGGGGGAGAGCGAGGAGGCCGAGCGCACCGCGTCCTCGCCGAAGCCGGCGAGGAACCAGGAGCCGCCCACGACCTTGCCGTTGCACGCGCTGGCGCCCCAGTCGGCGGACTGCGAGCAGTCGCCGCGGAAGCGCGCGGGCCGCTCACCCAGGCCCGGCACCGAGGCGAAGGCGGGGCTGTCGGGGCTGAGGCCGGAGTCGACGACCCCGATGACCACGCCGGCCCCTCCGCGCTGGCGTCCGGAGGGCACCAGCCGCTCGGTGGCGCTGCCGCGGCCGGGCGCGGCGGCCAGGGGGCGCACGGTGTCGCGCTCGGTGGCCACGACTCCGGGCTGGGCGGCGATCTCGTCGGCCTGGGCCCGGGTCAGGCGCACGGCGACGCCGTTGAGCGCGGAGGTCCAGCGGTAGACCGGCTCCGGGGCGCCGACGGCGGCGAGCACGGCGTCCTGCTGCCCGCGCATGCTCAGCTCGAGCATCGTCTCGGGCAGCGGGGAGGTGTCGCCGGCCGTGCCGGGTCCGGCGAGGGTGACCAGCCACAGGTCGGTGCCGTCCTGCGCAGCGGCGACCGGGGCGGGACCGGCCAGGGCCGCGGCCCCGACCAGCGCGACCGCGGCCGCCACGGCGCGACGGACGGCGCGGTGGCTGCGGGAGCGGCGGGCGGTGGTCACGGGGTCCTCGTCGGTGGGTCGCGGGGCGGGCGCGGGGGCGGGGCGCAGGGGCGGGAACCACCCATTGTGACCGACAGCCGGGCGCAGCGGGAGGCGAACCCCGCAGGCGGAGGGCGAGGGGTGCGCGCACGTAGGCTCCTGGCATGCCCCCGACGCCCTCCGCCGTGCCGCCGGTGGTCGGCTTCGACCTCGACATGACCCTCATCGACACCGCCCCCGGCTTCCGTGCGCTGCTGCGCGTGCTCGGTGACGAGCTGGGCGTCGCCCTGCCGGTGGAGGAGATGACAGCCCGGCTCGGCCCCCCGCTCGACCAGCTCCTCGCACCCCACCTGCCGGCCGAGGCGGTGGGTCCGGCCGGCGACCGCTTCCGCGCGCTCTACCCCGACCACGCCGTGACCACCACGCCCGTGCTGCCGGGCGCCCACGAGGCGCTGGCGGCCGTGCGCCGCCACGGCGGCCGCATCGTGCTCGTGACCGGCAAGTTCCCCGACAACGCCCGGCGCCACGTCGAGCACCTCGGACTCGACGTCGACGTGCTCGAGGGGTGGGTCTGGGGCGCGGGCAAGGCGACCGCGCTGCGCCGCGAGGGCGCGGGCGTCTACGTCGGCGACCACGTGCACGACGTCGAGGGCGCGCTGGCCGCGGGGGCCACGAGCGTCTCGGTGCTCACCGGCGGCTGCACCCGCGAGGAGCTGCTCGACGCCGGCACCCACGTGGTGCTCGACAGCCTCGAGGACTTCCCCGGGTGGCTCGACGACCACGTGCTGACCACGCGGGTGGCGGCGCTCGAGGCCCGGCTGGCCGACCTGGGGTCGCTGGCCGTGGCCTACAGCGGCGGGGCCGACAGCGCCCTGCTGCTGGCCGCGGCCGTGCGGGCCCTCGGGCCCGGGCGGGTGCTGGCGGTGACCGGCTACTCCGACTCCCTGCCCGCGGTCGAGCGCGACCCCGCGCGCGCCTTCGCCGAGGGCCTCGGCGTGGAGGTGCTCACCCCGCGCACCCACGAGATGGAGCGCGAGGGCTACCGCGCCAACGACGGCGACCGGTGCTTCTTCTGCAAGGCCGAGCTGCTCGACGTGCTCGTGCCGCTGGCCCGCGAGCGCGGGGTCGAGCACGTCGCCACGGGCACCAACGCCGACGACGTCGTCGCCGGCTTCCGCCCCGGCATCCGCGCCGCCGCCGAGCGGGGGGCGCTCACCCCGCTCGCCGACGCCGGCCTCACCAAGGCGCAGGTGCGCGAGGTCTCGCGTCGCTGGGCCCTGCCCACCTGGGACAAGCCGGCGGCGGCCTGCCTGTCCTCCCGGGTCGCCTACGGCGTCGAGGTCACCCCCCACCGGCTGGCGCGCATCGAGCGGGCCGAGGCCGCGGTGCGCGAGTCGGTCACGGGCGCGGGGCTCCCGCTGCGCGACCTGCGGGTGCGCGACCTGGGGGAGGACCGGGCCTCGGTCGAGGTCGACGCCGCCCTGCTCCCGCTGCCGTCGGTGCTCGCCGGTGCCGTGCTGGCCCGGGTGCGCGAGGCCGGCTTCGCCCACGCGGAGGTGGCCGAGCGCGGCTTCCGCTCCGGCGGGCTGAACGACGCCCTGCCCGACCCCGAGCGCTGGCGGTGAGCACGGCCGACACCTGGGCCCGGCTCTGGGGCGACGTGACCTCGCGCCAGCCCGTGCCCGAGGCCCGCTTCGTGCTGCTCACCGGTGCTGTCGCGGCGCTGCTCGTGCTCGCCCCCGGCACCTGGCCGCGGGTCCGGCTCGCCGTCACCGTCGTCCACGAGGCCGGCCACGCCCTCGTCGCCGTCCTCGTCGGGCGCCGGCTGCAGGGCATCCGGCTGCACTCCGACACCTCCGGCGTGACGCTGTCGCGGGGCCGTCCCCGTGGTCCGGGCATGGTGGCGATGCTGGCCGCGGGCTACCTCGCCCCGGCGCTGCTGGGCCTCGGGGCCGCCCTCGCGCTCGCGGCGGGGCGCAGCCTCGCCCTGCTGTGGGGCCTGGTGGTGCTGTCGGCGCTGATGCTGCTCTGGGTCCGCAACCTGTACGGCGCCCTGGCCCTGGTCGTCCTCGGGGCGGGCGTCGGCGTGGTCTCCTGGGCCGGCGGGCCGACCGCGCAGGCGGTGGCGGCGTACCTCATCGCCTGGCTGCTGCTGCTGGCCTCGCCCCGGCCGCTGCTGGAGCTGCTGGGCGCGGGGGCGGCGCGACGCCGGGGCTCCGACCCCGACCAGCTGGCCCGGCTGACCCGGCTGCCGGTCGTGGTGTGGGTGCTGGTGCTGCTCGCGGCCAACCTCGCGGGCCTGGTCGTGGGGGTCTCGACCCTCGCGCCCGAGCTGCTCTGAACCCGATGGCGGGGCTCACCGGGCCCCACATATCCTTCCCGTCGGTCGGTCCGCAGGGGCCCGACGCAGAGCTGACGGGGGAAGTCGCCGTGCCCAGTGGCAAGGTCAAGTGGTTCGACGCGGAGAAGGGCTTCGGCTTCCTCTCCCAGGACGGCGGCGACGACGTCTACGTCCGCGCCGACGCCCTCCCGGCCGGCACGACGTCGATCAAGCCGGGCACCCGGGTGGAGTTCGGGGTGGCGCAGGGTCGTCGCGGCGAGCAGGCCCTCCAGGTGCGCGTGCTCGACGCCCCGACCTCGGTGGCGCGCAACCAGTCGCAGGCACGACGCAAGAAGCCCGACGAGATGGCGCCGATCGTGGAGGACCTCATCACGCTGCTCGACGGCGTGGGCGAGGCCTACCGCCACGGCCGCCACCCGGACGCGCGCACCGCGCGTCCGACGGCCAAGCTGCTGCGGGCCCTCGCCGACGAGCTGGAGCTCTGAGGCGGCTCAGGAGACGCGCGCGACCGACCGCACGGCCCCGCGCGAGGAGCTGAGCACGAAGACCGACCACGCCCCGAGCACGGCCACGGCGACGCCGAGGCCGAGCCGGGCGGGCTCGAGCGGCAGCGCGATGCCGATGAAGCCGCCGACCACCCAGGCCAGCTGGAGGGTGGTGTCGCTGCGGGCGAAGGCGCTGGCCTGCACCCGCTCGGGGATGTCGCGCTGGATGGTGGCGTCGAGGCAGAACTTCGCGAGCGACTGCGACAGGCCGGCCACCAGGCCGAGCAGGGCCAGGGGGAGCACGCCGTAGAACAGCGTGGCGACCAGGGCCGCCCCGGTGCCGGCCAGCAGCGCGAGCACGACGGTCACGGCGGGGTTGATCCGCCGCAGCAGGGCGGCGGCCGCGACACCGAGGGCGTTGCCGGCGCCGGCGGCGCCCACGACGATCCCGATGAGCAGCTCGGGGCGCAGGCTGCTCGCGGGAGGGTTCTCGCGCAGCAGGAAGGCCATGAACATCAGCAGGAAGCCGGAGAGCCAGCGCGGCCCGCAGTTGGCGCGCAGCGCGAAGGCGACGGCGGTGGGGATCCGGGTGCGGGGCCGCCCCGAGCGCGTGGTGCCGTCGCCGACGGCGCGGTCGGCCGGCGGCGCCATCAGCACCAACGTCTCCTCGCCCTGGCTGGAGTCGACGGAGGCGGGCAGCCGGATGGCCGCGACCGTGGCGGCCACGAAGAGCAGGAAGGCGTAGCGCAGCGACCACTCGGGGCCGGCCAGGGAGGCCAGGCCGGCGAGGGGGGCGGAGACGGTGGCGCCGACGATGCCGGCCATGGAGACGCGCCCGTTGGCCTTGACCAGCGTGAAGTCGTCGGGCAGCAGCCGGGGCACCGCGGCGGCGCGGGTCACGCCGTAGGCCTTGGAGGAGACCAGCACCCCCAGGGCGGCGGCGAAGAGCAGCGGCGACTCGCCGTCGGCCGCCCCGGCCAGGGTCAGGCACAGCACGGCCCGGATCGCCATGGTCGCCCCGATGGCCCACCGGCGGCCGTGGCTGAAGCGGTCGAGGAAGGGGCCGATGAGCGGCGCCACGATCGCGAAGGGGAGCATCGTCAGCCCCAGGAAGAGCGCCACCTGCCCGCGCGCCTCGCCCGAGGGCACCTGGAAGAAGAGGCTGCCGGCCAGCGAGATCGCCACCGCCGCGTCGCCGGCGGTGTTGAAGAAGTGCATCTGGATCAGCCGCGACAGCCCGGAGCGGTCGGCGCCCTGGGCGTGGGAGGCGCGCACGGCCTGGCGCCCGACGTAGCGGCTGGCGCGCCCGGTGCCGCGGGCGACACCGGCCACCCCGCGGGCTCCGGCGCGCACGCCCGTGCCCAGGCCGCGCCCCACCGACCGGGTGCGCGCACGCGGCATCCGCACGGTCGGCTCGTCGGCCGGGTCGGGTCCGTGCGAGGTCATGGGCACATCCTGCCCTGGGGGTCCGACCGTCCGAGGGGAGGGACACGGGACCCCGACCTGACACGCGGGGTGGGAGGAGGCATGATTGCCCGCCGTGACCACTGTGCTGCGCGCCAAGCCCGACCCCGCGACGGTCGCGGCCGTCGACGCCGCCCGGGAGGCCCTGCTCGCCGAGGTCGACGCCGTCGACGTCGGCGACCACCTCGGGCACCTCGTGGAGGGCGAGCGCGTCGTCACCCACCAGTTCGCCTGCCTGCGCAAGGGCTACTCCGGCTGGCGCTGGTCGGTCACCGTCGCGCGCGCCTCGCGGCAGAAGGCCGTCACCGTCGACGAGGTCGTCCTCATCCCCGGTGAGTCCGCCATCGTCGCACCGGCCTGGGTGCCCTACCGCGAGCGCCTGCAGCCCGGCGACCTCTCGCCCGGCGACCTGCTGCCGGTCGACGACGACGACCCGCGCCTCGTGCCGACCTGGTCCTACGGCGACGACCCGCTCGACGCCGACGACCGCGCCCAGGTGCGCCAGGTGGCCCAGGACCTCGGCCTGGGCCGCGTCCGCACCCTGTCGGTCGAGGGCCGCGACCTCGCGGCCCAGCGGTGGTACGACGGTGACGCCGGCCCCGGCTCGGCGCTGGCCCAGGCCGCCCCCGACCACTGCCACTCCTGCGGCTTCCTCGTGCGCCTGGCCGGCCCGCTGTCGGACACCTTCGGCGTCTGCGCCAACGGCGACGCCAACGACGATGGTCGCGTGGTCTCCTTCGACCACGGCTGCGGCGCCCACTCCGAGGTGCGCCTGGCCAAGAAGCACGAGCCCGTGCCCGTGCCCGAGCCGGTCTTCGACACCCTCACCCCGGGCGACGTCGAGCGCTTCTGAGCCCGGCCTCCCGCGCCGGGCCGCTCAGGCCGGGTCGTGGGTGACGGTGCGGTGGTCGCCCGCGGCGGCCGGCGCGTCGTCGCGGCTCAGCACCCACACGGCGTACGCCGGGTCGGCGGGGCGCAGGTCGTAGCCGCCCAGGCGCAGGTCGACGCGCAGGCCGGCGGCCTCGGCGTCGGCGACGAACTCCGCGGCGGGGTAGACCCGGCTGGTCGTGGGCCCGCCCTCGAGGTGGAAGCCGACGAGGAGGCGCCCCGTCGGTGAGAGCAGGTCGCGCAGCCGGCGCAGCACCGCGCGCTCGGTGCCCTCGGCCAGGAAGATCATGACGTTGCCCACGCAGGTGACGAGGTCGAAGCCGGTCGGGGCGCCGGCGGCCTCGAGCACCGCGGGGTTGAGCTCGAGGACGTCGACCGGCAGCACCGTCAGCCCGGGGTAGGTGCGCCGCGACTGCGCCACGAGCGCCGCGTCGGGCTCGCAGCCCACCACCCGGTGCCCGCGACCGAGGAGCGCGGCGCCGACGCGCCCCATGCCCGAGCCCGCGTCGAGCACGCGCCCGCCGCGGGGGAGCAGGGCGTCGGCCAGCCGGGCCTCGCCGTCCACGTCGTCGCCGGCCTCGACCAGCTCGGCGAAGCGCAGCGCGTAGCCGGCGTTGGCCTCCCCGCCCCGGGCCCAGCGCGTCGGCGGCGACGGCTCAGTCATCGGCCTGGTCGGCCTGGTCGGCGCGGGCCCGGCGACGACGGCGGCAGTACTCGACGCCCAGCAGGCCCAGGCCGAAGCCGGACAGGCACGTCCACAGCCACCAGGTGCGTCCCGACTCCTCGAGCCGGCCGTAGAACGGGAGGAGGGCGACGAAGGCGAGCAGCCACAGCCCGACCCCGACCCAGACGGTGCGCACGCCGTCGATGTCGAGCGGCTCGACGTCGGCGACGACGTAGGTGCGGTTGCCGATCTCGTGCTGCGTCGGCTGGTCGTCGCGGAGCTCCACGCGGGCGACTGTAGTGGCCCTCGCCCCACCACGCGGACCACGGGGAGGACCACGGGGAGGACCACGGGCAGGACCACGGGTCGGTCCGCGTTGACAGCGACGGTGCCCGGGCTGAGAAGGTTGCTCCCCGTGAGCAGTCCTGTGCGCCCCGTGGGCCGTCCTGCCGGCATCGACGGCTTCTTCCAGATCTCCCAGCGCGGCTCGACGGTGGCCCGCGAGGTGCGCGGCGGCGTGGTCACGTTCGTGACCATGGCCTACATCGTCGTGCTCAACCCCCTCATCCTGGGCTTCGCCCTCGACGCCGACGGCCAGACGCTGGGCGGCCCCGGGCCGGGCAACCTCGCGGTGATCGCGGCGGGCACCTCGCTGGTCGCGGGAGTGGCCACGATCCTGATGGGGGTGGTGGCCAACTACCCGATGGCGCTGGCCACCGGACTGGGGCTCAACGCCTTCGTCGCCTTCTCGGTGGCCTCCCAGATGACGTGGGCCGACGCGATGGGCCTGGTCGTGCTCGAGGGCCTGGTGATCCTGGTGCTGGTGCTGACCGGCTTCCGCGAGGCCGTCTTCCACGCCGTGCCCGCGCAGCTCAAGGTGGCCATCTCGGTCGGCATCGGGCTCTTCATCGCGCTCATCGGCTTCGTCGACGCCGGCTTCGTGCAGCGCATCCCCGACGCCGCCGGCACCACCGTGCCGGTGCAGCTCGGCGCCACCGGTCAGCTCTCGGGCTGGCCCGTCCTCGTCTTCGCCCTCGGCCTGGTGCTCGTGGTGGCGCTGTGGGTGCGCCAGGTGCGCGGGGCGATCCTCGTGGCCATCGTCGTGACCACCGCCGTGGCCGTGCTGGTCGAGGAGATCGGCCACGTCGGCGGCTGGAGCCTCACCACGCCCGAGCTCCCCTCCGACCTGGTGGCCTCGCCCGACTTCGGCACGCTGGGGGAGTTCTCCCTGCTCGGCTCCTTCGACCGCATCGGCGTCGTCGCCGCGCTGCTGCTGGTCTTCACCCTGCTGCTGGCCGACTTCTTCGACACCATGGGCACCATGACCGCCATCGGCGCGGAGGCCGACCTGCTCGACGAGGACGGCATGCCCCCCCGCACCCGGCGCATCCTGGTCGTCGACTCGCTGGCCGCGGCCGGCGGCGGCGCGGCCGGCGTCTCGTCCAACACCTCCTACATCGAGTCGGCCTCCGGGGTCGGCGAGGGCGCGCGCACCGGGCTGGCCTCGGTGGTCACCGGGGTGCTGTTCCTGCTCACCATCTTCCTCGCGCCGCTGGTCGCGGTCATCCCGTCGGAGGCGGCCGTGCCGGCCCTGGTGCTGGTGGGCTTCCTGATGATGCAGCAGGTGCGCGAGATCGACTGGGACGACCTGGAGATCGCGCTGCCGGCCTTCCTCACCATCGTGCTCATGCCCTTCACCTACTCGATCACCGTCGGCATCGGCGCCGGCTTCCTCGCCTTCGTGCTGATCAAGGTCGTGCGCGGCAAGGCGCGCGCCGTGGCCCCGCTGATGTGGGTCGTGGCCGCGCTGTTCGTCGTCTACTTCGCGATCGACCCGATCACCGACCTGCTGGCCTGACCCGGGCAGGCCCGGCCCGGCGCGACCGGGCCGGGCCTGCCGTCGCGGGAATGCTTAGCAAGGGTAATGAGTTGTGCCCATGACATGCCCACCACGGAGAAGGTCGCCCGCACCGACGCGGGGCTCGCCTCGGAGCTGCGGCTCTCGGTGATGCGGCTGCGCCGCCGGCTGGCCGCCGAGCGCCACCCCGACAACGACCTGTCGATGAACGCCATGGCCGTCCTGGGTGCGCTCTTCCGCCAGGGCGACCTCACGGTCGGCGCGCTCGCCGCCCACGAGCGGGTGCAGCCGCCGAGCATGACCCGGGTGGTCAACGCCCTGGCCGAGCGGGGTCACGTGGACCGCCGCGCCGACGTCGACGACGGCCGCAAGGTGGTCGTCGCTCTCACCGACCTGGGTCGCGAGACCGTGCTGGCCGACCGTCGTCGTCGCGACGAGTGGCTGGCCACCGCGCTGGCCTCGCTCGGCCCCGACGAGCGCGCGGTCCTGCGCAGCGCCGCCCCCGTCCTCGAGCGCCTCGCCCGCCTCGACTGATCCCCACCCCGCCCCGGCCCCGACCCCGAAGGACTGATCAGCGCTTGAGCCCCACGTTCCGCGCCCTGGCCAACCACAACTACCGGCTCTACCTCGCCGGCAGCGTGGTCTCCAACACCGGGACGTGGATGCAGCGGGTGGCCCAGGACTGGCTGGTGCTCAGCCTCGGCGGTGGGGGCACGGCCCTGGGCATCACGACGGGCCTGCAGTTCCTGCCCGTCCTGCTGCTCTCCCCGTACGCCGGGGTCGTCGCCGACCGCTTCCCCAAGCGCCGGCTGCTCCAGGTCACGCAGGTGACGATGGCCGTCTGCTCGCTGGTGCTGGGCGTGGTCGCGGTGACCGGCGCGGCCCAGACGTGGCACGTCTTCGTGCTGGCCTTCCTCTTCGGGATCGGGTCGGCCTTCGACGCGCCCGCGCGGCAGTCCTTCGTCTCGGAGATGGTCGGTCGCGACGACGTCACCAACGCCGTCAGCCTCAACTCCGCGGCCTTCAACACCGCCCGCATCGCCGGGCCCGGGCTGGCCGGGCTGATGATCGGCGCGCTCGGCGGCGGGGCCCGGGCGACGGGCTGGGTGATCCTGGTCAACGCCGTGTCCTACGCCGCGGTGATCTGGCAGCTGCAGCGCATGGACACCGCGCTGCTGCACACCACCGAGCTGCGCGGGCGCACCCCGGGCATGCTGCGCGAGGGGGTGCGCTACGTGCGCAGCCAGCCGAAGATGATGATGATCCTGGTGCTGGTCTTCTTCGCCGGCACCTTCGGGATGAACTTCCAGATCACCTCCGCGCTCATGGCCACCGAGGTCTACGGCCTGGGCGCCAGCGAGTTCGGCGTGCTGGGCTCGGCGATGGCGGTCGGCTCGCTGGTGGGGGCGCTGCTGGCGGCGCGGCGCACCCGCATCCGGCTGCGGCTGCTCGTGCTCTCGGGGGTGGGCTTCGGCGTGGCCAACATCGTGGCCGGGCTGCTCCCGTCGTACCTGGTCTTCGCCTGCTTCGTGCCCCTGATCGGCTTCTGCACCCTCACCCTGCTCAACTCCGCCAACGCCACCCTGCAGCTGGAGTCCGACCCGGCGCTGCGGGGGAGGGTCATGGCGCTCTACATGACCATCGTCATGGGCGGCACGCCGCTGGGCTCGCCCTTCATCGGCTGGGTGGGGGAGCACCTCGGCGCGCGGTGGACGTTGGTGGTCGGCGGTGGTCTCACCCTGGTCGGCGTCGCGCTCGCCGTGACGGTGCTCGTGCGGCTCAGCGGCGGGCTCCGCAGCGTTTTGACCGGGCTGGAGGCGCCGGGTAGCCTCGGTCATCGTGTCTGGGACAACCAGGCCGTTGCGCGTGCTCGGAAGTGATCGGCGGGTCCTGACCGTCCGGCCACCTGCACGAAAGCCACCGTCACTCGGGCGACACGCCCGACCTCGGGGGTGAGCAACGCCGGTTGGCTCCGCACCACCCGGACATGCAGGACCTGCGCAGTCGACCTGCGCACGAAGATCGTGCCCGGCAAGGTGCCGCGCACTGAGAGCGACACAGAAGGGGAACCACCAGGTGCCCACGATCAACCAGCTGGTCCGCAAGGGCCGCGAGGACAAGGTGTCGAAGAACAAGACGCCTGCCCTCAAGGGTTCGCCCCAGCGACGCGGTGTCTGCACCCGCGTCTACACCACCACGCCGAAGAAGCCGAACTCCGCCCTGCGCAAGGTCGCCCGTGTGCGCCTGTCCAGCGGCGTCGAGGTCACGGCCTACATCCCGGGCGTGGGCCACAACCTCCAGGAGCACTCGATCGTGCTCGTCCGCGGCGGTCGTGTGAAGGACCTCCCCGGTGTCCGCTACAAGATCATCCGTGGGTCGCTCGACACCCAGGGCGTGAAGAACCGCAAGCAGGCGCGCAGCCGCTACGGGGCCAAGAAGGAGAAGAGCTGACATGCCGCGCAAGGGTCCCGCTCCCAAGCGGCCGATCGACATCGACCCCGTCTACGGGTCGCAGCTGGTCTCCCAGCTCGTGTCGAAGGTCCTCATGGACGGCAAGAAGCAGGTCGCTCAGCGCATCGTCTACGGCGCGCTCGAGGGCTGCCGCGAGAAGACCGGCACCGACCCCGTCGTCACGCTGAAGCGTGCGATGGACAACGTGAAGCCGGCCATCGAGGTCAAGTCCCGCCGCGTCGGCGGTGCGACCTACCAGGTCCCGATCGAGGTCAAGGGCACGCGCGGCACCACGCTCGCGCTGCGCTGGCTCGTCGGCTACGCCGCCGACCGTCGCGAGAAGACGATGTCGGAGCGCCTCATGAACGAGATCCTCGACGCCTCCAACGGCCTCGGTGCCGCGGTGAAGAAGCGCGAGGACACGCACAAGATGGCCGAGTCCAACAAGGCCTTCGCGCACTACCGCTGGTGACCACGGCGGAGTCCCTCACCTCGTGAGGGGCTCCGTCCCCACCGCACCACTCCCACTTTCTAAGGAACGCACTCACAGTGGCTGTCGACATCACCACGGACCTCAACAAGGTCCGCAACATCGGCATCATGGCTCACATCGACGCCGGTAAGACCACCACCACCGAGCGGATCCTGTTCTACACCGGCATCTCGTACAAGATCGGTGAGGTCCACGACGGCGCCGCCACGATGGACTGGATGGAGCAGGAGCAGGAGCGCGGCATCACGATCACGTCCGCCGCGACCACCTGCTGGTGGAAGAACCACCAGGTCAACATCATCGACACCCCGGGCCACGTCGACTTCACCGCCGAGGTGGAGCGCTCGCTGCGCGTCCTCGACGGCGCCGTCGCGGTCTTCGACGGTGTCGCCGGTGTGGAGCCCCAGACCATGACCGTGTGGCGCCAGGCCAACAAGTACTCCGTGCCCCGCATGTGCTTCGTCAACAAGCTCGACCGCACGGGCGCCGACTTCTTCCGCTGCGTCGACATGATGGTCGAGCGCCTCAACTCCACCCCCCTCGTGCTCCAGCTGCCCATCGGCGCGGAGTCCGACTTCCTCGGTGTCGTCGACCTGGTCGGCATGCGTGCCCTCACCTGGCGCGGCGAGACCAAGATGGGTGAGGACTACGAGGTCGAGGAGATCCCGGCCGAGCTGGCCGAGCAGGCCGAGGAGTACCGCACCAAGCTCCTCGAGACCCTCGCCGACGCCGACGACGCCATCATGGAGAAGTACCTCGAGGGCGAGGACTTCACCGTCGAGGAGCTCGAGGCCGCCATCCGTCGCGCCACCCTGGCCGACAAGCTCAACCCCGTCCTGTGCGGCACCGCGTTCAAGAACAAGGGCGTCCAGCCCCTGCTCGACGCGGTCGTCAAGTACCTGCCCTCGCCGCTCGACATCGACGGCATCGTGGGTCACTCGCCCAAGGACGAGGAGCAGGAGATCGTCCGGAAGCCCTCCGACGACGAGCCGTTCTCCGGCCTGGCCTACAAGATCGCCTCCGACCCGCACCTGGGCAAGCTGATCTACGTCCGGGTCTACTCCGGCAAGCTCGAGGCCGGCTCGACCGTGGTCAACTCGGTCAACGGCCGCAAGGAGCGGATCGGCAAGGTCTACCAGATGCACGCCAACAAGCGTGAGGAGATCGCGTCGGTCGGCGCCGGCCAGATCGTGGCCGTCATGGGTCTGAAGGACACCAAGACCGGTCACACCCTGTCCGACCCGCAGAACCAGGTCGTCCTCGAGTCGATGACGTTCCCGGCCCCGGTGATCGAGGTCGCGATCGAGCCCAAGACCAAGAGCGACCAGGAGAAGCTGGGCATGGCGATCCAGCGGCTCTCCGACGAGGACCCGACCTTCACGGTCAAGTCCGACGAGGAGACCGGCCAGACGATCATCGCCGGCATGGGCGAGCTCCACCTGGAGATCCTGGTCGACCGCATGAAGCGCGAGTTCCGCGTCGAGGCCACCGTCGGCAAGCCGCAGGTCGCCTACCGCGAGACCCTCCGCAAGGAGGTCAAGGGCCACAGCTACACCCACAAGAAGCAGACCGGTGGCTCGGGTCAGTTCGCGAAGGTCGTCATCAACCTCGGCCCCAACATCGACCCGGAGACCGGCACGGGTGCCGGCTACGAGTTCGTCAACAGCGTCTCCGGCGGTCGCGTCCCGCGCGAGTACATCCCGTCGGTGGACCAGGGCGGCCAGGAGGCCATGGAGTTCGGCGTGCTCGCCGGCTACCCGATGGTCGACGTGAAGTTCACCCTGGAGGACGGCGCCTACCACGACGTCGACTCCTCCGAGCTCGCGTTCAAGATCGCCGGCAACCAGGCCTTCAAGGAGGCCGCACGCATGGCCAAGCCGGTCCTGCTCGAGCCGATGTTCGCGGTCGAGGTCACCACCCCCGAGGGCTTCCTCGGCACGGTCATCGGTGACATCAACTCGCGGCGCGGCCAGATCCAGGCGCAGGAGGAGCGGCACGGTGACATGGTCATCAACGCCCTCGTGCCCCTGTCCGAGATGTTCGGGTACGTCGGTGACCTGAGGTCCAAGACCTCCGGCCAGGCGTCGTACTCGATGGAGTTCGACTCGTACGCCGAGGTTCCTTCGAACATCGCCGACGAGATCATCAAGAAGGTCCGTGGCGAGTGACCCTCTAGGGTTGCGCAGCGACAGATCCTCGGCACCACCCCCAGCAAGTACGAGTCAAGCAACAACCACCACAGGAGGAGCCCACCGTGGCTAAGGCGAAGTTCGAGCGGACCAAGCCGCACGTCAACATCGGCACCATCGGTCACATCGACCACGGCAAGACGACGCTGACCGCTGCCATCACGAAGGTGCTGCACGACAAGCACCCGGACCTCAACGCCGCTTCGGCGTTCGAGGACATCGACAAGGCTCCCGAGGAGCGTCAGCGCGGCATCACGATCTCGATCGCGCACGTCGAGTACCAGACCGAGAACCGCCACTACGCGCACGTCGACTGCCCCGGTCACGCCGACTACATCAAGAACATGATCACCGGCGCGGCTCAGATGGACGGCGCGATCCTGGTGGTCGCCGCGACCGACGGCCCCATGCCCCAGACGCGTGAGCACGTGCTGCTCGCCCGCCAGGTCGGCGTGCCCGCCCTGGTCGTCGCGCTCAACAAGTGCGACATGGTCGACGACGAGGAGCTCATCGAGCTCGTCGAGATGGAGGTGCGCGAGCTCCTCTCGGAGTACGAGTTCCCCGGCGACGACATCCCGGTCGTCCGCGTGGCCGCCTTCCCGGCGCTGCAGGGCGACGCCAAGTGGGGCGACTCGATCATGGAGCTCATGGACGCGGTCGACGAGGCCATCCCGACCCCCGAGCGTGAGACCGACAAGCCGTTCCTCATGCCCGTCGAGGACGTCTTCACGATCACCGGTCGCGGCACCGTCATCACCGGTCGCATCGAGCGCGGCATCGTCAAGGTCAACGAGGAGGTCGAGATCATCGGCATCCGCGAGAAGGCCCAGAAGTCGACCGTCACCGGTGTCGAGATGTTCCGCAAGCTGCTCGACGAGGGCCAGGCCGGCGAGAACGTCGGTCTCCTCCTGCGCGGCACCAAGCGCGAGGACATCGAGCGCGGCATGGTCGTCATCAAGCCGGGCACCACGACCCCGCACACCAACTTCGACGCCTCGGTCTACATCCTGTCGAAGGAGGAGGGCGGCCGTCACACGCCGTTCTTCAACAACTACCGCCCGCAGTTCTACTTCCGCACCACGGACGTGACGGGCGTCGTGACGCTGCCCGAGGGCACCGAGATGGTCATGCCCGGTGACAACACCGAGATGGCCGTCGAGCTGATCCAGCCCATCGCCATGGACGAGGGTCTGCGCTTCGCGATCCGCGAGGGCGGCCGCACCGTCGGCGCCGGTCGGGTCACCAAGATCACCAAGTGATCGACTGAAGCACCTGTGAGAGCCCCCAGCCTTCGGGCTGGGGGCTCTTGCGCGTCCGCACCACTCCAGCACCACCACGAGCACCCGCACCCGCACCAGCAACGCCGAGGAGAGACATGACCGACCGGGTGACCCCGGCCCGCCCCCACCTCAAGCTCACCGACGACGGCCGTCGGGTGCGCGAGGTGCTCAGCTACTCCCGGCGCGGCCAGCGCTTCACCCCGCGCCAGGCCGAGGCGTGGGAGGCCCACCACGAGGGTCTGGTCGTGCCCGACGAGGCCGTCGACGACCCCGACTTCTCCTGGGCCGCCTGGTTCGGCCGACAGGCGCCGATGATCCTCGAGATCGGCTCGGGCGTGGGGGAGGCCACCGCCGTGCTGGCCGCCGCGCGACCGGCGTACGACGTGCTGGCGCTGGAGGTGTGGCGCCCGGGCGTGGCCGACACCCTGTGGCGGTTGGCCGAGACGGGGGCGACCAACGTGCGCCTCTGCGGGGTCGACGCCGTGTGGACCACCGAGCACCGCGTCGCCCCGGGCGCCCTGGAGGAGGTCTGGACCTTCTTCCCCGACCCGTGGCACAAGAAGAAGCACCGCAAGCGTCGCCTCGTCGACGCCGACTTCGCGGCCCTGGTCGCCTCCCGCCTGCGCCCCGGCGGCGCGTGGCGCCTGGCCACCGACTGGGGAGACTACGCCGAGCAGATGGAGGCCGTCCTCGACGCCGAGCCCGCCCTGGAGGGCGGCGTCGTGGAGCGGTGGGGCGAGCGTCCGGTGACGAAGTTCGAGCGCAAGGGCGTCGAGGCCGGCCGGGACATCACCGACCTGGTCTACCGCCGGGTCTGACCCGATGGGCGGCGAGGGTGCCGCGAGGGTCGCTGCGAGGGTTTCCCCGCTAGTCACCGGGTGTGCGTGCGGGAGAGGTTGTGCCCGACGACGTGGTGTCGTCCACCGTCCGCTCTCGGGACGTGTGTCCTACGTGGGGACCGGGACCCGGTCCTTGGAGGTCATGAAGATGGTCAAGCACGCAGCCCTGTCGACCGCGGCCCTCGCCGCGCTCGCCCTCGGTGCGGTCGGCGTCGCGGGCAGCCCCGCCGCCACCGCGCTCCCCGCCGGCTCCGACACCGTCGCCACCGCGCCGGCCGAGGCAGGCTCCGCCCCGCTGCTGCGCAGCTCCGACGCGATCTCCGGGCGCTACATCGTCGTGCTGAAGGAGGGGGCCGACAAGGTCCGCGCCGAGGCCGACGGCGCCGTCGCCGGCGAGGGTGGCAAGGTCACCGAGGTCTACGACGACCTGGGCGGCTACGCCGCGCGGCTGACCCCCGAGCAGCTCGACGCCGTGCGTGCCGACCCCGACACGCAGTTCGTGCAGCAGGACGCGGTCGTGACCATCTCCGCCACCCAGAGCAACGCCACCTGGGGCCTGGACCGCATCGACCAGCGCTCGCTGCCCCGCTCGGGCACCTTCACCTACAACGCCACCGGCTCCGGTGTGCGGGCCTACGTCATCGACACCGGCATCAACGCCTCGCACGCCGACTTCGCCGGCCGCGTCGCCGCCGGCGCCACCGCCATCAACGACGGCCGCGGCACCAGCGACTGCAACGGCCACGGCACCCACGTCGCCGGCACCGTCGGCGGCTCGACCTACGGCGTGGCCAAGCAGGTCACCCTCGTGCCCGTGCGCGTGCTGGACTGCCAGGGCTCGGGCGCCAACTCCGGCGTCATCGCGGGCATGGACTGGGTCGCCGGCCAGGGCGTGCGCCCGGCCGTGGCGAACATGAGCCTGGGCGGCCCCGCCGACAGCGCCACCGACGCCGCCATCCAGCGCATGGTCAACGCCGGTGTCACCACCGTCGTCGCGGCCGGCAACGAGAACCAGAACGCCTGCAACGTCTCGCCCGCCCGCGCCGCGTCGGCCATCACCGTCGGCGCCACGACGTCGAGCGACGCCCGTGCGTCGTACTCCAACTACGGCTCCTGCGTGGACATCTTCGCGCCGGGCTCCTCGATCACCTCGGCGTGGATCGGCAGCTCGACGGCCACCAACACCATCTCGGGCACCTCGATGGCCTCCCCGCACGTCGCGGGCGTGGCCGCGCAGTACCTCCAGACCAACCCCTCGGCCTCCCCGGCCACGGTGACCAACGCCCTCCTCGGCAACGCCACCACCAACGTGGTCTCCGGCGTCAACGGCTCGCCCAACCGCCTGCTCTTCACCAGCTACTGAGCACACGCCCCGCGCTGAGCCCCCGACCGACGCGGTCGGGGGCTCAGCCGCGTGAGGTGAGCCGCTGGCGCATCCGGGCCTCGCGCTCCAGGCGGGCGGTGTCGCGCTCGCGGCGCGCGGCCACGACGGCCACCAGGAACGCCTCGGGCGGGGTGCCGGGCGGCGGGGGCGGTGAGACGTGCGGGGCCACCTGCTCGGCCAGGCGGGCCGCCAGGCCCGCGCGCGCCGCGGGGTCCACCTGACCCAGGCGCCCCAGCAGCTGACGCACGGCGACCGCGAGACCCAGGGGCAGCGGCGCGATGTCGGCGCCGCGGGCCCACGCGGCGAGCGGTGGCGGCATCGGCAGCGGCGGCGCCAGCTGCAGACGCACCCGCTCGCGCACGACGTAGGTGCCGGCGGCGTAGTCGCCCAGCCGCTTGCCCCGGGAGCTGACCAGCGCGGAGAGGAAGGCCGGGGCCCCGGTGAAGGCGTAGACCTCCACGAAGCCGACCAGGGACCGCACGAAGGCGTGCTGGAAGGAGATCGGCCCGGCGTCGTCGCGCACCGTGCGCAGCCCCATCGCCCACTTGCCCAGCGACTTGCCGCGGGTGAGCGTCTCGACCGCGGTCGGCACGACCAGGAAGACCACGATCAGCGAGCCGATCATGCCCACGGTGGCGAGGGCTTGGTCGGTCTGCAGGGTCGCGGTGAGCAGCAGGAGCACCACGGCCACGAGCAGCGCCACGGTGACCACCACGTCGACGAGCCCCGACACCATCCGGGCGCCGAGCCCGGCCGCCGGCAGGTCGAGGGCGACCGCGTCGCCGGTGACGAGGTCGTCGGCGGTGAGGTGCGCGCGATCGGGGGTCGACATCGCGGCCAGTCTAGGCTGGGTGCGTGGACCTCGACGCCTACGTGCAGGCGCACGCGCGCGACTGGCAGCGGCTCGAGGAGCTCGTGGGCCGCCGGCGCCTCGACGGCGCGGCCAGCGACGAGCTGGTCGAGCTCTACCAGCGCGTCGGCACCCACCTCTCGGTCGTGCGGGCCTCGGCTCCCGACCCGACGCTGGTGGCCCACCTCTCCTCGCTGCTGGCGCGCGCCCGCAACCGCGCAGTCGGCACCCGGGTCGGCTCGTGGCGCACCGTGGCGTCGTTCTTCGTCGACCGCTTCCCCGCCGCTCTCTACCGGCTGCGCTGGTGGTGGCTGGGCTGCCTGGCCGGCAACGTGGTGGTGACCGCGGTGATGATGCTGTGGCTGCTCGACAACCCGGTGGTGGAGCAGTCGCTGCTCTCGCCCGCCGAGGTCGACCAGCTGGTGCAGCAGGACTTCGAGGGCTACTACAGCGAGTACGCCGCCGGCAGCTTCGCCACCCAGGTGTGGGTCAACAACGCCTGGGTCGCCGCGCTCTGCATCGCCCTCGGGGTGCTGGGCCTGCCGGTGGTCTACGTGCTCTTCACCAACATCAGCAACCTCGCGATCATCGGCTCCATCATGCACCGCGCCGACCGGGGGCAGCAGTTCTGGGGCCTGATCCTGCCCCACGGGCTGCTCGAGCTCACGGCCGTCTTCGTGGCCGGCGGGGTGGGGCTGCGGCTGTTCTGGTCGTGGATCGAGCCCGGCGCGCTGTCGCGGGCGCAGTCGATCGCGCGCGAGGGCCGCACGGCGGGCACGGTCGCCCTCGGGCTGGTCGTGGTGCTCCTCGTCTCGGGCGCCATCGAGGGCTTCGTGACGCCCTCGGGGCTGCCGACCTGGGCCCGGGTGGGCATCGGCGTGCTCGCCGAGGCGGTGTTCCTCGCCTACGTCCTCGTGCTGGGCCGCCGCGCGGTGCAGCGGGGCCACACCGGCGACCTCGACGCCGCGCTGCTCGAGGACCGGGTCGCCACCCAGGCCTGAGCCCCTACAGCAGCCCGCGGGCCTTGAGCCCGAGGTAGTGGTCGGCCAGTGCGGGGGGCAGCCGCTCGGCGTCGGCGTCGACCACGTCGACCCCGAGGGCGCGCAGCAGCTCGGCGGTGCGGGTCCGGCGCTCGAGCACCTGCTCGGCGGCCGCGGCGGCGTACACCTCCTCGGCGGTGCCGCGGGCGGCGGCCAGCCGGTCGAGCGCGGGGTCGCGCACGGAGGCCACCACCACCCGGTGGTGGCGCACGAGCACGGGCAGCACGGGCAGCAGGCCCTCCTCGACCGCGGCGGGCTCGAGCGGGGTCAGCAGCACGACCAGTGCCCGCTGCCGCCCGAGGCCCGTGACGGCGCCGGCCAGCGCGCGCCAGTCGGCCTCCACGATCACCGGCTCCAGGTCGGCCATCTGCTCCTGGAGCCGCGCCGCGACGTCACGGGCCCCGGCCGCGCGCAGCCGGGCCCGCACGACCCGGTCACCGGCCAGGAGGTCGACCCGGTCGCCGGCGCGCGCGGCCAGCGCCCCCAGCAGCAGCGCGGCGTCCATGGCGGAGTCGAGGCGCGGCACGTCGTCGACGCGGCCGGCCGAGGTGCGTGAGGTGTCGAGCACGAGCACCACCCGGCGGTCGCGCTCGGGCTGCCAGGTGCGCACGACCACCGAGCGGTTGCGGGCCGTGGAGCGCCAGTCGATGGAGCGCACGTCGTCGCCGCGCACGTACTCGCGCAGCGAGTCGAACTCGGTGCCCTGGCCCCGCACCCGCACGGCGGCGCGCCCGTCGAGGTCGCGCAGCCGGGCCAGGCGGGAGGGCAGGTGCTTGCGCGACTCGAACGCCGGGAGCGCCCGCACGCTCCCGGGCAGGGCCGTCGTGGCCTGGCGCGCGACGAGCCCGAGCGGCCCCCAGCAGCGCACGGTGACGCCGACGGCGCGCAGGTCGCCGCGCCGGCGCGGGCGCAGCGGGGTGCGCAGCAGCACCGTCGCGCCCCCGGCCAGGTCGAGCCGGTGCCGGTCGGGCCCGGCCCCGGCGGTGGGCTGCCAGGCGTCGCGCAGCACGCCGCGCACCCGTCGGCGCCCGTCGTTGCGCACCAGCAGCGCGCTCTCGACCTCCTCGTGCAGCCGGGTCGTCGGCACGGGCCGACGCTCCAGGTGCAGGGTGCCGGGTCGCGGGGCGAGCAGGAGGTCGGCCGTCGCGAGCACGCCGACGACCAGCACCCACAGCCACACCGTGCCCACGGCGGGGCGCAGCACCACCGCGACCAGCCCGAGGGCCAGCAGCAGGGGGAGGCGACCGGAGACGGCCACGGCGCTCCTCAGCGCGGGACCGGCACGGAGCCGATCGCCGAGGAGAGCACCTGACCGACGTCGACACCCTCGAGCTCGGCCTCGGGCCGCAGCCCCAGCCGGTGCACCAGGGTGGCGTGGGCGAGGGCCTTGACGTCGTCGGGGGTGACGAAGTCGCGTCCGTTGAGCCAGGCCCAGGCCCGCGAGGTCCGCAGCAGCGCCGTGGTGCCGCGGGGGCTGACACCGAGGCTGAGCGAGGGGGAGGTCCGGGTGGCGCGGGCGATGTCGACGATGTAGCCGACGACCTCCGGGGAGACCTGCACGGCGGCCACGGCAGCGCGGCCCGCGGCGACGTCGTCGGGGCCGGCGACGGGGCGGACGCCGGCGGCGGCCACGTCGCGGGGGTCGAAGCCCGCGGCGTGGCGGTGCAGCACCTCCAGCTCGTCCTCGCGCCCGGGCACCGGCAGCACCACCTTGAGCAGGAACCGGTCCAGCTGGGCCTCGGGCAGCGGGTAGGTGCCCTCGTGCTCCACGGGGTTCTGGGTGGCCGCGACCAGGAAGGGCACAGGCAGCGGGTGGGAGGTGCCGTCCACCGAGACCTGGCCCTCCTCCATCGCCTCCAGCAGCGCCGACTGGGTCTTGGGCGGGGTCCGGTTGATCTCGTCGGCCAGCAGCAGCTGGGTGAAGACGGGCCCCTCCCGGAAGCGCAGCTCACCGCCCTGGCCCTCGATCACCATCGAGCCGGTGATGTCACCCGGCATCAGGTCGGGGGTGAACTGCACGCGCCGGGTGCCGACCGAGAGGGCGCCGGCGAGGCTGCGCACGAGCAGGGTCTTGGCCGTGCCAGGCACCCCCTCCATGAGCACGTGGCCGCCGCACAGCAGGGCCACGAGCAGGCCGGAGACGGCGGCGTCCTGGCCGACGACGGCCTTGGCCACCTCGGCGCGGACCGCGGCGATGCGCTCGCGGGGGTCGCCGGTCGGGGCGGGGGTCCCGGTCAGGGGTCGGGGGGTGTCGGTCACGGGGTGCGTACCTCTCGGTCGAGCTCGGCCAGCGCGCCGGCCAGGGCGATCAGGTCCCGGTCGGTGCCGGGAGCGGGGGAGTCGGGGTCGAGCAGACGGGCGACGTCGGCCGCGGACCGGCCGGTGCGGGCGGCGAGCTGCTCCGCGACGACGTCGAGCCCGGCGCCCACCGGGAGGCGCAGTCGGGCCGCACCGCGCCGTCGGGCGGCCTCGCGCAGCGCCCGCGCGGCGTGGCCGCGGTCGGAGGCGTGGTGGTAGAGCCGGCCACGGCTCAGGGTGGTCTCGACGGCGCTCACCGCCACCGGCAGCGGCTCGACCGAGAGCCGGCCCAGCCGCCGCCCCCGCCAGAGCACGACGGCCAGGAGCACGACCACGGCGAGCACGAGACCGGGCGCGACCCAGCGGGGCACGAGCCCGGAGAGACCGACGGCGTCGCCACCCTCGAGGTCACCCACCGACGGCACGTACCACACCAGGCGCTGCCCCTGACCGAGCAGGCGCAGCGCCACCGCGGCGTTGTCGGCACGCAGCACCTGGTCGTTGCTCAGCGCCTGCCCGGCCCCGAGGAGGGTCACGCCCCCGACCTCGGCCACCACCGCGCGTCCGCGGCTGCCGAAGCAGCCCGGCGCGTCGTACGCCGTGGCCGTGTCGGTGGCGAGCACGAGTCCGGCCAGCGCCGGGGTGCCGCACCCGGCGGCGAGCCCGTCGCCGGGGTCGACGGCCACGGGCTCGGCCGCGAGACCGAGGGCGTCGAGCGCGCCCGGGCGGGCGTCGACCACGACCAGGCGGCCGGGGGCGGCGGCGCGCAGCAGGCCCTCGGCCGTGCTGCGGCCCAGTGCCTCGGTGCCGGTGACGACCACGGTGGTGCCGGCGTCGACGTCGGCCGCGTCGAGCGCCGCGGCGTCGCGGGCCACCTCCACCTGCACGCCACGGTCGGCGAGCACCCGGGCCACGGCCTGCGCCCCGTCGGGGTCGGGGTTGTCGGGGTCGAGGGGGTCGGTGGTGCGGGCGCCGCCGCCGAGGAGCACGGCGACGACCACGGCGAGCGCGAGGGCGGTCGCGACGACCAGGGCGGAGGTGTGGCGTCGCAGCCGCCTCACCGGCGCGCCCCGACCAGGGTGTCGAGGAGGTCGAGCACGCCGCGCGCGGCGGCCTCGTCGGCGCGGCGCTCGCCGTAGCGCACCAGGTCGAAGGTCCGGGCGGCGGCCGCGGCCGCGTCGGCCAGCGGGGGGTGGCCCGCACCGAGGGCGAGGGCCACCTCGCGGGCGGTCGCACCGGGGTTGTCGGCGAGCAGGCCGCGCTCGACCTCGCGCAGGGTGAGCGCACGGAAGGCCTCGACGACCACGTCGTCCCAGCGCCCGTCGGCCGCGGCGTCGTGCGCGCGGCGGGTGAGCTCGTCGGCGCCGACACCGGTGCCGGCGAGCACGGCGTCGGCGGGCCCGGCGAGGCGCGCCGACCCGCGCGCCCGCGAGAGGAGCCAGCCGAGGGCGAGCACGAGCAGCAGCGCCGCGACGACGGCGGCGAGCGTGGTCAGCGGAGGCGCCCCCGACGCGGCGACCAAGGCGTCGTCGACGAGCCGCTGGAGCGCGTCGAGCACCTGCTGGAGCACGTCGCGCTCGTGGTACTCCGGGCGCAGCAGCTCCTGGCGCAGCGCCGTGCGGGCGTCGTCGGGGGAGGGGGTCGGCCCCGCCACGAGCAGCGGGGTCACGGCCGGGTGATCCCCGCCTGGGTCATCAGGTCGACGTCGTAGGCCTCGCGGCGGATGCGCAGGTCGAGGTACTGCAGCGCCGTGACGGCGGTGGTGAAGGGGGCCACGAACGCCGTGGAGACGACCGTCGACAGGGCCTGGAGCAGCACCAGGCCGAGCACCTGGTACTCCGGCCCGACCGCCAGCAGGGCGAGCTGTCCGCCGAAGGAGAAGGGCAGGGTGAGCACCGAGCTCGCCACGCCGGTGAGCACGACGGTGAGCAGCGCGATGCCGAAGGTGCGCCAGAAGGCGCCCCGGGTCAGCCCGTAGCCGCGGCGCAGGGCCTGGCGGATCGTGAGGCCCTCCATCATCAGCGCCGGCGCGGGCAGGTAGTAGACCCGGATCCAGAACCACGTCATGAACGCGACCAGGAGCAGTCCGCTGAGCACGGCGTAGACCACGACCTGCCAGGTGGCGGTCGACAGCAGCACGACGGGCACGTAGGTGGCGGCGTAGAGCGCCAGCACCGTCAGCGTCAGCACGAGGAGCAGCGCGGCGAGGCCGACGAGCCGCAGCCGTTGGCCGGCCGTGGCCCGCCAAGCCTCGCCGAGGCTCAGGCGGCGACCGACGGCGGCCGCGGCCACGACGTGGGCCACCATGCCCGCCACGAGGATGAGCCCCACCTGCTGCAGGAGCGTGCCGACACCCAGGGCGCCGAACGACCCGAGGAAGCCCACCACCGACTCCGTCGACGGCGAGTCGGCCGAGAGCAGGCTGAGGTCGACGGTGAAGGTCAGCACGCTGGTCACCAGCACGGGGACCACCATCGCCACCGCAGCGACCAGCACGGCGGCACCGACGGTGGCCTGCGGGTTGTGCCGGATCGTGCGGAAGGCGGCGTCATAGAGGTCGCCCAGACCCAGCGGCCGCAGCGGCACCGCGCCGGGCCGGTGCACCGGCCGCGGGGCCGTAGGCGGGCCCCACGTGCCGGGCGGCGGGGTCGGCCCCGCAGGAGGAGGGGTCCACCCGGGCGGCGGCGGGCCCCAGCCGCCGGGCGGCGGATGGCCGTGGTCGTTCGACATCGCTCTCCCGTCGTGCGTGCCCGGTCCGGCACGACCTGCGTGGGCCGCTATCCTCGCAGGTGCGCGCGATCGGCGGTGCTCGACCCGGTGCTCGAACCGGAGCCCGACCCGACCTCCACGGGCGGTCGCCAGGACGATTTGGCCCCACCGGAGGGATCTGCCAAGATAGTCCGGTTGCTTCGGCGGGTTGCCGGGGTGCGCCACATCTTGACTACTGAATCGCGTCTCCGCTCCCTCGAGGGGCACCCAGTGATGGGGAGATCGGTGGTGGTCGGCCCGTGGCGGCACCGCACCAGGAGACCCGATCAGCCTGACGAACCGTCGGGCGTCACCGATCAGACGTGAGCAGGATCCCGGTCCTGTGTCGTGCCCAGCGCAGATCCTTGTGCAGGCCGCACGACACGCCCGACCGCGGGGGTCGGCCACGAGGTGATGGCAACAGGGCGGGACCCACTCAAGCCCGAGGAATCCCGGACACGCACGCGGCAGCTGAGAAGAAGGACGGACGAGACCTATGGCGGGACAGAAGATCCGCATCAGGCTCAAGGCCTATGACCACGAGGTGATCGACACCTCGGCGCGCAAGATCGTGGACACGGTCACCCGCACGGGTGCCAAGGTCGCCGGCCCGGTGCCGCTGCCGACCGAGAAGAACGTGTACTGCGTGATCCGCTCGCCCCACAAGTACAAGGACTCCCGCGAGCACTTCGAGATGCGCACCCACAAGCGCCTCATCGACATCATCGACCCGACGCCGAAGACGGTCGACTCGCTCATGCGCCTCGACCTGCCTGCCGGCGTCGACATCGAGATCAAGCTCTGAGGTCACTGACATGACGATGGAACGCAACCAGAAGGGCCTGCTGGGCACGAAGCTCGGCATGACCCAGCTGTGGGACGAGAACAACCGCATCGTCCCCGTGACCGTGATCGCCGCGAGCACCAACGTGGTCACCCAGGTCCGCACCCCCGAGAAGGACGGCTACAACGCCGTGCAGATCGGGTTCGGCGAGATCGAGGCCCGCAAGGTCAACAAGCCGCAGGCCGGTCACTTCACCAAGACCGCGGGCACCACCCCCCGCCGTCACCTCGTCGAGATCCGCACCGCTGCGGCCGGCGACTACACCGTGGGCCAGGAGCTCGCCGTCGACACCTTCGCCGCGGGCGAGGAGATCGACGTCACCGGCACCAGCAAGGGCAAGGGCTTCGCCGGTGTCATGAAGCGTCACGGCTTCGCCGGTGTGTCCGCCTCGCACGGTGCCCACCGCAACCACCGCAAGCCCGGCTCGATCGGCGCCTGCGCCACGCCGGGCCGAGTGTTCAAGGGCGTCCGCATGGCCGGCCGGATGGGTAGTGACACGGTCACGACCCAGAACGTCACCGTGCACGCCGTCGACGTCGAGAAGGGCCTGATCCTGCTCAAGGGTGCCGTTCCCGGCCCCCGCGGCGGGCTGATCGTGCTCCGCTCGGCTGCCAAGAAGACGCAGGAGGCCTGAGCACATGGCTATCAAGACCGTCAAGGTCGACCTGCCCGCCGAGATCTTCGACGTGGCGGTCAACATCCCCCTGATGCACCAGGTCGTCGTGGCCCAGCAGGCCGCTGCGCGCCAGGGCACGCACGCCACCAAGACGCGGGCCGAGGTCCGCGGTGGTGGTCGCAAGCCCTACAAGCAGAAGGGCACCGGCCGCGCCCGCCAGGGCTCGACCCGCGCGCCGCAGTTCGCCGGCGGTGGCGTGGTCCACGGCCCGCAGCCGCGCAGCTACGACCAGCGCACCCCCAAGAAGATGAAGGCCGCCGCCCTGCGCGCCGCCCTCTCCGACCGGGCCCGCAACGACCGCATCCACGTCGTGGAGTCGCTCGTCACCGGCGACGTCCCCTCGACCAAGAGCGCCCTGGCCAACCTGGCCGGCCTCTCGGAGCGCACGAAGTTCCTCGTGGTGCTCGAGCGCAACGACTCCGTCACCTGGCTCTCGCTGCGCAACGCGCAGCACGTGCACATCGTGGCCGTCGACCAGCTCAACACCTACGACGTGCTCGCTGCCGACGACGTGGTCTTCAGCAAGGGCGCGTACGACGTGCTCGTGAGCGCCAAGGAGGATGCCAAGTGAGCACCCTGCACAAGGATCACCGCGACGTCCTGCTCGCGCCGGTCGTGTCGGAGAAGAGCTACGGCCTGCTCGACGCGAACAAGTACACGTTCGTCGTGCACCCCGACGCCAACAAGACCGAGATCAAGATCGCGGTCGAGAAGATCTTCGGCGTCAAGGTCACCTCGGTGAACACGCTGAACCGCGCGGGCAAGACCCGTCGGACCCGCAACGGTCTGGGCAAGCGCAAGGACACGAAGCGCGCGATCGTCAGCCTCGCCGAGGGTCACCGCATCGACATCTTCGGGGGTCCGGTCTCCTGACCGGGCAGCTGGATACGAGGACATAGACAATGGCTATCCGCAAGTACAAGCCGACCACCCCGGGCCGTCGTGGCTCGTCGGTCGCCGACTTCGTCGAGATCACCCGCACCACGCCGGAGAAGTCCCTGGTCGTGCCGCTGCCCAAGAAGGGCGGTCGCAACAACCAGGGTCGGATCACCACCCGGCACCAGGGCGGCGGTCACAAGCGCGCCTACCGGATCATCGACTTCCGTCGCTACGACAAGGACGGCGTCCCGGCGAAGGTCGCCCACATCGAGTACGACCCGAACCGCACCGCGCGCATCGCGCTGCTGCACTACGCCGACGGCGAGAAGCGCTACATCATCGCGCCGAAGGGCCTGACGCAGGGCACCCCGGTCGAGAGCGGCCCCCACGCCGACATCAAGACCGGCAACAACCTGCCGCTGCGCAACATCCCGGTCGGTTCGACCATCCACGCCGTGGAGCTGCGGCCCGGCGGCGGCGCGAAGATCGCCCGCTCCGCCGGCAACAGCGCCCAGCTGGTCGCCCGTGAGGGCAGCCGCGCCACGCTGCGCATGCCCTCGGGCGAGATGCGCTTCGTCGACGTGCGCTGCCGCGCCACGATCGGCGAGGTCGGCAACGCCGAGCAGTCGAACATCAACTGGGGCAAGGCCGGCCGCATGCGCTGGAAGGGCAAGCGCCCGACGGTGCGAGGCGTCGTGATGAACCCGGTCGACCACCCGCACGGTGGTGGCGAGGGCAAGACCTCGGGTGGTCGTCACCCGGTGTCCCCCTGGGGCAAGCCCGAGGGCCGCACGCGCAAGCGCAAGGCCTCCGACTCCCAGATCATCCGTCGTCGCAAGTCCGGCAAGGGTAGGAAGTAACCGACATGCCTCGCAGCCTGAAGAAGGGCCCCTTCATCGACGACCACCTTCAGAAGAAGGTGGACGCCGAGAACGAGAAGGGCTCGCACAACGTCATCAAGACCTGGTCGCGCCGGTCGATGATCGTGCCCGACATGATCGGTCACACCATCGCCGTGCACGACGGGCGCAAGCACGTCCCGGTGTTCGTGACCGACTCGATGGTCGGCCACAAGCTGGGCGAGTTCGCCCCCACCCGCACCTACCGCGGGCACGTGAAGGAAGACCGGAAGGGCCGCCGCCGCTGATGCGGCCGGCTCTGGGAACTGGAGAGAACGAGCTATGAGCGTTACTGAGCGAGGGCGCACGAGCGCCCGACGCGAGTCGCTGCTCGGCGACCAGCCGGGCGCCTTCGCGAGCGCGCGTCACACGCGGATCACCCCGCTGAAGGCCCGTCGTGTCGTGGACCTGGTCCGCGGCATGCACGTCGACGAGGCCCTGGCCCTGCTGCAGTTCGCGCCGCAGGCCGCCTCGGAGACCGTCTACAAGGTGCTGGAGAGCGCCGTCGCCAACGCCGAGACCACCGAGGGTCTCGACCGTGGCGACCTGGTGGTCTCCGTCGCGATGGTCGACGAGGGTCCCACCATGAAGCGCTGGCGCCCCCGGGCCCAGGGCCGAGCGACGCGGATCAACAAGCGCACCAGCCACATCACGCTGGTCGTCCAGCCGGCTGCCGTGGTCGCCGAGAAGAAGGGCAGGAAGGCCTGATGGGCCAGAAGATCAACCCGAACGGCTTCCGCCTCGGCATCTCGACGGACCACAAGTCCCGTTGGTACGCCGACAAGCTGTACAAGTCGTACGTCGGCGAGGACGTCGCCATCCGCAAGCTGCTGTCGAAGGGCATGGAGCGCGCCGGGATCTCGAAGGTGGAGATCGAGCGCACCCGTGACCGTGTGCGCGTGGACATCCACACCGCGCGCCCCGGCATCGTCATCGGTCGCCGCGGCGCCGAGGCCGACCGCATCCGCGGCGAGCTCGAGAAGCTCACCGGCAAGCAGGTGCAGCTGAACATCCTCGAGGTCAAGAACCCCGAGGTCGACGCGCAGCTGGTCGCCCAGGGCGTCGCCGAGCAGCTCGCCGGTCGCGTGCAGTTCCGTCGCGCCATGCGCAAGGCGATGCAGACCACGATGCGCTCGGGTGCCAAGGGCATCCGGATCCAGTGCTCGGGTCGCCTCAACGGCGCCGAGATGTCGCGGACCGAGTTCTACCGCGAGGGTCGCGTGCCGCTGCACACGCTGCGCGCCGACATCGACTACGGCTTCTACGAGGCCAAGACGACCTTCGGCCGCATCGGCGTGAAGGTCTGGATCTACAAGGGCGAGGTCGCCGGCACCCGTGCCGAGCGCCAGGCCCAGGCTGCCGCCCGCGCCGGGGTCCCCGGTCGCGGTGGTCGTCCGCAGCGTGGTGGGGAGCGCCCGAGCCGTGGCTCGCGCGGCGACCGCCCGACGCGTGCCGACCGCGGCGCCGAGGCTCCCGCCACCACCACGGAGGCGCCGGCCGAGGCCGCTGCCCCCGTCGCCGCTGAGTCCGGATCGGAGGCCTGACCGACATGCTGATGCCCCGACGCGTCAAGCACCGCAAGCAGCACCACCCCAAGCGGACCGGTGCGGCCAAGGGTGGCACCCGTCTCGCCTTCGGCGAGTTCGGGATCCAGGCCATCGAGGGTCACTACGTCACGAACCGACAGATCGAGTCGGCCCGTATCGCGATGACCCGTCACATCAAGCGAGGCGGCAAGGTGTGGATCAACATCTACCCCGACCGCCCGCTGACCAAGAAGCCTGCCGAGACCCGCATGGGTTCCGGTAAGGGTTCCCCCGAGTGGTGGGTGGCGAACGTCAAGCCCGGCCGCGTCATGTTCGAACTCTCCGGCGTCGACGAGGGCACCGCACGCGAGGCCATGCGCCGCGCGATGCACAAGCTCCCGATGAAGTGCCGGTTCATCTCGCGAGAGGCGGGTGAATTCTGATGCCCAACGGTATCGCTGCCCACGAGCTCGACGAGATGAACGACGTCGACCTCGAGGCGAAGCTGCGCGAGGCCAAGGAGGAGCTGTTCAACCTCCGGTTCCAGGCCGCCACCGGCCAGCTCGAGAGCCACGGCCGGCTGCGCACGGTCAAGAAGGACATCGCCCGGATCTACACCGTGGTGCGCGAGCGCGAGCTCGGCATCCGCACGGCGCCGGGTTCTGACAACGAGGATGGTGCCGCATGAGCGAGCAGACTGCCGAGACCACGGAGCGCAACGCCCGCAAGGTCCGCGAGGGCCTGGTCGTGAGCGACAAGATGGACAAGACCGTGGTCGTGTCCGTCGAGGACCGCGTCAAGCACGCCCTCTACGGCAAGGTCCTGCGCCGCACGAGCAAGCTCAAGGCGCACGACGAGGCCAACGAGTGCGGCATCGGTGACCGCGTCCTGCTCATGGAGACCCGACCGCTGTCGGCGACCAAGCGCTGGCGCGTCATCGAGATCCTCGAGAAGGCGAAGTAACCCCTCGCCCTCGCCGGGCGAGATCCAACCCCACCAGTTCGGCAAGGCTCACGGCCCGCGAGGCCGGCGAGAACCAGCTCGACAACCAGGAGAAACTCAATGATCCAGCAGGAGTCGCGACTCAAGGTCGCCGACAACACCGGTGCGAAGGAGATCCTCTGCATCCGTGTTCTCGGCGGCTCGGGTCGGCGCTACGCGGGCATCGGTGACGTCATCGTCGCCACCGTGAAGGACGCGATCCCCGGTGGCAACGTCAAGAAGGGCGATGTCGTCAAGGCCGTGATCGTGCGCACCGTCAAGGAGCGTCGCCGTCCCGACGGTTCCTACATCCGCTTCGACGAGAACGCCGCCGTCATCCTCAAGAACGACGGCGAGCCCCGCGGCACGCGCATCTTCGGCCCCGTGGGCCGCGAGCTGCGCGACAAGCGCTTCATGAAGATCATCTCGCTCGCACCGGAGGTGCTCTGATGGCCAAGTCGTCCGTGAACATCAAGAAGGGCGACACCGTCAAGGTGATCGCCGGCAAGGACAAGGGCGCCGAGGGCAAGGTCATCCAGGTGCTCCGTGAGGAGCAGCGGGTGATCGTCGAGGGTGTCAACCGCGTCAAGCGACACACCAAGGTCGTCAACCAGGGCGGCTCGGGCAGCACCGGCGGCATCATCACCGCCGAGGCCCCCATCCACGTGTCCAACGTGATGCTGGTCGAGGGCGACGGCGTGACCCGGATCGGCTTCCGCCGTGACGAGGTCACCAAGCGTCGCCCCGACGGCTCGACGTACCAGGCCGAGCGCAGCGTCCGCATCTCGCGCAAGAGCGGCAAGGAGATCTGATGACCGAGACCCAGACCCCCGACGTGGCTGCGTCCGCGAAGGTCACCCCCCGCCTCAAGACCCGCTACCGCGAGGAGATCCTCCCCGCGCTGCAGTCGGAGTTCGAGATCGGGAACGTCATGCAGGTCCCCGGCCTGGTCAAGATCGTGGTCAACATGGGTGTGGGCGAGGCTGCCCGCGACTCCAAGCTGATCGAGGGCGCCGTGCGCGACCTCACCGCGATCACCGGCCAGAAGCCGCTCGTGACCAAGGCCCGCAAGTCGATCGCGCAGTTCAAGCTGCGCGAGGGCATGCCGATCGGTGCGCACACCACGCTGCGCGGCGACCGCATGTGGGAGTTCCTCGACCGGCTGCTGTCGCTGGCGCTCCCGCGCATCCGCGACTTCCGCGGCCTCTCGCCCCAGCAGTTCGACGGCCGGGGCAACTACACCTTCGGTCTGACCGAGCAGGTCATGTTCCACGAGATCGACCAGGACCGGATCGACCGTTCCCGCGGCATGGACATCACCATCGTCACGACGGCCACGACCGACGACCAGGGCCGCGCGCTGCTCAAGCAGCTGGGCTTCCCGTTCAAGGAGAACTGACATGGCGAAGACCGCTCTGAAGGTCAAGGCCGCCCGCAAGCCGAAGTTCGCTGTCCGCGGCTACACCCGCTGCCAGCGCTGTGGCCGGCCCAAGGCCGTCTACCGCAAGTTCGGCCTGTGCCGCATCTGCCTGCGAGAGATGGCGCACCGGGGCGAGCTGCCCGGCGTGACCAAGTCCTCCTGGTAATCCTTCCCAATTCAAAGATCGCTGCAGGTCGCACCTGAGCTACAGGTGCGAAACCACGGTGGAGAAAGGGCCGCAGCAGGCCATGACGATGACAGACCCGATCGCAGACATGCTCACTCGTCTGCGTAACGCCAACCAGGCGTACCACGACGCGGTTTCCATGCCGTACAGCAAGATCAAGCAGGGTGTCGCCGACATCCTCAAGCAGGAGGGCTACATCACCTCCTACGACGTCACCGAGCCGGGTGAGGGCGAGGTCGGCAAGACGCTGACCATCACGCTCAAGTACGGCCGCAACCGGGAGCGCTCCATCGCGGGCGTGCGCCGGATCAGCAAGCCGGGCCTGCGGGTCTACGCCAAGCACACGGGTCTCCCGAAGGTGCTGGGCGGGCTGGGCGTCGCGATCATCTCGACGAGCCAGGGCCTGCTGACCGACCGACAGGCCAACCAGAAGGGCGTGGGCGGAGAAGTCCTCGCCTACGTCTGGTGACGACGAGACCGAGATAGGAGAACTGAAAGCATGTCGCGTATTGGCAAGCTCCCCGTCGCGGTTCCGTCCGGTGTCGACGTGGCGATCGACGGCCAGCTGGTGACCGTCAAGGGCCCCAAGGGTGCCCTGACGCACACCGTCGCCGAGCCGATCGCCGTGGTGAAGGGGGAGGGCGTCCTCGACGTCACCCGCCCCGACGACCACCGCATCAGCAAGTCGCTGCACGGCCTGAGCCGCACGCTCATCCACAACATGGTCGTCGGTGTCACCGACGGCTACGAGAAGAAGCTCGAGATCGTCGGCGTGGGCTACCGCGTCCTGTCGAAGGGCCCGACCCAGCTGGAGTTCCAGCTCGGGTACTCCCACCCGATCATCTTCGACGCCCCCGAGGGCATCACCTTCACCGTCGACGGCCCGACCCGCCTGGGTGTCCAGGGCATCGACAAGCAGCTCGTCGGCGAGACGGCCGCGAAGATCCGCAAGCTGCGCAAGCCCGAGCCCTACAAGGGCAAGGGTGTTCGTTACGCCGGCGAGCAGGTCCGCCGCAAGGTCGGAAAGGCTGGTAAGTGACATGGGCATCTCGCTCTCGAACAACAAGCACACCGCCGCTCGCGTCAAGTCGCGCCTGCGTCGCCAGGTCCGTGGCCGCAAGAAGGTCGCCGGCACCGCCGAGCGTCCTCGCCTGGTCGTGACCCGCTCCTCCAAGCACATCACCGTCCAGGTCGTCGACGACCTGGTCGGCAAGACGCTGGCCTCGGCCTCCACCATGGAGACCGACCTGCGCGGCTACGAGGGCGACAAGACCGCCAAGGCGAAGAAGGTCGGCGAGCTCGTCGCCGAGCGCGCCAAGGCTGCCGGTGTCGACGGGGTCGTCTTCGACCGCGCCGGCAACAAGTACCACGGCCGCGTCGCGGCCCTCGCGGACGGCGCCCGTTCGGGCGGCCTGACGTTCTGATCCAGACATCGCAAGTGAAGAGAAGAGGAACAGTCTCATGAGCGGAGCCCAGCGCGGACAGCGCAGTGGCGAGCGCCAGTCTGGTGACCGTCGCGGTCGCGACGACCGTCGCGGTGGCCAGGCTGACAAGACCGCCTACATCGAGCGCGTCGTGGCGATCAACCGCGTCGCGAAGGTCGTGAAGGGTGGTCGTCGCTTCAGCTTCACCGCCCTCGTGGTCGTCGGTGACGGCGAAGGTCTGGTCGGAGTCGGCTACGGCAAGGCCAAGGAGGTGCCCGCGGCGATCGCCAAGGGTGTCGAGGAGGCCAAGAAGGCCTTCTTCCGGGTCCCCCGGATCCAGGGCACGATCCCGCACCCCGTCCAGGGTGAGAAGGCGGCCGGCGTGGTCATGCTGCGTCCCGCCTCGCCCGGTACCGGCGTCATCGCCGGTGGCCCGGTGCGTGCGGTGCTCGAGTGCGCCGGCATCCACGACATCCTGAGCAAGTCGCTCGGGTCGTCGAACCAGATCAACATCGTGCACGCGACCGTCGAGGCGCTGCGCATGCTCGAGCAGCCCGAGGCCGTGGCCGCCCGTCGTGGCCTGCCGGTCGAGGACGTCGCCCCGGCGGCGCTGCTCAAGGCGCGCACCGAGGTGCCCGCGGGCGTCTCGCAGGAGGTGTCCTCCTGATGGCACAGCTCAAGGTCCAGCAGAAGAGGGGCACGGTCGGCCTCAAGGCCAACCAGCGCGAGACGCTGCGCACCCTCGGCCTGAAGCGGATCGGTGACGTCGTCGTCAAGGAGGACCGTCCCGAGATCCGCGGCATGGTCAACACGGTCCGTCACCTGGTGACGGTCGAGGAGGTCGACTGACATGACGCTCAAGCTGCACCACCTGCGCCCCGCTCCGGGCGCCAAGACCGCGAAGACCCGTGTGGGTCGCGGTGAGGCCTCGAAGGGCAAGACGTCGGGTCGCGGTACCAAGGGCACCAAGGCCCGGTACCAGGTCCCGGTGGCCTTCGAGGGTGGCCAGATGCCGATCCACATGCGTCTGCCCAAGCTCAAGGGCTTCAAGAACCCGTTCAAGGTCGAGTTCCAGGTCGTGAACCTGGACCGGATCAGCGCGCTCTTCCCCGAGGGTGGCTCCGTCACCGTCGACGAGCTCGTGGCCCGCGGCGCCGTCCGCGACGGTCACCCGGTCAAGGTCCTCGGCCAGGGCGACTGCTCGGTCAAGGTCGACGTGAGCGCCCACGCGTTCTCGGCCTCGGCCAAGGAGAAGATCGAGTCCGCAGGCGGCACCACCAGCCTGGTCTGACCCAGCCCCGTCAAGGCGCGGCCGGCACCGCTCACCAGCGTGCTGGCCGCGCCTTTGCCGTCACTCGTGAGGCCGACGAGGTGTGGGTCACCACCCCTGTTAGGCTTCCCGAGGCTTCCATGGTCGTCCGTGGGAGCCGCTCATCGTTGTGAGGAAAGAGGATCTGCCCGTGCTAGGCGCCTTCGCCAACGCTTTCCGGACACCGGACCTGCGTCGCAAGCTGCTCTTCGTCCTGGGGATCATCGTGATCTTCCGGGCCGGGTCGCAGATCCCCGCCCCCGGCGTGAACGTCGCCAACGTCCAGCAGTGCATCGACATCGCGCAGACAGGTGACAACGCCAGCCTCTACAGCCTGGTCAACCTGTTCTCGGGCGGAGCTCTGCTCCAGCTCACGATCTTCGCGCTCGGCATCATGCCGTACATCACCGCCAGCATCATCCTGCAGCTGCTCGTCGTGGTCATCCCGCGGCTCGAGGCGCTGAAGAAGGAGGGCCAGGCGGGCCAGACGAAGATCACCCAGTACACCCGCTACCTCACCCTGGGCCTCGCGCTGCTGCAGGCCACGGGCATCGTCGCGCTGGCGCGCTCGGGCAACCTGCTGCAGTGCAACCTGCCGCTGCTGCACAGCAACGGCACCCAGACCTTCCTGGTCATGGTCATCACCATGACCGCCGGCACCGCGGTGATCATGTGGCTCGGCGAGCTCATCACCGAGCGCGGCATCGGCAACGGCATGTCGATCCTGATCTTCACCCAGGTCGTCGCGACCTTCCCGGCCGCGCTCTGGGAGGTCCAGAAGAGCCAGGGCTGGTGGGTCTTCGGCCTGGTCATCGCGATCGGCCTGGTCATCATCGCCGCGGTCATCTTCATCGAGCAGGCCCAGCGCCGGATCCCGGTGCAGTACGCGCGCCGCATGGTCGGACGCAAGATGTTCGGCGGCAGCTCGACCTACATCCCGCTGAAGGTCAACCAGGCCGGCATCATCCCGGTCATCTTCGCCTCCTCGCTGCTCTACCTGCCGGCGATGGCGGTGCAGTTCAACCAGACCAACCCCTCGCCGTGGGTGGAGTGGATCAGCAAGTACTTCGTCACCGGGGCCCACCCGCTCTACATGGCGACGTTCTTCCTGCTCATCGTCTTCTTCACCTACTTCTACGTCTCGATCACCTTCAACCCCGTCGAGGTGGCCGACAACATGAAGAAGTACGGCGGCTTCATCCCCGGGATCCGGGCGGGCAAGCCGACCGAGGACTACCTGTCCTACGTCCTGTCCCGCATCACGCTGCCGGGCGCGCTCTACCTCGGACTGATCGCCCTCATCCCGCTCATCGCCCTCGTGCTGATCGACGCCAACCAGAACTTCCCGTTCGGTGGCACCTCGATCCTCATCATGGTCGGCGTCGCGCTGGACACGGTGAAGCAGATCGAGAGCCAGCTCCAGCAGCGAAACTACGAAGGATTCCTCCGCTGACATGCGAATGATCTTCATGGGCCCGCCCGGGGCCGGCAAGGGCACCCAGGCCAAGTTCGTCGCCGAGCACTTCGGCATCCCCGCCATCTCCACCGGCGACATCTTCCGCTCCAACGTCTCCCAGGGCACCCCCCTCGGCGTCGAGGCCAAGCGGTACATGGACGCCGGCGACTACGTGCCCGACGAGGTCACCAACCTCATGGTGCGCAACCGCATCGACGAGGACGACGCCACGCCCGGCTTCCTGCTCGACGGCTACCCGCGCACGCTGGCGCAGGTCGAGGAGCTCGACGGGATGATCGCCTTCACCGGCCACTCCCTCGACGCCGTGGTCGTGCTCACCGTCGACGAGGACGAGCTGGTGGCCCGGCTGGTCCAGCGCGCCCAGGTCGAGGGTCGCGCCGACGACACCGAGGACGTCATCCGACGCCGCCAGGAGGTCTACGCCGAGCAGACCGAGCCGCTCATCGGGGTCTACCGCGATCGCGGCCTGCTGGTCGAGGTCGACGGCATGGGCGAGGTCGCCGACGTGACCAAGCGGATCTTCGACGCCCTCGACGACCTGCCGCAGAGCTGACCGTGGGCCTGCTCGACCGCGGCCTGGAGATCAAGACCCCGGAGCAGGTCGTCGCGATGCGTCGCGCCGGCCTGCTCGTGGGGGAGACCCTGGAGCTGCTGCGCTCCTCGGTGCGTCCCGGCATCAGCACCGCCGAGCTCGACGCCGTGGCCGAGGACGCGATCCGCAGCGGCGGGGGAGTGCCCTCCTTCAAGGGCTACCACGGGTTCCCCGCCTCGATCTGCGCCTCGGTCAACGACCGGGTGGTGCACGGCATCCCCGGCGCCGACGAGGTGCTGGCCTCCGGTGACGTCATCTCCATCGACTGCGGCGCGATCGTCGAGGGGTGGCACGGCGACGCCGCGATCACCGTGGCGGTCGGCGAGGTCTCCGCGGAGCTCGTGGAGCTGATGCGCGTCACCGAGGAGTCCATGTGGCGCGGCATCGCCGCGGCGCGGCTCGGCGGACGGGTCTCCGACATCGGGCACGCGGTCGAGACCTACGTCCGCTCGCAGGGCGACTACGGCATCCTCGAGGACTACACCGGGCACGGGATCGGCACCGAGATGCACCTGCCGCCCAACGTCCCCAACTACGGCAAGCCCGGCAAGGGCCCCAAGCTCGTCCGCGGTCTGGCCCTGGCCGTGGAGCCCATGATCACCCTCGGCAGCGCCGAGACCGACGTGCTCGACGACGACTGGACCGTCGTGACCACCGACGGCAGCCGCGCCGCGCACTTCGAGCACACCTTCGCCCTCACCGCCGACGGCGCCTGGGTCCTGACCGCCCTCGACGGCGGCGAGGAGGCCCTCACCGGCCTCGGGGTCCCGTTCGGCGGACGGTGACCCCGGCGGGTACCGTGAGCCCGCTCCGCACCGGGTCCCCGACCCGGCTGCACCACTGACACCAATCGGAAAGGTCCCGTCGTGGACGTCGCCCCCTGGCTGTGGTGGACCACGGTCCTCCTCACCACCGGCCTGCTCCTCGTCGACGTCTTCGTCATCGGACGCCGGCCCCACGAGCCCACCACCCGCGAGACCTCGCTGCACCTGGCCGGCTTCGTCGCCCTCGCGGTCGTCTTCGGCCTGGGGGTCTGGTACTTCGCCGGCGGCCAGTACGGCGGGGAGTTCTTCGCCGGCTGGCTGACCGAGTACTCGCTCTCGGTCGACAACCTGTTCATCTTCATCATCATCATGACCAAGCTGCAGGTGCCGCGGCAGTACCAGCAGACCGCGCTGCTCATCGGCATCGTGCTCGCCCTGGTGCTGCGCGGCATCTTCATCGGCGTCGGCGCCGCGGCGATCGAGAACTTCAGCTGGGTCTTCTACCTCTTCGGCGCCTTCCTCATCTACACCGCCGTCAAGCTGGCCAAGGAGGGCGGCGACGACGACGAGCACTACGAGGAGCCCAAGCTGGTCGCGATCGCGCGCAAGCGGCTGCCGCTGACCGAGCACTGGAACGGCGTGAAGTTCACCGTCTCCGAGAACGGCAAGCGGATGCTCACCCCGATGTTCATCGTGGTGCTCTCCCTCGGCGTGACCGACCTGCTCTTCGCCCTCGACTCGATCCCGGCCATCTACGGCCTCACCAGCGAGCCCTACCTGGTCTTCACCGCCAACGTCTTCGCGCTGATGGGCCTGCGCCAGCTCTACTTCCTCATCGGCGACCTGCTGCAGCGTCTGGTCTACCTCTCCTACGGCCTGGCCTTCCTGCTCTTCTTCATCGGCGTCAAGCTCGTCCTGCACGCCATGCACGAGAACGAGCTGCCCTTCGTCAACGGCGGCGAGCACATCGAGTGGGCGCCCGAGGTGCCGATCTGGCTCTCGCTGCTCGTCATCGTCGGCACCCTCGCGGTGACCACCGTGCTCAGCCTGCTCAAGGACCGCAGCACCCGGCGCAAGGCCTCGATCGGCGCGGAATAGCCCTCCGCGGGGTGGGGTTGGGACGGTGATGAGCCAGTCACGCAGCCACCAGACCAGCCCCACCCTCTCCGTGCTCGACCTCGTGCCGGTGCGCAGCGACCAGACCTCGGGCGACGCCCTCGCCGCCACTCTCGAGCTCGCGCGCGAGGCCGACGCGCTGGGCTACCGGCGCTACTGGGTGGCCGAGCACCACAACATGCCGGCCGTGGCCTCGACCAACCCCCCGGTGGTGATGGCGATGATCGCCGGCGCCACCGAGCGGCTCCGCGTGGGCTCGGGCGGCGTCATGCTCCCCAACCACGCCCCGCTGGTCGTGGCCGAGCAGTTCTCGCTCCTCGAGGCCGCCTACCCGGGTCGCATCGACCTCGGCATCGGGCGTGCCCCCGGCACCGACCCGGTCACCAGCTACGCCCTGCGCCACGGGGCCGGCGGCGTCAGCGACGAGGCCGTGACCCGCTTCCCCGAGTACGTCGACAACGTGCTGGCCATGATGGAGCCCGAGGGCGTCGCCGTCGCGGTGGCCGGTCGCCAGCAGGTCCTCAAGGCGACCCCGGCGGCCGCCGGGGTGCCCGAGATGTGGCTGCTGGGCTCCTCCGACTACTCCGCCCGCCTGGCCGCGGAGAAGGGCATGCCCTACGTCTTCGCCCACCACTTCTCCGGCAGCGGCACCGCCGAGGCGCTCGAGCTCTACCGCTCGACCTTCCGACCCTCCGCCGCACTGGCCGAGCCGCGCACCTTCCTGACCGTCAACGTCTCGGTGGCGCCGACCGCGGAGGAGGCCCGCCTGCGCGCCCTGCCGCAGCTGCAGATGATGCTGGCCCTGCGCACCGGGCAGCCGCTGCAGGCGCAGGTGCTGGTGGAGGAGGCCGAGAAGGTCCAGGCCCCGCCCGCGCAGCAGGACGTCATCGACGCGATGGCCGCGCGCTGGGTCATCGACGCCCCCGAGGCGGCCCGCGCCCGGGTGGCCGAGCTGGCCTCGACGTACGGCGTCGACGAGGTCATGGTCGTGCCGGTGGCGGGCGCCCACGTGGGCACCGAGCCCGGCAGCTCGCCCGCGCGCGTGGAGGCGCTGCGGCTGCTCGCCGCCTGAGCCCAGCGCGGCGCTCGGGCTGATTAGGGTTCTGGGGCGCCCGCGAACTAAACTGGCGTGTCGGCCCAACGTGGGTCTGTCCTGCGCTCCTCGAGGCTGCCCGTCCGCCGGGTGAGGAGCGCCGGTCGGCTTCACGAGGTCCACCCCCGCCCCCGGGCGGAGGAGGTTCCCGGGCCACCCGCAGGGCACCCGCCCCGCGGTGCAGCACACGGTAGACAACCGGACAACAGATTGTGGAGGACATGCCGAAGAAAGAAGGCGTGATCGAGCTCGAGGGCACCATCACGGAGGCCCTGCCCAATGCCATGTTCCGCGTCGAGCTGAGCAACGGCCACAAGGTCCTCGCCCACATCAGCGGCAAGATGCGCCAGCACTACATCCGGATCCTCCCCGAGGACCGCGTGGTGGTGGAGCTCTCGCCGTACGACCTCACCCGGGGTCGCATCGTCTACCGCTACAAGTAAGCGGTGCCGCGAGACCGCTCGCCGGCGCACGCGTCAAGCCGACAGCCCCCCGGGGCCACGAAAGGACCTCCGCGATGAAGGTCAACCCCAGCGTCAAGAAGATCTGCGACAAGTGCCAGGTGATCCGTCGCCACGGCCGCGTCATGGTCATCTGCGAGAACCCGCGACACAAGCAGCGCCAGGGCTGAGAGGCCCGCTGCAGCCCGGCTGCACCCCGCACCACCCGCACCACCACAACTGAACACACCTCAACGTGATCGCTTAGCCGCCCTGGACGCGGCGAACCACCCCCGGAGCAGAGGCCGGGGCCCGGGCACGACGGCTCGCCGTCGACATCCCCCCGGGGCGCGACACGACCAGAAACCTCTGTGGACTACCCGAAGGGACCGCCAGACACATGGCACGCCTCGTTGGAGTGGATCTCCCGCGCGACAAGCGCATCGAGATCGCTCTCACCTACATCTACGGCATCGGCCGTACCCGCTCCCAGCAGCTGCTCGCCGAGACCGGGGTCGACCCGAACACCCGCGTGCACCAGCTGGGTGACGAGGAGCTGGTCAAGCTCCGCGACGCCATCGAAGCCAACTTCAAGATCGAGGGTGACCTCCGTCGCGAGGTCCAGGCCGACATCCGTCGCAAGATCGAGATCGGCAGCTACCAGGGTCGCCGCCACCGCATGGGCCTTCCGGTCCGCGGTCAGCGCACCAAGACCAACGCGCGCACCCGCAAGGGTCCCAAGCGCACGGTTGCCGGCAAGAAGAAGGCCAAGTGACGCGACGGCCCGCGCCGTCCCACCTGCCCTTCCTCACCTCAACGACCAGCTACCCCAGGAGATAACGCATGCCTCCCAAGAGCCGCGCAGCGGCCGGCGCCAAGAAGGTGCGCCGCAAGGAGAAGAAGAACGTCGCTCAGGGCGAAGCCCACATCAAGAGCACGTTCAACAACACCATCGTCACGATCACCGACCCCACCGGTGCGGTGATCTCGTGGGCCTCGGCCGGCACCGTCGGCTTCAAGGGCTCGCGCAAGTCCACCCCCTACGCCGCGCAGATGGCCGCCGAGGCCGCCGGGCGTCGGGCCATGGACCACGGGATGAAGAAGATCGACGTCTTCGTCAAGGGTCCGGGGTCGGGTCGTGAGACCGCGATTCGCTCGCTGGGTGCCATCGGCCTCGAGGTCGGCACCATCCAGGACGTCACGCCCACCCCGCACAACGGCTGCCGCCCTCCCAAGCGCCGCCGCGTCTGACCCGAGACCTAGAAGGAGACTGAACCATGGCCCGTTACACCGGACCCATGACCCGGAAGTCGCGCCGTCTCGGTGTCGACCTCGTCGGTGGCGACCAGGCTTTCGAGCGTCGTCCCTACCCGCCCGGCGCCCACGGCCGCGGCCGCATCAAGGAGAGCGAGTACCTCCTGCAGCTGCGCGAGAAGCAGAAGGCCCGCTTCACCTACGGCGTGCTCGAGAAGCAGTTCCTGAACTACTACAAGGAGGCCTCGCGCCGCACCGGCAAGACCGGTGACAACCTCCTGCAGCTGCTCGAGTGCCGTCTCGACAACGTGGTCTACCGTGCCGGCTTCGCCCGCACGCGCCGCCACGCCCGCCAGCTGGTGACCCACGGTCACTTCCTGGTCAACGGCCACAAGGTCGACATCCCGTCGTTCCAGGTGACCGCGCACGACATCATCGACGTCCGCGAGAAGTCGCTGGAGACCACGCCGTTCATCGTCGCGCGTGAGACCCACGGCGAGCGCGTCGTCCCGGCCTGGCTCGAGGCCCTGCCGAACCGCATGCGGATCCTGGTGCACCAGGTGCCGACCCGGGCGCAGATCGACCTTCCGGTCCAGGAGCAGCTCATCGTCGAGTACTACTCGAAGAAGTGACCCTCGGGTGTCGCCCCCGTCCTCCGGGCCGGGGGCGGCGCCTGTTGCTGCTCCACCCTCCCTTTCCACATCCTCGCAGTTCGGGCCCGTCAAATAGCGGGTGGGCCCGGAAAGGAAAACACCAGTGCTCATCGCACAGCGCCCCACCCTCTCGGAAGAGTCCGTCGACGAGTTCCGCTCGCGCTTCGTCATCGAGCCCCTCGAGCCCGGCTTCGGCTACACGCTCGGCAACTCGCTGCGCCGCACGCTGCTCAGCTCCATCCCCGGCGCCTCGGTCACCAGCATCAAGATCGACAACGTCCTGCACGAGTTCTCGACCATCGACGGCGTCCGCGAGGACGTCACCGAGCTGATCCTGAACCTCAAGGGCCTCGTGGTCTCCTCCGAGCACGACGAGCCGGTCACCATGTACCTGCGCAAGTCGGGTGCCGGTGACGTCACCGCCGCCGACATCGCGCCCCCGGCCGGTGTCGAGGTGCACAACCCCGACCTCAAGATCGCGACCCTGTCCGAGAAGGGCAAGATCGAGATGGAGCTCGTCGTCGAGCGCGGCCGCGGCTACGTCTCGGCCGTGCTGAACAAGGGCGCCGACAACGAGATCGGCCGCATGCCGGTCGACTCGATCTACAGCCCCGTGCTGAAGGTGACCTACAAGGTCGAGGCCACCCGCGTCGAGCAGCGCACCGACTTCGACAAGCTCGTCATCGACGTCGAGACCAAGCCCTCGATCCGTCCCCGCGACGCGATCGCCTCGGCCGGCAAGACCCTCGTCGAGCTCTTCGGCCTCGCCCGCGAGCTCAACGTCGAGGCCGAGGGCATCGACATCGGCCCCTCGCCGGTCGACGAGCAGCTCGCCGCCGACCTCGCCCTCCCGGTCGAGGACCTGCAGCTGACCGTGCGGTCCTACAACTGCCTCAAGCGCGAGGGCATCCACACCGTGGGTGAGCTCATCAGCCGCTCGGAGCAGGACCTGCTCGACATCCGCAACTTCGGTGCGAAGTCGATCGACGAGGTCAAGGCCAAGCTGGTCGAGATGGGCCTGTCCCTCAAGGACAGCGCCCCCGGCTTCGACCCCCACGCCGCTCTCGCCGCCTACGGCGAGGACGACGACGACGCCTTCGTCGAGGACGAGCAGTACTGAGTCCCAGCACCACCCCGCTGCACCCCTGCACCACCCGCAGCACCCAGCCCTGACCTGCACCACGCCGGTCGACTACCCGGGTACCTGGTACGGCCCGGGAGAAATGAGAGAGAGCCATGCCCAAGCCCAAGAAGGGTCCCCGCCTCGGCGGTAGCCCGGCCCACCAGCGCCTCATCCTGGCCAACCTCGCGACCGCGCTCTTCGAGCACGGCCGGATCACCACCACCGAGTCGCGGGCGCGCACGCTGCGTCCCTACGCGGAGAAGCTGATCACGAAGGCCAAGAAGGGCGACCTGCACAACCGCCGCGAGGTCCTCAAGACCATCCGCGACAAGGGCGTCGTGCACGTGCTCTTCACCGAGATCGCCCCGACCATGTCGGAGCGTCCCGGTGGCTACACCCGCATCACGAAGCTCGGCCCCCGCAAGGGCGACAACGCCCCCATGGCCGTCATCGAGCTGGTGACCGAGGCCTACACCCCCTCGGCTCCCCGCACCGCCGCTCCGGCTGCCGCAGCCCCGGCCGCGCCCGCCGAGGAGGCTCCCGCCGAGGAGACCACCAGCGACGAGACCGCCACCGACGAGGCGCCCGTCGAGATGACCGACGAGGCCTCGCCCGAGGGCAGCGTCGTCGCCGAGGAGCAGGCCGCCGAGGCCGACTCCGACGAGGGCGACAGCAAGGACGAGACCAAGGCCTGAGCCTGGTCCTCACCGCACCGAGGCCCGCCACCCCGCTGGGGTGGCGGGCCTCGTGTCGTTCACGGGCTCACCGGCCGCTCACCCGCGCCAGGCCTGCTCGACGAGCCGGGTCGCCTCGGCCAGGGAGAGACCGAGGCGCCGCGCGGACCCGACGTACGCCGCCGCGGCGGCGCCGGCCGCCGGACCGGACGCGGCGGCGCCCGCGGTGACCGAGGTGCCGCGGCGTCCCTCGGTCACGACCACGCCGTCGGCCTCGAGCTCGCGGTAGGCGCGCGCCACGGTGCCGGCGGCCACGCCGAGCTCGGCGGCCAGGGCGCGCACGGTCGGCAGCCGGGTGCCGGCGGGCAGGTCGCCGGAGGCGGCTCGGCGGGCGATCTGGGTGCGCAGCTGCTCGAAGGGCGCCTCGCCGGAGGCGGGGTCGAGCGGGTGGACGGTCATGGGCTGCACGCTAGTGCCCGGGCGCGGGCCGCGGTCGGGCCCGGCGTGGTAGAAGCATCCCTATGGATGCACAGGTGCTGGTGGTGGGGGAGTCGCTGGTCGACGTGGTGCACCGCGCGAGCGGGGAGCGGGTGGAGTACGCCGGGGGCAGCGCGGCCAACGTCGCGGTCGCGCTGGCCCGGCTGGGGCGCCCGGTGCGCTTCGCGACGGCCTTCGCCGACGACCACCACGGGTCCATGGTGCGCGACTACCTCGAGGCCGCCGGGGTGCGGCTGGCTTGCGACCCGGCGGCTATCGACCGCACGGCGACCGCGGCGGCGACGATCGGCGCCGACGGGGCGGCGTCCTACGAGTTCGACCTCGACTGGCGGCTGCTGCCCGTGGAGCGCGAGCCGGCGCCGGTGGCCGTGCACACCTGCTCGCTGGGCGCCGTGCTGGCCCCGGGGGCCGAGGACGTGCTGACCCTGCTGGAGGAGCTGCGCGGCACGGCCACGGTGACCTACGACGTCAACGCCCGGCCCGCGATCACCGGCACCGGGCCCGACGTGGTGGCGCGCGTGGAGCGGGTGGCCCGGCTCGCCGACCTGGTGCGGGCCAGCGACGAGGACCTCGAGGCGCTGTGGCCCGAGCTCGACCTCGCCGAGGCCGTCGCGCACCTGCGGGGTCTCGGCGCGGCCGTGGTCGTGGTGACCCGCGGCGCCGACGGCGCGTCGTGGACCTCGGCCCAGGGCGAGGTCGTGGTCGCCTCGCGACGCGTCGAGGTGGCCGACACCATCGGCGCGGGCGACACCTTCGGCGCGGCGCTCCTTGACGCCCTCGCCGAGCGGGGGCTGCTCGGCGGCCGGCTCGGGCCGATCGGTGACGACGTGGTGGTCGAGGTGCTCGAGCACGCGGCGCGGGCGGCGGCGATCACCGTCTCGCGCCCCGGCGCCGACCCGCCGTGGCGCCACGAGATGGCCTGACGCCCCGGCGCCCGCACGTCAGCGCCCGGTGAGCCACCGGTGGACCAGCGGCACCACCGAGGCGCCCTCGCCGCTGGCGGCGGCGACCCGCTTCATCGAGCCCGAGCGGATGTCGCCGGCCGCGAACACGCCCGGCAGGGTCGTGGCGAGGTCGGCGGGCGGCAGGCCGTCGGTCCAGCGCTCGCGGGGCACGTCGCGCCCGGTGAGCACGAAGCCCTGTGCGTCGCGCTCGACCTCCGCCGGCAGCCACTCGCAGTGCGGCTCGGCGCCCAGCAGCAGGAACAGCCCGCCGGCGGCGACCTCCTCGCGGGCGCCGCTGCGGGTGTCCTCGAGCACGAGGCGCTCCAGCCGGCCCGCGCCGCCGCCGTCGACGACCGCCGTGCACGTGCGCACCGCGATGCGCGGGTTGTGGTCGATCTCGCCGACGAGGTACTGCGACATGGTCTCGGCCAGCGAGGGCCGGCGCACCAGCACGGTCACCGAGCGGGCGAAGCGCGACAGGTGCACCGCGGCCTGGCCGGCGGAGTTGCCGCCGCCCACGACGTAGACGTCCTGGCCCTCCATCTCGCGGGCCGCGGTGAGCGCGGCGCCGTAGTGGACGCCGCGTCCCACGAGCTCCTCCAGCGGCTCGACGCGCAGCTTGCGGTAGGCCACGCCGGTCGAGACGACGACGGCGCGGGCCCGGACCTCGCCGGCCTCCGTGCGCACGACGTGCGGCTCCCCGTCGACGCCGGGCAGGAGCGCCTCGACCGACCAGCCGGTGAAGAACTGCGTGCCGAAGCGCAGGGCCTGGTTGCGGGCGCGCTGGGAGAGCCGCATGCCCGAGATGCCGCGGGGGAAGCCCAGGTAGTTGCGGATCATCGAGCTGGTGCCGGCCTGGCCGCCGATCGCCTCGGCCTCGAGCACGACGGTGGAGAGCCCCTCGGAGGCGGCGTAGACGGCCGCGCCCAGGCCCGCGGGCCCGGCACCGACCACGACCAGGTCGACGACCTCGTCCACGGCGACGTCGCCGGGGGCGCCGTAGACCGAGAGCGCGACGTCGCGCACGCTGCGCGCCTCGACCACCTCGCGGTCCAGCGCGTGGACCAGCGGGTACGCCGCGTCCGGCCGGGCCAGCGCCCGCACGTGCCGGCCGCCCTCGCTGTCGGGGTGGTAGACCCGGCTGGGCATGCCCATCCGGTCGAGGTAGTCGCGGATGGCCAGCGTGAGGCCGTCCTGCTCGGGCGCGACGATCGTGACCGAGACGACCTCGGGGTCGGCGACCGTGGAGCCCCAGTCGGAGAGCAGGTCGGTGACGGCGTGGTGGAACTCCTCGTCGCGGGTGCCGCGCGGCATCAGCAGGTAGGCGTCGTACTTGCCGGCCGCCATGCCCGCGCGCAGCGCGGGGCCGTCGGGGATGAAGCGCTCCCAGTGGGCGGCGATCATCCGCCGGGCGGTCGGCACCACGGTCCGCCAGCGCCCGAAGGCCTCGAGCACGTGGCAGTCGGGCAGCACCGACTCGGCGACGAAGAGGGCGACCGTGCCGCCCTCGGCGCGCACCCGGGCGGCGACCTCCTCGGCCTCGGCGCACGAGGTCGCCGTGCGCAGGTCGTACTCGCGCTCGTAGCGCCCGAAGTGCTCGCGCAGCTCGTCGGCGCGGGTCCCGGAGACCAGCACGATGGTGGGGGCGGTGGGGTGCTGCAGGGGCACCACGGTGGCCGGGTCGTCGCTCACGCCCCGAGCCTAGGCGGGTGAACCGGATCCGGGGCAGCGCGTGGTGGGGTGGCCCGATGGTGCTCTACGCCGCCGACCCGGCCCGCCGCACGTGGCAGCTGCTCCTCGACCTCCTCGTGGTGCTGTGGGTGGTGCTGGCCGTCTGGGCCGGCACCCAGGTCACCGACGCCCTCGGCGGGGTGGCCGACCAGGTGCGCCAGGTCGACGACGCGGGCACCAGCCTGGCCGACAACCTCACCGGCGCCGGGGACACCCTCGACGGCACCCCGGTCGTGGGCGACGAGGTCGCCGCCCCCTTCGACCGGGCCGCCGAGGCCTCCGCGGGCATCGCGCAGGCCGGCGCCGACGGCGCCGACGCCGTCGACCGCGTGGCCTTCTGGTCGGGGGTGGTCACCGCCCTGCTGCTGGTGCTGGTCGCGCTGCCGTGGTGGCTGCCCGGGCGGGTGCGTTTCGTGCTCACCGCGACCCTGGCGCGGCGCTACCTGCGCGCCGGCGGCGACCCCGACCTCTACGCCGTGCGGGCGCTCGCCCGCCAGCCCGTGCGCGTCCTGGCCCGCGTGCCCGACGCCGCCGCCGGCTGGCGGCGCGGCGACCCCGCGACCGTGGCCGCCCTGGCCACCCTCGAGCTGCGCGCCGCCGGGCTCGCGGGCGTCGCGCCGGACGACGTGCCTGCCGACGCGCCTGCCACCGCCACCGCGCCGGTCGCGCGACCCGCACCGCCGCGCACACCGGGCGGCCCGCCGCCCGGCCCGCCCGGGCCCTAGGATCGTCCACCGTGCGCCTGCGGATCGATCTCGCCTACGACGGCACCGGCTTCCACGGGTGGGCGGCGCAGCCGACGCTGCGCACCGTGCAGGGCGACGTCGAGGCGGCGCTGGCCACGGCGCTGCGCAGCGAGCGCGTGCCGGTGGTCTGCGCCGGGCGCACCGACACCGGCGTCCACGCCCGGGGCCAGGTGCTCCACCTCGACGTCGACCCCGCGGTGCTCGCGGCCTCGGCCGGGCGCGCGACCGAGCCGCCGCTGGAGGCGCTGGCCCGCCGCCTCAACGGCATCCTCGCCGCCGACGTGCGGGTGCACCGCGTGAGCGAGGCCCCGCCGGGCTTCGACGCCCGCTTCGGGGCCACCTGGCGCCGCTACGCCTACCGCGTGGCCGACCGGCCCGACCTCGTCGACCCGCTCGCGAGGCTCCACGTGCTGGCCTGGTCGCGCCCGCTGGACCTGGCGGCCATGCAGACCGCCGCCGACGACCTGGTCGGGCAGCACGACTTCGCCTCCTTCTGCCGCCGCCGCGAGGGGGCCACCACCATCCGCACGCTGCTCGAGCTCGCGTGGTCGCGCGACGCCGACGGTCTCGCCGTGGCCACCGTGCGGGCGGACGCCTTCTGCCACTCCATGGTCCGCTCGCTCGTGGGCTGCCTGCTCGCCGTCGGTGACGGCCGCCGGCCCACGACGTGGCCCGCCGAGGTGCTGGCCGCCGGCGTCCGCTCGCCCGCGGTGGCCGTGGCCCACGCCCACGGCCTCACGCTCGAGGAGGTCGCCTACGCCGAGGACGGCCAGCTCGCCGCCCGCGCCGAGCAGACCCGCGCCAGGAGGACCTGTGACTGACCAGCCCGAGGACCGCTCCGAGGACCGCTCCGAGGACCGCTCCGAGGACCACTACTTCACCGCCGACCCCTCGGTGCCCTTCACCCGCGCCGCCGTCGCGGCGCACGTGTGGGGCCACGACCTCGACCTCGTCTCCGGGTCGGGCGTCTTCGCCCGCGGCCGGGTCGACGTCGGCACCGCGGTGCTCTTCCGCGAGACCGAGCCGCCGTCGGCCGGGCGGGTGCTCGACCTGGGCTGCGGCTACGGCGTCATCGGGCTGGCCGTGGCCGTCGCCGTGCCCGGGGCCGAGGTCACCGCCGTCGACGTCAACGAGCGCGCGGTGCTGCTGGCGGGGGAGAACGCCGCGGCGCTCGGCGTCGCGGACCGCTTCACCGCGCTCACGCCCGACGCGGTGGCCGGGGGCGCGACGTACGACGAGATCTGGTCGAACCCGCCCATCCGCATCGGCAAGGCCGCGCTCCACGAGCTGCTGCTCACCTGGCTGCCGCGCCTGGCGCCGGGCGGTCGCGCGGTGATGGTGGTGGGCAAGAACCTCGGCGCCGACTCGTTGCAGCGCTGGCTGGGCGAGCAGGGCTGGCCCACCGAGCGGCTGGCCAGCGCCAAGGGCTTCCGCGTGCTGGAGACGCGGCGCGGCTGAGGCCGGGCCGGGGACGACGCAGACGGGCCGCCCGCCCCCGGAGGGACGGACGGCCTGTGCCGTGCGGCTCAGCGTGCTGTGCGGCTCAGGTGGTGCGGCCGGCTCAGGGCGCCTCGGGGATGCCGGACTCCGGCGGGGCGTCGTCGGCCTGGCCGGAGCTGTCCTCCTCGATCGGGGCGTCGCCGATGTCGGTGCCCAGCACCGGGGTGATCGGGTCGCTGGCGCCGCCGTTGAGCTCGACCAGCTGCACGCCGGAGATGCCGAGGTGGCTGTCGGCGGAGTAGCGGAAGGGCGCCAACTGCGGGCCCTCCAGCGACTCGCCGGACTCCTCGAGGGCCTCGACGAGGCCGTCGCGGGTGAGGTCCTCGCCGGCCGCGGCCAGGGTCTGCACGAAGGCGTAGGCGCTGGACATGCCGTAGATGCGGAAGTTGCTCAGCTCGCCCTCCTCGCCCTCCTGGTCCCAGACCTTCTGCCACAGCTGGGTCCACGGGTTGTCGGTGTCCTCGACGCCGGGGATGTACTCCGAGGTCAGGATCCCGTCGAGGGAGGAGTTGTCGCCCTCGACCGCGCCCTCGGAGAAGCGCGAGAGCAGGGAGCCGACGAGCTCGGGGTCGGAGCCGATGTTGGAGTAGAACCACTGCGGCTCGTAGCCCAGCCGCAGCGCCACGAGCTGGCTCAGCGCGGTGTAGGACGGGGTGTTGAACGACAGGACGAGGTCGGCGTCGGCCGACTGGAGCGCGGCGATCTGCGGGCCGACGTCGGTGTTGCCGGAGGTGTAGCGCTGCACCTCGACGATCTGCTCGTCGAGGAACTGGCGCACCCCGACCTCGGCGTCGGCGCCCAGGTCGTCGTCCTGGAGGAAGAGGCCCACCTTGGCGTCGGGCATGTTCTCGGCGACGTACTGGCCGATGATCTTGCCCTCGATCTCGTAGTCGGGCTGCCAGCCGAAGGTGTAAGGCCGGTTCTCGACGTCGTCGCCCCACTGCAGCGAGCCCGAGGAGACGAACATGTCGGGCACGCCCTCGTCGTTGAGGAAGTCCACGACCGCGCTGTGGGTCGGGGTGCCGAGGCCGCCGACCATCGCGAAGATCTCGTCCTGGAGCACCAGCTCGTTGGTGACGGTGCTGGTGTTGGTGGGGTTGTAGCCGTCGTCGCGCACGATGTAGTCGATCTGGCGGCCGTTGATGCCGCCGGCGGCGTTGACGTAGTCGAAGTACGCCGCGGCGCCCAGCGGGATCTCGCTGTAGCCCGGCGCCGCGACGCCGGTCAGCGGGAAGTGGGCGCCGATGGTGATGGTGTCGTCGGTGACGCCGATGTCGGTCGACCCGCCGCTGTCACCTCCGCCCCCGTCGGACTCGCGGTCGCCGCCGGCGCCGCACGCTGCGAGCAGCGTGGAGGCGGCGACCAGTCCGGCCAGCGGGCCGATGAGCCTGGCTCGTCTTGTCATGTGGGTGTTCCCTTCGAGGAGGTGGGGACGGTGCTGCGGGTGGGGGAGTCGGGGGTGCCGGTCGTGCCGGTGGCACTGGCCGCGACCGGCGCCGGGGCGACGGCGACCCGGGCCTGGCGGCGGATGCGCCAGGCGCGGAAGGAGCCGGCGATGCCGGCCGGGGCGAGCAGGATGACCGCGATCATGACCAGGCCGTAGACGAGTGGCGCCAGCTCGGCGGCCCGCAGGTCGCTGAGGCCGGCGTCGCTGCCGACGCTGGTGACGAAGGGCGGCAGGAAGGTCAGCAGCGCCGCCCCGACCAGGGCGCCGCCCAGGCTGCCCAGACCGCCCAGGACCACCGCGGTGAGCAGGGTGAGGCTGAGGGTGAGCGTGAAGCCGCTGGGCGCGGCCAGCCGCACGGTGAAGGCCAGCATGGCGCCGGCCGCCCCCGCCGCGGCGGCGCTGACCATGAAGGCCGAGACCCGTGAGCGGCCCAGCCGGATGCCGGCCAGCTCCGCGGAGACCTCGCCGTCGCGCACGGCGCGCCACCGGCGTCCGACCCGGCCGCGGGAGAGGTTGGCCAGCAGCACGTAGGTGACCGCGAGGGTGGTCCACGCCATGAGGGCGACCCAGCCGCTGCGGGTCATCTCGGTGCCGGTGAGGAGGTACTCCGCGTCCAGCGCCCAGACCGGCACGTCGGGCATCGAGACCCGCAGGCCCTGCTCCCCGCCGAGGGTCTCGCCGAAGTACAGCGCGATGCCGGGCACGGCGACGGCCAGGGCCAGGGTGGCGCCGGCGAGGTAGGGGCCGTGGAGACGGGCGGCGGCCGCGCCGACCGCCGTACCGACCGCGAGCGTGACGAGCACCGACACCAGCACCACCAGCGGCAGCGGCGTCGAGGCGTCGCGGTCGGGCAGCATGAGGGCCGCGGTGTAGGCACCGATCGCCATGAGCGCCCCGTGGCCCAGCGAGATCTGGCCGTTGAGGCCGGTGAGGATGGTCAGCCCGCCCGCGGCGATGCCGAGGTAGGCCATCGAGGAGAGCTGGATGGCCCGGAAGTCGTTGACCGTCTCGAGCAGCAGCAGGACGACCAGCAGGCCGACGAGGGCGACGAGGACGTGGCGGCCCAGGACGGAGTCGCGCCAGAGGCGCTGCAGCTTCGCGGGCATCAGACGCGCCTCTCCGCGGCCTGGGAGAACAGGCCCCCGGGTCGCAGGGTCAGGACCAGCATGAGGATGCCCAGGGCGGCCAGGGCGACGAGCTCGGAGCCGACGTAGCCGCTGACGAAGCTGAGCGAGACGCCGAGGGTCAGGCCCCCCACCACCGCGCCGATGGGGCTCTCCAGGCCGCCGAGCACGGCGGCCACGAAGCCGTAGACGACGACGGAGTCCATGTAGCCCGGGTGGACCAGGCTGCCGCCGGCGATGAGGATGCCGGCCAGGGAGCCGACCAGCGCGGCCAGGGCCCAGCCGAGGGTGAGCATGCGCCCCACCCTGACGCCCAGCAGGCGGGCGACCTCCTGGTTGTAGGCCGCGGCCCGCATGCGCAGGCCCACGTCGGTGAAGCGGAAGAGCGCCACCAGCAGCGCCATCACCACCACGACCGCGCCGATGGTGAAGACCCCGAAGCCGGTCAGCGCGATGGTGCTGCCGCCGACCTCGAAGCCGCGGATCCCGAACGGCGCGGGGAAGGAGCGGTAGGCGTTGCCGAACACCACGGCCGCGAGGGCGTGGAGCACGATGAAGAGGCCCAGGGTGAGGATGACGGCGTTGATCTCGGGCTTGTCCTCGACCGGGCGGATCAGCACCCGCTCGACGACCGCGCCGAGCACGAGGCCCGCGAGCAGGGCGGCGGCGAAGCCGATCCAGTAGGAGTAGCCGGCGTCGATCAGGGTGAGGGCGATGAAGGTGGTCACCATCGCCATCGGCGCCTGGGCGAAGTTCACGATCCGCGTGGAGCGGAAGATCAGCACGAGGGCCAGCGCGAACGCGGCGTAGACCATGCCGAGGGTCAGACCGCCGAGGGCGGTGTTCAGCAGCTGCTGCACGAGGTCTCTCCTTCTCGTCGCACGGGTCAGAACCCGAGGTAGGCGTGTCGGAGCTGGTCGTCGGCCGCCAGCGTGGCCGCGTCGTCGTCGGCCACCACACGGCCGAGGTTGAGCACGACGCCGTGGTCGGCGACCGACAGGGCGCTGCGGGCGTTCTGCTCCACGAGCAGCACGCTCAGCCCGTCGGACTGCACGAGCCCGCGCAGCAGGTCGAAGATCTGGGCGACGATGCGCGGGGCCAGGCCGAGGGAGGGCTCGTCGAGCAGCAGCATCCGGGGCCCGGCCATGAGCGCGCGGCCGATGACGAGCATCTGCCGCTCCCCGCCCGAGAGCGTGTGGGCCAGCGCCGCCCGACGGTCGCCGAGGATGGCGAAGAGGTCGTAGACGCGGTCGAGGTCGGCGGGCTGCACGCGGCGCCCGCGCCCCAGGCCCCCGAGGCGGAGGTTCTCCTCGATGGTCAGCTCGGTGATCACGCCGCGGCCCTCGGGCACGTGGGCCATGCCGAGCCCGGGCATCCGGTCGGCCGCGACCTTGCCCAGCCGCCTGCCCTCGAGCTCGATCGTGCCGGAGTCGGCTCGCTGCAGGCCCGAGACCGTGCGCAGCAGTGTGGTCTTGCCGGCGCCGTTGGCCCCGAGGACGGCGGTGATCTCGCCCTCGCGGGCGGTGAAGGAGACCTGCTGCAGCGCCTTGACGGGGCCGTAGCTGGTCGACAGCTCGTGGAGGGTCAGCACGTCAGCGACCTCCCTCGGGCGTCGCGGGCAGGGCGCCGGGGGCGTCCTCGTCGCCGACGACCTCGCCGAGGTAGGCGGCCAGCACGGCGGGGTCGTCGCGGACCTCGGCCGGTGTGCCGTGGGCGATGACGCGGCCGAAGTCGAGCACCGTGATCTCGTCGCAGACGCGCATGACCAGGTCCATGTGGTGCTCCACGAGCATCACCGACATCCGGTCGGTCAGGCTGCGCACCAGGTCGCCGAGCTCGTCCATCTCGTCGGCGGACAGCCCGCTGGCGGGCTCGTCGAGGAGCAGCAGCGTCGGCTCGGCGGCCAGCGCCCGGGCGAGGGCGACCCGCTTGCGCACGGGGTAGGGAAGGCTGGGCGGGTAGCGGTCGGCGTACGCCGCGATGCCGAGCTCCTCGAGCACGGCGCGGGCCCGCTCGCGCAGCTCACGCTCCTCGCGAGCCGCCCGGGGCAGGGCGAGCAGCGAGCCCAGGAAGCCCACGCTCGCGTGGCGGTCGGCGCCGACGACGACGTTGTCGAGCACGCTCATCCGGTCGAAGAGGCCGAGACCCTGCAGCGTGCGGGCCATGCCGAGGCCGGCCAGCTGGTGGGCGTGCAGGCGGCCCAGCTCGCGGCTCTCCCGCACGATCGTGCCGGTGTCTGGGGTGACGAAGCCGCACGCGACGTTGAAGAGGGTCGTCTTGCCGGCGCCGTTGGGGCCGATGACCCCCAGCACCTGGTGCGGACGGACGGCGAGGCCCACGCCCGAGAGGGCCGTGACGCCGCCGAAGGTGACGGTCACGTCGCGCAGCTCGAGCACGGGGCCGGTGGCCGAGGCGGCCCCGGGGGACGGCGCAGCGGGGGAGGAGGTCGCGGACATCGCGCCCTTTCGTCGGGGGGTCGGCGGGGGTCGTCGCAGGTCGGTCGCAGGTCGGTCGCAGGTCGGTCGCGGGTCGGTCGCGCGCGGCGGGGTGGCGCCGCGGGAGGACGGTGTCGACCAGGTCGAGGGTGGGGCCCCGGTGTGACGGCCACCACTTTGGTCGCAGCGCACAGGAAGTGCACTAGGCGCGGAGCACAAAGATGCTTGGATCCAACGCAGTGATCGGGGTCAAGGGCTGGCCAAGATTGTGCGCGGAGTGCGAACGTCGTCCCGTGTCCTCCTCTGGGCGATCCGGCGCCTCCTCCGGGGCCGCCGAGCGGGCTCCTGGCCGCCGGTCGGCGTGGCAGGCCCCCGACCCGGTCGGCTTCGACCGCGCCACGACGGCCGACGTGCGTCGGGCCTGGCGGCTGCTGGTGGACGACGCCGACCGCATCGCCGACCAGATCACGCTGACCCTGCTCGAGCGCGACGCCGAGGTCTACGACCGCGTGGGGCCCGACCTGCGTCTCGACGTGCGCGAGAGCACCCGGATGCACATCCGGCGAGGGCTGGAGATCCTCAGCGGCAGCGCGCAGCCGGGGGGCGAGGGCGCGCGCGACGTGTGGCGGGAGACCGGCCGGCGGCGCGCCCGCCAGGGAGTGCCCCTCGAGGTCGTGCTGAACGCCTACACGCTCGGCGCGCGGGTGCTGTGGCAGGCGCTCGTGGAGCGCTCCTCGACCGGCCCCGCCGACCTGCGGGTCGACGACGCCGTGCTCCTCCTCGCCGGGCGGGGGGTCTGGGCCGACCTGGACATCCAGAACGCCGTGCTCATCGACGCCTACCGCCGCGAGGCGCGCCGGCTCCAGCGCCAGGACCTCCAGCGCCAGCAGACCGTGCTCGACGCGCTGCTCGAGGGTCGCGGCGCCGATCCCGACTTCGCCGGCGAGGCGCTCGCGGTGCTGGGCATCCGCGGCGACGCCGACCTCGCCTGCGTGGTCGCGCTCCAGGACGGCTCGCTCGACGACGCCCTCACGCTGGCCGAGGACGGCCTCGAGCGGCTCGGGGTCACCGCGGTGTGGCACGTCCGCGCCGGGGCCCACTTCGGCCTGCTCGCCGGCCCCCTGCCCGACGAGCCCGGGCTGGCGCAGGTCTTCGCGCCGCACGCGGCCGGTCGGGTCGGCGTCGCCGGCTGCCCCGACGGGATCGCCGGCTTCGCCGCCGCCTACCAGCTCGCCACCCGCGCCGCCGAGACCCTCCCGCGCGGCATGGCCCAGGTGGTCTCGGTCTCCGAGCGGCTCCCCGAGGTGCTGCTGGCGGGCAGCCCCCAGGTCGCGCCGCTGCTGCTGCGCGAGACCCTGGGCGACCTGCTGAACCAGCCCGAGGCCCAGCTCACGACCCTCGTCGACACCCTGCGCGCCCTGCTGCGCCACGACGGCTCCCCGACCCACGCCGCGGAGGAGCTCTTCTGCCACCGCAACACCGTCATCTACCGCCTCAAGCAGATCGAGGCGCTCACCGGCCGCCACCTCGCCAACCCGCGCGACAAGCTGATGCTCGAGCTCGCCCTGCTGGCCTACGACCGCTGAGGACGTCCGTCTCCCCGGGGGCTCGAGCAGTCGGTCGAGGTCTCGGGCGACGGAGCGCCTGAGGCGGCGTGTGGTCTCGCAGGTGGTCCCGCCCGCGGTGGCGCGGCGGGTGACGTCGACGCCCGGGTGTCGTGGTCGTCGCGGATCCGGGACGGCGTGTGGATGCTCCGGGCGCGGTCGGTCTGTCGGTCGCCCTAGCGGGGCCCGCCCGAGAAGTGGCGGCGTACGACTGGTCGAGGGCCTCCGGAGGTGTCGTCTCCCGCCACTTCCGGTCGGTGGGTCGCCGCGGGCGCTGTGGACCTGTCACGGGGCGGGGCCTCGCGTCCCCGGGCGGGTCGCTCGAGGAGTGGCGGCGTACGACGGGTCGCGGGGCTCTCGAGGTGTCGTCTGCCGCCACTTTCGGTCGGTGGGTCGCCGCGAGTGCTGCCGAGGCGTCGCGCGGCGGGGTCTTGCGTCTCCGGGCGGGTCGCTCGAGGAGTGGCGGCGTACGACGGGTCGCGGGGCTCTGGAGGTGTCGTCTGCCGCCACTTTCGGTCGGTGGGTCGCCGCGAGTGCTGCCGAGGCGTCGCGCGGCGGGGTCTTGCGTCTCCGGGCGGGTCGCTCGAGGAGTGGCGGCGTACGACGGGTCTGGGGGCTCCGGAGGTGTCGTCTGCCGCCATTCCTGGTCGGTGGGTCGCCGCGAGCGCTGCCGAGGCGTCACGGGGCGGGGCCTCGCGTCCCCGGGCGGGTCGCTCGAGGAGTGGCGGCGTACGACGGGGCGGGGGGCTCCGGAGGTGTCGCCTCCCGCCGCTCACCGACGCCGGCCACTGGTCAGGCGGCGGTGAGGGAGTCGACGACCAGGTCGGTGAGCTCGTCGCTGGTGGTCTCGGTGCCGGCGGTGACGGTGATCGTCACGAGCTGCCCGTCGACGTCGACGGCCAGGGCCTGCGATCGCACCTGGCCGCCACCGGCCTCCAGGGTGTAGGCGACGCGGAGAGCGTCGCCCGCGCCGGTCTCGACGGCCTCGATCGAGGTGATGGTGGCGCCGATCTGCCTCAGCTCGGCCCGCGCGGCGGACTCGGTGGGGAGGGCGCCGGGGAAGTGCACGACGTTGAGGTTGGTCAGGACGCCCGCGTCGCGCTCGCCGTCGCTGGTGACGATGAGGTCCATCTGGGCGAAGGTCTGCACGGCCTGCTCGGGCGTGACGCCGAGGCGCGCGGCGAGGTCCTGGACGACCGGGTCCTCGGTGGCGTCGTCGCCGGAGAAGGCCTCGGCCGCGTCGACCGTCACCCACGACGCGGGCACGTCGAAGGCGACCTGGTCGGTGGCGACCTCCTGTGTGTCGGTGTCGGTGTCGGGCTCCGAGGGCTCCGACGCGTCCGCCGAGGGCGACGCCGCGGCGGTGCTCTCGGCGGGGCTCTCTGCGGCGGTGGCGGCCGGGCTGTCGGCGGACTGCTCGGCGGTGTCGTCGGACGAGCACCCGGCGGCGACGAGGGCGAGGCAGAGGGCGACGGGGGCGAGGAGCGGGCGCAGGCGCATGGCGCGACGCTACCCGCCGGTGCTCACGCCCGGGCCGCTCCTCCCCGCACGGGCCGCACGGCTCTGCTCGGACCGCGCGGCTCTGCTCGGCCCTTCCTGGTCAGCGGTGCAGCAGCCCCCGGAAGAGCGCCAGCGACTCCTCCACGGCGGCCTGGGCCGCGGCGGAGTGGCGTCCCATGTCGACGAAGCCGTGGATGAGGCCGGGGAACACCCGGTGCTCGACCGGCACGCCGGCTGCGGCCAGGGCCTCGGCGTAGGCGTTGCCGTCGTCGCGCAGCGGGTCGAACTCGGCGGTGACGACGACGGCGGGGGGCAGGCCCGCCTTGTCGCCGAGCATGGGGGAGAAGCGGGGCGACCCGACCACCTCACCCCCGCCCGAGCCGACGTAGTGCGCCCCGAACCACAGCATGGTGGCCTGGTCGAGGAAGTAGCCCTCGGCGTTCTCGGTGGTGGAGGGGTAGCTGCCGGCCAGGTCGGTGGCGGGGTAGAAGAGCAGCTGCGCGTCGAGCGGGCGGCCCTCGTCGCGCATGACCTGGGTGACGACCGCCGAGAGGTTGCCCCCGGCGGAGTCGCCGGTGACGGCCAGCACGTCGTTGCCGCCGAGGTCGGCGAGGTGCTCGGCGGCCCACCGGGTGGCGGCGACGGCGTCCTCGACCGCTGCGGGGAAGGGGTGCTCGGGGGCGAGGCGGTAGTCGACGGAGACCACGACCGCGTGGCACGAGTCGGCGACGCAGCGGGCGTAGAGGTCGTGGGTGTCGAGGTCGCCGACCACGAAGCCCCCTCCGTGCAGCAGCACCACGGTGGGGAGCGGTCCGTCGGCGGCCGGGCGGTAGATCCGGGCCGGCCGCGGGCCGTCGCCGCCCGGGACCTCGACGTCCTCGACCCGCTCGACGTCCGGGAGCACCGCGGGGTCGCGCAGGTCGACGGCGAGGGTGCGGAAGCCGTGGCGTGCTTGCTCGGCGGTGCCCTCCGACATCGACGGCGCACCGGAGTCGGCGAGGAACTGCAGCAGGGTGGCCAGCTGGGGGTCGAGCGGCACGGGGGGTGCTCCTGTCAGGGGTGGAGGAGAGAACGAGGGGGGCGGGAGGGGTCAGACGAAGGCGTTGACGCCGGTCTCGGCGCGGCCGATGAGCAGCTTCTGGATCTGGCTGGTGCCTTCGTAGAGCGTCATGACCCGGGCGTCGCGCAGGTACTTCGCGCCGGGGTACTCGTCGACGTAGCCCGCGCCGCCGTGCACCTGGATGCAGTTGTTGGCCGCTCGCACCGCGGCCTCGGAGGCGAACAGCTTGGCCTTGGAGGCGGCGGTGCCGAAGGGCTCGCCTCGGTCGACGAGGTCGGCGCAGCGCCACACCAGCAGGCGCGCGGCGTCGGCGTCGAGGGAGATGTCGGCGATCATGTCCTGCACCAGCTGGAAGCCCGCGAGGGGCTTGCCGAACTGGGTGCGGTTGAGGGCGTAGTCGACGCTGGTCTCCAGGCACCCCTGCACGATGCCGACGCAGCCGGCGGCGACCGCCAGCCGTCCCTTGTCGAGGGTGCTCATGGCGATCTTGAAGCCCTTGCCCACCTCGCCGAGCACGGCCGAGGCCGGCACGCGCACGTCGGAGAGGAACAGCTCGGCCGTGGCCTGGCCGCGCAGCCCGAGCTTGCCCTTGATCTCGCGGGCCTCGAAGCCGGGGGTGTCGGTGGGCACCAGGAACGCCGTGACCCCGCGGGGGCCGTCGTCGCTGGTGCGGGCGAAGACGAGGGCGACGTCGGCCCAGGTGCCGTTGGTGATGAACAGCTTCTGGCCGTTGAGGACGTAGTCGTCGCCGTCCTTGACCGCGCGCGAGGTCAGGTTGCCGGCGTCGGAGCCGGTGCCGGGCTCGGTGAGCCCGAAGCAGCCCAGCTTCGAGGCGGTGGCCAGCTGCGGCAGCCACTCCTGCTTCTGCTCCTCGCTGCCGAAGAACAGGATCGACTTGCCGACCAGGCCGCTGCTGACCGAGACGATGCCCCGCAGGGCGGAGTCGGCGCGGCCGAGCTCCTCCATGGCGAGGGCGTAGGTGACGTAGTCGCCGCCCAGCCCGCCGTACTCCTCGGGGATGGTCAGGCCGAAGAAGCCGAGCTCGGCCATCTTCGGCACGATGGCGAGGTCGACCGCCTCGTCGCGGTCCCACTGGATGCGGTGGGGCACGGCCTCCTTGTCGAGGAAGGCCCGCGCGGTGTCGCGGAAGCTCTGCTGCTCGTCGCTCAGGGAGAGGTCCATGACCTCATCCTGACCCACGGGTGGTCGCCGTCACAGTCCCGGTCCCGGCGGGCGGACCGGGCTCAGCGGTGGGCGAGGGTGACGCCGCCGTCGAGCACGACGGTCTGCCCGGTCAGCCAGGAGGCCTCCTCGGAGAGCAGGAACGCCACGGCGCCCGCGACGTCGTCAGGCACACCGAGGCGGCGCAGCGGGTACGTCGCGGCGACCTCCTCCTCGCGGCCCTCGAAGAGGGCCTCGGCGAAGCGGGTCTTCACGACCGCGGGGGCGACCGCGTTGACCCGCACCGACGGGCCGAGCTCGACGGCGAGGTCCTTGGTCAGGTGGATGAGCATCGCCTTGCTCGCGCCGTACATCGCGATGCCCGGGGCGCTGCTGACGCCCGCGACCGAGGCGACGTTGACCACCGCACCGCCGTGCTCGCCCATCCACGCGCGGTGGGCGACCTGCACCCAGCCGAGGGCGGCGACCACGTTGACGTCCACGATCTTGCGGGCGGCGTCGAGGTCGAGCGCCATCAGCGGGCCGTAGGCGGGGTTGATGCCGGTGTTGTTGACCAGCAGGTCGACGCTGCCGAAGGCCTCGAGGGTGCGGGCCACCGCCTCGTCGCGGTGCGCGGCGTCACCGGCGTTGCCGGCCACGCCGATCGCGTGGTCGGGGCCGCCGAGGCTCGCGACGGCCTCCTCGAGCGCCTCGGGCTTGCGGGCGGTGACGCAGACCCGCGCCCCCTCCGCGACCAGCCGCTGGGCCACGGCCAGGCCGATGCCGCGACTGGCGCCGGTGACGACGGCGGTCCTGCCCTGGAGTCCTCGCACGGTGGTGCCTCTCGTGTGGGTCGGTCGGTGGTGGGGGTCAGGCGGGTGGGGGTCAGGCGGGGGTGGGGCGCTCGTGGCGGCGCTCCCACCAGGTGGAGCCGGCGAGCACCAGGCCCGCCAGCAGCCCGCCGGCGACCACGTCGACGACGTAGTGCTCGGCGTAGTAGACCAGGGCCACCGACATCAGCAGCGGGTAGAGCAGCAGCAGCCAGCGCCAGCGGGTGCGCAGGTGGCCCACGCCGTAGAGCGCGACGAGGAACGTGATGCCCGCGTGCAGCGAGGGCATGGCGGCGACCGGGTTGCCGACACCCTGGAGCACGAGGTCGAAGCGGCCCAGGCCCAGGTCGGCCCACCCGCGGCCGGTGATCCGGGTGACCTCGCCGAGGTAGCCCTGCTCGGAGGCCATCCACGGCGGGGCCATCGGGTAGACGACGTAGACGACCAGGGCGCCGAAGTTGATGGCCAGGAAGCGGCGCATCCAGCGCACCCACTGGGTGCGGTTGCGCACCCACAGCACGGCCGCGATGGTCAGGCCGGTGAGGAAGTGGGAGGCGTAGACGGTGGTCAGGACGACGTCGTACCACCGGGGCGGGCTCTCGCGCAGGCACGGGTCGCCGCACCACGCGTCCTGCAGGCGCTCGGTGGGCGTGACGCCCCCGCCGAGCCACTCGTCGACGGTGATCGGCATCTGCACGTGCACCGGGAGACCGAGCTCGTCGGTGAGGCCGCGGCTGTAGAAGTAGACGACCAGGCCGATGACCGGGAGCGACCAGTCGCGCAGGAACAGCAGGTGGTAGCGCCACGGGGCCTGCACGTTCCACGCGATGGTGCCGAGCCACAGCCACACGAACACCTGGACGGTGTCGTTGGGGATGCCGAGCAGCTCGCTCCACAGCACCAGCAGCACGGCGTAGACCGCCATCGCCAGCGCGCGGGGGCCCCGGCTCGTGGTCGGCGGCAGGCCCGGGGGTGCCGAGCGGGTGGTGTCCTCGGCGGTGCCCGTCATGGGAGGGATCCTAAGGACCCCTCCCACCGGTGTCAGGGAAGCGGGTCGATCGAGCCGTAGTCGCCGATGCCGCCGGCCAGCGCGGAGAGGTGGTGCTGGCCGTCGCCGAGGAGCCGCTCGAGGGCGGTGAGCACCGAGACGTAGCTGCCCACGGAGTACTCCGCGGTCATGCCGATGCCCCCGTGCAGCTGGATCGCCTCCTGGCCGACGTGGCGGCTGGCCCGGCTCACCTGGAGCGAGGCGCGGTGGGCGGCGTCACGGGTGGCCTCGGCGTCGCCGGTGGCCAGCACCATGGTCGCCCACTGGGTCAGGCTCGTGGCCAGCTCCAGGGAGACGTACATGTCGGCGGCGCGGAAGTTGAGTGCCTGGAAGGTGTTGAGCGGCACGCCGAACTGCTTGCGGCTCTTGAGGTACTCCGTGGTGGTGCGCAGCGCCACCTCCATCGCGCCGACGGCCTGGTTGCAGGCCATGATCCGGCCGATGTCCTGGACCGTGGCGATGCTGGCGGTGACGTCGCGACCTGCCTCGCCCAGCGGCGTCGCGGCGGTGCCGGAGAAGGTCACCTTGGCCGCGCGGCCGCCGTCGTAGGTGGCGTAGTCGGTGCGCTCGGCGGCCGAGCCCTCGACGAGGAAGAGGCCGGTGCCGCCGTCGGGCAGCGCGGCGCTCACCACGAGCAGGTCGGCGCGTGCGCCGTGGACGACCGGCTCCTTGACGCCGCTCAGCGTCCAGGAGCCGCCCTCCTCGGTGGCGGTGACCGCGGTGGCCGAGGGGCTCCAGCGCGAGCCGGGCTCGTCGTGGGCCAGCGCCAGCACGCTCTCGCCGGCGCTCAGCGCGCCGAGCACCTCGCCGCGCTGCTCGGTGGTGCCGACCGCGGAGACCAGCCCGCCGGCGAGCACGACGCTGGTGAGGTAGGGCTCGGGGGCGATGACGCGGCCGAGCTCCTGGGCCACGATCGAGATCTCGACCGGCCCGGCGCCGACCCCGCCGTCGTCCTCGCTGAAGGGCAGGCCCAGCACGCCCATCTCGGCCAGCTGGGTCCAGACCTTCTCCGAGAAGCCCGGGTCGGCCTTGGTGGTCTGGCGGCGCTGCTCGAAGTCGGAGTAGGCCCGGCCGACCAGTCCGCGCACCGCGTCGCGGAGGGCGTCCTGCTCGTCGTCGTAGGTGAAGTCCATGATGAGTCTCCTGCCCGGCTCAGAGGCCGAGGATCGTGCGGGAAATGATCTGGCGCTGGATCTCGTTCGAGCCGCCGTAGATGGAGGCCTTGCGCAGGTTGAGGTACGACGGGGTCGCGTGGCGCGCCCAGTCGGGCAGGGCGCTGTCGTCGCCCGCGCCCGACGCCAGCGACCCGGGCCCGGCGAGGTCGACGAGCAGCTCGCTCACGGCCTGCTGCAGCTCGGTGCCCTTGAGCTTGAGCACGGAGCTCGCCGGGTGGGGCTCGCTGCCGGCGGAGTGGGCGACCACGCGCAGGGCGGTGAGCTCGAGGGCCAGCAGCTCGTTCTCCAGCTCGGCGATGCGGGCCGCGGTCAGCGGGTCGTGGGCCTGCTCGCCGGCCAGCTCCTTGGCCCGGGCCAGGCGGCGCTTGGTGGAGCCCACGGGGGCCACGCCGACGCGCTCGTTGCCGAGCAGGAACTTGGCCATCGTCCAGCCCTGCCCGGGCTCACCGACGAGGTTCTCGCCCGGCACGCGCACGTCGCTGAACCACACCTCGTTGACCTCGTGGCCGCCGTCGATGAGCTCGATGGGCCGCACCTCGACGCCGGGGGAGGTCATGTCGATGAGGAGCATCGAGATGCCCTTCTGCTTCTTCACCTCCGGGTCGGTGCGCACGAGGGTGAAGATCCAGTCGCCGTACTGCCCCAGCGTGGTCCAGGTCTTCTGGCCGTTGACGACCCAGTCGTCGCCGTCGCGGACCGCGGTGGTGCGCAGGCCGGCGAGGTCGGAGCCGGCGTCGGGCTCGGAGAAGCCCTGGCTCCACCAGATGTCGAGGTTGGCGGTCTTGGCCAGGAAACGCTCCTTGATCTCCTGGCTGCCGAACTGCGCGATGACCGGACCGATCATCGAGGCGTTGAAGGCCAGCGGCGGCGGCACCGCGGCGGCCTGCATCTCCTCGTTCCAGATGTGGCGCTGGATCTGGCTCCAGCCCCGGCCGCCCCACTCCTCGGGCCAGTGCGGCACCGCGAGGCCGGCCGCGTTGAGCGTCTGGTGGGCCTCCACGATCTGCTCGCGGGTGAGCTCGTGGCCCGCGGCCACCGCGTCGCGGATCTCCTGGGAGACCTTGGTGGTGAAGAAGTCGCGCATCTCCGCGCGGAACTCCTGCTCCTCGGCCGTCAGCTGCAGCTCCATGTCACGCCTCTCGTCGCGGCCCCTGCGGGGCCGGTGCTGTGGTGCCGATCTCATCATGGCCTCCCGGTGGTTGCCCGCCCCCACCCGTCCGGGCCGCAGACGATCCCGTGGTCGGTGGTGCGACCTAGACTGGGCCGGTCACCACCCCCTGTCGTCTCGACCGGGGGCCGTCGTCGTGGGTGACGCCCGTCAGTCGAGGAGCTCCGTGACCACCACCGTCCTTCCCCCCGCCCCGTCGACCAGCCCCGCGGTGACGGCGCTGGCGCGGGCCGTGCTCGCCGACGCCACGCTGTCCGAGGTGCTGGCCGACGCCGCCGGCGGCGCCGTGCGGGCGCTCGACCTCACCGGGCCGGAGGCGCTGCGGCCCTTCGTGGTGGCGGGCCTGGTGGCCCAGGGCCGCACCGTGCTGGCCGTGACCGCGACCGCCCGCGAGGCCGAGGACCTGGTAGGGGCGCTCGGCGACCTCGTCGACCCCGCGACGGTGGCCTACTACCCCAGCTGGGAGACGCTGCCCCACGAGCGGCTCAGCCCGCGCAGCGACACCGTCGGGCGCCGCCTGGCGGTGCTGCGCCGCCTGCGCCACCCCGGCACCGACGCCTCCAACGGCCCGCTCAAGGTGGTCGTGGCCCCGGTGCGCTCGGTGCTCCAGCCGCAGGTCGCGGGCCTGGCCGACCTCGAGCCCGTCGAGCTGGTCAGCGGCGAGGCCGCCGGCCTCGACGACGTGGTGCGGCGTCTGGCCGACGCGGCCTACAGCCGGGTCGACCTGGTCGAGAAGCGCGGCGAGTTCGCCGTGCGCGGCGGCATCGTCGACGTCTTCCCGCCGACCGAGGAGCACCCGCTGCGCGTGGAGTTCTGGGGCGACGACGTCGAGGAGATCCGCAGCTTCTCCGTCGCCGACCAGCGCACCCTCGAGAAGGTCGAGCGGCTCTGGGCCCCGCCGTGCCGCGAGCTGCTGCTCACCGACGCCGTGCGCGAGCGGGCCGCCGAGCTGGGCCGCAGCCACCCGCAGCTGCTGGAGCTGACCGACAAGATCGCCGCCGGCATCGCGGTGGAGGGCATGGAATCGCTCGCCCCGGTGCTGGTCGACGAGATGGAGCTGCTGGTCGACCTGATGCCGGCCGACACCCACGTGCTGGTGCTCGACCCCGAGCGGGCGCGCCGCCGCGCCCACGACCTGGTCGCGACCAGCGAGGAGTTCCTCGGCGCGAGCTGGGCCGCAGCGGCCGGCGGGGGCACCGCCCCGGTCGACCTGGGCGCTGCGTCGTACCAGGACCTGGCCGAGGTGAGGCTGACCAGCCTCGAGCAGCACAAGCCGTGGTGGACGATGAGCCCCTTCGGCATCGCCGACGACGCCGAGACCGCCACCGGCATGAGCGCCAGCGACGCCGGCGTGCCGACCCGGGCCCTGCCGGCCCACCCGGTCGACGCCTACCGCGGCGACGTCGAGAAGGCCATCACCGACCTCGAGGGCTGGCGTGCCGCGGGCTTCCGCACCGTCGTGGTGCACGTCGGGCACGGCCCGGCCAACCGCATGGTCGAGGCCCTCGGCGAGCACGACGTGCCCGCGCGGCTCGACGGCGAGCTGGGTCACGACGTCGTGACCGTCACCTGCGGGTCCCTCACCCAGGGCTTCGTCGACGAGACCAACCGGCTGGTGCTGCTGACCGGGGAGGACATCTCGGGGCAGAAGTCCTCCACGCGCGACATGCGCAAGATGCCGGCGCGGCGCAAGAAGCAGATCGACCCCCTCGAGCTCAAGGCCGGCGACTTCGTCGTGCACGAGCAGCACGGCGTGGGCCGCTTCATCGAGATGAAGCAGCGCGAGGCCGGGGGCGCGGTGCGCGAGTACCTCGTGCTCGAGTACGGCGCCTCCAAGCGCGGCGGCCCGGCCGACCGGCTCTACGTGCCCGCCGACGCCCTCGACCAGGTCACCCGCTACGTCGGCGGCGAGCAGCCCAGTCTCGACCGGCTCGGCGGCGCCGACTGGTCCAAGCGCAAGAGCCGCGCCCGCAAGGCCGTGCGCGAGATCGCCGCCGAGCTGATCAAGCTCTACGCCGCGCGCCAGGCCACCAAGGGCCACGCCTTCGGCCCCGACACCCCCTGGCAGCGTGAGCTGGAGGACGCCTTCCCCTTCCAGGAGACCGTCGACCAGCTGACCACGGTCGACGAGGTCAAGGCCGACATGCGCCAGGTCGTGCCGATGGACCGGCTGGTCTGCGGCGACGTGGGCTACGGCAAGACCGAGATCGCGGTGCGGGCGGCCTTCAAGGCCGTGCAGGACGGCAAGCAGGTCGCCGTGCTGGTGCCGACCACGCTGCTGGTCACCCAGCACCTGTCGACCTTCGCCGAGCGGATGAGCGGCTTCCCGGTCGTGCTGCGGGCGCTGAGCCGCTTCCAGAGCGACAAGGAGGCGGCCGAGGTGATGAAGGGGATGGCCGACGGCTCGATCGACATCGTCGTCGGCACCCACCGCCTGCTCAACCGCGACGTGCGCTTCAAGGACCTCGGCCTGATCATCGTCGACGAGGAGCAGCGCTTCGGTGTGGAGCACAAGGAGCAGATGAAGCGGCTGCGCACGTCGGTCGACGTGCTGTCGATGTCGGCCACGCCGATCCCGCGCACCCTGGAGATGGCGATCACCGGCATCCGGGAGATGTCGACGATCACCACCCCGCCCGAGGAGCGCCACCCCGTGCTGACCTACGTCGGCGCCTACGAGGACCGCCAGGTGGTGGCGGCCGTGCGCCGCGAGCTGCTGCGCGAGGGCCAGGTCTTCTACATCCACAACCGGGTGCAGTCGATCGAGAAGGCCGCCGCGCGCATCCGCGAGCTGGTGCCCGAGGCGCGCGTGGCCACCGCCCACGGGCAGATGGGGGAGAAGCAGCTCGAGCAGGTGATGCTCGACTTCTGGGAGAAGCGCTTCGACGTGCTGGTCTGCACGACGCTGGTGGAGTCGGGCCTCGACGTCTCCAACGCCAACACCATGATCATCGAGCGCTCCGACACCCTCGGCCTCTCCCAGCTGCACCAGCTGCGCGGACGCGTGGGCCGCTCCCGCGAGCGGGCCTACGCCTACTTCCTCTACCCCGCGGAGAAGCCGCTGACCGAGACCGCCCACGAGCGGCTCGCCACGCTGGCCCAGCACTCCGACCTGGGCGGCGGGATGGCGATCGCGATGAAGGACCTCGAGATCCGCGGTGCGGGCAACCTGCTGGGCGGGGAGCAGTCGGGCCACATCGCCGACGTCGGCTTCGACCTCTACGTGCGCCTGGTCGGCGAGGCCGTCCACGAGTTCAAGGGCGAGGGCGAGCCGGAGCTCGACGAGGTGCGCATCGAGCTGCCCGTCGACGCCCACCTGCCCCACGACTACATCCCCAGCGAGCGCCTGCGCCTGGAGATCTACAAGCGCCTGGCCGAGGTGCGCACCGACGAGGACGTCGACGCCATCAACGAGGAGCTGCTCGACCGCTACGGCGAGCCGCCGGTCGTGGTCGTGTCGCTGCTGCTCGTCGCGCGCTTCCGGGCCCGGGCCCGCCAGGCCGGCGTGGGCGAGGTGACGGTCGCGGGGAAGAACGTGCGCTTCGCGCCGGTGAGCCTGCCGGAGTCGCGGGTGGTGCGGCTGATGCGGATGTATCCCAAGGCGATCGTCAAGACCGGTGTCGACACCATCCTCGTGCCGCGGCCGCAGACGGCGGTCGTGGGTGGCAAGCCCATCGACGGGATCGCCCTGCTTGAATGGGCCCGCAGTGTGATCGACGCCATCATCGACCCGCGGGAGTCCACGTGAAGATCGTCCGCCCGGCAGCCGGTCTGGCCGCCGTCGTCCTCCTCGGCTCGGGGCTCGCGGGCTGCGGGGTCGCCGATACCCCGATCCGCCCGGGCGTCGCCGCGACGGTCGGCGACGAGGACATCACGCTGAGCGAGGTCGACACCTACGCCGCCGACACCTGCGAGCTGCTGGAGTCCAACGAGGGCCAGGCCCCGATCGCCGGCGCCGCCTTCCGCGACCAGGTGCTCTACAGCCTGGTGCTGGGCTCGATGGCCGAGCAGATCGGCGCCGACTACGACGTGGACGTCGCGGCCGCGCGCCGCCAGGTCGAGCAGACCACCCGGCAGGGGCTGACCGGCGCCGACCCCGACCTGGTCGACGACGTGCTGCCCGTCTTCGCCGGGCCCGACCTCTTCACCGCCGTGCTCAACAGCGCGGTGACGTCGCAGGTGGAGGAGGGCACGAGCGGCGAGGAGGCCCAGGCCGCGGCCACCGAGCTGGTGCAGCAGTGGCAGGACGACAACGGCGTGGAGACCAACCCCCGCTTCGCCTCGATCGACGTGGCCAGCCAGGAGGCCGGCACCGTGCCCGAGCTCTCGGTCGCCGTCGGGGAGGCCGCCACCGCGCTCGACGGGGAGCTGACCCCGGAGCAGGTCGCCGCCCTGCCCGCCTCGCAGCGCTGCGGCTGAGCGTGGCGGGCACCGGGGAGCTGCGCCGGGAGGGGAGCGGGCAGGAGCCGCTGCTCGTCTTCCGCACGATGATGCGGCGCCTGCGCGCCGAGTGCCCCTGGAAGCGCGAGCAGACCCACCGCTCGCTGTCGCGCTACCTGCTCGAGGAGGCCCACGAGACCCTCGAGGCCGTCGACGCGCTCGCGGCGGCCGAGGACGCCGGCGACCCCCGGCGTCGCGCCGCGGCGGCCTCCCACCTGCGCGAGGAGCTCGGCGACCTGCTGCTGCAGGTCTACTTCCACGCCGCGGTGGCCGAGGAGCACGGCGACTTCGACCTCGACGACGTGGCCGCCGGCCTGGCCGAGAAGATGGTGCGGCGCAACCCGCACGTCTTCGGCCCCGACCCGGGCTCCCACGACGACGCGGCGTCGGTCGACGACGCCTGGCAGCGGATCAAGGCCGAGGAGAGGCCGCGCGCCGCGCTGCTCGACGGCGTGCCCGCCACGCTGCCGGCCCTGCTGCTGGCCGACAAGGCCCTCGACCGGCTCGCCCGGGCGGGCCGACCGGTCGAGGACCTCGACCCCGACGACCTCGGCGACCGGCTGCTGGGCCTCGTCGCGGAGGCCCGCGCCGCCGGCGCCGACCCCGAGCAGGTGCTGCGCGACGCGGTGCGACGGCGTACCTGACGGGCCTCGGGGGGCGGCTCAGGGGCGGGCGAGGGTGTAGCGCACCACCAGCTGCAGGTGGAGCCGGCCGTCGTCGCCGCGGGTGCCCTCGAGCACCTCGCCGATGCGCTCGAGGATCTCGGGGTGCTCCTCGACGGGGCTGCGCATCCACACGTCGGTGAGCCACGTGGTCAGCGACCAGCGCCGCCAGTGGTCGAGGTCGTCGAAGACCAGGTCGTGGGTGAGCGTGGCGTGCTCCACGTCGCTCCAGCCGGCGCCGGTGAGGAAGTCGGTGACCTCCTGGTCCTCGTCGACCTCGGGGGCCTGGGTCATGCTGCGCCGGCCGGTGCGGTGGGCGTGGTCGTCGAAGACGTCGAGCACCGCCCGCCACGCCGGTGGCCAGGTGCCGAAGGTCGTGAAGCCGGCGCGCCCGCCGGGCCTCACCAGCCGGCGCCACGCCGTGAGCGCGACGTCGGGCTCGGGCAGGAAGAAGAGGAGCAGCGAGGAGGCGAGCACGTCGTACGACGACTCCTCCAGCGGCGGCTCGACCGCGTCGCCGAGCACGACCTCGACCTGGGAGGCGCCGCGCTGCTGGGCCTCGCCGGCGGTCAGCTCGACCATGCTCGGCGCCAGGTCGAGGGCGTCGACGTGGCCCTCGGCGCCGACGGCCTCGGCCAGCGGGAAGGTGACGGCGCCGCGGGCGCACCCCAGGTCGACGGCCCGCTCCCCGGCCTGCGGGGCGAGGCGACGGACCAGCTCGGCGCCGACCGGTCCGCTGAAGGCGACGTCGGAGGTGTCGTAGGTGTCGGCGAGACCCTCGAAGAGGGCGGTCACCTGGCGGATGCGGGTCTCGGGCGGGGGCAGGGGCTCCATGCGCACCGATCCTGCCCGGCGAGCGGGCGGGGCGGCTCACCCGAGACGACGGGGTCGCAGGGTCGGCGCGGGGTGCCGGGTCCCCTAGGCTGGCTGGGCCCCCACCCGAGACACCTCTGCACCAGGAGCAAGCCAGTGGCATCCATCGAAGCAGTCGGCGCCCGCGAGATCCTCGACTCCCGCGGCAACCCCACCGTCGAGGTCGAGGTCCTCCTCGACGACGGCACCTTCGCCCGGGCGATGGTGCCCAGCGGCGCCTCCACGGGCGCGTTCGAGGCCGTCGAGCTGCGCGACGGCGGCGACCGCTACCTCGGCAAGGGCGTCGAGAACGCCGTGCGCGGCGTCGTGGAGAAGATCGGCCCGGCCGTGGAGGGCCTCGACGCCGACGACCAGCGCCTGGTCGACCAGGTCATGCTCGACCTCGACGCCACGCCCAACAAGGCCGAGCTCGGCGCCAACGCGATCCTCGGCGTCTCGCTGGCCGTGGCCCGCGCGGCGGCCGACTCCGCGGGTCTCCCGCTCTACCGCTACGTCGGCGGCCCCAACGCCCACGTGCTGCCGGTGCCGATGATGAACATCCTCAACGGTGGCTCCCACGCCGACTCCAACGTCGACATCCAGGAGTTCATGATCGCGCCGATCGGCGCCCCCACCTTCCGCGAGGCGCTGCGCCAGGGCGCGGAGGTCTACCACGCGCTCAAGGCGGTGCTGAAGAAGAAGGGCCTGGCCACGGGCCTGGGCGACGAGGGCGGCTTCGCCCCGGACCTCGACTCCAACCGCGCCGCGCTGGACCTCATCGCCGAGGCCGTCGCCGCGGCCGGCCTGACCCTGGGCACCGACATCGCCTTGGCCATGGACGTCGCGGCCAGCGAGTTCTGCACCGACGGCACCTACGCCTTCGAGGGCGGCTCGAAGACCGCGGCCGAGATGGTGGCCTACTACGCCGAGCTGTGCGAGGCCTACCCGATCGTCTCCATCGAGGACCCCCTCGACGAGGACGACTGGGAGGGCTGGAAGGCCATGACCGACCAGCTCGGCTCGAGGATCCAGATCGTCGGCGACGACCTCTTCGTCACCAACGTCGAGCGCCTCCAGCGCGGCATCTCCGGCGGCCAGGCCAACGCGCTGCTGGTGAAGGTCAACCAGATCGGCTCGCTGACCGAGACCCTCGACTCCGTCGAGCTGGCCCACCGCAACGGCTACCGCTGCATGATGAGCCACCGCTCGGGCGAGACCGAGGACACCACCATCGCCGACCTCGCGGTGGCCACCAACTGCGGCCAGATCAAGACCGGCGCCCCGGCCCGCTCCGAGCGCGTCGCGAAGTACAACCAGCTGCTGCGCATCGAGGACGAGCTCGGCGACGCCGCGCGCTACGCCGGTGTGTCGGCGTTCCCGCGGTACACCGCGTAGGGGACCCTAGGAGGCATGGCCGACAAGCGACGCACCCCCGCGCGGGGGGCCGCCTCCCGGCCGGGAGCCCGGGGCCGGTCAGGTCCCGGGCGTCCCGCGGGGGGCCCGCGGACCCGCGCCCCCCTGGCCGGCCGTGCCACCGACGGGCCCGGCCCGTCGGTGCGGCGCCCGCGGCTGACCGGTCGCGCGATGATCCTCGTGCTCGTGCTCGCCGTGCTCGCGGTGTCCTACGCCTCCTCGGCGCGGGCCTACCTCCAGCAGCGGGCCCACCTCGACGACCTGCGCACCGAGATCGCGGAGCGCCAGGCCGACATCGACGTGCTCGAGCGCGAGCAGCGGCGCTGGGAGGACCCGGCGTACGTCGAGCAGGTGGCGCGCGAGCGCTTCGGCTACGTCATGCCCGGCGAGCGCTCCTTCGTGGTGCTCGACGAGGACGGCGAGCCGCTGGAGGCCGAGGCCACGCTCACCGACCCCGCCGACGTCGCGCCCGAGGAGCCCACCGCGTGGTGGGACGAGGCGTGGGCGTCGGTCGAGACGGCCGGTCGCCCCCCGAAGGACGAGGGCACCCCGCCCGCCACCGAGATCGACGGCTCCCCGGAGCAGGCCCCCAGCGGCCAGGAGGACAGCGACCAGTGATCGACCCCGCCGACGAGGCGGCCATCGGCGAGCAGCTGGGCCGTGAGCCCCGCGCCATCCACGCCGTGGGCCACCGCTGCCCGTGCGGCAGCCCCGACGTCGTCACCACCGAGCCGCGGCTGCCCAACGGCACGCCCTTCCCGACGACCTTCTACCTCACCTGCCCCCGCGCCGCCTCACGCATCGGGACCCTGGAGGGCTCGGGGCTGATGAAGGAGATGGAGGCCCGCCTCGGCGAGGACCCCGAGCTGGCCGCGGCCTACGCCCGCGCCCACGAGCGCTACCTCGAGGCCCGCGGCGAGCTGGAGCAGCAGACCGGCGCGGTGCCCGAGATCGCCGGCATCTCCGCCGGGGGCATGCCGAGCCGGGTCAAGTGCCTGCACGTGCTCGCCGGCCAGGCCCTGGCGCAGGGCCCCGGCGTCAACCCGCTGGGCGACGAGGTGCTCGCGCTGCTGGGCCCGTGGTGGGAGCAGGGTCCGTGCGTCGGCCCGTAGCCGCCGTCGACTGCGGCACCAACACGATCAAGCTGCTGGTCGGCACCATGCCGGAGGTGCTGGTGCGCGAGGCCACCGTCGTGCGCCTCGGCGCGGGCGTCGACCGCACCGGTCGGCTCTCCCCGGAGGCGCTGGAGCGCACCTTCGCCGAGGTCGAGCGCTACGCCGCGATCCTGGCCGAGCACGGGGTGCGAGCCGAGGACGTCCGCTTCTGCGCCACCTCGGCCACCCGCGACGCGAGCAACGCCGAGGACTTCCGCGAGGGCGTGCGCGCGCGCCTCGGGGTGCTGCCCGAGGTGCTCTCCGGCGCCGAGGAGGCCGCCCTGGCCTACGCCGGCGCCGTGCGCGAGCTCGACGCGCCGGCCGAGCCGGTGCTGGTCGTCGACGTCGGCGGCGGCTCGACCGAGCTGATCCTCGGCGGGGCGGCACCGACGGCGGCGCACTCGATGGACGTCGGCTCGGTGCGCCTGCACGAGCGCCACCTGCACTCCGACCCGCCGACCGCGGCGGAGGTGGCGGCCTGCGTCGCCGACGTCGACGCCGCCCTCGACGCCTGCCCGGTCGACGCCGTCGCGGCCCGCACGGTGGTCTGCGTCGCCGGCACCGCGACCTCGGTCGCCGCGGGGGTGCTGGGCCTGCCGGCCTACGACCGCGACGCCGTCGACCACGCCGAGCTGCCCGTCGAGGCGGTGCACGAGCTGACCGAGCGGCTGCTGGCGATGACGGTGGCCGAGCGGCTGGCCCTGCCCTGGATGCACCCGGGGCGCGCCGACGTCATCGGGGCCGGTGCCCTGGTGCTCTCGCGGGTGCTGCGACGCACCGCGGTCGCCGGGGTCGTGGCCTCCGAGACCGACGTCCTCGACGGGATCGCCTGGTCGGTGGCCGCCCCCGCAGGGGTGGTGCCGCCCGCCTGAGTGCGACGGCACAGTGGGGGGCTCGAGTGATCCACCCCCCCACAGGAGGAGAACGACCGATGAGCAAGACCACCCTGATCGCCGCCGGAGCCGTCGGCTACGTGCTGGGCGCCCGCGCCGGCCGTGACCGCTACGACGAGATCGTCACCGCCGCCCGCAAGGTCGCGCGCGACCCGCGCGTGCAGTCGGCCAAGGACAGGGCCGCCGACACCGCCCGCACCCAGGCCACCGCTGCTGCCGAGGTCGCCCGCGAGAAGGCCGGCGACGTGGCCGCTGCCGCCAAGGACAAGATGAGCAGCGACGACGCGGCGTCCCCGACCGGAGGCCCGGTCGCCACCCAGACCACCACCCAGACCCCGCTCTGAGGTCGAGCCGGTGCCGGACGGGCTGCCCCACCCGCTGACCGGCGAGGTCTTCGCCTCGCCGGTGCCGCCCGGCACCGGCTGGCCCGACGACCCGGCCGAGCCCCGCACCCCGCTGGAGGTGCTCGCCCGCGAGATGACGACCTGCCGGGCCTGCCCGCGGCTGGTCGACTGGCGCGAGGAGGTGGCGCTCATCAAGCGCGCCGCCTTCGCCGACCAGCCCTACTGGGGCCGCCCCGTCGCCGGGTGGGGCGCCGCGCAGCCGCGGGTGCTGGTCGTCGGCCTCGCCCCGGCCGCCCACGGCGCCAACCGCACGGGGCGGGTCTTCACCGGCGACCGCTCCGGCGACTGGCTCTTCGCCTCGCTGCACCGCGTCGGGCTGGCGGAGCGGCCCACCAGCGAGCACGCCGGCGACGGCCAGCGCCTGGTGCACACGCGCCTGGTGGCCGCCGTGCGCTGCGCCCCGCCGCAGAACAGGCCGACCCCGGCCGAGCGCGACACCTGCGCCCCGTGGCTCGACCGCGAGCTGGCCCTGGTGGGCGAGCACGTGCGCGTCGTGGTCGCGCTCGGCGCCTTCGGCTGGGCGGCGGCGCTGGGCGGCGTACGGCGGGCCGGGTGGCAGGTGCCGCGGCCGGCCGCGAGGTTCGGCCACGGTGCGCAGGCGCGGCTCGTGCGGCCCGACGGCGAGGAGGTGGCGCTGCTGGGCTGCTACCACCCCAGCCAGCAGAACACGTTCACGGGGCGGCTGACGGAGCCGATGCTGGACGAGGTGCTCGGCCGCGCCGCGGCCCTTGCGACAATGGAGCGGTGAGCACCCCCACGCCGCCCCCGACCCAGCACGCGATCACCGTCCTGGGCCACGACCGCCCGGGGATCATCGCCGAGACCACCGGCCGCCTGGCCGAGCTCGGGCTGAACCTCGAGGACTCCACGATGACCCTGCTGCGGGGTCACTTCGCGATGATGCTGGTCTGCGCGGGCGAGCCCTCGGTCGCGGCGATCGAGACGGCCCTGGCGCCGCTGGCCGACGACGGCTCGCTCACCGTGACCGTGCGCGCGGTGTCGCCGGGCGCCGGCGCCGCGCCCGCGGGCAGCTCCTGGGTGCTCACCGTGCACGGCGGCGACCGCCCCGGCATCGTGTCGTCGGTGGTGGGCCGCGTCGCCGAGGTCGGCGGCAACATCACCGACCTCACCACCCGCCTGGCGGGCGACCTCTACCTCCTCGTGGCCGAGATCGACCTGCCCGCCGGGGCCGACGTCGACGCCCTCGAGGCCGCCGTGCGCACCGCGGCGACGGCGCTGGGCGTCGGGGCCACGCTGCGCCGCGCCGAGGCCGACGACCTGTGAGCGCTGTCGACCCCCGGGTGGCGGCCTGGACCGAGGCCGAGCTGGGCGTGGAGGGTCGGGTGCTCGACGTCGTCACCGCGCCGGCCCCGGTGCTGTCGGGCGTGGGGGAGCGGGTCGACCCGACCTCCGCCGAGGTCGTGCGGCTCGCGGCCGACCTGGTGGCCACGATGCGGGTCAGCCCGGGCTGCGTCGGCCTGGCCGCCCCGCAGGTGGGCGTGGGGGCGCAGGTCTTCTGCGTCGACGTCTCCGAGCACCCCAAGACCCGTGAGCACCACGGCACCTTCGTGCTCTGCAACGCCGAGGTGGTCTCCTCCAGCCGCAACGAGAAGGCCCGCGAGGGCTGCATGAGCGTGCCCGACCTCACCGGCGACGTGAAGCGCGCCGGCCGGATCACGGTGCGCGGCCAGCTGCCCGGCACCGGCGAGGAGGTGGAGGTGTCGACCAGCGCCTTCGAGGCCCGCGCGCTGCAGCACGAGATCGACCACTGCCAGGGGCTGCTCTTCCTCGACCGCGCCGCCGGGGCCCACGCGATCTACGCTCGCAAGACCTACCTCTAGGCGCTCGACCGGACGCTCCGCCGGAGGACCGGAGCCGGCCCCCGTATCCCAACGGCAGAGGAAGGCGCCTTAAAAGCGCCGCAGTGTGGGTTCGAGTCCCACCGGGGGCACCTCGACCGACCACCCCGAGGTTGACCTCAGGTCGACCTGAAGGGGGAGCATGGGCCCATGACCGACGACATGTGGACCGCGGAGTTCTGGGACGAGCGCTACTCCTCCTCCGAGCGGATCTGGAGCGGCGCGCCCAACCCCCACCTCGCCGACGTCGTCGGCGGGCTCGTCCCCGGCTCGGCGGTCGACATCGGGTGCGGCGAGGGCGCCGACGTGCTGTGGCTGGCCCACCGCGGCTGGCGCGCCACCGGCGTCGACCTCTCGCAGGTCGCGCTCGACCGGGGCGCGGCCCGGGCCGCGCAGGAGGGGGTCGAGGCCACCTGGCTGCAGGCCGACCTGCTCGCCGAGACCCTGCCCGAGCAGTACGACCTGGTCAGCGCCCACTTCGTGCACGTGCCGACCCAGCACTTCGCGCCGCTCTACACCCGTCTCGGCGCCGCCGTGGCGCCCGGCGGCTCGCTGCTCGTGGTGGGCCACCACCCCCACGACGTCGAGACCGGGGTGCGCCACCACCACGGCGACGACATCCTCTTCACCCCCGACCGGGTCGTGGGCCTGCTCGACCCGCAGCACTGGGACGTGCGCCGCGCCGACGCCCCGACCCGCACCCAGCGGGTGGAGGACGCCGACGTCGCCGTGACCGACACGGTCGTGCACGCCGTACGCCGCTAGCGCCGGTCGGGTGTCGGGGCCCGCCGGCGGCTCAGGAGATTCACAGCCGCGCCGGGAACGCCCCGGACGGGTGTGACGTTGAGGCTGGTGAGGACCCCTACAGTGGTCCGCACTCAGTGAACCGTCAGGGAGACGGTCACCACCGGCCTCCAAGGAGAGACCAATGCAGAGCAACAACCCGGTGTTCCGCCGGTCGGAGGAGTTCAACCGCTCCGGCGCGAACGCCTACGGCAACCAGACCTACGCGGGCAACGGGTACCCCGGCTACTCCAACGACCCCTCGCAGTGGGGCGTCGGCACCCCGGGCGGCCCCGCCCAGCAGACGCCGGCCACCACCGGCCCGATGACGATCGACAGCGTCGTGCAGAAGACGGCGATCACGCTCGGCGTGGTCATCCTGACCGCCCTCGCGACCTGGATCGCCATGCCGGAGGTCACCGAGACCACCGCCGAGACCGCCCTGCCCACGGTGGGCGCGGCCGCGACGATCGGCGCGCTCGGCGCCTTCGCGCTGTCGATGGTCAACTCCTTCAAGCGGGTCATCAGCCCGGCTCTCGTGCTCGTCTTCGCCGCCTTCGAGGGTGTCGCCCTCGGCGCGCTGAGCCTGCTCTTCAACGTCATGTACCCCGGCGTCGTCCAGGGCGCGGTCATCGGCACCTTCGCGGCCTTCGCCGGCACGCTGGCGGCCTACAAGGTCCTCAACATCCAGGTCACCCCGAAGTTCCGGATGATGGTGACCGCCGCCGTGCTCGGCATGGTCGGCCTGGCCGTCATGGAGCTCGTGCTCGGCCTCTTCGGCGCCCAGATCGGCTTCTTCGGTGTCGGCACCGGCCTCAGCCTCGTCTTCGCGGTGGTCGGTCTGGTGCTCGGCGTCTTCATGCTGATCATGGACTTCGACTTCGTCGAGCAGGGCATCGCCAACGGCCTGCCCGAGCGTGAGTCGTGGCGCGCGGCGTTCGCGATGACCGTCAGCCTGGTCTGGATCTACACCAACCTGCTGCGCATCCTGGCCTTCTTCCAGCAGGACTGACCCAGGAGCAGCACCCACCTGTCCGGCCCCGCTAGGTCGGCGTGGAACACGGAACCCCCCGGACCTCGGTCCGGGGGGTTCCGTCCGTCTGCGCCCGGACGGGGCCGACTCGGTCGCGGGCGGGTCAGCCGCGGGCGAGCTCGGGGTCGGGCGTGTCCTGTTCGCCCGCGTCCTCGTCGTGCTCGTCGGGGGTCTCGCCCTCGGTCTCGGGACGGCGACGACGGTGGCGCAGCTCGACCCACAGGCCGCGCACGCCGAGCCGGTTGCCACCGATCTCGGTGCCGCCCAGCTCGGTGCCGGGGTGGTTGACGGCCTGGATCGCGGCGGCGGTGATGGGCAGCACGCCCTCGCCCCGCAGGGCCTCGAGCTGGGCCTCGTCGGTGTCGATGACGCCGAGCGCCGCCAGCGTGGAGGGCAGCAGCACCGCGGAGAGCGAGCGGTAGCCGGCGGCGGAGGGGTGGAACTGGTCGGGGCCGAAGAGCAGCGCGGGCGCCGCGGCGAACTCGGGGCCGAGCACGGAGGCCAGCGACACGGTGCGCCCGCCCTCCTCGATGACCGCGATGGTCTGGCCCGCGGCCAGGCGGCGCGACCAGGCGCGGGCGACCTGCTTGAGCGGCGGGGCGATCGGCTTGAGGGTGCCGAGGTCGGGGCAGGTGCCGACGACGACGGCCACCCCGGCCTCGCGGAGGCGGCGCACCCCCTCGGAGAGGTGGCGCACCGAGACCGCGGGCGTCACGACGTGGGTGACGTCGTTGGCGCCGATGAGGATGACCGCGACGTCGGGCTCGATGGGCAGCGCCCGGTCGATCTGCTCGCCGAGGTCGGAGGACTTGGCGCCGACGACGGCGAAGTCGCGCAGGTAGACCCGCCGGTCGGCGTGCTCGGCGACGCCGGAGGCGACCAGCGCGCCGGGGGTCTCCTCGACCCGCTCGACGCCGTAGCCCGCGGCACTGGAGTCACCGAGCAGGGCGACCTTGATCGCGGGCCCGGGCCGGCCGCGGCCGTACCAGCCGGTCGGGTCGGGCGGCGGCTCCTCGAGGATCGGCCCGATCGTCTTGCGCGCCAGGCGCGCCTCGGCGGTCAGGACGCCGTAGAGACCGGCGCCGAGCACCGACAGACCGCCGCCGCCGAAGGCAGCGGCGGAGGCGAGCTTGCGTGCCGCTGCTGCTTTTCCCACGCGGGGATTCTACGGAGCACGCCCGTCCACACTTCGCCGGGAGGGGTGAACGGGCCCTAGATTGACCGGGTGCAGTACGTCGACTCGCTCCTGGACCTGATCGGCAACACCCCGCTGGTGCGCCTCTCGCGCACCCTCGACCTGCCCGCGACGGGTGGCCCGCTGGTGCTGGCCAAGGTGGAGTACCTCAACCCGGGCGGGTCGGTGAAGGACCGCATCGCCACCCGGATGATCGAGGCGGCCGAGGCCTCGGGCGCGCTGCAGCCCGGCGGCACGATCGTGGAGCCGACCTCCGGCAACACCGGTGTCGGGCTGGCCATGGTCGCCCAGGCCAAGGGCTACCGCTGTGTCTTCGTGTGCCCCGACAAGGTCAGCGAGGACAAGCGCAACGTGCTCAAGGCCTACGGCGCCGAGGTCGTGGTCTGCCCGACGGCGGTGGCCCCGGAGCACCCCGACTCCTACTACAACGTCTCCGACCGCCTGGCCTCCCAGCCCGGCGCCTGGAAGCCCGACCAGTACTCCAACCCCCACAACCCGCGCTCGCACTACGAGACCACCGGCCCGGAGATCTGGGCGCAGACCGAGGGCCGGATCACCCACCTGGTGTGCGGTGTCGGCACCGGCGGCACGATCAGCGGCACCGGGCGCTACCTCAAGGAGCAGGCCGCCGCGGCCGGCCGCGAGATCCAGGTGGTCGGTGCCGACCCGGCCGGGTCGGTCTACTCCGGCGGCACCGGGCGGCCCTACCTCGTCGAGGGCGTCGGCGAGGACTTCTGGCCCGAGACCTACGACCGCGGTGTCGCCGACCGCATCATCGAGGTCTCCGACGCCGACTCCTTCGCCTTCACCCGCCGTCTGGCCCGCGAGGAGGCGCTCCTGGTGGGCGGCTCGTGCGGCATGGCGGCCTACGCCGCGCGCCAGCTGGCCCACGAGCTGGCCGGCACCCCCGAGGGCGAGGACGCCGTCATCGTCGTCATCCTCCCCGACTCCGGGCGCGGCTACCTGACCAAGATCTTCAACGACGACTGGCTGGCGCAGTACGGCTTCCCCTCCGGCGACGGCGCCCCCCACGCCCAGACCGTGGGGGAGGTGCTGCGCGGCAAGTCCGGCCAGCTGCCCGACCTGGTGCACACCCACCCGGCCGAGACCATCGCCGAGGCCGTGGCGATCCTCCAGGAGTACGGCGTCTCGCAGATGCCCGTCGTGCGCGCCGAGCCGCCGATCGTCGCGGCCGAGGTGGCCGGCGCCGTCTCCGACCGTGCACTGCTCGACGCCCTCTACGCCGGCACCGCGCGGCTCACCGACCCGGTCGAGGAGCACATGTCTCCGCCGCTGCGCACCATCGGCGCCGGCGAGGACGCCCGCGAGGCGGTGCACCTGCTGGAGGAGGTCGACGCCGTGCTCGTGCAGGAGGACGGCAAGCCCGTCGGGGTGCTCACGCGCCAGGACCTGCTGGCCTTCCTCGCGCGCTCCTGAGGCCGCGCATGGTCGCCCCCGCGGGGGTCACGGGTGTTCACCCACCCGGGTGACATCACGGGACGCGCCGGCCACACCTGTGGTGGGGTGGCCGCGGACCGCTGACCCCCGGCGGATCCTGGAGGCGGTGGACGCGACGTGTGGGACTTCATCAGGGAACGGCAGGACCAGCTCCTGTACAACGCCTTCCAGCACTTCAGCCTGGTGATGCAGGCCGTGCTGGTGGCCAGCGTGCTGGCGGTGCTGCTGGCCGTCGTCATCGTGCGGTACTCCTGGCTCCAGGGCCTGGCCAACGCGCTGAGCGCGATCGGCCTCACCATCCCGGCGCTGGCGCTGGTGGGCGTCATGCTCGCCCTCACCGGCATCCAGCCGATCTCGGCCTTCGTCGCGGTCGCCTTCTACGCCCTCCTGCCGGTGCTGCGCAACGCCGTGGTCGGCCTCCAGGGCGTCGACCCGACGCTGGTGGAGTCGGCGCGCGGCATGGGCATGAGCCCGCTGGCGGTGCTGTGGCGGGTGCGCCTGCCGCTGGCCTGGCCGGTCATCCACGCCGGGGTGCGCACCTCGACCCAGATGGCGATGGGCATCGCGGCGATCGCGGCGTACATCCTCGGGCCGGGGCTGGGCGGCTACATCTTCACCGGCCTGGCCCAGATCGGCGGCGCCAACGCCGTCAACTACGCCTTGGTCGCCACCCTCGGCATCGTCCTCGTCGCCCTCGTGGCCGACGTGCTCCTGCTGCTCCTCGGGCGGCTCACCATCTCGAAGGGAATCAGGGCATGACCACGCAGCACACCACCGGGCACACCAGCGGCATCAGCGGGGCGGAGATCCGCCTCGAGGAGGTCGTCAAGCGCTACCCCGGCCAGAAGACCGCGGCGGTGGAGTCGCTGTCGCTGACCATCCCCGCCGGCGAGATCGTGATGTTCGTCGGGCCCTCGGGCTGCGGCAAGACCACCTCGCTGAAGATGATCAACCGGCTCATCGAGCCCACCTCGGGCACGATCCTCATCGACGGCGAGGACGTGCGGAAGAGCAGCGCCGACGAGCTGCGCCGCAAGATCGGCTACGTCATCCAGGGCGGCAGCCTCTTCCCCCACATGACCGTGGCCAAGAACATCGCGATCGTGCCGAAGATGCTCGGCTGGGACGCCTCGCGGGTCAAGGGCCGCGTCGACGACCTGCTCGACCTCGTCGGACTCGACCCCTCGCGCTACCGCGACCGCTACCCCCGCGAGCTCTCCGGCGGGCAGCAGCAGCGCGTGGGCGTGGCCCGCGGCCTGGCCGCCGACCCGCCGGTGATCCTCATGGACGAGCCCTTCGGCGCCGTCGACCCCATCACCCGCCAGCGACTGCAGGACGAGCTGCTCTCGATCCAGCGCGAGCTGCGCAAGACCATCGTCTGCGTCACCCACGACATCGACGAGGCGATCAAGCTCGGCGACCGGATCGTGATCCTGCGCGAGGGCGGCCACATCGCGCAGTACGACACCCCCGAGGTCGTGCTCGCCTCGCCGGCCGACGACTTCGTCAGCGACTTCGTGGGCTCCGGCTCCACGCTCAAGCAGCTCAGCCTGGCCCGGGTCAACGAGGTCGACCTGCGCGAGACCGTCACCGCCCGCATCGGCGAGCCCACCGCCGACGCCGTGCAGCGGGCCGAGGCGGCCGGCGAGCGCTCCGTGATCGTGCTCGACGACCGTGACCGGCCCCGCGGCTGGCCCTGGCTGCGCCAGCTCAAGGGCGACCGGATCGTCGAGCCCACCGAGGACCTCGTCACCGTCGACGAGCGCTCGACGCTCAACGACGCCCTCGACACCATGCTCACCAGCAGCCACGGCGCCGCCGTGGTCACCGGTGACCGCGACCGCTACATCGGCATCGTCACCTTCGACACTGTCACCGACCACATGCGCCTGCTCGAGGACCGCGCGGTGGAGGACCGGGCCCACGAGCAGGCGGCGGGGGAGCGGGCATGAGTGCCACGAGCGACGCGACGGCCTCGGCCGGCGCGACGGTCGACCCGACCGGCGAGGCCCCGGCGGCGAAGCGCCGGGGACGGCGCCTCGACCCGGAGATGCTGCTGCTCCTCGTGCTGCCGCCGGTGCTGGTGGCCCTGGCCTTCGGGGCCTGGGTCGTGTGGCGCCAGACCGCCGACCTCGACTCCGTGGAGCAGAGCCAGCTGGCCTGGTCGACGGTCACCTCGCTCATGGTCGAGCACGTCAAGCTCACCGTCGTGGCCGGGCTGCTCGTCGTCGCCGTCGCCGTGCCCCTGGGCATCGCGCTGACCCGTGGCCGGCTCAAGGCCGCCTCGCCCGTGGTCGTGGGCCTGGCCAACGCCGGCCAGGCCGCACCTGCCGTCGGGCTGATCGTGCTGCTCGCGCTGTGGCTCGGCTTCGGCTTCGGCACCGCGATCATCGCCCTGGTGGTCTACGGCGTGCTGCCCGTGCTCCGCAACACGATCGTCGGCCTGCAGGGCGTCGACCCCACCCTGGTCGAGGCCGGCCGCGGCATCGGCATGACCTCGGCGTCGGTGCTGCTGCGCGTGGAGCTGCCGCTGGCGCTGCCGGTGATCATGTCGGGCGTGCGCACCGCCCTGGTGCTCATCGTCGGCACCGCCGCCCTGGCGACCTTCATCGACGCCGGCGGTCTCGGGGCGATGATCGTCTCCGGCATCAACCTGTTCCGCAACTCACTCGTCGTCTCCGGCGCGCTGCTGGTGGCCCTGCTCGCCCTCCTCGTGGAGTGGCTGGGCCGGGTCCTGGAGTTCGTCGCCCGACCGAAGGGGGTCTGAGATGACCGGTCCTGCCACCCGCCCCACCCGACTGCGCACGCGCGCCCGCCGACTGGCCGCCACCGGGCTGGCCGTGGCCGCCCTGGCCGTGCCCGCCGGCTGCGGCCTGGGCACCGCCGGCGGCTACGTGCCCGACGCGACCCTGGCCGGTCCGCTCGAGGGCGTCTCGCTGGAGGGCACCGAGATCGCCGTGGGCTCGAAGAACTTCTCCGAGAACATCCTGCTCGGCAAGATCGTGCTCATCCTGATGAAGGCCGCCGGTGCCGAGGTCACCGACCTCACCAACATCCCCGGCAGCAACTCCGCGCGCCAGGCCCAGCTCCAGGGCGACATCGACGCGATGTGGGAGTACACCGGCACCGCCTGGATCTCCTACCTCGGCGAGGACGAGCCGATCGAGGGCACCGAGGAGCAGTACGAGGCGGTCGCCGAGCGCGACCTGGCCGAGAACGACCTGGTCTGGCTGCCGCCGACCCCGGCCAACAACACCTACGGCTTCGCGATGACCGCGCAGAGCGCCGAGCGGCTGGGCATCACCAAGCTCTCGCAGATCCAGGACATCCCCGTCGACGAGCGCACCTTCTGCGTGGAGTCGGAGTTCGAGAACCGTCCCGACGGCCTGCCGGGCATGCTCAAGACCTACGACATCCCGCGCGGCCAGGCCCAGGGCACCCCCGACGACAACATCGGGCTCTTCCAGACCGGCGCGATCTACGCCGCGACGGCGCAGGGCGAGTGCACCTTCGGCGAGGTCTTCACTACCGACGGGCGGATCCTCGCCCTCGACCTCACCGTGCTCGAGGACGACCGGCAGTACTTCCCCAACTACAACATCTCCCTGGTGGTGGGCGAGCAGCTGGTCGAGGACCACCCCGAGATCGAGGAGCTCGTCGACCCGGTGGCCGCCGAGCTGACCAACGAGGTGCTGCTGGGCCTCAACGCCGAGATCGACGTCGAGGGCCGCGAGGCCGCCGACGTGGCCGAGGAGTGGCTGCGCGAGGAGGGCTTCATCGCCTGAGCGGCAGCTCCATGAGGATCAGGTCGGGCCGGTCGGCGCGCAGCCAGGCGGGCCGGGCGGTGCCGACCTCGACCCAGCCGCGCCGGCGGTAGACGGCCAGCGCGCGCGGGTGGGACGGGGCCACGTCGAGCACCGGGCGCAGCCCGGCGTCGCGGATCCAGGCGACGGCGCGGTCGAGCAGCAGCCCGCCCGTGCCGGTGCCCTGGGTCGCGGGGTCGACGTAGAGCACCGCCACCATGGCCGGGGCGGGCTCGGGGGCCGGGCGCGCGAAGGCCTCGGCCATGTCGGGCGGCACGTCGGTGACCGAGACGTGGCCGACGACGCGACCCTCGCGCTCGGCCACCCAGGCCGCGCGCTCGCCGGGGCGCACCACGAACTCCTCGGCCGGGAAGGGCAGCGGCCAGCGCATCGGGTAGCCCGAGCCGGGCTGCTGGGCGGCCAGCACCGCGACCAGGGCGGGCAGGTCGTCGGGGCGGCGCGGCCGCACCGCGACGGAGGCACGTACGTCGGGCACGTCGCCATCCTGCCGCCCCGGTAGCCTCCGGGCCGTGCCGACCCCCGCGACCCCCTCGAGCCACGTGCTCGACCTCTTCGCGGTGCCCGAGGTCGTCGAGCCGCTCCCCGGGGCGCTCACCGACAGCGTGCGCGCCGGGGACCTCGTGCTCAGCCCCGGTCGGGACGCCGCCGTGCAGGCCTGGCTCAGCCCGCTGCTGGCGCGCCTGGCCGTGCGCCTCGACGAGCGCCCCGACCGCCGGGCCCAGGACCTGCGGGTGGCGATGCCGGTGCCGGCGCGCGACGGCGCCTGGGTCGTCGAGGGGTGGGCGGCCAGCCGCTGGGAGCCGGGCACGACCGCCTGCCTCGACCCTGCGGTGACGCTGGCCGCGGGGCGGCTGCTGCACGCCCGGCTGGCCCCGCTCGTGACCGAGCCGCCCGCGGTGGTGCTGGAGCGCACCGACGCCCGGGCCCGTGCCGAGCGGCTGGCCTTCGCGGGCGGCGCCGACCTGCGTGCCGCTGCCGGCACGCTCCCGGCCGGTGCCGCGGGACTCGTGCGCCGCGTCGCCGACCTGCTCGACGGGCTCGACCCCGACGCGGCCTCCCCGGCGGCGACCCGCCACCAGCTGGTGCACGCCGACCTCGCCGGGCACGTGCTGCTCGACGCCGCCGGGGCCCCGGTGGTGGTCGACGTCGACCCGGCGTGGCGCCCGCCGCTGTGGGCCGAGGCGGTCGCCGCCCTCGACCTCGTGCGCGGCGGCGCCGACCCCGCCCGCCTCGACCGCTACGCCGGTGCGGCGACCCGCGCCGCGCTGCTGCGGGCGCTGCTCTTCGGGGCGCTGGTCGACCCCGCGGCCGACGTCGCGGCGTACACGGCGGTGCTCGACCGGCTGGACCGCTGAGCGGTCGCCGAGCCGCTGGGCCCGCGCGGCGGGGACGAAGGTCCCGACCGCGCGGTCCGTCGTGCCGTGGCGGCCCGGCGCGGGCGCCCCGAGGGTGGAGGCGTGGACCTCGACACCCTCGACATCGCCCGCTGGCAGTTCGCCATCACCACCGTCTACCACTTCCTCTTCGTGCCGATCACGATCGGCCTGTCGGCGATCGTGGCCGGCTACCAGACCGCGTGGGTGCGCACCGGGCACGAGCAGTGGCTGCGGCTGACGCGGTTCTTCGGCAGGCTCTTCCTCATCAACCTGGCCATCGGCGTGGTGACCGGGATCGTGCAGGAGTTCCAGTTCGGGATGAACTGGTCGGACTACTCCCGCTTCGTCGGCGACGTCTTCGGAGCGCCGCTTGCCATCGAGGGCCTGCTCGCCTTCTTCCTGGAGTCGACCTTCGTCGGCCTGTGGATCTTCGGGTGGGACCGGCTGCCGCCACGGCTGCACCTGGCCACCATCTGGCTGGTGCACGTCGGCACCGTGCTCTCGGCCTACTTCATCCTGGCCGCCAACTCCTGGATGCAGCACCCGGTCGGCTACCGCTACGACGCCGTGACCGGTCGCGCGGAGCTCACCGACATCGTGGCCGTGCTGACCAACCGGGTGCAGCTGGTGACCTTCCCCCACACGCTGCTGGCGGCCTACATGACCGCCGGGGCGTTCGTGGTCGGGGTGGCGCTGTGGCAGCTGAGCGCCGGCCGCAGCCGGCCCGGGGCGGACCGGTCCGAGGACCGCGGGATGTTCCGCTCGGCCGCCCGTGTCGGTGCCGTGGTGCTCGTCGTCGCGGGAGCGGGGGTGGCGCTGAGCGGCGACCTCCAGGGCAAGGTGATGACCGAGGTGCAGCCGATGAAGATGGCCGCGGCCGAGGCGCTCTACGACACCGAGCAGCCCGCCGCCTTCTCGCTGGTCACCGTGGGCAGCCTCGACGGCTCCGAGGAGCTGTGGTCGCTCCGGGTGCCCCACCTGCTGTCCTACCTGGCCACCGGCGACCTCGACGGCGAGGTCCGCGGCATCGACGACCTGCGCGCGGAGTACGAGCAGACCTACGGCACCGACCCCGGCGCCGCCTACTACTCACCGGGCGACTACACCCCGGTGGTCCCGGTGACCTACTGGAGCTTCCGGCTGATGATCGGCCTGGGCGTCGCGGGGGTCGCCGGCGGACTCGCGGTGCTGTGGGCCACCCGGCGCGGCCGGGCGCCCTCGTCGCGGCGCTGGGTCTGGCTGGGCGTCGCCCTCCCGCTGATGCCGCTGCTGGCCAACTCCTTCGGCTGGGTCTTCACCGAGATGGGCCGCCAGCCCTGGGCGGTCTTCGGCCTGATGACCACCGAGCGCGCCGTGTCGCCCTCGGTGAGCCCGACGGAGGCCCTGGTCTCGCTGCTGGCGCTCACCGGCGTCTACGCCGTCCTCGCCGTCGTCGAGGTGCGCCTGCTGCTGCACTACGTCGCGCGCGGCGCCGACCCCCACGTCGAACCGCGCCTGCGCGACGACGAGCACGACCCCGAGCGCCCGCTCGCCGTCGCCTACTGAGTCCGGAGGACCCGAGCATGGAGCTCACGACCGTCTGGTTCGCCCTCATCGCCGTCCTGTGGATCGGCTACTTCTGCCTGGAGGGCTTCGACTTCGGCGTCGGCATGCTGCTGCCGGTGCTCGGCCGCTCCGAGGCCGAGCGACGGGTGCTGCTCAACACCGTCGGGCCGGTCTGGGACGGCAACGCGGTGTGGGTGCTGGTCGCCGGCGGCGCCACCTTCGCCGCCTTCCCGGAGTGGTACGCCACCCTGTTCAGCGGCTTCTACCTGCCGCTGCTGATGATCCTGGTGGCGCTCATCGTGCGCGGCCTGGCCTTCGAGTACCGCGCCAAGGTCGACGACGACCGTTGGCGCGCGCGCTGGGACGTCGCCCTCGTGGTGGGCTCCTTCGTGCCGGCGCTGCTGTGGGGCGTGGCGTTCGCCAACATCCTGCACGGGGTGCCGCTCGACGCCGACAGCGAGTACGCCGGCGGCCTGCTGACCCTGCTGCACCCCTACGCCCTGCTCGGCGGTGTCACCACGCTGCTGCTCTTCCTCACCCACGGCGCGGTCTTCCTCGCCCTCAAGACCGACGGACCGGTGCGGCGCGACGCCCGGGGCCTGGCCTCGGGGCTGGGCACCGCGGCGGCGATCGCCGCCGTGGCCTTCCTGTCGTGGACCCAGCGCGACACCGGCGACCTCGCCTCGGCGGTCCTCTTCCTCGGCGCGGCGGTCGCGCTGGTGCTCGGTGTGCTGGCCGTCGGCGTGGGCCGCGAGGGCTGGGCCTTCGTCGGCACCTTCGCCGCCATCGCCCTCGCGGTGGCCGGTCTCTTCGCCGCGCTCTTCCCCGACGTGATGCCCACGACGCTGGCCGACGGCACGGGCCTGACCACGACCAACGCCGCCGCGACCTCCTACACCCTCGGCGTGATGACGGTGGTCGCCGCCGTCTTCACCCCCGTCGTGCTGGCCTACCAGGGGTGGACCTACTGGGTCTTCCGGCAGCGGATCTCGGTGCACCACATCCCGGCCGCCGGGCGCGTGCCCGAGCCGCAGCGGTGAGACCGACCGACCCGCGCCTGCTGCGACGCCTGGCCCCGGCGCGCCGCGAGCTCGCCGCGGTGCTGGCCGCGGGCGCCGTCGGCGGCGCGCTCGTGCTGGCCCAGGCGGGGGCGCTGGCGGGGCTGCTCGTCGCCGTCGTCTCCGGGGCGCCGGTCGGCCCCTGGGCGTGGGCCCTCGCCGCCGCCCTCGCCGGTCGCGGAGTCGCCTCGCTGGTCGGGGACCGGGCCGCCGCACGCGCGGCGGCGCTGGTGGCGACCGACGTACGCCGCCGGCTGGTGGCGCGCGTCGGCGACGACCCGGGCGGGGGCGTCGCGCTGCTCGCCACGCGCGGGGTGGCGGCGTGCGAGCCCTACCTGACCCGCTACCTCCCCGCCCTCGTGCTGGCCCTCGTGCTGCCCCCGCTCGCGGTGGCGGCGATCGCGACGCAGGACCTGCTCAGCGCCGGCATCGTGCTGCTGACCCTGCCGCTGGTGCCGGTCTTCGCCGCGCTGGTCGGCCTGGCCACCCGCGACCGCGCGGAGCGGCAGTGGCGCGAGCTGGGCTCGCTGGCCGGCCACTTCGTCGACGTGGTGCGCGGGCTGCCGACCCTGGTCGTGTTCGGTCGCGCCGAGGCGCAGTCGGCGCGGATCCGGGTCGCGACCGAGCGCTACCGCCGGGCGAGCGCCGCCACGCTGCGGCTGGCCTTCGCCTCCTCGGCCGTGCTCGAGCTGGTGGCCACCCTCTCGGTGGCCCTGGTCGCCGTGAGCGTGGGTCTGCGGGTCGCCGACGGGGGCCTCGACCTGCGCACGGCGCTGGTCGTGCTGCTGCTGGCGCCGGAGGCCTACTGGCCGCTGCGCCGCGTGGGTGCGGAGTTCCACGCCGCCGCCGAGGGCGTCGCGACCTTCGAGCAGGTCGCGGCCGTGCTGGACGCGCCCGTGGCCGACCACCCCCGCGCCCACGAGGCCACGAGGGTCGGGTCCGGCCCGCTGCGGGTGCGCGGGCTGACCCTCCTGCACCCCGGGCGGACGACCCCCGTGCTCGACCGCCTCGACGCCGACCTGCCCGAGCGCGGCTTCACCGTGGTGGTCGGGCCCTCGGGGTGCGGCAAGTCGACCCTGCTCGCGGTGCTGGCCGGTCTGCTGCCGGCGACCGCCGGGCACGTCGACCGGGTCGCCGCCGACCCCGCGTGGCAGCGGCGGGTCGCGTGGCTCCCGCAGCGTCCGGGCTTCGTGGCCGGCACCGTCGGCGACAACCTGCGCCTGGGCCAGCCCGGCGCCGGCGACGTGGAGCTGTGGGCCGCGCTGCGCCTGGTGGCGCTGGAGGAGCGGGTGCGCGACCTGCCCGCCGGGCTCGACACCGACCTCGCCGAGGACGGAGCCAGCCTCTCCGCGGGGGAGCGGGCTCGTCTCGCGCTGGCGCGCGTGGTCGTCGCCGACCGGCCGTGGGTGCTGCTCGACGAGCCGACCGCCCACCTCGACGACCTCACCGAGCAGCTCGTCGCCGACACCCTGGTCGACCTGGCCCGCTCCCGCGCGGTGGTCGTGGTCACCCACCGCCCGGCGCTGGTCGGCCTCGCCGACCACGTGGTGCGCGTGCCCGCCCCTCCTGTGGCCGCCCCGTCTCTGTCCGTCCCGCCTGTGCCCGTCCTGCCTGTGGCCGTCCCGCCCGCGGTCGTACCCCGACCGGCTGCGGGGGAGGGGCCCCGGCCCGACCCGTCCCGCGCCGCCGGCGTCCTGGGCGGCCTGGGGGTGGCCACCGTGCTCGGGTCCCTCGCCTCGGCCTCGGGGGTGGCCCTGACGGCGACGGCGGGCTGGCTGCTGGTCCGTGCCTCGGAGCAGCCGCCCGTGCTGACCCTCATGGTGGCCATCGTGGGCGTGCGGGCCTTCGGGCTGGCGCGACCCGCGCTGCGCTGGGCCGAGCGCCTGCGCGCCCACGACGTGGTGCTGGGCATGCTGGCCGAGCAGCGGGCACGGGTCTACGACCTGCTGGTGCCGCTCACCCCCGGTGCGCTCGGGCGCCGCCGCGGCGACGTGCTGGCCTCGGTGGTCGACGACGTCGACAGCGTGCTCGACCGCGAGCTGCGCGAGCGGCTGCCGGTGCGCTCGGCCGTCCTCGTGGTGGTCCTGGCCGCGGTGGTGGCCTCCCTCGCGCGGTGGCCCGCGGGCCTCGTCGTCGCCGGGGGCAGCGCCGGCGCCGCGGTGCTGGCCCACGCCGTCGCCCGCCGTGGCGCCGCGCGGGCCGAGGCCGGTGCCGTGGCCACCCGCGCCCGGCTGGCCGAGCACGTCGTGGAGGCGGTCGACCTGGGCGAGGAGCTGCGCCTGTGGCAGGCGCGCGGACGCGCCGCCGACCGGGTGGCCGCCGACTCCGAGGACCTCGGGCGCGACACCGTGCGCGCCGCCACCGCGCTCGCCGCCGGGCGCGCCGTCGTGCTCGGCGCGGCGGCCGCGTCCACGGTGGCGCTCGCGCTCCTGCTCGCCCCGGCGGTGGCCGACGGTGCGCTCGACGCGCCGCGGGCCGCGCTGCTGCTGCTCCTGCCGCTCGCGCTCACCGACGTGCTGCTGCCGGTGGCCGACGCGGGCGCCGTCGGCGTGCGCACCCGCGCCGCCCGCGACCGCCTCGACGCGCTGGCCGCCCTGGCCCCGCGCGTGCTCGACCCGCCACGGCCGCGACCGGCGCCCGAGCACCCGGCGGTGGTCCTCCACCGCGTCGGCGCCGGCTGGGGCGAGGAGGAGGCGGTGGGCGACCTCGACCTCCGGCTGCCGCCCGGTCGCCGCGTGGCCGTCGTCGGCCCGTCGGGGTCGGGGAAGAGCACCCTGGCCGCACTGCTGCTGCGCTTCCTGGACCCGAGCACGGGCAGGGTCCTGCTCGACACCGTGGACCTGCGGGGGCTCGCGCTCCACGACGTACGCCGCACCGTCGGGCTGGTCGACGACTCACCGCACGTGTTCGCCTCGACCCTGGTCGAGAACGTGCGCCTGGCCCGGCCCGACGCCGACGACGCCCGCGTGGAGGCCGCCCTGCGCGCGGCCCGGCTCGGCCCGTGGCTCGACGCGCTGCCCGACGGCCTCCACACCTGGCTCGGCGAGGGCCACGCCGGGGTCTCCGGCGGTGAGCGCGCCCGCCTCGGCGTGGCCCGGGCCCTGCTCGCCGACCCACCGGTGCTCGTGCTCGACGAGCCGACGGCCCACCTCGACGAGGCCACGGCCGCCGACCTGGCGCGCGAGGTGCTCGGGCCGGACGGGCGCGCGGCAGGTGCGGGGCGCACGGTCGTGTGGATCACCCATGGCTCGGCGGGTGTCGACCTGGTCGACGACGTGGTACATCTGGGCCGGCACGACGGGCCCCCACGGCCCGACCCGGTGGCCGAGACCGAGGAGCTGCACCGTGGCTGACCAGACACCGAGCGACCAGGGCGGGCAGGCCGGGCAGGACCGCCCGGTCCGCGTGTTCCTCCTCGACGACCACGAGGTGGTGCGCCAGGGCATCCGTGCGCTGCTGGAGCAGTCGGGCGGCATCGAGGTGGTCGGGGAGTCGGGCTCGGCGCACGAGGCCATCTCCCGCATCCCCGCCCTGCGCCCCGACGTGGCCGTGCTCGACGCCCGCCTGCCCGACGGCTCGGGCATCGAGGTGTGCCGCGCGGTGCGCGCCGTGGACCCCGGCATCAAGGCCCTGGTGCTGACCTCCTACGACGACGACGAGGCCCTCTTCGCCGCGATCATGGCCGGCGCCGCGGGCTACGTGCTCAAGCAGATCCGCGGCCAGGACCTCGTCGGCGCCGTGCGCTCGGTCGCCATGGGGCACTCCCTCATCGACCCCGCCCTCACCGCCCGGGTGCTCGACCGGGTGCGCACCGGCTCGGCGACCGTGCCGGAGCTGGCCGAGCTGACCGAGCAGGAGCTCAAACTGCTGGCCCTCATCGCCGAGGGCCTCACCAACCGCCAGATCGGCGAGCGGGTGCACCTGGCGGAGAAGACCGTCAAGAACTACGTGTCGAGCATCCTGGCCAAGCTCGGCCTGGAGCGGCGCACCCAGGCCGCTGTGCTGGCCAGCCGACTGCTGGGCCCGGGCGCCGGGAGCCCCCGGGACTGAGCGGCACCCGGGCCCCACGGGCTCACGACCCGGCGCGGGCGCGCCACACCAGCACCGTGCCGCGCGGCTCGCGGGGGGCCAGCTCCAGGGAGCCCCCGAGCCCCTCGGCGCGGTGGGCGGCGTTGCGCAGCCCGCTCTCGACGCGCTCGGCGGGCAGGCCTCTACCGTCGTCCTCGACGCGCAGCGTCACCTCGCCGTCGTCGACGCCGAGGGTGACCCAGGCGGCCCCGGCCTCGGCGTGGCGGGCGATGTTGCTGAGGGCCTCGCGCAGCACCGGCAGCAGGTGCTCGCGCACCCGGGCGGTGACCGCGGTGTCGACCGGGCCCTCGGTGCGCAGCAGCGGGGTGAAGCCGAGCAGGGGGGCGGCGTCGCCGACCAGCTCGTCGAGCTCGTCGCGCAGGGTGGCGACGCTGCGGTGGCGCAGCGCGAAGATCGTGCCGCGGATGTCGCGGATCGTGGCGTCGAGGTCGTCGACGGCGCGGTCCACCCGCGCCGCGACCTCGCGGTCGCTGGTCAGCATGCCGACGCCCTGCAGCTGCAGGCCGGTGGCGAAGAGGCGCTGGATCACCACGTCGTGCAGGTCGCGGGCGATCCGCTCGCGGTCGGAGACGACCGCCATCTGGGCCCGCTCGGCCAGCGCCTGCGCCCGGTCGAGGGACAGGGCGGCCTGGTCGGCGAAGGAGACCAGCAGCTCGCGCTCCTCGACGTCCTGCGGTCCGTGGGCGAGGTCGGTGACCACCGCGAGGGCGACCGGCGAGGTGAGGTGGGTCCGCACGGGCACCAGCACGACCGCCTGGCCCTCGACCTCGAGGTCGACCGGCTCCGGCAGCGGTCCCTCGACCGCGTCGACGTGGCCGGCGACGAGCGGCAGGGCGGCCTCGAGCAGGTCGGTGAACGCCTCGCGCTGGGCCTCGTGGCAGGCCAGCGCCACGATCGTCGGGGCCTGCGGGCCGGTGGGCAGGCGCAGCACGGCCGCCGCGCGGGCACGCCCCACCGTGCGGGTCGCCTCGGCCACGCGCACGAGGGTGTCGCCCCGGTCGACGGGCGGCTGGAGGTGCTCGCCCAGCACCGCCGCGGCCTCCAGCCACTCTCGCCGTCGCTCGCTCAGGCCGTAGGCGCGCGCGTTGCCGATGACGAAGCCGGCCGCCGAGGCCAGCGCCTCGACCAGCGCGACGTCCTCGTCGGTGAAGCCGGGCTCGGGCTCCGCAGCGTCCTCGACAGGGCTCTTCTGCGTCAGGTAGAGGTTGCCGAAGACCGCGCCGCGCACCCGCACGGGCACCCCGAGGAAGGTCCGCATCGGGGGGTGGTGGGCGGGGAAGCCGTAGGAGGCGGGGTGGGCGGAGAGGTCCTGCAGGCGCAGCGGCTCGGGGTGGTCGACCAGCAGCCGCAGGATGCCCCGGCCGTGCGGCGGGGCGCCGATCGCCTCACGCTCGGCGTCGTCGAGGCCGGTGGTGACGAAGTCGGACAGGTCGCCGTCGCGGCCGATGACGCCGAGGGCGGCGTACTGGGCGCCGGTGAGCTCGGCGGCCGACTCCACGATGCGCAGCAGCACGCTGTGGAGGTCGAGGTCGGAGGAGATGGCGACCACGGCGTCCAGCAGCGCGTGGGTGGAGCCGCTGAGGTCGAGTCGACGGTGGGGCATCGGCTCAGTGTGGCGCACGGAGGGCCTCCTGCGTCAGGGCCGGCCCGGCCCGTCCTGCGGGGTCGGCCGGGCGGATCGACCGGGCGGGTCGCGCGGGTCGGTCGGGCGGGTGAGGGCGGTCAGGCCGAGTGCACGACCGACGACGCACCGAAGCTGCGGCCGGTGACGTCGGTGGTCGGCAGCGCGACCACGAGCGTGCGGGTGCCGGCGGCCCACGGCACGGGCCAGCACTCCCGCACCGCCGCCAGCTGGGCGGGGTCGGTCACGAACTCCCCGCGCCCCCGCACCACCACGCTCCAGCCGCTGCGGCTGGCCACGTCGAGCGCGTCGACCTCGAAGGCGACCAGGCCCTCGCGGGCGTGCGTGCCGACGATGCTCCACGGGCTGGTGCGCACGACCACGCGGCCGTCGTGGAGCACGTAGGTCAGCGGCACGATGTGGGGTCCGCCCGGCGTGGAGACGGCCATCCGGCCGACCTCCGCCTCGCGCAGGTGGGCGAGGCACTCGTCGGGGGAGAGGTCGCGGTGGTGGAGCACGCCTCCGAGCCTGCGCCGGGGCGCTCGGGCGCGGCGAGGGTCGATGGTCCTCTCCCCACGGGACGGGTGTCCTCGGCTCCGCGAGGGGGGTCTACCCGCCGGCCCCGCCGTGGTCGCCACCGTGGTCGCCGCCGTGGTCGCCGCCGCTGCCGTCGAGGTAGACCCACCGCCCGGCCCGCCGCACGAAGCGGCTGTGCTCGCGCTGCTCGCCGGGGAGCCCGTGCCGCTCGTAGCGGGCCACGAAGGCGACGTCGTCGGCCCCGGCCGAGAGCACCTCGAGCCCGGTCCACACCGTGGCGGGGTCGAGCTCGACGTCGTCGGGGCGGGTGCGCGGGTGCCACGTGCGGAAGAGGTACGCTGCGTCGCCCACCGCGAAGGCGGCGTAGCGGGAGCGCATCAGCTCCTCGGGGGTCTCCGCCCGCGCAGCGCCACGGTGCAGGCGCCCGCAGCAGGCGTCGTAGGCCGACCCGCTGCCGCACGGGCAGGTCGCGCGCAGCGGTCCGGTGCTCACCGGACCTCCCCGCGGGGCAGGACCCGCCACAGGGCGTGCACGCCCGGCAGGCCCTTGAGCCCGACCTCCCCGGCCTCGACCAGGTCGACCGCGGCGTCGTCGTCGAGGGCGGCGCGCACGGCCTCGCTGGCCAGCACCTCCCCGCCCTGGGCGGTGTCGGCGACCCGGGCGGCCATGGCGACGTTGCGCCCGAAGTAGTCGCCGTCGCGGGCGACCACGGGACCGGTGTGGATGCCGATGCGCACCCGCACCGGCGCCACCAGCCGCAGCCGGGGGTCGAGGGTGCGCTTGAGGTCGCGCTGCACCCCCACGGCGGCGCGGCAGGCCGCCTCGGGATCGCGGAAGGCGACCATGAAGCCGTCGCCGGCGGTCTTGACCACCTGGCCGCGGTAGCGCTCGATCCGGGCGCGCAGGAGGGTGTCGTGGGCCTGGAGCACCCGCACCCAGGTGGCGTCGCCGAGCCGTTCGTTGAGCCGTGTCGACCCCTCGATGTCGGAGAACAGCAGGGTCACCCGACCGTCGGAGCTGGCCATGCTCGCCACGCTCTGCTGCTGCTCGGCGGCCCAGGCCTGGAGGTCCTCCAGCGAGGACTGGAGCAGACCCGCCACGCCCTGCTCGCGGACCCTGGTGGCGGTCCGCACGACCCGGCGCACGGCGCGCTCGGCCGGGGTGGCCGCGGGACGCGGGCGCAGGGCGACGTCGAGGTCGGCCTCCAGCACGGCGATGCGCCGCCGCGCCGCGCGCTCCCGCCGGCGGGCGGCCGACAGGCACAGGGCCAGCGCGGCCACGGCGGCGGCGAGCACGGCGCTGAGCGCCGCCAGGAGGACCACCGCGAGCGTCACGAGCCGAGAGCGTAGCGACGACCGAGGGCCCGCGGGATCGGGACCTTCGTCCGTGGCTGCCGCCCGCGGGGCTGGTGAGGCTGGAGTCATGACGGTGACCGACCTCTCCTCCTCCTCCGCCCGCCCGACCGCCGACCTGCCCACCGGCGCCGTGGTCGTCGGGATCGACGGCTCCCACGACGCCGACCTCGCGCTGGCGTGGGCGGCGCGGCAGTGCCTGCTGCTGCGCCGGCCCCTGGCCCTGGTGCACGCCTACCGCCTGGTGGGCTCGGTGTGGCTCGACCAGGCCGGCATCGACTCGCGCGACGTGCTCGACGCCGTGGGCGACGACGCGTGCACGCTGCTCCAGGACGCCCGGGGGCGGGTGCTGGCCGACCACCCCGACCTCGAGGTGGTGCTGCTGATGCGTGCCGACGACCCGCGCTCCATGCTGGAGGACCTCTCCCGCCACGCCTCGCTGCTCGTGCTCGGGTCGCGGGGGCGCGGCCCCGTGGCCTCGCTGCTGCTGGGCTCGGTGAGCGTCGCCGTCGCGCGCCACGCCCACTGCCCGGTCGTCGTGGTGCGCCCCGGCGCCGCCGTGCGCCGCCCCGGCCGGGCGGGTCGGGGCGCCCACCCCGACGACCGCCCGCGCGGCGGGGTGCTGGTCGGCGTCGACGGCACCCCGGGCTCGCTCGCGGTGGTCGAGTTCGGCTACCAGCAGGCGGCGCTGCGCGGCCTGCCGCTGGAGGTGCTCCACTGCGTCTGGGACGTGCGGGCCACCGCCGCCGGGCTGCACCGCGCCCCGGCCGAGGACCCCGAGGTCGCCGACGTGCGCGCCCTGCTGTCGGAGGCGGTCGCCGGCCTGGCCGAGCGGCACCCCGGCGTCGACGTCACCCTGACCGTCGCCTACGGCCTGGCCGACGACGAGATCGTCGCTGCCTCGCGGGGGCGCGACCTCACCGTCGTGGGCTACCGCCCCGGCTCCCCGGTGCGCTCGCTGCTGCTCGGCTCCGTGGCCCCGGCCGTGCTCGAGCACGCCGACGGCGCCGTGGCCGTGGTGCCCGTGGCCCCGCTGGGAGCCGAGCGCCCCTGACCCGCGTCCCGGCGCGACGGCGCGGTTGCGACCCGTCAGTAGCGTGGATCGGGTGACGTCTGCTCCCACCTCCACCACCGTCGGCGAGCTGCGGGCCTCGGGCCACGAGCACCGCCCGCTGCGCACCGAGATCCGCGACAACCTCCTCGCCGCCCTGCGCGAGGGCCGCGACCCCTGGCCCGGCCTGCACGGCCTCCAGGACACCGTGATCCCCCAGCTCGAGCGCGCCCTCATCGCCGGCCACGACATCGTGCTGCTCGGCGAGCGCGGCCAGGGCAAGACCAGGCTGCTGCGCACCATGGTCGGCCTGCTCGACGAGTGGACCCCGGTCATCGCCGGCTCCGAGCTCGGCGAGCACCCCTACGACCCCATCACCGTGGCCTCGCGCCGCCGGGCCGGCGAGCTCGGCGACGCCCTGCCGATCACCTGGCGCCACCGCGACGAGCGCTACGCCGAGAAGCTGGCCACCCCCGACACCAGCGTGGCCGACCTCATCGGCGACGTCGACCCGATGAAGGTGGCCGAGGGCCGCTCGCTGGGCGACCCGGAGACCATCCACTTCGGGCTCATCCCGCGCAGCCACCGCGGCATCGTGGCCATCAACGAGCTGCCCGACCTCGCCGAGCGGATCCAGGTGGCGATGCTCAACGTGATGGAGGAGCGCGACATCCAGATCCGCGGCTACGTGCTGCGCCTGCCGCTCGACACCCTCGTGGTCGCCAGCGCCAACCCCGAGGACTACACCAACCGCGGCCGCATCATCACCCCGCTCAAGGACCGCTTCGGCGCCGAGATCCGCACCCACTACCCGACCGAGCTGGTCGACGAGGTCGCGGTGATCCGGCAGGAGGCCGACCTCGTGGCCGAGGTGCCCGACTACCTCGTCGAGATCCTCGCCCGCTTCACCCGCAACCTGCGCGAGTCCTCCTCGGTCGACCAGCGCTCCGGCGTCTCGGCCCGCTTCGCCATCGCCGGCGCCGAGACCATCGCGGCCGCCGCCATCCACCGCGCGGTCTCCCAGGGCGAGGACGACGCCGTGGCGCGCCCGGTGGACCTCGAGACCGCCGTCGACGTGCTCGGCGGCAAGATCGAGTTCGAGTCGGGCGAGGAGGGCCGCGAGGGTGAGATCCTCACCCACCTGCTGCGCACCGCCACCGCCGAGACCGTGCGCACGCACTTCCGCGGTCTCGACTTCGGCGTGCTCGTCGACGCCCTCGAGAGCGGCGTGATGGTCACCACCGGCGAGCAGGTCACCGCCCGCGACTTCCTCACCGGGCTGCCGGTGCTGGGGGAGTCGGAGCTCTACGACGACGTCTGCGACCGGCTCGGCGCGACCAACGACGGCCAGCGCGCCGGCGCCATCGAGCTGGCCCTCGAGGGGCTCTACCTCGCCCGCAAGGTGAGCAAGGAGTCCGGGGGTGGCGAGACCGTCTATGGCTGACCGCTGGAGCCGCCGCCGCGCCGCGAGCTACGGCCGCTACGACGGGGGCGCCGACCCGCTCGCCCCGCCCGTCGACCTGGCCGAGGCCCTCGACGCCATCGGCGAGGACGTCATGGCCGGTGCCTCGCCGGAGCGGGCGATGCGCGAGTTCCTGCGTCGCGGCGGCCGCGACCAGCAGGGCCTCGACGACCTCGCCCGCCAGGTCGCGGAGAAGCGTCGCGAGCTGCTGTCGCGCCACAACCTCGACGGCACGATGCAGGAGGTGCGCGAGCTCCTCGACCGCGCCGTGCTCGAGGAGCGCAAGCAGCTGGCGCGCGACGCGATGATGGACGACGCCGACCGGGCCTTCCGCGAGATGCAGCTTGAGGGCCTCCCGCCGAGCCCCGCGGCCGCGGTCAGCGAGCTGTCGTCCTACGACTGGCAGTCGCGCGAGGCCCGTGAGGCCTTCGAGCAGATCAAGGACCTGCTCGGTCGCGAGATGCTCGACCAGCGCTTCGCCGGCATGAAGCAGGCCCTGGAGAACGCCACCGACGAGGACCGCGCCGCGGTCGCCGCGATGGTCTCCGACCTCAACGACCTGCTCGACAAGCACCGTCGCGGCGAGGACACCGAGCAGGACTTCGCCGACTTCATGGACGAGCACGGCCAGCACTTCCCCGAGGACCCCCAGAGCGTGGAGGAGCTGCTCGACTCCCTGGCCCAGCGCGCCGCCGCCGCCCAGCGGATGCGCAACTCCATGACCCAGGAGCAGCGCGACGAGCTCGACGCGCTGGCGGCGCAGGCCTTCGGCTCACCGGAGCTGATGGACCAGCTCGGCCGTCTCGACGGCAACCTCCAGTCGCTGCGCCCCGGCGAGGACTGGGGCGGCTCGGAGCGCATGGACGGCCAGGAGGGCCTCGGCCTCGGCGACGGCACGGGCGCCTTCCAGGACCTCGCCGACCTCGACGCGCTCTCCGAGCAGCTCTCGCAGTCCTACGGCGGCGCGCGCATGGACGACCTCGACCTCGAGCTGCTGGCCAAGCAGCTCGGCGACGCCGCGGGCGTCGACGCCCGCACCCTGCAGCAGCTCGAGCACGCGCTGCGCGACTCCGGGACGCTGCAGCGCGGCTCCGACGGCCAGCTGCGGCTGACCCCGAAGGCCATGCGCCAGCTCGGCAGGTCGCTGCTGCGCGACGTGGCCCAGCGCATCTCCGGGCGTCAGGGCCAGCGCGACCTCGACCGCGCCGGCGCCTCGGGCGAGCGCTCCGGCGCGACCCGGTCGTGGGCCTTCGGCGACACCGAGCCGTGGGACGTCACCCGCACGGTCACCAACGCCGTGCTGCGCACGGTCTCCGAGGGCGGCTCGGCCGCCGACGGCGTGCGGCTGACCATCGACGACGTCGAGGTGCAGGAGACCGAGGCCCGCACCCAGGCCTGCGTGGCGCTGCTGGTCGACACGTCGTTCTCGATGGCGATGGACGGGCGCTGGGTGCCGATGAAGCGCACCGCGCTGGCGCTGCACACCCTCATCCGCAGCCGCTTCCGCGGCGACCACCTGCAGCTGATCGGCTTCGGCCGCAGCGCCCAGGTCATGGAGATCGAGGAGCTCACCGCCCTCGACGCCATGTGGGACAAGGGCACCAACCTGCACCACGCGCTGCTGCTGGCCAACCGCCACTTCCGCAAGCACCCCAACGCCCAGCCGGTGCTGCTCATCGTCACCGACGGCGAGCCGACCTCCCACCTGGAGACCAGCGGCGAGGTCTGGTTCAGCTACCCGCCCCACCCGCTCACCGTGGCCTACGCCGTGCGCGAGCTCGACAACGCGATGCGGCTGGGGGCCCAGACCACCTTCTTCCGTCTCGGCGAGGACCCCGGTCTGGCCCGCTTCATCGAGCAGATGGCCCAGCGGGTCGACGGCCGGGTCGTCGCCCCCGAGCTCGACGACCTCGGCGCCGCCGTGGTCGGCTCCTACCTCGGCGACCGCAGCGGCCGCTCCGGTGGGGACGGCGGCTGGGACGAGGACGGTGCCCGCGGCGGCGGCTACGGCGGGCTCTTCGGCGGCGGCCGGGGCTGGTGGGTCGGGGGCGACTGAGGCCGCGGCCCCGCCTCGGGCCCTCGGCTCAGCGCGGGGCGCGCTCCCAGTGGCCGCAGCCCCGCGACGACGTCCGGCGCACCCCTGCGCAGTCGGGGCACCGCGCGGGCGCGCTGAGCTCGTCGGTGTGCAGGTCGCGCTCCATCACGTGGCGCGCCGGTCGCCACCCCGCGGCGAGCGCGGCGCAGTCGCACCCGCCGCCTCGGTGGGACAGCCGCCGCTCCAGCCCCGTCGCCGTGGGGGAGCGCACCTCGCGGAAGCGCTCGGCCCAGCGCATCGAGCCGTCGCAGCCGTGGGCCTGCAGCATCCGGGCCACGAAGCACAGCGAGCACTCCCGCGGGCGCGGCCAGGTCGCCTCGGCGGCCTCGTCGAGGATCGGGACCGCTACGCGGTCGCGCAACGGCGGGGTGTCGTGGTCGTGCACGCGTCCTCCGCTCCCGTCCGGTGCGCCCTGCTCCGGCGTACGGACAGGTCTAGCGGGGGGCACCGACAGTCGCGGGCGGAGGAGGCACGAGGGCCGCTAGGACCGCGCCACCGCCGCGCCGAAGGAGCGCGGCGAGCGCAGCCAGTCGACCGCGACCCCGCCGTCGGGCCGCGAGCCGGCGACCCTGACCTCCACCCGCACCGGGCCCTCGCCCGGCTCGGCCTCGAAGCAGTCGGTGTCGAGGCGCATCCTGACCAGGTCGTCGGCGTAGCGGGGGTGCAGGGCGTAGTCGCACAGCACGCGCTCCCCGGTCTCGCGCAGGCTCCACGAGGAGGTGCGCAGCAGCGCGTAGTCGGTGCCGGCGAAGAACCCGCCGGTGAGCACGTAGTCGGGCTCCCGGTCACCGTCGGTGTCGAGGAAGACCGAGCCCCCGGTGACCTTCGGGCCGCTCTTGCGCAGGTCGCGCACCTCCACCGTCACCCGCACGGCGCCCTCCCGGTTGACCACGGTCACCGCGCGCAGGTCGGAGGGGTGGTCGAGGTCGCCGGCCTTGTCGGAGAACGTCCTGGTCGCGGCGCTCGCCGGCAGCGCCGTCGTCACCAGCACGGCCACTGTCGACGCCACCACGGCGCCCACCGAGCGGCTCCCGCGTCTCGTCAGGACCATCCCCACCACGACCTTCCACGTCCGCGCGGCACCCCGACGGGCGCCGTCACCCCAGGCCTACTCCGGTGCGTGCGGCGGCGCAACCGCCCGACGGCCCTCGACGTCTCCCGCGGGGTGCAGCACGGCGGCGAGCTCCTCGACGCCGTCGACGACGCGCGGGCCGGGGCGGGCCCAGTGGGCGTCGGCGTCCACGGGGTGCACGAGGGCCCCGGCGGGCAGCAGGCCCGCGGCGAGGAGCGCGTCGGCCTGCTGGCGCGCGCCCTCGCGGTCGTAGCCGCACGGGGCGACCACCACGACGTCGGGGCGCGCCTCGTGCACGCGCTCCCACAGCACCCGGGTCGACTTCTCACCCGCAGCGCCGAGCACGCACTCACCGCCGGCGGCCTCGACCATCTCGGGGATCCAGTGGCCGGGGGCGTAGGGCGGGTCGGTCCACTCCAGCACCACCACCCGCGGGCGGGGCCGGCCTGCCACGCGCGCCCGGACGGCGTCGAGGCGGGTCGACAGCGAGGCGGCGAGCGCCTGCGCGGCAGGCTCGCGGCCGGTGGCCCGGCCCAGGGCGACGACGGTGTCGAGGACCTCCGCCAGGGTGTGGGGGTCGCAGGTCAGGACCTCCGCGGTGCAGCCCAGGTGCGCCAGCGCGTCGTCGACCACGCCGACGTCGACCGCGCAGACCGCACAGAGGTCCTGGGTCACCACGAGGTCGGCGTCGAGCCCTGCCAGGGCGCCGGCGTCGAGACGGTAGAGGTCCTCACCGCGTGCGGCCGCAGCGGAGACGAAGGCGTCGATCTCCTCCGGCGCCAGCCCCTCGGGCATCGCCGAGGTCGACACGATGGTGCGGCTGCGGGCCTCGGCGGGGGTGTCGCACTCGAAGGTCACGCCGACGACGTCGTCGCCCGCGCCGATGGCGAAGAGCGCCTCGGTGGTGGCGGGGAGGAGGGAGACGATGCGCACGCCGTCAGCCCGCCTCTCCGAGCCCGCGGGCCACGACCCCGGCGGCCGCCGCGACCAGGGCGTCGCGCGCGACGGCGTCGACGTCCTCGCTGCGGGTCAGCACGGCCACCACGACCGGTGCGCGGCCGGGCGGGGTGACGACGGCGACGTCGTTGCGGGCGGCGTAGGTGGCCCCCGACCCGGACTTGTCGGCGACCGCCCAGTCGTCGGGCACGCCGGCGCGCACCAGGGTGTCACCGGTCTCGTTGCCCGACATCCACCGCAGCAGCAGCCGTCGGTCGGAGGGAGCGAGGGTGTCGTCGACCGCGAGGGTGCGCAGCGTGGTGGCCAGCGCCCGCGGCGTGGTGGTGTCGCGGTCGTCGCCGGGCTCGAAGCGGTTGAGCGTCGGCTCGGTGCGCCGCGGGTCGGTCACCCGGTCGCCCAGCCCGCGCAGGGCACGACGCAGGCCGTCGGGCCCGCCGATCGCCTCGAGCACGATGTTGCCGGCGGTGTTGTCGCTGACCCGCACGGCGGCCTCGGCGGCGGCGCCGAGGGTGAGGCCGCGCCCCACCCGTTGCTCGACCACGGGGGAGTACTCGACCAGGTCGGTGCGGCGCACCGGCACGACCCGCTCGAGCTGGGAGGGCGTCGTGCGGTCGAGCAGCACCGCGGCGGCCAGCGCCTTGACGGTCGAGGCGTAGGGGAAGCGCTCGTCGGCGCGGTGGGCCAGGGTCTCACCGGTGGCGGTGTCGATGGCCACGACGCCGACCCGGGCGGCGTACCGCTCCTCCAGGGCGGCGAACGCGGCTCGCCCGGTGGCCGGCTGCTGCGGGTCGACCGAGGAGGTGGCCCCGGGGCCGCCCGAGGGTCCGCTGCTGCGTGCAGGGGCGTCGTCGCCCCCCGCGCCCGAGCCGCAGCCGGCGGTCAGCACGAGGGCGAGGAGACCCGCCGCAGGGGTCAGACGGCGGCGGGGGCGGTCGGACAGGGGCGGGAGGGCACGCGTCACCCCTCCTGCCTACCAGCCCCGGCCAGACGCCTACAGTCGGCGCAGTGGGGGACCTGTCGCTGACCGTGATCGCGCTCCTGGCCCTCGCGGCGGTCTCGGCGGGCTTCGTGGACGCCGTGGTGGGCGGCGGCGGTCTCATCCAGCTGCCGGCGCTGCTGCTCGGCCTGCCGGGCGCCTCGCCGGTGCAGGTGCTGGCGACCAACAAGCTGGCCTCGATCTGCGGCACCAGCACGAGCGCGGTGACCTTCTACCGCCGCGTGCGCCCCGACCCTCGGACCTTCCTGCCGCTCATGCTGGCCGCCTTCGTCGGCTCCGCGCTGGGCGCACTGGTCGCCTCGCAGGTGCCCCGCGGGGCCTTCGAGCCGATCGTGCTCGTCGCCCTGGTGGTGGTGGGGGCCTACGTGCTGCTCAAGCCCAGCCTCGGCGAGGTCACCGCGCTGCGCTTCGCCGGCCACCACCACACCACCGCTGCGCTCGGCGTCGGGGTCCTCGTCGGCTTCTACGACGGGGCGCTGGGCCCGGGCACCGGCAGCTTCTTCGTCTTCGCCCTCGTCGGCCTGCTCGGCTACGGCTTCCTCGCCGCCTCCGCGCAGGCCAAGATGGCCAACTGGGCCACCAACCTCGCCGCGCTGTGCGTCTTCGTGCCCCAGGGCGCGGTGCTGTGGCAGATCGGGCTGCTCATGGGCGCCTGCAACGTGCTCGGCGCCTACGTCGGCGCGCGCACGGCGGTCGCGCGCGGCGCCGCCTTCGTGCGGGTCTTCTTCCTGCTCGTGGTCTCGGCCTTCGTGGTGCGCCTCGGCGGCGGCGTGCTCGGGGTGTGGTGAGCCCGTGAGCGCCCAGGCCTACGCGACGGTGCGCGGCTCGGTCGCGGTCGAGACCGAGGTGAGGCGCTCGCGCTTCCTGTGCGTCGTGGAGCGCGTCGGGGGCGGGGCCGCGGAGGAGGCTGCCCGGGCCGTGGTCGAGCGGCAGCGGCGTGCCCACCACGACGCACGGCACCACTGCTCCGCCTTCGTCCTCGGTCCGCCGCCGCAGCCGGTGGAGCGCTCCTCCGACGACGGCGAGCCCGCCGGCACGGCCGGCGCCCCGATGCTCGAGGTGCTGCGCGGGGCCGGCCTCAGCGACGTCGTCGCGGTGGTGACGCGCTGGTTCGGCGGCACGCTGCTGGGCGCCGGCGGCCTGGTGCGCGCCTACGGCGACGCCGTGCGCGCCGCGCTCGACGAGGCCGACGTCGTGCACCGCTCGCTGCTCGTCGAGCTCGAGGTCGACGTGCCCCACGCCGACGCGGGCCGGATCGAGGGCGAGCTGCGGACGCGCGGCACCCGCGTCCTCGGGGCGACGTACGCCGGGGCCGTCACCCTGCGCCTGGGGGTGGCCCCCGAGCGCGAGCCGGCCCTCCACGCCACGCTGGCCGAGCTGAGCTCCGGGGCGCTCGCGGCCCGCGAGGTCGGTCGCCGCTGGGTCGACGCCTGACCCCGGTCGCGGGCAGCGCCTAGGCTCGGGGCATGAGCATCCCCGTGGAGATCGCCGACCTGGCCGCCGCGCTCGAGGACTTCGGCGCGGGCTACCTGCTGACCGTCTCCACCTCGGCCGGGGTGAAGGCCGTGACGGTCGAGCCGACCCTCGAGGGCGGCACGCTGCTCGTGCGTGCCCCCGGGCGCGGCACGCTGGCCAACCTCGCGGCCCACGAGGCGGTGACCGTGCTCTTCCCGCCCCGCGAGCCGCGCGGCCACAGCCTGCTCGTCGACGGCACCGCCACGGCCTGCGGCGACACGGGCGAGGACGTGAGGGTCGAGCCCACCGGCGCGGTGCTGCACCGCCCGGCCGACCACGCCGACGGGCCGCCCGCCCCGGGAGCGGGCGGCTGCGGCCACGACTGCGCGCCGGTCACCTGAGCGCGGGGCAGGACGACCAGGCAGGACGACCAGGCAGGACGACCAGGCAGGATGACCGGGTGACCGAGCAGCCCTCCGCCGCGCCCGACCCCGCCATCCGTCCCGCGACCGAGGCCGACTGGCCGCGCGTGTGGACCTTCTTCGAGCAGATCGTGCGGGCCGGGGAGACCTACGCCTACCCCGAGGACCTCACCTCAGAGGAGGCCCGTGCCCTGTGGACCGGCGGCCCGGGGGCGGTGGTCGTGCTCGAGGAGGACGGCGAGGTGCTCGGCAGCGCCAGGATGGGCCCCAACCGGCCCGGCCGGGGCGCCCACGTCGGCACGGCGTCCTTCATGGTCTCCGAGCGGGCCCGCGGGCGCGGGGTCGGGCGTCGGCTGGGCGAGCACGTGGTGCGGTGGCACCGCGACCAGGGCTTCCGCGCCATCCAGTTCAACGCGGTGGTCGAGACCAACACCGCGGCCGTGGCGCTGTGGCGCTCGCTGGGCTTCACCGTCGTCGGCACCGTGCCGGAGGCCTTCGACTCCCGCGCCCACGGCCTGGTCGGGCTCCACGTGATGCACCTGCCGCTGACGGGCCCCACGCCCTAGCGGCGCCGGCGGGTCAGGTCGCGGGGCCGGCGGGGCCCGGGTCGTGCCCGCGGACCTCAGCGGTGAGGCCGGAGGCGAGCAGCGCCAGCCCGGCGAGCAGCCCCGCGACCGGCGCTGCGTCCCCGACGCCCAGGCCCGCCGCCACCGCGCCGGCGCCGCCGACCAGCACCAGCAGGCCGCCGAGCCGGGTGAAGACGGGTGCGCCGAAGGCGCGTGCGAAGGGCAGGAAGTGGGCGCCCACGACGAGCACCACCCAGGGCAGCACCACCGCCTCGAGGTCGAGGGCCACCCACGCGCGCGCCCCGACGACGATCGCGACCGCCATCAGCGTGACGCTCCAGCCGTAGGTGCGCAGCGCGCTGCGCGGGGGTGCCGCGCCCCCGCCGCTGCGGCCGCCGCGACCGCGTCGGGCGACCAGTGCCGCACCCACGGTCAGGACGAGCAGGGCCACCGCCGCGGCCCGCAGCCAGGTGGTGGCGGCCAGGTCGCCGGCGGCGTTCCAGACGAAGAGCGCGCCACCTGCGGCTCCGACCACGCTCCCGAGAGATCGACCGTCCACCGGGCCAGCCAACCATGCCCCGGCTCAGCCCTCCGCGAAGCCCGGCATCAACTCGGTGAGGATCTCGCGGAAGGGCACCTCGGCCTCGAGCTGGCTGAGGATGCCGATCGCGCCCAGCCAGGTGCGGTGGATGAGGAGGTAGGACGGGGGCAGGTTGATTTTGATGGCGACGGTGAAGGAGGGGTCGCGGGGGTTGTTGATCCGCTGGAACTGCTCCTGCATCCAGGCGCGGGTGAAGCGGAAGCGCTCGGTCTTGGTCGGCTCGACGAAGGGCGCGAGGTAGTCGAGCAGCTGCTGGGGGTCGAGGCTGACCTTGTCGCGCACGAAGCCCTCGCCCCGCAGCCCCTCCATGAGGGCCTCGGCGTCGCCGGTGGAGGCGATGCGGATGAGCCGGCCGGTGGCCTCGGGCAGGCGCCCCTCGGGCAGCCGGGCGACGGCGCCGAAGTCGAGCACGCCCATGCCGCCGGGCTCGTCGTCGCGGCGGGGCAGGACGCGGAAGTTGCCGGGGTGGGGGTCGGCGTGGAGCATGCCCGTGCGCGCCGGCCCACCCACGAGGAAGCGCACGAAGAGCTCGCCGTAGTGGTCGCGCTCGGCCTGGGTGCCCTCGGCGATCACCTTGGCCAGCGAGGAGGTCGACTCGAGCCACTCGGTGACCAGGGTGGTGTCGCCGGCGGCCACCACGTCGGGCACGAGGATGTCGGGGTCGTCGCGGAAGGCGGCTGCGAAGGCCCGCTGGGCCTCGGCCTCGAGGCGGTAGTCGAGCTCCTCCTCGGTGCGGGCCTGCATCTCCTCGATGAGCGGCTTGACGTCGAGACCGGGCACCATCGGCCCGATGGTGCGGGCCAGGCGGGAGAGCTGCTTGAGGTCGGAGCGCAGGGCGTCGCCGGCGCCGGGGTACTGCACCTTCACCGCGACGTCGCGCCCGTCGTGCCACCGGCCCTTGTGCACCTGGCCGATCGAGGCGGCCGCCGTCGGGCCGCCGTCGAGCCAGGTCAGCTGGCTGCGCCAGGTCGGGCCGAGGTCGGAGGCGATGGTGTCGCGCACGGTCTGGGTCGGCATGGGGGGTGCGGAGTCCTGGAGCTTGGTCAGCTCGGCGCGGTAGGGACCGGCGAGCTCCTCGGGCAGGGCGGCCTCGAGCACCGAGAGCGCCTGGCCGAATTTCATGGCCCCGCCCTTGAGCTCGCCCAGGGTGCGGAAGACCTGCTCGGCCGTGCGCTGCTGGATGTCGGACATGACGGTCTCGGCGGGCTTGCCGCCGATCCGCTTGCCGAAGCCGAGCGCGCTGCGTCCGGCGTATCCCAGCGGCAGGGCCGCGAGGCGGGCCGTGCGCGCTGCTGCCTTGCGGGGGAGTTCGGGCATGGCCCCATCTTCCCCGAGCCGACCTAATCCGGGTGGGGTCGGACGAGCCCGCGTGCTCAGGCGCCGGGGCGCGGCGCCCCCGAGGCTGGGGCATGAGCTACTCCTTCATCCTCCTGCGCACCGCCCTCCAGGCGTTCGGGCTGCTGATCACGCTCGGGCTGGCCACAGCCGGGTCGGCGCTGCTCGGCTTCGGTGTCATGACCGCGTGCACGTCGACGACGCCGTCGTGCGGTCTGACCGACGCCGTGCTCGTCGTCGGCTGGCTGCTCCAGGGGGCGCTGCTCCTGGTGGCGGCCGCGCTCTGCGCCGGCCCCGTCGTACGCCGCCTGCGCCCGGCCACCCACCTGGCCCTGGCCGCGGCGGTGCCGCTCGTGGCGGTGCTGGTGCTCGCGGGCACCGGCTGGGTCGCCGACCGGTCCTACTGCCTGCCGTGGCACGACCCGGTCGGTCCCGGCGACTACTGCGACGTGACCCTCTAGGCCCGTCGCGGGGTGGCCCGGCGCAGCGCCGGAAGCAGGGCGAGGGCGAGCAGCCCGCCGCCCAGCGAGAGCGTCGCGAAGCTGCTGGCGCCGACCACCAGGCCCGACAGCACGCCGCCGGTGGCACCGGCCAGGGCGACCAGCACGTCGATGCTGCCCTGCACGCGCGGCCGGGTGGCCGGCTCGGTGGCGTCGACCACGAGGGCCGTGCCGGCGATGAGGCCGAGGTTCCAGCCCAGGCCGAGCAGCACCAGGGCCAGGGTGGTGAGCACGAGCGAGTCGCCGGGCGCGAGGGCCGCGGTGACCCCGGAGGCCAGCAGCACCGCGCCGGCGAGCACCGCCACCGGCGTGCGGCCCCACCGGTCGACCAGCCGGCCGGTGAGCGGGGAGGGCAGGTACATCGCGGCGATGTGCAGGCTGATCACGAGGCCGACGTCGGCCAGGTCGTGGCCGTGCTCGCGCATGTGCACCGGCGTCATCGTCATGATCGCCACCATCGTGACCTGGGTGAGCACCATGACGGTGGCGCCGACGTGGGCGCCGGGTCGGGTGTCGGGTCGGATGCCGGGGCGGGTGCCGGGCCGGGTGCCGGGGGAGACCGGCGCACCGGCCGCGGTCGGTGCGGGCGCGGTGTCGAGGCGGCGGGCGAGCAGCAAGGGGTCGGGTCGCAGCAGGGCGAGCAGCACGACCCCGGCCGCGGAGTAGGCCACCGCGGCGAGCAGGAACGGCCCGGCCAGGGCGGGCAGACCGAGCCCGACGGCGAGGCGGCCCAGCGGCCCGACGAGGTTGGGCCCAGCGACGGCGCCGACCGTGGTGGCCACCAGCGCGGTGCTGATCGCGCGGCCGCGCTCGGCGGGGGAGGCCAGGTCGGTGCCGGCGTACCTCGCCTGGAGGTTGGTGGCCGTGCCGGCGCCGTAGACCAGCAGGGCCGGGAGCAGCAGCACGACGCTGTCGAGGGCGGCGGCCACGACGATGCCCGCCGCTCCGGCGCCGCCGGCCAGGAAGCCCGCGGCGAGCCCGACGCGGCGCCCGAGCCGCTGGCTGGTGCGCCCCACGACGTACGCCGCGAGCGCCGAGCCGAGGGTGAAGAGCGCGACGGGCAGCCCGGCCAGACCGTCGGAGCCGAGCATCTGCTGGGCCAGCAGCGCCCCGACCGTGACGCCCGCGGCCAGCCCGGCACCGCCCAGCACCTGGCCGGCCACGACCACGCGCATCGTGCGCCGCTGCACGCGCAGGCGCTCGGCCTCGCCGACCGAGGCGGTCCCGGCGGTCCCGGCGGTGGGTGCGGTCACGTCGGCCTCCTGGGCGGCGGTGGGGTGGCCCCCGGAACCTAGCCGGGCCCGGAGGACCTGTCGTCGCCGAGGTCCTCGGGGAGGTCGTCGGGCAGGTGCTCGGTGGCGAAGCCCACCTCGACGCGCTGGAAGCCCTTGAGCTGCTGGGCCTTGGCCAGGTCGGTGTAGGAGCGCACGTCGCCCTCGGTGAGGGTGACGTTGTCGGTGAAGGGCGTCAGCAGGGTGCGCGGGTGGAGGCGGTCGACGAGCACGACGTTGAGCTCCAGGCAGAGCACCAGCATCACGCTGGTGAGGTAGAGGAAGCCGAGCAGACCCAGCACGACGGCGAAGACGCCGTTGGTGGCGCTGGCGCCACCGCTCGAGGCGCCGACCAGCGCGACCCCGGCGTACTGGAGCCCGAGCCAGGCCACTGCCGCCACGCAGGCCCCGGGCAGCACGTCGCGCCGCTCCAGCTCACGGGTCGTGGCGAAACGGAAGACGAAGGAGAAGGCGGCGGCGTGGATGAGCAGGGTGCCGACGAGGATCGCCACCGACGAGAGCGGGCCGAGCACGTCGATCGCGCCCACGATCCCGGCGACGGCCGTGGTGGCGAGCACGTCGGCTCCGATCACGCCGAGCAGCACCAGGCTGCGGCCGCGGGCGGCGATGGGGTTGGGGCGCTGGTTGCGCGGCACGGTCCAGGCGTTGTTGACGGCGTTCTGCACCGCCTGGCCCACGCCCATCGCGCCGTAGAGCGCGCCGCCGAGACCGACGACGATGCCGGTCACGCCGCCGCCGAGGCCCTCGGGGCGCTGGAGGTCGTCACCGACCGCCGGCAGCTGCGCCAGCGCGGAGTCGAGCAGGCGCTCCTGGAGGTCGGGGTGGCCGACGAGCACGAAGCCGAGGATCGTCGAGGCCAGGAGCAGCAGCGGGAAGAGCGAGACGAAGGCGTAGTAGGTGATCTGCGCCGACAGGCTGCCGCCCGCGTCGTCGACGTACTTGTAGACCACCGCCAGGGGCAGGCCCACGGCCTTGTGGCGCTGCTGGAAGCGGTCGATCCGGGAGACCAGGCCCTCGTCCTCGGTGTGCTCGGGGCGGGTCTCAGTGCTCGGCACGCAGGGCCTCCATCCGGGCCAGGACGGCCTCGAGGGCGTCGTCGAACTCGTCGGCGTCGTGGTCCTCGGCCAGGCTGGAGCCGAGGCGGTCGAGCACGGGCCGGCCACCCCGGGCCGCGGGGTCGCCGGGCACCCCGGGGAAGGCGGGGGAGTCGGGGCCACCTGCGTGCAGCGAGGCCTCGAGCAGCAGGTGGCCGAGCACGCAGGTCACGAACGCACGGTACGCCGCCACCGCGGCCGCGTCGTCGAACCCGCCGTCGACGAGCACGACCAGCACCTCCTCGACCCAGTCGACGTCGCCCAGCGGCGGGCGCAGCCCCGGCGCCGCCGCGGGGGCCGTCGCCAGGGTGGCGAAGGCCTCCGGGCGGGCCAGCGCGACGCGGCGCAGGTCGTGGGCCAGCCGCTGGAGGTGGTCCTGCCAGCAGTGCGCCGCGCCCGGGTCGGCGCGGCGCTCCGCGCGCAGCCGGTCGAGGAGGTGGGGCAGGTCGTCCACGGGTGTCCTTGCGGTCTGGTTCGGTGGTTTACAGCGTAAATCGAGGGCCTGCGTCGGGCCGGAGGCGGGTCAGTGCCGCGTGTCGCCCTCGATGTCGACCCCGGCGTGGCGGTCGCCGGTGGCGCCGGCGTAGGCGAGACCGGCCAGTGCGGCTCCGACGAGGGGCGCGACGATGAAGAGCCAGGACTGGCCGAGGGCGGCGGTGTCGAACCAGGCCACGCCCAGGGTGCGGGCGGGGTTGACCGAGGTGTTGGTCACCGGGATCGAGACCAGGTGCACCAGCGTCAGGGTGAGGCCGATGGCCAGGGGGCCGAAGCCGGCAGGTGCGCGACGGTCGGTGACGCCGAGGATGACGAAGACGAAGACGGCGGTGAGCACGACCTCGGTGACCGCGGCGGCGAGCAGGGTGTAGCCGGCCGGCGACAGGTCGCCGTAGCCGTTGGTGGCGAAGCCGTCGGCGGTGGTGAAGCCCTCGCGGCCCGAGGCGATGACGTAGAGCAGGCCCCCGGCGACGCTCGCCCCCACCAATTGGGCGCCGACGTAGGCCGGCACGTCGCGCCACGCGAAGCGGCGGGCGACCGCGAGGCCGAGGCTGACGGCGGGGTTGAAGTGGCCGCCCGAGACGTGGCCGACGGCGTAGGCCATCGTCAGCACGGCCAGGCCGAAAGCCAGCGCGACGCCGAGGTAGCCGACCTCGTCACCGGCCAGGACGGCGGTGCCGCAACCGGCCAGCACGAGCCAGAAGGTGCCGACGGTCTCGGCGGCCAGGCGCACGGGCAGCAGCGGCGGCGCCGGTGCGGGAGTGGTGCGCGGGCCGGCCGGGGTGGTGGTCGAGCGGGACATCGGGTCGTGCCTCCTGGTCGTGACGCGCGGTGGCGTCGGTCGGTCGGTGAGTGGGGCCCCGGCGGTCCGGGGCGCGACAGGCGGCCCTCGCACGACGCGGACCGGTCGCGGGAGAGCCGCCTGCTGGGCGTGAGGAGTGCGGGGGAGCGTCACGCGGCGCGCCGGTCGTCGACCGGCCCCCGGGGGCCTGAGGCCCGGGTCAGCCCTTGAAGACGTCCTTGACGTCCTCGCCGGTCTTCTTGGCCGAGGCCTTGGTCTGGTCGGCCTTGCCCTCCGCCTTCAGCGAGTCGTTGCCGGTGACGTCCCCGACGACCTCCTTGGCCTTGCCGAGAGCGTCCTCAGCGGCGTTCTTGGCCTTGTCGGCGATACCCATGATGGTTCCTCCTCGGTGTGGTGGGTCGTTCGTGGATGCGAACACCAGGTAGTCGCACCGACCTGCGCGATCGTCACGCGCGGCCGGGATGATCTGGATCACGCCGGGGGGTCGGCGGTGTGTAGCCTCCCCCCATGCCGGGGCCCCCCCGTCGCGCCGCGACGATCTACGACGTCGCCCGCGAGGCCGCGGTGAGCATCTCGACGGTGTCCAACGTGCTCAACAAGCCCGAGCGGGTGGCGCGGCCCACCCGCGAGCGCGTCCTCGCGGTCGCCGACGAGCTGGGCTACGTGCCGAAGTCGAGCGCGGCGCACCTGGCCCGCAAGCGGGTCGGGCGGATCGGGGTCGTTGCTCCCTTCACCGCCTACCCGTCCTACCTCCAGCGGCTCACCGGGATCCTCCGCGGCGCCTCCGGCCAGCAGCTGGAGGTCGGGGTCTTCGACCACGAGTCGGCGGCCACGGCCGCGACACCGCTGCTGGCGAGCATCCCCGTGCGCGGTGCGGTCGACGGGCTGATCGTCATGGGCTCCTCGATCGAGCAGGTCGTCGAGGAGCGGCTGCTGGCCCACGGCGTGCCGGTGGTCGTGGTCGACGCCGACAGCGGCGCCTTCAGCGTGGTGACCATCGACGACTTCGGCGCCGGTCGCACCGCCGCGCAGCACCTGCTCGACCTCGGCCACCGCCGGCTCGGCTACGTGCTGGAGCGGCAGGAGGCGGAGTACGAGTCGCAGGCGCGACGCCGGCTCGGGGGCTTCCGCGAGGCGGTCGCCGAGGTGTCCGGGGCCACCCTCGAGGTGGTCTCCTGCCTCGGCACCGCGGCGGCCGCGGAGCAGGTCGCGGCCGGGATGCTGGCCGGCGGACCGGGCGGGCGGCCGACGGCGGTGATGGCCCACTTCGACGACCTCGCGCTCGGCGTCGTGCGGGCCGCGCGGGCGCTCGCGCTGCGGGTGCCCGACGACGTGAGCGTGCTCGGCTTCGACGACGGGCCGGTCGCCGACGCCGCCGACCTGTCCACGGTGCACCAGCCCTTCGAGGAGTCCGGGGAGGTCGCCGTACGGCTCCTGCTGCAGGCGATGGCGGCGGCCGTCGCCGGGGCAGCCGCCCCGCAGCGCCAGACCTCGGTGCTCGACTGCTCGCTGGTGCAGCGCGCCTCCACCGCCGCCCCGTGACGGGGCACCGCGTCCTCGGAGCGGCCAGCGAGGGTCCGCACAGCGACTGGATCGTTCCATAAAAGTGCTTTACAAGAAGTTGTTGACGCGCGTGACGGACGCCACTTAGGTTGGCGCCGTCGCGGACTCGGGTCCCACCCGCGGCACCCCGATCGAAGGAGCACCCGTGACCAGGACGACCGTCCGCTTCCCCGCCCGGCTCACCGGCCTCGTGGCGACCCTCTCCGTGCTGGCCGTGGCCGGCTGCGGCGCGCCGGGGTCGGGCAACGAGACCGCGACCCAGGACCCCGACCGCGAGGTGGGCACCGAGCTCACCGACGAGGACGTGACCCTGGACCTCTACCTCGAGACCGGCTTCCCGCTGGTCGAGGAGCTGAGCGAGGAGTTCACCCGCCAGCACCCCAACATCACCTTCGACATCCGCAGCGACCAGTTCGCCGCGCTGACCGAGAACGCCCCGCGCGTCATGGCCAGCGACGACGCCCCCGACCTCATCCGCCTGCCCACGATCGTCGACGCGGCCAAGGACGGGCTGCTGCTCGACCTCGACCCCTACTACGACGCCTTCGGCTGGGACGAGTTCCCCGAGTCGCAGCTCGAGCAGCTCCGCGTCGACGACGACGGCACCCGCGGCAGCGGCTCGCTCTACGCCATGGGCGTGGGCTACTCGGTGACGGGCGTCTACTACAACACCCGCATCGCCGAGGAGATCGGGCTCGAGGAGCCGCCGGCCACCATCGACGAGCTCGAGGACGCCATGGCCGAGGCCAAGGCCGCCGGCGAGCAGCCGATCGTGCAGTTCAACGACATCGGCGGCGTGGCCTTCCCGTTCCAGGCCCTGCTGAACCAGATGGGCGACCCGGCCGAGGTGGCCGCGTGGACCTACCAGAAGCCCGGCGCCACCATCGACACCCCGGCCGCCGCCGAGGCGGCCGACTACGTCGGGCGCTGGGCCGAGGAGGGCTACTTCCCCTCCGACGCCAACAGCCTCGACTACACCACGATGATGGGCCGCTTCGTCGACGGCGAGGGCCTGTTCATGTTCAACGGCGACTGGGAGTCGGCCAACCTCGACACCTCCATGGGCGAGGAGGTCGGCTTCTTCCTCATGCCCCCCGTCGAGGAGGGCAACGCCCCGGTCGCGATGGGCGCCCCCAACACCTACGCGATCCCGGCCAAGGCCGAGCACGCCGACGAGATGGCCTACTTCCTGAACTGGGTGCACACCGACGAGACCGCCCGCGAGATCGTCGTCGAGCAGGGCGGCGCCGCCCCCGGCGGTCCCGCCTCGCTGCCGCTGCCCGAGGTCGACCCCGACTCGCTGATCGCCCAGACCCTCGCCGGCGCCCAGACCATCGGGGAGTCGGGGGTGCTGGTGGACTTCATCGCCAACGCCACCTCCGGCATCTACGCCAACTCGATCCGCCCGGAGCTCCAGTCGCTCCTCGACGGGCGCACCAGCGGCGCCGACGTCCCCCCGGCGCTCCAGGCGACCTACGAGGACGAGCTGTCGTCGTGAGCGTCTCCGCAGCTCCCGTGGCGGCTGGGGAGGCCCTGACCTCCCCGGCCGCCACGGGCCGCGCACCCCGGCGCGGTCCCCGCCCCGGCGGCCTGCGCCGGTGGGGCCACCTGGCCTTCGTCGCGCCGGCCCTGGTCTTCTACGGCTACTTCGTGCTCTTCCCGCTCGGCACCTCGGTGCAGTACTCGCTCTACGACTGGAACGGCATCGGCCCCGCCACGTGGGTGGGTGCGGAGAACTACCGCCGGGTGCTCACCGACCCCGACCAGCTCGAGACGCTGCTCCACGCCTTCGAGCTGATCCTGTTCTTCACCGTCGTGCCCGTCGTGCTCGGCCTGGTCGCCGCCTCGCTGATGCACGGGCTGCGACCGGGTCCCTTCGCGACCGTCTCGCGCACCGTGCTCTTCATCCCGCAGGTCATCCCGCTGGTGGCCGCCGGCATCGTGTGGGACTGGGTCTACTCCAGCGACGGCATCGCCAACGAGGTGCTGCGCGCGATCGGGCTCGGCGACGTCGCCCGGCCCTGGCTGGCCGACTTCGAGACCGCGCTGCCCGCGGTGGGGCTCATCGGCTCCTGGGTGATGCTCGGCCTGTGCACCCTGCTGCTGCTCACCGGCATCAGCAAGATCGACCCCTCGCTCTACGAGGCGGCCCGCATCGACGGGGCAGGGCGGCTCAGCGAGCTGCGCCACGTCACCCTGCCCGGTCTGCGCCGCGAGCTGGGCGTCTGCGTCACGGTCACCATGATCGCGGCGCTGGCCAGCTTCGACATCATCTACATCTCGACCCAGGGCGGCCCCGGCCGCTCCACGATGGTGCCCGGCGTGGAGATCTACCGCCTCGCCTTCACCGAGCGCGAGATCGGCCAGGCCTCGGCCATGGCCGTCGTGCTCATGGTGCTGGTGCTCGTCACCATCGTGCCCGTCCAGCGACTGACCCAGAGGGCCGACCAGTGACCGCGACCCGCCGCGCCGACCTCGCCGGACGGGGCCTCCTCGTCGTCTTCATGGTGCTGACCCTCGTGCCCTTCGCCAGCCTGCTGCTGACCGCGCTCCAGCCGCAGGGCAGCATCCCCACCGGGCTCAGCTGGCCCGCCGACCCGCAGTGGCACAACTTCGTCGACGCCTACCGCGTCGCCGACCTCACCCCGCTGCTGGTCTCGAGCATGCTCATCGTGGCCGGCGTCGTGCCCGCCGCGCTCGTGCTGGCCAGCCTGGCCGGCTACGGGCTGGCCTCGCTCAAGGTGCCCGGCGCGTCGTGGATCTTCCTGCTCTTCGTGCTCGGGCTCACCATCCCGTTCGAGTCGCTCATCACGCCGCTCTACTACCAGATCGAGGCGCTCGGGCTGCTCAACACCCGGGCCGCGCTCGTGCTGCCGCTCATCGCGCTCTACATGCCCTTCGCGGTCTTCTGGATGCGGGCGCACTTCCTCACCGTGCCGGTCGAGCTCTCCGAGGCGGCCTACGTCGACGGCGCCGGGGCCTGGCGCACCTTCCGCCACATCCACCTGCCGCTGGCCGTGCCGGCCCTGTCGTCGCTGGCGATCCTGCTCTTCCTGTGGACCTGGAACCAGTTCATCCTCGCCATCGTCCTGGTCAGCGACCCCAGCAAGCGCACGATGGCCGGCGCGCTCGGCGCCTTCCAGGGCCAGTACGGCACCGACATCGTGCTGCTCTCCGCCGGCTCGCTGCTCATCCTGGCGCCCACCGTCGCGGTCTTCGTGCTCTTCCAGCGCCAGTTCTCCCGCGCGCTGCTCCAGGGCGCCGTCAAGGGCTGACCGCCCGCCGCCTCGCGCCCCTCCCGTCCACGCCCGTTCCCGACCCCTCGAGGACCACCGTGCCCCAGTACGACCTTCCCGCCGCCGAGCTCGCCGCCTACCGCGGCAGCGTCACCGAGCCCACCGGCCTCGCCGCCTTCTGGGAGGAGACCCTCCAGGCCTCCCGCGCGTGCGCCCGCGCTCCCCGGGTCGAGCCCGTCGACGCCCGCCTGCCCCTGGTCGAGGTGAGCGACGTGACCCTCAGCGGCTACGACGGCGAGCCCGTGCGGGCGTGGTACCGCCGCCCCGCCGGGGTGGGCGGCGACCTCCCGCTGGTCATCCGCTACCAGGGCTACACCGGCGGCCGCGGCCTGCCCCACCAGGTGCCGCACTGGACGCTGGCGGGCTACGCCACCCTCGACGTCGACAGCCGCGGCCAGGGCTCCGGCGGCGGCTGGGTCGGCGACACCCCCGACCCCCACGGGCACGGACCGTCGTACCTCGGGGGCTTCATGACGCGCGGCCTGGAGGACCCGGCCCGGCACTACTACCGCCGGCTCTTCACCGACGCGGTGCTGGCGGTCGACGCCGGCGTCGCGCTGCCGGGCGTCGACCGCGACCGGGTCGTCGTCGCCGGCGTCAGCCAGGGCGGCGGCATCGCTCTGGCCGTCTCGGGCCTGCACGACGGGCTGGCCGGCGTGCTCGCCGACGTGCCCTTCCTGTGCGACATGCCGCGCGGGGTGGCCATCGCCTCGACCGGCCCCTACCTCGAGGTGGCGGCGTTCCTCGCCTCCCACCGCGACGCCGCCGACCGCGCCTTCGCCACGCTCGCCCACTTCGACGCCGCGGTGCTGGGGCGCCGCGCGAGCGCGCCCGCGCTGATGTCGGTGGCGCTGATGGACACCGTCTGCCCGCCCTCCACCGTGCACGCGGCGCGCAACACCTACGGCGGGCCCAGCGAGCTGGTCGTCTACCCGTGGAACGACCACGAGGGAGGGCAGTTCCACCAGGAGGCGGCCCAGCTGGAGTGGCTGGCCAAGCTCCTCGGCGGCCCCACCCCCGGCCGGGCCTGAGCCGTGCCCGCGCGGGTCACCGTGGTCGACGTGGCCCGGGAGGCGCGGGTCTCGGTGGCCTCGGTCTCGCGGGCGCTCAACGACGCCCCGGGCGTCGGCGCCGCGACCCGCGACCACGTGCGCGCCGTCGCCCGACGGGTGGGCTACGAGCGCTTCGCCCCGGCCGCCGATCTGGCGCACGGAGCGGGTCGCGGCTCCGGCCCCGGGGCGGCCACGATGGCCGACGTCGCGGCCCGCGCGGGGGTCTCGCCCGCCACGGTCTCGCGCGCCCTCGCCGGCTCGCCCCGGGTCAGCGCCCCCACCCGTGCGCGGGTCGAGGCGGCCGCGCGGGACCTCGGCTACACCGTCTGCACCGCCGCGGCCTCGACCGCCCGGGCCCGGTGAGCGCGGCGCCGGGGGCGACCGCGGCGTGCTAACTTCGCCGCGAGCCAGAACACATCTGACGATGTGCGGGAATCCGGTGAGAATCCGGAGCTGACGCGCAGCGGTGAGAGTGACTGGTGGGACGACGCACCACTGGGCCCGTGGCCTGGGAAGGTGTCCCACCGGGACGAACTCGAGTCCGAAGACCGGCTGGCTCGCCTGACCGATGCCGGCCCGCGCGACTCGGGTCCCCGACAGATGCGAGACCCCTGTGGCCGTGACCCGTCCTGCCCCGTCGACCGCGCCCGCGCGCGCCGCCGACCCACCCCCGCCCGGCGTACGACGCGGCCCGCGGCTCGCGCTGCACCTGGGCCTGCTGGCGGCCCTGCTCGTCTCGCTCGTGGTGGCCCTCGCGCTGGGCTCGGAGCGGCTGCCGGTGGGCGGCGTCGTCGACGTGGTGCGCGAGCGCGTGCTGCACGGGCGCCCGGGCCCCGACCCGGTGCTCGACGTCATCGTCTGGGAGCTGCGCGCCCCGCGCGTGCTGATGGCGGCGGTGGTCGGCGCCGGGCTCGCGCTGGCCGGCACGGCGATGCAGACCCTGGTGCGCAACCCGCTGGCCGATCCCTACCTGCTCGGGGTCTCGGCGGGTGCCGGCGTCGGGGCGACGGCGGTCATCGCCTTCGGCGCGCTCGCCGCGCTCGGGGCGTGGGCGCTGTCGGTGGGCGCCCTGCTCGGGGCGCTCGGTGCGGCGGTGCTCGTCTTCGGGGTCTCGCTGGCCCAGGGCGGCCTGACCCCGCTGCGGCTGGTGCTGACCGGGGTGGTGATGTCGTCGGCCTTCTCGTCGGTCTCCAGCCTCATGGTCTTCCTCGGCGACGAGCCCCGCGCCACCGAGTCGGTGCTCTTCTGGCTGCTCGGCTCGCTCGCGGGCGCGACCTGGGCGCAGCTGGTGGCGCCCGTGGCGGCGGTGCTGGTGGCGGCGGTGCTCGTCCTCGGCGTGCACGGCTGGCTCGACGCGCTGGCCACCGGCGACGACACCGCCGCCGCGGTGGGGGTGCCGGTCGCCGCGCTGCGGATCGCGCTCTTCGTCCTCACCTCCGCCCTCGTCGGGGTGCTGGTGGCGGTCTCGGGGGGCATCGGCTTCGTTGGCCTCGTCGTGCCCCACCTGGCGCGCCTGGTCGTCGGCGGCGGCCACCGGGCGATGCTCCCGGTGGCCGCGCTCGGTGGCGCGGTCTTCCTGGTGTGGGTCGACGTGGTCGCCCGCACCGTCGTGAGCCCGCAGGAGATCCCGCTGAGCGTGGTCACCGGCCTCGTGGGCGCGCCGGTCTTCCTGCTGCTGCTCGGGCGCCGGCGCTACCACTTCGGGGGCGGGGCGTGAGCGGCCGGCCCGCACCGGCCCTGACGGCCCGGGCGCTGTCGTGCGCGGTCGGTGGGCGCGTCGTGCTGCGCGGCGTCGACCTCGACCTGGCACCCGGCACCACCACCGCCGTGCTCGGCGTCAACGGCTCGGGCAAGACGACGCTGCTGCGCACGCTGGCGGGCCTCCAGCGCCCCGAGACCGGGGCGGTGCTGGTCGGCGACCGCGAGGTCCACGACCTGCCGGCGCGCCGCCGGGCGCAGGTCGTGGCGTTCGTGGCGCAGGAGGAGAGCCCGCCGGCCGACATGACCGCGGGGGAGTTCGTGGCGCTGGGTCGCCTGCCCCACCACCGGCCGTGGGCGCGCGGCGACGGCGACCGGACCCACGCCCGCGCCGCCCTCGCCGAGGTCGGCCTCGACGCCGCCCTCGACCGGCCCTGCGCCCAGCTCTCGGGTGGCGAGCGGCGCCGCGTCTGCCTGGCCCGCGGCCTGGTGCAGGACTGCGAGCTGCTCGTGCTCGACGAGCCGACCAACCACCTCGACGTCAGCCACCAGGTGGCGCTGCTCGCGCTGCTGCGCGGCTCCGGGCGCACCGTGCTCACCGCGCTGCACGACCTCGCCCTCGCCGCGGCCTACGCCGACCAGGTGGTGGTGCTCCACGAGGGCCGGGTCCACGCCGCGGGCGCGCCGCACGACGTGCTCACCCCCGACGTCGTCACCCGCGTCTTCGGCGTCGACGCCGCCCACCTCAGCGACCCGCGGGGTCGCCACCACCTCGTCGTCGGCCCCGGCCGCCACCTGCGCTGACCCGGCTCCGCCGCGTCGGCCCACCGCCCTCCCACCACCCTCCCACCGCCCTCCCGTCGCTCCTCCCTCCCGAAGGCAGGTCCTCCGTGCACCGTCCCCTCCTCGCCCGTCCCCTCCCGGTCCGTCTCATGGCCGTCCGCCCCGTCTCCGCGCTCGCGGCCGTGGCGGTCCTGGCCCTGACGACGTCGTGCGGCGCCGGCCCCGCGACCGACCCGGCGGCGGGCTCGCCGGGCGCGACCGGCGCCTCGCTCGTGCTCGACAACTGCGGGGAGGAGCGCGCCTACCCCGACCCGGCCGAGCGGCTCTACGTCTACGACGGCGGCATGATCGCGATGGTGCTCGCCGTGGGTGCGGCCGACGCCGTCGCCGGCATCAGCGGGCTCCAGGACGACGCCGAGGCCCTCTCCCGGGTCTACGGCGAGGACGTCGTGGCCGACCTCCCGGTGGCCAGCGAGGACCGGCCCACCGTCGAGAACGTCCTGCTCCAGCGCCCCGACCTCATGCTCGCAGGCTGGAACTACGGGTGGGACGAGGACGCCGGTCTCACCCCCGACGGGCTGGCCGAGCGCGGCATCGCCGCCTGGACCCTCACCGAGTCCTGCCGCCAGGGCGACGGCGAGAGCCGCGGCGTCGTCGACCCCTGGACGGCGCTGAGCACCGACCTGACCGCGCTGGGCCGCCTCACCGGGCACGAGGACGACGCGGCCGCCCGGGTCGCCGACGTCGAGGAGCGCCTGGCCCGGCTGCGGCAGGCGCCGCGCGCCGAGGAGACGCCCACCGTGTTCCTCTTCGACAGCGGCACCACCTCGCCCTTCACCAGCGGCTCCTACGGCGGGCCGCAGGGCGTCATCGACGCCGCCGGTGCCCGCAACGCCACCGAGGACGTCGCCGACACCTGGACCACCGTGTCCTGGGAGCGGGTGGCGGCCGCCCGGCCCGACTACATCGCCTTCGTCGACTACCCCGGCCAGAGCTTCGAGCAGAAGGTCGCCGTGCTGCGCGCCAACCCCGCCACTCGCGACCTGCCCGCGGTGCGCGAGGAGCGCTTCCTCGACCTGCCCTACGCCGCCTGGGTCAGCAGCCCGCTGAACATCGACGCCGCCGAGCAGCTGCGCGCCGCCCTGGAGGAGGTCGACCTGCTGCCCGACTCCGGCATCGAGCCCGCCCACGACCTGCGGCCCTGAGCCCGCGCCCGGCTCAGGGCGCGCGCAGGTGGGCGCGCTGACCCTGGCGCCCGATGAGGCTGAGGAACTCCACCGGGCCGGCCGAGGTCGCCCCGAACCAGTGCGGCGTGCGGGTGTCGAACTCCACGGCCTCGCCGGGGCCCAGACGCAGGTCGTGCTCGCCGAGCACGAGGCGCAGCGTGCCGTCGAGCACGTAGGCCCAGTCGTGGCCCTCATGGGTGCGCAGGGTGGGGCGCGCGTCGTCGCGGCCGGTGGGCAGCACGAACTTGTAGGCCTGGATGCCGCCGGGGCGCCGGGTCAGTGCGATGACGCTGCCGCCGTCACCGGTGGCCACCGGGCGCAGGTGCACCCGGGGGTCTCCGGTGGCCGGGGCGTCGACGAGCTCGTCGAGGGTGACCCCGTGGGCGCGGGCCAGGGGCAGCAGCTGCTCGAGAGTGGGGCGGCGCAGCCCCGACTCGAGCCGCGACAGCGTGCTGGTGGAGACGCCGGTCTCGTCGGCGAGCTCACCGAGCGTGAGGCCGCGGTGCTGGCGCAGGGCACGCAGCCGCGGGCCCACGGCGTCGAGGGTGCGGTCGGCCTGCTCCCGGAGATCGGTCACCGGGCCAGTTTGCCGTTCGGCAACAGAGATTGCCAGGCGTGGTCCGGACCGTCATCGTCGGGAGCCACGGCCGCCGCGGTGGCGGCCACGGAGGGAGACCCGTGACGCACGCGTTCGACAAGGACTACTGGGACGCCGTCTGGCGCGGCGACCGCGCCCGGGCCATGGCCGCCGGCGAGCCCCACCCCCACCTCGCGGCCGAGACCCGCGACCTCGAGCCCGGCACGGCGCTCGAGGCCGGCTGCGGCGCCGGGGTGGAGGCGGTGTGGCTGGCCGGCGCCGGCTGGCGGGTGACCGGCGCCGACATCGCCGCCGACGCGCTCGCCCGGGCCGCCGAGCGGGCCGCCGCGGCCGGGGTCGCCGACCGGGTCCGGTGGGTCGAGGCCGACCTGTCGGTCTGGGAGCCCGAGGAGCGCTTCGACCTCGTCACCACCCACTACGCCCACCCGGCCACCCCGCAGCTGGACTTCTACGACCGTCTCGCGAGCTGGGTCGCCCCCGGCGGCACGCTGCTGCTGGTCGGTCACCTCCACGACGAGGGTCACCAGCACGGGCACGGGCACGGCGAGGAGGCGGGGCCGCCGGCGGAGGCCTCGGTGCGCGCCGCCGACGTCGTGGCGCGGCTCGACCCGGCGCGGTGGGAGGTGGTCACGGCCACCGAGTCGCGCCGCACCGTGACCGTGCCCGACGGGCGCGAGGTGGCGGTGCACGACGCCGTCGTGCGTGCCCGGCGCCGCTGAGCGGCTCAGCCCAGCGCGCGGTAGAAGGCGAGGTGCTCCGCGGCGGCGCGCCTCCAGGTGAAGCCGTGGCTGTGGGCCCGGCCGCGGGCGGGGTCGGGCGGGGCGGCGAGGGCGTCGAGCAGGGCGGCGGCGATCGCGTCCGGTGTGGCGGCGTACGCGACGTGGTCGCCGAGCACCTCCCGCAGCACGGGCAGGTCGCGCGCCACGACGGGCACCCCGGCGGCGAGGGCCTCGAGCGGGGCGAGGCCGAAGCCCTCCTGGGTGGACACGAAGCCCAGGGCGGCGGCCTCGGCGACCAGGGAGGGCAGGGCGTCGTGGGCGACCACGCCGAGCACCTCGGGCTCCACGCCCAGCTCGGCCGCGCGGCGGTCGAAGGCAGCGCGGTAGTCGCGGTAGTCGAAGAGGGTCTCGCCGCCGGCGAGCACGAAGCGCAGGTCGGGCACCTCGCGCCGGGCCAGGGCGTAGGCCTCGAGCAGGTCGAGGGTGCCCTTGCGGGGCTCGATGCCGCCGAGGGCCAGGACGTAGCGACCGCACCGCCGTCGCCAGCGGGCGCGGCCCTCGGTGTCGCGCCCGCCGGCCTCGAAGCGGGCGGCGTCGACGCCGTTGGCGATGACGGTGGCCGGCAGGCCCCAGCCGGCCTCGACCTCCGCGGCGACGGCGGCCGAGACGCAGACGCGCGCGACCGGCTCGACCACGGCGCGCTCGTGGCAGGCGACCAGCTCGGGGGTGGTGAAGGTGTCGAGGTGGTGCACGGTGCGCACGCACGGCCCCGAGCGCATGGCGGCGTTGGCGCTGATGCAGTCCTGGGCGTGGACCACGTCGTAGGCGGGGCGCTCGGCGGCGAAGGCCCGGTCGAGGGTGTCGATCGAGCGCAGGATGCGGGGGCCGACCTCGTCGCCGAGGTCGGGGAAGGGCACCGCGTGCACGGTGACCGCCGGGTCGACGGGGCGGAAGAACGCGGTGTCACCGCCGCGGCCGAGGGTCCACAGGTGCACGTCGAGCCCGTCGAGGCCCGCCAGCGCCTCGGCCAGCGCGAGGGTGTGCACGACCCCGCCGCGGGGCTTGGTGGAGTAGGTCAGCAGGGCGATCCTCACGGGTGCCTCCCCGGGGCGTAGGCCGAGCGGCTGAGCTCGTCGAGGTGGTGCAGCGTGCGGCGGGCCCGGGCGACCTCGCCGTCGACGTCGACCGTCGCGACGGCCAGCCCGCCCTTGGTCGAGGTGCGCGCGAGCACGTCGCCGCCCGGGCCCACCACCTTGGCCTGACCCAGGAAGCGCAGCGAGCCCAGGGAGCCGGTCTGGTTGGAGGAGGCCCAGACCACCTGGTTCTCCGCGGCGCGGGCACAGTCGTAGAGGTCGAAGAGGCGGGCCTGCCGGTCGTGCACGAGCCGCTCGGCGCGGTCGGTCACCGAGGCGGGCCAGGCCGAGAGGCAGGCCAGGACACGTGCGCCGTCGAGCGCCATCGCGCGGGCCGCCTCGGGAAAGGTCTTGTCGTAGTCGATGAGCAGGCCGAGGCGACCGACCGGGGTGTCGAAGGCGCGGAAGACGTCGCCGGGGGCGTAGACGCGCGACTCGCCGGCCGGAAGGTGCACCTTGCGGTGGTGGCCGAGCACGCCGTCGCCGGTGAGGCAGACCGCGGCGTTGTAGATGCGTCCGTTGCCGTCGTCGGCGGCCTCGGCGTACCCCAGGCAGACCACCGTGTCGCCGGCGAACCGGGCCACCCGCCGCAGCTCCTCGGAGTCGGGGCGCAGCGCGGGCGGCGGGCCGGAGGGGGTGCGCAGGTCGTCGAGGTAGCCGCCGAGGGCGGCGTCGGGCAGCACGACGACGTCGCAGCCGGCCGCCCGCGCGTCGACGACGATGCCCTCGACCTTGGCCAGCGCGCGGTCGAGGTCGCGCCCGAAGTGCGCGGCGACGGCGCCGATGGTGACCGGCACTAGGAGACCCGGCGCACCTGTGGCCGTGCCCCCACGGACTCGCGGATGGTGGCCGCCACGTGCTCGGCGTCGCGGGCGATCCCGAGGAAGCGTCCCGAGCCCCACGTGTGCAGCCAGGGCAGGCCGAGGAAGGACAGCCCCGGCACCGCCGTGACACCGCGGTGGTGGGTGGGGCGCCCGCTGCCGTCGAAGGCGCCGACGCCGACCCACCGGTAGTCGGGGCGGTAGCCGATGGCCCACACCACGCTGGTGACGCCGGCCGCGGCCAGGTCGAGCTCGAGCGGTTCGGCGCCGGGGGTCCACACGGGGGAGTAGCGCGAGGGCGGCGGGGCGTCGATCCCCTCGCGCTCGATCCAGCGGTCGATGTCGGCGCAGATGGAGTTGTAGGTCGCGTCCGCGGCGTCGAGCGCCGCCGTCAGCGTCGGGCGGAACTCCAGGCGTGTGCCGCGGCCGCCGGCCAGCAGGCCGTGGAGCCGCATGCCCTGCGAGGCCAGGAGGCGCAGGTCGAGGTCGCGGCCGCCGTCGCGCCCCGTGACGTAGTGGTTGGTCTTCTCCCGGGCCGCGAGGCCTCCGGGGTACTGCGTGACCGCGGTGTCGTAGAGGCCCATGTCGGCCAGCCAGGTCATGCAGTCGCGGCCGCGGTAGGTGCGCGCGACCCGCGGGGCGTCGCCGAGGGCGAGGTGCACCTGGCGGCCCTCGAGGTGGAGGTCCTCGGCGATCTGGGTGCCGGACTGGCCGCTGCCGACGACGAGCACGCCGCCGTCGGGCAGGTCGGCCGCGCGCTTGTAGTGGGCCGACTCCAGCTGGGTGAGGCCCGGGTCGAGCGCCGCGGCCCAGGGTGGCACGATCGGCACGTGGTAGCCCCCGGTGGCCACGACCACGTGCTCCGCGCTCCAGGTGGTCTCCCCGTCGGGGCCGGTGCTCTCGAGCACGAAGCCGCCGGCCTCGCCCTGGCGCAGGGCGGTGACCCGTGTGTGCTCGCGCAGCGGCGGGTCGAAGGTGGCGGCGTAGCCCCCGAGCCAGGCCACGACCTCGTCGCGGGTCATGAACCCGTCGGGGTCGGGGCCGTCGTAGGTGTAGCCCGGCAGGCGGCAGTGCCAGTTGGGGGTGACCAGGGTGAAGTTGTCCCAGCGGGTGTCGGCCCACTCGTGGGCGGCTGTGGCGGCCTCGAGCACGACGTGGTCGATCCCGTCGCGGGTCAGGCACCAGCTCGTCGCGAGCCCGGCCTGGCCGCCACCGACGACGACGACGGTGGTGTGCACGGTGGTCATGGGCGCTCCGGGGTAGTGGGGCTGGTGGGTGCGGCGGCGGGCAGCGGGGGCCACATCCGCACGACCTCGACGAGGTCGTCGTGGCGGTGCGCGGCGGCTCGGCGCCGCACCAGCTCGGCGCTGGCGGCGGCCGAGGTGCAGGCGAAGCCGTGGCGCTGCCGCACGCGCTCGCCGGCCTCGGCGAGCGCGGTCGTGGCGCGGTGGGCGAAGTCGGCGACGGTGTAGAAGGCGCCGGGGGCGAGGTGGTCGTGCATGACCAGCGAGGGCGACCAGCAGTCCTGGAGGCTGCCGTCGGGCCAGCGCACCGAGACCGTCATCTCAGGCATGCGCCGCGACCCGCTCGTGCTCGACGTAGAGGTCGGGGCGCCGGTCGCGCAGGTGGAACATCGCGCGCCGGGCGGTGCCGAGCAGATCCTCGACGTCGACCCGGGCGTAGGCGACGCCCTCGGTGGTGCCGGTGGCGGCGAGCACGTCGCCGCCGGGTCCGACGACCTTGGCCGAGCCGACGAAGCGCAGCGACCCGAAGGTGCCGGCCTGGTTGGAGGCCACCCAGAGGACCTGGTTCTCCAGCGCCCGGGCCTGGTCGAAGAGGTCGAAGCGCCGCTTCCAGCGGTCGTCGGCCAGGTCGCCGGCCGTGGCGGTGCGCGAGGCCGGCCAGGCCGAGATGCACACGACGGTCTCGGCGCCGTCGAGGGCCAGGCCGCGGGCCGCCTCGGGGAAGGCCTTGTCGTAGCAGATGAGGGCGCCGAGTCGCCCGACGGCGGTGTCGACGGCGCGGAAGACGTCACCGGCCTCGTAGTAGAGGCTCTCGCCGAGGGGCTGGTGCACCTTGCGGTGCACGCCGAGCACCCCCTCGCCGGAGACGATCGCGGCGCTGTTGAAGCGTCGGCCACCGTCGGCCTCGCAGAAGCCGACCACGAGCGTCATCTCGCGGGCGAGCGCGGCCACGCGGCGCAGCTCGGGTCCGTCGGCCTCGAGCACGGGTGGGAGCGAGTCGGGGGCGTCGGGGTGCGTGCCGTCGCGTCCCGAGCCGAGCACCGACAGGTAGCCGCCCAGGCAGGCCTCGGGCAGCGCCAGCAGCGACGTGCCGCGCTCGCGGGCCCGCGCCACCAGCTCGCCGACCTGGCGCAGGTTGTCGTCGAGGTCGCGCCCGAAGCCTGCGCTGACGGCCCCGACGGTGAGCGTGCCGGGCGTGCCGGGCGTGCCGGGCGTGCTGGGTGTGGTGCTCATCGGGAGGACCCCATTCCGGTGACGGTGGAGGTGACGGCGTCGGTGACGACGCCGTCGGGCCAGCGCAGGCCGACGCCCGCGCCGGAGGTGAGCTCGCCGCAGGCCGCGGAGGTGACAAAGGGGGGCAGCGCCGCGCGGGCCGGTGCCGTCTCGGCGGTGACCATGGCGAAGCCGGGGAAGCAGGTCAGCCAGTCGCCGTACGCCGCCCCCTCGGGGGCCGGGACGGCCGCGACGTCGAGCACGGCCCGGCAGCCGGAGGCCTCGGCGAGCATGCCGGTGGTGCCGACCAGGCCGCTCATGCTGACGTCCTTGGCCGCGGTGGGCCGCAGCGCGGGCACGACCCCGGCCAGGGCCCGCAGCTGCGCGCCGGTGCGGTGGCTGGAGGAGTCCCACTGCGACCCGGTGTAGCCCGGTCGCCAGCCGCCGCCGAGGTCGGCGGTGACCCGCAGCGTCTGCCCCGGGTCGGCGCCGCCACCCGCGACGGGGCGCGCGGTGCGGCCCAGGGCCGTCACCGACAGGGCGGCGGGCACGCCGAGCTGGGTGTGCCCGCCGACGACCGGCACGCCCCAGGCGCGGCCGGCGTCGGTGAGCCCGCGGAGCACACGGCGGGCGAAGGAGGCGTCGCGGGCGCCGAGGGAGTCGAGCAGCGCGACGGGGGCGGCGCCCATGGCGGAGAGGTCGTTGAGGTTGACCAGCACGGCGCACCAGCCGGCCCACTCCGGGTCGCGCTCGACCATGGAGGGGAGCACGGCGTCGCAGGCGGCGACGAGGTCGGAGCCGGGCACGGGCGCGCCGTCGTCGCCCAGGAATCCGGCCGGCACCCCGGCCGACACCTCGTCGAGCAGGCCGCCCAGGGCGGCCTTGGTGGCGTCGACCAGCCGCTGCACCCGCCCGATCGGCCAGTCCACGACCACGTGGGGGTGGCCGTGCCGGTGGGTGCGCTCGCGCGGCACCCAGCCGAGGCGGCGGAAGAGGGGCTCGTTCTGCGCCTGCACCGTGGCGTCGAAGCGCAGCGCGCCCGCGGCCTCGGCCGCGGCGCAGGCCGCGCGCACCAGGGCGGCGCCCACGCCCAGCAGCAGCCGGGCGTCGGAGGCCACCGCGAGCCGCGAGCCGCGCCACCAGCCGAGGTCGCGCCCGGCGGTGGCCGGGTGGAGCCGCACGCCGCCCAGCACCTCGCCGCCGGCGTCGGGGTGGGTGGCGACGGCGACCAGCACCACGGTGCGCGGGTCGTCGTCGACGTCGTCGCGGTCGGAGCCGACGAAGAGGCCCTGCTCGTGCACGAACACCTGGCGGCGCAGCGCGTGGTAGGCCGCGACCTCGCGGGCCCCGGCGCGCACCACGACGAAGGCGTCGAGGCTCGGAGCCGCCCGGCGGGCGCCGGTGAGGACCACCTCGTCGACCAGGCCCGTCATGACGCGGCCTCAGCCGAGGAGCAGGAGCCGAGGGCCGAGCAGGCCCCGCAGGCCGCGCAGCCCGCCGCCTGGTCGGAGCCCAGCATGCCGTGGGCGCGCAGCGCGGCCGCGACCTCGGTGGTGACCCGGTAGACGTCGGCGGGCCTCGGGGCAACGGCTCCGTCGACGTCGACGGCCAGCGTGCCCGCCAGCGGTCGGAAGGGCACGACGAAGGGGTAGACGCCCATCTCGATGAGCTCCACCGCCCCGGCGACGAGCTCGTCGGGGTCCTCGCCGAGGCCGACGAGGAGGTAGGTCGAGACCTGGTTCCACCCGAAGACGCGCACGGCCTCGGCCCAGGCGGCGCGGTAGTCGGCGAGCGGCACCGAGCCCTTGCCGGGCATCCAGGCGAGGCGGGCGGCCTCGTCGAGGGACTCCACGTGGATGCCGATGGAGCGGGCGCCGGCGTCGTGGAGCTCCTGGAGCGAGGCCAGGTCGCCCGGCGGCTCGCACTGCACCTGGATCGGCAGGTCGGGCAGCACCTCGCGCACCGCCCGCACGCAGCGGGCCAGGTGGGTGGCCCCGCGGTCGCGACCGTTGCTGGTGCCGGTGGTCATCACGAGCTGGGTGATGCCGTCGAGGTCGTGGGCGGCGCGGGCCACCTCGGCGATCTGCGCGGGCGTCTTGACCGCGACCGTCGCGCCGGCGCGCAGCGACTCCTCGATCGCGCAGAAGCGGCAGCGCTCGGCCTCGGCGTACCGCACGCAGGTCTGGACGACGGTCGTGGCCAGCACGTTGCTGGAGTGCAGCCGCGCGATCTGCTCGTAGGGGACGCCGTCGGCGGTCCGGAGGTCGTAGAAGCGGGGGCGGGCCACCGCCTCGACGCCCATGCCGGTGTCGGCGCCGTCGAGGAGCAGCTTGCCGCCGCTCACGGTGTAGGGGCTGCGCGGGTTGAGCGGCACCGCCGCCCCCACACCGTCGAGGAGCAGGTGCCCGTCGTCGCTGGGGCCGGCGCCCGCGCGGCGCGCGACCGGGGCGTCGGACGGGTCGGCGAGGCGGATGCCCAGGATCGCCACGTCCACGCGGGTGTCGGCCGTCATGACGTCAGCCGCTCAGAGGTTGTAGACGGAGTTGATGATGGCGCCCTTGTTGGCGAAGTGGATGACGGCGTCCTGCACGTCGAGCGGGTGGCAGGGGATCACGCCCTCGATGAGGTCCTCCTCGCGCTGGCCGTGCAGGGCCATCCCGAAGCGGCAGCACAGCACCGTGCCGCCCTCGGCGATGAAGGTCTTGATGGCGTCGTTCATGTTCTGGTTGCCGGGGAAGGCGACGTCGCCGGTGGTGGGGAAGCCGCGGGTGTCGGCGCAGGCCAGGGCGCCGGGGCCGTAGAAGTAGAGGGTGGCGTCGAAGCCCTTGCGCAGCGCGCGGGTGGTCTGGAGGACCGCCACGAACGACACCGACGACTCGTGGGGGATGCCGTGCACCAAGGTGAGCCAGGACTGTCCCTCGCTGGCCTGGTAGTCGGGGAAGAGCTTGGTCGAGCCGTAGAGGTTGGTGCCCTTCTCCTGGCTGGGGTGGGGGATCTCCGAGCGGGACTTCTCCATCGCGGCCAGGATCTCGTCGTCGAACACGGACATGTGCTGCTCCTCGGTCGGGGTGCGGGGCTGGGGTGGTGGTGGTGCGGGTGGTGCAGGTGGTGCTGTGGGGTCTCAGGTGCCGTAGAGGGCGTCGAAGTTGGCGTGGAAGAAGGCCTCGGCGAGCGCGCCGTCGCCCGCCGCCGCGGCCAGGCGGGCGTGCTCACCGGCGAAGTCGCCCCAGGGGGCGTCGGTGGCGAAGAGGACCCGGTCGTGGCCCACGCCGCGGCGCTCGATCTCCTGGGCCAACCAGGCCGGCGCGAAGCCGATGGCCCAGCTGGTGTCGGTGTAGACCTGCTTGCCGGCCTCAATCCAGTCGAAGAAGAGGCCGCCGACGAGCTTGAGGTGGCCGCTCATGCCCCCGCCCAGGTGCACGAGGTGGATCTTGGTGGCGTCGCCGTAGGCCTCCACGAGCCGGCCGATCCGCTCGACGTCGGAGGCGGCGCCCGGCGAGGTGTGCACGTGCACGACGAGGTCGAGCTCGGCGGCGGTGGTGAACATCCGCTCGAGCTGCTCGGCGCAGCCGGGGTCGTCGGGCGCCCCGCCCAGCAGGAAGCTGGTCTTGAGCGCGACCACGCCGTCCTCGCTGGCCAGGGCGAGGGCCTCGTCGTTGCGCGCCGCGTCGCTCTGCTGCGGGCTCACCCACAGGCCGCAGCGCACGCGGTCGTCGCGCTGCGCCGCCTCGAGGGCGAGGTGGTTGAGCCCGAAGGCCACCGCGGGGTCCGGCACGCCGTAGTTGGGCAGCACCAGCGCCCGCTCGGTGCCCTCGGCGTCGAGGGTCGCGACGAGCTCGGCCACGGTCTCCAGCGCCGTGGTGTCGGGACTGATCGGCGGGCCGCCGTAGAAGCCGTACGCCGGGAGCCGGCCGATGTGCCGGTGGGCGTCGCGGTGGGCGGTGCGGGTCATGGCGAGAAGCCAACGCCCGCGGTGTTGCCGGGTGGTTTCGCGCGGAAGACGATCCGCGGCGCCACGCGTAAGCGTCGTGTTACGTGCCGGGTCCCGCCGCGGACCGGTCGGCGGGGTGCGCCAGGGCCGCGCGGTGGTCGGGCCCGGCGTCGAGCGGGGTGATCCGCCACCGCGCGCGCACCGCGGGGGCCGGGTCGAGACCGTCGAGGATCCCGACGCCCTCGGCCTTCAGCAGCGCCTCCAGGCGCGTCCACACCTCGTAGAAGGCCCCGACCGGGTCGTCGGCGCCGTGCACGGCTGCGGCATCGGCGGCGCCGAGGTGGTCGCGCACGACTTGCTCGAGATCGGGCAGCGGGCGCACCCGCTCGACGTCGATGCCCACCGGTCGCGAGGAGAGGGCGACCGCCACGAGCCCGTCGGTGCGCGAGACGCTGACGTGCCCGTGCTCGGCCGCCGGGGCCGCGCCGGGGCGACGGGTCACCCGCCCCGCGCCGAGCGCGCCCAGCAGGGCGTACGGCGACGTGCCCGCCGGGGCGAGCCTGACGGCGATCCCGTCGATCCCGTCGATCCCGGCGGTGGTCCCGGCGCCGCTCCCTGCGTCACGGGGCGATGCGATCACCCCCGCGTCAGTCGCTTGTAGCGGGCCAGCACCAGCGGCATGAACACCGCCAGCACCGCCAGCGACGACAGCACGGCGTAGAGCGTCGGGTGCTGCAGGGACCAGGTGTCGGGCTGGGGCAGCGTGGCCGGCGTGGGATTGCCCAGCAGGTCGCGCACCGAGGTGGCGACGGCGGAGACGGGGTTCCACGCGGCGAACTCGCGCAGCGGGGTGGGCATGTTCTCGGCCGACACGAAGGCGGTGGAGATGAGCGAGAGCGGGAAGAGCCAGATCAGGCCTGCGCTCTGGGCGACCTCGACGGTGCGGGCGAAGACACCTACCGTGGCGCCGACCCAGGACATCGCGAAGCCGAAGAGCACCAGCACGAGGAAGGCGAGCGCGGCGTCGGCCGCCGAGCCTTCGACGCGCCAGCCGACGGCCAGGCCGCACAGTGCGGTGACCACGAGGGTGGCGACGCCGACCACCATGTCGGAGGTGGTGCGGCCCAGGATGACCGCCAGGGGCGACATCGGCAGCGACCGGAACCGCTCGACGATGCCCTTCTGGAGATCGTTGGCCAGGCCGACGGTCGTGAAGGAGGCGTTGAAGACCATGCTCTGGGCGAAGATGCCGGCCATGAGGAACCGGCGGTAGTCCTCGCCCCCGAGGCTGCCACCGAAGACGAAGGCGAAGAGCACCACGAACATGACCGGCTGCACCAGCCCCGTGGTGATGCGGCCGGGGATGCGGGCCACGTGGCGCATGTTGCGACCGGTCAGCACGAAGCCGTTGCGCAGCGTCTCGGCCCCGGCGGCGAGCAGCGTGGCCTCCGACGTCACGTCGGTGCGGGTCTCGGTGCGGGTGCTCATACGGGGTCTCCGTCCGTGGTGGTCTCGGCGCCGTGCCCGGTGAGGGCGAGGAAGACGTCGTCGAGGGAGCTGCGGTGCAGACCGAGGTCGACCAGCTCGACCTCGACGCGCGCGAGGTGCGCGAGCAGCTCGGCCATGACCTCGGGTCCCCGGTCGGTGGCGATGCTGGCCCGACCGGTGCGGTGGTCGACCCACGGCTCGCCCAGCCCGACGGCCCCGAGGGCGCGGGCGGCGTGGGCGAGGCCTGCGCCGTCGCGCACCTGCAAGGCGAGGGTCGCGCCCTGCACGCGCTCCTTGAGCTCCTCGGCGCTGCCCCGGGCGATCACGACGCCGCGGTCGATGACGGTGATCAGGTCGGCGAGGCGGTCGGCCTCCTCGAGGTACTGCGTGGTCAGCAGCACGGCGACGCCGTCGAGGAGGAGGTCCTCGATCACGGCCCACATGTCCAGGCGGCTGCGGGGGTCCAGGCCGGTGGTCGGCTCGTCGAGCACGACCACCTGGGGCCGCGCCACGAGCGCGCCGGCGAGGTCGAGACGGCGGCGCATTCCTCCGGAGTAGAGACCCGCCCGGCGACCGGCCACGTCGTCGAGCCGGAACCGGTCGAGCAGCTCCTCGGCGCGCTCCGCGGCCCGGCGGCGCGACATGCCGTAGAGGCGGCCGAGCAGGTGCAGGTTCTCGAAGCCGGTGAGGTGCTCGTCGACGGCGGCGTACTGGCCCGACAAGCCCAGGGCGCCGCGCGCGGCGCGGCTGTGGGCGACGACGTCGTGGCCGGCGATCTCGGCGCGGCCCTCGTCAGCGCGCAACAGCCCGCAGACGATCCGGACGGTCGTGGTCTTGCCGGCTCCGTTGGGGCCCAGCAGCGCGTGCACGGAGCCGGGGGCGACCTCCAGGTCGACGCCGTCGAGGACCTGGTGGTCGCCGAAGCGCTTCCTCAGGCCGGTGGCGCGCAGGGCGGGACGCAGGGGGGCGGCGCGATGCTCAGGCACCGACCGCGACCCCCAGCGTGGTGGGGTCGTCCCAGTTGTCCTCTACCCAGGCCACGGCGTCGGAGCGGGTGGCGTCCTCGAGCACGGCGCGCCAGCCCTGGGGGACCTCGACGAAGACGGGCCACAGCGAGTACTGGCCCTCGTCGTTGACGAGCACGTGGTAGCGGGCGTCGGTGTCCTCGAACGGATTGGTCATCTCGCTCCTCCTCGGGGGTGCGGGTGGTGCGTGGGGTGGTCGTGGCCGCGGGGTCGCCGGGGCACCGTGGTGGTTCGCGGCCGCGCCGTCACCGGTGTGGTCCCGCGAGCGTGTCGCCGACCACAGGGCCCACGTCGACCAGCGCCGTGGGGTCCAGGAGGTCGAAGTGGGCGTGGGGGACCCGGTGCTCGGTGGGTCGTGACCCGACGTACGGCGTCCACTGGTCGGCCAGGGGGGTGCCCTTAGGGCCCGGCGTCGCTGCCACCAGCGTGGTCGGCACGTCGATGCTCGGCGGGTCGCCGGCCTCGCGCAGCACCGCTCCGACCGCGCCGACCGCACCGGCCAGCCGCTGCGCGCCCTCGGCCCCGAGCAGGTCGAGCAGCGCGTCGGCCGAGCCCCCCTGGGCCTCCCGGTAGGCGGACAGGGCTGGCTCGGGATCGTCGGGGTCGGCCGCGAACGGCACGGCGTGGGGGTAGGAGTCCAGCAGCACGAGGTGCTCGACCTCCTCGCCCTCGGCCAGCAGGCGGGCCGCGACCCGGTGGGCCAGGACACCGCCGAGCGACCACCCCAGCAGGGCGTAGGGCCCGTGGGGCCGCACGCGGCGCAGCGCGGTGACGTAGCCGTCCACGAGCTGCTCGACGTCGTCGGGCAGCGGGTCGTCGGCGCTCAGCCCGGGGGCCTGGAGCCCCAGCAGCGGCCGGTCGGCCACGTGCGGCGCGAGTGCGGCGTAGGGCCAGGCCAGGCCCGAGACCGGATGGATCGCGACCAGGGGAGCCCGGTCGCCGTCGGCGCGCAGGGTGAGCAGCCGCTCCAGCCCCGCGGCGCCGGCGACGTCCGCGGCGGGCTCCCCGTCGAGGCGGGCCGCGAGTCCTGCCACCGTGGGGGTCTCGAAGAGGGCCCGCACGGGCAGCGCCTCACCGGTCGCGCTGCGGATCCGCGACACCAGTCGCGTGGCCAGCAGCGAGTGCCCGCCCAGGGCGAAGAAGCTGTCGTCGACCCCGACCTCCGACGTCCCGAGCACCTCGGCGAAGAGCGAGGCGAGCACCCGCTCGCGCGGTGTGCGGGGCGGGGTGCCGCTGCTGCCCCGCACGGTCTCGGGCTCGGGCAGGGCACGACGGTCGAGCTTGCCGTGGGCGGTCAGCGGGAGCTCGGGGAGCACCGCCATCGCGCCCGGCAGCATGTAGGCGGGCAGCCGCTGCGCCGCGGCCGTCCGCACGACGTCGATGTCGAGCCCGACGCCCGGCTCGGCCACCAGGTAGGACGCCAGCGCGGTCGACCCGGAGCCGTCGGTGACGGCGACGGTCGCGGCGCGGGCGACGCCGTCGACGGCGGCCAGCACCGCGTCGACCTCGCCGGGCTCCACCCGGAAGCCACGCACCTTCACCTGTTCGTCGACCCGCCCGGCGAACGCGAGGTCGCCGCGGGCGGTCCAACGGGCGCGATCGCCGGTGCGGTACATCCGCGAGCCGGGAGGGCCGTAGGGGTCGGCGACGAACCGCTCCGCCGTCAGGTCCGCCCGACCCAGGTAGGCCCGGGCCAGCCCGGCCCCGGCGAGGTAGAGCTCGCCGTGCACGCCGGGGGCGACCGGCGCCAGCCGGTCGTCGAGCACCAGGGCGCGGGTGCCTGCGACCGGGCTGCCGATGACGGGGTGCGCCGTGGTGGCCAGGTCGGCCACCACCGCGTCGACGGTCGACTCGGTCGGTCCGTAGAGGTTGACCGCTCGCCCGGGTCGGGTCGCGAGGTCGGTCCAGAGGTCCTCGCCGACGGCCTCGCCGCCCAGCGCGGTGACCGCGAGGTCCGGGAGCCCCAGGCGCAGCAGCTCGGCGACGTAGGACGGCGTCGTCTCGAGCACGTCGATCCCGCGCTCGGAGACCAGCGCCACCAGCGCCTCGGGGTCGACGCGGGTCTCGTCGTCCACCAGGTGCAGCTCGTGACCCGAGAGCATCCACAGCACCGGGTCCCAGGAGGCGTCGAAGGTGACCGCGGTGGTGTGCGCGACCCGCAGCCGGCGTCCTGCCTCGCGCGCGGCGGGCGCCACGAGGGCCTCGCGGTGGTGCGCCAGGAGCGCTGCGAGCGAGCGGTGCTCGACGACGACGCCCTTGGGCTCGCCCGTCGACCCCGACGTGAACAGCACGTACGCCGCGTCGCCGGGTCGCGGACCTTCGGGCAGGGCCGGGGGCTGCGGCAGCTCCGGCACCGCGTCGGTGCCGGTCAGCACGGCGCCGAGATCCGCGGCGTCCAGCACCACGGCGGGGGAGGCGGCCCGGAGGACGGCCTCGGTGCGTCCGGCGGGCTGCCCGGGGTCGAGGGGCAGGTAGGTCGCCCCCGACCGCAGGATGCCGAGCAGACCCACGACGCTGGCCACGGAGCGGGGCACCGCGAGAGCCGCGACGTCGCCACGACCGACACCACGACGAGCCAGCCAGCCGGCCAGTCGGTCGGCCAGCTCGGCCACCTCGGCGTAGCTGAGGGACTCGGGACCGTCAGGACCGGGTGCGACCAGGGCCGTCTCGTCGGGAAGCGCCTCGACCGTGCGTGACCAGGTCTCGAGCACGGTCGCCGCCGCTGGCTCGCGCGTGTCCACGAGGTCGGGCAGCACCGCCCCGCGCTCGACCTCGGTCAGCAGGGGCACCGCCGACAGCGGGGTCGAGGGGGCGTCGAGCCACCGCTCGAGCAGGCGGACCCACCGGTCGGCGAGCGCCTGTGCCGTGCCCTTGTCGTAGAGGTCGAGGGCGTGCTCGAGCACGCCACTGATGCCGGCGGGCGCGCCGTCGGCGTGGTGCTCGGCCACCGAGAACGACAGGTCGAACTTCGCCGAGCCCGCGGCCACCGGTAGCACCTCGGAGTCGAGCCCGGGCAGCCCCAGGTCGCCGGGGGTCTCCGCCTCGGCGGTGAGCATCACCTGGAAGAGCGGGTGCCGCGAGAGGGACCGCTCGGGCGCGAGCGCCTCGACGAGCCGCTCGAAGGGCAGGTCGGCGCGGGCGAACGCCTCGACGTCGGAGCGCCGCACGCGGTCGAGCAGCTCGGGCAGGGTGGGGTCACCGGCGGTGTCGGTGCGCAGGACGAGGGTGTTGACGAAGAACCCGACGAGGTCGTCGAGGGCCTCGTCGCCGCGTCCGGCCACCGGGGTGCCGAGCGGCACGTCCTCACCGGCGCCCTGCCGGGTGAGCAGGGCCGCCAGCGTGGCGTGGAGCAGCATGAAGGCGCTGGCGTCGTGGCGGCGGGCGACGTCGACGAGGCGGCGGTGGAGGTCGGCCCCGATCGCGAACCTCACCTCGCCGCCCTCGTTGCTGCTGTGCGTCGGGCGCGGGCGGTCGGTGGGCAGGTCCAGCTCGGCGGGCAGGTCCGCGAGCCGCTCGGACCACCACGCGAGCTGGTCGGCCAGCTCGCTGCCCTCCTCGGCGGTCCCGCCGAGGACGTCGTGCTGCCACAGGGCGTGGTCGGCGTACTGGACGGCGAGCGGCGCCCGGTCGGGGGTGCGCCCGGCCCGGCGCGCGGTGTAGGCCTCGGCGAGGTCGCGGCCCAGCGGACCGAGGGACCACCCGTCGGCGGCGACGTGGTGCACCACCAGCAGCAGCACGTGCTCCTGAGGAGCGAGGGTCAGCAGGGAGGCGCGCAGCGGACGGTCGACGGCGAGGTCGAACGGCGCCTCGGCGCGGCGGCGCAGCGCGTCCTCAAGATCGGCGTCGGCGACGGCGCGCCGCTCGAGCACGAGGTCGACGTCGTCGTGCACCAGCTGGTGCGGCTCGCCGTCGGTCTCGGGCAGCGTCGTGCGCAGGACCTCGTGGCGCGCGACGAGGTCGCGCAGGGCGGCCTCGAGCGCGTCCTCGTCGAGGTCGCCGCTGAGCCGCAGGGCCAGCGGGATGTGGTAGGCCGCGCTCGAGTCCTCGAGACGGTTGAGGAACCACAGCCGGTGCTGCGCCCACGACAGCGGCACGAGCGCGGGCCGCTGTGCGGCGGTGACGGCACGCCGGGCGTGGGCGGCTCCGGGCAGCCGCTCGGCGAGACGCTCCACGGTGGGCGACTCGAAGAGGGCTCGCACACCGAGCTCGACGCCCAGCTCCGCACGCACCCGGCTGACCAGGCGCGTCGCCAGCAGGGAGTGGCCCCCGAGGTCGAAGAAGCCGTGGTCGACCGGGGCGGGCTCGTCGAGCCCGAGGACCTCGGCGTAGAGCCGCGCCAGGGTCCGCTCGTCGTCGGTGCGGGCCTCGCGGCCGCCGGCGACCGTGGCCTCGGCAGCCGGCAGGGCGGCGCGGTCGAGCTTGCCGTTGGGGGTCAGCGGCAGGGCCTCCAGGCTCGCCCAGGCCGTGGGCACCATGTAGTCGGGCAGGGCCTCCGCGGCGCCCGCGCGCACCACGGCGAGGTCGACCTCGTCGCCGGTGGTGGGCACCACCCAGGCCGCGAGACGGCCGGCGCCGGCCGGGTCGTCCTGCACGGCCACCGCGGCGGCCGCGACGCCGTCCTGCTCCCGCAGCACCGACTCGATCTCACCGAGCTCGACGCGGAAGCCGCGGACCTTCACCTGGTCGTCGACGCGGCCGACGAACTCCAGCACGCCGTCGCGCGTGCGCCGGGCCAGGTCACCGGTGCGGTACATCCGTGAGCCGGGCGCGCCGTGCGGGTCGGCCACGAAGCGCTCGGCGGTCTGGGCCGCACGGCCCGCGTAGCCGCGGGCCAGCGCGGCTCCGGAGAGGTAGAGCTCGCCGGGCACGCCGGCCGGCACGGGACGCAGCCGGGAGTCGAGCACGTGGGCGGCGACGCCGTCGACGGGCAGGCCGAGCACCGGGGTCGGGTGGTCGGCGAGGTCGGCGACGACGGTGTCGACACAGGCCTCGGTGGGCCCGTAGAGGTTGACGCCACGAACCGTGGGGTGGGCACGCAGCTCGCGCCACAGCGCGGAGCCGACGGCCTCGCCGCCGAGCAGGGCGAGGCTGAGACCGGTCTCGCCGAGGCCCTCGGCCATCAGCGCCTGCACGTAGGACGGCGTGGTCTCGACCGCGTCGATCCCCGCCTCGCGCACCAGCGAGACCAGGGCCCCGGGGTCGCGACGGGTGTCGTCGTCGACGAGGTGGAGCTCGTGACCCGAGATCATCCACAGCACCGGGTCCCAGGCCGCGTCGAAGGACACCGCGGTGGTGTGCGCCATGCGGACCCGTCGGCCGAGCCGGCCGGCGGTGGGGTCGTGGAGCGTGTGCCGGTGGTGGGCGTGGAGGTTGCCCAGGGCGCCGTGGTCGACCAGCACGCCCTTCGGGCGTCCGGTCGACCCCGAGGTGTAGGTGAGGTACGCCGCGTCCTCGGGCGCGACCCGGGGGAGGTCGTCCCCGGCGTGCGGCCCGGCGAGCCGGCGACGGGTCGCCTCGTCGTCGAGCAGCAGCGTCGGGGTGCCCTCGGGGAGCCGGCCGACCGAGGCGCCGTCGGTGAGCACGGTGCGTGGTCGGGCGTCGGTGACGATGTGCTCGATGCGGGCGCGGGGGTACTCCAGGTCGATCGGGAGGTAGACCGCACCGGCGCGCAGCACCGCGAGGAGCGCGACGACGAGGTCGGCCCCGCGCGGGAGGGCGACGCCGACCCGCTCGCCGGCGTGGCCGGCGCCGACGAGCACGGCGGCCAGGCGGGCCGAGCGGGCGTCGAGCGCGGCGAAGTCCAGGGCGAGGTCGCCGACGCGCAGCGCGACGTCGTCGGGACGTGCGGCGACGGTGTCGGCGAAGGCGTCCACGACGGTGGCGCGGTGGGCGTGGTCGCGGCGGTCGGTGGCCCCGAGGACGGCGGCCCGCTCGGCGTCGTCGAGCAGGGGGGCCGCCCCGACAGGGGCGCCGGGGTCGCTCGCGACGGCGCCGAGCAGCCGCTCGAAGCGCAGCACGAGGTCGCGCACCGTGGCGGCGTCGAACAGCGCCGGGTCGTACTCGACGGCGCCGACGATGGCGGTGCGCCCGTCGGGCCGCTCGACCTCGCCGAGGTCGACCGAGAGGTCGAACTTGGCACCGGCGGGCCCGGCCGCGGCGTCGACCGTCACGTCGAGCCCGGGCAGCGCGAGCTCGACCGGTGCGTTGTTCTGGAAGGCCAGCATGACCTGGAAGAGCGGGTGGCGCGTGAGCGAGCGCTCCGGGGAGACCTCCTCGACGACCCGCTCGAAGGGCACGTCCTGGTGGGCGTAGGCGTCCAGGGCGGTCGACTTCACGCGCTCGACGAGCTCGTCGAAGGACGGGTCGCCCGAGAGGTCGTTGCGCAGGACGAGGGTGTTGACGAAGAACCCGACGAGGCTGTCGAGGGCCTCGTCGGTGCGGCCAGCCACCGGCACGCCGATCGCGACGTCCTCGCCGGCGCCGAGGCGTCCCAGGAGCGCGGCCAGCGCGGCCTCGACGACCATGAAGAGGCTGACGTCGTGGGCGCGGGCGACCGCGGCGAGCGCGTCGCGCAGGTCGGGGTCGAGGTGGACCTCGACCTGCGACCCGGCGCCGTCGGCCGGGGCCGCGGCGGGCTCGCGGGGCCGGGTCCGGTCGCGGGGCAGGTCGATCTCGGTGGGCAGACCGGCCAGTTGCCGCTTCCAGTGCTCGAGCTGGCGGGCGATCTCGCTGTCGGGGTCGTCCTCCGCGCCGAGCAGCTCGCGCTGCCACAGCGTGTAGTCGGCGTACTGCACCGGGAGGGGCGACCAGTCCGGCGGGACGCCGTTGTCGACCCGGGCGGCGTAGGCCACCGCCAGGTCGGCGGCGAGCGGGCCGAGGGACCAGCCGTCGCCGGCGACGTGGTGCAGCACGAGCGAGAGGAGGTGCTCGTCCTCGCCCAGCCTGATCAGACGCACCCGCAGCGGCAGCTCCCGGGTGAGGTCGAAGCCGCGGGCGATCTCGCGGCGCTGCACGTCGTCGGCGCAGCCGGGGCCCTCGGCCGGGGCGTCGCGGAGGTCGTCGTGCGCCACCTCGAGGTCGACGTCCGCGGGGTCCGCCACGACCTGGCGGGGCTCGCCGTCGATCTCGGGGAAGGTGGTGCGCAGGGTCTCGTGACGCGCCACCAGGTCCTGCACCGCGTGCTCGAGCGCCGCCGCGTCGAGCTCGCCGCTCAGCCGGAGCACAGCAGGGATGTTGTAGGCCGCGCTGCCCGGCTCGAGCCGGTTGAGGAACCACAGCCGCCGCTGGGCGAAGGACAGGGGCAGCTCCTCGGGCCGCGGCATCGGGCGCAGCTCGGTGCGGCTCTGCGGCGCCCCGACGAGCTGCCGGGCGAGCCCGGCGACGGTCGGGTGGTCGAAGAGCGCGCGGATGGGCAGCTCGGCGCCCGCGGCGCTGCGGATGCGGCTGACCAGGCGGGTCGCGAGCAGCGAGTGCCCGCCAAGGTCGAAGAAGTCGTCGTCCACGCCGACCTTCGGCAGTCCGAGGGTCTCGGCGAAGAGACCGGCCAGCAGCCGCTCCTGCGGGGTCTGCGGGTCGCGGCCCGCGCCGGCCGCCGTCTCCTCGCCGGTGGGGACGGGCAGGGCCTCGCGGTCCAGCTTGCCGTTGGGCGTCAGCGGCATCTCGGGCAGCACGACGTAGAGCGCCGGCACCATGTACGCCGGCACCGCGGCCGCGACGGTCTCGCGCAGGGCGGCCGGGGTCAGCGACGCGGGGTCGCCGGCGACGTAGGCCACCAGCTGCTGCACGCCGTCGCTCTCGCGGACGACCACGGCGGCGGCGCGGACGTCGTCGCGCTCGCCGAGCCGGGCCTCGATCTCACCGAGCTCCACCCGGAACCCGCGGACCTTGACCTGGTCGTCGACGCGCTCGAGGAACTCCAGCACGCCGTCGGCGCGCCAGCGGGCGACGTCGCCAGTGCGGTACATGCGGTCGCCGGGTCCGCCGAAGGGGTCGGCCACGAAGCGCTCCGCCGTGCGGCCCGGCTGGTCGAGGTAGGAGCGGGCCAGGCCGGCTCCGGCGAGGTAGAGCTCGCCCGGCGCGCCGACCGGCTTCATCTGCAGGCCCGGGTCGAGCACGTAGGCACGGGTGTTGGCGACCGGGCGGCCGATGACCGGGGAGTCGTGGCCGCCGATGCGGGTGGTGACGACGTCGACGGTCGACTCGGCCGGGCCGAAGAGGTTGTAGGCGAGCAGGTCCTCGCGCGCGCCCAGGAGATCCCACAGCTCGCGCCCGACGGCCTCGCCCCCGAGCGCGACCACGCGCACGGAGTCGCCGGCCCGGCCGAGGAGGCCGGAGGCCACCAGCTGCTCCATGTAGGTGGGGGTGGTCTCGACGAAGTCGATCTCGCGGGTGGTGAGGAAGTCCACCAGGGCCTCGGGGTCGGCCATCGTCCGCTCGTCGACCAGGTGCAGCTCGTGGCCGCCGATCAGCCAGAGGATCGGGTCCCACCCGGCGTCGAAGGACACCGGGGTGATGTGGGCGACCCGCAGCGGCCGCCCGCCGACCGCGGCGCGCGCGGGGGCGAACATCTCAGCACTGTGCGAGACGAACAGGTTCACCAGCGAGCGGTGCTGCACCACGATGCCCTTGGGGCGGCCGGTGGAGCCCGAGGTGTAGACGACGTAGGCCGGGTCACCGGCGCCGACACGTCCACCGCGCTCTTCGTCGGTGACCGGGGCGTTGGAGCGGCCGAGCACGTCGGTCAGGACATCGGGGTCGTCGAGGACGAGCAGCGTGGCGCCCTCGGGGAGCTCGGGCAGCCGGTCGGCGACCGAGACGTCGGTGACCACGACCCGGGGAGCGACGTCGCCCAGCATGTGGGCCACCCGCTCCGGGGGGTACTCCGGGTCGATCGGCATCACGACGGCGCCGGCCTTGTGCACCGCTGTGAGGCTGATCGCGAACTGCGAGCGCCGGGGCAGCGCGACCGCGACCGCGGTGCCGCGCCCGGCGCCGTGGGCCAGCAGTAGGCGGGCCAGCCGGTTGGCCCGGCGGTCCAGCTCGTTGAAGGTCGCGCTGGAGTCGGAGGCGACCAGCGCGGTGGCGTCGGGGGTGCGACGGACCTGGGACTCGAAGAAGTCCAGCACGGTGCGCTGCACGACGTCGACCGCGGTGCCGTGGGTGGCGCCGGCGATGACGTCGCGGTCGGCGTCGGAGGCGATGCGGATGGCCCCGACGGTGGAGCCGTGGTGGCGGGCGACCGATCCCAGGGTGACCAGGAATCGGGAGAGGTGCCCCTCGAGGGTCGCGGTGTCGTAGAGGGCGGGGTTGACGTCGACGTCGATGCGCAGGCCCTCGCCGTCGGGGGCGCGGGAGACGACGACCGACATGTCGTCGACCGGCCCCACCGACAGGTTGTGCAGGGTCCCGGGGTGGCCGCCGAAGTCGAGCGTGCCCTCGATGGGCAGGATGTTGATGGTCGGCCCGGCGAGCCGGGCGTCGCGGCCGAGGCCGAGGTCGGCCCGGATGTCCTCGGGGCGGTAGCGCTGGTGCTTGAGCAGGCTCCGCACCCGGCTGGAGACCTGGGCCGCGAGGTCGGTGATCGCGGTGTCGGGGCGCACGTCGAGGCGCAGCGGCACGATGTTGGAGACCATCCCGGGCACGGCCTTGGAGGTCTTGCCCCGTCGCGCGGTGACCGGGAGTCCCAGCACGACGTCGCGGTCGCCGGTGAAGCGGTGGAGGTAGGCCGCGAAGGCGGCGATGAGCAGGGTGGAGCGCGAGACTCCCATGTCCTTGGCTGCCGCCACCAGGGCCTCGGCGGTCGCCGCCGGCACGTCGCGGCTGCAGCGGGAGAGCTGGTCGGGCAGGCCCTGCGGCGGGTCGGCCAGCAGGGTGGGCGAGGGGTTGCCGTCGAGCGCGCGGGTCCAGAAGTCGCGGTCCTGGGAGCGGTCCGAGGCGCGGTACTCCCGGTCGTCGTCGACCAGGTCGACCAGCGGACCGGTGAAGGGCTCACCGGGGTCGGTGCCGTGCACGAGTGCGTTGTAGACCACGTTGACCCGCAGCATCGCCAGCGTGGCGCCGTAGCCGTCGAGGGCGAGGTGGTGGATGCGCTGGTAGCAGAAGGTGCGCCCGTCGGCCACGCGCAGCAGCGCGACGGAGAAGAGCGGCGGTGCCGCGAGATCGACCGGTGAGCGGAGCTCCTGCTCCATCCACGACCGGGCGGCCCCCTCCGGGTCGTTCTCGTCGCGCAGGTCGAGCTCGAGCAGCTCCCAGTCCACACCGTCGCCGACGAGCTGGAAGGGGCCGTCGGCGTCCTCCCCGAAGCCGGCGTGGAGCGCGTCGATCTCGTCGATCGTCATAGCCCAGGCGTTGCGGTAGGCGGCGCCGTCGATCTCGCCGGGCACGTCGAGGTAGTGCGCGATGTTGAGGACGACGTTGTCGGGGTCCAGCTGCTGGGCGTACCAGAGTCCGCGCTGGGCCGCGGTGAGCTCGAGGCGGACACCGTCGAAGGCGGGCGCGGCGCTCATCGCACGACCAGGACGATCAGACCGGCGAGGTCAAGGCGGGTGCTGGGCGTGGCCGCTGTGGGCGCGGAGCGCTGGCCCTGCAGCGCCCCCGCCTGCTGCTGCTGGCGGCCTCCGCTCTGCTGCTGGGCGAGGCCGAGCTGCTGCTGGTCGCCACGGGAGTCCTGTTGCTGGGCGCCGAGCAGCTGGTCCTGCGTGCGCCCGCGGTCGTCGGACTGCCGGGAGAGCAGGCCGGCCTGCTGCTGACCCTCCCGCGAGCTCTGCTGGGCGCCGAGCAGCTGCGACTGGCGCCGCTCACCCGAGTGCGAGGTCGAGAGCACGCCCAGCTGCTGGCTGCCGTCGGCGTCCTGCTGCTGCAGGCCGACCAGCTGGGACTGCCCGTCGGCCGGGAACCTGTCGGTGCGGGACCCATCAGCCTGCGCGGCGCCGGCGCCGGTCGCGACCAGGGCCGCGCTCGCGAGGGTGGACAGCAGGGCGGCGCGCTTGGGTGACATGTCATCCAGAGAACCAGTGAGGCGGCGGCTAATCACGCAATGGGGCTGTCGACCACGTCACCCGCCCTCGCACCCATCCGTTGCGAGCGCCGCGACGAAGGAGCAGACGACGAGCCCGCAGCGACCGACTACCGGCGAGCGGTGACCGGTTACCGGGCACGGGACGGCCAGGACGGCACGAGCCGGGGGACCAGCCGTACGAGGACCAGCATGGCCAGCAGCTCGACCATCGTCTGGGTGACGACGGCCAGCGGGGCGAGCGCGAGCGGCTCGGGCAGCGCGAGGGCCAGCGGCAGCACGACCAGCGAGTTGCGGGTCGTCACGGAGAAGACGGCCGCCCGCGTGCCCGGCACGTCGAGCCCGGCGGACCGGCCCACGACCAGGCCGACCGGCACGGCGAGCACGACGAAGGCGGCGTAGAGGGGCACCAGGCGGGCCAGCTGCAGCGCCTCGGAGCCGACCGCGGCGATCTGGGACCCGATCACGACGGTCAGCGTGAGCATCATCAGCGGCACCATGGCGCCGGCCGTGGCTCGCTCGAAGGCGCGCCCGGAGCGGTGGCGACGTCCCAGCGCCTGCACGAGCGCCGCAGCGGCGAGCGGCACCACGATCAGGACGAGGAAGGCCTCGACGAACGGCGCGGGCTCCACGACCGCGAGGACGTCGCCGCCCGCGAAGAGGAGGAGGTACGCCGGGAGGAGGAGCACCTGCGTGAGCATCAGCAGGGGCGCGGCCGCCAGCAGTCGGGCCCGGGCGCCACCGGCCAGGCCGGCGAAGACGATGACGTAGTCGATGCACGGGGTCAGCAGCACCAGCAGCACGCCGAGCGTCAGCCCCCGGTCGTCGGCGACGAACCGCGACAGCCCGAAGGCGAGGAGCGGCACCACCAGGAAGTTGCCGCCCAGCACCGCTGCGAGGAAGCGGAGGTCGCCGAACGCCCGGCCGACCTCCACGAGGGGCACCCCCAGGAAGGTCGCGAAGAGCAGCAGCGCCAGCACCGGGTTGATGGCGTGCTCGAGCGACGGGGCGGCCCGGGGGGCGGCGAGACCGAGCAGCGCCCCGCCCAGCATCGCGACGAGGTAGAGCGCGACCTGGTGGGAGTCGCACCACCCCACCAGCGATCGGGTCGGAGCAGGCACCGCTCCAGGTTCAGACGGCGATGTGCTCATGCTGCGCGGCCGGGCGCCGCTGCGGGGCGGCTGCGGGCCGTGCGTCGCGTGCTCGGTGGACGAGGAGCGCCGCACCAGCGGAGCCGATGACCCCCAGGGCCATGTCACCGAGTGTGTCGGCGTAGCGGTCCGAGGCCTGGGAGGTCGCGAGGAAGGCGGCGTACTCGGCCAGCTCCCAGGCCAGGGCGGCCGTGGCGCCGAAGGCGAGAGCGCGCTCGAGGTGCTGGCCGCGCGTCGCCCGGCGGGGAAGGGTAAGCATCAGGAAGGCCGCGGTGAGGAGGCCGGTGTTGACCAGGTGGACGACGTCGTCGAAGCGTCGGACGGTGTCGTAGAGGTCGAGGCGGTTGCCCAGCAGGTCGGAAAAGCAGGTGATGCTGATGAGCAGGTCCGCGATCCAGGGGAAGTCGGTGCGCCCGCGGCCGCGCAGCCACCACCACGCCGGGAGCGCGAAGGAGAGCAGGGGGGAGGCGATGGCGCGCTCGGTGGCGCCCTTGCCCTCGAGGTTGCCGAGATCGGGTCGGAGCACGAGGCCCACCAGCAGCAGCACCAGGAAGGTCTTGACCGCGACGTCGAGCGCAGCCGCGACCCGGTGGGACGGGGGCGCCGCGGGGGCGTCGAGGGGTGGGGTCACCGCCGAAGGGTAGCGGCGCGAGGTGGTCCGGGCCGCCTCGTCGTCGCGAGGAGCACCCGGTGGGCCCGTGCCGCGGCGAGGCCGACCGCGAGGCTCGCCACGAGGGCGGCCCAGGGGTGCCCGGCGTCCTCCAGGGGCGGGTAGACCTGCCAGTGCGTCAGGTAGATCCAGAGCGAGGCCTGGGCGACGGGCACGAGCAGCCGCGCCACCGGCGTCGGCACCCTCACCGGCCGGCGCAGGAGGAGCGCCGCGACGCCGAGCACCGCGACGACCTGCCTGGTCGTGTCCTCGCCGAAGTAGCCCGCCAGGGCCACGACCACCGCCGCCGCCACGACCGCCCGCTGCGCCGGGGTCCGGGCCTCCGCGGCGGCCCACCCCAGCGCGACGCAGAAGGCGGCCGTCGCGACGGCGTACTCCTGCAGCGAGGCGGTGCTCCACCCCACGAGCACGAAGCGGAGCGCGACGGTGCCCACCACGGCGGCCATCGCGGCCGCGAAGCGGTGCGCCCGCTGCCACCGGTCGACGGCGGGCACGGCGAGGAGGGCGGCCAGCGCGAGCAGGCTCCACACCAGGACCTCGAGGAACCAGAACTCCCAGTCGTCGGTCCACCGGTCGGGCCCGAGGAGCTGGTTGAGGTAGAGCGCTGTCGTGGGGCGGTAGTCGCCGGTGACCGCCCCGGCCACGAGGATCCAGACCGAGGCCGGTACGGCGAACGCCGCGACCGTGGCGAGGATCGCGCGGGTCCTGCGGCGCCGTCCCTCCACCGGCAGCGCGAAGCGCGCGACGTTGTAGCCCGCGACCGCCAGCAGCACGTGGGCGCCGCCCATGAGGTCCACCAGGTCGGTGTGGGACGCGACGATGGCCAGGATCGCCGCGGCGCGCAGGACCGTCGGCACCTCGAGGAGGGTGGTCCACATCCGCACGGGACGCGTCCGGCGCGCTAGCTCGACGGGGGTCAGGTGCGGCCAGTGCGCCGGGAGGTCGCCGAGCAGGCCGGCGAGTCGCGTGGAGGTCTCCACGAAGGCCAGTGAGTCGCCGCCGAGGTCGACGAAGCTGTCGCCGGTCGTGGCGTCGGGCCGACCGAGCACGACGGCGTAGAGGTCGCGCAGACGCTCGGCGGTGACCGGGCCTGCCCCCTCGTCGTGCGCCGAGGCCTCCCGGGCCGTGGAGGCGGCGTGGCGGCGCAGGGCCGCGTGGTCGACCTTGCCGCTCGAGGTGAGCGGCACCGCGGCCAGCGTGTGCACCACCACGGCCCCGTGGGGGAGGCCGGTGGCCGCCCGCAGCGACGCGCGTGCCGCTGCCGCCGACCGGGGGCGGTCGACGAACGCGTGGAGCCGGCCGTCGTGCTCCACCAGGCGGACGGGGACGGTGCACACCTCCTCGAGGCGTCCGAGGTCGAGGCGCAGCCCGAAGAGCTTGACGTGGCGGTCGAGGCGCCCCACGACCTCCCACAGCCCGTCGTCGGACTGCCGGCCGAGGTCGCCGGTGCGCAGCTCGTCGAGCTCGCCGCCCCGCGCGAGGTCGCCGCGCTCCAGGGCGTAGCCCATCATCACGTTGGGCCCGGAGTAGACGAGCTCCCCGACGCCGTCGGGGAGGTCCTGGCCCTCGACCGGCGCGAGACGCAGGTCGCCGCCGGGCACCGGCAGCCCGATGGCGTCGGGCCGGCTCGCGGCGAGGTGGGGCGGGAGATAGGCCATGCGGGCGGTGGCCTCGGTGGCGCCGTACATGACGAAGAGGTCCCACCCGCGTCGTCGACCGAGGTCGGCGAAGCGCCGGACCGTGGCGGGAGCGAGCCGCCCGCCGGCCTGGGTGAGGTAGCGCAGGTCGGGCAGGTCGCGCTCGGCGAACCCCGAGGCGTCCAGCAGGTCGAAGGTGTGGGGCACGCCGGCCAGGCTGGTGACGCGGTGGCGACGGGCGAGGCGCCAGAAGCACTCGTCGGTGACCGAGAGACCGGTCAGCACCACGGCCGCACCGGCCCGCAGGTGGGAGGTCAGCACCGACAGGCCGTAGCAGTAGTGGATCGGCAGCGAGGTGATGGCGCGGTCCTCGGTGGTGAGAGCGAGGTAGGAGGCGATGCTGTCGGCGTTGGCCAGGACGTTGGCGCGCGAGAGCCGCACGAGCTTGGGCGACCCGGTCGAGCCCGAGGTCGACAGGAGCAGGGCCAGGTCGGGGTGGAGGTCCTCGTCGCCGGCCCCGAGGAAGCGCTCCTCCACCTCGCGGTGGCGTGCGGCGTCGTCGGCCCCCAGCAGGACGACGGGGAGGCGCCGGGCCCACGCGGCGAGGAGGTCGACGACGGAGTCGAGGTCGTTGCGGGCGCGGACGGCGAGGAGCCGTCGGGTCGCGCCGAGGGCGGCGGCCCGGGCCGCGACCAGCCCGGCGAGCTCGCCGTAGGTGACCAGGCGCTCGCCGTCGACGAGGGCGACGTCACCGTGGTCGCCCCCCAGCAGGTCGAGGTCGAGGCGCAGGTCGAGGTCGGGCTCCGGCCGGGTGCCGAGCGGACCGGGGGCGGGCAGCGCGGTCACGGCCGACGGTCCGAGGCGAACGCCACCACGTCGCCGGTCACGACCACGCCGACCCTCTCCCCGGGCAGGGGCACGACGCCCGCCGGCGTGCGCGCGACGACCAGCTCGCCGGTGGCCAGCCGCACCCGGACGGTGGCGTCGTGGCCGAAGAAGCTGGTGTCGAGGACCTCGGCGGCCACACCGCGCTCGGCCGAGGTCACCTGCACCTGCTCCGCCCGCACGGCCACGCGCACCGGACCCGCCGGGGCCGGACTCCGCAGACCGATCTCACCCAGGGCGCAGCGCACCGCACCGGGCGCGGACCCCGCGACCGTGCCGTCGAGGAACACCGACAGGCCGACGAAGTCGGCGACGCGCTCGTCGGCCGGCGAGAGGTAGACCGCGGCCGGCCGGCCGACCTGGAGCAGCCGTCCGCTGTGCATCACCGCGACCTGGTCGGCCAGGGAGAGCGCCTCGCCCTGGTCGTGGGTCACCAGCAGCGCGGCCGCACCCCGCCGGCGCAGCGCCCGCACGACGGCGCGGCCGGTCTCCTCCCGCAGGCCGGCGTCGAGGGAGGAGAAGGGCTCGTCGAGGAGCACCATGGAGGGGCGGGGAGCCAGCGCCCGGGCCAGGGCGACCCGCTGCTGCTGGCCGCCCGACAGCTCGTGGGGATAGCGGTCGGCGAGGGTGTCGGGGAGGTCGACGAGCTCGAGGAGGCTCGCGACGGTGGCGCGTGCGGCCCGTCGCTGGGAGCGCGGGAGCCCGAAGACCACGTTGGCCGCGACGTCGAGGTGGGGGAAGAGCCCGCCCTCCTGCGGCACGTAGCCGAGCCGCCGGTGCCGCGGGGCGACCGCGGTGCGGTCGGCGACCACGGGCCGGCCGGCCACCGTGACGGTTCCCGTGCGGGGGGTGACGAACCCGGCGACGGTGCGCAGCAGCGTGGTCTTGCCGCAGCCCGACGGGCCGAGGATGGCGGTGACCCCGTCGGTCACGGTGAGGTCGAGGTCGTGGACGACGTCGCCGTCGCCGTAGCCCACGCTCAGGCCGCGCGCCTCCAGCGCTGGCGGTGCGGGCGGTGCGGCCGTCATGACGCCCCTCCGAGCGAGACGCGGCCCAGCAGCCATGTCGCCGGCACCGACAGCAGCACCAGCGCGAGGGCGTAGGGGGCCGCGGCGCCGTAGGCGACCGAGGAGGCGTCGGACCAGAAGCGGGTCGAGAGGGTCTCCGTGCCGATGGGGGCCAGGAGGAGCGTGGCGGTCAGCTCGGTCGAGACCGCGAGCGACACGAGCGCCACCGAGGCGGCCAGGCCCGGCGCCACGAGGGGCACGGTCACCCGCGCGGCCGCCGCCGGGCCCGAGCAGCCGAGCGACCGGGCCACCTCGTCGAGACCGGGTGGCACGAGCTCCAGCGACGCGCGCACGCTGACCACGGCGCGCGGCAGGAACAGCACGGCGTACGCCGCGAGCAGCACCACCACCGTCTGGTAGAGCGCGGGCAGCACCCGGATCGACACGGTGACGAGGGCGAGCGCGACCACGATGCCGGGCAGCGACCCCGCGACGTAGGTGCTGCGCTCGACGAGCGTGGCCAGCGGGCCGCGGTGCCTGACCGCGAGCCACACGACCGGCACCGCGAGCGCGGTGGCCAGCGCACCGCCGGCCGCGGCCAGGGCCAGGGTGGAGCCGAGGGCACCGAGCAGGGAGTCGACGTCCAGCCGGGTGGAGGTGCCCCGCACCAGCCACCGCAGCAGGCTCGCCACGGGCACCACGAGCGCCAGGGCGACCAGGAGGGAGAGGCCGGCGACGACGGCGGCCCTGCTCCGCCCGAGGGGGACGCGCTCGCCGGTCCGGCTGACCCCCGACCCGACGCGCGAGCGCCGCCGACGCCCGCGCAGGGCCAGCTCGAGGACGAGCAGCACGGCGCAGAAGCCGACCAGCACCAGGGCGAGCAGCGTGGCCTGCGGTCCGTTGAACACGGTGGCGTACTGCTGGAGGATCGCGGTGGTCAGCGTGGGGTAGTTGAGCAGCTGCAGTGCGCCGTACTCGGCGAGGAGGTGGAGCCCGACGAGGAGGGCGCCGCCCAGGACCGCCGGGCTGATGGCGGGCAGCGTGACCCGCCAGAAGACGCCGCGGGCCCCGTGGCCCAGCGACTGCGCCACCTCCTCGACGCTGGGGTCGAGCCGGCGCAGCGCGGCGACCGTGGGCAGGTAGACCAGCGGGTAGTAGGACAGCGTCACCACCAGGACGGCACCGCCGAAGCTCTGCACGGCGTGGGTGGTGGAGACCCAGCCGTAGCCGTTGACGAAGGCGGGCACCGCGAGCGGCGCGCACAGCAGGCCGTGCCACCAGCCGCGCCCGGGCAGGTCGGTGCGCTCGACCACCCACGCCGCGGCCGTGCCGAGGGCCACGCTGAGCGCGGTCCCGACGAGCAGCAGGCGCACGGTGTTCCACAGCAGCTCGCCCACGCGCGGGCGGACCAGGAAGTCGCTCGCCTGCCCGGGCTCGAGCTCGGAGGTGGTCCACAGCACGTAGCCGAGGGGGACGAGGGAGGCGGCCGCGACGAGGAGCCCGATGAGCACCAGCGGCCACGGCGCGCGCTGGTGGGCCCGCCGACCGCCGGTGCCGGCAGGGACCGCCGTCACCGTGGTGCTCAGAGGAAGCCCACCTCGGTCATGAGGTCGACCACCGTCCGCGAGTCGAGGTCGGAGACGTCGACCCGGGGCGGCTGGAGCTCGTCGAAGGGCTTGACCGGGGGGTCGAGCCGGACGTCGGGGTTGAGGGGGTACTCCAGGGCGTAGCTGTCGGCCAGGGCCTGCTGGCCGGTCCGGTCCACCAGGAACTGCACGAACTTCTCGGCGTCGCTCGCGTCGTCGCTCGAGGCGAGCACGCCCGCGCCCGAGACGCTCACGAACGCACCGGGGTCCTCGTCGCCGAAGAAGTACAGCGCGCTGTCGTCGCTGACGTCGCCGCCCTCGGCGAGGTCGCGGTACCAGTAGTAGTGGTAGATGATCCCGACCTCGGACTCACCGGAGTCGACCGCCTCGAGCACCACGTTGTTGCCGTCGTAGACGGTGCCGTTGGCCTTGATGCCCTCCAGCCACTCGCGCGTCGCGTCCTCGCCCTCGAGCTCCAGCACCGCGGCGACGATGGCCTGGAAGTCGGCGCCGGTGGGGGAGAAGGACAGGCGACCGGCCCACTCGGGGTCGGCGAGGTCGAGGATCGAGCTCGGCAGCTCGTCGGGGTCCACCAGGTCGGTGTTGTAGACGAGCACGGTCGAGCGCGCGACGAAGCCGGTCCACAACCCGCTGGCGGGGCGGTACTGCGCCGGGATCGGGGCGACGAGGTCCTCGGGCAGCGGGGCGAACAGCCCGGCCTCCTCGACCTGGGACATGGCCGGGGAGTTCTCGGTGAGGAACACGTCGGCCGGCGACGCGTCGCCCTCCTGCACCAGCTGGTTGGACAGCTCGAGGTCCTTGCCGTTGCGCAGCTCGACCTCGATCCCCGTCTCCTCGGTGAACTGCGGCGCCAGCTCCTCGAGCAGCTGCTCGTGCTGGGCGTTGTAGACGGTGATGCTCGGCCCGTCGTCACCGCTGCAGGAGACCAGTGCGGGCGTGAGGACGGCGAGCGCGAGAGCAGGCGCGAGCCGGGAGCGGCGGATCATGGGACCCCTTCGTAGGCAGGTGACCGTCGTTCAAGTGAGGCGAGGCTTACCTACGTTACCGCAGCTTGCCGCCGGCGGCCTGGACCACCCCGGTGCCCGGACGCCGGTTGGTCGCGTCGACCCACGGCCGCCACCGTGCGGACTCAGCGCGGAGGGTGCCGGCGTCGTTGCTCGTGCCGGAGGAGACCGCCGGTGACCAGGGCGACCGACGTGCCGGCGACCACCCACCAGCCGACCTCGAATTCGTCGAGGTCCCCGAGGGCCAGGTCCGCGAGGAATGCGAGGAGGAACAGCCCCGTCCCGGTGCAGAAACCCGCGAAGACAGGGTGGCCACGTCGCAACCATGCCGGCCTCGTCATGAGGTCGACGCTACAGCGGCTCCTCCCGGACAGACGTCCGATGAAGCGCCGCGCCTGTCCGAGTCGGACGGGCGCAGATGATCCGGGCAGCAGCAGGGCCGCGGTCCTCCACGGTGCTGGAGGGCCGCGGCCCGGGGGTGTGCCCTTCCGGCTACGGGAGCCGGACGGTGGTAGCGCTGCTCAGGCGGTCTGCGGGAACCGCACGCCGGTGTTGGCGTGGCAGCGGTAGCCGTAGGGGTTCTTCGCGAGGTACTGCTGGTGCTGGTCCTCGGCGTAGTAGTACGTCGGCACCTCGCGGATCTCGGTGGTGATCTCGCCGAGGCCGCGGCGGGCCAGCTCGTCGCCGTAGACCTTCGTCAGCTCGCGCGCGGTCTGCTCCTGGGCGGGGGAGGTGTAGTAGATCGCGGAGCGGTACTGCGTGCCGACGTCGTTGCCCTGGCGCATGCCCTGGGTCGGGTCGTGCACCTCGAAGAACGCCTTGACGAGGTCGGCGTAGGAGACCTGGGCGGGGTCGAAGACGACCCGCACGGCCTCGGTGTGGTTGGTGCGCCCCGAGCACACCTCCTCGTAGGACGGGTTGGGCGTGTCGCCGCCGGCGTAGCCCACCGACGTCGACCAGACGCCGGGCGTCTTCCAGTAGATCTCCTCGGCACCCCAGAAGCAGCCGAGGCCGAAGACGGCGACCTCGTAGCCCTCGGGGGCCTCGTCGGTGCGCACGGGGGCGTCGAGCACGACGTGGCGCTCGGCGAGTCGGAAGGGGCTCTCGCTGCGACCGGGCAGGGTCTGCTCGGGAGCGATCAGGTCGGTCTGCTTGCGGGTGAAGAACACGGGACCTCCTCGGGTCGTTGCCTACATCCTGCACAACGCCGTGGGCTGCCCGAACCTTCCCGGCGGCACCCGGGTCGGGGCGGTCACAGGTCCCTGCCAGGTCACTGCAGGCCCCGACCCAGCCGTCGCCGCTGGGATCGGCCCATGAGCGAGCACCGGCACGACGAGTCCCACGACCACGACGACCCCTTCGACCAGGGCCTGGCCCACGACCTCGTGGTGCTGCGCGAGCAGCAGAGGCGCCGCAGGAGCCGTCACCACCGCCGAGCCGTCCTGGGGATGCTCGGCGTCAGCGGCGCCGGCGCAGGAGCGGCCGCGCTGCTCTCGGGCGGGAGCGCGGCCACCGCGGCGCTGGCTCGCGTGACCTCGCAGGCCTGCACGGTCGAGGAGATCCCGGGCGAGACGGCCGGGCCCTACCCCGGTGACGGCTCCAACGGACCTGACGTGCTCGTCGAGGACGGCATCGTGCGCCGTGACCTCCGTGCCAGCATCGGCGACGCGGCCGGCACCACCGGAAGCAGCGCCGAGGGTGTCGACCTGCGGATCAGGCTCACCCTGACCGACACCGCGACGTGCGCTCCGGCCGCCGGGCTGGCGGTCTACGCCTGGCACTGCGACCGCGAGGGGCGCTACTCGATGTACTCCCCGGGCATCGAGGACCAGAACTACCTGCGCGGCGTCCAGGTCAGTGGTGCGAAGGGTCGCGTGGGCTTCCGCACGATCTGGCCCGCCTGTTACCCGGGACGATGGCCGCACGTGCATGTCGAGGTCTTCCGCTCCGTTGACGACGCGACCGGCGGCGGCGACCCGGTGGCGACCTCGCAGCTCGCGCTGCCGCGGCGCCAGTGCATGGCGGTCTACCGTCGGGCCGAGGGCTACTCGGCGTCGGTGGCCAACCTCGAGCGGGTCTCGCTGGGCTCCGACGGCGTCTTCGGCGACGACGGCGGCGTACGCCAGCTCGCGAGCGTGTCCGGATCGGTCGAGCGGGGCTTCCGCGCCCGGCTCACGGTCCCGGTCGACCTGTGAGCGCCTCCTGACCCTCCGGCCGCCGGCCGGCGGGCGCTAACCTCGAGCGGTGAGCGAGCAGCAGCACCCGAGCAAGGCGGGCTTCGAGACCCGCGCCATCCACGCCGGCTACGAGCCCGACCCGACCACGGGCGCGGTGATCCCGCCGATCTACGCCACGTCGACCTACAAGCAGGACGGCGTGGGCGGCCTGCGCGGCGGCTACGAGTACTCCCGCTCGGCCAACCCGACCCGCACCGCCCTCGAGGGCAACCTGGCTGCGCTCGAGGAGGGGGAGCGGGCCTTCGCCTTCGCCTCCGGCCTCGCCGCCGAGGACACCCTGGTGCGCGCGCTGTGCCGCCCCGGCGACCACGTGGTCATCCCCGACGACGCCTACGGCGGCACGTTCCGGCTCTTCGACAAGGTCGAGCGCGCCTGGGGCCTGGAGCACAGCCCGGCGCCGGTCTCCGACGTCGACGCCGTGCGGGCAGCGATCCGCCCGGGCAGCACCCGCCTGGTCTGGGTCGAGACCCCCACCAACCCGCTGCTCACCATCGGCGACATCGAGGCCCTGGCCGCGGTGGCCCACGACGCCGGGGCGCTGCTGGTCGTCGACAACACCTTCGCCTCGCCCTACCTCCAGCAGCCGCTGACCCTCGGCGCCGACGTGGTGGTGCACTCGACCACGAAGTACTGCGGCGGGCACTCCGACGTCGTCGGCGGCGCGCTCGTGGTGCGCGACCTCGACGTCGCCGAGAAGGTCGCCTTCCACCAGAACGCCATCGGTGCGGTGGCCGGCCCCTTCGACGCCTGGCTGACCCTGCGCGGGCTCAAGACCCTCGCGCTGCGCATGGACCGCCACTGCGACAACGCCGAGAAGGTCGTCGACTTCCTCCTCGACCACCCGCGCGTGGAGGAGGTGGTCTACCCCGGCCTGGCCTCCCACCCCGGTCACGAGATCGCCTCGCGCCAGATGCGCCGGTACGGCGGGATGGTGTCGTTCCGCGTCGCGGGAGGGGTCGACGCCGCGCTGTCGGTCTGCGAGCGCACCGAGGTCTTCACCCTCGGGGAGTCGCTGGGCGGGGTCGAGTCGCTCATCGAGCACCCGGGCCGGATGACTCACGCCAGCGTCGCCGGCACCGACCTGGAGGTGCCCGCCGACCTGATCCGGATCAGCGTCGGCATCGAGACCGCCGACGACCTGCTCGCCGACCTCGACCGCGCCCTGGGCTGAGCCCTCCGGACGAGCCCCCCGCCCCGGTCGGGGCGGGGCGGTGCGGCGGATAGCCTGCGGTGGTGGACGACGACGCACGACCGGCCGAGGCCCCGGACGGCGCCGAGGGCGACCTCGGGGGTGCGGAGAGCGCGGAGGTGCGCCGGCGCCGCGCGTTGCGCCGGGCCCGCGCCGACGCCGAGCGCGACGAGGGGCTGGCGGCGCGGCTGGCCCAGCAGTGGGCGGCGCTGCGCGACGAGCGGGAGCGGCGGCTGACGCCGGCCCCGATCACGCCGGGCCGGTCCAACTTCACCCGCGCCCAGGTGCCGTGGGGCGTCGACCTCGCCGCTGCCTGGTCGTGGCGCTTCCTGGTGATCGTCGCCGCCGGCGCCGTGGTCGCCTGGACGCTGGGCTACTTCGCGGTGGTCGTGCTGCCGCTCGCCGTCGCGCTGCTCATCAGCGCCCTGGTCGTGCCGGTCGTCGACCTGCTCCAGCGGGTCGGACTGCCCCGCGGGCTGGCGGCGCTGCTGGTGGTGCTCGGCACGCTGGCCCTCGTGGGCTCGCTGCTGACCTTCGCCACCCAGCAGGTCGCCAACGGCGCGACCGACCTGGCCGAGCAGACGGTTGCCGGGCTCGGCGAGATCCGGACCTGGCTCAAGGAGGGTCCGCTCAACGCCAGCGACACCCAGATCAACGACTACCTCGACCAGGCCCAGCAGGCCATCCGGGCCCAGAGCGACGGCGGTGAGCTCACCGCCCGGATCACCGAGGTCGGCACGGCGGTGGGACACGTCTTCGCCGGCTTCTTCATCGTGCTCTTCTCCTTCTACTTCTTCCTCGCCGACGGGGAGCGCATCTGGGCCTGGATCGTGCGGCTGACCCCGCGCGCCGCCCGCGCCCACGTCGACGGCTCCGGCCGGGTGGCCTGGATCTCGCTCACCCAGTTCGTGCGGGCCACGGTCATCGTGGCCGCGGTCGACGCGCTCGGCATCGCGCTGGGCGCCGCCGTGCTCCAGGTGCCCTTCGTGCTGGCCATCGGCGTGCTGGTCTTCCTCGGCGCCTTCGTGCCGATGATCGGCGCCACCATCGCCGGCAGCGTCGCCGTGCTCGTGGCCCTGGTCGACCAGGGGCCCGTCACCGCGCTGCTCATGCTCGGCGTGATCATCCTCGTGCAGCAGGTCGAGGGACACGTGCTGCAGCCCTTCCTGATGGGACGCTGGGTCTCGGTGCACCCGCTCGGCGTCATCGTCGCGATCGCCGCGGGCGTGCTCGTCGCCGGGATCGCCGGGGCGCTGGTGGCGGTGCCGCTGGCCGCCGCCGTCAACGCGGTGGTCCAGCACCTCGCGGCGAGCACGGTGGTCGGCGACGACCCGGTGGAGGCGCTCGAGGACGACTACGAGGTGACGGGCGAGCAGCCCGTCGCGACCCAGGAGGACGCATGACCGACCCCGTCGGGTCCACCAGCGAGACCACCAGCGAGACCACCGTCGAGTCCACCGCCGAGCCGGCGGGGCCCGGGGTGCCGCTGGGGCCGGTGCCACCGGTGCCGGAGGTGACCCTGGCCGACGTCGAGGCCGCCCGTGAGGTGCTCGAGGGCACGGCCATCGTCACGCCCATGGAGGAGTCGCGGTGGCTCTCGGCCATCGCCGGCGGCCGGGTCGGGCTCAAGTGCGAGAACCTCCAGCGCACGGGCTCCTTCAAGGCCCGTGGCGCCTTCGTGCGGATCAGCCGGCTCAGCGCCGAGGAGCGCGCCCGCGGCGTGGTCGCGGCCTCGGCCGGCAACCACGCCCAGGGCGTCGCGCTGGCCGCGCAGCAGCTGGGCATCGCCGCCACCGTCTTCATGCCCGAGGGCGCCCCGATCCCCAAGGAGCGGGCCACCCGCGGCTACGGCGCCGACGTCGTCTTCTCCGGGCGCTACCTCGAGGACGCCCTCGAGGCGGCGCGCGCCTTCGCCGAGCGCACCGGGGCGGTGATGATCCACCCCTTCGACCACGTCGACGTCGTCGCGGGCCAGGGCACCGTGGGCCTGGAGCTCCTCGAGCAGATGCCCGACGTGCGCACCGTGGTCGTGCCCACCGGGGGCGGCGGGCTCCTCGCGGGCATCGCGCTCGCGGTCAAGGCCGCACGGCCCGACGTACGGGTCGTGGGGGTGCAGGCCAAGGACGCCGCGGCCTACCCCGGCTCCCTCGAGCAGGGCCGGCCCACGCCGCTGGAGCACATGCGCACCATGGCCGACGGCATCGCCGTGGGCCGCCCCGGCGACATCACCTTCGCGGCCGTGCGCGACCATGTCGACGAGGTCGTCACGGTGAGCGAGGACCTGCTCGCCCGGGCCCTCCTGGCGCTGGTGGAGCGGGCCAAGATGGTCGTCGAGCCCGCCGGGGCCGCGGCCGTGGCGGCGATCCTCGACCACCCCGAGCGCTTCGAGACCCCCGCGGTCGCGGTGCTCTCCGGGGGCAACGTCGACCCGCTGCTGCTGGGCAAGGTGATCCGCCACGGCATGGCCGCGGCCGGGCGCTACCTCAACCTCCAGGTGACCATCCCCGACGCCCCGGGCGGCCTGGCCCAGCTGCTGACCGAGGTCGGCGCCACCGGCTCGAACGTGCTCGAGGTCGCCCACGAGCGGATCTCGCCGTCGCTGGGGATGGACGAGGTCACCGTGCAGCTGCAGCTGGAGACCCGGGGTGCGGAGCACTCCGCGCTGGTGCTGGCCCGGATGCGCGAACGCGGCTACCGCGTCGTCGAGTGAGGCTCGACGCGGCAGCCGCGCTGGCGGTGCTGGGCCCGGGGGCGCCCCGGCGATGATCAGCCGGTGTAGGGCACCGCGTCGACGATGACGACCTGCAGCTCCTTGCCGTTGGGCGCGACGTAGGAGACCGTGTCGCCCTTCGAGGCGCCGATGATCGCGGAGCCGAGGGGCGACTGCGGGGAGTAGACCTTGAGGTCGCTGTCCTCGTCCTCCATCTCGCGCGCGCCGAGCAGGAAGGTCTCGGCCTCGTCGTCGTCGTCGCCGACGAACTTGTAGGTCACCTTCATGCCGGGGGAGACGGTGCCGTCGTCCTCGGGGGTCTCGCCCACCTCGGCGCGGCGCAGCATGTCCTCGAGCTGGCGGATGCGGCCCTCGATGCGGCCCTGCTCCTCGCGGGCGGCGTGGTAGCCGCTGTTCTCCTTGAGGTCGCCCTCGTCGCGCGCGGCGCTGATCTTGTCGATGATCTCCTGGCGCACGGGGCCCTTGAGCTCGTCGAGCTCGGCCTGCAGCTTGTCGAAGCCCTGCTGCGTGAGCCAGATCGTGCCCTGCTCGGTCGACTGCGTCATGGGTGTACTCCTGCGGGTGAGCGGCTGCGGCCGTGCCGCGTGCTCGTCGATGGTGGATCGGTCAGGCCGTCCCCGGTCGGTCGGCGAAGGACCCCGGATCGTCTGTGCTGGGCCCCTTGCCGGACGGCCCTGCGGACGGTCAGAAGGAGCAGTTTACCCATACCGGCGACGGCGTGGGCGGATCCGCTCCCGAGGGGGTGGGTCAGCGGGGGCGGGGCTGGCCCTCGGCGGTGCAGCCGATCTTCTCCACCGAGGTGGCCATCCGCTCGGTGCGGATCGTGAGGTCGAGGCGGCCCGAGGACTCGGGGGTGAAGGCGAGCTCGCCCACCGTGGAGTGGTCCTCGGCGAAGGCGCGCAGCAGGCAGTCGGCCTCGACGTCGGCGTCGCGCAGGTCGACCTGCACGGTGGCGTCGACGGTGTGCTGGTCGACGGTGTCGAAGGTGACCAGCTCGGAGGTCACCGGCGGGTCGGCGTGGGCCACGGTGGTCCACGTCAGCCAGCCGCCGAAGACCAGCACCACCACCGCGACCAGCGCGAGGAGCGCACGCCGCCGCCAGGGCGCAGGCGCGCCGTACCGCTGGGCCATCAGGTCGGTGGAGCTCACCCCACCAGGGTGACACGCGGGTCCAGGGCGCTGCGCCGGTGCCCCGGCGCGACGGGGGAGCGGCCCACCTAGACTCGGGCCCATGTCGCAGTCGCACGCCACCGGACCCCGCGCGGGCCTCCGGCTCATGCACGTCCACGCCCACCCCGACGACGAGTCGAGCAAGGGCGCGGCCTCGACCGCGCGCTACGTCGCCGAGGGCGCCGAGGTGCACGTGGTCACCTGCACCGGCGGCGAGCGCGGCTCGATCCTCAACCCCAAGATGGACCGCCCCGACATCCTCCAGAACATCTCCGAGGTGCGACGCCAGGAGATGGAGCGGGCGCGCGACATCCTCGGGATCACCCAGCACTGGCTCGGCTTCGTCGACTCCGGCTGGCCCGAGGGCGACCCGAAGCCCCCGCTGCCCGAGGGGTGCTTCGGCCTGGCCCCGCTGGAGGAGGCCACCGAGCGTCTGGTGCGGCTGATCCGCTCGGTCCGCCCGCACGTGCTCACCACCTACGACGAGCGCGGCGGCTACCCCCACCCCGACCACGTGCGCTGCCACGAGGTGTCGGTGGCCGCCTTCGAGGCCGCCGCCGATCCCGAGCGCTTCCCCGAGGCCGGCGCCGCCTGGCAGGTCGCCAAGCTCTACTACCACCACTCCTTCAACCGCGAGCGCATGCAGCGCCTGCACGACGCCACCGTGGCCCACGGTCTGGAGTCGCCGTGGGGCGAGCGGCTCAAGGAGTGGAAGCCGGAGCCGGAGTGGGACGCCCGGGTCACCACCAAGGTGCCCTGCGGCGACTTCTTCGGCGTGCGCGACCAGGCGCTGCTGGCCCACGCCACCCAGATCGACCCCGACGGGCACTGGTTCGCCATCCCGCGCGAGGTGCAGGTCGACGTGTGGCCCACCGAGGACTTCGAGCTCGTCACCGCCCACGTGTCCTCGGCCACGCCGGAGGACGACCTCTTCGCGGGCGTCGACGCCTCCTACGACGGCTCCTGAGAGGATGGCGTCATGGTGACCACGCTCGGATCGCAGCTCAGCCTCCAGCTCACCGCGCTCGTCCTGCGGGTCGCCGACCCGACGCCCGAGCCCGAGGACGTCAAGGCCGGGTGGCCGGCCCTGGGGCTGTTCCTGCTCCTCGTCGGCTTCGTGATCTTCCTGTTCTTCAGCCTCGTCAAGCGGCTGCGCAACGTCGAGACCGCGCGCAAGACCGGCGTCTACGGCGACGCCCCCGAGACCGTCGGGACTCCCGGTGACCCGGGAGCGGACCCGGCGGTCGACTCGGCCAGGGAGCGGGGCGGCGACTCCTCGGGCGAGCACGGCGACGCGCCGCCGACGCCCCGGGCCTGAGGCCCGACCTGCCGCGGCTGCGGGTCGCGGTGGACTCCCGTCTCAGCCCTGCCCGGCGCCGGGCTGCTGCTGCTCGGCGACCTGCTTGCGCACGTCGTCCATGTCGAGGGCGCGCACCGCGCCGATGACCTGGTCCAGCGCCGGTGCGGGGAGCGCCCCGGGCTGGGCGAAGACGAGGATGCCCTCGCGGAAGGCCATCAGGGTGGGGATCGACTGGATCCCGGCCGCGGCGGCCAGCTCCTGCTGCTCCTCGGTGTTGATCGAGCCGAACGTGATGTCGGGGTTGGCCTCGGAGGCCGCCTCGTAGGTCGGCGCGAACTGCTTGCACGGGCCGCACCAGCTGGCCCAGAAGTCGACGAGCAGGATGTCGTCGCCCTGCACGTGGGTGGTGAAGTTGTCCCCGGTCAGCTCGATGGTGGCCATGCCCCCACCGTACGTCGGGCACGCGCCGGGCCCCACCGCCCCGGTGGGTGGGCGGCGGGTGGGCCGCCCGGGGTGTCGCCTCAGTCGACCACGTGGCCGTGGGGCCGGCCGGGGTCGTCGTAGGCCGGGTCGTCGCGACCGGCGCGCAGCGCCTCGAGCTGGGCGCACACCGCGACGCCGTAGAAGAACGACACCGAGCTCATCAGCGACCACAGCAGCAGCGCCACGATGCCCGCGAGGGGGCCGTAGGTGCTGCCGAAGGAGTCGCTGAGCCCGACGTACGCCGCCAGGCCCACGGTGGCCAGCATGCTGAGCGCCACCGCGACCACGCCGCCGAGGGCCAGCCAGCTCAGCGCGGGCTGCCGGCGTCGTGGCGCGTGGTCGAGCAGCACGGCGATCGTGAGGACGCCGAGCGCGACCCCCACCGGCCAGCGCAGCACGTTCCACGTGGTCCGTGAGGCCTCCGACCAGCCGTAGGCCTCGGTGACGGCGTCGGCGAAGGCGCCGCCGGCCACGAGCAGCAGGAAGGCCAGGGCCGCGGGTGCGGCGAGCACCGCGGTGAGCACGGCGGCCCGGCCGTACTTGGCCCGCGCGGGCCGGTCGCGACGGATGCCGTAGATGCGGTTGGCGCCGCGCTCGACCTGCGCCATGGCCGTGGTCATCGACACCAGTGACAGCAGCAGCCCGAGGACGAGCGCGACCTCGCCGGCCTCCTCGCTGGTGTCGGAGCCGGAGACCGCCCCGGCCAGGGCGTCGCCCGAGCCGCTGCCCGGCGAGACGCCGTCGATGGTGGCGGCCATGACGGCGGCCACGCGGGCCTGGTCGACGTCGGCGGCCAGGCCGGTGAGGGCGAGCAGGAAGGGCACCACGGCCAGGCAGGCCTGCAGGGCCAGGGCCCGGCTGTTGGTGAACCCGTCGCCGTAGCGGAACCGCACGAAGGCACCGACCGCGACGGCCTTGAGCCCGTGGCGGCGCGCGAGGTGCCAGGCGTCCTCGGCGTCGAGCTCGTCACCGTCGAGCTCGACGGTCACCGGCACGAGGCGGGCAGTGGTCACGGCTTCGGGCCCTTGCCGGGCTTCGGTCCCTTGTCGGACCCCGGTCCCTTGTCGGCAGGTCCCTTGCCGGGCTTCGGGCCGGGGCCCTCGTCCTCGTCGGGCTCGTCCTCGTCGGGCTCGTCCTCGTCCTCGTCGGGCTCGCCCGCGTCGGTGGAGGGAGACGCGGTGGGCGTGGGCGTGGGGGTGGGCGTGGGGGTGGGCGTGGGGGTCGTCGACGACCCGGGCGCGGGGGGGGGGGGGGGCGCCCCCCCCCCCCCCCCCGCCGCGGGGGGGGGGGGGGGGGGGGCGCGCCCCGCCGGCGCGGCGGGGGGCCCGGGGGGGGGGGGGGGGCGGGGGGGGGGGGGGGGGGGGGGGGGGGGGGGGGGGGGGGGGCGGGGGGGTCGTCGACGACCCGGGCGCGGTGTCGTCGGCCTCCTCCACCGCCTCCAGGGCCGCCTCGAGGCGGTCGGCGGCGCGCTCGATCCGCTCCTGCTCGGCGGCGGTGAGGTCGCCGGCGTCAGCGGCCTCGTCGGCGGCGTCGCGCAGCGCGTCGAGCGCGTCGAGACCCGCGTCGACGTCGCGGGCCACCAGCGCGTCGTCGACCGCGGCGAGGGCGTCGGTGACGGTGGCGGGAGGCCCGGTGGTGCTCTCCTCGCCGCAGCCGAGCAGGCCCGCGCCGAGCAGCGCGAGCGTGCCCAGCGCGAGGGCGCCGCGGCGACGGGAGGCTGGGCGCACGGTGCTCATCGGCCGGCCTCCCCGACCGCGTCGTGGAGGTCCTGCAGGGGGCTCTGCAGCCGGGCGGGCACGTCGTCGGGCACCGGCTCGACCTCGGCGGGGTCTCCAGCGCTCCCGGTGGAGGCGAAGGCCGCGACCACGAGGAGCAGCACGATGCCGCCGAGCGCCCCGGCCAGGCCCTTCTGGTGCGGCTCCAGCGCGGCCAGGCGTGCCCCCGGGCCCCGGCGGGGTCGGCCCGCCGCACCCGTCGGCGGGTGCAGCGGCGGTGGGGGAGGCCCGGGCGACGCCACCGGCGCGGTGAGCACGGCGGTGGGCGCGGGCTCGACGTACGGCGGCGGGCCGGGCGGACCGGCGGGCGGACCTTGGCGCAGCGCGCCCAGCCGGGCGGCCACCTGGGCGGTGCTCGGCCGCGCGGCCGGGTCGGCCGCGGTCATGGCGCATAGCAGGTCGGACCAGCCCGGCGGGAGGTCGGCGGGCACCGGGGGCGGGCGGTGCAGCCGGGCCATGGCCGACTCGGTGGGGCTGCCGGGGTAGGCGCGCTCGCCGGTGAGCGCCTCGAGCAGCACCAGGCCCAGCGACCACACGTCGACGGAGGTGTCGAGCTCCTCGCCGCGCACCTGCTCCGGCGCGAGGTAGGCCGCCGTGCCCACGGCGGTGCCGGTCTGGGTGTGGCGCACGGTGTCGCCGATGAGTCGCGCGATGCCGAAGTCGGCCAGCTTGACCCGCCCGTCGGGGGCGAGCAGGACGTTGCCGGGCTTCACGTCGCGGTGCACGACGCCGCGGCCGTGGGCGTAGGAGAGGGCGTCGGCGACCTGCTGGCCGATCCGTGCCGCCTCCGCGGCGGGCAGCGGGCCGTCGGCCAGGCGGGCGCCGAGCGTGGTGCCCTCGACCAGCTCCATCACGAGGAAGGGGTGCTCCGCGTCGACCCCGGCGTCGAGCACGGTCACCAGGCCGCGGTGGGAGAGCCCGGCCAGGGTGCGGGCCTCGGCGGTGAAGCGGGCGCGGTCGCTGGCCTGGTCGGCGGTGCTGCGCAGCAGCTTGACCGCCACCTCGCGGGCCAGCACCGTGTCGGTCGCGCGGTGCACGTCGGCCATGCCGCCGCGACCCAGGACCTCGCCGAGCCGGTAGCGGCCCGCGACCATCGTCGTCGTCACCCCGGGACCGTACCGGTCGCGCGGCGGGGGCCCGTTCCCGACCGGGCGGTCGGCTTACGGCGTACGTGTCCCACTCACCCACGGGGGTGACGACACGGTGGCGCGCGTCACGTGACGTGCGTTACACGATCGTTATCGCCCCGCCTTGACCCTCCGATTGCGTAAGCGCTTTCATTCATCCTGCCCCGGACGCTCGGCAGTGGTCTGGGTCACGACCCAGAGAGGGAGCACCCCATGCGCTCACGCACCATCCGACACGCCAGTGTGGCGGTCGTCCTGGCCGCCGGCCTGGTCCTGGCCGGCTGCGCCGAGGAGGAGTCCACCGAGGTCCAGTCCGCCGGTGGCACCTCGCCCGGCGAGGGCAAGGCCGAATGCGAGCAGCTGACCCAGTTCGGTGACCTCACCGGCACCAGCGTCAGCGTCTACACCTCGATCATCGCCCCCGAGGACGCCGCCCAGAAGAAGTCCTACGAGCTCTTCACCGAGTGCACGGGCGCCGAGGTCGAGTACGAGGGCTCCAGCGAGTTCGAGACCCAGCTCAAGGTGCGCGTGCAGGGCGGCAACGCCCCCGACATCGCCTACATCCCGCAGCCGGGCCTGCTGGCCAGCCTCGTGCGCGACGACGACGCCGTCGTCGAGGCGCCCGACACGGTCGCGGAGAACGTCGACCAGTGGTGGGGCGAGGACTGGAAGACCTACGGCACCGTCGACGACACCTTCTACGCCGCCCCGCTGGGCGCCAACGTGAAGTCCTTCGTGTGGTACTCCCCGAAGACCTTCGCCGACAACGGCTGGGAGATCCCCGAGACCTGGGACGACATGATGGCCATCACCGAGGACGCCGTCTCCAAGGGCATGAAGCCCTGGTGCGCCGGCATCGAGTCCGGTGACGCCACCGGGTGGGTCACCACCGACTGGCTCGAGGACTCGATGCTCCGCGAGGTCGGCCCCGACGTCTACGACCAGTGGGTCAACCACGAGATCCCCTTCGACGACCCGCAGGTCGCCGCCGCGCTCGACCGCGTCGGCAGCATCCTCAAGGACGAGGAGTTCGTCAACGGCGGCCTCGGCGACGTGAAGTCCATCGCCACCACCGCCTTCCAGGACGCCGGCTACCCCGTCGTCGACGGTGAGTGCGTCATGCACCGCCAGGCCAGCTTCTACGCCGCCCAGTGGGAGCCCGGCACCGAGGTCTCCGAGGACGGCGACGTGTTCGCCTTCTACCTGCCCACCGTCACCGAGGACTTCGGTCGCCCGGTGCTCGGCGGCGGTGAGTTCGTGGCGGCCTTCGACAGCCGTCCCGAGGTCCAGGCCTTCCAGACCTACCTGTCCTCCGACGTGTGGGCCAACGAGAAGGCCAAGGCCACGCCCGACGGCGGCTGGGTCACCGCCAACACCGGTCTCGACATCTCCAACCTGAGCAGCCCGATCGACATCCTGTCGGCCGAGACGTTCCAGGACCCCGACGCCGTCTTCCGCTTCGACGGCTCCGACCAGATGCCCAGCGCCGTCGGCGCCGGCTCCTTCTGGAAGGAGATGACGGCGTGGATCACCGGTCAGAGCACCGCTGACGCGCTGACCAACATCGAGGAGTCCTGGCCCGCCTCCTGAGGTGAGCCACCGACGTCGGGCCGCGGGCCGCGCCCCCGGCCCCCCGGCGCCCCCCCCCCCGCGCCCCGGGCGCCCCCCGCCCGCCGGCGGCCCCCCG
>NZ_JADCLL010000003.1 GCF_015070375.1 Nocardioides kribbensis | reverse complement strand
ACCGGGCTGGGCGGCGCCCCCCAGGGGGGGGGGCCCCCCGGGGGGGGGGGCGGGGGCCCCCCCCCCCCCCCCCCCGTCGACCCCGCCCCGGCTCCCGGGGCGCCCAGAGCCGGCCGGCGCACAGCGTCGAGCCCCAGGTACGGCGTGACCAGGCGGACGAGCCCTCGGGGCCCCGACGCGGTCACCGACAGGAACGGTGAGACGTGACCACCTCCGACAAGCTCCTCCACATGCTGATCGCCGTCGTGCTGTTCTTCGGCGTGATGGCCCTGATCCTCCTGGCCACCCAGCGGCTGCGCTCACGGCGCGGCGAGCGCGTGCAGGCGGCGGCCTTCCTCGGCCCCTCCCTGCTCCTCGTCGCCGTCGGCCTGCTCTACCCCGCGGTGCTGACCGTCTGGCAGTCCTTCCACGGCCCCAACGGCGAGGAGTTCGTCGGGCTGGAGAACTACGTCACGGTCGTCACCGACAAGGAGCAGCTGACCGTGCTGCGCAACACCGCCCTGTGGGTGGTGCTGACCCCGCTGCTGGCCACCGGCATCGGCCTGGTCTACGCCGTCATCATCGACAAGTCCCGCTTCGAGAAGGTCGCCAAGGCGCTGATCTTCCTGCCGATGGCGATCTCGCTGGTGGGGGCCTCGATCATCTGGAAGTTCGTCTACGACTACCGCCAGACCTCCGCCGACCAGATCGGCCTGCTCAACCAGGTGCTCAAGAGCCTGGGCTTCGACACCTACCAGGTGCTGCTGACGGGCCCGTGGAACACGCTGTTCCTCATCGTGATCATGGTCTGGGTCCAGGCCGGCTTCGCCATGACGATCCTCTCGGCCTCGATCAAGGCCATCCCGGAGGACATCGTCGAGGCCGCGCGGCTCGACGGCGTCAACGGCCTCAAGCTCTTCCGCCACATCACCGTGCCGAGCATCCGGCCCTCGCTGATCGTCGTGCTGACCACCATCAGCATCGCCACGCTGAAGGTCTTCGACATCGTGCGCACCAGCACGGGCGGCAACTTCGACTCCAGCGTGCTGGCCTACGAGTTCTACCGCCAGTACTTCGTCGCGGGCAACGAAGGGCTGGCGACCGCGCTGGCCGTCGTCATCTTCATCCTCGTGACGCCCATCGTCATCTACAACATCGTTCAGATGCGCAAGCTGGAGGCCCGATGACCACCGCCACGCCCCTCGTCGGCACGCCCGGCACCCCCGAGACCGGGAGCGACCAGCCCGTGGTCCCGGCGTCCACCGCGGCCAAGCAGCAGCTCACCAACCGATGGGCCTCGCTCGCGGCGGTCGTCATCGCCGCGCTGTGGACCGTGCCGACCTTCGGGCTCTTCATCTCCTCGCTGCGCCCCGAGGGCGAGGTCAAGGGCAGCGGCTGGTGGAACTTCTTCACCGACCCCGACGTCACCCTCGACAACTACAAGCAGGTCATCAACGGCGCCGACACCGACCTGGCGACCTACCTGGTCAACTCCGCGGTGATCACCATCCCGGCCGTGCTCATCCCGATCAGCCTGGCGACCCTGGCCGCCTACGCGTTCGCCTGGATGGACTTCAAGGGCCGCGACGCGCTCTTCGTGGCGATCTTCGCCCTCCAGATCGTGCCGATCCAGGTCACGCTGATCCCGCTGCTCTCGCTCTACGTCGAGCCGCCGTTCAACCTGATGCCGCTGGCCGGCCGCGACGCCCCCGGCGGCGGCTTCTACACGATCTGGCTCTCCCACGCGATCTTCGCGCTCCCGCTGGCGATCTTCCTGCTGCACAACTTCATGCGCGAGATCCCCGGCGAGCTCATCGAGTCGGCACGCGTCGACGGCGCCGGGCACGTGCAGATCTTCACCCGCATCATGCTGCCCCTGATGGCCCCGGCCATCGCCGCCTTCGGCATCTTCCAGTTCCTGTGGGTCTGGAACGACCTGCTCGTGGCCCTCGTCTTCGGCGGCGGCAACCTCGACATCTCACCGCTCACCGTGCGCCTGGCCGCCCTGGCCGGTCAGCGCGGCGAGGACTGGCACCTGCTCTCGGCCGGGGCGTTCGTGTCGCTGATCGTGCCGCTCGTGGTGTTCCTGTCGCTGCAGCGCTACTTCGTGCGCGGGCTGCTGGCCGGCAGTGTCAAGGGGTGACCTCACCCCGCGCGACCTGAGCCAGCCACCGGTAGGAGGCCTTCGGGGTGCGGGTCTGGTCCGCCGGGTCGATGTGGACCAGGCCGAAGGTCTTGGTGTAGCCCTCGGCCCACTCGAAGTTGTCGAGCAGCGTCCACACGACGTAGGCCCGCACGTCGGCGCCGGCCGCGCGGGCGCGGTGGGTGGCGGCGAGGTGGCCGCGCAGGTAGTCGATGCGGTCGTCGTCCTGCACCACCCCGTCGACCCGCTCGGCGTCGGCGCAGGCGGCGCCGTTCTCGGTGACGAGGATCGGCAGCCCGGTGCGGCGGTGGGTCTCGACGAGCAGCTCCTCCAGCCCGTCGGCCACGACCTCCCAGCCGATGTCGGTGCGCGGCTCGCGCACGACCAGGTCGAAGTCGCCCACCCCCGGGTACGCCGCGCCCTCGGGGTGCGGCGGTCGGCCGGGCACGACCAGGTCGGGGCGGGTCGGGGTGTAGTAGTTGACCCCGAGCCAGTCGGCCGAGCCCTGCACGAGCTCCAGGTCGCCGGGCCGGACGAGCTCGGCGTCGGCGAGCTCCGGCGCCACGGCGAGCACGCTCTCGCCGTACTCCCCGTCGACGAGGGGGTCCAGCCACACCCGGTTGCGCAGCGCGTCGATGCGCTCGGCGAGCGGCTCGGCCTCGGGCCGCTCCGGCCACACCGGGGCGAGGTTGAGCACCGTGCCGACGTCGACGGCGTGCGCGGCGCGGATGCGCTCGGCGGCCAGGGCGTGGCTGAGGTTGAGGTGGTGCACGGCGCGGTGCGCGCCGGCGCCCTCGCGGCGACCCGGGGCGAAGACGCCCGCGGCGTGGCCGAGGTAGGCGGTGCACCACGGCTCGTTGTGGGTGGCCCAGACCCCGACCCGGTCGGCCAGCCGGTCGGCGACGACCTCGGCGTAGTCGGCGAAGGCCTCGGCCGTGCTGCGCACCAGCCAGCCGCCCTCGTCCTCCAGGGCCTGCGGCAGGTCCCAGTGGTAGAGCGTCGCGGTCGGCACGATCCCGCGCTCCAGCAGCGCGTCGACGACGCGGTCGTAGTGGTCGAGCCCGCGGGTCTCCACGCGGCCGCGGCCCTCGGGCTGGATGCGGGGCCAGGCGATCGAGAAGCGGTACCACCGCACCCCCAGGCCGGCCACGAGGTCGGCGTCCTCGAGGTGGCGGTGGTAGGAGTCGCACGCGGTGGCGCCGCTGCTGGCGTCCTTGATCGTGCCGGGGCGCGCGGTGAAGGTGTCCCACACCGACGGGCCGCGGCCGTCGACGTCGACGGCGCCCTCGATCTGGTAGGCCGCCGTGGCGGTGCCCAGCTCGAGCACCGACCCGTCGGGCAGGCGGTGCGGGAGGCGGGCTGCGGTGTCTGCCGGGCGCGGGTCCACTGTGCTCATGGCCACACCGTACGGCCCGCGGCCCCCCGACCGGCAGGACGGCGCCGGTGACCGGCATCCACGACCTCGCCCGCGAGGTCGGTGTCTCGACCGCCACGGTCTCGCGCGCGCTGCGGGGGCTGCCGCGGGTCTCGGAGTCCACCCGCGAGCGGGTCCTCGAGGCCGCGGTGCGGCTGGGCTACGTGCCCTCCCCGCACGCGGTCGGGCTGGCCAGCGGGGGCCAGACCCGCTCGGTGGCGATCGTCGTGCCGTTCGTGACCCGGTGGTACTTCGCCGCGGTCGTGCACGGCGCCGAGCAGGTGCTGCGCGAGCAGGGCTATGACCTGCTGCTCTACAACCTCGCCGGCGACTCCGCGGCCCGGCACCGGGTGCTGCGGACCCAGGTGCTGACCAAGCGCGTCGACGCCGTGCTGGTGGTCGGGCTGGGGCCGACCGCCGAGGAGATCGCGGCGATGCAGCGGCAGGGCAGCCCCGTCGTGACCCTGGGCGCACGGGTCGAGGAGTGGTCGAGCGTGAGGATCGACGACGTCGAGGCGTCGCGCACCGCGATGCGTCACCTGCTCGACCTGGGTCACCGCCGGATCGCCTTCGTCGGGGGTCTGGGCGAGGACGGCCTCGACTTCACCACGCCGACCGCGCGGCTGGAGGGCTACCGCTCCTCGCTGCACGACGCCGGGCTCCCGCTCGACGCCGCGCTCGAGCTCGACGGTCGCTTCACCCTCGACGGCGGGGTCGACTGCGGTCGCGCCGTCGCGGCCATGGACCAGCGCCCCACCGCGGTCTTCTGCGCTTCCGACGAGATGGCGATCGGGCTGATGAGCGCGCTGCGCGAGGCCGGGCTGCGCGTGCCCGAGGACGTCTCGGTGGTCGGCGTCGACGACCACGAGATGGCGCGGTTCTTCGACCTCACCACGGTGCGCCAGCCCGTGCACGAGCAGGGCCGCATCGCCGCCCAGCAGATCCTGCGCTCCCTGGGCGGTGCCGACGGCCCGGCCGAGGTCGCGCCCGAGCACGTCGAGCTGGCCACCGAGCTGGTCGTGCGCGCCACCACCGCCGCGGTGTGAGGGCCGGCCCTCAGAGTCGGCGGATGACCTTGGCCGGGTTGCCCACGGCCACGACGTCGGCGGGCAGGTCGCGGGTGACCACGGAGCCGGCGCCGACCACCGTGTTGGCGCCGATGGTGACGCCGGGGCACACGATCGTGCCGCCGCCGAGCCAGACGTTGTCGCCGATGGTGATGGGTCGCGCCCCCTCCCACTTGGCGCGCCGCGGCTCGGGCTCGACGGGGTGGGTGGGGGTGAGCAGCTGGACGTTCGGTCCGATCTGCACGTCGTCGCCGATGACGACCTCGGCGACGTCGAGGCAGACGAGGCCGAAGTTGACGAAGGTGCGGGCGCCGATGCGGGTGCGGTAGCCGTAGTCGACGTGCAGCGGCGGGCGGATCTCGGTCTCCGCGCCGATCGCGCCGAGGAGCTCGACCAGCAGGGCGCGACGCTCTAGCGCCTCCGAGGGCGGCAGGTGGTTGATGCGGTGGGCGAGGTCGCGCGCGGCGAGGCTCTCGCGCTCCAGGTCGGGGTCGTCGGCGATGTAGGGGTCGCCGGCGAGCATCCGCTCGCGCATCGAGCGGTTGTCGGGGAAGGACGGGTCGGGCAGGGCGTCAGGCATGCGCCGATGCTTCCACGCCGTCGCTCAGCGCAGCGAGTAGGTGGCCATCGAGACCGCGACGTAGTGGCTGGCGAAGGCCAGGATCGTGAAGGTGTGGAAGACCTCGTGGAAGCCGAACCAGCGCGGCGAGGGGTTGGGCCGCTTGAAGCCGTAGACCGCGCCGCCGAGGGTGTAGAGCACCCCGCCGGCGGCCACGAGCACCAGCACGCCGATGGCCATCGACGTGCCGAGCTGCTCGGTGGCGCCCTCGATGAACCCGGGGATGAAGAACACCGCGGCCCAGCCCATCGCGATGTAGATCGGGGTGTAGAGCCAGCGCGGCGCGTCGGTCCACAGCACCCGGAAGCCGACGCCGAGCAGGGCGGTGGACCAGATGGTCGTCAGCAGCACGACCTGTTGCGAGCCGTCGAGCAGGATCAGCGTCAGCGGGGTGTAGGAGCCCGCGATGAGGATGAAGATGTTGGAGTGGTCGAAGCGGCGCAGGAAGCCCCAGACGGCGGGCGACCAGGTGCCGGTGTGGTAGATCGCCGAGACGGTGAACAGCAGCAGCGCGGAGCCGGTGAAGACGGCCGAGCCGATCTTCGTGGTCTCCGTCGGCGACAGCACGACCAGCACGATGCCCGCGGCCAGGGTCAGCGGGGCCGTGCCGAGGTGCAGCCAGCCGCGCAGCTTCGGCTTGATGTCGGCGAGGGTCTCGCTGATGGTCTCCTGCACCGAGTCGACCCTCGAGCGCACCGCCTGGGGGATGTGCTGGTCCATGGCCCGACACTACCGGCCGGCACGTCGACCCGCCGAAGCCAGGACGCCCGGTCGGCGAGGCGGTGACCACCGCCCCGACGGCGCTAACCTTGTCCGGTGGCGGACTGGAAGCGCGGGCTCAGGAGCGTGCTCTACCCGGCCTACGAGGCGCGGGTGCTGCGGCGCATGCCCGCCAACCTGCCCCAGCACGTCGGGGTGATGCTCGACGGCAACCGTCGCTGGGCCCGCGCCGTGGGCCGCGACACCGCCCACGGCCACCGCGCCGGGGCCGCCAACATCGAGCCGCTGCTCGGCTGGTGCGACGAGGTCGGCATCGGCGTCGTCACCCTGTGGCTGCTCTCCACCGACAACCTCAACCGGCCGCCCGACGAGCTCGAGCCGCTGCTGGAGATCATCGAGGAGGCCGTGGCCTCCCTGGCCGACCAGCAGCGCTGGCGGCTGCACCCGGTGGGGGCGCTCGACCTGCTGCCGGCGGCCACCGCGGAGCGGCTCAAGGCGGCGCAGGAGGCCACGCGCGAGGTCGACGGCATGCTGGTCAACGTCGCCGTGGGCTACGGCGGACGGCGCGAGATCGCCGACGCCGTGCGCTCGCTGCTGCTCGAGCACGCCGAGCGCGGGACCTCGCTGGAGGAGCTCGCGGCCCAGCTGGAGGTCGACCACATCTCCGCCCACCTCTACACCAAGGGCCAGCCCGACCCCGACCTCGTCATCCGCACGAGCGGCGAGCAGCGGCTCGGCGGCTTCCTGCTGTGGCAGAGCGCGAAGTCGGAGTTCTACTTCTGCGAGGCCTACTGGCCCGACTTCCGCCGCGTCGACTTCCTGCGCGCGATCCGCGCCTACGCCCTGCGCGACCGCCGCCACGGCTCCTGAGCCCGACCTGCCCGACGCCCGCCCGGCGGCGACGTCGGGGCGCCTGCGCGGAAGCCTGTCCCAGCCCGGTGACGTTCACGAGCGCGTCACGGCGTGTTGCCTCGAAACCGGTCGGCGGGGGGCTACTTTCGCAAGCATCGGCGGGTGGGGAAGCCCGCCGTACCAGGAGGCCCGATCGTGCTCACCCACGACTGCACCACGCACGGCTCCTCGCCGTGCGCGGACGGAGGCGGGCACTCCCGCCTGCGGGTTCCTTCCCGGTCCATCCGTGTGAAGTAGGACCGCGGCGAGGAGTGCGCGCGGCGGTCCGTGAGGGGTGTCCCGTGCCGTCTCAGGCCCAGCAGTCGCAGCAGTCCCCCGGATCCACCCGCACCCGCCGCAAGGCCCCCGCCCGCGCCGCGGCGCCGGCGGTGCGCACCTACGTGCTCGACACCAGCGTCCTGCTGGCCGACCCCGGCGCCCTCAAGCGCTTCGCCGAGCACGAGGTGGTGCTCCCCGTCGTGGTCATCACCGAGCTCGAGGGCAAGCGTCACCACCCCGAGCTGGGCTACTTCGCCCGCACCGCCCTGCGCACGCTCGACGAGCTGCGCATCCTCCACGGCCGCCTCGACGAGCCGGTGCCGGTGGGGGAGGAGGGCGGCACCCTGCGCGTCGAGCTCAACCACACCGACGCCAGCTCGCTGCCCTCGGGCTTCCGCCTCGGCGACAACGACACCCGCATCCTCGCCGTCGCCCACAACCTCGCCACCGAGGGCCTCGCGGTCACCCTGGTCTCCAAGGACCTGCCGCTGCGGATCAAGGCCTCGGCGGTCGGGCTCGACGCGCAGGAGTACCGCGCGGAGGCGATCAGCGACTCCGACACCGGCTACTCCGGCATGGCCGAGCTGGAGGTCGCGGCCGGCGACCTCGACGAGCTCTACGACGACGGTGTCGTCGACCTCGACGCCGCCCGCGACCTGCCGTGCCACCAGGGTCTCGTGCTGCTCTCCGACCGCGGCTCCGCGCTCGGCCGCGTCGGACCCGACAAGCAGGTCCACCTCGTGCGCGGCGACCGGGAGGCGTTCGGCGTCCACGGCCGGTCCGCGGAGCAGCGGATCGCGCTGGAGATGCTCCTCGACCCCGAGGTGGGCATCGTGTCGCTCGGCGGCCGCGCCGGCACCGGCAAGTCGGCCATGGCGCTGTGCGCGGGGCTCGAGGCGGTGCTCGAGCGCGGCCAGCACAAGAAGGTCGTGGTCTTCCGCCCGCTCTTCGCCGTGGGGGGCCAGGAGCTCGGCTACCTGCCCGGGTCGGAGTCGGAGAAGATGTCGCCCTGGGGCCAGGCGGTCTTCGACACCCTCGGCGCGATGACCTCGCGCGACGTCATCGACGAGATCCTCGACCGCGGCATGCTCGAGGTGCTCCCGCTGACCCACATCCGCGGCCGCTCGCTGCACGACGCCTTCGTCATCGTCGACGAGGCGCAGTCGCTCGAGCGCAACGTGCTGCTCACGGTGCTCTCCCGCATCGGGGCCAACTCCAAGGTCGTCCTCACCCACGACGTCGCGCAGCGCGACAACCTGCGGGTCGGGCGCCACGACGGGGTCGTGGCGGTGATCGAGAAGCTCAAGGGCCACCCGCTCTTCGCCCACGTCACGCTGACGCGCTCCGAGCGCTCGCCCATCGCCGCACTGGTCACCGAGATGCTGGAGAACGTCGCGCTCTAGCCCGGACCCTGCAGCTCCGGCCCTCGGCCTCCCACCGGCCCCGCCCACCCCCGGGCGGGGCCGGTGGGGCGGCACGGCACTGCTGTGACGGGTGTGACGAGACCCGCACCATCTTTGTCCACCGGTGTGGCGGTTCGGTTTGCGTGCCCCTGGATGGTCATGCAAGGTGGACGGCGTTCGTCACTCGTGATCCACCGGGGCAGACCGCCCGATCGCGTGACCAGAGCATCGGCCCGTGTCGTCTACCCGTGAGTCCATCGCCTTGTCGAAGCACGTGAAGTACGTCCCGAAGCACCGCTCGGCTCCCGCGCCCTCGCGCGTGACCCAGGTGCCCCGCCAGGCCCTGCGCAGCACCGTGGTCCTCTCCTCGCTGGCCGTCGCGGCCACCGGCGTGAGCGTCGCCGGCGGCGTGGTCGGGTCCGACCCGGCCGTGAGCGCCGCCGACTCCGTGAGCGCCGACGCCGCCTCGCCGGTCGCGGCGGCGGTCGACCCCGACGACGCGACCACCGGCGTCGAGCTGGTCACCGGCAGCGCCGTGCTCGAGGAGCGCCAGCCCGCCGTGTCGCGCTCCGCCGACCGCCGCGTCGCCAGCGACCCGGCCAAGGTCGCTGCGCTCTCGGCCGACGAGGGCCCGGCGCTGACCCGCACCGAGGACATCGCCGACCTCGACCCGCGCTCGATCGCGCAGTCGCTGATGGGCGAGTTCGGCTTCTCCTCCGACCAGTTCGGCTGCCTCGACTCGCTGTGGACGCGCGAGTCGAACTGGACCGTCAACGCCGACAACCCGACGTCCTCGGCCTACGGCATCCCGCAGGCGCTGCCCGGCGAGAAGATGGCCTCCGCCGGCGCCGACTGGGCCACCAACCCCGCCACGCAGATCCGGTGGGGGCTGGGCTACATCCAGGACCGCTACGGCAGCCCCTGCGGCGCCTGGGCCCACAGTGAGAGCGTCGGCTGGTACTGACCGGCGCGTCGACCGTCACCGGTCGACGTCGGGACCGCGGCGCGCTCACGCGTCGTGGAAGAGCTGCACGCCTCGGGCGACTGCCGCGGTCAGCACGCTGTGGGCGCCGAGGACCCCGAGCACCCACCCGGCCGCGGTGAAGACCGGGTCGCCCTCGACGGCGTCGACGAGCAGCGCGCCGAGCACGAGGGCGACCACGCCCAGCACGAGGTGGCCCAGGCCGAGCGACGCGCGGTAGCGGGGGCGGGGCTGCGTCTCGGTCTCCACGCCCGCAATGTAACCGACCCGCAGCGCCGCGCCGCAGCCGCGCACGGCTGCGACGAGGTGGTGCGGCGTTGCGCTCAGCGGCCTTGTGGACGCCGTGCGGGCGGTCGGAGGATCGCAGCAGCGCCGGGTCGCCGACCTGGCCCTGCCCGAGAGGACACACCGTGGTCGACGCTGACACCACCGACGCCACCACCACCGGCCCCCCTGCGGCCATTGCGCAGGCCCTCGCCGACGCCGACCGCGACCTGGGCCGGCTCGACGCCGCCCTGGCCGCGCTCACCGACGGCGACCTGCACCGCGCCCACCGCGACGGTGGCTGGACGGTGGCCCAGGTCGTCTCGCACATCAACATGTGCGCGATCCTGTGGCTCGGCGACATGCGACGCCTCGAGGCCGACCCCGAGCTCGACTTCTTCTTCCGCGAGGAGGTCGGTCACGACCTCACGGGCTACCCGCCGCCCACCATCGACCTCGCCCGTGGGCAGCTGGCACGCACCCGGCGCACCCTGGCCACCGCTGGTGCGGTGGTGCCGGCCGAGCTGCTCGCACGCACCGTCACGATCCCCGACCTCGGCACGATGACGGTCGAGGAGTGGACGCCGCTCATCGTGGGCCACGCCTCCGGCCACACCGAGCAGGCCTTCGAGATCATGCGCGACCGCGGCTTCGCGCCCGAGGGCGTCTGATGCGCGCCGCGGTGCTGACGGGCCTGGAGTCCGTCGAGCTGCAGGAGCGCCCCGAGCCCGAGGCCCGCCCCGGGTGGGTCGTGCTCACGGTCGAGGCGGCGTCGCTGTGCGGCACCGACGTCCACCAGTACGACGGGCGCATCGACACCCCCTTCCCCCGGGTCCCGGGCCACGACTTCTCCGGCCGGGTGCTCAGCGTGGGCGAGGGCGTCGACGAGTCGTGGGTGGGTCGGGCCGTCGCGGTGAAGCCGTCGCTGCCGTGCGGCGACTGCCCCGAGTGCCACACCGACAAGCCCTTCGACTGCAAGAAGAAGAAGCTCATCGGCCTGTGGTCCGACGGCTGCCTCACCGAGCGGATCGCCGTGCCCGTGGTGAACCTCATCCCGCGTCCCGACGGCGTCGAGGCCTGGCAGGCCGCGCTGCTGGAGCCGCTGGCCGTGGGTCTCAACACCGTCGACCGGCTGCGGATCGTGCTGGGCGAGAGCGTGGTCGTGCTCGGGCAGGGCCCGATCGGGCTCGCGCTGACCCGCCTCTGCGCGCTCTCGGGCGCCGGCCGGCTGATCGTCACCGACGCCCGGGAGGCGCCCTTCGCGGTGTCGCGGGCCTACGGCGCGAGCGACTGCATCGACGTCACCCGGACCGACGCGACCCAGGCGATCCTCGACCTCACCGACGGGGTGGGCGCCGACATCGTCATCGAGACCAGCGGCTTCCCGGCGTCGTCGGCGATGGTGCTCGACGCGGTGCGCAAGGAGGGCAAGGTGGCGCACATCGGCTGGGCCAACGACCTTCCCCCGCTGCCGGTCATCCCGATCATGGCCAAGACCCTCACGGTCTACGGCGTGGGCGGCAACGGTGGGCGCGGGCAGTACGAGCGCAGCCTCGAGCTGGTGCGCTCCGGGCGCATCGACCTCGACCCCGTGGTGACGCACCGCTTCGGCCTGGACCAGATCGAGGAGGCCTTCGCGACCGCGGCCTCGAAGAGCGACGGTGCGATCAAGGTCGTCGTCACGCCCTGACCCGCACTGCTGTCGCCAGCGCCACGGCCGCGCCGCCCCGTGACCCTCGGGGCGGCGCGGCCGTGGGGCGCGCTCAGCCCGCGGCGCGCTTGTAGGGGTCGGGCGGGAACCAGCCGCGGTCGACCACGGCCTGCGACCACCCCGAGAGCCGCTCCAGGAGACCGTCGAGGTCGTCGCCCAGCGCCTCGACGACCCGCTGCTCGCCACGGTCGGTGGCCTCCTCGACCTCCTCGCGCAGCGCGCGGCCGGCCTCGGTCAGGCGTCCGTCGGCCACCAGGCCGCGGTCGGTGAGCGAGGCGGTCGCCGCCTCCATCTCCTCCGGTGACCACCCGCGGCTCGCGGTGTAGGCCAGCGGCTCCCAGCCCACCCACAGCTCGGTCAGCACGTTGGCCTCCACGCCGTCGAGGCCGGCGCCGGCGAGCGCCGCCAGGTGCCCGTCGCCGCGGTGCTCGCGCAGCAGGTTGCAGCCGTGCCACAGCCGGGCCAGGCGGTCCTCGGGCCAGCCGGCCCCGAGCAGCCCGGCGAACATCGGCCGCCCCGGCAGCGGCGCGGCCGCGACCGCCCGCTCCAGCAGCGCCAGGACCTCGTCGAGACCGTCGGGGTCCTCGCCCAGCACGGCGGCCAGGGCCGCCGAGGACCCTGCGGCGCGGGCGGCGCGCATCTGCGCCAGCGGCAGCGCGGCGCGCCCGGCGTCGTAGAGCCCGCTCACCAGTCCGGGCTCGAAGACCCCGAAGGACGACACCGCGACCATGGCCTCCGGCTCGCCGAGGCTGCTGGAGCGGCCCCACACGTAGCCGAGCAGGAAGTCGAGGCCGTGCGCGGCGTAGGCGTCGTAGGCCGGCTCGCTCCAGTAGCAGACCGCGGCCAGCGGCTCGATGGTGTCGCGCAGGCGGCGGGCGGGGGTGCTCCACCCGACGTCGTGGGTGGTGCCCTCGCGGGGCGTGAAGAAGGCGGCTCGGGCCTCGGCGTAGTCCATGACGTGATGATGACCACAGCGGGGGGCGCTCGGCCATGCCTGGGGGCCAGGTGTGCACGGATCGGTCAGGTGGGTGCGCAGGCCGGATAGTGACCCCGCGGGGGCCCGACCAGACTGCGGGAGGACGCACCGTCCGGCGGTGCGTCCTGCCGTCCCGACCACGCGGCCGCGAGGCCGCTCGGAAGAAGGAGCCCGCGTGACCGGCGCCCCCCGCACCCCCGTCGAGCTGGTCGAGGTCGGCCCGCGCGACGGCCTGCAGAACGAGGACCGCGCGCTCCCCGTCGAGACCCGGGTGGCCCTGGTCGAGCGGCTGCTCGACCTCGGGCTGCGGCGACTGGAGGTCGCCAGCTTCGTGCGCCCCGACCGGGTGCCGCAGATGGCAGGGGCCGAGGAGCTCCTCGCCGCCCTGCCCGACCGCAGCGACGCGACGTACGTCGGGCTGGTGCTGAACCGCCGCGGGGCCGAGCGCGCGGTGCTCACCGGCTGTCACGAGCTCAACATGGTGGTGCCGGTGACCGACACCTTCGCTGTGCGCAACCAGGGCGCCGACACCGCGGCCCTGCTCGAGCAGGCCCGCGACGTCGTGAGGATCGGCCACGAGGCGGGCCGCACGGTCTCGGTCACCCTGGCCGTGGCCTTCGGGTGCCCCTTCGAGGGCGACGTGCCCGCCGCGCGCTGGCGTGACGTCGTCGACCGTGCCCTCGACCTGGGCGCCGACGAGCTCGCGCTGGCCGACACGGTCGGTGTCGGCGTGCCCACGCAGGTCGAGGAGCTGGGCTCCCACGTGGCGCAGGACGCGCGTGCCGCCGGGCTGCGCTTCCACTTCCACAACACCCGCAACACCGGCTACGCCAACGCCTGGGCGGCCACCGGGCTGGCGCTGCGCGAGGGCGCGAGCGTGGCCCTCGACGCCTCGATCGGCGGCTTCGGCGGCTGCCCGTTCGCGCCGGCCGCCACCGGCAACATCGCCACCGAGGACCTGGCCTGGCTGCTGCGGCGAGGCGGGGTGGACGTGACGGGGCCGGCCCGGCTCGACCAGCCGGCCGCGGCCGAGGTCGCGCGGTGGCTCTCGGAGCGGCTCGACAGCCCCGTGCAGGGCCTGCTCGTGCCCGCCGGCGACTTCGGCGGCCCGGCATGAGCGCCGCAGGACCCGACCGCGAACGGCCCCTGGCCGGCCTGCGGGTCGTGGAGCTGGGCAACTTCATCGCCGCGCCCACCGCCGGGCGGCTACTGGCCGACTTCGGCGCCGAGGTGGTCAAGATCGAGCGCCCGCGCACCGGCGACGAGCTGCGCAACTGGCGCCTCTACGCCGGCGACACCTCGATGCTCTACCGCACCATCAACCGCGGGAAGCTCTCCGTCGAGCTCGACCTGCGCACGCAGGAGGGGCGCGACACCGTGCTCGACCTCGTCGCCCGCTCCGACGCCCTGGTGGAGAACTTCCGCCCGGGCACGCTCGACCGGTGGGGCCTGGACGCCGCGACCCTGGAGCGGGTCAACCCCGAGCTCGTGGTGGCCCGTGTCTCCGCCTTCGGCCAGACCGGGCCGCTGTCGGCGCGGCCGGGCTTCGCGGCGGTCGCGGAGGCCTTCGGTGGCATGCGCGAGCTGGTCGGGGAAGCCGACCGTCCACCGGCACGGGTCGGGGTCTCGATCGGCGACTCCATCGCCGGCCTCTACGCCGCCTTCGGCGTCGTGATGTCGCTCTTCGACCGCGAGCAGCGCCGCCGGCTGGCCGCGCCCCCGGTGGGCCCTGCCGCGCGCCACATCGACGTCGCCCTGCACGAGGCCGTGTTCTCGATGATGGAGTCGCTGGTGCCCGACTACAGCGCCCACGACGTGCTCCGCGAGCGCACGGGCGGTCGCATGGAGGGCATCGCCCCCTCCAACGCCTACCGGTGCGCCGACGGCCAGTCGGTGGTCGTGGCCGGCAACGCCGACGGCATCTTCGGGCGCTACATGCGCGCCATCGGCCGTCCCGACCTCGCCGAGGACCCCGGGCTCGCGCGCAACGCCCAGCGCTGGGAGCGCCGCGAGGAGCTCGACGGGGCCATCGAGGCGTGGACCGGCACCCTCGACCGGGCCGAGGTCCTCGCGCGCCTCGAGGAGGCGGGCGTGCCCGCGGGGCCGATCTACCAGGCCGACGACATCGTGGCCGACGAGCAGTACCTCGCCCGCGACATGGTGCAGTGGCGCCCCGTCGACGTCGGCGGCACCACCCGCGAGGTCGCCTTCCCGGGGATCGTGCCCGTGCTCGGCGAGCGCTCCCTGCCGCTGGGCCAGGTCGGCCCCGACCTCGGCGAGCACACCCACCAGGTCGTCGCGGGCCTGCTCGGGCGACCCTGCCCGTGCCGCGCGTGCGCCCCCGAGGCAGAGTGCGACCCGGCCGACCCCGCCACCGGACCCCAGGAGACAGCGTGACCAGCACCCCCGAGCAGGCGACCCAGCCCACGAGCGGCGCCGGCGCGGCCACCGGCGACGTGGACGTCGACACCCTGCGACAGGTCTCCCAGCGCGTGCTGTGGCTGGCCAGCGCCATCGTCGACGCCGCCAACCGCGGCCGTCCCAACGACACCGGGGTCAAGGTGGGCGGCCACCAGTCGTCGTCGGCCTCGATGGTCGACATCATGGTGGCGCTGTGGTTCCACGGTCTCGACCACCGTGACCGCGTCTCGGTCAAGCCGCACGCCTCCCCGGTGCTCCACGCGGTCAACCACCTCCTCGGCGACCTCGACGCCTCCTACCTGCCGACCCTGCGCGAGCGCGGCGGGCTCCAGGCCTACCCGTCGCGCTCCAAGGACCCCGACACCGTCGACTTCTCCACCGGCTCGGTCGGCATCGGTGCCACCGCCACGCTGTGGGCGGCGATGGCCCACCGCTACGTGCGCTCGCAGTTCCCCGGCTCGACCCCCGAGGCGGGCCGCTTCATCAGCCTGCTCGGCGACGCGGAGCTCGACGAGGGCGCGATCTGGGAGGCCGTGGCCGACCCGCAGGTCGCCAGCCTGGGCGAGCTGCTGTGGGTGGTCGACCTCAACCGGCAGTCCCTCGACCGGGTCGTGCCCGACATCCAGATCCAGCGGCTCGCGGCGATGTTCGAGGCGGCCGGCTGGCAGGTGGTGACCCTCAAGTGGGGCCGCCGCATCGGCGAGCTCTTCGCCCGCCCCGGCGGCGAGGCGCTGCGCCGGCGCATGGAGTCGATGCCCAACGAGGAGTACCAGCGACTGCTGCGCGCCGACTCCTCCGAGCTGGCCGCACGCGTGCTGGGCGACCAGGGCGACCAGGACGACCCCGCGCTGCGCGAGCTGCTCGCCGCGGTGCCCGCGGCCGAGCTGTCGGCGGCCGTGCGCGACCTGGGCGGCCACGACCTCGGGCTGCTCGTCGACACCTTCGCGGCGGTCGACGACCACCGGCCCACCGTGGTCTTCGCCTACACCGTCAAGGGACGCGGCCTGCCCACCGAGGGCCACCCCAACAACCACTCCGTGCTGCTCAACGCCACCCAGATGCAGGCCCTCGCGGAGGCCTCCGGCACCTCCCTGGACGACCCGTGGGTCGGCTTCGCCCCCGACTCGCCCGCCGGTCGCCTCGCCGCCCGCCGCGCGGCCGACCTGGCGAGGCCGGCGGTCTCCGAGGTGGGCCGGCTCAGCGTGCCCGCCGAGCTCGGCCACGAGCACCGCAAGCCCGTCTCGACGCAGGCCGCCCTCGGCCGGCTGCTGGCCGACCTGGTGCGCGACGCGCCCGAGACCGCCGCCCGGGTCGTCACCTGCAGCCCCGACGTCGCCTCGTCGACCAACCTCGGCGGCTGGATCAACAAGACCGGCGTGTGGTCGGTGGCCGAGCGGCGCGACTGGTTCGCCGACGACGCCGAGCGGCTGCTGCGCTGGTCGGAGTCGCAGAGCGGCCAGCACATCGAGCTGGGCATCGCGGAGGTCAACACCGTCGGCCTGCTCGGCGAGCTCGGCGCCACCTGGTCGCGCTGGGGCGAGCGGCTGATCCCCATCGGCACCTTCTACGACCCCTTCGTCGGGCGCGCGCTCGAGCCGTGGTCCTTCGGCCTCTACGCCGGCGGCCAGTCGATCCTCGTCGGCACCCCGTCGGGGGTCACGCTGGCGCCCGAGGGCGGCGCCCACCAGTCGGTGTCGACCCCCTCGATCGGCCTCGAGCAGCCGGGCTGCGTGGCCTGGGAGCCGGCCTTCGCCCACGACCTGGAGTGGTGCGTGCTGCGTGCCATGGACCAGGTCGGACGCCCCGACGGCACCTCGGCCTACCTCCGCCTCTCGACCCGCCCGGTCGACCCGGCGCTGGCGCGGGTGCCGGAGGACCCGGAGGGCCGCGAGCGGCGTCGCCGCCAGGCCGTCTCCGGCGGCTACCGCATCACCGACCACGACCCCGCCACCGAGCAGGTGACCCTCGTCGGCGTCGGTGCGGTCATGCCCGAGGTGCTCGCCGCCGCCGCCCGGCTGGGCGAGCGCGGGATCGTGGCCGGCGTGGTCTGCCTGACCAGCCCCGACCTGGTCTGGCGCTCCTTCCAGCAGCGTGGCGACCGCGAGGGCGGCACCGGCTCGGGCGTGCTCGACCTGCTGCTCCCGCCGGGCCACCCCGCTCCGCTGGTCACCGTGCTCGACGGCCACCCCCACACCCTGGCCTTCCTCGCCGGCGCGCGCGGCGACCGGATGCGCTGCCTCGGGGTGTCGCAGTTCGGGCAGTCCACGAGCCTGCCCGACGCCTACGCCCTCCACGGGATCGACGTCACGAGCATCGCCTCGGCGGCGCTCGACCTCCTGGGCCGCTGAGGGGCCCCGAGCGGTCCGCCCCGGGGCGGGCCGCTCGGGGGGCGGCTACACCGCCTCGCCTACGATGCGTGACGACGGTCACGGGGCGGTTCCCCGGCCGGGGAGGGACGACGTGGGCGACTACCTGACCAGCGCTCCGGTGGTGCACACCACGAGCTTCGAGGAGGCACGGGAGGCCGTCACGTCGGTGTACCTGCCGCACCGCCTCGAGGGCGGCAGCGACGTGCTCGACATGCGTCTCAACGCCGTCACCGACCGTCACCTCACGCTGGGCTACCTCACCTACCAGGCCGAGACCGAGCTGTGGATGCCGCCGACCGACGTGTGCTACCACGTCAACCTCGACCTCGTCGGGGAGACCTGGGCCTCGCGCGGTGGCCGGTCGAGCGCCCACACCCGGCCCCGGCGCGGCGGCACGGTGCTCACCCCCGACGTGCAGACCACGGTGCGGTGGTCCCACGACGCCGAGCAGCTCATCCTCAAGATCTCGCGGGCGGGCCTGGAGTCGCACCTGGCCGACCTGCTGGGCCGTCCGGTGGTCGACGTCGTCGCCTTCGACCTCTTCCTCGACCTCGAGTCGGCGGCCGGGCAGTCGCTGCTGCGCTCGGTGCAGTTCCTGGCCACCGAGCTCGACCGGCCCGGTGGGCTCGCCGACAGCCCGCTGGCCCGCCGCCAGCTGGAGTCCTACGTGCTGACCCAGCTGCTGCTGGCCGGGCGCCACCAGTACACCGACGACCTCACCGGTCGCGACGACCGCGCCCGGCTGGGACGGCTGGCGCCCGTCGTACGCCACATCGAGGAGCACGCCCACGAGGCGCTGACCCCCGAGGTGCTCGCCCGGGTGGGCTGCGTGAGCGTCCGCACGCTGCACGCCGCCTTCCAGGAGCAGCTGGGCGAGTCGCCCATGGCCCACGTGCGCCGGGTGCGCCTGGCCAAGGTGCGCGCCGAGCTGCTGGCCAGCGACCCGCTGGAGACCCGCGTCACCGACGTGGCCACGCGCTGGGGCTTCTTCCACCAGTCGCGCTTCGCCCAGCAGTACCGCGCGCAGTTCGACGAGCTGCCCAGCGCCACCCTGCAGCGCTGAGCCCGCACGTGGGCGCTGCGCTGAGCGGCCGGGGGCGGGCGCGCAACGGATAGTCGGCCCGCCGCCGGGCCGCCTAGCGTCGTGACGACGGCCGGCGTCGGAGCCGGCCCCCGACCACGGGAGTCCACGTGAGCGAGTCCGGCGACCTCGAGACCTTCCAGCTCTTCATCGACGGCGAGCGGGTCGACGCCCTGTCGGGCCGCACCTTCGAGTCGACCAACCCCTACACCGGCCGCCCCTGGGCCGTCGTGGCCGACGGCGGGCCGGAGGACGTCGACCGGGCCGTGGCCTCCGCACGCGCGGCCTTCGAGGGCGAGTGGGGGGCGCGCAGCGGCTTCGAGCGCGCTGCGGTCATGCGCGACATCGCCGCCGCGATCACCGCCAACGCCGAGCGACTCGCGCTGCTGGAGGTGCGCGACTCGGGCAAGCTCATGCGGGAGATGCGCGGCCAGCTCAAGGGCCTCGGCGCGTGGTACCTCTACTTCTCCGGCCTGGCCGACAAGCTGGAGGGCAAGACCGTGCCGGCGCTCGCGCCGCAGACCTACTTCGGCTACACCGTGCGCGAGCCGGTCGGCGTCGTCGGCGCGATCACGCCCTGGAACAGCCCCCTGCTGCTGCTCACCTTCAAGCTCGCGCCGCTGCTCGCCGCCGGGTGCACCGCGGTGGTCAAGCCCTCCGAGCACGCCCCGGCCTCGACCGTGGCCTTCGCCGAGGTGCTCCACGAGGCCGGCCTGCCCGCCGGGGTGCTCAACGTCGTCACCGGCTGGGACCGCTCCACCGGCGAGCGCCTGGCCGCCCACCCGGGCGTGGACAAGGTGGCCTTCACCGGCTCCACCGCGACCGGGGCGAAGGTGGCCCAGGCCGCCGTGGCCAACATCAACAAGGTCACCCTCGAGCTGGGCGGCAAGTCGCCCCAGGTCGTCTTCGCCGACGCCGACCTCGACGCGGCGGCCAACGGCCTGGTGGCCGGGGTCTTCGCGGCCACCGGCCAGACCTGCATGGCCGGCTCCCGCCTGATCGTGCACGAGTCGGTCAAGGACGAGCTCGTCGCCAAGGTCGTGGCTCGCGCCGAGAGCATCGTGCAGGGCGACCCCACCGACGCCGGCACCGAGATGGGCCCGGTCGCCAACCGCCCGCAGTACGAGAAGGTGCTGGGCTACCTCGACGGCGCCCGCGAGGAGGGCTGGACCATCGCCACCGGCGGCGGTCCCAACGACGACCTCGGCGGTCTCTTCGTGCGCCCCACGGTGGTCGTCGCCGAGCCCGAGGCGACCATCGTGCGCGAGGAGGTGTTCGGACCCGTGCTGTCGGCCTACACCTTCACCGACGAGGACGAGGCCGTGCGCCTGGCCAACGACACCCCCTACGGCCTGGCCGGTGCGGTGTGGACCAAGGACGTGCACCGCGCCCACCGGGTGGCCGGCAGGCTGCGGGCCGGCACGGTGTGGATCAACGCCTACCGCGTCGTGGCGCCCAACATGCCCTTCGGCGGCTTCGGGATGTCGGGCATCGGTCGGGAGAACGGCAGCGACGCCGTGGGGGAGTACCTCGAGGACAAGTCGGTCTTCGTGGAGCTCACCGGCGGCACCCGCGACCCCTTCCAGCTGGGCTGACCCGCGCCCGGCGGGCTCGCCCGCCGGGCTCAGGGGTGCGTCATCGACTCCACGTCGAGGGCCTCGTCGAGCTGGGCCTCGGTGAGCTCGCCACGCTCGAGGAAGCCCATCGCGACGACGGTCTCGCGGATGGTGGCGCCGTCGGCGAGGGCCCGCTTGGCGACCGCCGCGGCGGCCTCGTAGCCGATGTGCTTGTTGAGCGGGGTCACCACGGAGGGCGAGGACTCGGCGTAGCCGCGCATGCGCCCGGCGTCGGCGGTGACGCCGTCGACGCAGCGACGCGCCAGCAGGGTCGAGGAGGTGGCGAGCAGGCGCACCGACTCCAGCAGGTTGCGCGCGATCACCGGCATCGCGACATTGAGCTCGAAGGAGCCGCTGGCGCCGGCCACGGTGACGGTGGTGTCGTTGCCGATGACCTGGGCGCAGACCATGAGCGTGGCCTCGGGCAGGACCGGGTTGACCTTGCCGGGCATGATGCTCGAGCCGGGCTGGAGGTCGGGCAGGTGGATCTCCGCCAGCCCCGTGGTCGGCCCCGAGGACATCCAGCGCAGGTCGTTGCAGATCTTGGTCAGGCCCACGGCGTAGGTGCGCAGCACCCCGGACAGCTCGACGAGGGAGTCGCGGGTGCCCTGGGCCTCGAAGTGGTCGCGGGCCTCGGTGAAGGGCTGCCCGGTCTGCTCGCCGAGCAGCGCGATGGCGCGCTGCGGGAAGCCCTGCGGGGTGTTGATGCCGGTGCCGACGGCCGTGCCGCCCAGCGGCAGCTCGCGCACCCGGGGGAGCACCGACTCCAGCCGCTCCGCGGCGTAGCGCACGGTGGCGGCGTAGCCGCCGAGCTCCTGACCGAGCATCACCGGGGTGGCGTCCATGAGGTGGGTGCGCCCCGACTTCACCAGCCCGGCGAACTCCACGGCCTTGGCCTCCAGGGAGGAGGCCAGCACGTCGAGGGCGGGCAGCAGGTCCTCGGTGACGGCCAGGGTGGCCGCCACGTGGATCGCGGTCGGGAAGGTGTCGTTGCTCGACTGGCTGGCGTTGACGTGGTCGTTGGGGTGCACCTCGACGCCCGCGCGGGCGGCCAGCGAGGCGATCACCTCGTTGGCGTTCATGTTGGAGCTGGTGCCGGAGCCGGTCTGGAAGACGTCGACGGGGAAGGCCTCGACGTGGGCGCCGGCGGCGACCTCGTCGGCGGCGGCCGCGATGGCGGCGGCCTGCTCCTCGGGCAGGATGCCGAGTGCGGCGTTGGCACGCGCCGCGGCCGCCTTGACCTGGCCGATGGCCGCGACCAACCGCGGCTCGATCGGCGTGCCGCTGATCGGGAAGTTCTCCACCGCACGCTGGGTCTGGGCCCGCCACAGCGCGTCGCGCGGCACCTCCACCTCGCCCATGCTGTCGTGCTCGACCCGCGTCGGCGGGCCGTCGGAGGCCGGGGAGGTGGAGGTGGGGGAGCCGGGGTGGTCGGTGGGGTGGTCGGAGTCGCTCACACCTGGGACGGTACCCGCGAGACGTAGAGCCAGTACGTCTCCTCGCGCTCCTGCAGGCGCACGGGGAAGGGGCGCGCCTCGACCTCGCCCAGCACCGCGCGCATCGTCTCCTCCAGGCGCGGGGAGGCGTCGGCCGACCACACCACCAGCACCCCGCCGGAGCGCAGCACGCTGCGGGCCCGGTCGAGGAACGGCGCCTGGTAGAGCGAGGCGTTGGCGTCGTGCACGAGGTGGTCGGGTCCGTTGTCGACGTCGAGCAGCAGCAGGTCGTACGACGCGGGGCGCGCCTCGGCGAGGGCGACCGCGACGTCGGCCACCACCACGTGGGCCCGGGCGTCGGCCATCAGCGCGGGGCCGTGCGGCACGGTGCCGTCGCGCATCCAGGCGACCAGCGCCTCCTCGACCTCGACCACCGCGCACCGCTCGACCCGGGGGTCGGCCAGCACCTCGTGCATCGTGTAGCCCAGGCCCAGACCACCGACGACGACGTCGCGCGGGTCCTCGCACAGCTCCAGCGCGGCACGGGCCAGCGCCCGCTCGGTGTGCACCTCCACGGTGTCCATGACGAAGACGCCGTTGGCGCGCAGCTCCAGCGCCCGCGAGCCGTCGTCGCCGCGGCGCTCGCGCAGCACGAGCTCGCCGCGCGCGCTCTCGGCGCGGGCGACCTCGACGTGGTGGACCTCGACGGGACCGGCTCCGGGCTGCACCCCGTCATCCTCGCCCATCGCCGGACGCGACGTCACCCGGGCGTCACACGGCCGTCACGCGGGGCTCAGGTCGCTCTCAGTCGGGCTCCCTACGGTGGTGGAAACGTCAACTACCAACCCCCGCCCCCTTCTGGAGGAACCCCCATGTCGACCGTTCTCGGGAACCGTCTGCCCCCCGCCGCGCAGGACGTCGTGCTCCTGATCGCCCGCCTGCTGCTCGGCGCCGTGCTCATCGCCCACGGCTGGCAGAAGCTCGTCGACCAGGGCGTGGGCGCCACGGCCGACGGCTTCGCCCAGCTGGGCATCCCCGCCCCCACGGCCGCGGCCGTCTTCGCGATCGTGGCCGAGCTCGGCGGCGGCGTCCTGCTCGTGCTCGGGCTGCTCACGCCGGTCGCCGGCCTGCTGGTGGCGGCCACGATGGCCGGCGCGTGGTGGTTCGTGCACCGCGGCAGCGGCCTCTTCGCCGCCGAGGGCGGCTGGGAGCTCGTGGCCGCGCTCGGGCTCGGCGCGCTCGTGCTCGGTGTCGTGCCGGGGCGGCTCGCCCTCGACCACGTGCTCGCCGGCCGGGGCGCACGCCGCGAGCCCGTCGCGGCCTGACCCGTCCACCGGGCCGGCGCGCCCACCCTTTGGGACCGGATCGGCCCTGGGACCCCCGGTGGGCTCGGGGCCGGGCCCGCTGCGCAGTACGTTCGAGACGGTCGGACCCGCCGACCGCGAGGAGGACCGATGAGCGACCACGAGGCCGGCACCGGCCAGGGATCCCAGCACGCGACGCCGAAGCCCGACGCCGCCGACTCGAAGCTCTACACCGAGCACGACCCGGAGCGCGCCGCGGAGAAGGACAACGCCCACGAGCGCCCCGGCCCCGGCGACCAGGACGGCCAGCTCTCCGAGGTCGGCAACCTCGAGGACGCGGGCGACCCGATCATGCCCGACCAGGCCGTCGCCGGCGCCCCCGACGCCGAGAGCGGATCCGTCGACGAGGGGCCTGCGGGACCCAACGCCAACCCCAACGCCGGCGCCCGACGTACCTGAGCGACCCCCGGCGACGCACGACGCCCCCGCACCGGACCGGTGCGGGGGCGTCGTGCGTCGCGGGGGCGGGCTACTCCTGCGAGCGCACCCGCAGGCCGGCGCCCAGCGCGCTCAGCGGCACGGTGACGGCGCCGGAGGGGTCGGTGAAGAAGTCGTTGCCCTTGTCGTCGACGACGATGAAGGCCGGGAAGTCCTCGACCTCGATCTTCCACACCGCCTCCATGCCGAGCTCGGCGTACTCCAGCACCTCCACCGAGGTGATGCAGTCCTGGGCCAGCCGGGCGGCGGGTCCGCCGATGGAGCCGAGGTAGAAGCCGCCGTGGGCCTCGCACGCCTCGGTGACCTGCTTGGAGCGGTTGCCCTTGGCCAGCATCACCTTCGAGCCGCCGGCGGCCTGGAAGGCCTTCACGTAGGAGTCCATCCGCCCGGCGGTGGTGGGACCGAAGGAGCCGGACGCCATGCCGTCGGGGGTCTTGGCGGGGCCTGCGTAGTAGACCGGGTGGTCCTTGAGGTACTGCGGCATCTCCTCACCGGCGTCGAGGCGCTCCTGGATCTTGGCGTGCGCGATGTCGCGGGCGACGACCAGTGGGCCGGTGAGCGAGAGACGGGTCTTGACCGGGTGGCGGGTGAGCTCGGCGAGGATCTCGTCCATCGGGCGGGTCAGGTCGATGCGCACGACGTCGCCGGCGCCGACGAGGTCCTGCACCTCCGGCTCGGGGAGGTACTGCGCGGGGTCGGTCTCCAGCTGCTCGAGGAAGACGCCCTCGGCGGTGATCTTGCCCAGCGCCTGGCGGTCGGCCGAGCAGGAGACGGCGATCGCGACCGGGCACGAGGCGCCGTGGCGCGGCAGGCGCACGACCCGCACGTCGTGGCAGAAGTACTTGCCGCCGAACTGCGCGCCGATCCCGAAGGACTGGGTCAGCTCGAAGACCTGCTCCTCCAGCTCGAGGTCGCGGAAGCCGTGGGCGCTCATCGAGCCCTCGGTGGGCAGGTTGTCGAGGTAGTGCGCCGAGGCGTACTTGGCGGTCTTGAGCGCGAACTCCGCGCTCGTGCCGCCGATGACCACGGCGAGGTGGTACGGCGGGCACGCGGCGGTGCCGAGGGAGCGGATCTTCTCGTCGAGGAACTCCAGCATCCGCTTCGGGTTGAGGATCGCCTTGGTCTCCTGGAAGAGGAACGACTTGTTGGCCGACCCACCGCCCTTGGCCATGAAGAGGAACTTGTACTCGGGTGACCCGTCGGCGGCGGGCGTGGAGTAGAGCTCGATCTGGGCCGGCAGGTTGCTGCCGGTGTTCTTCTCCTCGTAGGTGGTCAGCGGGGCCAGCTGGGAGTAGCGCAGGTTGAGCCGGGTGTAGGCGTCGAAGACGCCCTGGCTGATGGCCTCGCCGTCGTCGGCGCCGGTGAGCACGCCCTCGGACTTCTTGCCCATGACGATGGCGGTGCCGGTGTCCTGGCACATCGGCAGGACGCCGCCGGCGGAGATGTTGACGTTCTTGAGCAGGTCGAGGGCGACGAAGCGGTCGTTGCCGGAGGCCTCGGGGTCGTCGATGATCTTGCGCAGCTGGGCCAGGTGGGCCGGGCGCAGGTAGTGGCTGATGTCGTGCATCGCCTCGGCGGTCAGCCGCCGGATCGCCTCCGGCTCGACCTGGAGGAAGGTGCGCCCGCCGGCCTCGAAGGTGGAGACCCCCTCGTCGGTCACCAACCGGTAGGGCGTGTCGTCCTTGCCGGTGGGGAGGAGGTCGGAGTACCGGAAGTCGGGTTCGCTGGCCACGGGCCGCAAGGCTACGCCTGGACGCGCCCCCGTGGGTCAGGACCCCGCTCCGCGGTCGACCCCTGGAAGGCGCCCGGGGCGGCTGCTACGGTCGACGGCGTCCACCACGGGAGCTCGCGGCAGCGAGCTGAGAGGGAGCTGAGCCGCTCCGACCGTCGAACCTGATCCGGGTCATGCCGGCGAAGGAAGCGAGGAGCAGCCGTGCTGTCGTCACGTCCCACCACCCGTCGTCCGAGCCCGCCGTCGAGCGCTCCGTCGAGACCCCCGACGACCCAGCCGACCAGGGGGTGTGCCGGGCCTCCGCCCCGCCCGGCCCGGAGGAGCTGACCCGTGCGCGTGCGGGTGCTCGGCGCGGGGGTCGTCGGCCTGGCCTGCGCCGACGAGCTGGTGCGACGCGGCCACGAGGTCGAGGTCGTCGACCCGGCCCCCGGTGGTGGTGCGTCCTACGCCGCCGCGGGGATGCTCGCGCCCACCGCCGAGGTGTGGCACGGCGAGGAGGCGCTGCTCGACCTCGGCCTGCGCAGCCTCGCGCTGTGGCCGGCCGCCGCCCGCCGCTGGGGGGTCGCGCTGCGCACGGGCGGCACGCTCCTCGTCGGCCGTGACGACGCCGACCTCCAGCAGGTCGAGCGCCAGGCCGCGCTGCTGGCCCGCCTGGGCCGGCCCGTCGACGTCGTGGGCGGCCGCGCCGCCCGCAGCCTGGAGCCGCGGCTCGGCACCGGGATCGCCGGAGCCGCCCTGCTGCCCGACGAGGGAAGCGTCGCCCCGCGCGCGGTCGTGGCCGCCCTGCTCGACCGGCACCGCGCCCGGCTCCTCCCGGCCCCGTCGGCGGCCCCGGCCGACCGCACGGTGGTCGCGACCGGGATCGCCGCGACCGGACTGGTGCGCGGCGTGCGCGGGGAGATCCTGCGGCTGCGCAGCGACGACCCGCCCGAGCGCACGGTGCGCGGGTGGGTCCACGGCGAGCCCGTCTACGTCGTGCCCCGCGCCGACGGCGAGGTGGTCGTCGGCGCGACCAGCGAGGAGCACGACGCGCCCCCGGTGGTCACCGCCGGCGGGGTGCGTCGCCTCCTCGACGCGGCCTGCCGCCTGTTGCCCGGGCTCGACCGCGCCGAGCTGCTCGAGGCGACCGCGCGCGACCGTCCGGCCACGGCCGACAACCTGCCGCTCGTGGGGCCGGCCGGGCCGCGCTGGTCCGCGGGTCGGGCCGGCCGCGGCCACGACCCGGGCACCGGCGGGCGCGAGTCGGAGGGAGCCCGCGACACGGCCACCGACGGCGCTACGGGCACCGACAGCGGTACGGGCACCGACGGCGGTACGGGCACCGACGGCGACACCGTGCTGGCCGTCGGTCTCTTCCGCCACGGCGTGCTGCTCGCTCCGCTCGTGGCCGCGCTGGTGGCCGACCACCTCGACCACGGCCACGTCGAGCCCGCCCTCGACCCGCGCCGCCTCGAGCCGCCGGCCCCGCCGCGCTCCCACCCACCGCACCCCCAACCGGATGGAGACCGCCCATGACCCACGTCGTGCTCAACGGCGAGGCGCGCAGCCTCGACGACACCACCACGCTGGCCGAGCTGCTGGCCCCCACCGGCGCCGGGCGCGGCTGCGCGTTCGCCGTCAACGGCGTCGTCGTGCCCCGTGCGCAGCTGGCGGACCGACGCCTGGCCGACGGCGACGTGGTCGAGGTCGTGACGGCGGTGCAGGGCGGATGAGCGCCGACGACGACCTCGTGGTCGGTGGCGTCGCGCTCGCCTCCCGGCTCCTGCTCGGCACCGGCGGCCTGCCCTCGGTGGCGCTGCTGCCCGCCGTGCTGGCGGCCGCCCGTCCCGGCCTGGTCACGGTGAGCATGCGGCGCACCGGCGCCCAGGGCCCCGGCGGGGTGCTCGACGTGCTCGACCGCGCCGGCGTGCGGGTGCTGCCCAACACCGCCGGCTGCACCACCGCCCGCGAGGCCGTGCTCACCGCGGAGCTGGCCCGCGAGGCGCTCGGCACCGACTGGGTCAAGCTGGAGGTCGTCGGCGACGAGGCCACGCTGATGCCCGACCCCGTCGAGCTGCTCGAGGCCGCCGGGACGCTGGTGCGCTCCGGCTTCACCGTGCTGCCCTACACCACCGACGACGCCGTCGTGGCGCGCCGGCTGGCCGACCTCGGCTGCGCCGCGGTGATGCCGCTGGGCTCGCCCATCGGCTCGGGCCTGGGCGTGCTCAACCCCCACGCCGTCGAGGCCCTGGTCGCCGCCGTCGACGTGCCGGTCGTGCTCGACGCGGGCGTCGGCACCGCCAGCGACGCAGCCCTCGCGCTCGAGCTGGGCTGCGACGCCGTCCTCGCCGCGACCGCCGTGACCCGCGCCGAGGACCCCGTGCGCATGGCGCGCGCCCTGCGGCTGGCCGTCGAGGCCGGTCACGCCGCGCGGCACGCCGGGCGGGTGCCCCGCCGGCGCACCGCCCGGGCCTCCAGCCCCGTCGGGGGCCGGATCGGCGCGGTGTCGTGAGCGCCGTCGGGCAGCCACCCGTGCCGCGTCCTGTGCCGGCACCCGCGCCGTGGCCCGGACCCGGCGGACCGCCGCGCCTGCTGCTGCTCACCGACCGCTCCCAGCTGAGCCTGGGTCGGAGCCTGGTGGGCACCGTCGCGGAGTGCGTGGAGGCCGGCCTGCGCGCGGTGGTCGTGCGCGAGCCCGACCTGCACCCGCGTGCGCGCCACGCGCTCCTGGCCGCGCTCGCCCGGCTGCCCGGCCTGGTGGTGATCTCCTCTCGGCTGCCCGACCCCGCCGCCCACGGCGTGCACCTGGCCGCCCACCAGCGACCCGGCCGCTGGGCGACCTCGGCGGCCGGCCCGGTGGTGGGCCGCTCCTGCCACGCGGTGGGGGAGGTCCGCTCGGCGGCGGCCGAGGGCGCGGCGTACGTCGTGCTGTCGCCGTTCGGCGTCTCGCTGAGCAAGCCCGGCCACCTCCCGCCGCTGCCGCGGACCGCGTACGCCGAGGCGGCGGACGCCGGCGTGCCGGTGCTCGCCCTCGGCGGGATCGGCCGCGACGACGTGGCCGCCGCGCTCGACGCCGGCGCCCACGGGGTGGCCGTGATGGGGGCCGTCATGCGCGCCCGCGACCCCGCCGCCGAGGTGGCCGCCCTCCTGGCTCGCCTGCCCCCCACCCGCCTACCGAGCACTCGCTGCCCAGCCACCTGGGCGTCACGCACCCGGGGGCCCACCACCCGCTTCCCGGCCGCCCACCTCACACCCGCCCGAGCGCCAGCCGCCCGAGCCACCCGCGCGCGCGAGCTGTCACGCCCCGTCGACCGCTCTGCCGGCCCGCCAGCCCCTCCGCTGACCCGTCACGACGGGGCGGTGGACGAGCGAACCGCGCGTGACGACGCGCGGCGCCCGACCCGCCCCGACCTGACCTGACCTGACCCGACCCGACCCGACCCGAGGAGCCCCCCATGACCACCCACCCCGCCCACTCCCGCGTGCTGACCGAGGCCGGCACGCCGGTGACCCGCGTGGCGTTGACCAACGGCGAGACCTTCGACCGCTACTGCACGGCCGGGCCCGGCTGCGACCCCGAGGTCGGCCTCCCGCGGCTGCGCAGCGACTGGATCGCGGCGCGCGGTGACACCGAGACCTACGCCGGACGCGCCCCGCAGCTGCTCGACGACGGCCGCGCCGCTGTGCGTCGCGGGGCCGCGGCCGACGCGTGGCGCGGCGAGACCGCGGCCCCCCGCCGCGCCGTGCCCGGGGCGCGCGTCACGCAGCTGCACTACGCGCGCCGGGGTGAGGTGACCCGGGAGATGGAGTACGTCGCGGCGCGCGAGGGCTGCGACGTCGAGCTGGTGCGCAGCGAGGTCGCCGCGGGCCGCGCGATCATCCCGCTCAACGTCAACCACCCCGAGGCCGAGCCGATGGTCATCGGGCGGCGCTTCCTGGTGAAGGTCAACGCCAACATCGGCAACTCCGCGGTCACCAGCTCGATCGCCGAGGAGGTCGAGAAGCTCACCTGGGCCACCACCTGGGGCGCCGACACGGTGATGGACCTCTCGACCGGCGACGACATCCACACCACGCGCGAGTGGATCGTGCGCAGCTCGCCGGTGCCGATCGGCACCGTGCCGATCTACCAGGCGCTGGAGAAGGTCGGCGGCGAGGCCGACCGGCTGACCTGGGAGGTCTACCGCGACACCGTCGTCGAGCAGTGCGAGCAGGGCGTCGACTACATGACCGTCCACGCCGGGGTGCTGCTGCGCCACGTGCCGCTCACCGCGCGCCGCGTCACCGGCATCGTCAGCCGCGGCGGCTCGATCATGGCCGGCTGGTGCCTGGCCCACCACGAGGAGAACTTCCTCTTCACCCGCTTCGACGAGCTCTGCGGGATCCTCGCCGCCTACGACGTCAGCATCAGCCTGGGCGACGGGCTGCGACCCGGCTCGGTGGCCGACGCCAACGACGAGGCCCAGCTCGCCGAGCTGCGCACGCTGGCCGAGCTCACCACCCGCGCCTGGGAGCACGACGTCCAGGTCATGGTGGAGGGCCCCGGGCACGTGCCGCTGCACCTGGTGGAGGAGAACGTGCGGCTGCAGCAGGAGTGGTGCCACGGCGCGCCCTTCTACACCCTCGGCCCGCTCGCCACCGACGTCGCGCCCGGCTACGACCACATCACCAGCGCCATCGGCGCCGCGGCCATCGCCATGCACGGCACCGCGATGCTCTGCTACGTCACGCCGAAGGAGCACCTCGGCCTGCCCGACCGTGACGACGTCAAGACCGGCGTCATCACCTACAAGCTCGCCGCCCACGCCGCCGACGTCGCCAAGGGCCACCCCGGGGCACGCGACTGGGACGACGCGCTGTCGCGGGCGCGCTTCGAGTTCCGCTGGCACGACCAGTTCGCGCTCTCCCTCGACCCCCGCACCGCCCAGGCCTTCCACGACGAGACCCTGCCGGCGGAGAACGCCAAGACCGCCCACTTCTGCTCGATGTGCGGGCCGAAGTTCTGCTCCATGCGGATCAGCCAGGACGTGCGCGACCGCTTCGGCGACCTCGACCCCGCACTCGACCCCGCCCTCGATCCCGACCTCGACCCGGCGGCTGGCATGGCGCGGATGTCGGCGCAGTTCGTCGAGCTCGGCGGCACGGTCTACGTCGAGGCTCCGACCGGGTCCGCCGCCGAGGAGGGGGCGGCCCGGGTGGACGGCTAGCCCCGCCCGGCCCGCCTAGGCTGGGGCGCATGGATCCCCGTCCCGACCAGGACCCGATGCTGCTGCGGATCTCCGACGCCGAGCGCCACCAGGTGGCCGAGCACCTGCGCCGGGCGGCGGGCGAGGGACGGCTCGACCTCGAGGAGCTCGACGAGCGACTGGAGGCGACCTAGGCCGCCAAGACCTACGCCGACCTGGTGCCCCTGCTGGCCGACCTCCCCGGCCACGGCGGGCTCCCCGTGCTCCCGCCCGCGGCCCCGCGCCCGCCGGCCCACCCGGACCCGGCGTACCCGGCCGCCTCCCAGCCCGGCGCGCTGCCCGCGCCGAGCACCAGCAGCGCGGTGCTCAGCGGGTGCGACCGGAGGGGCGCCTGGCTGGTAGGCCCCACCCACACCGCGTTCGCGCTGATGGGCGGGGTCACCCTCGACCTGCGGCAGGCACAGTTCGCCACCCGCGAGGTCGTCGTCAACGCCTGCGCGATCATGGGCTCGGTCGACCTCACCGTCAACGCCGGCACCCGGGTCGTGGTGGAGGGCACCGGGATCATGGGCAGCTTCGAGGAGGGCCGGGCCAGGACCGAGCCCGACCTGCGCGCGGACTCCCCGGTGGTCCGCGTGCGCGGACTCGCGCTCATGGGGGCGGTCACGGTGGTGCGCAAGCCGATGCCCGGCGAGCCCCGGCGCCGACTGGGCCGCCGGCCGTGAGCACTGCTCGCGCAACCGCTTGCCCTGCTCTAGGGTGACCCGAGTCACTTCACAACGGATCGTCCGGCACGTACCTGCCGGTGAAGGGAGCTGGTCATCATGGCCTCAGTGACGTTCGAGAAGGCACAGCGCTGGTACCCCGGGGCGGACAAGCCCGCGGTGCCCGGCATCGACCTGGAGGTGCGCGACGGGGAGTTCATGGTCCTCGTCGGCCCGTCGGGGTGCGGCAAGTCCACCACCCTCCGCATGCTCGCCGGGCTGGAGGAGGTCAACTCCGGCACCATCCGCATCGGCGACCGCGACATCACCACGATGCCGCCCAAGGACCGCGACATCGCGATGGTGTTCCAGAACTACGCGCTCTACCCCCACATGACCGTGGCCGAGAACATGGGCTTCGCGCTCAAGATGGCCAAGGTCCCCACCGCCGAGCGCGACAAGCGCGTCAAGGAGGCCGCCGCCATCCTCGGCCTCGAGGAGTACCTCGAGCGCAAGCCCAAGGCGCTCTCCGGCGGACAGCGGCAGCGCGTGGCCATGGGCCGTGCGATCGTGCGCCAGCCGCAGGTCTTCTGCATGGACGAGCCGCTGTCGAACCTCGACGCCAAGATGCGCGTGCAGACCCGCACCGACATCGCCCGGCTGCAGGCCGACCTCGGCGTCACGACCGTCTACGTCACCCACGACCAGGTCGAGGCCATGACCATGGGCGACCGCGTCGCGGTGATGAAGGACGGCTACATCCAGCAGGTCGACACGCCCCTGGCGCTCTACGACCGGCCCGCCAACCTCTTCGTCGCCGGCTTCATCGGCTCCCCGCAGATGAACCTGCTGGAGGCCACCGCGGTCGAGGGCAAGGCGCAGATCGGCGACTACCAGGTGCCGGTCGACCCGACCGCCGCCCAGGTCATGCGCGGCAACGTCACGGTCGGTGTGCGCCCCGAGTCGTGGCGCATCGTCGGCGAGGGCGAGGGCGGCCTGCCCGTGCGGGTGACGGTCGTCGAGGAGCTCGGCGCCGACGCCTTCGTCTACGGCACCAGCGGGGTGGAGGGCACGCCCAACAACATCATCGTGCGCGTCAACGGCCGCGACCACGTGCACAAGGGCGAGACGATCCACGTCACGACCGACCCCCAGCACGTGCACGTCTTCGACACCGACACCGGGGAGCGGCTCTCCGCCTGAGCCGCAGGCCCCCGACGTACGACGAGACCGGCGCGTCCCCCACGGGGGGCGCGCCGGTCTCGCGTCGTGCGGGTCGGCTCAGCCCGGGGTGGGCTCGAGGGCCCGGGCGGGCACCTCGCCGGCGTGGTCGTGGTCGATGGTGAGGTTCTCACCCGTGCTCGGGTCGAAAAGGTGCATCTTGGAGGTGTCGACCCAGATCTCGGCCTCGTCGCCCTCCGCGATCCGGCTGGAGCCGTCCAGCCCGACCACCAGCTGGGTGCGCAGCGACTCCCCGTCGAGGTCGCGCTCGAGCTGCTGCAGCTGCTGCTGCACCTCCGGCGGGGCCTCGAAGGGGATGTAGGCGTAGGCCTCGTTGCCCAGCCACTCCACGACCTCGACGGTCGCGCGGAAGGTGGAGCCCTCGCGCCCGGAGTCGACCACGGAGGCGTCCTCGAAGGCCTCGGGGCGGATGCCCGCGATGAGCAGGCCCTTGCCGGCGACCCGCTCGGCCTTCTCGGCCGAGATCTGCACGCTGCCGAAGGGCAGCGTGACGGTGGTGCCGTCGACCTCGGCGGGCAGGAAGTTCATCGGCGGGGAGCCGATGAAGCCGGCCACGAAGAGGTTGCACGGATTGCCGTAGAGCTCGCGCGGGCTCGCCAGCTGCTGGAGCAGGCCGCGCTTGAGCACCGCGACGCGGTCGCCCAGGGTCATCGCCTCGGTCTGGTCGTGGGTGACGTAGACGGTGGTGATGCCCAGCTTCTTCTGCAGCCGCGCGATCTCGCTGCGCATCTGCCCGCGCAGCTTGGCGTCGAGGTTCGACAGCGGCTCGTCGAAGAGGAACGCGTCGGCGTCGCGCACGATCGCGCGCCCCATCGCCACCCGCTGGCGCTGGCCGCCCGAGAGGTTGGCCGGCTTGCGCTCGAGGTGCTCGTCGAGCTCGAGGGTCTTCGAGGCCTCGCGCACCTTGGCGTCGACCTCCTCGTCCTTGGCCCCGGCCAGGCGCAGCGGGAACGCGATGTTCTCGTAGACGCTGAGGTGGGGGTAGAGGGCGTAGTTCTGGAAGACCATGGCCAGGTTGCGGTCGCGGGGGGCCAGGTCGTTGACCCGCTTCTCGCCGATGACCATGTCGCCGGAGGTGATGTCCTCCAGGCCGACGATCATCCGCAGCAGCGTCGACTTCCCGCAGCCCGAGGGGCCCACGAGAATGACGAACTCCCCGTCGGCGATGTCGATCGACACGTCGTTCACGGCCGGGAAGCCGTCGCCGTACTTCTTGACGATGTTCTTCATCTGGATGGAAGCCACGACGAGGTCACCCCTTCACCGCGCCGGACGTCAGCCCGGCCACGATCTTGCGCTGGAAAATCAGGACGATGATGACGATCGGGATCGTCGCGATGACGGCTCCCGCGGCCAGCAGCGAGGCCGGCCGGTTGAACGGGTCGGCGCCGACGAAGAAGGACAGCGACGCCGGGATGGGCCGGGCCGCCTCCGTCGAGGTCAGGGTGATGCCGAAGACGAAGTCGTTCCACGCGAAGAAGAACGTCAGGATCGCCGCGGTGAAGACCCCGGGCGCCGCGAGCGGCACGATCACCTTGCGGAAGGCCTGCCACGACGTGGCGCCGTCGACCTGGGCCGCCTGCTCCATCTCCCACGGGATCTCGCGGAAGAAGGCCGACAGGGTCCAGATCGCCAGCGGCAGCGTGAAGGACATGTAGGGGATGATCAGGCCGGGCCAGGTGTCGTAGAGCCCGATCGCGCGCCACATGTCGAACAGCGGGCTGACCAGCGAGACCACCGGGAACATCGCGATGGCCAGCGCCGTGGTCAGCACCAGCTTCTTGCCGCGGAACTCCAGGCGCGCGATGGCGTAGGCGGCCAGCGTCGCCAGGATCACCGACAGCGTGGTCGAGATCAGGCTGATGCCCAGGGAGTTGACGATCGCGCGACGGAACTGGTCGTTGCCCCAGGCGTCGCGGTAGTTGTCGAGCCCGGCGAACGCGCCGTCGGCCGGGAAGAAGCCCGGGCTGCCGTTGGTGACCGCGACGGCGTCCTTGAAGGACAGCGAGACGATCCACACCACCGGCAGCAGGCACCACACCAGGATCAGGCCGACGCCGACCACGAGTCCGATCTTCTGCTTCATGCCGCTCACCCCTCTCCTCGTGCCTTGGCCAGGTCGACCCGGAACAGCTTGACGATCAGGAAGGCCACCAGCAGCACCGAGAGGAACAGCAGCACCGACAGGGCCGAGCCCATGCCGAGCTGGAACTGCTCGATGGTCTGGCGGTAGACCAGGAACGAGATCGACTCGGTGCCCACGGCACCGCTGGTCATGACGAAGATGTTGTCGAAGATCCGGTAGGCGTCGAGGGCCCGGAAGAGCACCGCGACCATGATCGCCGCACGCATGTTGGGCAGGATCACCCGCCACAGCCGCTGCCACCAGGTGGCCCCGTCGACCTTGGCCGCCTCGATCATGTCGTCGCTGACCTGGGCCAGGCCCGCCAGCAGCAGCAGCGACATGAAGGGCGTGGTCTTCCAGATCTCCGAGACCATGATCGCGATGACCGCGGGCGTGGTCTCGCCGAACCAGTTGAAGGAGTCGCTGATCCCCGGCAGCCAGCCGTTGATGAAGCCGTTCTGGTATGTGAACGCGAACTGCCAGGCGAAGCCGGAGACCACGGTGATGATGCCGTAGGGGATCAGGATCGAGGTCCGGATGATGCCGCGGGCGAAGACCACGCGGTGCATGACCATCGCGAAGGCGAAGCCGATCACCAGCTCGATGGCGACCGTGACCACCATGTAGAGCACGGTCACGCCGATGTCGCGCCAGAACAGCCCGTCGGTCAGGGCCGTGACGTAGTTGTCGATCCCGATGAACGCGCGGTCCTCGGGAGAGGTCAGCGAGTAGGTGTAGAACGACAGGTAGAGCGCGCGCAGGATCGGGAACGCCGTGACCAGCAGCATGATGACCACGGCCGGGGCGACCAGCCGCTGGCCGAGGCGCTGCTCGTGACGGGCCCGGTCGGAGAGCTCCGGGCGCTTGTCCTTGCGCCGGTCGCGACGGTTGTCGGTGGCCTCGCGCTCCTCGCCCCGGGCCGGGGGCGCCACGGCGCTCACAGCAGGGCCTCCGAGCGCAGGACCTCACGCAGGTAGTCCGCCGACTCGGCGGGCGTGGTGTCGGGGTCGACCTCGGTGGGCGAGTGCCACGAGGCCTGGATCGCACCCGAGATGAGGTTGTAGTAGGCGCTCTTGGGTCGCGGGGCGCCGGCCTCGAGGCTCTCCTGGAAGAGGCTCAGCAGGCTGGGGTCGAAGGCGTCGACGAGCTCCTGGGCGTCGTAGACCGACTGCCGCGAGGGCATCAGGCCGTCGGTGACGGCCAGCTGCTGCTGGGCCTCGGGGGAGGACACGCACTGCGCGGCCTCGAAGGCCCAGTCCTTGTTCTCGGTGAACTCCCCGACCGCGATGTCGATGCCGCCGACCGGGGGCCGGGACTCCTCGCCCTCGACGGTCTGGGGGTAGCGCGCCCAGCCCAGGTCGTCGAACTGCTCCTGGGTGAAGGCGCCGCCCTCGGTGGGCTCGTAGTTCTTGTAGACGAAGGTCCAGTTGGTCATGAACTCACCCGGCCCGTCGAACATGAAGGGCAGGCTGGTGCCCTCGCGGGAGACCGACAGGTCGGGCTGGGCGGCGCCCGACTCGGCGAGCTCCTGCACGACGGTGGCGGCGGCCCGGCCGGCCTCGGAGTCGATGTCGACCTGGGCCTCGCTGCCGGCCTCGGTGTCGGAGACGATGTCGCCCCCGGCGCCGGCGACCAGCGAGTTGATCCACACCATGTAGGCCTCGTAGCGGTCGGCCTGCACGCCGACGGTGCCGCCCTGGTCGGCGGCGGCCTCGATGACCTGCGACCAGGTGACCGGCCGGCTCATGTCGAGGCCGGCGGCCTCGGCCAGCGACTTGCGGTACCAGAGCACCTGGGTGTTGGCCCACTGCGGCGCGGCGTAGACGCCGTCGTCCCAGCGCACGGTCTCGGCGGGGCCGGAGAGCACGTCGTCGTCGACGACCTGCGAGGCCAGCTCCTCGGGCCACTCCGCGATCCACCCGGCGTTGGCGAACTCCGGCACGAAGACCGGGTCGAGGCTCATCAGGTCGGTCTCGGAGTCGGAGGCCGCGAGGCGCCGGGCCAGCTGCGTGCGCTGGTCGGTGGCGCCGGTGGGCAGCAGCTGGATCTCGATGTCGTAGTCGTCGGTGCTGCAGTCGGCGGCGAGCTGGGTGAGCGTGGCCTGGCCGTCGGGGTTGATGTACCAGTTGAGCACCGGCTTGCCGTCGCTGCCGCAGGCGGCCAGCAGGCTCGAGGCCAGCGCCAGGCCGGCCAGGCCCGCGATCGTGCGGCGCGGCCGGCGGGCCGCACGGGGGAGCCGGGATCGGTGCGGGGGCGCGGGGAGGGGAGTGTCACCGCCCCCCGCGCTGGTGGAGGGTGGGGCGCTTCGATGCATGGGGGAGCCTCTCCGGTCCGGGGTGGACCCACACGTCTAGTCCTCCCCGGAGCGGATGTCCACCCCTTCCACCGCGAGGGGTGAGCACCGGTGGCCCCGGCGGGCCGGGCCGCGTCGGGCCGGGTCAGGCCGGCCGGGCGCGGTCCGCCGTACGCCGGATCGCGGCGACGAAGGTCTCGAAGAGGGCGGGGGGCATGTCGTGGCCCATGCCGTCGACCAGCAGCAGCTCCGCGCCGGGCAGGGCGCGGGCGGTGGCGCGGCCGCCGGAGACGTGGACCATCTTGTCGGCCAGGCCGTGCACGACGACCGCGGGCGCCGTCACCGCGCGCAGGCGGGGGGCACGGTCGGGCTGGGTGAGGATGGCGAGCATCTGGCGCATCACGCCGTGGGCGCTGACGCCCCGGTCGAAGGTCTCCTCGGCGCGGGCGCGGCGCTCCTCCTCGGTCTGGGGGTAGGCGGGGGAGCCGATGAGCTGCCACATCTTCTCGCTGGAGCGCACGTAGGCCTCGCGGCCGGCGCCGGTCCGGGCGATCAGCGCCGGCAGGAGGGAGGGGTGCTGCCAGCCGACCGTGCGCTTGCCGGTGGTCGACATGATGCTGGCCACCGACCTGACCCGGGAGGGCTCGGCGATCGCGACGGTCTGCACGATCATGCCGCCCATCGAGACCCCGGCCAGGTGGGCCGACTGCACCCCGAGGTGGTCGAGCAGCGCGACGGCGTCGCCGGCCAGGTCGGCCATGGAGTAGGGAGCGCGCACCTTGGTGCCGGCGAAGGCCCGCACCAGGGCGGTGCGCCCGACCCGCCCGGGCATCCGGCTGGAGCGGCCGGTGTCGCGGTTGTCGTAGCGCACGACGTAGAAGCCCCGGCGCGCGAGCATGCGGCACAGCTCGGCGTCCCACCAGGTCATCGGGCCGCCGAGGCCCATCACGAGCAGCAGCGGCTCGTCGTCGGGGTCGCCGAAGGTCTGGTAGCACAGCTCGAGGTCGGGGCGCACCGGAGCGAGGAGCTCCTCGGAGACGGCCACGTCGTGGGCGTCGTCGGTGCGGTCGTCCTGCTGGGGCGTCCGGGAGGCCATGGCCCCAGTGAACCGCATGGGCCATACCGCCCCCCCGAACGGACCCGATGGGGTGAGTGGGGTCACATACCGGCGTTACGTGGGCGTAACGTCGGAGCATGAACGACGCGACCCCCGGCTCGCTGGACCCCCTCGGCTCCTTCCTGCTGCCCGACGGCTTCCGCCGCCCGCCCCTGGTGGCGATGCTGCGCGAGGGCCGCGTGGTCGGGGAGGCCGGGCGCCACGTCGTGCGGTCGGTGGGCGAGCGGCGCGAGCGCCTGGGCCGGCCCTACGCCACGCGGGCGGGGGGCCGCGACGCCGACCCGGTGCTGCTCGTGCCCGGCTTCATGGCCGGCGACGGGTCGCTGCAGTGGATGCGCTCCTCGCTGCGCCACCAGGGCTTCCGCACCTACCGCTCGATGATCCACGTCAACATCGGCTGCACCCTGGCCGCGGCGACCCGTCTCGAGGCGCGCCTGGAGTCGATCGCCATCCGTCGCGAGAGCCGCGTGCAGATCGTCGGGCACAGCCTCGGCGGCATGCTGGCGCGCGGCGTCGCCGTACGCCGCCCCGACCTGGTCTCGGGCATCGTCACCATGGGCAGCCCGATGCTGGCGCCCGGCGCCCACCACCGCGCGCTGAGCGCCGGCGTCGAGACCCTCGTGCGGCTCAGCCGCGCCGGCGTGCCCGGGCTGATGTCGGAGGAGTGCGTGGCCGGGGCCTGCGCGCGGGAGAGCTTCGAGGAGAGCCGCTCGCCGATGCCCGCGGGCGTGGGCTTCACCGCGATCTACTCCCGCCGCGACGGGGTCGTGGACTGGCAGGCCTGCGTCGACCCCGAGGCGCACGCCGTCGAGGTGCGCGCCTCCCACCTCGGCATGGCCGTCGACCCGCGCGTGGCCGCCGAGGTCGTCGCCGCCCTGCACCGCCACCGCGCCGGTGCCGCCGGCGAGCTGCAGGCGGCCGAGATCGCCTGAGACCTCCGCCGCGGGCGGGCCGAGGGGCGCACGGGCCGGCCGCGGGTGGGCTGCGGGTGGGACGTCATGCGGAGGGTGGAGGCGCATCCACGCCTCGCATGACGTCCGCAGCCGCGGTGCTCAGCCGCCGAAGTCGATGGAGGAGAAGGCGCTCAGCTTCTGCAGCCGGTGCTCGGCGGTGATGGTGCGCACCGTGCCGCTGCGCGAGCGCATCACCAACGACTCGGTGGTGGCGCCACCGGCGCGGTAGCGCACGCCGCGCATGAGGTCGCCGTCGGTGATGCCGGTGGCCACGAAGAAGCAGTCGTCGCCGGTGACCAGGTCGTCGGTCGACAGCACGCGGTCGAGGTCGTGGCCGGCGTCGAGGGCGCGCTGGCGCTCGTCGTCGTCGGTGGGCCACAGTCGGCCCTGGATGACGCCGCCCATGCACTTGAGCGCGGTGGCGGCGATGATGCCCTCGGGCGTGCCGCCGATGCCGAGCAGCAGGTCGACGCCGCTGTCGGGGCGGGCCGCGGAGATCGCGCCCGCGACGTCGCCGTCGACGATGAACTTGATCCGGGCGCCGGTGGCGCGGATCTGCTCGGCCAGGTCGGCGTGGCGCGGACGGTCGAGGAGCACGACGGTGACGTCGGAGGGGCTGGCGCCCTTGGCCTTGGCCACGGCGCGGATGTTCTCCGAGACGGGGTTGCGGATGTCGACGACGTCGGCGGCCTCGGGGCCGGCGACCAGCTTCTCCATGTAGAAGACCGCGGAGGGGTCGTACATCGAGCCGCGCGGCGAGACCGCGAGCACGGCCACGGCGTTGCTCATGCCCTTGGCGGTCAGCGTGGTGCCGTCGATGGGGTCGACGGCGACGTCGCACTCCGGGCCGGTGCCGTCGCCCACGGACTCGCCGTTGTAGAGCATGGGGGCGTTGTCCTTCTCGCCCTCGCCGATGACGACGGTGCCGTTCATGCCGATGGTCGAGATCATGACGCGCATCGCGTTGACCGCGACCTCGTCGGCGCCGTTCTTGTCACCCCGCCCCACCCAGCGTCCGGCGGCCATCGCGGCCGCCTCCGTCACGCGCACCAGCTCGAGGGCCAGGTTGCGGTCGGGCGACATCGGGGCGACCCGGAGGGCCTCCGGCTCGGCGGGGTGCGGCGTGGGGCGGGTCATGGGCGCATGCTAGCGGTCCGGGGATAGGTCCTGACCGACGTCTCCTTCACCGTCAGCCAGACCTCGCGGCCCGGGTCGAGCCCGAGCTCGACCGCGGCCTCGGGCGTCACGTCGGCGATCAGCTCCTGCGCGCCGTCGGTGCGCGCGAGCAGGCGTACGGCGTCACCGTGCGGCACCACGCTGAGCACCGAGGCCCGCCACCGGTTGCGCGCCGACCCCTCGGGCGCGCGCAGCGAGACCGTGACGGCGCTGGGCGGGAAGGACCGGTTGGTCTCGGCGTCGGCGACGACGTTGAGCCCGACCAGGCGAGCGACGTGGTCGGTGAGCGGGTGGGCGGCCACGTCGCGGGGGGTGCCGGTCTGCGCGACGCGGCCCCCGTCGAGCACCAGCACCTCGTCGGCGAGGGTGAGCGCGTCGAGGGCGTGGTGGGTGACCAGCAGTGCCACCCCCGCGAAGTCGGCGAGGTGGCGGGCCAGCTCGATGCGCAGCGCGGTGGCCACGCCGACGTCGAGGCCGGAGAAGGGCTCGTCGAGCAGCAGCAGCTCGGGCTCGGTGGCCAGGGCCCGCGCGATCGCGACCCGCTGCGCCTGGCCCCCCGAGAGCTGGCGGGGCCGGCGTGCGGCGAGCTCGCCGACCCCGAGCCGGTCGAGCCACTCCTGCGCGCGGGCCCGCGCGGGGGTGCGGGCCCGGCCGCGGGCGCGCAGGCCGAAGGCGACGTTCTCCAACGCGCTGAGGTGGGGGAAGAGCGACTGGTCCTGGAAGACCAGCCCGACGCGCCGGTGGCGCACGGCCAGCGGCGGGGCGGTCCAGCTGCGCCCGCCGACCTCGACCTCGCCCGCCATCGCGGTCGTGCCGGCGAGGGCGCCGAGCAGGGTGGACTTGCCCGCGCCGTTGGGCCCGATGACCGCGACCACCGACCCCGCGGCGGCGGTGACCTCGGCGTCGAGACGGCCGGGCACCCTGACCCGGGCGTGGAGGCCCGGCCCGGTGGCCCGGCCGGGCCCGCTCAGGGCCTCCTCGGAGCCGGTCACGAGGTGGTCAGCCATCGGTTGCGCAGGCCGGCGAGCACGCCGACGGAGACCAGCAGCAGGATCATGCTCAGCGTGCGGGCCACGGCGGGGTCGGCCTGGAGCTGGGTGTAGATCAGCGACGGCATGGTCTGGGTGGTGCCGGGGAAGTTGCCGGCGAAGGTGATGGTGGCGCCGAACTCGCCCAGCGAGCGGGCCCAGGCCAGCACGGCGCCGGCCACCACGCCCGGCATCGCCAGCGGCAGGGTCACCCGGCGGAAGGCGTGCCAGCGGGTCGCGCCCAGGGTGGCCGCGACGACGTCGTACCGCTCGCCGGCCGTGCGCAGCGCGCCCTCCACGCTCAGCACGTAGAAGGGCATGGCCACGAAGGTGTGGGCGATGACCACGGCGGTCGTGGTGAAGGGCACGGTGAGGCCGGTGGTCTCGCGCAGCAGCGAGCCCACGACGCCGTTGCGGCCCAGCGCGGTCACGAGCGCGACGCCGGCCACCACCGGGGGCAGCACGAGCGGCACGGCCACCGCCGCGCGCAGCACCGAGCGGCCGGCGAAGTCGACCCGCGCCAGCAGCCACGCCAGGGGGGTGCCCAGCACGAGGCAGGCGAGCACGGTGACCGCGGAGGTCAGCGCGGTGATCCGCAGCGCCGCGAGCACCGGCGCCGAGCCGAGCTGGTCGAGGAAGTCGCCCCAGGGGGTGTCGAGCACGAGGGTCACGAGGGGCACGACGAGCAGCGCCGCGGCCACCGCGCCGGGCACGACGAGCACCAGCGGCGGTCGGCCGAGGTGGGAGCCGGAGAGCGTGGTCGCCCCCGCGTCGGGGGGTGGGGTCACGGCTGCCCGAAGCCGGCGTCGGCCAGCACCTGCTGGCCGGCCTCGGAGAGCACCAGGTCGACGAACTCCTGGGCGAGCTCCGGGTCGCCGGCCTGGTCGAGCTGGGCGATGGGGTAGTCGGTGACCTGGTCCTCGGCGCCCGGAACCTCGAAGGTCTCGACCTGGTCGCCGGCCGCGACCGCGTCGGTCTCGTAGACGAAGCCGGCGTCGGCCTCGTCGCCGGTGACCTTGGCCAGCACCGCCTTGACGTCGACCTCGAGGCTGGCCGGCTGGGAGGTCACCCCCTCCTCGGCGGCGATGGCCGCCCAGATCGCACCGCACGGGGCGGTGTCGACGCACACGACGTAGGTGGCGTCGCCGTCGGCGACGTCCTCGAAGCCCGACAGGTCGGCCGGGTTGCCGGCCGGCACCGCCATGACCAGGGTGTTGGTGGCGAAGACCTGCGGGTCGGCGGCCAGCACGTCGGCGGCGGTGTCCATGGTGCGGGAGTCGGCGGTGGCGAGGACGTCGGCCGGAGCGCCCTCGACGGCCTGCCCGGCGAGGGTGGCGGAGGAGTCGAAGGCCAGCTCCACCTCGACGCCCTCGTGGTCGGCCTCGAACTGCTCGGCCAGGGTCGTGAAGGTCTCGGTGAGCGAGGCGGCGGCCAGCACGGTGATCGTGGTGTCGCCCGCGCCGTCCCCCGCGCCACCGCCGGTGTCGCTGCTGCCGTCGGCGTCGTCGCCGCAGGCGGCCAGGGGGAGGACGAGCGCGACCGCGGCGGCCGTCGCGGCGAGGCGGCGGCTGGTGCGGGTGCGGCGGGGGGTGGTGCTGCTCATGTCTCGCTCCTGGTCTGCGGCGGCGGCTGCGTGGTGGTGCGGGGTGGTGCGGTGGGCTGGGGCGGGCTCTGAGGCGGGGTCTTGCGGCGGGATCTGCGGTGCGGGTGCGGCCCGACCGACCTCAGGTGGGCCGCTCGACGACGACGTTGGTGGACTTCACCGAGGCGATGGCGCGCACGCCGCGCTCGAGGCCGAGCTCGTCGGCGGCCTCGGCGCTCATCAGCGACACCAGCCGGTAGGGCCCGCAGACGAGGTCGACCTGCGCCATGACGGTGTCCTTCCTGACGCGGGTGACGATGCCCACGAGGCGGTTGCGCGCGCTCACCGCCGAGGCGCGGGTGCGCTCGCGGTCGGGCTCGTCGACCAGGGTCTCGGCCAGGCCGGCGAGGTCGGCGCCGGCGATGACCGCCGGCCCGTCGGGTCGCATCGCTGCCACCCGGCCCGAGTCGACCCACCGGCGCAGCGTGTCGTCGCTGACCCCGAGCAGCTCGGCGGCCTCGGCGATCCGGTACGTCGTCACACCCGCATCATGCCTCATCCGCGGCGGATCTGTCCCCCACGTGCCCGCGTCAGCGGACGAAACCCGGATCCTGAGCCGCTTCTGCGGTGGTTGACTGCGGCGGCGGGTTTCACCGGTCGGCTGGCGATACCCGCACCTGTCGGCCCACGCGTCGGCCGACAAGTGCGGGTCTGGGCCGACAGGTGCCCGGTGCGGCGGCGGCGTACGACGGCGGGTTTCGCCGGTCGGCTGGTGATACCCGCACCTGCCGGCCCACGCGTCGGCCGACAGGTGCGGGTCTGGGCCGACAGGTGCCGCGAGGCGGCGGTCACCAGGGGCCGCGCCAGGCCGGCTCGGGTCGGGTCGGCTGGGGTCAGGTCAGGGCGAGGGCGGTGACCGCGGCGAGGAGCACGACCGGGGTGGTGGTCAGCGACCACGCGTGGAAGGTGCGCATCGACGGTGCGGCCGTGCTGTGGCCCAGGCCGCGGCGCCAGAGCAGGTTGGCCAGTGAGCCGGTGTAGGTCAGCCCGGAGCCGATGTTGAGGCCCAGCAGGGCGGCGAGCACGGCGTCGGTGCCGAGGGGGGCCACGAGCGGCACGACCAGCAGCGTCGCGCTGAGGTTGGTCACGAGGTTGGCCAGCGCCGTGGCGACGAGCGCGACGACCAGCAGGTCGGTCCACGACGGCGCGCCAGAGGGCGCGGGGAGCAGGCGTCCCACCGCGTCGCCGAGCGGGCCGGTGGTCAGGGTCGCCACGACGACGCCGAGACCGAGCACGAAGAGCGCGAACGACGGGTGGGTGGCGCGCCCCGCCTCGGGCCACGTCAGCAGCCCGCGGCGGGCGGCCCAGCCCACCAGCACCACCGCGGCCACCGCGGCCACCCAGCCCGGCTCGACGCCCAGCGGGGAGCCGACCGCGAAGCCCGCGAGCATGAGCGCCACGACCACCAGCGGCACGCGCTCCCAGGGCGGCGCGACCGCGGCCACGCCGCCGTCCTCGCCCGCACCGGCCTCGCCGACCGCGCCGACCGCGCCCGCCCCGGAGGCCGTGGCCGGGCTCAGCTCGCGGCGGAACAGCACGCGCAGCGCGACCCACTCGACGACCAGCACCACGACGAGCACGGGGGCCATCGCGAGAGCGAAGCCGGCGAAGGTGAGGTCGAGGTCGCGCATCGCCAGCAGGTTGGTGAGGTTGGAGACCGGCAGCAGCAGCGAGGCGGAGTTGGCCATGCGCAGGCAGGCCCAGGCCACCGGCCGCGAGGACCAGCCCGCGCCGCGGGCGGCGGCCACCACGACGGGGGTGACGAGCACGACGGTGGCGTCGAGACTGAGCACGCAGGTGACGGCCGCGGCCAGCACGAAGGCGCCGAGCAGCAGCCGGCGCGGGTCGCCGCGGTCGGTGCGGCGTACGACGGCGGCAGCGGCGGCGAAGAGCCCCGCGCGGGAGCACACCTCGGCCACGACGAGCACGGCCGCGAGGAACACCACCACCGGGGCCAGGTGGCCCAGCGTGCTGCCCACCGCGTCGAGCCCGAGCCGACCCGTGGCCAGCGCGGCCAGCCCGGCGACGACCGCCACGGCGGCCTCGACGAGCGGGCGGGGGTGGGCGTAGGCGGTGACCAGCAGCGCGAGGAGGGCGACCACGGCCACGACGTCGGCGAGGCTCCCGGCGAGGGCCTCCTGGATCTGCACCCGGCGAGCATGGCAGCCCACGGGGCGCCGTCGTACCGGTGGTCTGCCAGCATGGACACGTGAGCGAGACCCCCGGCACCCCGTCGCAGCCCGCGCCCGAGGGCCAGGCACCCGGACAGACCCCCGGACAGACCCCCGGCCAGGGCGCCGGTCAGCCCCAGGGCAAGCCGGGTCGCTACCAGCGCACCACCGGCGGTCTCATCGGCTCGATGATCGTGCTCGTCGTGGCGGTGATCGGCATCGTGCTCTTCCGCGGCGCCTTCCGCGACACCCCGGAGTTCGAGCCGACCAGCGTCGACTACCTCAGCGAGGTCGTGCGCCCGGTGCAGGGCGCCGGCAGCGAGATCGTCTACCCCGCCGCGGTGCCCGAGGGCTGGATGGTCAACGACGTCACCTACACCCCCGGCGAGCAGCCGGTCTTCGAGCTCGCGCTGCTGACCCCCGAGGAGAGCTTCGCCGGACTCCACGAGGAGGCCGAGGACGTCGACGACCTCGTCGAGGAGCTCGTCGACCCCGAGGCGGTCGAGGGCGAGGCGCTGGCCACTCCCGACTCCGACGTCGCCACGAGCTGGCAGACCTTCACCGACGAGGGCGGCGACACGGCCTACGTCGCGACCACCGGCAGCGGCGACGACGAGCGCACCGTGGTCGTCTACGGCTCGGCGACGCCCGAGGAGCTGCAGGAGCTGCTGGGCGAGCTCACCGTGGAGACCCTGCCCGAGCGCGGCTCGGGCGCCTGACGAGGTCTGCCGGGGCACCGGCCCCCGGGGTCGCGCCTCAGTCCTCGGAGCCCTCGCGGTCGGCGGCGACCACGGCGTCGAGTCGCTGGCGCGCGCCGTCGAGCCAGTCCTGGCAGACCCGGGCCAGGTGCTCGCCGCGCTCCCACAGGGCGAGTGACTCCTCCAGGGTCGTGCCGCCCGCCTCGAGGCGGCGCACGACCTCCACGAGCTCCTCGCGGGCGGCCTCGTAGGACGGGGTCTGCGGCTGCTCAGGCATCGGTGGGCTCCTCGAGGCGGGTGGTGCGGGTGGTGGTGGCGTGGATGCGGCCGTCGGCGACGCGCACGGAGACCTCGACGCCCGCGGGGGCCAGGTCGTCGACGGAGGTGACGACGCGGCCCTCGGCGTCCTGCAGGACGGCGTAGCCGCGGCGCAGGGTCTCCAGCGGGGAGAGGGCGCGGGCGCGGGCGCGCTGGTGGCCCACGTCGTCGGCGGCGCGGTCGAGGCGGTGGCCCAGCGTGCGGCGGGCCCGCTCGAGCAGGGCGTCGAGCTCGGCGGAGCGGGCGTCGAGCAGGGTGCGGGGGTCGGCCAGCGCCGGACGCGAGCGCAGGGCGGCGAGCCCTTCGGCCTCGCGGCGCAGCCAGGCGTCGAGGGTGGAGCGCACCCGGTCGCGGGCCCAGGCCACGCCGCGGGCCTCCTCGGCCACGTCGGGCACGATCAGCTTGGCGGCGTCGGTGGGCGTGGAGGCGCGCACGTCGGCGACCAGGTCGAGCAGCGGGGAGTCGGGCTCGTGGCCGATCGCGGAGACCACGGGGGTGCGCATCGCGTGCACCGCGCGCAGCAGGGCCTCGTCGGAGAAGGGCAGCAGGTCCTCGACCGCGCCGCCGCCGCGGGCGACGACGACCACGTCGACGTCGGCGTGGCGCTCGAGGCGGCCCAGCGCCTCGATCACCTCGCTGGCGCACCGGGGACCCTGCATCGCGGCGTAGGCCGTCTCGAACTCCACCGCCGGCCAGCGGCGACGCGCGTTGTCGACCACGTCGCGCTCGGCGGCCGAGCCGGGCGCCGTGACGAGGCCGACGCGGGTGGGCAGGAACGGCGCAGGGCGCTTGAGCTCGGCGGCGAAGAGGCCCTCGGCGGCCAGCAGCTGGCGGCGCCGCTCGAGGCGCGCCAGCAGCTCGCCCAGGCCGACCATGCGGATCTCGCGGGCGTAGAGCGAGATCGTGCCGCGGTTGGCGTAGTAGGACGGCTTGGCGTGGACGACGACGCTCGCGCCCTCGACCAGGGGAGGGTTGAGCCCGTCGAAGAGGGTGCGCGAGCAGGTCACGGTCACCGACAGGTCGGCCACGGCGTCGCGCAGGGTCATGAAGACGGTCTGGACGCCGGGGCGACGGTTGACCTGGGCGATCTGGCCCTCGACCCAGATCGCGCCCAGCCGGTCGATCCAGCCGGCGATGGCGTTGGCGACCTGGCGCACCGGGGCCGGCGACTGCGCGGAGGTCTCCATGGCCATGCGAGGACCCTAGGCGACGGTGGGGACACCACGACGGACAGCACGGGGGACTGCACGACGGGACCGCGCGGGGGACAGCACGGGGGACAGCGCGGGGGGACAGCGCGGGGGAGGGCACGGGACACGGCGGGGACCCGGCCCGGGGGAGGGCGCCGACCCCGCCCGGCGGCCCGCCGGGAGGCTCCCCGCGGCCCGCCTAGGATGGGGGCCATGAGCACCGACATGGGGATGCCCCCGATCCTGTCGCCCGACGAGGCCGAGAAGGCCGTCCTGCTGGCGGCGCCGCGGGGCTACTGCGCGGGCGTCGACCGGGCGGTCGTCACCGTGGAGCAGGCGCTCGACCTCTACGGCGCCCCGGTCTACGTGCGCAAGCAGATCGTGCACAACAAGCACGTCGTGGCCGACCTCGAGGCGCGGGGCGCGATCTTCGTCGAGGAGCTGGTCGAGGTGCCCGAGGGCGCCACGGTCGTCTTCTCCGCCCACGGTGTCTCGCCCGAGGTGCACCGCCAGGCCGAGGAGCGCACCCTCAAGACCATCGACGCCACCTGCCCGCTGGTCACGAAGGTCCACCACGAGGCCAAGCGCTTCGCCGCCGACGACTACGACATCCTCCTCATCGGCCACGCCGGCCACGAGGAGGTCGAGGGCACCGCGGGCGAGGCCCCCGAGCACATCCAGCTCGTCGAGAGCCCCGCCGACGTCGCCGGCATCGTCGTGCGCGACCCCTCCCGCGTGGCCTGGCTCTCCCAGACCACGCTCTCGGTCGACGAGACCCTCGAGACGGTCGCCGCGATCCGCGAGCGCTTCCCCGAGCTGCTCGACCCGCCGAGCGACGACATCTGCTACGCCACCCAGAACCGTCAGCTCGCGGTCAAGGAGATCGCCCACGGCTGCGACCTGCTGATCGTGGTCGGCTCGGGCAACTCCTCCAACTCCGTGCGCCTGGTCGAGGTGGCCCTCGAGGCCGGCGCCAAGGCCTCCTACCGCGTCGACGACGCCTCCGAGATCGACGAGGCCTGGCTCGACGGCGTGCGCACCGTCAGCGTCACCTCCGGCGCCAGCGTGCCCGAGAGTCTCGTGCAGGGCGTCCTGGCCTACCTCGCCGAGCGCGGCTACCCCGACGCCAAGGCCGTCCACAGCGCCGAGGAGTCGCTCATCTTCTCCCTGCCCAAGGAGCTGCGCCGCGACATGAAGGCCGCGGCCCGCGCGCAGTAGGCCCCCGGACGGGACCCGGACGGCGCGGAAGGGTGCTCGGGTGAGGCTGCACGACGACGAGCTCGAGGTCGACGAGCCGCTCGTGCGCCGGCTGCTGGCGGCCCAGCACCCACACCTCGCGGACCTGCCGCTGCGGGCGCTGGGCGGCGACGGGCAGGCGTCGGGCTCCTCCAACCGGCTCTTCCGCCTCGGCGACGACCTGCTGGTGCGCCTGCCCCGTCAGCACGGCGGGTCGCGCGCGCTGGTGACCGAGCGGCGCTGGGGACCGCTGGTCGCGGCCGCGCTGCCGCCCGGGGTCGTCGTGCCCGAGGTGGTCGCGAGCGGGCGGCCCGGGGAGGGCTACCCCGAGGCCTGGTCGGTGACGCGGTGGATCGAGGGCACCCCGCCGGCGGTGCCGGCGCTCACGCCGTACGCCGGGTCGTCGGGGCCGCTGGCGCGCGACCTGGCCGCGGTCCTGCGGGGGCTGTGGGCCGCCCCGGTGCCGGCGCAGGCCGCGGCCGACCCGGCGCTGCGGGGCTACCGCGGCGGCCGGCTGGGCGACCTCGACGAGGACCTGCGCGAGACGGCGGCCGTGTGCGCCGCCCTGCCGAGGTGGGCCGACCTCGGGCTCGACCTCGACCGCGTGCGCGTCGTCTGGCAGAGCGCGCTGGTGGCGGAGGCGGCGCTCGAGGTCGCCGGCCCGGTCGCGGAAGGCTGGCTGCACGGCGACCTGCTGGCCGAGAACCTGCTCGTGCGCGAGGGCCGCCTCGCCGCCGTGCTCGACCTCGGCGCGCTCGGGGTCGGCCGGCAGGCCGTCGACCTGGTCGTGGCGTGGGAGGTGCTCGACGCCCCCGGCCGCGCCCTGCTGCGCGAGCTGCTCGACGTCGACGAGGCGACGTGGCGGGTCGGCCAGGGCTGGGCGCTGCTGCTCGCGCTCATCACCTTCCCCTACTACGGGCGCACGATGCCCGCCCGCTGCGCCGCTCGCCGGGCGATGGCCGCCGCGGTGCTGGACGCGGTGCTGGGCACGGTGTCGGACGCGGTGGTCGACGTGGGGCCGGTGGTGGGGCCCGGCTGAGTCAGGCGCGGGTGCGGCGGCGGGGCCAGACGACGAAGCGGTAGGCGCAGAAGTTGAGCACGATGACGACGCAGATCGCTCCGAGCTTGGCCAGCAGCACCGCGTCGTCGCCGAGCACGGCGAGCAGGGCGTAGATGACCAGCGGCTGCACGAGGAAGAGCACGGTGCCGGTGCTCGCCACGAAGCGCACGGCGTCGCCGAGCCGCAGCCGCTCGGCGCGGAAGGTCAGCAGGCCGTTGACCACGAAGCTGAAGGTCATGCCCGCGGCGGTGGAGACCACGTTGGCCAGCACGATGCCCAGGGTGTCGTGGAGCAGCCAGAAGAGCCCGACGTCGATGCCGGTGTTGACCGCGCCGACCGCCACGAATCGCACCAGCGTGCTCTCGTGCAGCGTGCGCAGACGCTCGCGACGCGACGGCCGCGTGCTCGGGGTGGCGCTCGGGGGCTCGCTCGCGGGCTCGCGCGGCGGCACGGGCTGCGGGGCCGGGTGAGAGGAGGTCAGGACACGCTCCCGTGCTGGGTCCGGAGGTCGGGCGGGGTCTGCGGCAGCGAGCGTACGCCGGAGTGCTCGCCGCGGGCGGTGAGGGCCAACGAGTAGAGCGGGCGACCCTGCACCTGGGTGTAGGTGCGCCCGACGTAGCTGCCGATGACGCCCATCATCACCAGCTGCAGCCCGGCGAGCAGGAACATCCCCACCCCGAGGAAGGCCCAGCCGGGCACCGAGTCCTCGGGGCGCAGCAGCCGCACCGAGGCGACGTAGGCCGCCATGACGACGCTGAGCGCCGAGAGCGCGAAGCCGAGCCGCGTGATCATGCGCAGCGGGGAGGTGGAGAAGCCGAGGATGCCGTTGGCGGCGAAGGCCAGCATGCGCCCCAGCGGGTAGCCGCTGGTGCCGGCGTGGCGCTCGTCGCGGTCGAAGAGCAGCGCCTCCTGGCGGAAGCCGACGTGGGCGACGATGCCGCGCAGGAAGCGGTCCTGCTCGCGGTAGCGGGCCACCTCGGCCACGACGCGGCGGTCCATGAGCCGGAAGTCGCCGACGTCGCGGGGGATGTCGACCGAGGCCAGCCGGTCGAGCACGCGGTAGAACGCCCAGGCCGTGGTGCGCTTGAAGAGGGTGTCGCGCCGCGAGCGGCGCTGGGCGTAGACGACGTCGGCCCCGTCCTCCCACAGCCCGACCATCTCCAGGCTGACCCGGGGCGGGTCCTGGAGGTCGGTGTCCATGACGATGACCGCGTCGGCGTCGCCGGCGGCGTCGAGGCCCGCGGTGACCGCGATCTGGTGCCCGCAGTTGCGGGCCAGGTCGAGCACGCCGACGCGCGGGTCGTGGCGGCGCAGCTCGAGCAGCCGGGCCAGCGACTCGTCGCGGCTGCCGTCGTTGACGTAGAGGAACTCCCAGTCGAGGTCGTCGCGGACGGCGGTCGCCTCGGTGAGCGCGGCGTGGAAGGGCGCGACGTTGTCGGCCTCGTCGTAGACCGGCAGCACGTAGGCGATCTTCGGGCGCGGGGTGTCGGGGGTGCGGACGGGCAGGGCGCGGGGGCTGGTGCGGGCGGGCATGGCCGGGTCCCTTCGCAGACGGGTCGGGGGCTGGGGTGGTCTGGTCCCAGTCAGCCCGGGTCACCTCTGCGTGGGCTGTGAGCCGCCCCCGGACCCGCCGTGAGTGGCGGGCGGATGCTGTGGGCCGGGGCGGCGTAGTCTCGAGCGGTGGCGAGGTACGTGGACATGCACCCGGACAACCCCCAGCCCCGGCTCCTGGCCCAGGTGGTGGAGGCGCTGCGCGACGACGCGCTGATCGCCTACCCGACCGACTCCGGCTACGCCCTGGGCGCCCAGCTGGGCAACCGCGAGGGGCGCGACCGGATCCTGCGGATCCGCGGCCTCGACGAGCGGCACCACTTCACGCTGGTGTGCCGCGACTTCTCCCAGCTGGGCCAGATGGTGCACGTCGACAACTCGGCCTTCCGCGCCATCCGCGCGGCGACTCCGGGGCCCTACACCTTCATCCTGCCGGGCACCCCCGAGGTGCCGCGGCGGCTGCTGCACCCCAAGAAGAAGACCGTCGGCGTGCGGATCCCCGACCACGTGCTGGTGCAGGCGCTGCTCGCCGAGCTCGGGGAGCCGCTGCTGAGCAGCTCGCTGATCCTGCCCGGGGAGTCCGAGCCCCGCACGAGCGGCTGGGACGTCAAGGAGGAGCTCGACCACCAGGTCGACCTGGTCATCGAGGCGGGTGAGACCCCGGCGGAGTCGACCACGGTGGTCGACTGGTCCGAGGGGGCTCCCGAGGTCATCCGGCGGGGTGCCGGGGACCCGGACCGCTTCGCCTGAGGTCGCCGCGGCCGCCCGGGCCGCCCGCGCGCTGCTCCAGCCACGCGGTGGCCCAGCCGGGGAGGGGTGCGCCGGTGCGGCGTACCTGGTTGCGCGCGGCGAGGGCCAGCAGGCACAGGGCGTAGCCCACGACGAGGGCGAGGCTGTGGTCGGCCAGCCCGGTGACGACGACCTGCACCACGCCGTCGCCGGGGTCGGCCAGCGCACCGGGGCGGGTGGCGCCGAGCATCGCGAAGACGCCGACCATGAGCAGGGGCGGCAGGACGCCGACGGTGAAGAAGTCGCGGGGGCGCACCAGCAGGGCCAGCGCGAGGGCGAGCGCGACGAAGGCGAGGTCGAAGAGCCAGCCGATCACGGCCGCGCCGACCAGCAGCTCGACGGCGGAGGCGGTGAGCAGCACGGCCACGCCGAGCGCGACCATCTCGTGCGCGGGAGCGCGGCCTTCCTCCCACAGGGTGTGCGACGTCATCGCCTGATCACCTCACTGCCTCGGTGACGGGCCGGGAGCGACCGGTCACCACGCCACGCTAGGGCGCTCGTCGGGCTCCTCGGGGGCGGCGCGCCGGTCGACGGCGCGCAGCTCCACGGTGCGCGGCGTCGGCAGCGGGTCGTCGGTGACACCCAGGTCGGCGAAGCGGCGGGTGGTGACGAGCACGCGCGACTCCAGCGAGCCGACCGCGGAGTTGTAGTGGCCCACCGCGGCGTTGAGGGAGCGGCCGACGTGGTCGAGGTGGCCGCCCAGCGTGGCGACCCGGGAGTGCAGGTCGCGCCCGAGGCGGTGGATCTCGGCGGCCCGCTCGGCGAGCACCTCGTGGCTCCAGCCGTGGGCCACGGTGCGCAGCAGCGCGATGAGGGTGGTCGGGGTGGCCAGCACGACCTGCCGCTCGGCGGCGTGCTCGATGAGCCCGGGGTCGGCCTGGAGCGCGGCGGCCAGGAACGACTCGGCCGGCACGAAGAGCACCACGAACTCCGGGGTCTCGGGCAGCGAGCGCCAGTAGGCCTTCGACGACAGCAGCGCCACGTGGGCCCGCAGCTGGCGGGCGTGGCGCTGGAGGTGGGCGGCGTGCTCGGTCTCGTCGTCGGTGGAGGTGGCGTCGAGGTAGGCGTCGAGCGGGACCTTGGCGTCGATGACGACGTGGCGCTCGCCGACCAGGTGCACCACCAGGTCGGGGCGTCGTGCGCCGTCGTCGAGGCGGTGCTGCTCGCTGAAGTCGCACCGGTCGACCAGGCCGGCCAGCTCGACGGCGCGGCGCAGGTGCAGCTCGCCCCAGCGCCCGCGCACCTGCGGCTTGCGCAGCGCCGTGGACAGCGACTGGGTCTCGCGGCGCAGCACGTCGGTGGAGTGGCGCACGTCGGCCACCTGCTCGCGCAGCTGGCCCTGCCACGTCGCGCGCTGGTGCTCCAGGTCGACCAGCTGGTCGCTGAGCCGGTCGAGCCCCTGCATCACCTCGGCCTGCTCCACCAGCCCCTGGCCCAGCGCGCCCACGTGCTCGGGCCGCGACCGGGCCCACAGCACCCCCAGGGCCACCCCGAGGCCCAGCCCCAGCACCAGCCCCGCCCCGAGCACCCCCAGCACCGTCGTGATCTCCATGCCCGCAGCATGCGGTACGCCACCGACAGTGGGGTGGGGACGGGCGGGGGTGGTCGCGGGCGGTCGCGGGTTTCACCGGTCGGCTGGCGAAACCCGCACCTGTCGGCCGACGCGTGGGCCGACAGGTGCGGGTCCGGGCCGACCGGTGGGGCTGAGGTGACGGGTGGGGCTCGGCGCTCGACGTCCCCCGGGGCGCGCGGTGGGGTGCGGGAAGTGGCGGCTTACGACAGCTCGGCCGGCCCCGGGGTCGTCGTCTGGCGCCATTTCCGGCCGGAGCCTCCGGTACGGCGACCTCCGCGGGGCGTCACGCGGCGGGGCGGTCGCGGGTTTCACCGGCCGGCTGGTGAAACCCGCACCGGTCGGCCGACGCACGGGCCGACAGGTGCGGGTCCGGGCCGACCGGTGTGACAGGAGGGGCTGGAGGGGGCGGCTCGCGCGCGGGGCCGGCCGGGGCAGGTGGGGCTCAGTCGGCGAGGTCGACGACGACGGGGGCGTGGTCGGAGGCGCCGGTGCCGGCGCGCTCATCGCGGTCGATGAAGGCGCCGGTGGTGCGGGCGGCCAGGCCGGGGGAGCCGAGGACGAAGTCGATCTTCAGGCCGCGGTCGCGCTCGAAGCGCTGGCGGTAGTAGTCCCAGTAGGTGTAGCCGGGGGCGTGCTCGCGGGTGACCTCGGCGTAGCCGTCGTCGAGGAAGCCCTGGAAGGCCGCGCGCTCGGGCGGGGTGACGTGGGTGGAGCGGCGGAACTGCTCGATGTCGAAGACGTCGGAGTCGAGCGGCGCGATGTTCCAGTCGCCGACCAGCGCGGTGTCCTCGCCCAGCCAGGAGCGGGAGGCCTCGCGCAGCCGCGCCAGCCAGTCGAGCTTGTAGACGTAGTGCGGGTCGTCGGGCTTGCGGCCGTTGGGCACGTAGAGCGACCACACCCGCACCCCGCCGCAGACGGCGCCGATCGCGCGGGCCTCGGGCGCCACGGGGTCGCCGTAGCCCGGCATGCCCTCGAAGCCGACCTGCACGTCCTCGAGGCCGACGCGGCTGAGCAGGGCCACGCCGTTCCACTGGCTGTAGCCGACCGAGGCCACCTCGTAGCCCAGCGACTGCAGCCCCATCAGCGGCAGCTGCTCCTCGCGGGCCTTGGTCTCCTGCAGGGCCAGCACGTCGACGTCGTGGCGCTGCACGAAGGCCTCGACGCGCTCGATGCGGGAGCGGAGGGAGTTGACGTTCCAGGTCGCGAGGCGCACCCTGACAACCTAGGCGCCGCCACCGACGCCGCGGGCGCCCGGGTGGGCCCCGGTCCGGCGGGCCCGGGTCGGTACGCCGCCGGGTCAGCGCTCCAGCTGGTCGGCGCCCCAGCCGGTCAGCGCACCAGCGCGGAGACCCCGGCCAGCAGCCGGTCGACGTCGTCGTCGCTGCTGTAGGCCGCGAGCCCGGCGCGCACGGCCCCCTCGTCGCCGAGCCCGAGGCGCCGGGAGGTCTCGAGGGCGTAGAAGTTGCCGGCGGGGGCGTTGACGCCGAGCGCCCCGAGGTGGGCGTGCACACGGGGTCCGGGGTGGCAGGCGACGGAGAAGAGCACGGTGGGCGTGCGGTGGGCCGGGGAGCCGACGAGCGTGACGCCGGGCAGCGCGGCGAGACCGTCGAGCAGCCGGGCCAGCAGCGTCTCCTCGTGGCGCTCGACGGCGCCCATCGAGGCCACGACCCGCTCGCGCCGGGTCAGCTCGGCGGGCACCGAGGAGGCCTCGACGAGACCGGCGACGTAGTCCACGGCGGCGGTGACGCCGGCCAGCAGCTCGTAGGGCAGCGTGCCGAGCTCGAAGCGCTCCGGCACGGCATCGGTCGAGGGGAGCAGCTTGTCGGGGTGCAGCCGCTCCAGCAGCGCGGGCGGCGCGGCGAGCACGCCGAGGTGCGGACCGAAGAGCTTGTAGGGCGAGCAGACGACGACGTCGGCGCCGAGGGCGGTCGCGTCGACGGCCGCGTGGGGCACCAGGTGGACGGCGTCGACGTACGACAGCGCCCCGACCTCGCGGGCGGCCCGGGTGACGGCGGCGACGTCGGGGCGGGTGCCGATCAGGTTGGACGCCGCGGTGACCGCGACCAGCCGGGTGCGGGGGCCGATGGCGGTGGCGGGGTCGTCGAGCTCGCCGGTGACGGGGTCGAGGTCGAGCCAGCGCACGGTGGCGCCGGCGCGCTCGGCGGCGATGACCCAGGGCCTGACGTTGGCGTCGTGGTCGAGGCGGCTGACCACCACCTCGTCGCCGGGCGCCCACCCGCGCGCGAGCGTGCGGGCCAGGTCGAAGGTCAGCTGGGTCATCGAGCGGCCGAAGACGACGCCGGCCGGGTCGGCGCCGAGCAGGTCGCCGGCGGCGGCCCGGGCGTCTGCCACCACCGCCTGGGTACGACGCTCCGTGGCGGTGTCGCTCCCACGCTGTCCGAGGCCCGCGGTCATCGCGCCCGCGACGGCGTCGGCCACCGCGCGCGGCACCTGCGAGCCGCCCGGCCCGTCGAAGTGGGCCACCCCCAGCGACAGCGCCGGGAAGTCGTCGCGGATCGGTCGCAGGACGGGTGCGTGGCTCATGGGACCGAACCTACGCACCACCTGCGCGCCATCGCTCGGGCGGCCCCGACGCGCCCGCGGGACCCGCCCGCGGGACCCACCTGCGCGACCCGCCCGGCCTCGACCCGCTCGTGCGAGGCCTCCGCTCGCACCGCCGGCGCGGCGCGCCCGTCAGACGAAGGCGCTCTCGCCGGTGATCGCGCGACCGACGATGAGGGTGTTGATCTCGCGGGTGCCCTCGTAGGAGTAGATGGCCTCGGCGTCGGCGACGAAGCGGCCCACGTGGTGCTCGAGCAGGATCCCGTTGCCGCCGAGCACCTCGCGGGCCCAGCCGACGGTCTCGCGCATCCGCACGGTGCTGTGGACCTTGCACAGCGAGGCGTGCTCGTCGCGCAGCAGACCGGCGACCTGCAGCTGCGAGGCGCGCACGTTCATCGCGGTGGAGGCGGTGACGTTGGAGAGCATCTTGACCAGCAGGTCCTGCACCATCTGGAAGGACGCGATCGGGCGCCCGAACTGCTCGCGAGCCTTGGTGTAGCGCAGCGCGTGCTCGTAGGCGCCGCGCGCGCAGCCGGCGGCCTGCCAGGCCACGCCCATGCGGGTCACCCGCAGCACCTGGGAGGTGTCGTGGAAGGAGTGGGCCTCCTGCAGCCGGTTCTCCTCCGGCACCCGCACGTCGCGCAGGTGGATCTCGGCGTTCTGCACCACGCGCAGGGCGATCTTGTCGCGCTGCACGTCGAAGGTCATGCCCTCGGTGTCCTTCTCGACCACGAAGCCCTTGACCTGGCCGTCGTCCTCGTCGCGGGCCCAGACGACCACGAGGTCGGCGAAGGAGGCGTTGCCGATCCACTTCTTCTCGCCGTTGAGCACCCAGGCGTCGCCGTCGCGGCGCGCTGTGGTCGACAGCCCCTGGGAGATGGCCGAGCCCGTCTCGGGCTCGGTGAGGCCGAAGGCGCCGATGAGCTCCAGGCGCGCCATCGCCGGCAGCCACCGCTGCTGCTGCTCGGGGGAGCCGCACAGCGCGATCGAGCCCATGGCCAGCCCGCCGTGCACGCCCATGAAGGTGCCGATGGAGGGGTCGACGCGGCTCAGCTCCATGGCCACGAGGCCGTCGACCAGTGCGCCGCGGGCGGGGCAGCCCGGGGCGTCGTAGGCCAGGCCGGCGATGCCGAGGTCGGCGATGCCCTGCACCAGCTCGTGGGGGAACTCCCCGCGCGTCCAGTGCTCGTTGATGACCGGCTCGACCTCGCGGTTCATGAAGGCGCGCACCCGGCCGAGCAGCTCGCGGTCGTCGTCCTCGAGCAGCAGCTCGAAGCCGAGGAAGTCCGAGAAGGGGGAGTCGGTGAGCTCCACGCCCTCCAGGCCGGTGGTGCTCGGGTCTCCGCTGAGGTCGCCGTCGGGCCGTGCCGCGGCCTCGGCCGCGTGCTCGGTGGCGGTGCCGGAGGTCGTGGTGCCGGAGGTCGCGGTGCCGGAGGTGGGGGGAGGGGTGCTCATCGGTCGGGCTCCTGGTCGTCGAGGAAGTGGTCGATCAGCGGGGCCAGCTCGTCGCTCTCGGTGAGGATCCCCAGGTGGCCGCCACGGTAGACGTGCAGCTGCGAGCGCGGCACGAGGCGGGCGATGACGCGGGCGTTGACCAGCGGGATGATCGGGTCGTCGTCGCCGGCCATCACCAGCACCCGCTGGCGCAGGAGGGGCAGCGCGGGCAGGCTCGACCAGCCCGCGCCGGCGAGCAGCTGGAGGTAGTAGCCGCGGCGGGGGCCGCTGCGGGTGGCCTCGTGCAGCAGGGCGGCGCCACGGGCGGGGTCGGTGCGCATGGTGCCGCCGTAGATGTCGCCGGCGATCGAGGCGGCGTAGCCCGCGTCGCGGTGACGCTTGGGGGTGAGCATCCGCGAGAGCACCCGCGGGTGGGCGGGCACCATCAGCGAGCCGGTGCCGGTGGCCACGAGCACGACGTGGCGCACCCGTCGCGGCGACTGGAAGGCCAGCTGCTGCGCCAGCCCGCCGCCCCAGGAGAGACCGAGCACGTCGAAGCGCCGGTGGCCCAGGCGGTCCATGAGCGCGGTGAGCCAGGAGGCGATGCCGGCCATCGTGTAGGGCACCGGCGGCGCCGGCGACCCCCCGACGCCGGGCACGTCGAAGCGCACCACCCCGCGCCGGGGGTCGAGGGAGTCCACCAGCGGCTGGAGCGCCTCCAGGCTGGCCCCGATGCCGTTGCACAGCAGCAGCGGCGGCTCGCCGGTCAGCGCGCCGGTGCCCGGGCGCACGGAGACCCGCACCGGGATGCGGCGTACGGCGATGGTGCGGATCCGGTCGGGGGCGGCCGGGCCGCGGTCGTCGGCGCGCGGGCCGCCGGGCCCGCCGGGGCCCCGGGTCGCCATCGTGGGGCTCACCGGTCGTGGACGTAGGCGCCGGGCGCGGCCCCCACGGGCTCGTAGCGGGCCGAGCCGTGCCGGCGGGGCCGGTTGCGCTCCGGGCCGGTGCGCTCGGCCAGCCAGGCGGCGTAGTCCTCCCACCAGCTGCCGCGCACCTTGCGGGCCCCGGTCAGCCAGGCCTCGGCCGTGTCGGGGTTGTCCTCGGCGGTCTGGAAGCTGGCCTTCTCGTTGCCGGGCGGGTTGACCATGGCGGCGATGTGGCCGCTGGTGGAGAGCACGAAGCGGGTCTCGCCGCCGAAGAGCTGGGTGGTGCGGTAGCACGACTCCCACTTGCACAGGTGGTCGGCGATGCCGGCCACGACGTAGGCGTCGGTGTCGACCTTGGCCAGGTCGACCGGCGAGCCGAGCATCGTGGAGCCGTCGGGCTCGGTGAGCGCGTTGCGGATCGCGAGGTCCATGAAGTCGCGGTGCATGGCGGCGGTCATCCGCACGGGGTCGGCGTTCCAGTAGAGGATGTCGAAGGCCTTGGGGGCGTGGCCCATCAGGTAGTTGTTGACCCAGTAGTTCCAGATCAGGTCGTTGGGCCGCAGCCAGGCGAAGATCTCGGCCAGCGCGGCGCCGTCGAGGTAGCCCTTCTCCCGCGAGGCGCGGGTCGAGGCGGCGGCGCCCTTGTGCGAGAGCAGCGCGCTGGGCAGCCCGGCCTCGAACTGGTCGAGCACGGTCACGGCGAGGCTGAAGGCCGCGACCCGGTCGAGGTCGCCGGTGGCGGCGAGGTGGGCCATCACCATCGAGGCGAGCATGCCGCCGGAGCAGATGCCGAGGATCGCGACCTGCTCCTGGCGGGCGATGTCCTGGGCGGCGCCCATCGCCTCCACGATGGCCTGGCCGTAGGTGTCGAGGCCCCAGTCGGCGTGGCGGGCGTCGGGGTTGCGCCACGAGATGCAGTAGACCTGCTGCCCGGCGCGCACGAGGTGCTCGACCAGGCTGCGGTCGGGGGCGAGGTCGATGACGTAGTACTTGTTGATCGTCGGCGGCACGATGAGCAGCGGCACCGAGCGCACCTTGGTGGTCTGCGGGGTGTACTGGATCAGCTCGAAGACGTCGGTGCGCAGCACCACCTCGCCGGGCGTCACCGCGATGTCCTCGCCCACCTCGAAGGCGTCGGCCTCCACCATCGAGGGCACCCGCGGTGCGGTGGCGAAGTCGCGCACGAAGCGCCGCCCGCCGGCCACGAGGTTGCCGCCGCCGGTGTCGATGACCCGCTTGAGCACCTTCGGGTTGAGCGCGGGGTTGTTGGTGGGCGCAGAGGCCTCCACGAGGTTGTCGACCACGAAGCCCATCCGCTGGCCGTCGCCGTGGTCGAGGCCCGCGTCGGCGACCAGGCCGCGCAGCGCCGCGCCCGTGGCGAGGTAGCTCTGCAGGGTGCGGCGGAAGAAGGGGTTCTTCTCCCACGCCTCGTCGCTGAAGCGGCGGTCCTTGGGGTGCGGGGCCAGCTCGGAGCGGCCCACCTGCACCTTGGCCAGCTCGGCGCCCAGGCCGGCGACGCGGACGACCACCCGACGCGGGTGACGGGCCAGCCCGACCCCGAAGCGCACCCCCGACATGCCCGGCAGCAGCCGCCGCAGCGGGCCGCGCGTGGCGTCGGCGAGCAGCAGGTCGAGGGGCGTCGCGAGCTCGCCGGGGCCCGGGGCGTCGGCGGCGCCGGCCTCGCGCATCCTCTGGTCGGCCTCGCGGGCGGGTCGTGCGCTGAGATCGGTCATCGTGCCTCCGAGCGGCTGGGCGTGGCCGACGTACGCCGGCCCTGCTGCGCCCAGTGTGACTGGTGCCACACCGGACTGGACCACCCGGTCGGATGGGCGGTCGGCGGGCGGGTCGGCGGGCGGGTCGGCGGGCGGGTCCGCAGTCGGGCGGGGCGGGCCGGGCGGGGCCCGTCGGGGTGAGGGTGGGGGCCGCGGGGTCGACGTACGTTCGAGGGGCGGGCAGGACCTGTCCGCCCCACGATCCCCAGGAGGCACCATGAGCGCCCACGACCAGAGCACGAGCGAGCAGGAGCAGCGCGTCGTCGAGCTGCTGAAGGACTCGAAGGTCGCGATGCTGACCTACCTCGACCCCAGCGGCAAGCTGCTCAGCAAGCCCATGGCCACCCAGGACGTCGACTTCGACGGCACCCTCTACTTCATCGCCGAGCGCGGCTCCGACAAGGTCCAGGCCCTCGTGGCCGACTCCCGGGTCAACGTGTCCTACTCCAACAACGGCTCCTGGGTCTCGGTGGCCGGCACCGCCTCGGTCGTCAACGACGAGACCAAGCTGAAGGAGCTGTGGAGCAGCTTCACCGACTCCTGGCTCGAGGGCGGCCCGGAGAACCCGGAGAACGTGCTCGTCGAGGTCACCCCCGACTCCGCGGAGTACTGGTCGGCGCCGGGCGGCAGCACGATCATCTCGCTGACCAACCTGGTCAAGGCCAAGCTCACCGGCTCGCGCATCGAGGGCGACAACGAGCAGGTCGACCTGCGCTGAGCCCGCCCTGAGCCCGCCCTGAGCCCGCGCTGAGCCCGCGCTGGGTCGGCCCCGGGCCCGCCTCGGCCCGGCCGGGGGCGCGGCGGCCCGGCCCGGGCGCGATTGCGGCCGGGTCGGCGCCCGCCCGTAGAGTCTCCGCCCGTGGCACTCACCATCGGCATCGTCGGTCTCCCCAACGCGGGCAAGTCGACCCTCTTCAACGCCCTGACGAAGAACGACGTCCTCGCGGCGAACTACCCCTTCGCCACCATCGAGCCCAACGTCGGTGTGGTCGGGGTGCCCGACGGGCGTCTGGCCCGGCTGGCCGAGGTGTTCTCCTCGGCCAAGGTGCTGCCGGCGACGGTGGAGTTCGTCGACATCGCCGGCATCGTGCGCGGCGCCTCGGAGGGCGAGGGCCTGGGCAACAAGTTCCTCTCCCACATCCGCGAGTCGGCCGCGATCTGCCAGGTCACCCGCGTCTTCCGCGACGAGGACGTCACCCACGTCGACGGTGAGGTCAACCCCGGCAACGACATCTCCACCATCCAGACCGAGCTGATCCTGGCCGACCTGCAGACGGTGGAGAAGGCGATCCCGCGCCTGGAGAAGGAGGCGCGCGGCAACAAGGCCGTCACCGCCAACCTGGAGGCCGCCAAGGAGGCCCTCGGCCACCTCGAGGCCGGCACCCCGGTGATCGACACGAAGGTCGACCGCGCACTCGTGCGCGAGCTGTCGCTGCTGACCGCCAAGCCCTTCATCTACGTCTTCAACTGCGACGCCGACGAGCTGGCCGACGAGGAGCTCAAGGACCGCATGCGCGCCCTGGTCGCCCCCAGCGAGGCGATCTTCCTCGACGCGAAGTTCGAGTCCGAGCTCGTCGAGCTCGGCGACGACGACGAGGCCCGCGCCATGCTCGAGGAGATGGGCGTCGAGGAGCCCGGCCTCGACGTGCTCGCCCGGGTCGGCTTCGACACCCTCGGCCTGCAGACCTACCTCACCGCCGGCCCCAAGGAGACCCGGGCCTGGACGATCCCGAAGGGCGCCACCGCCCCCGAGGCCGCCGGCGTGATCCACACCGACTTCCAGCGCGGCTTCATCAAGGCCGAGATCGTCTCCTTCGACGACCTCATGGAGCTCGGCACCATGCAGAAGGCCAAGGAGGCCGGCAAGGTGCGCATGGAGGGCAAGGACTACGTCATGGCCGACGGAGACGTGGTGGAGTTCCGCTTCAACGTCTGACCCGCGCGACCCGGCGCTCGTCGTGCCGGGTCAGGACGCGTGCTGCTCGCTGTCGGGCGAGGCGGTGCTGTCGGCCACGGCGTCGTCGTCCTCGCGGCCCTCGTCGGGCTCGCGCTCCTTGCGCCGCAGCAGGTAGGCCGCGGCCGCGAGCAGCAGGGTCAGCACGCCGAGCACGCCGATGAGGGTCACGTCGTCGCGGAAGACGTCGCCCTTGCCGGTGGCCTCGGCGGCCTTGACCGAGACGACCACGATCTCCTTGATCGAGGCGATGATGCCCACGATGAGGAAGGGCTCCGCCACGAGCTCGCGGCGCGCGACCGTCGCACGCACGGCGAAGAGCAGCTCCACGACGATGAAGACCAGCAGGACGGCGTCGAGCACCTCGAGCACGGGTGCCTGGCCGCCGGTGACGAAGAGGTCGGGCACGCCGCGGGCCAGGTCGACCACCAGGGCCGTGGCGCAGATGGCGAGGACGACGGCGATGACGACGTAGAGGGTGTCCTCCAGCCAGCCGATGGCGCGGTCGATGACCTCGGCGCGGCGTTCCTCGCTCGACGGGGCGTCCTTGGATCGTGTGCTCATCGGCTGATGATGGCAGCCCGACGGCGGCGGCGTCGCCCGCGCCGCGCGCAGACCCGACAGCGCCGGGCCCGCCGGCCTCGCCGTGTCTGTCCAGGGTCCGCCGGGCCCTCCTCGACCGGGCGCGCCAGGTGGTGCAGGACTTGCTGCGATCCGGCGCCGCTGGGGTGCGGTCCGCCGCACGTGGCACGGAATTATTCTCGGGTGCGTTCTCGGGAGTGGATCGACAGCAGGCAGGCGGCCGAGGTGCTCGGCCTGACGCGGAGCCAGGCGGTGTGGCTGGCGCGGCGGGGGAGGATCCCGGCCGAGCAGCGCGAGGGGCGGTGGGTCTTCGACGCCGCCCACGTGCGCGCCGACGCCGCCGAGCGGCGGGGGTGGGTGTCGTGGCGCGAGGCCGCCGACCTGGCCGACTGCACCGAGCACGCACTGTGGGAAGCCGTGGCCGCGGGCCACGTCGAGCAGCGCGCCGGGCGAGGGCCCTCGCTGCGGCGCGACACCGTGCTCGCCTGGGCCCGGTCGCGGCGGGTCCGGGGGATCACCCGCACCCCGCGCCAGGGCTGTACGCCGGGGGCCGGGCCGACGGCCTAGCCCGGGCCCACGAGTCGCCCGCGCCGCGGGGTGGCCCGGCGGGGTGCGCCAGCGGGTGCACGGCGCCCGCCACCCGGCTGATCACCCCGCGGCCCGACCGGCCGATCGGAGGGGGTGCCCCCGCGGGGTGGCGCCGTACGGGCTCCACCGGTGACCGCGGACGCTGAGTGCGTCGACCCCCCTGAGCGACGCGGCAGGGCGAGCACACGGAGGCACGATGTCCACGACCAGTGCGCGACGCTCTCGGGCGCGCCTCGCACCGCCCGTCCCGGTCACCCACGGCACCCCCCGCCGGGTCCTGCTGCTCCTCGCGGTGCTCCTCGGCGCGCTCGCGGGGATGCAGACCGTGGCGGCCGACAGCCTGACCCCCACGGTCTGGCCCCCGGCCGGTCTGGCCGCCGGGCTCTACCTCACGACGCCGCCGCGGCGCAGGCCGCACGTCGTCGCTGCGCTGCTCGGCCTCCTGGTGCTGGCCCACCTGCTCGACGGCGCGGGCGGGGGAGTCTCGCTCGGGCTCGGCGTCTCGACGGTGCTCGGGGCCGTGGTCACCGAGACCCTCCTCGTCGCCCGCCGCCCCGACGGGCGCGCACGGCTGCGCGACCAGGGCGACGTCTCGCGCATGATCGGGGCCATCGCCGTCGGCTCCGCCGTCGCCGGGGCGGGCTGGGTGACGACGCTGCTGCTCACCGGGGCACCGGTCGAGAGCACGTGGCGCGTGGCGCTGGCCGCGGGGGGCGCCCACGCCGCGGCCGCGGTCGTGCTGGTGCCGCTCTTCCTCGACAAGCTGGAGTTCCAGGCGCTGGCCTCGACGGGTGAGAGGGCGGTGCAGCTCGCGCTCACCGTCGGCACGACGGTGGCGGTCTTCGTGCCCACCGACCTGCCGCAGCTGATCTTCGCGGTGATGCCGATGTTCACCTGGCACGCCTTCCGCGGCAGCCTGCGCGAGTCGATGGTGGTGCTCGTGGTGGTGGCGGTGGTCAGCACGACCCTGACCACGGCCGGCCTCGGGCCGGTCGCCGCGGCTGGGGCGCTGCTCGACCTGCCGCCGGAGGTGTCGCTGGGGGTGCTCCAGCTCTTCCTGCTCGACTGCGGGCTGATCCTGCTCCCGCTGTCGGTGATGGTCACCCAGCAGCGGGTGGCCACCGCCTGCGCCGAGCAGGAGCGGGAGACGATGATCCGCCTGGTCGACGCCGCCACCGGCACCGCCGTGGTGGCGACCGCTGCCGACGGCACGGTCACCCTCTTCAACCCCGGCGCCGCCGCGGTCTTCGGCCGCCGCGCCGACGAGGTCGTGGGCTGCCGGCCCGACGCCCTCTTCGCCGAGGAGGAGCTGCGCCGGCACGCCGACGCCGTGGGCGCGGCGCCGGTCTTCGCCGACATCTGCCGGGCCTCGGTGGCCCAGGGGGTGCGCGACGCCCACTGGCGCGTGCGGCGGGGCGAGGAGGAGCGCATCCTGCGGATGACGCTGACCGCGGTGCCCGACTCGCTCGGCGGACTGACCGGCTACCTCGCCACGGCCGAGGACGTCACCGACCGCGAGCGCGCCCACCGCTCACTGCTGGCCACCCTCGAGGCCGAGCGCGAGGCGGTGGAGCGCCTCAGCGCGCTGGAGCGCACCAAGACCGAGCTGGTCGCCACGGTCAGCCACGAGCTGCGCACCCCCATCACCAGCATCCTGGGCTTCGCCGAGGTGCTGGAGGACGGCGACGTCGGCGAGCTCACCGGGCCGCAGCGCGCCGTGCTCACCCGGATCAGCAGCAACTCGCGCCGGCTCTCGGCGCTCGTGGAGGACCTGCTGATGCTCTCCAGCGTGGAGGAGGCGACCGTGCGGCTCCAGGTCGAGCGCCTCGACCTGCGCGACGTCGTGGCGCGCGCCTCGGCGGCGGTCGTCGACTGCGTGCCCGAGCGCTCGCTCGACGTCGCGCTCCACCTGCCGCCCGGCCCGGTCGAGCTCAGCGGCGACGCGGTCAAGCTGGAGCGGGCCGTGACCAACCTGGTGAGCAACGCGCTGAAGTTCACCCCCGACGGGGGCGCCGTCACCGTGGCGGTCGAGCGGGGGGCCGACGAGCACGTGGTGGTCGTCAGCGACACGGGCATCGGGATCGCCCAGGAGGAGCAGGCGCAGCTCTTCACCCGCTTCTTCCGCTCGGCCGAGGCCAACCTCCGCGCCATCCAGGGCACGGGTCTGGGGCTGTCGATCGTGCAGGCCATCGTGGAGCTGCACGGGGGTCGGGTCGGCGTCGACTCCGCGCCGGGTGTCGGCACCACGGTGACCGTGGTGCTGCCCCTGGTGATGCCCTCGATGGTGTCGCCGGCGGTGTCGTCGCCGCTCGGGGCTCCGGCGTCCGAGCCGGCCGGGGGTGGGGAGGGCCTGGCGGTCCTCCCCACGTGACTCCCACGCCTGCTGGTGCGCGCGTGGCTCAGCCCTCGGAGCCGAGCAGCTCGACCAGGATGTCGCCGTGCCCGGCGTGGCGGGCCAGCTCGGTGAGCAGGTGCAGGTGCACCGCCCGCAGGCTGGTCTCGCCGTGGTGGGAGGAGTAGGTCTCGTCGAGGTCGCGGCCGGCCGCGATCTCGCGCGAGCGCTCGCAGGCGGCGAGGTAGGTCGCGCGCACCGAGGCGACGGTGTCCTCCTCGTCGATCACGAAGCTCTCGTCGACGGTGTCGGGGAGGCCGAGCTCGGCGCGGGGCACGCCGGCGACGCGCGAGTGGAACCAGACCCGCTCCACGAAGGTCAGGTGCTTCACCAGGCCCAGCGGCGTGGTCGCGGAGGGCACGAGGCGCGCGCGGGCCGCCGTGTCGTCGAGCCCGTCGAGGATGGCCGCGACCTCCTCGCGCTGGCGGTCGAGGGCGTCGGCGAGCAGCGCCCGCTCGTCGTGGGGGGAGGGGGCCATGACGGCAGGCTAGCGACGGACGTCGGCGCCCGGGCCTAGCGTGTGGCCATGGACCGACACGACGCTGCCGCGATGCCCTGGGAGATCCCGCCGGCCGGCGACGAGGTCGACCACCTCGTCGGGTCGCTCGACCGGCTGCGGGCGACCTTCCGCTGGAAGGCCGAGGGTCTCGACGCCGCCGGGCTGTCCGCCCGGCTGGGCGTCTCGGCCATGACGCTGGGGGGCCTGCTCAAGCACCTGGCCCTGGTGGAGGACGACGTCTTCGCCTGCCGCCTGTCCGACGACCCGCTGGGTCCGACCTGGGACGCCTACTTCGCAGGGATGACCGCGCCGCCCGGCGACGACTGGTCCTTCACGTCCGCGGCCGACGAGCCGCCCGCGGTGCTCTACGCGCTCTACGACGGCGCCGTCGCGCGCTCGCGCGTCCGCCTGGCCGCCGCTCTGGCCGCCGGCGGGCTCGACCAGGAGGTGGCGATGGCCGACGACGCCGGGCGGCACGCCAGCCTGCGCCGGCTGCTGTGCGACCTGCTGGAGGAGTACGGCCGCCACACCGGCCACGCCGACCTGTTGCGCGAGGCCGCCGACGGCCGGGTCGGGGAGGACCCGCCGGCGTACTGGGTGGGAGCCTGAGGCCCCTGACGATGTGACGTACACCGTAAGGCGGCACCCTCAGGGGTGGTCGTCGTGCTTGGCGGCCTGTGGTGCACTGGGTGGTCGACCACGCGCCGGGGAGACCCCCGTCGCGCCGACAGACCCCGGGCCGCGGGCCCGACGGAGGAGCCAGATGACGCCGGACCCCATCGCAGGCCGCTACCGGATCGTGCGCGAGATCGGCCGTGGAGGGATGGGCGCGGTCTGGCTGTGCCACGACGAGACCCTGGGCCGCGACGTCGCGGTGAAGAGGGCGGGAGCGCTGCCGGGCGTCGCGATCGACGGCGCCCGCGCGCTGAGGGAGGCCCGCTCGGCCGCCGCGCTCAACCACCGCAACGTCGTCTCGGTGCTCGACGCGGTGGAGGACGGCGGGGAGGTGTGGCTGGTGATGGAGTACGTCGCGTCGCGCAACCTCACCGAGGTCGTCGACCAGGACGGCCCGCTGACGCCCCGGCGTGCGGCGGCGATCGGCGCCCAGGTGGCCGACGGCATCGCCGCGGCCCACGCCCGCGGCACCATGCACCGCGACGTCAAGCCCGGCAACGTGCTGGTGACCTCCGACGGCACGGCCAAGATCTCCGACTTCGGCATCGCCCGCACCGCCGGCGACGACCAGCTCACCGGCACCGGTCTGGTGCTCGGCACCCCCGCCTACTTCGCGCCCGAGCTGGCGCGCGGCGGCGACCCCACGCCCGCCGCGGACGTCTGGGCCCTGGGCGCCACGCTCTACGCCGCGGTCGAGGGCCGCCGTGCCTACGGCGAGGGCAGCGCGCTCGAGGTGCTGGCTCGCATCGCCGACGGTCCGCCCCCGCCGCCGCAGCGCGCGCAGGCCCTGGGCCCCGTGATCGAGCGGATGATGGACCCCGACCCCACCCGTCGCCCGAGCATGCCCGAGGCGGCGGAGTCGCTGCGCGCGCTGGCCGCCGGTCGCGCCGTGCCCGCCGGCGCCGCCCGGGCCGACGCCACGCAGGTGATCGCGACCCAGGCGGTCGCCACGAGGACCGTGCCCGCCGTGGCCCCGGTGCCCGTCCCGGCGCCGACCCCGGCCGGGGCCTCGGACGACGGCTCGCGGCGGCGTCGGGCGCCGTGGCTCGTCGCCGCGGTCGTGCTCCTCGTGCTGGCCCTGGCCGGCGGAGCGGTCGCACTGGTCGTCGGCGACGACGGCGTCGACGAGGCCGGTCGCGCCGAGCAGGCCTCCGCCCGCACCGGCAACGGCGCCGGCAACGGCAACGGCAACGGCAACGGGCGGGATCGCTCGGCCACGCCGACGCCGACCCCCACACCGACCCCCACGCCCACGCCCACGCCGACTCCGACCCCCACGCCGACCCCGACACCCACTCCCACGCCGACCCCGACGCCGACGCCCGCGGACCAGGCCCCGAGCAGCAGCCCGGCCGCCTTCGTGCAGTCCTACTACGCAGCCCTGCCCGGCGACCCGTCGCAGACCTGGCCGGCCCTGTCGCCGCAGCTGCAGGCACGGGTCGGCAGCTACGACGACTACGCGTCCTTCTGGTCGGGCATCGACGCCGTCACCGTGACGGGCACGTCGGGCTCGGGCCGCACCGTCGACGTGTCGCTGACCTACTCCTCCGGGGGCGGCCAGCAGAGCGAGGTGCGCCGACTCACCCTGCAGCCCACCGACGGCACCTGGCTGATCGTCGGCGACGCCGTCGTCGGCTGACCCGGCCCCCGACCGCCCGCGGCCCCGGCGCTGCGCAGACAGCGCCCACTCGTGCGGTGGCCGTCGTCTTGCGCGCGCAAGTGCGCTGCCCGGGCAGACGCCGGGCCCCGCGCCTGGCACGGGCCGTGCAAACCTCCGTGGGGGGCGGGGTCGCCCGCGCGCAATTGCGCCACTTGCGCAGACGCCGGGCCCCGCACGCGGCACAGACCGCGCAAACCTCTGCGGCGGCCGCGGCCGGTCGCGCGCAATTGCGCTGCTTGCGCAGACGCCGGGCCCCGCGCCTGGCACGGACCGCGCAAACCTCCGCGGGGGCCGTGGTCGCCCGCACGCAATTGCGCCAGTTGCGCAGACGCCGGGCCCCGCGCCTGGCACGGACCGCGCAAACCTCCGCGGGGGCCGTGGTCGCCCGCACGCAATTGCGCCAGTTGCGCAGACGCCGGGCCCCGCACGAGGCACGGACCGCGCAAATCTCCGCCGGGGCCGTGGTCGCCCGCGCGCAATTGCGCTACTTGCGCAGACGCCGGCAGGCCGCCGCACGCAGGTGCCGTCACCAGTCGTCGCCGGGGCGCTCCCCGCAGGCGATGGGCGCGGTGAGGTCGAGCGGGCGGTCGGGGTCGACGACGAGCACCATGAGGCCGTCGTCGTCCTCGGGGGTGCGCTGGCGCCCGCCCGCACGCACGGCGTACGACGGGCCGCGCCAGGAGCGCCACCCCAGCGACTCGTAGAACAGCGGCACCCCGGTGCTCAGCACGCCCAGGTCGTGACGGGCGACGAGCTCCTCCTGCAGGGCGCGCATCACGGCGCGCCCCACGCCGCGGCCGCGGACCGGGCCTAGCGTGCAGACGGCCTCGACGTAGCCCGCGTCCCACACGGTGAGCGCGTCGCCCTCGCCGACCAGGATGCTGCGGGGCACCACGCTGGCGTGGCCGACCAGGACCCCGTCGAGGTGGGCCAGCACGTGCACGCCGCCGAGCGCGTGGTCGGCGTCGGTGTCGGCGAAGTCGCCGTCGAAGGCGTCGTGCCACAGCGCGCGCAGCGCGGTCAGCTCCGCGGCGCCCAGCTCGCCCGTGGCGGCCACCCGCAGCTCGAGGCCGGTGCTCACCGCAGGACCCGCGCCGGGGCGAGGCCCCTCAGGCGGGCAGGGGTGGGGCCGTCCTCGGCGACGGCCCATCCCCGCGGGGCGAGGTCGGCGCTCGAGGTCGCCAGGCCGGCCCACCGGCGGATCGTGCGCACCAGCCGGTCGCGCTCGGCGTCGGGTAGGTCGGCGATCGGCGCGCCGTGGGTGCCGCCGGGCACGACGGTGGTGAGGCAGGCGCGGGCCGCGGCGGCGGCCGGGTCGTCGCCGCAGCTGAAGGGCTCGGCGTGCCACGGGTCGACCCCGCCGTCGACGAAGAGCATCCGCTGCCCCTCCTCGCGCACCCACGCGTCGACCGCCGGCATGGCGCTGGGGTCGAGCGTGAGCGGGCGCAGCCGTCGCGGCACGAGCTCGGCGGCGGTGTTGGCGCCGGGATGGCGCAGGAGGTCGGCCAGCGCCGACTCGTCGAGCTGCGGTGAGCCCAGCTGGGTGGCGGCCTGCACGTAGTAGGGCGCGTAGCGGCGCAGGACGGGGTCGACGTAGGCGATCGGGGGCGAGACGTCGATGACCTCGGCCCACAGCCGTCGCGGGCTCAGGGCGGCGGGGTCGCGCGGCAGCGTCGGGCAGGCCTCCTGCCCGCGGTAGGCCCAGAAGCCGAAGGCCAGGTCGGTGGCGAGGAACTCCAGCGCCCGGTCGGGCCCGCCCAGGATCTTCGTGGGGCCGAGGTCGGCCAACCGGGGCGCCAGCGCCTCGCGCTGCACCAGCACGGCCCGCTGCAGGGCCACGAGCCGGTCGCGGCAGCCCGCGCTCGTGCCGACCCGGTCCAGGAAGTCGCTGTAGGCGTCGTCGGTGTCGACGACGTCGTCGGGTGCGCCGTAGGGGATCGTGCCGGCGACGTCGTCGGGGTAGGACCTGCGGTGGTAGACCGCGGCCATGCCGCCCTTGGAGACGCCCGTGCTCAGCCACGGGCGCGGGTAGAGGCGGCGCAGCGAGGCGATGATGCGGTGCTCGTCGGCGGCGGCCTGCTCGAGGGTGAGGTAGGTGCGCCACGACTCGGGGCTGAGATCGGTGGGGCGCGAGCGCCCGAAGAAGCGGTGCTCGAAGCCGACCTGGTTGCCGTCGACCAGGCGCGTGGGCTCGGTCGGGGCGGGCCCGGGCAGGGAGTAGCCGCTGGTCGTCACGACGGTGGGCCGACCCACGCCGCGGTGGGTGACCACGACCCGCTGCACGAAGGTCGGCCCGCCGCGCACGGTGTGGTCCACCGGCTGGCGGAACCGTACGTCGAGCACGCGCGGCCCGCGCCGGCTCACGCCCACGACGTGCGGCAGCCGCTCGATCCGCTCCTCCAGGCTGCGCCGCGGGGCCCGGCGGACCTCGGCGGACGCGTGGACCGGGCGGTCGGCCGCCGTCGCCGAGGACGTCGACGGGGCGGCCGCGACCCCCGGGCCGGCCGGCAGCAGACCGCCGAGCAGCAACCCGGAGACGACGGCACCGGCGACGGGACCGACGAGACCGGCGACGAGGGGGGCGCCGGGGCGCCGGGAGCGGCGCAGGGCGCGGGGAGGAGCGAGGGGCACGGGGGACCTCCGAGACGTGGGGCTCCACCCAAGCAGACGCCGGCGACACCCCCGTCGTGACGAGGCCGTCGCCGGCGTGCGTGGCTCAGATGCCGAGGGAGCGCCCGACGATCTCCTTCTGGATCTCGGTGGTGCCGCCGTAGATGGTCTGGATGCGGCTGTCGACGTAGGCCTTGGCAATGGGGTACTCCATCATGTAGCCGTAGCCGCCGTGCAGCTGCACGCCCTGGTCGACCAGCTTCTTCTGCAGCTCGGTGGTCCACCACTTGGCCATCGAGGCCAGCGAGGTGTCGACGTCGCCGGCGTTGAGCCGCATCACGCAGTCGTTGACGAAGACGCGCGCGATGTGGACCTCGGTGGCCATCTCGGCCAGCAGGAAGCGGTTGTGCTGGAACTTCCCGATCGGGCGGCCGAAGGCCTCGCGCTCCTTGGCGTAGGACAGGCACAGGTCGAGCACGTGCTCGCAGGCGGCGACGGCGATGGCGGCGATGGAGATCCGCTCCTGCGGCAGGTTGACCATGAGGTAGATGAACCCCTGGCCCTCCTCGCCCAGCAGGTTCTCCTTCGGCACGATGACGTTGTCGAAGAACAGCTCGGCGGTGTCCTGGGCCTTGAGGCCCATCTTGTCGAGGTTGCGGCCGCGCTCGAAGCCCTCCATGCCGCGCTCGACGACGAGCAGGCTGATGCCCTGGTGGCCGGCGTCGGGGTCGGTGCGGGCGACGACGATGACCAGGTCGCTCATGATGCCGTTGGAGATGAAGGTCTTCGACCCGTTGAGCACGTAGTGGTCGCCCTTGTCGACCGCGGAGGTCTTGATGCCCTGCAGGTCGGAGCCGGCGCCGGGCTCGGTCATCGCGACCGAGGAGATCAGCTCGCCGCTGACCAGGCCGGGCAGCCAGCGCTGCTTCTGCTCCTCGGTGCCGAGGGAGGAGATGTAGGGGACGATGATGTCGGTGTGCACGGGGAAGCCGAGCCCGCTCGCGCCGACCTTGGAGATCTCCTCCGCCACGATCATGTTGTAGCGGAAGTCCTGGATGCCCATGCCGCCGTACTGCTCGTCGACGTCGAAGCATAGCAGGCCCTGCGCGCCGGCCTTGGTCCACACCTCGCGGCTGACCTGGCCGTCCTTCTCCCACTGCTCGTGGAAGGGCACGACCTCCTTCTCCATGAAGGAGCGCACCATGGCGCGGAAGTCGTCGTGCTCGGTCTCGTAGATGGAGCTGGCGGTGCTCATGGGGCGGCCTCTCGGGGGTCGGGACGGTGCCTGCACGCCCTACTGTGACAGCGGTACTGTCACAGTTCAAGAGGTACGCCGAGGTTCGCCCGACGCCGTGTCGCACGCGTCGCGGCACCGCCCGCGGCGCCCTTCGGCGACCCGGGCGGCTCAGCCGCGGGCGAGCCGGTCGGAGACCCGACGCCGGGTCTGCTGGGCCGCGCCGACCCCGAGCGCGGCCAGTCCGCGCGACGAGCGCGGGAAGAGGCCGAGCTGCACGTGGGGACGCACGCGGGGGGTCCACACCCGTGTCCACGCCTCCTCCTGGCCGAGCATCTCGACGCGGTCCAGTCCGCGCCCCAGGCTCCAGCCGATCACCTCGGCCAGGAGCAGCTGGCCCGGGGAGACCCGGGCGAAAGCCTCGTCGTAGCCGATCTTCAGCAGCCACAGCGCCCCGTGGCGCTCCACGGCCAGCTGCATCGCGGCGAGGTCGTCGCCCACGTGCAGCAGCGCCACGCGCAGCACGCCGGCGCCGGCCGCGGCCCGGGCGTAGCGGCGGTAGAACCCCTCGCGCACCGGGTCGCGCAGCAGGGCCGTGCCCGCCGGGCCCTTCCAGCTGCGCAGCTCCACGGCCAGGGCGGCGTCGAGCAGCGCGTCGACCTCCCCGGGCCCGGGCGCGTGCACCTGCGCGCCGACCGGCCCGAGGGCCTCGGCGCGGCGGCGGGCCCGGCGCAGGTCGGAGCGGCGCCCGGAGTTGAGCACCGCGTCGGGCGCGTCCAGCCCCGCGAGGTCGACGTACGGCGTGCCGGGCCCGTCGCGCCGCACCCGCACGGCGCGGGGTCCGTAGGCCCGCTCGAGCGCGTCGACGACGGGGGAGTCGCGCGGCACCCGTCGCAGCATCAGCGGCAGCGCCTGCGCGGCGAGGGCCTCGGCGAGCCGGGCGGCGGCGTCGGCGTCGGCGGCGAGCACGTCGACGGGCTCGGTGACCTCGACCGCGCCGGGCACCTCCCACCACGGGGCGCGGGGCCCGCCGTGGGCGAGCACGGCCACCGCGCCGTCGACGGCGACGACGCGGGTGCGGCGGGGCTCGGCGAAGACGGCGGCGCAGCTCTCGAGCCACTCGGCGTCCTGCACCACCGAGGTGGCCGCTCCCTGCAGCCGGCGCACCGCGCCGAGGTCGGGTGCCGCTGCCGTGCGCATCGGGCAAGCCTAGGCAGGAGCCGCGGCCGGTCGGGCCGCGGGTGGAGCGCCCGCGGCACGTGCGGGGCGCACCTCACCCCGGTGGTCGGGTAGAGGCCCAACGCCCCACGGTGGGGCCGCGCGGACCCTAGACTCCGCGCATGCCTCTGACCGCCGGCCCCTCCCCGGCCGCGTGGAACCGTCTGGCGCACGACGCCGGCAACCTCTTCGCCACCCACACCTGGGCGTCGTGCTGGTGGGACTTCTACGGCGATGGGGCGCAGGCCGACGTGCTGTGCGACGACCTCGCCGACCCCACGGTGGTGCTGCCGCTGGTGGTCACCGGCCGGGTGCTGCGCCAGGCCCGCTTCATCGGCCACGGCCCGGCCGACCAGCTCGGCCCCGTCTGCGCCCCCGAGCACCGCCCGCGCGCCCAGGCGCTGCTGCGCGAGGCCCTCGAGGGCGGACGGGTCCGCGCCGACGTGGTGCTGCTCCAGGACATGCCGCTCGACGAGCCGTGGTGGCAGCCGCTCGGCGGGCGTCAGGTGAGCAGCGAGGTCAGCCCGGTGGTCGACCTCGTGGAGCACGACGACTGGGAGTCCTTCCTCGCCTCGCGCAGCCGCAACCTGCGCGCCCAGATGCGCCGCAAGACCGCCAAGCTGGAGGGCGCCCACGACGTCACCTACCGGCTGGCCACCACGGCGACCATCGAGGCCGACCTGGCCACGCTCTTCGACCTGCACGCGCGCCGCTGGGAGGGCGAGAGCCCGCTGCTCGACGAGCGGCAGGGCGGCTTCACCGCCGCCTTCGCCCGCGCCGCGCTGGCCCAGGGCTGGCTGCGGCTGTGGTTCCTGGAGATCGCGGGCCGGCCGGTGGCCACGGCGCTGGTCTTCGAGTTCGCGGGGGCGTCGTACTGCTACCAGCTGGGCCGTGACCCCGACCACGACCACGAGTCGGTCGGCTTCGTGCTCATGGTGCGCATCATCCGCGCCGCCCTGGAGTCGGGGCTGCGCGAGTTCCGCTTCCTGCGCGGCGACGAGGGCTACAAGGGCCGCTTCGCCACCCGCGAGCCGATGATCGAGAGCATCGCCCACGCCCGCACCGCCCGGGGCCGGGTGGCCGTGCGCGCCGCCCTCGTGCGCCGCCACCACCGCGAGGTCGCCGCCGAGGAGCGGGCCGCGGTGTCGGAGCCGGCCGCCGCCCGTTGAGGGGCCGGGTCGGCGGGGCGTCCTACTGATCGTTGCGACCACTGGCCGACCGTCAGGACTGTCAGCCAGTGGTCGCAACGGTCAGTAGGACGGGGCGCGGGCGGCGCACCCTCAGCCGCGGGCGACGTGGTCGAGCATGCGCTCGGCGGTGTCGACGTCGAGGGCGGCGTGGCCGTCGCCGACGGCGACCCAGCCCAGCCGGCGGGCGAAGAAGGCCAGCTGGAGCGGCTCCGCGAGGCGGTCGGCCAGGGCCTCGGAGCCGGTGGCGGCGACCAGGCAGGCGCGGTGGGCGCGCCGGGCCTGGGCGAGCAGCGGCTCCTCGTGCCAGGCGCGGGTGAAGGTGCTCAGCACGCGCTCCGGCGAGCGGGAGCGCAGGCCGACGCCGTGCTCGAGCAGCGACACGGCGGCGTGGAGGGCGTCGTGGCCGGGCACGCCGTCGGGCATCGCGGTGTCCCAGTCGACGAGCCCGACCAGCGCGTCGTCGCGCACCAGCCAGTTCTGCGCCGAGAGGTCGTGGTGCTGGAGGCTGCGGTGGGTGAGGTGGCGTACGTCGCGCAGCGCCGCCTCGACCAGCAGCCGGGTGCGGGGGGAGCGCACCAGCGGCAGCGCGGGCTGGGCGTCGGCGAGCAGCCGGTCGGGCCCGCCGGGCACCGCGGTGGCGGAGGCGAGCCGCTCCAGGCCGGAGCCCAGCGAGGCGTAGGCGTCGCTGTAGGCGCCGCTCCAGCCGGGACGCCCGGGGGGCCGCACCCACAGCGGCCGGCCCGCGAGCCCCTCCTGGGCCTCCAGCCCGGCGATGCGGCCCAGGCAGCGGGGCGCGAGACCGAGCGCGGCGGCGCGGGTGAGGGCCTCGGCCTCGGCGGCACCGTCGGCCGTCGCGTCGGGCGACTTCAGCACCAGCAGCGGGTGGGGGTCGTCGGCGAAGACGAAGACGAAGCGGCGCCCCGAGCGGTCGACCTCGAGCGCGGCCAGCCGTGCGGGCACGTCGCCGACGAGGCGTCCGGCCCCCGGCGCCCCGGCGTCACCCGAGCCACCGGCGTCACCCGCGTCACCCGAGTCGCCCGGGTCACCGGCACCACCGGCGGCCGCGACGAGGGTCGGCCAGGCCTCGCGCACCGCGTCGAGCACGGCGTCGGTGGCCGGGGCGGGGCGGTGCGGCAGCCGGGCGACCAGGGAGGCGACGGCGGGCGCGGGCAGGCCGCGGCGTCCGACCGCGGCGGCGAGCGGCCCGCTGCGCCGGCGGGCGGGCAGCCCGTGGTTGAGGGCGTGGGAGAGCTGCTCGCCCAGGAAGAGCGCCGGCCAGGGCAGGTCGGTCGAGACCAGGACCCGCCGCGGCCGGCGCAGGCGGGCGTAGCGGCCGCTCACCGACGCGCGACCCGGCGGGCGACGCCGGCGACCACGGCGTACTGGTCGGGGGCCAGGCGCCGCGAGGCCAGCGCCCACGCCGCGAGGTAGACCACGCCGCCGAGGGCGAGCTCGACCACCACGGGCAGGTCGAGGGCGAGCAGCACGCCGAGGAGCACGACGCCGCCCAGGGCGGCCGAGGTCAGGGGCTGCAGCAGCCGGGGGCGGTCCTCCAGGTCGCGCACGACGTAGACGACCAGCAGGCTCTGGGCGAGGTAGGCCACGCTGGTGGCGATCGCGGCGCCGACCCCGCTGTAGGCCGGGATGAGGGCCAGGTTGAGCCCGGTGTTGACGGCCAGGGCGAGCACGGAGGAGGCCAGCAGCAGCCGGTTGCGCTGCTGGGCCAGCATGAGGGAGTTGCCGAAGAAGGCGATCGCGAAGAGCATCGGCGCGGGCGCCAGCCAGGCCAGCACGGGGGCCGCGGCCTCGCCGTAGGGCGCCCCGAAGAGCAGCCGCAGCACCCGCTCGCCCTCGACGACGCAGACCACGGCGAAGGGCAGGTAGACGAAGCCGGCCACGGCCACGCCCCGCTCGAAGGCGTTGCGGCGGCGCAGGGTCGAGGAGGTCGAGCTGAGCACGGGCAGCACGGCCTGGTTGATGGCGTGGGCGACGAAGAGCACGGTCTCGAGCAGCCGGTAGGCCACCGAGTAGACCGCCACCGCCTCGTCGCCCTTGAGCGCGGCCAGCAGCACGGCGTCGAGGCGGAAGAGCAGCATCAGCACGAGGCTGGAGACCCCGAGCAGGAAGGTGCCCGAGGCCGCCGCGGCGAGGTCCTCGCGGGTCAGCTCGCGGGTGCGGGTGTGCAGGTCGAGGTGGCGTACGGCGAGCACGTGCGCGCCCCAGCCCGCGAGGGTGCCGACGAGGAAGCCCGAGGCCACGCCGACCGGTCCGAGGCCGAGGCCCAGCGCGGCGACGATGACCACGGCGGTGACCAGCCGCTGCACGACCAGGGCGCTGGAGACCGCGGCGGCGCTCTGGCGCACGGCGGCCGCGCCGCGGGCGCTCTGGCTCCACATCTCGGGGAAGCCGGCCAGCACCATGAGCACGATCACCACCCAGGTGCCGGTGTCGGCGCGCGACTGCACCGCCACCAGGGAGGCGACGGAGAAGACGACCAGCCCGAGCCCGGTCTTCTCGACCTGGGTGGCGCGGTAGAGCCGGGGCAGCGAGTCGGGCTCGGCGGCGCCGCGGCGCACCAGGCCCGAGTCGAAGCCCCACGCCGCGACCGAGCTGAGCAGCAGCATGAGGGTGAGGGCGTAGGAGACCGCACCGAAGTCCTCGGTGCTCAGGGTGCGGGCGGCCGCGACCGTCCAGGCCAGGGTCGCCACCTTGCCGAGGATCTCGGCCACGCTGCGCACGGCGGTGTTGAGGGCCGCCCGGCGGCTGAGCTCGCCGACGCCCGAGGTCGGTGCCGAGGTCCCGGTCGAGGTGTCGGCCGGGGTGTCGGCCGGGGGCTCGTCGGGGCCGGCCGGGCCGCTCGCGGGGGCCGGCGGGTGCGGTGAGGTCACGCGCGGTCCCCTCGCAGCCGGCCGAGGCTGCCCCGGGCGCAGCCCACGGCCTTGGCGACGTCCTTGAGGGCCAGGGCGAGGGGCATCAGGGCCACCGTGGCGGGGTCGGCGTGCTCGGCCCGGGCGCGGCTGAGCGGCACCGCGAGGTAGCCCAGTGCCCCCAGGGCCAGCAGCGCGCGGGTCGCGGCTCCGCCGCGCACGGCGAGCGCGGGGGCGACGAGGTAGGCCGAGCCGCGCACGAGGTCGCGGCTGACCAGGGGCCAGGAGCCGGCGCGCCCGCCCCACTCGCCGTACTTGCGGTACATCGCGGCCGTCTCACCGATCCGGCCCGACTGGGCCCAGGTCACGCACGCGTCGAGGGCGAGCACGCTGCGCCCGCCGGCGGCGCGCACCGCCGTGCCGAAGACCGCGTCCTCGGAGGAGTAGAGGGACTCGTCGAAGCCGCCGGCCCGCTTCCACGCCTCCACGGTGCAGGCCATCGAGCGACCGTCGAGGCGGGCGGCGTCGAAGCGGCGACCGGTCAGCGTGCCGGCCATCCGCACGAGCGGGGTGCGCCGGCGTGCCTCGGCCACGGCGGGGAAGAGCGCGAGCCGCGCGGCGTCGCGCCAGGGGTCGCCGCCGTCGACCTCGTAGACGCCGACCACGAGGTCGACGCCCCGGCCGCTGGAGCCCACCGCGTCGGGGCCTGCGGGGCTGACGGGGCCGCCCTGGTCGGCCGCGGCCGCTGTGTCGCTCGGCGCTGCGGGCAGCCGCTCCGCGAAGGGCGTGCGCAGCGCGTCGAGCCACCCGGGGGCGGGCTCGACGCCGGCGTCGGTGCAGGCGACGACCGCGTGCGTGGCGTGGGCGAAGCCGTGGTTGCGCGCCGCGGAGAGGTTGACCCCGGGGCCGGGCAGCACGCGGATGCGGGGCTCGCGGCGCGCCCAGGCGGCCAGCTCCTCGCTCGTGCCGTCGGTGGAGTGGTCGTCGACGAGGAGGTACTCGTCGTCGGGGCCGAGCTGCTCGACCACGCGGGCGACGACGCCGTCGACGTGGCCGGCCTCGTCCTTGAAGCAGGTGAGCACCGTGACCGGCTCGGCCGGGGCCAGGCCGGCGCCGGGGCGTCCGGCGGTCTCGGCCAGCAGGCCGACGGTGAGGGCGGTGCACGTGGCGGCGTCGGGGTGGGCGCTGTGGAGGCGCTCGGCGCCCAGCCGCGTCGCGCGGCGTACGTCGGGGTCGGCCAGCTCGGCGAGGCCCCGGGCCACGTCGGTGACGGCCCGCGCCCCGTCGGGCGTCGCGGGGTCGCCGGTGGCGACGACCCGGCCCGCGGCGGCGGCCATCCGCTCGACCTCGGGGTTGCCGCGGCCGCCGAGCAGCGGCACGCCGGCGGCGAGCGCCTCGAGCGCGACGAGGGAGTAGCCCTCGCGGCCGAAGGCCCCGGCGCTGCGGGTGAGCACGGCGACGGCGTCGACGGCGGCCAGCCAGTGGCCCGCGTCGTCGACCTCGGGCACGAGCCGCACCCGTCCGGCCACGCCGAGGTCGGCGGCGAGGGCTTCGAGGCGGGCGCGCTCCCCGGGCTCGGAGGGGTCGTCGGGGCCGACGACGAGGAGGTCCCAGCCGGCGGCGGCCGGCTCGGCGAGCGCCGCGATGGCGGTGTCGACGCCCTTGTAGGCCACCAGACGGGTCAGCATGGCGAGGGTGCGGTGCCCGGCGGTCGGGGCGTGAGCGGGACCGGTCGCGCGGGTCTCGCCGGGGGGCGCCCCGGCCGGGGCCTGGTCGGGCACCGGCACACCGGCCGCCGACCAGAAGGACTGGGCCTCCAGGCGCGAGGCGACCTCGCGGGAGGGCCGCGGCGGCGGCACGAGCACGGCGTCGTCCCGGCCGGTGGCCGTGGCGACGGCGGCCGAGGTGGCGAGCACGGCGTCGGCGAGCGCGCCCAGGGGGCGGGCCAGGGTGGAGTCGAAAGAGAAGTCGTGCTTGGCCCACACCACGGGCACGCCCACCAGCCGGGCGGCGGGCACGGCGGCGGCCGCGGCCTTCACGCCGTTGGCGAGCAGCACGTCGGCTGCTCCCGCGCGCAGCCGGCGCGCCAGGTCGGCGCCGCGGGCGGCCAGCGAGCGGGCGTCGGGGCCGGTGGGCAGCACCAGGGTGGGCACGTCGCGCCGCTCGAGCTCGGCGCGCAGCGGACCGTCCTCGAGCAGCCACACCTCGGCGTCGAGGCGGGCGGCGGCGCCGTCGAGCAGCGCGAGCAGCCAGCGCTCGGAGCCGCCGAGGGTCGCGTAGGGCGTCACCACCACGCACCGCAGCGGGGGCGTGGCCGGGCGGTCGGCGGCGTCATGCGTCGCGACCGGCTCGGCGGCCGACCCGGTGACGGCTCCGGTGGCCGACCCGCCGCGTGATGCGGAGTCAGCGCCGCCGCGCGACCCGGTCTCGGACCCGAGCGGGTCGGTCGGGCCGGTGCTGGTGCTGCTCATCGGGTGTCCTCCGTGCTGCGCGGGGCGCGGGTGGGCTGGTGCGGCGGGAGGGGGGTGCGGGTGGTGCGGTGGGCGGGGTCGAGATCGACCTCACCGGCTCCAGTGTCGCCGATGGGCCGGGCGTCGGCGGGCTCGGGGCGGGCGCCGGGGTCGGGCGCCGGGAGGTCGGGGTCGGAGGACGTCCGGCGCCGCGGTGCGAGGGGCCGCACGACGCCGGCCAGGTCGGCGGCGCGGGTCTCACCGGGGCCGTCGGGGCGCTCGGTGCCGCGCACCCGGCCGGCGAGGTCGGCGAGGCGCGCGCCGGAGCGTGCCGCGGCCCGCGGGCGCTCGGCCGCGGGGCGCGCTGCGCCGCCGCCGGCGGATGCGGCGCGACCGGCCGGGGTCGGCACGAGGCTGGGGTGCACGGCCACGACCGGCACGTCGGCGAGGTGGAGGTCGGGCGCGCGGGCGGGGTCGGGGGCGGGCGGCGCGGCGACGTCGGCACCGTGGAGGTGCCAGGCGCCCAGCAGGGCCACGACGAGGAAGACGGTGGTGACCACGGCGGCGTTGCGCAGCGGGTAGTCGACCATGCCGTGGGCCACCACGGCCACGAGGGCCGCGGCCAGGGCCACGGGCACGCCGGCGTCGCGGGGGTGCGGCCCGGCGGCCAGCAGCCGCGTCGCGCGCACCGCGGTCACCACGACACCGGCCATGAGCGCGAGGAGGGCGAGCAGGCCCGGCACGCCGTACTCGCTGGCCGCGGCGAGGAAGAGGTTGTGGGCGTGCTCGATCTCCAGCACGATGCCCTCCCCGCTCAGGCCGCGCGCGGCGTAGGGGAAGCCGCCGGGGCCCTGGCCGGTCACCGGGCGCTCGGCGAGCTGGCGCAGCGCCTCGGCCCAGATCTGGCCACGCTGGTCGTAGGGGTTGTCGCTGGCGTTGAGCACGCTGTCGAGGCGGGCCAGCAGCGCCTCGGCGATGCCGGCGCCCGCGAGCTGGAGCACCACCACGACCGCGAGGGCGGCTCCGGCCAGCGCACCGATCGGGCGGCGCGCCTGGGGGCTGAGCAGGGCCAGCGTGACGAGCCCGACGACGGCCCCGATCCAGGCCCCGCGCGAGAGCGACTGCGCCAGCGCCGCGGCGAGCAGCCCACCGGCCACCAGGCACAGCAGCTGCTGGCGGCGCGAGGTCGCGGTGGTGCCGAAGCCGATGGCCACCACGAGCAGCACGGCGCTGAAGAGGCCGAGCTCGTTGGGCTGGGAGAAGACGCCCTGGGCGCGGCCGCTGACGACCGCGCCGCCGTAGAACGTCGTCGAGGGCCCGGAGCTCACCAGCGCCCAGCCGGCCGCGACCGCCCCGCCCGCCACGGTCGAGGCGGTGACGAGCACCAGCGCCCGGCGGCTGCGCAGCGCGCTGGCGGCGGCCACGGCGAGCAGCACCAGCAGCAGCAGCTGGACGTCGAGCCTGAAGGCCACGTCGCTGCCGCGGGCCAGCGGCGTGGCCAGCGCGGCGCTGAGCAGCATCGCCAGCAGCGGCACCGCCAGCGCGGGGGCCGGCAGCCGCAGCCCGTGCGTCAGCGCGGCGCGGCCCAGCAGGGCGACCACGGCGAAGGCCACCGTGAGCTGCACGACCTCGACGGGGCCGACCGGCACGGGGCCGAGCGGCAGGGTCAGCCCGACCGCCGCGAGCATGGTCTCGGGGCGGCGCGGCACCACCGCGGCCAGGCCGGTGGCCACGACGACCGCCACCACCGCGGCCGGGCCGAAGCGCACGCCGAGCTCGGCCAGCAGCAGCCCGGCGGCGATCCCGCCGACCACGCAGCCCACGACGCAGGCCAGCGTGGTCAGCGCGGCGGGCAGGAGCGGCACCAGGGGCCGGAGCGGCCCCAGGAAGGCCGGTCCGCGGGCCGGTCGCGCGGGCGCGGCCGGCAGCAGCGTGGTCATCCCCGGGGCCCCCTGCCGTCGGCCGGCGGAGTGGTGCCGGTCGACGGGTCGGGCTCGGGGGCGGAGGCGAAGGCCGCGCGCTGGGTCGTGGTGCGGTGCGTGGTCGTGGGTGCGGCGCCGGTGTGCTGCGGGCGCCTGATGGGGGTCGGCTCCGAGGCCGCCTGCTCCGGCGCCTCGGCGACCGGCGCCTCGACGACGGGGGGCTCGCTCGGCACGGCGGTGGGTGCGGCCTCGGGCGGGCCGTCGGGGGTGCGGTTGGGCGTGCGGGTGCTGACCTTGTGCACCAGGCGGCGCAGGGCGGGGGCGCTCTCGAGGGCGCGCCAGGCGCGGCGGTACTGCGGCATCAGCTTGACCCGGAAGGAGCGCAGCGTGTCGGTGGCGTTGACGTCGACGCGGGAGACCGCCATCGGCCCGGCGTCGTCGAAGACCGAGAAGGCCTCCAGGAAGCCGGCCGCGGCGACGGCGGCGCGGGCGGCGCGGTCGTGGGCGCCGTAGGGGTAGGCGAAGGAGCGCACGCACCGCACGGCCGGGGCGCCCAGGAAGTCGGCGAGCTCGGCGCGGGCCAGCGCCGTCTGGCGGTGCAGCTCGTCGGGGTCGATGCCGCGCAGGTCACGGTGGTCGCGACCGTGGAGGCCGATCTCCACCCCGAGCGCCGGCAGCCCACGCAGCCGCTCGGGCTGCAGCAGCGGGCTGGAGGCGGGCTCGGGCAGCCAGGTGGCGGTGGCGCCGACCAGGCCCGAGGGCACGAAGAGCACCGCGGGCACGCCGAGCCGGTGCAGCACCGGTGCGGCGAGGTCGGCCACGGAGTCGAAGCCGTCGTCGATGGTGACCAGGACGGTGCGGTGACCCGAGCGGCGACCGGCGCGCACGTCGCGGTAGCCGTCGAGGTCGAGCGCCTCCCAGCCGTGGGCCAGCAGCCAGGTCATCTGCTCCTCGAGGCGGGCGACCTCGACGAAGAGGTTCTCCGGGTCGTCGGCGCGGCGGGTGGTGCAGAAGCCGTGGTACATCAGCACCACCGTCGAGCGCGACGGGCGCAGCGGCGAGCGGCGACCGGCGGCCGCGGTGGAGCCGGTGGTGGCGGGCTGCGGCTCAGCCATCGGCGTGGCTGACGGTCGCGACGGTGCGCATCGACTCCACGACCCCTCGCGGCGCGCGGTTGAGCACGACGCCGCGCACGGGGATGCCGTGGCGGGCCAGGCGCCGCGCGGCGCGGCGCACCCGGTGCACCGGCGCCCCGAGCGGCACGACCAGCAGCACCGACGCGGCGTGGAGACCGACGACGTCGGCGCCCTGGCTGCCGACCGGCGGGGCGTCGACGATCACGCGCTCCCAGGAGCCGGCGGCCTCCTTGAGCACCTCGCCGAGGCGGCGCTCGGTGAGGGCGTCGGAGCCGAGCTTGCGGCGCGTGCCGACGACGGGCACGCGGCCCTCGCGGTCGATGGCGGCCTCCAGGTCGGCGCGCCCGGCGAGCACGTCGTCGAGGCCGACGTCCTGGGGGAGCAGCAGGTGCTTGCTCAGGCCGGTGCCCTCGAGGTCGCCGTCGATGAGCAGCACGGCCTCGCCGGCGTCGCTGGCCGAGCGGGCGAGCAGGAAGGAGATGGTGGTGCCGCCGGCGCCGAGCTCGCTGCCGAGCACGCAGATCGGGCCGCTCGGCGCGCTGCGCTCGCTGGCCAGCAGGCCGGTGCGCAGGGCGCGCGCGGCGCGCAGCACCTCGTCGTCGCTGACGACGTTGCGCCGCAGCAGGCCGGGCTGGGGGAAGCGGCGCATGCCGGCCACGACCATCGCGCCGGTGGCGGCCTCGGCGTCGCCGCCGGTGCGGATGCGGGGGCGGGCCAGCTCCACGGCGCAGGCGGCGCCCAGGGCGACCACGAGGGCGATGAGCAGGAGCACGGCCTCGAGCACGCGCTTGGAGGCGGTGAGCGGCGGGGCCTGGACGACGGCGGGGGAGAGCACCGAGACGTCGGTGGCGTCGTCGTCGGCGCCGAGCACCCGGGCGTGGGCGGCGACCGCGTCGGCGATCTCCTCGGCGCGCTCCTCGGTGGCGGCGTCGACCACGATGCGCAGGTTGGCCGAGTCGAGGCTGGACTCGACCGAGACCGCCTGCTCGAGCTCGTCGACGTCGATGCCGGTGTCGTCGGAGACCCCCTGCAGCCCCGTGGGCGAGGCGAGCAGCACGGCGTACCGGTTGACGGTGAGCTGCACCAGGTCGGGGTTGGCGTACTCCACCGACGCCGGGGTCACGCCGACGACGCTGACGGCCTCGGCGCGGGTCGGCTGGGCCTCGACCCACCAGATGCCGACGACCGCGACGGGCACGAGCACGAGCACCATCCACGGCCACCGCCAGCGCAGTGCGCGGCGAACTGTCTCGATCATCGTGCGGTTCCTCCTGCAGGCACGGCGAAACCTCCCCCCGGAGGAACTGTCAGCCCATGATCTACCCACGATGGGTGAGGACCAATCTGAGGGACACGTCACGTGAGTCGCCGAGGCGGGCGCGAGCACGTCTCCGGGGTCACCCGGGCGGGGGTTCCTGGCCGGCCCGGCGCGCCGATAGGCAGGACCCGGGGCGCGCCGGCCGCGGGGTGGTGGGCCCCTGACGACGTGCAGGGACGACGAGCAAGAACGACGAGCAAGAACGACGAGGAGGAGGCCGACGTGGCTGGTGGCGAGGACCTGACCGGTGCGGGCGCCGACCCGGGCAACGACCCGGTGTCGCAGTGGGAGGTCGCACGACAGCGGGTGCGAGCGCTGGTGACCGGGCTCGACGAGGAGCAGGTGCAGCGCCACGTGCCGGCCTGCCCCGACTGGACCGTGCGCGACCTGCTCAGCCACGTCGTCGGTCTGCCCGTCGACGTGCTCGACGGCGACGAGCCCGAGGACCACGACCCCGCCTGGACCCAGGCCCACGTCGACCGGCGCCGGGGCCGTCCGGTGGCCGAGCTGGTCGCCGAGTGGGACGACGTCGCACCGCGGCTGGTGGCCTGGATGGGCGAGCACGGCAGCCGCCCCCTCAACGACGTCGTCATCCACGAGCAGGACCTGCGCGGCGCCGTCGGCGAGCCCGGCGCGCGCGACACCCCGGGCCTGGCCGAGGTACGCCGGCGCATGGCGGGCCGGCTCGCCGACGCCGTCGGCGACCTCCCCCCGATCGCCCTGGTCGACCCCGTTCCCGGCGGCTGGCGCTGGTGCAGCCACGGCGGCGACGGCGGGGTCGACCCCGACGACGCGCCCGTGCGGCTGGAGGCCTCCGGCTTCGACCTCTTCCGGGCCCTGACCAGCCGCCGCACCGCCGACCAGCTGCGCTCCTGGACCGTGCGCGGCGAGATCACCCCCTACCTCGACGCCTTCGCCGGCCTCGGCGACCTCCCCACCGAGCCGCTCCCCGAGTAGTCGCCCCCGGTGGTTGAGGAGGGAGGAGCGCCAGCGTCGGCCTCCGGTGGTTGAGGAGGGAGGAGCGCCAGCGACGACCGTCTCGAAACCACTCTCCGGTGGGGTGGTTTCGAGACGCTCGCTGGCGCTCGCTCCTCAACCACCGCCCACTCTCCGGTGGGGTGGTTTCGAGACGCTCGCTGGCGCTCGCTCCTCAACCACCGCGGGGCCCGGTGGTCGAGGAGCGAGGAGCGCCAGCGACGCCCCCGGTGGTTGAGGAGGGAGGAGCGCCAGCGACGACCGTCTCGAAACCACCACCACCCCGCCGACCTACGATCCCTGCGTGCCCACCCCTCGCCCGCGACTCACCCCGGGCATCCGCCTGGTCGACGCGGTGATGCGCGCCAGCCCGTCGTTCTCGGTGGCGCGCATGGACCCCGCCCGCCTCGAGCGGGTGCAGGCCCTCGCCCTGCCCGACCGCGGGCCCGTCGGCCGAGCCCTCGGCGTGGTGCTGGGGCGGGTGCAGCCTGGCGTGGTCGTGCGGACGACGGCCTACCCCGCCGCCTACGGCGAGGTGCCGCTGCGCGTCTACACCCCGCCCGGGCCGCCGCCGGCCGCGGGGCGCCCGCTGGTGCTGGCCTTCCACGGCGGCGGCTTCGTGCTGGGCAGCGCGCGGCAGGGCGACTGGGCCTCCAGCGTGGTGTGCCGTGAGGTGGGCGCGGTGGTGGTCTCGGTCGACTACCGGCTCGCCCCGACCCACCGGTTCCCGGCGGCGCTCGACGACTGCCTCGGCGCCCTGCTGTGGGCGGTCGAGCACGCCGCGGAGCTCGGCGCCGACCCCGAGCGGGTAGCGGTGATGGGGGAGTCGGCCGGCGGCAACCTCGCGGCGGTGGTCGCGCTGCTCGCCCGCGACCGCGGCGGTCCGCGGCTGCGCCACCAGACGCTGCTCTACCCCGCCACCGACCTCACCGAGGCCCTGCGCGAGCACGACTCCTTCACCGCCAACGACCACGGCGTCGTGGTCAGCCTCGAGGACCTCGAGGTCTTCCTGGGCCACTACCTGCCCGAGCCCGGCCCTACCGCGGTCGACGCCTCCGACTGGCGGCTCTCCCCGCTGCTGGCGCCCGACCTCGCCGGCCTGCCCCCGGCGCTGGTCGTGGTGGCCGGGCTCGACCCGCTGCACGACTCGGGTGTGCGGTACGCCGAGGCGCTCGCCGCCGCCGGTGTCCCCGCCCGCGTCGAGGACTTCCACCGCATGCCGCACGGCTTTCTGGGCTTCCCCCACCTCGCCCGCTCCGCGCGGCCCGCCATGGACGCCGTCGTCGCGGCCCAGCGCGCGGCGCTGCGGTGATGCCGGCCGGCGGGCGTCGACTGGTCTAGTCGCGCCGGTAAAGACTGCGGTGGGACGGTAAAGAGCCGCGCGAGTCCCGGTCGGCTCCGGCCGTCCTTCCGCAGGGTGTGGGCGATCACCCGACCCGCCCGCGCTCGCGGGCGCTTCGTCCGAAAGGCACCACCATGCGCCTCCCCTCCCGCCCCTCCCGCCCCTCCGCCCGTGCGATCGGCTCGCGACTCACCTTCGCCAACGTCACCTCCGGGCTGTGCCTGGCGGTGCTCATCGGCTCCGGCACCGCCCACGCCGCGGTGCAGGGCATGGTGCGCAGCGTCGACATCATCGACAACCGGGTGCGCAGCGTCGACCTGCGCGACAACGGCGTGAAGTCGGTCGACATCCAGGACGGCACGCTCCAGGCCGCCGACTTCGCCGACGGCGCGCTGCTCGTGGGACCGCAGGGCGAGCAGGGTGAGCAGGGTGAGACCGGCGCCCAGGGCCCGCGCGGCGAGACCGGTGCGACCGGCCCCCAGGGCGAGCGCGGCCTGACCGGCGCCACGGGTGAGCGCGGACCCCAGGGCGAGCAGGGCGTCCAGGGCGAGACCGGCCTCCAGGGCATCCAGGGCGGGACCGGGCCCCAGGGCGCGACCGGGCCCCAGGGGCAGACCGGGCCCCAGGGCATCCAGGGCCCGGCCGGCGTGTCGGGCTACGACGACAGCTCCGCCTCCACCACGGTCACGGCGACGCCGGCGGGTGCGGTGTTCACGGCGGCGGCGAACGCGGTCTGCCCCGGGGCCAAGGTTCCGCTCGGTGGTGGCTACGTGCTGGCGCCGGGTGGGAGCCAGCCGGTCCAGGACATCCTGGTGACGCAGAACCAGGCGGCGTCGTTCGGACCCGGCGCCAAGGTCTGGCGCGTCCAGGCGGTCTCGTCGGACCCGTTCGCCCTGACCTCCACGGCGATCTGCGCCTCCGTGTCGACCTCCTGACCCGCGGCGAGCAGCGTCCCGGGTGCCGGGACATCCCTCGATCCGTAGCGATCGCTACACTCGAGGGATGTCCCGACGCGCCCAGCTGCTCGACCAGGTCACCGACCACGTGCTCGAGCACGGTCTGACCGGGCTGACGCTGCGCCCGGTGGCCGCGGCGATCGGCACGAGCGACCGCATGCTGATCTACCACTTCGAGAGCCGCGACGGCCTGGTCTCGGCGGTCATCACGCGCGTCACCGAGCGCGCCATCGAGATCGTCGAGGCGCTCCCGGCCGCCCGCACGGTGCGCTCGGGGGTCAACCGGCTCTGGGAGACCTACCAGGAGGAGCCGATGCACGGCTGCCTCACCGCCTACTGCCAGGCCGCGGCCACCGGCCTGATCGGCGACGAGCCCTACCTCTCCGAGGCCCGCGCGGCCAACGAGCTGTGGGCGGCCGCGCTGCGCACCTACTTCGTGCGCTGCGGCGCCCCGCCCCGCAAGGTGCGCCGCGTGGTCACGCTGGTCGAGGCCTCGCTGTCGGGCTTCCACCTCGACCTCGCCACCGACCGGCCCGAGTGGCTGGCCGCCGGCGTCGACGACCTGGCCCGCGCCGCGCAGGAGCTCGCGGGCCCGCGGGAGCGGCGTACGGCCTGAGGTCGCCGCCGCCGGACGACGTCGGGTCCGGGGCGTGACCTCGGTGGGAGTGTGACGTTGGTCTCCGCATGAGGTCCTCGCGCCGACTCGTGCCCGCCGCCCCCCTCGCCGCGCTCGCGCTCGCCGCGGCCCTGCTCACCCCGGGCGTGACGCCCCTGGCCGGGCCCGACGCCCAGGCCGCGCCGACCGACACGGCGACCACGACCGCACCGCCGACACAGACCCGGGCCCCTGCGACGCAGGCCCCCGACCGGCGCCGGCTGCCGTCGCTGACCGAGTACGTCGCCCTCGGCGACTCCTGGACCGCCGACGTGGTGCTCGTCAATCGCGACGGGGTGCCCGACACCACGCACGTGCCGGTCGACTGCGCGCAGTCGCACCACAACTACCCCAAGATCGTGGCCGAGGCCCTCGGCGCCGACCGCTTCCGCGACGCCTCCTGTGGCTCGGCGACCACCCGCGACTTCCGCCGTCCGCAGACCGGGCTGCCGCTGGGCGGCACCAACCCGCCGCAGTTCGACCGGCTCACCCGCCGCACCGAGCTGGTGACCATCGGCATCGGCGGCAACGACGCCGGCATCGCCTCGGCGGGCCTCGACTGCCTCGGCGTGCTGCCGGTCGACAACCCCCTCACCGACTCCGGCGCGGGCCTGCCCTTCGGTGGCTGCAAGGCCAAGTACACCGCTGGCGGCACCGACCAGCTGGCCGAGCAGATCCGCGCCTCGGAGATCAAGCTCGTGCGGGCCTTCCGCGCCGTGCACCGGCTCGCCCCGCGCGCCCGTGTGCTGGTGCTCGACTACATGCACGTCATCCCCGACCACGGCTGCTACCCGACCGTGCCGGCCAGCGACGAGGACATGGCCTACATCGCCGCGAAGTTCCGCCAGCTCAACCGCATGGTCGAGCGGGCCGCGCGACGAGGGGGAGCGGAGTTCGTCGACACCTTCAGCCACACCGGCGGCCACGACCTGTGCCAGGACCCCGTCACCCGCTGGGCCGAGACCTACGGCCCCTCGGTCAACGACCCCGCCGTCGGCGTGCCCGCCCACCCCAACGCCGCCGGTGCCCGCGCCCAGGCCGCCGTGCTGCTGCAGTACCTGCGCGACACCGAGTGCTACTCCTGCTCCTGACCCACCCTCGGGTGGTCGAGGAGCGAGCGCCAGCGAGCGCAACTCCGACGGTGGTTGAGGAGCGAGCGCCAGCGAGCGCAACCGCCACGGTGGTTGAGGAGCGAGCGCCAGCGAGCGTCTCGAAACCACCCGACCGCCACGGAGTTGAGGAGCGAGCCCTTCGAGACGCTCGCTGCGCTCGCTCCTCAGGGACCACGCCAGCGAGCGTCTCGAAACGACCCGGCCACCCACCCCCACCCGCACGCCCGGCGAGGATGACCCGGTGACCTCCCGCCTCGCCGCCGTGTCGCACGAGCGCATGCACCTGGTGCTCATGCTCGTGCTGACCTTCACCACCGGCATCGTCGACGCCGTGGGCTACCTCGGCCTCGACCGCGTCTTCACCGGCAACATGACCGGCAACGTCGTCATCCTCGGCATGGCGATCGTCGGCGCCGACGACCTCCCGGTGCTCGGGCCCGTGGTGGCGCTGGTGGGCTTCATGGCCGGCGCGGCGCTCGGCGGGCGGGTGCTGCGCCGCGCCGGCGGCGCCTGGACCCGGCGCACAACGCTGCTCTTCACCGCGGTGGCCGTCGTCTGCGTGGGCCTCGGGGTGCTGCTGCTCGCGCTCGGCGAGACCCCGGGCGAGACCCCCGCCGAGGCCGTCGCGCTGCCGGTCACCGCCGCGCTCGGGGCGGCGATGGGCGTGCAGGCCGCCACCGCGCGCTTCATCGCGGTCAAGGACGTCACCACCGTCGTGGTCACCTCGACCATCACCGGCCTCGCCGCCGACTCCGTGCTCGGCAGCGGCAAGGGCGGCGGCTCCGGGCGCCGCGTGCTCGCGGTCGCGCTGATCCTGCTCGGCGCCGCCGCCGGGGCGGCCCTGCTGCGCTGGCACCTCGGCGCCGGGCTCGTGGTCGCCGGGGGTCTGGTCGCCCTGGCGACCCTGCTCGGAGCGGTCCACGCCCGGCTGGCCGCCCGGGTGGCTCCCTCGACCCTGGCGTAACCGGACGGGCACTGTGCCGCCACCGACGACCGCGGGTGGGCGGGCGCCGCGCGATTACGGGCTGTCGTCCGGCCGCTGCCGCCGCGTACGCCGACAGTGCCCGTCCGGCTGCGGCGGCCCGGCTACGGCGACCCGGCTACGGCGACCCGGGCCGCTGTGACCCCGTCGCGCTCTGCGTCAGCCCGCGAGGCTGGCGGCCAGCGCGAGCAGGTCGCGGTCGCGACCCGGGCCGGCGACCAGGCACACGCCCGCGGGCAGCCCGTCGCTGGTGGTGACCGGCAGCGACACGGCGGGCAGGCCACCGAGCCCGGCCAGGCAGGTGAGGGCGAGGGTGGCCTCGCGCACGCGGCCGAGGTCCTCGCCGATCAGCGGGGCGACCGAGGGCGCGGAGGGCAGCACGAGCACCCGGTCGCCGACGAGCTCGCGCACCCGGGCGCGGGCGCCGGCGACGACCGCCTGGGCTGCGTCGGCCTCCGCGCGCGAGACCGCCGAGGCGGCGGCGAAGCGGCCGCGCACGTCGGGCCCGAGGGTGTCGAGCCGCTCGGCCAGCCACGCCCCGCGCACCTGCCAGGCCTCCCAGGCCTGCCAGGTGGAGAAGGCGCGACGCCAGGCGTCGAGCTCCCCGAGCGGCCAGCTCTCCCGCACGACCAGCCCCTGGTCGCCGATCCAGCCCTCCACCGCGGCGCGCACCGGCGGCGTGGCCAGTCCCAGAAGCTCGGGCACCACGACGAGGTCGCTCGAGCCGCCGGGGGAGTCGGGCAGCAGCACCTCGCCGACGAGGGCGAGCAGGTCGGCGTCGCGGGTCATCCACCCGACGGTGTCGAAGCTCGGCGCGAGCGCGAGCAGCCCGTGGGTGGCGATGGCGGCGTGCGTCGTGCGGATGCCGTAGAGGCCCTGGTAGGCCGCCGGCACGCGGATCGAGCCGCCGGTGTCGGTGCCGAGACCGATGGTGGCGTGACCCAGGGAGACCGCGGAGGCCGAGCCGGAGGAGGATCCCCCCGACACGCGGTACGGCGCCCGCGGGTTGGGCGGGCTGCCGAAGTGGTGGTTGGTGCCGGCCAGGGAGTAGGCGAACTCGTCGGTGCGGGCGATGCCGCGCACCGAGGCGCCGGCCTCGACGAGCAGGTCGACGACGCGGGCGTCGCCGCGCTCGACGGGGGCGGCGGCCTCCCAGGCGGGGTTGCCGGCGCCGACGACCTGGCCGGCCACGGCGTAGAGGTCCTTGACCGCGAGGCTCTCCCCGGCCAGCGGGCCGCCGGCGGCGCCGGGCACGAGGGGGTCGCCGACCACGCGCCAGATGCGGCTGTCGAGGGCGGGGGCGGGCGTCGAGACGTGGGCGGCGGTGACGACCCAGCCATCGACGCCGCGGGCCCACAGCTGGGTCTGCTGACCGCGGCCGCCGCGCTCGAGCTCGGTGACGGCGACGACCAGGGCGTGGTCGGGGTCGGTGACCTGCACGTGGGTCTGCACGATCCGTCGCCGCGGTGATGGGCCGTGCGACCGGCGGAAGGCGCTGACCTGGTCGTGGCCCACCAGCAGCCCGGCGGCGTCGCCGCGCAGCGTGGTGGAGGCGCGCGCGACGAGCCGGTCGAGGGTCTCGACGTCGTCGGCCATCAGGGCCCGCTCGTAGGCCCAGAAGGCCTCGACCAGGCCGTCGGGCACGGGCAGGCTCGGGCCGGTGGGTCCGGGGACGGGTCCGGGAGGAGTGGCGCTCACGCGCTGATCATCCCCCGCGGGGTCGCACGGCGGGCGGCGGGCGCCGTGCCGCTGGTCGGTCGCCCCGGCCGCGGGCCCCGGTGGCGCGTCACCGGCCGGCCCCACCCCGACGGGCGGTTCCCCCCAGGGCTCGCGGCCTGTTGTCTTGCACCTGTCGCGAGTGAACTCACCACGTCCGGGTGGTCGTTCCACCCGCAGGGGTGATCGCGGTCGCACGAGTCGGTCCGGACGAGGCCGACTCGTGCCCCACCGATCTCCCGAGGGGCTCAGAGAGCGGTCGCGGCGGGGCCCGGGGAGCTGTCGGCGTCGTAGATCGCAGGGCCGGTGGCCGCCCACCAGCGCGCGGCGCGCGCCGACTCCTCCGAGGCGCGGCCCGCGTCGGCGATGTGCCCGGGGCCGGCCATGCCGAGCGCGAAGACCGCCGAGGCCCTGACGTCGGCGTGGGGGGTCTCCCGGGCCACGGCGAGCAGCTTCTCGGCCTCGTCCTCGTCGAGGTGGCGCCGGCCGAGCCCGACGCTGACCAACGCCTCGCCCTGGAGACCGGTGCGGGGCTCGCCGACCGCCAGCGCCACGACCTCGTCACGACGATTGCCGTGGCCGAGCACGAGCAGGGAGTCCCAGGCCCGGGCGGCGAGCACCTCGTTGACCCCGCCGGCCAGGGGCACGCAGGCGTCGGCGACCGCGGGGCCGTAGGGGCTGAGCGCCAGCACCCGCCCGGCCATGCGGCGTCGCACGCCGTGCACGTGGAAGAGCAGCTCCTTGACCAGCTTCTCCAGCAGCGCGTCGGGCTCGGCCGGTCGCGCGGTGGGGGTGACCGCCTGGGCCTGACCGGCGATGGTGCGGCACAGTGCGTTGATGTGCTGGGCCGGCAGCAGCAGGCCCTTGTCGCGGGTCAGCTGGAGCCGGGGCCGCTTGGCCGGGTCGCGCAGGCCGCGCATGACGCGTTCGAAGCCGTCGTCGGGCAGGTGGGCGACCAGGTCGATGGTGTCGACCGCGGCCCGGGTGGTCTCGTGGGCGTCGAGGCGCCGGGCCGCGACCTTCTCCAGCTTGCGCAGCGCCAGGGTGTCGAAGTGGCCCCGCGCGGCCTTGCCGGCGGCGACGCCGATGGCGGCCTCGCGCAGGGTGGCGTTGTCGCTGCGCAGCAGCCGCAGCACGAGCTCGCCGGCCGGGGCGTCGGGGATCTCGCGCAGCAGCGAGACCGCCGGGGCGGCGAGCTGCACGTCGGGGTGGGTCAGCCAGGAGCCCAGGGCGTGGAGCATGTGGGGGCGCGCGATGTCGTGGCCGATGAGGGTCACGCAGGCCTCGTAGCGGCGCAGGTGGTCGATGCCCATCGTGCGCGAGAGCTCGTTGACCAGCCGGCCGCAGAGCACCTGCCAGGAGTCGGCCATGAGGAAGAAGTAGTCGAAGCGCGCCAACTCCACGGTGAGCTGCAGCCACTCGCCGCCGCAGAGGGCGTCGCCGGCCAGGGCGCGCTCGAGGAGCCCCTGCACGAGCTGGGGCCCCTTGTCCTCCTCGCCGTAGGTCGCCCGCTCGGGCGGCGGGGGAGTGGGGGCGGAGTTGCGCAGCAGGCTGCGCGAGGTCGCCAGGATCGAGCCCGACGGCAGACCGAGGGCCCCCTCGTAGGCGAGCACCACCTTGGTCGGCACGGCCTGCTGGCCCGACTCCCAGCGGCTGACACGGCTGAGGTCGGCGGCCAGGCCGAGGCCCTTGAGCCTCTCCACGAAGGCCGAGCGGCTGGCCAGCTCCAGGTCGGTGCCGAGCATGCGCGAGGTGGCCAGCAGCCACGCCGAGCGGGGCCAGGCGCCGAACGTGCGCGAGCGCAGCGAGCTGGGGTCGTCGGGCATCTGCTGCGGACGACCGCGTCGCCGGCCCGTCATGCCGGGCCCTGCGGTCGGGGGGTCGGTCGCTGCGGCGAGCGCGTCGGGGGGGACGCAAGGCTCATGGGGGTCTCGTACTCCTCACGTCGTCGTGCAGGAGAAAGGTAGAGGAGCACCTCGGGCTCCGTCTCAGGAACCACAACGACGGAGCGCCAACATAGTTATTGCGGATCAAAAATCGGCACACATAAAAGGGGGTGCTCACCTCTTTACCTTCCTAGGGTCCTCACTGTTTGGGTCTGCTCGGCAGACCTGGGCCCGGGTCCCAGCGGGGGCCTGGCGAGTCGTCCGGCAGGTGTCGGAGGCTCACTTCACCTTCCGGAAGGAACATCTCCACATGAACAGCAGCGGCATCAAGCGGGGACTGGCCACCACGGCCATCGCCGCCCTCGCGGTCACGGGCGTCCCCGCGATCGCCAACGCGGCGCCCCTCACCCTGGGCACCGGGTCCGAGAACGTCGTCACCCTCGTCGACCCGACCCTGCCGATCTCGGCCCAGGCCGACGGCACCAACTCGACCTACCGCCTCACCGCGCAGGCCGGCACCGGCGTCACCTCGGTGACCTTCTCCTACAGCCTCAACGGTGTGAACTTCACCGAGATCGGCTCCACGACGCGCAACGACAACGGCGTCTTCGGCATCGAGTGGGACGCCTCGGCCGTCGCCGGCGCCCCCGCGGTCACCATCCGCGCCACCGGCAACGTCGCCGGCACCGACACCGACCAGGACACCGCGGCCGCCCCCGTGGCCGCCAACAACACCGTCGAGACGGTCAACATCACCAACGGCGACACCGTCGGCGTCTTCCAGGCCCCCTACGGCGGCGGTCAGCAGAACGTCATCGTCAACGGCACCTCGTCCGACCCGGCCGCCACCCCCGACCTCGAGTTCCTCAACGGCGCGGCCTTCGCCGCCGGCGGCACCGCGGTCAGCACCACCACCGGCACCAACCCCACCACGGGCACCTGGGCCGGCATCCTCAACATCGCGGGCTACCAGTACGGCTCCACCAACGAGCTCCTGGTGCGCGCCTCGGAGGCCTCCGAGGACACCGAGGCCTTCGCGCTCTACCAGCAGACCATCACCACGGTCAACGCCGTCGCCGGGCAGCCCACCGCCGGTGGCGCTCAGGTGCCGGTCACGGTCACCGTGCTCGACCAGAACCAGCGCCCGATCGCCGGTGCCCGCGTCGCCAGCTCCACCACCGGCGCCACGCAGCTGACGAACGCTCAGGGTCAGGCCACCTTCACCCAGACCGACGCCTCGGCCTACTACTACGCCGACGCCACCGCCGCCACCGGCTACCAGGCCAACCTCGGCGACAAGCGCTCCAACGACGTCGCCCTGGGCCAGTACGTGCCCGTCGCCTCCTCGCTCGACGCCGACTCCTCCAACGGTGCGGCCTTCGACTTCAACGAGTACGACGCCGACGACATCACCGTGCAGGTCCAGGACCAGCAGGGCATCGACTTCGGTGGCGTGCAGCAGGTGCAGTACTACTTCACCTTCACCGCCTTCGACGGCACCACGACCCAGGGCCGCTTCCCGGCCACGGGCACCAGCACCGTGCCGACCGACACCAACGGCGAGGCCGACATCCCGCTGCCGACCGTCACCGAGGGTGGCACCTTCACGCTGTTCGCCGGCGTGGCCGCCGACCCCAACACCGGCAACGGTGCGGTCCCGGTCAGCAACGTGCTGACCTTCAAGGCCGGTGACGCGACCCTCGACATCACCAACGCCGACCCCGCCTCGGCCCCGGCCGGCGGCGAGATCGTCGTCTCCGGCACGCTGCTGCTCGAGGACGGCACGGCCCTGGCCGGTCGCCCGATCGACCTCAGCTACACCGGTGGCGACGCCGGCTTCAACCAGACCACCGGCGCCGACCAGCCCACGCTGACCGTCACCACCGGGGCCAACGGCGGCTTCTCGGCCACCCTGGACGACGTGGCCACCGCGGCCGGCGTGGCCCAGCCCACCGAGAACGGCACCGTCACCGCCGACACGGCCGACTACGACGACTCCGAGGGCGACATCGACAACGCCCTCGAGGGCGACACGCTCGCTGTGATCTTCTCGCAGGCCACCGCCCCGGCGGCCTCGACGGTCGACATCACCGGTCTCGACGCCAACACCACCCCCGGTGAGGCCGACCTCGCTCAGGTGGAGGTCGTCGACGCCAACGGCGCCCCGGTCGCCAACCAGAACGTCACGCTCACCATCGGTGGCGACGCGTTCTTCACCGACGGCACCTACACCGGCGCCAACGGCACCGAGGGCGGCAACCTGCGCGACCTCGGCCAGACCATCACGGTCGCCACCGACAACGCCGGTGTCGCCGAGTTCCTGGTCGGCATCGGCCGCTCGGAGGACTTCGACGACGACGGCGACGCCACCGCCACCGTGACCGCCACCGTCGCGACCGCCGGCACCACGCCGTCGGCCTCCGACACCGCCACCGCGGACTTCGACTCGTCGAACCCGCTCAACGGCGGCGACGTCACCATCGTCCCGAACGACCGGTTCAACGACGACGCGGACTTCCTGCCCGAGGCCCGCACCGGCGATGAGGTCTACTTCGACGTCTACGCCACCGACCAGTTCGGCAACCTGACCGACGTCACGGTGCAGCTCACCGACAACACGACGCTGGCCGATCTGTCGAACAACACGGTCACCACGGACTTCATCGACGACGTCGAGTTCTCTGCCTTCAGCATCCGCGAGGTCGACCAGACCATCACCGCGACGTGGAACGCCCCGACGACCACCGTCGTCAACGGTGCCGCCGTCGCCGGCCCGACCGAGGCGCTGACCGACACGTACACGATCAACTGGTACGACTTCGACATCGCCGACGCCACCGCCACCATCACGTCCTCGCCCGAGGGCGAGGTCCAGGTGGGCTCGCCGGTCACCGAGACCGTGCGCGTGGTCGACGGCAACGGCAACCCGGTGTCGAACCTCGACGTCCAGTTCATCCGCCAGGGCCCCGGCTCCGGCCAGGACGGCGACGCCAACTTCACCACGACGACCAACGCCAACGGTGAGGCCTTCTACACCTTCGTCGGCACCGAGGAGGGCACGGCCAACATCACCGTGACCGCCACGGACGGCAACGGCGTCGTCACCGCCCAGGACCAGGTCGTCTTCGTCGGCAACCCGGACCCGGTCGAGAAGGAGCCGGTCACCGCGGTCCTCAGCGCCAACAACAACGGCGCCCAGGCCGACCGCCTCCGCGTCTCCGCCGGCGTCACCGCCGGTGCGAACGAGGCCGTCGCCGAGTTCTACCGGATCAAGAAGGACGGCAGCTCCAAGCTCGTCGGCACCGCCGTCCTCAACTCCGAGGGCATCGCCAAGGTCAACGCCCCCGACGTCAACGGCAAGCGCTTCACGAAGTACTTCGCCATCGTCAAGGGCACCGCGGCCACCCTGCGCGACCGCTCCAACAACACCCGGGTCCGCTGACCCTCGTGTGACACGTGAGGAGCCCCGGGGCGGCGCGAGCCGCCCCGGGGTGACTCTCCCGGGGGTCCACGACCCCCACGCTTCTCCGCACAGCTGAGCACCACCACCAGCCGGGAGACACAGACGCGGTCCGGGCCATTCTCTGTTGCCGCTGCTTGAGAATGGTCCGGACCGCCTGTCCACCCTAGGACACCAGGGCCGTCCGGCTGCACCACCGGGGCGACACACGTCATGTGTGTCGCCCCGGTGGGCATTTCGGGGGAGGATCCACAGGCCCCGACCGTGTGGTCCGCGCGACCCGGACACGCCGCTGACGGGGCGTCGCGCCGACGTCGAAGGGTGCTTGACTTTACCCATGCGACTGCGCCGTGCCCTCCTCGTCCTGCCCTCCCTCAGCCTCGCCCTCACCCTCGGTGCGTGCAGCGGCGACGACGGCGACGGCGGCCAGGCCGACCCTGCCCCGTCGCCCTCGGCCTCGGGCCCGGTGGGAGACGCCGAGAAGGGCTGCACCGTCGAGCTCACCGTCTCCGGCGGCGCCGAGGCCACCTACTCCGGCGAGGCCCGTGTCATCCGCTCAGCCCAGGAGGGCCAGCCCAAGGCGATCTACATGGCCGCGTGGGGCAAGGACGACCAGAACACGCTCAACGTCTACCAGGCCGGCGGCGAGATCGAGACCAGCGCCGTGCTCAGTCTCGACGGCGCCAACTTCGCCAGCGAGGGCTCCGAGGGCATCGAGATCACCCGACGCGAGGCCACCGCCGACCTCCCGCTGACCGGCGCCGACGACACCTCCGCCGACCTCGCGGCCACCTTCTCCTGCGGCCGCGGGGGCAAGAGCCGGCAGTGACAGCCGCGCCGCAGGGAAGGGTCGAAGGGCCCTACCCCGCGGCGGGGCGTCTGTCCAGCGTTTGACCCAGAACCATCCCTTTTTACTGTTCTCTCAGGCTCGAACCGACTATGGGCCACGAGGGTGAAGACGTGGTGAGGTTCTCCTGGCCGAGTGTGCGCAACAGGGGGTTGCCCCGGCCGTGTGAGTCCGGAGTTCCTCGTGCGTGCTTCCCGTCCTGCCGTCCTGCGTCGCTCCCGCCGTCTGCTGGGGGTCGTCGCGGCCCCCACGGCGTTGGCCGTCGCCGCGGCGACCCTGTCCGTCAGCCCGTCGGAGGCCGCCCCGCCGGTGGGCTCGACGTCGGCCTCCGACGTCGTCATCGGTCTGCTCGGCCTGGGCAACGCGCTCGGAGCCGCGGCCCAGCAGCCCGCGCTCGCCGACGACTTCCCGCTCACCGACCTCTCGGTGCGCGACGTGCTCCAGCTCGACACAGCACTGGGCCGTCGCGTCACGGCGGCCGTGCTGAACAAGAACGCCACGCTCGACACCATCGACGACGTCATCTCCGCCGACCCCGCCCTCGAGATGCGTGCCGTCACCCCGCTGGCCAGCGCCCCGGCCGACAGCATCGAGTGGCTACTCGACATCGACCTCACCGGCACCGCCCCGGTCGCCCTCACCTACGCCGACGACCGCATGCAGTTCGGGGCGGCCGAGCTCGCCGGTGAGGCCACCGGCCGTCTCACCGGTCAGGTCCGCCTCCGCTTCGACGACTCCGCCGAGGACCTGCGCGAGTTCTCCGTCGTGGGTCAGTCGGAGCTCACCACCCATGTATGGACCCGCCCCGCCGGCAGCAGCGCCGGAGCCGGCCAGGACCTCCCCATCGCCCCCTTCACGGTGCGCGACGGGTTCGTCGAGCTCGCCGCCGAGGGCGCCGGGCGCATCGACACCACCACCGTCCTGCGGCTGCGCGACCCCAACGGCCGCGGCGCGCTGACCACCGAGGACCTCCAGCTCAGCGACCCCGCCGAGATGTTCGCGACCCGCCGGCTCCCCGGCGCCGACGACGTCTCGATGGACGTCTCGCTCACCAGCGACCTGCTCGACGGCGGCCCCCACGGCGCCGTCACCGTCGGCACGCGTGCCGCCGACGCCGAGACGCCCTACGCCACGCCGGTCATCGCCCGCGAGACCGCCCTCGAGCAGCTCACGGCCCTGACCCGCACCCAGGCGCTCACCGGCTTCACCCAGTACGCGACCGCGCTGCGCAGCGCCGAGGGGGCCGCCGACGCCGAGCTGCCCCTGCTCGACGCGAACCTGTCCGACCTGTACTCCCCGGCCGACGACCTCATCGACCTGCTCAGCCAGCAGGCCACCGCCACCATCACCTGCGGTGCCGCCGACACCAACCCGCCGAGCGGCGCCCCGCGCCCCGGCCAGGTGCAGTACTGCCAGGCCACCACCACCGGGGTCAGCGTCGACGACGGCGCCACGGTCACGTGGGCCTCGCCCGACCCCACGGTGAGGATCACCGGCGTCACCGCCGCCACCGTCGGCACCGCCCCCACCGACAACGTCGAGGTCACCGGCGGCGGCGGCTTCCCCGTGCTCACCACCAGCTTCGCCAGCAACGGCGAGAAGCGCACCGCCCGCACCGTCACCGGCTCGATCCAGGAGCTCGGTCGCGCCATCGGCGACCTCGGCCTCGACGGCACGGTGACCTACGCCCCCGACACCCGCGCCCTCGAGGTCGCGGTCCGCCAGGACGACGCCGCCTCCCGCAGCGCCGACGTGCTCACCGGCGGCAGCGGCAGCCTCGCCCCGCTCACGGGCCTCACCGGCCTCTGCCAGGCCGTCGTCGCCGACGGCGTGCGCTCCTGCCCCCAGACCGGCGACGCCCCCGGCGCCGTGGAGCCGCCCGCGGGTGACGCCACGGTCGCCACCGCCGGGCGCTACCTCGAGGCCACCTTCGGTCTCGGGCTCGTCGACCCCGCCCCGCTCGAGGAGGGTGACCAGCCCACCCTCGCCGAGGCCGACCAGACCCCGGTCGCCTACCTCAAGCCCGGCCCCGACGGCAGGCTCTGGGAGATCGGCTCGGTCGACGCGGGCCTCGACGGCGACACCGCCATGGCCGCGCGCATCGGCTTCCTCAAGGTCGACGTCGACGTCACCGACTACGACCTGACCCAGGCCGCGGGGCAGCCCGCGGCCCGCGTCACCGTGCCCACCGGCACGGTCGCCCTCCAGTACGGCGAGGTCGCCGGCGCCCTCCCGGTGGCCGACCTGCTCGACGACGGCCAGAGCACCGTCGTGGCCGAGCCCGAGGGCTCGGTCGCCCTGAGCGCCACCGCCTCCCTCGACGTCGCCGACGCGCCGACCATCGCCGCCGGCGGCGGAGCCGGGGAGCGCCTAGTCGGCGCCGACGGCACCATCGACGCCACCTGGGCCACCCTCGCCGCGGGCGCCCTGCCCACGGTCACCACCGGCGGCGCCTACGACGACCTGCGCCTGCTCGACCTCGTGCCCTCGCGCAACGGCACCATGGGGGAGGCCTCCGACGGCGCCACCCTGGTCGACGAGTCCGCCGACTTCTACGCCCAGTTCGGTGTCGCCGACGACACGGCCGCCGAGGACCGCGTGGTCAACCGTCAGCTCTACGACCTGGCCCCCACCGACCCGACCGCGAGCATCTGCACGCAGTTCACCGTCGACAGCGCCACCACCGTGACCTGCACCGACGGTCCGCTGGCCGAGGTCGGCTTCACCGCCGGCCACCCCTACGTCATCAACGGCGACCCCGAGGCGCTGCGCGACAAGCTCATCGACGACTACGCCGCGGTGCTGCTCTCCTTCGCCTCGCCTTCTCCCGAGCTCGGCGCCGACAAGACGCTGCCGCTGCTCGACGTCGTGCCCTCCGAGCTCAACCGCGCCCGCCAGGGCCTCAACGCCGTGCTGCTCGGGCTCCAGGGCTCGGCCACCGGGACCGCGGCGCCCGCCGACACCCAGGACGTCTCGACCCTGCAGGCCTTCGCCGCCGCCATCCCGGCCATCGCGCCGGGCACCGAGGCCACCTTCGGCCTCGACGGCGACCGCCTCAGCTTCGCCACCACCCGCAGCGAGAGCGACCAGAGCGACAGCGTGCCGCTGCGCCTGGCCGCCGGCGAGAGCCAGCTGCGCATCGTGACCGACGCCGTCGACGACGACGGGGTCCGCAAGCCCGCCCAGGTGCTCCTCGGCTCGGAGTCGAGCGCCACCGTCGACCTCACCGTCGACCTGGCCACCGCCGCCTCCTACGTCGGCTCCGACACCCGCACCGTCGAGACCGTCACCGACGTGGCGTCCGCCGACATCGCAGCCCTGGGCGGCAAGGACGCCGAGTACGGCTCGGCCGCGCTGACCGTGGGCGCCACCGGCTCCGACCTGCGCATCGGCGTCACCGTCACCACCGACTCCGGCAGCACCGAGGCCCTCGTGCCGCTCGCCGACTTCCGCGACTCCCTGACGCAGGACCGGGCCCTCGCCGGCGCGGCCCAGCAGTGCCCCGGCAACACCGGCGGGGCCGACGTCGCCGCCTGCGCGACCGTGCCGCTCGACGGCTCCGACACCGTGCGGCTCGATCTCAAGGCCACCGACAGCTCCGGCGGCACCGGCGCCGACCTGGCCGGCCAGCCGCTCGCCACCCAGTTCCTCGTCGACGCCCTCAGCGGCTTCGACCGCACCCTCGGCGACTCCCTCGACGGCGAGCTCGCCGGTGTGACGATGCCGCTCGTCGGCGCCGACCTCGACGCCGCCGCCGACGTCCCGGCCGCCGTCCGTGCCTTCAGCGGCGCGGCCCGCCAGGCCCTCGACGTCCAGTCGGTCACCGGCATCGCCACCACCGCCGACGCCGGCACCCTCGAGACCGCCGTCGAGAACGCCCTGAACGGCATCGCCGACACCCCCGAGACCACCCTCGCCCCCGTCGACGTCACCCTGCGCTGCACCAGCTCGTGCACGTCGTCGTCGAAGGTCGCCGACGTCACCTCGATCTCGGCGCCGCTGGCCCTGAGCGGCACCGTCACCGAGCAGCCCGTCGCCTTCGACGCCGGCCTGCCCGGCGTCTCCATCGACACCGTCGCCGAGGTCGTCACCACGGTCGACTGGGACCTCTCGGTCACCGTCGGCATCCAGAAGGGCACCGGCCCCTACCTCCAGCTGCCCGACACCTCCACCCCGCTGACCGCGACCGTCGAGGCACGGCTGCCCGACCGCACCGACGACAGCTGCCACGCCTGGACGCGTGCCTCCTACTGGGAGGACGCCGCCGGTGCCGGCTCCGTGCCGGCCCCGACCGCTGCCCGGTGCATCGACGCCGTGGTCGGCACCATGCCGAGCGTGCTCGTCGACCTCGGCGACACCGGCCTGCAGGCCGACGTCGCGGTCGAGATCGACGCTGCCGACGCCAATGGCAACGACGGCCGGGTCTACCTGCCCTCCATCTACGACCGCGAGCTCGGCTTCAACACCTCGGCCACCGGCACCGGCGGCCTCGACGTCTACGCCGAGTCCTTCGCCGGTGAGCTCGGCTTCTTCGACACCGTCGGAGCGATCTCGCTGACCTGGGAGGACGAGGTGTTCTCCGACCTGTCCTTCGACAACACCTACCTCGACGCCACGACCTTCTACAAGGCCGTCGGCGAGGGCTTCGGCAAGGCCCGCCAGTGGCTGGCCCCGCTCAACCCGGTCGTGGAGACCCTCAGCGCCCCGATCCCGGTCATCAACGACCTCGCCACCCTGGTCGGGGCCGGACCGGTCTCGATGCTCTCGATCCTGGTCAAGCGCTACCCCAACCTCGGCCTCATCACCAACCTCATCGCCTTCCAGCAGCTCGTCGGCAACCTGCCCGAGCTCAAGGACGAGCCCGAGCTGGTCAGCCTGAGCAGCATCGACGAGGGCGGCAGCTTCGAGATGGACGCCGACTCCCTCAAGGTCGGCTCCTGCTCCTCGACCGCGGTGGAGAAGCTCGACGACGGCACGACCAAGACCGAGAAGAGCAGCAAGAGCAACGTCGGCGCCGAGTCGGCCTGCGACGTGGAGGACGAGGACGACAAGAAGGGCGAGGAGGGCGCCGAGGTGCCCGCCGAGGAGGAGCAGGAGAAGCCCAAGACCGTCACCGAGGTCTCCTCCGAGGCCTACTTCGACCTGCCCAGCATCAGCGTGCCCGTGCTCCAGGACTCCGAGCAGGTCTACAACCTGCTGCTCGGCGAGGGCGACGCCACCCTGCTCTACGTCGACCTGGGCCACCTCGGCTTCAACGTCGGCGTCTCGCGCAGCTTCGGCCCCTTCATGGTGGGCCCGGTGCCGGTCAGCGCCTCCATTGGCGGTGAGATCGGCATCGACGGCCGCATGGCCTTCGGCTTCGACACCCGCGGGCTGACCCAGAAGATCGAGGCCATCGACCCCGGCGCCACCGACCAGCTCACCGGCGGTGGGTCGGTCTTCAAGGACGGCTTCTACATCGACGACCTCGAGGAGGGTGACGACGTCCCGGAGATCGAGCTCACCTTTACCGTCGAGGCCGGCGCCGCGGTCAGCATCGGCTTCGCCGAGGCCGGGATCAAGGGCGGCGTGGTGCTCGACCTGGGTCTCGACGCCTTCGACCCCGACGGCAGCGGCAAGATCTACACCGACGAGTTCATCGGAGCCAGCGCCGGACCCAGCTGCGCCTTCAACGTCTCCTCGGGGATCGTCTTCTTCCTGCAGTTCTACTTCAGCATCGACCTGTTCCTCTTCTCCATCGAGGAGGAGTTCGACATCGTCCGCAGCCCCCGCCTCACCCTCTTCGAGTTCAACTGCGCCACCGAGGAGCCCGTGCTCGCCAAGCGCGAGGGCGACGACCTGCGCCTGCTGATGGGCGAGTCCTACGCCGGCGAGCGCAAGGTCTACACCGGCCAGCAGAACGAGAAGTTCACCGTGCGCCAGCTCAGTCCGACCCGGGTGGAGGTGACCGCGTTCAACATCGTGCAGGAGTACGACGTGCCCGCCACCGGTCGCATCCTCGCCGACGCCGGCAGCGGCAACGACATCGTGCGGCTCTACCCCGGACAGCTCCTCAGCACCGAGGGCGGATCCACCAAGGTCACCACGGTGCCCGTCACCACCAAGGCCGTCGTCGACGCCGGCGCGGGCAACGACGCCGTCGTCACCGGCGGCGGTGCCGACACCGTCACCGGCGGGTCCGGCAACGACACCGTCGACGCCGGCGACGGCGAGGACACAGTGAGTGACGCCTCGGGCAACGACATCCTCGACGGCGGCGCCGGCCGCGACTCCGTCGACGGCGGCGCCGGCGACGACCGCACCAGCGGCGGCCCCTCGACCGACGAGGTCAAGGGCGGCGACGGCAACGACGTCGTCGAGGGCGGTCTCGGCATGGACGTCGACTCGCTCTTCCCGACCGACGACGACGCCGCGATCGCGGCCCTCGTCGACTCCGGCGACGTCCTCGTGGGCGGCAACGGATCCGACACCGTCAACGGCGGCGACGGCTCCGACCTCACCGTCGGCGGCGCCTTCGACACCGCAGGGATCAGCCGCGACCAGCGCGTCACCATCACCGTGAGCTCCGCCAGCGGCACCCAGATCATCGACAACGACGTCTCGGTGCTCACCGTCGCGCTGCCCAGCGAGGCCTCTGTGCTCGCCTCCTGCCAGGAGCAGGGCGCGGCCTCCGACGGCGGCGTCGACTCCGTCACCGGCGGCGACGCCCGTGACTACGTGCTCGGCGGCGCCGGGGCCGACACCCTGTCGGGCGGCGGCGACGACGACATCGTCTGCGGCCGCGGCGGCGACGACCTCCTCGACGGCGACGGCTCCGACGTGCTGGTCGACGACCAGGGCGACGACGTGGTCCGTGGTGGCGACGGTCGCGACCGCATCTACGGCTCGGGCGGCACCGACACGCTCTCCGGCGACGCCGGCGACGACCTGGCCCGCGGTGGCGAGGGTGACGACACCCTGGCCGGCGGCACCGGCAGCGACCTGCTCGTCGGCGACGCCGGCGACGACGTGGTCAAGGGCGAGCCCGCCGACCCGTCGGCTCCGCTGGGCGCCGGGCGCTCGATCGTGTGCCGCCCCTCCACGAGCATCGTGGTCGGTCTGGTCGACCTCAACGGTGACCTCTCCGGCACGGCCGAGGACGACGGGCAGCTCGAGGGCCTCCAGGTCACCGACGGCTACGTCCTGGCCGCCGGCGGCGGACGCTACTCCGGGGTCCTCGCCGGTGTCGTGTTCAGCGACGGCCGCGCCGACCTCGACGGCAACGGCAGGGTCGAGGGCCGCCCGGCCAGCGGCGCCGTGCTGGGCGACACCGGGACCGTGGAGCTGGCCGGCCTGACCGGCGCGACCGGCGACGGTGACTGCGTCCTGGGCGGCGAGGGCACCGACGAGCTCGACGGTGGCGCCGGAGGCGACTTCGTCGACGCCGGCGAGGGCGACGAGACCAAGATCCGCGGCGGCGTCGGTGACGACTTCGTGCGCGGTGGCGACGGCGCCGACCTGCTGCACGGCGATGCCGGGAACGACCTGGTCTCCGGCGACGCCGACGGCGACATCCTCTACGGCGACGCCGGCAACGACGTCGTGCGCGGCAGCTCCGGCACCGATCTCCTCGCCGGCGGCAGCGACACCGCCGGTGTCGCCGACGGGGCCGACGAGGTGCTCGGCGACGGCAGTGTCGACGTGGTCGCGGGCGGCAACGCCGCCCTGGCCTTCAAGCCCGGCACCACGGGCTCGATCGTCGAGGGCGTCGACGCCACCCTCCTGGCCACCCCGGCCTCGGGTGACAACGACAAGCTCTACGGCGGCTACGCCTCCGACTGGGTCTTCGGCCAGGCCGGCGACGACCAGGTCTTCGGTGGGCCCGACGACGACAACGTGGAGGGCGGCAACGGCGCCGACCTCGTGCAGGGCGACGACGGTGCCGACCTCCTCGTCGGTGGGTCCTCGACCTCGGGACCGCTGACGCTCAACCGCTCCGGTGCGGGTCAGGCCGACGGCGCCGACACCCTCGTCGGCGACGAGGGCGTGGACGAGATCGACGGCCAGGACATCCTGGCCGGCGACAACGCCAAGCTCGTGCCGCCGTCGCAGAACACCGCGGCCGCGCGCACCTGGTGGGCGCGGATCCGTCCGACGGTGGGCATCACGCTCTACGACACCGCGACGACCCAAGCCCCGGCCGCGGCCGTCTCGGGCTCCGACACGCTCTACGGCAACGGTCAGGACGACCTGCTGCTCGGCCAGGGCGGCAACGACACCGTCTACGGCGGCGACGGCGTCGACGCCGTCGAGGGCGCAGCCGGTGCTGACACGCTCTTCGGCGAGGCCGGCGACGACCACCTCATCGGTGGCTCGTGGGTGGCCGGCTCCTACGACGGGGTCTCCACCGACACCGTCGACGGCGGTGACGGCAACGACCTCGTCCTCGGCGACAACGGCACCGTCACGGGTGCGGGCACCACGGCCGACCCGGCCAAGGTCACCCTGCTCAACCAGCCCGCCACCGGCGGCACCGCACCGGTCTCCACCTACGGCCCCGACCGCCTCGGCGGCGGCGTCGGCGACGACCTGGTCTTCGGCCAGGGCGGCGACGACGAGCTGCGCGGCGGCGACGGTTACGACGGCCTCGAGGGTGACGCCGGCTCCGACCGGCTCTTCGGCGAGGCGGGCGACGACGCCCTCACCGGCGGCAGCTCCTCGGCCGACGGCGTCATCGGGGCGACCCGCACCGGCACCGGTCAGCTCGACGGGGCCGACGCCCTCGACGGCGGCACCGGCGACGACGTGCTGGCCGGCGACAACGCCCGCCTGGTCCGTCAGGACGGCCTGCGTGCCGACGGCACGACCCGACGCGACATCGCGCTCTTCGACCTCGACCGCGCCACGGCGCGCGCCGCGGCCGGCACGGGCGGTGCCGACACCCTCGTCGGGGGCGACGGCCGCGACCTCGCCTTCGGGCAGGGCGGCAAGGACCGCGTCGACACCGGCACCGGCGACGACTACGCCGAGGGCGGAGCCGACGACGACACGCTGCTCGGCGGCACCGGTCAGGACGACCTCCTGGGCGGCGGCTCCTCCAACACCGGGGTCGTCATCAGCGGCAACGGCACCGACGACCGGCTGCTCAGCGTCGTGCGCGCCACGTCCGACAGCTCGGCGACGGGTCTGGTCGACGGCAACGACTCCATCGACGGTGGAGCCGACACCGACGTCGTGCTCGGCGACAACGGCCGCATCACCCGCGGCGGGCCCAACCAGCTCCTCGCCGGCGGTCCCTCGGGCCCGCGCGTGGTGCGCCAGGTGGCCATGGCCGACTCCGGCCCCGGCATCTGGGCGGGCAGCGACACGTTGATCGGCGGTCAGGGCGACGACGACCTCTACGGCCAGTTCGACGCCACCGGCACCAGCCGGCCGCAGTCGTCCTACGCCGGGCAGGCCGTCTCCGGTGACGTGCTCGACGGCGGCGACGGTGACGACGCGCTCCTGGGCGACCAGGGCGTCGACGTCCCGACGGCGGCGGCGACGCTGGGCCGCACCAACGAGGTCATCCGCAACCAGACCGGCTTCCTCACCGAGACGGTGCGACCCAACGACTCGCTGGTGCGGGTGGTCACCCAGACCGAGCCCACGGTCGGCGGCGCCGACCTCCTGCTCGGCGGTACGGGCCTCGACTCGCTGCACGCCGGGGCGGGCGACGACCTCGTCAACAGCGGCGACGGCGACGACGTCACCTTCGCCGGCGACGGCAACGACGTCGTCTGGGGCGGCGCCGACCACGACCGGATCTTCGGTGGTGCCGGTGACGACCTGCTCGACACCAAGAAGTGGATCGGCGTCCCGGCGCTGTGGATGGCCGTGGCGCCGTCGGTCGACACCGACGGACGACGCATCACCGTCAACGGCTCCGACCTGATCTACGGCGGCCAGGGGCACGACGCCCTGCAGGCCGACCAGAACGACCAGGGCCGCGTCGCCGGTGACCGCCTGGTCGACTGGACGGCCTCCTACAACCGCTACCTGGTGTGCAGCGGCTCCGGCACGGCCAACCAGGTCGTCGACGTCGCCGAGTCCACGATGGTCACGGCGCTGACCCGCCTGGCCGAGGCGACCGGATCCGTCGGCGCCGCGGAGCTCTCCCTGGTGGCCAGCGGCGGCGAGCGCCTCCCGGCGTTCTCCGGCACCGCCGGCACCAACGCCTGCGAAGGAAGCTGAGCCCCGCGTCACGGCGCTGAGGAGGGCCCCCGGTCGGACGACCGGGGGCCCTCCTGCCGTCCGCCACCCGATCGATCGGGGTACTAGCCCGAACGGGCCATGCCTCCGGTGCCGAGAGGGCCAGGGGGACTCCGCCCGAGCTTCCGTCTGCACGGGTGGCAATGGTCATTGCGACCTGAGTGAAAGAAAGCAAAAACTCTTCGCGGGCGATCGCGACGACCGACGATGGTCCCGCATCCACGCGTCAGCTCTCTGGGGTCTGACCAGAACCCGAAACGGACGATCCATGAACCTCACCACCGCACCGACAGGGGGTGGCCGCCGCACCGTCCGCCGTGCCGCCGCCCTCGCCTCGACCCTGCTGCTCGCTGCCGGCGGGCTCGCCGTCAGCGCCGCGGCCCCGGCCTCCGCCGCCCCGACCTCCTTCCCGGCCACGTCCGGGGTGCCGGCCTTCATCGGCGACTACACGACAAGCAATGCAGGCATACCGGTCTCGTCTGCCACGAGCTCGGCGATCACTGCTCAGATCACCCTCAACCACAGCTGTGTCGCCGACCTGGTCATCAGCCTCATTGCGCCCGACGGCACGACGGCTGTCCTCGCCGATGAGAACCGCACATGCCGCGGGTTGAACGGGACCTACACCTTCAGCGACTCCGGTGCAGACTCCTTCCTCTCGGCGCCGACCACGTCGTCCTACGAAATCCCCGGTGGGCAGTACCGTGCCTCCAATTCCCGAGGAGTCGTGGACCTGGCGCAGGCATTCGCGGGAGTCGACCCTGATGGTCAGTGGACCATCCGTGTCGCTGACGAGGCCGGCTTGGACACTGGCACCTTGAGCAGCGCCTCACTCACGTTCGGTACGGACATGACGGACGCCCCGACCGTGGTCGTCGACGGCGGACCCGCCGACGGGGCCACGGTGACCTCGGCGCCGACCTACACCTTCTACGTGCCCGAGCAGGGCTCCACCACCAAGGAGTGCCGGGTCGACGAGGGCGCATGGGTCGACTGCACGAGCCCCTACACCGTCGACATCAGCGAGCTCGAGGACGGCCCCCACACCGTCGACTTCCGCGCCCGCGCCGAGTCGGGCCTGCAGGGGCAGTCGGTGCGTCGCACGTTCGTGCTCGACGCCGTGCCGGACGAGCCCGCCGACACCACCGCTCCCGTCGTGACCATCTCGTCTGGTCCCACCGACGGCGCCAGCGTCGAGTCGGCGCCGACCTTCACGTTCACCTCGGCCGACGACGACGTCGCCGGCTACGAGTGCTCGGTCGACGGTGCGGCCTTCGCCGCCTGCACCAGCCCGGTCACGCTGACCACCGAGCCCGGCGCCCACACCTTCGCCGTGCGCGCCACCGACGAGTCCGGCAACACCGGCACCGCGGTGACGCGCTCCTTCACCCAGCGCGACCTCGCCTGCGAGGAGGCCACCGCCACCCTCGCCGAGGCCAAGGCCGACCTGAGGGAGGCCAAGGCGCGCTTCGCCCGGGCCAAGGAGTCGGGCAACAAGACCCGTATCGAGCGCACCCGTGCGCTGCGCAACGAGGCCCGCGCCGAGCGCAACGAGGCGCTGGCGCAGGTCGAGCAGGAGTGCTGACCGCAGCACCCTGACGGCCGACGGTCGTCCCCACGCGCGTCGACCGGGTGGCGGCTACCTCAGCACCGTGGTGCCGGAGTCCTCGTCGTCGATCCAGTCCTGGCCGTCGTCCCAGAAGTCCTCACCGGTGGCGCCCTTCTTCTTGTCCTTGCTGCCGCGCCCGGCGCCGCCGCCGGCCCCGGCCGCGCCACGGCCACCGGCGCCGCGGCCCCCGGCGCCGGTGCCACCGCGCGCGGCCCCACGGGCCCCGCTGCGGCTGCCGCCACGAC